>JAMPDC010000001.1:0-11199 GCA_023665865.1 Staphylococcus sp.
ATTACATCGACCTTGTGTTTTACAACTATATCCTTAAATGCTTCTTGTTGATTGACCTGAAGACATCACCCATAACTCATCAGGATTTGGGGCAGATGGATATGTATATACGCATGTATGACGAATTGAAATGCACGCCAACCGACAATCCGACAATCGGGCTCCTCCTTTGTTCTGAGACGAGCAAGGATTTGGCAAGATATTCAATCCTTAAAGACAGCAGACAGATATATACAGCCAAATACCTGACATATCTGCCATCGAAAGAACAACTTTCTGCAGAAATAATCAAGCAGAAAGAAATCTTTGCATTACAGTTTGGCAAGAAATATGAAAAATAATTGGCCCGAAAACGGCAGTTCACGTAAGATGATCAACTACCGGATGTATTGACAGTGTTTTTTCGGGCCTAAGTAACCGCTGTTTGCGAAAATTTGAGTAACTTTGCAGCCGAAAATTTTTAAAGGACAATGCAGAAGATTAGAAATATTGCCATCATCGCCCACGTCGACCATGGCAAAACAACCCTCGTAGACAAAATGCTCCTGGCCGGAAAGCTTTTCCGTGACAACCAGTCGACCGGCGAGCTCATCCTTGACAACAATGACCTTGAGCGCGAACGAGGCATAACAATCCTCTCGAAAAACGTCTCCATCAACTACAACGGCTATAAAATCAACATCATCGACACTCCGGGCCACGCCGACTTTGGCGGTGAGGTGGAGCGAGTGCTCAACATGGCCGACGGCTGTCTGCTGCTCGTCGACGCCTTCGAAGGGCCGATGCCACAGACCCGTTTCGTGCTACAGAAAGCTATCCAGATGGGCCTCAAACCTGTAGTAGTCATCAACAAGGTCGACAAGCCCAACTGCCGCCCCGACGAGGTACAGGAGATGGTGTTTGATCTCATGTGTAATCTCGACGCCACCGAAGATCAGCTCGACTTCCCCACCATCTATGGCTCCGCAAAGCAGGGCTGGATGAGCACAGACTACAACACGCCAACCGATAATATCACCCCTGTCCTCGATGCAATCATCGAATATATCCCGGAGCCTCAGGTCATCGAAGGCGATGCGCAGATGCTCATCACCTCACTCGACTTCAGCAGCTACGTAGGCCGCATAGCCATCGGCCGTGTCCACCGCGGCGAACTCCGCGAGGGCATGGATATCGCCCTTTGCAAGAAAGACGGCACCGTCGTGCGCCAACGCATCAAGGAGCTCCACACTTTCGAAGGCATGGGCCGCAAGAAAGTGGAGTCGGTCAAGAGCGGCGACATCTGTGCGCTCGTAGGCATCGAGGGCTTCGAGATCGGCGACACCGTGGCAGATATCAATAATCCTGAGCCACTTCCACGCATTGCCATCGACGAGCCTACAATGTCGATGACATTCACCATCAACGACAGCCCCTTCTTTGGAAAGGATGGCAAATTTGTCACCTCACGCCACATCCACGACCGTCTCACCAAAGAGCTCGACCGCAACCTCGCCCTGCGCGTGACCAAGGCCGACCATGAGGACACATGGACAGTCTTTGGCCGCGGTGTGCTCCACCTCTCGGTGCTCATCGAGACCATGCGCCGTGAAGGCTTCGAGCTTCAGGTCGGTCAGCCCCAGGTAATCATCAAGGAAATCGACGGACAGAAGTGTGAGCCGGTAGAGATGCTCACTATCAACGTCCCCGAGGAGTATTCATCGAAGATCATCGACATGGTGACCCGCCGCAAGGGCGAGATGGTGTCGATGACCACTCAGAACGACCGTCTGCACATCGAATTCCTCATCCCCTCGCGCGGCATCATCGGCCTGCGCAACAATGTCCTCACAGCCTCGGCCGGCGAAGCTATCATGGCTCACCGCTTCCATGAATACCAGCCCTGGAAAGGTGACATCGAGCGCCGCACCAACGGTTCGCTCATCGCAATGGAGGGTGGCACAGCCTATGCCTACGCCATCGACAAACTCCAGGACCGCGGACGCTTCTTCATCTTCCCCCAGGAGGAGGTCTATGCCGGACAGGTGGTAGGCGAAAACGCCAAAGACAACGATATCGTGGTCAACGTCACCAAGTCAAAGAAGCTCACCAACATGCGTGCGAGCGGTGCCGACGACAAAGCCCGAATCATCCCGCCAGTGGTATTCTCGCTTGAGGAAGCGCTTGAATATATCAAGGAGGATGAATATGTCGAAGTGACACCCCATCATCTCCGCCTGCGTAAGATCATCCTCGACGAACTCGAGCGCAAACGCGCCAACAAGTCATAACGCGAAATCACCGAAACTTATATCCGACGTCCGGTCGCACATGTCACAACCGTCATGCTGCGGCCGGATGCTTTTTATGAAACTCCGGTCAGTGGCGCTGTGCTCCCAGTGACTTCACCTTCATCTTCCCCGCGCGACGCGCTTTGCGCTCAGCCTCGCGGCGCTCGCTGCGGTTCATGAATCTCTCCTTTGGAGCAAGTGCCTCATGAGGAAGCGGTTTGCACATGATCTGCTCCTGCATCAGCTCGTAGGCTGACACTTCTTCCGGATTTTCAACCGTCGCAGACGCCACAGGTTGCTGTCGGGCCACATCTACAGCCACCTCCACACAGCGACAGCGACGCGCTCTCGCAGCAGCCGAACGCCGGATAGCCTTGTCGATTTCAGTTTTCAGAAGCGTGAAAACGAGCTTCACCTCAGCCCGTATTTCATCCGTAGGCATCACTCCGTCAATAATATAGGCCGAGACGACCGCAGTGGCGCTCTCAGCCAACGATGCGTCGCCAAAGGCCGCAGCAGAAGCCATGATGCGCTCAATAATTGATTTGTAGAACTTTTTTGAGACCGGAAGCCCGGCTGATGTGGATTTTTTCATAATTTTAGCGGGATTAACTTTGTTATGGCCACAAAGTTAATCCCGCATATACCCTGAAAAGGTGCGATAATACAAATCACCTGAAATTTTTCATCATCAATAGGCTTTATACTCTATCCATTCCTGTTTCGCAGCCTCTTTCGTCGGGCGGGGCACCTGATATTGCTCGCCGCAGCCGTTGAGCAATATCAAGTCGGGAGTGAAAGATATGAGTGACCAATAGATACCTCCGTCGGGACAGAAGGTGCAGCCATCAGCCTTAAACTGAGAGTCGTCCATCTCCAGATCTTCTTTTGCCACGCGGAGATTGTCGCGCACCATATAGGCGGTAGCCTCGCCGGTGTTGTTGTTGCGCATCATGCGTATGTTTTGGAAAAAGAGGGTACCTTTGTCATTATTGCGTGTGGCAGCAGCACGGATATAGACCATGTTGGGGTTGATCATATAGATAAACATGTGGCGGTTGGTATTGGCCTCGCAATAGACATAGTCCACGGCCGCACTATAGTTGACACCGAGGCGCCATTCCTGAAGACATTTCCCGACATCGAAGCGATTGTCGCAGGGAGTCATATCGTAGGGCGCTGTGGTGTCAAACGACTCAACTTTCGTGAGACTCGTCCCGTTGATATTCAACTTATCGCCCTCAAGCGACAGCTGCAGGCTTTGCGGCTCCGGATCAAAAGCGATTGAATCGCGGGTTACAAAGCTGGTGCGAAGACGGAAATCAGCTGTCGGAATTTCCAAAGTGGCCTGTATGGAGCCATTGTCAAGCCGCTGGAAAAAGATGCAGACCGAATCCGTCAGCAACGCCTCTGCATCCTTTGAGGCCCAGACGCCACGCACGGAGGAAAAATCAAGGGCAAAAACCGCGATTACCGCAGAAAATGCGATAATTGAAGAGATTAATCTTTTCATAAAATAAGAATTATGTATTTTATTTAATAACTGCTATATGATATATAGACAGTCGGGATAGCGGAATCATTACCCTCCACTACATACATTTTTCACTTCCGGCGCTTGGTGTAGGTGCTCCAATAGTGGAAATCGCACTGTGACTCGATGTCGTTTTCGATATCGTCGGGAAGAGAGGCAAAGAAATCGTGCCCTGTGAGGTTCTCAACCGAGTCTATGCTCACGGCACAGGCCTGCATGCCGCCGGGCACCTTGCCGTTTGGCATGATGAAACCTATGCCTCGCGCAGGTGTGGCGTAGGGAGAGATGATGACTTTGAAGAACCGGCGCGGCACGTAGACTCTCGTGTCTCCTATATATTCAATCGGTTTTCCGTCGATGACCGGCCCACATACGATATAGACAGCGCTGTCGGCCTCTGCCCATAGCCGGCATTTCTCCTCAAGATTCTTCCACGTGCCGGCGTTGAGAGTCTTGGCCTGGGGACAGATGTTGGTCATGAAAAATGTCTGACGCATAGCTTCGGCATCCCAACGCATGTCGGCGGCGGGCGCCATGTGGCCACGGTCATAGCCGGAGTAACTATAGTCCCATGTCTCGGCCGACTCAGCCACATCAGGGTCTGCGCTGAACTTGTTTGATCGGGCCACATCGCCTGAGGTCTCATCGGCAGTAAGTTCCCACGAGACCCAGTTGGGGATATGATACTGCGGGTTGAAGGAGAGATCCATCCCTTTATAGGAACGCTTGATTTCCTTTTGTGCCGGATTGGTGACTACGGCCATAAGGTCGCCGTAGTCCGCCCGTCGGGGCTGAGTGGAGGTGTGCCCGATAGAGTCCGTATCGCCATCGTTGGTCGGATAGCTGTCCTTGCCCCAGAGCTGAATACCGATATATATGCAAACCGCTATCACTCCTATGGCGAGGCGGAGGGTGGACGCGGGTGCTGAACGTTTCTTTCTGCGTGCTGTCATGATTTCAGAGCTTGATAGTGTTGATGATGCGTCCGATCTCCGCGGCATCGGCCACTGAGGTGCCGGTGGCTATCGGAAGACTGACGATCTCGTCAGCCAGGCGCTCGGTCACCGGCAGCGGCCCATGGACGAGCGAGGAATAGCAGGGCTGGAGGTGCGGCGGGATGGCATAGTGGATGTCAGTGCCGACACCCTGCTCTTCGAGAAGGGTGCGGAAGCGGTCGCGGTGTGGAGCGGCGACACGGATGACGTATTGATGCCACACATGGTCTGTCACCTCGCGCGTCATCAGCGGGAGCGTGACAGCCGGATGGTCGATGGTGCGCTGATAGGCCAACGCGCGGGCGAATCGGTCGGCGTTTTCCTCGGAAAGATGTGAGATCTTCACCCTCAGCATTGCAGCCTGGATGGGGTCGAGACGACAGTTGAAACCACAATATATATTATGATAGCGACGGTTGGAACCATAGTTGGCAAGCGCGCGGACTGTGGCGGCAAGCTCCGGATCGTGGGTCACCACTGCGCCGGCATCGCCGAGAGCCCCGACATTTTTTGTAGGGTAGAAACTGATGCCGGCGGCATCGCCGAGGGCTCCTGCATGGTGAGAGTCGTGCAGTCCGGTGGCGAGTGTACGTGCTCCTAATGCCTGTGCACAATCCTCAATGATTTTCAATCCGTAGCGACGTGCAACTTCGACAAGCCGGCCGTCCCAGATGACGCGGCCGTAAAGATGGACCGGCATGATGGCGCGGGTGCGCTCCGTCACGAGACCTTCGAGCAGAGAGGTGTCGAGGTTCATGGTGCGCTCATCGATATCGGCGGCCACAGGCACGAGACCGGCATCGGTGATGGCAAGGACTGTGGCGATGTAGGTATTGGCCGGATAGATAACCTCATCGCCGGGACGCATCACCCCCATCTCCACATAGGCTCTGAGTATGAGGCGGAGCGCATCGAGGCCGTTGCTGACTCCGATGACAAAGGGCGCGCCGAGCAGAGCGGCAAGCTCGCTCTCAAGCTGCGCCACTTCCTCACCGCCGATGTAGCGGCCGCTGCGGATGACGCGCTCGGAGGCTGCGATCAACTCGTCGATGTAAGGGGCGTTGACCTGCCCGAGGTCAAGAAAAGGGTATTTCATCATAATCTCGGACCGATTTCTGCCGACTGGCGTTTGAACTCCTCATAGTCGCGCACATACTCATCAGGGTCATAGAGGATGGATGTCATGACCATGCAGACGCTGCCGGAAGCGAAATTGTCGAGTGTGCGCCAATAGCCCGGCGGTATGTACAGGCCCTCGAAGGGTCGGTTGAGAGTATAGGTCATCCATGTGAAACCGTCGTAGAGGTTTACGTTGAAACACCCGTTGACAGCCACGAGCAGAGACTTGGCCTCCTTGTGGGAGTGGCCTCCACGGGCTTCACCGGCGGGGACATCGTAGGTCCAGTAGCAGCGTGCGATCTCAAACGGGATCTGGTCATTGTCCTGAACGAAGGTCAGGCTTCCCCGCGGGTCATAGATGCGCGGGAGCTGTATGATGGCAGGTTTTGATGAATCCATATTATAACATGTGTGTTACACTATGCAAAGGTAGTGATTTAAAGCTCACGACGGGGTGTCGGAAGGAAGAAAATCGCGGCGTATGTTGTAAAACACATCTTTCAGAGGCCGAAAAACGAAAATTAATTACTATTTTGCGGTCGATTTGAAAATAATCACACTTCTTACCTAAAACTAAAACCAAAACTGATATGAAGGTCTACCAAACTAACGAGATTAAAAACATAGCCTTGCTCGGTAGCAAAGGCTCGGGTAAAACCACACTCGCTGAAGCAATGCTCTACGAGTGTGGAGTTATAAAACGCCGTGGCACCATCGAAGGTAAAAACACCGTGAGCGATTCTTTCCCCGTTGAGAAAGAGTATGGCTACAGTGTATTCTCTACTGTTTTCTATGCCGAATTCCTCAATAAGAAGCTCAACGTGATCGACTGTCCGGGTGCCGATGACTTTGTCGGAAATGCCATCACAGCCCTCAACGTGACCGACACCGGTGTCATCCTCATCAACTCGCAATATGGCGTCGAGGTGGGTACACAGAATATATTCCGCACAACCCAATCGCTCAAAAAGCCGGTCATCTTCGCGCTCAACCAGCTCGACGGCGACAAGGCTGACTATGACAACGTGATGGAGCAGATGCGCGAGCACTTCGGCAACAAGATCGTGGCCATCCAGTATCCTCTCCAGTGTGGAGCCGGCTTCAACGCTATGATCGACGTGCTTCTTATGAAAAAATACTCCTGGGGACCCGAAGGTGGAGCTCCGACCATCGAGGATATTCCCGCCGAAGAGATGGAACGTGCCGATGAGCTCCACAAGGCTCTCGTCGAGGCCGCTGCCGAAAACGATGAGGCTCTCATGGAGAAATTCTTCGACCAGGGTCACCTCACTGAGGACGAAATGCGCGAAGGCATCCGCAAGGGTCTGGTAGACCGTTCGATATATCCTGTCTTCTGCGTCAGCGCTGCCAAGGACATGGGTGTGCGCCGCATGATGGAATTCCTCGGCAACGTCGTCCCCTTCGTTGAAGATATGCCGGCTCCCGAGACTGCCGAAGGCGAGGAAGTGAAGCCCGACAGCAATGGCCCCCTCTCGCTCTACTTCTTCAAGACTACAGTCGAGCCCCACATCGGTGAGGTCAGCTATTTCAAGGTGATGTCGGGCACTCTGACTCCCGGTGTCGACCTGGAGAATGTGACCCGCGGCTCGCGCGAGCGCATCGCCCAGATCTATTGTGTCTGCGGCAGCATCAAGACTCAGGTCGACAAGCTCTGCGCAGGCGATATCGGCGCTACTGTCAAGCTCAAGGATGTCCGCACAGGCAACACTCTCGATGCCAAGGATTGCGACTACCGCTTTGACTTCATCCGTTTCCCGGAACCGAAATACCGCCGCGCCATCCGACCAGTCACCGAAAGCGATGCCGAGAAACTCATGGGCATCCTCACCCGTATGCACGAGGAGGATCCCACTTGGGTCATCGAGCAGTCCAAGGAACTTAAACAGACAATCCTCTCAGGCCAGGGAGAATTCCACCTCCGTACTCTCAAGTGGCGTGTCGAAAACAACGACAAACTCCCCATCATCTTTGAGGAACCCCGCATCCCCTACCGCGAGACTATCACAAAAGCCGCTCGTGCCGACTACCGCCACAAGAAGCAGTCGGGCGGCGCAGGACAGTTTGGCGAAGTCCATCTCATCATCGAGCCATACACCGAAGGTATGCCGGCTCCTGACACCTATAAGTTTGGCAACCAGGAGTATAAGATGAACGTCCGCGACACTCAGGAGATACCTCTCGCATGGGGCGGCAAGCTCGTGATCCACAACTGTATCGTCGGCGGCGCCATCGATGCCCGTTTCATTCCCGCTATCGTCAAGGGTCTCATGGACCGCATGGAGCAGGGCCCGCTCACAGGCAGTTATGCCCGCGACGTGAGAGTCTGCATCTACGACGGCAAGATGCACCCGGTTGACTCGAATGAAATCTCATTCCGTCTCGCCGGCCGCAACGCTTTCAGCGAAGCCTTCCGCAACGCTAATCCCAAGGTGCTCGAACCGGTCTATGACGTAGACGTAATGGTGCCCGGCGATGTCATGGGCGATGTCATGAGCGACCTCCAGGGTCGTCGAGCCATCATCATGGGCATGTCGAGCGACAACGGTTTTGAAAAGATCTCCGCTCGCGTTCCGCTGAAAGAGATGTCGTCCTACTCGACCGCCCTGTCGTCGATCACCGGCGGCCGCTCTGCCTTCACGATGAAGTTTGCATCCTATGAGCTCGTCCCGGCCGACGTCCAGGAGAAGCTCCTCAAGGAGTATGCCGAGAAATCGCAAGGCGACGAATAATCCCGAATAAGAAAAATCAGCTTAAGTCAATAATCCCTGAAGCAGGCTGCCGGATTTGCACCGGTGGCCTGCTTCTCTCTTTTGCCGTTGGGAAAAAATTAAGTAATTTTGCACCATGTTCCAATTAGATTCCGACACTATTTGCGCCATCTCTACCCCGGCAGGAGTGGGAGGCATCGCCGTGGTCCGTGTGAGTGGCCCGGATGCAGTGAAGATTGTTGACACTCTCTGGCACGGACGCCCTCTCGCTGAGGCCGGCAGCCATACGGCTCATCTCGGCTCCATCATAGACCCCGCTCACCCCGACGAACCGCTTGACACGGCCGTGGCGACCGTTTTCCGCGCGCCTCGCTCGTTTACGGGCGAGAATGTGGTGGAACTCTCGGTCCACGGCTCGCGGTGGATCCAGCGCGAGCTGGTGAACCTCCTCGTGCGCTCTGGTTGCCGCATGGCCGAAGCAGGCGAGTTTACACGCCGCGCCTTTGCCAACGGTCGTCTTGACCTGGCCCAGGCCGAGGCTGTGGCCGATGTGATAGCAGCAGCCTCACGCAGTGCCCACCGTCTCGCGGCATCGCAGATGAGAGGAGATTTTTCACGCCACATCGGTGAGCTGCGCGATAAACTGATCGAAATCGCCTCCCTACTGGAACTGGAACTGGATTTTTCAGAAGAAGACGTGGAGTTTGCATCGCGCACACAGTTGATGCACCTCGCCGATGAGCTATACAAAAAAGTGTCGGCGCTCGCCTCCTCGTTTTCAACCGGCTCAGCGCTCAAAGACGGAGTGCCCGTAGCAATAGTCGGCGAACCTAATGCCGGCAAGTCAACCCTCCTTAACCAACTGCTCCATGACAGCCGCGCGATCGTCAGCGACATCCCCGGCACAACACGCGACACCATCGAGGACACAATGGAAATCAACGGCGTGCTCTACCGCTTCATCGACACAGCCGGCATCCGCGAAACTTCCGATTCAATCGAGAGTCTTGGCATCGAGCGCTCTTTCGCAGCCATCGGCAAGGCGAGAATCGTTGTCTGGCTCGTGACTCCCGATATGGCAGACGAGCGCTTCCGGGCGATGAAAGCGGAAATTGAGAGTCAACTCGCTGAAGACGCAGCCCTAATCATAGCTCTCAACAAAATCGACACTCTCCCCTCCACCACCACCATCACACCGGCAGACACCACGACACTCGGCATCTCGGCTGCTACCGGCGAGAATATGGCCACTCTTCTTGAAGAGCTCCACAAGCACTCAGGGGCTGACGAAAGCCAGGAGGCCGACCTGATCGTCACCAATGCCCGTCACTACGAAGCCCTGCTCAAAGCAAAAGATTCGATCAGCCGCGTGATCTCAGGCCTCAATGCCAACCTCTCAGGCGATTTCATAGCCCAAGACCTCCGCGAAACCATCCACCACCTCTCCACCATCACCGGAACCATCACCACCACCGACCTCCTCCAAACCATATTCTCAAAATTCTGCATCGGCAAATAACGTGCAGTTAGAGATAGGTAACAATAGTTAGAAATAAGTGTCAAGGCGTTCAGTTTGAGCGCCTTTTCTCATATCCGCACTTGACTGTTTTTATTGGTAGAACCCGTTTCTACCTATTTTTCACTCCATTTTTGAACCATATTTGTTGCTCGTCTGCTACTCGGGTCAAGCCGCTCTGCCTGGTAGTGGATGGTGTTCACACTTGTTCATGCTCATTCACGCACGTTCATGTGTGTTCGTAGAAATAACTCAATGAGTGGCATCAAAAATGATTCAAAAATGGCAACATCTAACATTAGAATCAGGAAAACCTGTAAATGGTGTGGAAGTGAGTTTGAGGCACAAAAGACTTCGACTCAGTTCTGTTGTAAGCGTTGTGCCGAACACGCTTACAAAGAGAGAAAGCGCCAAGAGCGCAAACAAAAAGCGGAACGAGATGACAAAACCGATGTTCACGAAGGAAACATCAAAAATCTGGACGGTCTCAACTATCTGTCAGTAGCGGAGGTTGCGAAGCTATTGAATGTAACATCTCGTGCCGTTTATTATCTCATTTATCGCGGTACGTTAAAAGCGTATCAACTGTCAGGTAAATGGACGGTTATCAAACGTGCGGATATTGACGCTATGATTGAGGCAAGACCTTATGAACGTAAACCAAAAGCAACCTCCTTAACAACTGATGAGAACGGCGAAGCTATCAGTGAGTTCTACACTACAAAGGAGATTATCGAGAAGTTCGGGGTGAGCAATTCGTGGGTGTTTGCACAGGCGAAGAGGCACAACATTCCGAAGGTGTATCATCGTGGAAAGACGCTTTGGAGCAAGGAGCATTGCGACCGGGTGTTTGCCTCTAAGCCGGAACCACCGAAGGATGAGGATTGGATCTCATACTCGGACGTAAGAGCTGAGTATAATCTCACACATGACCAGATTCACAATTACGTGAAGTATCACGGCCTGCAACGTAAGAAAGTTGGCAAGTACACTTACATTCTTCGTTCGGAGATTGATGCTATTCTCCGTCCTCCGA
>JAMPDC010000001.1:11299-26033 GCA_023665865.1 Staphylococcus sp.
TAGACTACTTTTAGATATTGAGCAGACAAAAGTCTGACAAATTACGCCATATCAAATAGTTATCTCATTTCATGCTACATTTTTTGTGTAGCAGATTTGTGTAGCACGGCTGTAGCACAACTATGTCAAAACGGGGCATTTTTATGGCATTTTCAGGCAGTGCCTAAAAAGAAAAAATCCTGTAAGTGAGCTACTTACAGGATTTTTGTCTGCCTATTGGCGGAGAGAGAGGGATTCGAACCCCCGGAGGTGTGACCCTCAACGGTTTTCAAGACCGCCGCAATCGACCACTCTGCCATCTCTCCTTTTGTCATCAAGTTTGTCAACCGGTTGTCTTCTCGTAGACTTCCTTTACGGTTGTTTCCTTTTGACGTGTGCAAAGGTAGGACGTTTTGTTGAGATACGCAAATTTTCCAGATATTTTTTTTGGAATATTTTACTACTATTTTGAAAGAATAGGAACAAACGCTTATATATCAACACAATACGCCCATGTTGCTCATTTTGGATTATCATCCTTTGTTTGCGTGGCAATAGCCCTGTCGGATGACTGTGTGGAGGGATAGATGACATACTCCTCGTAGTATGCCAGCAGAAGCGTGGTGAGCGGAAGTGCGATTATCATTCCGATCAGCCCCAGCAAAGTGCCCCAAACCGAAAGCGAGAGCAGGATGATGGCCGGATTCAGGCCCATCACTTTACCCATGATCTTAGGGGTGAGGACGTAGTCGCAGACACATTGACTTATGACATAGACGAGGAGACATTTACCAAACAGAGTCCAAAACGGGATTTCGCCACCCATCGAGGAGATAAGACACACGAAGGCTACCGGAATGACTGTGACATACTGGAAATAGGGAATCATGTAGAGCACTCCGACAAGCAGCCCTAAAACGATAGCGAGCGGAATCCCGACTATCGAGAATCCTACACAATAGAAGACCGCCGCACAAAGCGCGAGCACAGCCTGGCCGCGGAAGTAACGGTTCATGCTGTTTTTGATGTCATTGCCTATCTTATAGGCGATCGGACGGAATTTCGGAGGCACCAGAATCCGGAACCCACGCATGATGTGCTTATAGTCAAGCAGAATAAATATCACATATATAAACGTGAGAAACCACTCAAGGGTATGGAGCAGAAATTCGACAGAGGCTGTGATGACCGACGAGCCTTTGGCGAGCAGAGTCTCTATGCGCTGGCCATCCATGAGTTTCTTCATCATATCCTCATCGAAATAGTCGACAAGATAGTCATGCACCTCCTTCGGCAGGAAGGGCAAGAGCTCTCCCCGCTTCGAATAGTCGTTGACCATCAGGCCCATGTCGTGGATCTCCTTCAACACCGACGGCAGAAATAGATAGACCAGACCGAAGACCACGGCAGCCACCGATAGGAGGGTTATGAAGATTGCCGCTATGCGCCAGCGGATGTGCAGGTGGTCAATCAGGAACTCGACTATGGGTTCAAGGATATAGGCTAACAGACATGCCAGAAAGAAGGGCAACAGTACGTTGCTCAGAATGTTGACAAGCCATACTATCCCGACGGCTATTGCTGCCCCGAGGAGGAATCGGATGACTTTGTCAAATGTGATTGGATGGGATGCTGACATGAACGTGAGGTGTTTTTATAAATATAATCAAAAAACACTGCAAAATGTTTACGGACTCGCTATTATCCTGTCTTGACGGCAAGCGATTGTCCACTCTGTCCACGGACAAACGCCGAAAGCGGACAAAAGTGTCCGCTTTCGGACAGCACTCATTTCAGTTGTGCATTGATTATCTGCACATTACAAGTTTGGCACGGTTTATGTAATATCTATCTGCAAAAACGAAACAACAACCAAACACTTACCCACAACAGACACAATGGATAGAGAACTGACCTCAGCCGAACGCTCAAAAGCGATGCGCAAGAAATTTATACCCTATATCATAGGTGTAGCCGTCGTCGTGACGGTATTCATCATACTCATCATCTCGATGCGCAGCAGCATCAGCGCCAATGACATCACCGTTGCGCAGGTCGACACCGGTACCATCGAAACCACAGTCACCGGTTCGGGCAGTGTGGTCCCGGCATTTGAGGAAATCATCAATTCCCCGATCAACACCCGCATTGTCGAGGTCTACTGCAAAGCCGGCGACAGTGTCGACGTCGGCACCCCGCTCCTGCGCCTCGATCTACAGAGCACCGAAACCGAGCTCAATAAACTCAAGGATCAGATCGAGATGAAACGCTACGAGCTCGAGCAGCAGAAAGTCAACGACGACACCCGCATCTCCGACCTCACG
Organism: Staphylococcus sp.; assembly: GCA_023665865.1. Classification (GTDB taxonomy): domain Bacteria; phylum Bacteroidota; class Bacteroidia; order Bacteroidales; family Muribaculaceae; genus Duncaniella. The sequence continues at coordinate 13,603 of JAMPDC010000001.1, forward strand.
ATGCAGGTACATGTCAAGGAAATGACAGTCAACCGTCTTGAAGTCGAGCTCCGCAACGAGCGCTACCTCGACAGCCTCGGCTCCGGTACCGGCGACCGCGTCAAACAAGCCGAACTCGCCTACAACACCGGTCGCCTCGAACTCGAACAGATGCGACAGCAGCTCGCAAACGAACACAAGATCACCGACGCCGGTCTCAACGTCAAGAATCTCGACATCAACATCGCCAATAAGAATCTCGGAGAGATGAGCCGCACACTCGACGACGCCCAGATCAAGGCACCGCGCCGCGCCACTCTCACCTATATCAACGACCAGATCGGACAGAAGATAGCCGAGGGTGAGAAGATAGCGATCATCTCTGACCTCTCCCACTTCAAGGTCGACGGCGAACTTGCCGACTCCTACAGCGACCGCATCCGTGTCGGATCGAAAGCCGTCGTGCGCGTCGGTCACGAACGTATGCCTGGTACTGTCAGCAACGTAACCCCGCTCTCCCGCAACGGTGTCATCGCCTTTACCGTCCGTCTTGACGACGACTCCAACTCCCGCCTGCGTTCAGGCCTGAAGACAGATGTCTACATAATGTGTAACGTAATGGAAGATGTCAAGCGCATCAAGAACGGATCATATTACACCGGCCCCGGCAACTATGAACTCTACGTCTTCTCAGGCGATGACAAGATCGTGAAGCGCAATGTCAAACTCGGCGACAGCAACTACGAATATGTCGAAGTGGTGAGCGGGCTTGAAAACGGCGACCGCGTAGTCATCAGCGACATGAAACGTTTCAACAACTCATCGACAATAAAAATCAAATAACACAACCACAATCCAACTCCTCACACCAGTAAACAATGAAACTACGTTCATCCATCCGCCAGACCATCACTGAAGCCCGGGCAAATCCTGGATTTACATGGCTCTATATCGGAGGTGTGGCCTTTGCCGTAGCCTTCACGATGATCATCACCATCATCTACTACATCCACCTCGCCCCTATCTATCCCGAATATCAGCGCGACCGGACATCCTACATGAACAATATCCGTCTGACAATGCCCAACGGCAACGGCATGAGCTCAAACGCATTCTCGAAACGCTTCATCGACACCTACATGTCGACCGACTCCACGCTCTGCGACTACTTCAGCGTCAGCGGCGACGAATGGTGGTCAAACGGCGACTATATCCAGCCGATTGACAACAGCGCCGATTTCAAGGTCTCATCCCGCTATATCGACCCGAACTTCTTCCGTCTCTACAGCTACGACTTCCTTGCCGGCCGACCCTTCAACGAAGCCGAGACAGCCTCGGTCATCCCTAACGTCGTCATCACCGACGCACTTGCCAACCATGTCTTCGGCTCGGTGGAAAAAGCACTTGGTAATGAAATTTCGATGAACTACAAGCGCTACAAAGTCATCGGCATCGTCCGCCGCGGCACGCCCCTCGCCGCCACCTCCTACGGCGACATCTTCCTACCCTACACTCTCATAGCAGACGAAGATAATACTGACGACGGTCCGCGGTCTCTCCATGGCATATTGAAAGTCACCCTTGTATTCAAAAACGACGAGCAACGCGAGGCCATACGTGACAAAATGGACGACATCTGCCGCCGTATCTCCCTCGCCGACACTACAGCCGGAGTGACTGACATCCCAACCATTGACAGCCACTACACCTACGTGTTGGGCGGAGCAACCTGGAAGCGACGCTCGACTTGGGAAATCATCAAGCCCTTCATCTTCATAGCCATAGTCCTGCTCCTCGTGCCAGCCATCAACATCAGCGGCATGATCGGCGGACAGATGGACCGCCGCATCGCCGAGATCGGCATCAGACGTAGCTTCGGCGCCACGCGCGGTGAGCTGACACGCCAGGTGATGTTCGAGAACTTCCTGCTCACCGTCACCGGCGGTTTCATCGGTCTCATTCTCGCATGGATCATCATCTTCTTCTCGCGCCAGTGGCTACTCGACGTCATAACCTCCTCCTGGAGTGCCTGCGATTCAAGTCTCAGCATCGACGTCTCCACCGAAATGCTTTTCGCGCCCGCCGTATTCATCATCACCTTGCTGATATGCCTTGCGCTCAATCTCCTCTCAGCCTATATCCCGGTCAAGCTATCTCTGCGCCGCCCCATAGTATCCTCAATCAACACAAAACGCTAATCAACTATGTTCAAACTCATATACCGCAATCTGCTTGCCAACTGGCGACGCAACATCTGGCTTCTGCTACAGATTTCTATCATCGCCTACCTCGGGTGGATGCTGCTCGACCCGGTCCTCGTCAAACTCTATGCCAAACACTGCGATCCCGGCTACGACATCGAGCGCCTTGTCCAGCTAAACCTCAGCGAATATCCCGTCGGCTCCTCCGCCCAACCTGAAAAAATCAGCGGTGAGGATAAATTCGGCCACCTCAACCGCATCCTCACCCGTATCCGCAGTCATAAGGATGTAGAGGCCGCTACGCTCGCCAACATGGTCTGTTTCGAGCAAATGTCAACGAATTCAAACTCTATGACTGAAGACGATTACTATATATTGACCCACTTCATTCCGGGAACAGACTTCTTCAAGACTTTTGGATTGAAAGATGTATCGACGGGCACACCAAAAGAATTTGTCGAGCCCCCGATGACCGAAAATCACGCTGTCATCTCAAAGGCTATAGCCGACTTCATCTTCCCCGGCGAGAATCCGATCGGACAATTCGTTGAGAAAAAAAGTCCTCATTTCGAAAAATACAAAGAATATGCCCACACAGTGAGCGGAATCGTCAACGATGCCGTCTATCGGTCAGTCTATGGCCGCACGCCCATAGTCTATCAGCCTCTGACAGTCAAGACGGTGATCAAACGCGGCGGAATCCCTGAGCTTTTCATCGTGATCAGGCTCAAAGACGGCATTGATCCCGCGACATTTGCAGCTTCAATGGGCGAATATGTAAGTCACGAACTCAAATCCGGGCCGGTCTACGCACATAGCCCGAAGGTGTACACTGACAACCGCCGCACACAGGCACGCGACACCGACAACATGATCATCACCAACGGCTCGCTCGCACTCTTCTTCTTCGTCAACGTCTTTCTCGGTATGCTGGGCACCTTCTATCTCCAGACACGCAAACGCAGCGTGGATGCCGGCATACTCCGTTCGTTCGGAGGGTCGAAAAGTTTTGTCATCCGCGAGATGATCGCCGAAGGAATCATCATCGTCACCATCGCCTGTGCGATTGCCTTCGCAGCCTACTACAAAATGGAAGTCACTACAGGCAATCTGACCTCTCTTGACGGCGACGGCAACTACAGCGATGCTTTAAAGGCAGTCATGCCAATGTGGTTTGACGACAGTATGCAACATTTCCTCACCATCTCCGGCATAATCTATGCCATACTGCTCCTCGCTGTAGTCATCGGCATCTACATACCAGCACGGCGCATCTCACGCATCCATCCGGTGGATGCACTCAGAAACATTGATTGAATAAATTAAAAACAACAAATTAAAAATACCAAAAATCATGGCAGTTATCAAACTTGAAAAAATCAACAAAATCTATAGGACAGACGAAATCGAGACACTCGCTCTTGAAAATGTCAACCTCGAAATTGAGAAAGGTGAATTTGTCAGCGTGATGGGGCCCTCCGGTTGCGGCAAGTCGACACTACTCAACATAGTCGGTCTTCTCGACACCCCGACCAGCGGCACAGTCAGCATCGACGGTATCGCACTCGGAAAAATGAGCGACAGCCGCCTCGCAGCTTTCCGCAACGCCAAACTCGGCTTCGTCTTCCAGAGTTTCCATCTCATCAACTCGCTCAATGTCATCGACAACGTCGAGCTTCCACTCATCTACCGCTCCATGAGCTCGTCGGAACGCACCAAACGCGTCAAGGAAGTGCTCGACCGAGTGGGACTGAGCCACCGTATGCGCCACATGCCCTCGCAGCTCTCAGGCGGTCAATGCCAACGTGTAGCCATCGCACGCGCCATAGTCGGAAATCCTGAAATTATCCTCGCCGACGAACCGACCGGTAACCTCGACTCGAAAATGGGTGCCGAGGTCATGGATCTCCTCCACTCACTCAACAAGGACGATGGCCGCACAATCATGATGGTGACCCACAACGAGCAACAGGCCAAACAGACCGACCGCATCATCCGCTTCTTCGACGGCCGCCAGGTCATGTAGTCCGGTTGAAAACCAATATCTTCACTATCTGTACACTCAGACATGAAAATAAACTATTTCAAACAAGCCTGGGCCTCGATCAAGCAGCAACCCGTGGTCAGCGGCGTAAGCATCGCGGGCACGGCCCTCGCCATATTCCTCATCATGGTTGTAGTCATGATGAGCGAGATCCAGACCGCACCGTTTGCCCCGGAGAGCAACCGCGACCGTTGGCTCGTGCAAAGATGGCAGACGATCACCAACGAACAATGGAACAAGGATGACACCTCAAACGGCCCGATAGGTCTCAAGACCGTCAAGGCCGTGCACTATGAGATGAAAACCCCGGAGGCTGTCACTGCCTTCGAATCGGGGACTGATGTCGCCTCAATCAGCGTACCTGCCAAGCCGGCACTCGGCGCCGAAGTGCTCGGCACAGACGACGCTTTCTGGAAAGTCATGGATTTCACCTTCATCGCAGGCCATCCGTTTACGAAAGCCGACTTCGAGTCAGCAATTCCGGTAGCAGTGATCTCAAAGTCTGTCGCCAGGGCGCTCTTTGGGTCAACTGACATCATCGGCAACGAGATCTCAATCAACCACACACCCTATAAAGTCTGCGGAGTGGTCAACGATGTCTCGAATCTGGCCTCCAGAGCTTTCGCCAAAATCTGGGTCCCCTACTCGACTCATTCGCCCTTCTCATGGTGTGACGGTTACATGGGCAATCTATCCGTCATCATGCTTGCCAAAGATCCCTCCGACTTCCCGGCTATCCGCGAGGAGTATGAGAGGCTCTATGCCAAATTCGGCGACGAGGCCAAGACCAACGGCTGGCGCTTTCTCCTGCAGGAACGTCCCTACACTCAGGAAGTGGATGCCAACACTCCGTGGGCAAATATGTCTCCCGACATGAAGAGTGTGCGTCTGCGTGAGCTCATCACCTACCTCATACTCCTCCTCGTGCCGGCTGTCAACCTCAGCAGCATGACCCACAGCCGCCTCCAGCGCAACCGCGAGCAGATCGGAGTCCGCCGCGCGTTTGGAGCGACCCGAATGTCGATCGTGACCGATATTTTCATCGAGAATCTCGTCATCACCATCCTCGCAGGTATCCTTGGTCTCATCATGAGCCTTGTCTTCGCCTTCATCTTCGGCGGCACCATCTTCCGGCCCGCATTCGGGACAGAGGTGGAATCATCAGGGCTTAACATCTCGATGCTCTTCCACTGGTCAACCTTCGGCTGGGCAATGCTCTTCTGCTTCCTGCTCAATCTGCTCAGCGCGGGTCTCCCCTCCATCAAAGCCGCCAATGTCAATATTGTCAACGCCATATCAGGCAAACGCTAATCTCCGGACATGAAACGTAAACTTCTAAAACAGATACGCAACGAATGGCGCAGCAACACGTGGCTCGCCCTTGAGTTGCTGATAGTAAGTGTCGTGATGTGGTTTCTCACCGACTATCTCTACACCAATATCTCCATCCTCAACCAACCGCGCGGCTTCAACACCGAGCACTGCTACCTGATCCGCACCGGGCGGCTCAACGACAAGAGCCCCGACTATGTGCCAGACCAGTCGTATGCCGACCAAAACGCTGAAATCCTCACTCTGCTCGACCGCCTTGAAAAACGGCCCGAGATCGAGGCTGTCGCAATGGGGCAGAACGCCTATCCCTACAATAATTCCAACTCAGGATCCCGCCTGGCTGTAGATACCTTCACCTCGTCGGGCTATATCACCCGCCGCATCGTCAGCCCTGACTATACCCGCGTATTCCGCATCCGGGGTGCCAAGGGCGAGACCCCTGAACAACTCGCCGAGAAGCTGAAAGAACCGGATGCGTTCATCGTTTGCGACAACCTCTTCCGTCGCAAATATAAGATCGAGCACATGAGCGATTTCATCGGCAAGGAATTTGGTGAGGACTCCATGAACGACACTATGACCTTGAAGGCGGCATACGTGCCTATCCGCTACAATGACTACAGCCCGGCTGAATGGTCGCTGTCGGTCATGTTCAGTCCTACCAGAGACAATTATGCCGGATTTCTGAACGAATTATTCGTACGCGTCCGCGACAACATGGACAAGGATTTCATCGAGAATCTCATGAAAGACGCCACCACAAACCTGCGCATCGGCAATACCTACATATCGTCTGTCCAATCCTTTGAGAGTATCAGGGAGATCCATCAGCGCGACCATGCCGCCGACATGCGCTCATTTGTCACCGGCATCGCCTTTCTCGCCCTGAATATTTTCCTCGGTCTTCTCGGCACATTCTGGTTCCGCACCCAGCAGCGCGTGCCGGAAATCGCTATCCGAAAAGCCAACGGCGCCACTCCGTCCGACATTTTCCGGCGCGTGATCGGCGAGGGTCTGCTTCTGCTCCTCGTTGTCACCCCCTTTGCCTGGGGAATCGACTACCTCCTGACCTTCTATGAACTCAATACATATTTCATGGATGGTTACTTCGTCGCCTCACGCTTCTTCATCTGCGCCGCGATCTCATGGGCCCTCATGGCAGTGATGATTATCCTCGGTATCTTTATTCCCGCCAAACGCGCCATGAATATAGCTCCCGCCAAGGCTCTCATGGCAGAATAACCCGACTCACAGAGATATATACGATCATGAATATTATAAAACAATTACTGCTGTCCGTCACACTCGCGGCGTCAATCGCCGCGGGTGCTGCCGAACCCGCCACCGTCAGGAAAATCACTCTCGAAGAGGCCATTTTGACCGCACGCTCCAACAGTGTCGACGCCGCAGTAGCCCTCAATGAGCTCCGGACAGCCTACTGGACCTACCGCACATATCGTGCCGACCTGCTGCCGGAGATCAATTTCAATGCAACTGTCCCGAGCTACTACAAGAGCTATAGTCCCTACCAGATGGAGGATGGGTCATATACTTTCGTCCGCAACAACTACATGCAGATGAAGGGCGAGGTATCCATCGCCCAAAACATCTGGCTCACAGGTGGAACACTGTCGCTCAACACATCGCTCGACTTTCTCAAGCAACTTGAAAATCCGCGCTACAACCGCTTCATGTCTGTCCCGGTGGCTCTGACTCTCTCCCAACCGATATTCGGAGTCAACAACATCAAGTGGAACCGCCGCATCGAGCCGGTCAGATATGCCGAAGCCAAAGCTGCCTTCATCAGCGCGACGGAGACCGTCGCCCTCACCGCCATCAACCACTATTTCTCGCTCCTGCTCGCAAAGGAGAATGTCGATATCGCCACCCAGAATCTCGCTAATGCCGAGAAGCTCTATGAGGTGGCGAAGGCAAAGCGTGAAATGGGCCAGATCAGCCAGAACGACCTCTTGCAACTCGAACTCAATCTGCTCAACGCCCGCTCCAATCTGACTGACCGCGAGATCGCCTACCGCTCGACAATGTTTCAGCTGCGTGCCTTTCTCGACATCCAGGATGATGTCACACTCGAGCCGGTGGTCCCGGAGAGTATCCCCTACACACTCGTAAGCTACGAGGATGTCATCGAGAAAGCCCATGCCAACAACAGTTTCTCGAAAAACATACGCCGCCGCCAGCTTGAAGCCGACTATGCCGTTGCCCAGGCCAAGGGAAACCAGCGCGAGATCACTCTCTTCGCACAGGTCGGTTACACAGGCACCGCCGACAAGTTTGGCCCGGCCTACGACACGCTTAAGGATAATCAGATTGTAGAGATCGGCTTCAAAATCCCTATTCTCGACTGGGGCAAACGCCGCGGCAAGGTGAAGGTGAGCGAGAGCAACCGCGATGTGGTGATGAGCCGTCTGCGCAAGGAGCAGATGGATTTCGACCAGAATATATTCATCCTCGTCGACCGCTTCAACAGCCAGCAGCGTCAGCTCAACATCTCGCTCCGGGCCGACACCATAGCCCAGCGCCGCTATGACACGAATGTCGAGACCTTTCTCATAGGCAAGATATCGACGCTCGATCTCAACGACTCGCAGGCAAGCAAGGATGAGAGCCGTCAGGACTACATCAACCAGCTCTATCTGTACTGGAACTACTATTACCAGCTGAGAAGCGTGGCTCTGTGGGACTTTGTAAGCAATACAGGCATCGACGCTGACATCGAAGCTATTTTGAAAAGATAAGATTGTGTCAAACTCCAATTCTTCAGAAAATTCTTTAACTTTGCACTATGATACTCATTGTTGATGATGATGACGCCCTGAGATTTTCCCTGCGCCTCTTGCTCCAACGCAACGGATTCAAGACTGCCGAGGCCTCCAACCCACGCGAGGCCATCGACTTCGTGCGCGCAAACTCTCCGAAGCTCATCATGCTTGACATGAACTATTCCCGATCCACTACCGGAGAGGAAGGACTGACTCTGCTGAAACAGATCAAGATTTTCACACCTGAAACCCCGGTGATACTCATGACTGCATGGGGCAACATTCCGCTCGCTGTAGAGGGAATCCATGCGGGAGCATTTGACTTCGTCACCAAACCATGGGATACAGCCGCGCTGCTCCAACGTATCAACGTGGCCCTCGATCTCAATACTCCCGAGGAAGACAAGATCCAGACGGGCAGTTTTGACCGCTCGTTCATCATAGGCCGTTCGCCACTCCTGCTCAACGTACTCGACACAATCGAGCGTATAGCTGCGACTGATGCCCCCGTGCTCATCATGGGCGAAAACGGGACTGGCAAGGAACTTATCGCCGAAGCGATCCATCGCAACAGTCTCCGACACTCCCGGCAGATGGTCAAAGTCAATCTCGGAGGCATAGCCCCCTCGCTCTTCGAAAGCGAGATGTTTGGCCACAAGAAGGGAGCCTTCACGGGAGCGGTAGCCGACCGCGAGGGGCGCTTCTCGGTGGCCGACGGGAGCACGATATTTCTCGATGAAATAGGCGAACTTGATCTGAACTGCCAGGTGAAACTCCTGCGTGTGCTCCAGGAACATACGTATGAGGTGCTCGGCGACAGCCGTCCGCGACGCAGCGATGTCAGAGTCGTATGCGCCACCAATGCCGATCTGCCGAAAATGGTTAAGGAGCGGACTTTCCGCGAGGACCTTTTCTATCGTATCAACCTCATCACCGTCACCCTCCCACCGCTGCGCGAACGGCGTGAGGATATCCCGCTCCTCGTCGATCACATTGTGGCTGCACATTGCCGCGAGACAGGGCGCGAGGTCCCCGACATCACACCCGAGGCCATGGAATTTCTCTCATCGCTCCCTTACCCGGGCAATATCCGCGAGCTCAAAAACTTTGTGGAACGCACATTGCTCGTATCGGCCGGTCTGACCCTCGGTAAAAGAGACTTCCAATCGCAATACACAGGTGAATTGCATACGGCTACAGCATCCGCGCCACGGACCACACTCGAATCCAAAGAACAGGCCACGATCGAGATGGCGATCGCCCAGTCGGGAGGCAATCTATCTCGTGCAGCCTCCATACTCGGCATAAGCCGCCAGGCCCTGTATAGACGCATGGAAAAATATGGTATAAAGACATGAGAGTAAGCCGGATCCTGACACTCATCCTATTGCTCGCCGTCATGTCGCTGGTCACACTGTTCATGATGCCGGCGACAGCAAGCGAAACGCTGGTGTGGATAGCCCGTCTGTCGGGCATCCTTGCACTGGCGCTTCTGCTCATTTTCTACCGTAACATCATGAAGCCTCTTCAAAGCCTCTCCAACGGTGTCGATCTGATCAGGGCCCAGGATTTCAGCAGCCGTCTCGCCCACGTCAACCAACGCGAGGCGGACCAGATCATCGAGATGTTCAACGGCATGATGACGGCGCTCAAGGAAGAACGCCTCCACATGCGTGAACAGAATCATTTCCTTGACCTCTTGATCGCAGTGTCGCCAATGGGCATCATCATACTCGATGACAATGACAACATAGTCAACATCAATCCGGCAGGATCGCTCTTTCTCGAAGCCGGCAAAAACGATGGCAGGAATTCACTTTGCGGTCTTTCGATCAGTCAGCTTGACTCCCAGCTTGGCCGGGCTATCGCGGCTCTGCCGACCGGCGAGACAGAAACCATACGCATGAACGACTCGATGATCTACCGCTGCTCCCGCCTGTCGTTCATGGACAAGGGCTTCTCCCATCCATTTATCATGATTGAAAAACTGACCGACGAGGTCATGAAAGCCGAGAAAAAAAGCTATGAAAAAGTGATCCGGGTGATAGCCCATGAGGTCAACAATACAATGGCCGGTGTCAACTCCATGCTCTCGACAGCAAGCCTGATCCTGAAGGAAGAGCCGGAGACAAATGCCGATCTGCTCGAGGTGATGAAAGTCTGCGACAACCGTTGCCACTCACTGAGCAAATTTATCACGGCCTTTGCCGATGTCGTGAAGATTCCGGAGATAACACCTGTGACTGTCGACCTCAACACCATGATAGAACAATGGCGGGTGATGCTTGAGAGCCTATGCTCACCCCGCCGGATCAACTTTGCCATTCACTTGTCTGACGTTCCGGTTATGGTAAGAATCGACACAGTGTTGATGGAACAAGTGCTGATCAATATCGTGAAAAACGCTGCGGAGAGTATCGGTACCGGTGGGGATATCGACATCTCGACATCTGCCACACCACCGTCGATCGTAGTCACGGACAATGGCGCAGGAATCTCCGATGAGGCTGCCCGCATGCTCTTCAGCCCCTTCTTCTCAACCAAAGCCAACGGCCACGGCATAGGGCTGCTGTTCACAAGCGAGGTGCTCCACAAACACAGCTGCCGCTTCTCACTCCGCACAGGCGACGACCATCTGACCAGATTCTCAATCGAATTCCCCGCATAACCGCCGGCTCCAACTTAAACAATAATCTACGGACTATTGTGAATGTCAATAATTTGGAGTACATTTGTGACATGACAGATGTTAGTATGAAACAGGAACCGCATATCGCTCGGGTCAAGGATTTTAGAATTGACTCTGATTATGCTACATGGCTCTCTGACATAAAGAAACGCTATCGCTCAGCTCAGATCAAGACAGCGATTAAAGTCAATACAGAAAAACTCAAATTCAACTGGAGTATCGGTAAAGATCTTATGGAACGAAAGGCCGAAGAACGGTGGGGTGCGGGAGTAGTGACACAACTTAGTTTTGACTTACAAGAAGCGTTTCCGAATGATAAGGGATTTGGGGTGGCAAACCTGTGGTTTATGAAAAAATGGTTCCAATATTTCTCTACCGACGAAGCCCTTACAAAACTCTACCAACTTGGTATAGAATTAAAGGATGCCGATCACCAACTCCTGACAAATCTCTATCAACCGGATAGAGTCGATGAAGAGATTCGGGAATTTCCATGGACATTAGGATTGGTAGCGTGGCGACATCAAGTAGATATCACGCACAAGTGCAAAAACTTAGATGAAGCTATATTTTATCTGAAACGTTGCATCATTGAAGGATGGAGTCGACAGACATTGAGCAACTGCATAAAAGCAGATCTATATGCAAGCTACGGGAAAGCAATCAGCAATTTTTCTGATCACCTGCCGGAAGCACAAAGCCGTTTAGCTCAAGAAATAACAAAAGATAATTATGATTTCGGATTCATAGAAATCCCAACAAACTACGATGAACATAAGCTGGAGGAAGCTCTTGAAAAAAACATCACACGATTCTTACTTGAACTTGGCACCGGGTTTGCATTTGTAGGACGACAGGTACAGCTGATCATTGGAGGGCATACCCGTAAGATTGATATGCTTTTCTATCATATCCGACTGAAATCGTATGTTGTGGTCGAACTTAAGATTGTCCCTTTTAGCCCTGAATTTGCCGGCAAGCTTAATTACTATGTCAATGCCGTTGATGAACTGTTGAAAGGTGACGATGACAATCCGACAATCGGCCTTTTGATATGCAGCGACAAAGATGAGACCGATGTCAGATGGTCGTTCAAAGGCATACAGACTCCTATGGGCGTTGCTTCATACGATAATATTCAGATTATCGAGCCTCTGCTCCCGTCAGCAGAAGAACTACAGGCACGTGTGAGGCTTGTGGAAGCAGAAATGAACGATGCCCAATAGATTCAACCGGCTATCGATATTTGCAAAATCCGATTAATAATTGTAATTTTGCACCGATGACGTTGTGAGTGCCGGCTCGACGTCTGCCTTTCATGCCTTGGTAGTTCAATGGATAGAATGGGAAATTCCTAAACGTCTGTTCCGTTGAACGCCAAAAATCCAATGGAGAAATCCATTAAC
>JAMPDC010000001.1:26133-275693 GCA_023665865.1 Staphylococcus sp.
GTATTTCTTTTGCAGGAACACCACCGACGATTGAATATGGCTCTACATCTTTTGTTACAACTGCCCGTGTACCGATAATTGCCCCATCGCCTATGTGAACTCCAGCCATGATAACTGCATCATAACCAATCCAAACATCATTGCCGATGACAATATCTCCCTTGTTGTCCCATGCTGTGGCAACTTCAGATTTAGGCAAGTCCCATTCCTCAAAAAAGAGAGGAAAAGTATATGTCGAGAGTGATTTAAGTGTATGATTGGCACAGTTAAATATGAACTTTGCACCGCACGCTATCGAGCAAAATTTTCCGATAATCAATCTATCGTGATTTATCGGATAATGATACAGCACATTGTTATTCTCAAAGTCGCGCGGATCATTCACAAAATCATTATAGATTGTGAAATCTCCGACTTCGATAGTCGGTTTTGTAATTACGGACTTTAGATATACCGTTTGAGTATCGCCGGTTCTCGGATATATTATGTTGTGATTGGGATTCATCGCTTATAATTACGTTTTATTTCATCTATGGATTTTCCGCCGATGCCAAAATTCTCATCGGGGAGTTCCTTGATGGTTACAGTGAAGAATTGCTCCGGGATATGGGTTATCTCTGAGGCTGTGGCCGTGAGCCGTTCAATCAACTCTTTCTTTTGTTCTGCGGTAAGTTTTCCGCTTTCGATAGATATGTAAGGCATATTATATTATATTATCTTTATATAGTTAGTTATCAGCAAATACCGGCTCCCATTTCTTCAATCATCGTACTCCACAGACCTTCGGGATCTTCAATGGCAGTGGAATCTATTTTGTCAACTTTCTTTCGGAGTTCGGCTTCCGCTTGCTCACATTCTTTCTCGAATACATCTGTCTCTACGGTGGGTTCAAGTTCTGCAAGACGTCTTTCCGCTTCCATGTACAGATTCATGATTCCCATGAAAGCGGGAAAATTGGCGGCACAGTATCCTATGATATGGTCTTCGTCGAGATTAGACAGGTCGTAGCGTTCCCTTTCGCCGGGCAATTCCAGCAGGCGAACCGAACCGTCATCCATCACGACAATGTACAATCCGAGTATTGTATCTTCCGCCACGGTAACAAAAGAGCGTTGTGATTTCAGTTTGCCAAGCCAGAGGGTATCCGGGGCTAAAAAAGTGTATATGCTTAACTCCGTTCCTGCTTGTGGCAAGTGTTCCTTCACAATTTGCAAAATATTATCCATACTTAATATATCACTGTTATCATCATGTTTTTGAATCTGCTTCCAGTTCCTCAGCCTTGGCATACCATGCGGCAGCCTGTTTCGCGTTCTTTCTCACGCCGTAGCCGTTGGCGTAACAGTCAGCCAGACAGCGCATAGCTTCCGCATGACCATAATACCCCTTGTTCTCACTGACATTGGTCGCCGCTTTTTTATACAACTTCACGGCTTCCGCCATATCCTGCCCGACACCATTGCCGTCGGCATAGCACCGGGCAAGCAGATATTGCGCCTCAGGATCACACATCTTCGCCGCCTCGCGGTAGAATTCCACCGCTTTCTCCCAATCCTGCTCCACTCCATGCCCCGAGGCATAACAATTACCAAGCCCGAGCAGGACGTCGGGAGAAACATAGCCATCGGTATCAACCGCCTTGCCATACCATTCCACTGCACGGTTATAATCGACCGACACTCCGCGACCCGAATAGTAGCATTTACCGAGTTCGACCCCTGCCATAGGGTTATCGTTTTCCGCTGCTTTCCTAAACCATAAAAAGGCTTTTTCATAATCTTGACCGACACCGTTACCCTCGCTGTAACATAGTCCCAAGGTAAAATACGCACCTCTGTATCCTCCTTCGGCGGCTTTCAGGTAATGGGCAAAAGCTCGCTCCGCATCTTTCTGCAATCCCCCTTGTCCGGTACTGTAGCAGTACCCCAGACAGTCGTCAGCATACGCATTGCCGAGTTCAGCCGCCTTCCGCCACCATTCGACAGCCAATTTCATGTCGTGATCTATACCCCATCCATGCATATAGCAAGAGCCGAGCATACACATGGCTTCAGCTAAAACAGCATCGGGCAGATCTTTTCGGTTTGCGGCTTTTCTCAACCATTTGGCAAGCTGCCCTTGATAACTATCCTTGTTCAACCGTTCTTGCGCCGGACGGCTACTGTCAGCTGCCATCCAGTACCAACGAAAAGCCTTTGCAAGATTGCGTTGCACGCCGATGCCTTCCTCATAACATTGCCCTAACTGATACTGTGCCGGTGCATAACCCGACTCCGCCGACTCACGGCATTTCTCTAAATCAAATTTATCGCTGGTATTTTTAATCCCGTACTCTATCATGACTTTTTTGATTAATTATTGGAAGGTAATTCCACGGTTATTTCATCAAATGGCTCGGGTCTGCCGATGTACACGCGAAATGTGTCTCCGTCCCAACCGGTCTTATTGATAGCAGACTTACGACTGTCGGCACAACGGGGCAGATCCTCATCCCATTTGGATGCGACTACCTCGCCGGTGACTGTGCTGACAATCTCCACTTTCAGGGCATCGCCGACCTTCGGCCCGAAGCAGTTATAGACCAACGCACGGTGTTTTCTGTCGCGGCTCAGTTTGGAGTAGCGTTGTAGCAGGGTTTTCTTCTCAAACCCACAGTCGCGCAAGTTCTGCATGATCTCTTCACGCCGTTGTGCCAGCCGGTTTTGGCCGCCATTTGTTTCGTCAATCTCCGTCAAGACATCAAGCACAAGATTGGCCACGTACTCTACAAACTCTTCGCCGAATTCTTTGAATTCATAAAGCCGACGGGAGGTTTCACGGTCCAAATCATAGGTTGATACACCAAACATCCCTTCCCAATTCTTATATCCCGGAGTCACATTTTGTCGCTCGACATGAGCACAGATGGTGAGCCGACTGTTTCCGTCAATGTCTATCGGTGACAATTCCTGAAGGATCACCTGACAGATGCCATAGGTGGCAACATACAGATGAGCCACATCACAGTAATTCGATTCCTCCTTGATGCGTCGTGCAATAATATCGTCGTCCTCAAAAGAGAGCATTTGTAACTTTGCCATGTTCCTCCGTTATTTGAAATCACGGAATTTCTTGTTGTTTAGCGCGTTCTCGGCGGCGCGGTTATCATGTGAGGCGGCAAGTTTGAAATAATCGTATGCCTTGCGCAAATCGACTTCAACGCCAAGCCCTTTCAGGTACATATTGCCGATTTCATACTCTGCCACATCTATGAAAGAGTCTCTTTTCATACTCTTGTCGCCGGCAACCTGCTGATACAATGCCATAGCCGCCGAATAATCCTTTTCACAGCCTGCACCACGTTTGTAGCACTCAGCCAATTTCAATTTTGCATAAGAGTCCCCGCTGTCGGACGCCTTTTGGAACCATTCAAACGCCTTGTCAAAATCTCTTTCGACGCCTTCGCCGTTCATGTATGCGTATGCCACATTATAATATGCTGTGGTATAGCCCAGTTCAGCCGCTCTCATATAACATTCGAAGGCTTTTCCTTCGTTCCCTTCACTTCTGTATGTCTGTGCTAAATCGACGTATGATGCACCATCTTTCTTTTCGGTGGAAATTTCCTCATAGAGTCGCGTAGCCTCGTCAGTCCGGTCCGGCAGATAGCTGACAATTTCGACTGGTACGCCCAAGTCGTAAGACAGGGTATCGGCAAGATTCTTCTTGTCTTTGGTAGTGCCATGTTCAGCTTTGGTCCTCAATATCTCTATCAGGCGTTCATAGCATACCAAAGCGGCCTCCCCTCCTTCCTTTTCTGTCATATCGTCTGGACGATCATAGACATAAAGACTCATCAAGGATTTTACCGCACTAACTACGCCTTTGTCCGCTTTCTTCTTCAGCACCTCGATCATCCGATAATGCCACTTCCGACCCAACGACTTTCTCTGCTCCAGATCTATGTCATCACAGATAAAACGGTAATAGTCAGCAAGGAATTTTATAGCTTTCATATTGTTGGCTTCCGCCGCCTTCACCATCCAACATATAAAGCGGGAAGAATCCTCACAATAGAAGGTGTAATAATATCTGCCGAGCCAATATTGCGCCTGTGGATTGCCCAGCTCTGCCGCCGGAGTTATCGCCTCGACCGCTGGTCTGGCCACCTTCGGATCGTCAAAATCATCAACGCTTTGCTTTATGATTTTGAAATACTGTGATAATTCCTTGCTGTTCATCTGACATTCATATTTCTTATCCCTTTTATATCCAGTATTTTTCCGGCTCAGAATGTAAAAAGCAACCCTTTGTTTTCATCGAGGGCATCCTCATATAGGCTGCACAGTTCATCGTATGCTTCCATCCATTCCTCGGGATCGGCTTCATATAGCATCTCCTCGGGATCTGGTTCGGCATCTTCCGCTGCATCTCTGCTGTCTTTCAATACTTCCAGTATTGTCTCCACCTCGTCACTATCAATAAGCCCCATACCTTCCATACCGGGATCGACGGTCACGCCGCCGGCTTCGATATCCCAACCGGTTACCGGTACCGAGCCCTCTTCAAAAATATCGAGAGATTTGATTACTTCATTCACAGCATCCCACATGTCGACCAAACCACGGTCGTCATCTACATCATAGCAGGCGGTAAGCAAAATGTCAAAATAGACCTGCAACGTGAGTTCGTCAAACTCATCTTCCCAGTCCTCTTCAAGAGGCTCTCCGGTGTAAGGTGATTGGAACTCATCGAGATGATTACATATATATTCATGTGCCACTTCAGTATTTTTCACACTGTCTGCCATGACTGGTTTGATTTCGGCGTAGAATTTGTCTGTGTCAAACAGAAACGCCTTGTGTTCCATACTCATGATTATATTGTCTTTATTGGGTTTGATATTTGATTTATTTGATTATTTACAGATTCGCACAGCATCGAAATGGGAATTCTTCTCAAAATCGAAGATATTCAACTTGCCTTGTTGTATTGAATCTGTGTCGTGATCCATACTTATGTAATGGTCGCCTCCGAGCAGAAACTGAACATTGGGCAGTTGAGGCGTTCCGATGGAAAATATGTCATCTTCACCAATATACCTAATATTCATATCAGGATAGACTCTAGCAAACTGTTCCAATGATGAGATTACACCGATACACTTGTCAGTCAGAAACAACTCTGAATAGACATAGATTTCTCCTATATTGTCGCTCACATATCCGGTAACCGCATCATATTGAGGGGTTACTCTGACCCATCCCTCGTTACCTATGTAGTAAGTGTAAACTGGTATTTCTATTGCCATTTCATCCGACACAGTTTTAATTTCGATTGATTTTTCAACTTCGAATCCGTCCATTGTATCCTGAATAACCGCACCGATGCAAAATGGCCCGGCACTAACATTTGTTATTGGATACGCCCTCCTTACGAGAACTGAATCAATCTGTGCCACAACAGCAGGTTGTCCTGAAGTAACATTGTCGATATTTTCATGCCCATTCTGAACATTGGCATGATTGACATTGCAAGCCAAGAGAAGAACAGTCACAATGAGCACAATTCCACGTTGAGTGTACAATGTGATGCCCCAGTTGCCAATATACCGCCTTGTTATTTCAAATAGATGTTTTCTATACATAAATTAGTAGGCATTTCAGTCAAGAATAACATCCTTGTTTTCCCATACAAATTGCTCAAGGCAATCGCATAGCGAAGGTTCGAAATCGTAATAGGCATTGTCAGTTTCTTTCCAATCATCCTCTTCTCCATCGGTGATTGCCCGGCGGTAGTTGTCGGCCATCTCCTTGTTGCCGACAGTCAGGATGGCATCTTCCACTTCAACCGGATTTGTCTCGGGATAATTTTCAAGATAACCGGAATGTCCTCCGTTCTGCATCTCGGCATCATACCAAAAGCAGAGCACCGCTTTCTTCTGAATCGGTGAAAGAGTCATCGCATCGCGCTCACAGATTTCATCAATAAATCTATTCCAAAGAATATCTTTTTCTGTCATAATGCTAAAGTAATTCGTTTAATTGTTGTTCTGCCTGAGTATTATTGCATTTCTTGGCAGCGAGTTTAAAACAGCCTATCGCCTTTTTCAAATCGGGCGGCACGCCAAGTCCTTTCAGGTACATATTGCCGATCTCGTATAATGCAGTTCCGATTCCGGTTGCTTGATGCTTGAATCCTCGGCCATTGATGCGCTCGGCTATGTGTTGATATTCAAGCATAGCCTTTTTATAATCCTGACTGCCGCCGATACCGTTTTTGTAACATTCGGCAAGTTTCAGGATTGCCGTAATTTCACCGGCATCCGCGCCTTTCCTATACCATTTACGAGCTTGCACATCGTCCAGTTCAATGCCTTTGCCAAAGCGATAGGCATCCCCTATTTTCGCAAATGCTTCATGGCAGCAGTTGTTCGTCCCGGTAGCTTTCTTAAAGCAGGTGAAGGCTTTTTTCTCTTCGCCTAAATCATTGTATGCACATCCCATCTTGTAATAGGCTTCCGACTTGAAGAAGCCATCACTGTCGCTGTCTATTATATCTTTATACAGTCGTATAGCTTGCGACAGGCTCCGCTCGTCATCTTCGTCCGAGAAGCAATCCAACAGTTCCTCCGGGACACCATCAGCATACAGAAGTATATCGGCAAGGTTCATCTTATCCTCCAAGTCGCCCTTTGATGCCTTTGCCGTCATTATCTCAATCCAGCGGTCGTACCACTTCCGTGCTGTTTCAAGGCCATCACAGGGATTTATGTCCTCAGGACAATCCTCAATATACATATTCATCAATGTCTTGGCTGCATCAACCGAACCCTTGTCAGCCGTCGATGCCAATAGATCGAACCACCGCTTGTGCCATCCAAGAATCAACGACTTTCGTTGCTCTGCATCTATTCCGTCGGGACAATCGTTGCGATATATCTCCATGATGAGCATGGCAGCTTCGGGAGTGCCGCTATCCGCAGCCTTTTCAAACCAATGGATAGCTTTCCGATTATCGCACCCGCCATGATAACCCCACGAATAATACTTGCCGAGAAGCATCTGAGCCTTCGCATCGCCCTGTTCGGCAGCAGGAGTTATTGCATCGACCGCTTGCCGTGCAGAGACGGCATCCCCTTCTCCGGCATGGCATTTGATAAATTGGCGGATTATTCTGTATGATTCTGACAAGCCTTTGTTATTTACGTCCATATTTGCAAGGCTCACTATTTATAAGAGTTCATAATTTGCAATTATGCCTTATTCCATCTATAGTAAAGGATACTTGATATTAAACAATCCATACGGGTGATTTCCGGATATTAAAGTTTTCAGACAAGGTTTGAGCAAATGGTGAAAAGAAACGGCGTGCGCCTTGCGGGCAGACTTTGACACATACGCAACATTTGATACACTTCGTAGGATCTGCATCCTCGCAACCCGGTGTTATTGCACCTGTCGGACAAGTATCATAACAGCTCCCACAGTCGTCACAAAGCGACGTATCAACCTCGGGAAGATAAGTAACGGGCCTTTTTGCCTGCTGCTGTTGGTAGCCGATTACAAAATTCCTGAAATTAATCATGGATTCCATCGGTGAGGGTTCGTCAGTCAATGATGATGGACTTATTTTGCACAATTCATCCCTTCTGATTTTTAAAGCTATTTCCTTTCCAAAAGCCCGGGCAGCTGCCATGTCCTGTTGGTCAGGACGACCGGAGGCAATGGGAGTGTCGGCCGTCGAATAGGAATGTTCACCAATGAATGTAGCAGCGCCACATATCAAACATCCGCTGTCAGACATAAATGATGCAAAATCAACCACTGCGTTCTCAAATGCACGGTTTCCATACACAGCGACAACTACGCATTTTGCGTTGTTTCCGACTATACCTTTAAGCCGGTCCTTTACAATCGGAGCAATTTTCCCGCCATACACAGGGGCTGCTACGATAATAATATCATCGGGACTTAGCACAATGTCTTCTACCGGATGGAACGTCAGGTCCCTGAAACTGATATCAGTATTCAGCACCCCGGATATTCCTTCGTTAATATCACTAAGAATCTTGGCGGAGGTGCCGGTAGGAGAGAATGAAAAAGAATATATGCTCATAAAATAACGGATCAATGGTTTCTTGCAAATTTACAAAAAAACGATGGGACTTGATATATCCTGAGACACATTTCGGCGGACTGTTGAATTTATCTCATACATGATAAATGATAGACCCGTGTTTTCTCACCCCATGGATGAAAACAATAGCCTATGAAATCAAAACCGAATCGTTCATAGTATCCAATATGGTCAGTACATAGATACAAGTCCCCGAATCCCAAAAATCTTGCATCCTCAGCGGCATATTCAACAAGCATTTTGCCATAATTATTACCTCGGCAATCTTCCTCCACATACAGTGCAGCCAACCAAGGATACAGATCCATGCGGGAATTAAAATCATTGGTCACCAACCCTGCGCAGCCGACAATTCTATCTCCATCAGTCAGCAAATACCATTGAGGGAGAGGGTTGGCGGCATCTATGCAATGACGCATACAATCGTCGTATACAGCCATAGAATCTTCCGTAGCCCATTTGTCTTGAAAATAGGCAATCGCCTGTTCAAGATATTCAGGATTCTTTCGCAAAGAGATTATTTCCATATCAATATTTTGTGTTATTTCTGCTTTCCATTATCCGATCGAAATTTTCGCGTCCCCAGTCCATCAGAGCTCGAACATGAGGAAGTAAAGTAGATCCTAAATCTGTGATGGAATATTCGACGCGAGGAGGCACATCCGGGTAAAGCTGACGCTCGATTATACCGTCCGTGGTAAGTTGTTTCAACACCTGCGACAGCACTTTTTCTGACACCGACGGGATATTACGGTACAGTTCATTGAAACGCACCGGCTCGCTCTCGGAAATCTTCATGAGGACGACCAACGCCCATTTGTTTCCGAGCCATTCAAGCATCGGAGCAGCCTTG
The DNA here is from genome assembly GCA_023665865.1 of Staphylococcus sp. Lineage (GTDB taxonomy): Bacteria > Bacteroidota > Bacteroidia > Bacteroidales > Muribaculaceae > Duncaniella. Next base: position 35,105 of record JAMPDC010000001.1, read on the forward strand.
CAATATCCATAGTCCAATTTTTTTGCCATATCGTGTCTGCTGAAAAAAAATTAAAAATGAGTAAGACAAACTTTTCGGTAAGGGTCAAACCATTCGGTAAGTTATTGTTTCCACTCTTTTTATCGTCTAATTTTGCATCACAAAATTAATAAAAAATGTCAACACTCATATATGGGATCAGACGAAAGACACAATTAATCACTAATTTTTACAATGGAAATAATAATTATAAATAGCAGTCCACGAAAAAATGGCAATACGGCCCAGATGTGTATGGCCTTCCAAAAAGGAGTGATAACTACCGCCCCAAATAGTAAAATAACCGCAGTCTTCTTAAATGATCTTGAATTCAAAGGTTGTCAGAGCTGCTTTGCATGCAAACTCAAGTGTAGTGATCGGTATGGCAAATGTTCACTCAAAGATGACCTCACACCGATACTTGATATGGTAAACACGGCAGATTGTATCGTATTGGCATCTCCGATCTATCTGATGGATGTGAATAGTTGTGCAAAAGCATTTCTTGAAAGGCTCTGTTTCTCTCTTGGTTCATACGAGACCGGGTATCGTTCTCTTGCAAAAAAGAAAGCTGCTGTTGTGACAATCTTCACTATGAATACCCAGGAGAAATATGCTCCGTCAAGGGCCATGGATAATGTGGATATGTTCTTAGGCCATATATTTTCATCGCCACAGCGACTTTGCGCATACAATACATATCAATTCTCAGATTATTCAAAATATAGAGTAGAAGTATTTGACGAAGCTGAGAAATCAAAATATAGAGAAGCCGTGTTCACAGAAGATTTGCAAAAAGCCCATGTGTTGGGATCTGAAATTGCAAGCTTTCTACTTGAAAGCAAACACTAAAATATATTATAGAACCTACGGTAATTCCTGACATGGATTATTATCGCTATGATAAATAGAAAACCTATTTTCCCATGGATTCCACCTGCGGTTGTATGATGATAATGACCAATCCAATGAGAGATCGCAATAATTCCGCTAAATAACGTAAGGACAAAGAGAAGTCCGAGAAATGGATTCTTATGTCTTTGTCGACCGGAACTGGGCTGTCGCTTTTTCAGAGATGACTTATGAAGAGCTATATGCCAGAATATGCCAATAAATAAAATCGCACCTATGACTATGTGTAGCCATACCCATACACTTTGTCCACCGGGATTTATCTCCAGTTGTAGACCGGAGGCAAATATCACTCCGGCAAATAAAAGCAGGGACCAATCACAGATCTTCAACTTCATTGCTTTTTTCATCTTGCAGTCGTTTTTATTTTTGACTACAAAATTAGCGGATCGCGGCAGTAGCGTCAATGGATGAATTACGCTTCTTGTTGGACTATTCAGGGTTTTACTGGAATAATCCGAAAATATGTTGAACACGGAATCGGTAGTGAAGTTCACCGAGTTTGTGCAAGCAACCTACAGGAGTTCGGGCGCGAGAAAGATGTTCTTAAATTTCAAGTGTGTAGTTGCCTTGGCGATTTAGGACGGAATGTCGCACACCAATCCCAGCAAAGGAACCGTAATCAAACATGATCGGCACCATTTAGTGAAAGGACAAGGGAGCGAATAGTAAATACACTTCAACACCTCTACCATTAATTTTGTAGGTTGCTTCTGGTTCATCCTTATCATCCCCATAGCTAGTAAAGGCTATAGCTGTAAAAATAAGTAGAATGGAATGTAGGATATACCTACTCATTGTAGATTAATGCAGGGGATAATACTTTATGTAAGAACTATCCCCTGCAATTTATCATTTTGTATAGCGTTCCCAAGTCCACAGCTCATAGTAGCCGAAAGCATCTTTATCATAGCCTTCGCCACTACCAGCTTCTTTGTCGTATCTACGCCATACAATTTTGTTTTTAGATACTGATTCTACTCTCATTTCCTCAATTTGGGTTTCGCCATAGAAATTGATATTGACATTAACCCAACCGTCTTTATAAGACCATGTAAATGAGTATCCTTCATGGTTGTTTTGAAAATCAGTAGGATTATCATATCCTACTCCAGTTCCATTGGCATTTACAGTGAGAATGTCGTTATCTCCATCCTGTGCCCAATCCCCTACGATAATAGAGGTAAGTTCATCTCCTGCTGGTTCATCGTCATCATCGCTACAGCTTGCAAAAGCCAACCCACAATGACACACAGAGCTACAGCCACCAGCGACTGTAGGTGTTTCAGTTTGTTATTCATTATAAAACTGTTTTTGTTCGCTCCACAATCCCAATGAAACGATTCACGATAGGATACAGAAAAGGTGTGGGATTGTACTCGTCATACCTTTTCGGTAGGCTTCTCGCATTGCCTTTGTTAGAGATATGACAAACACCCACACCGATCTGCTATATAGTACCCGATGTGGGTAGATATAAAGCATCCGATGCAGGTGCTATTTGCCATTACCTTTCTAACAATCAGTAGATTTTGCGAGAATTTACCGAAAAAAGATAATTCAAATAACACCTTTTCATTCTGACAGCCAACTCTTCGGCTGAATTTGTGTGCAAAATTAGCATTTTTTTTTGAGATAGCAACTGCCAGTATCGATAAATAGATGGACTGATATGAAATTCTTATCATTCAGGACAGCGCAGTAGGGATTTCAAAGGAAGGACTATTTGGCTCCTTCGGGATATTTTCAATGTTGACTTGTCAATGCGGCTCGAAAATTCCCTAATTAGCTAAATAATTTCCAACCAATGTAATTACCGTGCCACAACTGCACGGATGAGGCTGTCTCTATTACATCGTTTTCAACCGACTAAAAACGACAAACGGCTACGGTGATAATGCTCATCGTAGCCGTTTCTTATATCATCGGCAATTACAATTTTGGATGTTGAGACACCTATCGGATAATAGACATATAGCAACTTATCAATAAATCAAACCATTGGTTGGATTCGACCATATTGAGGCACTATACCCTGAACTTTGCCGGAGATTTACCGGTTGTCTTTGTGAATATACGGGTTAAATAGGCACTGTCATCAAATCCCAATGCTGCTGCAATTTCTTTGACAGTCATATTCGTATGATATAGCATCCGCTTGGCACGGAGTACAATTTCATTACGAATGTAGTTACTCACATTACTACCTGTCACGCTTTTGACAACTTCATTCAGGTATGATGCCGATATATGAAGTTTATCTGCATAGAAGGATGGACTGTGGCTATTGGCCAGATTAGTCTGCAATAAGGAATTGAGTTGAATGAGTATCTCGCTGTAGCGGCTGTTGTAGCCTGCTTTTTGAGAGCAGACATTTTTGAAATGACCGGCTACAATACCGACAAACGCAGACACGAGGCTTCTGACAACATGTATATCAACCGACTCTTTAGACAATATGGAGTATATCAAAGAAAAAATCATTCTGATATTCTCAAAATCCTTATCCCCGACTTGAGCGAAAACCCCATTGATCGATGCCTCTTCAAATATCAATTTATATCGGTCATCTACAATCTCGCGTTCCACCATGAGCATCCAACCCTCGAAACTTTCTCCGCCGGCAAATCGATGGACTTGTCCGGGAGTGATAACCCGGAGCTCCCCCTCACAGAGATTCTGAATATTGAAATCAACCTCAATACATAGGCGCCCGCTGACGATAATACCAAACATATAGTAATCGTCGCGGTGCGCATAGTCAATCGGTTGCCATGTCAGATCATCCTGCGTGACAATCTTGGCATGAATCCCAATGTCAGACAGATTCTTATGGCTATGTAATGGAAGATTTTGCCTCAACGGTCCACCTCCCACGGATTAATGAACCTGATCATAGCTTCAGCACAAGACAGGTCCACTTGTCAAGTACATGATGGGCCACATATTCAAGCCCGAGAGGACGGGCCACGTCAAGAATGACTTTCACATCCTCTTCATAGAAGCCACTGAAAATCACAGTTGCTCCAGGCGCGAGTGTCTTGACATAGGCGGGAAGATCAGCTGTAATGATATTACGGTTGATATTGGCGACAAATATATCTACGTCGCCTATGCCTGCAAGCAGTGAGGCATCGCCAAGCCGCGGATAAACATTCTCGGCAAAATTCAGTCTGACGTTGTCGACGGCATTGGTGAATGCAAATTCATCTATCTCTATCGCATCAACTCTTGCTGCGCCACGCATTGACGCAAGGATAGCGAGGATGCCGGTGCCAGTCCCCATATCGACCATCTTTTTCCCACGGAGATCCATGGCGAGAAGCTGACGGAGTACGAGACTGGTGGTGGCGTGATGCCCCGTGCCGAAGGCCATCTTCGGGTCAATGACAATATCATAGGTGCACTCGGGTATATCTTTGTGGAAAGAGCTGTGGATGACACATTGATCATCAATGACGATCGGTTGGAAATAGTTCTTTTCCCATTCACTGTTCCAATCCTTACCCTCGACCTTGGTGTCTGCGACTGTAAAATCAGTCGGCATAGGGAAATCGGCAATTATGTCGTCTAACGCCGACTTTGAATAATCATCGGCCTTCACATAAGCTGTGAGACCATGTTCATCGGGTACAAAACTCTCAAAGCCAACCTGAGCGAGCAGGGCGGCGAGAATATCTGTGCGTGTTTCGTCGGCTGGCGAAAGATCGAGACGCACTTCTACGTAATCGTTCACTATAGCACTGGTTTATATAATATGTGAGACATTCTATTTTCTCCTGAACAGGCGCATGGCTTTGAGAGCCTTACTGCCTATGCGGAAAGTGACAAGAGCGATATCGAGATAGCTCAATGTGCCGAGGACTTTTCCGAGAATACCAGATTTGGAAACCGGACCGGCATTCTTGAGGTTGGCCAGATTGCGCTGCATGCGGTCGCGGTTGATCTCAAGGCGCGCGGCCGTGTAGGCTCGCATATAGCGGATCTGATCAAGAGTATATCCAGTCCATTCGGGCTTTTCGTGAGGGAGTTGTTTGGTTGCGCTCATTTGAAAAGTTGATTTTTAGCAGTTTATATGAACAGGTTATATCTATCTCAGGGATTAAAGAAGAGGCGTGACACAAATTTCGCTATCGGATTTATGATCAATGTCTTGCGGAAAGCAAAAGCGACAACGAGTAAAACAAGATAGAAACCACACATGATGAAGTATGCCCATATCATTCCGACCCCGGTGGCAATGCAACGGGTGATCGCCATCGATAGGAAAAACATCAGCAAGGAAATCAACACAAAAGCGAGAAGTGCGAAAGCAAGTGTCGTCAGAAGCAATGTGAGCTTTTCGGCGGCAGTGAATTTCGCATAATCGACATTGAGCTTCAGAGTAGACTTAAGCTCATCCCAAAGGGAATGTATCTGGTTTTGTTTGTTGTCAGACATAAGAGGAAATAAAAAGGATATAATGTGTGAATTTCAGGCCCGACTGAAGGCCCGTGGCGGACATTGCGGTTTCAACTCCAGTCACGGGCCTTCATCATATCATCATATATTACGGGTCGGTATGCCTCTTTTAATCGTCAATCTCGGTAGTGAGCTGCTCGACGAGAGCATCAATCTCGTTGTCAGAGCAGATGATTCCCTTCTTGCGAAGCAAATCAGCGATACGGGCACGCACATCCTCACCCTTTTCAGGGGCAAAAAGCAAGGCTGCGCCGGCTCCGACAATGGCACCACCGATAAAGGCATAAAGCAATGATAGATTTGACATAGTTGTAATAGTTGTTAATTTAGGTGTCAGAGATGTTTTTATTAATGAAGCGTCAGCAACCGGGAGTCCCGGTCATGCCGGACGTTTTTTACTTTTGGATTTCCTCGGCAATCTCGTCGGCGAGTTCCTCAAGCTTGCTCTTCTGGAGCTTGATACCTTTGCTTTCAAGATATTTCACGATATTCTTACGGGTGTTTTCGCCCTTTTCAGGAGCAAGGAGAAGACCAACTGTGGCGCCTGCGACAGCACCGCCGATAACTGCGAGCACAATGTTTAATGCTTTCATCTTTTATAATTTTTAGAGGGTTGAATAATTTCTACAAAAGGTAAACAATTCGTGGTTGAAAAAGTTCACGGCTTTCCTCCGCTAAGATACAATCTTTTGTCGGGCTTTCCAAAATTATTTTACGTTTACCGTAATATTCAACCTTCTATCGGCGCGATACGCTTGAGATTTCCGACAACCCAAAGCGTGTCATCGACCGCGAAAACTATGGATGGATCCGGCTGCAGATACTCCTCTCCACGCTGCACCGCCACAAGCAGGGCTTCCCATCTGTTGCGGAAATTGGAGCTGATGATTGTCTTTCCGATCAGGGGCGATGTTTCTTTCAACCGCAGTGCCGTGAGTTTAACATCGTTAGAATTTGTATCTGTAGCTTCATCCCCATTAGCCTCTACGACCGCAAGCAGTTGCTGGATCTCTTCATCTGTGCCAATCACACCAAGTACATCGCCAGGGAAGACCCGTTCGTTGGCTCCGGGGACCATAATCATGCGGCCACCTCTTTGAATTGATGAGACAGAAACTCCGTAGTGACTACGGAGTCCGGAATTCATCAGCTGCTCGCCCACGAAGGGACACTCATAGCCAACAGTCATGTAAGCGAGGTGCATATTAGGGACAAGACGGTTTTTTGCACCGCTGCGCCGCAGTTCGCGCTCGTTGAGATTATCCATGAAGCGCGACTCTATCCTGACCATACGCTTGTGGGCTGACTTGGAGAATGACAGGGCAAGAATCAAGAACAAGCCCACGCCAATAGTCCATCCGACTGTCATCGAATATATCGAACTGAGGAGATAAACAAGAATCACCATTGCTATGAGCAGCCTGACGATAGTCATTATTATGAGCGGGACATCATAGCGGGCATTGGCGGCAATCAAGCGCTCGCGCTCGGTCTTCTTTGAGGCCGGATAGGTCATCGCAAGGAGGAAGGGCGACATTATCACAAGCGAGACTATGGCCGTCAGGAATCTCCCCCAACTTGGGAAGAGATTGACAAACAGTGGCCGGATATAGTTGAGAGATATCAGGCTGAGGGCGATCAACACCATTGAGTAGAGCACCACACGCCATAGATAGCGCTTGAAAAGCGACTGCCACAACTCTTTTGTCGCATTGGCCGATGAGGTAGCCTCTTCCGTGTAGCGGTCAATCAGGAAATGCAGACGTCTCGGCAGGTGAGCTTCTACAAAGTTGCATGTCGGATCAGCCATCCTGATAAAATATGGTGTAGTGAAAGTTGTGACAACAGACACTGCCACCACTATAGGATAGATCTGCGGATCAAGTACACCAAGCGACATGCCGAGCGAGGCGATGATGAAAGCAAATTCTCCTATCTGTGTCAACGAGAATCCCGACTCTATCGCCACACGCAGCGACTGACCGGTGAGCAACATGCCGGTGGTGCCGAAGAATATCATTCCGACAATCACCACAAACGACAGAAACAGAATCGGCATCCAATATTGGACTATGATGTGGGGATTGACCATCATGCCCACAGAGATAAAGAATACAGACCCGAAAAGATCCTTGACCGGCAGTGTCACCTTTTCGATACGCTCTGCAAAACTCGTTCCGGCAAGGATCGAGCCCATCACAAAGGCTCCGAGAGCAAGCGAGAAGCCACAGGCCACCGAGAAGACTGCCATGCCGAGACAAAGACCCATCGACACTATGAGGAGAGTCTCGGAATTGAGGAAACGGCGCTGTGAGTTGAGCAGTGACGGAAGCACAAAAACACCTACGACAAACCAGATGATAAGAAAAAAGGCAAGTTTACTCACACTATAGAGCATCTCTCCACCCTCTACACTGTTGTTGATTGCTATCGACGAGAGAATCACCATCATCAGGACGGCAAACAGGTCCTCGACTATCAGAACAGCAAACACCAACGACGCAAACTTGCGGTGGCGCAAATTGAGGTCGGTAAAGGCCTTGATGATAATAGTGGTCGACGACATTGACAGCATGCCTCCGAGAAAAAGACTGTTGATATTGGAGAAGCCTAAGATATGACCGACCGCAAAACCGGCTCCCATCATGCCACAGACAATGAAGAGCGCGGTCACCACAGCCGAACCGCCGGCATTGACCAGCTTCTTGAAACTGAACTCAAGACCAAGGGAGAAGAGCAGAACGACTATACCAATCTGCGCCCAGAACTCGATATTGTCCTCAGTCGTTACCGATGGTAGATACTCAAAATGAGGACTTGCAAGAAAACCGGCCACAATATAACCGAGTACAACAGGCTGCTTCAGCCATTTGAACAAGAGAGTCGTGACAGCTCCGAGTATCAGGATAAACGCAAGGTCACGGATAAGGCCCTCCACATTGAATGTTTCGGAAGCGGTGGCAACATTAGCCAGAATAAAGTTGAGCATCATACTATTTCTTCATAGTTTATCACTGACGTTTTCAGCTCCATACGGTTCACGAGAGGTCAGCCTGGTTTGAAAGGGAAATTGAGATGGTTGGTCTGACATCGTGGAGAGCCGAGAACACCTCGATGAAATCCGAATGTTCACGGATAAGAATCAGAAGGTTCATCCTTGTGGTGTCCGCTTCATAGTCATACTCTACATAGACGCGCGAGAGATGTATATTGTAATGCTCGAGGACATCACGATAGGGCTTGATACTCTTTACTATACCTTTCACCTTCAAGCGGATGGTACGCGCCTCGTTGCCGACATTGACACGATGTTCAATCTGCTCGAGGATTGTAAGGACAACAAGCACAAGCAAAGTAGCCACTCCTGCAATCAGATAGAGTCCGCAGCCGACAGCCATACCGATAGTCGCTATGATCCAGATGCCGGCAGCGGTGGTCAGACCTCTGACCGAGCCCTTCATCTGTATGATTGTACCGGCACCGAGAAAACCTATACCCGACAAGACCTGGGCGGCTATACGGCTCGGGTCGCCACGCAGAAGACCCACTGTCTCCTGACAGACATATATGGAAAGCATCATGGCAATGCAGGCGCCCATTGAGATTAGAGAGAACGTTCGCAGACCGGCCATCTGACCTTTGCGCTTGCGCTCGATTCCGATGACGCTGCCAAGCACCAGGCTGAGCGCGATCCTGAATATAGCTGATGAGGTCGTAAGCTCAACGGTCGATACTGATTGCCATAATTGTTCCATATCGATCAAGTTTACTTTTTCAGAGTGAAGTGACGCGAGGTAAGACGATAACCGTCAGTGAAAAGTTCGACAGTATAGTCACCGGGGGTAAGAGTTGTGTTGACATCCCAATAGACCTTAAGACCAGAGATTTCCTCTCCTGCATATTCTATAGTCTTGCGTGCGGTACAGGGGATTGACTTACCCTCGAAGCTGAACGATCCTGCCCCCCCAAGGAGCTGCCCTTCGGGATTAACGATTCGGAGGAAGATGGTCTTCTCCCCGACCGGAGTGGAATTGTTCTGAGGTATTGTAAACGACACCATAAGCTGTTTGGCCTTTGTGATGTTTTTCTCCACCTTTCCGTTTTTCTTGAGGCCTGTGATCGAGACACCTGTGACATTGAGTTTCTCAGCCAGAGTCATGCGCTCGCTAAGGGTCTCGGCAGTCTTTGTCACGGCTTGCACCTGTGATGACAGGCGCTGATTCTGACTCTTGATTTCTTGATTTTCAGCACGGAGACCGGCGTTTTCTTTGTTGAGCGAGTCAATCTGTGCGATATAATGACGGAGCAGACTCTTGAGAGTAGCGATCTCATTCTGAAGCTCGTTGATGCGTGCCTGGGATTTCACTTTCTCGCTTTTCAGTTCCTGCATGAGTTGCTCCACCTTAGCTTTGGCCGCGGTATATTTTGCAAGAATAGTGTCGTTGGCAAGACGCTGTGCCTGATCTTCATATTGCTGGAATTCGGCATTGAGCATATCGAATTCGCTTGAGAGCTGTAATTGTTCGTTGGATAGTTTGAGTTCCTCATTCTCAAGTTGAGCCTCCTGTACCTGCGATTTCAACGAGGCTACTTGAGTGATACCAAAACCGACTGCAATAAGCAGAAGCGCTGCCAGAACAATGATCAGAATGATCATGGGCGACATTTTTCCTTTCATAATTCTACCGGATATTTTTCTTTGAATATTGATGTTTTTAAACCTTAAGCGGACCATCAGAGCAGACCTGCTCCTCAGTCAACTTGCAAAATTACTAATCCCTGACCTATATTCCAAATCCACGTACTGAAAGTTTGACAAAATATAGCGACATGCAACGGAATATAGGTTCAATGTGCAAACAGGTGTGGATTGGCGGGTATCGGCACAATCTGCAGCGCATTTTAACGCAGTTTCAGAAACGAAGTGCAAAACTTCCGACTGAATAGCCCACATGTTTTTTGCGTTCGTCACTGAATGGCGGCTTGGGGATGGGGCTTCATAAAGCCACAGCCCCTCCCCAATCCGATATTCAGTGTCGCAAAATGTAACCTTCAACAAGCAATACAAAAAAAGGAGACCGAAGTCTCCCTGAGATTAACTAATTTTGTATTGCTTATGTACCATCAATTAACCTCGGAGCAAAGGTCGCAAATTTCGGCCTTACTTCAAAGCAAAACACCAAGAAAAGAGATTGCGAAAATCGTAGGCATCTCACAGTCAACAATATCACGTGAGCTAAAGCGCAACAGTTGCCGCAATGGACGGTATTACAGCTGGCGAAAGGCTCATGAGATGGCCATGGAGCGGCGTGAACGCATATGCCGGAACCGAATGATTTCACAATCGGTGATGGAGAAAGCCATTAACCTGCTGAAGAGCCGGCAATGGTCATCCCAACAGATTTCCGCACATCTTAAAGCCAGGGGTGAAAAAATGAAACAATCTATGCCTATATCCGGCAGCATCCTGAACTGCATATCCATTGCAGGCACAAGATGAAGTACCGCCATCACATAAAGCGGGCCAAGGCCACAAAGGCCACGAACATCCCGAACCGTGTGTCCATACATGAAAGACCTCCTGAGGCCAATGGCTACCGTTTCGGAGACTGGGAACTTGATCTGATTGTCGGAGCCGGACAAAAGAGCTGTCTGGTAACATTGGTGGAGCGCTCAAAGTCATATGTGCTTATCAAGAGACTTGAAACGAAGCATCATTCCGCTGTCAAACAGGCCATAATACAGATGCTTTTCCCTTTCAGGAAGACTCGGGCCCTTAAAACCATCACGACCGATAACGGCACGGAATTCTATGACCATCAGGAATTTGCCAAAGCCTTATGCACAACTGTATATTTTGCAGACTCTTATGCTTCATGGCAAAAGGGAGCTATCGAGAACGCAAACAAACTCATACGGCAGTATTTCCCGAAAGGCACTGATTTCAGAAATGTATCTGACGATGAAGTCATGCAGGTACAACGAAAATTAAATCAACGGCCACGAGCGAAAATCAATTTCTCTACACCTCTTAAAGAATTCTATGCGATGATTTCGTAATTTTGCACTTGCTTGTTGAGAGTAGGGCAGCGCATTTTAAACCGATAGTCTTGGTTATTTGGGATCGGTGATGTAACTTTGCATGTATTTATACACATTTATGCACAATCTTCGTCGCTATATAATTTATTCTCCGATTGCTAGCCTTGTCCTGCTATTGTTTTTGGCCGGATGTAGCGCCACGCGCCACGTCCACGACGGCGAATATCTGCTCGACAATGTGAAAATTGAGATCACAGGAGACAACGAGGTCACCAGCCGTGATCTTGTCAACTATCTGAAGCAGTCGCCCAACCATGAAGTGCTGGGATTCTGGAAACTTCAGCTCGGCACCTATAACCTCTCCGGTGATGATACGACGAAATGGTACAACCGTTGGGTGCGTCGCATGGGGCAGGCTCCAGTAATCTACTCTCAGTCGCTGACTGACGCCTCCGTCCGCCAACTACGGCTTGCACTCGTCAACAGGGGCTACCTCGAGGCCATTGTCGAAGCTGACACAGTTGTCTATCCTGATAAAAAACGTATCGATGTCAACTACATAGTCACTACCGGCCAACCTCGACGCATATCCTCCGTGACTTTCGAGATTCCAGATCCCGCAATCGAAAAAATCATCCTGGAGGACTCCATGCAGCTCACAATCAAACCGGGCGACCGCTTTGACCGCGATATGCTTGACGGAGAGCGCACACTCATCACCCAACGCCTGCGCAATCACGGATATTACTCATTCAATAAAGAGTATATCACGTTTTATGCTGATACGTCGGAGTATTCCAAGGAGGTTGACTTGACAATGACAGTCCGTCCCCCCTACACTCTTCGCGGAGGAAAGATCGTGGCTGACACCACAGCCCACCATAGCCGTTATTTTATAAATAAGGTATATTTCGTCACCAATGGTACCGCACCCGGGACTAAGGCTGAAAACGTCACCTCTGACACTGTATATTATAAAGATGTGGCTATTATATATGGCGAGGATCACTATATCAAGCCGAGCGCCCTACAGCAAAAATGCTTTTTGACACCTGGCCAACTCTATAAGGCGGCGGATGTCGACCGTACATACGAATCGCTTGCCCGCCTCGGCATACTTAAATCCATCAACATAGAGCTTGTATCCGTGGGCGACATTGATGGAAAGAACTGGCTTGATGCTTATATCATGCTGAGCCGCAACAAGAAGCAGTCAATCACCTTTGACGTAGAAGGCACCAACTCCGAGGGTGATCTCGGCTTTGGTCTCGGAGCCACCTACCAACACCGCAACCTTGCCAAAGGTTCGCAACTGCTGACAGCACGACTGCGCATGAACTATGAAAGTTTATCCGGGACATTCAATGGCCTTATAAATGACCGCTACACTGAGTATGCCGGAGAGGTTGGTATAACTTTCCCGAAATTTGAATTTCCTTTCGCTTCACAACGCCTACGCGAACGCCTCAACGTCAGCACAGAGTTTGCTCTATCATTCAACTATCAGGAACGTCCGGAATATACACGCATCATAGCCGGCGCAGCGTGGAAATACAAATGGGTAAACCGTAGCAACACACGCCGCCACTATTTCGACCTCATTGACATCAACTATGTATATCTACCCGAGAGCACCAATGATTTCCTCGACCTCATAGCCCCCGACAATCCCCTGCTACGCTACAGTTATGAAGACCATTTCATCATGAGCATGGGCTACAGATATTACAACACCAACAAACGTATCCCCTCCTCCATTTTGAAAACCTACGGTCTGCAACCGACCGTCTATACTATCCGCGCATCGGTTGAGACTGCCGGCAACCTCCTCTATGCCATTTCCTCGTTATCGGATGTTCGCCGCCACAATGGAGCCTACCGTGTGTTTGGTATCAACTACTCACAATATGTAAAGAGTGAGATTGACTACTCGCTCACCCGAAACATCAACTCCCGTCACTCACTGGCATTTCATGTGGGCGGTGGCATCGGTATACCCTACGGCAACTCCACCGTACTCCCATTTGAGAAACGTTTCTATGCCGGAGGTGCCAACGGTGTCAGAGGCTGGAGCGTCAGAACCCTCGGTCCGGGCAGCTACGACTCGCGCAACACCGTGACTGACTTTATCAACCAATGCGGCGACATACGTCTCGACCTCAGCCTCGAATACAGAGCTAAACTTTTCTGGGTGCTTGAGGGAGGAGCCTTCGTTGATGCGGGTAACATATGGACAATTCATAACTATGAGAATCAACCCGGAGGCATGTTTCACTTCGATACATTCTGGAAACAGATAGCTTTGGCCTACGGAGTCGGCATCCGTTTTGACTTCTCCTACTTCCTCCTGCGCTTCGATCTCGGATTGAAAGCCCACAATCCTGCCATGGGACAGGAAAAGTGGCCTATCATCCACCCCAACTGGCACCGCGACGCGACTTTTCACTTCGCAGTGGGCTATCCATTCTGACAACAATCAAACATATTTCCCCAAATATACACGACGAACGATGAAACAACTTGTCATTTTTGACCTCGACGGCACACTCCTCGATACCATCGCGGATCTTGGAACAGCCACTAACTACGCGCTGCGTAAATGTGGCTATGCGGAACACAGCATATCATCCTATCCGCAAATGGTCGGCAACGGTATCACCCGTCTTATCGAACGCGCACTTCCCGTCGACGAGTGTGACAGTGAAACCGTAGAGAAAGTAAGGGAATATTTCAAGGAATACTACAACGAACATAACACCGATCTGACACATCCCTATCCCGGAATCCCGGAACTGCTCATGGATCTCAAGGCAGCCGGAGTCAAGGTCGCGGTTGCATCTAACAAATATCAGGCAGCCGTCGAAGTCCTCATCCGCCATTATTTTCCGGAAATAGAATGGCATGCTGTCGAAGGGCAGAAAGAAGGAGTCCCGACCAAACCGGATCCGTCGATTGTGTTTGAGATTCTTGCAAAAGTTCCCACAAGGAAATCAAAAGTGCTCTACGTCGGAGACTCCGGCGTGGATATGGAGACTGCTCGCCGCGCATGTGTGGATTCGTGTGGTGTCACATGGGGCTTCCGTTCCCTAAAGGAGCTTAAAGACAACCACGCTGACAATATCGCCAACTCCCCGGCCGATATCCTGACCATCGTCAGACGTTCCGGTCTTGAACTGGATGTGTGACAGGCAACCACATCATCATCTTAATCACCTTACAACCCTAAGCCAATCACAATTCTCATATACTATCATGAAAATACAGAAATTCATCATAAGTTTGGCTACTGCAGCATTTATATCAATGCCGGCTGCCGCAATCTCAAAACCTGACGCGAAACATCTCACAGATTCCCTCTCACGGGAGTTGAGATTAGTCTATACCCCCGCCGACTCTCTGAAAATCATGGTCAACATTTTCGACCTGATGTCGAGAGAAGAGAGCCGTGAGTTTGGTTTCAAGATGTTTGAAGTGGCAAATCGTGCCAATGACACCAGTGCCGCGCTTGAAATCCTGCGCAACATCGCGGCACGTTCCGTTCGCAAAGACTCGCTGCTTACCGAACTCTACAACTGCACTTCGCGTTACACGAACCTCGGACGCCACGAGGACACCCCCTTCGTTGACACCGACGAACTGCGGGAAACACGCACATTCATCAAACTGACACGCAACATGTATCAGGCGGTCTATTCCAGCGAAGAGCAGCGAAAAAAACTGCTTGTCGACTTTCTTCAGACATATTCGATGAATCCGCCGGACAATATCTATGACCAGATCATCCTCCAGCATGCGATCTGTGCCATCCTCGCGCAGCTCGGGTCAAGTGATCTGCTGTCCTCGAAGCTCGATGAACTGGGGGAGTTAATCAACAAGCTTCCTCCGAAGACAATCTCGCTGCGCAACATGTATAACGTGCATGCCGCTCTGCTCTACAACGACAACGAAGAATATGAGAAATCAATGCAGGCCGACCTCAACACTCTTGAGGGCATAAAACAACTTGAGAAGCACTATAAGGATAATGGCCGTGTCTATCGCAACTACGATGCCAATAAATATGTCATCTATTGCCGCTTCCTCGCCAATTATCCCCGCCTCGCTCCACACGAAATAGAAAAATATTACAAACTTGCGATGGATCTCGTCGAAAACGACTACACCTCGGCCGAGACCAACGAGCAGTATCCAGGCCCACAGATATATTACCACATGGCCTACAAAAACTATGCGCAGGCTCTTGAGTTTATCAAAAAGGCCATCGACAATCCGGAGAACCATAAATACCGCCGTCGCCTATTAAGATACGAAATCGAATGTGCGGAGGCTCTCGGTGACAACGCCACCCTTTTGAGTGCCTCGCTCGAATACAATAAGATCCTGGAGGCTTACATCCACGACAAGCTTGATGAGAAATTCCGCGAATTGCAGATGATTTCCGACACCTCTGAGCTTACCAACAGCTTCAAGAGATTAAATATCGAAAAGGAGCTCAGCGAAGCACGAGCGATGAAAATCATCATAATTGTCACAATAATCGCAGTGATATGCCTGCTCATATCGGTCATTGTGCTCTATCGTCTTAACCATCGCAACAAAGCTCTCGTTTCGACCCTCGACAAATCAAACAGAGCTCTGATCGAAAAAAGCGAGAATCTTGAGAATTCCCGCAAAGACCTTCTCAAAGCTCGTGATGTGGCTCAGAAAGCCAATAATCTGAAGACAGATTTCATCAAGAACATGAGCTATGAAGTCAGCACCCCGCTCAAAGCCATAAACGAATACTGCAAACTGATTGTTGATTGTGCGGACGCCTCAAACAGAGCTTATCTCGAACGCTTCACATCGCTTGTCGAGCTCAACAGCGAACTCCTGACAACTATTGTCAACGATGTGCTCCACATCTCGGAGATCGACAGTGAGTCCGTGCCGGTGCAAAACAAGTCAACAGACCTCCGCGCCCTCTGCACCATGGTGCTCGACGGTGTACGCCACAGAGTAGCCCCGGGCGTTGCACTTCAGTTCGACGCCTCCTCTCCGGCAATCAGCCTCTTCACAGATCCTCAGCGTCTTCATCAGATACTTCTCAATCTGCTCACTAATGCCGCTAAATTTACGCAACGTGGCAGTATCACTCTCGGATTTAGTCTCGAAAATGACGATGAAGGAAATACAGATATTGAGAAAGTAAGATTTGTAGTGACTGATACCGGCATTGGTATAAAAGCCGATAAAAAGGAGTCTATTTTTGAACGCTTCGTAAAGCTCGACAAGGAAACCCAGGGAGCCGGTCTCGGTCTGACAATCTCACGCCTGCTCGCACGCATCCTCGGAGGAGATGTCTATCTCGACACCACCTATACTAAAGGAGCTCGCTTCGTATTGATATTGCCCAGGAAATAGTCACTGATACAACCCTTTTTACAAATCCATGAAATTATCCCGCCTCCTCATCTCGGCTTTAACCGTCACTGCCGGAACATCTCTTCTCGCCATGAACCCCTATCTTCCATTGTGGGAACATATACCTGACGGTGAACCGTACGTGTTCGACGATCCTGACAACCCGGGCAAGAAAAGAGTTTACATCTTCGGCTCTCATGACATGATCAAATGGATGTATTGCGGCTATGACCTTGTGACATGGTCAGCGCCGGTCGATTCTCTCGAAAACTGGCGCTACGACGGCGTGATTTTCGAGTCACAGACTGACGCCAACGGCCATCCGTTGCGGGCCAATGGCTTGGGTGATGTCCTGTATGCACCCGACATTGCCGAGCGAACTCTTCCTGACAGCAAGAAGGAATACTGGCTCTTCCCAAATAACCAAGCCGAAGGGAGAAATGGCATGGTAGCACGCGCCGATCGCCCAGATGGTCCATATAAGCCCACGAACTTCTATGCCGACAATCCTGATGCAAGCGACGGAGTGCTACGGTTCGACCCGGCAGTGTTTATCGACGATGATAACCGCGTATATGGCTACTGGGGCTTCGGGAAAACCTATGCAGCCGAACTTGACCCCAAGACTATGGCCACGGTAAAACCTGGAACTGAAATAGTCGAAAATCTCATGAGTGGATTTGACACTGAAGGAATCGACCGCTTTTATGAAGCATCATCCATCCGTAAGATCAAGGATAAATACGTATTCATCTTCAGCCGCGTCAGCGCTGACGGCGAATGGGGACTTCCTGCGTCAAACTACACGTTGGCCTACGCTTACGGCGACAATCCTCTTGGGCCCTTCACCTATGGAGGTACAATCATTGACGCCCGTGGGCGCGACACGGATGCCGACGGTAAACCCATGGCTACAGCGACTGTCAATGGCAATACCCATGGCAGCATCCAGGAAGTCAACGGACAGTGGTATGTGTTCTACCACCGTCAGACAGGCCTTGACGAATACGCACGTCAGGCAATGGTCGCTCCGATCGACGTTGATGTCGAGGAAGGCCCCGGAGGGAAAGTGACAATCAGTGAGGCAGAATATACGTCTGAAGGCTTCGAGACAGCAGGTCTCGATCCACTGCGACGCTATCCGGCCGCGATCGCCTCACATTTTACAGGTCCGACTCCGGCTTATCAGAAATATCCGGTGATGCACTACTCAGGCCCCTACTTCGAGCCTGCTTATATTTCCAATCATAATGTTGCTGATCCCTACGACGAAGAGCTAAATGTCAACAATGTCGTAAACTGCACTGACGGCTCAATCCTTGGCTACAAATATTTCAATTTCGATTCGTTGCACGGCAAGAATAACCCTCGCCTAACACTTTGGCTCACACCGCAAAGAATCGACGGAAAGATTGAGATATACACTTCTGCTCCATGGAAAGGGAATCCGAAACCCATCGGTGAAATAATTCTCGATAAAGACATGCCGACGACTCCGGGAGAATTCACAACCAATGTGAAAGAGGTCACAGAACTCAATGGCAAGCATCCGCTCTATTTCACCTTTTCATCCCCCGAAAAAGGGAAATCAATAGCGACAATCACCCATCTCCAGTTTAATGTGACTGATTGATATGGGATCAACAATCTATACATCAAAAATTGACTGGTGGATACCGGCTGTGGTCATTATCACTGTTGGATTCGCTTTTATCGGCCCGATTATCGACGGAGAGATTTTCATTGTCGGAATTATTGTTGCTATTTTGCTTGGCATATTGGAGATTGTGATGTTTGCCAGTGTAAAGTACCGGATTTGTAATGATAAACTCGGCATAAGAAACTTCTTTTATAAATGGGAGTGGTTTCCCATCGCAAAGATCACCGAAATAAAGAAAACAAGCGGAATCTTATCTGCCCCGGCTTTGTCAACGAAGCGGGTGTCCATCAAATTCTCTGACAGGAATATTTTGAAAAGTTCCCTGCCATTGGAAATTTCACCCAAGGACCGCGACCGCTTTATGGCAAGACTCAAAGAGATCAACCCTTCGATTGTCATAAAAGGGTGAGTCTTCATAGATTAAAAATCATGTATCGTACCGATACTTAAATCATCATACCGCATA
Organism: Staphylococcus sp.; assembly: GCA_023665865.1. Classification (GTDB taxonomy): domain Bacteria; phylum Bacteroidota; class Bacteroidia; order Bacteroidales; family Muribaculaceae; genus Duncaniella. The sequence continues at coordinate 54,067 of JAMPDC010000001.1, forward strand.
CGTCAAATTTGAAATCAAATAGAAATGGTCGACGGATCACTTAAGAACTACATCGAAACCAATATTCTCCCGATGTATGATAATTTTGATGCAGCGCATCAGCGCAATCATGTCGAGATGGTCATAGGACAGAGTCTTGCTATTGCCTCTGACCTTGATGTGGATATGAATCTCGTCTATGCGATAGCGGCATATCATGACACCGGACTGACTGTTGACCGCAAGACACATCATCTTGTGTCGGGCCAGATTGTCCGCGAAGACAAGCGGCTGCGCGACTGGTTCAGCGAAGGACATATTGAAACGATAGCTCAGGCATGTGAAGACCATCGGGCGTCCTCCGACCATGAGCCGAGAAGCATCTACGGGAAGATTGTGGCAGAAGCCGACCGTTTCATAGACCCTGACACAATCATACTGCGCACTGTGCAGTATGGACTTGCCAATTATCCCGGGCTTGACAAAGATGGGCATTGGAGGCGGACTCTCGACCATCTTAATGAGAAATATGCCGAAGGTGGCTATCTTCGTCTATGGTTTGCGAACAGTCCAAATGCGGGCCGGCTGAATGATTTGCGTGAAATAATCAGGAATAGACCGCTTCTCCGCGACAAATTCGATTACCACTACGACAAACTGACAAATCCCCCTTCAATCGGTTGAACCCGCCCCGGGTGTCCGACAATAACGATGAATTTTAGTCTCTCAGCATTAAACTCCCGGGATTTTTAGCTATCTTTGCATCCATTATGTCAGAAATTAAAAAAACGCACAGATTTCGCACTATTATTGACCCTGAACTCGTCGAGAGGGTCAAACAACTTGTGCTTGTCTCGCGCAACATCGTCATCACATGTCATGTGAGCCCCGACGGTGACGCGTTAGGGTCGTCATGTGCACTTTGGTACATATTGAAAGCTCTTGGAAAGACTGCCAATGTCGTTACGGCCGACTGCGCCCCACGCTCGCTCCAGTTTCTTCCCGGAGTCCGCGACATTATCGCAGCAACCCGTCAGAGCGACAGAGCCCATGAACTGATTTCCCACGCCGACCTCATCTTCTGTATGGATTTCAACGATGCAGAACGGATAGACCGTCTGACACCCGTCCTGCTTTCGTCCAAAGCAAAGAGAGTCGTAATCGACCATCATCTCGACCCGTGTATCGACACCGACGTGCTCATCTCAAATCCTGCTGTCTCGTCGACCTCAGCCCTGCTCTACATCTTCCTGTGGCAAGCCGGATGGACGCGCTATCTCAACCGCAGTTCCGCCGCCTGCATCTACACAGGCATGATGACCGACACCGGCAATTTCTCATATAATTCCAACGACCCTGACCTCTATCTGATCATCCACGACCTCATGAGGAAAGGCATTGACAAAGATAATCTCTACAAACTTGTCATGAACACCTCGTCGGAATCAAGAGTCCGCATCATGGGCTATGGCCAATACCGCATGCAACTCCTACCCAACCATCAGGCTGCCATCATCACTCTCAGCGAAAACGAGCTTAAAGAGTTTGACTATAACAAGGGTGACACTGAGGGACTGGTCAATATACCACTGTCAATCCCCGAGGTGACCTACTCGGTATTTCTCCGTGAAGACGCACCGGATTGCGTAAAAGTCTCCATGCGCAGTAAGGGTGATTTTTCTGTCAGCCGTATCTGCGAGGAGAATTTTGCAGGCGGAGGCCACACCAACGCTGCCGGTGGTGAGTTTCACGGGCCTCTATGCCAAGCCGTCGACAAACTACTTGAAATCATTCCAAACTACGATAAATATTTAAAATGAAGAAAATCCTCTATCCAATATTCGCTATCCTCGGGTTAGCACTCACTCTCACATCTTGTGAGGATTCTAAAAGCTACGCGGAGCGTCTTCAGGACGAGAACCAGGCTGTCAACAAATATCTCGTCAACTATCGCGTCGTTGACCATATCCCTGCCGATTCTGTGTTTGAAGTTGGTGAAAACGCACCTTATTACTGTATCGACGACGATGCAAACGTCTACATGCAGGTGATTGATGCCGGTGACAAGGAAAAGCCGGAGAAAAATGACCGCGTATATTTCCGCTACACACGCTACAATCTATTCTACTATGTAGTCGGAGGTGACAACTCTGAACTTGGAGTCGGTAATGCCGACAACATGAGTTCGTCGTCAACATTCTTCCTCTTTGACAACACCACTGTTGAAGAATCGACCCAGTATGGTACAGGCATACAGCTTCCCATGCGATTCGTAGGCTACAATGCAAAAGTGAACCTCATTGTGAAATCTCAGGCCGGCGCGAGCAGCGAGATTGCCTATGTAGTCCCCTATCTTTATACACTTCAGTATTTTAAACCCCAGATTTAACATACGATAATCAATATGTCACTCATCAAGAGCATTTCGGGCATCCGCGGCACTATCGGTGGCGCTCCCGGCGACGGCCTCTCCCCCCTCGACATCGTCAAATTCACAGCCGCCTACGCGACTTTTATCGCAGCCAACACCACACGCACATCCAAGACAATCGTTGTCGGCCGCGACGCACGTCTGAGCGGTAAGATGGTCAACGACATCGTAGTCGGTACCCTCACTGCCATGGGTTTCGATGTCATCAACATCGGCCACGCCTCTACTCCAACCACTGAGATCGCAGTTGTCGCTGAAAAAGCATGTGGTGGTATTATCCTTACCGCAAGCCACAACCCAAAACAGTGGAATGCGCTGAAACTCCTCAATGAGAATGGCGAATTTCTCAACGATGCTCAAGGCAAGGAAGTGCTCCGCATCGCAGCCGAGGAGGCTTACAATTTTGCTGAGGTTGACAATTTAGGTCAGGAATATACCAACAACACCTACAATCTACGCCACATCGAACAGGTGCTCGCTCTTGATCTCGTCGACGTGGATGCAATCCGCAAAGCTAATTTCACTGTTGCGGTTGATGCAGTCAACTCTGTCGGAGGTGTAATTATCCCGCAGTTACTCCGCGCTCTCGGTGTGAAAAACATCATCGAACTCAACTGTGAGCCAAACGGCAAATTTGCCCATACTCCCGAGCCTATACCCCAGAATCTCACCCAGATTTCATCGCTCATGGCCGATGGATGTGCAGATGTCGGTTTCGTTGTCGATCCTGACGTCGACCGTCTCGCAATCGTGATGGAAAACGGAGAGATGTTTGTCGAGGAATATACTCTCGTCTCAATCGCAGACTATGTACTCGCCCATACTCCCGGCTCTACCGTATCAAACCTGAGTTCTTCCCGTGCGTTGCGCGATGTCACACGCAAACACGGATGCGAATACTCCGCGGCAGCAGTCGGCGAAGTCAATGTCACCACAAAGATGAAAGAAACCGGCGCAGTCATTGGTGGCGAAGGTAACGGTGGTGTCATCTATCCCGCTGCCCACTATGGCCGCGATGCACTCGTTGGTGTGGCTCTCTTCCTTACCCTACTCGCCAAAAGCGGCAAGAAGGTCAGCGAGCTTAAGAAAACCTATCCGGCCTACGAGATTGCTAAAAACAAGATGGAGCTCACGCCTGAAATTGATGTCGATGCTATCCTCGCAGCTGTTAAAGAGAAATTCGCAGGCGAACAGATCACCGATATTGACGGTGTGAAGATTGATTTCGAGGATTCATGGGTTCACCTCCGCAAATCAAACACCGAACCGATCATCCGCATCTACAGCGAAGCTGCGACGATGGCCGAGGCCGATGCACTCGCCCAGCGCATCAAAGACATTATCGCTGAGATGATCTAAAAATATTTTTCAAAAAAAATTTCACCTTTCATGAACCATTTCCAACACCATGCGTTTTAGTGATATAGCAATATTACTTTTTCCATTGCAAGAAATGTGATAATGATTGGTTTATTAAACGAACTAAGGCTGTCGTGAGACAGCCTTTTTCTTGTTATAGCCACAAAATACTCGTGTGGTCACTATATTCACAACCTATCTATTTCATCTTGCCGAGCCGACTTGCCTTTATACTTACCTTTGGCAGAATTAAGCGTATATCTGACACTTAAAGATACTGATTGGGAACCGCCCTTGCGGTTTGAGGAATATTTCACTGTGTTAGTCTCCGTATCAAACGGTTGCCTCCACGTCCCAAACAAATCATTGGCAGAAAGTGTCAATCTCCAATTTCGCCATGCTTTATTTAGAGTCAAAGATGCCTGCCATGTCCCATGAGTATATATTACCTCTTGGTTTCCTGTTCCCATGCAAAATATGTTGAAATAAGCGAATATTCCTCCAGGTATGTCAAACCGATTGTTCATTGAAAGTGTGTAAAGCGGCTTGTCATATTTTCTCTGTGGCGTTCCATACTTCAAATCTTGGATATAGAATACTCCCTGTAATGTTGGATGCCAAAAGCTGAAATCTAATTGCTGAACGGCTACGACCTGAAATGATTTATAATTGGGTAGATTGATAGGTTTTGTGACGTTTACGCCTTTCTCAGTATCATAGTAATACACTGCACTTGGATTCCTCTCATTAATTTTAAATGAGCTTTGTAAATTGAATTTTCCATAAGACAGATTCAATCCTATACGATGAACTAATGTGTTTTTCAACTCAGGATTTCCCGTCTCCCAAAGGGTTGGTGTGACATATATATAGTTATTATCCAACGATTGATAGCCCGGGCGATAAACAGATGCACGGTAAAACAGTGTTGTCCTTACTACGGAATTGAAAGAGACACCTATATTTGGAAGGAGGTTACCATATGAACGCGACAACCCTGGGTTCAAGATATTATCATGGCGATATTTGCTATCGGTAGATTCCCAGCGTATGCCACCATATAGATTCCAGTTCCTATCTGGTGTCCAGTCAAAACTGCCGAATACCGCATATAATGTTTGCTTTACATCATCAAGTCCCGACTTGAGAAAAGATGAATCATCGGATGATCGACTTGTGAAATTCTGGCTATTGGACGTATGTGATAGATCTGTACCAATCTCAACCGCTGTATTATGAATTTTTTTTGTGAGCACTACTTTTGTCGCCCATAGATCACTGACCGTACGGTTTCCATTACGTACCCACCCTAATGATTCATTTTCCTCCACTGAAGATGTAGACGTTTTGGAAGAATTAAGATAGTCTGCATCAATTCGGAGACCTAAGTTGAGTGGCAACAGAAAATCTCCATACATATTGACATGGTGCATTGAACTCTGCGAGTTAAGCACTGTACATGATGATATCAACGGCATACCCTCACGGGCATCCGTCTCTGTAGTAGCGATATCAGAATAATGGCTTTCAGGTGTACGGTAAAACGAATATTTCACACCGACGGAATTCTTTCCGAAATCATAATTCACGCCTCCATCTGTGGAAAGCGAATAGCTCCGGCGTCTCGCATTGGAACGTGTCTGCGTATGGAATATCTCTTCAGGCTTTCCAGGCATAAAGAATTCCTCACAGTAATAGCGTTCCTGCTTGTATGCCGATGAACCGTATGAAAAATCTCCTAAGAAAGTAAATCCGCTCTCAGTATGATAATTCATCTGAATCTCTCCGGATGCAGACAGCATTTCGGACATCGTACCGCTGCCATCAGCAACAGCATGAAATCCTTCATTGAGTTTCTTTGTGCGGATCAATATCACAGACGATACATCTGTGCCATATTTTGACGATGGATTTGTTATGATCTCCACCTCTTTTATATTCTCAGCCGATAGCATCGTCAATTCTGAAGGATTGCGGATAAGTCGGTTATCAATGTAGATTTGTGGCTTACCATATCCTAAGACATCAATGTCTCCTTTTGATGAATCAATCATTGGCAACTGCTTTAGAGCTTCGGCTGCCGATCCGAGTTTTGCAATAGGATTGCCGACCATAGACACCTTGATTCCGCGGCCTGTTGTCTTTACATACTTGCGGTTTGCACTGACAACAATCTCCTTCAACTCTTTTTCATATTTCACCGAGTCCGCCGGATGGATTGAATCGAAGTGTGCGACAGTAGATTGTGCTCTTAAACTACAAGCCGGATAGGCCACAATCAGAATCAGTATAAATCTGAAAATTTTCATAATTCGGGTTCTTTTGAGTTTCTAAAATTTTGATGCTGCAAAAGTAGCTCTCAAAAGATAATTGCCCGAATATCAAGCAGGACAATACCGTGACAATGGCATGATGTCACGCTTTTGTCCCAAAACAAGTCCGACTATTTGAAGAAGAATACGAAAATGTCTTCCGGCAATTTTTGCTTGACCCGACTTTTTCGACGACGCACTGCTTCTTCTGAAGCTCCCATTATTGCCGAAATAACCTCCTTAGAGCATCCGCAATAAAACATTGAACACAACAGACAGTCATCACCGGTCATGAGCGGGAAGGCTTGACGTAGACTGGAACAAGAATCCGCAAATCTACCTATTATTTCTGAAGACAGATATTTAATCTCCTGCTTATTTTCCGTATCAAAATTACGGATGAAATTCAATTTTTTAAGGAGTTCGTATTGTGGCTGAATTTTAAGCATCTCCATAGACAGTCTGAACTTATCCATGATGAGCGATTGTATGGCATCTCCGGCAGTACATTCGATTAAAGACATCTCATGTTCTTCTTTCGGCTGCAATTCTGACAATCTCACATTAAGCGCTGCAATTTTATTAGTCAATGAAACTTGCCTACGTTTCAACCTTAGATTTTTCAATACAAAAAACATGATTATTGCAATAATAAAGAGAGTCCCCAGCGAATAAAAGAGGAGGGTGTTGAATCTTGTCCGCTCCTTCTCCATATTTTGCTTATAAGTATCCTCTATCCGCTCAATTCGGTTTGCACCGTCAATATTTTTTATCGAATCTGAAAATTGTTGTATTGAATCTTTATATGCCAATGCACCTTTATAATCTCCAAGTTCATACAGGATAGTATATATGTGCTCCGAGCGGCTCAATTTCCCGACAATCGAACAGGAATCGGTTGGGATGGATTTGAATCCGGTCAATGCCGTTTCAAGATTGCCTTCTGCCAACCATAGCTCACATTGAGTAAAAGCTATTTGCTGAACCATCGGGCTCTTGCTACCGATCAATCCGTATGCTCTGTCAAGCGCAGATTGTGCATTGTCGAAATCCCGGGCATAAATATATCCTTGGGCGAGTTTTTCAAGAGCCTGTGGCAGCAACGTGGGCTCACTATTCTCCGCAAGTACAATGACACTTCGATATATATCTATAACCTCATCAACAGTATTGTTACACAAACCAAGATTAAAAGTATTCTGGATGATACGAGAGGTATCACCCATTTGTTTAGAGTAACCCAACGCTTTCTTTAACGAAATCTTAGCCTTATCCATTACCCTCAGCTCAAGGTAGTTCATCCCTTTTAGCCTTTCAAGATACTCCCTATCTGAGAGAGGGGAATCATCAGTGAGTTGAGCCTCTGCTTTCAAGAGCTCTGACTGAGCGGAATCATACTCTCTGTTAATAATTTTCTCATTAGCGGCATCAAGTGCAAACCGAATATCAGAGCAATGGGAACAAGACACAAACATCAGAAATATGATTATGGCACCAAGCTTTATTCCCAAACTTGATTTCATCTTATATCCCAAGTTCCACATTGTGTCTGATCTTATTATCCTAATCCTCTGAATAATGGCGGAGCACACGACGGTAGGAGTTAAAGATCTTTGATTTCGAGACGAAGCCCACATAGCGACCGTTGTCGACCACCGGAAGATTCCAGGCCCCGGTATCGTCGAACGCATTCATGACACTCTCCATGCTCTGTCCGACGTCTACAACTGCCGGTGGCAGTGACATGAACTGATTGACAAACATTCGCTTATAGAGGTCGGGGCGGAACATGATGTTGCGTATCTCATCAAGCAACACAACTCCGAGGAGGGCCCCGTTTGCATCCACAACAGGAAAGAGATTGCGCGACGATCGGGAAATGGCGCCCACCATCTCCTTCAGATTCATATCAGGTCTGACTGACACGAAATCTGTCTCTATGACATTGTCAATCTTTAGCAGAGTGAGCACCGCCTTGTCCTTATGGTGAGTGATTAGTTTCCCTTCATGGGCAAGACGCATGGTATAGATGCTATAAGGCTCAAAGAATTTTATTGTCCCATAGGATATCGCCGACACGATGAGCAACGGTAGGAAGAGATCATAGCCCCCGGTCAACTCAGCCGTAAGGAAGATGCCCATCAGCGGTGCGTGCATGACACCCGACATGACACCGGCCATTCCCATAAGTGCAAAATTTTTGGTCGACAGATCAAGCCCGAACACTGTATTGAGAAAGTAGGCGAAGAAAAAACCGGCCATACAACCTACATAGAGCGATGGAGCAAAAGTACCGCCGCAACCGCCACCCCCGTTTGTCGAGGCTGTAGCAAATGATTTCAGAAGCACAAGCGCTGCGATAAAGGCAAGGATCCACCATACGGAATCTCGGTCTTTGTAGAAAATAGAGCTATCGACGATCGACTCGGTTTTGCCATTGAGTAGTTCAGTGATCGATGTATAGCCCTCGCCATAAAGCGGAGGGAACAGAAAGACAAGCAGGGCGACTATCGACCCTCCGACAAGCACTTTACGCCATGGAGAGCTCAGACGGCGAAACAGGCCTTCCATCATGTTCATCGAACGGGTGAAATAGAGCGAGACAAAGCCAAGAAAAAGACCGAGAAGAATGACAAAGGGGATTCTTGCGGTCACAAATGGCTCGCTCTGCACGAAGAAAAATTCCACATCGTAGCCGGTAAAGACATAGGCCACAGTCGCCGCCGTGATAGAGGCAATCAGTAGCGGCATGACTGAGACAGTCGTCAGATCAAGCATCAGGACTTCAAGGGTGAAAAGCATTCCGGCAATCGGAGCCTTGAAAATGCCGGCTATACCTGCCGCCGCGCCACATCCTACGAGAATCATGAGGATGCGGGGAGACATGCGGAACACCCGACCTAAATTTGAACCTATGGCAGCACCTGTATAGACTATCGGACCCTCTGCTCCGACTGATCCGCCGAAACCGATGGTGATTGAGCTGGCTATGACCGAGGTATACATGTTGTGCTTCTTCAGACGTGATTTATTCTGCGAAATGGCATAGAGCACACGCGTGACACCATGCGAGATATTGTCACGCACGATATATTTCACATAGAGCATCGTCAAAAGGATACCGACCACGGGGTAGACAAGGAACAGATAGCTACCCTCATCAATATTGATATGCGAGGTGAGAACTGAGCTTATGAGATGGATCAATGTCTTAAGCACAAGTGCAGCGACTCCGGCCACAATCCCGACCAATAGGGCGAGGATGATGACAAAGGTCTTTTCCTTGATGTGGCGCTCACGCCACACGAGGAGTGCCATGAAACCATTGTGAAGACTACTGCTTATGTTGTTGAATGTTTCTGTCATTGCCTGTGTATGTTATTTACCCTCGCCTCTGACAATCGTGCGCACCGTATAGAACACGATTTTGATATCGAGCGAGATGGATATGTTCTGAATATATAGGAGGTCATATTTAAGACGGGCGACCATGTCATCGACAGTCGAGGCATAGCCGAATTTCACCATACCGAGCGATGTCAGTCCCGGCCTCACCTGATGGAGCAGAGTGCAGTGCGGGGCAGCGGCATGGAGTTTCGTCAGATAGTATTCACGTTCGGGGCGCGGCCCGACAAGCGACATGTCGCCGATGAGGACATTCCACAGATTTGGGAGCTCATCAAGTCTATATTTGCGCATGACACGTCCGACGGCAGTCACCCTCGGATCGTCGGTTTTGGAAAGAGAGGGCCCTGAAGCCTCAGCCTCCGGAATCATTGTCCGCAATTTATGGATCATGAATGGTTTGCGATGATAGCCGACTCGCTCCTGCGAGAAAAACACCGGTCCCGGCGACTTCAACTTGATGATGACAGCAAGGACTGCAATCACAGGTGCAACTATGACAAGCCCTAGGAATGACCCGCAGACATCTACCGCACGCTTCATCGCAACGACCGAATCGGAGAGCGTCGAGCGGGATATATCAACGAGAGGCTCGGAGAGAAGATTGTCGTAGGTGACTTTTGACAGGAGAAGCATAAAGTCATCGGGACTGACATAGATCGGACAATCAAGGGGATAAAGATTGCCGAGCACACGCATGCAATGCGAGGGATTGTCAGCGGCAAACGCTATCATAAACGATGTAGCCCCACAGTCTTTCAATTTATTTCTCAGCGCACCTTTCGAAAGCATCACAGTCAACGAGTCGCCATCAGCATCAGTCGGCACAAGCATCATTCCGGCAATTTTTTTGTGGCTGAGGCGCATCACCCTTTCGAGTGCGCCGGCAGTCTCAGCCTTATCTGTCAGAAGGAGCACACGCTCTTGCCCGGATTTCCGGCCACGCGAGATGAATATCGACGTCAGTAGAAGACGGACGAGATAGACAGGGACAAAAAGGCAAAGGAAAAAGATGAGCAATATCTCGTAGTTCCACACTCGCCGTGGCAACACATCGTTGAGCAATACAACCATGAAGAAGATAAACGAACCTATAGCTACACTAACGACTGTAGTAAGAAACTCCTTGACCCTCGACTTGGAACTGACGTTGACATAGTAGCCCGACAGATAGTAGAGAAGCAACATGAATACCGGAAAGATCACCACTGTCAGCTTGAAACCAGGAGAACCGAAAAAATCCGTCATTGCAGCGAAGCGCATGCGGATATCGGGCACGACAAAAAACCTCACAAGCGTGAAAAGCACCACGCCGACTATTGTTGAGAGATAGTCGGCGACGACATAAGATGTACGTAGTGTCCGCTCACTGGTTTTCATCGTTTCAGGGTCGGAGGACAGTTGTTGATCCGTCAGGATTTATTTTAACCACACGCGACGGGAGCGAGCGTGACATGTCGTCGCGCCGCGACTCCACCACATAGTCGACAGCTTCGAGAATATCAGGAGATATTTCTGAAAACAGAGCAGGCGCAGGCTCGCCGCTGATATTGGCCGATGTCGACACCAACGGACGGCCCAACCCACGGCAGATAGCCGACGAGACTCTCTCACGTGTCAGGCGCATACCGACGCTTCCGTCAGAAGCAAGCAGATTGTGGGCAAGACCATGACCACCCGGGTAGACGACTGTCACCGGTCTATCCGTAGATCCGATAATCCCTTCTGCCACATCAACCGTCACATCACTATATATACCAATATCGTTAATATCCGCTACAAGAGTGATGAGAGCCTTTGAATCAGCACGTCGTTTGATCTCAAACACACGCCTGACCGCTTCCGGGTCAGTGGCATCGCAACCTATTCCCCAGACTGTATCTGTAGGATATAGGATTGTCGCACCTCTTCGGAGGGCATCGACTGCAAACTGTATGTCTTGTTCAAATGTCATCTTAATCTAATGATCGGTTCTGCTATGCAAATTTAATCTATTTATTTTTAAATCGGTCATTCCAAACATCGAATTATTCCCGCCCAAAATAAACACAGGCACAATAAATAGTGCAAATCAGTATCATTTTGACAGAAAAATACCAAATTTAATTTCATTTTGTTTGTTTATTACAGCTTTAGTCTATATCTTTGCCAAAAATAAATAATTTATCAAAAGAAACATCTATTGTCATGCCTCTGATCATCCCATCCAAATATCACCGCAAGCTACTACCCGAGACTACTGAAGTGGCCATCAAAATGGTCAAAGACGCTTTCCAGACCACCCTTGCCCGAGAATTGCGTCTCCGCCGCGTCACCGCCCCACTCTTTCTCCTGACAGGTACAGGTCTCAACGACAACCTCAACGGCGTGGAGCAAGCTGTCTCTTTTTCAATCGACGCAATGGGTGGCCGCACCGCGGAAGTTGTACACTCACTTGCAAAATGGAAACGATATAAGCTCGGCGCCTACGACATCGCTCCCGGCTATGGACTCTATACCGACATGAATGCCATCAGAACTTTTGAAGATCTCGACAACATCCACTCGCTATATGTCGACCAATGGGACTGGGAAAAAACCATACGCAAGGAAGACCGCAACCTCGGCTACCTGAAAGAAACTGTCAGAACGATCTACCGCACCCTGCTCGAAGTCGAACAGATGGTGTTCGATCGCTTCCCTCACATCACTCCGGTATTGCCACAAGAAATCACCTTTGTCCACGCAGAGGAACTTGCACGCGAATATCCCGGACTATCCCCTAAGGAGCGGGAAGCGGCAGTGGCTAAAAAATATGGAGCGGTATTCATCATCGGCATCGGCGCGCCTATCGACGGCGGCGAACCTCACGACGGACGCTCACCGGACTATGACGACTGGGTCACTATCAATGAAGATGGTTACCATGGTCTAAACGGTGATATAATTCTCTGGGACCATGTGCTCGACATCCCGTTTGAAATCTCGTCTATGGGTATAAGGGTAAGCCCCGAGTCGCTTGTCGAACAGCTTACTATCCGCGGATGTACCGAGCGCGCAGACCTCCCCTTCCACCGCATGCTGCTTGAAGGCAAACTACCCTATTCAATCGGTGGTGGCATCGGGCAAAGCCGACTCTGCATGTTCCTCCTCCACAAAGCACATATCGGCGAAGTCCAGGCATCAATCTGGCCTGAGGATCAGATCAGGCAATGCGCCGAAGCCGGTATTGAGCTTCTCTGACCGCATATAGATTCATTGATTATTATTTTATAATTTGGTTTATCAAAGAGTTTAAAGTTCCGGGCCATTGGATTGATCATAACTGGGGAGGGCAACCATACCTCCGGCCATTTTAAACCGGTGGCACAGTTGCCCGGGTCCCGGGACTTTAAACTCTACGATATTTTTTTTGCAGTAAAAAAATTAATATATATCTTTGCATCAAACAACCAATTTCTCCTACCATCACATGAATCTCCTCTACAAATTACCTCTACTGACAATTCTGTCACTCCTCCTGTCAGTATTGACGCTCACCTCCTGTGACCCGGATGCTGAATACACATTTGTCATCGACAACAATTCATCGTCGGAAGTCAAACTTGAGTTTGACACCACCTCTACCAATACTCCTGAAATAAATCCTTACGCAAAAATTGTGATTTCCGGAGAAGTAAAGAAAAAAGATTGGCGGACACGGATCCCATTGGAGCCTATTGAGATCCTTAAGCCCCAAGAATCTGCAAGTTTCATATATTATGTGCCGGTAACTAACCGAATCCAGGACAATCCCGAAGATGATGGAGTCATCCCGCTATGGAATCCCGAATCCAGACTTATAGCTATTTATGTAGATGACGAGGAACTCCCCGTCGACATCTGGCGCAACAGAAACAACTGGCGTCGCCAAAACTCATCGCGCTTCATGGGAGCAGCTGCAAGCTTCATACTCTCTATCGAATGACGACACACCTTCGCACCACGCTTCCATCCCCCCTGTTTCAACCGATTTTGCACTTACTGACATGCCATGTCAGTAAATTTGTCATGACCCATAATTTTACAAAATTTTGATAAAAAGCAAGTTATGCTTTAATCAACAATTTTGGCATAAAATTTGTTACATATATGAATGTCGAGCGAAGGCTTCAGTCCCGCTCCCGACAGAAATATAAAGTAATAAATTAATAAACAACATAAAAATTTCAACTCATTATGGGAAAAATTATCGGTATTGACCTTGGAACAACCAACTCATGTGTTTCAGTCCTCGAAGGTAACGACCCTGTCGTTATTCCTAACAGTGAAGGTCGCAACACAACCCCTTCAATCGTAGCATTCGTCGATGGCGGCGAGCGTAAAGTCGGTGACCCCGCAAAACGTCAGGCCATCACAAATCCTAAACGTACCATCAACTCGATCAAGCGTTTCATGGGCGAGACCTACGATCAGGTAGCAAAAGAAACCGAACGTGTCCCCTACAAAGTGGTCCGTAGCGACAACAACACCCCCCGTGTCGACATTGACGGCCGCGAATATACCCCGCAGGAAATCTCAGCCATGATTCTCCAGAAGATGAAGAAGACAGCTGAAGACTATCTCGGTCAGGCCGTGACAGAAGCTGTCATCACCGTCCCTGCATACTTCAACGACTCTCAGCGTCAGGCTACAAAAGAAGCCGGTGAAATCGCAGGTCTTACAGTAAAACGTATCGTGAACGAGCCTACTGCTGCCGCACTTGCCTACGGTCTTGACAAATCTGATAAGGATCAGAAGATCGCTGTGTTTGACCTCGGTGGCGGTACATTCGATATCTCAATCCTTGAGCTTGGCGACGGAGTGTTTGAAGTAAAATCAACCAACGGTGATACTCACCTCGGTGGTGATGACTTCGACCACGTGATCATCGACTGGCTCGCTGACGAATTTGAAAAAGAGGAAGGCATCGACCTCCGTAAGGATGCCATGGCCCTCCAGCGTCTTAAGGAAGCTGCCGAAAAAGCAAAAATCGAACTTTCGTCGACTACATCGACTGAAATCAACCTTCCTTACATCACAGCTACTGCAAGCGGCCCGAAGCACCTCGTGAAGACACTCACCCGTGCACAGTTCGAACAGCTTGCCGACAAGCTCATCCAGGCAACAATCAAGCCTTGCGAACAGGCTCTTAAAGATGCCGGCATGACTGCCAAGGATATTGACGAAGTGATCCTCGTCGGTGGTTCAACCCGTATCCCCGCTATCCAGCAGGTAGTCGAGAAATTCTTCGGCAAAGCTCCTTCAAAGGGTGTTAACCCCGATGAAGTCGTTGCCGTAGGTGCAGCCATTCAGGGCGGTGTCCTCTCAGGCGATGTGAAAGACGTGCTTCTTCTCGACGTTGTGCCTCTGTCAATCGGTATCGAGACCCTCGGCGGCGTGATGACCAAGATGATCGAGGCCAACACAACCATTCCTACCCGCAAGAGCGAGACATTCTCAACTGCTGCTGACAACCAGCCCTCTGTTGAAATCCACGTTCTTCAGGGCGAGCGTCCCATGGCTAAAGACGACAAGACTCTTGGCAAGTTCCACCTCGACGGCATCGCACCCGCTCCCCGTGGCATACCTCAGATCGAAGTTACATTCGAAGTTGACGCAAACGGTATCCTTAACGTATCTGCCAAGGATAAGGCAACCGGCAAGGAGCAGAGCATCCGTATCGAAGCTTCAAGCGGTCTTACCGACGCTGAAATCGAACGCATGAAGAAAGAAGCTGAAGCAAACGCAGCTGCCGACGCTAAGGAAAAAGAGAAGATCGACAAACTCAACCATGCCGATACTGTAATCTTCCAGACCGAAAAGCAGCTTCAGGAACTCGGCGACAAGATCCCTGCCGACAAGAAAGCTCAGATCGACAACGCTCTCAACAAGCTTAAAGAAGCCCATAAAGCCCAGGATATCGCTGCTATCGACGCTGCTATCGCTGAAATCCAGAACACCTTCGGCGCAATCCAGCAGGAAATTCTCAATGCTCAGCAGGCAGCCGGCGGCCAGCAGGCAGGTCCTACTCCCGGAGCTTCACAGGCAGGCAACCCCGGCGAAGGCCACGTCGACGACGTAGAATTCGAGGAAGTGAAGTAATATAGAAATCTATTAAACCATATTTTTACGGCGGATCTGCTGCTTATCAGTCGGTCCGCCGTAGTTTTTAATACTACTGCTATGATAAGACTAAATGTATTTCTTCTTATTGAAGACACTCAGAGAAAGGAAGCCGTGAAATTTGTTGGCACCGAACTTGTAGAATTGTCACTTCATGACAAAGGCTGTATCACATACGATCTTTTCGATTCAACCACCGTCGACAACCACATGATGATCTGCGAGACATGGGAGTCGGAGGAAGCTCTAAAAGCCCACATGAATTCAGACCATTTCAAGCGTCTCGTGCCGAAACTTGAAAAGTTAGCGACTCTCACACTTGAAAAATTCAATTTTTAGCACTTATGGATATGAGATACTCCAATGAGCCGTAAAGGGACTGGCGCAGGTATCCTCGATACGTAGCCGGTTATAGAACAGATTTAAACTTTTTATAAAATATTAAATACAGAACCGATCGGGGGCTTTGTTTAATATTTTATAAAAAGTTTAATTTTATTCATATCGAATGTCTGAACGCTCCAACAAAAATTCCGGATTTTACGTACTTTTGTCAATCAAATAATCATATAATCATATACTTCATTACTGAATCATGGAAGCGACTGCATTGATTGTCTTTCTTATTGTGGCTTCACTCTTGTTTTGGCTGCATACAAAATATGAGCTGAGATATCTCGAAAAGAATGGTGTTGAGAAGCCTTTGAAGCCGATTGAGGTGGCAGTGGCAACTGCCATAATGATAGCGGTCTGTGGCTGCATGTATTACTTCGTGCCGGGAAAGCTGTGTAGCCGGGCATTCACTGTTATCTCGATACTCGCCACGCTACTCCTAGCGATAATCACATATTGGAAATCGGCAAAATACAAAACTGTTCCGCGGACTTACCGCTACCATTGCGTGATGGTGAGTCTCGCGCTTTGCTCGCTCATTAACTGTGGCGTGATATTCTTGTGCAGATGGTCGTTTCCGGATGTCACCACCGTCTACAAGGCTGATGGAAAATATACCGGCTCGACCACACGCGCATTTCCATTCGCTGACGGCCTCAAGCCTACTGGTTCATACGTAAGCAATGACACGGATGATACGCTCTATCGGGTTGTCGTAAGCTACGCTTTCTTAGGTGAGGAAATCAACAATCACTACAATGTGACAGACACTATCGCGCCAAAGACTACGGTAAGGGTATCGTGTCCGCCAAATTACGTCGGGAGACGCATATTCCCGATAATGTTGGCGACTTCGGGACGTTTCGGCAAAAGCAGAACCCGCCGCAGCTATATAGTGGACGGCGAGGCTCTACATGAATTTCAGACGGCTGACTTCTCCTGTCTTGGGATAAAAGAAAACATTCGGGTTGCGACGTTTGACATCACGTCCAATCCCATCGTGTGGGAAGATTCTTCCCGCATTGAGGCGTTGGAGCGCAATATTAAACGTTTCTACCGCCCGGTCAAGGGCGAGTCTGGCCGCAACCGTTGATGAGATAGCGGTAAGTCGTGATCTCACGCAATCCCATCGGACCACGCGGACCAAGTTTCTGAGTGCTTATACCAATCTCCGCACCGAGGCCAAACTGCGCACCATCGGTGAAACTTGTAGGGGCATTGACATAGACGCAAGCGGCATCGACTTCCCGCTGAAAGCGTTCGGCGGTGCGCATATTCTCTGTGATGATACATTCGCTGTGACCGGAACCATAGGTGGCGATGTGTTCCAAAGCCTCATCGAGACTGCCGACTATCTTTATATTCATCTTATAGTCCATCCATTCTTTGGAATAATACTCCTCCTTGCCTTCCCAACATTCAAGGAAGCCGGCATGATCATTCAACATAGTTGAAGCCTCCTCATCAACAAATATATCCATATTCCAAAATTCTGCACACAGATATGGCAGATCCTTGATGCGGTCGCGGTGAACAAGCAAGGTGTCAAGCGCATTGCAGACACTCACTCGGCGCAGCTTTGCATTGCTGATGATTTCCGCACCAATTTTCAAATCTCCATCCTTGTCAAAATAAGCATGGACTACCCCGGCGCCCGTCTCTATCACAGGAATCCTGGCATTGTCGCGCACGAAATCTATTAGCCTGCGTCCTCCTCGGGGGATGCAGACGTCGATATATCCTACCGCACCGAGCATGGCGGCAGTGGCTTCATGTGTCGAAGGCAGAAGAGTGATGATATTCGGATCAATGTTCATTTGAGACAGTACACAACGGATCATACGCACAATCTCCTTGTTTGTACGGTCAGCATCGCTCCCTCCTTTCAACACACAGGCATTTCCGCTTTTCAGACACAAAGCGAACACATCAAAAGTGACATTTGGTCGGGCTTCATAAATCACTCCGATCACTCCGTAAGGAACTCTGACTTTCCGTATCTGCAAACCGTTTGGGAGCGTGTGTCCATCAATAATCTCTCCGATAGGACAAGGGAGAGCAGCAACAGTCCTGATATTGGCAATGATCTCGTCCAGACGCTCTGATGTCAGCTTCAATCGGTCATAGAGAGGATTATCACTGTCCATCAGATGAAGATCCTCGTAATTTTCATGGAGTATTGAGTGCCGACATTCTTCAATACCTCGGATCACTCTCTCGAGAATTTTATTGCGCTTTGTTTCCGACATGGTGTTGACCACGCGCGAGGCTTTTCTGGCAGCCTTGAATATTTCTTCAAAATTATTTTCCATTAGTTCTCAATAAAAAGATAATCATAGTAAACAATAGGTTTCTCGCCGCGCTTACCCATGAGCTGACCGACGTCCTCACTCCCGACAGCCGCACGTCCGACACCGATGACATCATCGTCCGGAGAAAGAAGGGTCACAATGTCGCCCTCCTCCCACTCTCCTTCCACAGATGTCACTCCGATAGGAAGCAGGCTCACGGCCCGGTCACTGCACAGCGCGGCCGCCGCATTGGCATCGACGCGGATCACACCCTTCGCAAAGCTGCCACTGTGGGCAATCCAACGCTTGATATTGCTGATAGTTTCCGGTCTTGGCGCAAAACGGGTGTGGGGAGTCGACTCGGAACGCTCCACGAGATCGACCAAGACATTCTTACGGTCACCACGGGCTATGACGACACTGATGCCCTCATCGGCAAGTTTCATCGCCACTCCACACTTCGTGCCCATTCCTCCACGGCCAAAACCACTTTTGACGGCAACGACCTTCGAGCTGACATCCTCGCCGGCTCCAACCTCCTTGATAAGCACAGAAGCCTGATCGGCAGGATCACCGTCATAAATACCATCGACATTCGAGAGGATGACCAACATATCCGCATCCATCATCGACGCAATCAGGCCGGAGAGTTCATCATTGTCAGTAAACATCAGTTCCGTGAGACTCGCCGTGTCATTCTCATTGACGATGGGTACGACTCCGTTCTCGAGCATAGTCTGCATGCAGGCGCGTTGATTAAGATAGGCGGTACGCGAGGAAAAATTTTCTTTTTGTGTAAGCACCTGACCGACAACAAGGCCATATTCCCCGAAAAGGGAATTGTAGATATTTATCAGCCGTATCTGCCCGACCGATGAGTATAACTGACGTTGTGCCACAGCGTCGAGCTGCCGCGCGGGCTTCACAGCACCCCTGCCGCAAGCCACAGCACCGCTTGAGACCAATATCACCTCATGGCCGCTACTACGCAAGGCCGCAATCTGATCGACAAGAGCCGACATATTTGTCACATTAGGTTTGCCATCCTGACGTGTGAGCACATTGCTGCCGACTTTCACAACAATGCGCAGTTTCTTGTCCGATTTACTATTCATAAGACATTTGCATTACTGATAATTATTGTTACAGAGCCCTCGACAACCTATCTTGAGGCCTTGAGCCCACGGATGACCGCCGAAGAAAAACCCGCTTGTTCCATCTCATTCAAACCGCGGATTGTTATACCGCCCGGAGTCGTCACCTTGTCAATCTCACTTTCCGGATGAGCACCGGGTTGCGAAAGCAAAGCTGCGGCACCGCGAAGAGTCTGCACCACCATCTGTTGTGCAAGCGAGGCCTTGAATCCAAGTTCCACTCCACCCTCGACGGCAGCACGCACATAGCGCATGGCATAGGCGATGCCACATGAGGCCAATGCCGTCGCGGCAGGGAGATGCTCCTCATCGATAACCATAGTCTCGCCAAGGCAATCAAACATGGCTGTCACCTCAGCCGTCACCTCGTCACTCGCACAGACAGGCACTATAAATGTCATGGATTGGGCAACACTCATAGCAGTATTTGGCATGGCAATGAGAAGATCGGGACAAGTCCCGTCTTCCTCCAACCACATTTTCATCTGCTCGCCACAGATACCGGCAGCAATGACCACCACCGTCTGCCGTTCATAATCGAGATCGGGGCCGATCTCCTCTAATACATCCCGTAATATCCATGGTTTCACCGCTATAACAACAATATCCGCATCCCGACACGCGTTCTTGTTGTCAGTCGTCACCCTGACGCCTATAGCCGACAGTCTGTCAAGAGCAGGACGCGATGGATTGGATGCCGTGATTTCGTATCGGCCGGCTCCATGGGCAATGAGTCCGGCTGCGACGGCGCCACCCATGGCGCCGGCTCCTAATACTGTTATTTTCATATCTATCTGTAATTTATCCGAAAAACAATGGTTTTAAATAATCCACACACGCTAAGAAATATATAAATAACGAATTGCATCAAACATTCACATTATCCATTTAAAATCCAAGTAGTGCAGACATCATTCGCAAAGGTAAGTATTATTAAGTGAAAAAACATGCGATTTTACAAAAAGGAGCAAAAAAATCCACATCTAATTTCTTCAAAAATGAAAAATAATGATTAACTTTGCACGCAATAAATTTTAATCGTTATATGTCATTTATTGCTGATCGAGTAAAAATGGACGGACTCACATTTGATGATGTCCTCCTTATTCCGGCCTATTCGGAAGTTCTTCCACGCGAAGTAAACCTTACCACCCGATTTTCCCGCAACATCACGCTCAACGTACCCCTCGTTTCCGCAGCCATGGATACCGTCACCGAGGCATCATTGGCTATCGCTATTGCACGTGAAGGTGGTATCGGTGTAATCCACAAGAACATGCCGATTTCAGAACAGGCCCGTCAGGTTCACGCTGTCAAGCGTGCTGAGAACGGTATGATTTATGACCCTGTCACCATCAAACGCGGCAGCACCGTAGCCGATGCTCTCAACATGATGAGAGAATACCACATCGGAGGCATACCCGTCGTTGATGAAGACCGTAAGCTTGTCGGAATCGTCACCAACCGCGACCTTCGTTTCGAACAGAATCCGCTCCGTCCCATTGACGAAGTCATGACAAAAGAGGGACTCGTTGTCACCAATCAGTCGACAAATCTTGAAGAAGCCGCACAGATACTCCAGCAACACAAGATTGAGAAACTCCCCGTTGTTGACTCAGACAACCGTCTGGTGGGCCTTGTGACCTATAAAGATATAACAAAAGCCAAAGACAAGCCCTTTGCCTGCAAAGATAAGCTCGGGCGTCTCCGTGTTGCAGCCGGCGTTGGCGTTACTGCTGATTCGATGGATCGTGTAGACGCTCTCGTCGAGGCCGGAGTCGACGCGATTGTCATCGACACCGCACACGGCCACTCAAGAGGTGTGATCGGTGTGCTTAAAGCCATCAAAGAAAAATATCCCCACATTGACGTTGTCGTCGGTAATATCGCAACCGGTGATGCAGCAAAATATCTCGTTGAAAATGGTGCCGACGGTGTTAAGGTCGGTATCGGCCCGGGATCAATCTGCACAACCCGCGTCATCGCAGGTGTCGGTGTTCCCCAGCTCAGCGCCGTCTATGACGTGGCTAAGGCTCTCAAGGGCACAGGTGTACCCCTCATCGCCGACGGTGGCATCCGCTACTCAGGCGACATCGTCAAGGCTCTTGCAGCCGGAGCATACTCAGTGATGCTCGGTGGTATGCTCGCAGGCGTTGAGGAATCTCCCGGCGACACCATCATCTACAACGGCCGTAAATACAAATCATATCGCGGCATGGGTTCACTCGAAGCCATGGAGAAAGGCTCTAAAGACCGCTATTTCCAGGCGAATGAAACTGACGCAAAGAAACTCGTCCCGGAGGGCATCGCAGCCCGTGTGCCCTACAAAGGTCTTCTCTATGAAGTGGTCTATCAGATGCTTGGCGGTCTCCGCGCAGGTATGGGCTATTGTGGTGCACCCGATATCGAGCGTCTCCATGAGGCAAAATTCACCCGCATCACCAACGCAGGCGTTGCCGAAAGCCATCCCCACGACGTCGCAATCACTTCTGAGGCCCCCAATTACAGTGCATCTGCAAGATAACGGGACTCAACAAAGATACAGCTCACAAAGTGTGTCGCCTTATTCCGACTGGCGGCACACTTTTTATTTATATACTGTTGCATAAATGGGACGGCAGACAATAAACCAACTATCTCTCCGTTTTCTAAATGAAGCAAACTAACTAATGGTTAGCCAACCGATCACTCATGAAAAAAAAATCAATTTTATTGTCCGCGCTCGCAGCCTCAGCACTTCTCACAACCGCCGGGAATACAGCAGACCCTGTCGTGATGACTATCGCGGGAAAGGAGATACATAAGAGCGAATTTGACTACTTATATAAGAAAAACAATCTGCAACAACTGACACCGCAGACGCTCGACGAGTATATCGACATGTTTGTCGTCTACAAACTTAAGGTAGCGGAAGCGGAAGCAGCAGGCATTGACAAGACTGACTCATTCCGCAAGGAGTTTGACGGATATTGCGTAGAACTTTCAAAGCCCTATCTTCGAGACTCACTCGTCACCAAAAGACTTATCGACGAAGCCTACTCACGCATGAAGACCATGAGGCTCGTCAGCCATATCATCCTTCCCCTCGGCGACACATATGACGAGGATATGGCCAACCGCAACCGTCTCGACAGCATCCGCAACGAAATCATCAACGGACGGGCAGATTTTGCAGATATGGCTCTCAAATATTCCCAGGATAAAACCGTCAGCCGTAATAATGGCTCCATGGGATATATCAGCCCCAACAGATTCCCCTACCCATTCGAATATGCAGCCTACAATACCCCTGTCGGCGAGATCTCACAGGTGATTGATGACACACCTTACGGTTACCACATCATCCGCGTCGAGGACGAATGTCCGAACCCGGGAAAGGTTGAGGCACGCCATATACTGAAACTGACACGAGGTCTCTCGACCGAAGATGCTGCCGTTAAGAAGGCTCAAATTGACTCAATCCACAACCTCCTGCTCAACGGCGGCGACTTCGATGCGATCGCACGTGCTGAAAGCGAGGATCCCGGTTCGGCACGCAACGGTGGTAAACTGCGTCCTTTTGGCCGCGGCGAGATGGTCAAAGAATTCGAACAGGCATCTTTCAGCCTCAAAGAAGGTGAAATCTCCGCACCGTTTGAGACAGCCTATGGTTATCACATCGTACAGACCATGGCGTTCAAACCTATTGGGTCGCTTGAAGAAGAGCTTCCGGGCATAAAGAGCGCCATTGATCGTGACATGCGTGCGACTTTCCCCGAGAAGGAACGCCTGCAGTCTTTCAAAGAGACCTTTGGCGTAAACATTGACATAGACGCTCTCATGAACATCAAATCCATCATGGATTCTGCACCTGACGTGCTCTCTGCCTATGCTTTAGCATCAACATCGGCCGTTCCGTTTGCGGTCGTAGCCGGGAAGACAATCACTTCGGCAGATATCTGTGCCACCATTCCCGAGAGCCTGCGTAAGGAGTCGACAGATGCGTTCCTTGTTTTCAACAACAGGATGAAACAATTTATCGACGATGAAACTACCATCGCCGCCCGCAAGCAGCTCATGGACGAGAATATTGAATACCGCAACATCGTCAACGAGTATCGGGACGGCATGCTTCTCTTTGACATCAGCAACAAGAATATCTGGGAACGTTCGAGCACTGACACTGACGGACTGAAAGAATATTTTGAGAAAAACAGGCCAAACTACAGCTGGGACGCTCCGCACTACAAAGGATTTGTCATCTTTGCGACCTCCGACTCGATAGCCGACGCGGCCAAATCTTATCTCGCAACAACCTCCATTAGCCCTGACTCCATCGCCAATGAACTTCAGATCAATTTTGGCCGTAATATAAAGGTCGAAAAGGTTGTGACCGGAAAAGGCGAAAACCAGATTGTGGACAATATCGCTTTCGGAGCTGAGAAGCCAAAGGCACCTGGCAGATGGGCAAGTTGGTTTGGATATGCCGGACGTATCATCGAATCGCCGGAAGAAGCCAATGATGTCAAGAGCGCCATCACGACCGACTATCAGCAAGAACTTGAGCGTTCATGGGTCAAGACATTGAGAAAGAAATATAAGGTGAAGATCAACCGGAAATTGATTGAAAAATCACAGAAATCCTGAGAGACAGACCCTTCAGAGTTTATTCCCGAAAATCCCGATCCCGCGACCAACATAATTCCGGGCTGAGATTTTCGGGAATTTTATATGCACCTGTCAGATTACCCGACGAATAATACCTGTCAAGAGCATCGACAAGCGATTGATTCTCCACACGGCTCAAACCGGTCATGATATGCTTGGCCGGGATCCCGCCCAAAAGTGAATGAGGTGCCACCGAGGAGAAATCGCGGTTAACAAGGCTATTGCTACCGACTATAGTATAGTCAGGGATGACGGCTCCACCTGTCACTGTGGTCGAATTGCATATCCAGCAATTATCCCCGATATGTATATCCCCATTATAGTCAGCAATAGTGCCTTTCGCAAAGTTGGCTATATAATGATAGTTTGAATCAAGTATCTGACATCTGTGGACTATCCTCACGACATTGCCTATCACAATACGCCTGAGACATCCGATGTTGACACAATCGGTAATTTTAAACTCAGCACCAAACACCAGTTTTCCCGACGACCCGACACTGATCTTGGTCCCGCAACCGACAAAGCCAGGCCCATGGAAAACAATGGAGCCATTATTGACAATCTCCGACTGCAAACCCATGAACGACGGTGCGCCGGGAATAGTCTTATTGAACTTTACCATACCGCATCTCACCATTGCACCTTCAATCTTCATAGACCCGGCAAGGCTGTAGAATTTAGGTCGTCCGTAGACTATGACAGGACATTTCACAGCCTGCCGCAAGGGGAAACTGCGCAAGTTGAGATAAAGTGTGGCAAACGGATTGACCCAATGTGACGCACAAAGCATTTCCAATTTCGAAAGACTGAAGCGCCGTTTTAAGGCTTGAAGAATATTCCTGGATGACTTTTCTTTCATTGTATTCATAAATTTAGAAATGTTTTGGTCTTTGAAATGATGAATGTACGCTCTCCCCGACTCATCCCAAGCGAGAAAATGACTATGCCATTGACAATGGCAGAGGCAAGCCCCATGCATAGGAATCCCACAAAATTGTCGGCGACAAAAGCGTTAAGCGGCAGCAACACCGCAAGACTGACGGCAGAGATCAAAGCTGAGGGCCAGATGATGAGACGCAGCAGAGTCTTTACATTGACGTCTGTATACTGTCCGAGAATCCACGCAGCGATTATCAGGTAGAAGAAGCGCACTATGATAGTGATATAGAATACCGATACCGCCGACATCCCCATCCTAAGAGCAAGATAGCAGCAAGGGAAAGCGATAAGATAAAAAGTGCTACCATAGATGGAGGTCTTTTGCAATTTTCCAACTGCCTGTATGGCTGTCCACAGCGGATTGTTGAATGTATTGACCAATGAATATACCAACACAAGCACAAGAAACGGTGCTGTGTATTCCGGCACTTCCTTCAACCAGAGATTGAGGATGAACGAGGGACGCAGCATCAAGGGGACGCAGAGGAACCACATCAGATAGTAGGAAAAGCGGCCACTGCGGTATAGCAACTGATGGAATTCATCATATTGTTTAGATGCGTAGGACTTTATGGCCTGCGGACGCACAGCCGTGTAGAAACTTGAGCTGAATTGATTGACCGCACTGTTGACCTGAAGCGCAAGACCTCGGGCTGCATTGACTACCGGTCCGAAAAACATGTTCAGAAGGATGTTGACACCCTGCTCATTGAGCATCCACACCGCACAGCCATATATATTCCACCCGGCGAAGCCAAAGAGTTCCCGAAAGGTACAGCCATTCCAATACCTCAGCAACCGAGTCTCCGGATAGCGGCGCCGGCAATAGACCATCATGACTATTTTCTGCACCAAAGTAGCCACACTGACCATAATGGCATAGGCAATAAGGCGCCCGCTGCCAAGCATCATGATTGAAAAAGCGATAAGCAGCTTGACCACGACATCAAAAATACCGATATAGGCATAGATCCTCATATTCTCCCTTGCGATCAGCACCGACTCATAGACCGAACCGACAAGAGTGAACAACAGCGAAGCCAACACTGTCAGCAAAATTACATTAGCCGCGTGAAGCTTATCGGGAGGTATGACGAGTTCGTTAGCTATAAACCATCTGCCCACCGGGATCGCAATGGCTACAATCGCTATGCCAGCAACGGCATAGACAAGCAGACTAAGATTGAAAATCTGACGGACTTTAATACCATCGTCCGACCCAAGGGCAAAATTAAGGAAGCGTTGGGTGGCATTGGTAAGAGCCGATGAAAAGAAGGTGAACATTGAAGTCAGGCCTCCGACCACATTATAGACGCCATAGTCCGTGACGCCCAAAGCCTCAAGCACGACGCGGCTCGTATAGAGCGCGACGCCCATGCTCAACAGCATCCTCACAAACAGGAATACCGTATTTTTAGCTATGCGTTTGTTATCGGCGGCTGGCATCAGGATGTCGGATTTGTCTTTTCAAGTATCGGTTTCAGAATATTTTTGGCAATGTTCTCCCAAGCGCTGTCGGCAAGTGATTTCCTGAGCCGCACTTCATCAATCTTTTGGCTATTTGCTGCAAACCATGACAAAGCCTGACAGATTCCTTCAGGAGTATCGTCGACAATGATGCCATTTTCAGTAGTGACAATCTCACGGTTAGCTTTGGTACCTGTTGCTATACAGAATAGCCCCGAGCGGATGTATTCGAAAGTTTTTGTCGGAGGCTGGTTGTCATAATAGGACGTCATCGGGACAAAAGACAAACCGACATTGCATTTATCAAAGAATGGCTTGACCTGCGTCAGAGGGATGTAGCCATGAAATTTCACGACAGCGTCCAGCCCTAAATCTCTTGACAATGCACGTAACCGGTCAAGCTCACCGGCTAAGCCGTCGCCGACAACATCCAATGTCACCGTAACCACAGGATTATCATCAACAAACATCTTCACTCCACGGATCATCCGATCAAGCCGTCTGTTGGTGAATGTCCCGACATAAAGCAGACGCAGGGAATCTGTATAGTGTTTGGGGACAGATGAAATCACATCGCTTCCAAGCGGTAACAACATCGCACTATCAATCCCCATTGATTCACGCACTCCTGACGATATGACAGAGACTACCTGAAATTTACGACAGTCCTTGATCATACGGGCATCCATATCTGCACGCACCTTGCTGTCCGGGAAAATTGAAAGAGTTCTGACATCAACTATCATCTTCCGACCCGGAAACAAGCGCTGCAACAGTGAGCACCCCTTGAAATACTCGACCATTACTGCCCCCTTACTCCGGGCAATCATGCGCACAGCTGTTGCGATGAACAACAAGCCACGCATAACGTAAGGCAAACGGCCAAACTTCACATAGAAGATCTTGATCCCATCAAGATGCACTTTCTTCAAACCCTTGTCGGCAGTCAGGAAAGTTATGTCATATTCATCACGAAGATACTCACACCATTTATATAGATCAGTCGTGTAGCCAAACTGTTCCTTATCAATAATGAGTAGCGATTTCCTATTTCGGGATATATTTTCCATGATTCAATGTTCACAAAATCGAATATATAGCCTCCAGAGTTGCCTCAGGATCAAACTCCCTGCTCTTTTCAATGGCTTTAGCCGAATAGCACGCACGGAGGTCACTGTTGTCATGTAGGGCGATGACAGCCTCGGCAAGAGCCTCCACTGAACCCTCACAAAGCACACCGGCACCATCACGAAGCAACTCGTCAGGGCCAGTTACGATCGTAGACACAACTGGTTTTCCAAGACATAGAGCCTCACCCACGACAAGTGCATAGCCCTCTGACTGCGACGTCAGCATGAAGAGATCTGACATCGCCATATATCTATAGGGATTTTCCTGAAATCCAAGCATCTTTACACAATCCTCAAGCCCGAGACCTTGAATCCGGGCGGTCAGTTCACCTCTCATAGGGCCATCGCCTATGATTAAAAACTCTATATCATAGCCTTTATCCCTGACATAGGCAGCGACATCTATCACACGGTCAAATCGCTTCTCGTCAATCAGACGACCAACGGAACAGACTGTGAAACGCTCGGATGCTTCACACAGTTCTTTCCCCTTCTGTCGGATAAATGATGCGTCCTGCATATTGCGGACCACCACACAATCGGCCTTTGGGCTGAACACATTCAGAAAATCCAGACGTGCCCCTTCAGAGACAAACACAATACTATCAAGCATGTCATAGAACTTGGCCGCCTCTTTGTAGGGAAAATACATCTCACTCCAACGGTAGTGGTCCATATCAGAATGAACCCAGGATACGTTTTTCGGAGCAGAAGGGAGCAGGATTCTGTGTAAAACCGCCGGAATACCCTCCATAAACGAGAGTATCACATCAAATTTCTCTTTTTGTAAACGACCGACAGCCTTATGCCGCAACCAATCATTCACTCGTGACGGCAATCGGTGTTGGCAACGTTCAAACAGACGTGATGAGCCGAGCGGATGAGTAAGCAATCTCACTTGCGGAGGAATCTGACTAAGATAAGGTCCTTTTTTTACCCATAGGAAAAGCGTGACATCATATCTATCATAGTCAAAACGCCGAAGAATATCTGTAAGGACTTTCTCGGCGCCACCTGTTCGCAGGCTTTCATGGATTATAAGTAACTTTTTACGCATACGCACTTTCCATTTAAGCCTTTATAATCTGTTTATCCTCTGTCCTGCCAGACACATTCCCATTTAAGTCATAGCCCATAAGCAAAATGTAGAACATTATCGCACATTCAGGGAAAAAGCGCAATGAGTCATTGTAGAATAACACCAATATGATGATAATCCATATAAATATCTTTATATTCAAGCCCATCGTCGTCACAACGCGACCAGACATTATCAAGAATATGTCTGCGAAAAACCAGATGGTACCGACAATGCCAAGCTGGATAAAAATAAAGAAGAGATATGGAATCGAACCATACAAAAGCCAGTTCCACTCAGTTGCAAACTCACTTGCATCAAGTGTCGTTCCACCTTTGAACTGCCCGACACCGGCACCAAACCATATTCCTCCCTTGGCAGTCTCCGCGGCAAAAGGAGCGATACCGATTTTGGTAAATCGCGGTATGTCTATGTCGCCTCCGAGATCCTCGACATCATAGGTGCCATATTGGAGTTCTTGGGCAAGATCTATCAACTCATCAGGATCCTCTCCGATCATATATCGGTTCATGGCATCCTGGGAAAATACTTTTTCCACCGTCTGTCCAGTCACAGACAGATAGACATAGCCGGAGACAAACATTCCGATTATAATCAACGGAAGTGCCAGAAAGAGCTTTCCGAGGGTCTTCTTCTCGACTTTCAATAGCAAAAGGAAATATGCGAGAAGAAAAATGAAACTGATTTTAGTCTCATTGAGAAATGTGGGAAAAAGCAGAAAGATATAGAGCTTATTGTCCGCCAAACCTCTCCAATAGTTCCCGAAAGTCCATCTTTTTGAGATCAGGTAGAACGATATCAAATATATAAGAGTTGATACAATTCCCGAGAAACCCTCACCCATACTGCCTCCACCATGATCGCCGGGGCCATATTTGATGAACTGCCAGGTGACACAGAATAACTGAATGAACAGGAAGATCAACAACTGCCTGTCAAACGAAGCGACAAATTTCTCACGGTGTCTCGATCTGAGAAGAAGACGGCAGATAGGTACGGCAAAAATCAAACCGAAAAAATCCCGGAGACCATTAAGGCTGAAAACGACACCTTGCTGATTGAGAATAATAGATACAAGCGCCACCATCAGGAAAGATGCGACAATAATCACATCCACACGCTTGCGTAACGAATATACACCAAGAATGAGAAAAATAATATCGCATAGCATCTGCACAGCACTCCTACACAAGAGAAGAGGCGGCATGAGCTCTTCTGCTACAAAGCCGTAGCACAGAAGAACCCACAACGCACCGAAAAACAAGCCTGTGAAGACATTGTATTTCTCAAGCATAAGCTACTGTTGACGTTTAAAGATGATTACTTTGCGTTCTTTTTTGCCGAATATCCATAGCCGTAGCCTTTACGCGATGACGTACCGTTGACAACTACCGACAGTTTCTTTAGACGCTTGTTTTCATAAACATCCTCGATGAAGCGGAGATCGGTAAATGTACTGTAATTAAGACGGGTGACATAAACTGTGACATCTCCGAGACGATCAAGCGTGAAGGTATCGCTGACCATACCTACAGGCGCACTGTCAATGATGATGAAATCATACATGGTACGCAGTTTAGCAAAGAGTTCATCGACCTTCTTAGATGCAAGCAGCTCGGCCGGATTGGGCGGAATCGGACCGGCGACAATAAGATCGCAGTTCTTGATACCCGGCATCGGCTCTATTATCGACTCAAGAGTGACATTGGGCGATGACAAATAGTTGGTCAGACCCAGGGGTGGATTGATATCGAGATAGTTTGCAAGCTGCGGGTTGCGGATGTCCATGCCGACAAGCAGCACTCTCTTACCCTCGAGCAGCGAGAGCGTGGCAGCAAGATTGAGCGAGATGAACGATTTGCCTTCACCCGACTTGGTTGATGTCATCAGGACGACCTTGCCGTCGTTCTCACCAAGCATAAACTGAAGATTGGTGCGCATGAGACGGAAAAGTTCTGTGGCCGAAGATGTATCTGTCGCCGATACAACCAGACTGCGTCCGGAACGATCGTTACACATCTCGCCAAGAATCGGAGCAGAGACATATCGCTGCACCTCATCCTTAGTCTCAACCTTCGTACGGAGAAGCTTGTGGATATAGATGATGACGGGCGGGATAATCAGACCAAGGAGAAAAGCTATGATCATGATCATCTTGTTGGAGATGCCTATAGGCTCACTGAGCGAGAATGCCTCATCGACCACTTGGCCCTTCGGCACAGAGTTGGCAAGAAGCATGGCGGTTTCCTCCTGTTTCTGAAGAAGGAAAATGTAGATCTCCTGTTTGATTTCCTGCTGGCGCTTCATATTGATAAACTCGCGCTCCTGTGTAGGAATGTTGCTAAGTTTACCGGTGACAAGACCTTTCTCAGCCTTGAGTTTCGTCAGAGTTATGCCCGCTGTCTCAAGAGCCTTGTTGCTAGAGTTGCGCAAATTTGCGCGCATGAGATCCATCTGCTTGGTGATCTGGCGCAGGGCATAGCTGTCTTTTTTCGCATTATTGCTCAAGGCAAGACGCTTCAACACGAGTTCATTGTAGGCATTGATACCCTCCTGAACCGGGAGGCTGCCGACTGTAGTCGGTATGAGTTCCGTATAATTTAGAGAGTCCGAGAGGAATTCACGTGTCAGTTTGAGGATAGCGATTTCTTTTTCAGCCTCAAACATCGCAGTATCCATCTGGCTCATCTTCTCACTCTGATATGCCGCCTCAGCCTGAAGATCAATGATGCCCTGCTGCTCCTTGTAGTGTTGGATCGCTGCTTCAGAGTCATCAAGATCTTTAGACAAAATAGCTATACGATCCTCAAGGAAAGCGGCGGTCTTTTCACCCTGGAGATTCTTTTCGTTAACGCCTCTCTCATTATATTTGTCAATAATCTTGTTAAGGATCGCAACTCCATATTCAGGGTTAGGAGTGTCAATAGCAAGACTGATGACATTGCTCTTCTTGCTACCGCGATAGGCTATGATCTCGGTGTCAAGATTTTCGGCCGCAACATCGTAACCGGAAAAAGTCACGGTAGTCGTGACGTCGTGCCCCTTGGGATAATATGGAGTCTTGATGACGCTGAAATCGCCATAAGATGTCTTCAAAGTCGTCGGGAGCTTCACATCCTCAACATCAGCTATCACGAGTTTATCGACTTTAGCCTTGATATCAGCCTCGCCTTTCTCATTGACATTGATCTTGAAAACGATTGTCGTATTGAGCGTATCTGCGATGCCGGGAGCGACTATATCTACCGGAAATTCCGGGAAAGCCAGATGTGTCTTTAAAAATCCGTCTCGGACATAGTGGAGCTTGTTGATCTGCAACTCCTGTGCCGCACTCTTAAAAAGCGAATGTGATCCGATGACAAACAGCTCATCCTCGACAAAACCTTTGGAACCAAAGAGCGCACCCATGCCTCCGAGATTGGCAAGAGGGTTACTTTCATCCTGCTGGATGAGCACATTGGCACGGACAGCTATGTCTTGCTTGTGGATGCGGCAAAACAAAAATCCGAGCACAAGACAGACAATCACTGAAATGACAAACCAATACCACTTCGACACATAATTTTTGACGATGGCATTGACATCAATAAAATCAGATACGCTATTTTTAGCCATAATGGTGATTTTACGTAAAAAGAATGGATGATTATTTCACAGTCAGTGCGATGACAAGAGATGCGATGACTGAAGTCGCGCTGACGATCGTCGAGATGACCGACAGCTTGAAAGCATTATCCTGATTGTATTTTGAATTAGCCTGACGGACTTTATTAGGCTCTACATATATATAATCATTCTGCTGGAGATAATAATAAGGTGAGCCAAGTATATCGGATGAATTAAGGTCTATATGGACATATTCTTTCTTACCATCTTTCTCACGTATGAGCAGAACATTGGAACGCTCACCATAGGGAGTGAGATCACCCGCGGCCGAAAGAGCGTCAAGGATAGAAAACCTATTGCGTGTGACCTCGACCCTACCAGGCTTGTTGACCTCTCCGGCGACATTCACCTGAAAGTTCACAAGCTCGACCACCACAAGCGGATCCTCGACGTCGGCACTTATACGGCGTGTGATCTCAGCCTGGAGCTGCTCGACGTTCATGCCCTCGACATGAAGCTCACCCAGTTCGGGGAAGCGAATGTTTCCCTTGCTGTTAACCACATAGGTCTGGGCTGACGGCGTGGTGGGGACAGCAAACATCGCTTGTGTGGAAGGATTGGCAAGAGGCAGATTGTAGATTGCTGTAGCTTCAGGATTGGCAGACGTCACAGATATATACAGTTCATCGTCCGGCTTAATCGTGGGCATATAATCACCTGCGGGGAAAGATCCGGTACCGGAAGCTGACAAGTCTGTAAAATATGGTAATACAGTGGGCTTTGTGCTGCTACAAGAAGCAAGCAATCCG
The DNA here is from genome assembly GCA_023665865.1 of Staphylococcus sp. GTDB lineage: Bacteria > Bacteroidota > Bacteroidia > Bacteroidales > Muribaculaceae > Duncaniella. The sequence continues at coordinate 87,214 of JAMPDC010000001.1, forward strand.
GCAAACAGCAGGCTCAGTAATAATGATTTGATTTTCATAGATGAAAGTTTACACAGAAAATGCGGACAAACACACATCCGCAGTTATAATAATTTAACGAAGCATCCGATGGAATATTATATCACACGACTACTATCTCTCGTGACAAGAGAGACTCTATCTGCGGGAGCAATGGCACGACGAGGTCATTTATTATTATATGTGTGCGTTTATGGCGATCCGACACTACAAACTGCTCTTGCGATGCGATCCTCGCCAGCACCTGCTCGCGGGAAAGGCCATTGCGAGCCATCACACGCTCGACTCTAAGATCGACAGGAGCCTCAACTTCCCACACTTCATCGACAAGCTTGTCAAGACCACTCTGATAGAGTATCGCTGTCTCTACAAAATTAACTTTACCGGGAAAACAGCCGGCCCATCTCACGACATCGCTCCTGACAGCGGCATGAACAATGGTATTGAGCCGCTGAAGAGCATCGTAGTCATTGAAAACTATTTCTGCCAGCCGCTTCCTATCAATAGCACCGTCGGCCAATATACAGTCACGATGGATCTGCTCTCCTATAAGGTCTTTGATTCCGGCATCAGTATCCATAATCTCCGCCGCACGGGAATCGCAGTCATAGACTTCATGTCCCAACGTGCCGACTATGCGGCTGACAACTGTTTTTCCTGAACCAATACCTCCGGAAATGGCAATCAACATTTAAATTAGAAATTAAGGCAATAAATTAAAAAAGGTCTATAAGTTACGTCGCTTCTACTTCACACCTTCGATTATATACTCCACGCTATCGGGCGAGAAACTGACATTGTGGTAGATCGACGGCATGGATGATAGAGAGACATGCAGTTTCTTGCGTGAGGGCTTTGCCGCGCGGAAATCGACGTAGGCCTTGACGGGATAATCATCGTTATAAGCGCTCATAGGCACGAGATAACTGATCTCGATCTTTGACGGGAACGTGATCAGGTTTGTCCCATCCGGCAGATTGTCAACCTCGATACCGACCGAGCGTTTCTTGACGATCAGCGGCTCAATCGGGACTGTGACAGTGACTACATCCGGGATAATGCGTACCCCGGCAATGGGCTTCACCTTAACCTCGTAGCGCATGGTGTCTTTCAAATCAGATTTGACGAGCGGCTCAGTCGAGACGAGTTTCAACGAATGAGGCAGATCTGCGACTGAGTAAAGCGTTACAGAATCAACATTTGCCACTATAGGGCCCGACAAGATGTATTGCAGATTCGGATGTATATCAGCCTGAACCACAAGTTTCACCTTGACACCGGGCAGAGCTGTGAAAGGCAGATGCAGCGAGTCGGGACGACATGATACTATCTGCACACCATTGCCAAAATACTCTCTCATGCGCGAATCGAGCTTCTGATGGGAGACCACCATCGCATCGCCTTCAATATTGTCTTGCCACTTTAGTTTGACAGGTGACATATTGCCCCACAGGAAGCGCAGTAACTGTGAATCTTTTCCCTTGACACTGACCCCGATTGACTGAGGCACCTGACCTATGATCGTCACACTGTCGGGGACTTCCTGTAGCTCGACAGGGACATCAAAATCACGCTGCACTTCTGTGTCAAGCGAAAGGAAGACCCAGAAGACAAAAGCCACCGCAACAAAAAGCAAGTAGAGTAAAACGTTTTGGCCGCGGCTCGATTTAAGAGCCGCGGTCACCTTACGTTGTATTTTCTTTGCTTTCTCGTTCATTGAGTCAGCGAGATGAGATTATTAGCGGGAGAAACAGACGGAGATATGTTATTTGCTCTCCTTCTCTGCTGCATCGCGGGCAGCCTGCTGGGCTGAAGGATATACTGAACCTTTGTCAACGGTGATGCGGACATCCTTAGCGATCTCAATGGTAAATGTTGTATCATCAATACCTTTGATTTTGCCATAGATACCACCGGCGGTAACGACAGCATCGTTCACACGAAGACCTTCGCGGAATTTCTTGATTTCATTCTGGCGCTTCTGCTGGGGACGGATCATCATGAAATAGAACACGGCGATAAGAGCCACAATCATGAGGATATTTGCCCAGCTTGAGTCAATAGACTGGAGGAGGATAGTGTTAAGCATAATTATTGTTTCAGTTATTAGGGGTTAGTATTGTTTGTTTAATGCAAGGTTTACAATCAAGCCTTCATCAACTTACCTTCTTCTTTCAGATGGTTGATGACAGAATAAAGGATACCGTTGATGAACGCGCCACTCCTTGGGGTGCTGTAGGCATTGGCTATCTCGATATACTCATTAAGACTGACGGCCAAAGGGATGGCGGGGAAATTCAGAATTTCAGCAAGCGCGGTGACCATGATCACTATATCCATGAACGCGAGACGCTCCGCATCCCAACGGTGAGTATTGACAAAAGCGTCGATCTGCTCCCGATATTCCTGATAATGCTTGACAGCAAGTTCGAAGAGCTGGCTGCCGAAGCAACTGTCTTCATCATCCTTAAATTTAGGCAGAAGATTGACGTCTTTTCCATCAGCCTTACTTTGGCCGAAACGACGGATGGTCTTGAGCACAAATGTTCCCATCACATGCAGGTCATCATTCCAGTAAACGGACTTTGACTCAAGCGTCTCAGCGAGCTCATCGCCAGAAAGGATAATGGTCTTGTAGACCTGTCGCCAAAAATCCGCATCCTCCTCAAGAGTGGTCTCCTCCCGGCCCGACATATATTCCTTATATATATCGCTCTCGACAATCTTGTCGAGAAGGGCACGCAGCATCAGAGCATCGGTGTCCCATGAGAGCTTCTTTTCGTCAAGATAGTTTTGGAAGTCTTCATTTTCCTCCAAAGCTTTTATATATTTGTTCTCGACGAAGCGCATATTCGGATGGAGATCTTCATCAGTCGGAAGATACTTATGTTTTGCGGCATCAAGACGCTGATCCTGCAGGCGAGTCAATTCAACGCCAAGGAGCAAGAGGCTATGGTAAAGCTCGTGAGCTTTGTCAAGAGAATAGTCAAGGGCATTGCGGGCATGATTGAACAGGCCACGGTTGTCGTTATACTCATTGAGAGTGCGCATGAGCGAATCAATGCCACGTGTGAATCCGGCCATCGTGAAGCCAGGGTTCTTACGCGCCACAGCCATAAACTCGGGGTTTTCAGCAATAAGGTTTGTAATGATCGACGTCCAGAGAATGACATCGTCCTTAATTTCCGGCTTCTTGATGCGCACATAGCTCTTATATGCCGGGAGCGACGGTATCGCATCGTATATCGAAGGGATGATGGGCTCAAACTGCGCCACACCAGAACGGTCGCGCAAAATCAGCGAACGAATCTCATCGATACCATTCAGCGAACGGGCGAGAGCATTGTGATCAATATGTTTATTGAGAGCCATGCCACGCAAAGGTGACTGGCGACGTCCCGAAGATACATCGAAACCGGACATCTCGAGTACCATCAGAAGTAAATCGAGATAGAGTTCATGGCCATACTTTTTATCGCGTGAAGGATTTTCAACCTGCGGCTCGATTTTAAATTCACTCTGCGTAAGCAGATAGGAATAGAGCAGTTGCACCACTTTGATTCGGATCAAAACTCGATTTATCATGACTATAAAAGAGCTATTTTTATACCTTGCTAATATTTTAACGGTGCAAATTTACGATTTTTCATTTTCACAGACAAATAATAGCACCATATAATTTCTTCACTTCCCTACCCACTCACCACTCCGATAAATTATTCAAAATATTTATGTCCAAATACAAACATTTTCTTCTTTTTGCTTGTTAGATTTTAAAAATAGCAGTACCTTTGTAGCTGAATAATGAAGCCAACTGAAGCCACCGGGCTAATTTCCCATATATAGACAGCCCTGATATATAAAACCGGCTACAGTGTTTCTACCGAGACTCCGTTAAACAGATGTTTTTTCAATCCTGTCACTCATAACGGGGACTCCGGACTTAGCAGAAGCAATCAATTCAGGCCAAAGCCACAGACTATTTTTCTGACCGGACAGATACTCCCCTCCAACCACTGTCCTCCAAGATTTCGGACAGTCGTTCTTTCCGGTATTGCTGACAATCTGTATTTCACACTTTTATCAATTCTCACGTCTCTCTTCCTCAATTCAACCAACCATTGGTAAAATCAGTTTTGAACGAAGAAATCTCCAAGCCCAACGCTGAAAAGAATCACTTATCACCATCTTTTTAATTTAAAAATATTGTTCAAGCCGGAAGCCAGCGCGCTCCGACAATCTCTATATAATTATGTATAATTACAATGAGCTCGAAGCCATGGACGACTCGCAGTTGCGGGAAATTGCCCAAAACCATGGCATAAAGAAAATCGACACAACTGACAAGGAAAACCTTGTCTATGACATCCTCGAACAGCAGGCGCGTGATGTGGCTGCCACATCGACTGCCAATATTTCAAAATCACGCCGTAATAAGAAGGAGTCAAAGGAAGACAAGCCCACCTCTCAACAACGTCAGAAAAAGGAGAGCGCTGAAGATCAGCAGCCCGACGATGCAGCACAGACGCAGGCTGCGCCCAAACGCCGTGGCCGCAAACCAAAGAGCGAGACTCAGCAAGCAGCAACACCGGCTGACACTGACGAACAGGCACAGACTGAAACCAAGTCTGAAGAAGCAGCCCCCACACCAACACCTGCAGACGAGCAAGTCGCTGAAGCCCAGCAGCAACAGGGCGAGCAGCAACCTAAACGTCGCCGTGGACGCCCACCACGCAATCCACGTCCTGAAATCGAGGAGCAACAACAGCCTGCCGATCCGACCGAGCCAAAGGATGCACAGACAGAGCCGCAACCTTCACCCGAACCGGTAGCTGCTCCCCTCCCAGCACTCCCTCAATCGACGTCAAACGAAAGCAGCAATACAGAGACTGCGCCGGAAGCAACTGACGAAAAGCCCTCTGAGCGTCCTCGCCATGGAGTCTTCATCCGTCCCGGTCAAAACCCTGACGCTATTCAGCCAAACGGAGAATCAGAGTCTGACTTTGGCCAATCGCAACAACCAAAGCGCGATTTCCGCCCGAAAGACAGCTCATTCGGATCATTTTTCCCGCGTGCTGGCGGCCGCACTTTCGCTCCTCGCTCACAGCAGGAAAAAGAACAGGCCCCGATGGCTCCCCCTATGCCACAACCCGCCGCTCCAATCGTGCTCGGCGAACCAGGAATGGAGAAGCAGCAGCCACAAAATAAGAAAAACAAAAAGAATAAGAATAAAAATCAACAGTTTGAGCAGCCTAAACCTCAGGCCTATGATTTTGACGGTATAATCGAGACTACGGGTGTACTCGAAATAGATCCGGCCGGACATGGATTTCTCCGGTCAAGCGATTACAACTATCTCCCCTCACCCGATGACGTACTGGTTACCAAAGAGCAGATCAAACAATATGGTTTGCGCACAGGTGATGTGGTCGACGCCACACTCCGTGCGCCGCGTGAAGGAGACAAATACTACCCTCTCAGCTCAGTCCGCAGCGTCAATGGCCGTACCCCGGAATATATCCGCGACCGTGTGGCGTTTGAACACCTTACCCCACTCTTCCCCGATGAGAAATTTGACCTTACTTCCGGCAGGTCAAGCAACATCTCGACCCGAGTAGTCGACATGTTCTCACCAATAGGCAAAGGGCAGCGCGGCCTTATCGTAGCCCCTCCGAAGACAGGTAAGACACTTCTTCTCAAGGATATCGCTAATGCGATCGCAGAGAATCACCCGGAAACTTATATCATGATCCTTCTGATTGATGAACGACCTGAAGAAGTGACTGACATGAGTCGAAACGTCAATGCCGAAGTAATAGCATCGACATTCGATGAGCCGGCAGAGCGCCACGTTAAGATTGCATCAATCGTACTTGAGAAAGCAAAGCGAATGGTCGAGTGTGGCCACGACGTCGTGATTCTCCTTGACTCGATCACCCGTCTCGCGCGCGCATACAACACATGCGCACCGGCTTCAGGCAAAATACTCTCGGGCGGTGTGGACGCAAATGCCCTCCAGAAGCCCAAACGTTTCTTCGGAGCAGCACGAAATATCGAAAATGGAGGCTCACTCACCATCATTGCCACTGCGCTCACCGAAACAAGCTCGAAAATGGACGAAGTCATCTTCGAAGAGTTTAAGGGCACAGGCAACATGGAGCTCCAGCTCGACCGCAAGCTTTCCAACAAGCGCATATTCCCCGCAGTCGACATCATGGCATCATCCACACGCCGAGATGATCTTCTGCTCCGCAATGAAACCCTCAACCGCATGTGGATTCTCCGCCGCTTCCTGAGCGATCGCAACTCCATCGAAGCTATGGAATTTATCAAAGACCGCATGGAGCGTACACCAAACAACGACGAACTCCTCCGTACCATGGGTGACTGATCCCCCATGCACTATACGCAATAAAAAGACTTCCGGCTTTTGAATTTCAAGTATTCAAAAGCCGGAAGTCTTTTTATCAATCTGCCGATGGCTCAAGCAACTTTCAGCAACCACCGTCGACTGGAATCTTCTCTACCCTGCGCTCATGACGACCGCCATCAAACGGAGTATTGAGGAAAGTCTCGACAATATTGATCGCAGTAACATTATCAATGAATCGTGCGGGAAGCACAAGCACATTGGCATTGTTATGACGGCGTGCAAGCTCGGCAAGCTCCACATTCCAACACAAGGCTGCACGCACTCCCTGATGCTTGTTGAGAGTCATACCGATACCGTTGCCGGAACCACAAAGAGCGATGGCCGGATAAACCTCACCATTCTCTACTGCAGCTGCACAAGGATGAGCATAGTCAGCATAATCACAGCTGTCAACTGAATTTGTACCGAAATCCTTGAATTCAATCGACATTGATTCAAAATATCCTTCGAGCACCATTTTCATCTCGTAGCCGGCGTGGTCGCTGCAAAAACCCACAGGTACGTTTTCCTTTAGAATTGACATAAGTTATGTATATATTTTTAAGATTATGGCTAAACCGGTGAAGTCATCGTGGCCTCACATTCTAAATATTGTCATCGTCATCCTCCTCATTCCCGGAAGAATAACGGATATTGTTGAGCGGTCGCATGATGTTGCATAATTTCTGGCTCCAATATGCCCCGAAATCAGCCTTGACAGCAACCAACGCGGAATTGACTATATCCTCAGGCGCATCCTTGACCATTACTATGAAATTGTAGAGCACCTGAAAAACATCGCAGATACCTTCGGCTACACTTAGCCCGATCGGAGTCTCTGAATACTTCATATCCTCCTCAAACACTTCCAGATAAATATCTTCCGATCCAAGCAACTGGGCAATCCTGAACCGGAGATTCTCATAATAGTCTTCTTCAAGGAAGCTCTCTATATACGGATCCTCCTCTTCAAGCAGTGGCGCAGGTTTCAGATCGGTGGCTGAGATATAAATACGTGGCAACAAGCGCAGCATGTTGCCGACAAACTCTCCCGGCGTGGACTCGGCGGCATTTTCCACAGCGTAACAGAACTCATTACACAGGGCAATGAACGCGAGTGAATTAGGACTTAGCTCCATACAATTTATTTTGTTTGATATAGTCAAAGACACCTTGCGGGAGGAAATAGTTCATATCCTTGCCCCTTGCGATGGCTTTTCTTATGAATGTACTTGAAATATCGGCAGTCGGAGCATTGACCACATCGACACCATCCTCATAGATTGTTCCTACAGGATAGCCCGGACGCGGATAGACTATGACACCGAAATCAGACAGGATGGCTTCATGGTCTTTCCACTGGTCAAATATTTTCCAGTTGTCACTACCGATGATAAGTTTGAAATTATGACGTGGATATCGCTTCGCAAGATAACGGAGAGTGTTGATGGTATAAGAAGGCTTAGGCATCGTAAGCTCATAATCGCAGACATTCAACCCCTCGCTCTTTCCCGTAGCAATCTCAAGCATTTTAAGGCGTGAAAGATCCGGGATAAGTTCATCAGATCCGGCTTTGAGCGGATTGAGCGGCGACAATGTCAACCAGACTTCATCGAGTCCCGCAAACTGCTGCAGATAGCTCGCAAGCATCATGTGACCGACATGAACCGGATTGAACGAACCGCCTAAAATACCTATTGTCATAAGCTATTCTATTTAAAAATTCACCACATTCAGGAGCAGATCTAAATCACTCATCTATTATCCGATGAAGTCCTTGATGATCGCATCAACCTTTCCTATCGCGCTATCAAGATCATCATTGACAACGATGCAGTCAAATTCAGGGGCAAAAGTCAACTCATATTCAGCCTTTTCAAGACGCTGTGCAATGGCTTCGGGAGCGTCAGTACCCCTGCCAGTCAAGCGCTGTCGCAACACCTCGACGCTCGGTGGCTGGATGAATATACTGAGAGCATTGCTGCCATACATTTTCTTGACATTAACTCCGCCTTTGACATCTATGTCGAGGATCACATTGTGCCCCTCGTCCGTGATGCGGGCAATCTCACTTTTGAGAGTACCATAGAAACGACCGGGATAGACCTCCTCATATTCCACGAAGGCTTCTGCCTCGATCGCACTGCGGAACTCATCATCACTAAGAAAATAATAATTTATGCCATGCTGCTCCTCACCGCGCGGTTGCCGGTTGGTGGCAGAAATGGAAAATTGCATGTCGATCTCCTCGCGTTCAAGAAGCGCATTGATTATAGTTGACTTTCCGGTGCCGGAGGGAGCAGAGATAATTATGATCTTTCCTTTCATAGGGAGTATCAGCTGATGCGGGTGTTACATAACATTCAATACCTGCTCTTTGATCTGCTCGAGCACATCTTTCATCTGCACGACAATCTTCTGCATCTCGGCATGGTTGCTCTTTGAGCCGAGGGTGTTGATCTCACGTCCCATTTCCTGGCTGATAAAGCCAAGTTTCTTGCCCTGTCCTTTCGGACCGTTCATTGTTTCGATGAAATAGTTGAGATGCTGGGTGAGACGCTGCTTCTCCTCATTGACATCAAGCTTTTCTATGTAGAAAAACAGTTCCTGCTCAAGGCGGCTGCGATCATAGTCAACACCGTGGATTTTTGCAAGGCCCTCCTCCATCCGGAGACGGATTTTAGCCACACGTTCCTCTTCATATTTAGGCACGAGTGCAAGAAGCTCACGTATGCGCTCGATGCGGACTGCGAAAAAGCTCTCAAGTTTCTCACCTTCGGCTCGACGATAAGCCATCAACTGGTCAGCAGCGCTTCTGAGTGCATCCATGACACCCTTGATCTCAGCATCGTCGGCATCACCGGGAGTCTCGCTCTTCATCACGTCGGGGAAACGCAGGAGAACACTGTACCAATCCTGTGGAGTCATGATACCAAGCTGCACCGCTGCATTCTCAACATCTTTTTTATAGGCTTCAAGAGCAGGGACATTCAGTTTAACCGAAGCATCACCTGCCACATTCTCAACATAGACAGTCATGTCGACTTTGCCCCTTTCGAGGGTTGCGGCAAGACTGTTTCTCATTTCAAGTTCCTGAGCACGCAAGGATGATGGCACGCGCGCAGCAATATCGATCTGCTTGCTGTTTAGCGACTTTATTTCTACCGTGATTTTCTTGCCGGGAAGCTCTGCGACAGCCTTCCCGAATCCCGTCATTGAATATAACATGATAAGGTATTATTTTTTGACAAAATTACAATTTTCTCACGATAAACAAGTAACTTTGCCCTAAATTTTGATCTATGGGTGTGACATCGCCCCTCTAACTCTGATAAAAATCCAATGGCAGTTATACTTAATATCGATACATCGACCGATTATTGCTCGGTTGCCCTTACAGCTGAAGGAATGGTGCTCGCACATCAGGAAGAAGATAGCGGCCGCAACCATGCCGCCCTTCTCAGCGATTATATCAAATATTGTCTTGATTTCGCACGTGAGAAAGAGCTTAAGCTTGAGGCCGTCGCAGTCTCAATGGGTCCGGGTAGCTACACAGGTCTCAGAATCGGTCTTTCGGAAGCCAAAGGACTTGCCTATGCCCTCGACATCCCCCTTATAGGGATCGATACGCTCCGCATCATGGCCTGCAATGTAATGTTTACCCAAGAGTTGGAAGGGGATGAGATATTCGTTCCGATGATCGACGCCCGACGCATGGAAGTCTACACTGCCGCCTTTGACTTTGCCCTTGAACCGGTGATGCCGCAGCAGGCACTCATTCTTGACAGCGACAGCTATGCCGATATCATCGCGTCCAACCGTAAAGTGCTGATGTTTGGCAACGGATCCGACAAAGCCAGAGAGTTGATCAAGGCTCCCAATGTCAGCTTCATCCCCGACATCCATCCCCTTGCCATCGACATGATCGCGCTTGCGGAGCGCGCCTACTCCCGCCGAGAATTCATCGATATTGCCTACAGCACTCCTAACTATATCAAGGATTTTCAGGCTTCCACTCCCAAAAAGAATATTCTCGGGTGAAAGAAGATTTTAACAGACTGCGGTTGAAATATCATGGCGATACGGTCATGATGGACGAGATACTGCAACGGGAGTGCCGCTACAAGACTTCTGCCAAACTTCCTGAAACATTGCGCTGCGAGGCCTTTCGCTTCCCTTCACTCGCCGTAGCCGAGATGGCGACGTCAGATGCTGTGGCTGATATCCATGCCGGAATGATCCACTCCGGTGCGACAGTGCTCGATATGACTTGCGGACTTGGCATAGATACATTCCATTTCGCACGAAAGGCATCTCGGGTGACAGCAGTGGAGATTGACGCATCGGCATATAAGACAGCAACTGAAAACACTAAGGCCCTCGGACTTGGAAATGTCGACATTATCAATGCCGACAGTATCGAATGGTTGCAGACGGGCAACCTGCATTTTGATTACATCTTCGTTGACCCTGCCAGACGCAATTCAGCAGGCCGACACTTCGCACTGCGCGAATGTAGCCCCGACATCGTGCCGGCACTCCCCATGATCCTATCACATTGCGACCGGCTTGTGATTAAAGCATCCCCGATGATCGATATACATAGTGCAGTTAACGAACTCGGATGTGCGTGCAATATTGCTGTAATCGGGACTTCGCGTGAATGTAAAGAGGTCGTATTTATCATTGATACTAAATCCCGGGAGAATAATTCGTCTTCTATTCGCAAGGTTGACTGCCTGACAACCGGGAAGACATCCTTTTCCTATGATCCCCGGTTCAGCGATTGTCGGGAAGCACTCTATTCAATCCCCCAGCCCGGCCAATACCTGTATGAGCCATATCCAGCTGTAATGAAAGGTGGCATAACCGGATTTAAGCAACTTATGGCTCAATATAACGTCAAAAAGCTTCATCCCAACACTCATCTTTTCACAACAACATTATCATTAAACTCCTTCCCCGGTGAAGTTTTTGAAATCTTGAAAATATTTCCATTCTCCAAACAAGGGATCAAAGCCTTGATGAATGACTATCCGGTCATTAACGTCAGTACACGCAACTTTCCCCTATCCGCTCCGCAACTTGCAGCGAAGCTGAAGGTCAAAGAGGGTGGCGACAGAATGGTTTTCGGTACTACTGTCTCCGACGGATCCCGCTTGCTAATCGTAACCACGATGGGACGTCCACTATAGTTCCCGGGCAGACATATAACAACCGGGAAGATCACCATCTACTTATAATGTGGGGATCTTCCCGGTTTTACAAATTTAAAATTCTGTCACGCTTAGATTATCTCCAGGTTTGCAGCCAGTCTTTGACGCACTACCTCATAGATCATAACTCCGGCTGCAACCGAGACATTGAGTGAGCCGATATTTCCAAACATAGGTATCCCGACACGGGTATCACATTGCTTCATAGCCTCGGGAGATATACCGATATCTTCCGCTCCCATCACTATAGCTACCGGATCGACATATTTGCCCTCGGTGTAATTCATGTCGGATTTCTCTGTGACAGCAACAACATTGTAGCCATTTTCGCGGAGAAACTTTGCCGCCCATGCGATTGAGGAGACACGGCAGACCGGAATATGATGCAGGGCTCCGGCTGATGTCTTGATCGCATCGCCACCGACAGAGACACTGCCATGTTCCGGAATCACAATGGCATCCACTCCCGCACACTCACACGTACGGGCTATGGCACCAAAGTTACGGACATCCGTGATACCGTCAAGCAGCACGATGAAGGGCAGAATCCCCGCCTCGTAAAGCTCCGGAACCAGATGGTCGAGACGATGATAGGTTATGGCCGACATCATAGCCAGAACACCCTGATGATTCTTGCGGGTGATACGATTGATACGTTCAACCGGCACACGCTGCATGACAACACGGTTGGCACGCGCAAGCGCGATCAGTTCAGACGCAAGATCTCCCTGAAGATCCTTCGCAATGAATATCTTGTCAATTTCTTTGCCGGCTTCGATGGCTTCCATCACGGCACGAAGCCCATAGATATAATCTGTCTTTTCCACTAATTTTCAGCTTTATGATTTCAGTATGATGATTATCGTTTATATAACACACAAACAGCCCTATCTTTGAGACAGCAGACTTCTTGCAGCCGCCATAGCAGCTTCGTCAATCCGGTCACCACCCAGCATCGCGGCTATCGAGCGGACACGCTCGTCGTCACTGAGCAACGCGATACGGGTATGTGTCGAATGTTCATCGTCTTCCTTATAGACTCGATAGTGATGGGCTCCCTTTGAGGCAACCTGAGGCAGATGAGTGATTGTCGTGACCTGAATACTCTTCGATATTCCAAGCATCATCGCTCCCATCCTGTTAGCCACATCACCGGAGACTCCGGTATCAATCTCGTCAAAAATGATGCTCGGCAACTGCATGCTCGATGCAATTATAGACTTTATCGAGAGCATCAGACGCGAAATCTCCCCCCCCGACGCTGTTGCCCCTACAGGCATCAAAGGCTGGTTTTTATTGAACGCCACCATAAACTCCACCGAGTCCATACCGGTCGCTGTCATGTCGGCAGGCTGCACACGGATCTCGCAACGAAGATTCTTCATGCCGAGTGGCATCGCTATTTCTGTCAATCTCCGGCCAAACCTCTCAGCAGCTTCCTTTCTGGTTGCCGAGATCTCGAGCGCACACTCCTTGGCCAAAGCCTTGGCCCGGCGTGCGTCACGCTCCAATTCCTCGATTGCCTCGTCGGATGTATCAAGTGCCTTCAGCTTGTCCCGCAACGAATCGCGGAGCTCAATCAAGGCATCGGCATTATCCACATGATGCTTATGGCAGAGAGAATATATCGAGCTCAGACGCTCCTCTATCCCGGCGAGAGCTCCGGCATCACCACCGAGGTTCTCATCTATGGATACGATTGTCGAAGCAATGTCCGACAGTTCAATCTTAACAGTGTCGAGACGCTCGCTTATATTGTCAGCCGGATCAAAAACCTCCTCAATATCCTCACAAGCTTCCGCCGCACTATCAATCATTCGCAAAGCGCCTCCTTCGTCTCCGTCAAGGGCGGCTGCCGCTCTGGCAAGAGCCGACTTGATAGCACTGAGATTGTTGAGCACATCGCGCTCTTTTTCAAGTTCGTCCTGTTCACCAGGCTGAAGATTCAGTTCCTCAAGCTGCTCGAGTTGATAGCGTGTGAACTCCTCATCTTCCCTCGAACGCTCCACTTTTGCCCTCATAGCTTTGAGACGTCTTACGGCCTCACGCAGTGCATTGAACCGGATCTGATAGTCACGAAGGCGCTTGGCATTTCCAGCCAGAGTGTCAATCACATTGAGCTGAAACTCAGGTGTCGCAAGCAGCTGATTCTGATGCTGGGAATGAATGTCTATCAAATGAAGGCTCACATCGCGCAACTTTGAGAGCGGGACAGGTGAATCATTGACAAATGCCCGGGATCGCCCGGCAGGCGAGATTTCCCTTCGGAGAATACAGCGCTCGTCATCCCACTCTATATCCTCTTGCAGGCAAAATTCCTTCAAGGAGGGATAGTTGTCAACCGTAAAAACCGCTTCAATCACACTCTTGGCGTCAGGATCAGTCACGACACGGCTGTCGGCTCTGCTGCCAAGCAAGAGGGACAGAGCACCAAGTATGATCGACTTGCCGGCGCCTGTCTCACCGGTAATTACATTAAAACCCTCATGAAACCTGATGTCAATCAAGTCAATGAGAGCATAGTTTGATATGTGGAGGGATTCAAGCACTTTCTGAAATGATTTTTACGATGATAACTCAAAAGATTTCACATAGAGATCAAGGATTATCTCCTTTCTTGATCTTATCGAGACGATCCTGCTCAGTGGGGAAAATTGGCGAAAGCACATCATAGGCGTGCTGGCGCTCATCGGACGAGGCTTTGGAATAGATATTGACCAATTCATCCATCTTCGCGTCCTTAAACATGGAAAGACCGACTGACATAGGTGTCAGCTTAAAAATTCCGGTTAGCTTGTCGAGAGCCGTATCAATGGTCTTGCGACCCTTGTCGGGGCTCACAGACATCTGGTCAAGTCCTTGGAGATGGTATTCGTAATATAGATCCCGAATGATTCTTGTGGACGGATCGGTGAACGATGCGAGGACAGCAGCCCTGTTTTTTGTATCTTCAAAAGCTTTCCATCCGCTTTCGCCGGATGACTGCCCCTGCTGCACAATAGTCTCAAGGCGTTCGAAGAATGGATCACCGCCATGTAAGGAAAATGTATCGAAATCCACAGCAAGGATAAGATAGACGTAGAAATTCAGTATCTGTGTCAGCTGACTCTCCATGCTGTTTTCTGAATATATCAAAGGCTCACCCTCAGTGTAGGTAAAATCAACCTTGTTGTCCTTGAAGTTAATGACGGTAGAGAGATAAGACGAATTGTAGACCGGGCGGAGCGACTGCACCTGAATCGTACCCTCCATAAGTCCGGTAGACTCATCATATTTCGTTATGTTGAAAAACAGCGTACATTCAATCCTTTCATTGGCAGCAAACTGCGCAGGAGTCCATTGGGTTGTGTTGACATACTCGTTGATCGCACCCTGAAGCGTCTCGAACACACTTTTGTTCGTGCCTTCAAGCTGTGAAGTATTTACCTCAACACGGCAATTCAGCTCCTGAGCCCGGAGGCTCGGAGCCATCATCATGAGTAAAAGAAAGAGAGAGATAAGACTTTTCATAAAGAGATTGTAGTATTGCACGTGGCAAATTCAATCGCCGTAGGCTATTATCGACGAAATGATATCGGCAGCAACCTCGCGCTTAGGCTTCAGTCCGAAATCCTCACGCGTACCATCACGGTGAATGATTGACACCTTGTTGGTATCCGTCCCGAAACCTGCACCCTTGTCGCGCATGGAGTTGAGCACAATCATATCAAGATTCTTGCGATGAAGTTTCTCGACCGCATTGTCAAACTCATGGTCCGTCTCAAGGGCAAATCCAACAAGTTTCTGTCCCGGACGTTTCTTCGCGCCAAGCGCAGCCGCGATATCCGGATTCTTCACCAGACGGATGACCGGCACTTCCGAATGTTCACGCTTGATTTTATGGTCAGCGACCTCACAAGGAGCATAGTCAGCCACAGCAGCACACATGACCGCGATATCCATGGTCGGGAAAGCGTCTTCACATGCTGCAAGCATCTCACGGGCCGATTCAACATTCACGACATCAACTTTAGGGTTATGGATGCTAAGGGCGACGGGACCGCTGACAAGCGTCACTTCCGCTCCACGGGCTGCACATTCCTCAGCAAGAGCATAGCCCATCTTGCCGGAAGAATAGTTACCTATAAAACGGACCGGATCTATCTTTTCGTGAGTCGGACCAGCGGTTATCAGCACTTTTTTCCCTGAAAGATCGTTGGTTTTTGTGAAAAAATCTTCAATAACAGCAAAAATCTTCTCAGGTTCCTCCATTCGACCCTTACCGACAAGACCGCTCGCAAGCTCTCCACTCTCCGGCTCTATGATGATATTGCCATAGGAGCGCAGGAGATTGAGGTTGGCCGTAGTCGACGGATGAGCCATCATATCAAGATCCATAGCCGGGGCAACAAATACCTGCGACTTGGCCGAGAGATATGTGGTGACAAGCATATTGTCAGCAATACCATGAGCCATCTTGCCAATGGTGGAGGCTGTTGCCGGAGCGATAACCATGCAATCGGCCCACAGACCGAGGTCGACATGTGAATGCCACTCTCCTGTATTGGCCGTGAAAAATTCGCTGACCACCGGCTTCTGACTGAGTGCCGAAAGAGTCACCGGAGTGATGAACTCCTTTCCGGCCGGAGTAATCACGACCTGTACCTCTGCACCGGCTTTGACGAGCAGACGCAGGAGCGTGACAGACTTATAGGCGGCTATTCCACCGCAGATGCCAAGAATGATATGTTTACCGGCAAGTGAGCTCATTTCATCCGTAGTTTAATGCGAGTGAAACAGTCTTTTGTATTCTGAGCGAAATCACCGCGCATGATCCAGTCATAATATGACGGATCCTTGCGCAAAACGTCCTCTACCTGACGACCTTTATATTTACCGAAATTGATCAGCTCGCGGTCATTGTCATCAAGCACGATTCGTCCCATAAAGTCAACATTGCGGTTGTTGCGGGCATATTTGCTCAACTCTTCCATATCGTTAGGGAGGTCATCGTAACGATCAAGCTGAGCTTTGAGCACTTCATAAGTAGCGCGTGTGTCAGCATTGGCCGAATGGGCACCATCGAGGTCCTTACCGCAATAGAAACGGTAGGCCGCTACAAGCGTCCGTTGCTCCTTCTTGTGGAAAATCGTCTGCACGTCAATGAAGCGGGCCTTTGAGAAATCAAACTTCACTCCGGCACGTTGGAATTCCTGATCAAGCATAGGAATGTCGAAGCGATTGGAATTAAATCCGGCAATGTCACAACCGGTCATCTCATTGGCCAAAGAGCGGGCTATCTGACGGAAAGTAGGCTCGGAAGCCACATCCTCATCAGTGATATGATGCACAGCGGTTGCCTCGGCAGGAATAGGCATCTCGGGATTGACACGGCGTGTCTTCTCGATTTCCTCTCCGCCGGGCATCACCTTTATCAATGATATCTCGACTATACGGTCGTGAAGTATATCTACACCGGTCGTCTCAAGATCGAAAAACACGATCGGCTTTTTAAGATTAAGTTGCATGCAAACCTCTTGTTGGTCGTGTTTACTTAGAAGTCAGTTACATTCATCGGCATCAGGAGCATGGTCAGACGGGTGTCTGCTTTGTCCTCGGTAGGAAGAATGACAGCCGGCTTCGAAGGATCGGCAAGTTTGAAGACGATGTCTTCTGTCCACAATACTCCTGCGAGCTCCGAGAGATAGGAGGAGCTGAAACCTACAATCATATTGCTTCCGGTGAAGTCAGCCGAGAGATGCTCGATACCGGAGGTGTTATATTCATTATCTGAAGCCTTGATGGTAAGACGGTCAGGTGTAAGATTAAACTTGATCAAACCATGCCCCTCATCGACAAAGAGGCTTACACGACGCACAGCAGTGGTGAATAGATGACGGTTGACTGTGAGCGAGAAAGGATTGTTCTCAGGTATGACTCTGGTGTAGTCAGGGAAACGACCTTTGACAAGCCGGCTTTCAAAAGTGAAAGTATCAGTCTCAAAAGTCACGCCATTCTGCGGTTCAAGCTTGACGGTAACTTCTTCATCGCGGGTAAACACGCTACGGAAGACGTTAGTCGATTTATTTGGCAGGATGAATGCGCCCTCGACCTGCGGAGAAAGGCTGGAATCTTCAAAACGCACGAGCTTATGGGTATCGGTGGCAACAAACACGAGTTTGTCGGGCTTGATATCCCAATATACGCCCATCATCTGCGGACGGAGCATATCAGTACCTGCTGCAAAGGAAGTAAATTCCAGGCCCCGGAGCAGTGCTGAACCGGGAGCCTTGAAGATCAGGACATTCTCAGAGTCAGCACCCTTGTCGGGGTGAGGATATTCCGATCCCTTGAGGCCCATGAACTTATAGGAGCCATCGGGATGCGACATCTCGACCGCAAGAGTCTGGTCGTCGATATTGAAATTCAACTCCTGTTCGGGCATGACACGCAAAAGTTCGACAATACGGCGGGCATCGATACAAAATTCGCCCTCGCCCTCGACATCCATGATAGGGATACGGCCGCAAAGCATGTTTTCGCCGTCACAGGCTGTGATGGTCAACACATTTCCTTCGATCGAAAAGAGGAAGTTGTTAAGTATTGTCAGCGCATTTTTAGCGTTGATAACCTTGCTGACAGAAGAGGCAAAATTATGAAGCGTCTTGCTTGGAACTGTGAATTTCATTGCTGATTTTTTTGAGTTTTTATCCCACAAAGTTAACATAAAAATCCACACAAAGCAACACAGCGCTTGCGAAAAATGGTGCCATGACCTTTTTCTCATACTTTTTCCCAAATAGTCATTCTTTTTACAGGTGTCATTATCTAATGAACGTGGATCGCATTTCACCCAAACGGCAGCAACTATGAGCTCAAATGTTCAATCTCCATCTGCACCAAGTCTAAGAAGCAGGCTGCATGCGCCCCATCCATCTGCACGTGATGGAACTGGAACGAAACTGTCAGAGTCGTTTCGTTCAACTCTTGTTTATATTTGCCCCAAATAAGAAACGGATTGTTGAAGATGCCACTGTACATACCGACTGCGCCGTCTATTTTATATTGTACCAATGCAGACGTGCCGATAACCATACTTTCCGTCAGGTCGTGGTTAATACAATTTTCTGCCACTTGCTTAGTAAGTTGCATATAATCAAGGTTGAACCGTGTCAAATCTTCTTCAAAAGGAATATCACACGAATTTACTTCACCCTCTTTGTTTGCGACAATCGTATTCACTGCTATGCTGTCATACTGTATCAGTTTGTCGGCCACCGGCAGCATGTAAAATTCTTTCACCTGACTGGCGGCCTTGCCAATGCAATAGCACATCAGCATATTGAATTTCAATCCTGTTTCCCTGCTTATTTCAATAAGACGTGACACATTCAGTGTCTTAAAGAACGTAACCATCGGCATAGGAGCGCCAATCCACATTTCAAAAGCGTAAGCACGAGTTGTTTCTTTCGGATCTACTTCTTTCATACTTCTATTATCTTCGTTAAATGAATCTGTCGGCAAAAGTATGAGATATGCACGAGCCGGAATAGAACAAAAGGGACATTTAGAGATATATCATTACCACCAACCATGCTATATCAAAGGGTCAGTAAACAAATCGGAATAAGGATCCGAGACTTTCAGTAATGATTTGGGTGTATGCCCGCTGAATTTCTTAAACTCCCTGATAAAGTGTGATTGGTCTGCATAGCCGCTTGCATAAGCTATCTGTGACTGATTGAGGTCTTCGCTTGATTGATATTGCATCTGCGCCAGCGCCTTTTGAAAGCGGACTATACGGGCATATTCTTTTGGATTGATCCCTACAAATGAATTGAACAACCGTTCAACTTGCTTTTTACTAAGACAAACTATGGACGACAATTCATTCACCGTAATTTGTGGGTTGAGATATATCTGCCTTATAGCAGCACTTATACGCTTTGCTTGATAGATAGCTGCAGAGGGTCCAGATGTAATCTGCGATAAAAGCCACTTCTCTATATGCTTTACACTGATGAAACTATCTTCACAGCCATAGACCCGTTCAGCCAATTCATTTAAACTCTTGTTGTCAATACTGTATCCGGAAACTTCCAGATTGTAAAAGAGTGATATCGGCATATCAAGAAACAGGCTCATGGCATGGGGATGGAATACGACTACTATCATTTCTAAGTTTCCATCAGCGAACAAGTGTGATGAAAAATTAACTTGTCCACTAATAGTCAATCTATCTTGCGAAACGCCCAATTCAGGTATATATAGTGGGGTTTGCTTATGGAATATAATCTGGGGACAACCGACGGGAAAAGTCAGAGTATTCAGCCTCCGGTTACTTTTGAAAGCCCAATAATACCGGATATATGGCTGCAGCTCTGTGCATGGTTTATAAAAATCAAACGCTTCCTGGATCATTATGCAAAGATACTTATTTTAATGGTTTGGAGACTACGGCAAATTTGATTTTCTGCGAAGAATTGGCCAAGCAGAGCCTTTTATCATACATTCTTTTCACACTTTTCACCATCTATGTCAATCTACGATGTCTTCATAAGCATTAATTTTCGTAACTTTGCACGATTTTTCAATTTTACTTCTTTACGACTTATGTGGGTAACACTTGCAATCCTCTCTGCTCTCTGTCTCGGTTTCTATGATGTCATGAAGAAACTCTCTGTCGATGGCAATAATGTGCTCGGAGTGCTGTTTCTCAACACTGTATTCGGATCACTGTTCATGCTTCCGGTCATCATCATCGGGGTCAGTCATGGGAACTACGGTCTCGGGAACACTCTTGCCGGCCACGGAGCCATATTGCTCAAATCGGCCATTGTGCTGTCGTCGTGGCTATTGGGCTATGCAAGTATAAAGCACCTTCCTCTCACTATCGCCGGACCGGTCAATGCCTCGCGTCCGGTCATGGTGCTTGTCGGCGCCTTGCTCATCTTTGGCGAGCGCCTCAATTTATGGCAATGGGCCGGTGTCATACTTGGCTTTTGGTCCCTGTATTTCATCAGCCGCGTCGGCGGCAAGGAGGGGTTTTCCTTGAAATCCAACAAATGGGTGTGGATGGCCATCGGCGCTACAGCTATGGGTGCGGTCAGCGCTCTCTATGACAAATATCTGCTCACCCGCTTTGAACCGCTCGAAGTGCAGGCCTGGTATTCGCTATACCAAATGGTCATAATGGGAATCACAATCTATATCATCCTCCGTGGTCACAAGGGAGCCACGCCGCTCAAATGGCGTTGGACAATCCCTCTTATCTCACTATTCCTTACCGTTGCTGACATAGCCTACTTCTATAGTCTCTCACTTGAAGGATCGATGATCGCGGTCGTCTCCATGATTCGCCGCGGAAGTGTGATTGTGTCGTTCTTCTACGGAGTCATCGCATTACATGAGAAAAACATCAAACTCAAGCTTATTGATCTGACATTGCTCCTTATAGGTCTGACATTTCTGGTAATCGGCAGTCTCTGATGCTCACTTTGGCATCATCCGCGAGAAACGGAGAGTGGTTTTGAGCAAAGGGAACGAAAGTGTGAGGATCGCTCCGTCAGTCACCGATGCGTGTATATCCTGAGTGATTGGTTCAAACGTAGAGTCGATCCACATAAGGTCGTAATGATTCAAGAAAACAGTCTGTTTAAGACGACCTTTAAGCATATATGGTTTCCACCGGTCGCGCATGGTCTCCGCACCACCGATATAAACGATATCATAGTCTCCCGCTGATTCATCCGATTTAACAAGGGCAAGCATGTATCGGCCACCGAGACGGGCATATTGTGGATCGTTTTCTCTATCGAGATACTGCCAATAGCCCTCAAGCGGATCTGTTGAAGTCATGAGATATTCAGAAAGTTGAGGCTCATTACTCCAGCGGGTAGCGAACACACATTCCGGCGAGAACGAGGCTTCTGAAAAAAGAGTTGAAAGTGACAGCTCTCCCCTGCTCCACAGTTCGACAGCCGGCACTCCATCCGCCATATTCGGCAGCGGTAAGGAGCAGATATCCTCAACCTTCCTGCCTCCTCCGCTTAAATTCAAGTTTCCTCCACACAGGTCTATTTCAAGGCGAAGTGTGTTATAGACACCCGAAGATGACTCGAAGTTACTTATATCTTTATTAAAAAGCACATTCTCACCTGTCACCACTGACAGGTGATTCTCACGACGGTCAAATATATCGCCAAATGAACTGTTGCCATGACGCAATGTGACTCTGATAGTGTCCCGACCGGATATGATGTCGGCCCCCCAATAGTGGCGAGCAAGGCCGGCACGTTCTTCTATACCGGCCATCGCTCCACGCACTTCAAGCATATATGATTCAAGTCCGCTGCGCGAAGACAGATCAATTCTGTGAACCGAATCTGTCACCACAAGGGGGACATCCATATAACGGCGTTCTGTCAGCGGTAGCAGGCCGGATGCCCGCATATCGAAATTTGATATCATGGCAAGCACACCTGCCAAGACCATTGAAAGGAGAGAGGAGAAGAGATTCATCGTTTTTCAGTATTGCCTTCATAATAATTAATAAATGCCCTGTTGACCAACCGCGTACCGCCCGGCGTTGGATAATCACCCGAAAAATACCAGTCGCCGGGTGAATCCGGGATGGCCTCACGCAATCCTTCGATGGTCTGATAGATAATGTCAACATCGGCCGAAACAGAACCATCGGCTGTCAACATCTCTACAATCTTCCGTGAGATTTCCTCTTGTGTGAATGGAGCATAGATGGCCTTCACACAGTTGGATACCTCCATGTCGAGAAGCTTTTCCTGATCCTTGCAACGCTGATAGGTCTCATCAAGCACTGACTCCATCCCACGGTCCTTCAAAAGCGCCACAGCAGCCCGGAAAGCTATAAACTCTCCCATGCGCGACATGTCAATGCCATAGTAGTCAGGATAGCGCACCTGCGGCGACGATGAAACAACCACAATTTTTCGCGGATGCAGACGATCAAGCATCTTGAGGATTGATTGTTTAAGGGTGGTGCCTCTGACAATACTGTCATCGATAACGACAAGATTGTCGACATGATTCTCCACTATACCATAAGTGACATCATAGACATGGGCAGCGAGATCGTTACGAGCCTCGCCTTCAGCTATAAACGTACGGAGTTTGATATCTTTGATCGCCACTTTCTCAACACGGAGATCACGCATCATGATCTCATCCAACCGCTCGGAGGTCAAAGTGCCGGCATTGTGGGCAGCCATGATTTCATCAGCCTTACGCTTGTCAAGCTCACGGCCCAGTTCCGACACCATACCGATGAAGGCGACTTCAGCTGTATTAGGAATGAACGAGAACACCGAATGGTCAAGGTCGCCATCGATGCTCTTCATTATTGCCGTCACGACATTGCAACCAAGTTGCTTTCGCTCACGATAGATATCCGCATCACTACCCCGTGAGAAATATATACGTTCGAATGAGCATCTCCGGTTTTCACCTTCACCGAGAATGTCTGTAACATTCATCTGTCCATTTTTAGAGACAATCAAGGCGCTACCCGGAGCGAGCTCCTTCACATCACGCCGAGCCACATTAAAAACAGTCTGGATGACCGGGCGCTCGGATGCAAGGACAATAACCTCATCGTCATGATAATAAAAAGCCGGGCGGATACCATGGCTGTCGCGCAAAGCGAACATGTCTCCGGAACCTGTGGCTCCGCATATCACGAATCCACCGTCCCATTGCGGTGCAGCGGCACCAAGCACTCTCGTCATGTCAAGATTATCCTCAATCGTCACACTCAGCTTTTGGCCTCCCATCGAATCTCTATATTGGCGGTAGATACGGTGGTTTTCCTTGTCGAGAGCATCGCCGAGCTGTTCGAGCAACACGACTGTATCGCTGAAAATGCGCGGATGCTGACCGCAAGACACGACGCTGTCAAATACTTTATCGACATTGGTCATATTGAAGTTGCCACACATCAACAGGTTACGCGAGCGCCAGTTGTTACGGCGAAGGAAAGGGTGACAATATGATATACCGCTCTTGCCTGTGGTCGAATAACGCAGATGGCCCATATATATCTCACCGAGGAAGGGAGCATAGCGCTCCACCCACTCGCTATCGTGGCACTGGATATCGGCATTGGCGATCTTGTGGTTGACAGCATCAAAAATTTCCTGTATGGCATCCTTGCCAAGTGCCCTCTCGCGGAACACATACTCATTGCCCGGCACAGAGTGCATTTTCACGACTCCTATACCAGCGCCTTCTTGTCCGCGGTTGTGTTGCTTCTCCATGAGAAGATATAGCTTGTTTATGCCATAGGAATACGTCCCGTATTTCTTCTTATAATATTCCAGAGGCTTAAGCAATCGCACTATAGCGACTCCACATTCATGTTTCAGAGTTTCCATCAGAATGACAGGTTATTTATATGATGCTGTTCGGTTTTGCAAAGATAACGATTTAGACGGGTATTCACTCGTCATTTGTTATTAAACTCCAATTAATGGAGGGATTCAATCAAAGAACCGCCCTGCGGATACTTGTTGCCATAGTAACTGCAACAGTATCCGAAGAGCGGAATATTGAATCCTTTAATCAAAAAAAGCTAATAGTCATCAGCGGATGAAGAGAAGCTCCCGATATTTGGGGAGAGGCCACATCTCATTGTCGACGAGCAATTCGAGCTTGTCGATATGATAGCGAACCACCACAAGACTCGGAGCAACTTCGCGCGAATAGGCAAGCGCTTTCTCACGCTCGCTCTCAATACGGTTGGCCTCCTTGCGGGCATTGACCATCTTTGCGACCTCCTCTTTGATTACAGAGCAATGACGCATGATCTTTTCGACTGTGACAGCATCCTGCGAAGAGAGTTCCTCGCCCTTGTTGCCGGGGAAAAGAGTGCGGATCTTAACCATGTTATCAAGAAGAATGGAAAGATAGCGGGTAGCGACAGGAACGATATGGTTGATGGCAAGATCTCCAAGCACACGGGCCTCAATCTGGATCTTTTTGGTATACATCTCCCACTTCACCTCATTGCGTGCCTCAAGCTCGACATGATTCATCACACCAGTCTTGCGGAACATCTCTATGGATGAGGGACGCAGATATGCGTCGAAGATAAGCGCGGGATTTGTCTCGCAATCAAGACCGCGGCGGGCTGCTTCCTCTTTCCACTCGTCAGAATAGCCGTTGCCATCGAAGTGGATAGGCTCTGAATAGAGAAGAAGAGCCTTGATTTCTGCAAGAAGAGCATGCTGGAGTTCCTCTCCTGCTGCCAGACGCGAATCAACCTTCTGTTTAAAATCGGCAAGTTGCTCCGCTACAGCTGCGTTGAGCGCTATCATGGCAGAACCGCAGTTGGCGCTTGAGCCAACCGCACGGAACTCGAAACGGTTACCGGTAAAGGCAAATGGCGACGTACGGTTGCGGTCAGTATTATCAATCATCAGTTCGGGAATCTGAGCTACGCCAAGATCAAGCTCCTCTTTACCGGCAAGGGCGATAAGCTCATCCTTGTCCGAGTTCTTGATTTTATTGACGATGTCGGCAAGCTGGCTACCGGTAAAAATCGAGATGATGGCCGGGGGCGCTTCATTAGCACCAAGACGATGACAGTTTGTAGCTGACATGATCGAGGCCTTCAACAAAGCATTGTGACGGTGGACTGCCGCCATGACGTTGGCTACGAATGTGATGAACTGAAGATTATCTTTTGGTGTTTTTCCTGGAGCGAAAAGCAGTGTACCGGTGTCAGTGCTGAGACTCCAGTTGTTGTGCTTGCCTGAGCCATTGATTCCCGCGAAAGGTTTCTCGTGAAGGAGGACACGGAAATTATGACGACGGGCCACCTCGCTCATGAGCGACATGAGGAGCATGTTGTGGTCATTTGCAAGGTTTGTCTCTTCAAAAATCGGAGCAAGCTCAAACTGGTTGGGAGCAACCTCATTGTGGCGGGTCTTTGCGGGAATACCGAGTTTGTGGGCCTCGATCTCCAGATCAAGCATGAAGGCTTCGACGCGCGAAGGAATTGCTCCGAAATAGTGATCCTCAAGTTGCTGGTTTTTGGCGGACTCATGCCCCATGAGTGTGCGTCCGGTCAACACAAGGTCAGGACGGGCGGCATAGAGCGACTCATCGACAAGAAAATATTCCTGCTCCCAACCGAGATTTGAAATGACGTGCTTTACTTCCGGATCAAAATAGCGGGCCACTGCTGTGCCGGCTTTGTCGACAGCTGAAAGCGCACGCAGAAGGGGGGTCTTATAGTCAAGTGACTCACCGGTATATGAGATGAAGATTGTAGGAATACAGAGTGTGTTATGGAGTATGAAGGCCGGAGATGAAATATCCCATGCTGAATATCCACGGGCTTCAAATGTATTGCGGATACCACCGTTGGGGAAACTTGAGGCATCCGGTTCCTGCTGAACCAACAATTTGCCTGAGAACTCTTCGACCATTCCTCCCTTGCCGTCATGCTCGACAAATCCATCATGCTTCTCGGCTGTTGTCTCGGTCAAAGGTTGAAACCAATGGGTGTAATGGCGCACACCATTGTCGATAGCCCAGCGTTTCATTCCTTCAGCCACACTGTCGGCGACCTTACGTGAGATTGGCTGCTTATTGTCAATGGCATTTATAAGCGCTTTGTAGGTATCCAGAGGCAGATATTCATACATTTTTGCACGGTTGAACACCTTGCAGGCATAATACTCCTGCGGACGCTCTTTGGGAATGTCGACAGGTACAGCTTTACGGTTTGAGGCTTCCTCAACGACTTTGAATCTAAGGCTTGACATAATCTGTTGGAGGGATTAATATTTTTAAATATTAGTTTATTATCTGATTTTTAGGAATTTCTTATTGATTTCCCGAAAGTCTTTCGACACATTTACGGGTATTCTCATGGGTATTGAAGGCCGTAAGACGGAAATATCCCTCACCGGAGGGGCCAAATCCACTGCCAGGCGTACCGACTATATGGTAATGCTCAAGCAAATAGTCGAAAAACTCCCATGATGTCATCGTGCCCGGCGTCTTCAACCAGATGTATGGCGAGTTGACGCCTCCGACCACTTCATAACCGGCCTCTGCAAGTCCTGCCCGGAGCATGCGTGCATTCTCGAGATAATAGTCAATGGTCTCTTTCATCTGACGCTGTCCTTCAGGGGTATACAGAGCCTCGGCACCACGCTGTGTGAGATAACTTGCTCCGTTGAATTTCGTCGTCTGACGACGACGCCATAGGCCGTTAAGAGCAACTTTATTCCCCTTGTCGTCAATACCGCAGAGAGCTTTCGGGACAACTGTATAACCAAGACGGATACCTGTGAAACCGGCCGTCTTGGAATAGCTGCGGAACTCAATCGCAACCTCCTTGGCCCCTTCAATCTCATAGATTGAATGTGGCACATTATCTTCGCGGATATAGGCTTCATAGGCGGCATCAAAGAGAAGCAAAGCGCCGTGCTGCCTGCAATAATCAACCCATACCTTGAGCTGCTCCCGAGTAAGAGTGGTACCGGTCGGATTGTTCGGATAGCAAAGATATATGACGTCCGGATTACCTACAGGCAGGGACGGAATAAAGCCATTGGCAAACGTACAGGGTAAGTATTCTATATTACTCCAATGATCATCATCACTGAGTTCACCACCACGACCGTTCATCACATTTGTGTCGACATAAACCGGATAGACGGGGTCGGTCACAGCAACCTTATTGGCAGTCGAAAGGATATCGCCTATATTTCCGGTGTCGCTTTTGGCTCCGTCACTTATAAAGATTTCGTCCGGATCTATATCAATTCCATGCGCTTTATAATCAAACGCGGCGATTTTCTCGCTAAGGAATCCATAACCTTGCTCAGGGCCATAGCCATGAAACCGCTCTCCGCAGGCCTCATCATCGACAGCCGAATGGAGCGCGTCGACAACAGCTTTGCAAAGAGGTCTGGTCACATCTCCGATACCCATTCGGATAATCTCTACACCCGGATGAGAGTCGGAATATGCGTTAACCCTGCGAGCCACTTCGCTGAAAAGATAGGAAGCCGGCAATTTTGTAAAGTCATCGTTAATCCGGAACATTTTTATCAGTGAATTAATTTGTATGAATCGGGTTGGATTTTCTATCTACAAAAAAATGGGAATGACCATCATACCGCTGCCGATATGAAAGTCTCTATGTCATCATGGAAAACATTCATCGCTGAAGACAGACCAGCCTCAGCAAGCAGACTGCTGTATCATCGTTGTCGGTAGTAAATTCCATTAAAGACTTCCGTAGCACCTCCGGTCATCAGGACATGTCCGTCCGGTGCCCACTCTATCGACAGATCACCTCCTCGGAGATGTATGGTCAGGGAACGGTCACACCGGCCGGTAAGGATAGCCGCGACTGCTGAAGCACAGGCGCCGGTGCCACAGGCAAGAGTCTCCCCTGTCCCGCGTTCCCACACCCTCATGCGGGCCTCCGACGGAGAAATCACTTCAAGGAATTCAATATTTGCCCTATCCGGCCAGATCGAATGTCGTTCCAACTCCGGGCCAAGCTTATCGAAATCCACGTCCTCTATCCTGTCGACAAACACAACACCATGAGGATTACCCATCGAGACAGCCGTGATTTCCACATCGCCCGACGAAGTAGCCACCGGCACTTCAATCATCGGATCATCTCCGGTATGAATCACCGGCACCAACGATGGTGTAAGCTCAGGTCTACCCATATCCACAGTAACACTTTCAACCACACCATCACTTCCTATATTAAGAGACAAAACCTTGATACCCGAAAGGGTTTCAAGGCTTATGGGATTCTTATCGGTAAGTGCGTGGTCGTGGACATAACGGGCGATGCAACGGGAGGCATTACCACACATTTTTGCCTCGGAGCCATCATTGTTAAACATCCTCATCTTAAAGTCGGCGACATCAGAAGGGCATATCAGCACTATACCGTCACCGCCGACTCCAAAGTGACGGTCACTCATTCTGACAGCCAGCTCCGGGAGATTGTCAGGCTCCGATTCCATACAATCTATATATATGTAATCGTTCCCAATCCCATGCATCTTGGTGAAATGTATCACCTCGGTGGCCTTAATTGTTGATGAGGTCATAACGTGAGTGATTTCTTTTGTGAGTTAATTATCAGAAATCGATGCAAAGTTAAGCATTTTGCTACAAAGACAAGCTATTTTAGCTCATATTTTTGCCGAACATCGCCGAGTTTAGATATTTTAACACTCAAAACTATATTTTTAACCGTCCTTCCGGACATCCGTACTCATCAGTTTCAACCATTTGCGGTAGCCAAGCAATGCAATCACCGTGTAGATAGCATAAAGGACACAATAGAAATTCAGGCCTTTATAGAAATATAGCCCGCTACACACTATATCTACCACCAACCATGCGAGCCATTGTTCCGCATATTTCCTCGCCATCATCCACAAGCCTACAATCGAAAGCGCAGTCGTGAAAGCATCTGCGACAGGAACGGTGGAATCAGTGAAATTGACCAGAATCCACCATATCGCAGCCCATAGCAGCAACACACCACATGTCACTCCCACCCAAACACGAGCAGGGGTATGAGTGATCCGCCGCGGCTTACCACCACTGCGAGCCGATCCTCTTGTCCAGGAGATGAAGCCATAGACTGCAATCACAAGGTAATAGATATTTATGCCGAAGTCTGCATAAAGTCCTTTGGAATAGTAGATCCACATTGATATCATAGGCATCACCACTGATGCCAACCACACTTTGGCATTGGCATGGTATTCCCACCATAGATACAGCAGGCCGATCGTGAAGCCTGTAATCTCAAGCGCGGTATCTAAACTAATCTGTCCCATAGACTTTATTTAACGGTTCTTAAAAGCGTAAGGTTGCGGTAGCCATCACATGGGCAGGAGCTTGCGCGGCATAACCGGCATATCGGTAGATGACTTTCTCACCACCGTCGACATAGTAGCCGGCACCTGCATAACCATTATTGAAATATTTTTTATTGAAAATATTGTAGACTGAAAATCCGATGCGCATCTCCTTCATCCCTCCAAGACTCCTGAACGTATAGCCCAGATGGAGATCTGACACAAAATAAGAAGCAAGTTTTGCTTCCTCACTGCGGGCATTATTCATGTATTGCTTTCCGACAAAGCGGCTCTGCAGTGAAACATCAGCGCCGTGCCAGTTAAAATTAAAGGCATTGCTGAAGATAAGGTCAGGAGAAAAAGCGATCGGTGTATCACCAAGTTCAAAGGAGATCGGATTAGTCCATTCGTCCTCATAAATATATTCTACAAAATCTTTGATCCTATTACGCGACAATGTCATGTTGAATTGCCAGTCAAACCATCGGCATGGACGCAGAGCAGCCTGAAATTCAACGCCCATTCTGTAGGAATCGGGAACATTAACACTGATAGGATTGCCGGTGTCTGACAGTTCGCCGGTAGCGACGAGCTGATCCTTGTATAGCATATAATACAAATTGACTCCAAGGGTAAGCAGCCTATTGTTGAAAGTGTAGCCAAGTTCAAAATCATTGAGTCGCTCAGACTCCGGTCGGTGAGCAGGATCACCGTCGGTGAAGTTGTCGCGTGTCGGCTCTTTCTGCGCCACTGACCATGAGGCAAACGCACGGTGAGCGCCAACCGAATAGTTCAATCCGAGTTTAGGGTTGAAGAAATTCCACCGACGGTTTATGTCAAGGACAGCCGGCGCCTCTATATTCCAGTCCCAGTTGTCCGACTCCCCTTCTATCGTATAATGTATGTGGCGATACTGGAGATCTACATAGGCTGAAAGCTCACGGTTGATCTGATAGTTTGTCCTAAGGAAGAGATTAGAATCAAACTTCCGGCCATAGTTATCGTAGTATGTCTGCAATGGATCAAGGGGCCCGACATAGTTGCGCACCCATTTAACCTGACCGAAATGATGGCCCTTGAAGTCAGTAACGGCACCTCCGAGGACTACATTCCAGTTATCATGGATGTAATTTAACGACATCTGTCCGCCTCCAAACTTGTTGACATTATTTTTAAGACGTATAAGATCGGATTTAGTGACCGTCTCACCGTCAGGCCCGACGAAAGGTGTAAGTCCATACTCCAGAAGCGTGCGTTTTGTCTTGTACTGGTCATAATAGCCATCATCACAGGTATAATGGAGAGTGGCATTGAGATGGAAATATTTGCCAAGACGCTGGTTGAGCAGAAGCTGGAAATGGTGCTGTATGTAGTTGTCGAACTGATCACGATAGTAAGCACGGTTACCATTATTGTCAGTGTATTCACCACAAGGGTTGTATCGGCGGCCAAACTCTGCCATCTGTTCCTTCGACGCATAGTCCCATGCCATGTATGTCTTTTCCTTACCACCAAAAGCAAGAAGACGGACATTGGTATTATATCCGGAATAAGCCACTTGCCCGAAATAGCTCCACAGCTCCGACGATGCACGCTCGATGTAACCGTCGGAGCCAAGATGACTGATACGGGCATCGGCGCTCCAATGATCCGCAAGCAAGCCTGATCCTACACGAATCGTCTGCCTGTTGGTGTTGTAGGCGCCATAGGCTCCCGACAGTTCCGCATAAGAATCCTCGGAGGGTGCATCGGTGATCATATTGACACTCGCTCCAAATGCTCCGGCACCGTTAGTCGACGTTCCGGCACCCCGCTGTATCTGCACATCGCCCAATGAGGATGCAAGATCGGGCATATTCACCCAATAGACATTATGGCTTTCAGGATTGTTGATAGGGACACCGTTGGCGGTAACATTGATTCGAGAGCCGTCCGTTCCACGTATTCTCATCGATGTATATCCGACGCCACCACCTGCGTCAGAAGTCGTGGTTACCGAGGGGGTCATCTGCAGGAGATATGTCATATCCCTGCCATCGTTGTTTCTAAGCAGTTCGCGCTTCTTGATATTGGTGAATGCGATCGGAGTGCGGGCCGTAGCACGGTTGGCCACAACCTCTACCTGGTTCAACACCACTTTCAGTGAATCACTGTCATCTTTAGCGACTACAGAAGCAGACGCACTGAGGCTCACACCTCCTGCCAGGAGGAAAGCCGGAAGAACGATTCTTCTCATAATTTTTTCTCTACGCCGGTATTACCCGGATCAGGTTCAAAGGGTATAATCTCAGACCAGCCTCATCACTCTTTTATGTGGGATATGGCTTGGACACCCCTAAAATAAATATGTATCAATATATCTCTTGGAATTGATGGCTTTGCGCCGGATTCCGCCGCAAAGTTAGCAATTTATGCCCAATGCGTGACAGATTTCTTAAGATTTTATCACAAAACATTAACTTTTGTAGATAAGCGGGTGATGGAGTATCAAAATGCGACAGAATGTAAGATAATATTGAAATATGATCAGTAATTATGAAAAAAAATGCCTAATTTTGTCACAAATAAATATCTGTCGCCTAATCCGCACAAGACATCCGTACCGATAGGGGTCAATTTTCATCTGTAACTTAACTCACTTCATAGCTATGACCGACGACGAAGCTTTAAGCCAATTATACTTTAAGGACACAGCCTTCCACAATCTCATGCAGAAGCGCATCTTCAACGTGCTGCTTATCGCATCGGCCTACGATGCCTTCATGATGGAAGAAGATGGCCGTGTGGAAGAACAGCTCTACTTCGAATACACATCGCTCAATCTGTCGTCGCCACCGCGTGTGACACGCGCGCTCAACTCGGCTGAAGCTCTCGAGATCATGAAGACCAAGAGCTTTGACCTCGTCATCATGATGCCGGGCAACGACGTCAGTGAGACATTTACCGGAGCCCGACGCATACGTGAGGATTATCCCGACATGCCGATAATCGTGCTCACACCGTTTTCCAAGGAAGTATCAAGACGCTTGTCAAACGAGGACTTCTCGGGCATCGACTACGTGTTCTCATGGCTCGGCAATGTCGATCTGCTCCTTGCAATCATCAAGTTGCTCGAAGACAAGATGAATGCCGATAACGACATCAACAATGTCGGTGTCCAGATGATTCTTCTTGTCGAGGACTCGGTCAGATTCTATTCGTCGGTACTCCCGATCGTCTATAAATTCATCCTCAAGCAATCGCGCGAGTTCTCAACAGAAGCGCTCAACGAGCACGAACAGATGCTCCGCATGCGCGGACGTCCAAAAGTGATGCTCGCGCGTGACTATGAGGAGGCTCTGGAACTTTATGACAGGTATAGCGAGCATATCCTCGGCGTCATCAGCGACGTGTCATTCATGCACGAGGGCAAGAAAGACTCTAAGGCAGGCATCAAGCTCGCGCGTGAGCTCCGTGAACGCGACCCTTATCTACCGCTGATCATCGAGAGCTCGGAGATTGAAAATGCCCATGACGTCACAGAGCTCGGTGGCACTTTCATCGACAAGAATTCCAAAAAATTTCCTGTCGATCTTGGCAAGGCGATCATAAATAACTTCGGTTTTGGCGACTTCGTGATCAGAAATCCGGAGAGCGGTGAGGAGATCTTCCGCATAAAATCGCTCAAGGATCTGCAAAAAAACATCTTCGACATCCCTGCCGAAGCCCTCTACTGGCACGCTTCATTCAACGATATCTCCCGTTGGCTATACTCACGGGCAATGTTTCCGATAGCCAATGTCATCAAGCATCACAGATTCCGCGATCTCAAAGACGCGCCTCATGTGCGTCAGCTCTTTTTCGATCTTATTGTCAAATACAGGAAGATGAAAAACCGCGGCGTGGTGGCCATATTCCAGAAAGAGCGTTTCGACCACTACTCCAACTTCGCCCGTATCGGCCAGGGTTCGCTCGGAGGCAAAGGCCGCGGCCTCGCCTTCATCGACTCCATCATAAAGAAGAATCCCGTGTGTGACAATTTCGACGGGATCACCATCACCATCCCGCGCACCGTCGTCCTTTGCACCGACATCTTCGATGAGTTCATGGAGACCAACAAGCTCTACCCTATCGCGCTGAGCAATGCTCCCGACGAAGAGATCCTCAACCACTTCCTCCGCGGAAAACTTCCACGCAGGATCAAGGATGATCTCCTGGCACTGTTTGAAGTTGTCGACACCCCTATAGCTGTCCGTAGCTCGAGTCTGCTCGAGGATTCTCACTATCAGCCATTTGCCGGAATCTATTCGACTTACATGGTGCCGAAGATCAAGAATCCCGAGGAGATGCTCAAGATGGTCACAAGTGCCATCAAGGGTGTCTACGCCTCAGTATTTTATGCCGACTCCAAAGCATATATGACAGCCACGTCCAACGTCATTGACCAGGAGAAGATGGCAGTCATATTGCAGGAAGTTGTCGGTAAAGATGTCGACGGCTACTATTTCCCGTCTTTCTCAGGAGTAGGCCGCTCTCTCAACTACTACCCGCTGAACGACGAGAAGCCTGAGGACGGAGTGGCGGAGGTTGCTGTCGGACTGGGTAAATATATCGTTGACGGTGGTCTGGCGCTCCGCTTTTCGCCACGCCACCCGGAGAATGTTTTGCAGACATCAGAACTGTCGCTTGCCCTGCGTGACACACAGACACGCATGTATGCCCTCGATATGAAGGGAAATGAGCGTGAGATCACTCTCTCAGGACAAAAACTGACTTCTCCACTCCCCTCCCTTTCCCATCTCAAGGTTGACGATGGCTACAATGTGGCCAAGCTCCGCGTTCAGGACATGGCTGAAAAAGGCGCGTTGAAATATATGGTGTCAACTTTCGACTTCCGCGACAACATCATCCGCGACAATGATTTCGGCGAAGGACGCCGCGTCGTGACATTCAACAATATCCTGAAGCATAAAGTCTACCCGCTTGCCGAAGCTGTTGACTTCATGCTGACCACAGGCCAACGCGCTATGCAGCGTCCGGTGGAAATCGAATTTGCCGGCATGGTCAACCCTGACAAAGATTCAAAGGGCAGACTATATTGGTTGCAGATCCGACCGATTGTCGACAGAAAGGAGACGGTCGACGAAGCGCTCATGGCTACCCCCGATGACAAATTGCTGCTTAAGTCAGGAACTGCACTCGGACATGGCAACATCGAAGGTGTAAACACCGTGGTCTACGTACGTCCCGAGAAATTCTCGTCAAGCAACAATTCACTCATAGCCCGCGAAATAGAGAAAATCAACCGTGGCTTCCTCGACCGTGAGGAGCGCTATGTGCTCATCGGGCCCGGACGCTGGGGCTCTTCGGACACGGCTCTCGGCATACCTGTGAAATGGCCGGCAATATCCGCTGCCAGATTGATTGTCGAATCGTCGCTTCCCAACTATCGTATCGAACCGAGCCAGGGAACTCACTTCTTCCAGAATCTGACATCGTTTGGTGTAGCCTATTTCACCATTGACACAAACGCCCGGCGCAGGGAAGGCGAGCCGGTGACCGATCTCTATGATGTCGAATATCTCAACTCCCGTCCCGCAGTCTACGAAAGCGACTTCGTCAGGATAGTCACCTTCCCCCAGCCTCTTGCCATAGGAGTCAACGGGCTCAAGGGCACCGGCGTGGTGGTCAAACCTGAATAAAGCGCCAATAGCCCCGCAAAGCATATCATATTAAAAGGACAGCGGTGAATCGATAATCCCGATTCACCGCTGTCCTTTTAATATGCCTTTTATCCGAGAAAATGTCTAAAATATATATCCGAATCCGAGATTCAGATAGATGGGATACATGTTGAATGAGACTGTCTTAAACGTACTGTTGAAGATATCATTGAGACCCCATGTCAGATTTGCGTTGACCGACAGGCGCTTGAATGCGCGCCATGAACCACCGCATTGCAGTCCCCACTGGAAACGGCGCAAGTCATCGCCGAAATCATAATTAGCCTCGGCATCACCTTCAAACGAAACCTTGTTGCCGGTCGGATCACCTTCGCGGAGATAGCCGTCAAACACATGGCCGTCAAACTCGTTTGTGAACGCATAGGCGACATACGGACCAAAGTTCAGATTCCAGCGGTCTGAGATCTTGAAGATCGCCACAACGGGAATTGTCAGCTGCTGCGTAGAATAGCGGGTCTGCACATGTCCGGTCCACTTACCGCTGAGTCTCTTTCCATCCTGTATGATTTCCATACCATAGTTCTTGACAGTCGCCTCAGTCTCCATGCCTCTTGTCTCGAGACGAAAACCGGCCCTGACACCCCAGCGTGAGTCTTTCCCGAGCCACTTGGTGACATTGGTACCGATCTGGAGGTTCAGGTGAGGACGATAGGTATTTATCTCACGGATTTCTGCCGGGAGAGGGAGCGGAGAAGCGCCGCCGATGTTGACACCGGCATTCACCTCATATTCCAGACCTAAAGCGACAGAACGCCAGATGCTCCCCGGGCGCTCGGTCTGAGCCATAACACAAATGGAACTGAACAGTGTGGCTATAAGCAATATATATTTTTTCATTGCGATGCTTTATTATCGTTGGTTATTGACATGTGATTTCGAGTTCATCGACCATCAGTGTGCTACCTATAGCTCCGGAGAAATAATCGCCGTCCATACTTGAACTCATCACAACGGTGATGCTATAACGGCCGTTAACCAATTTGTCAGGATCGATTTCCTTTCCCGGGCGGAACACGAACGGCAGATGGAAATATGTCCAGTCCGAAGCTCCGAGTCGCTGCTCCGCACTTATACGGGCGACCGCGATGATATTGGGGTTGTCGTCGCTCAAAACGTTTGACCCGTCGAGATATTCCATATCGGCGGTCGACTCATAGAACACTGAGTAGACATTACACTCATCCTGCTTTCCGGGCACAGCTTCAAGTTTGCCCGGCGCTGTGGGGCTGAATTGCTCATAGACCTCACCGGGAGTATATTTATAGTACCCGCTGAAATATCTTGGGACGCTATAGAACGGAGTTCCGAATTTTGTGGCCTGGAGTGGTTTGGCTACAGCATTAGTGACATCAAACTTTCCTATGAAAAGATTGCCGGCGGCGAGAGGTTTGTTGACCATAGCTCCCCACGGGCCTGTTGTCCTCGTGATCAGGACAGCACACTTGCCCTTCTTTCCGCCCTCGTTTGCCTGAAATGTAGGATAAGAATCAGGGCCTGCTGTGCCATTGGTCAAGGCGAAACCCGGATTTCCGCTCGCCCACACCATCGTGTCGCGCTTATGGGTCTCGCTGTCGATATTAATATCGAGAAACTCATCGTATGAACCGCCTTGTGAGGTGAAGACCTTGCGGACATCCTCAAAGGCATAGTTTAGATTTATCGCATTGTTGCGCTGCACCGCCACGGTGTAGGTCTTATGCCATTCGCCATCCTGCGAGGTGACGACATAAGTCTGGGGTTCGGTGAAATCAAGCATTGTACCGCTCGCGGGAGTGATTGTCGCGCCGGGTGTAAGCTCAAACTCCGGAGCAAGCTCTGTCACATTGACATGGTTTTTCACAATCAGAGTCACGCGGTCGTTTTCAATGATAGGACGTCGGTTCAGGTCATCGTCAGGCAGAGTCACGGCAACGATATCACACTCTGCATTGAGCGGCTCCTTTTTGATACATGACGCAGCTGTCAGAACGAAGCTCATGATGAGCATCAAGTTGACAATTCTCATAATCTGGTTACTATTCTTATTATAATAAGGTATATGGTCGGGATATATGGTCTCCGCAACAATCTACGGCAACATTATCTCAACTTAGCGACAAATTTACGCATTTTTATCCATCTATGTCACATTATTTGCGTTTTTTACCGACAATTTCGTCATTTTGGCGCCTAAACTGCTTTTTTTAATCATGATGTTAACATAATAATAGTAAATATTATGTACCTTTGCCACACATTAGTAAATGAAACGACTATTTTTCACGCTTCACATTTACGATTAACGCCTCAATATTTACCAATCATATATTCAACTGTTTATGAAATTATTTTACAAAGCGACTCTCAGCGTAATGCTGGCAGGAACAGTGGCTTCGGGCGCTATGGCCCAGGCCCAACTCCCCAACTCAAGCTTCGAAGACTCGTGGGCCGACTGCACCCCCTGGACATTCTTTCAGTCTGAGGGTTATGTCGGACAGCAAAGCACCTTTGCCGTAGGTACCACACCGAAAGGTTGGATCATCTCAAACGTAGCCGGTATGGCAAGCTGCTATACCGACGATGAAAACAACCTTCAGGTTTCTGGACTTGGGGCAACTACTGTAGGCGAAAAGGCCGAGGGTTATGAATCGGAAACAGCAGTCAAGCTCACTAATAATCCCAACCCCTTCATGGCTACTCAGATTGTCCCCGGCTATCTGACACTTGGCACTTCATGGTCGACAGCAAAACCGACATTCCAAGGATGGTCAATCGTCGTAACCGAGAGTGACGGTGGAGCTTTCGGCGGTATGGAGTTTACCGAACGCCCCTCGGGGATCGAGTTCATGTACAAACGCAGCCGCGGTGAGACAAAACCCGATGAAAAATCAACCGTCGTAGCTTATCTCTGGAAAGGCCATTGGACTCAGAAAGATGTCCCCGCCATCGTTTATATGGCAGGCGACCCCGTGGTCAAGGATATGACTGACCGCGACCGCTGTGTCCTTGGCATGGATCTCGAAGGTTGCCAGGGTGGAGAAGTCACCAAGAGCGACGATGCAGAACTCATCGCTGTCATGATCGCAGAGATCACAGAGAACACCGACGAGTGGACCAAGTTTACAGGCAAGTTTGAATACAAATCAGATGCCACCCCCGAGATGATCAATGTCATCATCGCTGCCGGCGACTATTTCGGAGGTGCTGAAGCTGTCGGTAAAGACAATTCACTAACTGTCGACAACGTCAATCTGCTCTATGAGAATTCAGCCTCAACCTATCCCGGCTATCTCAACGTCGAGATGATGGGCAACAAGATTGCAACTGACCAGGCTTCAAAGATTGAAATCACAGCCACTTCAGACAACACTTGTGACTTCCTTCTCCCCAATCTCGTGATCAGCACGGGTGGTCAAGATATGGCTCTCGGCGACATCAAGCTTGACAACGTAGCGATGAGCACTGCAAACGGTGTCACTACCTACACAGGGTCTCAGAAAGGCATGTCGCTCATGGGCGGTATAATCACTGCAGACGTAGACCTCAACGGCACAATCAACGCTGACGGTATCGTCAACATGAAGATTGACGTAATGTGGGGCGAAACTCCCATCAACGTGACTTTCACCACCAAACCCGCATCTGAAAGTACAACGATCGACTCTATCAATGCCGATAGCAACGCTCCTGTAGAATACTTCAACATCCAGGGTCTCCGCGTATCTGAAAACAATTTCACCCCCGGTCTCTACATCAAGCGCCAGGGCCAGAACGTTAAGAAAATCCTCGTGAAGTAAGAGTCTGCTTCGACGATATGACATTAATCTCCCAAGAGGGGTGCGGCTGCGTCCGCGCCCCTCTTTTTTCCCGGCACAATCCGAAGATGTAAGGTACATGTATTGGAAAGAAGACATACCACAACCACGGATAGGAAATAAACGACAGACAACGGCCGCTTCTCTCGAGGCGGCCGTTGTCATAGACGTTGTCTAAACACTTAGCATAATTAACGAATAATCTTCACTTTTAACATGTGATTATCACAATCCTTTAAACTGATTAAATTTTACACATTGCAAAGATAGTATGTTGTCAACACCTCGATAGGCACTTTATCGTATATTATAAAACAAATATTAAAGTTTTAAAATGTAATATACTATATATTAAGCCATTAACCCTATTCGTCAAAGAAGTTTATCTAAACTCATATCAAAGATAAAATCCAGCCGGTCCGCTCAATTTATATAACATTCGATACACTTGTCACTTTTGTTATACAGTCTCAATATACCCCGGTCCGCTCACCGACACCACACTGACAGACGTCATTTTCATCCCTCACAACAACACAAAAAAAGAGCGGTCTTCCTCACGAGGACAGCTCTCAACAGAATCTAACGTAGTTTAAATTTTCGTCTAATGTTCTTCAAATCTAACGAAAAAAAACAAATCTTTTACCTGTAGTACCTAAATCTTACCTATGATAAAAATCTACAAAATCAAAGGAGTCTCTAAGACTCTCTGTATTATTATAACGCAAAGATATAGGCTTTTTCATCTCAATGCAATAGGATATTTACAATATATAAAGACATGCACAGAACAACCGGAGATAAAAATTTAGCAATCAGGAAGTTGCGTCATACACTCTGATTGCTAAATATAAATCGTACTAAATAAATTTCACAGGCTCAGCATCAAATTGCCTACCGGAATAGCTCAGAACCGCCTCATGATATGACACCGATTTTCATCACATCGGCATCAAAAGTTTCACGGGAAATCGCCTTGTTTCTCAGCTTATTTCTATATGTATAGATCGTGTTGAGGCTCACTCCGAGGAAACGTGCCACCTGTGCGGTATCATCTATCCCGAGACGGGTAAATGCAAGCACTCGCAACTCTGTCGTCAACACTCTGGGACCCGGATTGACAATCTGTTTGTCAGGCATAAGCAACTTGTTGACATCCGCAATAAATGTCGGATATATCTGGATGAAGGAGTCATCGAAAATATCATCAAATTTCTGCCGTTGCTCCTCGATAATCTTCTCGCTCTTGATAAAATTAAGCAGATCCTCTGTCTGCCCGGCAGTGATCTTGCGGCGACACATGCGGTTGAAATCATCAAGACACTCCATGTAGCTTGAGCATAGATTCATGAACTCGGAGATATATGTATCTTTTGACTTGTTGACATCGGCAAGCTGATGCTTCACTCTCTCTATCTCCTGAGCCTTGCGCTTTTTCACTCTATAAAGATATGCCAGAAGCACTACGGCAAATACAAGACTCACCACCAGGCAGAGCAAGAGCATCTGCCGATTATAGGCATTGGTCTTAAGTGTGTGTGACACCGGCATGAGCGCCGAGGAAATCATCTGACAATTTGTCTTTGCATTTGCCGCCAAAGCATCCTCAAGAGCAACCGAAAGATAGTTGTGGGAGCGGACTATGTCTCCCGATTCATACAACGCTTCACCAAGACGTATCAGCGCCGTATTGGTTCGATTGGCCTCTCTGATATCGTGAATTGCGGCAAGTGACAGATATCTGATGGCCTCATCCAGATGACCGTCGAGAAAATATCGGCCGCCAAGAGCCGTGAGACACATCGAATACAATGGATCGTCCGACGATATATCTTTCACTATTTCAGATAGCTGAGAGATAAACATCGTGTAATTTTTCTCAGCAAAATATATAAAGGCCCTGTTGAGTTTATAGGCAGTGGTTTCGGGAGAAAGCAACGACTGGTACTGACGGGCAAGGCTCAGACCTGGCAATATATAACTTTCATGAGTCTGCGTTCCCTCATAGAGTTCGGCGATAGTATAGTAGAGATCTCGACCGACCTCGCAGAAAAGCAAGTTGTTTTCGGAATAAAGACCGTCTTCGACCACATTATGAAGGTCGTTGATAGCTTCAGGAGTAGCATAGAGATTGCCCATTACTCTCGCCCGATATATCAAAGCGCGCTGCGCCGTGACGCTATCAAGGGCATCACTTGCCAACTGGAAACCACGAGAGAATGAAATGACTGAAGAGTCACTGTTGAGCCCCTCCATCAGAAGGCCGAGTTCAATGTATGCTTTTACAGCCATATCACCATCTGTAGAGATAATTCTACGGATTGAATCACTAAGACTCTGCCGTTGCTTAACGTATTGTCCACGCACAGAAATCTCCTTATCAAGCAATTCCAACAACTGGCTGTTGGACATGCGTTGCTTGTGGCCTGATTGATTTGCATGACATACCAGACATGCAAACATAAGCAATATACCTAAGACACGTTTGTTCATAGGAATGTAGAGTTGTTACGATTGTGTAGACGCCGAAAAGAGGGCTACAATAAAAAATTATTTAGCTACTAATGTGATTAGTTATACGTCAATAAAAAAATAATTGACGGAGAAGCGATATTGAGGATTAAGGTCTTTTTGCTTTACAAAATTAGCATTAAAAAACGTCCCCGCCAACAGGCAAGGACGCAAATATTGCAATGTGTACCCCTATTGGGGACAAACATGTGGTTTAGCGCAAACGGTTATAGGAATTGAGGAGCTTAATGTCACGCTTGATTCCACCAAGACCGAGTATCTCAAAGATGACAGCGAGAGGTAGCAGGATGTCCCAGACAGTGAAAATGGCATTCATTCCCTCTGCACTGGCCTGCTTAAACAAGATAAAGCAGACTACGGCGATACAGCATAGTGTCAGCAGGAGGGAGATGGTGAGCACCGAGCGCTGCATCGGAAGATTACGATAGAAAAAGATGTCGACAATCAGCAAAATAACTGTAGCTGCCGCCGGAATCAGTATTCCATACTCCGACATTGTGTAGAGTTTTTCGCTCAAGGCAACATCGCCACTTGTCAGATGCACTTCTCCGTAAGGTACAATCAGAAAAACAGCCATGGCTACGATGGCGAGGAAAATGTAAACAGTCTGGATGCGTTGGATTTGCATAGTTTTATAGAATTTAGAATTGATAATTCATCCATATAATGCCAAGCCCCGCACGGTTGCAAAGGGCTTATTTTTTGTCAAAAGTAATAAAATTTTAACAATTTAGCATCCGATTAGTTGGTTATTTGTAGTAATTTTGCCGAAAAATCATATCTAATGGAAAAGAAACGCCCACTGATACTCATCACTAACGACGACGGCATCGCTGCGAGAGGAATCGAACATCTGACCCGCATAGCGACACGTCTGGGCGACGTCGTGGTAGTGGCTCCGGATTCAGCTCAATCAGGCAAATCGTCGGCCATCACCGTCAACCAGCCTCTATATATTAATGAGCATCCGTCAATCGATGGCGCAAAGGTTTTCTCGACAAGCGGTACACCCGTAGACTGCGTTAAACTTGCGCTCTACGGAGTGCTCGACCGCAGGCCCGACCTCCTGCTCTCAGGCATCAACCATGGATCGAATGCCGCTGTCAACAATATTTACTCCGGCACCATGGGTGCGACAATGGAAGGATGTATTCTCGGGATTCCTTCTATCGGCTACTCGATCCTTTCCCACTCGCCGGCTGTTGATTTTGACCCCATCACATCTTTCATCACTGAGATCACCTCTAAAGTCATAGCCGAAGGCTTGCCCGAGGGTGTCTGTCTCAACGTAAACTTTCCGGCAAAGTGCACGCCACTAGGTGTCAAGGTCGTACGCGCCGCCAAAGGATGCTGGACTGAGGAATATGCCGCCTATACCACCCCTCAAGGCAAACCGTTCTATTGGCTTACAGGTAAATTCCACAATGAAGAGCCGGACAATCCTGCCACAGATGAATATTGGCTCCAACGACAGTACGGGACAATCGTCCCTATCCGTCCGGACCAGACAGCAGCCGATACCATCGGCATAGTCAGCCACCTGAACATACAATAAATATAATACGGATAGATAAAAATACCGGGTCTATTACAGCAATAGCCCGGTATTTTTTATGTTTATATTCTGGTTACAAATCGGAATAACGGCGCTTACCTCTCACAAAATAATCAAGCAGGATGTTACGGTGTTCCGACAGCAGATTCTCTTTAGGATCTGTCGAATAGAGCTTACGCATGCGGGCAAAATCACGATGAGCCCTCACCACAGCCATCGAATTTTTAAAATCTGCCGTCGCTATAAATCTCGCCCATGCAAGAGTGTCGAGCAAACGACGGCGCACCAGACGCCAGGTTCTGACACCGGCAGGCAGATTCTTATAGAGCATCAACAGATTGTTGCGGAAGTTGAGATAGGTCTTACGCGGATTCGAAGCGGGAAGACTTCCACCTCCCAGGTGGTAGACATGTGCCTGCGGGACGGCCCAAATCTGTCGCCCGGCCAGACGCATGCGCCAGCAAAGATCAATCTCCTCCATGTGGGCAAAAAACTCCTTGTCAAGTCCGCCGACACCTAAATACAAATCATTGTCCACCATAAGGGCCGCGCCGCTCGCCCAATCGACGATGACCGGAGTGTCGTATTGGCCATGGTCATCCTCAACAGCATCAAACAAACGCCCACGGCAGTATGGATAACCATTGCAATCGAGGAATCCGCCACACGCTCCGGCATACTCAAAATTGCCGGGCTCTATCACCGACAGCAACTTTGGCTGAACAGCCCCGACTTCAGGATGAGCCTCCATGAAATCAAACATCGGGGTAAGCCAATCATTGTCGACCTTAACATCAGAATTGAGCAGCACCGTATATTTATAATCACCGGCAAGTTCTTTTATTGCAAGATTGTAGCCTTCGGCAAATCCATGATTTACAGGAAACTTAATCAATTTCACCTGGGGAAAGTCACGGTTCAGAAGTTCAAGTGACTCATCGGTCGATCCATTGTCGGCAACTACCACATCGGCTATCGCCGAAGGTGTATATTCGACCACAGACGGCAGATATTCACGCAGCAGTCTGGCACCATTCCAATTCAGAATCACCACGGCCACACGCGGCGAACCGGTACGGACCAGATTTTTCATCTGAGCACCTCACCTTCCGACTCTTCCCCACCCTCGTGCACCGAAACGATGAGTACAGGCTGCACCGTATTGGACAAATCCGGATCAGGGACAATATTTACTCTAAGATAATTATCTGTGAAGCCTGCCATAGATCCGTCGTTGCGCGGATGCTCGACAAGCAGCGGGCGTGTCGTACCGACAAATCGCTCGGTAAATTCCTTGAGTTTCCTCTCTGACACAGCAAGCATTTGGCGGGTGCGGTGATGCTTCTCTTCCTGCGACACAATCGGCTCTATATTCAGTGCCATAGTCCCCGGGCGCTCGCTATATGTAAAGACATGCAGACGCGATATGTCGAGCGACTCGATGAAAGCCTTTGATTCTTCAAAACACTCCTGAGTCTCGCCTCTCGCCCCGACAATAAGGTCAACACCTATAAATGCGTCGGGCATCACCCTGCGGATATGTTCGATACGGTTACGGAAAAGCGCCGTGTCATAGCGGCGGCGCATCAGGCGAAGCACCTCGTCGCTACCACTCTGCAACGGGATATGGAAATGAGGCATGAAACGCTTGGAACCGGCGACAAAATCTATGGTCTCGTCAGTCAGCAAGTTTGGCTCTATCGATGAAATGCGGTAGCGTTCAATACCTTCAACCTCATCAA
The DNA here is from genome assembly GCA_023665865.1 of Staphylococcus sp. Classification (GTDB taxonomy): domain Bacteria; phylum Bacteroidota; class Bacteroidia; order Bacteroidales; family Muribaculaceae; genus Duncaniella. The sequence goes on from JAMPDC010000001.1 coordinate 132,076, forward strand.
GCCTCTTGCAGAGATCAAGGAAAGAATCCTCACGCCCCTTGCCGAAGTCTCCGATATTGACTCCGGTTATGACGATTTCTTTGCCACCCTCGGCCGCCACCTCACGTGCCTGACCGACAATCTCATCTATTGTTCCGGAACGGCTACGTCCGCGTGCCATGGGGATGGTGCAATATGAGCAATAATAATCACATCCATCCTGCACCTTAAGGAAATATCGCGTGCGGTCCCCACGTGAACATGAAGGGCTGAATTTCCGGATATCTTTGGTCGGAGTGATAAACTGTGTCCCGGCCTCATGAGATCGTGGCGCAGCATCCTCGGCAAGCGCCTTGTCAAGATATTCCGCCAATTCGAGCTTACGGTCAGTTCCGGCAACCACTATCACTCCAGGGAGAGATGCAACCTCTTCAGGCTTCAACTGCGCATAACACCCGGTCACTATAATCTTGGCATCGGGATATCTGCGTGCAAACGAGCGGATGGCTTGCCGGCATTTCTTGTCGGCAATCTCCGTGACACTGCAACTGTTGACAACAATATAGTCCGGGGTATCGCCATCATGGACTCTCTGGATACCACGCGAAGCGAAAATGCGGGCTACCGTCGAGGTTTCGGCAAAATTCAGCTTACACCCGAATGTGTGAAAGAGAGCCGTGCGGCTCCCGAATGTATTTTTATCTATCAAGGATTCCTAATGATTGTTGTATGTATATACCCAAAGGTTATCAGGCTTAATTCATATTCTCAGGAAGGATGGGGATGGGACGCTTGAATACTTCTTTAAAAGAAATCAGCGTTTCAGTTCGGCCAAAGCCAAGGCGGAGCTTCTTGTGGATGACCTCAAGCAGATGAGCGTTGTTACGCGCGAATATCTTTGCAATAATGTCATAGCTACCGGTTGTGAAATGACAATCAACCACCTCCGGCAACGCCTTGAGGCGTTCTATCACCTCATCAAACTTCGTGGGGTCACTGAGAATAAAACCGATGTAGGCGCATGTCTCATATCCAACAGATGCGGGATTAATGATCGTCTCAAACCCCTTGATAATACCAGATGATGTCAGTTTCTGAATACGTTGATGGATAGCAGCCCCGGAGACATTGGTCTCACGCGCTATTTCAAGGAAAGGTTTGCGCGCGTTGTTGGATAGCATCTCAAGGATCTTGAAATCAAGATTATCGAAGTGTTGGCGTGACATTACAATTTATATAATAGATGATTGATATGTTTTTTGATATATTCGTTATCTTCTGTCATGCAAAATTACATAAAAAATTACAATTAGTCACAAAAACCACTCGTTAAATTGAGAATATAAGTTACGAAACAATTCGCAACGGGAATTTTACATTAATTAAACATGACAAACGCCAAGCCAGGTTGTCTATGTTGCAAGAATGTTATATCTTTGCACAGATTTTCCCTAATCCTTGCCGTGCGGGATACCTCAATTCCGGTAGCCCAGCGGCTGTCTAATCTATCATAAAGGTGCAGATTTGAGATATTCTCACTCATATATAATAATTATAGTGCTGCTATGCGCCATTTCAATCGGTGCATTCCCGCGAACTGTCGACCCCGACTCAACAGCCATGTCCGTCGAGCCGGTCGTTCTTGACTCTGTGCGGCCTTTTGTCAGCAGAGATCAAGCCTCGGATAGCCCACGCCAGCTCAACCACCCCCAACCCCTTCCCGGTATTACACATACTCCCCAGCCACTGCAGATGCAGACTGACACAACAGCCGTTCCTGTCGAGAAGGTTGACAGTACGGACATGGAAGTTGACAGCACCACCTCTTTCATCACCCGGCATGCCTATTCAGCTGACACCACACGTCGTACCACATTGAGCCGCACACGAATCAGTGCTCCTGAAAAATCCTCTAAAATCGTCCGCACGAAAGTCGACCTCGATAATGCCGTTGACTTCTCAGCCAAGGACTCCATGGTGTTGAAAGGGCGTAACACCGCCTATATGTATGGCAGCTCTCAGGTTGAATATGGCGACATCAAGCTCGACGCACAGCAGATCGAGATGAATCTCGACAACAGCACCGTATATGCCGTAGGCGGAGTCGATTCAATCGGTGAACCATTCGGTACCCCGGTATTTGAGGATCACGGCACTTCATACGAGGCTAAAACCATGCGCTATAACTTCAAGACAGAGCGTGGATTCATCACCGACGTGATAACCCAGCAGGGTGAAGGATATCTGACAGGCGGCCAGACTAAGAAAATTGATGAGAACACCATGTATATCCAGAACGCCCGATATACTACATGTGACGATCACGAGCATCCCCACTTCTACATGCAGCTGACCAAAGCTAAGGTCCGCCCGGGCAAGGATGCTGTCAGCGGTCCAGCCTACATGGTGCTCGCAGGCCTCCCACTCCCACTTGCCGTACCTTTCGGCTACTTCCCTTTCTCTGAGAAATATTCTTCCGGCGTCATCTTTCCGACGTTTGGCGATGACTATAACCGTGGCTACTATCTCAGCAACGGCGGCTACTATTTTGCACTAAGCCAGAACATGGACCTCGCGCTGACGGGCGAAATCTACACTCTTGGCTCGTGGGGTGTCAGAGCCCAGTCGGCCTATGTCAAACGCTACAAGTATTCCGGCAACTTCAACCTCTCGTACCTCACCACCATCACAGGAGATAAAGGCATGCCTGACTACTCCAAAGCCACTAACTTCCAGATCCTATGGAGCCATAGTCAGGACTCAAAGGCCAACCCCAATATGAGCCTTTCGGCCAGCGTAAACTTCACCACGAGCGGCTATACACGCAATGACCTCAACTCATATTACTCAAACGCCTTCACTGAGAACACCAAGAGCAGTACCATCAACATGACCTACCGCTTCCCGAATTCAAAATGGTCACTGTCTACCACTGCCAATGTGTCGCAACGCTCGCAGGACTCCACGCTTGCCGTGTCATTCCCCAACTTCACCCTCAGCCTCTCCCAACTCTATCCCTTCAAGCGCAAGCGCGCCGTCGGCGAAGAAAAATGGTATGAAAAGATCAAACTCTCCTACTCAGGACAGTTCAACAACTCTCTCACGGCAAAACAAGATGAGTTTTTCAAGAAAAGTCTCGTCAAGGATTGGCGCAACGGTATGCGTCACAGCATCCCCATCAGCGCGACTTTCAACGTGTTGAAATATATCAACCTCACTCCCTCAATCAGTCTCACCGACCGCATGTATTCCACAAAGGTGCGCCGTGAGTGGGATCCCAACGCCTCAGCCGAAGTGCTCGACACAACCTATAGCTTCTACAACGTATGGGATTTCAACGCCTCCGTCGCACTTGACACAAAAATCTATGGTTTCTTCCAACCGCTACCTTTCCTTGGCGACAAAGTCAAGATGATCCGCCACGTACTGACGCCAACAATATCTTTCACTGGTGCACCGGACTTCGCATCTAAATTCTTCGGCTACTACGGCTCGTATGACTATCAGAATTCGCAGGGCGAGACTGTCACCAAGACATACTCCTATTTCCCTAATTCTCTTTTCGGCGTACCGGGTCAGGGACGCACAGGCGCCATCAGTCTATCCCTCGCCAACAATCTCGAGATGAAAGTCAAGTCAGACAATGACTCCATCGGCGAGAAAAAAGTGTCGCTGATCGAAAATCTCACACTATCCCAAAGCTACAACTTCGCAGCCGATTCAATGAGATGGTCAAATCTCAATACCTCAATCATGTTGCGCCTTGTCAAAAACTTCAACCTCAACCTCTCGGCCACATGGGATGTCTATACCTACGCTCTCAATTCCGCCGGCAATCCGGTGCGTGTCAACAAACTGCGCATCAGCCAAGGCAAAGGTTGGGGTAAACTTTCAAGCACAGGTACATCGTTCAGCTACACGTTCAACAACGATACCTTCAAGAAGCTCTTCTCTAAAGATAAAGACGGATCCAAGAAGGACAACGATAAAAACAAGTCGAATCCAAACAACTCGATGGATCAGAATTTTGCCGACAACACTTCTGACTTCGACGGCGGCGCTCCAAGGAGAGGAAACAACAATAAAGATTCAGGCATGAAATTCAATGATGATGGATACATGGCCTGGTCTGTGCCCTGGAACCTCACTTTCAACTACTCCGTCAACTATGGCTACGGCGAGTTTGACTATAAGAAGCTTGAATACAAAGGCCGCGTCACGCAAAATCTCTCCTTCTCAGGCAATATCCGCCCGACGGCCAACTGGAACTTTGGATTTTCCGCAAGCTATAATTTCGACACCCACAAGCTTGCCTACATGAACTGCAACATCTCACGTGACATGCACTGCTTCACTATGCGCGCGAGCTTCGTCCCTGTAGGGCCATACAAAAGCTACAATTTCCACATATCAGTAAAATCCTCACTGCTTTCGGACCTTAAATATGATAAGCGGTCATCGCTTTCAAACGGAGTCAAGTGGTAGAGGGGAAAACTTTCCACACATCATAATTGTTAGAATAGTTGTATTATTGAGAGGCACAACCTGCCATCACGATAACCCGGCATATCGTCCGGTAACGATGACGCAACAACTATTCATTTAATAAACAATTAGTGATGAAAAAGATTCTACTTATCTTATGCGCTGTCCTTGGGATGACAGTCGGCGCATATGCACAAAAAGCACAATTCCAGATCGGCTACGGTGGCTACACACAAATGGATGCTACAGACATGCACGATGGTGGCGCCATCAACAATGCATGGGGCGCTCTCACGGCAGGTTTCAATTTCAAGGTTGCTCCAAGCTTCTACTTAGGCGCGACCTACACATTCTCGAGCGCAAGCTTCAAGCACACGGACGATGCCAATGCTTACTACCACGTATTCATGGTCAACGGACGCTATGACTACTACCGTAACCGTATCGTCACACTCTACGGTCACCTCGGACTCGGTGTGGATGTCACACACATCTCAGCCGGCGACTATACGAAAAACAATACCTATTTTGCATTCCAAGCCTCTCCACTTGGTGCTGAAGTCGGACTCTCCCGTTCGGCAAGTATCTTTGGAGAACTCGGTTTCGGCGCACAAGGTCTCCTTCAGGTAGGTGCACGTTTCAATTTCTAACATACTGATATAACGAGCATCATGAGTGATAAAATTTCTTATGAAGAGCGCAAGGAGCTCCCCGACAGCGTCTACGGACTCCCCGAACGCCGCGAGTATCCGATGCCAGATGCAACACATGTCCGTGCTGCCGAAGCATATTTCCGCTATTGTCCCGAAGAGTTGAAGCCTCGCCTGGCAAAAGCTATTCTGCAAAAGGCAGCCGAATATGGCGTAGATATCGAAAGCCAGACAATACATTCCTATGCCGGACAATAGGCAGGTAAAAGCTATAAAGATCACGACTAATTCATAAGTCATAAAGCCGGGACACGGAAGCTTGACCGCGACATGAAAAGCCGCTCTCATTCCGTGTCCCGGTTTATTTGTGTTTAACAACTATTAGGCGTTTTTTTATGAGCCCGTCAAATTTTTTTAATACTTTTGTCGAATATAGTTATTATACATATCAATTCTAATGACATGACAAAAGAGGCTCAATTTGATGATAGCAGACTTGTAGCACGGTTGAGAGACAGCTCAACGTGTCGGGAGGCTTTCGGAGAGCTTATCAAACTCTACTCCGAACCTCTCTACCGTCAGATTCGCCGCACGGTGCAATCGCACGAGGATGCCGACGACATCCTGCAAAACACCTTTCTCAAAGCTTGGCAGAATATCGAAAACTTCAGAGGAGATGCCAAGCTGTCAACATGGCTCTATAAGATAGCGATCAATGAAAGTCTTTCCTTTCTGGAAAAAGAGCGTAAACGCCGTGGACTTTCGCTCGACGACGAAGAGTCAAACGTCATCGCCCAGATACATGCCGACACTCATATTGACGGTGACCAACTGGCCCTGAAACTCCGCGAGGCCATAGCGACGCTGCCTGAGAAACAACGGCTTGTGTTCAACATGCGATACTATGACGAGATGAAATATGAACAGATGTCCGAGATCATGGGGACATCTGTCGGTGCACTCAAAGCATCCTATCATCTTGCGGTGAAAAAAATCGAGCAATTTTTTGAGGATAACGATTAAACTTCCGCCCTGGCATTGAGTCTAACCAATACAGGCTGAAGAACAGCACATTTCAAGATCAATTTTCAAGTCTTAAAGATATAATGCAATGAAAGATATATTAGAAAAAGTCAACCGAAATGACGGAATGACGGTCCCCGACGGCTATTTCGAGGATTTTGCCAAAAGGATGACCGCCTCGCTTCCTCAACGCGAGTGGGAAAAGCCGCAGCCCAAAGTGCTCCCGCGTTCTGTGTGGCAGCGTGTCAGGCCATATCTCTATCTCGCCGCAATGTTCATGGGCATATGGTGTATGATGAAAATGTTTGACCTCATGCGTACTGATCCCTACAGCATCTCCATCGAAAACAATCCTGTCATCACTGCCGCTCTTGACAATGATCATTTCATCAATGACTACTTCATTAGCGAAGGGGTCAGCGACTATCAGCTCATGGACGACCTCTATGAGACCGGTTTCGATCCAGGCGATTGCGACGAAGCTCTGAAGCATGAAGCAGCTGACACAACCGGCTCATACGATTCACCGGAATTTCCGCTCTCTGAAATCTGAGACAACAATTTTTCAACTATCCATTTGGTTACTTATTAAAAGCTGATAATAATGAAGAAACTTGCACTTTCACTTTTGTTCCTTCTCTCCGCTGTTCTCATCCCGTTGAGTGCGCAATCTAAACAGCGTCCGTCTGCACAAGAGCGTAAAGTATGGATGAAAGAAATGCAACAGTATAAAAACGACTATATTGCCAAGAAACTATCCTTGACCGAGGAGCAGAAAGCGAAATTCATGCCACTCTACAATGCTATGGATGAAGAGATCCGCAAAGCTCAAGGCGAAGCTTCAAAGCTCTATCGCCAGACTCAAAAGAAAGCGAAGAAAGGCGACGTTACAAATCTGGAATATGAAAAGGCGGCTGAAGCTCTCTACGAACTAAAAGGCCGTGAAAACGAGATAGAAATGAAATATTTCACTGACTTCAAGAAAATCCTCACTCCGGCCCAGCTGTTCAAACTGAGGGATGCGGAGCGTGATTTCACCCGTCAGCTAATGAAACAACACGGAGAGAAGAGGGCGAAACGATAAGCCCTCTTCTTCCGGTTTTTCACCTGTCCTCCTCCCCCCTCTCCCCCAGCCTATCAATCTTCTCATTCGTTCATATCTTACATCAAACACACTTTCCAACTATGCGTACCGGTAAATTATTCTTCGTATTGTTGACCTTTTTGTATTTAATTGTATATAATAGTATGGAAACCCACGCAATAACAAAACCGGATTTCGCTTACCCGAAAACAGTAAGTGAGAACGCAGAAAAATCATTGTCCGCCGCATTGCATGCAAATGACGGCGAGGCTATTACCCGAGCGTTGATCAACTATTACATTGCAGAAGTAAAGATTGACAAATCCAATACCCAATCTGCCATCAACAAGATTGACAGCATTGCCGCTACATCATCTGATCCTGTCCTGAAATCCATATTATCGACCCTTCAGGCCGATATATACATGGCATATTATCTAAACGACAGATGGAAATACAATTCCCGCTCACTTCCTCTCACCCCTCTTCCGGCTGACATCACCGAATGGAGTGGTGAACAGTTCAAAGCCCACATCATCTCACTGATATCGGCAGCCATGAGCCATGAGGCAGAGCTAAAAAAAGTTCCAATCTCCGCATACGAATCTGTCATCACCAATGATGGCTCACCCAGAAGCGTAGCATCATTACGCCTGATGGGAATATATTATCCTACTCTATTCGACTTTGTAGCGTCTACTTCCGTCAGCATACTGAAGAAACTACAACCTTCGCAGACGTTCCTGTCATGGGGATTGCTCACTCGTCATAATCTCTACATATCGTTTCCATTTACCAAATATGATCCGGTAGTGTCGCAGATTCTTGGCATATATGCCTCCCTGCTTAAATTTCACGAAACGGGAAGCGCTCCGTTCATCAACACGGACGTAAACCGCATCAAATTTGTCACTGACCATATATATCGAGACTACTCATCCGACAGTTCATCAAGCGAGACTGACAACCGAAAGATCCAACTGCTAAAAGATCTGTATCAAGAGTGCAGGCAGTCTGAATTTTCGGGCGATATCCTTCTTGCCATATACGAATCATTTGGATTTCAGCAGAAGACGGTAGCCGATAAGAAGTGGCTGTATGCCAATATCGAGCACAACATAGAGTCTTTCAAAGCCTATCCGCGCCGAAACGAACTCATAAACTACGCCAACAGTCTTAAAAAGAAGTCTGTAAGTATCACTTATCCGACTGTGGCGGCTCCCGGTGTGCCCGTAAAGTTCAATCTTGATCTCAACAATGTCTCAACGGGGAAAATATATGTCTTCGATGTATCGACATCTCCTGTTACTGCAACAAGCGTAAATAACCTCCCTGCACGCTCGAGTGCCATAGCTGTGATTCCGTTCAAAAGCCCCAACCTCAACCAGACTCCATTTGCCGATAAGATAGAAGTGGAATACACATTCCCAAAGATCGGGTCATATGTAGCCATCGCATCTTTTGACGGTGAGGCAACGAATCCCGGACGCATCTTCTATCCCAAGATTCATATCACCCACTACTCACTCGCATCATCGAGATTTGATACCACAAAACTGTGGGCGCTCGATGCCATGACCGGTGCACCTATCCAAGGTGCCGAGATCCATGTATCCACACGCAAGAACAGACAGAGAATTGAAAGTATCATCGGCAAAACAAACGCCGATGGATCACTTATCACTGACAAATATGGTGATGCCTGGATGACATACGCAGGCGATAAGTATGCCATGCCGCTATATACATATAATGTACACAATACTCCTGAAGCCCCGAGCTGGAGAATGACAGCCGACGGTTTTTCTTCGTTGGCCATTTACCATCCAGGTGATTCAGTCGAATGGATGGCTATCGTGTATGAATATTGCGGGACTGACCATCGTGTAGTCGCTAATAAAAAAGTTACGGCCGTCCTTTATGACGCCTCCCATAACCCACTCGACACTCTGTCTCTGACCACGGATGACTTCGGCCGTGTCACCGGGACATTCACCCTACCGGAAGATTGCCTGTCGGGGCACTTCACAATATCTATTAATGAGTTTATGTCGCTCTTCAGCTTTATGGTGTCGGATTATAAACTCCCCAGCTTCTTCGTGGATATTGAACCGGCAGAAAATGATACTCCTGCCCTTGGTGATGTCACGCTGAAAGGCAAGGTAAAGACCTACTCCGGCTTCCCGCTTGCTGATGCAAAACTGCGGGTAACACTCTATGCGGCTCCGTCTTTATTCTACTGGTATAATAGAAGTAATCCTGTTGAATTCCAGACCATAGATGCGGAGACAGATGTCAATGGTAATTTTGAAATAGTCCTGACCAAAGATATTCTTGATCTTTCGCCGATCCCCGCGCCTATCTTTACGGCTAAAGTAAGTGCGCTATCCGAGACAGGCGAATCTCAGGAAAAAGAGGTTAGATTTGTCACTTCTAAAAAATACTCCATCCGTACATCTATCCCCGAGAATATTAATGTAGCCACCCCTTCGACCCAAATAAAGGCACAAGTGGTTGACTACAGAGACTCAATCGTGTCTATGCCGATTGATATAGCCATATCAAAGGATTCCACACTTAGATTCAGTGGCAAGATTAGCGCTGATAGTGCGGCGATCGACCTGACAGGCCTTCCGTCAGGAAAATATGATCTGAAGCTATCACTTGCCGATGCAGACATGGCTTCCTCTGTGACTAAGACAGTTGTCCTCTATCGCCCAACAGACCGTGAGACACCGGTACCCGGTACCTTATTGTGGTACCCCGAAACACAGATAAATATTGACGTAGATGGCAGCGGGTCATGGCTCTATGCTGTCGATTGCCCTACCAACCTACTTGTCACCATCCATGATGATGACAAGATCCTATCACAACGATGGATTAAAACCGCAAAGGGCATGACTACCCTACCCCTCCATCTTCCTGAGGGGATTGACCTTGCAACTGTCGACATTGCATTGACCGGCAATTACCGCTCGGCCACAGCGAGTCTGAAACTCAAACGTGATATAACAAAAAAATCAATCAGATTCAAGACTGAATCCTTCCGAGACAAACTTGTGCCCGGAAGCGAAGAGACATGGACATTCCGCATTGTCGACGGATCGGCAAATGGTGTGAAAGCCGCTGTCATACTCGATATGTATAATACGGCTCTTGATGCACTTGCATCTTACTCTCTTGATTTATATCCCACATCAGACCGAAACCGTCTGTACTATTCATGGGATCAACCGGCCCTGAATCAGACAAACTCATTTAACTTCGAAGGCATAACGCCAAAGTCTCTTTCCTCTCCATACTTAGGCACTCCTGATTTTTATACCTACGGTCAGCCTTGGATTGGAAGTTTAATGATAAGAGGGAATATGGCAATGGCTAAAATGGCCCTTGGGGCTAGAAGCGCATCGCAGACAAATGGTAAGTATGAATCTGACGCCATGGTTACTACTGAAGAAGCAGTTTATGAAGTCATGTCATCAGCCGATAGCGGTGCGGCACCTGAAGCCGCTCCTGAAAAAGAAACAGGAATACAGTCTCAGGAGATTCCATTCTCGTATCGTGAACGTGAAGTAGCGCTTGCGTTCTTCCGTCCTATGCTCACGAGCGATGAGAACGGACATCTGTCATTCACATTTACTGTGCCTAATGCCAATACGACATGGGGGTTCAAGGCGCTTGCCTACACAGACTCTCTCATCTCGACCAACTTCTCGGCCAGTGTGATAGCCAACAAACCGGTCATGGTGCAACCCAACCTGCCGCGCTTCCTGCGTGCCGGTGACTCTGTCGTTGTCAAAGCCTCAGTCATGAACAACAGCGACTCCGAGCAATCTGTCGTAACGACTATTGAAATATTCGATGCAACTACAGGGAAAACTCTTAGTAAGTATGACAAGACAGACGTTATTGCAGCCGGTTCATCGGTAGTCGTAGAGAACTCGTTTGAAGCGCCAACCGACAAACCATTCATCGGCTACCGCATCAAATCGTCAACCGAAGACTTTGCGGATGGAGAACAGACGCTGCTCCCGGTTCTTCCTGCGGTAGCTCCCGTCATTGACTCATATCCTTTCTATATCACCCCGGCAGATAAAGATTTTTCAATGGCTCTCCCACAGGTTCCCACTGACGCCCGCGTAAGCCTCCAATTCTGCGAGAATCCGACATGGTATGTTGTCACAGCCCTTCCCGGCTTGCTTGACATCAACGCTTCTACGGCCAACGAGGCTGCCGCATCAATCTTCTCTGCCGCTATAGCTTCAGGACTGCTACGCGATAATCCGTCCATTGCTGAAGCATTGAAAGCTTGGTCGGAGAGCGACAAGAGCGACGGCACTCTGACCTCCATGCTTCAGAAAAACGAAGATCTCAAGCAAGTGCTGCTTGCATCGACGCCATGGATGCTCGATGCGAAGAACGACAGTGAACGTATGAGCCGCCTCTCATTGCTTTTCGACTCAAAGACTGTTTCGACTGCGATCAAGGACAATATCTCGATGCTCAAAAAGCTATCACGCGGAGGTGGTGGATGGGCATGGAACTCCTACTGTAACGAACCATCAATGTGGGCCACTGAAAATGTGCTTCTACTATTCGGCGAACTCCTCAAACTGGGTTATCTCCCTGAATCCAAGGATTTATCGGATATGATCCTCAAATCTATCAAATGGATTGATTCTGAAACGGCGCAGCGCTATAAGAAAGCCCCTGATTCGGACTATTCTCTCTACATCTTCCTCCGCGACAATTTCAAGAAGATGAAAAATGTACCGGCTGTCAACAGCAGGATTGTCAACGCTACCACCCAACGCATCCTTTCCAAATGGAAGAATGTGTCCACAACGATGAAGGGTATTTATGCCATTATCCTTGCCAACAATGGTCAACCGGCAGTCGCCAAGACCATCCTCGCCTCCTTGCGTGAATACTCAACCTACTCCCCGGCCAAAGGAATGTGGTGGCCATCGCTCGACGATATGACTGTATGGTCGATGGATAAGATCGGAGCTACAAGCATCCTGCTCGATGCGTTTGCAACCGTCGAGCCCGGATGTCAGGATATTGACCGCATTCGCCAGTGGCTTATTCTGCAGAAAGAAGCCAAAGACTGGGGTACATCTGTCACTACTTCAAGCGTCGTGGCAAGCATCCTGTCGACTTCATCCAGATGGATCGCTCCGGCCGGAGGTGCCGTGGTCACTGTTGCAGGCAAAAAAGTAGAACCGACAGACATTAACCGTTTCACAGGATATTTCCGCACCACTGTTCCCCTCACAGAGAAATCGAAAGGAGATCTGAAAGTGACGCGAAAAAGCGACAGTCCGGCATGGGGAGCACTCTACTATCTCTACACAGACTCAATGACAACAACCAAAGCCCATGCCTGTGATGATCTGTCGGTTGAAAAGCGACTGATTGTCGACAAGAATTATACCGATTCGCTGTGTGTCGGCGACAAAGTGACCGTGCAGCTCACGCTCAAAGTCGGCCGCGACATGGACTATGTCACAGTTGTTGATGAACGTCCGGCTTGCTACGAACCCGTAGAGCAAATCCCTGCCCCACTCTATTCGGAGGGTATCTGCTTCTACCGCGAGAACAAAGACGCATCCACAAGGCTCTTCATCACACATCTGCCTAAGGGTGTCTATATCCTCACCTACGATGTTTGGGCCAACAATGCCGGAAGTTTTGCTTCGGGAGTTGCGACCGTACAGAGCCAGTATGCTCCACAGCTTACAGCCCATAGCTCCGGTTCCCGTATAGACGTTAGCGAAGGAGATCAAAAACAGTAACTGGACATAAACCTAAACGAAATAGGCCATCGGATTTTAGTTCCGATGGCCTATTCATATTTTATCAAATCCGGAATCTAAGTCCCGGAACTGACATTAGTATTTGCGGCGTTTCTGCTCGTAGACAAGAGTGAGAGAAGGCTGGTCGCAAACTTCGCTCGGACCGAAATATTGAATCGGGCCGGGATATGTATAGCATGTACCGCGCTTCCACTCATCACGATGCTTTGCGAATTTGAGGAAGGGAGCTCCGTCAAGCTCAACGAGAGCCTTGCGGATCACAGGCTTCATCTCGCCATGGCGACGTTCCATATTCATCATCATAGTGATGGGAATACCACCTGCAACCCAGTTGATGGGAGCGAAAGTCAGGTTGCGGAGGCTTGACATATAGCCGGTCTTTCCTGCAGCGATAAGACAAGCTGCAGTGTAGCCGAGAGCATAGCAGTAGTTCGCATCGAAGTTCGAGGGATCGGCACAACGGCCTTCGTAGCCGAAGAAGTGGTGCATAGTCGAATACTTGCCATTATACTTGCCTTCAGCAGCGAGTTGCTCCAGACGCTTGCCCACCATTTCGGAGAGAAGCTTCTCGGTTTCGATGAGTGATACCTGCACGTTGCCATGGGGGTCACGGTCAAGAGTGAGCTGACGGGCAACACCTGCGGGAAGTGACTCGTAGGTCTTCGCATTTGCCTCACTGAGCTGACCGATCACCCACTCGCGCTGCTTTTCAGGATCAATGGCAGCAAACTCGGCAGCCTTAGCTGCGAGGAGATCGTTGAGCTCGGCGATGAGAGCCTTAACTGCGGGAATAAACTCGATAAGACCTTCGGGGATGAGGACAACACCATAGTTATTGCCATCCTCAGCTCGAGCTACAACTGCCTGTGCAATATCGTCGACAACCTGATCGAGAGTGAGGTTCTTTGCCTCAACTTCTTCGGAAACTATGCAGACGTTGGGCTGGCACTGGAGAGCACATTCGAGTGCGATGTGAGAGGCAGAACGGCCCATGAGCTTGATGAAGTGCCAATACTTTTTAGCCGAGTTACAGTCGCGCTGGATATTACCGATCACCTCAGAGTAGACTTTAGTTGCAGTGTCGAAACCGAATGAAGTCTCGATCACGTCATTCTTGAGGTCGCCGTCGATAGTCTTCGGCACACCGATTACCTGCACACCGGCATCTATAGCCTTGTAATACTCGGCAAGGATAGCGGCATTAGTGTTGGAGTCGTCGCCACCGATTATGACAAGAGCCTTGATATCAAGTTCGCGGAGAATCTCGAGCCCCTTGTCAAACTGTTCCTTGGTCTCAAGTTTTGTACGGCCTGAACCGATTATGTCGAAACCGCCAGTATTGCGGTATTCATTTATAATCTCAGCTGTGAGTTCTTTATATTTATGATCCACAAGACCACCGGGGCCCATGAGGAAACCATAGAGACGACTATTGCGGTTGATGTTTTTGATACCGTCAAAGAGACCGCTGATCACATTGTGACCGCCGGGGGCCTGACCGCCCGAAAGGATAACACCGACATTGATAGCGGGCATCGAATCATCGACGGGAGCTTTTTCAAAACGGATCTCGGGGAGACCATAGGTGTTGGGGAATAACTTCTGAATGTCTTCCTGATTATCTGCCGACTGTGTAGGCTGGCCTTCTACCACTTTCACACCACCTGTAAGCACGATAGGGAGTTGTGGCTTGTAAGCCGCACGTGCTTGTTGCAAAGCGCTTTTTTTCATCTGTGAATTTATTAGGATTTAATATCAACAATATACAATATTAGAGACAGTTATCTATACTGACCCTCATGGCGGGCCATGTATAGTGCAAAGTTCGCAAATTTTTTGCAAATAATCAAGCCTATGATAAAATCAGAGTCAGCTTGAATGATAAAGGAGAGTGATTATGGTTAAAATATGCAAATTATTGTAAATACACAAATATTCGTAATATGGTAAATTCATCTATTATTCAACCTATTAACAACACAATAATTACTATCCGTTTTAACAATTACTTCCCTCATCACATTCACATTGAGCCGATATTTATTGCACAAAATATTTTCAGTGTGCAGAAAACAGTTAATTTGTTTTAATTTTTGTATTTTAAATCTCTATTTTGGGTGTTTTTATTAACATTTAGATTCTCAGTGCTAAAAACTGTTACACTACGCTTCTAAAACCTTTATAAAGGTCAATATCCCATGTCTCAACATTTTGCGATTTTGCCATATCTCGGATAATTCGTAATTTTGCATCGTTGAAATAAAAAATCAGCCAACCTGTTTATTACATTAAATTAAGAAAAAAATTACTCAGCATACTCAATGAACAAGCTCATAGCCATCCTCTCCACAATCCTCCTCATGCAACTTGCAGGCGCTATGTCAGTCAAAGCTGACAATCCAACTCCCTACAAACTTCCCTCGGCTCACACCGAAGCGATTGAAAACAGTATTGTGATGGAACCAAGCTTTGAATCAGTACGCGAGTTCTCACCTTTCTCACAAGCTGAGATTACCAATCCGAACAACACTAACGAGACTCTCATCAACGAACTTACAGAATTTGCTGCCAAATATCTCGGCACCCGTTATCGCCGCGGCAGCGCAAGCCCCAAAGGTTTTGACTGCTCAGGATTCGTTGGTTTCATCTATAAGCATTTCGGCATCAACCTTAGCCGTTCGTCAAGCACTCAATACAGAGAGCTCAACGAAAAGGTTGACCGCAACGATCTTCGCCCTGGTGATCTCATGTTTTTCTCAGGTCGTGCCGGAAACCGCAACAATGTCGGGCATGTAGCTATGGTTGTTGACGTTAACCCGGACGGTTCATGCACGTTCATCCACGCATCCTCGTCGAAAGGTGTTACTTATCAGAAATTCCCTGACGGTGGATACTACTCAAAACGCTATATTGGAGCAAAGCGTGTGATCCCGACTGCCCCCGAAGCCTAATATTAAAGAATTGTTTCCTTTACATAACTCTGATCAAGACAAAAAACAAAATATTTTTCAGACATCAGACATAGATAGAAAGACAAACCTCACGACACCGAGACGGTATCGTGAGGTTTAAATTTACATAGAGACGACTCTAAATTGCTTAAGATCAGTCGAGACGATGGATAATGAGACCCGAACGCAGTTTCGGTTCAAACCATGTAGTCTTCGGAGGCATGATGTTGCCGGAATCGGCAATATCCATCAGTTGCTTCATCGATACAGGATAGAGAGCAAGAGCCACAGCCATTTCACCCGAATCGACCCTTTGCTTGAGCTCTCCGAGGCCACGGATGCCACCGACAAAATCAATGCGCTTGTCGCTACGGAGGTCAGTGATGCCGAGAATGTCGCGCAGGATTAGATCGCTCGAGATGGTGACGTCGAGCACACCGATCGGATCATTGTCATTATATGTACCCGGTTTGGCTGTCAGAGAATACCACTTTCCACCAAGATAGAGTGAAAAATTGTGGAGTGTGTCAGGACGGTACTCATCCGCACCCTTTTCCTCTACAATAAAATTCTGGGCGATCCGGCTCAGGAATTCCTCGGGGGTAAGACCATTGAGATCTTTCACCACACGGTTGTAGTCGATGATATTGAGGTGTGATGCAGGAAATGCCACCGCAAGGAAATAGTTATACTCCTCATCACCGGAATGATTCGGGTTTTGCTGAGCTTTTTCGTGTCCGACAAGAGCGGCGGCAGCTGAACGATGATGGCCATCAGCGATATAGAGATACGGGATTTTCTCAAACTCCTCGGTTATGGTCCGGATCATAGCGGGATCCTCAACGACCCAGAAATGATGTCCGAATCCATCAGGTGCGATGAAATCATATTCAGGCTGACCGGCAGTCACAGTGTCGATGACATGCTGAAGGGCGGGATTGTCGGGGAACGCGAAGAAAACAGGCTCGATATTGGCATTGTTGATGCGGACATGCTTCATGCGATCCTCCTCCTTGTCACGGCGTGTAAGCTCATGCTTTTTGATACGCCCTTCCATATAGTCGGCAACATTGGCTGCGACGACAATACCATATTGGGTACGGCCATTCATGGTCTGTGCATAGATATAGTAATGCTCCTTATCGTCCTGCACAAGCCAACCGTTCTTGCAGAAGGCATTGAAATTCTCGACAGCCTTGTCATAGACTTTAGGATCATGCTCGTCAGTCCCGGCTTCGAAATCAATCTCAGGTTTTATGATGTGGTAGAGAGAACGCGGATTACCCTCAGCTTCCTTACGGGCCTCGTCGGAATTGAGTACGTCATAGGGGCGTGATGCCACTTCAGTGACCATCTCACGCGGAGGGCGGATGCCCTTGAATGGTTTAACTTTTGCCATGGTTTAGAGGTTAACGTGAATTAATATGTTTAGATAAGGTTAGAGTGAAATCTCTGGCAAAATGAGAAAATGTGAGGAGAGAGGAGAGTGGCATGAAGGCTATTGTCAAGCCTTTCTGTCGCGTATGATTGTCTGCTTGCGGTCAGGACCGATAGAGACGATGGTGATCGGAGTGGCAAGTTCCTTTTCGAGGAATGTGATATAATCCTTGAACTGCTGAGGGAACTCGCTTTCGCTCTGCATCTTTGTCATGTCAGTCTTCCAGCCGGGAAGAGTAGCGTAGACCGGTTCGATATCCTCCTCAATCGAATAAGGGAACTGGGTTGTCTCAATACCCTTGACCTTATAAGCGACACAAGCCTTGATCTCATCGAAATCATCAAGGACATCGCTCTTCATCATGATGAGCTGTGTGACACCGTTGAGCATGATAGCATAGCGGAGAGCCACGAGGTCTATCCAACCGCAGCGGCGCTCACGTCCGGTGACAGCACCATATTCGTGACCGAGATCACGGATGCGCTTACCGGTAACATCAAAAAGCTCGGTCGGGAAAGGTCCGCTACCGACACGGGTGCAGTAAGCTTTGAAGATACCAAACACTTCCCCGATCTTGTTGGGAGCCACGCCGAGGCCTGAGCATGCGCCTGCGCTGATTGTGTTTGATGAAGTCACGAATGGATATGAACCGAAGTCAATATCGAGGAGTGTGCCCTGTGCGCCTTCACACAATACACTCTTACCCTCGCTTAGCAACTGGTTGATGAGAAATTCCGAGTCAACAATGCCAAATCCTTTAAGATAGACAATAGCATCCATCCATTTCTCCTCAAGTTCATTGAGATTCTCAGGCTTGGCACCGAGAGCTTCAAGCTGATCTATGTGACGCTGACGGAGAGCGGAATACTTTTCCTTGAAATTGTGGAACACATCGCCCAGACGCAAACCGTTGCGCGAGATTTTGTCAGTATAAGTCGGACCGATGCCTTTGCCTGTGGTGCCGATCTTCTTACCTCCCTTGGCCTTTTCGTTGGCAGCGTCGAGCAGACGGTGGGTCGGAGTGATGAGATGGACTTTCTTTGAAATCTTAAGGATTGAACGAAGATCCACACCGCTCTTCTCAAGCTCTTCAGCCTCCTGCTTGAACAACACGGGGTCAAGCACTACGCCATTGCCTATGATATTGATCTGACCATGCTGGAAAATACCTGAGGGTATTGAACGGAGGACATATTTTTTGCCTTCAAACTCAAGAGTGTGACCGGCGTTAGGGCCACCCTGAAAACGGGCTACGGCATCGTAGCGCGGTGTCAGGACATCCACAACCTTACCTTTTCCTTCGTCTCCCCACTGGAGGCCGAGAAGCACATCAACTTTCATGTTACTATAATTCTATTTTATATTTATTGTGTAATGAATTTTTCCTATATCACTTTTTCGGTCTGCCTCCGCCACGGCAACGCGAACAGATGCCATGGATGTAGAGATCAAAACCGTTCATGGTAAACGAGGGGTAGCGTCTCAGTTTCAGAAGCTTCACCAGCTGCGCGTCGCGGAGCTCCTTGACCTTTCCACACCGCGAGCACACGAGTGTCAAGTGTTCATCTGCCCGTGTCGCCGCTTCATAAGTATCGACTCCGTCTTCCGAAGGGCGCTTTCTGACAATACCGACAGTCTCAAGGAGTTTGAGAGTATTGTAGACGGTTCCTTGGCTCAGACGTAGCCCGTCATCGGTAAGCGATCGCAGAAGGGCGGCCGGCGTGAAACTTCCACGTAGCTCCATCACCTTGTGGAGAATCATCATGCGCTCAGAGGTGCAACGCAGATGATGCTGAGACAAATAGTGAAGCAATCGGCTTTCAGCTTCTGATTTTTGCTTTTCCTCGTTCATCAATCGACAAAATTACAATTCATAGTGAAAATTTCCAAATTTTCGCATGATGAAAAGGCAGAAATGACATAAAAACCATTGCAAATCTATCCGATGAAACCTCTTGCCGTCAGGATATGGAAAACCAAGTCCTGCAAGAGGTCATATTCATTCTGACGCGAACCGATGCCCTTGCTGCGCGTGTCAAACTCCCGGATGGCAGAAATTATTTCTATTGTCTGACGCACATTATAGTTACGGGCAGCGATCTCATATCCTTTCAAAGCCCATTGCGAACGCAGGCCAAGAGCGTCCATGTAGCCGCTTGGAGACTTGTCACGGGTGTATTGATAGATGAGCAGATTGGAGAATTGATTAAAGAGAGCCGACACAGTCATCACCGTGGGATTGCTTTTAGGATTTTCCCGGAAGTAGCCTATGATTGCAAAAGCCTTGGCTGCATTCCGGCTATTGACAGCATCTATCAATTCGAAATTATTATAATCTTTTGATATACCGACATTTCTCTCTATCGCTTCAGGTGTGATCATTGCACCTTTGCCAAGAATCATGGCAAGTTTGCCAATCTCGTTATATAAACGCGAGAGATCTGTCCCGATATAATCACGCAGCATCGACAGGGCTTTCGCATCGACATTAAGATTCTTTTCCTTTATAAGATCCGAAATGACAGGGAGCACATTGCGCTCACTCAAACGCTTCGACTCAAAAATCACACCGTTTTTCTTGACTGCGGCAAGGAGATCCTTACCTTTGGCCTGGGCTCCACGACACGAAATAACCAGGACAGTCGTGGGATTAGGCTTCGACACATAGCTATGGAGCTTGTTGAGCTGGTCAGCACGGATAGCTTGGGCTTCCTTAACAATGACAACCTGACGTTCGGCCATCATTGGATAGCGATGACAGACATCCATGACAGTCTCTACCCCCGACTCAGGAGCATAGAGTATATAAAGATTGAAATCCCTTTCCTCTTCAGGAACCAGAGCCTCAAAATCCTTGACAAGCTCATCAATATAATATCCCTCCTCTCCATGCAGCAGATAGACAGGCGCGAGAGAGC
Organism: Staphylococcus sp.; assembly: GCA_023665865.1. Classification (GTDB taxonomy): domain Bacteria; phylum Bacteroidota; class Bacteroidia; order Bacteroidales; family Muribaculaceae; genus Duncaniella. The sequence goes on from JAMPDC010000001.1 coordinate 152,426, forward strand.
TACGTGCGGCAAGCTGCCGCTTCAATTCTGAGAATGTCGGGGTTGACGATGCCATGATTGTCGATTGTGGTTGACGGATGAATCACTGTTCAGAGTGTAAATTTACGAAATTTTCCCGGAGAATTGGCTAACTTTGCAGAAAAATCACTTACAATGCCATCAAGCAAACAGGACTGTTCACCCATCCGGCCTCTCAACCTTCCTCCGGCCGACCTGCGCCTGCGCCAAAGCCGTCGTGGGACGGAAGTCTATGACGCTCTGCGTAGGAAATGGCTGCTCCTGACTCCCGAAGAATGGGTCAGGCAACATTTCACCGCCTACCTTTCGACAGTGCTGTCATACCCGCGCGGCCTTATGGCCAATGAAATAGCCATAACACTCAACGGGACGAGCAAAAGATGTGACACAGTCGTCCATGACCGTTGCGGACATCCGCTGATGATTATAGAATATAAAGCCCCACACATCCCCATCACCCAGCAGGTCTTCGACCAGATAGCCCGCTACAGTCTGACTCTGAAAGTGAAATACCTGACCGTCAGCAACGGCCTACATCACTATTGCTGCATGCTTGATGACGAAAGTGGAAAATATCGGTTCCTACGCGACATCCCCTCCTACGAAAAGCTATAAAGCATATCCACAAATTGATACCGCGTGCGATGTCAGCCCTCTCAAAGCAGCCCGGCATCACACGCGGTATTATTTCGTTTTTTCTTGATCTCTTCAGCTATTGCACTGCAAGCAGCTCGCTCTCGATCTTGTTCAGATCATCATAGAGTTTCTTTTCGATAGGCAGACGCTCGTCAATCAAGCGGCAGGCATAGAGCACAGTAGCATGAGTACGCGACAAGCGGGTTCCGATCGCTTTGAGTGGCATCTTGGTATGCTTCTTGGCAAGATACATCACCATCTGACGGGCATCGGACACCTCGCGTTTGCGCGATTTTGTGAAGATCTGATCGACATCAATACTATAGAATTCACTCACAGTTCTTGCGATCGATTCGAAATTGATCTCCCGTTTGCTGAGCTTAACAGAGTTTGAAAGAACACGACGAGCAAGATCTACCGTGATTTCACGATCAAGGAAAGTAGCATGTGCCAACAGGGAGACAACCACACCTTCCAGTTCACGAATACTGTTTGTGACGTTTGATGCGATGTAGTCCATGACGTCTGAAGGCAAATGGAGACCGTCGCGGAGAGCTTTCTGGCTGAGCACATCTCGACGGAGTTCAAAGTCAGGACGCTCAAGTTTGGCTGTCATACCCCATTTGAAACGTGAGAGCAACCGATCCTGCATACCTTCCATTTCGGAGGGGGAGCAATCGCTCGACATGATGAGCTGGCGATGGTTCTGCTTCAGATGGTTGAAGATGTGATAGAACGTCTTCTGCGTCTTTTCTTTGCCGATAAAGTCCTGGATATCATCAATGATAAGAGTGTCGATACTCTGATAGAAGTTGACAAACTCATTCACCTTGCTGCGCTGGACTGCCGCTGTAAACTGGCTCTCAAAGAGACGTGCAGTGATATACAGTACACGTGCGTGGGGATTCTGTTCTTTGATTCTGATACCTATCGCCTGGATGAGATGGGTCTTGCCGACGCCACAAGGGCCGAAGACAAACAAGGGATTAAAAGTCTGGAGCTTAGGATCATTGGCTATAGCCTCACCGATTGAGCGCGCTACCTTGTTGCTCGGGCTAATGCAATAGTTCTCAAAAGTATAGTCAGGATTCAACTGAGAATCAATATCCTCTACAATCTGTTCCTTGAAAGGATTTGATGTAGCACCCGGCATCGGCTTTACAGCCTGGCTCGGATGAGCACTACCGACAGTCATCTTTGTGCTCGGATCGTTGGCGACGATGGGATATTGGTAGACCAGGCGGATGTTCGGGCCGAACACTCGCTTCAACGTTTTGCCAAGCACATTTATATATCGTTCTTCAAGTTGCTCAGCAAAATACTCAGTGGGGCAGTTGATGGTCAATACATCATTTTCAACCCGCAGGAATGTCAGCGGGCTGAACCACGATTTAAATTGTTCTGCCGGAAGAATATCTCGGATTATCTCCAGACATTTCTCCCATTTCTGGGCATATTCGTTTTGCATTGGTCAGTAGGGGTAGCTATTTTGATTAAGCAGTCAGTTGTGCAGTCAAATGTACCTGAATTTTTATTGAGAAGAGGATTGAATTCCGCTTAGTGTGTCTGTCAACTCTTGCTTCTGTGTATGCAAATTTCCAAAAAACATTTTATCTAAGCAAGGCCATTTTTTTTTGGAAGTTACAAACTATTTACACACAGTTGATTTACAGCAATTTAACTTCCACAATCAACTTTATCCAAACCGACGGTTCGAACAATGAGCCTATGTCATTTGTTTTCAAAGCCTTACAAGCTGTATAAATTTGGCTACAGGCAAGATTATCACGCTTTTGAGAGAGGCGAAAACCATTGAAAATCGGGACTATGCCGATTGACTGAAACAAAATGCAAATTTCAGCGTTATTTATAATCATTCTAAATAACAAAAATCATCTGTCACACCGAAATCACGACTCAAAACCCAAGCTAATCCGCCTTAGTATTCTTTAAGTATATGTAAGTAAAATTTCGTCCAGAATCAATCCCCGATGCCCGTGCCGAAAAGAACTCATCCGGATGACACCGTGTGCAAATTTCCTCATGAAACCCCTCGAGGTAGCCTCGTCCCACTCCGGCCAATTCAAGTTCCCGGGCCACATAGCCGGGCAGATCAACATGAGGCCTCCGCCATCCATGATGTCTGACCACAAACTCATCAGGGAAGCAGGCTGCAACCTCCTCCCCAACCTCAAAACAACCGGTACATATGGCCGGCCCGACAAAGGCTCTGATACGAGCGGGTTCTGCGCCAAGACGGATCATAGCGTCAATTCCTTTGCCTATTATACCTGCCACAGCCCCACGCCACCCGGCATGAAACACTCCGCTCACACCGGCCACACAGTCTATAGCAGCGACCGGGACACAATCTGCCGTAGACACACCTGTGACAATCCCTCTGACATTGGTGACAACCCCGTCAACGCCATGAAGCAATCCGTCGGCAACAGGGAGCGATGATATAGTAAGGATCTCCGCCGAGTGAGTCTGACGCGGCACAATCACATCTGCCACATCAATCCCGAGAGCCTCTGCAAACATAGCCCGTGAAAGTCCGACATGCTCCGGCGTGTCTCCGGTATAGTGACAGAGGTTGAAACTATCGTAGGGCGAAAGTGAAGTCCCGGTTTCACCACGCGAAGTGTAGCCGACATTATATAAAGGAGAGTCTTCAAGTACGTGTAACCATCTTGGAGAAGCGGGATATAAACTTGACATATAATTTTGTTATCTGTAGCTTTTATTATACTTTTGCGCCCGAATTTATACAGCCGGGTACGCCGTGACAGATTAGCCTCGGCAAATTTACTCGATTTTCAGGGATAATTCATCAACCAAACATGAAAGATTTCAAACTGAAAGGCCATCTGGCCATGATGGGCGCCAACATGACATGGGGAATGATGGCACCTATAGCAAAAATCGCAATGGCAACAGGGATAGTCACGCCTCTTCTCCTGGTCAACTGCAGGATTTTTGGAGCAGCAATACTATTCTGGATCGCATCCATCTTCGCACCATACGAAAAAGTCCCTCCAAAGGATTTGCTGAAACTCGCAGGCGCCGGCATGCTTGGGATCGTCTGCAACCAGGGATGCTATGTTTTCGGGATTGGTTTCACTGCCCCCGGCGAAGCATCAATCATAACCACGACCATGCCTCTGTGGGTAATGCTGCTCGCAGCGGTCATCTTGAAAGAACCGATTACGTTAAAGAAAATAGGTGGCATCGCTCTCGGTGCCTCGGGAGCACTCCTGCTTGTGCTTGGCAGCGCGTCGGCAGCCATGAAGGGGGACAACCCGATGCTTGGCGATATCCTCGTCCTGACCGCACAGCTCAGCTATGCGCTATATCTTACGTTCTATAAGAATTTCATACGGAAATACTCGGTGTTCACTCTGATGAAATGGATGTTCACATTTGCCACCATCGCAGTGATTCCGGTATCCATCACCCAGCTACATGACATCCGTTGGGACGCAATGTCTACTACAGAAATAGCCGGTATCGCCTATGTGGTCGTTATCGCCACTTTTCTGGCATATATCCTGACAATGATCGGACAAAAAAATCTACGCCCCACCCTTGTCGGCATGTACAACTATGTGCAGCCGATCGTAGCATCGGTGATCGGTGTGACATTAGGCCTTGACCGCTTCACACCGGTAAAAGTAATAGCTGTAGCCCTCATCTTCTCTGGAGTCTATCTGGTGACCATCAGCAAGGCAGCCAAGCCCCATTCCGAGGCTGAACCACAATGACAGCGGTGTCAGCGACGGAATGAAATAGGCAGGATGCAATAGACCGGGACCGGAGTATCATCTATGAACCCGGCGTCCCATGCAGGCATCTTTGAAAGGATGCGGACAGCTTCACGGTTGAGCGACTCCTCAACTCCCTTTATCACGGAGATATGGGAAACGGAGCCATCTTCATTGACCACGAAACTGCACAACACACGGCCTTCGATGCCATCGTCATAGGCCTTCTGAGGGTAGCGGCGCTCATGATTGATGAAACGCAACATCGCAGTATCGCCACCTGGGAACTGTGGATGCACATCGACGCTATTGTATTCGTAGACATCGATGGATATTTGAATCTGTGGCGATTCTGTCACATTGACAGTATGCCGGGGCTGCCCCTGTGCGTGCCCCTCGAGGGCAAAGGCAGCGATGAGAGGGAGGAGAATGATTGTGTGTAGAAGTTTAAGCATACAATTAAGCTAATGTGGCGAAACAAAATTAGCTATTGGGAAAGTCAACTGCAACTATTTTGAGATTGATTACAATAGTTTTAGCTTTGTTGACATTTTGCCAAACTGCTTTCCCTACCGACATAATAATGGGCCTCCACACGCGTTTTATATAAGAACTACCAATCATACATGTCAACATATCGTAACACATACCACTGCATGCGTGGCATCTGCACAGCTCTGGCACTCATATTGCTTTCCGTGGCTCAATCCCACGGTCAGGACTCGTCGCCGGCCTACAATTTCCTCAACATCCCGACCTCTACCCTATCCTATGGACTCGGTGGCATCAACATCTCGGCTATCGAAGATGACATCAACAGCATTGACCAGAATCCGGGACTTCTCGGAGCTGAAATTGACATGCAGCTTGGCGTCAACTACATGCGCTATATCGGAGACAGCAACTTTGCAGGCGTGAAGTTTGGCCGCAGAGCCGGAGATCATGGTGCATGGCTCACCGGAATCCAATATTTCGGTTATGGCACCATCAAGGGCGCAGATGTCAACGGTGTCCTCACAGGCGATTTTTCACCGAAAGACATGCTCTTTCACGCAATGTATGCCCACGATATCAATGAGCGCTGGCGTGGTGGCATCAATTTGAAGTTTATCTATTCAAGCTACGACTCATATTCGGCGATGGCGATAGCCACGGACCTTGGCGTCAACTACTTTGATCCTGAACGCAATCTGTCGTTCTCGGCCGTGGTCGCCAACCTTGGCGGACAGGTGAAGAGGTTCAACGAACGCTATGACCGCCTCCCCATTGATATCCGCCTTGGAATCACCAAATCGTTCGGCTCACTACCGATCAACTGGTCAATCACAGCCTGGAATCTCACAAAATGGCATCTGCCGTTCTACGATAATGGCGATGGCAGCGAGAATTCCACCTCAGTTGTAAAAGACAATTTTGCCTCCAATCTGTTCCGACACCTGATTTTCTCAGCCGACTTTGTCCCGAGTGATAAATTTCACATCGGTATCGGCTACAACTACAAGACACGCACAGACATGTCGACATACAAACGCAGTATGCTCTCAGGCTTCTCTCTATGCGGAGGGCTCAACGTCAGAAATTTCGGACTCGGTCTCGCCCTTTCCCAGCCACATTCAGGTGCGACAACCATCATGCTCAACATTTCAACTAAATTATATGAATTCTGAGAAAATCACCATAGCCATCGACGGCTACTCTTCCTCAGGGAAAAGCACTATGGCACGCCGTCTGGCTCAGACCATCGGCTACCGCTATATTGACTCAGGCGCCATGTATCGCGCTGTCACACTCTATGCTATGCGCAACGGTATGATCCATCCTGACGGTTCTGTAGATACCGACAAGCTCATTGACGCCCTGCCCGAAATCCACGTTGATTTCAAAGTTGATGGAGACGGTCAGCTCACGATGCTCAACGGATCTGTGGTCGAGGAAGAGATCCGCTCGCTTGAGGTCTCAAACCATGTATCCCCAGTTGCTGCTATTCCAGAAGTGCGCCACGCACTTGTCAAGATGCAGCGCGAGATGGGTAAATCGAAGGGTATTGTGATGGATGGGCGTGACATTGGGACAGTGGTCTTTCCTGAGGCTGAGATGAAGGTGTTTTGCAACGCCACTCCTGAACGCCGTGCCGAGCGTCGCTTCAACGAACTGCTCGAGAAGGGTGCCGATGTCACTTATGAAGAGGTTCTCGCCAACGTAATGGAGCGCGACCACATTGACATGACACGCAAAGAAAGTCCGCTCCGCTGCGCCGAAGATGCCGTCATGCTCGACAATTCAGCCATGTCTATCCAGCAGCAGAATGAATGGCTGCTCAGCCTCTACAACTCGATCATAAATCAACAGTAGCGACAACTTGCTGCCACTACGTTATATTTACCTCTGCCTCATACACTTTTTTTGAATTTTGGATACAAGAATACCCGTCATAGAAATAGATGCACGCTCCGGCTTCTGCCACGGAGTGGTCACAGCAATCCGCAAAGCAGAGGAGGAGCTTGAGCGCAACGATGAACCCCTGTATTGCCTCGGCGACATCGTCCACAACAGTGATGAGGTGGAGCGTCTTGAAAAAAAAGGTCTTTCTACCATCACCCATGACGACCTCCGGCGCCTATCCTCGGCCAAAGTCCTTCTGAGAGCACACGGCGAACCTCCGTCAACCTATCAGCTTGCCCGGGAGCGAAACATCGAGATCATCGACGCGACCTGTCCGGTTGTACTACAGTTGCAACGACGCATCAAGGCTGCCTACGACACCCTCTCGCCACGTCCACAGATAGTGATTTACGGCAAAGCAGGACATGCTGAGGTCAACGGCCTTGTCGGACAGACAAACGGCGAAGCGATTGTGGTCGAGAACCCCGGCCAGCTCTCACGCATTGACTTCTCACGCGACATTGCTCTCTATTCCCAGACGACAATGTCTCTACAGGGGCTCGCCGAAATGGTTAAGGAGATAAACCAACGTATTGCCCCCGGAGTCTCTTTCACCTACCACGACACCATTTGCCGTCAGGTAGCAAACAGGGTTGACCATCTGCGGGAATTTGCCCGCCGCCACGACGTGATTCTCTTCGTAGCCGGGGCAAAGAGCAGCAACGGGAAAGTTCTCTATAATGAATGTAAGAACGTCAATGACCGTTCGCACCTTGTCTCCAATCCTAAAGACTTCCGTCCCGAATGGCTCGACAATGCCGGCAGTATCGGCATCTGCGGTGCCACATCCACACCGCGTTGGCTGATGGAACAAGTGCGTGATGCAGCTGCTGACGCCGTCGGAGCACCGAACGGAAATAATCGATAGCGCGGATGGAAAATTTTGTAGCTATCGACGTAGAGACTGCCAACAATGAGCCATCGTCAATATGTGCGATCGGAGCCGTCAAAGTGATCGACGGCTGTATAGTCGACCGCTTTTATGAACTCGTAAAGCCTGAACCAGAATATTATTTCCGACATTTCACAGAAAACATCCACGGTATCGGACGTGAGGACACTGAAAACGCGAGGGTGTTCTGCGACGTATGGCGCGATATACATACCCGGCTCATCGGCCACCTCCCGCTCGTTGCCCACAACAAGGCTTTCGACGAGCGCTGCATACGCGCTGCCCACCGCGTCTATGGCATGGACTATCCCGATTATGATTTTCTCTGCACCCTTGCTGCATCCAAACGGCGCTTTCCCCGCACTCTACTGACATCCTACTCGCTCCCATATGTATGCGAGTTTCTCGGTATCCCTTTCCATAATCATCACAACGCGCTCGCCGATGCTGAAGCTTGCGCTAAAATCGCCATGACAATCCTATGATCAATCTCAACAGATATGCCATCAGGCTGACAGCACTTGTCACATCAACACTTTTTCTCATCATCTCACTCCCTTCGTGCTCCCGGTGCAGCGACATTGTATCCTCTGCGAAACAAGAGAAAGTATCAGTCAAAGTCAAGGATCACAAAGCCTATTCGCTCGGCGAGGAACACGCCCAACAGCTACTCATGAACGCCGACGATGAAGACAAAGTACAGGACAACCTGCTTGAAATCCAAGCCCGCATCAGCAACATCCGGTCAAAGCTCGGCGCGCAGTCCGCGGCAGACTACGAACGTGGATTCACTGACTATCTCAAGGCCAACAACGACTCGCTCGCAAAAATAATTTTCTAAATTTTTACAAAATTTTAAAACACCTCCGTTTGCAACTCCCTACAGAGTTGACTATCTTTGCCAGACCTATTCTGACATACCATAATGGACTTTTACAGCACAAACGGACAAAGCCGACATGCTTCGCTCGAAGAAGCTGTCATGACCGGGTTGGCTCCCGATGGAGGACTCTTCATGCCGGAGCGTATCCCGGTTATTCCCCGTGCATTCTTCAATAATATAGCCGAGATGTCGGTCAGCGACATAGCTTATGTAGTGGCGACGACTGTCCTTGGTGAGGACATCGAGGCTTCCGAGCTTAAACAGATAGTCTTTGATACATTCTCTTTTGAGATACCGTTGCGCAACGTCGACAACGACATCTATGCGCTCGAACTATTCCACGGCCCGACTCTCGCATTCAAGGATGTCGGTGCCCGTTTTCTCGCGCGCATCATCAGCCACTATTCACGCCCACACGACAAGGAAGTCAACGTACTTGTCGCCACTTCAGGAGACTCTGGAGGCGCCGTTGCAGCCGGTTTCCATAAAGTCCCCGGAGTAAAAGTCTTCGTTCTCTATCCCGAACGTGGTCTTAGCGCTCTCCAGCGCCACCAGTTCACCTCTCTTGGCGACAATGTCTATCCGATAGAGATAATGGGCACGTTTGACGACTGCCAGAGAGTGGTGAAAGAAGCCTTTACTGATGAGAATCTCCGTGAGGACATGCACATAACCTCAGCCAACTCAATCAATGTCTGCCGTCTGTTACCGCAGATGTTCTACTACTTTTATGGCTACAGCCAATTCCTGCGCCATGAAGGAGAAACAGCCGATGGTGTTGTCGTCTCTGTGCCTTGCGGCAATCTCGGCAATCTTACGGCCGGACTTCTCGCCCGCAAAATGGGCCTTCCGATCAAGCGCTTTGTTGTGGCAAACAATCGCAATGCCGCATTGTCCAACTATCTGAAAACCGGCGTCTTCCGGTCACACGTCCCCTACCGGACCATAGCCTGCGCAATGGATGTCGGCAATCCTTCGAACTTCGCCCGCATCCTTGATCTATATAATGGTGACTATGAAGCGATCCGGAATGATATGCACGGCTATGCTCTGGACGACGAGGAGATAGCAGACAGCATACGCCGGATTTACCATGACAACAACTACATCATGGATCCGCACGGTGCCACAGCCTATGAAGCACTCCGCCGTGACCTCAGGCCGGAAGAAAAAGGCATATTTCTCGCCACAGCCCATCCGGCCAAATTTCCGCGTACTTTAGAGAGCCTGACCGGGGTGACATTCAAAGAATTAGAAGTCCCACAACCAAACGGAGCCGCCGAGCACCATACCACACCCCGTATCACTCCTTCGCTGCCGGCGCTGAAAAAAGTTTTGCTTTCCGCAACATAAATCAATTCTTTTTTGTTAAATTTGCATTATGGCTTGACTATGCAAGCCACTTCATTGTTTCAACAACGATTTTTACAAACCCCTTAAACCCTGAAACGTAATGGCTTCCAACAAACGTCTTCTCAAAAAAGAAATCCGCATAGTCTGCGGCGCTCTTGCCGGTGAGTGTGTCATCGCAAAGATCACAATGCCGTCAATCAACCCCGAGACTCTCAACGAGATCATCTATGAACTCGCAGAACTTCAGGAAAACGCCCTGCGCCGCACCAACTTCGACTTCCCGCAGTCGTCAAAGGCATTTGAAAACGCTCACGAATATCGCAAGGCCCGCGCTGCATATTTCGCAGCAGCCTATGGCAAGCTCAAGGCTGAATTTAACGACCACATCGACGCAATCATCAAAAAGATGAACGCAGCTCTCCCCGCAGAGCAGAAAGAAGCCAACAAAGCTGCTGCAAAAGCGAAATAAAAACCCAACAGAAGGCCAATGTCACTGAGCAAATTCATCCTTAAGATTTTCGGATGGGAAGTGAAATGTAGCGTCCCAGATTATGATAAATGTATAATCTGTGTCGCCCCACACACATCCAACTGGGACTTTGTACTCGGCAAACTGGCCTATTGGTCACTCGGACGTCAAGCCGGCTTCCTCATCAAAGAGACCTGGTTTTTCTTCCCGATGAATCTACTATTCAAGGCGTTGGGGGGGATTCCGGTCCCCCGACGCCGTGGATCGTCACTCTCGGAGACTCTAATCGAACGTTTCAAGGAGTCAAAGCGCATGTCGCTTGCCATCACTCCTGAAGGGACTCGCTCACGTGTCAGCGAATGGCGGACAGGCTTTCTCCATATAGCCTACGAAGCCAGGGTACCCATTGTCCTCGGCGCTATTGATGCCGCTACAAAAACAATCTTTCTCGAACGCACTTTCACCCCTACAGGTGACTTCCAGGCCGACATGAAGGCCATCAAAGAATACTATCGTAATTTCACGGGCATCATCCCGGAAAATTTCACCGTCTGATCAGAATGAAAATCTGCGCAATTCCGATGGACATCGCCTATGCCGATGTCGAGAACAATCTCATCACCGCGGCCCACCAGCTCAACCAAGTCGAGCCGGACACAGACATCGTGGTGTTACCGGAACTGTTCACAACAGCTTTCATCCCTGATGCAAAAACCATCGCTGAGACAGCCGAGACCAACTCAGGCCACACCGTCGACAGCATCAAGCGTTGGGCCCAGTATTTCGGCTTTGCCATAGCCGGAAGTTTCCTCGCAACAGACGGAAACGGACACTACTTCAACCGGGCGTTCTTTGTCGAACCGATGGGCGATGTGACATTTACCGACAAGCGTCACCTCTTCCCACTCTCGACCGAAAATGCCTCCTATACACCCGCCTCTACCCTTCCCCAGACCATTCGTTTCCGTGGATGGAACATACGGATGGTTGTCTGCTATGATCTCCGGTTCCCCGTATGGACGAGGAATCATCCTGAAAATCTCTACGACCTGCTCCTTGTGCCCTCTAATTGGCCGGTCTCACGCCAGAAACAATATCATCTGCTGCTGAGTGCCCGTGCCGTCGAAAATCAGATATACACCGTCGGGTGCAACCGCACGGGTTCCGACAAATACGGCGATTATCTGACCGGAATGACATGCGTTTTCGATAATCTTGGAGATGAAATCCGCGAGACCCGTCGAAACGGCCATGTCTACGCACTACTTGACCTTACAAACCTTAAAGAAGGCCGCGAACGCTTCCCTGCTTACCGCTCTACCGACCGTTTTTCTATTGATCTGACACCTGAGAAGCGCTGATACACCAACCTAACCTAAAAGTCTACCCTACACGTAGTCAGCTTCGTTAGCTCTATCTGTTCTTCATTCTTCTATCTTAATTTCATTTTTCTGTATGACCGGTTCATTTCGGCCATAAAAACGCATACTTTTCATTTTTTTTGAGAAATATTCGCATCTTTTGGCTGAACCTTCTTAGCTTTAATCCGTTATATTGACATCTAACGTAACGAATAAAAACACAATGGAAATGGAAAACAAAGACAAATTTAGCACTGTACATGATGATTTTTTTGGTAACATCGTTGGAACTATTGTCCAGACAGTCAAAAAAATCCCCCCGAAATCCTCAGTAACAACAGATTTTGTTGCCGAATGGTCTGTACCAGCCATCGGACAGCCGTAGTATCATTCTCCTGCTCTACTCCATAACAACAACAGAATCCGCATTGCACCATTCACTCTCTGCAATGCGGATTCTCTATTTGTGTCACAGACCGGACCGTCTCAATCCTCGTCGTCAATATCGTCAAGGAAATCCATATCCCAGCCATCGGACATTGACTCCGTGAACTGCGCCAACTCTCGGCCTTCTCGCTTGGTCGGACGCCCAAGACCTTTGCGACGGTCAATAAAACCTGATATCTTCACCACCTCAAGCAGATCAAGCTCGCTCTTTGGAGTGATATTCTCCATGTAGTCAGGGACGAGTTTGGCTCCGAGACGATTTTGAGCCAACTGGAGCACCCGGAACGAATAGGTCACAGGTGGTTTCCTGACATTAATGACATCTCCGACCTTCACCGTGCGCGAAGGCTTAGCTATGACATTGCCGATGTAGACACGGCCTTTCTTGCAGGCTTCAGTCGCTACTGTGCGCGTCTTGAACACACGCATCGCCCACAACCATTTGTCGACTCTAACTTCGTTCATGCTCGCAATTCTATTTATTATTATAGGTATTCATAGCAATCTGGATTCCGGCCAGACAGAAAGTCTTGACAGCATCGACCGCCAGTTCAATCCTGGCGCCCATCGCCTTCTCTTCATCTTCTGAAAAACGACCGAGAACATAGTCAATCTGAGTGCCCCGCGGGAAATCATTACCTATGCCGAACTTCAGACGCGGGTAGTCCTGCGTGCCGAGCATCTGGGCTATATTCTTCAGACCGTTATGACCGGCATCACTACCTCTTGGCTTTATACGGATTGCTCCAAAGGGCAACGAACAGTCATCGACTATCACAAGAATCTGTGCATTGTCGGCAATACCCTCCTTCTCCTTCCAGTATCTGACAGCATTACCTGAAAGGTTCATATAGGTTGAAGGCTTGAGTATCACAAGCTGTACATTCTTGACCCTCGCACGGGCAATGTCGCCATAACGCTCGGTGGTAAAGACTGCGCCACAACTTTCGGCGAGCGCATCCGCCACCCGGAAACCCGCATTATGGCGAGTCATGGCATACTCCGGACCGATGTTTCCAAGACCGACGATTAGATATTTCATTAACTTATAAATGCGCTTGTTATAATTTCAGATAAATAAACAACAGACTTTCTCTCCGTTATGTTTAACTTTGAGAAAATCTGTTGCTATGTTTTGACTAAGCAATCTGCTTACTGAGCGTTGGCCTGAGCACCACGGGCAGCACGGGTGAGCTGAACGGCGCAGACAACTGCATTCTTGGCATTCATCAGTTCGAGGCCCTCGAAGTGGAGGTCGCCGATCTGGAGAGTCTTGCCGAGACCGAGGTGGTCAACGTTGATGACAACGCGCTCAGGGATTTCAGTATAGATAGCCTTCACGCGGATTTTCTTCATTGAAAGGTTGAGCTTACCACCGGCCTTAACACCCTCAGCGTGGCCTTCGAGCTTAACGGGAACTTCGATAGCGACGGGCTTCTTGTCGTTCACTTCGAGAAGGTCCATGTGGAGGATGGTATCCTTAACAGGATGGAACTGGATATCCTTGAGGACAGCCATACGGGTCTCACCGTTGACGGTAAGTTCGATAGCATAGATATCGGGGGTGTAAACCAACTTGCGGACTGCATCCTGGCTGACAACGAGGTCAGTTGTGATGAGGCCCTTGCCATTGCCGATTTCAACGATTTTTTCGCCGGGCTTAAGAGCTTTTTCGTAAGGAAGAGCTACGATTTCGCCGCCGTTGAGGACTACGGGAATTTTGTTTTCTTGACGGAGGGCTTTGGCAGCCTTTTTGCCGAGGTCAGTACGGGGCTCAGCGTTCAGTTGAAATGTCTTCATTTCTGATTGGATTTTTTTTAATTTGTGTTACTAAAAATTAAGATGCTCCTTAATTTCCCATCACACGGGATGCTAAAAAGCGACTGCAAAGTTACGAATTTCCGTCCTGTTTCCATCATCCAATTCACATAGTTTAACAAAAAAAAGACCTCCCGGCTATTAAACCGGGAGGTCGGCAGAGTATTATCTGATATGTTCTGCGAACAGAATCTTATTCGCTGAGCATATAGAGAGCGGGACGAGAGTCATTTTCAGAAAGTGTCTCATATATACCCCAGCTACCGTAGTTCTTAGAGTATGCGAGAGTGCGGACACTGCTCGGACGGCTATTGACAATGTTCCATGTGCCGTCACCGGCAGGAGCAGCGGTCCAGAGATAAGCGTCGTCGATGACACCGTCTTTGACAACGGGAGCTGCTGTAAGATTAGCGCTTGAGAATGTGCCCGACATGTAGAGATAACGGCCATTGGAGTCACGGAGGAGGAATTTACCCTCAGGAGCCTTGACAACAGTACCTTCTATCTCACAAGAAGATGCGAAGTTATAAGCGTTAGCGTCGCTGGGCTCAACAATCTGACCGTTTGAGGGCGATACAGAAGCAATCGGGAGATAACCATAGTTGTTGTTCTTGCTAACAGCTGTAGCACATACGTCACCGCTGACGAAGAGATAGCTTCTGTCAAGTTCAATCTGTGCCTCGGTGTACTCTACGAAGATTGCCTTGCCGACATACTTGACGAAAGTCCATACATTGTCCTTCTTGGTGAAGCGTCCGGTGACAGTCTCGAGGCCATTGTTGTTGAGGGTCCAGGTCGAACCGTCAAACACGAAGAGATCAGCCTTGTTCTTGTTGTAGACCACATATTCCTGATCGCCGCTCTGTGCATAGGGAAGTTTACCCTTGAGGAACATCGGGATGAAGATGTCGGGATCGGAAAGCGAGTTGTCTTTGAAGCCCATAGCTGTGTAGTCGGCCGGATTGAGAGCAACTATTCCGGAAGCTACAGCCCACTTGCCGCCGTTATAGACATAGACAGCATTTTCAGTGGTTGAAACCGGAGTATAGAGAGGAATTTCAACGGGAGTTGAAGCCTCTGCATTGGGCACATAGAGGGTAGGTTTGGTACCGCGGGCATCATTATATTCACCCCAGGTTGAATATGAGGCTGAATATTCGACACACTTCTGTGCGAGGACATTGGTGATCGACCATGTACCGTCGGAGTTCTTAGTGACAGTCCATTTGTAGTCGTCAGTGGTACCGGCGGTGCTGCTGATGTAGAAGTTATTGTATTTCGCAGCGCCATAGTAATAATGACCGAGGTCATCACCCATGTAGTAGACACCGGGAGTACCTGTTTCAGTGAAAACAAACACATTGTTCTCTACATCGAAACCGGTGATAGCTTCGCCGTTGACAGTAACTTCAGTAGCGTTGAAGTAGCTGTATTTTCCGTCGGCGAGGTTCGGATCCATGATATTGGCTACTATACCCTCAGCAAAGAGGACATATTTACCGGCCTTGAACTCGGCAGCCTTGTAAAGGTCAGCGGAAGCAGGCACTTCGTCAGGAAGGCCGAACATCGGATTCTGGGTGGCGACGTTGTAGGTCACAAGAGCAAAAGTTCCCTCACTGACATCTGTAAATGCACCGGCGAGTGCGTCGGGGATATTGGATGCAGCGGGAGCATCGGGAGCATAAGCTCTGATAAACGCAGTCTCGCTACCCCATGCGGTTGCATAGTCGGCAGCGCTGATAGTATAGGACTTTCTTCCGACAATAGCTGCGAGCTCGTCAGGGACGGACGATGCTTCCTGATATGTCACGTCGACTGTCGACCCGTTTGATACGAGATAATACGGGAAAGCCGAGTTGTCAAGGAAGTAAGGAAGCGCTACAGAAGCGGGATAGAGACTTGACTTGTCGAAATAGAGATTTGAACCGATGGCTTTGGCAGCCGCGGTCTGCTCAGGGGTTGTGGCCTGAGCCTGCATCAGCGAAGCGACAGTGGCATAGTCGGCCGCGGTCAGCGTATAGGTCGCGTCGACAGACTCCTCATAGTCTACACCACCCTTGAAGTCATCAAGGAAGTGGTCATTCCAACTGTTTTCGCTGCAACTTGCCAGACCCATAGCGAATGATCCGACAATGAAAGCGTTAAGAATATTCTTGTTCATGTCTGTTTGTTTATGAGTATGGTGTCGTTATTAGAAGTGGAGTTTCACACGGAGGCTGAATGTACGGCCTGTGCTATAGAACACACGGTATGCGTTCTCCCAGGTGCCGACTGAATTATAGTCGGTATAGGCATCCATAATGTAGTAGTTGTTGCAAGCGTTATAGACGTTGGCAGAGAATGTACAACGCACTCCCTCGGTGATGGGGAAGTTGTAGCTTGCATTAAGATCGAGCTGGTTGCCGAAGGGGATTTCCCAAGGTTCGGAGATCTTGAGAGTCTGACCGGGAGTGATTGAGACGCTGCTGCTGTTTGACAGAGAAAAGTCGCTGTAATTGCGAGCGTTGCATACCCAATCAGCACCGACGCGGAATCCCTTGAACGGCTTGAATTGAACACCGAGAGCACCGGTCATCTGGGCAGAGCCGCCGACCTTGATGCCTTTCTGGTTGATGGTGGCATAGAGATGGTCGTCTGCCAGAGGAGTGGTGGTAGTGGCGGGGACGTTGCGGTCACCGAGGCTTGAGAGCGCCTGGCCCTGGCTGTTGTAGTAGTAACCGATGGGGTCATTCTGCCAGGTGTTGTCAGCGTAGGCAAACATACCCGATAGTTCAAACCAGTTGGTGGGTTTGTAGACGAAATTGAGCTCGATGCCCATGTAGCGTGAGTCAACACCGTTCATAGTTGCAGTGTAACGGTCGTTGTCATACTGGAGAGTACCGGTGGTGATGAGTGTACGGTCCATCCACATTGTATAATAGCCGTTGAGCTGAGCGGTGAACTTGGGAGAGTGATATTCATATCCAACCTCGACAGCACCTACCTTCTCATTTTTCGGATTGGGGTTGATAGCGTTTGAGTTGGCAGGAGATACAAAGACGCCATACTGAAGATAAGGAGCGCGGGTGATGTAACCACCGTTTACAAAGACGTTGTTGTTGCGGTCGATATTGTAGTTGGCACCGGCTTTCACATTACCGGCAAAGAAAGTTTTGGAGGGTGAAGTGCCATCCTCTTCATTCATGTAGAAATGCTCGTAGCGGGTATAGGTGTTGAGGTTTGCAGCACCGGCCAAAACGAGGTTGAGTTTCTTGTCAAGTGCCTGATATTCGGCCTGTGCATAGACACCTTCCTGCCAGATGCGGCTATCCCAGTCGCGGTAAACGACGTCGCCGACACCAAGTTTCTGATTCACGTAAGCTTTGCGCTCTGCATCGGTAGCGAAAGTGCGGAGGTTGTTGGAAGCAGCACGGTAGTAATCAATGAAATATGAACCGTTGTAAAGGTCAGCGATCTCATTGGTGTGCTCGCCGTAGTAGTAACGGATGTCGAGACCGGCAGTGATCGAGAGATTGTCGGTAAGCTCATTCTTGTAGTTGGAGACACCGCCAAACCATCTGTGGTTGTTGACCGAGTTTGACATAACCATGAGAGAGCCACGGGTACTGTTCTGGTTCATCAACTGGATCTGGTCATAGGCAAACATACCGTTGCCATGACGGAGATTGTAGGTGACACCATTGTCCTCGATAGTCTTCCAGTTGAGGTTACCGTTTGAAGAACCATACCAGTAGCTGTAGTAGGTAGAGCTGCCTGTGCCGATCTGCGCACCCTGACCGCTCGAACCGTAACCGCTGCCGATAGAGGCATAGACTACAGATGAGAGTGATGACTTGTGGTTGATCTGCCATACATGATTGAGCATAGCGACAGGCTTGTTGTAGACATTGTATTGTGAAGCCTTGCGCTCGCCGTTAAGACCGAGACCATAGGTCGGGTTGTAACGGTAGGCCTGACCCTTGGGCATGAAGTTTGCCACATCCTGCCAGCCCTGGATTGAGAGACCGTCACCTGAGTTGCGTTTGTAGTGAGTCTGGGGAGCACCGGTTACAGTCAATGAAATCTGGTTGCTCTCGTTGATTCTCTTCGAGATATTGAGGAAGTAGTTGTAGGCCTCAAATTCTGTACCCTGGACGTAACCGTCACCTGTCTTGCGGGAACCGAGGAATGTGAGAGCCCAACCGTTTTTCATAAGGCCTGTAGAAAATGAGATACCATAGTTCATAGAATTGTCATTGCCGAGGCCATACCATGCGGAACCACCCTTCTTGGCATCGAGGCCCTTGGTGATCATGTTGATTGTACCACCGAATGAGGGTGAGGAGATGATGGTAGCACCGAGACCGCGCTGAACCTGCATTGATGATATCACATCACCAAGACCTGACCAGTTTGACCAATAGATACCGCCCCATTCCATATCGTTGACGGGCACACCGTTGACCATAGTTGCAGTATTGGCCGACTTGAAACCACGGATGTTGATTTTAGCATCGCCAAAACCGCCACCGTCTTTTGTAGCCCATACACCGGGAGTGGTCTTGAGGACTTCGGGGAGTTCCTGGTTGCCGAGCTTGGTGTCAAGCGTAGCTCCGTCGATAGCCGATACAGCCACCGGAGTGCGGCGCGTACGGGCGATTGACTGAGTGACGACAACGTCCTGAAGCATCTGTGACTCTACTTCCATCACAAGTTCGCCGAGATTAGCGGCTGCCTTGATATTAAGGGGCTTATATCCGATGTAGTTTACATGAATATCCTTCCCCTTAGGAACTGAAATAGTAAAATGGCCTTCGACATCGGTTGTAGCGACAATTTTAGTGCCGGGAACTGTGATGGTTGCACCGATGATAGGCTCTCCATCGTCACCGAGAAGCACACCACTACACTTGATGTCGTTCGGGGCAGCCATAGCCGACATACATGTCAGCCACACGGCCGCTACTAAGAGAATAAGTCTCCTAATCATAGAAATTGATTGATTAGATGGTGAATAAATAATTGGTTTGTTTGAATTGATGTAACTTGCTCAGAATATTTTTCACAAAATTAACCATTATTTAGGAGTTTTTAGGTAAGTAAGATGTTAAATCTTCATCCTAATTCAATAGTTTCTACTGTTTTTTGAGCTCTAACGTTTATTTTACAACCATCTTGCCCACACTTGCAATCCAACGGTTGCATTTTCCAGATTTTATAACTAAGTTTGTAGTGTATTTTTTATGCCCTGATGGATAACACAAGTAAGAAATATTACAAGATAAGCGAAGTGGCCGAGATGACAGGATTGCCGATGTCCACACTACGTTTCTGGGAAAGCTGCTTCCCCACCATCAACCCGCGACGCAACGATGGTGGTACCCGATTCTACACTCCACAGGATGTTGAGACTATACGGATGGTGGCCTACCTCGTCAAAGACCGTGGCATGCGGCTCGAAGCGGCGCAAGAGGAGATCAGACGCAACCGCGATGGAATTGCGAAAAAATTCGAGGCGATCCAACGTTTGAAAGAAGTCAGAAACCGCTTGCAGGAACTTGTCGATTCACTCCATCATCTGCGCTAAGTATCCATCCGCAATATTAATCACGCAATAATCTCGTCATACACACATATCCGATAGAATGGCAACCAGACAACAGACCAAAAAGAAAAAGAAAAAGCGGCCGTCGTGGTTTCAGCGTCACACCCTTGCAATATTGATTGCAGTAGGAGCCTTGTTTTCGGCCATCGTTTCAATACTGGCCTTCGCCCTCATCCCCTATTCGGGCCAAGACGGTGAAAGCGAATGGATATATATCCCACGCGAAAGTTCTACGGCAGCCGTCAAGGATTCGATGAAGATAAATCTCGGATCATCAATGGGTACACGCGTCTACATCCTTTGGAAGCTTATGGGTGGCGATGCAGACCGATCACAAGGAGCCTACAAGGTCGCTCCGGGACAAAGCGCCTTGACTATAAGCCGGCGTGTAGCCACCGGACGACAGACACCTGTCGAAGTACGGTTCAACGGTACGCGCACCATGGATCAACTTGCCAAAAGAATTGCCTCCCAACTCCAGTGTACCCCCGAAGAATTCATCGAAGCATGTGACGAAGTCCTCCCCGACAGCGGATTCACACGCGACTGGTATCCGGCCGCATTTATTCCTGACACTTATCAGTTCTATTGGAGCGCAGCTCCGCGCAACGTCATCCGCCGCCTCCTTGACTATAGAAACAGATTTTGGAATGACGACCGACGGGCAAAAGCCAAATCCATGGGACTGACGCCGGTCCAGGTCGCAACAATAGCGTCGATCGTCGAGGAAGAGACCGCTAAAGCCGACGAGAAGCCCAAAGTGGCCCGCCTATATCTGAACCGTCTGAACAAAGGGATAAAACTTCAGGCCGATCCGACAGTGAAATTCGCATCCGGTGACTTTTCGCTTCGTCGCATCACCGGCAAGCATCTTGCCATCGAGTCTCCCTACAACACATATAAGGTATCCGGACTTCCTCCCGGCCCTATACGCATACCTGCCTCTGCGACACTTGATGACGTACTCAATGCTCCACACCACGACTACATCTATATGTGTGCCAAAGAGGATTTCTCAGGCTATCATAACTTTGCCACAGACTATCAGACACACATGGCCAATGCACGCAGATATCAGGCAGAGCTCAACAAGCGAAACATCCATTGACACAAAGCCAAGCGAGTCAATCACTATAAAAAATCTCTAAAACCTGACTATAATATGAAAACAGTAGCTACATTCGCAACCGTTGCCGATGCAAGTATTGTCAAAGGTATGCTTGAAAGCAATGGCATCCCCTGTCTGCTCGACAACCAAGCCATGAGTTCCCTCTATCCGACTCCGATGTCTGACACATGGGACGTCTCTCTCAAAGTCAACGATTCAGATTATGAGGAAGCCTGTAAACTGATGAAAAACGCCGGCGATCACATCGACTAAACCATCGGATTTCTCCATCCTCAACAGCTTTGATTAGGATGGCTTTTGGCCATCCGGAACACATATGTGCTAAAAATCGGCGATATTGACCAATTTTTCGAAAATTTTCTATAACTTTGTGCGTCTCGACACACACAATGTGAGAATCGACATTGCCAGTGTCTGACGCCTACACATTGTCTATAAAGCACGCTCCAGAAAATATCAGATGCCGCACACAACCTCAAAACGTCAAACTCCGATGATCAACGTATTCCGGTCTTTGTCCGAAATACCATCTGTGACATTCCCCTCACGCCTTGACTTTATGCTTCTCGCTGTCTGCAAACAGGGAGAAATATCAGCTGTGATCGATGTCGCACCCCGTCGCATGGGGCCGGCATCGATAATGGTGCTCCGTCCGGGACACATCATCAGCAAATGTAAGGAGAGTGATGATTTCGACGGGTTCTTCATAGTCGTTGAGGAAGATAAACTCAACGACATCCTGCCGTCGCTCCACTACGTGATCCCCTACAGCCTCCACTACAACTCCAATCCCATAATAGAAATAACACCCGACGAACTTGAAGCCCAGACGCTCATCTATGAAATGCTACAGCGTCAGCTCAAAGCCTCCGGACGCATGTTTAACAGCATGGCATTGAGTTCGCTCTGCGAAGTGCTTTTCTACAATACTCTCGGCATTTATGCGTCACGCGTCAATGAGACCAAGCACCATTCGCGCCGCGAAGAGTTGCTCGCAAGCTTCATTGACCTGATCGAGACCCATTTCAAGACGGAAAGAGCCGTGAACTTCTATGCCGAAAAGCTCTTTGTCACCCCTAAACATCTGTCGGCTGTCCTTAAAGAAGTCAGCGGTAAGACGGCTGGCGAATGGATTGACCACCGTGTAATACTCGAAGCCAAACTGCTGCTACGCACCACAGGCATGAATATACAGGAAATCAGCCTTGCGCTCAATTTTTCAAACCAATCATTTTTCGGAAAGTATTTCAAGCATCTGACAGGAGTGTCACCGCGCGACTACCGCAACCACCTCTCGGAATTCTAAACATTTTCATACCGAACAGTCAACACTATGACAAGCAAACACTTCATACTTACCATACTAATACTTCTGCAAATCTCCATTGTCAAGACTATCGCCGCGACATTGCCATCTGCGTCCGACATACAAGAGACAAAGTCTGACAGCTTCTATATGGACAAAGTCGATGAAGCTGACAAAGCCTGCGCAGAGGGTAAATGGCGGGAAGCGGAACAAGCGCTGCTCTCGGCACTGAAAGCCGAGCCGGCCAACCCGACCAATGTCATGCTCATGTCAAATCTCGGCATCATCCGATTCA
Organism: Staphylococcus sp.; assembly: GCA_023665865.1. Taxonomy (GTDB): domain Bacteria; phylum Bacteroidota; class Bacteroidia; order Bacteroidales; family Muribaculaceae; genus Duncaniella. Next base: position 174,823 of record JAMPDC010000001.1, read on the forward strand.
ACATGGGACAGGACTCGCTGGCCATCGAAACCCTGACCGACGCGCATACCATTGCCCCGGCCTCGGTGACAATCCTCGCAAACAGAGCCCGCGTGCTTTCAGCATGTGGATATGAAGAAGAAGCATATCATGACTATGAGCAGATCCTAAGGCTTGACTCCATGGAAATGTCGGCACGTCTGCACCATTGTCTTCTTGCATTGCGCCGACATGAATTCCGCAAGGCAAAAAAAGATTATGAATTCATGGAAAAAAATTTCCCTGACGAACTGGAAACCCAAATAGCAGGCGCGACAGTGCTCAGTGGCACCGGAGACTTCACCGGTGCCATCCCATGCTATACACGCATACTCGAAAAGCGTAAAGACCCGGAGTATTATGGAGCCCGCGCCTATTGCTATCTGCTCACCGGTGCTTTGCAGGATGCCTCAGACGATATCAACGCTGCTCTTGAACTTGCGCCCGACGACGGTGAACTTTACCTATACCGTGCGGCGTTAAACAAGATGCGCTATCGTCCGGCCGACGCTGAGAATGACGCCCGCAAAGCTGTCGAACTCGGAGTCAACAAAGCGAGAGCGGCACAATTTATCAACAGCTCGACCTCACGGTAAGAGTCTTTAAACAATCACCAACCAAGATCATGACAGGAACCGTTATAAAAAATACAGGCAGCAACTACCTTGTGCGCACAGATGAAGGCCAGGAAGTCAGCTGCAAGATAAAAGGCAACTTCAGACTGAAAGGAATCCGCACGACCAATCCGGTCGCTGTCGGAGACCGCGTCACAATCAGCGGATGTAATGATGAGACAAATTATATAACGGCAATCGAACAACGCCGCAACTATATCATCCGCAAAGCTACCAATCTTTCTAAACAAGGGCATATTCTGGCCGCCAACATTGACCAGGTATGCCTTGTGGTGACACTCTTCCATCCGGTCACATCGACTACGTTTATCGATAGATTTCTCGCAACCGCCGAGGCCTACAGAGTCCCGGCCATAATCGTCATCAACAAGATCGATCTGATTGAAGATGATGCCGAAAGCCTTGAATACCTTGAAGCCGTGGCCTATCTATATGATTCCATAGGCTATCCGGTAGTAAAACTCTCGGCTAAAACAGGACAAGGCATCGAAGAACTGCGCACGAAGCTCAATGCAAAGACTACATTGTTCTCCGGGAACTCCGGAGTAGGGAAATCAACGCTTATCAATGATCTGATACCAGGTCTTGACCTCGCAACAGCTGAGATCTCCGACACTCATGACACCGGTATGCACACCACCACCTTCTCCGAAATGTTTGAAATCCCGGATATGCCGGAGAAAAGTTACATAATCGACACACCGGGAGTGAAAGGTTTCGGCACGCTTGAGTTTGACAAGCATGAAGTGAGCCATTTCTTTCCGGAGATCTTCAGGATCGGGGCTGACTGCCGCTATGGAGACTGCACGCACACGCATGAACCGGGATGTGCTGTGCGCGAAGCGCTTGAAGAGCACCGCATATCCGAATCCCGCTATGCGTCATATCTTTCAATCCTTGAGGACTCGGAAGAAGACAAATATAGGAAAGGATACTAACCTCTATCGATGACCGATGTGCCGGAGATAGCCGAGATACGCCCGGAAAGCTCCGGGAGAAGATCAAGAGGTAATGATAGTGTGATGGAGCATGTGTTGTCGAAACTCTGCTCCATTATTTTTACAATCTCCCGCCCGCCGGAGGGTGGATTCTGGGCTTTGAGTAGTTTCATGACATCGTTCATGGCAAGATATGGAAAGGTGAAACTTAGAGTAGTCATATCTCTTCCTTCAATAATCTCCGCCGTTTCCAATGCCAGTCTGGCAGCCTCACGGTAGGCCGCTATCAATCCGGAAGTCCCCAGCTTGATGCCTCCGAAATATCTCACCACTATAATGACAATATTGGTCAGTCCAAACGAGTTTATCTGTCCGAGTATAGGCTTTCCGGCTGTACCGGAGGGCTCGCCATTATCTGATGAAAGAAACTCCTTGCGCTCGGAACCTATCATATAGGCCCAACATACGTGACGCGCATCATGATACTCATTTGCATACAAAGTTATATACTCCTTTGCTTCCTCGGCTGTTGAGACCGGGATTGCAAAAGAGATGAAGCGGCTCATCTTTTCACGAAAAGCCGCTTCACTTTGAGTTGCTATTGTCAGATACTTAGCCAAATCTTATTTTGGATATGTGAGGCTATGAAACAATCAGCATGGCATCGCCATAGACGCCAAACTTATATCCTTCCTTGACAGCCTTTTTATAGGCATCCATGACGAGATCATAGCCACCGAATGCAGCGACCATCATCAACATGGTTGAATACGGTAGGTGGAAGTTGGACACAAGAGCATCGGTTACAGTGAAATCGTAGGGCGGGAAAATGAATTTGTTTGTCCATCCCGAATATGTCTTCATGTGCTCACCCATGCTGACCGAGCTTGCGATTGCACGGAGAACAGACGTTCCGACGGCACACACACGATGTCCACCATCCTTTGTCTTGTTAACGAGATCGACGAGTTCCTGTGTCGATTCCATCTCCTCCGAGTCCATGCGGTGCTTGGTCAGATCCTCAACATCTATCTCACGGTAATTGCCAAGACCGCTGTGAATGGTGATGAATCCCTGGTTGACACCCTTTATCTCAAGACGTTTCAGAAGCTCACGTGAGAAGTGCAGGCCGGCTCCGGGGACAATGACAGCGCCCTCCTTGCGGGCAAAAATGGTCTGGTAACGCTCGGCATCCTCCTCGTCGGGCTCCCGCTTGATGTAATAGGGAAGCGGAGTAGTGCCAAGTTTATAAAGCTCTTTCTTAAACTCTTCGTGAGGGCCATCATAGAGGAAACGGAGTGTGCGTCCACGCGAGGTGGTATTATCAATCACCTCAGCCACCATTGACTCATCATCGCCAAAATAGAGTTTGTTGCCTATACGGATCTTACGGGCCGGCTCAACGAGAACATCCCAAAGCTTGTTTTCAGCACTGAGTTCACGAAGCAGAAACACCTCGATGCGTGCTCCGGTTTTCTCCTTGTTGCCATAAAGACGCGCGGGGAAGACCATAGTGTCATTATAGACAAAAAGATCACCGTCATCAAAATAATCAATAATGTCTTTGAAGATTTTGTGTTCAATCTCGCCAGTGCGCCGGTTAACCACCATCATTCTTGACTGGTCACGTTCGGGACAAGGACGCTGCGCGATAAGCTCCTCCGGCAGACGGAATTTGAATTGTGAAAGCTTCATGTGTATAAATTATTCTTTATCTGAGTTACCTAAATTTTCCTGTGTTATCTCATTCAACACCTTCCCCACTCTCTTCATCGGGAAAGGTTATCTCAGTCGTGCGGATAAGTTCCACCGCTTGCTCGACACTCAGGCAACGGTCGATGCCGACGTCTCCGACTTTCGTGCGACGGAGACCTATCAAATGTCCGCCCGAGCCCAAAGCCTCACCTATATCACGGGCAAGAGCACGAATATAGGTGCCTTTACTACATACGATGCGCAACGTCAGCGTCATTGCATCCGGATTGAAGTCGAGAATCTCAATATCATCAATGACAAGAATCTTCGGCTTCAACTCGACTTCATGGCCCTTGCGTGCCATCTTGTAGGCACGCTTACCATCGACTTTACATGCTGAAAATGCAGGCGGCACCTGCTCTATACGCCCAATGAACCGTGGCAATATTTCCTTGACAAGCTCAATGTTGATATGACCGGTGGGATAAGTCGCATCGATCTCTGTCTCCAGATCAAACGAAGGTGTGGTTGATCCAAGCTGAATTGTAGCTACATACTCCTTTACCCCGGCCTGAAGTGATTCTATCAACTTGGTCGCACGCCCTGTCACGACAACCATGACTCCTGTTGCGAGCGGATCGAGAGTGCCGGCATGTCCGACTTTAAACTTCTTGCGATGGAGACGATGGAGAAGGACTCCACGCAGACGCTTCACGACGTCAAACGAGGTCCATTCCAGAGGCTTGTCAACATAGAGGATTTCTCCTGTTACAAAATCCATAAATCTTCAAAGAGGATTGTGTTTACCAAAAGATACAAACGAGACCAACGGCGACGCAGTAGACTGCAAACCATACCAATTTGCCCTTTCTTACTATCGAAAGCATCCATTTGCAGGCGATGCATCCGACAATAAACGAGGCAAGGAAACCTATGAGCATCGGCATAGCTCCAATAGCGTCATTGACACCTTCGCCACCAAGCATTTCCTTCACATCAAGGAGAGCCTCGCCAAGAATCGGAATAATCACCATGAAAAACGAGAACTGGGCGATCTTGTCGCGCTTGTCGCCAAGGAGAAGTCCAGTAGCAATAGTTGTACCGGAACGGCTAAGGCCGGGAAGCACAGCCACAGCCTGCGCGCAACCAATTATAAAGGCGTCAAGCCATGTGATATCGTGACCTTTTATACCCTCAACACGCTCGCGCTGCGGATTTCTGAAAAGATAGGCAAAAGTGAGCAATGCAGCTGTCACAAGAAGACAAATTCCCACTACGCGCAGGCCGCCACCGAAGAAACCCTCGACAAAATCTTTGAACAAAAGACCTACAATGGCAACAGGGATACACGAAAGCAGAATCTTGCAGACATAAAAAAACTTGTCGTCACGACGGATTGTAAAGAATGACTTACACAGCGGGAAAAACTCACGCCATAATACGACTATCGTACTCAAAACTGTTGCAACGTGGAGGACGATGTCAAACTCAAGAGCATCCGCTCCTGAAAGCTCAAGGCCAAGAATCTCCCGGCAAATCTCAAGGTGACCACTGCTACTGATAGGAAGATATTCGGCAAGTCCCTGAACTATACCTAAGATAAGCGCATCAATGCTATCCATATTTCTGACTATTTACTATTTTTTCTTTTTAGGGCTATACATTATCGCAAAGCCCATGAATATGAATCCTATGAAAGCGATTGTCGGGCCGACAACAATACGGCGAGTCGAGAAAATATCAGGGTTGAAAGCATCCCAGTCGGTTGCACCGCCGGCCATAAGACAGAAACCGAGTACGATGAGCACTCCGGCTACGGCCATAAGGATGAAATTGATTTTGAGAAGCGGAAGCTGACTTTCATTCTCGGTGAGGAGCTGAGTCTCACCACTTCCACGCTTCGAAGCAGGGGTATTTGCCATAATTTCTTTATTGTTATTTAAACATTTCGTCGTATGAGAGCCGCAGATAGCGGTTGGCAGCGAAAATCGCCGCTACAAGACAAATCAAAATGCCGACGATGATTACCCCGACAGACACAGCTATGACCGTCTCCCAGGTAAGAATCTCGGCTATCGAAAAATCAACACTGCGACTATAGGCCACACTAAGAGCCAGAGCAACCGACGCTATGATGCCGGCCACAAGACCGTTGACAACATTGTCCATGAGAAACGGCCGGCGGATAAACGATGCCGTAGCGCCGACAAGCTTCATAGTGTAGATGGTAAACCTCCGTGCATAGACTGAGAGACGCACTGTATTGAATATAAGGATAAACGACACCGTAAGCAGTGCTATGGCAATGAAAATCAGCCAGAGCGAAACGCTGCTGAGTGTCTTGTTGACATGATCGACAATTTCGGTATGGATCTTAATCTCGCTTACCTGAGGCATAAGTGCCAATGGTTCAGCAATCAAGGCGATACTGTCGGCTGAAGCGTATCTTGATTTCATCTTCACCTTAAGCTCACCGACAAAAGGATTGACACCGGCAAGACTGATGATATCCTCATCCTCACCCATCATCTTTTGCCAACGGTCAAGCACCACTTCCGGAGAGGAATATGCCATGGAATTAACCCCGGGCTCCTTTGCAAGGCGTGCTTTGACATCGCTTATGTCTGACGCGGTGACATCTTCATTAAACAATACAATGAACCCCATATTCTCCTTGATACCTTCAGTAACCCGATGGGCTGCAATGCCCATAAATGTCGCAAGACCAAGTATAAAAAGCACCAGCGCGACCGAAAACGTAGCAGTTGCGCGGGTAGTGAACAATGGAATTAAGTGTTGACGCCTTTTTGCCATAATAATTAACAAAGTGCAAATTTACAATTAACGAAGGGCGATGTCAAGTGATTTAACCAAAATTTAACATACTTGGCACGAATATCGCTTTTCCCCTTACTTTTTAGCTTCCGGGAATCATCTCGCTGAATAAAGACGCCATTTTTCAATCAATGCTGTCATGTCGGCGGGTATAGGGGCGGAGAAAAACATCTCCTCACCGCTGACAGGATGGACAAACCCAAGCGTCCTAGCATGAAGAGCCTGCCTGGGACAAATCGCAAAGCAGTTCTCCACAAATTTTTGATACGAACCGCTGCGCTCACCACGAAGGATCACATCTCCACCATACCTGGCATCAGAAAACAACGGATGTCCGATATGGCGCATGTGGACTCGGATCTGATGCGTCCGGCCAGTCTCAAGCACACATTTCACAAGCGCCACATGCGTGAAATCCTCAAGGGTCTCATAGTGGGTGACGGCATGCTTGCCGGTAGGATCATCGGAAGGAAGCACAGCCATCTGCAAACGATCTTTGGGATTACGGCCGATATTTCCCTCGATTCTACCTGCCGCCGGCTCCGGGACTCCCCAGACAAGGGCGTTATACTCGCGTTTGGTTGTCTTATTGAAAAATTGCTTACCCAAATGAGTTTTCGCATCAGGCGTCTTTGCCACTACAAGAAGTCCGGATGTATCCTTGTCGATTCTATGGACAAGTCCGAGTCGTGGGTCGCTCACATCATAATCCGGATTGTCGCGGAAATGCCAGGCCAAAGCATTGACAAGCGTACCGGAATAATTGCCATGACCGGGATGCACCACCAGACCGGCAGGCTTGTTGACCACCAGAAGGCTATCATCTTCATACACAATATCAAGCGGAATGTCCTCGGCAATAATCTCAAGCTCATAACGAGGTCGATCCATCACGATCTGCACAACGTCGAGAGGTTTGACGCGATAATTTGACTTCACAGCCTTCCCGTTGACAAGTATGCAACCGGCATCGGCAGCCTGTTGGATACGGTTGCGCGATGACTTCTCCATACGGCTCACCAAAAACTTGTCGACACGCAAAAGTTGCTGTCCCTTGTCGGCGACGAAGCGGAAATGCTCGTAAAGGCCACCCGGTCCCTCCTCGCCGACGTCGTCGAGATCTTCCGGATCTGTTTGATTTATCACATCCTCATCCTCAAGCATTGCTGTATCATTGTCGTTCATAGGCAATCGGGATATCTTTAGTCAAACAAATCAAGACGTTCAGCGGAAGTCTCAGCTTCATCCGTAAGGCTATCGATCTCATCAAATGATTCCTGCACACCCTCACCGACCTCAAGTTGAATCGTTGCGGAAACAGGGACTCGGGCTCCGGGCGACAAACGACGGCCATTATAGTAAACTCCTAATACGAGATCTTTAAACTCACTCGGCACTCGCTTCTCTACAACTTTCTTGATCTCAAGGCCTTCGAGGATTGACTTAGCCTGACGGACAGATATGTCGGTCAGTGTGGGTACTGTGACCATCTTGGGCGAGAAGGCATTGATGGTCAAATAGATCTCTCGGCCTTCCTTGACAACAGTGCCAACCTTGGGATTTTGCTCGATGACAGTACCGGGGCGTGTCGACTTGTCGTAAACCGAATCACTGAGGACTGCCACAAGCCCTTCATCGCTGAGGAGTTTGCTCGCAGTCTCAAAAGTCGTTGACTTGACCGAGGGGACGGTAATAGTCGAATCGTGACGAGTCCAGACATCAAGCCACAGCATGGCAAGCCAACCTATCACGACTGCGACAAGGATCATTAACCCTATGTGGATGAAGATTCTTTTCATATAAAATAAGAACGTGTTTAAATGTTACATGCTTGTCATTCGCCGATCGCCACTGCGAAAACATCGTCGATGGTCGACACGTAATGGAAGTTGAGACCGGAAATATAAATAGGTTTTATATCCTCAATGTTCTTGCGGTTGTCTGCACAGAGAATGATATCAGTGACACCTGCACGCTTAGCTGCGAGAATCTTCTCTTTGATACCACCGACCGGCAACACTTTGCCCCGCAATGTGATCTCGCCGGTCATGGCGAGACGCGGACGCACCATGCGACCCGTAAGAGCGGAGAGGATAGAGACACACATTGTAATACCTGCCGAGGGGCCATCCTTCGGAATAGCACCTTCGGGCACATGGATGTGCAACTGGCGGTTTTCAAAACTCTCCGGGTCTATGCCGTAGCGCGATGCACGGGCTTTGACCACCTGCGTAGCTATCACGGCTGACTCTTTCATGACATCGCCAAGATTGCCGGTGATGGTGAGCTTCTCACCCTTGCCCTGCGTGAATGATGATTCAATGAAAAGTATCTCACCGCCGACAGCCGTCCATGCCAGACCGGTGGCGACACCCGGAGTGTCGGACACCTCGTAGCGTTCGGGGGTATAAGTCTCTATGCCAAGATAATCCCGCAAGTCAGACTCCTCAACATTCAATTTGAAGTCCTTACCTCTCATCTTGTTAAGCACAATTTTGCGTACCACCTTGGCCAGTTCTTTTTCGAGAAGTCGCACACCGCTTTCGCTCGTATAGCTCTCGATGATTTTGGTAAGAGCCTCTGTCGAAAAAGTGATCTCATCCTTTGAGAATCCATTTTCGACAGCCAGACGCGGGATCAGATGACGACGGGCAATCTCGATTTTCTCTTCAGCGAGATAACCGGAAATGTCAATGATCTCCATGCGGTCAAGCAATGGCCGCGGAATGGTCGACAATGTATTGGCCGTAGCGATGAAGAGCACGTGTGACAGATCATAGTCGATATCGACATAGTTGTCATGAAAATGGCTGTTTTGCTCAGGGTCAAGCACCTCAAGCAGCGCCGAGGAGGGATCGCCTTTGAAATCACTTCCGGTCTTGTCGATCTCATCGAGAAGAAGCACCGGGTTAGACTTTCCTGCACGCTTTACAGCATCAATGATGCGCCCCGGCATGGCGCCGATATAAGTACGGCGATGGCCCCTGATCTCTGCCTCATCATGAAGGCCACCGAGCGAGACACGCTGATACTTACGACCGAGCGCTTTGGCTATAGACTGGCCGAGAGACGTCTTTCCGACTCCCGGAGCTCCGACGAGACAGATGATCGGTGAGCGTCCATCGGGAGTATTCATCATGACGGCAAGCTGTTCAAGTATGCGCTCTTTGACTTTGTCAAGGCCATAATGATCCTCGTCAAGTATCTGTTCTGCCTTTGTGAAGTCTGTGTTAAGATCTGAATATTTTCCCCACGGGAGGTCGGTCAATAGCTGAAGATAGCTATATTGCACCGAATAGTCAGGGCTCTGGGGATTCAATCGACGAAGCTTTTCAAGCTCTTTGGCGAAAGTGCGTTTGACTGCTTCCGGGAAAGCGAGTTTCTTGGCTACAGATTCAAGTTTCTTGCAATCGTCATCATCGCCATAAAGCTCTTCGCGGAGCACTTCATACTGATGCTGAAGGAACGCGTTGCGCTGCTGTTCGTCAATATTCTGACGGGCCTTCCGATGAATTTCAGCCCGTATCTCAGCCATTTCCTCACTATGAGCAAGATTGCTCAACAGAAGTCGCGCACGCTCTTTCAGCCTGTTTTTACGCAAAAGCTTGATCTTGACGTCAGGCGTGAACGGCGAGTGTGTACAGATAATGTTGATCAGGAGTTCAGGGCTTGGTATATTCTCTATGTTAAACGCGAGATCTGTCATCTTCTCGTTTCCGGAATTGAGAATATTGAGCGTTGTCTGACGGATATCATCGACAAGTGCAATGAACTCCTTGTCAGATTGACGGGAGCTGCTGTCGCGGATGACCTCAACCTCAGCGGAAAGAGTGCCAGGGATGACTGTTCCGGCGGAAGGCCCTACGATTTTGATTTTATCACGCGCTGCAAGGATTGCAGTATGTGTACCATCGGGGAGATCAAAAGTCTTGAGCACATCAGCAACCACTCCATATTCATACAGGTCATCAAGTCTGGGATGCTCTGTCGAAGCTTTGAGCTGACAGAATATTCCGACCGGTATATGGTTTTCAGCGGCAGCGGCAGCTGTCTTAACTGAACTTTCACGTGCCAGAGTTATAGGAAATGTCACACCGGGGAAAAGCACGAGATCGCGCATGGCTATGATTGGGAGATCGGCTAAGTTTGGCACCGGCCGTTCGGTGGGGAGTCCTATATCTATCTGTCCAACTGATACAATATTTGTGCTATCTTCTTTCATACGTTGTAGTTACTACAATTTCTTCATGTTTGAAATCTTCCGGACCATACGACCGGCAAATTAGCAAAAATGCGACCCCAAAGTTAGTAATTTTTCCGCAATCTTCACGCATCATAACCTCCCTATTTTACACAATAACAATTATGGTGACAGCTATACATCCCACGGCGCTTCGATACTATATGCGCCTAAAAGTTTTAATATATTTTAACTTAATTACAGTTTGGTTTATTTTGTCACCACTCACTGACAATCTGTACCCTTCCCGGGTACCCTCATTAACAATTTTTTATTTTCGCAAGCTCAACATATGATTTTTCACACCAAACATACAAAATTTTGACTTTGGGAAATTAGGAATTTAAAAATAAAAAAATTAACTTTGCATCAACATCACGGAGGCAATGCTCAAAAACATCGTAAAACAATTTCCACCGTGGTGCAAGCAAGTTTTCAACAATAACAACATACGTTTAAGAGACATTTGCATTATTAGACATTTATAAATCCACTGACGTTAAGTACTATGTGTAAGCAGCGAAGGATGACCGTGAGGCCAGCCTTCGTTTTTTATTGTATATGGTCATTGCATGTATAATCAGAATCACTGCGGAACATCCGGGACCTATACTCAGAGTATCGGGCTGAGTATGCGGCAGAGCGACTCCTTGGCACGGCGACGGCGATTGCGCTTGTTCCAGTCAGTGAGTTTAAGTTTGACACACTCCTGGGCATCTTCTATAAAACTGTGCATGAGCCGGGAATTTATCTCGGGAGAGTACATCACCAGATTCTCCTCAAAGTTGTGTTCGAGACTACGGAAATCAAAATTCGTGGATCCAAGAGTCGAGAAATCATCATCGACAATCAGGACTTTGGCATGAAGCATACCGGCTTTGTAAAGATAGACCTTGATCCCGGCAAGCAGACACTCTTCTATATATGAATGGGAGGCATAGGTGAGCACACTTGAGTCAGAATGGCTCGGTATCATCACCCTCACGTCCACTCCTGCAAGTGCAGCGCTTTCAAGAGACTTCATCAGGCCCTCACTCGGGAGGAAATAAGGAGTCTGCAACCATACTCGTTTTTTGGCGGTCGATATAGCCTTGTAAAATAGCAGGGTCATGTTTCCCCACCGGTCGTTAGGGCCGGAGGCAAGCACCTGAATAGGCACACCTGCTACTATATCACCTAAACGAGGGCTGCGGCCGCCGACTGAATCGCAAAGCAGATCATGTCCCATGAATTTCCAATCGACCGCAAAGTGATATTGAAGAGCAGCCACACAAGGACCTGTCACTCTCGCAGCCGTATCACGCCACTTCGCACCACCGATCCCGCTGACATAACGCTCGGCGACATTCATGCCGCCAATGTATCCTATTTTACCATCAATGACCACGACCTTCCTGTGGTTGCGCCAATTCAGACGGTTGACATGTGATGGAAACGACAGGCGGAAGAAAGAGTGCACCTCAACCCCATTCTCCTTCATACGCTGAAAGAAATCATGGCGACGGGCGTCAAAGGAACCTATATAGTCATAGATGACACGGACTCTGACTCCGGCGCGAGCCCGTTCAATAAGGATGTCGCGCAACCGGCGCCCGAGAGGATCGCAAGCAATGATGTAGAACTGGAGATTGATATAATCCTTAGCGTTACGCAAATCATCAAAGAGTTCACAGAAATGTCTCTCTCCATCAGTGAAGAGCTCGATGTTGTTTCCTATATATAGATTGGCGCCACCAATACTATAGGCAAGACGTATGCGTTGTTTATTCTCGTCAGAGATACTACGGTCAAATTTAGGCAGTGGCTGGGACACCTCATGACGCAGCAGCTTCCTGCGGTTACGACGCGAAATCATCCTGACATTACGGATGCTTCTGCCAAAGACAAAATACAGGATAATGCCACCAACGGGAAACAGCAGCAGAGCTGTCACCCACCCTAAGGTTTTAAGAGGATTGCGGTTCTCACTGATTACAAACCCAATCACACACAAAATCAGCACCACGTAGGCCGTCCCGAGGCTCCACCAGATGCCATTCCATGTCAGAGAGATATAATCCAAGTGCATAATCTATTCTTGAGGTCGACCACAAAGTTAAGCCATTCCACTATATTTATCAACACATATTTGACAAAAATCGAGAAATTATTCCTAAATTCGTGCTCCCGCTTCGCCGTTCATAGGTAAAGTGCCAATTCTGACTAATAATTTCATAAAAGACAAACTTAAAAGAAGGATGTTTTCAGGATTTCTCCGTGTAGCCGCTGCCGCTCCGACGGTCAAAGTGGCAGATGTAAACTTCAACCTTGCCAGTATAAAAGAGACACTGCTCCGGCTCGAGGAAGCCGGTACAGAAATAGCCGTGCTTCCCGAAATGTGTGTCACAGCCTACACATGTGCCGATCTCTTCCATAGTTCAACCCTCCTCGACGCTGCTGCAAAAGCGCTGATCGAACTTCAGGATTTTTCGAGAGACCTCAATCTCCACTTTGCGGTCGGACTTCCTGTCAGACATGCCGGAGCGCTCTACAACTGTGCCGCGTTCATACGCAATGGCATGGTTGATCTTGTCGCTAAAACATATATCCCGAACTACAATGAGTTTTACGAGCGCCGTTGGTGGCGACCGCTTGAAAGCGGCGTGACACAAACCGTCGACATACTCGGTCAAAAATTTGAAATGTCTACCGGACATATCTTCGAGTCACACGGAGCGCGGATCGGCATCGAGATCTGCGAGGACCTGTGGGTGCCGATCCCACCGTCATGCCGTCTGGCCATGGCCGGAGCGCAAGTTATCCTGAATCTCTCGGCTTCTGACGACTTGATCGGCAAATACGCCTATCTGCAGTCGCTCCTACGCCAGCAATCGGCCCGTTGCCTATGCGCCTATGCCTATGCCGGAGCCGGTTGGGGCGAATCGTCGACCGACCTGACCTTTGACGGTAAGGCGATCATTGCCGAAAACGGCACCATACTGAAAGCCAACCACCGTTGGAATCAGGCTGACAACACCGTCATCTCTGACGTCGACATCGAGGCCCTAAACCGTGACCGCCTACATACAACCACTTTCTCCGACTGTGCAACCGCCGAAGTTTCCGGCATCACTCTCATACCTGAGCCGGCAGCATCATCTCAAAACACCCCTGTGACACCACGGGAGCTCCTCCGCTCTATCGGTCCCCACCCCTTCGTCCCGTCCGACGACAACGCCATCCGCGAACGCTGCGAGGAGATCATCAATATCCAGGTCGCCGCTCTCGCAAAGCGGCTTGATGCGATAGGATGCAAGAGTCTCACTGTCGGAATCTCCGGAGGTCTCGACTCAACCCTCGCCCTACTGATTGCCGCCAGGACATTTGACCGTCTGAATCTTGACCGCAAGGGCATCATAGGCGTAACCATGCCCGGATTCGGCACCACCAACCGCACCCACTCCAATGCCGTCGAACTCATGGATGGACTCGGAGTGAGCATACGTGAGATTTCAATCGCAGCAGCCGTCACACAGCATTTCCATGACATAGGCCATGATCCGGAAGTCCACGACGTCACATACGAGAATTCACAAGCACGCCAACGCACACTTCTGCTTATGGATATCGCCAACCAGACCGGTGGCATAGTCCTCGGAACAGGCGACCTGTCGGAACTCGCGCTCGGTTGGGCCACATACAACGGTGACCACATGTCAATGTATGGTGTCAACGCCGGTGTCCCCAAAACGCTCGTCAAATATCTCGTCAACTATTTCGCCATGGAATCCTCCCCGGGTTCCATCGTGAGAAAATGTTTGCTCGATATCATCGACACCCCTATCAGTCCGGAACTCATCCCGGCAGACAGCCATGGCAACATCAAGCAAAAGACCGAAGATCTGGTCGGCCCTTATGAGCTTCATGACTTCTTCCTATATTATACGCTGCGCTATGGCTTCACCCCCGACCGCATTTACATGCTCGCAAGACATGCGTTTTCAACTGAGGAATATTCCGACGAGACAATCAAGCATTGGCTATCGACCTTCTTCAGACGCTTCTTCAACCAACAGTTTAAACGCTCCTGCCTGCCCGATGGTCCGAAGGTCGGCTCAGTATGCCTGTCGCCTCGCGGAGACTGGCGCATGCCTTCCGATGCCTCTTCAGCCCTTTGGAAACTATAACGGATAATCATCTTCAATATACCTCGTGTCAATCATGAAAAAACTCGGCCTGCTCCCACGGATCCTCATAGCTATCGTTCTCGGCATAGCTGTCGGCTACATTTCACCAATGTGGCTGGCACAGACTATGGCGACGTTCAACTCTATCTTCTCGCAGTTTCTCGGATTCATGATCCCGATGATCATTGTCGGCTTCGTCGCCCCCGCCATCGCCGATATCGGAGGCCGCGCCGGCAAGCTGCTTGTGGTCACAGCTGCGATCGCCTATTTTGCTACCTTTCTTGCAGGCATAATCTCCTATTTCACTGGTACCTTGACCTTTCCCTCGCTCATCGGAGGTGAAGAGGGTATAGCTTTAGCTGAAAACACTCCGTCGGTCACGGCATTTTTCAATATCGAGATGCCTCCACTGATGACCGTGATGACGGCACTTGTGCTCGCCTTCATGCTCGGTCTTGGGATGGCCTTTATCAACGGAGGTGCACTGCGCAAGGGGTTTGAGGAGTTTCGCAACATAGTCTCAAAGACCATCGACGCCGCAATCCTCCCCCTCCTGCCTATATATATCTTCGGTATATTTCTCAATATGACACTTGAAGGTCAGGTCGGTATGATCTTGAAATGCTTCATGAAGATAATTATCATCATCTTCATCCTTCATGTCTTTATTTTGGTATTACAATACTGCATCGCTGCGATTTTCGCACGCAAGAACCCTTTCAGTATGCTGCGCACCATGCTCCCGGCCTATTTCACCGCGCTTGGCACACAGTCGTCGGCCGCTACCATCCCCGTCACTCTCCGGCAGGCCATCAAGATGGGTGTCAGTGAAGACATCGCCGGTTTCGTAGTGCCTCTCTGCGCCACAATCCACATGAGCGGATCCACACTGAAAATCGTGGCTTGCGCACTGGCCCTGCTCATCATGCACAACCAGCCCCATGATCTCGGCCTCTTCTGCCACTTCATCGGCATGCTCGGCATAACCATAATCGCAGCCCCCGGTATACCCGGCGGAGCCATCATGGCATCCATCGGGCTCTTGCAGTCCATCCTCGGATTCGACGAACAGATGGTGGCTCTCATGATCGCACTCTACATTGCGATGGATAGCTTTGGCACCGCATGCAATGTCACCGGCGATGGAGCCATCGCTGCTATCATAGACCGCATCTTCAAGAAATAGCATTTAATTCATTGTCATTTAGCACATTTGAGTATCTAGAGCCTAAAGAATTAGTAAACGATTGCAAAAAAATGTCATTTTTCGTGTAACTATTCCAAGGCCTTTTCGTCTTATATATAGAACAGATGAAAATATCACCTCTCAAATAACCAACGACAATGAAAAAATCCATTTTCGCACTTATTATTCTCACCCTTGGTCTATGCAGCCTCTCTGCCATGGCCGATACGAAAATCCTCACGCTGAAAAAATCTTTCACAGCTCTTGAGACAAGCGCCGGTGTCAACGTAGTGTATAAACCGACGTCCGGAAACGGCTATGGGACTATCACTCTGAGCGGCGATGCCAACCGTATCGAAAATGTCGATGTCAAAATCAAAAGCAACAAACTGAAAATATCGGTAAAAAGCAAGAACGGAATCAAAAGCGGAAACCACATAAAAGGAGTCCTCATCACCATCAATGCGCCGATGGCCATGGATTTCGATGCATCGTCTGGCTCACATATCCGCTGCGCCACTCCGATTCAGATGGGCACTGCTAAAATGGATCTCGAAGCCTCATCAGGAGCAAGCATCAACTTTGCAGGTATCACGTGTAATGCTGTCGACCTTGATGCATCATCAGGCGCATCTATAAAAATAAAGGCTCTCAGGACAAACAAGGCTTCACTCGACGCATCGTCAGGATCAGGCATCTCCCTGACCATGGCCAACATCGGCACCTGCAACAGCGATGCTTCATCAGGTGCCTCAATCAAACTCTCCGGCAAGGCCCAGAAAGGTTTCTTCTCGGCTTCAAGCGGAGGCTCGATCAGAGGTAAAGGTTTTATAGTGAAAGATGCCAAGATCGACCGTTCGTTGTCGGGCTCTGTTAAAATCGATTCCAAATAACACTCAATCTCCCCTCTCCATCACGATATTGCATACTTGAAAATTGAATAAAAACACAACCATCAGCACGAACCGGAGCCACTGCGAAGCGACTCCGGTTCTCATTTTTTATATTTTGTTTTGACAGCTACAGGCGCCCGCGGAAATATCCGATTGCATCGCGTTGGATCTTCGACTTCAGCAATGCGTTGACCCCCAAATAGAGGCATACAAAAAACGCAGCCTGCATAAAGCACACCACAAGCGGGGGAAACGCCATGCGCCCTATCATGACACAAGGAATCGCAATAGCCACCGTCTCCAGACAATATGGTAACAAATCAAGCAAATAAGCTCCGAGATGCCGGCCGGTGAGACGGATCACATAGAAAAGCGTCACCCCCCAGGTGACAGCAGAGGCAAGCACTTGCCCCATAAGGAAAATTTTCAGACCCTCGACAGGTGAGTCAGGAGTCTCAATAGCAATGTAAGGTAAAGTAAAAATGATCGCTATGGCCGCGACAACATCCCTCACAATCTCCGTCACCACGAGCATCCGGGCTTTGCCAAGGCCAAGGATAAAATTACGATATAGCAACATCAACACCATGAAAATTCCCTGAAAGAGAAGTATCTGGAACAGCGATATCGACGGATCCCACTTCGTGTGGAAAAGAGTGTGGAAAATCGGCGTAGCCATTACTATCAACAACCCAAGAGAGGGAAAAAGCAGATAGGCCGTGAAACGATGGGTCTTGCCACACATACGCGCATAGCGCTCACGGTCATCCTGCACTTCCGACAATAGAGGCAGAAATGAAGCAGTCAGCACCTGCGACAGAGACATGACGCCCATCTTGCTCCATTTGTCTGACTGTCCATAGTAGCCGAGAGGTACAAGACCAACCTTCATACCAATGAAAAAGGCCGATATATTTTGGAAAGCAGTGTTGAGAAACGAACTGAACATCACTCCGCTGCCGACCGCAAAAAAACCTTTCAATACCGTCCATGAGAAACTTGCCAACGGACGCCATCCCCCTGTCATCCACAATATGGCAGACTTCACAGCCGATATAGCGATCGTTTGCCAGACAATAGCCCATGCACCCCACCCGGTCACAGCCATCCATATACCTATGACCGACCCCACGATCAGTCCGACTGAATTGCTGACCGCTACCATCCTCACATCCATCCGCTTCATCAGTATATTGGTCTGGACGATAGCGCTTGCATTGAGTATAAATGTCAGAAACATCACCCTCGAAAGCGGGATCAGACGCTCATCACCCCCAAAGAGCGCTGCAATCCACGGCGCGCAGACAAACAGGAGGCAATATAGCAGCACTGCAACACCGAGATTAAACCACAGGACGGTCGAATAATCAAGCCTGGTAGGCTCCTTTCGCTGTATCAAAGCCGAAGAGAAACCACTGTCGATAAATAGAGATGCGAAAGCTTGAAATACAAGTATTGCCGCCACGAGACCAAAATCTTCCTGCGACAACACGTTGGCAAGGACTATTCCCGTGACGGCATAAAGTATCTGTGAGGACACACGGTCAATGACATTCCACTTCAAAGTCCGTGCGACCGCTACCTTCAGGTTCGGTTTTTCTGTAGTCTCACTGTTCATCAGCGATGGAGAGGATACGGATTCACCAAATCATTCACCGAGCGGAAAAGCCTTGATTCCGACCGAACGGTTTTTAATTTCGGGAGTACCTTTATAATACACTTTGGTACTGCCGGCACCCATGATTGAGATTGACTTGGTAGCCCATACACCTATTGAGCCTGTACCACCGGCTTTGACAGAAGCAGTCGTCGCCTCAAGTTCATCAGCCTGAATGACACCTGTACCCATGAAATTAAGCCCGACATGCTGGCATTTGCCGGAAACTATGAGAGTACCATGTCCGGTAGAGATTGCTGCATTCACCTCGGTAGCCTTGACATCACGCACGACAAGCCGGCCATTTCCGATCAGTTTGGCTGAAAACTTAGGTCCTTGAGCGATATTGACAACCTTCACGAGAGAATCACCGGAATTTTCAATCTTGGTAAGATATGAGGAGTAGACACGCACTACCGGAAGATTTCCCGTACCGACACTTTCTGTCGACAACTGCATCGACAGTTTGCCATTCTTGTTATTGAAAATAAAGGCCGACGCCTGCGACGAAGGGCAAGTGAACACCGCCAGCCCAGCCGAATCAGGATTGCATGAATAGACAACGTTAATGCCGTCAATGACTTTCAACTCATGGAATTCATTTACTTTCAATTCATACTTGACCAGATCAGCCGCATGTGAGCTGACAAAGCCAAGCATCAGCAAGAAGGATAATAATGCTTTCATATTCATTGTCAATTTGATTGGTTTTCTGTTACTATTTCTTCAACACGCGCAAGGATGGCAAGAAGTTCGTCGAGGGTCGATGCGCGGAGCATTTCTATACGCGTGTCACGGAAGTGAGATATACCTTTAAACAGTTGCGACGCCGCAAGATGCCGGCGGATATGCAGGATGCCCCTGTACTCATCAATCCGGTCTACACTCTCACGGATCTGACGCCGTATCAGATCAAACTTCTCACCGACCGTCAAGGGCGATGCTTCCGCCCCATCGATACACTGACGTATGTCATGAAAAATCCACGGAGCCCCTATAGCCGCACGGCCTACCATAACTCCATCAACCCCGTAGCGGTCAAAAGCCTCACGGGCAAGCTCGGGAGTCGTAATGTCGCCATTACCTATAAGCGGGATGTTCAGCCGCGAATTCTCTTTCACTCGGGCTATCATTTCCCAATCGGCTGAACCGTTATACATCTGAGACCGTGTGCGCCCATGGACCGTGAGAGCTTTGATACCACAATCCTGAAGCTGTTCGGCCAACTCTACAATGATTTTCGACTCATGGTCCCAGCCCAGACGCGTCTTGACCGTGACAGGAATCTTGACAGCATTGACAACAGCCTTGGTGATCTCAAGCATCTTAGGGATATCGCGCAGCATACCCGCGCCCGCACCCTTACCGGCAACCTTTTTGACCGGGCAACCGAAGTTTATATCCAGGATGTCAGGCCCGGCACTTTCGACTATACGAGCGGCCTCAACCATTGGCTCAACCTCTCGCCCATAAATCTGAATAGCCGTCGGGCGTTCTCCTGGATCAATCGCAAGCTTACGGACTGTCGCAGGGATATCGCGTATAAGAGCATCGGCGCTGACAAACTCCGTGTAGACCATAGACGCCCCCTGCTCTTTGCATATCAGTCTGAAAGAACGGTCTGTGACATCCTCCATCGGCGCGAGCATCACCGGGCGTTCACCCAAATCTATATTTGCTATCTTCATGAGAATCTATGAATTAACCGGCAACCAAGTGGCTTGGCCGGATATGGTGGTTGATATTTGATAACAAAATTAGCTAATTTTTCCCTATTTTCGCCAATATAGATCCCCAAAAGCTATATTAATGGTCAAATATGCTAATATTCGGAATATAGGCATACAAAAAAAGAAGCTGGTCGCCCAATGGAGCAATCAGCTTAATTTTTTCTGTTGTAAGAAAGTTACGACTTCTTCGCCGAATTATTCAGCAACGGGAGCAGCAGCAACTGAGTCAGCAGCTACAGTGTCAGCAGCTACAGTATCAACTACAGCAACTTCTTCTACAGCAACTTCTTCTACAGCAACAGTGTCAGTAGCTTCAGCAGCCTTGTCAGAAGAACCGCAAGAGAAAAGTGATGTGCTGAAAACAACAGCGAGTAATAAAACTAACTTTTTCATTTTCTTTTTGATTAAATTATAAAACAATTTTTAAGCTTCAAAAACACCGCAAAGGTATAACAATTTATTGAGATACCAAACTTTTTTTAGTGTTTTTTCGACACACGTCGTTTTTTTAGCAAAAAAAATTAAAATTTTGTCATTGTATCTCCGA
The DNA here is from genome assembly GCA_023665865.1 of Staphylococcus sp. Classification (GTDB taxonomy): domain Bacteria; phylum Bacteroidota; class Bacteroidia; order Bacteroidales; family Muribaculaceae; genus Duncaniella. The sequence goes on from JAMPDC010000001.1 coordinate 195,363, forward strand.
TATTTTAACAATTAGCATCGACTTTCACGCCTCCGTAGCCGGATACAGGTCGTTAAAACGGGTTAATGCCAATCCTGCTGCCTCCGCCATTTTTTTGCATCTTTTTCACAAACAATGAAGTTTTTCTTGACAACTAACACTATCAACTCTAAGAAAAGCATTAAATTTGCACTTATATAAAATCCTGCTTACGGCTTTCACCCAAGTCCAGGGATAGGAAAACAGACATTACACATTAATATATAATACATGCTTGCAAAACGCATTATCCCATGTCTTGACGTCAAGAACGGACGCACTGTCAAAGGCGTAAATTTCACAGGCCTCACCGATGTAGGTGATCCAGTCGAACTCGGGGAAAGATATGCACGTGAAGGAGCCGACGAGCTCGTCTTCCTCGACATTAGTGCCACATTGGAGGGCCGAAACACCTTCGCGCAACTTGTCGGCCGAATTGCCGACCGTCTCAACATCCCCTTCACGGTCGGAGGTGGCATCGCCTCACTCGACGACGCATCCCGTCTGCTTGACGCAGGCGCCGACAAGATCACCGTCAACTCAGCCGCCGTACATCGGCCGGAACTCATCTCGGAAATTGCCACACGCTATGGATCCCAGTTCATCGTTGTGGCGATAGATGCTCGTCTGACCGACGATGGACTATGGCACGTCACGACCCACGGAGGCAACAGGCTCAGTGACCGCGAACTCTATTCATGGGCCCGGCAAGCCCGGGAGATGGGAGCCGGTGAAATCATGTTTACATCCATGAATCACGACGGGACCCGTTCAGGATATCCATGCGACACATTCTCGCGTCTCGCCTCCGAGGTCAGCATACCCATCATCGCCTCGGGAGGAGCCGGTTCTGTCAGCGACATCGCCGACGTCCTGACCAACGGCAAGGCTGATGCTGCCCTCGCGGCATCCATCTTCCACTATGGAGAGATAACTATCTCAGATTTAAAAAAAGAACTGCGATCACGCAACATAAACGTAAGACTATGACTTTTGACGATTTCAACCTCGACAAGTGTGCCGACGGGCTTCTCCCCGTCATTATTCAGGACGCCGTGACCCTACGGGTGCTCATGCTCGGATATATGAACCGTGAGGCTTTCGAGCGGACATGTTCAAGCGGACATGTCACTTTCTACAGCCGCACCCGATCGACACTGTGGACAAAAGGCGAGACAAGCGGCCATTTTCTTGAAGTAGTCGAGATGTTCAGTGATTGTGACAACGACACTCTTCTGATCAAAGCCAACCCGATCGGTCCGACCTGCCACCGCGGGACCACAGCATGTTTTGACACTCCTGCCGAGGACGGCTTCATCCGTTCATTGTCAAAATTGATCCGACAGCGCCATGCCGAGATGCCTGAAGACAGCTACACGACCCGACTCTTCATCAAAGGAGTCAAGAAAATCGCACAGAAGGTTGGCGAAGAAGCCGTGGAGTCCGCAGTCGAGGCCGTCGACGGCAACCGCGACCGCTTCACCTATGAAGCATGCGATCTGATATATCACCTGCTCGTTCTCATAGAGCAAATGGGTATCACGCTGCCGGAGCTGGAAAAAGAACTCCTGCGCCGTCATTCATAAGCGACAACCCCGACAGTCCGACACCGCTGTCGGGGTAAAAATTTCTTAATTCATCTTATCCATATCCAATAAAAGCTTAAATCGTTTGCAAATTTTATCAAAATAGCCTACCTTTGACCCAACTATTGTTTCATCTATTTGGTTTATCAACATAAACCCTGCAAGCGTAATGGACGCACATAATTTAGATTTTTCAGACATAGCTCCATATAATGAAAGCGAATTCAAGGGAGCAATTTCCAAGATGGTGTCAGAGCCCGGATTTGAACATGCAATCCGTTGGATCATACCGGATGTAGACTACCCTGAATTTATCGCTCAACTTTCCGGCTGTAACAACAAGCGTGAGTTCCAGACACGCATAATGGCCAATTTCCTAAACCAGCTTGAACAGAAGACCACTGCCGGGGTGACAGCCTCGGGGGTTGAGAATGTCAAAACCGACAGATCATACACTTTCATCACCAACCACCGCGACATCGTGCTCGACGCATCGTTTATCAATCTGATATTCCTGCGCCACGACATGAAGACCTCTGAAGTCGCCATCGGTGACAATCTGCTCATCTATGACTGGATCACACATCTTGTCAAACTCAACGGCAGTTTCATTGTCAAACGCAATCTGCCTACCCGTCAAGCCCTTGACGCTGCCCGTCAGCTATCAGGCTACATACATCATGCCATCTGCGAGAAGCAGGAAAGCATCTGGATCGCACAGCGTCAGGGACGCGCAAAGGACTCAAGCGACCATACCCAGGAGAGCGTGTTGAAAATGCTCGGCCTGGCCGGAGGCGGTTCGCTCGCTGAAAATCTTGCTCAGATCAACATATTTCCCGCAGCTATCTCCTATGAGTTCGATCCCAACGACTATCTCAAAGCTCGGGAATATCTGCTCCGCCACCGCGATCCTGAATTTAAGAAATCGCAGCACGACGACCTGTTCTCTATGGAAACGGGACTCATGCAATACAAAGGCCGCGTCCATATTTCATTCGCCAACTGCATCTCACCTCTCATCGAAGCCATCCCGGCCGAGACTGACAAGCAGGAAGCCGTCCATCAGATATGTCATCACATCGACTGCGGTATCCACAGCGGCTATAAGATCTATCCGATCAACTATGTGGCCTACGACAGAGCTTTCGAGACCGATATGTATCACGATCGCTACGACGATGCCGAACTCCAGAAAGTGACCAACTATATTGAAGGTCAGCTTGACAAGGTCGATGTACCCGACATCACAATCCAGGAGCGTAACTTTATGAGGACATACATGTACATGATGTATGCAAATCCGTTGCGCAATAAACTCCTTGCCTCCGGAAGTTGTTAGATAAGCATACGATGTCAGTTTTCCCGGACAAAGCACATCGACATTAAAGACACTTCATCATTTTAACTTCCCACAGATAAAAGATGCGACTCCCACTGATCCCTTTATTTGCATTTCTGATTGTAAATATTCTTTCCGATATTTATATTTACAAGGCCTTGAAACGCAGGTTCAAAAGGTTGTGGCCTTCACGTCTGCAACTATGGTTGGCGGTAGTTTTATTCTGTCTGATCATAGCGGTGATCTGTATGCCCAAGCGCAACTGCTCCGACAGCACTCTGAGGGCGATAATGTGGATGCTCTACACCTACATAGCTTTCTACCTCCCCAAATACATATTCATCGTTTTCGATCTCATTGCAAAAATCCCGCAGCTTTTCCGGCATAAGCGGATCAGAGCCATCTCTGTCATCGGAATCATAGCATCCGTCATAACGTTCATAGCCCTCTGGTGGGGTGCGCTTATCAATCGGTTCAATATCGATATCAAGGAGGTCACGATCGAAATCGAAGGGCTTCCCGAAAGTTTCGACGGCTACACCATAGCCCAGTTCTCAGACATGCACGTCGGGACTTTTGGCAACGATACAACTTTCGTCTCACGCTTCGTCGACACAATTAATTCGCTCGATACGGATGCAATAGTATTCACAGGCGACATCGTCAACTCAAAGACGAGCGAGCTTTATCCGCATGTCCGTCCATTCTCCCGTCTGAGCGCCCGCGACGGCGTATATGCCATCCTCGGAAACCACGACTATGGCGACTATTCCAACTGGCCCTCCACGGAGGCAAAGAAACAGAATCTAAGTGAACTCAAGAGACTGCAGGGTGAAATGGGCTGGCGACTCCTGCTCAACGAAACAGAATATCTTACAAACGGCTCTGACTCCGTCGCACTCATAGGTGTCGAGAACATAGGCGATCCTCCCTTCAAAGTATATGGATCCCTATCCAGAGCATACCCCAATCTCAACGACAGTCTCCCCAAGATACTCCTCACACACAATCCTGCACATTGGGTCGACTCCATTTCCGGACAAAACGACATGCGCGTCCAGCTCGCGCTATCGGGCCACACCCACGCAATGCAGCTTGAGCTCCTCGGGTGGTCGCCTGCAAAATATCGCTATCCTACCTGGGGCGGACTCTATGCCGACAAAAGCAAAAAGCATCAATTATACGTCAATATCGGTGGTGGTACAGTCGGATTTCCGGCCCGCGTAGGCGCCACCCCGGAGATAACACTCATTACACTTAAAAAGTTAAAATAAGACTCTTAATGGCAAACGTACACGCCAACGTAATCACAGCCGAACTTGGCACTTACCTCCGCAAACATGTAGCAGCCTGTCTGCGATTGCTCGACGACGGTGCTACCGTACCTTTCATTGCCCGCTACCGCAAAGAAGCCACCGGCGGGATGGATGAAGTCATTGTCCATGCTGTCCAGACACGTCATCAGGAGTTGACTGAACTTGACAAACGTAAGGAATACATACTTGAGGTCATAAAAGAGCGCGATATGCTCACCCCTGAGCTCCAGGAGCGCATCATGGAGACACTTGATCCCATAGTCCTCGAAGACATATATCTCCCCTATAAACCCAAGCGCAATACCCGCGCCCAAGCAGCCCGTTCGATCGGTCTTGAGCCGCTCGCACGCATCATAATGGCCCAGAACTCGACAGATATCGAAAAGCAGGCTAAAAAATATGCCAAAGTAGCCGGCAGTATTGATTCGGCCATAGCAGGAGCATCGGACATCATCGCGGAGTGGGTAAGTGAGAGCGAGAAGGCTCGCAATCTTGTGCGCTCACGCTATCAGCGCTCGGCCACAATAACATCCAAGGTTGTCGCCGGAAAAGAGGAGGAAGGCAAGAACTACCAGACATATTTCAACTTCTCGGAACCGCTGCGCCTCTGCACCTCTCACCGCTATCTTGCAATCAGACGCGGCGAGGAGGAAGGGATACTTAAAGTCAGCATCTCGATCGAAGACGATGAGATGATCGACCGTCTCTGTCGCATGTTTGCCAAATCAAATGCGACACCTGAGACAGCCGCCATCGTCAAAAACGCAGTAAAAGACGGTTACCGTCGCCTCATGCGCCCATCGATCGAAAATGAGATTGCCGCAGCCACCAAGGAGAAGAGCGACGAAGGCGCGATCCAGATGTTTGCCGACAATGTCCGTCAGCTTCTCATGGCGGCTCCGCTCGGACGCCGACGCGTGCTCGCTATTGACCCGGGATTCAGGACAGGTTGCAAGCTCGTCATCCTCGACGAACAGGGAAATCTGTTGCAACACGATGTCATCTACCCCACTCCTCCGGCCAACGACTTTGTCGGATCGGCAGATGCAGTCTGCTTCTATGTCGATCGCTACCGCATCGATGCCATAGCCATAGGTAATGGAACAGCCGGACGGGAGACTGAGCGTTTCATCCGCGACATCATGCTCCCCCGCAAGGTTCAGATCTTCATGGTCAATGAAAACGGCGCCTCAATCTACTCCGCCTCCGAGGTGGCAAGAGAAGAGTTTCCCGACGAGGATGTCACAGTGCGTGGAGCGGTGTCAATCGGTCGCCGCCTGCTTGACCCCCTTGCCGAGCTCGTCAAGATAGATCCAAAATCAATCGGCGTCGGGCAGTATCAGCACGCCGTCAATCAGGCAAAACTCAAGGATGCCCTCGACTATGTGGTCGAAAGCTGTGTCAACACCGTAGGTGTGAATATCAATACTGCTTCCAAACAGCTGCTCTCCTACGTCTCAGGCATCGGACCGAGTCTTGCTGCAAACATTGTCAAACACCGTGCTGAAAACGGTGACTTCACATCGCGCATGCAGTTGCTCAATGTCCCACGCATGGGAGAGAAAGCATTCCAGCTATGTGCCGGCTTCCTCAGAATCCCCGGAGGAGAGAATCCGCTCGACAATACCGCGGTCCATCCCGAACGCTATGCGCTCGTCCAACAGATTGCTGCCGATGCCAAGGCTGATATCGAACGCCTGACACGCGACCGAAATCTCCTCCACAGCATCGAACTTGACAAATATGTCACTAAAGAAGTCGGACTCCCCACCCTCACCGACATAATTCTCGAGCTCGAAAAACCAGGCCGTGATCCGAGAGAAACAGCAGAGGAGACACCATTTGATGACTCGATAAGAAAAATAGATGATCTCCACATCGGACAGGAACTGACCGGCAAGGTAAACAATATAACCGCTTTCGGTGTGTTTGTCGATCTCGGCATGAAGGAAAATGGCCTCATACACATCTCTCAACTCAGCGAAAAGTTCATCTCGTCGCCGGCAGATGTGGTCAGCATAGGCCAGAATGTAAGAGTGAAAGTAATGGACGTTGATGTAGCCCGCGGACGCATCGCACTGACCATGAAAGGACTCACCCAGTAAAATTGCTTGAAAGAACATGGACAACGAAAACTCCTGCACGATCGGACTCGGAAGCAACACCCCTGACCGTGAATATCAAATCACCAAAGCCATCGAGCATTTATGTGGGTATTTTAACAAATGCTCTGTCTCATCCGTATATGAAACCCCGGCCATTAACGGCAAGGATCCATCCTACATGAATGCCGTGGTTCATGGCTACACAGGCCACGACCGTGACAACATAGTCAAATATCTCAAAGAGTGGGAAAAGGAATCGGGACGCACACCTATGCACACCGCTGAAGGCTTGATCACTATTGATCTTGACCTCGTCATCTGGAATGAACACATCGTACGCCCTAAGGATTTCGAACGCCTATATTTCAACAAAGGCTACCGCGAACTCCTCGCAAAAGGTGCATACGAAACAATGTAGACGACCACCGGTTATCGCCCGATACAATACATGTAACCTCTCTCCCGCAGCGATCTGACAGCGATCCCAGCCTCCTGCAGTTCGCGCAGATATCTGGCATGACGACGGTTGTTGAGGTCCGACGACAGGAGTATGGTGTCGGCCTTGATTTTTGTCGCCAGACCGACGACATCTCCTCTGAACCCCGCGCAGACAAGTGCATAATCCACCCGTTCCTCCATCTCAGGCAGAGGGCTGTCTGTCGCAATCATCACGAACCGCTTCCCTCCGGCCCGGATATGCTCCGGATGTGAAACCGCATGGAATCGCATAGAATCTATTCCCCTCGCAAGCAGATAGGGGCGGTATTTCTTTCCATAGCTCTCCCTTAGTTCACCATGCTCGCGCAAAGGCGCCGACGTCATGATGTCAAGGGTATTTCCGTCCCTTATCAAAAGCGATGTATGGCTATGGGAACGCGGGATAAAGATCTCGATATCCATCCCGGGCTTCTCGGCAAAGACATGAACTGAAACCGAAAACATCACACAGACCAAAACGGCATAGCCATAGACCTGACGCCGCTTATAGAGCCACAATGCTAACGCTCCGACACAAAGAAACCACCCTATGAGCACCGGCGGTGTAAGATATATTCCGTCAACTACCGCCCAGGTCTGACTTCCGATCACCGTTGCCACGTCATAGAGCAGTTTTACCAAAAAATCAATGCAGCCGGCAAGTGGCGACAGCGTTATCCCCAAAGATTCAAATATCAGAAACACGGCCCCACAACCCAATATGAAAGGCAACAAAAGCGCCCCGAAGAAATTGACCGGAAGAAAGCATAGAGGGAATATGTTGAAATAATATGCGCTGACAGCGGCGGTCCCGAGCATAGCCGCTATCGTCACTGCCGGATATGCAGCCAATCCATACAACCAGCCCCGACGTCTGGAGAATGGATTGAGTTTCTCAGCAAAAAGCAATATCGACGCTACTGCGATAAACGACAACTGAAATCCGACGGAGTAAAGAGCATGGGGAGTGACGATCAAGATAGCAATAGCCGCCACACACAAGGAATTGAACGGCGAACGCCGCCGCTGCATCATGCAGGCGAGCAAAAACAATGTTCCCATTATCACTGAGCGCACCACAGAGGGTGCCATACCGGTAATGATGGCAAACAGCCACAACAGACATATCAATACCACCGGACGCCACCTGCGCAACCCCGATGAAAACGTCAACGGTATCAGAATCACCGAAGCCACGAGTATCAATATGCTCACATGGAGCCCGCTGAGCGCAAGAAAGTGAGAAAGTCCGGTGACTGAAAAAGCCTCACGCGTGGTCGGCGAAAGCATTGACCGGTCACCTGTCAGAGTGACATCGAGAAACTCCTTCGCGCGTGGCGACAACGCAGACATTCCGATCAAGGCTGAAATTTCGGGCTGAAATCTGCGCAAAGCGTTTAGCAAACCTGGCTCCGGACCGACAAGACGGACACTATCCGGCCTCACAAATCCGGCACTGACCACCCCGCTCCGGCGCAACTGCGCATCATAGTCAATCTCACCCGGAAGATCCACAGAGACGGTGAGCGATGTCAGAACCGCCGATAAAGCCAATCTATTGGTCTCAGCTATTTCAGGCAGCGATGACGGTATCGTCAGTTTTGCGCGGAAAGGCCGACACGGTCGATTGGCGCAACTGTCGATGCGGACTATGAGCACCTGCGTAGGCTCATAGTTTCTGACCTCTTCAGCCACTCCTGAATATACCAGCTTTTTCCCGGCAAACATCTCAGGCAACTGACCCGGTTCATTGACCCATGCAACCCCGAAGCCTATCGAAAGGGCCAGTGACATTATCGCCGCATAATTGTGCCGTGATAATATCAATATCAGAGAAATCCCCAGTGGCACCCAGAAAAAATAAGCGCCCACACCGCTCCCATGCACAAGGATACCGAGGATAAACGCCACGGTAAATGGCAGGAGTGGCATGAGCGAGAGAGGAGACATGTCGCTCTAATATTTCAGAGGATAAGCCTCATTTTTCTTACAAATTCCAGATGTTCCAGGACTCAAAAGCCTGCAGGAGCAACATCTCAAGGCCATTCTTGACCTCAGCTCCGTTTGCACGGGCTTTCTTCATGAAAGTAGTGACATCCGGGTTATAGATGAGATCGTAACAGAGATGCTCAGGGGTGAGAAGTTCGTATGGGATGTCAGGACAACGGTCAACATTTGGATACATGCCAAGAGGGGTACAGTTGACTATCACTTTGTGTGACTCCATGATCTCGGGCGTGAGATCAGCATACGAGAGTTGCCCCTCGGCAGGGGTACGCGACACAAAGACCGGTTCGACACCAAGGTTTATAAGCGCACGGCGGATAGCTTTCGAAGCCCCACCGGTGCCAAGAATCAGAGCCTTGCCACGATGAGGGTTAATCAACGGAGCGATTGAATTCTGAAATCCCATCGCATCGCTGTTGTAGCCCTTCAGCTTGATGTCACCATTCTTATCCTTTATGATCTTGATGACATTCACAGCTCCTATGAGTTCTGCCTCTGAGTCCATCTCGTCCATGTAGGGAATCACCAGCTCTTTATAAGGGATGGTGACATTCAGACCGGCCAGGTTGGGATTTTCAGAAATAACTTCCATGAGATCACCGACCTCGGGAATCTCAAAGTTCACATATTCGGCATCTATGTTTTCCGATTCAAACATATTGTTGAAATAGTTCATGGAAAACGAATGGGTAAGCGGGAAACCTATAAGGCCATAAACTTTACGTCGGGGATGTGCCATGATGATTATATCTGTTTTTATTAATTTATTAAGAAGGATTGAAGGTGTATGCCTTGTGGCGCATATTGCAAAAGTAAGAATTATTTTTGCTCCATAACTACTTTTTCACACCATTTTTTTCACTCTGCGACAACACGTCGTGGCAAAGCCGAATGTGGAATAAGCAGAAATGTCAGCCGCTCGCCTTTCAGAAGATAGATAGTGAAACGCGAAGTGTATTTCACACCAAGCACCTCTGACCATCCTATTGTTTCCGGATCAGGAAGCGGCTCCTCACGCCGTTCCTCCACCCGGGACTCCTTATCGGCTATCGGCAAAAGCATCCGTCCGGATTTGTTCTTTTCCTTTTCAATCTCACTCTCCTCTTTTGGCAGATAGACAAGACGCAGCGATTCACCCTCAGCGATCTCAACTTCCTTGCGCAACACCGACCGGCGCGCTTCAGGCGTGAGCATATAGTAGGTATAGAGAAAGGACATAAGCATCGGCACAACAATAAACAGCAACATAAGTGCTATGAAAAGAAATCGTGCGTCAATGACAAATCCAACAGCTACACAAACGAGCAATGGCACGACAATCGTCCAGCCATAGCGTGGGAGCCAGAGTGAGATCAACACCGAAAGATAATCACCGGAGGTTGTGGTGAAAGGCTGAGTCTTTTTCAAAAGCTTATTGTTAATGTTTTTGTGTGGATACTAATCTATGAAGCGGCGTGTCAAATCGCCATAGTTCTCAATACGTCTGTCACGGAGGAAAGGCCACCAACGGCGCACCTGCTCAGAGCGTTTCATATCCACCTCGACAATAGTCTCTGCCTCCTCGCTGTCCGGCGCAAGATACAGAAGCTCACCTTGAGGCCCGGCGATAAAACTTGAGCCCCAGAAAGTGATACCGTTTGTAGCGCCTGAAGGATCCGGCTCATGCCCCACTCTGTTGACAGTGACGACAGGAAGACCGTTGGCCACAGCATGGCCACGCTGCACAGTGATCCAAGCTTCACGCTGACGTGACTTCTCTTCAGGGGTATCACTGCTCTCCCAGCCGATAGCAGTAGGATAGATCAGCATCTCCGCTCCATTCATAGCCATCAGTCGCGCAGCCTCCGGATACCACTGATCCCAGCAGACAAGCACACCGAGACGGCCGAGTAAGGTATCTATCGGTTTGAAACCGAGATCACCGGGCGTGAAATAGAACTTCTCATAATATGCCGGATCATCGGGGATATGCATCTTGCGATATTTACCCGCCAGCGAGCCGTCTGCATCAAAGACAAGCGAGGTATTATGGTAAAGACCGGCTGCGCGGCGCTCGAATAATGAGGTTACGAGTACCACACCGGCCTGACGCGCCACTGAGGAGTAGAAGTCGACTGACGGCGAATCAAGCGCGACTGCCAGATCAAAGTTATCGACTGATTCAACCTGACAGAAATACAGCGAATCATGCAGTTCCTGGAGCACGACGAGTTGGGCGCCTTCCGCTGCGAGCCGGCAGATCTTATCGCCAAGCCGACGGCGGTTGTTTTCGATATCCACAGTGTTGTGCTGCTGAATTATTCCTATCTTCATGTCTAATTAATTTAATGCTATATATCTTATATCTATTTGCTCCGTTTGAGCTATGATTTTCATCGAAAACAGCTCGGGCAAAGCCACACTGTCCCCCGGTTGTTAGGCAGAGGGAAAAATATTTCAGCCAAGAGTCGTATTTTCCACCCAGCAACCATTCTCAATTCCTGCGATGGCACCGACAGGAAACTGCATCGTCACGCAATGGAGCGACCCATGTTGTCTGATGAGGGCACGGCAATCAATACCGACAACCTCATGCTCCGGGAAAGAGATCTTGAGTGTCTGCGATGCAAGATAGTCTTTCTTAGGCTGTCCATAGACCGGGAGAAGGATCTGTTTCGGCGTGATTAGAAAGTTCGCATAGGTTGCCGGGAGTATCTCGCCATCCATCTCGATAGTGTCGGGAAGAGGAAGTTCGATGAGATTATATGGAAGTCCGTCGGGTGTGCGAAGAGTCGAAAGCTCTTCAGCCATTTTGACAAGACCGGCATAGTTAGGCCCCTCGGGCTCACCTGCGCCACAATAGACTATGGTATTGTCCGGCGCCAGACGAGCTAATGTATCTATATGGCTGTCCGTATCATCTCCGGCAAGCGCACCATGATGCAACCACAACTGATGGACGAACCCGAATGTCTCAGCAAGATAAGCGGAAATCTCATTGCGGTCTGACTGACCGTTGCGGTTAGGAGACAACAGACATTCGGCTGTGGTCAGCAATGTGCCGTTGCCATCCGACTCTACAGAGCCTCCCTCAAGGACAAAATTCAAACGATTTTCAAGAGGTGCAGCCATAAAGCCATCTGCTGACAGCCTGGAATTAATCAGATTATCCTTGTCGGCTGCAAACTTGAGGCCCCAACCGTTAAACTTGAAGTCGAGCAAACGAAGCGAGCCGTTGGCCTCAACAGTCAATGCTCCGAAATCACGGGCCCATGTATCATTCGTGGGCATATCCACAAACTTCACCCTGCGCGGATCGAAGTCCTGAGCTTTGACCGACTCCAGACACAGAGATGCCGGGCCCACCAGAAGCACACATTCCTCGCGGGAAATAGCCTTTACAATCTCGGCGATACAGGCCCTCGCCTCGTCGAGCATATAGTTCCAATCCGTCTCCTCATGCGGCCATGCGAGCAAGACGCAATCATGTCTTTCCCATTCAGCAGGGAAACGGCGCAACGACACCGGAGTGTCGGAAGCTTCATTCATCTTCATAGTCATCTTTCAGATTGTCCCAAATAGAATCCTGGGAATCAAAATATTCTTCACAATAATCAAGAAAACCGCGTTTTTCCGAACTGCCGACCTCATCACACCATTCACGGTAACATGCCTTGAGTTCCGGATCCTCATGGACCCGTTTCTTGAACTCGGCCTCTGCAATGTCGGTACTTCCATATTGATTAAGCAAGTCGTTGAAAAGGACGGTAATATCTTCCATTTTAATTAGTTTTAGGGTAAGATGATGAAAATAAGTCAACGGTCATTATTCCACACAATGCCTGTGTTCCGTTAAGTTTTTAGCTAAATTTAACAGTTATATGATTTCCAGTTTCAAATTTATACCATTGCTTTGAATTGAGCAAATTTTTAATGTTTAAAATCCCAAATCTTCAACCTTTTAAGCCTAAAAAATGTTGTTTATGACAAATATCCACTCAAATTAAAGTTTATATGAAAAAACTGATGGGACTGATGTTGCTGCTCGCAAGTGTGTTGACAGGGTGTAGTCCTTTTAACCTCGTCACGAGTACGACATACAACGATGCCAATCTGCGCAACTATTCAACGTTTCGCATCGTCACCCCCGACGATGGCAAAATGCCTCCCGGCATGACGATGGTGACCTACTACAATATCGAGGCCGCTATACGCGAACAGATGGTCGAACGAGGGTTCACGGAAGATCCTGCTTCTCCACTGTTGATCAACATTGGCCTGACCGTTAAAAATGAAATCGCAACCGAACCGATGCTACCCCCCGCGCCGGCTCCGGCTCCCATGCCGGCTCCCATGCCACCGCCTGCTCCCGGCCCGCACCCCGGAGGCCCACACCCGGCACCCGGCCCTCATCCTCATTTCTGGGGTCCTGCGTATGGTGGAGTAGCTCCGTGGTTCATGTATCCACGAGCCAACTACTGGCCGCCATACAATCCTGACGCACAAGTCATCACCGGCATCTACCGCGAAGGCGTACTCACTATGGATATGATCAATCTTGACGAAAAACTGCCGCTCTACTCATCATCGGTAGGTACGATTCTCGACAGCGGCGACTCTCAATTCCGGAATCTCAAGGGCATAGCTGAAGCTGTCTCCACATTGTTCTCGAAATTCCCTGTGCCGCTGCTTCCGCAATACAGAGGCAAGTAAAGCTTCAGGACTGACGCCGGCGCAGTGTCAGAAATTCATAGGCGACTCCTGATCGGGGATCCTCTCGGCTGAACTCCACCGTGGAGGGCATAACCCATCCGTCGTCGACAAGATCAGGGAAAAACGTATCTGCATCACAGATATCGGCATCTATCAAAGTCAGTTCGACCTTTGAAGCATGAGGGAGCGCCTGACGATAGATTTCCCCACCGCCGATGATGAAACATTCCGGGGAGGTTCTGCACATAGCCAGAGCCTCCTCCAATGATTCAGCCCTCTCAATCCCCTCGGCAGTATAGGCCGGATTGCGGGTGATCACAATATTGCGTCGTCCCGGAAGCGCTCCTTTCGGGAAAGATTCAAACGTCTTGCGTCCCATTATGATAGGATGGCCCATGGTGAGCGACTTGAAACGCTTCAGATCATCGCTTATATGGAAGAGCAGGTCACCGCGGCGTCCGATTGCCATATTTCGGGTGACAGCAACTATTATCGTTACTTCTGCCGGCTGTTTTGTCATACTGCAACTGTGGCTTTGATATGTGGCTGAGCTTCATAGTCACGAAGCTCAAAATCCTCATATTTGAAATCAAAAATATTCTTCACATCCGGATTGATGTGCATGGTGGGCAACTTGCCGGGTGTACGGGCCAGCTGAGTCTTCACCTGCTCGAAATGATTGTGATAGATGTGGGTATCCCCAAGCGTATGCACGAACTCACCCGGTTTCAGGCCTGTCACCTGCGCAACCATCATCAGCAATAAAGCGTATGACGCTATATTGAAGGGCACACCAAGGAAACAATCGGCACTGCGCTGATAGAGCATGAGCGAAAGTCGGCCGTCAGCCACATAGAACTGAAACAGAAGATGGCACGGAGGCAGAGCCATGTCCGGGACAGAGGCTACATTCCATGCGCTCACGATGATACGGCGGGACTCCGGATTGTTCTTTATGGTCTCTATCACTTCTGCGATCTGATCGATATGACCTCCGTTATAGTCGGGCCATGACCTCCATTGGTAACCATAGACGGGGCCAAGCTCTCCATCCGGAGAAGCCCATTCATTCCATATCCTGACTCCGTTTTCCTGTAGATAACGCACATTGGTGTCACCTTTCAGAAACCAAAGGAGCTCATGGATGATTGACTTCAGGTGGAGCTTCTTGGTCGTCAGCAACGGGAAACCTTTACTAAGGTCAAAACGCATCTGATAGCCGAATATGCTGCGTGTTCCCGTGCCGGTCCTGTCACCGCGGTCAACGCCTTCGCTCATTATCTTGTCAAGAAGTTCGAGATATTGTTTCATGAATCAAATTCCATTTTTATTTTGTAACAACAGCTTATGCAAGTCCGCCAACCATTATAGCTTTAGGAGCTGACGGGCAAACATATTGACACGATCCGCACCCTATACACTTATCGGGATCTACCACTGGATATGGCCCCCGTGCCTCATCGCCTCCCGGTATCATTGTGATGGCCCCTGAAGGACAACGGCGCGAGCAAGCGCCACAATTCACTCCTTGCGAATACGAAATGCAGAGATTACGGTCAGTCACGGCAAGACCGACACGCGAACGATGTTTCTCGGATACGGTCAGAGGGTGTAAAGCTTCAGTCGGACATAGATTCGAACAGAGCGTGCAGTCATATATGCACCACGATGAATTGAAGTCCATCACCGGATGGAGCGCACGGAGCAAACCGAATTCTTTGAGAGATACCTTGATGACTTTCTGAGGGCAACGGTCGATACAGAGTCCGCACCCTGTGCAACGGTCAAGAAATTCCCTCCTGGATTTGACCCCGGGCGGAGTCACCGCGAGGAGGTTACGGCGATCAGATGCCTGCTGCATACCTTCGACCTTTTCCACCGCTTTTGCAGCCTTAGCCGCCACGGGGACTGCAGCAGCGATCAGACCAATCGAGAGGAACTTACGTCTGTCGAGCGGTACCGCCGGTTTCAAATTGGCGGTCTGTTTATCTGATGCAGCAGTCTTCTCTGCGCTCATCCCTACCTGTCCGTCGCCGCAACCGGCAGCCGAACCGGCAATCGGATTTTTCACACGCTGCATCAACGGTATGGAGAGCTGATGGCGATTGTAGGTATATGATATGGCATCCGCCGGACACACCGGTAGACAATCAAAACACACCACACAACGCGATGTATCGACGACATGGCTCTGAAGATCTATACAAGATGCTTTGCACACATGCTCACATTTACGACACTGGATACACTTATCCGTATTGATGTCAATGCGGAATATGGAATAGTTCGAGATAAAACTAAGAGTAGTGCCTACGGGACAGACGGTGTTGCAAAACGTGCGGCCATTCCTGAAGGCAAGCACACTGATCGTGAGCATTGTCACAATGGTAATCACAAGCCCGAGCATTGATGCAAGCCCGATTTTGACCGGCGGATATGAGTAGAAATCATTCCAGACATTAAGAATCATCCCCCAGGCAGGCCTGAGAACCTCCATGGCAAACCGGCCGAATATGCTGTAGGGATCCAGAAGGCTTGTGACTGCCGAGACTCCAAGCACAATGGAAAGCGCCACGATAAAAAGCATGATGCGGCGCAGGCGGGTCAGCGGGAGACTGTAATGGTAATGCCAACGGGCCCTCACCCGTCCGAGGCGAGGCAATCTGGCGCAGATATCCTGAAAGGTGCCGAGTGGACAGACAGTCGAACAATAGACGCGGCCAAATATCAAGGTGACGAGGAGCCAGACGACAAATGTTGTCATCGCAAACGCCATCGCAGCCGGAAGCAGTTGCACCTTTGCAAGCCACGCAGCCATCGCCGGAAGCTCCATGCCGAAATCAGCAAAAAGCCCGACAAGCAGCGAGAACGCTGCAACCGCAACAACTATGCGCGAAATCCTGAGTATATTAGCCGGGACCATCAAATCTGTTGACAACGTAAATCGCGCAACACATCCGTGAGCGCTGTAATGTTTGACATCTGTTGAGGTATGTTGATTTTGACCGGACATGTAGGCACACACTGCCCACAGCTTATACAATGTTGCGACTGCACTTTATCCGGAAACTTATCCTCATAATCCAAAAGAAATTTCCGTCCTTTTTCAGCGAAATCAGGATCATCGAGAGCGCCGGGCATGGCACCTTCCCGCAGAGCCCGGTCGACAAAAATAAAATTGCTCGGAATATCGATGCCATAGGGACATGGCATGCAATTATCACAAGCGACACAATCAATCTCACTGAGAGGATGGTAGGCGGAAGCAAGCCGCTCCCCCACACTCCTGACATCGCGCGAGATATCCGGGCGACATGAACTCAGGACCGAAGGCACAAGCAGCGCGCCTCCGGCTCTCAGGAGCCATTGTCTACGGGTCATATTTTGCATACTGACGCAAAATTAGACAAAATTTTCCAAATGTCAAACGTAAAATCACACAGGGACTCCGCCACACTCCCCTCCATGCAAGGAGTCCGCCCAGCCGTCAACGGCCCATATCGGTGAGCGTGGCTACAGCCATGGCTGAGATGCCCTCACCGCGACCCTCGAAGCCAAGACGCTCTGTGGTAGTGGCCTTGACCGATACACAATCGGCCGGAATATTCAGATCAGCAGCGATATTGGCTATCATCTGCGGGATATATGTCAGCAATTTGGGGCGTTGGGCTATGATGGTCACATCAACATTGTTGACAGTCATATTTTTCTCACCGATAATCTCTATCACACGGCGGAGAAGCACCCGCGAATCTGCGCCCCTATATTCTTCGGCCGTATCAGGGAAGTGATAACCTATATCACGCATGGCAGCAGCGCCAAGCAACGCATCGGATAGCGCATGGAGCGCCACATCTGCATCGCTGTGTCCGAGCAATCCTTTCTCATAAGGGATTTTCACTCCACACAGTATCAAATCCCTGTCTTCGACAAGACGATGGACATCATAGCCCATACCGGTGCGTATCATCATATCTTTATCCTTAAAACAGGTATTACTTACGCCCGAAGATTTCCTTCAGGCCATCCATATCAAATGTCAGGGTGAAGCGGAGAGTCTGATCAAGAGGTGAATTCTGAGAAGTCGCTATCATATAGCTGGCGTCGAGACGGAGGACATTGAGCGCGAATCCGGCTCCAAGGGCAAAATACTGCTGATTACCCTTCTTCGGATTCTGATAGTTGTAGCCACCGCGGAGGAAGAACTGCTGATTGTAATTATACTCCGCACCGATGGCGACACAGACCTCTCTGAGCTCTTCGGCAAATCCACCGGGAGCATCCGAGAATGACTTGAAGATACCGGTGATCGACGACATGTTCTGCCAATCCTCGTATGCCTTCACATATTCAATCTCGCCATCCGTATCATCCGCATAGTCTACGCGGCGAGGCATAGTCGGGACGAGGAGCTTGTTGAGATCAAGATTGAGGGCAAGGTTATGGTAGTCGGCGAGCGGGAATGTGAAAGATGTTCCCAAGCGGAGATTCGTCGGAAGGAAGGCCGGATTGTCGCCGTGATTGTAGCTTACCTTGGAACCGATATTGGAAATATCCCAACCCCATGACCACTGGCACTCATTACGTCCGATGATCGGATATGAGGTGAAATAGCCTGAGATGTCGGCGGCAAATGCCGAAGCGCCTGTCGACTGGTCGCCGGCATAGCTCTCGCTGAAACCAAGGTCCGAATAGATGTAGCGGAACACTACGCCCATCGAGAACTTATCGGACAGTTTGCGCGAATAACCGATATCAAAACTCATCTCGTAAGGATTGAGCGTATGGCTGAATTGTCCGTCAAGTCCTGACGAGACCTCACCAAGTGAAAAATAACGCAGCGAGGCTGAGATCGCCTGATTGTCCTCGTAGCCGAATTTCCAATAGCCGGCGAGATTGGCAAGGAATATATCATTGACAAGTTTACGGAGCCACGGGGTATAGCTCAATGCCACAGACCCCTTTGAATAAGCAAAGGCATATTTCGATGGATTCCAAAACTGGCTGTTGGCATCAGGGTCAGTAGCCGCGCCGATGTCACCCATGCCGGCACCGCGGGCATCCGGAGCGATACCGAGCGATGTCACACCTGTCTGAATCGGGTTGAACTCGTCTTTCTGTGCAAATGAAGCGAAGGTACCGCACATTGCGATGACCACTACCGCTACTATATTTCTGATCACTGTCATCTATGTAATATATAGTAAAAAAGATTTCAAGGGTATGTCTACATTCATTATAACTTGAATCTTGGCCGAATATTGCCCCGCAGCGCATATTTTACGCTCCCGTAGCGGACTCTATATAGCCTGCGGTTTCAGCATCATCACATCGGTCCCTGAAAAATCACTATTTTTAGGTATTTTAAAGATGATAAATAATTCGTAAGTTTGCGGTCCAATTTGCAATCCATTCATATATGTTTAAGAGACTATCTGAGCTACAACCGGGAGAAAGCGGCACTGTGGTTAAAATCATCGGCCACGGCGCCTTCCGCAAGAGGATGTTGGAAATGGGATTTGTCAGAGGCCGCAAAGTCAGCGTCCTGCTTGACGCACCACTCCGCGACCCGGTGAAATATGAGATCATGGGCTATGAAGTTTCGCTCCGCCGCTCGGAAGCAAAGCTCGTTGAAGTGTCGGTCGAGAACCTCGATGCCACTGCAGATCATCTTCAGACAGCTGCCGGACCGACATTCCTATCCGAGGACGGGCAGCCTGCCAAAACTCACCATGAATCCCATACCCGACATGCGATGCGCACCATCAATGTCGCGCTCATCGGCAACCCGAACTGTGGCAAGACCTCTCTCTTCAACATTGCCTCCGGCTCGCGCGAACATGTAGGCAACTACAGCGGTGTCACCGTCGACGCAAAAAGCGGAAGTCTCATACATAAGAATTTCAGGATTAATATTGTCGACCTGCCGGGCACATATTCCCTCGCGTCCTACTCCCCGGAGGAGCTTTATGTGCGTCGCTATCTCCACGACGAGAGCCCGGATGTTATTATTAATGTGGTCGACGGCTCAAATCTCGAGCGCAACCTCTATCTCACGACCGAGCTTATCGACATGGACCGCAGCATGGTCATAGCGCTCAACATGGTCGACGAGCTCGACCGGGCCGGCATCAAACTTGACTGCAAGACGCTCGGCGAAATGATCGGTGTGCCAATCGTGCCTACGGCCGCCCGCACCGGACGCGGAATCGAGGAGCTGCTCGACACAGTGATCCGTGTCTATGAAGGCATCGATCCCTCAGTCCGCCATATCCACGTCAATCTCGGCTCAGATATCGAAGCCGCTGTAAGCCAGATCAAGGATGCCCTGAAAGCCGACCCGAACGTGGAGCTGCTTTTCTCGCCACGCTATCTTGCCATCAAACTCATCGAGCGTGATGCTGAGGTAGAAAAGACCATATCCATGCTTCCTGACGGGAAAAACATAATAGCTCTGCGCGATTCATTGGTCGAGCACCTGAAACCTGCCGGCGACGACATCAGCATGGCTATCGCCAATGCAAAATATGGCTTCATTGCCGGAGCTCTCGCCGAAACCATGGAACAGTCAAAGACCGAGGAGATCAATTCGACCAAAATCCTCGACACCATCGTCACCAACCGTCTATTCGGCTTCCCGATATTCATCGGCATAATGTTCTGCATATTCTGGGCGACATTCGAGCTTGGTTCCTACCCGATGGAATGGATTGAGTCGCTCGTCAGCTGGCTGGGAGACCTGTCGCGCGAATATCTCCCCGAAGGAGCGATCAAAGACCTGATAGCCGACGGTATCATAGGAGGCGTCGGAGGTGTGATAGTCTTCCTCCCGAATATCCTCATCCTCTATCTCTGCATCTCCTTCATGGAGGACTCCGGCTACATGGCGCGCGCAGCCTTCATCATGGACAAAGTGATGCACAAGCTCGGGCTTCACGGCAAATCATTCATCCCGCTCGTCATGGGCTTCGGATGCACCGTCCCGTCCATCATGGCTTCGCGCTCCATCGAAAGCCGTTCGAGCCGACTCATCACGATACTCATCAACCCCTTTATCAGTTGCTCTGCCCGCCTACCGATCTACGTGCTGCTTATCGGGACATTTTTCCCCAACCATGCCACACTGGTATTTATGTGCATCTACCTCCTCGGAATCGCTGTAGCCGGTGTCACCGCGCGCCTGCTCCGCCGCTTCCACTTCGGCGAAGACGTCACGCCTTTCGTCATGGAGCTCCCACCCTACCGTATCCCGACCCTTAAAGCAACCCTACGCCACATGTGGGGCAAGGGTGAGCAGTATTTGAAAAAAATGGGTGGAATAATCCTCGTGGCAAGCATCATCGTATGGGCGCTCAACTATTTCCCGCTCCACGACGGCAATTCATCCCGGGAAATCTCAGCCGCGACCGTTGTCGACGACAATGCGATCGACCCGTCGCGCGACAGCTACCTTGAAATGGCCGGCAAAGCAATCAATCCGCTCATGGAACCGCTCGGCTTCCACTGGCGTGCATCGGTCGCCGCGCTCGCGGGAGTTCCAGCCAAAGAGATTGTAGTCTCGACACTCGGCGTACTCTACACCGGCAACGAAGAAGCCTCCGAACAGACTCTGTCTGCCCGCCTGACAGCTCCATCAGAAGCCACTGGCAAACCGGACTTCACAGCAGCTGCCGCGCTGAGTTTCATGGTATTCGTCTTGCTCTACTGTCCCTGCATCGCCACGATCACAGCCATAGTCAAAGAGACCGGCAACCCCCGCTATGGATTGTTTGCCGTGGTCTACAATACACTCGTAGCGTGGATCATCGCCTTCATCGTCTATCAGATAGACATATTGTTTTAGACGGCATTTAGCGCAAAAAGGGCTGAAAAGTCAAGAAAAAGCCGTATCTTTGCCCCCGACATGTCACTTGCTCTTTTCATAGCCCAACGCCTCTCACTGCGATCCAACTCAGGAAAATTGCAGTCAGGCATAATGATCGCAGTCGCCGGCATAGCCCTCTCGGTGATTGTAATGCTCATATCCATAGCCGTAATGATGGGCTTCAAAGAGGAGATCCGTCATAAAATCATGGGATTTGACGCACAGCTGACAATCACGGCCCAAAACGCAGATGAAAACCGGGGCGGCAACCTCGTTGACATAAACAGCGTGAGGCCCTCCATAGATCGTCTGCCGGTCAAAGTCACGACAGCACTGACTATCCGCCAGCCGGCGATCCTAAAGACTGAGAGCGACTTCACCGGAGCCGTCGTCAAAGGCATGAGCCGCGACTATGACTGGGAATTTGTGAAGCAGAATCTTGTCGAAGGCTCCATCCCGGACTATCAAGCCGACTCAACGCTCTATCATGTCATCATATCAAGAGCGATGGCCCGTAATCTCGCCACAGGACTTGGCGAGAAAATCGACGCCTATTTTCTCGGCTCTGATTCCTACAA
The DNA here is from genome assembly GCA_023665865.1 of Staphylococcus sp. GTDB lineage: Bacteria > Bacteroidota > Bacteroidia > Bacteroidales > Muribaculaceae > Duncaniella. The sequence continues at coordinate 217,345 of JAMPDC010000001.1, forward strand.
GACCCGACGGCTCAAAGTAGCCGCCATCTATGACACCCACTTCAGCGAATATGACGAGAGTTACATCTTCGGCACACTCCCGATGCTCTCCGCCCTTGCTTCACTCGACGAGAATTATGGAACCCAACTCGAGATCTATGGGCTCAAGAGCGACAAAGACATAAGGAACTGCGCCCGCCACCTGTCGTCAAATCTAATGGACGAGCTCTACACGGGAAGGACATCGACCCTCTACACTGTCACCGACGTCCACACCTCTGCGGCGATCTACTTCAACTGGCTCGAACTGCTCGACACAAACGTAGTGGTCATACTGACACTCATGTCACTGCTGACCTGTCTGACACTCGTCTCATCATTATACATCCTTGTGCTTCGTCGCGTGAATATGATAGGAATCCTGAAAGCTCTCGGTGCCACCGACGGGCTCATCCGTCGCGCCTTTGTCTTCCTGACGATGCGGATCCTTGCCATAGGCCTCATCGCCGGCAACATCATCGGCATAGGCATAATCTTGGTCCAAAGCTCTACCCACGTCATCCCGCTGAACCCGGAGGCCTACTATCTCGACCACGTGCCTATGCAATTCTCCCTCCCCGCAGTCGCCATCCTCAACATCGCCATCGCTGTCGTGTCATTCCTTGTACTGCTCTTACCGTCGGCCATCATCACAACCATCCCACCCTCAAAAGTCATCAAATATGATTGACCATACGCCCGATGAGGCTCTGACTCGTAAAACAAATATAATTTTATGAAAGAATAGCGAAAAATAAGGGCTCGATTAAAAAAAATCACTATCTTTGCATAAGCAATGCGCCCCGGCACGGTCTATGACAAAGACCCCGGCCGGCGACAGGCAATCGCTGTTGACCTTAAAAGAATCTACACTCATCCAACATCGAGAAATACAAAATTTATATTATCAATATCTAATTACAGAATGAAAAGAGTTTATACTTTTGGAGATGGCAAAGCAGAAGGCAATGCCTCAATGCGCAATCTCCTCGGTGGCAAAGGTGCGAACCTTGCCGAAATGAACCTTCTCGGCATGCCCGTGCCTCCCGGTTTCACTATCACTACTGAAGTCTGCACCGAATACACACAGTATGGCCGTGACAAAGTAGTCAAAGACCTCAAGAGCGAAGTCGAAAAAGCTATCGCACACGTTGAGGAGCTCACCGGTAAAAAATTCAACGATCCTGAAAATCCCCTTCTCGTCTCAGTACGCTCAGGCGCACGCGCCTCTATGCCCGGCATGATGGACACCGTCCTCAACCTCGGTATGAACGATGCAACTGTCGAATCTCTCGCCAAGAAGAGCGGCAACGCCCGCTTCGCATGGGACAGCTACCGCCGTTTCGTGCAGATGTATGGCGACGTCGTTCTCGGAATGAAGCCCAAGAGCAAAGCCGACATCGATCCCTTCGAGGAAATCATGGACAAGGTGAAGGAAGAAAAGGGCGTGAAACTCGACACCGAGCTCACTGTCGAAGATCTCCAGAACCTCGTGAAACTCTTCAAGGCAGCTGTCAAAGAATATACCGGCAAAGACTTCCCCAACGACGCATGGGAACAGCTCTGGGGCGGCATCTGCGCTGTGTTTGACAGCTGGATGAACGAACGCGCCATCATCTACCGCCGCATGAACCAGATCCCCGAGGAATGGGGCACAGCCGTCAACGTACAGGCTATGGTCTACGGCAACATGGGCGACAACTCAGCTACTGGCGTAGCCTTCAGCCGCGACGCCGCTACCGGCGAAAACATCTTCAACGGCGAATACCTCATCAACGCACAGGGCGAGGACGTGGTTGCCGGCATCCGCACTCCCCAGCAGATCACAGTCGAAGGCTCTCGCCGTTGGGCTGCCCTCCAGGGTATCAGCGAAGAGGTCCGCGCTGCCAAATATCCCTCTCTTGAAGAGTCTATGCCCGTCTGCGCTGCCGAGCTCATCGCTATCGCAGGCCGTCTCGAAGACTACTACAAGGATATGCAGGACATGGAATTCACCATCCAGGACGGCAAACTCTGGATGCTCCAGACCCGTAACGGCAAGCGTACTGGCGCTGCTATGGTGAAAATCGCCATGGATCTCCTCCGTGCAGGTGAGATCGACGAAAAAACAGTCCTCGCACGTATGGAGCCGCAGAAACTCGACGAGCTCCTCCACCCCGTCTTCGACAAAGCCGCTCTCAAGCGCGCCAATGTCGTAGCCAAAGGCCTTCCCGCATCTCCCGGCGCAGCAGCCGGTCAGGTTGTGTTCTCAGCTGAAGATGCAGAGGCATGGAGCGAGAAAAAACGCAAGGTAGTCCTCGTCCGCATCGAGACATCACCCGAAGACCTCCGCGGTATGGCAGTCGCCCAGGGCATCCTCACAATGCGTGGCGGTATGACCTCACACGCAGCCGTAGTTGCCCGTGGTATGGGTAAGTGCTGTGTGTCAGGCGCAGGCGAAATCCGCGTTGACTACAAGAACAAGACTGTGGAGATGAGCGGCAAAGTCTACAAAGAAGGTGACTGGATCTCACTCAACGGTTCTACAGGCGAAGTTTACGACGGTCAGGTGCCCACCACCGAGCCCGAACTCGGCGGCGACTTCGGCGCGATCATGAACCTCGCGGCAAAATATACCAAGACCCTCGTCCGCACCAACGCCGACACTCCCCGCGATGCAAAGCAGGCCCGTCACTTCGGCGCTCAGGGTATCGGTCTCTGCCGCACCGAGCACATGTTCTTCGAAGGCGACCGTATCAAGGCCGTACGCGAAATGATCCTCGCTTCTGACGAAGAAGGCCGTCGTGCAGCACTTGCCAAACTTCTCCCCATGCAGCGCGGTGACTTCGAAGGCATCTTCGAAGCTATGGACGGCTATGGCGTGACAATCCGCCTCCTCGATCCCCCGTTGCACGAATTCGTACCCCACCAGACTGCAACCCAGAAAGAACTTGCAGAGCAGATGGGCATCACTCTCGAAGAAGTGAAAGCCAAGGTTGACTCACTCGAAGAATTCAACCCCATGCTCGGCCACCGCGGCTGCCGCCTCGGCATCACCTATCCCGAGATCACCGAGATGCAGACTCGTGCCATCATCGAGGCAGCTCTCGCTGTCAAGGCTCGCGGAATCGACGTTCACCCCGAAATCATGATTCCTCTCGTCGGTTCTCTCAAAGAAATCCAGAACCAGGCAGACGTCATCAACATCACCGCTGCCAAAGTATTTGAGGAAGCAGGCCACAGCGTACCCTACAAAGTTGGTACAATGATCGAGGTTCCCCGTGCTGCTCTCGTTGCAAACCAGATTGCTGAAGTCGCAGACTTCTTCTCATTCGGTACAAACGACCTCACCCAGATGACCTTCGGATTCTCACGCGACGACGCTCCCAAATTCCTCAAGTTCTACAAGGAACACGGCATCATCAAGACCGATCCCTTTGAAGTCCTTGATCAGGAAGGTGTCGGCCAGCTCGTCAAGATGGGTGTTGAGAAAGGCCGTGCAACCAAACCCGAACTCAAAGTCGGTATTTGCGGTGAGCATGGTGGCGAACCCTCATCAGTCAAGTTCTGCGCCCGTCTCGGCATGAACTACGTGAGCTGCTCACCCTACCGTGTGCCCATCGCACGCGTAGCTGCGGCCCAGGCTGCTATCGAGGAATAAGATTTAGCACTTAATCCATAAAAATAGGTCGTAACTTTCTGAAACAAATCAGAGGTTACGACCTAATTTTTTATATCACTCCTGACGGTTCACACTTCCATCATGTATTCACCGGCATTGCCACACCATTTTATGACAAAGGTGTTGCCGGTCTTTTCCGCATGAAAATGGATCGAGTCCTTACCTTTAGGCAGATTTGCCGCATCGGTCTCAAAGATTTTGGACTTTCCACCATGATTACATACCACTACCAAGCGGTTGAAATCAGATGAATTGCCATATCTCACACGATATTTGCTCGAAGGTTCACGTGTAGTTGTGTCAAAATTCAGGTTTCTTGTGACTGTCTTTATTTTCATATCTAATCTATTTATTGAATTGTCTTGTCTGATATTCACATGGAGATATGCTGCAAAGATAACAATTATTAATCTAAAAACTTCTATGGTTCAGGTGGCAATAGCATTATATTTAGAGGGTGTAGGATATGGTCACCTGCTGCCGTTATCAACGGCAGCATAAAGTTCAATTCATATACGAAAACAGCCCCCGGATGTAATCAATACTCTCCGAGGGCTTGCCTATTACAATCTTTTACCTATAAATTTCCAACCTGTTTCCGGATCAGTTATACCCCTTGTTCTGTACGTAAAGACCGGGTACGTAATAGAGCTGATTGTAGGGTATGGGATAAAATTCATTCTTTCCGGCCGTATAGTGGGCATCCTGGTAATATTGGCCATACTTAACGCCATTGTAGCTTGAATTCTTCTCTTTTTCAAAATAAGCGTTCAATACGGTTGAAGCCACGCCCCACCGGCGCAAGTCGAAATAACGGCTGCTCTCCATAGCCATTTCAAGACGGCGCTCCCAACGAAGACGGGTGCGGGCCTTATCCTTATCACTGAAATCAGCTGATGGATAGAGTGCAATCTCGCAATAATCCTTGGCATAGCCGATATGCTTGTCGATAGAATTAGCGGCACGCTGGCGGATGTCATTGATGATCTCGCGGGCATCCTCAAGCTGACCAAGCTCGATAAGAGCCTCGGCACGCATCAGCATCACGTCGGTATAGCGGAATACATAGTCGTTCATTGCAAAAGCCTGCCACGAGCCATCGAATGTTTCACCGGCACTACGTTGAGGGACATCCTTCAGCGATGTATAGAACCCGTATGTGTTCGGGGTACGGGAATTCTCGGTGGTCATCATATACTCTGCCTCATATTTGTATGGGAATGTCGGCATACCTACAGTATGGAATAAGCGCGGATCCCATTTTTGACCGCTTGCGACACCATTTACCGGATATTCGTCGGTCTTATCATAGTCACCGAACATCGGAAGGCCATTTCTGGTCTTGTAGGCATTGACAAGGTCTTGCGACGGTTTGTGGAAGTCCCAACCGCATGACCACATGCCCCAGCAACCGTTGAGCACATTTGACCAGTTGGCACGGCCGAAGCGCGTGTTATCCTCAGTGTATTGCGAAGTCTGCACGGCAAACACAGACTCTGAACTGTTCTTGTATTCAGGCAGGAAGATATCACCGAAATCGGCGAGATAATCATAGCGGGAGTTCTTGACTACCTCTGTATACTCAACAACCTTCTTCATATATTCCTCATTAATGAAGCCCACACCATTGGTAGCTTCATAGCCATCACCCCACGCGAGTGTCAGATAGCATTTGGCAAGATAGGCGGCAGCGGCGATACGGTTGGCTCGGCCTCCGCCATCCTCAACTTCAGCCGGAAGTGCATCATAGGCCAGCTCAAATTCATGGATCACCTTCTCAAACAGCTGTTCGTAAGTGTACTGGTTGTTGGGCGTCTGTTCATGAGTGCTGTTTTTGAACACCTCCTCGTCAATCCAAGGGATCTGACGGAACATCGTGAGCAATTTGAAATAGCTGTGACCACGCAAGAAGTGGACCTCACCTACTCGCTGTGCCGATGTTTTCTCGCCCAGGACATCGACGCCGGACTGTTCGAGAGCGACCAAGGCTCTGTTGCAGCGGGATATGTTGCAGTATAGGCGATACCACAGCTCGTCAAGCTCGCCGGGAGTCGAAGTCAATGTTGACCATATTTCCATCGGATGATAGCCGGTATCAGTGGTACCGCCTCCACCTTTGAGACAGTCATCAGAACTCAGGTCACCATATGGCCATAGATTGAATGGATAGCTGTACCAGCAGTCACCAAGGGAGGCGTATGCCGCGTTTACCATCTTTTCGGGTTGAGAATAGGCAAGATCCCCGTCCACTACCCCTGTCGGTGGCACGTCGATAAAATCATCACATGCAGTCGCTCCCATTGCAATAAGGGATAAAAGAAATATTTTGATAGATTTCATGATTTTGGATTTTTAGAGTTAGAAATCAACCTGTACACCGAATGATACCGATGTTGGAATCGGGTATGCCCAGTTTGGGTTTTCGGGATCTGTACATGTAAGGCTGCTGCTTTTGATTGTGAGGAGATTCTGTCCCGAAACATAAACACGGGCTCTGCTCATGCGCAGTTTGGACAGTATTTTTGAAGAGAGATTGTATCCGATTTGCAGTGTGCGGAGTTTAGCATACGAACCATTCTCGACAAAGTATGATGACGTACGGCCTTCGTCGCCCTTATTGTTGGTGGTGAGCATCGGGATCGTAGACGACGTATTGACATCCGGCAACCAGCCGTCAAGGACACGGATACCCTTGTTGCTACCGGCATCGGTAACACTCCAGAAGTCATTCTGGAACTTCTGGTTGTTGTAGACATCCTGCCCGAGCACTCCCTGCCAGAACATCTGCAAATCGAAGTTCTTATACGTCAGCTCCACGTTGAGTCCGAACGATAAATCCGGCACCGGATTGAAAATCCAGGTCTGGTCGTCGGGAGTAATCTTGCCATCATTGTTTAAGTCAGCATATCTCATACCTCCGACGCGGGCATTATCCTGACCGTAGGCAAGCACTTCCTCCTCCGACTGGAACAGTCCGTCAAACACATAGCCTACGATTGAGCCATAAGGACGTTTCGCATCCACAAGATTCTCGGTAGTTGTGTGAGCGTATGAGCCTGTAGTGGTGGAGGGCAGATAAGTGACCTTGTTGCGGAAAAAGTCAAGATTCAGAGACGCCCTGTATCCAAGACCGCAGGCGAGTTCATCGCGCCATCCGATCTGAAATTCCATACCCCAGTTGCGGAGCGATGGTCCGTTGAGCCATGAAGCGCCACCTTCACCCATTGAGCCAAGATAAGCTGGAGTGATAAGCATATCCTTCACATCCTTGATATAGGCATCAAATGAACCTGTCAACCGGTTTCTGAACAAACCAAAATCAAGACCGGCATTATACTGGATCGTTGTCTCCCATTTCAAATTGGGATTCGCAGTCTGACTCGCATAGTATCCCGAGGGGAAAATACCGCTCTGCTGGAGAAGCAGGTCGTAGGCGGTTGAGGTCACACGGTCATTACCATAGTCTGCGACATACAGGGCATAGCGGGCCGTATTTGAAATAGCCTGGTTACCGGTCTTACCCCATGAAAGTCTGATTTTCAAATCATCCAGCCAATTCTTCTTGATATTCTCGGAAATACGGTAACCTAACGTAGCAGCCGGGAATGTGCCATAACGGTTATTGCTTCCGAAACGTGACGATCCGTCGTGGCGGAGTGTGAATGAAGCGAGAAGGAGATTTCTCCAATTATAGTCGACTTTGCCGAAAAATGACATCAATGCGTACGATGACTTGTTTCCCGTTGAGCGTTCAACACCCGACGAAGCGTCCGGATACATGTAGTCAGGCGTTTCAATGTCATAATTCTCATTATAGCCTGAGAAATCTATACGGCTCTGACGGAACATTTCCATACCGGCAAGGACAGTGAAATTATGATCTTCTTTCAAAGTGAAGTTATAGTTGGCAGTATTGGTCCATGTCCACTTTGAATCATTGGCTTGGGAAAGAGTCGTGGAGTTGGTGTCATTGTTCACGATGTCGCTATGGAATGTATAGTTGTAAGAGTGGATGAAAGCGGCATCATAATCCAGACCGAAATTGGATCGGAGCACAAGACCCTTGATCGGTTTGATGTCTATGTAGGCATTACCAAACAAGCGCCAGACCTTAAGCGCATTATCTTTGTTGAACGCAAGCTCGCGGAGAGGATTCTGACGGTCAGCCATACTACCCACAGGGCCTCCGTAGGTCACGCCGTCGGTTTCAAACACCGGTACAGACGAGGGCATCTTCAACGCATTTTCCAACGGTTGCATATCGACTTGATCCGTATATGTCAGAGTGAAATTCTCACCGACAGACACGACGGGCGAGATATTGAACGACGAATTTACACGTGCCGAGATATTCTCAAAGTTGGTATATTTCAGAATACCCTCGTTTTTACGATAGCCTAATGAAAAGAGGACTGTGCTCTTCTCGGTCGCCGATGAGACAGATGCGTCATAGTTCTGGGAGAACCCCGTACGCGAAATCTCGTCAAGCCAGTCAGTATCCGACATCAGCATCGTTCTCTTGGAATTGATGTAGCCGTCATAATAGCCATTGACCGTGTAGTTGTTATATTTTCCTGTCGCAATATCATATACTGAAATCGGGTAACCTGACTGAGAGTTGAGATTGAGCCCATAGCTTGAGGCATAAGCAACCGGATCAAGGCCATCGTTAAGCGCCGCCTGAGCCATAGCGGTAGCATATTCAGGTGTGTTGAGCAATTTCATCTTTGACTGTGATGAGTAGAACTGAGCCGTCAGATTGGCCGAGAAACTGACGTTTACTTTCTTGTCCTGTGATGCTTTGCCCTTTTTGGTGGTTATGATAATGACACCGTTCGCGGCACGGGAGCCGTAGATTGAAGCCGATGCTGCATCCTTAAGCACCTGCATGCTCTCGATATCGTTCATGTTGAGAGAGTTCAGAGTAGCTGTCGTCGGGACACCGTCAATGACAAACAGCGGATCCTGCGAAGCGTTAAACGATCCGATACCACGGATTCTCACAGAACCGGTGCCGCTCGGCGAACCGTTGGCTGTCACTGTCATGCCCGGCACCTTACCTTGCAGGGCACGCATGGGATCTGTGTCGGCTGAGGTCTCGAAGTTTTTGGTCGATACCACCGACACCGAACCTGTAAGATCAGCTTTCTTCATCGTCTGGTAGCCGACCACCACCACTTCATCCAGAAGTTCCGTGTCCTCATCGAGCAGAATCGTCATCCGGCTCTCCGCTTTCACGGTTTTAGATTTATATCCCACATAGGAGACGATAAGATTGGAACCATCGGGTACCGTTATGACGAAATTTCCATCAATATCGGTAGCGACACCGGTCGTACCCTTCGAATCAGAAATAACGCTTGCGCCGATCAGAGGTTCGTTATCGGCCGATGAAACAACGGTCCCATGCACAGTAAGGTTCTGCGCGTGTGCGACTATTACAGCCAGTAATAGAATTAAGGCACTGAGAATTGCTTTTTTCATGCTATTTAATTATTGGTTTTAATTCTGACGCAAAATTATTGAAGATCAGCATAAGCGTGGTAGCACACTTGTTGCATTGACTATCAATTTTTGGCCCATGCACAAAAATTCTTACTCATTGCACATTTTTTATCATATCCTCCACCCTCATACCAAAAACATAGCATCGGACACACCTCCTCTCTCCATAGTGCAGGTCCGATGCCATGAGCGCGGATTTTAGAATTATCCTTATTCCTAATCCTTGAATCCTAATCTTGATCTCATCTCCGATGGTGATTCATCAAACATTTCACGGAACACCCTTGTGAAATAGGCCGGAGCTGAAAATCCCACCTCATACGCGATCTCACTGATGGATTTATCCGTAGCCGAAAGCATCTCCCGGGCTTTGGTCAATCTCATCTTACGCAAAAGCTCAACCGGAGAATAGTTTGTCAGAGCCTTGATCTTACGATAGAACTGTGACCGTCCCAGACCCATCTTGGCCGCAAGTGTGTCGATATTCAGATCCGGATTGCCCATCTCCTCACTGACGAGCGAGACGAAACGACCGTAGAACTCATTGTCTATATCAAGTTGCGGGGCAGATGTGGCGACAGTCACCTTTTTCAGCTCTGGCTTGAGCGTATTGAGTTCTTCTTTGGAACCCCACAGATTCCTGACACGCTTACGGTTTTCAATCAGATTTCCGCAACGCATCCTGAGCATAATGCTGTTGAATGGCTTTGACAGATAGCCGTCCGCGCCGCTTTCATAGCCCTGGATACGCTGCTCATCCATACTGCATGCTGTCAGCATCAACACCGGAATATGGGAAGTCGTGATTTCATTCTTGATACGCCTGCAACACTCCAGCCCATCCATGACAGGCATCATGACGTCGCTGATGATCAGATCCGGGACATATTTTGACGCAAGCCTTATGCCTTCTTTACCATTCTGCGCCTCGATGATCCGATATTCGTCAGAAAGCAGCTCCCAGATCATTTTTCTGATATCCTGATTATCATCAATGATAAGGAGCAATGGCTTGCCATCACTGTCCCCACTCGTTTCCAGCTCGATGTCACCAAGTTCGATATTGACATCGCTATCTGTGATGACCCTGGCCACATTTTCATCCACAGCACTGCTGACATGACGGATCGGCAGCCGCACCGTAAACTTACTTCCCTTCCCCAACACACTCTCGACATCTATGGAACCGCCATGAAGCTCGACAAATGCCTTGGCAAGCGAAAGCCCGATCCCTGAACCGTTAGGATGTATCTTATCCACCTGATAAAAACGGTCAAATATATTCCCGAGATCCTCGACGGCTATCCCCTGGCCGGTATCTTCAACCGAGAAGGTCAGACTCGAGTCATCGCACATACACACAAAATGGATCCTTCCATTGTCGGCGGTATATTTAAAGGCGTTTGACATCAGATTGAAAAACACGCGCTCGATTTTTTCAGCATCAATCGCCATTGTGACCGACGGTTCAATCATGATATCGATCGTCAGCTTGATCTCCCGCTTACGGGCAATGGCTGTGAACGATTCTGTCCAGTCGCGTATAAGTTCAGCTATGCGGACTTCCGTAAGATTAACCTGCAACTTCCCGTTTTCATATTTTCTGAAATCAAGGATCTGATTGATCAGTCTGCGGAGTATCTTGACATTCTTGCTGGCAATCTTAATCAGCGCATGGTGCTGAGGAGTCAGATAGTCGGCTGCCTCAAGCTGCTCCACAGGTTCCGCTATGAGGGTCAGCGGAGTCCTGAGATCATGGGAGACGTTGGTAAAGAATACCAGCTTTGACTGCGTCGCTATGTTGAGCTGCTCATTCAGCTTCTTTTCTGTATCACGCTGCTGCGCAAGAAGTCTGTTTTGCTCCACAAGGATTTTTTGGTGGCGCTTATGCTGCCAGAACGCCCTGAGAAGCATGAATATGAAACCAAACAGCAGTGCCACGATAGCTATCGCAGCATAAAACAGTGTTGTCTGCGCCGAATGTTTGTTCCAGTAGTCATCGACCTGCGACTTCAGCAATTTGATTTTTGAAGTCTCCTCCTTGAGCGATTCATTCTGAAGAAGCAGGATGTCGGCATTTGATTTGTCGACTGCCGATGCCAGAGGCAGGCGCACCTCTTTCATATACGGTTTTCCCTCCAATATGGCCAGAGCCGTGCGGATCAATCCATATCCTTCAGTCGGATAGAGAAATGTAGCGTCAATTATCCCGTCGGCCACAGCCTTGATACCGATCTCAGGGGCCGCGTCGATACCTATGACTTTAACGGAAAGACCGTGGCTTTTGGCTACCTCCGACGCGGCTATGGCCATGCGGTCATTGTGCGCGAATATCAGATCGGTGTCAGGATGCAGTCTCAGCAACGAATCGGTCACCGGAGCGGCATCCTCATAATTCCAGTTACCGTAACCGGAGCCGATTATGTCAAGATGCAATTCCTTTGATTCATCGACAAATCCGTTGTGTCGCTCAATGGCCGGGGTGGAGCCTGTCAGACCATATATCTCGATAATTTTACCATTGTCACCCACAAGATTATGGGCATATCGGGCTGCGGCCTTACCTATGCCATAGTTGTCCACACCCCGCATGGCCGTGTAGGTGTCGCCATTGATATTTCTGTCAAACACTATGACCGGCGTGCCGGAATCGTAGACTTCCTTGATAACCGGCGTTATGGCATCAGCCTCATTAGGGGCGGCGATGATGATGTCAAATCCATTTTCTACAAAGTAACGGATATCTTCAATCTGCTTTTCATTACTGTCGTCAGCCGAGCGAATCTCCACTTCGGCTTCAGGATGGAACATTATTTCACGATAGATCTCATCGTTCATTTTCTTGCGCCAGTCATCCTGGCTGCACTGTGAGATTCCGATGCGATAATGCCGTTCCTCACGACAGCCATATAACGGCAGCATAAGGAGCAAAACCATAAGACAGAGTGTCACCTTATTGTTCATATCCTTTAAAGATTTCTTCCCTAAATTTTCGCAAAGATAAATATAATCTAATGAAAAACAGTGCATTTACTATGATTTTTTGTGCGATGCAACATATTTGCTACTCAATGCACGATTTTTAATAGTGCCTATCTGCATTAAATCGTATTTTTGCGTCATAAATCTCTACCGACAAACAAAACACCTTAAATTAATATGAAATCAATCTCCAAATTTGCGATGGCTATTGCAGCTTTTCCACTTGCCTGCATGATGAGTGTGGAAGTCAACGCCGGCGACGGTGTCAAAGTTGAACATCTGAGTACCAACAACACTCTTGTCCGCATCGATGGCGATTCGCGCTATCTGATGCTGCCGGTACAGGAAGCTTTCGATGATGCCACTGTAAATGTAGTGGTCGACGGAAAACTCGACCGTACTATATATGTCCGGTTGGCCAAATCAAAGGTTGACTACTCGATGCCTTTTGATCTGTCTCCATATAAAGGCCACGATGTGGTCCTGAACATTATCACTTCTCAAAACCGTTCGACCGTGCGCGAGGCAAAAGAAGATGCCTGTTGGAATAATTTCCGTCTCTCAGACACCATCGACGTGAGCAATCAAGAGAAGTATCGTCCCGTCTTTCACCATACCCCGCTCTATGGATGGATGAACGACCCTAACGGCATGTTCTACAAAGACGGTGAATGGCATCTGTATTACCAATGGAATCCCTATGGATCAAAGTGGCAGAACATGACCTGGGGCCACTCGTCGTCAGCTGACCTCGTCAACTGGAAGCACCATTCCGCAGCGATAGAGCCCAACGGCCTTGGATCAGTGTTTAGCGGAAGTTCCGCTATCGACTCCGAAAACAGCTCGGGTTTCGGCAAGGATGCGGTTGTCGCAATGTACACCTCGGCCGGGGTAAGCCAGATCCAGAGCCTCGCATATAGCCTTGACAATGGGCAGACATTCACAATCTACCCCGGCAATCCGGTGATCACACTCGAAAGTGAGGCCCGTGACCCCAACATGTTCTGGAACCCTGAGACAAAACTGTGGACTCTTATCCTGGCCCACGCACTCGACCATGAAATGTTGATCTTCACCTCACCCGACATGCGTGAATGGACACTCCAGAGTAGTTTCGGCAAGGGACTTGGCGCCCAGGACGGAGTCTGGGAATGTCCCGATCTCTTTGAACTACCCGTCGACGGCACCGGCCTGAAAAAGTGGGTGTTGCTCTGCAACATCAATCCCGGCGGCCCCTTCGGAGGCAGCGGTATCCAATATTTTGTCGGGGACTTCGATGGGAAGACTTTCACCGCTGATACGGATGCCAACGGTAAAGTCCCGACCAAATGGCTTGACTATGGCAAAGACAACTATGCTATTGTCAGCTGGAGCGACGCCCCCGACAACCGCCGTACGGCCATCGGATGGATGAGCAACTGGCAATATGCGGCTGAAGTCCCGACCAAACAATTCCGCTCGGCCAACACTCTCCCACGTGAAATCAGTCTGTTCACAGGTGCCGACGGACAGATCTATGCCGCCTCCACTCCCTCGCCCGAGCTCACAGCGCTCCGCGGCAAAGAGACTGTAAGCGCAAAGTCATTCAATGTAAACAAAAAAGGCCGGACCATTCTCCTTCCCGTTGAAAATGATGGAGCCTGCGAAATCCTTATGAATATTGATCCCGGCAAGGTCGGTTCGCTGTCGTTGACATTCAGCAACGATAAGGGCGAAAAGTCAGTCCTGACCTATGCTCCGAACTACGAGACCTTGTCGTTTGACCGCCGTGAAAGCGGAATCGTTGACTTCAGCCAGGATTTTCCTGCTGTCACCCTGACTCCGACATTCAACGGAGGCCGGATTCTCCCTCTCCGCATCTTCATCGACCGTGCGAGCATTGAGGTATTTGCCAACGAGGGGAAAGGAGTCATGACCAATCTCGTCTTCCCGACCACTCCATATACAAAACTTACAATCAATACCGATGGAAGCAATGCCAAGGTCAAGAATCTGAAGATATATTCAATCAACACTGAAAAATAATACATTTCACAATGGAAAACAATTATAACCTCGCAACCGACAAAAAGGGACAGATAATGCAGATGATTCCCGTCATGCTCTGTTTCTTTGCCATGGGATTCGTGGATCTTGTCGGCACGGCGTCAAATTATGTTCAGAAAGATTTAGGTCTGACTGACTCCCAGGCCAACCTCTTCCCCTCGTTGGTTTTCTTCTGGTTTCTGATATTCTCAGTCCCGACCGGTATGCTGATGAACAAGATCGGCCGCAAGAAAACCGTGATGATGAGTCTCGTCGTCACAGCCATATCTCTCGTCCTCCCCTTGACAGGCGACAGCTATATGACCATGCTGATGGCTTTCTCTCTGCTCGGTATCGGCAATGCCATTATGCAGACCTCGCTCAATCCGCTCGTAACCAATCTGATCAGCAGCGACAAACTCGCATCCACACTGACTTTCGGGCAGTTTGTTAAAGCGATCGCCTCCTTTCTCGCCCCCATCCTCGCAGCCTGGGGTGCCACTACCTATTTCCCGACATTTGGCCTCGGGTGGCGTGCATTGTTTGCCGTCTATGCCGTTTTCAGCCTGTTCTCAATCACCATGCTTGGGGCCACACCCATCGTAGAGGAACGTCCCGACAAGGCTTCTGGAGTAAAAGAATGTCTCAAACTGCTTGGCAGACCGTTCATCCTCCTCTGCTTCCTCGGCATCATGTGTCATGTCGGTATTGATGTCGGCACCAACACAACAGCTCCGAAAATCATAATGGAGCGTCTGGGTCTCCCCCTTGAGGAAGCAGGTTTCGCCACAAGCATCTATTTCATTTTCCGCACCATAGGTTGCTTCTTGGGCGCCTTCCTCCTCCGGTCTATGTCGCCCAGACTTTTCTTCGGCATAAGCGTGGCGATGATGCTGATAGCCATGTGCATACTGTTTGTCAGCCATACACTGACACCTATCTACATAGGCATCGCGCTCATCGGCTTCGGCAACTCTAACATCTTTTCCGTAGTCTTCTCACAGGCACTTGTCAATGCGCCAAATGAAAAGAATGAAGTATCTGGACTGATGATCATGGGACTGTTTGGCGGGACGGTGTTTCCTCTCGCAATGGGATTTGCCGCAGACGCCGTCGGGCAGATCGGAGCGATCATAATCATGATGCTGGGCGTTATATATCTTGCATACTATACATTGAAAATTAAAAACATCAAATAGAATCACATATCATGAAAGGAATCGTAATCGGAATGGGCGAAGCTCTTTGGGACGTCCTTCCTGAAGGAAAAAAAATCGGTGGCGCACCTGCCAACTTTGCCTACCACGTATCACAATTCGGTCTCCCGAGCTGTGTCGTAAGCGCCGTCGGCGACGATGCTCTCGGAAAAGAGATCATCGAAAACTTTGTATCGAAAGGTCTGACCCATCAGATCGAAACCGTTCCCTACCCGACCGGAACCGTCCAGGTTGAGATTGATCAAGCCGGGGTGCCTCAATATGAGATAAAGGAGAATGTCGCATGGGATAATATACCCTACACTGCCAAACTCGAACAGCTTGCTGAGAAAACGACCGCCGTATGCTTCGGCTCCCTCGCACAGCGCAACGTGGTGTCAAGAAACACTATCAACCGCTTTCTCGATGCAATCCCTGCCGACAACAATCCCCTCATTGTCTTCGACGTGAATCTCCGCCAGGGATTCTACAACAAGGAGATCCTGTGCAACTCGATGAAACGCTGCAATATTCTTAAGATCAATGACGAGGAGTTGGTCACCGTCAGCCGTATGTTCGGCTATCCCGGCATCGATCTTCAGGACAAGTGCTGGATTCTGCTCGGTAAATATAACCTCAAGATGCTCATCCTGACCTGTGGCATCAACGGCAGCTATGTTTTCACTCCCGGAAACGTGTCTTTCCAACCGACGCCCAAGGTGGAGGTTGCCGACACTGTCGGAGCAGGCGACTCGTTTACAGCCGCCTTCATCGCCAGCATTTTGAAAGGGAAATCAGTCAATGACGCACACTCCCGCGCCGTACAGACATCTGCCTTTGTATGTACGAAAAAGGGTGCCATGCCGATTCTTCCGCCGGAGCTGACTGAATAACCGACAAAACACACGACACATACTCTATCCGCAAAATATTGCTCCAGACGTCGGTCCCCCGGCTTCTGGAGCAATATTCATTGTATGCAATCTGATTCATCCGCAGGATATTACACATACGGATGGGATGCTTAACCGTTTATGGTAAATATTTCCTTTATATTGGTAAGTCAGGTATGCCGGTTTTATTGTTACTTTGCGATATGAAAAAAATCACAGTTTCAATAGCCCTGCTTTTAGCGGCTTTTACAGTCAATGCCCAAAACAACAACAACAACAACAACAACAATCGTATGTCAATGAATACAAACACATCTATTGCTCCGGCAGAAACTCTGGAGTTGACACAGGACTGGGATAAGGTTTTCCCGCAAAGTGAGAAGGTGATCCACCGCAAGGTCACATTTGTCAACCGCTATGGCATCACCCTTGCCGCCGATATGTATGTCCCCCGGAATGTTAAAGGCAAACTACCGGCAATCGCCGTGAGCGGCCCCTTTGGTGCAGTCAAGGAGCAGTCAAGCGGCCTGTATGCCCAGCAGCTTGCCGAACGTGGATTTCTGACTGTCGCATTTGACCCGTCGTTCACAGGCGAGAGCGGGGGCATGCCTCGCCGCGTAGCATCGCCCGACATTAATACAGAGGATTTCTCGGCTGCCATTGATTTCCTTTCCATACAGCCTGAGGTCGATGCCGAACACATCGGCATCCTTGGTATATGCGGCTGGGGCGGCATAGCTATACAGGCTGCTATCAACGACCCGCGAATCAAAGCCACCGTGGCCTCGACAATGTATGATATGACTCGTGTGACAGCCAACGGCTATTTTGACGCCGACAACTCAGCCGAGAAACGCAACGCCAGCCGCCGGGCGCTTGCCTCACAGCGGACTGAAGACTACCGCAACGGTTCATATAAGCGTGCGGGAGGTGTCGTCGACCCACTCCCGGCAGATGCGCCTCAGTTTGTCAAGGACTACTATACCTACTATAAAACTCCGAGAGGCTTCCATCCTCGCAGCGGCAACTCAACAGACGGATGGAATGTCACCTCAGCTCTTCCGTTTATGAATTTCAGGTTTTTCCAATATGCCGCTGAACTTGAAAACGCTGTCCTGATAGTTCACGGCGATAAAGCCCACTCCTACTATTTCGGAAAAGATACGTTTGCTCTGCTCAATGGCGATAACAAGCAGATGCTGACCGTGAAAGACGCTACCCACTGCGACCTTTATGATCAGCTCGACAAAATCCCCTTCGACGAAATCGCCGCTTTCTATAACGAGTATCTGTAATTGTCCGGATAATGACAATAAAAAAACGCCCGCAGCCACCCGCCCCAATCTCCATGAGGGATTCCCGGTGACTGCGGGCGTCTTTCCATCAATCCGGGGGGGGACACTGACTCCGCTCTTACAAATCTATCCCTCGCCTGCGCCACAAACTAAAAGCACAGTTTGCATTATCGCACCATTTCGGGGTTCCCGTGTGATTAAATTTGCATCATAATCACACAAACAGAAATACCCCATCCATGAAACAAAAAAACACTCACGGTGACACACGGAGAAAAAATTGCCGACCCGTTTCCGAAAAATTCTATCAGTCGCTCAACGATCGCGCCATTGCCGCCGCAAACGTGACAGGCCACCCACTGCTCGGCGTCGACGTGATGATGGCCGTCGATGCCTACATCAACGAGGGAATCCAACCTACCGGCCGCAACGTAGAGCTGCTGCTGATCTTCACCCTCCTGAAGCCTGAAATCGATAAGGCATTGGTGCGTTCGGCCGCCGCGCGAAGTCGCCGCAAACGCCAATGCGCCGCCAAAGCGACTGTAGCCGAGACCAAGTGCTCCGCGCCTGAAAGCAGCGGCGAAAACACGACTGAAAAATCGAACGTGGAAGTGACACCCGAACCCGGCCAACCGACATCAACCAATGCCTTCACCAGCAACCGGCGTGAGCGCCGTCGCCTGGAGCAGGAGCAGCGCCGTCGGGAGCGCCGACGTCTCGTCCCTCTCTCAGGCAAGCCAGTCAAAACATTCTCCCGGAAATAAATCCATCCTTGACTTTTTAAGATGCTGTTAAAAAAACAAATGTTGGACACCAACCAAGTGAACAATATATTCTCCGAGAGCCTTAATACTTCAAAGACTCAATGATTATGAACTCAAAGACGATATATTCCAAATTCAAAGAAATAGCAGCCAAAAGCCCCGATGCTCCGGCAATTATTGAGGATGACCGGAGACTGACCTATGCAGAACTTGACCGGCTTGCCGACAGTATCATGGCTAAATTCTATGATCTGAAACCTCAGTATGTCGGAATCGTGATGCACCACGGCGCAGAGCAGATAGCTGCGATGCTCGCTGTGTTGAAGAGCGGAGCCGCATACGTGCCGGCTGAGCCGACTCTGCCACAGGAACGCATTGACTACATGATGGAGACCGCAGGTGTCGACCTCATCATAACAGACAATTATTGCCGTCACACACAAGTTCCCGTCGGAGAAATGCCCGACCGTTCCCGACCGGACGGTGTGGCCTATGTCCTCTACACGTCGGGCACTACCGGCAAACCCAAAGGTGTTGTGGTGGAAAATCATTCGGTTGTCAATTATGCTCACGCATTTGAATCGGAATTCCACACCGGCCCGGGCGACATAATGCTTCAATATTCCGTCTGCTCATTTGATATATTTGTCGAAGAAGTTTTCACCACCTTGCTCAACGGGGCTGCCATCTGCATCCCATCGGCATCAATCCATAATGGATCACTCGGCGGACTCATGAAGTTCATCGGACGTCACGGTGTGACCATTATCGACGGCTTCCCCTATCTTATCGCCGAGATCAACAAGCTTCCCGAACTGCCATCCTCAGTCAAACTCATCATCAGCGGCGGTGATGTGATCAGAGGAAGCTACATAACCAATCTCCGCGACCGTGGAATAAAGATCTACAACACCTACGGCCCGTCGGAAACTACAGTCTGCTCAAACTACTATCGTGTTGACAACGCTGAGCCCCTGGCTGACGGCACCTTTCCCATCGGCAAGGCCGTGAGTGGCGTGCAGGTCAAGATTCTCGACAAGAATCTGCGTGAGGTCCCCCGAGGGGTGACCGGCGAGATCTGTATTTTCGGCGAGGGAGTCAGCCGCGGCTACCTCGGCAATCCTCCTGAACAGAAAAACTTCGTGACGATGGACGACGGAACGCGCCTGTATCGCAGCGGTGACCTCGGCTATGAGATGGCTGACGGAAACATCGCTTTCCTGCACCGTCGTGACGATCAGGTGATGATCCTCGGCAAGCGAGTTGAACCGGAGGAGGTGGAAAATGTGCTCAACACCTGCCCTGGGGTTGAGCGTGGCATTGTCAGGGCTTTCATTGATGAAAACGGGCTCCATTATCTCGTGGCCTATCTTGTGGCCGGTGATAACTGTACCCTCCATAAAATCCGCGGCTACCTTGCGTCGAAACTCACCGACTTCATGATTCCGGAATTTTTCGTGAAAGTGAATCATATTCCACTCACCCGGCGCGGGAAAGTGGACATCGACGCCCTGCCCGTAGTAATGAAGGAAGGAGAAGCGATATGATCGGGCTGCGCCGGCTCACATCCATTGACCGGCTGATGCTCTGGCGGAGGGAAGTCATCGAAAATGTTTTCGGCATATCGCCCGACGCGTCATTGCTTGAGGCAAACCGGAGGTACTATGAAGAGCACATCCCCGATGGCAGCCATATAGCGCTTGTAGCATCGGTCGATGGCATAGATTGCGGCTGCGGTGCTGTCTGCTTTACCGCAGAACTCCCGTCGCCCGACAATCCGCGGGGGAAATGTGCCTATCTGATGAACATATATGTCCGCAAAGAGTATCGTGAGATGGGGATTGCCCACCGGATAGTCAGGATGCTCATTGATGAGGCCATCAAACATGGATGCGGTAAAATCTATCTTGAGACCACTGCCGACGGCCGGCCGGTGTATCACTCGCTTGGATTCCGCAACATGCAAGGCATGATGAAATATTGTAATAATGAGACTCGCTAAATATATGATGTATCGTATAAATATCGACAACCTTCATTGCCTCTGCTGCAATGGGACTGTAAATAACAGGGAAATTGCATATATCCTATATCCCGTGAACGATATGCTTGACAACTGGATAGGCCACGCGGCTGAAAAATATGGGACAGCCATAATAGTCATCACCGGAATGGACTGGCAGAATGTATTCAGCCCATGGCCGGCCAAAGGTGTGCCTGACGGAAGCCCGGATTTCAAAGGTGAATCACCCGAATTTCTATCGAAACTCCGCAATAGAATCATTCCGGAAATAGAGAAGACTCTTGGCATAATTGATGTCACAGAGAGAACACTTGTCGGTGTCTCCATGTCCGGGCTTTTCGCACTTTGGCAGTGGCTGGAGTGCGATACGTTCAGAAACATAGCTTCCCTATCCGGATCATTTTGGTATGAAGGCTTCATGGAGTGGATTGTAGCCAGAGGCATCCCACATAAAGACGGTGTTGCATTTTTCCTGCTGGGAGAGCAAGAATCAAAGTCGCGCATCAAAGCTTTCAATACAGTAAACGACAACACTTCAGCCATCGTGGACTTGCTTGAGAAGGATGGTATAGAAGTGAGATTTGAATCTGTCCCCGGCAATCACTACTCCAATCCCATCCAAAGACTCGAGACAGCCTTCTCCACTCTCTATGCTCACCACTGACAGTTCCAGTAGACGCTCAGGAGGAGAGCAAATTTCGCTAAAAAAACATGTAGGCAGCCATTGGTTAACCGGAATTTATCGTATATTTGCGACATAGAAACCATCTGTCACATATTGAACACATTTGACCATGATAAACAAGCATTTAAACTGCAGACTGCTTATAAACTCATTGATAGTCCTCTTATCATCATTTCATTCTATCGCCGCATCTAAGAATGACACTCCACGGAACGTCAGAGAGATAATCACAAAGGTCAATGGCAAATGGCAAACCGAACATTCACCGGAAACGAACGCTTTTTGGGACAATGCAGCCTATCACACCGGGAATATGGAGGCATACTTGCTTACAGGCAACCGGGATTGGCAGAACTATTCCCTACGTTGGGCCGAACATAATGATTGGAAAGGAGCTAAAAGCGATGACCGAAACAGCTGGCGGCTTGATTACGGTGAAACCGACGACCATGTGCTTTTCGGTGACTGGCAGATATGCTTTCAGACCTATGCAGATCTTTATAACATGCTCCCCGATGACATCCGCATCCGACGTGCGCGGGAGGTCATGGAGTATGAGATGTCAACTATCCGTAGTGATTACTGGTGGTGGGCCGACGGTCTGTATATGGTGATGCCCGTTATGACAAAGCTCCACAGGATTACCGGAGACCACCGTTATCTCGACAAACTATATGAATATGTTTGTTACAGCGATTCCATCATGCTTGATAAGGAAACAGGCTTATACTACCGTGATGCGAAATATGTCTATCCGAAACATAAAAGCGTCAACGGTAAAAAAGATTTTTGGGCGCGTGGCGATGGTTGGGTACTTGCCGGACTCGCCAAAGTCCTTAAAGATTTGCCCAAAGACTATCAGCACAGGGACTTTTTCATCAACAAATACAAACGTCTTGCCGATGCAGTCGTTGCATCACAACAGCCTGAGGGCCATTGGACACGTTCAATGCTTGACCCCCGACATGCACCGGGCTATGAAACCAGCGGAACAGCATTTTTCACCTATGGATTGCTATGGGGCGTTAATAACGGCTATCTCAATGAAGAAAAATACCTTGATGCAGCGTTGAAAGGATGGGGCTATCTCCGTGACATTGCGTTGCAGAAAGATGGCTCGGTCGGCTACGTCCAGCCTATCGGCGAAAAGGCTATTCCGGGACAAACGGTTGATGCAAAATCCACTTCAAATTTCGGTACGGGGGCTTTCTTATCAGCTGCATGTGAGTATGTGCGTTATCTTGAATCAAATGCAACAGACAATGACCGGGCCTATTGGGTTGCACTTGCTGAGAAAATGGCTCGACCTGTACTATCCAAAATGTCTGAAGGTCGCCTTCAGACAGAAATGCTTATCGAAGTGAGTCCCAACTGGGACGGACGCGATAAACGGGTGACTTATATGGAGACTTTTGGCCGGCTCATGGCCGGAATTGCGCCATGGCTTGCATTAGCTGACGATGATACGGACGAAGGGAAAAAACGCAAAGAGCTAAGGGATATGGCCTTGAAAAGCTATGCAAACGCTGTTGATCCCAATAGTCCCGACTATCTTTTGTGGCAAGGACAAGGTCAGGCTCTTGTTGATGCCGCTTACGTTGCCGAATCATTTCTGCGGGCTTACGATGCTCTATGGATACCTCTCGATGATGTGACCAAGCAACGCTATATCAAGGAGTTCACAGGGATGAGAAACGTTGATCCACCATACACAAACTGGGTGCTGTTCTCGTCAACCATCGAAAGTTTTCTTGCCAAAACCGGAGCGAGCTATGACCAATATCGCGTAAACTCTGCCATACGTAAGGTAGAGGAATGGTACACAGGTGACGGATGGTATGCCGACGGGCCGGAATTTGCCTTCGACTATTACAGTAGCTATGTGTTTCACCCCATGTATCTTGAAACCCTTCAAGCTATGAAGGACTCAAAGGCATATACCCGCATCCACTATCAAAATTATTATGGTCGGGCGCTGAAACGCGCGCAAAAATATTCTCTCGTATTGGAACGATTGATTTCTCCCGAAGGCACATTCCCTGTTTTCGGACGCTCAATCCCATATCGTATGGCTACCATGCAACCGCTCGCGCTCATGGCATGGTATGAGAAACTTCCGGCCGGTATCACAAACGGACAGGTCAGAGCCGCACTGACGGCAGTCATGCACCGCATGTTTGACGACAAAGAAAATTTCAACGAGGAAGGTTTCCTGACCATAGGATTTGCCGGGCGTCAACCCAACGTTGCGGACTGGTACACCAATAATGGCTCTCTTTACATGACCTCACTCGCATTTCTCCCATTGGGACTACCCGCGACACATCCCTTTTGGACCGACGCCCCTCAACCCTGGACTTCATGCAAAGCATGGGGAGGAGAGCCGTTCCCGAAAGACCATCATTGGAGCGACGGTGGAAAATTTCATGATCTGTTCTAATTCCAACCAAATGTCACTCTAAATTAATATGAGGATATTTAATGACAGCACCCTCTGATAAAAATACATCTTATATAATAACTATCCCGCGCAATGAATACCTACAAACTGCTTGCATTGGTGAGCGTATGCTTGCTGAATCTACCGATGGCGGCCAATGATGACCGGGAAAATCCGGAAGTCTTTGCCACAGGTCGTGAATATCCACGGGCTACAGCTTTCCCCTACCCCTCGGGGAAAGATGCCTTGAGCGGCGACCATGAGAAATCGCCCTACTTTCTGAGTCTGAACGGCAAGTGGGCTTTTAAATTCTCGCCCAATCCCGCGTCGCGCCCAGCTGACTTCCACCGGCCCGGAGCCGACACTTCCGGCTGGGATTCAATTCCCGTTCCATCCAACTGGGAGATGCTTGGCTACGGGACTCCTATCTACACGAATGTGGAATATCCCTTCCCGAAGAATCCTCCCTATATCCCGCAGGAGGATAATCCCGTCGGAAGCTACAGACGCAGTTTCGACTTGCCGTCAGCGTGGGATGGACGCCGGGTCTATCTGCACTTCGACGGTTCGACAGCGGGCATGTATGTGTGGGTTAACGGCAAGAAAGCCGGATATGTGCAAAGCACAAAGAATCCCGCCGAATTTGACATCACAGACCTCGTCACACCGGGGACAAACGAGATTGCCTGCGAAGTCTACCGCTGGACTGACGGATCATATCTTGAGGATCAGGACTTCTGGCGGCTGTCGGGCCTCGATAGAGACATCTATCTCTACTCGACCGACGACATCCGCATTGCCGACTTTTTCGTCACGGCCGGACTGGACAAGGCCTACCGTCACGGAGAGCTCGGACTGAATGTGAAACTGAGAAACTACTCGCCACAGCCAGAAGCGGTCAAACTTTCATGTGACCTTTACCGTGACGGCAAACGGATCTGGCAGGCGGAGAGACAGGTCAAGGCCGGGGCCTCATCGTCAACCGACGTCGACCTGTCGGCAAAGATCAGGGACGTGGCCAAGTGGAGCGGCGAGACGCCCGATCTCTACACCCTCGTCATCACTCTGACCGACCGCAGCGGGAAAGTCATAGAATCGACCTCGACGCGCATAGGCTTCCGCAATGTCGAGATCAAAAACGGTCAGCTCTGCGTCAATGGCAAGCCGCTGGAGGTGCACGGAGTGAATCTCCATGAGCATCACCAGACAAAAGGCCATGTGGTGGACCGCGAGACCATGCTCGACGACATCCGCACGATGAAACGCCACAACATAAACGCCGTGCGCACCAGCCACTACCCCCAGTCGCCCTTGTGGTATGACCTGTGTGATGAATATGGAATCTATCTCGTGGATGAGGCCAATATCGAAGCCCACGGAATGGGATCGGCCCCGTGGGACTACATCGACCCGCTGACCCACCCGGCCAAGAGGCCCGAATGGAAGGAAGCCATCCTCGACAGGGAGAGGCTTCTGGTCGAGCGCGACAAAAATCATCCGAGCGTCATAGTCTGGTCGCTCGGAAACGAGTGTGGCAACGGCGAGAATTTCCATGCGGCATACGATTGGATCAAAAGCCGCGACAAGTCGCGCCCCGTGCAGTTTGAGCAGGCCGGCGAAGACAGGAATACCGACATAGTGTGTCCGATGTATCCCGGCATGTGGCAGATGGAGGAATATGCCCGCTGCGACAATCCGGCAAGACCTTTCATAATGTGTGAATATGCTCATGCGATGGGCAACTCCACAGGTAATTTCCAGGAATATTTCGACATAATCCGTTCATCCAAGCAGATGCAGGGCGGATTTATATGGGATTGGGTAGACCAGGGATTATTGACCCGGGATGAGAACGGGAAGCCTTATTGGGCCTACGGAGGTGACTTCGGAGCCGAAAACTATCCCCATCAGGAAAATTTCTGTCTTAATGGTCTCGTCCAGCCCGATCGCACTCCCCATCCCGGCCTCGCAGAAGTAAAAAAGGTCTATCAAGACATCCGGTTCTCACCCTCCGATCTTGCAAAAGGCGAGATAATGGTGGAGAATCATTTCCATACCCGCAATCTGAATGAGTATGCGTTCAGATGGCAGCTTCTGAAAGATGGCTGCATCGCCGACTCAGGCGAGATAGAGATAGAGCTTCCGGCCGGAGGAAGCAGACCTGTCCGGATTCCGATCAAGAATATGGATAAAAACGGAGAATACTATCTGTCGATCTTCGCATCAACCCGCAAGGGTGACGACATTATCCCGGCCGGCCACGAAGTGGCGCGTGAACAGTTTGCCCTTACCGCCAACGCAGAGAAGCGGCAATTCGCACTGAGCGGGAAGCCGGTGGTGAGCAAGGAAGGGAGACGATGGAAAATCACCTGCAACGACGTCGTCGTGGAGTTTGACTCCGTGTCAGGCGAACTTGTCAACTATACAGTAAACGGGCGGCGGCTCCTGCTCGGCGGGCCTCAGCCATCATTCTGGAGGGCTCCGACCGACAACGACTGGGGAACCGGGGCACACCGTCGGCTCAACGCCTGGCGATATGCGGCCGAGAACCGCAGGGTGAGACAGGTCTGCCTATCGGACTCCGCCGGGTGTCCGGTGATCACGTCGGAGTTCCGTCTGCCGGATGTGGCGTCGGATTACTCAGTGAAATACTGTGTCAACGGAAACGGAGAGATCCTCGTCAACGTGGACTGGAAAGCCGACAGCGATGAGATCCCCGAACTGCCGAGATTCGGCATGAGGATGACACTCCCCTCCGCCTACGACAACTTCACCTGGTATGGCCGCGGGCCTCTCGAGAACTATTCCGACCGCAACACAGCCTCATTCATGGGGACATGGACCGGGAAAGTCGCGGATCAATACTATCCCTACATCCGCCCGCAGGAATCGGGCAATAAGACAGATGTCCGGTGGGCTATGCTGACAAATGGCGCCGGATATGGTCTCAAAGTCACCGGCTGCAAGCCGCTGAATGTCAGTGCGCTTGACGTCCTGCCTGAAGATCTTGACCCAGGAATGAAAAAACATCAGATGCACAATTCCGACGTGCGCCATCATGCGGACAGGGTATTTTTCAACATCGATCTTGTGCAGAGAGGTCTCGGCGGCGACAACAGCTGGGGAGCACAACCACATGACCGATACCGGATATTTGACAAACAACTGTCATATTCATTCATCATAAGCCCGGTAGACAGATGATCTGACTACACACATAGCTTAGAGGCTGTTTAACAAAAAGTGTTAAACAGCCTCTAAGCATTCATCGGAATTTGATATTTTAACAATTAGAATTAGCGGTGTCAATCCTTGACAGCCCTGACAGATGCACCCAATTTTTTAGTCCTACCACTGTTATTATCTGTATATCCAAGGTAGTAACCATCAGCTTCGCGGATGCAAAACATCATCGTTACATCGCCTTTGTTGTTCTTTGAACTTGATGTATTGTAAAACGCTCTTGTCGAGGCTCCCACACCAGAAGAATTCTGCAAATTGCCGGCGATGTGTATATATATATATTTGTCATTGACCTTTGACTTGACAAGGGCCACTCTGACACCATTGATATTACGATTGTTGGGATTCTCTTTAAAATAATAGATGCGCTCTTCTGTTGTCAATTCTGATTTCCATCTTGCTTTGCCTGGAGATGCCTCTGAGTCATCGGCCTCAAGCCACGTTGCATAATGCGCGAGATCAAGAAACTCATTAAAAGTGGGAGTTCTCCATTCATTCCCCCAATGAAAAGAAGCGGCATCATGCTCCGGATTACCTGAATCCCACTCACTACCATATACATCGGGCAGATTGCCTCCTGTCGAAAACAGGTTGGTATGCCCCCATACAACATAGAGTCCATATTCATCAATCTTTTTGGCGCCGAGGTTGAAGGCTGCCCACTTGAGGGGAAGCCCCAGGTCGACCGCGACTTTCGGATATGCGTAATCATTGGATGTGTCGGTAAGGTCGGCCACTACAAAATCGCCTGCCTTGTATTCGATATTTTTGGTTGCCGTCACATCCCATGTATATTCGTCGCCCCAGGGGAGATTGGTGAGATAGTTCGGGCCATAAGCCGGATTATCATTTCTCATCGTGTCGTCGGGATCGAGCGGCATCACGGTGCCGTCGAGTTCGTCGTAGGTGAGAAGCTCAAACTTCAGCTTTCCCCCTGTGGCTATCGAGCCGTCGACATTGCCGGCCACCTGGCGGATAATGTAGGCAGTCAGCACATTGTCTTCATAATCGGACTGACCATACTCACCCACCTTGACAAAGGGCTCCACGTCGTCCTCGGAGCCGAGGGTGAGAGTGGTCACGTCGCCCCACGCGTCGCCGCTCATCCTCAACTGCGATCCGCCGGGAATGTCGAAGATGAAACCGCGCAGCATCACCTTGTAGACCACGGTATGCGGGTGCGAGAAGGTCATCTGATGGTCATGCTTCAGATTGGCATCGACGAGATTCTGTGACCAATATTCGGTGTATTGTTTCCCGTCGTCGCCCAACACATGCTCGGCATATTTGAGATGCTCAGTGTCGCCATTTTTCTTCTGCACGTAGGCTTTGGCAAGAAACTCTTCGGAATTGTGGTCTACATCGATATTGTCGCCCTCGGGGAAGAGATAGATCGCTTTGCCGGACCAGTGTTCCCAGTTAAGGATGTAGCCCTGGTGGACAAACACGGTGTGGGATGTTCCCATTCCGGTATTGGCGATGAATTCATAGTATTCATTCTTGTCTCCCATTGACTCGTCGGGATAGAGGCGGATGATGTCGCCGTCGTCCCACACCATTTTCAGGTCACTATCATCCACATAGCTCACCCTCGATTTGCCACCGTCGAGCACGGCCGTGAATGAGTAGACAGGCTCTTCATCAATGCCGCCGGGGACAGGTTCACTCTTCTCGGAACAGGAGGCGAGAAGCGACACCGACGTGAATAATAACAGGATATGTTTAAGTCTCATAAGTTTAAAACATAGGTTTATAGATATAGTCCTCGAGGTCGCGGGTGACGGTGACACCGTCGACAGAAAACTCGAGGTTTATGTGGATGGTCTTTTTGATGAGGCCGGTATGGCCGGCGAAGATCTCGCGCAGGCTTCCGGAGCGGGTCACTATGCCCGACTCTTTATAGTCAGTCTCATCGGCAGTGTTGGTCAGCACCACATAGACCACCTCAAATCCGGGTTCGTTGCTGGAAACCACACCATTCATCGGAATGAAATAGGCCGATTTGCCAAGGATGTTTTTCTGCTGCTCGCCCTCTTTGAGCACCACAGCCTCCTTGGTGCAATAGCCTGCGGACTCATCAAACTTATAGCCGGGGACAACTGTCTCGATATCCTCAAGATCCAGTAGAAGATCGAGGGGGGTTTCCCGGGTGAACATATTTCTATACGAGCCCCACTTGTCGGTCGACATAGTGTACTTTCCCTGGCGGTAGAATCCCCAGACGCGGAACTCCTTTATCAGGAAGCGGCAGTCCTTGTATTGGTCGCTCTCCACTTCGTCAAAAAGATCGGGGTCGGCATTGGCCGTGAAATTCACCTTATTGAGCAGAGGGGTGAAACTCAGGCTCAGGTTGCCGTTGTCGCCGACACCGTCGCCCGACAGAGAGCCGTTGTCAGCGTTGACCGTGCATTGTGCCGCATACAGGGGTTCGAGAGCGGTCTTACACTCATGGGTGATGGTGAGCATTCCGTCATCGGATTTATCGTAGGTCTTACTGTAGGGGAAATATGCGCGAAACTCGACAGAGCCGTTCACCGGCCAGTATTTTACTGGAGAATATGACCATACAGACCCGTCGAACGATACGGGCTGGTTGTGCATGAAGTTGGAGGTGAAAGAGGCTGTCGGAGCGTCGCTGAAACAGGCAAACACACCGATCGCATCGCCCGGGCCGAATACTTCGGGCGATGTCGCCGATGTCGCCGCCCTTGAGCCGGCCGGAGCGCCGGGCCAGGCGCAGCCACCGTCGGCCGAAAAGCTTATGGCCCGCGAAGGTGCGATCCCGTCATCGGTCTCCGTACAGCTGAAGAACAAGGTGGCCACTGAGAGCCCTGCAAATATATGTCTGAATTTTTTCATGTCAAATCACTGTGTTATTAAGCGCCCACACTATTCCTTTGGTTTCCAATCCGTCTCATCGTCATCCCAATCGGCGACCCCGATATTGACGTCGACCGTCTTGAGGCTCAGACGCAAAGTGAAGTAATATGCTTTTCCGGTTTCAAAATTGTGGTTGAAAGAGGTGGAGATGCTGTTGTGGACCGTGAGGCTCCCACCGGCAAGTTTGTCGTCGGTGGTCGTGACATCATAGTCAACGGTTATCTCGACCGGCACCTCGGCATCCGAGGGAATGATCATAAGATATTTTCCATCGGCCGAGGAGATCCCGTCGTCAGTGTCGACGAAGTCAGCTCCGGCTACTGAAAGAGTGTAGGCCATCTCCCGTTTCGACAGATTTTCCCACTTGCCGGTGCAGAGATCAAGATCGCCGGTCACTCCAAGCTCCGATGATCTGAAAGTCAGACTGTTGATCGTGAGAGTTGAATTCGCGTCGACCGACTCGTCGATGGTGCAACTGAAACCGATGCGCGACAGGGCATGGCAGAACAGCAGCTGCACACGGTCTTCATTGAAAAGATTGACTGTGGAGGTGGCATCGGAATAAAGGAGATCGATCTGGGAGTCAACATCGCTGTTCACCCTGAACGACAGCTTCGGGCTGCCGGCGTCCTGCGGGCCGGTCATGCCGACGATTCCCGTCTTGCCACCCGCTTCGGTGTAGGGGGCGTAGGCGAAAAACGAGAGTTTTGATCCGGGCCAGTTCTTCACCGGACTGTAGGCCCAGGCACCGGAAAGCCACTCGACCTTCTGATTGTACATGAAATCCGGGGTGAAACCCGCGGAGGCATCCGGATTGAAGTCGTCATTCCCGGTCTGCGAGGCAAACACGGCGAAGCCGGTCTGCTTCAGCGACTCGATATCGGCCACGAAAGCACGCGATCCGGCGGCCTTGGTGATATAGGCCCCGAAGGTTACGGAGTCATGGCTGCCGGGACCGGCCACGGGATCGTCGGACTGCCCGCAGCTCCACAAGGGAAGGGCCGCGAGCGCCGCGAGGGTCATGCGGGCAATGGCTTTATGGTGATAATTCGGTTTATTCATACTCTGTGTCTTCAGAAAAAGTTTTTTCAGGCCGTTCCGGTCATGAGACGGGAACGGATATGTCGTGCCTTGTCGGTCAAGGCGTTGTCAATGTCTATTGTAGTTGGCTCCATGCGCTATAGAGTCACGTTGAAATCGATGTTTTCGTCCCAGTCTTGAAACCAGACGTCGATTCCACCTTCGCCACCGCTACAGGGGGGCAGTTGGGGTTCGAGCGTAAGCTCGAGGAGGAGTTCGGGAGAGCCGGCAGTGAGTCCCGACGGGGAGACGGCTTCCCGGATGAGATGTCCGACCGGAATCCGGTAGCTCCTGACGGTTTTCCCGTCGGCAAGCAGGGCCTGGAAGGTCAGGAAGTTCTCGCCGGGGGTTCCGCGATGGTTTGCGGGTAGTCCGAAACAGTTGATATCGGCCTCGACCGTCCCCATGTCGGGCGATGTGCGCCGACATGTCCAACTGTTTGATTCGATGAGATGAGTGACGGTCACCGAATTGTCATTCGGAGCGTCAGCCGCGAGCCTATGGCCTGCGGCAAGTCCGCTCAAGGCACCACGGGCAGCCCGCAGATTGCCGATGTTGCCTACATGGATGAGCAGATGGAGAGTGCGGGTCACTTTTCGGGGGTGGAGTGTCCCTGCCACCTGAGTTGCGGAAGCCGGAGCCTCGACGGGGGCTGTCATTATCGTGTCGACAGCAAGCCATTCAGGTTGACCGGCCACGTAGCCGCCATCTTCGGGATGGGCGGTGTACCATTTTGAAGGAGTTGATTCGCTGAGATATGCTTCGGCTGTCGCGGGTGATTCAAGTCCGCGGAAACGGATGATGTCAAACTCATTTTCGGTGAGATTGAACACCGTGGCCCAATGGCGGCCGGATGAAAGGCGGGGGGTGACGTGAGTGACATTGTTGTCGATCACCGTGGTCTTTGCTCCGCCGCTGACAGGATGAAACAGTATTGTCATTCCCGTCGGCACAGGCGCTCCACAGGCGCTCCAGTCGACATCGATGCGCACAGGCGCGGTGTCGGCAGCGGGAGTAGCCGTGTCGCCACACGATGAGGCGGATACGGCAAGAAAAGCAACAAACAGGGTGCGCAACAATCTGTCGCGCAGCCCTGCTTGATGCGTGTATGGAGAACCCGGGATCAGCATTTGGAGAGGTGTAGGTGTGTCTGTCTGACCGACAGGGTTTTATTGTACAGTGGGTGATACGTTTTCGGTAGACCAGTCAGAGACTACAACGCTGAACGAGATGGCGCTGTCGAGAACGGGAGTACCGGGTTCTTTGTCCTCAGGACGCGGAGTCTCTGGATCAAGTCCATCAGGCACACCAGGAGGATATACACCTGCGCCGCTGTTCTTGCCGCAGAATTCGAGGGTGTAAACATATTTCTTGCCGGGGAGCCACTTGCCACTGATGGGAACACAGGTGTAGCCATAGGCATCGGCTTTGAAAATGAGGTTACCGCTGGAATCCTTAGTGACGGGGAAGAGCTGATGAGAATGGCCCGGTTTGCCATCATCTCTATCGCCGACGGCAGGATTCTCGGTAGTACCAGCGGCATTAACATCATAGTCATGGAATGTCTCCACTCGACAAAGCACCAGGATGTAGGTGCCGGAAGTATTGACACCGATACCATCTCTTGTTTCCAGATCTTCAACCGCATTTGTAGCGGACTTAAAGGGATATTCGATAAAAGTCTGCGGGAGTACCATGAGACCGGATTTGTTTCCACCGATATCCTCGTTGCTTATCACATTGTGGGTGGCACTTCCCAACTTTGTCGGGCTTGCCAGCTTACGGCCATAGGCAACAGGAGCACTTGTCTCCCAGTCTATATAGTTATTGGCCACTGATGATGAAAACTGGAAGTCACCCTTGGAATGGACATTGACAACCCATGCGCCCTTGATCTTCACGACACGGCCTTCCTCAGCACCTGCACCTTTCTTGATACGGACCTCGACCTGCGACAAGGCATGATTGAATGTGAGGGGAACCTGTACCTGACGGTCGGCAGCTGTGTAGGCCACGACAAGATCTGTGTGGTCCTTGCCGCCATTTTCCATGTCGGACGCTACGGTGAAACCTTTCAGCGAATGTCCGGTAGTTGTAAATTCAGCTGAGACATTGTCCATTTGCTTGAGCGGACCAAAGGC
This sequence comes from Staphylococcus sp., assembly GCA_023665865.1. GTDB lineage: Bacteria > Bacteroidota > Bacteroidia > Bacteroidales > Muribaculaceae > Duncaniella. The sequence continues at coordinate 250,176 of JAMPDC010000001.1, forward strand.
CCAGAAATGGATTCTGTTGACATCGATAGGCCAAGTGACTTTATTCTCAAGAGAGTAATCGCCTTCTTTCTCCTTTGTGGCTTTCATACCGTTGATGAGGAGGTTGGAATAGCCTTCGGCGTGAGCATAGACGTAGAATCCGTCAAGATTCTCCAGAGTGGTCGGCGTAGAGCGCGACACTCTCGTGGTGAAGCTGATTTCCTCTCCTGCATAAACCTCTTTCAGCTCATCATTTGCACATGAAGCAAGACCAAGAGCCGCTACAGAAGCGAGACCAAACAGTTTTGTTTTTGATTTCATGATTTCTATATTGGTTTAAGAATTAATAATTTCGATGTCACATTTTAATCTCTATATTTTCCACTTCATCCCAATCGTTGATCGAAGGGGTTAGACCATCCGCTTCTTCGGGTAAGGTAAGGCCGTCGATCCGGATGTAGATATTCTTGTCGTCAGGAGCAGTGTGGACCTGGTCGGTCACATCAAAATTGAAGTATTTCTTGCTCGAGGTGTAGATCGACATGATGTGCCGGACATTATTGTCGTCGGGGCAATGGCCGAAGGTCACGAAAGCGGCTTCGAGAGTGGAGCTGTCCTTGCGTCTCACCTCAAACGGGACTGTCACCGGCACACCTGCTGCCGATACGCTGCTGATGTTCAATCGCTCCGACAGGCCTGAGAGGGCCGCGCTGATGTCGATGTTGTCGCGCAGGTTCTTGACGTTGACCACCTCGACGGTGTAGCTTGCAGTGACCTCCTCGGGATAGAGCTCGATGAACTGCCCGGGCTTGTTGCGCTCGACCAAAACATAGTCATGCCTTCCGGCCCATATAGTCTCGGCCTTTGATCTCACCGGCTCCTTTGAGGAAACTGAAGGTCGCGGCGGCATGTCGACACGCGACATCGGCGCCAAAAGCGCCTCTTCGATGGTCTGGAGGCTGTAATAGTCAAAATTGTCGACAAGCTCACGGACAGACTCCATCTCGCCATTATGGAAGAGGATTCTATATTCACCGGCCTCGATCTTTACCACACCTCCATCGCGCGATGAGAACTCACGGACTGCAACATGCTTTCCGTCGAGCGAAAAAAAGTTGACGACCATCGTGTTCGGCTCGGCATCGGGAGCCTGTTCCCATCTGAAACGTATCTCTATCTCAGCACTGTGACTGTGGTCATAGCATAGATCCTTGTGCTCGCATCCGGTAAGGACAACTGTCATTACGCAGGCGACGGCCATTGCGGCAAGACGGGTGACTATTCCGGTCATCTCACACCTCCCATCTTTTTTGAGCATCCGTCGATAAGCCATACGAGCGACACTTCGGCTTTTGTCGGGCCGAACCAGTTGAGACGGTGAGTCGACTCCCATACATAGCAACCGTCCTCGGGATTATATTTTTTGTACTCGCCTCCTGCATATCCGAATCCGACGGTGAAATCAATGTTGAAATGGCGGCTCACCGGCATGGAATATCCATAGGCCAGGCCGACTCCCCAGGTCCAGCGGTCGCACATATAGCCTTTGCCCCCGAGCTCGAAATCGTAGGTCAGAGCGTGGCCGTAGAGTCCGACATGATGGCCGGTCAGCGGCTTCGCATGTGCGGCCTTGCCAAACCAGTAACGTGTGTTGATCTCTCCTCCGTAGGTGCGCCAGTAGCGGTGACGCCTGTCGCAACTCCACCAGGCGTACATCCAGTTGGCACCAATACTCCAATTTTTACCGAGATAGAATTCGACGCCGATATTCGGGATGGCCAATGCGTCAAAGAGCATGTTGGTGTAGATGTCCATGTGGAACAGGCGTTCACATTCCGGCTGACTTTGCTCCTCAACAGGTGTGGGCTCGGGCTCCGGCACCGTTTCGATCTCCGGCTCAGGGATGACCTCGGCCGTCGGTTCAGGAAGTGCCGGCTGTTCCGGAGGGGTGACAGGGATGATCTCCTCTTTTTTGTCTTCCCTATAAGTTGTGACCACTACGCTTGCATTTCGCATCTTGTCGAAGTAGAGATGATAGAGTTCGTCCCAGACGCGGGCATTGTCGAGCTGGCGGAGCCTGACGATGCGGCGGTCGACCGGCTGTCCGTTCCACGGGGCATTCACAAGCACCGGCTCCTCGTCGATGATGGAGACAACTGCCTCTTTATATGGAAGATCGGACTCGGCGACGCGCTGACGAAGATATTCCCAAGGAATGTAGCAGTCGTCGCGTGAGATGATACTGTCAGGGATATTGACTCTCTCACGTATGAATCTTTCAAGGGAGGCCAAACGCTCCGCCGCAAGATGACGGTTAAGATCGTAGGAGCCTTCGGGGGATGCCGTGCCACAGAATAGGACTGAAGTCACGGTCTGTGTCGTGTCGGTGTCAAGATTATTGATCAAACTGATAATCTGCTCTATCCTTGTGGCGTTAGAGGAATAGCCGGGATCTATACGCGTGACGTTAGCGCGGAAGTCGACCATGACTTCCGTGCGATTCTCCCCGGCAGATACGGATAAGTTAAAAATAGAGAGAATCAACAATATGCGAAATATATTTTGAATCCCATAATGATACATAACTACGGATACTTAGCAAGGTATTACTTGTGCGGTGCAAAGTTACTAAAAATTTTCTATATATAATTCATTTTAGGTTAATAAATGCGAAAAATATTTAGAAAAAGTTATCTTACCACAACCGGCACATCTCATTTCCTTGACTTAGGAAGGACAAAGATAGGAAAGATGATAAGAATGGCGATGATTGACATCACGAGTCCTCCCATTGTCCCGATTGCAAGAGGATACCAGAAGGATTCGCGGGTCTCGCCGATGATGAAGGGGATGAATCCGAGAATGGTCGAGAGGACTGTCAGCATTATCGGCACAATCTTCACACGGAAAGCTTTCATGTAGAGCCGCAGTGAATTGAGGTGCGGGTGACATCGTCGCAGCAGGTTGTATTCGTTAAGCAGATAGATGGCGGCATTGACGGTTATTCCCGCAAGAAGTATGAATGAAGCGAAGCCCCCCTGATCGAAATTGAGCCGGAGAAGGTAGAATATGCTGAAGACACCGATAAACGAGACCGGTATTATGAGTATGATCGCAAATGGCTGACGCAGTGAGTTGAACAGGATTGAAGTCGTGAAAAATATTATGGCGATCACCAGAAGCAACAACCAGTATTTGCCCGACTCATCCTCCCGTTTCCATTGCCTTTTCTCACTTTCGGCCTTGTAGCCTACAGGCATGAGAGAGTTGATGGTCTCCAGGTCACGTTCGAGTACCTTCTCGCCCTGCACATCCGACCCTATGTATTCATATTGCAGGCACAGGACATACTCCTGATTCTTCTTGACGATATCCTGCGGGGCCTGCCGCTTCTCGATGTGTGCCACATCCGAGAGCTTAAATCTCCTTTCGCCGATGGTGAAGGGTTGGTTAAGCAGTGTGAAAATGTCATAGGTCTCTCCTTGCTTGGAATAGAGCCTTATATTCTCCATGCGGTTGTCGACGGTCACCTGTCCGCAGGTGATCTCACGTCCGAATGTCGGCTCGATCGCAGCATAGAGCTCAGTGGCTGTGAGCCCGTGTTTGGCAAGCATATCGCGGTCGATCGCAAGATGAAACTCCGTGTAGTCATCTTTCCAGAATGAAAACTCCGAGGCAACGGTGACCTCCTTGATGCGGCGATGGGTCAGGAGAGTGTCGCGCATACGGTAGGCCCAGTCCGACAGCTCATCATAGTTGTAACCGGTCAGTTTCACCCGGTAGCTTCCGGCATTCTCACGCACATCATTGCTGAATCCCTGGTCTTCGAGACCGTAGACGCTCCATGCCCCCCCTCCGAGCGTGAGGGCCTTCGATATCACTTCTCCCTTGAGCCGGTATGGGAAACCGTCATATCGGTGCTCTTTGGTGAAAAACACCGATATCGAAGCCCGACGTGCGGACGTGACAGAGGTCTGGAACTGGCGTATCTCTGAGAATCCGCCGAGGTAGCGCTCCATCTTCTGAATGAGGGTGTTCATCTGCTCAAGCGTCGCGCCATTCGGGAGCGTAGCATTGATAGAGAGAACCGGCTCACCCGGATCACGGTCCCAGTATGAACCGTTGTAGACTTTCTCGACAAACAGTCTCAGCGTTCCACCAAGAGCCACATCTGTAATCGGCCTGACAGTTTCCTTATATGTCGATGAACCGAATATGTCATTGTAGGCCTGCGCCACTCTCCCCTCTCCTTCCACTTTCTCAGGGATCATGAATACCGGCAAGCCGAAGGCAAGCAGGGCTATCAGCAGGAAAGCTACACGAAACCTGACGATAAAGCTGACGATTCTCCCATATATTCCCGACAGGAACAGAACGACACGCCGGCGCAGACGGCTGAAGCGGCCCCCCCTCCCCCGAGTGCGATGTATGCCCAGGCGCTCCACAAGCGCCGGAACGAGAAACAGGGCGACTGCAAGAGACACGGACAGATTGATGATCACTACCGTGACGAAATCCTGAAGACTCAGCCGGGTCCTTTCGTCCATGAAGAATACGACGGAGAGCGCGCCCATCGTTGTCAGAGTCGCAGCGAGGATCGCTGTGAACGCGCCGATGTTATGTCTGCGCGTATAGTGATCGGTCATGACTATGAGATTGTCGATGACAAGATTGAGCGAGATCGTTATGCCAGCAAGCGAATAGAGCTGGATCTCAATTTTAGTAAAATAGTAGAACACAACGGCCACTGCAATATTGATGGCCAGGCCGATACTTATCAGCAGGACATACTTTAAATTGAGCGACACAAGCCCCACGAAAAGCAGAAGGATCAACACTGTGAGACCGGTGCGGAAATAGATCTTGTCGAGCTCGGAGCTAATCTCTTCGGTCGCATCGTAGGCTGTATCAATCATGTAGCCGTAGGGCATCGACGGCCTGAAGGCCTCCAGCGCGGCTCTGATCTCGCCGGCGAGCCGCAGTTGGTTGGCGTCCTCCTCCGAGGTTATATTGACATAAATGGAATTGAGACCGTTGATGCGGAAATAGCCGGTAGGCGCGGCGTCGGCATGGGTGACTGTCACAATCTTGTCAAGAGTCACACTATTCCCACGACCACCCGTCACGGTGATCTCTTCGGGCCTAAATGAATCTGCATCTCCCTCCGCCCGCATCGAGAGCCTGAACCACTCGCTGCCTCCGGCTCCGTCGTCGACGGAGGCTATCCCGAGGAATTCCGAGCCATAACGCTCGCTGACGGCACGGCGGATATCTGCCGGTGTCAGGCCGAGCGCCCCAAGACGGTCTATGTCATATTGCAGCTTCCATTCCATAGGCTGCGCACCGCTCAATTCCACTTTATTCACTCCCGTGATGCGCGACAATGCGGGTTTCAGATTCTCCTCACCAAACGCCTGGATCTCCGACGGATTAGCAGGTGCATTGAGCGTGAGAGTCATGAACGGACGGGCGCCTTCCTTCTCCACCTGACGCAGAGATATGGTCGGATAGCTGACTCCCTCGGGCATGTCGCTCCATGCCTGACGCACAAGAGCCGAGACTTCAAAGCGCGTATTCTCCATGTCGGCATGCCGGTCAAGACTGATTGTGACACGGCCTTTGCCATTGTATGATTTAGAGTCTATCTCTTTCACTCCCCTGACCCTTGCAAGAACAGATTCAAGCCGCGACGTAACCTCGGTCTCTACTGTGCGTGCAGAGTTGCCGGGCATAGCGAAATTGACCGTAAGACTCGGAAGCGTCTGCGATGGCGCGAGCTTTACGGGCAATAAGGGCACAAGAGCGCAACCGACTATCGCCAAGGCTATGAATGTGACTATGACTGTAAAGGAACTTGCCTTCATATATTTATATCTGCCGGAGGGAGACCGGGCTGGGGTGTCAGTTCATGAAATCAAATTGCTCCGAAAGAGACAATCCGGTCTCGAAATCATGGAGCGTGAGACGGCGGATCTTATAGTGGCTCAACCAAAAATTCTGGAGCGCCGAGATATAGTTTTTCGAGGCCTCCTGACGGCGGTTGAGCGACAATGTCAGAGAGTTTATGTCGGCCTTACCGATGATAAATCTCTGCTGTGTCTGGAGATAGGCCATGTCAGCGAGATCGAGAGCCTCGGAGGCCGACGAGATGAGTCGCTGACGCACATCATAGTCACTGATGGTCATGATTATATCCTCCTCGATCGACAGTTCGTCTTGCCGGGCGGCGATGCGCGAGACATTAAGATTGTTTTTTGCCATATTGACCTTGCCCTTGCGCACGCCCCAGTCAATCAAAGGCACTGAAATGGACACCGAGACGAGATCCTGGCGCAATGGGGAGCGATAGGCTCCTGAAAAGTTATCGGCAACCTGGTTGAAGCCGACTGAAGCGTTGACCGAGGCATTGAACATCGACTCAGCCTTGGTGCGGCTCACCTCGCGTTCTCCTTCGAGTATGGTCTGACGGTGGGCGAGGAGCGTTGGATTGTTTTCCTTGGCATATTCAAGCGCGAGATCGGCGGGTATAGCCACTGAGCGAGGCCTTCCGGGCATCCTCACCTCTATCTCGGTGTTCTTGTCCATCCCGAGGAAGGAGGCAAGCGAAAACATGGCCCTCTTGAGGGCTATGCGGGAGTTTTCGAGAGTATTGCGGGCGTTCACTCTGTCAAGTTCGAGCGTCAGAAGATCGGCATGAGAGATGGCAGCGATCTTATATCGACGTTGCCCGATGGTGTAGAGCGTGTCGCACGAAGCCACGTTTTCCTCCGCGAGTTTATATTCTGCCTGGGCAAGCGCGAGAGCAAAGAAATAGGTGACAGCCTGCTCGCTGACGGTCTCCATATTGTAGATAAGCTCTTTTTTAGCCTTTTCATATCGCAGCGGCTCGATCTTGCGCTCCCATTTGAAGGCATTGAAGCCGACAAGACTCTGACGGTAGCCGATACGCACGGGAACCGACGAATACTGCGTGTACTTATTGGCCCCAAAGTTGCGCATGTATTCGAGGTCCGTCTCCAGATAGAAAGTACCGCCGAGAAGATCGAAGTTCTGCTCGATTTCAAGCCCGACAGAGGCGGTGTACATCTGCTGCTGACGAAACACGTCGATATTCTCCTGTGAGTCGTAGCGCTGGGTCATGTATCTGTAATACTGCGCCGGCAGAAGCGACAGCGACAGGCTCGGCAGTCGGCCTGCCCGATAAGTCACATATTGCCAGTAGCCCGACTGATACATGTTGCGGTATCTGAACGCCATGAGCGATGAGTCGTTGGCAAGCCCGATGGTTTGCTCAAGCGTCAGCGTCACGGCCGACATCCCGGCAGGGAGTAAGAACAGAGCGATGAGAAGTGTATATATCCTATTTCGTTTCATCTCTATGATATATTAGCCAATAAAACAACGGAATTATGAAAATACTCACAGCGGTACCGATGATCATGGATCCGATCATGGCTATGGCAAGCGGACGCTGAAGTTCCGAACCCATATCAGACGTGAACAGCACCGGCACCATGGCAAATATCGTCGTGAGCGAGGTCATGATGATGGCTCTCAGGCGGCGCCGGCCAGCTGTGTGGATGGCTTCGGCCAGAGGCACCCCCCCTTTGCGGAGCTCATTGATGGCATCAAGTTTGAGGATAGAATCATTGACGACAATACCGCACGTCACGATTATGCCAATGGCTGACATCAGATTGAGGCTCTGGCCGAACATCATCAACGCAAGCAGTGCGAATGTCGTGTCGACCGGAATCTCCAACAGGACTATCAGCGGCTGGGTGAAACTCTCAAACTGCGCACACAGGATGAAGTACATCAGCATGACCGACACAAGAAGAATCACTATCAGTTCCTTCATCATCCTCGCATTGCTGAAATAGCTTCCTACAAAGTCCACATCATGCGTATCATCGCCACGGACAATCTCAGAGATTTTCTGCATGGTCTCGTTCTCGCGCCCGCGGGCATCGAACTCCATCGGGACATACTCTCCGGCTCCACCGGCTATGATGGTCTTCAGATCGCTGCTTCCGGAGGTCTTGACGAGACGGCGCAAAGGGATCTCTGTCTGCTGCCCGTTTTTGTCAGGACGGGATTTCACAAAGCTATGGTTGATGACATCGTCAACACTCTGTTCTCTCCCGGCGATTTCAATCGGTGTATATTCCTGGAATGAACGCAGAGTAGATATGGCATTGCCTTTGAAAGCGGTGCGCAACACCCGCTCAGCCTCCGAGTAGTCGACGCCGTAGAGGGCGAGCAGATCCCGGTTTATTGAAATGTCAATCTGGCTACGCAGCGGGATTTGCGCCAGCTCCATGCCGGTCCCGGACTGCAGACGCTCCCGCAAGAGCAAGAGAGACTCCACTCCTGAGACTGAATTCCGGGCTGATGAATGTATGCGGGCCTCGATGTCGGCCTCATCACTTGAAAATATCTTTTCGAAAATATTCTCCGGCTTCGAAAAGCGGACCGTGGCAGCAGGATATTCTTTGGCAAGGCGGTTGGCTATGCGTTTCTGAAGCGGGATGACTTCTGCCGGATCGTCGGTGAGGAAGTATAGCTCCGATTCAGCAGACGACAGGTCGATGTCGGATGACAGGAGATAGTCCTGAGGTCCGATATAGGCCGAGCAGGTCATGACGGCAGTGTCGGTGATCGCAGTGGTCCTCCGGCGGTTCTCGTCAAGATTGATATTCTCGTTCCAATCAATCCTGACAATCGTCTCCGAACTGTCAATCTCAGGCATCCTTTCCTGAGGCATCACCATGAAGAGTATCACGCAGGCCGGAACCATGAGTAAGGTGAGAATAATGAACGCCCATTTGTGACGGAAACAGAAGTCCATACCCTTGTCATAGGCGGCGAGGTAGTGTGATGATTTCCCCTCGGCAACAACTGACTCCCGAGGAGCTTCCCATTTCTTATCTTTCTTTGAGAATATATAGTATAATACCGGCAGCAGGGTGATACCTACTATATAGCTTGATGCCAGTCCGGCAGTGATTGAAAACGCCTGATCGGAAAAAATGGCTCCGGCGATACCGCTCATGAACACCAATGGCACGAAAACGGCGATTGTGGTGAGCGAGGAGGAGAGCATAGGTGTGATCATCTCGGATGTGCCGCTCACACAGGCCGGCAGCAGACCGGCGCCACGATGCCGGTATTGCGTGATGTTTTCAGTCACGATCACAGAATTGTCAATCATCATTCCGACAGCCAGTATCAGACCTGCCATTGAGATGATGTTGATCGAGACATGGAAGAGATAAAACAGCAGGAATGTGAGGATGACACCGACGATGATGCTCAGTCCAATTATGAACGACGAGCGGATGCCACCCATGAATAGCGCGCAGACGATAAACACCAGGAGCAGACCGAGTATGAGATTCTGCTCAAGATTCGAGATTGTGAAGTCGAGCAGTTCAGTCTGACTCCTCGTCACGGAAAACTCAATGTCGGGATAGCGCTCAGAAAAGTAGTCGACTGTGGATTTCAACGCATCCTTCATGGCATCCATGCTCTCCTCGCTGTGTTTGATGACAGCAAGAGTCACCGCCCGCTTACCATCATGGAACGAGTAGCCCGCGGGGGTACGGGAGGTCAACTCCACATTGGCAAAGTCGCCGAATGTCATCACCCTCTCCCCTTTGCGGAGACGGATCTGCCTGACATCATCGGCCGAGCGCAGCAGATTGGTGACATGGATATTGTATTCATAATAGCCATCGCGGACAGTCATGGAACCGGGCTCGACATTGTTGGCCGTCAATGCTGATTCAAGATCTTCGACAGTCACACCTATCTGCGACATGCGGTCGAGGTCAGGGGTGATCCTCAGCAGCCGCCCCGGGACTCCCGTGATATCCACCATCGCAATCTCAGGCAGTTGCTCGAGACGTCGGCGCACTATATTGTCAGCAATACTCGACATGTCATTGAATGTCGCCTCGTCGTCGCTGCGCGAAGTGAGCTGAATATACACGACCGGTATGTCAGTCGCACTGGCCTTGACGGCTTTAGGACGGCGGACGCTCTTAGGCAACGAGTTCATGGCTCCGTCGATCTTCTCATTTACCTCTATGAAGGCAAGATCTGTGTTGACGCCATAGTCCATTGTCAGCGTCACAACTGCCGAACCGTCGCGTGTCTCACTTCTGATCTCATTGAGTCCTCCCACCTGCATGAGCTGCCGGCGGAGTGGAGCCACAACGGTGTTCTCAAGCTCCCTGGCAGAAACATTTTCCTCTGTCACCTGCACGGTGATATGTGGAATCGCAATGTCCGGCAACAATGACACCGGAAGCGTGACATAAGTGACACACCCGAGTATGACCAAAGCCAGAAAAGCCATGATCACTGCTATGCGGTGGTTCAGGAGATATTTTATCATGGATTTGAATGGAGAATTGAGAATGGAGAATTAGCGTTTTGATGGCAGTGTTTTGATGCTGCTTGATAATATCGCGTATATTTCTGAGCAATCAGCATAAAGCGATTTAAACATTTCTTCAGTCATAATCTCTGACTCATAAAGAATTTCGAGCCAATATTTCGTTTCTGCACATTTGTTCAAAGCTTTTCCATTCTCAATTCTCGACTCTAACGGGTGCTTCGTGGGCGAGGTTTACATTGCCCGAAGTGATCACTGTCATGCCGGGTTTGAGGCCGTCGGTGACGGTGTATTCATTGAGATTTTCAAGACCGGTGGTGACATAATTCCAGATAGCTTTGTCATCACGGAGGGTAAAAACGACCTGACGCCCGGAGCGGAGCACGACGGCACTCTTCGGGACAACCAAGGCTTCGGCGACGGCGCGCCTGACGCTGACCCTGACATTCATTCCGTCGATCAAGCCATTGCCGCCATTGACAGATGCCCACACTTTGACCATGCCGTTTTCATCGACCATAGGATTGATCTCTGTCACCCGTCCCTGGCGGGTATCACCACCCGAAAACGGCGTGACTGAAATATGATCGCCTGTTTTCACCATAGGCAACTCGCTCTCGAGAATGGAAAATTCGACATCCATCCCTCCTTCGTTGATGATACGACACAGAGGTTCTGAAGCCGAGGAAATATTATGAGGTTTTGCAGAAAGATTTGCTATTGTACCGCTGATCGGTGCCACCAAGGTGGCATCGTCAATGTCGCGCTGAGTGGCCGCAAGTGAAAGCTCGGCCTGATCAAGACCGCTACGCAGACGGGCGAGCCTCATCACTTCGTCGGGGACATTCTCAAGATGCTCCGGGTCATATCCCTGCCCGATTATCACATCCTGCAACTCAAGCCGTGCCGATGCGACGGCATTGCGGTCTTTTGACAACTGATTTTCGAGTTTATACGCATCGAGAGAGGCGATCTTCTGGCCTTTAGCCACATGCTGACCGTTTCTGACATAGATGGCCGAAATCAAACCGGGTGTCTGGAAATTGATATCGACACGTTCGCGGGCTGTAAGGCGCCCGTTGCTTACGATCTCATGGTTGAACATCTTCGGTTGCAGATCCATCACCGTAACTTCTGCCACCTTGTCGGCCACAGGATCGGAGACCATGACGGTCGCTGTGTCGGTATTCTCATCCTTGGTATTGCCACATGCCGCAGTCAACAATGCTACTGAAAATAATATGGTCAGTTGTCTCATGATTGGTCAATAATTGGTTTGTCTTCGCTGATACTTTACTTATCAATTAAGGGCGCTGACTCTAAAATGAATATTTCGTAAAGTTATGAAATATAATTGGATTATCACTAAGAAATCGAGTGTTAATGCTTGTTAAGGATGGTGAATATGCGGTCATTGTCCCGCGAACGCCATAGGATGCCGGCAGTCCCGACGATAAACTTTTCAGGTACAAGACCGAAATAGCGCGAGTCTCTTGAATCGACCACATGGTCGCCGGCGGTAAAGCAATAATCTTCCTTAAAAGTATAATTCTCCACCGCTTTCCCATCCATAAGGGCTATCGAATCCTGCCACACGAGTTTTCGCTTGGTCTCCCACTCGATATACTTACGGTAGAGCATCCAATTTTTCAAATCCAACCGGATCTTCATACCTCTGGAGGGAATCACGAGCGGCCCCATCTCTTTCACAGTCCATCCGAAGATAGAATCCTTGGGATGACACCTCATCCATCCGGGCCACTTGCTGCTGTCGGGCTCCACGCGGCTATGATCGGCCACGAGCCTGCGAAGCATCATCTGTTCGCTCGCAACACCGAGAGTATCACGGCAGCCTCTCACCCGATAAAAACAATCCTTTATCTCAAGCGTGTCGCCGGCCACCGCGACAGCACGTTTGCAATAATATGTGGCAAGGTTCATCGCTATGCTGTCACGCTTCTTGTCACTGTCGAGATAGGGATAATTGAAGATGATTACGTCGCCACGCTCGAGCCTCCCGTATCCCGGCAGCCGTCTGATCTCATAAGGCTTCCCCTCTATCGCATCGAAAATGTCAAAGATCCTCGCCCCAAGCTTCCACTTGTTGACAAGTCCACTCTCGTCGGGACGCAAAGTCGGCTGCATCGAGCCCGATGGGGTATGAAACGAACAAGTCGTGGTAACCTGAACCATGGTATAGATAACTACCAAGGCGGCCACGACAATTATCAAGTTCAGCAGTACATCAATGAATCGTTGCATTGTCTAAACATTAATTCAAACATCATAAAAAAGAGTATCGCAATAAGATTCTATCATTATCTTTATATTCTTATAATACTTAAGATTTTCACAATATATATAGTTTCATTTCATACATGAATCAGAGGTTTCATTACTAAGTATCTCGCGGGCTTTTTGCTGCATTTCTTCTACGGCCGGGGAAGCGATCTTTTCTTTTTTAGTAATCAGAATTTCAGCTTCCTTAATCATCTTGTTTCTGTCACGGTTTATTGAATCACTGTAAAGCAGCATCAATAGATAGTGGGGATAGAGACGGTTGGGGCAACGATTGACCGATTTCCGGAAATAATACTCCGCACTGTCAGGCATACCGAGTGCCTGATAGTTTTTGCCTATGATATTAAGAATCATCGGGTCACTTGATTTAGACAACAAATCGAGGAGCATATCATTTGACTGACGGTAGCATTGCTGACGATGCTGAGCATGGCCGACAGAGAACCTCGCGCCGACATCCTCCCGATGACTGTTGGTCAGAAACATCGCTCCACACACCACAACCACACTGCAACCGGCCATCCGCAGCCACTTTGAGGGAGATTGCAGACAGCACCCCGCGAGGATAAGACAAATGATGGCTGTGAAAAAGGGAAATTGGAGGGGATAGGACGCAAACATCACTATTGCGACCGCTGCCACACTACCGGCATAGCCATAAGCTCTGCCCCGCAGCGCCGTAAGGAATCCGCCGGCCAAGAGGACTACCAATACCACTCCCGCAAGCGGCCCGAATGATAGCATGACTTGTAAATACTCATTGAATACATATTCAGGGGCATCAGCTACCATCATTTCCTGCTCCGAACCATTGCCGGCTGCAAAATATCGCTCCTGCGCTTCTCCGTAGGCCCCTGCAACATTATCCCATCCGACTCCGGTCAACGGGACTTCCCCCACGGCTTCGGCTGCGACTTTCCAGATCAGCAGACGTCCGTCGGCCGAATCTTTTTTCACCGCATAGAGACCCACTACCAAAACCACAGCCAGGCCCACGGCCGCAAGCGCCCATATCAGGTTAAACTTCCGCAGATATTCCCGGATGCAATCACTCATCGCCACAGCCGAGCCGACGACTACAGCCAACAAAGCCGTACGGCTGAGGGTCGCAGGGATAAGTACCGCGCCCAACAGGACAATTCCGGTTGCCGCATATCGGATGACTCTGCCCTCGGCCTCTCTCATCATAAACACAGCCAACGGGACGACGACAGCCAGAAAACAAGCGTATGGCCCCGGATTATAAAATGTCCCGGTGAAGACATAGCCGCGATGGTGGCTGTGCATAACACCCATCCACTGAAGAATACCAATCCCAGCCTCCACATATCCGAGAGCAAGAATGATATACAAGACAATATTACCCGAAAATCTGCCGGCCATCTCGTGTGTATTTAATCGTATCAATCTATCTATAATAGCATTGATATTCCAGAGTGAAATTGAAATTCCGTATCAATTTCTCTCTGAAATATCTAAGGCAACGGCATAGCTTAAAAAGTCATACAATTTAATCGTTGTTTTACAATTATCTCAAAGCGATTTTTTGCTACAGTAAAGACCTATTTACCCGTTTTCTTTCCTTTGGATTTTCTGGTCGACCGTTTTGTTGCCGCTTTGGGGCTCTCATAGTTGGCAGAATTCTTGTCGAGCCGCTTCAACACGTCTTCTTTAATAGTTATGAAGACCGAGTCTTTCTTGACAAATACCATTGTCAGATCAGAATGGTAGAGCGACTCATAGGCAGTCTTTGCAAGTACCTTGCCATTGTTTGTGATTTTGACCGGGAGTTTTGAATCAAATTTTGCATCTTCAGGGATTTCCACATAGGCCTGCCCAAACATATTTAAGCTTGCGCATATTAATGCCGCGCAAAGAAATAAAGATTTCATGATATTCTATTGAATTAAAAGATTGGTTAGTTGTCAAAGTTTATATCTCATTAGTATCGGATCCGGATTATTCTCGACGGTATAGAGATAGCCGTTCTGAAAATCGGCATCAAAAGCTATGGCCTCATTGCCGAATACATATTGCTTCACCGGCTGCCCTTTCCAGTCAAATTCCAGCACTTTGCCTATTCCGCGGTTAAAATCCTCATCTTTCTCTGCCTTTACTCCAATATAGCCGACTAAAAATGACTTGTCGCCGGCGGATACTCTTGAAAACATAAACCACATCGGACGTGGATTATATGAGACACCAATACCTCTCTCGGATTTCTCAATCTTTATGCCATCGTCGACAGGCGCTCTCAATGCAATCCGACTGCCATCGGCAAGAGAATAGACATCTATTTCATTCCACGATTTGCAAGCGATCGCCATCATGCCATTTGAAGGACACAATGCCATATCGGACTGGAAGATAAAATTGCTTGGCTGAATCGAATCGGGCATCTCCGTGTTCGGGAAACCGCCTAACGAGTCGACCGCGACACCACTCGCGTCGACCCTAATCACTCTTGTATCATACTTTGTAGCCGGGAGCCCATACACATCACCTTTGCCGTCCGTCACTCCTCTCAACAAATCCACAGGCGACTTGATCTTCAATTCAGTGACAGCCTCATCACCATCCGGATTCCATCGTGTCGTCATGATCTTACGGTCCATCAATCCCGACATCCACAAGCGGCCATCCGCGTCACAGCTTAAAGTCGTGACACGGAGCATTTCGTCGGGCCCCTCACCTCTTTTCACAGCAATCTGAGTCTGACCGGTGTTAAGATTATATAATGTGACATGCGCTTCTCTTGCATTTTGGCAGATGGCAATGATTGAGTCATCCACGACCTTGATATTTGTCACGATGCCGAGCACATCCGGGTCATCAGAGATCTGCTCGCCCGTAGCTGAAAGATCTACTTCCTGGAAGTCATTGAAATCAAAGGTTGCGACATTCGAAGATGTCTCTTCCTTGCCTTCTCCGCATCCGGTCAGACACAGAGCGGCTACGGCATATAAAAAGCTGTTCCGCATGCACAACTTGAAACTATCTATAAATTTTAAAATACTCATATAATTACTGATTGTAGCCTCATATGCTATTTTTATGATACATGAGGCTTTATACAAGCTACCTATTCATAATAATTCCAAGCAACCATTTCATCACAATAGACTGTATAAGCTGAAGTCTTCACCCAACATACATAACCATTGCGGTTTTTACAATACGAATAACAATAATCACTCACTTCTTCAATTTGAGTTAAGGCTTCTACATTTGCCAAGGTCAGCATATTAACATCCGAAGATTCTGTTTGTGATTGGTATGCAAGGATACCACTGAGACCTGCAATAGCTACAAGAGTAGCGAAAACTAATTTATTCATGATTTAATATGGTTTTAATTAATTATATTTCCTGAAATTTTCAGGATTGTTGGTTTATCGAAATCTTTATAATAAATATGGACGGTGTTCATGAATTCTCCCACTATTGAGTCTTCTTTAAAAACCACATTAATGGGCAGAGACGATGCCGGTGGTATGAAAGAAGACTTTGTGTGGGCCTCCGTACAATGACATGATGGTATAATCTTACGTATAAACACAGTGTCAAGGCCTTGATTCTGAAGCAGGAAGTCGACCGAATATGATTTTCCGACTATGATTTCACCTAACGGACGTTGAGATTCTTCAACACTCACGGCAAGACGGCCGGAGGTGCTGTAGGTCTTGTCTCCCGAAATTATAGTCTTATACATGTCTGCCACAGAATTGTTGTAGACCGGATTTCCTATAGCTATGACCCGTCTGTTGCTGTCGAGGAGGAAAGACCGGAACATAAACTCTTCAGGAAATCCATTAGCAGCGCCGATCCCATGGTCAAGATCGTTTATCACAGGAAATTGGAAATTATCTCTCTTGATGAGATAAGCGAGTTCATCCTTATCGGGTGAGCTGACAATTATGAGCGACGCCACAGAGTAGTCTGTCGTCAACTCATCGATTGAGTTCAAGAATTCCTTCCATACCGGCAGTTTCATCTTGCAACCAGTGCAGCCGGCGCTGTCGACATAGGTCAGTATTGTGAAATCGGCGTTCGAGAGATCGATGGTGTCGCCCGTGAGGGCGTCGGTCATGACATCGGGCAGCTTGATTTCCTTACCCTGCCACTCCTCAACGATAGCCGCATAACGCTCAGCCTCCGACGGACGGGAGCATGCGCAGAACACTAATAACAATAGTGGATATAAGACGCGGGACATGGTGGAATTATCAACGTAGTTATTAGAGATCTATATAGCCTGTATAGACATACGAGCAGGTAGTAAACCGAATAATATGCTCTCCTTTCAAGCCCTCCAGAAACTCAATGAAATCCTCTTCATCTGAGAATGTGACGCCGACTGAACCCTCCTCGGTATCACAAACCTCATATATAATTATGTCATAGGAGATTCCGTCGACGGTTCGCTGGCTGAAGTCGATGGTACACATCACCGGCCTAGGAGGAGTCCGTCGGCCAGTGGCAGGCTCATCGTAATTATCAGGAATATCCCATTCTATTGGTGTCCCATTCATTGCCACAGTATGCACTCCGTCACTTGCCAACATAATGATGTTGGAAACAAAAAAGGTAATTAGAATTATAAGGTATCTTTTCATATTGAGAATGATTTTTTCCCAACAAAAGTAGACAACCCTCCTTTGGTACACAAGTTTTTTGGAGCGGGAAAAGAGCGGAATTTTCAATCTTCTAAATTTCAGATATTTGCATCCGCTTTCCGTTTCTTTATATTCCTTTTTCCGCTCTAATTCCGCTCCATTACATAGTGGTTTTCTATAAAAAATGTATAAGCCTGTCGACTGTGGTTATCCCAACATTCTCTCCGAATATCTTTTGTCCGAGATAAGCACGGCGCGACGATATTGAACCTTTGACTTTGAAGAGAAGAGTGGCCATATCTTTTGGGGGAATACCACACTTGATAAGAAGCGCGATCTGAAAATCAGTCTCACTAAGGCGTCCGGAAGTGAGAGCTTCAAGCTTGGGTCTCAACTCCGGCGACGACAACGAAACGGTCTCGGAAAGTTTCACCCACAAAGATGGAGAAGACACGCCGCTTCCGGATGAGATCAATCGTTTCAACTCGGCATACACGTCCGATCTGAGGATTGACTCAGGCACATCATAAGGCGCCGGACTCTCCTCGAGATTACGGACTTTGGCTAATAGCAGTTTTTTGGCGTTAGGCAAATCGTATTGATTATTAAGTTCCATACTCCCACACGCGGCGGAACTCTGTAATTCCTGTTGCAACACACCAGAGCGAGTCCTGAGAATGTCAATCAGATCCATCGCCCGGCGGACTTTGTGTAACCTCACTGAACTTTTATATTTAAAATAGAAGGTTGAGACAGCCAAAACCAAGCCCGTCAGGAGTGTTATTATAAGAATCCATATGATCTTGTCTCTCGAAGCTTTGATTTGATCACGCTCACTGACATGCCTCTGATAGTTGTAATATGAATTCTGTATCAGTGCGCCCTGAGCTTCGTGAGTATCAAGATACTTTTTTAGGACATCGGCATATTCAAGAGCATAGATTCTAACAGAATCATCAGGGAGGAAACCACAAAGGTCAGGAGACAAGACCATATTATAGCCTATCCTGCGATTGTTGAAATTCCGGCTTTTTGCTAATTCGTGGGCATACATATAAGCTGTATCCATAATCCCTGCCGAATAATATATCGAGGCGGCGCTGCTCAAAGCCCTATTGCGATCAAGAGGCAAAACGATGTCAGGAAGCTTTCTCACCAGGCTCAGTGCAGAATCAATATTACCTTTCCCATGTTGAATATCTGCCAAATACATGACAACACCAGCACTATCGGCAGGCGATAGCATCGGTGCATATCTAATAGCCTCCCGGATGCATCTAGAGGCTTTATCATAGTCTTTTAGATGCAGATAGACGGCACCAAGCAAACGGTTGTCATAAACGATACCGAATGTATCGGGCAATTCATAATCGATACTGAGACATTCTTCCAGATATGGGATAGCCTGGTCATTGAGCCGAATGGCGTTCAGCAATCTTCCTGTCTGACTTAATATATTTGCCCGAAAATCGAGCAGATCCTTGTCCTCCGGGAGCTTCTCGAGAGCCTGTTGGAAATAGCGGAGGGCTGTCGGTGCGTCGCCGAGGTCAGAGTAGACGCGGCCGGCATAGTAGAGCGCCTCGGCATAGTGGTCGTCGCTGCCGTGGTCGGCATAGTAGTCAACCACAGAGAGGATGAGGCTGTCGGAGGGATGAGCGGCGTATGACTTGTCGGCCGCCTTGATCCGGAGCAGGCCATAACGGTTACGGTCGCGGTCTGAGAACGCCGACGGGTCGATGCTGTCGAGCCGTGCCATGGCCAGTCCGGGGTTGACGGGGATGATGGAGTCGATCTCCATGAAAAGCGCATCGTGGGCTCCGCCGCCACACGAGCACAGCAGGGAGAGCAGGAGAAGGATATGCAGGAGCTGTCGCATAGAGTAAGTTCAATGTATGTGCTGGATACGAAACTAAAGCAACTATATGATTGCAGTTGCAAAGATACGAATAAGAATTTAAAGAGAAAATCGACCACAGGTGATGATCCCGCGGGAAAAAATGTCCAAAACAGTAATGATGGTTATGAGTTCCGTATTTATGGTTAATTATTTTGGAAATCATATATTAATTTTGCACTATCCAAGATACTTTTATGAATAAGATATGAAAAAAACGATTACTGATGAGAAAGATAATCTGCATGGCCGTTATGGCTGTCGCATCGGCAGTATCATTGCCGGTATTTGCGGCTGTGGAAACGGCCGATAGCATCCTGCGATTGAATGAAGTGGTGGTGACCGGCACAAACTCGCATGTGGAAAACCGGCTGCTGCCCTACTCTGTCTCAGTCGTCGGGCAGGAAAGGCTTGAGTCCACAGGCCAGACTCAGGTTCTGTCCGCCATATCGGGAATGGTTCCCAGTCTGTTTGTCTCCGAACGGAGTATTTTCGGCTTCGGTGTGAGCAATGGAGGTTCTGGCCATATCAAGTTGCGCGGTGTTGGCGGCGACAGAGCCTCTGCCATATTGATGATGGTCGACGGGCAACCGCAATTTGCCGGAATCTACTCCCATCACATAGCGGATTTCTACGACAAGGAATATGTCGAACGTGTGGAGGTGCTCCGTGGGCCCGGCTCTGTGCTTTACGGGTCAAACGCTATGGCGGGAGCTATCAATGTGATTACAAAGAATCCGCATGAACGCGGTGTGCGGACAACCATCTCATCGCAATATGGCTCCTATAACACATGGCTCTCGTCAGTGACCAACACCACCCGTTTAGGCAAGTTTTCATCATTGGTTTCCGCATCCTACAACCGGACGGACGGCAATGTGAAAGATTTTGATTTCAATCAGGCCGACGGTTATGTGAAGATAGGATATGACTTTTCTACGGTATGGAAAGCGACTGCCGACTATACGCTCATGCACTTCAAAGGCAATGACCCGATTTATCCCAAGCTGTCAGATCCGGAGTCGACCGACATTTACCGTCAGAGTATCACACGTGGCGAGGCTTCTCTTAGCGCTGCAAACCGCTACGCATCGACAAATGGTCTGATAAGGGCATATTACAGTTATGGCAACCATTTCGTCGATGACCCCCGCCATTTCCATAGCAAGGATGACCGTTTCGGCTTAATGGCTTATCAGAATTTCAGCCCATGGAGCGGGGCCTCGGCAACGGTGGGTTTTGATTTCGATACTTATTCCGGTGAGATTCCTGTTTCCGGAGGGAATAACCATACGGAAGGCTCCATGAGCACCATAGGGCGAAAGAAAATCACGGAATATTCCCCATATATCACTTTGTCGCAAAGTCTGGCAGAAGAATTGCTCAATCTGAACGGCGGCCTGAGGATGGCTAACAGTGATATGTTTGACACACATTGGATACCACAATTCGGCTTCGCCCTCAATCCCGGAAAAGGTTTTACTGTCAAGGGCACTCTTGCAATGGGTTACCGCAACCCGTCGTTCCGAGAGCTGTATCTCTACCGCATGGCCAATCACGAGCTTCAGCCGGAGAAGATGATGAACTATGAAGTATCTGTCGGGAAATATTTTTCCCGATATTTCTACGGCGACATCACAGCCTATTTCAGTCGTGGAACAGATATGATCCAGGTGGTTGACAACAAAAATGTCAATACAGGGCGATTCATCAACAAAGGCATCGAGATTACTGCAAAGAGCAATCCGCTCGATAATCTGTGGCTGTTTGCATCATACAGTTATATGCACACATCGCTGGATAATCTCGTCGGCGCACCAAAAAATCAGTATTACTTCGGTACGGAACTCACATTGTGGGAAAGGTTAAAGATTGCCGCAGATGTGAAGGGTGTGGGTGGGCTGTATGTAGCCAATGATGTGAAGCATCAGAATTACACATTGTTTAATCTTAAACTTACTTACAGCATCTGCCGCTATGTCGATATTTTCACACGTCTTGAGAATATTACTGATGCCCGCTACATGATAAACCGCGGATATGAGATGCCCGGATTTACAGCTTTAGGTGGATTTAAGGTCAATTTATAAAAACAGCCTTTCAACGGGTTTTGTACCTGCTGAAAAGGCTGGAATGCAATACGGATAGGATGCTCCCATCTCATTTGCAAAACGGACAAGCGGCTATGTCCGCCCATCTGAACACGCTACATTTCAGAGCTTTATATAATTCCTTATCTCGTTGTCGGGGTTCAGGACATTCTGGTCGGAAAGCACGAGGCTTTTGACCATGTGCAGGGTTCCCTGCTTGTATTTCTGGAAATGAGGCGAGGCTATGTGTGATTTATAGGCTGCTTCGCTGGCGTATGTCTCAAGTATCGTGATGTTACACGGATTCTCTTTCTCGGCGACGGCATACATTGTCAGCACACCGGGTTCGGTGCGCAATGACACATCTCCCACCTCCGTGGCATACCTGAGATATTCGTCGCGGTATTCCGGATAGACCTCTATCTTTGAGAGCCGGATTATGCCGTCGGGCTGCATTGGCAGCTTATGGCACATCGCGGGCGCATCCTCAAATCGCCGGCATCGCCCTATGATCTCCCCGGTCGCAAGATAGGAATATGTCGGGAACTCAAACAGCACTGGTTTAAGAACATTATAGTCGATATTGCCATCGCTGTCAAGAATTTCCGGAGATGCGTAGGTATTGGCTATGGTGCAGATGAAATTGTCGAATCCTTCGGATTTGTACACATCCACCACATCAAGCTCCATCGTGAGCGGAGCCTCGTCTATAACGGGAGAACCGTTTTCGCCCCGTTGCCATCTGAATACATCCGATTTATCGGTCTGCGCACCACTGACTGTGCCTGCATAATCGGCCTTCGGAAGCATGGCTCGGTCAACAATATTTACTGACAGTTTTTTAGATTCCGATATGCCTTGGTTGGTATGGTGCCGGTCGCTCATGCTGACGAGTATATGGTCATGTCCGATGATCCCGACATGTGATACCACAAGCCAGTTGACCGAACCGTTGACATCCGCACCGACTACTGTGACAGGCATTGGATAAAGAGCGAGTTTCTTACCAATGTTGATTCTTTTCATGTCTGTATTGGTTTCTATATTACTTCTTATTCCATCTGTTGTATGTTCCTGCCCGTTAACACCCGGTGTAATGGCTGAGAACAAAACCGGTAAAAGGATATGGTATAATTTCATGATATTCATATAAATTCTATTGTCGTAGGGCGCAGACCCATGTCGCGCAGTATTTCCATCTCGTTTTCTTCAAGTGATACAAATTCCTCTTTCTCTGAATTCTGCCGGATTATCTCATCCTGCAACAGAAAACGCAATATTATCTCCTGCGGGCGGCAATGATGCCGTGTCGCCATGTATACGATAACTTCATCATCGCATGCTTCCTGTGGTATTATTATCTTACTGTTCATTTCCGGTTTATTTTTTCACAATGCAAAATTAGGGAGTAGAAACGAGGGCGATGTATCAATCATCCATATAGATGTATCACTTTTACTGATTCTGCATTGTAACGTTTAAAAATCAGAATATTATTGCTAATTTTGCGCAAAAATCCAGATGCCCTTCGGGCGCCGCGCAACAGGCCTTTGGCCGACATGCGCTTCCGATTTACGCGCTAAATTAAAATTTTGCTGTATGGGTAAGATTCTGAAAGTTGACAATACCGGAGATTACAGCTCCTATCTCGGTCAGACAGACCGCCATCGCCTTGTCAGTGTGATTGACTATGACGCGGTGTCGCCTATACGCCATAGTCTGAACAGCTACGGGGTTTATGCATTATTCCTCCGCGACGACGCGACTGTTGACCTTACTTACGGTTGCGGACGCTATGACTACAAGGAATCGACACTGCTGTGTGTATCTCCCGGACAGATCGGAGGCAAGGAAGATAACGGAGAGACAGTATCCATTTCCGGCTGGGCAGTGCTTTTCCATCCTGACCTCCTGCACGGGACGTCACTTGAAAAATCAATCAGGGAATATTCCTTTTTTGACTATCACAGCAATGAAGCCCTGCACATGAGCCGCGAAGAAAGGGGGACAATAGTATCCTTGATAAAAGAAATCAAAAAAGAAGTAGACAACAACCACGATGATATGCAGGACAGCATCATCGTCGGGTATCTTGATGTCCTTCTCCGCTTCTGTCAGCGTTTCTATAACCGTCAGTTCCTTACACGACGCATCGAGAACAATGATGTTCTTGCCCGCTTTGAAAGTGCGCTTTTGGATTATTACAAAAAGAACTTGCAGGCAGAAAAGGGATTGCCTAATATCCAATATCTTGCCGATGTGTTGTGCATGTCGCCCAACTATCTCGGAGATTTGATAAAGCGTATGACCGGAGAAACGGCAGGCAGCCACATCCGCCGATTCATTATAAGAGTGATTAAAAACAACCTTGCATCAGGACTGACCGTTTCTGAAGTGGCATATAAAACAGGTTTTGACTATACACAGCATCTGAGCCGTTTCTTCAAGAAACAGACCGGCATGACTCCATCGGAATATCTACGGCAAATCAGACAATAAAATCAAGCCTGAACATGACTGTCTGTAGCGTATCTGACAGTGATATCAGATTAATAAATGGATAAGTAGAATAAACGAATAAGCAGCAATGAGCGACAGAACGAACAAGTCAACTCTTTTTCCCACATCAACCTCGAAGCGGCATATATTCCTTGATGCCCTGCGGGGTTTCGCCCTGTTAGGCGTGTGCCTCGCCAACTATCCGGAATTCTCACTCTATACATTCCAGCCTGACAAGGTGGTTGAATCAATGCCGGATGCCGGAATTGACCGAATTGTGAAATTTTTGCAGTATCTCTTTATCGACGGAAAATTCTATACTCTATTCTCGTTGCTTTTCGGGATCGGTTTTTCAATCATTATCTCCCACGCTGCCGAACGGGGAGCCAACGGGTTCCGGATATTCTACCGTCGAATGATAATACTTGCATTGATTGGTTGTACACACCTTATGTTGATATGGAGCGGAGATATATTGCTTCTCTACGCAGTGTTGGGAATGTTGCTGCCATTGTTCCGGAATATGTCGGACAGGAAGATCCTTACAGTGGCTACCGTCCTGCTTGTCATCCCTGTAGTGATTGATGCCATGTGCGAGGCCGGCGGGGTGTTTCTTGCAAAATATCCATACGACCAATGGTGGCGCACAGCCGGATTATATGGCATTACCGAAGAAAACTTCGGCACATGGCTCCGTGATGCGCAGTGTTATCGAGAGGTTTCGCAGTTTCTCATGCAGGGAGCGTGGGAGCGTATGTATGAATTTGTTGACGGCAACCGCTATTTCAAGGTCATGGGATTGTTTCTGATCGGGTTTGAAATAGGCCGGCAGAAAATATACGCTGACCTTGACAGCCATAAAATGTTGCTGCGTCGGGTTGCCCAATGGGGTTGCATCATAGGTGTTCCGATGTCTATTGTATATGCCTTCAGTGGAGTTAATTCGCACCCGATGGGCAATGCCGTCCATTCACTGCTTTACGCGGTAAGCGTATATCCTTTAGGCTTTGCCTACGCCGCTCTGCTCGGATTGTTCTGCATCCGTCATCGTGATTTAATAGTCTGGAAAATGTTTGCCGCTCCCGGGCGGATGGCTCTGACCAACTACATCAGCCAGTCTGTCATCGGAATGTTGCTGTTCTATGGCATCGGATTTGGCTTGGGGGCATCCATCGGTCTTGCTGTGACTGAACTCGTGGCTTTGGGAGTATTCGCGTTTCAAATCATGTTCAGTTTCGCGTGGCTGTCGGTGTTCCGCTTCGGTCCGCTTGAATGGATGTGGCGTATGCTCACTTACGGGCGATGGCTCAATCCTGTCGCTACTCGGCAGAGCAACCATGACATGGATATAATCCATAAAATTGGTTAGTAATCCAATAATTTGTATCCAAAGTATGTGTGTCATTTGAGATAACTTTGCATATTAAAAATAAGATGCAACACATAATGGAATAAGAAACAAATATGGTTACACAAACAATCTCAATCAATGTCGGCAGTCAGACACTTACAATGACTCTTGCCGACAACAGTTCGGCCCGTGCCTTAGCTGACAAACTCAAAGAGGGCGACCTGACCGTGAACATGCAGGATTATTCCAACTTTGAGAAGGTCGGGCCTCTCGGTTTCTCTCTGCCCACCAACGATACACAGATCACAACCGGTCCCGGCGATGTGATTCTTTATCAGGGCAGAAATCTCGTGATTTACTATGACCGTAATTCATGGTCGTTCACAC
>JAMPDC010000001.1:275793-289826 GCA_023665865.1 Staphylococcus sp.
CGAAATATAATCATCGCCGTCAACTCCGATTACGGTAATTGGAGTATTTTGAACTATGATTTTTGCCATTTGGAGATAAGCGTTTGGTTTCAAACGCAAATATACATCAAAAATCGGACATATCAGCGTATTAGCCTACTTTTCAATAAGATTAAATCCGATATTGACAAAGATGGTGTTCGTTAACCACTGCAAGATGTGTTTTTGTCGGACACCCGCCCTCCAAAACACTCTTGCAAGGGAAAATCCCTCGACCCGGTTTTGATTACAGATGTAAAATTATGATAAATCCACAGATTTTTATGTATTTTTGCACGACGAGAACACATGGCCATATCAAAGCCTGTGGGACCACAACCGATCTATTATCATAATCACAATTCTGACACTCCCCAAATGGCAAAGATCATAATGATTACCGGAGGCCAGCGGTCGGGCAAAAGCCTGTTTGCCGAGCGGCTCGCGCTATCGTTGTCCGACAGTCCGAAATACATCGCTACCGCACAGGTCTTTGACGATGAATTCCGCCAACGCGTCGACATCCACAAAGAGCGCCGCGGCCACCGGTGGACCACATTCGAAGAGCCCCTCTTTGTCGACGACATCGACCTCGGCCCGACCGACGTAGTGCTCTTTGACTGCCTGACACTCTGGGCCACCAACTGGCTCTTCAGATGTCACGAGGATATCGAAGCGGCTACCGGCGAGTTGACCGCCCGTCTCGACCGACTCTTTGCCCGAGGTGCGACTATGTTCATGGTCACCAACGAAATCGGACTCGGAGGAGTGGCCGACAATGCCTTGCAGCGGCGCTTCACCGATCTGCAAGGCACCATCAACCAATATGTGGCCTCCATCGCCGACGAAGTTCACCTCATCGTCTCAGGAATTGACGTAAAAATAAAGTAGCAATGAAGTTTTC
This sequence comes from Staphylococcus sp., assembly GCA_023665865.1. GTDB lineage: Bacteria > Bacteroidota > Bacteroidia > Bacteroidales > Muribaculaceae > Duncaniella. Next base: position 276,716 of record JAMPDC010000001.1, read on the forward strand.
CATCACTCCGACCGACAGATCGCTTGAAAGCGCGATAACCGACAAAATCGACAACCTCACAAAGCCCCGCGGCTCACTGGGCCGGCTCGAAGAGGTAGCCCTCCGGATCTGCCTCATCCAGCACACACTTTCGCCCGAATTGCGCGAGCCCCACAATGTGCTTTTCGCGGCTGACCACGGTGTCATCGAAGAGGGGGTCAGCATCTCGCCCAAGGAGGTGACCTGGCAGCAGCTCGGCCACTTCTCCCGTGGAGGCGCCGGCATCAATTTCCTCTGCGAGCAACATGGCTTCAAACTCATCCTCGTCGACGCCGGCGTTGACTACGACATTCCCGCCGGCCACGGTATCATTGACATGAAGGTCCGCAAGTCGACGCGCAACTTCCGCCATGGTCCCGCCATGACCGACGGCGAACTTGAACTCTGTCTCGAGCGTGGGGCAAAAGTGATCGACGACATCCGTACGACGAGCCACTGCAACATCATCAGCTTCGGAGAGATGGGCAGCGGCAACACCTCAGCCTCATCCCTGTGGATGAATCTCTTCACCGGCATCCCCCTTGAGCTCTGCATCGGAGCCGGAGCCGGACTCGACAGCGACGGCATCAGACATAAATATGATGTGCTCTCTGAATCCATCCGCGGCTATGCCGGCGATGGCAGTGTCCGCTCAAAAATGGCATGGTTTGGCGGCTACGAGATGGCTATGGCAACCGGCGCCATGCTCCGTGCGGCCGAACTCGGCATGATCATCCTCGTCGACGGATTCATCATGACCAGCTGCATCCTTGCCGCATCCAAGCTCCACCCGGAGGTGCTCGACTATGCTATCTTCGGGCATCAGGGCGACGAGAGCGGCCACAAGCTCATGCTCGAAGCTCTCGGCGTCAAAGGTCTGCTCAACCTCGGGTTGCGTCTCGGCGAAGGCTCCGGAGCCGTCTGCGCCTACCCTATCGTCGAGTCAGCCGTCAGAATGATCAACCGCATGGACTCCTTTGCCGACGTCTGCGTCACTAAATATTTCTAACGCACCTGCCTGATGAAACAGATAGCAGCCGCCTTTATCCTATTCACCCGCCTCCCCCTGTGGAGATATGTCACTCCGTCGCAAACCGACTACTCAGTGTCCGTGTCCTTTTGGCCTCTTGTCGGATGGCTGACAGCAGGAGCGATGGCGCTCGTGATCCTCGGCGGAAGCATCATCCTACCCTTTGAGGCAGCCGTTGTCATGGCCCTGGTCGCCCGGCTGCTGCTGACCGGCGCGCTCCACGAGGATGGTCTCGCCGACTTCTGCGACGGATTTGGTTGCGGAGGTGACCGCAGCCGGATCCTGGAGATCATGAAAGATTCCCATATCGGCACTTACGGGGTCATCGGCCTAATCTGCCACATCCTTCTCACATTCAGTCTGCTGTCAGCCATGCAGCCGCTACTCTGCGCAGCCGCTATCTTTGCAAGCGATCCATTCTCAAAACTCTGCGCCGGACAAATCACAAACTATCTGCCCTACGCCCGTCCCGAGGGTGCGAAAAACAAGATCAGCTACTCGCCGATGACCGCCGGCCGCAAAGCCTTTCAGCTCCTCGTCGGCCTCCTCCCCCTGCTGCCATTGCTATCCATCTCCCCCCTCTTCGGCGTAGCTGTCGTCATGCCAATCGCCACCCTCCTCTTCCTTTCCAGACTGATGATCAAGAAAATCGGCGGCTATACGGGCGACTGCTGCGGCGCGACTTTCCTCCTCTGTGAACTCTCCATGCTGACGGGCATAGCCATCATCAACCATACTCTCATCCCGACGTTCTGATGCTATGAAACTCGTCTTCATCCGCCACACCTCAGTAGCTGTACCAAAAGGCGTTTGCTACGGGCAATCTGACGTCGGCCTCGCCTCCACCTTCCCCGAGGAAGCCGAGCGCACGAAGAGCCGTCTGGGCGCCTACAGTTTCGACGCCATCTATTCCAGTCCCCTCTCCCGTTGCACCCGTCTGGCAGCCTACTGTGGCTATGCCAACGATCTACGGCTCGACCCGCGGCTGCTGGAGATGGACTTCGGCGAGTGGGAGATGAAACGCTTCGACGAGATCACCGACCCGCGGCTACAACTATGGTTCGAAGACTATCTCAACGTGCCTGCCACCGGCGGCGAATCGTCAATGCAACAGAGGGCACGCTTCATGGATTTCGTCTCGGACCTCCTGAAGACCGACGCCCGCACAGTGGCTATCTTCACCCACGGCGGCATAGTCATCCACGCCCTCGCTTGTCTGCGCGGTCTCAGCGACGCCGAAGCCTTCGCCTCCCAACCCACCTATGGTGAAGTGGTGGAGATCGAAATCAGAATATAATTCTAAATATTCTTACCAAAGGGCGACCTTCATACCTCCAACCGACAGCTCGGCAGGGATACCAAGAGCCTTGAATGCCCTTGCAACTGTACCAAATGTAAGGTTGCGACCGCTCTCAATTTTGGAAATCTGTGCTCGTTGCACGCCCATTCTCGCACCCAATTCCTCTTGTGTGAGGGCTTGCTTCAAACGGGCCTGTTTGATAGCCTCGCCAATATGATAAGCGTGGATTTCTTCTTGAAGCGATTCCTCGTATGCGTCACGACGCGGAGTGCCGACTTTACCGAGGTATTTATCTTCAAGTTCTTCAAATGTTGCATATTTCATTGCCATAACTTAATTTATCTTTTCGGTAAAATATTCTTTCATAATCGCCTTTGCATGTTCTATCTCGTTTTGGGGTGTCTTCTGTTGTTTCTTCTTGAAACCATGCGTGGCAACAACAAGCGTCTCACCGTCCTTATCCCAAAACGCCAACAGACGATAGGCTATTCCCATCCACTCGGTTCTGAACTCCCAAATGGAAGTGTCTCCCAGTTTCTTAAACAGTCTTATATCCTTGACTCCTCCACGGACCTTTCGGATGTTGTAGAAGATTTTCTCCCTGACATTGTCGGGGAGCGAATCAAGAAACTCGATAGCCTCTGGAAGCATTATCAACCGAAAGATTTGTTTGTCCATATCGTCTTGAATTACTATGCAAAGTTAGTAATTCCGTTCCATATATGGAAACAATCTACCAAATAAATTTGTTCAGAATCACTATGACCCCAACAGAAGTGTTAACCACTCGCTTCTATTGATGTGTCTAATGATGGTTTTAAAACCTGACCGCAACATTTATTGCGAAATGTTTGTTGTCGGGGGCAAATGACGGAACTATGACGGCAGACGTCACAGATTCTTTTTTATCCCAGCCGAACCAACGTTTATAGACCGGCAGCATCCCGTAGGCGAGACGGGCTGACAATATTCCTACTCCTGCACCGGCAACCACATCGTTGAGCCAATGCCGCCCGTTATACATTCGCAAAAACGCTACAACAGAAGCCAATGTGTAAGCTCCGGCACCCCAGCCGGAACCATATTCCTCACGCATGAGCTCCGCGCCTGTAAACACCGTGGCAGTATGGCCTGACGGAAATGAATTGCGTGTCGATGCATCCGGTCGTCGCTCGCGGACTGTATATTTTGTCGCATTAACCACTGAAGCCATTATCATGTAGGCCGTCGCTCCGACGACAGCCCTCTCTTTGAACGAATGTTTGGCATGGCGACCTCCCATGCAGAGATAGGTGATTGCCGGTAATAACTGCGTATAGTCGTCAAGACAGAATATTTCCTCACCCCTCAGATGGTCAAGATGATTCTTGACCGCATGACGGGCTTTGTCAAACGGCCCTCCGTCAATGGCTCCGATCGCACCTGTCACGATCAATGTCCCTGGAAGAATGAATTGCGAGACATTTAGATGCGAGACAGTGTGGCTGATTCCTATGCTGTCGATCCGGTTTTCCGTAGTCCTACAAGCTTTTACTGAGTTACAAAAAGAGATGTTGAGGAGTAAAAACAAGGCAAAGAGTGGCCGTACCACTGAATATCTGTTCATTGGCATTTATTTTTAAGAAATCGTTAAACAACAAATAGCACGCGTGATTTTGCTTCTAAGACGTAAAAGCCGCAAAAAATACTATTGCATGAGGTGTTTTTTTCAAAAAAAATTCCTACTTAACCCGAATAAAAAACTAAAACCGTCGATTTTCAGTTTTCTAATTATAGAACATGATTCAAACTTTTTATTTATGCCACTATGTTAGAGCAGATAATCGAATGTGCACGCGGGGCCGGTGAAATAGCCATGGGCTACTTCCGAAGCGGCCACGACATCGACATGCACAACAAACTTAATGACAGTGACATCGTCACCATCGCCGACAAAGAGAGCGAACGATATATCAAAGAGTTCATCAACACTCATTTTCCCGGACACTCCATCCTTTCGGAAGAGTCTGGGGTAACGGTAGGAGCAAGCGACTACCGCTGGGTGGTCGATCCGATTGACGGGACTACAAACTTCTTCTCCGGAATACCGATCTGGGCCATCAGCATCGGACTCGAGCACCACGGGAAGCGCATCATAGGTGTGGTCTATCTCCCGGCCACAGGTGAGCTGTTCCATGCCTGCAAAGGCGCCGGCGCATATCTCAACGGTCGTCCTATCCATGCCTCCTCACAGACCAGATTATCGCAGTCTGTGATCTCGACAGGCTTCCCGGTCGACAAAGACACGAACCCCGACAATAACCTCGACAATCTGGCCGCCATCATGCCCCGTGTGCGCGACATCCGCCGCCTCGGATCGGCCGCGGCCGACATGTGTTACGTAGCTGCCGGCTTCCTCACCGGCTACTGGGAGCTGAATCTCCATGAATGGGATGTCAACGCCGCCACGCTCATCGCCGAAGAAGCAGGAGCCATCTGCACCCGTTTCCGCGAAGGGAGAGAAATCTCAATGCTCTGCGCTCCCCGCGACATCCACGACCAGCTTCTCACTCTTCTCAACACCTCTCCGCGGACCGCATAAGGACGCCGGAACAGGCGTTTGGCAATTCGGTTGATTTTTTGTACCTTTGTATGTTACATCTGAAGCATCCGAATTCATAATGCAGAAAAACAATAATATTTCCACACAGGAACAAAACATAAGCATACTCGGGGCCAAGGTCAACAATCTGAAAGACGTTGACCTTGAGATTCCCCGCGGAAAGCTCGTAGTGATTACGGGAGTTTCCGGTTCAGGCAAATCGTCGCTTGCCTTCGACACCCTCTATGCCGAAGGTCAGCGTCGCTATGTCGAAAGCCTCAGCAGCTACGCGCGCCAGTTCATGGGCAAGATGCCAAAACCTGAATGTCGCGCCATCCTGGGGCTTCCACCGGCCATCGCAATAGAGCAGAAGGTCAACACACGCAATCCACGAAGCACCGTCGGGACATCGACGGAGATCTACGACTACATGCGTCTGCTCTTCGGACGTGTCGGCCACACATTCTCACCCGTCAGCGGTGAAGAGGTCAGAAAACATACCATCAACGATGTGGTGAACTTCATCACCTCCTATCCCGAAGGCACGCGCACAGCCATCGTCTCGCCCATCATCCTCCCCGAAGGGCGAAAATTCATCTCGCAGCTCGACGTCTATCTCAAGGCCGGCTATTCGCGTCTCGTCCGTGGCAACGAATTCATCGATCTTGAGGAACTGATTGCCGAAATAAGGGCGACCGGAGATGCCTCTGACCATAAACCGGAGGACTACCATCTGCTCATCGACCGTCTGGCAGTCTCGTCGGACGCCGATGAGATCAGCCGTATCAACGACTCAGTCGAAGCAGCCTTCTTCGAGGGACGCGACAGACTGAAAGTCATCGTCTGGGCCGAGGAGGGGATGATCGACAAGGAATTCTCACGCATTTTCGAGGCCGACGGCATCCGCTTCGAGCCTCCGACCGAGATGATGTTTAATTTCAACAATCCGGTCGGTGCCTGCCCCACCTGCGAGGGTTTCGGGAAAGTGCTCGGTATCGACGAGCGTCTCGTCATCCCCAATGACGCTCTCTCGGTCTACGACAACGCTGTGGCCTGCTGGCGTGGCGACAAGATGAGCGAATGGAAGCGCATTTTCATCAGCGATTCCGCCCAATTCAAATTTCCTATCCACAAACCATACCTCGACCTCACCCAAGAAGAGAAAAATCTCCTCTGGCATGGGCCTGAATCGCTCGACGGCGTCAGGCTGACCTACGACGAGTTTCCCTCCATCGACAATTTCTTCAAGATGCTCAACGAGAATCAATATAAGATTCAATATCGCGTCATGAAAGCCCGCTATCAGGGCAAGACTGTCTGCCCCGAGTGTCACGGCTCACGCCTGAAAAAATCCGCTTCCTATGTCAAGGTTGGCGGCAAGTCGATCGGCGAACTCGTCAGCATGCCGGTCAGTGATCTGATGGAATTCTTCAAGCGACTCACACTCGACGCTACTGACAGCCGCATAGCCGACCGTCTGCTGCGCGAGATCAACAACCGAATCTCATATCTCGTCGAGGTCGGACTCGGCTATCTCACCCTCGACCGCCTCTCGTCGTCGCTCTCCGGCGGCGAAAGCCAGCGCATCAACCTCGCCACATCGCTCGGCAGCAGTCTCGTCGGCTCGCTCTACATCCTTGACGAGCCCTCGATCGGACTTCACTCACGCGACACCGAGCGCCTCATCGCCGTGCTCAAAAAGCTGCGTGACCTTGGCAATACGGTCGTGGTCGTAGAACACGATGAGGAGATCATGCGCGCCGCCGACTATCTGATCGACGTCGGCCCCGATGCCGGACGTCTCGGAGGCGAGATCATCTATCAAGGCATACCATCAGAACTCGTTCCGACGCTCCGCGACGCCGGTGATACCAAGAGCTACACCGCCCGCTATCTCACAGGGGAGCTCACCATCCCCGTGCCCCGTCAGCGACGCCGCTGGCGCGACTCCATAAAAGTCATCGGAGCCAAGGAACATAATCTGAAGGATATCGACGTGGCCTTTCCACTCGGAGTCATGACCGTGGTCACCGGTGTCAGCGGTTCAGGCAAGTCGACACTCGTCCGCGATATTCTCTATCGTGCTCTCAACCGTCAGCTCGGCAACCCGGGTGACGCTCCCGGCTCATTGCGCCGTCTCGAAGGGGATCTCACGCGTATCAAAAACGTTGAGTTTGTCGACCAGAATCCGATCGGCAAATCCTCCCGGTCCAATCCCGCAACCTATCTGAAAGCCTTCGACGAGATCCGTAAACTCTTCGCTTCGACACAGGGTGCGAAACAGATGGGCTACAGCGCCTCGATGTTCTCATTCAACTCCGATGGCGGCCGCTGCGAGGAGTGTAAAGGCGAAGGCTACATCACCATCGAGATGCAGTTCATGGCCGATATCACCGTCCCCTGTGAGTCCTGCCACGGCAAGCGCTACCAGAAGGAGATTCTCGAAGTGGAATACCGCGGCAAGAACATCTACGACATACTTGAGATGACCATCGACCAGGCCATTGAATTTTTCTCGGAAGTCAACGGCACACAAGAGAAAAGAATTGTCAAACGCCTGCAACCGCTCAGCGATGTCGGGCTCGGCTACATCAAAATCGGACAAAATTCCTCGTCGCTCTCCGGCGGTGAGAACCAGAGAGTGAAACTCGCTTCGTTTTTCGCGGATGAAAAGGTTGAACCGACTCTCTACATCTTCGATGAGCCCACCACCGGTCTGCATTTCCATGACATAGCCACACTCATGAAATCATTTGACCGTCTCATCACCATGGGTCATACCATCCTCATCATCGAGCACAATATGGACGTCATCAAATGTGCCGACCATATCATAGACATAGGGCCCGAAGGAGGTGCCGAGGGAGGACGCCTTGTGGCGGCAGGCACCCCCGAAGAGATTGCCGCCAACCCGGCGAGCTACACCGGCAAATATCTTAAAGAGAAATTATCATAGCTTAATATACAGAATATGGCAAAAGTTGGAGACCGTGTCCGCTTCCTGAACTCAGTCGGAGGCGGCATCATCAGAAGAATACAAGGCAACATAGCTTACGTCGACGACGACGGATTCGAGACCCCCACCCTGCTGCGCGAGTGTGTGGTAGTAGCCTCGCCCGAAATCACGGAGCAGAAAGTGGCCATCTCGCAAGACGTCGTCAGCCCGAAAAGCTCGGCGCCACTGCCTAAAGACATCACACCTGTCGCCCCCGCTCCGGAGGAAACTCCCGAGGGAGAGAAACTCAACGTAGTGCTGGCCTACGAGCCCAACGACAGCCGCCACCTGAACTCGTCGACCTTCGACACCTATCTCGTCAACGATTCCAACTACTACCTCTATTTCACCTATCTCTCCCGCGCCGACGAAGCCGACGGCTGGACCACCCGCTATGCCGGCGTCGTCGAGCCCAACATCCAGGTATTTCTTGAGGAGATAGCCGGTACCGACCTCCCCTCGATGGACCGCATCGCTGTCCAGATGATAGCCTTCAAATCTGACCGCGAGTTCAGGCTGAAGGCTCCTATGGCGATAGAGACAGCGCTCGACACCACCAAATTCTTCAAGCTCCACTGTTTTCAGCCAAACGTCTATTTCGACAAGGAAGTGATTGCTGTCGAACTCGTGACCAACGACGTGGTGCGCAAACGCATGGTGCTCGACTCCTCGCAGATCGAGAAGAGCATCAAGGCTAAGAAAGCGATCGACCGTCCCGCCAAGCGTCCGATCCAAAAACACAATCGTCAGAAACACGCCGGAGTCATCGAAGTCGACCTCCACATAAGCGAGCTCGTCGACACCACCGCCGGGCTATCGCCGGCCGACATACTCAACCTCCAGATCGATGAATTCCGCAAAGTCATGGATGCCAACCTCAAAAACAAAGGACAGAAGATCGTCTTCATCCATGGCAAGGGTGAGGGAGTGCTGCGCGCAGCCATCATGAAAGAACTGAACCACCGCTATAAAGGCCACGACGTCCAGGACGCTTCTTTCCGCGAATTTGGATTCGGGGCCACACAGGTGACAATCTGACAGAGGAACGGGAAATGATACTCTGGTTTTCCGGCACAGGAAATTCACGCTATGTAGCCGAGCGCCTCGCAGGGGCGCTCGGACAATCTTTGCGTCGGCTCGACCCGACACTCACCACGTCGCCACTCCGTCTTCCCGACGATGACCGCATGGTCGTGTGGGTATGTCCGGTCTATTCATGGGGTCTGCCCCCCTATGTCCGCGACATCATCCGGAAACTGACTTTTGCCGATGATCGCAGCAATGACATTGTCCACCATCTTGTCGTCACCTGCGGGGACGACTGCGGACTCACCGCCGACATGTGGCGCAGCGACCTCTCGGCGCGCAAATGGACAGCCGGCAACGTCTATTCGGTCACAATGCCCAACAACTACGTCTGCATGACCGGCTTCGATGTCGACTCAAAAACACTTGAAGCAGAGAAGCTCGCAGCCGCACCGGCCCGCATCTCGCAGATTGCGTCGGAACTGCGCGACTTCCTCCCCGGTACCCCGGTGAGCGACGATCTCATCCGTGGCAGTTTCGCATGGATCAAGACACGCATCATCTATCCGTGGTTTGTCCGCCACGCTATGTCGCCCAAACATTTCCGCTATACCTCCGCCTGCATCTCCTGTGGCAAATGTGCAGCCGTCTGCCCACTGCGCAATGTAAAGATGCTACCCGACAAAGCCGCAGATATAGAAAACTCCGGCCGTCAGCCCCGCAAGCATCCGAAATGGGGGGCGGACTGCGCCTTCTGCCTTGCATGTTACCACGTGTGTCCCCGCCACGCAGTCATGTATGGCAAAAAGACTCTCACGAAAGGCCAATACATGAATCCGGAAGTGTGAACAATCGCCTCATCCATCGTTATTTTCAGGCTATTAAGCCCAATTTTACGAGATCTGCCATAATCGCTGCGAACAAACCAATGTTCACATACGTTATACTTATGTCGAAAAATTTAAACTGAATTAACGCCATCGAAATAATATGGAAAAGAAATCTATCAAAGGTTCAAAGACCGAACATAATCTTCTCGCCTCTTTTGCCGGTGAAAGCCAGGCCCGTTCACGCTACACACTCTTTGCAAAGAAGGCTCGTGAGGAAGGTTATGAGCAGATCGCACGCATCTTCCTCATCACTGCCGAACAGGAACTCAGCCACGCAGAGCTCTTTTTCTCGCGTCTTGAAGGTGGAGTTGTCAATATCAACGCCGGCTATCCGGCCGGAGTCGTAGGCGACACCATGACCAACCTGCGCGAGGCAGCTGCCGGCGAACGTGAAGAGTGGAGCGACCTCTACGCATCATTTGCAACCACTGCCGAAGAGGAAGGCTTCAAGGATATCGCGGCTCTCTACCGTCTCGTGGCTAAAGTCGAGATCGAGCACGAACAGCGCTATCTGCGCCTCCTCGACCGTTTGACCAACGGCCAGGAATTCTCCGATGAGGAAGAGGAAGAATGGCAGTGCATGCATTGCGGCTACGTCCACAAAGGCAAGAATGCGCCCAAACGTTGTCCCGTCTGCGGCAAAGAGCAGGGCTACTTCGAGCGTAAGGCCGACAACTATTGATCAGACCGATATACTACTCATACATAAAAACGCACCCGAGACCGGACGGCACACCAGCCGGCCGGTCTTTTTTTCGTTTCCGGCCGTGACGTTCAGAAGCCATCATTTCCTCCACCCGGAGAGAGGCTTGATTTTCCTGCGTGTGGCTCGACGGCGCTCATTCTCCATGAGTCGACGTTGCTTACGGTTAGGAGTAAGAGCCAGCGCTTCCGACATCTTCTCAGAGTCGTCAGCAGCCGGAATCTGCGTATCGGCCATCTCATCGACCGAGCTTTCGTGACGACGCTTTCCGCGCGCTCTCGCAGCGGCCGAACGCTTGACGGCTTTATCGATTTCTGATTTCAAAAGGGTAAAAATAAGCATCACTTCCGTCTGCTCGCCATGCGGCTCGATACATTCAATCATATAGCGGTCGATGACGGCCATGACTTCGCGCTCCAGTCCATTGCCGCCACAGACACCGGCTGCCGAAGCGACACGCTCCTTGATTGAAGTGTAAAAATTATCAGACACGGGAAGTTTCGGGGTCGACCGGCGGGATGAGGCTTGCTTTTTCATGATATTGATCAGATTTTAGAGTTAGTTATCTTGTTTACACCCGCAAATTTACACTCCCATTTTCCCGAAAAGGTGCGATAATGCAAAAACGTCCGGAAAATATGCTATATTTGTATCCATTATGAAAAAAACAATCACCATCCACCACTATCAGACACCTTGCGGAGAGCTCGTCCTCGGATCTTTGGACGACAGGCTCTGCCTCTGTGACTGGCATCCGGAGCGGGAGGACAGGAGACTGAAACGGATGTTAAACGCGGAGTTTGCCGAGGGGACATCGGAGGTGATCGAACGCGCCGCGCGGCAACTTGACGAGTATTTTGCCGGGGAGCGGAGAGCGTTTGACCTGCCATTGATGTTTGCCGGCACTAAGTTTCAGGAGACCGTGTGGAATGAATTGCTCAATATCCCCTACGGTCAGACCATCTCCTACGGAGAGCTTGCCGCCCGCATCGGGAGTCCGAAAGCAGTGCGTGCGGTGGCCAATGCCAACGGTGCAAATTCCATATCTATCTTTGCCCCCTGCCACCGCGTCATCGGCAGCGACGGCACTCTCACCGGCTATGGCGGTGGTCTTCAGGCAAAACAATTTCTACTTAATATCGAGGGGGCTGAGACCGGGAAATCAATCTAAACAACTCACTCCTTACAATTTAGGATAAGCGGTAGGTGGAAGATGTCGGTAGGTATAGCTAATTTTAGTCTAAAAACGCTATGGCCTCCATTAAAGTTAAATACCGCCAGTCGACGGTTGCGGAAAAAGACGGAACAGTATATTACCAGATAATCCATGAAAGAAAAGTGCGTCAGCTGACAACTGCATACCATGTCAGACCGGACGAATGGAATGAACGAAGCCCAATGATCACGGCGAGGGATAATGATCGGGCTGTGTATATCCTATCGGTCAGGGAGTGTATCAAGTGTGACACCGAGCGCCTCACCAAGATTGTCAGACGGCTGGAAGGTTCCGGACTGAGTTTCACAAGCGATGATATAGTCGATGAATTCAAACGCCATGTCCAGGAATATACTCTGTTCAACTATATGCAGCAACTCATAGTCAGATTAAAGAGGAATGGTAAGATCGGAACGGCTGAAAACTACAGGTCGGCACTCAACAATATCCGTAAGTTTCGCCACGCTGAAGACATTATGATTGACCATATCTCATCGCAGATGATGGAGGACTATGAGGCATGGCAGCGCAACAAGGGCATTGCACCAAACACTTCCTCGTTTTATTTCCGTATCCTCAGAGCTGTCTACAATCGTGCCGTCGAGGATGGGATCACCGACAACCGTCAACCGTTCAGACGTGTCTACACCGGTGTTGACAAGACCGTGAAACGTGCCATCCCGCTGGAGGCAATCAGAAAGATGCGTGCGCTCGACCTCTCGCAGTCAGTGAGGCTCGACTATGCGAGAGATATGTTTCTGCTGAGTTTCTATCTGCGCGGGATGAGCTTCGTTGATATGGCCTATCTGCGTAAGTGTGACCTGAGAAACGGTATCGTGACCTATCGGCGCAGGAAGACAAATCAGCAACTCAACATCGAATGGACCAAGGAGATGCAAATGATTCTCGACAAGTATGCCGTGAACCCGACGGAGCGTCTGCTACCAATATTGACCAATGACAACGTGAATCTGCGCAATGCCTACCAGAATGTGGGCTACAATATCAACCGGAGTCTAAAAAAGGTTGCCGATATGATCGGGGTCACGATCCCGCTTACTCTCTATGTGGCACGCCATAGCTGGGCGTCAGCGGCTAAGGCGAAGGGAATTCCGCTGAGTGTGATCAGCGAGGGAATGGGCCATGATTCCGATGCAACGACTCAAATCTATCTTGCATCATTGGAAACATCGGTTGTGGATCAGGCAAATTACCTTATTATATCGTCGCTTTAATTATTATCAGACAAAACAATAGCCTCGACCAGCGGAGTCAAACGAACTACCGTGTCGGGGCTTCTCTTTTGGTATTGCCTGCTGTGTGAATATTTCCCCTGTTTCTTGTGAAGAGAG
>JAMPDC010000001.1:289926-359491 GCA_023665865.1 Staphylococcus sp.
TTGCTCGTTCAGCTACGATGGGCAATACCAGAGCCTCGATGAGTGGAACGAGCAAACAGTACGGCTCTCACGCTTTTTTCTTTATAAACCAATTAATCGCCAACGAGGTGAGCCCAGCGGCAGTATTCTAATGCCGAATGAAAATCTTTTTAATCTATGGAGAGAAAGATGCAGGGAAAAGCACTGCTTGCTCCAAAATCCTGAAACTCTTGTTGGCACTCGATGCCAAGGTCAAATTCTATGATACCTTTTATTGGGGAGATTTCAAGACCCTTGTTACATTTGAGAATAAACTCATCGGTATATATACACCTGGTGATGAAAGAGCACATCTTCGTGAGGCCATTGCCTTCAGTTATGATAATGGTTGCGACATATTAGTCGTACCGGTTCGCAAGGGAATTGCCTATAACGCCCCCCTTGAAGAAACTTCTGAAAAGGATGAAGTAGAATGGGTAAAGATATCCAAAGGCACAGATGAGAATGAGATGGATCATCTTGAAAATGATTTGGCAATAAATATCCTTAACAAGATTTATAACACCTGACTATGAAGACTAAAATCTTATCGCTAATATTGTTGCTTGGGACTACATTAGCAGCTTTTGCCGATGATGTCAAGAAGCCGACAATAATGATTCTGCCGAGTGATAACTGGTGTACACAACGCTATTTTACGCAGAAATTTGACAATCAAGGAACAATAGTCAGTATTCCCGATTATCAGCGTGCGTTTGCGGAAGACATCGAACTCCCACAGGTTATTTCAAAAGTTGGTGCCCTGCTGACATCAATGGGTTACTCACTCAAAGATGCCGAGCAGGGAATCAAATCGCTCAATGTAAAACAAGCCGAAGATAACGCCATGTCAAGCAAAACATCGGGAGCAATTATTTCAGAGACTCCGTTTGATGTGCTCAAGCGCCGTATTAAATCAGACATTGTTATCCAACTTTGGTGGAATATCACCAAAGATCCTGCAGGAAAGATTGTGTCATTTACCCTGGAAGCATTTGACGCGTATACCAACAAGCGTATCGCATCCTCTACCGGCAACTCAAAACCGACAACCGCAGCTATCCCTGTGGCATTAGAGACGGCCGTCAAGGATAATGTCAAGGATTTTGACAAGCAGCTCGACATGTGGCATGCAGACCAAAAGAAAAATGGGCGCGAAATATCCTTGACAGTTCGGTGTTGGGATAACTGGGAGAATGACCTTGAAACAGAATATGATGGTGAAGAACTGACAGACTGCATACAGCAGTGGATACGCAAAAATACAGTCAACTCATCATTCAACCTCAGCGACGGTACTGAATCATTCGCCCAGTTCGAGCAGGTACGTATTCCATTAAAAGATGATAAAGACCGTGCAATGGATGCCCGCGCATTCACCACAGCCCTTAGAAAACACCTTGCAAAACCACCATATAATATCACCTCTAAGGTTATTATTCGTGGATTAGGAGAGGCAATGCTTATTCTTGGAGAAAAATAAGAATAGCCATGAAACATATAATTTTATTTGTAATGACGTTTGTGCTGCCATTTACTATGTACGCAAAAGAGAATACGGCAATTTCTATGGGCGTTTTTGTATCTGCAGAACAACAAGATATTCCCTCTGAATCCAAACTGTTTCTTGCCAATAGAATCAAAAAAGCAGTTGCATCAAGTGGGTATACCGACAATAATCCTACCGGAAGATTTGCTGTCGTAGCTACTTGCGACATTTTATCAAAGGATGTTACTCCAACCACGCCTCCAAGGTTATCAACTAAACTGGAAGTGTCCTTTATGGTTGTTGATTTAATCGAAAACAAAATCTTCGACAGTTGTGAGTCCACCGTAAGCGGCATGGGCACGAATGAGACAAAAACATTCAACTCGGCTTTCCAAAAGATTTCGTCAACGAATAAATCGCTAAGCGACCTCTTGAACAGGGCTCAATACAAGATATTGCAATACTATACCAATTCATGTTCTGCAATTATCAGAGAAGCTGAAACTCTCGCAGACATGGATGAATATGACAAAGCCATCTTTAGCTTGACATCGGTTCCGCCCGTGTGTGCCGAATGCTACGAAAAGTGTCAGGAAATGGCTATCACAATTTACCAGAAAAAAATAGATAGCCAGTGTTTACAGCTTTTACAGAATGCCAGATCTAAATGGGCTGCAGCCCCAACATCAGAAACTGCAAGTGAAATTGCCGAAATAATCGGGCAGATTGACCCTCGGTCTTCAAACTATTCGGAAGTTGAGCAATTTAGAAATGCTATTTCGGATAAACTTTCTGCGGATGCCGCACGTGAGTGGATATTCAAAATGCAGAAGTATAAAGACAATCAGAAATTCAAAATGTCGATTGTTGACGCATGTCGTTCTGTAGGAGAAATCTTTGCTGAAAACTTCCAACTACCTCAAGTTAACTTATTCAAACGCAAATAAATAAACAAATAAACACCCAAACAAAATGAAACGAATTATAATATTAATCACAGTTGCGATTTATTGTTTGTCATCTTCCTATATTATGGCACAAGCTCTCGAAGAGGTTACTCTAACAGTATCATCTGATGGACCAACAAAAGACGAAGCTACTAAGAATGCTCTTCGCAGTGCTATCGAACAGGCATATGGAACCTTTGTCTCGGCCAATACAACAATCCTCAACGATGAACTGGTCAAGGATGAGATTGTGACTGTCAGCAACGGCTCTATCAAGGATTACAAAGAGTTGGCTTGCACTCCCACACAGAATGGCGGTCAATACGTCACACTGCAAGCAACTGTAAGTCTTCCACAACTCATAAAATACTCACGAAGCAAGGGTAGCGAATGTGAGTTCGCTGGCAATACCTTCGCTATGGAAATGAAGCTATGGGAGCTGAATAAAGAATCTGAACTCAAGGCGTTGCAGAATCTAAGAACAGTGTTGGGTGAAATGCGCGATGTATGTGATTACGATATGGTTATCTCAGAGCCGACAGCTAAAGATAACAACATAGAAATATCGGGAAGTATTTTTCCGTTGGCAAACACAAACACACAGTTATTTTTTCAACAGCTTTTCTCAACTCTGGAAGCCCTACATGCCTTTGAGGACGAAAGTGTTGAAAATACAGTAGGATATAAGAAAGTTTACCATGTGAATATTTTAAGAAAACCGGACAACCATTATTTCTCTGTTTTTTTAAGAAACCCTGATAGTAAAAAAATTCTCCATGAAATATTTACGCATTATCTTAATTGTATTGATAATGGATTCCAGATATGCGACAATATTTCATCACCGTCTTCGGCAGCCATAAAATTCTTGGATGGAAGAGAAGATATTGAAGTGGGGAATGGATTCACCAAGAAGAAACATGCTAAGGATTGGAATAAGAATAATCCATTTATTAGCCAACCTGAGCGGAAAGACTTTATCGAAGAATTCAATCGTATCAAATGCAAAAATGTACAACACGAAATTGAAAAAATCAAGAATATCGGCAAAAAGAAAAACAAATTAGTCTATGTATTTCCCTATTTTAACCCCGTTCAGAAATTTTATAATATGACGTGTGTACCGATTTTTAATCTTGAATGGGATGATAATAAATATGTATATAAGACTACAGCTGCCGACCCTATTAATTTTATAATGACTATACCGTCGACAGAAATTTCTAAATACAACAACTTCAAAATAGAGAAAACTCTATCGTTATAGAATGATCCAGATAAAAATATTTGTAACAATCTTATTCCTTGTTATAGGGAATACTATCTCCGCGCAAAGTTATAATAATGAGAAGATAGCTTTGACAAACTTTCTTATACGAATATATGAGAATGCTCCATTTAATGGAGTCAAGGCAATAGAGGATTACGAAAATGCCTATCTGATGTCGGTTGTCCAAATCGATAAGTCCAAATATAAGTCAGAGTCGGCACTCAACCGAGTTGCACAAGTCAAGGCGATGTCGCAAGCGTCGCGCTTCTTCAACGGTTCAAACATTACTGAAGACATGATAATCCGCACTACGGAGAAAGCCGACAACACCTACGATACAGAGATAATCGAAAATATCCGTGAACACTCTGCCGGCTACGTTAAGCAACTTGAGCATCTAACCAACTTCCCCACTTCCAATGGTCAACAAGTATTCATCTTCATCACGCCATTGAAGCAGGAACAATAACGAAAAATCCACAATGAGATAAATTCAAAAAACAGGTAGTTAGAGTTACTCTAACTACCTGTTTTCTGAGCGAGCGACAAACGGGGCTCGAACCCGCGACCCTCAGCTTGGGAAGCTGATGCTCTACCAACTGAGCTACTGTCGCATTTTTTGGCTTTTGCGTTGCAAATGTACTGTTTTTTTTTGACGTGGTGAAATTAAATCCGATTTTTCATGCTGAAATCGCATTTTCGCTAAGAGAAACGGCCTGTAATTCCGAAATCAGCTGCATGCGGGACGGAAAAAGATACAGACCGACAGAAGTGAAACAGAAATAACATAAGGTATTTTCTGAGCTTCTACGCGTCTGTATCTTTTCTATTATCCTTGCTATATTGATCACTTCCTATAGCGGATGGCTCCGGCGGGCATCTTCTCGCCATCGGTGCCGAAACTCTTCAGAGTGTCCATCGGTTCGATGGTGACCTTTGACTCGTCGAGTTTCGAGGCATCGAGACCGAAGGTTTTGATGAAGAAATCGTAGACCGCCTGACGCTTGTTCGGGCCAAAATCATGGCCTTCTGTGGGCAGGTGTACGTTTGAGACCTTGTCGGCCTCGCCATAGAAACCGTAGATGCGCTGAAGATAGGGATACTCGTTCTCGGGCACTGTATTGGTCCAGTCTTTGCCGTCGGAGACGATGGCCAGCGGGCGTGGTGCGAAGGTGGCGATAAGCTCGGCATTACATGTCCCGTCGCCGGCACGCATGATAGGCATTCCGCTCTCGCAGGGGCAACCGCCATCGAAATATGACGACAGGCTTACGACAGAGCAGGCGGCCGTGTAGCGCGGATCAATCACAGCGAGAAGAGCACTCTGCGTCCCACCGCCCGAACCTCCGTTGACTCCGACACGGGTGGGATCCACATCCTTGCGGCCGATCATGAAGTCGAGGATTGAGATGCCGTTGAGAGCCTGGATGACGTGGGCTTCCGACGTGTGGTGGGCCTCGCTGCCGACCTGCAGGGCCGATTCGCCCCAACCGTAGAGGTCATAGTCGACACAGATGGCACCCATGCGGGCGAGAGTGGCGAGGCGCTGCTGCTGGGCATCGTTGTAGCGGCCGTTGGAGAAGTGTCCGTTGGGGCAAATGATCAGCGGATGCGTTCCCTTGGTTGTCGGTGCATAGATCGACCCGCAGACGTAGAGGCCGGGGAGGGTTTCAAGGTAGAAATTCTGCACGGTATATCCGTCAAACTTGCGGAGTTTGGAAAACACCGGTTTGGCATCGACACGGCGTGAAAGATATTCGTCGATGGTCAGGAGCTGTCTGACCTCCTGTCTGAGCGAGTCGCGGCGTGCCTCCCATGAGGTCTTATCGGAATAGAGCGACGACAGCCAAGCTGTCAGCTTGCGACCATCGGCCTCCGTGCGTCTGTGATACTCATAGGGTTTGAGCTTGTAGGTAGTCTCGTTTTGCTTGACAAACTTGAAGTCAAACGGCGTCAGCACATTGGTCAGCGACTCCTCCAACGAGTAGGGCCTTATACGGGAGTCGGCATACGGCAACACGAGACCTGTCGTATCGATGTCATATTTCAATCTCACGTGGAAACGCTCCCCTATTTCGGTAAGCACTTCGCCAAGCGGACGGGTGAATTTATTTTCATAATTATTCTGCGCGCAGACCGGCATGGCAGCTGCCACGGCCAGTCCGAGAATCATGCCTGTTTTTTTCATTTCTATAGTTTTGATGAAAACGTATATTTACCGGATTTGATCTGACGGGGTGCCGGTTCACCCGGCACATAGACATCAGCCGAGCAGTTGGCGGGTATTGAGACGTTGAGTGTGAAGTCATCGCCCGTGCGCTCCCAGTCGACGGCTACGTCGCCATAGAGAGTCGCCGTCTTACCCTTGACCGAAGTGAGGTCACCCACCACCGATGGACGGATGATCAGATGCTTCATGCCCGGACGGGTCTCATCGGTCTGTATGCCGGCAAGCGAGCGGAACAACCATTCCTCGATCTGCCCCATCATGAAGTGGTTCCACGACGAACCCTGGCGGGGATCCCACTGCTCGGTGAGCGTCGTAGCTCCAAACTGAAGCTGGAAACCATAGCCCGGGACATCGTAGTGGTTGTGCATCTTATACATCAGCGAGTCCAATCCATTGTCGGCCAGCGCACGGAAGAGGTAACGGTTGCCGACATCGCCCGTGGTCAGGCGACAGCCATGCTCCTCGATGTCTCCGACAAGATTCGCTATCACACAGTCGCGTTTGCCGGCAGGCACCATGTCGAGATAGAGCGGAAGGGCGTTTGACGTCTGGCTTCCGGTGCCGTAGTCGCAAGTAGCTCCGTCGAAATACTTCTCATTGAAAGCAGCAAGCACTTTGGCGGCAAGAGCAGAGTAGCGCGCGGCGTCGTCTTTCTTGCCAAGCAACTCGGCCGACCTGACCAAATAGAGCAGATCCTGATAGTAGTGGGCGGAAGCGACGAGGCCTACTGGAGTGTTGCGTGAGAATCCTGCGCGGAAATCTCCATAGTCATACCAATCGCCGAGACCGAAGTCTATCAGATGCCCCTCAGAGCGAGAAGTAAGATAGTCGACGTAGGCCACCATATTGGGATAGTATTCCCTGATGAGCGAATCATCGCCATAGGTTTCATAATACATCCACGGTGAGATGATGAGCGTGGCTCCCCACTCTGGTGACTCAGAGAATCCCTCCATGCCTGGCCATTCAAACACCACATATTGCGGTGCGACTGTAGGCACCATTCCGTCGGCACGCTGGCTGTTGGCCACGTCGCGCAACACTTTCGGCAGATAGGTGGTCAGATCCAGATTATAGAGCAGCCCCGGGCCATTGAGATGTACCTGCTCAAGCCAGCCGAGCTTCTCACGGTGAGGGCAGTCGGTGAAGACTGACTGCATATTGCTGCGTATGGCATTTCTGATGAGCCGGTGGGCCGAAGTGAGCACCGCACTCGAGCTTTCGAAAGCACCCTCCTCGGCAGCGGAATTGTAGATGAAACATGAGCGTATATCTTCGATAACCGGGAGCCCCTGCGGGTTAGGCTCCCCGGCAAACACCGCACCCTCTACCTGGATATAGCGGAAACCGTAGTATGAAAAGCGCGGATGCCATGTCTCAGGCTTGTCGCTGCGCAGAGTATAGGTGTAGTAATGCTGACGGCCAGTCTGACGCTGATTGGCGGCATTCTCGTCGGTGAGACTCTCGGCCACAATCATCGTCACCTTCTGACCCGGTTTGCCTTGCAGAGTGATCCGGGGGAAACCGGCAAGGTTCTGCCCCATGTCGAGGAGTATCGCTGAGCTGTCGACTGTGCGTTTGGTCGATTTGGAGGCTTTCGCAACCTCATCGGCAGTCAGTTTGTGACGGCTGACAGGAGTGAAATATTCCATAATCTTGACCGGAGGAGCCATCTGAGGGGTAAGGCGTCCCTTGGGAGCGCGCTGCACCACAACAGACTTCCAACCCGATTCATCAAAACCGGGCATATTCCATCCCGGCTGCTCGAGACGGGCGTCATAGTCCTCTCCGCCATAGATGGAATGGAATGTTATCGGGCTGAGGTCATATTTCCACCCGTCACCCGTGGCTATAGTCTCCGTCGAGCCGTCGGAATAGCGGACTACCATCTTGAGCCACAGAGTCTCGGGGCCGAAACCAACCTGAAGCTTGCTGTAGCGGCTTCCGCGGACCACGTTATAGAAACCGTTGCCGAGGAGCACACCGATAGCGTTCTCGCCGCGTCTGACGAGAGATGTCACATCATAGGTATTGAAATAGACAGTCTTGTCATAGTCACTCCAGAGAGGAGTAAACTCTCCGTCGCCGACTTTTGTCCCGTTGACCGAAAGTTCGTAGTGGCCGAGACCGCAGACATAGACTGTAGCCTCTGCGATTTTCTTCGGCAGATCGAACTCCTCACGCAGAAGTATGCTCCGCGACGCCATCGAGTCGACAGCCTCCCACTTTTCCTTCACCTCCGGGAGTTTCCACTTGTCGTAGGTGTAGTTGCGCCCCTCAGGCAGCTTGGCATCCTCATAGCTGATGGCACCGATCCAGTCACCCGAGAGAAAAGCATCGTCGGGAACCATGCGGAATGAGCTTTTCGCACTCCATTTGGATGCACGGCCGGACTCATCCCACACCTTGACACGCCACGAGTAGCGCTCACCCTTGCTCAATGCAGGGCCGGCATAGCGGACGAGCTGACTCTCACCGGAAATCACCTTACCGGAATCCCAAACGCGGCGCTCCTTGTGCCCGTCGGTGGCAAAGACTTCAATCTGATAGGCCGACTGCATGTCACCGTTGACTCCCTCGAGTTGCCAACCGAAGCGCGGGGTCCCGGTGTCGACTGCCAAAGGATTATCGGTCATCTCAACAGTCATGCGGGTCACTTCCATCGCATAGGATGAAAGTGACACCGCAAGCATAATTATGAGATTCAATATTTGTCTCATGACTATATTAAATATGTTGTTTTATTATAAAACATCCTTGCAGACAAGGCGCTCAAGTTTATCGGTCTGGCCGACGAGTTTGCCGTCGACAAGCACACGCAGACCTTTGCCCTGATGATAGCGGCTGCCATCTTTGTCCCAAATGATGCTGACGTTGTGGCCATGATAGGGCACGTTGTCGAGGCAGAACCAATCCCACTCTCCATCGGGGATGAGCGGATTGACCTCGATAGTGTTGTCGTTGCGGGGACGAAGGCCCACGAGGCCGGTGATGACGAGGTCGTTGAAAGTCGAGTGATTGTAGTAACGGCTTCGTTCCTGGTCACCCTTGAGCCAATAGCCGGTTACCTCGTCGAGATACTCTCCGATGTAGGGACGGCCACGGTGGTGCTGCGACTCGACATAGAGCTTCATCTGAGCGAAGTAGGTGCTGTCGGTCACAGACGGATTCTCCTCAGAATTCAGATAGTTTGCAAGGGCAGTCAGAGTCTGGGCTGAAGCGAAGGGCCAGATGGCACCATCCCATTCACACTTGCCGACGCCGTGGGTGCGAAACTCGGGATGACGACGCTCGGCAGTTGTCAGTCCGTATGGAGCTGAGAAACCTTTCTCATCGTTGAGCTGAAGCCACGCTTCGTCATATTTACCCTTGTCGGGCATGTTGAAATACCAAGGGATATAGCCTATGGCCTCGCGTACCTGAGCGAGAGTATCGCCACGCATGGTCTCGAAAAATGCGTGATCTTCATTCCAAAGCTTGCTCTGGATAAGATTTTTCAGTTCGTCAGCCTTTTTCTCATAAAGCTCCTTGTCGGCTGTTTTACCAAGCTTGTCGGCAATGGCAGCGAGAGCCTTAGCGTTGCCATACATATATGAGTTGATGGTCGGGCGCGCATATTTCTTCTTGCGTCCGCCGCTGATGCTCTCTTCCATGCCGTCCTGGACGTCGCCCTGCCAGTAGAGACCGCTTGGCAGACGATGTGTATTTTCCCAACGCGCATACTCATCCTTCAGATCGGGATAGATCTTCGCAAGAGCGTCAATATCATTGTCGACAAGATAGCGGTTGTAGACAGCATCGGGATTCCATGAGCTGAACTTCTCCATCTTAGCCATCGGCTTTCCGTCATTTCCGTGATACCATGTATTGATGATACCGTCGAGATACTGCGGGTCACGCAACCAACGGCTTTCATAGATGTGGTGGCCGATAGCACAAGCGATGAGATTATATTTGTCCGCATAGCTGCGGTCAACGAGAAATTCAGTCATGCCATAGCCGACAGGGGTATTCTTGATATGTTTGCGGAGAGTCCACCAACGGTAGTAGTACATCTCCTCCATATCCTTGTCGGGACATTCAAAAAGAGGTATGTTGGCTTTCATCCATTCCGAAGACTCGGCGTTGGGGATTGCCTGGACTATATTCTCATCCTCCATGCCGTTGAAATAGTCAGCATGATGGGCGAAATCGTCATATTTGAGTACGGCAGCAGTCGAATCGACATCGCGCGACGAGGTCTTGAAGTTAGCTATGCGGTAAGTAGCCTGCTTATCGACGTCGTTTGCGCGAGGCATATCGTTGTGCTGGTCTGCCTCGGTGTCTACATTGGGAAAATCTGTATGCTTACCTGTGCGGAAGACCACGCGCTCAATCTCCTTGACCGGAGCGAAGAGCATACGGGTGGCTTTCTTCTCTCCGTTGACATAGACGGTCGAGTTACGGTTGTCGAGCGTGAGGTCGACTTTCACATGATACGGTTTGCCCGGCTCATAGTTAAGAATCTTTCCATAGCGGGCGCCACCTTTGGAGCGGAACTCACCGTCGGGTGTGAGATCAAGACGGGCACATGCTGTCCCCTCATCATCGACAAACTCAATGAGCAGATCACCATATTCATTCTGGTCGGCCATAAGATCAAACTCGACTGTCAGCTCGCGCGTCGGCGGAATCTTGCGCTCCACTTTAGCCACATCAAATGGATCCTTGTCGGAAAGAGTTAGCCATGTCTTGCCATCTTTCTCCTCAAGCGACACAGGCGCCCATACCGGAGAATAGATATTCCACATATCGAGATCAGAAAGCTGCTTGAAGTCTGCAAAATCTTCATCGGCATGCGCAGTGGCCACTGTCTGAACAGGGACCGGGATACGTGCGACCCACATATCCTCTTTACCTACACTGTAGGTGACCCACAGGTCGCCATCCTCCGGAGTACCGTTGCCTTCCTGGATGCCGCGTACATATTGCGGACCAAACGATTTATACTGTCCGGCATAGCGCATCGGGGGCACTTCGCCGTGGACAAGATTGAGAGTGGTGTAGTCAAGACCGTCAGAGCTCAGAGAGATTGCAAGCGGCCAGCGGAATTCCGAGGGATTGTAGACGGTGGCATAGGTGCCGTCGCTGAGTTTCTGTCCCCAGATCTTGGCATTGCTGTTGACAAAGCCTTTCGCTCTCTCGACAGGCTGAGCCCACGTATTGCCCCCATCCTTACTGATTGAGGTCAAGGCATGTTTCCACAGTGAGGCAATGTCACCATTGGGAAGAGTGTACCAACAGAAAGCCTTGTAGGGGTTGGAGAGCGGAAGCATCGGGTCATTCCGGTCAGCCTCCTCCACA
This sequence comes from Staphylococcus sp., assembly GCA_023665865.1. GTDB lineage: Bacteria > Bacteroidota > Bacteroidia > Bacteroidales > Muribaculaceae > Duncaniella. The sequence continues at coordinate 301,224 of JAMPDC010000001.1, forward strand.
AACTGCATGCGGTAAAGAGGATTATCAAGGATCTCCTCGCAGGCCTGACGGAACCCCTTGTCCTTACTCAACTTATAGTTGGGATAGATGGTGTTCTTCGCGTTGAAGTCGTGGTTGTAGTAGATGAAATAGATCGGGCCGAAGGATCCGTCGGGATATATCTCACGCACCACTCGACCGATGCCATTGCCATCGTTGGGATCATCTTTCGGATGAAGGGCTATGCCGTAGTTACCGATGGCGAGAAGGCGCCCGGATTTAGAGACATAGAACCCCACGCGTTGGTGCATGACTGCATCATGACCTTTCGCCACCTGATCCACACCCTCTTTTTTAAAGCCGTCAGGCACCGGGTAGACAGGGAAAAGAATCTCGGGCGCGCTCCAGTTGTAGCCATCCTCCGAAGTCTGAAGCAGGGTGCGGCCACCTCCCACGTGCTCATCGACAGGATTGGAGAGATAGTGCATGTAGAACTTGCCGTTCCAATATGCCATCATCGGCTGATGATTGTAAGTCCAGCCGTTTTCGTTCGGGGCATAGAGGTCATAGCGGCGATTGGCGCGCATGGTCTGGATGTTATGGACACCCACAACCGGCGACAGTGCGCCATCGTGGCGGTTGGGATTGGAAAGTTTCGTCCCGGTATAGTGAATCTTCTCCTCGGCATTCACATTAATCGCCGCAAGGCAGGTCGCCGAGATAAGAAGCAGTGATGAGAGTTTCATTTTTTGCTGGCTTCAATTAGTTTGTTAACGACTGAACGGGGTGCACGGAAAATAGTACCGTGTTTATGATCCTTAGGCACACTGATACTGTCGGTCACGTCGGTGAAAGTCTTGAAATCTTTAGTCTTGTGAGCGCTGTAGATAAACTTGCGGTAGGTGTCGTAGTAGATATAGTAGTCATCACCCACTTTCACAACCGAGGGGCCTTCGGTAAATGACTCGGTGAAGGGCTCGGAGGCCGGACTGTAGGGGCCTTCGGCCGATTTTGCAAACGCGACCTTGATGTTGCGGTTGGGACGGGTGTTGTCTTTCACTACCATCACATAATCCTCCGGACCGCGCTTGACAAGCACTGCATCGATGCAGCTGAATCCAGGATCATAGAAAAGCTTGGGATCAGAGAAGGTCTCGAAATCCTTGGTGGTGACATAATAGAGACGGTGGTTATTTTTCTCGTCCTCGATGCCGACATCAAAACCGGCGTCAACCACACATGAGGCATAGACGATCATGTATTGCCCCTTCACGTCGTCGTAGAAAAGCTCCGGAGCCCAGAGATTCTGTGTGGATGCAATGGAATCCATCGCAGGGATGCGACGCTGCTCTGTCCAGTGGATAAGATCTTTCGAACTTGAATAGCCGAAGCCGGTGTCACCCTTCCATGCGATAGTCCATACGAGATGATAAGTGCTGTCGGGACCGACCACAATCGAAGGATCACGCATGATGTTCATGCCGAGTTCAGGTTTGAGCCATGTACCCGCGATGCTGTCCCAGTGTATGCCATCCTCACTGTAGAGGAAGCGCAGACCTTCATCGGCCGGTTCATGGAAAGAGGTGAACATATACAGATCCTCTTCAGGCTGAGTCTGAGAGGAGGATGAGCTACATGAACCGAAGCTCAATGTCAATCCGAGACTGAGGATTGCAGCTGCAAGAATTTTCATGATTATAATTAGAGGTTGTGGTTATACTGAAAATAAGAAATCAAAGGTCAAGTCTGGCATATTTGATGCGCTGACGGCGCCAGGTGTAGATTGCGTGGAGCTTTCCATCCTTACCCTGGATAATGCTGGGATAGGAATACTGGCTGACAGGGCTGTCTTCGAGCGTGACTACATTATTCCAGTTGATTCCGTCGTCCGAAACTGCGATGCAAAGCGGAGTTCTGACACCCTTGGGAGTTCCCTTAAGGGTGGCGAAATCGTTGTAGATCAACACATGACGGCCATCCTTGAGCGTCACGGCATCTGTGCCTGAATTGTTGTTTGGCAAATCAGTCAGAGTCAACGGAGTCCAGGTCTCGCCGTTGTCCGAACTCCAGCTCGTTGCGAGGTGGGAGTTGCGGGTGCGGCAGAGAATCTGCAAGCGACCGTCGGCATGGCGAAGGATGCTGGGCTGAATTGCATAGATGGGCTCCGGCTCAGTCCTGTCAGTCCTGACGGCAGAGTCTGAGGGCAGCGGACCGGTGGAGCGCCATGTCTTACCGTTGTCATCGCTGATCTCAATCCATGCAGTCCATCCCTTACCCTCGCGGCTGCTCGGGGAGAGGATGCGTCCGTTGATATACTCAGGCTTGTTTTTGATCGGGCCGAGGATACCCTCGGGGAGCGGCTCACGCTGGCTCCAGGTCTTGCCACCATCGCTCGAACGGGCCACCCAGCCGGTCCAGTCACCGACACTCGAACCTATCTTGAAGAATAGCAGCAATTCTTTCTCACCGGGAATCTGGAAAAGGACCGGATTCCAGCAGGCCTTGCGGCGGGCATTGTTGATATCGCCCTTGAAATTAGGACCGACGGGCCCGGCAGTGGCAGGAGTAGTCTCCTCATTTATTCCTGAGAGACCGGCAAGCTTGATGGTTGGATCATTGAGGTCAAAGACACCGTCGGCAGCAATCTCGGGAGCAGTCCATCCGGTTGCGCCTTTAGGTTTGCGTGACACCCAGATGACACAGTCGGGGTTACGCTCCTTGGTCCCTCCGAAATAGGCCGCCACGAGATCTCCGTTGGGGAGTTCGGCGATAGTCGCACCATGACATTCGGGGAATGATGCTGTCTCGTAGATAAATTCGTCGTTGAGGATACCCTTGCGCTTGTCTCCGAGCGAGGGATCAACCTTCACATCGAAAACATAGCTGCCGGAGCCGACACGCCAATAGGAATCATTGCCCTCACTGCGGACAAACTCTGCACCCTTGGCTTTGACAGCCTTGCGGTCAGGAGTCGGGACACATATAAGAGCAGTTGTGTTGCAAGGTATCTCGATATTCCATCTGATGTGCATGGGAGTCTTGACCCAATGGCTGACGAGCAATCCATAAGGAGTATTGTAGCTCACTCTCACACTATCCATCTGCTGGATTGAGAAATCGGGCTTGAGGAGAATCTCCTTGTAGCCGGGTTCAGCAGGATTTATACCTCCTAAATCCTGAAAATACCAGTTGATGTGATCACCGAGCATCATCACATGGTTGTTGCTGTTCATGCGGCGGCTGGCAGTGTCACCATTCCAGAGTTCCCAGATGGTAGTCGCACCCTTCTCTATCTCATAGCCATAGCTCGGATATGTGCGGTTTGAGGCCAGAAGTGCCGCCACATCACCGCGTCCGATACGCGAAAGTTCACGCATGAGCCAGTTGACACCGATGACACCGGTGGAGATATGACCTTTGTTGGTCTCAATGATTGTCTTGATAAGATTATCGGCCACGGCCTGACGATATTCCTCAGACACCATGTCAAAGGCAAGCGGCAGCACATTGGAGGTAGCGGTATTGTTGCCATAGTAAATGCTGTCGGGATAGAGAATATGGGGTGTGGTGACGGGTGAGGTACCTTTCTTGACGGTCAGGAATTCCTTGTTGAACGCATCCTTGACTTTGTCGCCATCCTGTTCCCACTCCGCGGCCTCTTTATCAAGACCTTGGAGACGGGCGAACTTAGCCATCATCTGACACACCTTATAGTAGTAGGCCGACGCAATGAGTTTACCGTCTGTCACGCGTGCGGGATCCTGACTATGGATAAGCTCAAGCTTTTCAGGAGGCACACACCAGTCGCCATACTTGTCGGCGGTTATGAGACCGTTCTTGTCAGTATAGTCTTTGCGGATGTGGTTCATCCACTTTTTCATAGCCTCATAGTTGCGGATGATCGGCTGAGGATTGCCGGTCTGCTCATAGATCATGTCGCATACCACCGGCAAAGTCGAAGACCAGGTCATGTCTGAGGTGAAATAGTTGTAGAACGCCGGTGCGATGTCGGGCAGACAGCCATCCTCACGCTGCGACTCACGCATGTCGTCCATCCACTTGGCGTAGAAGTTGGCATTGTCAAACATGAAGTTCTCACCCCAGGTGTTCATATTGTGATCACCTGTCCAGGGCTGACGCTCGTCGCGCTGCGGACAGTCGACAGGCACACCCTTGTAGTTGCTCGCTGTGCCCCACCATGCGTTGCGGAAGATGGAATTCATCGTTTTGTTTGAGCTGGCGAAAGTGCCGTTTGACGGAAGATTATCATAGACAAATTCTGCTACAATATCTTCAGGCTTGAGATCATCAATACCTGTCACTTCCACAAACTGGAAACCGTGGTAGGAGAATTTCGGGCTCCAGCTGACATTCTTTTCACTTCCGTTGGCAATGTAGCGGTCGGTGCTCTGCGCGTTGCGGAGATTCTCGACATCAAGCTGGAGACTGTCGGGAGTGATACGCTCGGAATACCTGATGACAACAGTATCGCCCGTTGCCACGTCAGAGATGTTGATCTTGACCCAACCGGCCATGTTCTGTCCGAAGTCCACGAGATAGCGGTCATCGAGTTTGCGCACAGACTTCGGGCTAAGTGTCTGCATCACCTTCATGTTGGGCGAAAGACTGCCACGCAGAGAGCCGTAAGGGAGCTCGGCGCGCTGCGCCTTCTTCCATGTCGAGTCGTCGTAGCCGGGTTTAGTCCAGTCGCCAAGCTCAAGGCGCGCATCATAGACCTCTCCATCATACTCATTGTTGCTGCGGATGGGGCCGTTGGCTGTCAGACGCCACTTCTCGTCGGAGTTGATGCGCTGCTTCGTTCCGTCGGCATACTCGATGATGAGATTCATGCGCAGTTTCGGATAGCCGAAAGTAGGGATCTTATAGGGTTTGAAATTCTGGCGCATGGTGTAGAAACGGCCGTTGCCGAGGGTGACACCTATTGCATTTGCCTCCCCGTTGCCCTTGAGCATATCGGTGACATCATAGGAATTATAGAGAGTGGTGCGGCGATAGTCAGTCGGTGCAGGAGCAAGCACATCCTCGCTGACTTTGTCGCCGTTGAGATAGAGCTCGTAGAGACCGAGACCTGAGATGTGAGCTGTGGCTCTCTTGATTTCTTTGTCCTGAGTGTTGAACTCCGTACGGAGATAGCGCGAGCTCATACGGCTGTGTGAGTCCTCTATATCCCATTCAAACGGGCCTTCCCAGCCGATCCACCGGCCACCCCAGTGACCTTCACCGACGATGCCCATCCCCCACTCTGCCGGAGCGCTCCATGCCGACTCGCCACGGGTGGTGTAGACTTTGACTTTCCAATAGCAACGGGTGTTGTCGGCAAGTTCCTTACCTTCGTATGGCACCCAGACTGAAGCGTCGGAGCTGACACGCCCGGAATCCCATAGATCTCCGTTGCCGGCAGCAAGGTTTTCGGGCGAAGAGGCGACAAGTATATGATAGGCAGTCTGCATCACATCATGTTCGTCAGATGTGATGATCCAGCTCAGACGCGGATGTTGCGACTCGATGCTCAGAGGCCGTGGCTGCCCTTCAGTGGTCAGTGACCCGACCTTCACCCCGGCCCGGAGACCGAGGGCGAAGAAAAGGGATACTATTATATATGCTATGCGTTGCATGTGTGCGCGTGTTGTATCAGTTGTTGGATGATGACCGGATTAATAGCGGGTCGGAAGATTCTTCCAATCCTTGCCGACATAGTTCTTATCGGAATCAACGGCGATGAGCACACGGTCGTTGCCGGCACCATGGCCACCGTCATACTGGAAGGGGGTCACCTTGCTGTCAAACTCGCCGGCATACTGGAGTTCGCCGTTGGTGGGATCATACCACCACACGTTTTTCTTCTTACCTGAAATTTTTGTAAGATCTATCTCCATCGGACGGTTTGTGTAGTTGTAGACGAGGAGATAGTCATTGCCACGGGTTGCGATGAGACGGTCGTAGCGTGTACCGTTTTCACCGGCTATTATGCTCTGGTCGGGCACACGCTCGAAGAACGGAAAAGCGAGCATGAGGTTCTTGAGATGTTTCATCTGGTTGAAACCGGGATCTTTCATGCCCTCATACCATGTTTTGGTAGCACCATAGCCACCATTGTTGGCAGGCTTGAGCATCTGCATGATGGAATTATGACCGTAGGTATGTCCGAAGGCGCCGGCAAAGACTGCCCAATATGCATAGCGACGCACATCCGGAGCTTTCCACCAGGGCTGAGAGGGATCGTGGAGACCCTGGGGGATCTCTTCGTAGGAAGGCTCGGCATCAAAGATGGGTTTGCGTGGCTTCATGGCAAGACCGGCCTCTACGTAGCGCCAGTTGTCCTCAGCCTGTGCAGCCTGAGCGGTGTCGTCGCCGTCGCCACGCACCTGGTCATAGCGGCGGTGTCCGCTCTGGAACATGTTGAAGTCAAGCCATTCGGCATTGTGAAACCAGTTGATCGACGATGTGCGTCCGAAGGGGTGGTAGCTCATCAGGTGATTCTTGTCGATCGACTTGATGGTACGGGCCATGGCGTTCCACTGGTCAGGATTGATGTCGCCCTTGACGTCGCCACCCATCACCCAGATGATGTTGGGAGCATCCTTATATCGCTCGGCAAGAAACTTGCCGTAGGCCTTGGCATCGTCGACGCTCATGAGGCCGGCTTTCACCAGACCTCCCCAGATGGGCACCATGGCGATATAAATGCCATTGTTTTCAGCCTGCTTGATGATATAGTCCATGTGGTCCCAATAGCCATAGACACCTTTCTTATCAATTTCCGAGAAATCCCAGCCGTCGGGATGTGAATACTGGCCATAGAAGTTGATGGCGGGCACTCCGTTGATGGTCTGCACCTGCACTACGTTATAGCCGGCCTCACGGCAGCCATTGAGATAGTAGGAAGCCTCGCTGCGGTCAAGGCGCTCAGGCAGGAGCCAACCTGTCTCGCCCATCCAGAAGAATGGTTTGCCGTTTTCGTGCTGGAGATAGGTTCCATTGTCAGACACACGTAATTTTCCATTTACCCACGGTTTTTCAAATGTTTGTACCGGATCCTGGGCATAGACAGCAGTCATCGCCGCAATGATGAGGCAGACAATCAGGCTAATTCTTTTCATGTTGCTAAAAGTGGAGATATTTCTAATTTATTATTTTTTTGAATTGATGATGGGAAAGATTGGTTTTGTGTTTCTATTTCCCGTAGATGGTATAGGTCTGACCGGCCTTGGTCGGGAGGTCATACAGGTAGGTCTTCTTCAACCCGACAGGATTGAGTTTCGCTTCCTGACTTATGATTGGTTTGAGACCATCGTGGACTTCAAAGAGAGCGTTGGAGTTCTCACCCTTGGCGGTCTTCAAACCGGCACCCTTGAGCGGAGTCAGTGAGCGCAGACGGCAGTTACCACCGATGGTCGAGGTGATTGTCACTTTTTCGAGCTTGCCATTCTTCCATGTCATGTCAATCACAAAACCACCGCGGGCCACAAGGCCGGTGATCTCACCGTCGGGCCATACTGACGGCAGGGCCGGGAGAAGGTAGATGAATCCATCGTGGCTCTGCATAAGCATCTCAGCTATACCTGCCACACAACCGAAGTTACCGTCGATCTGGAACGGCGGGTGAGCGTCGAAAAAATTGGGATATGTGCCACCCTTTTTCTTCTCGTTGCGCACGAGAGTGAGCTGATCGGTGATGAGCTTGTAGGCATGGTCGCCATCAAGCATACGTGCCCACAGGCAAACTTTCCAGCCCATGCTCCAGCCGGTCGAGGGATCGCCACGGTGGATGAGCGATGTACGGGCCGCATCAAAGAGCTCGGGAGTGCGGAAAGGTGAGATCTGATTGGAGGGATACATGCCGTAGAGGTGCGACACGTGGCGGTGCACATCCTCGGGATCATCCCAGTCACCCATCCATTCCTGAAGCTGCCCCCATTTGCCGATACGCATGGGCGAGATTTCTCCGATGCGCTTCTTCAAACGGTCGGCAAACTCATGGTCGGTGTCGAGGATTGTGGATGCGGTGATGATATTGTTCCAAAGCTCGGTGACGAGCTGATTGTCCATTGTCGCGCCTGCGGTCGTGGTCGCATTGTGGCCCTTTGGTGCATTTTCGGGAGAGTTGCTCGGGCATACGACAAGCATCCCCGACTCCGGCTCATAGACCATGGTGGCGTCGAAAAATTCACCGGCTCCCTTCATGATCGGATATGCCTCACGGAGAAATTCAATGTCGCCTGTGTGGAGATAGTGTTCCCACAGATGACGCGACAGCCAGGCACCGCCACCCATCCACATGCCGGAAGGAGCATTGTCGATAGCTCCGGTCACGCGCCAGATATCAGTGTTGTGATGGAGCACCCAACCGGGAGCGCCATACATGATCTTGGCCGTCTCGGCTCCTGTCTTGGCAACCTCCTTGATGAGACGGAAGAGAGGCTCGTTGAGATGGGTGAGATTTGTAACCTCGGCAGGCCAATAGTTCATCTCAAGGTTGATGTTGCAGGTATATTTACTGTCCCAGGAGGGAAACATCTTGTCGTTCCAGATGCCCTGGAGATTTGCGGGCTGGCCTCCGGGCTGGGAGCTGCTGACGAGCAGATAGCGGCCAAACTTATAGTAGTCAGCCACAAGCTGATTGTCGTGAGTCTCCTTGAAGCGCTCGATGCGGATGTCGGTCGGGACATCGGCATATTTGTCAGGGCCAAGATCAAGGGTCGATGTGCCGATCTGTTTCTGGTAGAAGTCGACATGATCTTTCTTTGCCTCGCCATAAGGTTTGCTGACAGCTTTCGAAAGATACTCCTTGGCGCGGGCGACCTCATCGCCGGAGATGTCGGTATAATCATTGAAGTTTGTAGCGATCGAAGTGTAGATGACGGCCTCATCAGCGCCTTCAACAGAGATCACACCGTCGCGTGTGCTCATGCGTCCGCCCTTGGGGACTGCGGTCACACGACCCTGGAACTCCACCTTACCCTTGAGCCCCTCGTGGTTTGAGCTGACTCCGTCGAGAGTGATATCATTGCCGTCGGTGGCAATCATCACATCGGGATGAGGAGTGGTGAGCGAAGCATTGAAAGTCACACTTCCGGGCTTATCAGCTGTGATTCGCGTGATGACCACCTGATCGGGGAAGGAAGCAAAGGTCTCACGGGTGAAATTCACACCGTCCACGCTATACTTCACAACCGTGCGTGCGGAATCAAGGCTCAGCTCACGATAGTAGTTGTCATATCGGGTGTGGCCGGGGAAGGTGATCCGCAGATCTCCGAAAGGCTGATATGGCATACCCTGGTTTTTGTGAGACTTGACATGGGCTGTCGCCATATCCTGAGCCTCACGATATTTTCCTTCAAATACGAGCTGACGGATCTTCGGAATCCATTCGAGAGCATCCGGATTGGCATTATTGTTTGGCTGACCGGCCCAGATGGTCTCCTCATTGAGTTGGATCTGCTCAGCGCCCGGGTTGCCATAGACCATGGCTCCGAGACGGCCGTTGCCGAGAGGCAGGGCCTCGGTCCAGACCTGTGCCGGTTTGTCGTACCACAACTTGTGTTCGCCTGATGCAGAAGCCTCCAGCCCCAGCATGGCAAATGTCGAAATGAATAGGGATTTTGCAAGTAGTTTCATGGAAGATAGTTTTGGCATAACAAAAGTAATAAATTTCTACCATTCCTACAAATCTTATTGTAAAATCATTTTCATGTAAATCCACATGTTTTGAGGAAGAAACCCGAAGCTATAGGGTAGAAAAATAGCGGGCTCCCACCCTGCACTGCGGCAGAATGGGAGCCTTGAGTATGGATCTATAAGTGTATATTCAACACTTATTCAGCGAGTTCGTTGGCATATACTTCGATCCAGGTGTATCCGTTGCCTGAATCTTTTGCAGAGTCAGAGGGGTCGTTTGGATTAAGGCCATGTTTTTTCTCCCATGCGTCGGGCAGACCGTCATTATCGCTGTCGACACGTGGTTTACCCTTGTATTCGGGAAGACCACCAACCTGACGGGGATCAGTGATGATGCCGTTTTTGTATGAATCGGCAGGAAGACGGCGCTTCACGTAGGGAGTAGAAGAGATATACTTGTCGGCATCCTTGGCATAGATTGCCTTGCCGGTCTTGACTGTCTTGATCACACGGCTATCGACAGCATCGCGGCGGGGCTTTGTGGCACCGGCATTTTCAAGCACATAATCGTAAGCCTTATCGGCGTCCATGATGGTCACATCGGCCATCGGGAAGGCTTCATCAACCTTGATCTCAGAGATGCGCTCCTCGGGGACAGGTCCGTTGAAGATCTGCACGCCACCGGCCCAGTTGTCGGCCGTAACCTTGTCGTTACCCCAGACCACATTGCCTGTGACGTAGGCTTTGCCAAATGAATTGCTGAACGACTTGTCGCGTCCTGCCTCCATCTTGACGATGCGATAACGGATAGGAGCGTCGGCCGAATTGGTTTCTGTAATAGGCCCCGGCTTGAAATTATTGTTGATTATATTGAGACGGCTTGTATGGTCTCCACCATCGACTGAGCGATTCCACCAGTTGTAGGTGACATTATTGATGAAGTTAAAATCCTCATCCATACCGATCGAGCAGTTGCGCGAGATGTTTGACGCGAAAAGATTGCGGGCAAATGTGCTGTTGTGACCGCCGATCGTCGCACCGAAAGCATGGTTGTAGAGGTCAAGCGCCTCGGAGAAGATTGAGTTCTGGATAGTGATATTGACAGTCGGGAGCTTTTCGCCCTTTCCGGTCTCAGGATTACGGTTATAGACGTGACGGTAGATCGACATGTTTTCGTCAAGGCCCCATGAACCTGAAACGTGGTCAAGAATGATATTGCCGACGGCATTGCCACCGAGAGCGTCGTCACGGAATGCCACATCCTGCGCACCGCGGCGGAAACGCATGTGGCGGATGATAACGTCATGGGTGTCTATGAGGAAGGATGCTCCCGTCACACAGACACCGTCGCCGGGCGCGGTCTGGCCAAGAATGGTGACATAGGGCGCACGGATATTGATTGGCGACTCAAGTTTAATGACTCCGGAGACGTTGAACACTATGGTACGCGCCCCACCCTTCTCGCAGGCTTCGCGCAGTGTACCGGGACCTCTGTCGGCAAGCGAGGTGACAACATAGACCTTGCCGCCGCGTCCGCCGGGTGTATATGCACCTCCACCTTCGGCACCCGGGAAAGCCAGGATGTCGGCTTTGATCAGATCTTCAGGCTTTGACGCCCACGGGCGGTAGGGACGACCCTTCTCAGCCTCCTCTTTCATAACAATCGGATAGGCTTCTGCCCAGGCCTTGTCTGAAGCGACTTCCCACTCCGCCTCCTGACGCGCGGCACGCGCCTTGACCGAGTCAGGGATGGTGGGATACTGAGCAGCAACGTCGATCGACGCGAGCGCTGCCAATACTAATAATGTCGTTTTTTTCATTGATGATATGTGATAATAATATTTCGTTAGATCTATCTGTTTATATCGTTCTCACTTTTGGATACCGAATTCCTGCTGCTGCTTGTCAACTTCCTCAAGCATCCGACGGCGCTCGTCTTCCGACATTGTCTCGCCGGCTCTTTTGGCCGAGTTTGCATTGCCGTATTTCTGTCCGACTTTCCGTTCTTCGGAATAAAGTGCCGGGAGGGTAGCGGGCACACTCTCAATGACAAGCTCGGCAGGAGTCGGGGCATGGATACCGGGAGTTTCCACACGCGCTTTGATCTTTATCTTTCCCGGATTGCGGGTCGAACGGATCAATACCGGAGCCGAGCCCCATTCGACAGGACGTGGATTGGCATGGATAGACGCATCACCGATAATCTCACCCTCGCCTTCAACCTCAAAGACGATGTTCTCCTTGGCAAGACGGCGCACATGGCCACTGTCGTCAGTAACCTCGGCTATCACGACTATAAAATCTGAACCGTCAGCCACGAGAGGCTTGCCGTTATAATCGGCACGCAGCTGTAACTTGGTCGAACGACGTGAAGGCATCTTCCGCTCCGTAGCCACGACTTTACCGTCAATTATACCCTCAGCCACCATATTGACTTTCTGCCAGTTTTTCTGCTTATAGCTGAAATCACGGGCTTCCCAGAAATCCCAGACATCCTTAAAGACAACAGGAGCTGAAGGCATGTGGCCTTTCTCACGCACAACAGGGAGCGTCCATGTCTTTTCACCGTCATACATTGAAAGACGCACTGAATCACAGTTGCTGAACACAACGACATCGGGATCGGAGAACTGTGTCATCTCGTGCATGATATAGACCATCGGACCTGACTCAGCCACAGGATGATTCTGCTCCGGGTCAGTCTGACTGCGGAGCATATAGTAGGCATATTTAGGCTGACGGAAGGCATCATAGATACCACCCCAGTAGGGATCGGGATGATAGCCACGCTGATGATCGAAGGGATGCCACTGCGCACCGCCGATAAACTTACCGGTCGTGCGGTAGAGTCCGTCATAGGTCTTCGCAAGCGACAGGGCCTGGACCTTCATCGGACGTTCGCCCCAGCTGCGTGAAGCTCTGTTGTCGTTGTTGTGGGCATACCAGTCATCGACATTCTCTCCCCACTCGCGGGTGAAGATGTTCTGCTTCGGAGCATCGGCTCTCTCATCATCTCCAGGCCAACCGTAGACGAGATCATAATTTTCCCTGACGCCGGCTGAATGTTCATCAGCAGCCGCGATAGGACGTCCGGGATAGGGATACTCATCTTTGGTTATCTGAAGGGCTGCAAGCGCGAAGTCTTCAGGATAACGGGTCTCGTTGAGAATAGGCTCCCACATGAGCACCGATGGATGGTTGCGGTCACGACGGATGATGTTGCGGGTGTTGTCATGAACACGTTCGGCAAACTTCGGATCCTTGTTCCAATATTGCCATCCGGGGGTGGCGACAATCACAAATAGACCAAGCTCATCGCAGGCATCCATGAACGACGGATCCATCGGATAGTGAGCCACACGTATGATGGTGTAGCCGGCATCACGCAGGCGTTTGGCATCGCGCCACTGCTGGGAATTAGGCACAGCGTTGCCTACGTAGGCGAAATCCTGATGACGGTTGCCACCAATGAGTTGCCCGAAGGGCTTGCCGTTGAGCATGAAACCTTTCTCATTATCAAATTCAAAACTACGGATACCGACGCGGGTCGCTCCGCCGTCGAGAGTATTCTTGCCCTCCTTCACGCGCGATTCGATGCGGTAGAGAGATGGCGAATAGGGCGACCACAGCTGTGGGTTCTTGACATGGAAACTTTGCGATACGGTCTTTGTCTCGCCCGGTTTGAGCGAAATGGCTGAATTGCTGATTTTCTGAAGGAGTTGTCCGTCCGGGCCAATGAGCGAGGTCTCGACATAGACTTTGCGTGACTTCGTGCCTGAATTGGCCACATCAGTCTCAACCTTTACATCCGCACTCTTCTCCGATATATTGTCGAAATGCACAAACACACCGCCACCGGCCACCTTGCCGGCTTCAATCGGATCAGTAATGGCTACCGGCGATTTTGCAATCATCCATACATCACGGTAGATGCCGCCATGATAAGTGAAGTCAAGTGTCTTCTGCGGTTTTCCGGGAGGGAAACTCTTATCATCACTATTGTCAGCCATGACTGCCACCACACATTCCTCACCCGGTTTCACACCGGCCTCGGTCAGCGAGATGGTCACAGGCAGATAGCCTCCGAGATGCTCTTTGACCTCCTTGCCATTGACATAGAACTTCTGCTTACCCATGATGCCCTCAAAATGGAGAGTGACATCTTTACCTTCGGTATCGGCAGGCATCACAAAATGTTTGCGATACCAAGCCACTCCCTGATAGTTGCGGCAACCGCTCCCCTCGGCGGGAAGAAGTTCGACCGTATGAGGCGTGGAGACGACCTCCCACGCAGAATCGTCGAGTATTGTCGCCTCACCGCCGGCAATGTCGCCGAGATGATAGCGCCAACCATTATTGAAATCATAGACCTGACGGCCGGAATCCTTTATAGGGAAAAATCCGGCGACAGAAATCTCCTGGGGCTTCACGTCGGCAGCAAGAGCCATAGACGGAATAAGCAGCAGCGAGATAATTGTTGACAGTATTTTCATTCTGATTTAATGGTATGTAATAGATTATTTTTAGCGTAATGCCGCGGGAAGCACTATATCTTTCCTGCGTTCCGCAGGTGTCACATCGAGTTTATCAAGTTTTCCATCCTTAAGCGAAACCTCAACCACTGTCCTGTCGGGCGCATGGAGTTTGAAGCTGATGTCGCGGTCAAGCGGCCATGCCGGGAAGAGGACAATGCGGTCACCACCATCGGTCTGCATGAGCATTTCCTGAAAACCTATCATGGCGCTTCCTCCCCAGTTGTGGTCAGGGGTCCAGTCATAACCCGGGCCGAGAAAAGCAGGAAAGCGGTGAGAACCGTCGGCCCATTTCTCAGAGTTGAGAGCGAAAGCTTCGTCTGTCAGACCGAGACAAGCCGCCCAGATGTTGTCTTGCTTCCAACCCGTCGTGGAACGGAACTTCAAGGCATCGGGGTCATGAAGGTAGGTGTTGCGTGCGAGAGCGAGCTGAGAGGAGTCGCTGAGGGTGACACCATAGAAGCGCCACGGCCACACGGGGTAGAGCTGCGGAGTCTCGACGTTATTGATGCGCTCCCACGTCTTTGCCGGCGCTATCATCTCGCGTCCGGCCACGAAGCGGGTCGGTATCTCGGGAATACGCTCCCTCAATGTCTGCCACTTGGAAGTGGCAGTGTCGCCCACAGCCTCAAGATAGTCAATATAGCTACCGGTCACACGCCGGAGAGCAGCGACAGTCGAAGCGGCATTATTGGTCATCTTATAGGTCTCACAGCCTGAACCGGGGAAGAGTATCAACTTCCCATCGCCGTCAAGACTCTTGCTGCCACGCCGCGAAGCGAGATAGCGGTAGTGCTCGTCAAAGAACGTGAGCGCACTTTCGATGAGCGGACGGTATGCAGAGATGTCGATTCCATCATAACGGGCTGTCTCGAGGATCATCTGGCAGAATTCAAGGACAGTGTCCCACTCATATTCCAACCAGGCGTTATATTCGACACCCGGATCTGCATAGGGAGGACGCTTCGATCCATATTCCATAAAATTTGGAAGTCCGAAGAGTTCGATTTGCTCTGCAAAACATGCTCCGTCGTGGCCCCAATAGACTTCCGAACGCAACTCGGCATTGTCGAGCATACGGTTGTAGAAGTCAAACTGCGGCTTCATCATGTCGAAGTCACCGCTTTTCAGCATAGGCCAATAGACCAGACGCTGGTTCTGGGCTGTCATTGTTCCTCCACCCCAGTTGCGGTAGTCAGGTGTGAAGATCTGATCCTCCTTCACATGGTGAGGGTCGAAGGTGAAGAGGCCTCCGTTGAATTTCGTAGGCTCTTTGCCATAGGCGTTACACCCGAGCATATAGCGGAACAGCTCATAGTTGCGGGCCATACGCATAGTAGTGGAGTCAGCGCTCGTTGGGGCAGCTATATAGCTTCTATCCCAGAATTGACGCCACCATTTCCGGGAATTATCACGGTCCTTGCGCAAACTGACGGTTTTCTCAAGGCTGTCGAGCGAATGTTGCCATGTTGCGACGTCAGTCACCTGTGCATTATGAAGACTTACGGTGAAATGATGGGTCTTCGCAGGCTTGGTCGCTGCAAAATTCCACGCCCGGTAGTCGGTTCCATCATAGTTACCATCCTCTGTCCCGGTAAAGGTCAGATTGTCGCCGCGCAGACGACCTCCGGAGATGAGTCCGGCAAGAGGATTCCATAATCTGTCCTTGACAGAGTCGAGCTTCTCACGGCTGACGGTGACATCAAACACGGTTTGCTCCGGGTTGCGATGGAAGAACGTCACTTCACTCCGGCCGGCACTGATTGAATCGCGTGTGGTCACGAGATTCTTTGGCGAAGACCATTTCCATGAGTTCTGACGCCCCTCACCCTTGCGGAAAGGACGGTCGGCATAGCGCCAGCTCTCATAACTTACAGTAGGCGACAATGGACACGGACTCTCAATCTCAACATGGACCACCGGCTTGAAGACATCTGCCCAGACCATCACACGGTTGCCGTTGACAAGGAGTTCACAATAACCGTCGTTGAGTTTAAGGCGCTGAGCGAACGGTTTGAGGCTATCGCCGGGAAGATGCACCCTCACTCTACCCTGTTTCAACAGTGTGTTGTGCTCATCATAGGCACCGCTGCGACCGATATAAAACATAAGATCACCATCTTCGACCCACACATTGAGACCTATGTCACCTCCGCCAACCGGCATGGAGGCGGAAGAGTCATGACTCATGCTGTCCCAGACATAATCGGCAGGTACATGGGCGCCGGCGACCAAAGCAGCCAACAAGAGCGATGCTATCAGTGAAGTTTTTTTCATCAGACGTAATTCTTATTCCTTGATGGGACGTGCATCGGGCCAGTCATCGGAGCGGAACGACGATACGGGAAGACCGTCGGTGCTAAACAAGTCGCCTTCCGAAGCGTTCTCGAAAGCATAGCGGACAGCAACAGGATGAGGCACCTTATCGCTCTTCACCATAACCTTGCTGCGTGAGATCCATGCCTTTGCGGGGTGGAACACGCGGTCTTCGCCGGCAAGTTTAAACTGCTTGGATTCAAAGCTTGTCTTTCCGGCAATCCATTCGGGAGCACGGTCGAAGCTGACAATCACGGTGTCGCCCTTCACTTCCATTGATTTATAAACAGGGCTTTCAGCACCGATGCCTTTTATGCCGTAGGTTTTGTTAAGGGCAAGGAGAGCAAGGCGCTCGCCGGGAATCTGCTTTTTGGGTGGATGAATACCTTCGGGCCAACCGGCATCCATAAGGACAGCCATACCGGTGTTAGGCACCATAGTCTCAACCTTGGCCTGTGCTTCACGGAGATAGGCTGAATTGATGATTTCCTTACCGGGCTCCGTGATGATCGCATAGTCATAGGGAGCAATCTGGCAATAGTAGAACGGGAAATCACCCTGCCCCCAGAGATTGCGCCAGCCTGTGATCATTGTCGAGAACATGTCGGCATAAGAGTGAGCACGGTTCCAGTTATCCTCTCCCTGATACCAGATCACGCCACGCATTGACATGCCGATGAGCGGATTGAGCATGCCTTTGAAAAGCACACTCGGTGTGCGGTTCTTGGATTTGATCTCACCGCCGGCTGCGGGAATATTGACAGAGGCCTCCGGGAAAGCCTTAAGCATTTCGTCGTTCATCCATGCCTCGCAGGCGGAACCGCCCCACGAAACGACCACGAGACCGACGGGCACATCAAGAAGCTCCTCGATCTGACGGCCGAAGAAATAGGCGGTGGCACTGAAATTACGCACACTCTCCGGCGAGGCTTCGGCCCATGAACCAGTCACATCGTCGACAGGTACGGTTGACGAATTTCGCTTGACAGTGAAGAGACGGATATCGGGATTACGGCTCTTGAGGATTGCCATGTTAGCACCCTCCACCGGCTGATTCTTGAAGCCTTTCATCGGCATCTCCATATTGCTCTGTCCTGAACAGAGCCATACCTCTCCAAGCATGACATTGTTGAGTGTCAGAGGAGTGCCATCGCTGACAGTTACAGTATAGGGACCACCGGCGCCGGGAGTCGGGACAGACAGTTTCCACTTCCCATCTTTATCGGCCTTTGTGGTATATTTCTGGGTTGTCCAGCCCGGTGTGACAGTAACTGTTGACGAACTCTTTGCCGTGCCCCACATATTGGCATCGGTATTCTGCTGCATCACCATGTTGTCACCGAAAATAGCAGGCATTTTGACCTCGGCGGCGGCTGGCATGCCAAGCGTGAGTGCCGCAAGCAGACCGAAGCCTGTAAGAATATTGGTTTTCATTTTTCCGTAGTTACTTTATCTGTATGTGAACTTATTCTGAAATTACAGTGAGAGTCAACGGGCCGGTCAGACCAGCGGGGAGCAGATCCTTCTCGGCGCGACGATATTTGCCGTTGGTCCAGATACCATCAAAAGGAGCTTTTCCCTCGTCAGCACCGAGTAGCGCGTTGGCCCAGGTATTGGTCACGTCAATCGTAAGCGTATTCTGTCCCTTTTTGAGGGCATCGGTGATGTCGACCGTATAAGGAGCAGACCAGACGATACCACACTCCTTACCGTTGACCTTGACGGTCGCCACATCGTGGAGACCGGACAGATTGAGCATCACACGGCTGTTTTTCTTAAGCTTCGGAGCCTTGAATGTGGTGGTATAGGCAGCTGTGCCAGAGTAATATCTGACAGCATCGTCAGTTGACGATGTCCAGTCGAAAAGTTGCTCGGCTTTCACCTCCTTGCCGGTTGTGTTGAATCTCACTGTCCACTCTGAAGAAGGGACAAATGGAATCTCTGATGATTTCAGGTCGGGGGCAGTTCCCGAGAGAGCCGAAGTGGGCTCACGGAAAACTATGAAGGCTGAACCGGCAGCGTCGAGATCAAATTTAACTTCCGTACGCTTTCCATCGCTCGTCCAGTTGAGTTGGCGGACGATTTTACCTGTCATCGGATCCCAAAGTTCAGGGATGCGGCCGGCAACGCGGAATGAGGCAGTCAACTCACGTGGCGACTCCTCCTGATTGGAGATGAAATAGAGATCTACGTTGTCATCGGCATTGCGACGATGGGTCCACGCCACATTTTCGGGCACAACGGCATCGCGCTCCACTCCGTAGGCAGTAAAGTCATCGTCGACGTATGGCAACATGGGCACCACAACACCGGCCTTTACAAACTCAGCTACTTTCTCTCTCACCTCGGCACTGATAGTGGTGTCGGGCATGAGAGGATGGGCCAAGGGGAGAACAAACACCTTATAGGATGCTCCGCCGGGGAGGACTATGCGTCCATCCTTGACCTCGGCAAGACGCAGGAGAGCATCCTTGTTCATTGAGTCATAATTGTAGCCACGCATAGGGTTGATCCACTTCTCAGGATCAGCCATATTGGCGGAATGAGTGACCCCGACAGGCATTGTGCGCAAAGGCTGACCCTCGTTTGCGAGACGTCTGCGCTCAGACTCTACCCTCTCGGCTCCAAAGATGCCCGGGAGCGACGGCACGAGCCGATCGGGCAAAATAGCCCTGCGCGGGATTTCCTCACCGGTAAAGACAGCGATGTCTGTCACGGGAACACCATACTGCAACAGAGCCTGGCAACGGCGCATGTAGTCTGTCAGCCCCTTGCCACCGTCTGCCCACCAGGTGTTGTCACGCTGAAAGAACAGACCGATGCCATCGAGCGTCATGCCCGGTTTCTTATCCAGATAGGGATTGTGGGTATTGACATGGTAGAACATTCTGTTGATACCGAGCGCATAGTTGCGGTCAAGGAGGGTCTTGAGCATCGCAGGTGTCTCGTCCCAGGTGCCGCGCAACTCCGTGAAACCCTCGGCCTGAATGATCTTCTTCCCATAGATATGTCCGCCGTGGATAGCATCGAGCATATCATTGGGCTTGTCGTGGGTAGGACTTTTGAGCCAGAATTCTCCCATAGGGAAATCGACCGCCTGATAGTGGAGCATACCGTCGCTCACCATCGTGGGCGACACGCACTCGGCCGAAAGATAGCAGTCATAGTCCTTGGCTTTGGCGGCAAGCACATCATAGAAGACGTCAACGACAAGCTCCGCAGCCGTGGTGCGGACATCGCGGAGCACACGCTCCGAGGTCTTCACATCGTCCATCGGGATTCCGGCGAAGAGCGGAAGGTAGGGCATGAGATCATAGCCGCGACGACGTTTGAACTCTGAGGCGAAGTTAGCGCTCCAGTTCTGGCTACCACACTCCCAGCTGTCGACGTGCATGTATTTCAACACATTTTTCGCCGTTTCTGGATCAACTTTCTCAAACACACGGCCAAACCAGTTGTCGACCTGCTTGGCCACAGCGTCACGGCTGAATTTGTCAGCCTCCAGACCGCGTCCGGCACCTCCGGTGGCGTTGGTGTGGCCGGTAGAAGTATGACCGACACGCAGGATGCGCCATTCACCGGCCGGAAGGACTCCTGAAAACGCTCCACCCTTCATGCCATCGGTCAGATCAATGACTTCGGACGTATTCACACATAGTGATTCGGGTATCTCAAGAGCGGTAGTCTCAGGCGCCACTCTCCAGACCAGACCGGCTTTGCCTTCCCACTGGTTGAGCTTAGGCTCGCCGCTTAGCACTATTTCCTTGATCTTAAGATTTGGTTTCCACTTCGCTGCATCAATATCCTCGCTGCCCGGCTCGCTACCTTCCGGAGTCCAGAAGAAGCGGAAATATTTCGCAGTGGTTGTTGGTATGGCATGTGTGCTCTGCGCATCGGTGTTCTGCCAACCCTGACGGGCCGGTTGCAGCTGTTTGATTTCCTGGAAATTCTTACCGTCGTTGCTGGCAAGCACTTTCAGACGGTGAGCCTGATAGTTGTTGCCCGACAAAACGATCTCGACGTTGCTGACTGTCACAGGCTCGGAATACTCATACTGTATCCAACATGGCACCGACGAACGGATCACCCCTTTATCATCAATGTTGACGCCTTTGCCCTGCGGGGCATTGGCACTGACATTTCCAACTGTGATCTTAGGGGTCGCAGTGACCTTACGCCCCTTGACCGGCATGGCAAGAAGCGCGATATCCTCATAGTAGCCTTCGTTGGTTTCGGGTACCGGCAGAAGCAGGCCACTCACATTACCTCCATTAACGATAGTGTCGGCGGTCACCACCTTCTGCATAGACTCGGCAGGCGTGATCCACGGGCCACCGGCAAGCGCGAAACCATCGCAGATGTGCATGCCGAGTTTCAGATCAAGACTGTCGGCAATCGCCATGCTGCGCCCGACGAGGCGCCACCATTCAGGAGACAGCTGCGGGGCCTTACCCTCATACTGCGGGGCAGCCTCAACCGTCTTTATCGGCATGAGATAGGTGCCACCGAGTCCGGCCTGTTTCATGGCTTCGAGGTCTGCCTTTATGCCCTCCTCTGTAACGGCACCATACATCCAATACCAGAAACACCATGGACGGGCTTCAAATGGCGGTTCTGCAAAGATCTGCTCCAGTGCCGGCTGCGTGGCCGACACTGAGAGTGAGAACATAGCAGTAGCCAATAGAAATTTATTGCGGAGATTCATTGTTAGACTGTTGGATTATTCAAATCTGAGATGGATACGTCCGGTGCGCTGTCCGTCGACCCACTTGGGCTGAGACGAGGGACCGATAAGGTCAGTAGTGTTCACCTTGTTTCTCACAGGAGGAATGACTTCCATGACAGAGATACCGGTCTTCGGGAGCTGATAGAGGATATGGTCACGACCGTCGCGTGGCTCATAGACGCCGATATAGCTGCCGGGAGTCTCGTTGACAATTCCGATAGTGCCATCCTCAGTCTTGATATCCATCCAGTTGACATTGGCGAAATAGCCCTTGAATTCCGGATAAGTGAAACTTTCGGCAGGGATAGGATCGTTGTAGTCATTCTCCCAGAGACCGTATTGCGGGCCATGCAGACGGTTTTGCCATACGCGGTAGGGACCGTCTCCGACCCAGCGCTTGCTGATGACCTTCTCCTCGGGGAAGTCAAACTTAACACCCATAAGGTCGATCACACCGCTGAAATTGTATGTGAAGTCGAGCGCGGTACTTCCATCGGGAGCGATAGTCCATGTCGCACGGTCGAAATTGCCAAACTTATAGTTGGAATTCACAACCACATTGTTGCCCACCTTTTCGGCGGTGATACCGGTGAACTTGCCAAGATCCTCAAACTCTGTGTACTGAGTCTTTTTCTTCTCAGCCTGCTTGTCATCGTGGTTATAGAAACCGTCCATCGAGCGGTCTGAACGCTTGGCCACAATCACACGCGGACCATCGGTCAGCGGGATGTGACGTCCATTGACGTCAACACCTTTAAGCTGTCCGTCTTTCTTGCTGAAATGATAAGTGCGGCCATTGGCTGTGACAGTAAGCTCGCTGTCGGTCTCGGCCCAAGTGGGAGCTGTGCCCTCGCTTACGGCATTAGTTGTGGCAGCAGCTTGAGTCTTTTGGCCGGCAATCGGGTGTGACCATGTGAAAAGATCGCGGCCATAGTTGTCGACAACAGTAAGCTCGAGAGCATCTGCGCCGGTTTTGATCTTAGGAATGGTCACTGTTCCACTCTCACGCGGAGGAATGTTGCCGAATTTGACTGTACCTTCAGCAATAATCTTTGCTCCGGCCGATGAACCGGCAGAGGGAAGCTCGACCTGACGCCATTTCAGAGAGCAGCCGTTAAGGTTGGTGAAATCATAACGATTCTCTACGTTGAGCACGCCATTAAACTCACGTCCGATGGTCTTGTTCATGATCTGGATGGGACACCACACTTCCTTGATGGTCCAGTAGCTACCCTCCTTCTCATGGTGGGGACCTACGATACCGTCAGCGCCATAGTTGCCGCAGTTATCGATAAATCCATCCATGTCGACACGCTTGACACCCTCATCGGCAAGCACCCAAAGGAAACCGCCGGCACACTTGGGATTGTTACGCATCATTTCCCAATAGTCGTAGAGACCTGCTCCGTGTCCACCGTCATAAAGACCATGGAGAAACTCGGTCGGCATGAAGATCTCGGGCAGACGCATATAGTTCTGGCTCTCACCGTATGAACGGTAGTGCATTGTCTCAAATCCGCCGAAATTACCCTGCGGATGGAGCACCGGACGCTTCTGCGGGTCATATTTGTGGAACTCATCGTTGAGCTCATCGTTCCAGCCCTTTTCGTTTCCATTGCTCCACCAGATGATTGAAGGATAGTTGACATCGCGCTCCACCATCTCCTTGACAAGCTTCTGACCATTGATGGTCTCATGCTTGCCATGCCAGCCTGAGAGCTCGTCCATCACATAAAGGCCCAGCGAGTCGCAGATCTCATAAAATTCAGGATCGGCGGGGTAGTGCGACAGACGCACAGCGTTCATATTCATCGACTTTATGAGCTCCACATCCTCAAGATTCTTAGCATAGCTGAGTGTACGGCCACTTTCGGGGCGGAAGCTGTGGCGGTTGACACCGCGGATGTTTACTTTCTGACCATTGATATAGAGACCGTCGCTTTCACGAACCTCAATGGTCCGGAAACCGAATTTCTTTGTCTCCTTGTGGAGCACCTTGCCCTTTGCATCGGCAAGAGTAAACTCTGCTTTATACATATTAGGGGTCTCCGCACTCCATGTCGCCGGTTTGGGGACCTTGACTGAAACCTTTGCATCACCGGCACCCTGGCGGAGCTTAGTGACTGACTCCCCTACTTTCTTGCCTGACTTATCAGTGATGACAGTCGTAATCTTTCCACCGGCCACCGGCATGCTGAGTGTGCAGTCAGCAGTGAAATCGCCATTGGCCTGAGCGTCGATTGCTATATGCTTGAGGTTGAGCGCCGGACGGGCCTGCATGAATACCGGACGCCAGATGCCGCCGAAATTCCAGTAGTCGGCACGACGCTCGGCGAGGTTCACACCTGCATTTTCACTCTCTTTGGCAACAGTCACCTCAAGGACATTTTTCTTTTTAGGACCAAAGAAAACTCGGTCGCTGACATCGTAGATGAATCTGTAGAACGCGCCCTGATGTTTTGAACCGGCTTTACGGCCATTGATCAGCACATCGGTGTCGGTCATCGACGCCTCGAAGACTAGTTCGATCTGCTTGCCGCGCCACGACTCGGGGAGCTCAAACTCATATTTATACATGCCCTTCTCATCGGCCACACCTTCAGGGAAGGCCTTGCCGTAGAATTTCATGCCATACTGATATGTGCCGAACCCCTGCAATTCCCAGCATGAGGGGACACCGATTTTTGACCATGTGCCTGAATTATTGCCGTCAGTACACATAAAATCCCATTCAACCATGTCGTCACATCCGGTACCGGAAAGATATTGACGCTCTGTGGTGACCGACTGGGCCAGCATGGCCAGACCGGTAAACATGGAAAAGACAGTTACTACAGTTTTTTTCATTCTATCGTTAGATTTTGTTTTCATTAGTTTAGAAAGGTGAGATTCTCACTTTAAGCTGATGCTCACCCGGAGCAATGGCATATTTCTTCAACACACCCGGGCCACAGCTACTGTTGCCGAGACCCATGACGGCTGCATCTATATTTAGATAGGTATTACCGCTATTTGTCAAGTCGCAATCGTGAGAATTTGCAAAAATATCTGCGACTGAATACGGAAGTGCTGATGCTGAGAATGTTGAATCGAGTGCAGAAACGCTCAATCCTTGACCCTTATTGTTTGAAACCGAGATTTCGGCCACCGATTCGAGGTTTCCGGAGTCCTGCGGACGCGGATAGTGGACATAAAGCGAGTCAACCTGAGAGTTCCAACGCCCAATCAAAGCTGCTTCATGACGGTCCGGATAGGTCTCAAACGGGCCGTAGCCAAACCATTCGACATTGTCATAGCTGCCGGGGAGAACGAGTGCGAGCCCCAGACGCGGAAGTTCCGGGAGCTCTCCGCTGCGGTTGTAAGTCTGAGTCAGATCAATCGTCCCGTCCGCATAGAGAGTATAGACACTTCTGACATCTATTTTGCCGGCCTGATAACCGTAGGTTTGCTCGACAGTTACCTTGATGGAATTGCCCTCTTCATTCCACACGAGCGAACGACATTCGACCGACGGAGAATCTATGCGGTTCTTTGCCCAGTCCTTAGCAAGCCAGTTGCCAAAACTGCGGTCATTGTCGGTCGGAGCACGGAAGGCCTGGAAATATGATCCCTTGACCACCTCTCGGCCACCATAGGTCAACGTAGCGAGATTGCCACTTTCCCGATCCCAGACGGCTGTGAATTTCTTTGACTTTACGGCGATGTCTTGTGCCGATTCGTCAACAGTAAGCCCCTTTGCTGCTTTTACATCTTTCTTGACTGCCGCGAGCATGTTGTCGTTGAGAGTGAGCTGGCGCTCTACTATCTCATGACCGGCATCGGCCCATGCCGTAGCATCCTTCAGCCTCACAGACAGATTCAGGCGCAGATCTGACTCTCCGGCCTTAAGCCTGGCGAGGTCTACGGTAACTGTCCCACTCTCTCCGGGCTGTAGAGCCGGCAGTTCGAGCTTGCCACCCTTGATGGCGACACCGTTTACGACCGGAGTCCACAGACACTCATAGCCTGAAAGATCTATATGGTGATTTCTGTTTGTAATCTTTACGACCACCTTGCCTGTCGCACGATCATAGGACTGTAGAGCTATTGCTACTGGGCTATACACCTTCTTGACCTCATAATACTTAGGATTGAGCGACCTGTCGGCAAAAACCACACCGTTCATGCAAAATGCTTTCAGATTAGGCTTATCACCGAAGTCGCCTCCATAGGCTATCTGCGTGCGTCCGTCGGGAAGTTTACGCTCTATGCCCTGATCGACCCAGTCCCAGATAAAACCACCGGCCATACGGGGATTGCTGTAGATTTCATCCCAATATTCCTTGAAGTTGCCCATCGCATTGCCCATCGCATGGGCATATTCGCTTGTCAACACAGGACGATCGTCATTATCGCGCTGCGCGATCGAAAGCAGGCGTTCCCAACGGGCGTTTTCGGCACGCTCCTTATCGTCGCCCTCCTTTATGCCCGGGTTGAGATACTCCTCCTGAACTCGCGGATAGAAACGGCTGATTATGTCGACAGTCGCGGGATCCGGCTGTCCGTCAAGGCCCTGAGCGCCTTCATAGTGGACCGGGCGGGTCGGGTCGAAATCATGGAGCCACGCAGAGATAGCCGCGAAATTCGGACCGTAGCCACTCTCGTTGCCCATACTCCAGAAGACGACCGAAGGATGATTCTTGTCTCTCTCAGCCATGCGCACCGCACGGTCGAGGAAAGCGGCATGCCAGTCGGGTGTGCTCGCAAGAGTGCCACGCAGACCATGCTCCTCAATGTCGGCCTCATCCATGACATAGAGTCCGAGCGAATCACAAAGCTCATACCACCGCGGAGTGTTGGGATAGTGGCTTGTACGGACAGCGTTGATATTGGCCTGTTTCATCAGCTTGATATCCTTTATCATCATCTCTTCAGTCATCACCCGCGCGAGTTTCGGATCATGTTCATGACGATTGACTCCGCGGAAACGGATCGGCTTGCCGTTGACAAGCACCTGGCCACCCTTCACCTCGACGCTGCGGAATCCCACTTTCGAGCCGGCACGTTCAATGACATTGCCCGACGCATCACAGAGCTCCAGACGGAGGTCATAGAGTGCCGGAGTCTCAGCAGTCCACTTTGATGGATTGCTGACGAGGTGGGAGATGCGGCCCAACTTTCGCGGGCCTCGTTGAGGATACCATTCGTTCATCACCGAGGCTTTATGGTCAAGATCAAGGATCTCATTGATGACAACAGTAGTGTCAAACACAACGTCGCCGCTCCTGCCTGCATCCGACAGAGTGGCGCGGAGCTTATAGTCGGTTCCACGTTGACCATTGTAGACCGAAAACAGCGGATCGATCTGCAAAGTGAAGTCACGGTAGCCGGCATCAGGAAGAGTACGGACAGTGAAGTCACGCAGACGGACGTCGGGAGTGTGGAAGAGAGTCACATCGCGCTGTATGCCTGCAAAACGCCAGAAATCCTGATCCTCGAGATAGGAACCGTCACTGTATTTGTAGACCTCAACCGCTATTTCATTCTCTCCGCTGTGGATATAGTCGGTCACGTTGAACTCCGACGGCTCCATGCTTCCCTGCGAATAACCGACACGCTGCCCGTTGATCCACACATAGAAAGCGCTCATCACGCCGTCGAAGCGCAGGAAGGTCTGTCCTCCATCGAGCCACGAGGCGGGGACGCTGAAAGAACGGCGATACTGCCCGGTCGGATTACGCTCGACAAAAGCCGTATAACTCTCCTTGGGTGTATCAGTCACATAAGGAGGATTTATTTTAAAGGTATATCCTGCCGAAGCATAGATCGGGGTTCCGTAGCCATTGACCTCCCAGACAGCAGGCACGGCAAGCGTTGCCCATGAGGAGTCGTCAAAGTCAGGTTTCTGAAATCCGTCAACTCGACCGTCGGGTGTCGGTGACCAGTGGAAACGCCAGTCGCCGTTGAGACTTAGGCTACGGTCGCCACGAGTATCACCAAAAGGGATGAAAGCGGCGCGGGCCGGCTCGCGGTTGATATGCAGGATATGTTGGTTCTCCCAATCATGCGCCTGACGTTGCTCTGCAACGACAGATGACGCCGAGGCCACAATCAGTAGAAGTGCGGATGACAGCTTGATATACATGCTCAATATCTGTATGTGTATAAAATTTTATTGCTAACAATCAGTGTTTTTACTGCACTTCGAGCGAATCGAAGGCCACTCCGGTAAGGTCATCACCTGTGATAACCACCTTATAGGTACCGGCATTGATATAGCCGCCGGTGGTAGTGCTCACCATACGCCATTTTTCGGGAGTGTCAGGCAGATTGATGGTATCATCCTTGAGGATGCTGCCGTTGGGGGCCACCAGTTTGAGATTGACGGGTACAGGATGTCCCGATGTGTTCATGAATTTGAAGCGGAGAGCATAGACCTGTGCAAGACCGGTCGAGATTGTCCACTCGACACTACCCTTGCCGGAGAAGAACACTCCGGTCTGCTTTTTGAACTCCTTGACAATATGCTTACCCACACATTTTGCATCCTCTGCCTGATAGTTGACAGCCTCACGTGCATTCTCATCTTTAGGAAGCATATCGGCAGGCATCTTCTCGACTATATTCCGATCGGCTGCGGCCCAACTCCAGTCTGAGACCGGAAGAGGGATGTCAGTTTTCACATTGTTGTCCGTTGACGCTACGGCAATAGCCGAGAGCAACGCCTGACCGGCCTTTACCTCGGGAAAATCAATGGTGAGGACACCGCCGGTGACGTCACATTCGACCACCTTTTTTAGCAGACGGTCATGTCCGGCCTCAGCCCAGATGTCGAGATCGTCGATGACTGTCGAGTCGTTGATGGCAACATCGAAGATGCGGAGACCCTCGCAGTCGGTACCCTCTCCCCCACCGGTGCCATGCCAAGGTTCGATGAAGTAGAGCTCGACGCGATAGCGGCCATCGGGTACGGGAAGGCTATATGAGAGCTTGTGGCGGCCGAAACGGAAGTTCTGCATTAATGACCAGTCGTTTGTACCGGCAATAGGATCATGGGTGACACGCTGGCTTGCGAGATAGGGCGAAAGGCCTTTGAAATCCTGAGCCCACGAGCGGGAATAGGTAGTGTCGTCCTTCAGCCACTTCTGTCCGAATTCATCGACATACTCATCACCGCCACAGTTGATGCGATAGATATAGTCATAGCCGTCAGCACCTTTGAGGGCTGTGCTTCCGGGAGTCTTCAACGCTGCGAATCCGGGAGCCTCAGGAAGATTATCGAGGACAATGACATCCTCGGCTACAGGACGCCCCTCATGATAGGCCACCGCACGGAGCACGTTGGCCTTCACCGGAGCATTTTCCCAGGTGAAATGAGTGCCGATCCCACCCTTGACACGCATACCAAGCGGATTGGCTTCAAGAGCATCGTTGTAGAGCTTGACTGAATCACAGTTGCTGTAGACCTCGATGGTAGCCTCGCAGGGAGCCGTGAAACGGCCGGGCCATGTGTGTGACGCGATGTAGACAAAGGGATCCTTGGCAGCATCTGTGTAATTGCTCTTATACATATAATATACGTCGGCAGGCTCTTCCCACGGACTGACAAGACCTTTGTAGTTGAAGGGACCAACCTTGTCAATCATGCGGTAAGCTTCGTCGGGTTGACGGCGGCCGGGATTATCATGACTGCTGAAGATCCACTGGAAATGACCGCAGACACTATCGGCCGCTTGCTCTGCAAGACGAACCTTGGCTTCCATCAGCTGGGTCATGCGCTCCTCGCTCCAAGGGCCGTTGGGCTGGAAGTCACCGGGTTCGGTATGGAAATCGAGTGTGCGCCAGGCGCCATACTCTCCGTTCAGCAACTGATTTGGCCGTGCCAATTCCTTATCATAACTATAGAGATCTCCTCCGTATGTACCGCTCCAGTTCTGGATGACATTCCAGTCAGTACCCTCTCCACCATTGCACGTAGTGATGACACGCATGTCGCGCGCCATTGGATCCATCTCGCGGATGATGTCAGCACACTCCTGAGCAAACTCTCGCGGCAGCGTGCTCTCATTCTGCAAACCCCACATGACCACCGAGGGCGAATTGCGGCGCTCTTTGACCCACTGGCGCAGAAGTGTCTTGAAATTCTCACGGAATTCCGGGGTGTCATACCATACATGTGCCGAGAACTGGGGCCAGAACAGCACACCCTCCTTGTCCCAATAGTCCTGATAGCGCAGATTATGAGGCTGATGGGCATCGCGGACAGCATTGAAGCCGGCATTTTTTATCTGCTTGACACGCGCTTCGACCTGCTCATCGCTGAAAGCATGCGATGCACCGAACTGATGCTCATATTCACAGACTCCATTGATAAACACAGGCTCGCCGTTGATGAAGAAGCGGCCGTCGCCATCGTTGCGCTTCACCGGCCAGCTGAAATTACGAATACCGTAGGGAGTTGTCACCTCTTCAGTTGTCTTGCCATTGCGTTTGACCATGGTCGCAAGCTTGTAGAGATAGGGAGAAGCCGGACTCCATAGCTCCGGTTTATCCACCGGCGAGGCCTGACGGATCACTCTCGTCTCACCGGGATTTAACGTAAGTTTATCTGACAGACGAAACACCTGACGGCCATCGGCATTGCTGAATTTATTGACAAAATCAATCTCCGCGGCCTTTTCGCCATAGTTTTTAAGTTCGGTCTCGACAAAGACTGTGTCACAAGCAGCGTTGTTCCAGATATGCACGCCGAAAGGCTCGACGCGGACCTCGTCAGTGATCTCAAGTCCGACAGGACGGTAGATGCCAAGCGGCTGCGAACCCTCGCTGAATCCCCATTCCGACGAGCAACCGCCACACACCCAAGGCATATCGGCAATCATTTCCGGATGCTCTGCCGTGATCTCAAGGCGATTGCCGCCTCCGAAGTTGAGATAGTCAGTGACATCGAAAGTCAGAGATGTACGTCCCGAAGGATGACGGCCGAGGTCATGACCGTTGACCTTGATGTTGGCATAAGTACCTATTCCCTCAAAGTTGATGAAATAACGCTTTCCGTCGACACGCTCAGGAGTGGTGAACTCACGGATATATGTGGCATTACCGTGAAGATTGCCGTGGGTCAACTGACGGTAACCATAATAATCGTCCCAGTTGTGGGGAACATTGACGGTGATGGCCGACGCCCTATCGTCGCCGAGCCATGTGGTCCAACCCTCATTCAGGCTGATATTGGTGCGGCGGCCGGTTGCGGGACGCTCGGGGAAACGCACCGCTGAGCGGCCCAGCGGCTTGCTTGTAGCCACTGCTATGCCGCGCTGGTCAGCATTGTTGACAGCACAATAGAAATGATAGACGACTCCATCGTGCTTCACAAGATAGCTCTTGTGGGCAAACAGTTCGTCGTATTGTTTGCTCGGATAGATAAGGTCGTCCCCCTCCCAGTCGTCCCATGTCACGAGGTCATAGCTACACGCAAAGGTATTGAATGCCTTGTAGGGGCGCGAGGGATTGAAAGCCGAGAAGTAGAACATCACATAGAGGTCGCCCATCCTGACAATCTGGGCATCGCCGGTGATCGTGCCCTGTGCTTCGTGAGTGAAGACTGGATTTCCCGCATAGCGGCGCCATTTCTTCATATCGTTTGACAGGGCGATGCCGATGCGCTCACCCTTCATGCCGTTTTCAGGATTGATACCACCGGCGTTGTAATACATGATAAACGGTGCTCCCAACGTCTTGCCGGGATCCTCATAGACAGTGCTCTTGTATTGGGTGAGAGATTCCCACCACTGCACGTCCTTGTCGTTGATCGAAAGGATCGGGCGGTCAAGCGACTCCCATTCATGGGCTGTCCCGGGATTTCCTTTGGTCCATGCGAGACCGACATAGAGCGGAGCGTTGACAGCCTCATAGCCTGTGCCCTCTCCGCCGATATAAGTCATCCAGCATTTCCCCTTATAGCGGTTGATGGCATAGCTGCCACCCCAGGTCATATCGATCAGTCCGGGGAAACCGCCGCGCTGATTGCGGTCCCAACCACTGTCCTTATACGACAAGATGCGCCCGAGGGTCTTCCACTCAAGCAGATTGTCGCTCTCGGCAAGCCATGTCTCATAGCCACGGCCATCCTGACCGCTGCGTCCGTTGTAGACCACGTAGGTCATATACCATTTGTCACCTTCGCGGAACACGGTCGGGCAATCAATCTTGTGCTTGTTGTCCTCGGGGGCAACCACAAGACCATATTTATATGGTGTACGTGACTCACGATATACATCTGCCATCCGCTCCTGACTGACATGACGCTGCGCGGCGACAGCCGACCACGACAGCAGAGCGAGTGAAATTAGTGAAAACAGTCGTTTCATGTATGCTTTGGAGATGGTGACCGGACAGAGCCGGTCACCTGATTGTGATTATAATTCTTTATCGGTATCCTCTGAATGGATATCCAGAGAGTTTTTAATAGAATAGCCAGTCCATAGCCTCGTCTTCTCCGGCAAGAGCGGCATTGCGGGGCTTGACATCGTCGGTAGTGAATCCGAGCAGCAACAGATAGCCCTTGGGGAGCATCAGCTTGTGCTCGCCCGGCTTGAAGTTGTAGGCGTGGATGTTGGCGAGAGGCATGCCATCGAGATGTATGGCATTGGTGAGCAGTGGTTCTGCCTGACCATATTCCGAGGCAGAGGCGTCGGTTTCCAGTTTGGGAGCCTTGGCATATTTCTTCTGGTCATCCTTGAAGTAGCCTACAAGGAGTTTGACCGGCTCCGAGCACGAAAACTCAATCTCTGTGCCCTCCTTGCGCTGGATGTCGCCATTGACCGTGAAAGCCGTGAGATTCTGTAGCTCAGGAGCCAGACCTTTGACCTTGGCGGCAGGCATATTCTCAAGGATTTTCGCACCGTCGGTGAGTTTGGTCACACCCCACAGTCCCTTGACTTTTACAACACTGTTGAGCGCATCCTTAGCAGCCGGAATAGTCTCATCTTTGTCCGAGATCTTACCGGCAGCCTTGTCTTTGAGTGTTGCAAGGTTGTTTTTGAAATTGTCGAGCTCTGCCTGATAATGCACAAGCATCTCCTCCCAAGTCTTGTTCTTTCCGCCATCACCGGCTATTGGGATGCGGCGCATAGAGGTCTGCATACTGTTGGCATAGAGATAGGTTCCCTTGGTGCGGTCGACAAGCTGCTTGTAGTAGTCAAGACTCTCCTCCATCAGGGGCACAGCGGCGTCGAGATATTTAAGGTCTTTGGTCCACTGGTAGTTGAGCACCTCACGGGCGGCCTTGACCTTGCGGTCAAATGCATAAGCAAAGAGACGGTAACAGTTCATGTCATTGACAAGGCGTTTGAACTCGTCGCTGTTGGCGTTCACTTTGCTGATGCTTTCGATCGCAGCCACAGCTTTGTCGCCATGTTCGACACACTGGGCAGTGATATCAAGAGGAAGCTCGCCTACATGCGGCTCACCTTTATATTCTTTCTCGACAAATTCAATGAGTTTCTCACCCTCTGGGCCGCAGCTTTCGTAGAAACCGGGATAGATGGTGTATTTATAGGGATTGACAAACTGGCTCATGAACATTCCGAGCAAAAGAGTCTGGCGGTTACCTTCGGTGATACCGAAACGGCGGAGCAGTTTGGGCGCGATCTCACCCGACTCCTCAAAAGCCGTACGGATAGCCGCGCCCTGTTCATCATCCAGTCCATAGGTGCGGGCAAAACGATGGTTCCAGTATTTCATTTCATCCTCACGGTCACGGCGGCAGTTCCAGGCATATCTGCCCCACCCTTCATACCAGGTGCTGTCGCGCACGAGCTGTAATTCACGCTGACCGCCTGCAATGCTGTCGGCTGAATAGGGCCAATCCCAGTAAGAAGCCTGAGGATAAAGATGGAGGGCATTAGCGCCGTGGACATCGTGCATCGCCTTGACAGCTTTCTGTGTAAAATCCGGAGAACTCCAACGCCATGGTTCAAGATTGGCGAGGATATGCACATTGCTTATATGCACACTGCCGAGTGAGCTGAGGCCACGGTGGATTTCAGTCCATGGGCCACGCGGCTCATAGGTGGTCAGTGACTCACCATTATACTTGTGCATCGTATAGAGATTCTTGTAAAGAGGCAGGGCAGCATCCATCACCATCTTGCAGTCAGTGTCGTGGGCACGCAAGAGCAATGGAGGCTCGTCAGTGCGGCCAAGCTTTGCGAGGCCATCCTTGACTCCGGGGATGATAGTCTCGGTAAACCAGACCACATCGTCCTCGTATGTATCCATAGCCTCACCGAGACAGACAAGCAGACCGACGTTGGGATATTTCTCGATAAAAGCGGCCACGCTCTTGCGGGTATAGTCGCTGACGAGCGGTGTGATAGGACGGTTGCGGTCCTGGGTCTTCAGTCCATAGTGCTCGGCAAAAGGTTTGGAGAGAAGAATGTTGTAGAACATCTGGATGACGAAGATACCACGCTTGTCAGCCTCGGTGGTCAGAAATGAGAACATCTCCTCGTTCTTCTTGAAAGTCTCATCGTCGACCTCGACTGCGAAAGGATAGTCCTCAAGTTTGACAAGCGAAGCAAACGGATGACCGTTCCAAAGATAGAGCGAGTTCATGCGGTTGGCCACAAGCATGTCAAGATATTTTATCCAGAGATCCTTGTCATAAAACCAAGGGAAATTCTCAGGCGTATAGGGATACTCATAAACGCTGCGGCCCGGAAGCAGATAGGGCTTCTGGACACCGACACAGGCACCACGCAGCACCATCTCAGGTGCATCAGTAAACGTCGGGGGGAGCTTGTCGAGACTTCCATCCATCTCGACGCGGTCAAGGAGCTCGCGGCAACCGTAGATCACACCCGAACCATCATTGCCGATGACGTCAATGACTCCGTCGGCCACATTGATGGTAAATCCCTCCTTTGGCCCGACACTGTCGGTAGCCTGCGAGAGACGTATCTGCTGCACACCTTCGGGTGCTTCGCCGGTCAAAACCTCGTAGCCCTTTGCCTCAAGACCTGATTTGAGATGCTCGACAGCAAACTGCATGCGGTTGGAGCCATCTTCGGGATATTGCAAGGCCACTTTAGGCTTGCTCGCGCAACTCCAGACGACAGCAGCTATAACAGCGATGTATATATATTTCAGAACTGACTTCATACCTCTTTATATTTGATGATTATTTCATTGTTTGTGTCAATCCACAGGCGATAGCTATCCGCGCCGGTTTTCTCAACCTTCCCATAGTTTGATTTCGGAGTGGATTTTGACTTGATATAGATATATCCCTCCCCTTCTGTAGCCTTTACCTTGATTTCCTTTTGGCTGACGTAGAGAGAAATCTCACCGTTGGGTGTCGGGACGGTTCCCTCCATCCATTTGAGACCACCGAGGTCGGGAGTGATTGAAAATTCCTTATAGCCTTCCTTGACGGGCTTCACGCCAAGATAATACTTGCCCAGGAGATAGATCGGGCTCGCTCCCCACGCATGGCAGAGACTTTTGCCATAGGGACGGCCATACATCGCAAGATGCTGTGCTCCTGAGTCGGACGGGTTATACTTTTCCCAGAAAGAGGTAGCACCCTCACGGAGCATACCGCCCCAGTAGTCCTTCATCTCTCCGAGCACTTTTTTCTGCATACCCTGCGAGCAAAGAGCCTCAAGCTCATAGAAACGCATGTAGGGGGTGGTGATGGCAGGCACCTCTGGGTTGAGCATAACATTTTTCATAACCGAATCAGTGGTGGCGGCGTCAAGGTAGCCGATAGTGATGGCAAACATGTTGGCAAACTTGTTGACCTGTTCACTCTGCTTGCCGTTCTCGACATTATGGACGAGGGCCTGGCGCTTCTCATCCCAGAATGTAGGCATAAGTTTAGCTTTGAGTTCATCGGCCAATTTGCCGTAGCGCGCAGCTTCGGCCTCATCTCCGACAATATCAGCACAGAGTTTCATCGTCTCAAGACTCTTGCAGAAAAGTATCTGCTCAAACGACAGTGCACCCTGCTTACTCATCGGGAAATCGGCCCAGTCGACAAACACCCAATCGCCGGTCATGCCTTCGAGCATACCGTCCTTGTTGGTACGTCCGAGCACATAGTCCATCAGCGTCTGCATCTTGGGATATATCTCCTTGACAAACTCCTTGTCGCCGGAATAGAGATAGTAGTCATAGATGCCGTTGAACCAATAGAGCGTATAGTCCATGATGGTGTTGATATGGGCAGTGACCGGATCCTTGCCTCGGAGCAGACGGGTCGTACGCTTGACTGTCGGGCTATCGAAGAAGAGATAGTAGTTCATCAGGTAGCTCTGCACGGCATCGCCGCTCCACACCCAGCGGTCACGTTTGATGCCGTCGATGAAAAACTCTCGGGTGGTCAGGTGCATGGTGTAGGCTCCGACATCCCAGATACGGTTCAATTCGGGATCGCTGCATCTGAACGAACCGCGGTATTGAACCGGAGCATACTCATAGAGCATCCCGACATCCCCGACATTCACACCGGCTTCTGGCTGAATGTAGACATATCTGAACGCCTTTGTATTATCGAGCGTATAGTCACCGTCATTCTTACGGCTGACGTTGGTCGCCAGGTCAATGACCTGTTCACCGTCAAACCTGATTTTGTCAAGTGTCTCACAGTGGCCAAGGTCAAGAGCTTCTTCGGGGCTCTCACCATAATATATATTGACCACACCGTTGCCCACCGGATCTTTAAGCACTATTCGGCCGAATGTCTCCTTACCGAAATCATACAGACGTCCGCCATCGGCAGTCTTATCCTCGACTGCCACGTGGGCCATAGGCTCGAGATTGAGCCGGAAAGTTGATGGAGGCAGGGAGATGTCGTCAAAATTCCAATAACCGGCGGGGGCATATACGGTAGCGGAAGTGTCGCTGGCCTTACCGCTCTCATCGATCCACTCCTTGTCCTCGTTTGTCACCCTCCATGTCGGATCGGTATTGACAGTCTCACCTTTTATATATAGTGCGGGAGGAGTGGACTGATTCCACACCTTAATATTAAGATTATGTTTGCCGGCGGGAATAGTGATCTTGTCGGGCATACCGAACTGCAATTTTCCGTCAAGTTTCACATTATATTTTCCCTCGGTTGCTATTGTGATCTCCTCAGGTTTTGCAAGATCGAGCTGCTTGCTGAATTCGACAGTAACGAAATGGCTGTCGGTTTTCCAGAAAGGCGGGAAGAAGGCACCGCGCTCGGTACGGTTGTTGTTCATTCTGTTGCCGAGCCAAATCTCATAGTCTCCCGGATACCATATCCATGTCTGCGCAGATGCGGCGATGCCAAGCGCAAGGGCTCCGAAGAGGGTTGACATTCTTCTGTTCATGGTGACGATTATAGTGATTTAAGATACATGAATTTCTCAGTGAGTCCGGCGTTCGAACGGATCGAATCGCTGACAGCCGGGCCATTGTTTTCCCAGACGTTGCCGGGACCGTTGGCATTTTGCAGATATTTCTCACCCTCGGTCCAGTTGTCTTTGACGGTGATAAACGATGAACCTTCGTCGGTGTAGAGATAGAACCAATGGTTGGGATCGTGGGCATAGCCGGGCACATAGATGTCTCGCACACAATTTTCGGTGACGAAGCTGTGGGGCTGCGCACCGAGGGTGTAGACACCGGCCACATCATACATGTGGCGGGCGTAATGGTGGATGAGATTGCCATGCACACGGTTGTTGCGCATGCAGTTGACCGTGCGTGTCCAGCCCCAGCCGAGATTTATGCCGCTATACGACACATCGTTGATCTCATTGTGCTCGATATTTATATCCTTGACATAGCCGGCACAGATACCGAGGGTACCCCAGTCCTCATTGGTGACATTGGTGATGAGATTGTTGGCGATGGTAAGTCCAGAACACACCTCACGTCCGTCGGCAGGATCGTAGGGAAGATGCGTCTCATGGGAAGCGGGGCTGAAACTTCCGACCACAATACCGTTGCCCGCGATGTCGCGGAAAAGACAACCTTCGACAAGGCCACCCTCAGTTCCCCACTCGTAGTCAAGGCCGGTGGAGCCGAGATGCTCGAAGCGGCAACCGATGAAATCAATCCCGTTGGCACCGCTGACAGTCACAGCTGCCGCCGGACGGCCGAGCCAGCCCTGATTGTCGAGTTTATGGTTCTGCTTGCGGATCATCTTGGGATTGATCTTATAGCCGTCGGTCATATACATGCCTGCCTGAAGGGGGACATGGCCGTAGAGCGACGGACGCATCCATGTGGTGTATTCAAATGCGATGTTCTCGATCCTGACGTTCTCAACCGGACGATCAAGTGTACCCTCTATATTGACGAGTGTCTCTATCGCGGGGACAACAGCATCTTTGACAGTCTCTCCCTGGAAAGGATAGTAATACACCTTGCCGGCATCAATATCATGATACCATTCGCCGGGGACATCGAGAAGTTCCTTTGCGTTAGTCAGATAGAACGCGGAGTTATGTCCGTCGGTCGTCACCATCGGGCGCGGCCACGGATGTTCAAACTGTATGCGGCTCTCCGGGTTATGGAATCTCACAGCAGCGCTGTCGCCATGCAGCTCCACTGATTTTATACGCAGATTGGCCACACACCACATCTCGTGGAGCACCATCTCGGCATAAGGGGCATCCTTGATTTTCTTGACAGCCTCAGCCGGCACCCAGAGCACTTCATTTTTGGGATCATTGCTGATGATACGATACATCTTCTCGAAATCATCCACATCTCTCGCACGGACAGCTTTCTGCCCGTTGACATAGAGCTGACGGAAATCAAGCGGACGACCGTTAAAATGAGGGACATCTGCCACATACAGTTTGCCCTGACGCTTCCAGCCGCCGATGTGCACTCCACCGTTGAGACGGGCATCGCCTGAAGAGGTTATCACTGTCGGTGAGCTTGCTGTGCCACTATCTTCCGGACGTATGAACACAGGCTCATACAGATAGTAGTCACCTCCCGCAAGGTGGATATAGATACCCTTGTCAACACCCTCGGCCCCAAGACGACGCATCTCACGCGCCTGGCGCAAGGCTGAGGTCAAGGTGGCTTTAGGAGCTGAGAGGCTTCCGTCGTTCTGATCATTACCGGAAGGCGACACATAGACATCGGCGGCGAAAGCTACCGACATAGACAGTGCCACCCCGGCTGTCGCAAAAAATCTTTTCATGGTTTTCTTTCTACTGTAGTGATATGATGGTGGGGAGAATTAACGGGCAAGCGGAAGCCAGACGCTCATCTCAGCCTTGTCGCGGTTGCCCCAGGCAAAATATGGGATGAGTGTGACCTTGACAGTCTTGTCCGCGCTGCCTACCTCACGGTAGAGCTTACCGCTCCAGTCACCGCTGTCAACGAGGCGGGCTGTAGTCTCAAGAGCTGTCATCTTCGCACCGTCGATGGTGATATCCTTGGTCGTAAACCTCGCGTCGGCGGGAATCAGCACATCATCAAGAGCTTTGCCACCTTCTATATCTATACTTTCAAGACAATAGACCAGCGGACCGCGTTTGACAGCGGTATGATTGCGGGTCTCCTCGACAAGAGGATTTGACTCGAGGAGTTTTGTCTTCATTTCCATATCAAACACCACGACGTCGCCCGATTTCCACACCCGGTCAATGTCGATGTAGCTGTCGGGGGTCACCTTGACCTCCTGAGCAACGCCGTTGACACTGACGGTAGCATTGTCGCACCATGAGGGGACACGCAGTTTCAGCGTGAGTTCTTCCTTTTTCGGGACCTCAACCATCGTGAGTGTCACCTTGCCGTCGTAGGGGTAGCCTGTACGCTGTGTGACTACGAGAGGTTTCTTCTTGCCGAGAGAGGTGCGGAGCTCACTGTCGCCGTAGAGATTACACCACAGGGTGTTGTCGCTGATGGTATAGGCATAGTTCTGAGCCTCGCAGATGGTACGGAGAGTGTTCGGGGGACAGCAGAAACAACTGATATATTCCTCGCGGGTCTTGGGCCAGCGGAGAGTATAGGGCAGATCGTCACTCATACGGAGCGGATTGGTATAGAAATAGCGCTTTCCGTCAAGGCTGACACCGCTGAGCACACTGTTGTAGAGCGCGGTCTCCACAATATCGGCATATTTCGCATCGCCTGTTGCCTCAAGCATGCGCCAGTTGAAGAGCATGTTGCCGATATTGGCACAGGTCTCGTTGTGTGCGGTGCTGTTGGGGAGCTGATAGGGGCGGCCATAGCTCTGGTGAACTTTCTGGATGCTGTCGGGCTCATAGCAAGTGCCGTCGGGCGAGGTTCCGTCATAGAGAGCGCCACATGCACCGGTCACATACATCTTACGGTTCACGATATCGTCCCAGATACTTGTCAGGTTTTTCATCAGTTGCTCCTCTCCGGTCTCTGTGTAGAGGTCAGCCACGCCGGCATAGAGATAGTTGGCGCGGACAGCATGGCCCATGGCGTTATACTGGTCGCGGAAAGGTATGCGGTCCTGATTGTCGTCGGTTCCGTTCTCGACAAGGCCGCGGATATCAATAAGATTCTTTGCAAGCTCAAGATAGCGTGGATTACCGGTCTCACGATACATCTCGACGACACCCATATAGTGCGAGGGACAGATGGCGTTGCGGGCGAGCTCTGCCGAAGCCGTTTCATAAAAACCGCAGAGGAAGTCGGTAGCCTTGACAGCGGCATCGAAGAGCGTGGTCTTACCGGTGGCGCGCTTATGGATGATACCGGCCATCATGAGGTGGCCGAGATTGTAGGTCTCAAAATTCAGTCGGTTGGCAAAGGCACCCTTCTCGTCCTCAGCACCGACCTTGGTCCCGATGACAGTCTGTTCTTTATGGAAAGCATGGGTGTCAACGCCACGGTTGCGCTCATCGATGATGACGGGAGTGTGGATATATCCGTCCTCTCGCTGTGCTTTCACAACCTGATCGATAAATTTATCCATGAGGGCATCAAGCTGAGGATCCTTGTTGACTGCATAGACAGCCGCAACAGCCTCAAGCCATTTATACATATCGCCGTCGTGGAACGGAGGACCCCAATGTTCCCCTTCCTGACTTCCGGCAGCAATCTCGAAATTACGGAATCCGTGGGAGATATCAGGATTGTTCCATGTGTCCCACATGCTCTGCAAGGATGTGCCGCTATACACGTCGAAGCGGTCACCCCAGAAACCTCCGGTCCATTTGACCGACCCGACAGGAGTATTTACCATAACAGCATGACGGCTCGCGGATGTATCTGTAAGACCTCCGCTCTGAGCAAAAGCGGTCAGCGACAGTGCAGCACAGGAAATAATGGTATTAAATCTATGAAACATAATTACTTGGGATTAGACATAAGAATTTTGATTACAAAGTTAAAGATTTCGCTCCACAATACCAAAGTTTCGGGGATTTATCTTTAGGAAACTACAATAAGCCCCCAAACTACAATAAGTCAGTTCTCACATCTATGCAGCCGTCATATAAATCGATAGCAGAATCAGCCGTCACCGTAACATAAATAGTATTTTTTACAGATAACAGCCCCGCCTGTTGCAATACAAAAGAAAATAACGTACATTTGCATAATTAACCTCACCTTACATTAACATACTCCACTCACACATATTTCGCCATGAACCATATATGCAAATTCATACTTGCCGCCGCAACGGCCGCCATGCCGTTGCAGCCGTTGTGTGCCACCGAACCCTACACTCCCTCTCCGGAAATCGTCAGTTCGCAACAGCAGTTTGAAGCTGATCGTTTCGGCATCTTCATTCACTGGGGCATCTACAGCATGTTTGCCCGTGGCGAATGGTATCTCAACTATGGTCCAAAAGCCGACGAATATGCCAAGGCTGCCAAAGGCTTCTACCCTGCCGATTTCAACGCCGAAGAGTGGATTTCGGCGATCAAAGACTCAGGCGCACGCTACATCTGCTTCACCACACGCCACCACGACGGATTCTCCATGTTTCACACAGCTGAGTCTGACTACAATATTGTTGACGCCACTCCTTTCAAACGCGACGTTCTAAAAGAGTTGGCCGATGAATGTCACCGTCAGGATGTGAAACTCCATCTCTACTACTCACACATCGACTGGACACGCGAAGACTATCCCTGGGGACGCACCGGACGCACCACCGGCAAGGATTCCATCAAAGCAGACTGGCCACACTACTACACGTTCATGAACCGTCAGCTGCGGGAACTCCTGACAAACTATGGTCCTGTAAGGGCCATTTGGTTTGACGGCTGGTGGGATCACGACGAAGACAAGACTCCCTTTGATTGGGAACTCCCCGGACAGTATGCCATGATCCACAGTCTCCAACCCTCGTGTCTCATCGGCAACAATCACCATCAGACTCCCTTCCCCGGCGAAGATATCCAGATTTTCGAGCGCGATATCCCCGGCGAGAACACTGCCGGGCTCTCGGGCCAGGCCATCAGCCGCCTACCTCTCGAAACCTGCAACACCATGAACGGCATGTGGGGATATAAAATCGAAGACACTGACTATAAGGACACCAGGACTCTCATCCACTACCTTGTCAAGACTGCCGGCATGGGAGCCAACCTCTTGCTCAATATAGGCCCGCAACCCAACGGCGAACTTCCAGCGGCTTCCCTCGACCGGCTCAAGGAAATGGGTGCATGGATGCGCGAGAACGGCGAGACCATCTATGGGACAACCGCCTCCCCCTTTCCCGCACAGGACTGGGGCACCTGCACGCGCAAAGGTGACCGTCTCTTCGTCCATCTCCTTAACCCGACCTCGACCGACATCCTCCTTCCTACCGATCTGAAAGTCAGAAGCGCTGTCAATTTCGCTGATAAGAAAAAGGTTAAATACTCATCCGGATCCGATGGGCTCACCCTACATCTCACTGCCATCCCGGATGCAATCGACCATATCGTTGAACTCATATTGAAACCCTGATGATACTTGAAGTCTGTTGCGGCGATCTCGACAGCGTGCTTGCGGCCAAGGCAGCCGGTGCGCAACGTATCGAACTTTGCAGCGCTCTCTCGGAAGGTGGGCTTACCCCGTCGTTGGGCCTCATCGCGGCGGCTGTTGCCGCCGGCATCCCTACCCTCCATGTCCTCATCCGTCCGCGCAACGGTGATTTCCTCTACAGCGATGCAGAGGTCGACATGATGGTGCGCGATATCACGCATGCCATCCAGGCCGGAGCTGACGGAGTGGTCATCGGCGCTCTGACGCCCGATGGAGATATCGACATCACGGCTTGCAGCCGAATGATCGAAGCCGCCCAAGGCCGGTCGGTCACCTTTCATAGGGCATTTGATCTCTGCCGCGAGCCTGAGACTGCTCTTGAGGCAATCATCAATCTCGGATGTGATCGCATCCTGACCTCCGGACTCGCACCTACCGCGGCTGCCGGAGCTGTGACCTTGCGTCGCCTCAACCAACTCGCCGGCGGACGCATCACCATCCTTCCCGGAGGTGGCATCAATGCCTCCAATGCCCCTGAGATACTCCGGAACTGCAATCTCACCGAAGTCCACGCCTCGGCCAAAAAGAATCTGCCCAGTGCGATGCGTTTCAGACGCGATTCCGTAAGCATGGGCACTCCGGAGGCCGACGAATATACCCGCCAGGTTACAGACAAAGATAACGTAGCCTCTATTTTAGCAGCCATCAATCAGACACAACCATGAAAGCCAAGCACTTATCAAATATTTTCCTGACTCTCGTCCTGACATCGCAGGGTGTAATGGGCGCCACGCCCTCAACCGACAGTCAATTTGAGCACAAAAGCACTCTTTTCAACGACTCCTCAATCAGCAAATTTCTGAATACCGCGTCAGATATGACAGATGAGGAAAAGGAACTGATGAAATTCCTTTACGCCAACATGGTGCTACCCGACTGGGCGGACTATCCTCCTGAGTTCTACCTGCGTAATGTCAGAGCCTCACTTCGAGCCCGCGAGG
Source organism: Staphylococcus sp. (assembly GCA_023665865.1). GTDB lineage: Bacteria > Bacteroidota > Bacteroidia > Bacteroidales > Muribaculaceae > Duncaniella. Next base: position 344,348 of record JAMPDC010000001.1, read on the forward strand.
AGATGCCATGGGGTAAGACTGTCCCTAAACGCGAATTCATCCACTTCGTCCTGCCCGTCCGTGTCAACAACGAGAACTTCGACGAGTCGAGGATGGTTTTCTACGAGGAACTTAAAGATCGTGTCAAGAATCTCACAATGGAGGATGCCATACTCGAGGTCAACCACTGGTGTCACGAAAAGGTCACCTATCAACCCTCGGATTCACGCACGAGCAGCCCTCTCAGCACAGTGAGCCAGGCCATCGGACGTTGTGGCGAGGAATCAACCTTCACAGTCGCCGCCTTGCGTTCTGTCGGCATTCCGGCGCGACAAGTCTACACTCCCCGTTGGGCACATACCGACGACAACCACGCATGGGTCGAGGCCTGGGCCAACGGCAAGTGGTATTTCCTCGGCGCCTGTGAACCCGAACCTATATTGAATCTCGCATGGTTCAACTCCCCGGCCTCACGCGGAATGTTGATGACCACCAAGGTTTTCGGCAATTATGACGGCCCGGAGGAAGTGCTCGAACGTACACCCACCAATACGATCATCAATGTCACCGAAAACTATGCGCCAGTCAGGATCGCCGAGGTAACTGTGAAGGATATTACCGGGAAAGCCGTGGAGAATGTCGCCGTCAATTTCTCACTCTATAACTACGCTGAGTTCTACCCCATCGGTCGCAAGCTCTCCGACAGCAAGGGGCATGCAAGTCTCCTGACCGGCCTCGGCGACCTGATAGTCTGGGCTTCAGACGGGACAAACTTCGGTGTCGCCAAAATCCCGGCGGCTTCAACATCGCCCGTCGACATAATCCTCGACAAAACTCCCGGCTGGACAGGTGTGATGGAATTCGATATTGTCCCGCCGGCGCCGTCTGCCTCACTTCCCACCCCGACAGAGGAGCAACGCGACCGGAACAATCTGCGTCTGGCACGCGAGGACTCGATCAGAGGAGCCTACATGGCAACTTTCGCCACTGATAAAGAGGCGCAGATGGTGGCTGCGCTGCTCAATCTCGATAAAGACAGCCTGCAGGACATACGTGTGAAGTCGCGCGGAAATGTCCACATCCTGACCGACTTGCTTTCCGAACTTCCTCCGACGCAGCGCCACAAGACACTCAGACTGCTGTCTGTAGTTTCCGAAAAGGATTTGCGCGATGTCGAGCCCTTGGTCCTCTTAGACCATATAGCCACTCCTCCCGCCGACGGACTTCCTGCCGAAATCTACGACAAGTATGTCATGAATCCACGCATCTCGAATGAATATCTGACAACCTACAAGTATGCGCTCGTGCCATATTTCCGTGGAAAAACTGCCGAGGAGATCATTCGCTGGTGCCGCGACAGCGTTGCCGTCGACAACGACTACAACCAACTTGCCATCAAGATGGCTCCGACGTCAGTATTACGTCTGAAAAGAGCCGATGCGGATTCGCGCAATATCTTCGCTGTCGCTGCCATGCGGTCAGCCGGTATTCCGGCTCAGATTAACCCTGTCACCGGCAAGACACAGTATTATAATGCCAACGGTCAATGGATCGATTTCTCACTTACTCCAAGCGAAGAATCGACAGTCACAACTGTCCCCAAGGGAAAGATAGACCTGAAATTCACCCCTACCGGGCGCATACTTGACCCGAAATACTACTATCAGTTCACAATATCGAAAATTGACGGAGGACTGCCGCGGCTTCTGGAATTTGACGAGGGTGAGACAGCCACATCCATCAACTCCCGCGGCATGGAGTTTGACAATGGACGCTATGTCATTGTCACCGGCCAGCGTATGGCAGACGGCGGTGTGCTTGCGCGTGCGGAAGTCTTCAACGTCTCTGACACTGAAACAAATATCGTGCCCCTGACCATCCGTCAGGACAGCACTGAGATACAGGTCATCGGCTCCTTCAACTCCGAGAATCTCTACCATGACCTCGCTACAGATACCGACAAGAGCCTGCTGTCGACTACCGGTCGCGGATATTATATCCTTGGTCTCATCCAACCCAATCACGAACCGACAACACATACGCTCAACGACATTGCCGCCGTTGCTGCCGAGTTTGAGAAATGGGGCAAGAAACTGGTGCTTCTCTTTGCCGACAAGAGCGAGGCGGAGCGTTTCGACAGAAATCGCTTCCCAGGGCTGCCGTCAAACGTTGTCTTCGGCACCGACATCGACGGTGCAAACATGAAAGAAGTGATAGAAAACCTTAACCTTACGGGCTCAGAGCGTCCGGTCTTCATAATCGCCGATACTTTCAACCGCGTAGTTTTCCTTTCCCAAGGCTACACCATCGGTCTCGGAGAAACTATTGTGGACACCCTTCATCGTTTAAAGGAATAGTTTTCTATGAAAAAAATCGCCCTGGCCCTGGTCTGGCTATGCATTACCGTTTTTTCCGCCCAAGCCAGAGACATCGTCAAGATAAGCAGCAAACCGCTCACCGGCTCCGACATCGCCACCGACAGTGTAAGGGTCCGGGCAGTAGGACTTGACAATCTTGACGGCAACACTAATGTGTCATACAAAATCGTCAATATCACAGCCCCCTTCGAACTGTATGATGTCAAACTCCTCACTCCCGGCGGCCAGCTTTCTCCTCTCACCCCTCCTGCTGTCAGTCTATCCGTAGAAGATACCGAAAGGAAAATCACGGAGATCAGCATCTGCACGGCATTTCCTCCAAAGGGAGAATATTATCCCGACGACCGCATTGTCCTGACAACAAACATCGGAACATTTATAGCGTATATCACCTTGGAAGGCCGGCTGAAGGAAGAAAATACCCATCTCTCCACAGATCTTAAACATTCACGCGCTGCCGAGAGAAAAGTATGGTTCATACTCATCGCCATCCTTCTTCTCGCAGCCATCGGAGGCCTTTGCATACACTTCATAATCCGTCACCGCCTCCGCGAACGCAAGAATGAGATCGAAGGTCTGTCGATGATGCTCGCTCAGCGCAATGCCCACAACCGCGAACTCCAGGAGCGCATCGACAACCTCTACGGCAGCCGGCTCGACACCCTCAACATGCTCTGCAATGAGTATTTTGAGAAAAACGAGTCTGAACAGATCCGTCTCACTCTCTACAACGAGGTCGAGAAACAGATCCTCAGCCTACGCGACACCAAAAGTGTGAAAGACCTGGAAAATATCGTCAACACCTACCTCGACAATATCCTCGTAAGGCTCCATGAGCAGATTCCTACGCTCAACCGTGCCGACATGAAATTTCTCACCTATCTCTACGCCGGCTTCTCGCCGAGGGCTATCTGTATCTTCACCGACATCAAGATCAAGAACTTCTACAACCGCCGGAGCCGTCTGAAAGACCGTCTGCTCGCTTCGGATGCTCCCGACAGGGAGTGGTTTGTGTCCAAAATGTAGCACCTATGGTGCTGAAAATCAGCATGAGGATTTTCTAAAAATTCCTCATGCTGATTCTCAACAGTTTACGCGGCAGTTGGAGGACAATTCAACCGCCGTTTTTTGCATCCACGCCGGAAAAAGTGTCATAATTTTGCAGCAGAAATCAAAAACGAAACAAGTAAAACTGCAAAATTCGCCACTTATGAAAACCGGTCTTACCACTCTCTCGCTTCTCTTACTTTCAGTGTCGTCAACCGCCACGGCCCAGTCGGCAGCCACCGACTCAGCCATGACACACACCCTTGATAATGTCACCGTGGAGGCCCAGCTTCAATCCACCTCCTCGCAAAAAACATTGTTCATCCCGACACGCCGGCAGAAGCAAGCAGCCTCCGGCGGTATCGAACTGCTCAACCAGATGGCTATCCCTCAGATCGCGGTCAATCCCCTTGAAAAAACCATCCGTACCAACACCCGCAAAGATGTAGCTGTATATATTGACGGCGAACCAGCATCTAAGACCGAGCTCGAAGCCATGAAATGTGACGATGTCAGCCGCGTCGAATGGCTTGTCTACCCTACCGATCCTCGTTTTCACCATGAGCCCTATGTAGTCAACTTCGTGATGCGCCACTACACCTACGGCGGCTATGCCCGTCTTAACGCCAACGAGGCTCTTGTCGTGGGTACAACCTCAGCTTTCGCATACTCAAAAATAGCATATAAGCGTATGACCTACGACGTGAACATCCGCGATAGCTACACCGACAGCCACCACCTTGGCTCAGTCGGGACAGAGACTTTCCGTTTCCCTGATGCCGACGTCATGCGCACGACCACTCTCGATGACAGTCACTACAGCTCAAACATCGGTGGTCTCTCCTTCCGCGCAAAATATGCCACAAAAAAGATGACCCTATCCAATACCCTCTCGCTCAACATACGCAATACACCCCACATTGATGCATCGGGTCGCATAATGTTCGACGGTCTTGACATAGCCGACGGTATCTACGACAACAATTCACGCTCACGCAACCTCTCTGCCGGATGGGCCGGCTCCTACTTCTTCAAACTCGACGGAGGCTGGATGCTGTCGCTCCGCCCCGGTTTCACCTACGGCCACTCCCGCAACCGGAAGAGATACGTATCCTCCGACAAATCATCTATCCTAAATGGAGCCGAGGAAGACAACTATCTCTGGCGCTTCATGGGGCAGCTCAACAAACAGCTCAACCCCGGCAACACAGTCGATATCAACCTCGCGGGAACATACAACCTCAGCGACATCACCTACAGCGGCTCCTCGTCTGAGCGGGAGCGCTTCAATCAATTCGGTGGATTGCTTGCCGGCGGATACTCCTACTCATCCGATAATTTCTATGGCCGTGCGACCGCCGGAGTGACGGTCGAGACCAATAAGGTCAACGGCATCCGCGTATCGGATGTCGAACCGAGTGTGAACCTCAATGCCCAATATTCCATCAATCCACAAAACTCCATCGACTTCGAGGCAGGATATGCCACCAACAGCTCTCATGCCGCCGACAAGAGTCCTGCAATCGTACGCGCCAACGAACTCCTGTATTACACAGGCAACCCTGAGCTTAAAAACTCTCCTACCTTCTCAGCCGACATCTCCTACACATGGCTACCAGTCAATCGCCTGTCACTAAGCGCCGATGCCAGCCTTTTCAGAGTTTTCAACCGTCCCGTCCCGCAGTTCACCACCACAGCACCGGGCGGACTCATGCTCCGTCAGCTTGTCAACAGCGGCGACTATCAGTATGTCAGCTTCGGCTTCTCGGCAACACTGCGCCTGCTGCAAAACAAACTCGTGGTCAACGCTTCGCCACAGATATGGCTCTACAACACCACAGGTATCTATCGTAAACGCCACACCCAATTTTTCTACTCGGCAAAGGCTACCTACTATCTTAACCGCTTCTACATCAATGCGGCCTACGAATCGCGCGACAAGTGCCCGGTGCAGTTCAGCGTCAACTCCACTTTCTCGCAACATCATGGCTCCTACTACCTCGCCTTAGGGTGGAGCAACAGTCACTGGAATATAAATCTCACAGCTGCCAACCCCTTCCGCTCAAACTGGATAAAATCGACCGACTATATCACGGGAAAGAGCTACAGCAGCCGCATCAACGAAATCGGCGTCAGCCGTCACAGATATTTCACCGTCAACCTCAGCTATACCTTCGGTTTTGGCAAGAAGGTGAAACGCCGCGACGAGATCGGCAGCGCAAACGAAGCCGGCTCAGCCGTACTCCGATAAAAACAGAAAAAATGATATGAGGGCAGACGTTTCCGTGGCGTCTGTCCTCATATCATTTATATTACAGTAGACTGTACTTCCGGTATATATCCGCTATTTTTTCTTCTTAGTCGGATCGCAGGTGAGTCCAACACCGAGTTTCTTGAATATCTTGTGGTCGACCTCGCCGAGCATCACAGTCGAGTGGACTTGACAACCGTCGAGTTCCGGCAACTTTTCAAGCGCACGGCGGCAATTCTCATCATGAGTGCTCAACACGGAGAGCGCCACGAGCACTTCGTCGGTGTGCAGACGCGGATTCTTGCTGCGCAGATAATTGATCTTCGTATTCTGTATAGGCTCGATCATAGCCTGAGGGATCAACTTGACAGAGTGGTCGATACCGGCCAGATGCTTGATAGCATTGAGGATCAACGCCGCGCTCGGGCCGAGCAGAGCGCTCGTCTCCGCGGTGATGATGGTGCCGTCAGCGAGTTCGATGGCCGAACAAGGCACTCCACTGCGCTCCGCACGCTCACGGGCGGCGGTAGTGGTCTTGCGATACGACGGATCTATCTTGGCCTGTTTCATCAGCAGCTTGATCTTGCTGACCTCATTGTCGTTGCTCTCACCGTTGGCAAAATAGTTGAGCGCAGTGAAATAGCGGCGGATAATCTCGTTTTTCGACGCCTCGCAGCAGGCCTCGTCATCATTGATACAGAACCCCACCATGTTCACGCCCATATCGGTCGGCGATTTGTAGGGATTCTCGCCATAAATACCCTCGAAAAGAGCATTGAGCACAGGGAATATCTCTATGTCACGGTTATAGTTGATCGCAGTCTTGCCGTAGGCCTCAAGATGGAAAGGGTCAATCATATTGACATCGTTGAGGTCGGCTGTCGCAGCTTCATAGGCAATGTTGACCGGATGTTTGAGCGGCAGGCTCCACACGGGGAAAGTCTCGAATTTAGCATAGCCCGCCTCGATACCGCGCTTATGTTCATTGTATAGCTGACTCAGGCAGACAGCCATCTTGCCGCTGCCGGGACCGGGGGCCGTCACGATGACAAGCGGACGGGAGGTCTCGACATAGTCGTTGCGACCGAAGCCCTCGTCGGAGTCTATGAGCTCCACGTTTGTCGGATAGCCGTCGATGGTGTAATGGTAATAGGTAGTGATGCCCATGCGCTCAAGACGCTCACGGAAAGCGTCGGCGCTGCTTTGGCCATTGTAGTGGGTGATCACGACCGACCCTACGAGGAAGCCGCGCTTCTGAAACTCCTCGCGCAGACGCAATACGTCCATATCGTAGGTAATGCCGAGATCGTTGCGCACCTTGTTTTTCTCGATGTCAAGCGCACTGATGACAATCACAATCTCCGCATGGTCACTGAGCTGACTCAACATGCGCAGCTTGCTGTCGGGCTGGAACCCGGGCAACACCCTGCTCGCATGGTAGTCGTCAAACAATTTACCTCCAAGCTCAAGGTAAAGCTTGTTGCCGAACTGAGCTATGCGCTCCTTGATATGTTCGGACTGAATCTTGAGATATTTCTCGTTGTCAAAACCGTATTTCATAACGGATAACAAAAGTAATCATTTTCATCCGACCACACAAATCTCAGCATCAAAATCCTCTTCTTTTTCCAATCTGAAATCTTTAGACGCTGACATTTCAGAGCTCATGAAAACACTCAATCCACCCTCAGCTCTATCTAATCTTATACCTGAGCACTATCAGACTCTCATCGTCAATCCCATTCAATAGACTGCCTATATTTTCAGCCTTATCCGTCAAAAGCTTAGGATTCGATTCAAGATCCACTTTCTCAATGGCAGCATAGGCATATTCCTCATCAATATCCTGAATTAATGGGAAGCTGTATTCTCCATCTTGATATAGTTTGATATTGAAATGCTCTCCACTTCCGCGGTCAATCACTGTTGTCAACATGGATTTCATTGAAGTGCCGTTTTTGTAGAGCACAAACAGCCGTTTTGAATTAGGCAAAATCCTGAGTCTTACGCTCTTGTTCGTATTAAGCACATATTCAGCTTCTTTCCGCAGATCTGAACTATATGGATTTATGTCGTCAGCAGTAATCTCGTTGTTGGCATGTATGGTGAAGATTTTCATCATGTTATCATCAATCTTATCATTTTCATCCAATCCATGAAATCCATAGACAGCATCGGTGATGGCATGAGAAGTGAACACAGTGGTATTATCCGGCATTGTGAAGAAACTTCGTGTCTGCATTGTCGTGCGCACCTGTACATCTTCGATATACGATTTTGAATCAATGACTTCTTCTTTAGCCGAATCAAACAGGTCAATCCTATATGGCGCCACACTTAAGCTACTTGTATGCAGGAGATGTCGTGTCTCCGATAAATCAAATACCTCGTCATACAATAGATTGTCTTTTCCAACCTTTGTCGGCAATTTAGCCTCCTTCAAAAGGTTGAACCCTTCATCAAACGACAGTAATTTATCAGGTGTAAGGATCTCAATAGCTTTGAAATAAGGATTCCATGTAAACCCCGTCAATATGGAATATTCTCCCGGGCCATTTCCAAACTTCTCATAAGAGCTTGCAACATATTCGCCATTGTCCTTAAAGACATGGAGGATAGCCTTGTCATCAAGAACGAATATCTTCCCGTCTGCAACAAGAACCGATCTCACAACCGACGGATAACTTTCTCCGCTGAACTGCAATGGGATAAGCTCAACGCCTGAAAAGACAGAGGAGATTCCACCCTCGTTTTCTTCCGAGACATCATAGCTTATAATTCCCTCTGTCACACTATTCTCCTTACAGGAAAATAGACAAAGGGAAAATGCCACGCTAATAATAACCATCAATCGTCTGCTATATCGCATAACTTTTATTTCAGTAAAGTTCAGAACTTAAAAATGTTACACAATTCAATCGTTGTTTTAAACAGAAATGTGCATTAGGTATTCAGAACATACTTTTTGATAATATACTCTCCATCATCGTTTATCAAGCCATAGAGAATACGATTATCATTGGTTACTGAAAAACTAAAAACCATATCTTCTATCCGGTATCCTCCTTTAAGATTTCCATCCCAATCAAATTTCAATATGGTCATAGGTTTAACTACATCTTCATTTGATTCAGCTATGGTGCGACCGTCATACAATATATAGACATTATCTTCTGTAGCTGACAGCCATGTATAGGTTTCTACACAATTATCATCAAGTTCCAATGTCGTGACATCATCTGATTGTATAGTTCGTGCTTTTGTTTCATGTGAAAAATACTCCTTCAACAATGAGGGGTTCTCTATGCCTATATCATAAAACGCCAACCAATCATTAAATCGTCCGGCTACCAACAGCCGCGAATTCTGTGGATTTACTATAATACCACTTTGGTTAATCATATTAAATGATCGAGGATTGGAAATATTGGTTGTATCGCCGGGAAACTCACCAAAACTTATTTTAATATCTCCATTTGGGTCAACCAACCCCAAAAGATGATGACCGAACACACCATTTGTAATATAGTCACCACCCATTGGTAACATCTCATACCCCATTAAATGTCTGAGATCTTTACGCGAAATAAGATTAGTTGAGTCCAAACGGACTTTACCACCTGCGACATTAAAGACATGAGCATTCCTTGTAGCGCTATCGTAGATAAACAGTTCTTCAGACAATGGATTATAATAGATGTTCCGCATATTAAGAAACTCCAATGGTCCTTGTCCCATTCGTCCCATCATTTGCTTAGATTCTGGAGAATGTATATCCTGAAAATAAGACAGAAAACATGAATCACCTATATTGTAGACCAATAATCCATCATTCAATGTATATAGAGCCTGAGGCCTTAACAAGTCAGCATCCTGTAAAATTTCACGACCTGTAATAGTCGGAAAATCCGTGATGACAAGCTTGCCACGGCTCTTTTCAGAGCTTCCGCATCCGGTCAGACACAGAACGGACATGGCTAACAAAATAAACTTAATTTTCATAATTGAATGGGAATATTCATGATAATAGATTTTAACTCGGCAAAAGCAGGGGAAACGGACTGCGCAAACATATATTTCACAACCTATTTTAATGCTTTATCCAAATCTATATATGCAAATTGGGCGTTTTCATCCTCAATGACCATATAGAGGCGATTTAGCGGTTGATAATATGCCATATCGTAAATGTCTTTGCCGACATAAAGAGTATTGACGAGTTTCCCATCATGGGTAAACACACGGATTTTATCGCAAAAATTATCTCGCTCTCCTTCTCGGCCTGAATATCCGGCCAGGATATATTTCGGAGTAGTCTTTATGGATCTGTAATATACTTTTTTACCTGCTACCTGATCTACATATTCAGGGCCCTTTATTTCCATAAGGAGTTTTCCATCAAAATCATATATATTCATCAGATCATTATTCGTAGCGCCTTCTGCTATGATAGAATCTGAAAGTGAGACCCCAAATAGTGATTTCAATCCGGCTATGCGATGAGAGCTATCGAATTCAGTCAGTTCTCCAGTCTTCAAGTTATATTTGCAGAGACCTTGTTCATAACCTCCTCTTGATTTACCCATCTTTATTGAACGAGCAAAACCGACCGAATCATTGACATAGATATACCGATCCGGGAAAGATGCGTTACTGAAATGATTGATTGTCACAGGCGCATAGTCAGGATTAACCAAGGCACTATCCACTTGAAATGATGATATCTTCAACTGTCCATGATCAAAGATATAAATAGAGTTTAAAGAATCATTTATCACAACTGCTCCGGGCACTGTAATCTCATCCGGCCCGGAGCCGAAGGCAGCCAGTTGGCCCTTGAATTTATTTACATGCGGATCCAAAACACTCAAAATCATTTCCTGAGCGCCAGGATCCTTGACAACAATCATTGAATCAGACGCATAGATATTGGGGGTTTTACCTATCAAATAAGGATCGGAATCAAATGTTACAACTTGACCGGAAACATCCGTAGTGTCAGTCCAACTGCATTGACGGTCTGAACTGCAACCGGAGAATCCGGCCACTATCAATATGCTCCATATACTAAATACGGCTATGTTTATTATATTTTTCATTTGTCCACGATTTTACCTTTAAAAGTTACCTCGGTAGGCTGCTTTACATTTTTATAATACACTTTCATTGTTATGCGAAAATCACCTACCGCAGATTTAAACTTCACTATACCTCTGAGACCTATTTTATATTCCGGTCGAAGAATATCGGTAGAGACACCGCCCTTCATATCAGGATGAGAAAATTTCACATCTGTGATCTCCAATGTGGTATTACCTTTATTATACAATGCACAGCCACACCAGATATCTTCACCAACTGGGAGTGTTCCCAAATCAATCTCTTTAACTTCTCTTGCCGGGATTCCCCATAGGACACTGACATTTGCCGAATTAGTCTGGCTGAATACTTTCCCACTACTGAAAAGCAATAGCAGAATAGATAGCAAAAATTTAATCATGTTCATTTGTCAAGCATTATTACTTAATACATTAGAAAAAATTGCAGTTTAATTGATATACAGATCCTATTTCAAGCCATGCATTTCATTGTAAAGCTGCGCACCGCTCTTATGTAGGGTCATGTTGAGAACCTGCTGAGAATATTTATTATCACGATATTTTATGATCAAAGGATAGTCCTTTTCTTCAAGAGGCTTTTTACATGTCAGATACAAAAAGCCAATCATATTGGGTTGTAATGTATTACCCATTGACCATTCGCCTTTAAAGTAATCATCCTGCAAACAAATGGATTTGATGCTGACAGGTTCTGAACTTTGGTTCATTATTCCAATGGTATATCGATAAGCCTCACCCTCAGGATAAGCTCCGACCTGCAAATGGTCTGTTCGAGTTGCTCCGTGTGTATTGGCATCAATGAAGATCAATGGCCCTCGCGTAGGTTTTCCATTGACAAGTTTAGCTGTCTCCGGATGAGACATGATAATTTCCACCCCTGACTCTCCTTTATCTCCTGTAGACGTAGAAGAAACATCAACAGGATCCTCTTCAGAAGATCTATTCACATTAGTTTCTGTCGAATCCTTTTGGGTAGTAATATTGGTTGGCTGCTTTTCAGCCACCTCCTCTCCGTCAAGTATTTCACTGAAATTCTCTATGTACCCGAATTGCGGAGTATCATCTGTCGATAGATACAACCGGTCAGTTTTCTCATGATATACTAAAGTTTGAATCGGCATATCAAACCTCAGTGTCTTGATATATTTGCCATCAAGGTTCATGACAAGTACATCGTGTCCTTTTTTATCCGATCCCCCGGCATAGATTGCCAGAATTTTATCGCCACAAAATACACTACCGGAAAAATAAAACCTATGGTTATCGATATGTTCATCATAATCAGGCCCATATATGACTTTTAGCAAGTGCCCATCCATATCATAAATACGCATTTCATCCTTTGTCCTTGCAGAAGCAAAAACAGTATTATGCTTTGGCGAAACAGTAATGGAATAGCGAATATTATCATTGTTCGGTAGAGAGTCTATTATCGAGACTGTCTGATTTTGGATATTAAGTCTCCCTATATGAGTTGAGAATGTACGGGCTTCTTCATTGCGGATATACGTCGTACAAATTACAGTGCTGTCATTAAGATAATACGGACAGGCATAAGCATTATTACCACCATTGAAATCCATATTATATTTGACAAATGGGATGTATAGCGAATCAGATATAGCCTGAGGCAAATAGAATCCAAATAATTTTCCCTGTCCGGCCTCAGTAACATACAGATTCCTGGAGTTTTCATCATAGAAAATGCCCCCATAATTTGCAAGCTCACCCGGACCATTTCCTGGCTTACCAAAGCGTCCTATTACACAATTTGAAGATATGTCGTAAGCCGTAAATTTAAATTCCCCATTCAGATGGTCATCAAAAAGAAGAGTATCTCCAGTCATGATTATATCGCAAGTATGCAACATAGGCAGATTATCGTCAATGGATACAATCATTTCAGAAGATATTTTTGTGACATTGTCTCGTTTATCCTCATATCTCACCAATGGACTGTTACCATCCTTACTGCATGAAAATAATAATGACACAAAGGCAACAGCACCATATAAGCACTTAGTCGCTGTATCACTTACTATATTTACACTTATTCTCATGATATTAATGATTTATACCTCGCAAATGTATGCAAATTAATTTTATCTTCCAAATATTTGAACGAATTTTTAAAACCAAACACCATTTTACACATCCATCAACCATCAAAATAGCACACTTAATATCATCATTAATTCTACCAAAACCCTATTTAATCCCCTTTTTGAGCGCTGCAAAGCGCTCATCACCATTCTTTTTTACCCGTAATAATTATCTCATTATTTTTATCTAATAATATCATATTACCTTCATTTCTTAAAATAAAACTTCGCTAAAAGAGGGTTATCTTCGTCTGAAGATGCGAAAGATGTACCGAAAACAGAGTTATATACCCCAACTTCATCAACCGGAATCTGACAAAGTATAAATTCATCATTCATAAACAGAGGCAGAAGCAATATCGACAACGGGAATAAAATATATCGTTTCATGCTACAAATTTAAGGTATTTACTTATAAAGTCACTATCGAATCAAAACGAGACAAGGTCAAGAGTTATGTTATCACCATCCGGCTCGCCAAACATGCTGTCTTGGTAAAAAGCCATGCAGTCGAAAAGCGGACACCATTCGCCGAATGGATTATAGATATGACGTCCGACCTCAAATTCACCCGTCGGATTGAAATCCTTGTCGAATGTCATGAGGTAGATTGGACGGTCGTAATATGCCCTGTCGCAGTCATTGGTCCTTTCGAGGGAAGTCTTGCCTAAAGTGATGCGCACATAGCAGTCCTTTCCTGCAATGTAATAGAGCGGAGTATAGAAGTAGTTCTCAGCGCCATACCATCCCGAATCTTCACTCGATGCATTGTCATATTCAGCCACAACTCCTGGAGCGAGAGTGCTTTGCGGGCTGACGGTACGGCTTGAACGGGTTTTAGTGTCCAGGATATGGATTTCTGACTCAAACGGATAATTATAAATGATATAGTCACCGTTGATGCTCACGTTTGGGGAGTTCATAAAGCCGAAATTGCCATCTCTCCCCGGCCCGTCAAGCATGAAAGAGTCGAGGATTTTGCGGTCAGAGTAGTCATATTCCACAACCTCAAACACCTTCATCGTCTCTCGGTCCATCGTGGGATACATGACCGTATGACGCTCAAAATCGATCTTAAATCCGGAAATGTGGCTACGGCTGTTGCAATCTATCTGCGGGACAGATCCGTCGTGAAGTTCTATCTTTGTCAGTAACTTCCCCTCACCGTCGAGCACCTTTATTGCCGTGTAGTCAAACGCCGCTATCGTGTCCGGAGCGTAGACCTGCAAGCCCATTAGCTCACGCATCACGACATTCGGGCCGTCGGTAGCCAGTTTGATCGAGCGGCTGACGGAATCACAATCAAGATCAAGGATATCGATCGAATGTTCCTTGTAATTATATGCGTAGATGCTGTTGTCAGCATGACAATACGACGAAAGTCCGTAGCCTGACATGTTGACAAGCGTCGGATTTGCCTTTATTGTGACAGTCCGGGTTTCTGCCTTACCACTTTGGACCTCCATTTCCACAGCATTATTTCTATCACCCACTGAAGATCTACTTCCACATGAATGAAGCATTATAACACCAGTCACAGCAGGTAAAACTACTGAAAGCAATAAACCTTTTGTTTTCATTTTTCTTAATGTTTCAAATTAATGATTTGCTCACTTAATTATCAGGGGGGGGCAACAAACCCTATAATCTGGAAAACTGTATATAGAACCACACGGCTGTAACAGACTAATTTAATGGCTTGAAAATACTTGGAATCCAATTTTATTTCAATAGTTTCCGGTCGTTATCTCCACTCTCCAACACACTCATCTGATGGATGGCTATTTGATTGAGTTTGATAAGCCGCTCTGACTGTGGCTGTCCCTGCTCTATGAATACGGCATTGAGGCTTTCCATATTGGATAGGCAGATTAGTTCGTTGACTGAGGCATAGTCGCGGATATTCCCTTTCAAATCGGGGTTAACCTCACGCCACTGTTTCGCTGTCATGCCGAACATTGCCACGTTCAATACATCCGCTTCATTGGCATAAATGATACTCGCCTGTGCTTTTGTGACCTATGCCGGAATTAGGTTCTGCTTGATGGCATCGGTGTGTATGCGGTAGTTGATCTTCGACAACTCACGCTTCGCCGACCAACCGATCAGCCGCTGTTCCTCGGATTTAAGTCGTTGGTATTCTTTTACAAGGAGTAGTTGAAACTTCGGGCTTAACCACATTCCAAAGTGATACGCAATATCCCTATGGGCATAAGTACCGCCATAGCGTCCTGCCTTGGCAATTATGCCTTTAGCGTTTGTACGCT
>JAMPDC010000001.1:359591-391230 GCA_023665865.1 Staphylococcus sp.
TACCCGTATTTCTAAAAATATCAATCCGGGCGCAAAGTATCTCTTATCAAGAGATGTGTATGTTTGCTAAACAAAAAATAGCCTCGACATGGCAGTTGAACTGCGGGTCGAAGCCATTGAATTATTTGAGTGTCTTTAATATTAAGGACGTTGGCTTTGTCTACTACAGAAGTTTCGAGGGATGCGAGGTAGATTTGGGTGGTATCTTCAGAATCGTGCCCTAAACCTTCGCTGATAAGTAAGTGGTAAAAATTAATTTATACTAAGCCACATGGGCAAAATTTATTACAAGACCGGCTCCAAGCGTAGCCAAAGTTCTATTGGTTGCATAAAGCAAGAAATCTGTGGAGTCATAATCCACAGGTCTGAACCATTTGCCCTTGAGGATTCTCCAAGTGTCTCAGCTATATTCAGATGAGGGTTGTATGGCGGAAGAAAGAAGAGGAACAGACCGCGTTTCTCCCAAATGTGACGTAGTTCCTTCATGAGCTTACATCTGTGCACGCTGGCATTGTAAAGCACCACGAATGTATTCTTGTGGATGCGCAACTAAAGTCGGTCAATAGAATCTACTATCCTGTCAGCGCTTATGTTCTCTGTGGTGGAGAAACCTTGATACAGGTTCTCGTGGTCAATATATGCATGGCTCTTGCCATTGCGAAAGCCTCCCTCTAATTGCAGACGTTGCTGGTATGTCAGTTGTATAACTTTGATTTTTGCGATAGTCGTAAGTGTTTATGCAGATAACGCACAAACCTATGCCAAAATTTTGATATAACCTAATTTTCAACATCTACTTATTGCAATTAATCATCTTTTCAATGAAAGCATTGACATATATCTGCAAAGGTAAGTTTGAGATTACTGAGAGTCGGACATGAGATGGTCGGTGTGGTGTCGGTCTGGCGGGGATGGTCAGAGCTGCCGATCTTCTCCGGACCGGTCTGATCTACAATGATTCGATAAACCGATCGGCCTCGGATCTTGACTTAAAACGGTGTATGGTCCGACCGCAGTCCGCCAGATGTTTATTTATTTCCGGGACTACATTTCGCGGAAAGTCAAGAATCCATTGCAAAAACTCAGGATCAAGCTCTTCATCGGTCCACGGCATATCTTCCCGATCTTTACCCAGACGCGACCTCGCGCCTTCAATACATTCCTCCAAGGGCAAATCAAAGAAAAACACCGTATCGCAGTGTGCGAGTCTCATGGGGAGTGTCCGTGCATAATTCCCGTCAAGAATCCATTTATCCTCACCGACAATTTCAGCCAGACGCTTGTCAAATTCCGCTCTTCCGATCACTGTGCGGTCAGGACGATGCCAAATCATGTCAAGATAATACAGCGGCAGCCCTGTCTTAGCCGAAAGTCTACGGCTGAATGTACTCTTACCGGCTCCGGGACATCCGATCACAATCACTTTCTTCATTTCCGCAATCATCAGTCCTTAAAGTTTTATACGATATAAGACATGGCGGCACAGTGGCGAATCGGTCGACAGTCGGGGATGGTCAAAGCCGCCGATCTTCTCCATCCCTATCTTCTGCATCACCCGCTCCGATGGCTTGTTGATCTCGGCTGTGAAGGAATAAAGGCTCTCAATCCCCTGTATTTCCGCGAGCTTCAGCACTTCTTTAGCAGCCTCAGTCGCATAACCCCGATTGTGATAAGCCGCATCCAGCCTCCACCCGATCTCAACGCCTGGCGAAAACCAGGACTCAAAGCCGATTTCATGAAGTCCGACATATCCGATAAACTTTCCGCTGTCTCTCAGCTCCACAGCATAGAGTCCCCAGCCTTTACTCTCAAACTCTTTTTGAATCCGCAGATAGAAAGCTTCCGTTTCCTCATCGGTCAACGGGGAGGGGAAATATTTCATCACCTGCTCATCCTTGTTGATGGCGGCAAACGGAGCCAGATCCTCAGGCTTCCATGAGCGCAATATCAAACGCTCACTTCGTGCATATATTCTTATATCAGCTTTCATCCCACAAAATTAATCAAAAAATGACACATGCTGAAAACACGGTGCATGTATGAAAAAAAAGAGCTGGTTTGCATTATCGCACCTTTTCAGGGGTGAAGCGTGATTAAATTTGCATCGTAATCACAAAAAATATCCATCAACAATGAAAAATCAACACTCCTCCGATAAGACGAAGAAAAACTCCCGCCCCGTCTCCGAAAAATTCTACCGTTCAATCAACGAGCGTGCCATCGCCGCAGCCAATATCGTCGGCAATCCGCTGCTTGGAGTCGACGTCATGATGGTGGTCGATGCCTATATCAATGACGGTATCCAACCTTCCGGCCACACCACAGAAGTGATGCTCATCTTTACCCTGCTGAAACCCGAGATCGACAAAGCCGTGGCCCGCTCAGCCGCCGCACGAAACCGCCGCAGACGTCGCCCCACCACTCCGGCCATCGTGACTGAGCCACGGTCTACAGCCATATCAAACGATGTCGTGAGCATGGCCGTCGAGGAAGAGCCGTGTATCGATGCGATCACCACCTCCCACCCTGCCCCGAAACCGGAGGAAGAGGTTGCGCCATGCATCTTCATCGGCAACCGCCGCGAGCGCCGCCGTCAGGAGCAGGAGCAACGCCGCCTCGCCAAGCGCCTCCAACGCCGTGGAGTGTAGTCTACTTTTCTGTCTCATCTACTGTCTTGACCATGACCGCCATCGCACTCATCACTCCCTCGGAGGCCGGGAGGAATCATGTTGCATCAATTAAATTCGATTAGTGAAGTTAATTACATAGTTTGTGCCGTTTCTTAGCCGAAAATCCGATCCCACAAAGCGCGGAACCAGTCAACGATCCGTTGCCACAGAGACTTTTCGGGTAGTTCGGCTGTCTGGGCGGTATCAATAATCTTGTCAACCTGTCCCGTGGGGGCGGCTTTCATAACAGGGAGAGACTTTACTGAATCCATAACATGGGGCTGTTGTGTAACTGTTGAGTCTTTAGGTTCATCAAGCAGTTCATTGACTTTCTCTTCAATATCATGAAGTAAATGGCGGGTCATCTCCTTATGCTTCTCCCCCATTTTATCAATAACTGACTTCTTGAATTCCTGAAATGGAATTGATGAAGGCCCACAAGGTGCCTCACAATACAATTCAAAAGCGATAGCTAAAACATAGTGATCCATGATGTCAGGATACTGATCGAAATAGCAAATTACATATTCCGGATCAGACTGAAACAAACGGTAAAGATATATCCCCATTCCCTCAGCAACAGCTCCGTCTGATTTTAGGAGTGATTTGTTGAACGAATGAAATTTGAATGCCCTGAGCATATCGTCAGATGTCGGCTCGAGCAAGTAATCAAGATATTTACAATATGTGTCATTATCCGAAAGCTCATATTTGCCACTATAGATATCAATAACGATCTTTGGGACAGAATCACTATGGAGCACAGCATCTTTCTCTTGTGAATTCATGTTTTCCCAATAAATATTGTTTCCGAATAGTTTAACAACCGGGAAAAGCATAAAAATGGTTAAGATTAATCGAGTCATGTGATTCTGTATTATAAATTGTAACATTATTGAATCTTTATTAATTACATAGTTTATACCGTTTCTTAGCCGAAAATCCGATTCCACAAAGCGCGGAACCAGTCAACGATCCGTTGCCACAGAGATTTTTGTGGAAGTTCGGTAGTCAGAGGTGTATCAATAATCGGATCTACCGAGTCGGGCGACACCACCTGCACGGCAGGAAGTGATTCGATTGAATCTTTCAAAAGTTGTCGGATTGAGTCAAGCTGTATCGGAGATAGTTTTTCAAGCATATAGGAAACAGGAAAAAATTTTACTGTGTCAATCTTTAAAGCCCCTTGACCGTATATCACTCTCGTCACATTAGTCAATCCGGGCCCTATAACATTTATTTCTGCTTTTTTCCCAAGGTATCTTAATAAATCTGTTTCCCAATTTTCAATCAGGTCTATCTCGTCGGGAGTCGCATTTTTATTTTTTGCATCATCTCGATTTTTCCTAAAGGGAATTCGCTTTATATTTGGAGGATTAATAAACAATGAATACTCATAGTTCTTCTTCCATATAGACGCTCCTGTCTCACGTCCATCTCCATGAGTTACTTTAAGATATACCGTATCTCCTTCCTCTCCTATAGGATAAGTTCGTATATCTTCAGACGCAAAGACTTCTCTATGACTAAACAACCCTGTATAAAACCGCTGAGAATGAATTTTCATCAACTGAATTGCGGGTGCCTCTGCAAAACAGAATGGAGCCAATAGGCTGCACAGGACTAATAATACTAAATTTTTCATTTTAACAATGACCTTAAATATATTACAGTATTGGAATACGAATTTTTAAGCGATTAGGATTGGTGGAGATGTCGGCGTGCTCGCCGTAGCTTTGCCTAACGTCGTTTATTCTTTGTCCAACTCTCAGTTCTATACGATTTAAGAAACGGCGGATCATGCTGTTTACTATTTGAGATCTTCGGGCCACCATGGATTGTAGTATTTAAACATCTCAAGGAATACTGAATCTGTCCGTAGAATAACCCTCGTGACACTTCTTGTTGAAGTATTCGACCTCCAAAATCCTTCTAATTGCTCACAACAACCATAAGTTTGAAGAGTATCTTTCTGCCAGTCTCTAATATATTTATTTTCCCTTGAGTTATTAACATTTTCAACGCTGTAACGTCCGCTTTCATTAATACGAATCAAGCTATCTGCTGATTTTTCCCACAATTTTATAGTATAGGTACCAGTCTCTCCAATAATCTCAACAATAAAAACGGTGTCGTTGATATTAATTACGTAATCTTGAATCGGAGGGAGCGATACAAGGAATTTCCCTATTTTAAAATCATACAGATCATACTCATAATCTAATGAATCCCTCCCTTTTACCTGTAGTGGCGCTACCTGCTCAAAAATCCATGGCAAAGTGACATTTCCTTCATTCTTTAATCTTATAAGAGTATCAACGCACTCTCCGGGATATATATGTGACCTGTCAGGATACTTTGGAACAGACTGCTCAACTTTACTTGAATATCTGTATCGTGCGTCAATACTGAGAGTAAAGACTACACTCATTACGATTGTTACTATTAATATTTTCGCAAGTTTCATTTTTCTATAATTTAATTCGTTCGTTATTATTTAATATTCGATACTCCTGCTAATAAAATGTAATCCAATAACCGCAAAATGGTACTAATCGTATTATTCAATGAAACAAGTTGTCAAGAAAATGATTCTCATAATCTATGCAACAAACTGTCAAAACAAAAATTAGCCCGAATAAAATCACTTCAAATATTATCACTGTTTTTAACCCAACTATATTTTTAATAAAAAATATGATTTACTACATTATATAATATAATGGCTACAACTAATGTTAGAATGACGACTATCAAACCGATTGGTTTAGAACAATCCAATACACCATAGGTGCAAAAATAGGCTATCACCATGAATGTAATGTAAAGGAACAAATAGGCACTTGCTACTTTGAAAATATGCAAGATCTGAGTTTTGTTATTCATGGTTATTTTGATTTTGTATATATCTTCCGCCGGGATTCCATTTCATTATTGAGTGGAATGCACAACTTGGAACTATGTTAACACTATATTTAGAGGTTGTTTAGAAAGAAATGTGAAAACCAGAGTCCAATCTCATGAGGTTGGATTTTGTCATGAAAAGTGGGAGGATAACTGTAGCTATGTGACCGAGTCTTATGTGTGTAGCAATTTACGCAATAATCTTCTATCTACCAAATATTTCAAGAAAAAAGTGGCGGCGTTTCCGCTAAAAGTAGTAGGACAAGGTCAGATATGCCCCTTGCATAAAAGATTTCACGGGATAGAATTGGCCGAAGGAAAGCCCACGGTATGACAGATTACGGTATCCGCTGTAGACATCGAGATTCGACATCATGTAACCGGCGCTAAAACCGCAAGGCCCGACGTTTGCATAGACTCCAAGCCTCACATCAAGGGCAAACCACTGACCACTGCCCGTGCTGACGCGGTGCATATCATAGTCCGGAAATTGAGTATATTGCCGCACCCACACACTTGTATATGGCACATTGACCATAGCCCCTGGCTCGGCATACAAGCCAAGATCTACAGACCCAACCCTAAGCGCCGGCGATTTTATCACCACCGAGGGGCGTAGATATAAATTGTAAGGCTTGTTGTCATCGCTTTCGATCTCCCAATCCTTGCCAGACGCCCATCCATCCTCATAATACACCTGCCAATATCCGAAGGCTCCCCCGACTCCGAGATAGGGATTGAACATGTAGTGGTAGGAGGCTTCGAGCTGATAGGAGTCAGAGGAGGTCAACATCGCGCCAAACGAAAACCGATTGTGGGAAAACTCAAAATTCCCGGCCCTCACCCCGTCGGCCAACGAGGTCAGAGCCGAGACAAACATCAACAGTGATAGTATGGCAAACCGTTTCATGGCAAGCACCGGATAAAATCTCTAAAAGCTTTTGAGCCACGACTTGATTTCCATCAACACATTATCGTGATATGCAAACGACTCACGATAGCCCCACCCGTGGCCCCCGGTCGGATAGATGATCAACGACGCAGGCACTCCGGCACTTTGGAGCGCCTCATAGTAGCGCAGCGCGTTGGTCGGCTTCACGGTGCGGTCATCGCTGCTCAGCAGGAGCAGTGCACGCGGAGTTTCCGGAGTGACCTGCAGCTCCGACGAAAACTCAGTCTCGCGGCCGGCTGCCGGAGTCTTGCCGAGCAGATTGTCGTGCGAGCCGCGGTGAGTGAAAGCGGGATCCATCGTTATCACCGGATAAAACAGGATCTGAAATGCCGGCCTGCAGTCAGCCGCAGAGTGTGTAGCCATCGTCGAGGCGAGATGTCCGCCTGCCGACGAGCCCATGATCCCGATGCTGTCAGGTTTAAATCCCCACGCAGCGGCGCTGTCGGCCATAATCTTAAACGCCGCAGCGACATCGGCCATCGGGACAGCCGGATCACCGTGGGGCATCTGATACTCCACCACAGCATAGGCCAGACCCTGCTGATTGAAAAACGGCGCCCATTGAGCACCCTCATGATTGACGGCAAGATGACTGTAGCCACCACCGGGGAGTGCGACAAGAGCCTTGCCGGCCGACAGTCCTTCGGGCGGGAGATAGACAGTCATCTTGGGCGAGCTGAATTTTATGATGCGCTCCCGGGCTGCGAGACGAGAGGCGGGAAGGAGCAGCAGAAGAAGTAAAAATGAGAAAAATGCTCGTTTTAACATAGTGAAACAGGGATTAACGTTCGATTATCGTAATTATACGGCCCAAATTTACACATTTTTTCACAATTTCTCCTTATCTTTGTCCCCCCAAACAAACATATCGTAAAATTATTTGAAAACATAGTCAAATTTTAAGAAATTTCCCATGAAAAAGAATCTTCTTAAGGCATTTGCAATCGCATTGGCTCTGGCAGCCGCAGTTCCTGCCTCAGCCCAGTTCAAACTCGGCAAGGCAATCAGCGCAGGCACAAAGGCAGTGAAAGCAGCCACCCTCACCGACGCTCAGATGGCAGCCTACGTCAAGGAATCTGTCGACTGGATGGATACCCACAACCCCGTCACCCCCGATGACAACCCCTACACCATCCGTCTGAAAAAACTCACCGAAGGTCTTAACGACGTCAACGGTATTCCACTCAACTTCAAAGTCTATGACGTCATCGATGTCAACGCCTTCGCATGTGCCGACGGCAGCGTGAGAGTGTTCTCATCGCTCATGGACATCATGGACGACGACCAGCTCCTCGGCGTGATCGGCCATGAAATCGGCCACGTGGCAAAACACCACTCCAAAAACGCATTCAAGACAGCCCTTCTCACCGACGCTCTCAAAGACGGCATCGCATCGACCGGCGGCACTGCCGCAGCTCTGACCGAATCGCAGCTCGGAGCACTCGGCGAGTCGATCATCAATGCAAAGTATTCACAGAAGCAGGAAACCGAAGCCGATGACTATGGCTACGACTTCCTCAAGCAGCACGGCAAGAATCCCTGGGGCATGGCTTCAGCTTTTGAGAAACTCCAGGAAATGGAAGGCGGAGAAGCCGCTAAGGCAAGCTACATCTCCAAGATGTTCTCCTCACACCCCGAAACCGCTGCCCGTATAAAGCACATCAGCGAGCGCTGCAAGAAAGACGGCATCGAGCGTCCGGAGACACCCGCCAAGGCTGAGTAATCCTATCGTCAACACATCAGAGCACACCTGAGGTCATGATCCGACTTCAGGTGTGCTTTTTTTCTCAAATAACTGTTAAATACGGCACAACCAACCGACAAAATGCGTAACTTTGCGTGACCATGAACCGCAGATATTTTTGTAAGATCGCATCGCTTGCCGCAGTCGCAGCCGGGCTATCTCCGGCAAAGACACTTGCCGGCACAAATATTGAAAAAAGCTCTACATCCCTGCCGACGTCCCCGCGGCTCGCAGCCACCTGCCGGCTGACGATCCTCCGCAGGGAATGTCACCATGACCTCCAGGCGCTCTTTCTCGACGACCCCGACAGCGGCCCTTGTCCCAACTTCACGTCAGGCGATGAATTTCACTTCACATCCGGCTCCTCGCGCCCCGACGGCTTCTGCCCGCGACTCTGGGATGCGCTCTGCGCCCACAGCCCGGAAAACGCCTGCGCATCTTCGCTCAATCCCTCCACAGTCCTGCTCTCCTGCCCCGACGGCACGCGTCCGGTGATTGTCCGGGCCGACTTCTCCATCTGATCTTCCTACTGACAGTCAACAAAAAAATAATTCCCTACAATGAAAAAATCATCAATCCTCGCAGCGGCGACGGCCATCACCTTGCCGATCCTCTCAGCTTGCGGCAACGCATCCTCAGGTGACACTTGCGCATCAAACGCCAAAGATGCCGCCATCGAAAACATCATGACCCGCACAAGTGTCCGTGACTACACCGACACTCCTATCGAAAAAGCGACCCTCGACACCCTCCTCCGCGCAGGCATGGCCGCACCTACCGCCGGCAACAAGCAACCCTGGAAGTTCGTCGTCGTGACCGAGCGTGCGCTACTCGACTCTCTTGCCGAGGGCAACTGGCGTCCCGCAGCCAAGGCCCAGGCTGCAATCGTGGTCTGCGGCGACACTACCAACGTCTTCCCAGGCGAAGGCCGCGAATACTGGGTGCAGGACTGCTCCGCAGCTACCGAAAACATCCTCCTTGCCGCCCATGCCGTGGGTCTCGGTGCAGTGTGGTGTGGCTGCTATCCTGTCAGCGAGCGCGTGGCCAAGGTAAAAAGACTCTTCTCTCTTCCGGCCGAAATCATGCCTTTGAGTGTGGTAGTCCTCGGATATCCCACCCAGACCACCGAGCCTAAGGACAAGTATAAGCCTGAAAACATCTATTATAACAGTTTGTAAAATAGAGAAAAATGTAGTAATTTTGCAAAAAATTTTGCAAAAAGCTCACTATTATTAATATAAAAAGTCTCGGAATGTCAAAGAGATTCAAAGAATACAACGGCTTGAACCTGCCGGAAATCAACGAATCGGTACTCTCAAACTGGGGAGCCGAAGATGTTTTTGCCCGCACCATGTCGGAGCGTGAGGGATGTCCCTCGTTTGTCTTTTTCGAAGGTCCCCCTTCGGCCAATGGCAAGCCCGGTATCCATCATGTGCTCGCGCGCACTATAAAAGACATCTTCTGCCGCTACAAAACGATGCAGGGCTTCCAGGTGAAGCGCAAAGCCGGCTGGGACACCCACGGACTCCCCGTCGAGCTCGGTGTCGAAAAGAATCTCGGCATTACCAAAGAAGATATCGGAAAGAAAATCTCGGTAGACGAATATAATGCCGCCTGCCGCCGCGAGGTGATGAAATATACCGGCGAGTGGGAAGACCTCACACGTCGCATGGGCTATTGGGTCGACATGCCCAATGCCTATATCACCTACGACAACCGATATATCGAGACCGTGTGGTGGCTCCTCGGACAGCTCTATGAAAAGGGTTATCTCTACAAAGGCTACACCATCCAGCCCTACTCTCCCGCCGCCGGCACCGGACTCAGCTCCCATGAGCTCAACCAGCCCGGATGTTACCGCGACGTGAAAGACACCACCTGTGTCGCCCAGTTCCGAGTGGTCGACAACGAGAATCCCTCGCTCGCTCCCTACCGTGAACTCCTCTTCAAATGGGGCACCCCCTACTTCCTCGCATGGACCACCACTCCGTGGACTCTTCCATCAAACACCGCGCTCGCCGTAGGGCCCGAAATCACCTACAATATCGTTCGCACCTACAATCCCTACTCAGGCAAACCCATCACCGTTGTCGCAGCCGACGCCCTCATGGGCTCGCTCTTCAACCCCAAGGCCAAGGAGCTCCCTCTCGACAGCTACTCGAAGGGCGACAAACTCATCCCCTACGAAGTTGCAGCGCAGGTCAAAGGCCTTGACCTCGTCGGCATCGACTACGAGCAGCTTCTCCCCTGGGTCAATCCCGGCGAGGGCGCCTTCCGTGTCATCCCCGGTGACTATGTGACGACCGAAGACGGTACAGGCATCGTGCACATCGCCGGCACTTTCGGCGCCGATGACCTCCGTGTGTCACGCCAGAACAACATACCCCCGCTCCACTTCACAGACCGCGACGGCAACATCCGCCCGATGGTCGACCTCACAGGCCGTTTCTACCTCCTCTCCGACCTCGATCCTAAATTTGTCGAGGAGATGGTCGATGTCGAAGCCTACAGACCCTGGGAAGGCCAGTATGTGAAGAACGCATACAATCCCGAGGCCACTGAAGAGACCGAGACTCTCGACGTGAAGATCTGCATGGAGCTCAAAGCCACCGACAAGGTCTTCAAGATCGAAAAGCATACCCACAACTATCCCCACTGCTGGCGTACGGACAAACCCGTGCTCTACTATCCGCTCGACTCATGGTTCATCAAGACCACCGCAGTCCGCGAGCGCCTCATGGAGCTCAACGAGCAGATCAAGTGGAAACCGGCATCGACAGGCAGCGGCCGTTTCGGCAAATGGCTTGAGAATCTCCAGGACTGGAACCTCTCGCGCAGCCGCTACTGGGGAACCCCCCTCCCGATCTGGCGCACTGAAGACGCCAAGGAGGAGCTCTGCATCCACAGCGTCGAGCAGCTCTACAACGAGATCGAGCGTGCCGTCGAGGCCGGACTCATGGCTGAAAACCCCTACAAGAAGGCAGGTTTCGTCCCCGGCGAATACGACAAAGCCAACTATGAGAAGATCGACCTCCACCGTCCCTACGTAGACGACATCGTCCTTCTATCCCCCTCAGGCAAACCCATGCGCCGTGAGAAAGACCTCATCGACGTGTGGTTTGACTCAGGCTCAATGCCCTACGCCCAGATCCACTATCCTTTTGAAAACAAGGAAGCCTTCGACAAGCGTGAGGTTTATCCCGCCGATTTCATTGCCGAAGGTGTCGACCAGACACGAGGATGGTTCTTCACCCTCCACGCCATCGCCGGTATGGTCTTCGACTCCATCTCATACAAGACCGTCATCTCCAACGGTCTCGTGCTCGACAAGTATGGCAACAAGATGTCGAAGCGACTTGGCAACGCCGTCGATCCATTCGGGCAGATCGCGCAATATGGTGCCGACCCCGTCCGCTGGTACATGATCTCCAACTCATCGCCGTGGGACAATCTGAAATATGACGAGAAAGGAGTCCTCGAGACCTCGCGCAAGCTCTTCTCGACACTCTATAACACCTATAGCTTCTTCGCACTCTATGCCAACGTCGACGGCTTCGACCCGGAGGCTCCCCAGGTGCCTGTCAGCGAGCGTCCCGAGATCGACCGCTGGATCCTCTCGCTGCTCAACTCCCTCATCAAGGAGGTCTCAGCCGCTCTTGATGACTACGAACCCACCCGCGCCGCACGCGCCATAGGCGAATTTGTCGGCGACAACCTCTCAAACTGGTATGTACGCCTCAACCGCAAACGCTTCTGGGGCGGCGAAATGACCACCGACAAGCTTGCGGCCTATCAGACACTCTACACCTGTCTGAAGACCGTCTCGCTTCTCATGGCTCCATTCGCACCCTTCTATGCCGACCGCCTCTACCGCGACCTCACCGGCTCGACAGAGTCTGTCCACCTCGACCGCTTCCCCGTGGCTGACGAGGAGCTCATCGACGCCACTCTCGAGCAGCGCCAGAAACTCGCGCAGGACATCACCTCGATGACACTTGCGCTCCGCCGCAAAGTCAACCTCAAGGTGCGTCAGCCACTACAGACAATCATGGTCCCCGTGGCCGACGAAAGCCGCCGCGAAGCGCTCGAAGCGATCCAGGATCTCGTCAAGAACGAAATCAACGTCAAGGAACTCAAGATCGTAGTAGGCAATGACGAAGGTATCCTCGTCAAGAGTGTCAAGCCCGACTTCAAGAAACTTGGTCCGAAATTCGGCAAGCAGATGAAGGCCGCCGCAGAGATCATCAAGAACCTCGATGCGAAATCAATCGCCACTCTTGAGCGCGACGGCAAACTCACCTTCGACCTCGCAGGCACTCCCGCCGAAGTCGAGCTCGCTGATGTCGAGATCATATCCGAGGATATCCCCGGCTGGCTCGTGGCCAACGAAGGCAACCTCACGATCGCCCTCGATGTCACCGTCACTCCCGAGCTCCGCCGCGAGGGAATCGCGCGCGACATCGTCAACCGCATCCAGAACATCCGCAAATCACGCGACTACGATATCACCGACCGCATCGCCCTCGTCTTCGCCCCCGGTGAGGCTACCGACGATGCCATCCGCGACTTCTCGGACTACATCTCCCGCCAGGTGCTTGCGACCTCACTCGAGATCGCACCTCTCGCCGAAGGCGATGCAGAAGTCGAGGAGCTCTCGATGGATGATGTCACAGCCCGCGTGAGGATCACTCCCGCAAACTGACCTGACATTAAACACTAAAATAACAAACGTCTACAATTATTGCTATGAGCGACAAGACACGCTATTCCGACGAAGAGCTCCAGGAATTCAAGGAGCTCATCCTTCAGAAGCTTGACAAGGCGCAGAAAGAGTATGACTCTCTCCGCTCCCTAATCAACAACACTGACGGCAACGACACCGCCGATACGTCTCCGACCTTCAAGATTCTGGAGGAAGGGGCGAGCACTCTCTCCAAAGAGGAGGCCGGACAGCTTGCACAGAGACAGAAAAAGTTCATCCAGCACTTGCAGAACGCACTCATCCGTATCGAAAACAAGACTTACGGAGTCTGCTGCGAGACCGGTGAGCTTATCCCCAAGGAGCGTCTCCGCGCGGTTCCTCATGCAACTCGTAGTGTCGAGGCCAAAAACTCACTTAAAAAGAAATAATCCTTCCGGGGAGCCCAGTCGGCTCCCCGGTCTGCCACTCAAACATTAGACTATAAGATTGTAAGATGCGTAGCAGAGCCACCATCATCCTTTTCATCTGCCTGCTTGTCGTGATTCTTGACCAAGCACTGAAAATCTGGATCAAGACCCACTTCTATCTTGGCGAAGACCTCAGAATCTTTTCCTGGTTCCACCTCTATTTCATCGAAAACAACGGCATGGCCTTCGGAATGGAACTCGGCAGCAAGCTTGCCCTGACACTTTTCCGCATCGTAGCCGTCGGGCTCCTGATCTGGTACATGGCCCGCATATACTCCCTGCGCACCATCCCGCGGGGCTATCTCATCTGCCTCGCGTTTATCACCGCAGGGGCCGCAGGCAACATCTTCGACTGCGTCTTCTACGGACTGATGTTTGACAATCCCTATCCTCCCCAGCTCGCCACACTCTTTCCCGCAGGCGGAGGCTATGCACCGGTATTTCTCGGCCGGGTTGTCGATATGTTCTACTTCCCCCTCTTCAGTTTCGTGTGGCCATCATGGATGCCGTGGATCGGAGGACATGAATTTCTCTTCTTCCAACCGATTTTCAATCTTGCCGATGCCGCCATCTCGTGTGGGATCATCGTCCTGATTCTGTTCTATCACCGCTACATCCTCTCGCCTAAAGCTCTCGCCGAACTTCCGGCAAGAAGCTGAACCATCTGTCAACAAACATCCTCCCCACCATCGTCCACAAACCATGCGCCATCTGCCCGCAATCATCATCAGCCTCATTCTCCTTGCCGCATGCAGCAAGACCCCGGCCTCTGTCATCTCAGAAGGAAAGATGGCAGAGATCATGGCCGACATTCACACCGGTGAGGCCGTCGTCGAGAGCAATGCCTCGACATTCCGCACCGATTCGGCCAAGAAGGCGCTTCTGCAATCCATCTGTCTCCGCCACGGAGTCACGACCCAGGATCTCGACACCTCGCTCTATTGGTATGGCCACAATCTGGATGCCTACATGAAGGTCTACGAGAAAACCATCACCATACTCGAAGGGCGCATAGCCGAAACTGAGAAGGCGGGCGGCAAGAGCGCAGATCGCCCGAGAGTGCTCAGTCTCGACGGTGACTCCGTCAATCTCTGGACCGGCGCGCAATCTGTCAGAAACTCCCGGGTCAATCCCTCGGATTTCATCAGCTTCTCGTTCAATACCGACAAAAACTGGGAGCGCGGCGACCGCTACACGGTTTCTGTCGTGCCAATCAACACTCACTCGCCGCTGTTCCTCAGCCTCGCTGTCACCTACAACGACGGCACAGCCGAATATGTCACTCTCAACCAATCGTCGGAGGGACGCAAGGATCTGACACTTGTCCTTGACTCGGCCAAAGTGGCCACCACAGTCTACGGTTCCATCCACTACGCACCGGCGGCGGGAGAAGTGTCGTATCTCGACTCTATCTCAATCGTCCGCACCCGTGGCCGCAACGACAATGTCAGAGCCCGTCAAGGACAACACTCCATCCGCGTGCGCTGACCTCAAAAACCCTCTTTTCTTAACTATACTCCACACCACGCCTGATGCCAACGAAAGTCTCCGTCCGCGCCCATGCCATCATATTCAACGGCAAAGTCAACCGCAACTCCATCGTCAGCTATTCGCCAGACGGCGATGAGACCTCACCGGTCATTGTCCCGTTTTCGACCGAATTGCAATCAACCACTTCCTACAACGGCGTGATCATCTTTGCCCCGGCCGGCTTCCATCTGCCTCCCGACCTTGACATGCCGCGCCTCATGGCTATTCCCGGAAAATTCACAGAAATGCTCGAAAAGATAGCGGCCGCTGTGCCTGCCTGCGGCAACGGACGCCTGTCAGTCATCTGTCTACCTCTCTGATTGCCCGACAATCCACACAATTTTTCGGGCATGGCGGCGTTATTACATTATATATTTAATGTATCGAAAACACAACGCCAAAATGCAAGGCATCAACCACCGCCACACCATATTCCTGCTCTTTATCTCACCTCTGCTCGCACTCATCGGCATCGCACAGGTGAAAATCCATGGTAAAATCACCGATGCGGCAGGCGAACCGATAGAGTTTGCCACCATCCGCATAGCAGGTACAGCCATCGGCACGACCTCAGGGCTTGACGGAGACTATTCCTTCTCCTGCCCGAAGGCCGACACCATCACCGTCCACTTCTCGTGTCTCGGCTACCGCGAGGAAACCCGACGTCTCATCGACGCCTCGGGCGACGTCACGCTCAACATGCGCATGCAGCTCACCTCCGAGATGCTCTCGCAGGTCGAGGTGACGGAACTGAAGAAACAGACAGGCTCAGTCTCCACTATCGATACCTCCGAACTCCGCAAGAATCCCGATGCCTCTGGCGGAAGTGTCGAGTCGCTGATCACGACAATGGCCGGAGTCACCGGCTCAAACGAAATGTCGTCGCAATACTCAGTGCGCGGCGGCTCGTATGACGAAAACTCTGTCTACATCAACGGTATCGAAGTCTACCGCCCGCAACTCGTCTCCTCCGGCCAGCAGGAGGGACTGAGCGTCATCAACCCCGATCTTGTCGGAGCCATCGGCTTCTCGACAGGCGGTTTCCCTGCCGAGTATGGCGACAAAATGTCGTCGGTCCTCGACATCACCTACCGTCAGCCTGAGTCCTTCGAAGGCTCTGTGTCGGCAAGCCTCATGGGGGCAACACTCTCGATCGGACAAGGATCAAAAAAATTCTCGCAGATCCACGGTCTGCGCTATAAGCGCAACTCTTCACTGCTCAGTTCGATGGACACAAAGGGTGAATATGACCCGACATTTTTCGACTATCAGACACTCATGTCCTACAGCATCACGCAGAAGCTGAAAGTGTCGCTCCTCGGCAACATCGCGCTCAACCACTACAAATTCACTCCGCAGAACCGCACGACCACCTTCGGCACCTCGATGGATGCCAAGCAATTCACGGTCTTCTTCGACGGTCACGAGAAAGACCGCTTCGAGACATATTTTGGCGCACTGTCGCTCGACTACCGGCTCAGCCGTTCGACCAATCTGCAGCTCATCGGCTCTGGCTATCTCACAAACGAGCTTGTGGCCTATGACATCTCCGGAGAATACTGGCTCGACGAAGCCGGCACGACTGAGGTGGGCGGCGAACTCGGTGTAGGCCGTTACCATGAGCATGCCCGCAACCGACTGAAGGCTTCAGTCCTCTCGCTCGCACTACGTGGCGAGACAGCCATCAACCCGCGCCACACACTGACCTACGGACTCAACATCCACGGCGAAAAAATCATGGACCGCAGCCGCGAATGGGAGCTGCGCGACTCAGCCGGCTTCTCGCTCCCCTCCGACGGCCAGACTCTACGTATGGTCTACAATCTCGCGTCGAACCAAGACCTGTCGTCGACCCGCATGTCAGCCTTCGTCCAGGACGCTTGGAAGATCAACACATCAGCCGGTTTCCTGACACTGAACGCCGGCCTGCGCATGAGCTACTGGAGCTTCAACAAAGAGCTGCTCGTCAGCCCGCGTGTCACCCTCGGCTTCATCCCCGACCGCGCACCCTCATGGGCACTCCGCTTCGCAACCGGTCTCTACTACCAGAGCCCCTTCTTCAAGGAATACCGCATGCCTGTCACCGACGACGAAGGCAACCAGACCATAGTCCTCAACTCCGACATCAAATCGCAGCGCAGCCTCCATTTCATAGCCGGGACAGACTATACGTTCCGCGCTTTGAACCGTCCGTTCAAACTCTCGGGCGAGATCTACTACAAAGCGCTCTCCGACCTCGTCCCCTACGAGATCGACAACCTGAAGATAGTCTATTCCGGACTCAACGAGAGTTCCGGTTATGCAGCAGGTCTCGACCTCAAACTCTTCGGGCAATTTGTCCCCGGAAGCGATTCGTGGATCAGCTTCTCGCTGATGAAGACCTCTGAAAACATTCATGGTGTCAAAGTGCCCAGGCCCACCGACCGCACCTATAGTCTCGGTCTCTTCTTCACCGATTACTTCCCCAAATTTCCGAAGCTGAAATTTGCCCTCCGCGGCATCCTGATGGACGGACTCCCTTCCACCGCCCCCCGCTCGACACGTGCCGACGGCTATTTCCGCATGCCCCCCTACAAGCGCGTCGACATCGGACTCTCCTACGCACTGCTCTCGCCGCCCAAAGAGGGTGAAGGCCGCAGCGGACTGGGCCGCCACCTCAAGAGCGTCTGGCTCGGAGTCGATGTGTTTAACCTCCTCGACATCACCAATGTCGCATCATACTACTGGGTCACCGACGTCAACAACATCCAGTATGCCGTCCCCAACTACCTGACCCGACGCCAATTCAACGTGCGGCTCACTGTAGATTTCTAAGGGAATCAGAAAATTAGCCGAAAATAATCAAGGATATATTTGGTGGCAAATGTAAAAATCACTACCTTTGCAGCCGAAAAAGTGTGCCCGGAAGCAACAGCCGGGCCAAATCAAACACCAATCAATAATCATTCAACAAAATGAATCATTACGAAACCGTTTTCATTTTAACTCCCGTTTTGTCTGACCAGCAGATGAAGGAAGCGGTAGAAAAGTTCGAGAAGGTGCTCACCGACAACGGCGCATCTATCGTCAACGAAGAGATCTGGGGCCTTCGCAAGCTCGCTTATCCCATCCAGAAGAAATCTACCGGCTTCTACTCACTCGTGGAGTTCGATGGCGATCCCACCATCGTAAAGAAACTCGAGACCGCCTTCCGCCGCGACGAGCGTGTACTCCGCTTCCTCGTGTTCCGTCTCGACAAGTATGCTGCCGAATATGCTGAGAAGCGTCGCAGCAACCGCGCTAAAGTATCAACCACAGTCACTGAAGAAGCAAAGGAGAACTAAATCATGGCACAAGCATCAGAAATCCGCTACCTCACTCCCCTGTCGGTAGACGTCAAGAAGAAAAAATACTGCCGTTTCAAGAGAAGCGGAATCAAGTATATCGACTATAAGGATCCCGAATTCCTCAAGAAGTTCCTCAACGAGCAGGGCAAGATTCTTCCCCGCCGCATCACCGGAACCTCGCTCAAGTTCCAGCGTCGTGTCGCACAGGCTGTCAAGCGTGCCCGCCACCTCGCCATCCTCCCCTACGTTACCGACTTGATGAAATAACTTTAAAAGCTATCCGCAATTATGAAGATCATTCTCAAAGAAGACATCGCCAATCTTGGCTACAAAGACGATGTAGTCGAAGTCAAGAACGGATATGGCCGTAACTACCTTATCCCCACCGGCAAAGCAGTGATTGCTACTGAATCAGCTCTTAAAGTTCTTGCCGAAAACCAGCGTCAGCGCGCCCACAAGC
The DNA here is from genome assembly GCA_023665865.1 of Staphylococcus sp. GTDB lineage: Bacteria > Bacteroidota > Bacteroidia > Bacteroidales > Muribaculaceae > Duncaniella. The sequence goes on from JAMPDC010000001.1 coordinate 378,346, forward strand.
TCGCTGCCCTCAAAGCCGAAGCAGAAAAGACTGCCGAGACTCTCAAGGACATCAAGCTCACAATCGGTGCAAAGACTTCATCGACCGGCACTATCTTCGGTTCTGTCAACGCAATCCAGATTGCAGAAGCCCTCGAAAAACTCGGTCACAACATCGACCGCAAAGTCATCAGCCTTGAACCTGTCAAGGAAGTGGGCAACTACACTGCAATCATCAATCTCCACCGCGACGTCAAGGTGGAAATCCCCTTCGAAGTTGTATCGGAATAATATACCCGCTTACTACTAACGATACTATATCCCGACAGACGGTCCATCACACTTTGGACCGTCTGTTTTGTTTGGTGCCATCGCCTCATTACGATATGAACCGCATCAGGCCCTCCACTCCCTCCGCAGCCCCTTGCACCCGACCACCGGAACAACACTTTTTAACAATAGCACAATTATTTCCCCTTTATCGGGGAAAGCCGTCAGATGGTAGAATATCGTCCTCTCACGATTAAACTTTCAAATATTTCTAAGGTCACATAAGTGTATTTAAAACAACTATTATTCATCCACAGATAAATGTTAGAAAAAGCATGACACGTTTCATCCGCTTGGCTACAATTTTCGTAACACTATTCTTTGCCTTCTGCTTTTCAGCAAACGCTGTCAACCTGACCGGTATCGTCAAGGATGCCGCGACCGGTGAAGCGATGATCGAAGCCTCGGTCAGACTTCTCAACGCGAAAGACAGCGCATTTGTATCAGGTACCACAACCAACATCAACGGCAAATTCACCCTTTCGAATGTCAAAGCCGGCAACTATATAGTCAACGTCAGCTATATCGGATATGCCGATCTCAACCAGCCTGTCAAGGTAGGTAGCTCAAACGTCAGACTCGGCGAGCTCCAGCTCAAGGAATCTTCGCAACTTCTCGGCGAAGTCAGCGTGGTCGCTGTCAAGACTCCGATCAAGGTGATGGAAGACACCGTCGAATACAATGCCGATTCATACCACACTCAGCCCAACGCCGTGGTCGAAGACCTGCTCAAACGTCTCCCCGGTGTCGAGGTCGGAACAGACGGCGCGATCACTGCCAACGGCAAAACCGTCTCCAAGATCCTCATCGACGGCAAGGAATTTTTCAGCGATGACCCTCAGGTCGCATCCAAAAACCTTCCCGCCAACATGGTCGATAAGCTCCAGGTGGTCGACCGCAAGAGCGACATGGCGCGCCTGACCGGTGTCGACGACGGCGAGGATGAGACCGTCATCAACCTGACATTCAAGAAAGGCATGAACCAAGGCTGGTTCGGCACGGCAGAGGCAGGCTATGGCAGCGATTCACGCTACATGGGTTCCTTCAATGTCAACCGCTTCTGGGACGGAAACCAGATCACCCTCCTCGGCAATTTCAACAATACGAACCAGATTGGCTTCACCGACAGTAACGGCAACCGTTTCCGCCGTTTCGGTGGCAACAACGGCATCACACAGTCGCGTGCGCTCGGCCTCAATTTCAACATCGGCAACGGAGATATCCTCCGTGTCGGCGGCGACATCATGTGGAGCAACACCGATGCCAACACCATCAAACGCCAGAGCACGACTACAACCGTGGCCGAAAGCCTGAAATCGTACACCACCAGCAACCAGCACTCGCGCAACCGCGGCAACAACGTCAGGGCAGACTTCCGTGTGCTCTGGAAGCCCGACTCATTCAACACTCTCGAATTCCGCCCCAACTTCTCCTACAACTTCAACAAGGCATACAACAACGAGAGAAGCTCATTCTACAACAACGACTACACTCACACGAGCGACAACTCGTCGGTCGACAACAGCCGCGGTAATTCATACGAGGCCGGTGGCCGTCTGATATACTCCCATAGTTTCAAGCAGCACCGCGGCCGCTCGTTCTCTCTGTCCGGACAATACAGATTTTCCAACGTGATCGAGAAGACGACCTCGTTCAGTGACCTCATCCGCTACATAGTCGAGGAGGACGAGGAGAATACGGAAGATACATCCGAACTCCTGCGCCAGTACACCGACAACCACACGTGGTCAAACCAGGTGATGGGACAGTTCACATGGACAGAACCCCTGGGCGATGTGGCAAACGGTAATTTCCTGACTTTTGCCTACCGCATGAACTACCGGTGGAACAACGCCGACAAACTCGTCTACAATATTCCTGACGACTACGAGCTCGATATCTATCCTCCGCTCGACGTCGAACCTGACCGGGAATATTCAAACCGCTACCGCTACAACTACTTCAATCAGAACATCCGTTTCGGCTACAAGAAGACCGGAGCCAACTCCAACCTTGAACTCGGTCTTGCCCTCGTGCCCCAGATGATGAAATCGGTCTATATCGACAGTGACCGTGAAAATATCAACCGCTGGGTGTGGAACTACGCACCTTTCCTCCGCTACCGCTACAAATTCTCAAAGCGCACTTCACTTCAGGCCAACTACCGCGGCCAGTCATCGCAGCCGAGCATGACCCAGTTGCAGCCCGTGGTCGACAATTCAAACCTCACCAACTCGATCATCGGTAATCCTGACCTGAAGCCCTCGTTCACCCACAATGTCAACCTCCGCTTCCAGGATTTCAACATGGATGCACAGCGTTCGATCATGTTGATGGCCGATATACAGGTGGCTCAAAACTCGATCATCACCAAGACGACACAGGACCAGTTCGGTGTCAAAACGACGACCTATGTCAACACTAACGGCGTGTGGAGCGGTCGACTGATGAATATGATCTCCATGCCTCTCCGCAATAAACTATGGAGTTTCTCAAACCACATCTTCGGCAACGTCAGCCACGGTGTGTCATATACCAACGGTGAGCGCAACAACACCATGAATCTCAGCATCATGGAAAGCCCGGGCATCACCTTCCGCCCCGACAACTTCGAGCTCGAACTGCGCCCGCAATATCGCGTCCAGTATGTGCACAACAGCCTTCAGGCCAAATCTGTCAACAACAGCGACCAGGCCAAATCCACAAAACACAACTATGGTTTCCGCTTCGATGGATCATACTACACCTCATGGGGCCTGACAATCCAGACAGATCTCAACTACACTGCCAAAGCCGGCTACGGTGAAGGTTACAACAAGACATCATTCGTATGGAACGCCACCATCTCGCAGCAGTTCCTCCGCTCGCGTGCCCTCACTCTCGCCGTTAAAGTCTACGACATCCTCAACCAGCGCAATACCATCAACCAGAATATCAGCGGCAACAACACAAACGTGGTTGAATACAACTCCCTGCCGCGCTACTTCATGGTGACCCTCAGCTACCGCTTCAACTCCTTCGGCAAGGGCAATGAACCTTCAACCGGTGGCGGCTTCATGCACGGAAGAGGCCCCGGCGGCCCCGGCGGACATGGCGGACGCGGCCCGAGATAAATTCCGGCCAGGTAACCAGGTAATGATTACACATTCTCCTCTCTCCCTCCCCCCTCTCCCGACTTCGCTAACCTGACTTCATGATTGCCAATTCGTCTGCAAAATGCAGCCATTCACCGATTTCCGGAGCATTTGCTGAAAATGCCCGGCAACCGACACTGACTACCGATTGTTTATTAGCCATAGGTTTCCATCACGACACTCACGTTTAACTACATCACCACATAATATCTCTTATCGTCTAACAATTCATCGCAGATATGAAAGTAAAATTACTATTGGGGCTCCCGATTGTAGCGCTGCCATTGTTCGGGCTCGCCGCCAATGCCGATGACGCGACAAAGTTGTGGAGCTACAGCGATTGCGTCAATTATGCCCGGACCAACAACATTTCACTCCGCAAATCGATCCTCACGGAAGAAAGCGCAGCCATCTCCCTTGAGAAAGCCCGCGGACAATGGGAACCCTCGCTCGAAGCCGGAACCAACCAGGGATATTCAAATGCCCCGTGGTCAAACGGCAGCAGCAATGCCTATACCAGTTCATATAACCTTAATGCCTCCTGGACAGTCTGGGACGGGGGTAAACGCGATAGCGACATACGCCGCGGCAAAACCGACGTCGAACGCTCACGATATGCGACCGACAATGTCATGCGCAATATACAGACGGAGCTTCTCTCTACCTATATCAACATCCTCTACTGCAAGGAGACCATCGCGGTCAACACAGATCTCGCACAAGTGAGCCGCGCACAGGCCGACAGAGCGAAACAGATGATGGAATCAGGCAAGATTTCACTCGTGGACTATCAGCAACTGGAGACCCAGGCCGAACAAGACAGCTATAACGTCGTCTCAGCCACAGCGCAGCTTAATTCAGCACGTCTGCAACTCAAAAATCTTCTTGAGCTGGGAATCGACAGCGATATCGACATCATGCCCTACGAATTTTCAGAGCAGGAAGTGCTCGCCGATTTGCCTCCGATCGAGGAGAGCTATACAATGGCGCTTGACACTGACGCACTTATGCGATACGACGAACTCTCGATCTCGATAGCCGACGAGGATATCAAAGCAGCCAGGGCATCACGCTATCCGCAGATCAGTCTCGGTGCCGGCATCGGGACAGGCTACTACTCCAATTCGGCCGGCGGCTGGGGCTCGCAGATGAAACAGGGGCTCAACGAGAATATCGGCGTCAATATCTCTGTCCCTATCCTTGACAAGAAAGCGACCAAGACAGCTGTCGCGCAGGCCAAGGTCAACAAACTCTCAAATGAGCTTGACCTGCAGGCGCGCCGCATAGAGGTCTCGCAGGCGCTCGAAGGTTGGTATATCGACATGTCATCCTCACGCATGCGCTACACGGCAGGGATCCAGAGTCTGAAATCGGCTCAACTGAGCGACGAGCTTGCCAACGAAAAATTTAAAGTCGGCTATGTCGAACCGACAGAACTTCTTCAGAGCCACGCGGCGCTCGTCCAGGCCCAACGAGAACTCATCCAGGCCAAATATATGTCAGTGCTCGCGCGTAAGATGGTCGAATTTCTCCGCACAGGCTGTGTCGATCTCTGATATCAAGCCCACATAAACCGAAACCGCAATACAAAAAAACATCACTTCCATGAACATAAAACTCATATCCATCCTGACCGTGGCTGCGATCTGCATGACAGGCTGCGGCAAGAAAGATTCCATCAGCCTCGTGACCGAGGAAGTCACTAAAGGCTCTATCAGCGAGACCGTCACCGCGACAGGAACCCTCGAATCTGTCACATCGGTCGATGTCGGCACCCAGGTCACAGGTATCATTGACAAAATCCTTGTCGACTTCAATTCTGAAGTGAAAAAAGGGGAATTGATAGCTGAAATAGACAAAGTGCTGCTCCAAAGCGAACTGACATCGGCCGAGGCCAATGTCAACAGCGCCAAGGCAAGCTATGAGTATGCAAAGACCAACTATGAGCGCGACAAATCTCTCCACGACAGGAAGCTCATCTCCGACTATGAGTTTGACACCACCCGCCGCGACTATGAAGTGGCCAAGACTTCCTATGAAAAATCTGTTGCCGACCGCGTCAAGGCTGCCAAAAACCTCAATTATGCAGAGATCTACTCGCCGATTGACGGAGTTGTGGTCTCGCGTGATGTCGAAGTCGGCCAGACAGTCGTATCCAACATGACTGTGGCCAATCTCTTCACCATAGCGGACCTTGACCACATGCGCGTCGTGGCCAACGTCGATGAGGCTGACATAGGTCAGGTGAAGGAGGGTCAGAAGGTGACATTCACCGTCGACGCATATCCCGACGAAGTATTCCACGGGACAGTCACACAGAAACGTATCAGTCCGACGACCGAGAGCAACGTGGTCACCTACGAGGTACTCGTCTCCGCAGAAAATGAGGAGCATAAGCTCATCCCCGGCCTCACCGCCAATCTCACCATCTATGCGCTCGATGAGTCAGACGTAGTCCTCGTGCCCACCAAAGCCACCCGCTTCATCCCTCACGAGTATCCGGAGATAGAGACTCTTCCCGCCATCCCCGATGGGACTGCGCTGCAAGCCTACTCCGACCCCTCGGATCCCAACAAGAAGCGTGTCTGGACCGTCAAGGACAATACCTTTACCCCCGTCTTCATCACTGTCGGCGCTACAGACGGCGTCAACTATCAGGTAGTCTCCGGCATAGAAGCCGGCACGAAGGTAGCCGTAGAGTATTCAGTCCAGTCTTCAGCCGACGATGGCGCAGAGGCGGGTGGCAATCAGAGTCCTTTCCAGCCGAAACGTCCCGGCGGTAACAAAAAGTAATCTCTCTTTCAGATGGAAAAACGTGAAATCATCAAGGTCCGCGACATCCGGCGGAATTTCAAGGTAGGCGGAGAGACCGTCCACGCGCTGCGCGGTGTCTCCTTCACCATCCGCGAGGGGGAGTTCGTGACCATCATGGGCACCTCGGGTTCGGGAAAATCGACATTGCTCAACACCCTCGGCTGTCTTGACACCCCGACATCGGGAGAGTATATCCTCGACGGGGTCAGCGTGCGCGACATGAGCAAGAACGAACGGGCCCGGCTGCGCAACCGCAAGATCGGATTCGTGTTTCAGAACTATAATCTCTTGCCCAAGACCTCGGCCATAGAGAATGTAGAACTCCCCTTGCTCTACAATTCCTCCGTGTCGGCAAAAGAGCGGCATGAGCGTGCCGTCAACGCCCTGCTTGCAGTAGGGCTCGGCGACCGCCTCCACCACAAGAGCAACCAGATGAGCGGCGGTCAGCAGCAACGAGTGGCCATAGCGCGTGCACTCGTCAACGATCCGGTCATCATCCTCGCTGACGAAGCCACCGGTAACCTCGACACCCGTACCTCGTTCAGCGTGCTCGTGCTCTTTCAGGAACTCTATGCCCGCGGCCGTACCATTATCTTTGTCACCCACAATCCAGAGCTCGCAGCCTTCTCCTCGCGTAACATAGTGCTCCGTGACGGTAAGATCATCTCCGATACCTACAACGAAGCGCCTAAATCCGCACAGGAAATGCTCGACTCCCTACCAGTAAATGACGATTGACAACCATGAGCTTCTTCAATCTACTAAAAATAGCCCTGCGTGCCCTCAACCGCAACAAGTTGAGAGCGATCCTGACAATGCTCGGCATCATCATCGGTATCGCCGCCGTCATCTGTATGCTCGCTATCGGCCAGGGCTCCAAAGACAGCATCAAGGCGCAGATCGCCGAGATGGGTTCCAACATGATCATGATTCATCCGGGCAACATGCAGCGCGGAGGTGTCCGTCAGAGCGCCGACGACATGCAGACGCTAAAAATCGCCGACTATGAGGCACTGCGCGACCGCACAGCCTATCTCTCGGCCGTCAGTCCGGTTGTCACCAGCTCCGGGCAGCTCGTCTACGGCAACAACAACTGGCCGTCGAGCATCTACGGCGTCACTCCGGAGTATCTCGACATCCGCAAACTCTCCGTGGAGGATGGCGATATGTTTACAGAAGCCGACATCAAGTCAGCGGCCAAAGTCTGCATAGTCGGACAGACCGTCGTCGACAATCTCTTCCCCAACGGGGAGAATCCTATCGGCAAGGTGGTGAGGTTTGGCAAAATCCCCTTCACTATCGTCGGTGTCCTCAAAAGCAAGGGCACAAACTCCATGGGTATGGATCAGGATGATGTGGTCATCGCGCCTTATACCACTGTCATGAAGCGTATCCTTGCCGTCGACTATCTCGGGCAGATATTTGCATCGGCGCTATCGGAGGAGATGACAACAGAGGCTACCGAGGAAATTACCGATCTTCTCCGCACAAACCACAGACTTGCGGAGGGTGAGGACAATAACTTCAATATCCGCTCGCAGCAGGAACTGAGCGAGATGATGAGCTCGACATCCGACATGATGACAGTGCTCCTTACGTGCATCGCTTTCATCTCACTCCTCGTCGGAGGTATCGGCATCATGAACATGATGTATGTCTCCGTCACGGAGCGCACACGCGAGATCGGTCTGCGAATGAGCATCGGCGCCCGCGGGATCGACATCCTCATGCAATTTCTCATCGAGGCGATCATTATCTCTGTCACCGGCGGTTTCATCGGTGTCATTGTGGGGTGTGGCGCGACATGGCTCGTCAATGTACTTGCCGGCTGGCCTGTGTCAATCCTTGCCACCTCCATCATCCTGAGCTTTGCCGTCTGTACAGTCACGGGTATCTTCTTCGGATGGGTACCGGCAATGAAGGCCTCCAATCTTGATCCGATCGAGGCCATCAGATATGAATGATAAGTCTACGGACTCCCCCCTACTCCCACATCACTCAATCCTCGCCGGCGGCTACTTGCCGGTGAGGATTGTTTTTATGTCGTGGAGTTTGTTGAGGGCGGCCATCGGTGTGAGATTGTTGATGTCGATGTCGAGAATCTCGTCGCGCAACTGGGCGAGCACCGGGTCATCGAGCTGAAAGAATGACAGCTGCATTCCTTCGGCCGTATCGCCGACCGAGGCGAGATTTTTGGCAATGTGTTCGTCGCTGTCGCGGTTGACTTTCTCAAGATGCGCGAGCACTTCATCGGCGCGTCTGACTATCGATTGCGGCATACCGGCAAGTTTCGCCACATGGATACCGAAGCTGTGCTCACTGCCTCCGCGCGCAAGTTTGCGGAGAAACACGACCTTGCCGTCGATCTCACGGACAGACACATTGAAATTCACCACACGGCTGAAACTTTTCTCCATCTCGTTGAGTTCGTGATAGTGAGTGGCAAAGAGGGTCTTTGGATGTATGCCGGCATGCTCATGTATGTGCTCGACGATGGCCCATGCTATAGAGATACCGTCGTAGGTCGAGGTCCCGCGTCCGAGTTCGTCGAAGAGTATCAGCGAGCGCTGGCTCATGTTGTTGAGAATCGATGCAGCCTCGTTCATCTCAACCATGAAGGTCGATTCACCCAGCGAGATATTGTCGCTGGCTCCGACACGGGTGAAAATCTTGTCGACGACTCCGATACGGGCGCTGTCGGCCGCGACAAAGGAGCCGATCTGCGCAAGCAACACATTGAGTGCCGTCTGACGCAGAAGCGCTGACTTACCCGACATGTTGGGGCCGGTGATCATCATGACCTGTGTACCGGTGTTGGAGAGGTTGACGGTATTGGTGATATACGGTTCTCCAGGAGGAAGCTCTTTCTCGATGACGGGATGACGCCCTTCGACGATCGAGAGCTCAAGCGAATCGTCGACGACAGGCCGGTTGTAGCGATTCTCGATGGCCACACGCGTGAACGAACTGAAGACATCGAGGCGCGCGATCATCTGCGCGTCGAGAAGGATGGCGGGGATGTAGGCGCAGAGATCCTGCACGAGCGCTGAGTAGATTCTCTGCTCGATGATGGCGATCTTGTCCTGGGCGCCGAGGATTTTCTCCTCATATTCCTTTAGTTCCTGAGTGATGTAGCGCTCGGCATTGACGAGAGTCTGCTTTCTGATCCACTCCGGGGGCACCTTGTCGCGGTGGGTGTTGGTGACCTCTATATAATAGCCGAATACGTTGTTGTAGGCGACCTTCAGAGAGGGGATACCGGTCTCGGCGCTCTCACGCTGCTGCAGGCGGAGGAGATAGTCTTTTCCCTTGTAGGCGATCTCGCGGAGTTCGTCAAGCTCGCTGTCGACACCGTCACTGATGACTGGGCCGCGGTTGAGCGCGGTGGGCGGATCCGCTATAATCTCACGGCCTATGCGCTCAGCGATTCCCTGGCATGGATTCAACTGCTCGCCTATAGACTTCAGAGGTTGCAGTGAGGAGCCAAGACAGATCTTCCGGATGGGTTCAATCATGGCAAGGGCATGGCGCAGCTGTATGAGCTCGCGGGGATTTACACGGCCGGCTGACACCTTGGCTATCAGACGCTCGAGATCACCGATCTGGCTGAGGGCTTCCTTGAGAGCCTCGCGGTCGTCGGGCTCGCGGAAGAAATATTCGACGATGTCGAGACGCCGGTTGATCTCGCGGGCATCCTTGAGCGGGAAGAGCACCCACCTGCGCAGGAGTCGCGCACCCATAGGACTCATCGTGCGGTCGATGACATCAAGGAGGCTTTTGCCATCCTCGCTCATCGAGGCGACGAGTTCGAGATTGCGTATGGTGAAGCGGTCGAGACGCACTGATTTTTCCTCCTCGACGCGTGCGATGGAGGTGATGTGGGATATCTGCGTGTGCTGTGTGATGTCGAGATAGTGGAGTATGGCACCTGCCGCCACAATGGCCGCTCCCATCTTATGGATTCCAAAACCTTTCAGTGAGTTGGTGGCAAACTGCTTCAGCAATCTGTCCATAGCGGCGTCTTCGGTGAAGATCCAGTCGTCAAGCTCAAAGGCGAGATAGTGCTCGGCGAAACTGTCATCAAGCAGACGCTTTTTGCCTCGCTCGACAAGCACTTCCTTGGGAGCAAAGTTGACAAGGAGCTTTTCGATATAGTCGACCGTCCCTTCAGCTACAAGAAACTCACCGGTGGAGATGTCGAGAAAGGCCACTCCAACGCCGTGCTTACCGAAGTTGAGCGCAGCAAGGAAATTGTTTTCCCTATTGTTGAGCAAGGTGTCGTTGATCGATACGCCCGGAGTGACCAGTTCGGTGATGCCGCGCTTGACAAGCTTCTTTGTGGTCTTGGGATCTTCAAGCTGCTCGCAAATGGCCACACGCTTGCCGGCCCTGACAAGTTTGGGCAGATATGTGTCAAGTGCATGGTGAGGGAAACCGGCGAGTTCGACATATTGCGCAGAGCCATTTGCCCTACGTGTCAGAGTGATACCCAATATCTCAGACGATGCTATCGCATCTTCAGAAAATGTTTCGTAAAAGTCTCCCACCCGAAAAAGAAGTATGGCATCGGGATGCTTCTCCTTCATCGCCATGTATTGCTTCATCAGGGGTGTCTCAACTATCTTCTTTGCCATAATTTTGATTTATGAGACAAAATTAATAATTTTCGGCCAAGGTTTGTCGACGAATGAACAAAACTTCGTATTTTTGTCTTTTAACATCAAGGACAGACTTTCGACAAGCCTCATTTATATATATCCACCATTAATAATCACACACCTATCATGAACAGTAAATTCTCATCAACAGTCATCGGTGCTCTTCTCATCAGCGTCGGCATGGTCATAGTCGGCGTACTTCTCAAATGTGGTATCGACAACATCGCCTTCCGTGACCGTGAAGTGACAGTCCGCGGCCTTGCAGAGCGCGAAGTTCCGGCTGATCTCGTCACATGGCCAATCACCTATTCTCTCGCAGGCAATGATCTCCAGACTATATATGACAAGGTCAGTGCCAACAATGCCACCATTGTGAAGTTTCTGACATCAAACGGCATCAGTGCCGACGAGATCTCGGTCAACCCGCCCGACACATATGATGCGGCATCCAACCGCTACCGCTCCGACTCATTCAGCTACAACTATTCGATCAACTGCACCGTCACCGTGACGACCAAGAAAGTGCAGAAAGTGCGTGAGCTGCTCAACCGCCAGTCGGAATTGCTCAAAGAGGGTATCGCTTTCTCCAACTCATATATCAACTACCAGTTCACCGGGCTCAATTCCATCAAGCCTGAGATGATTGCCGAGGCGACCAAAAACGCGCGTGCCGCAGCCGACCAGTTTGCAGCCGACAGCGAGAGCCGGGTAGGAAAGATCAAGACAGCTTCGCAGGGACAATTCTCAATCGAGGACAGCGACTCGTCGACACCTTTCATCAAGAAAGTGCGCGTGGTCTCAACAATCGTCTATTATCTCGAGGATTGATCCACCGAATACCGACATATATCTCAGACGCCGGAAAAACAACAGAGACATTCCGGCGTCTGTTTTTTTTCATACTTGAAATTGACTTTTCCGGCTTCCGGCAGTCACATATATACATCTGTTCATCCACCCCCACTCAACTGTCGCATCATGAAAAGACTCCTCGCTATCATCTGTTCCATCGTCATGCTGACTCTCGGCTCTTTCGGGCAGACGCGCCATGACCGGTATTCCCATAATGAAAGGCCAGAACCGAGACGGCATCACAGACCCGCATACACGATATGTGGCAATGATGTGTTTTTTGACGGACACCGCGTGGCGGATGCCTCCGTATCATCGTTTACGATTCTCCGCGATGGCTATGCCAAGGATAATTGGAACGTGTATTTTGACGGACGGAAAATCGCTGACGCCAAGAGTAGTTCTTTTAAAGTGCTGGATTGTGGATATGCCAAAGACACATGGACGGTCTATTTCTGCGGCAGCAAGGTTGCAGGAGCCTCATCAGGCAGTTTCAGTGTCATGGACGACGGTTATGCCAAAGATACATGGAATGTCTATTTCGACGGCAAGAAAGTGGCCGGTGCGAAAAGCGGTTCGTTCAAACTGCTCGGATGGGGATATACCAAGGACACGTGGGATGTCTACTATGACAATGTGAAAATTTCCGGCGCCTCCGCCGGTTCATTTTCTGTGCTCTCCGACTGGTATGCCAAAGATACATGGAATGTCTATTTTGACGGACGGAAAATCGAAGGCGCTTCGGCATCAAGTTTTGTCGTGCTCAACGACGGATATGCCAAAGATACGTGGAATGTCTATTTTGACGGACGGAAAATCGAAGGCGCTTCGACATCGGGTTTTGTCGTGCTCACCGACGGATATGCTAAAGACACGTGGTCGACCTACCGTTGGGGCAGAAAAATATAATGACAGACCAGATGAGTGATAAAATCCCATATATACCTATCATCAAGCATCATAACCGACCGTATGGATCGACTGCGCGGAAAATTGATCAAAAATAATTTGAAATAAATTTGGTGGTTTAAGAAAAAGTCCCTACCTTTGCAGCGCAAAACCCGATATGGTGAGCATAGCTCAGTTGGTTAGAGCGTCGGATTGTGGTTCCGAAGGTCG
>JAMPDC010000001.1:391330-461373 GCA_023665865.1 Staphylococcus sp.
GATTATGCTGAGCCAAAAGTGTGGCTATACTGAGCCCGACATAGCCGGTGCCTGCCACGGCAATATTATATTGTCGTTCACACATGTTGTTAATATTATTTTTTTGATGATTATGCAATTCAAGAGTCCTGGCGACTCATACATTTGCAAGCTGATTGTAGCGTTCCTCGGAAATGCGTCTGACAAGGCGTGCATCCGATTCAACCCTCCATTCAAAGCCATTGTCGCCGACCATAATCAGACGGTAGACAGTAGCCCCGCTGTTTTCATCGGATTCCGGGCTTACTTGAGAATCAAACCATGCAACTTGCCCGTCAAACATACCGCCGATCACCTCAAGCTTATCGCCACGCTGGAGTTTGATTGCCCCGACGGGATACAGCTCAGTCTCAGACGTAAAACTACCGATGGCTCTTTGATAACGCATCAATTCCACATTACTGATGACCGCATAGGGACTCGCAGCAGCACGCGACTGCCGGTAACCCCATGCGAGATCACCGATGTGTCGGAAAAGTGGTGTCAAATCCGAGACCTTGCATCGGAAAAACAGCAATCCGGGCACCACCGGCTTGTTTTCAAACACGAGTTTGTGCCCGACCCGACGTGCAATCTCCTCCATCGGATAGAATCTCGTCTCCAACAACTTCTCCACCCCGCAACGTCTCGCACGCTCAATCACGTCGTCAAACGACACATGAGGGCGAAACTGCATGGCATACCACTGCGACGGATTGGCTACCAGTGCGGAAATGACCCTATCCATCACCTCGCGTCTCGCCTCGGGAGTGACATCGGCAGGAATGACAAATGAAAAAACCGGATTGCCATGTGGCACACGCCCCATGCAACCGGCCACAACAGATGGCGCAATTCCGCAATGGAGCGCCACAAATCCCCACAGAGTCCGCGCCGTTTCGGAGGGAATGGACGAAAGCTTCACCCCCACTCTGCCGAGCGCAAGCGTGAACAGCATCTTAAGATGCTCAGTCATCTGCCTTGGTGTACGCTCAGACTGGCGGAGCGGGAAAAGGTATTTGTTTCGGGGACGCGAATAGCGGCTCACTATGCTGTCAATGGCCTCGCATCCGCTAATCACTTCCGGTTTACGATATGCGGCAAGCTCCTCAAAGGTCAAGCCGCCCATATAGATTGAAAACAAGACGAGATCCACGGCCAGTTGCCGGTCTGACTCCGTCGCCGGATCGCTCGCTACCAACTTACGCAAACGCCCGAAAAGCCCCGTGTCAACCTCATCATGGGAAGAGTCTGCACAATCGCGCAGGCGCGATGCCACGAGGCTGAAAGCGTCCGACGGTCTAACCAACCCATCGGCCACAGCCTTAGAATATAATCCTGAGAGATTTTTAAGATAATAGGCCACGGTCTTCATGCTATAGCCCTCGGCTAAAAGCCTTGCGACCCAATCGGCCAGCACAACTTCGTCGAAATCGCGCTCCGTCAGCTCCCCACCCTCTCTGAAACGCAGGTAGGAAGCCAGCGCCTGACGCTGACTGGCTGCGCTACGCTGATTAGACGTCTCCTCTATTCTGACCCGAAAATATTCAGCTGTCAAGACGGGATTATCCATTAGCCAATCAGCAGGTTAGGCAGCTCCAACGAAGTTAATAACTTGAATTTTACAGACATTTCTTCCCGTCCCTCCATCTTGCAGATCATCATGTCGGGCAGACAGAGGTTTTCAATCGTTATGTCCGTGACAATATACATGACAGTATATCCTTGCATAAGGCGTAACTACTTAACACTCAACATTTCACTAAGATGTATTAATGTCGCATAACAAAGCAGTGACGCATTCACGGCACAAATTTAACTAATAATTTTATCAACCGCAAATCGGACCGTGATTTTATTTCACAATATTTCACAACCCATATCACATGCCATCTATTGATGCTGACGACAAAAAAATGAGATCTGACAGTAAAATACAACTCCATTGTCACTTTATCAGAATTACTAAGCCAACAGCAACGGATTTTAGTTAACTTTGCAGACTGTCAGAAGCAATTATATAACTCTGTAGTGCCAACAAAGAATCTCCCTCCCTATATCGGGAGAGACTCAAATTGCCATAATAATATTTATTAAACTGAAAATAAATATATATGATTGAAATAAAGACCTTGTCAAACGTCGGAAGGGAGAAACTTCTCGACACTTTCCTCGAAGCGTTTTCAGATTATGCCACCAGTTTCACACGAGAGCAACTTGACTCTATGTTAAGGATACGCGGATTCAATCCGTCGCTGTCGTTTGGAGCATTTGACGGAGACCGTCTGGTAGCCTTTGTATTCAACGGAATCGGAAAGCATAGAGACGCTCCGACTGCCTACGATACCGGGACAGGTACAGTGAAAGCCTACAGAGGCCGCGGACTCGTCACCGAAATCCTCCATCATGGAGAAAACATCCTCCGCGAAAACGGCATCTGCGCCTATATCCTTGAAGTGCTTTGCGACAATGCGCCGGCTATAGGCATATATCGTAAAGCCGGCTTCAAAACGGTGCGTCAGTTCGCATGCTATTCAATGGACAAACCGTCAATAACAATGCCTCTAAAATCGACCGCAGGGATCAGCTTCACGCCTCTTGATCCTGCTCATCTCAGTGAGTTCAGCGGATTTTGCGACGTCGCTCCGTCATGGCAAAACAGCTTTGATTCAATTTCCCGCGGAAAAGATGAACTTGAATGTATCAGCGCATGTATCGACGATGAAATAGTTGGCTATGTGGTGATTAATCCTTCGCAAGGTGATCTCATGCAACTTGCCGTCAGCAAACCCAGCAGACGCAAGGGTATCGGGGCCGCGCTTTTCAACAAAGCAGCCGCAACTGTCACCGCACCACGCTTGAAAGTTATTAACGTAGAGGACACCTGCGACAGCCTTGTCTGCTTTCTCCAAAACCAAGGCATGAAGCTGACAGTAAAGCAATTTGAAATGTCGAAAACCTTTGCCGGCATTTGATATGATAAAACCCAATTACTCCGGAAGACGCACGTCTTCCGGAGTAATTGGGTTTTATTCCGGTTGCAAAATTTATTTCTTGGATTTCTTTGCCGGAGCCTTGGGCTGGGCACGACGCAGACGGAGCACCTGGGCGGAACGGGGAGGCAGATAGAGGCGCAGCCATTCGCGTCCCGAAGGAGCGAAGAGCGGATCGTTCTGTGTGAGATGGTTGACAGTCTCGTCAATGTTACCGTAGCCACCGAAACCGGGATTGTCAGTCGACAACACCACTTCATATTCTCCCGCAGGCGCGAGGACGCCATAGCCGGTAAAGGCCTTTGAGGGGTTGAAGTTGTAGACAAACACAAGATCACCACGCATGTAAGCGAGCACCTGGTCATCATCTTTTTCCCAAAGCTTGACCACCGGAAGAGCCTGATAATTGTAGACCCCGGAAATCAGATGGACCATAGCGTTGTCGAAAGCATTCAGGAACTCATATTTAAGCTCCTTGCGGTCCACGAGATCCCACTGGCGACGGGCATACTTGTAGCTCCAGCCATTGCCCTCGCGCGGGAAGTCGATCCACTCCGGGTGGCCGAACTCGTTGCCCATGAAGTTGAGATAGCCACCGTTGATCGTCGAGGCTGTGACGAGGCGGATCATCTTGTGGAGAGCCATGCCGCGCGCGACGACCATATTGTCGTCATCCTTCATCATGTGCCAATACATTTCCTTGTCAATCAGACGGAAGATGACCGTCTTGTCACCGACGAGAGCCTGGTCGTGGCTTTCGACGTAGGAAATCGTCTTTTCGTCAGCACGGCGGTTGGTCAATTCCCAGAAAATTGAGGTCGGTTTCCAATCCTCGTCCTTATATTCCTTCAGGAGCTTGATCCAGTAGTCAGGAATACCCATGGCCATGCGGTAGTCAAACCCGATGCCACCATCCTTGACAGGGACTGCGAGGCCCGGCATACCGCTCATCTCCTCAGCAATGGTGATAGCGTTGGGGTTGATCTCGTGGATAAGCTTGTTGGCAAGCGTTAGATATGTGATGGCATTGGTGTCCTGGTTGCCATTGTAATAGTCCTCATAGCTACCGAAAGCCTGACCGAGACCGTGGCTGTAGTAAAGCATCGAAGTGACGCCGTCGAAACGGAAACCATCGAAACGGAATTCCTGAAGCCAGTATTTACAGTTTGACAGCAGGAAGTTGATCACATCGTTCTTACCATAATCAAAACAGAGAGAATCCCATGCCGGATGCTCGCGGCGGGAATCGCCATAGAAATATTGATTGTAGCTACCGTCAAGACGGCCGAGACCTTCGACCTCGTTCTTGACAGCATGTGAATGGACAATGTCCATGATGACAGCTATACCCAGCTCATGCGCACGGTCGATCAGACTCTTGAGCTCTTCGGGGGTACCGAAGCGGCTTGAGGGCGCATAGAAACTGGAGACATGATAGCCAAAAGATCCATAGTATGGATGCTCCTGAATGGCCATGATCTGGATGGCATTATATCCGTCGGCGGCGATGCGCGGGAGCACAAGGTCGCGGAATTCGGCGTATGTACCGATCCCCTCCTTCTCTTGGGCCATGCCGATATGACATTCATAGATGAGGAGCGGACGGGTGTCGGGGCGGAAACGGCGCACCTTCCACTTGTAGGCCTCCGGAGCCCAGACCTGAGCGGAGAAGAGCTTTGTCTGCTCGTCCTGCACCACTCGGGTAGCATAGGCCGGGATGCGTTCACCCTGTCCACCATCCCAGGTGACAATCATCTTGTAGAAATCACCATGATGGAGGTCCGACGGCTTCAGTTTGATCTCCCACACACCGTTTTTCTTTGGTTTGAGAGCATATTTCTTCAGTTGTTTCCATTTGGAAAAATCACCTGTAAGAGTTATTCCTGTTGCGTTCGGAGCCCATTCACGGAACACCCAGCTGCCGTCGGCAAGACGGTGAAGACCGAAAAAGTTATGGGCGTTTGCAAATGAATCGAGGTTACCGTCAGTTCCGCAGAGCTCTTGCTCTTTGGCAAGCGCTTCGTTGTGACGACCTACAATCGCCTCACTGTATGGCTCAAGCCAGGGATCGTTTTTAATAATGTTGAGAGTCTTTTTTTTCATGGAGAAAATTGATGATTATCGGGAGAAAGTATGACTGTAGATTGACTGCCATACGATTAAAAAACCACGGAGATGTAGGCTTTGTTCCCACAAACTTAACAATAATTTTTGAATTCATCGCTATCCGGCAGCTTTTTTTATCAAAGTATGCCGAGACCGACCAGAAATACCAGTCCTATACAGGCCGGAGCGACGTAGCGCAGGCAACACACTATAGCATTGACCATCCATGGACGCACTCTGCTGCCATTTCTCATCAATTCGCTGCGGACGACGGAGCGGTCAAGCACCCAACCCACAAAAATCGAGATGATCATGCCGCCGACAGGAAGAAGAATGTTGGACGAAAGATAGTCGAAGAGATTGAACACCGTCAGTCCGCATACCGTCCACCCTGACAGTGAGCCGAATGATAGGGCACAGATGGTGCCAAACAATATTGCGACACCTATATTGCACATGGTTGCCTTGCGGCGCGACACATTGAATTCATCAGTAAGATAAGCGATGCAGATCTCGCTCATGGAAATAGTCGATGAAAGCGATGCGAGGAAGAGCAGGAAGAAAAACAGAGTCGACCAGATCATGGCGCCGGGGAGTTGTGAGAATATGGACGGTAGAATCTCAAACACAAGCTTTGGGCCGGCTGCCGGTTCGAGTCCGAATGTGAAGACCGCAGGAAATATTATGATGCCCGCAAGAATGGCTACAAGTGTATCGAGCGAAGCCATGATACCGGCAGTGCGCAGCAGAGAAGTCTTTTTATTGAAATAGCTCGAATAGGTAATGAGACACCCGAGGCCGAGACTCAGCGAGAAAAACGCCTGCCCCATAGCCCCGAGGAGCACACTCGGTGTCACCTTCGAGAAGTCGGGATTAAACAAAAATTTCAGTCCATCGGCTGCTCCGGGCATCATGAGCGAATTGAAACAGAACACGATAAGAATCACGAAGAGCAGGGGCATCATGATGTTTGACATCCGTTCTATACCCCTCTGCACCCCGCGCGAGAGAATGAAATAGTTAATGAGTAGAAACAACACAGTCCACATCGCAGGTCGCCAGTCGGATGTCGCAAATGAGTCAAACTGCGCATGGAGCCCGTCTATCGAGCTGACACCACCGAAACCCGACAGCGACCGGTAGATATATTCCATCGTCCAGCCTGCCACCACTGAATAGAAACTGAGGATGAGTATCGAAGCGAGTATACCAAGATAGCCCACCATGCCCCACGCTTTGCCGGGAGCAAGCGCACGGAAAGCACCACGGACATTTGATCCGGTATGTCGACCTATGATAAACTCGGCACAGACAACAGGGATACCTATTATAAAGATAAAAAACAGATCAATCATTAGAAAGGCTCCTCCACCATGCACTCCGGCCTCAAAGGGAAAGCGCCAGATATTTCCCAATCCTACGGCCGAACCGACCGTGGTGGCAATCACACCGAGTTTAGTAGTAAAATGTGCTCGCTTTTCAGACATATACCTATATTATTTATTTTAAAATGAATCTATGCAATAGTAGTAGCATCTAAACTATTTAAGTTTGACAAAGATACGCATTTTTCACAAGGAAAAACTGCGATAATACAAATATGGTTTAATGATATTTGGTAGTCCAGTCATATCAAGCTATATTTCAACATATTACAACAAATCACATAGATAACGGTTGGATTTTTCGGATGATTCACTCAATTTTTCGTATTTTTGCATCACCTCACATTTAGACAAATCGAAACATGAAAGGAATAGTTTTAGCCGGAGGCTCCGGCACACGTCTCTATCCAATCACCAAAGGTGTCAGCAAACAGCTGCTACCCATCTACGATAAACCGATGGTCTACTATCCCATCTCGGCCCTGATGCTGGCAGGAATACGTGAGATCCTCATAATCTCAACTCCCCATGACCTGCCCGGCTTCCGTAGATTGCTCGGCGACGGCTCGGATTTCGGTCTGAAACTCGAATATGCCGAGCAACCATCGCCCGACGGACTGGCCCAGGCTTTCATCATCGGGCGCGAGTTTATCGGAGACGATTCTGTCTGTCTCGTGCTTGGCGACAATATCTTCCACGGCGCAGGCTTCTCATCTGTACTGAAAGAATCTGTGAGAACCGTTGTGGAAGACAACAAAGCTGTGGTATTCGGCTATTGGGTCAACGATCCCGAACGTTATGGTGTGGCCGAATTCGACAGTGAAGGCAACTGCATTTCAATCAAGGAGAAACCGGTTAATCCTAAATCAAACTATGCCGTGGTCGGACTATACTTCTACCCTAACGAAGTGGTCGACATCGCAGCCTCAATCAAACCGTCGGCACGCGGCGAACTCGAAATCACGACTGTCAACCAAACCTTTCTCAACGACAATCGTCTGAAAGTGCTCACTCTTCCGCAGGGATTTGCGTGGCTCGACACTGGAACTCACGATTCGCTTGCCGAGGCATCAATCTACGTCGAAGTCCTCGAAAAGCGTCAGGGACTGAAAATCGGCTGTCTCGAAGGGATCGCCTACCGTAATGGCTGGATCAGCAAGGAGAAGATGATTGAACTCGCCCAACCGATGCTCAAGAACCAATACGGCCAATATCTCCTCAAAGTCATAGATGAAAAAAGATAGAAGTTAACCCACAGAACTGACCGATTTGTAAGATGAATGTTATTCAAACCGATATAGAGGGTGTAGTGATCATCGAGCCGCGTGTTTTCACTGATTCCAGGGGATATTTCTTCGAGAGCTATTCCAAAAGGGAATTTGACGAGAAAGTCGGACCGATCGACTTCGTTCAGGACAACGAGAGTCGTTCGACCCGCGGTGTCATGCGCGGGCTCCATTTCCAACTCCCACCCTACACTCAGGCAAAACTCGTGCGCTGTGTGGAGGGAGAGGTTCTCGATGTAGCGGTTGACCTGCGCAAAGACTCTCCGACCTACGGGCAACATGTCGCAGTGCGGCTCTCCTCGGAAAATCACCGTCAGCTCTTCATCCCACGCGGCTTCGCCCACGGTTTCGCCGTCTTGAGCGAGAGCGCCGTGTTTCAATACAAATGCGATAACTTCTATGCCCCTCAGGCCGACGGCGGTATCTCTATCCTTGACAATAGTCTCGGCATCGACTGGCTGATACCACTGTCCGAAGCGATTCTGTCGGAGAAAGACACCCGCCATCCGCTTTTCGCAGATTTCTCCTCTCCATTCTGACTACTCTCTAAATAATAACCTAATACCACCAACAACTCCAAAATCATGACCCACAGATTTATTCTCAACGAAGTCTCCTACTTCGGCCCGGGCGCCCGTAAGGAACTGCCCGAAGTCATCAAACGCCTCGGCAAGACCAAAGCACTCATCGTAACTGACGCAGGTCTTGTTAAATTCGGGGTTGCAAAGATGGTGACCGACGTCCTCGACGCTGCCGCCATCCCCTACGATATTTTCTCTGATGTCAAACCTAATCCTACAGTGAGCAATGTGAAAGCCGGCATCAATGCCTATAAGCAGTCCGGAGCCGACTTCATCATCGCTATCGGCGGTGGATCGTCAATCGACACAGCCAAAGCGGTCGGTATTGTCATCAACAACCCGGAATTTTCCGACATCGTATCGCTCGAAGGCTGCGCACCGACCGTCAACAAGAGCGTGCCTATCATTGCCCTTCCGACTACAGCCGGCACCGCCGCCGAGACAACTATCAACTACGTCATCATCGACGAGGAAAACCAGAAGAAAATGGTCTGCGTGGACCCCAACGATATTCCTGCCGTAGCCATCGTCGACGCAGAACTCATGTATAGCCTTCCCGCATCACTGACCGCTGCAACCGGCATGGACGCTCTCACCCACGCCATCGAAGGCTACATCACCAAGGGTGCATGGGCGCTCAGTGACATGTTTGAGATCGAGGCTATCCGCATGATCAGCCGCAATCTCCCGACCGCCGTCGCAGAACCCTCAAATCCGGAAGCACGCGATGCAATGGCCGTCGCACAATATGTGGCCGGCATGGCATTCTCTAATGTTGGCCTCGGCCTTGTCCACGGCATGGCTCACCCGATGGGCTCTCTGTTTGATATCCCCCACGGTGTCGGCAACGCACTGCTGCTTCCGACCATCATGGAGTGGAATATGCCCGCTTGCCTCGACAAGTATCCCGCCATTGCCGAAGCCATGGGTGTCGACATCTCCGGTATGAGCCGTGAGGAGGCAGCACAGGCAGCCTGTGATGCAGTCAAGGCTCTCGCCATAAAAGTAGGTATCCCCCAGCATCTCTCTGACCTTGGCATTGCCGAGAAGGATATTGACGCACTTTCAGCCCAAGCCATCGCCGACGTCTGCACTCCCGGCAATCCGCGCGATGTGACTATTGAAGACATTGCAGCTCTCTACAAAAAAGTCCTCTAAGCGCACGCACACAACGTCCGCAACAAAAAAAGCGATCACCCTTGGGCTCTCCCGACCGGAGACGCCCAAGGGTGATTCCTTATGCGGATATGCTTTGACAGACCTTAGTCCGGATGGATCTCGTAGGAGATGGCTTCAAGATAGTAAAATGACAAGTAGTCCTTACCTTCCTTCTCCTGACGTGCGGCAATTTTTGCGCGGAAATCATTGATACGGTCTTCGAAAGTCACGAGGTTACGCTGGCCTTTGGCTGTGCGCTCGGTCGAGCAGCCGCTCTCATTGGTGGCAGTGCTGTCGGCTGTCTCACCGTTTGCGGCAGCTTCCGCTTCAGCATTGGCCTGTGTCTCGGCATTGGCAGCGATCATCTTCTGGATGGCAGCCTCATCGACACGCTCTTCGCGGAGGATTCCCTTGACCTGAACCGGACGACGGACCACGTCTTTCGGGAAAGCCTCACCCATCAGGGGGAAAGCTTCGCAACGGAGCATGATACTGTCGGCTGCGCCGGCGATGAAAGCCTTGCGGCCACCGTGGGCACAGAGGTGGGAGCATACGCCCTCGATCACAATGGTATCGCCAACAAGCTGATCGGGATTGGAGAGAACTTCGTCTACGCTGATTGCCTCGGCGACATTGGAGTCAGCCGAACCCTTTGATGAGCCGCCGCAAGACGAAACGATAAACATGCAAAAAACTGCAAGAAATGCGAGAATGGTTGATTTTTTCATTTTTCGTTTTTATTTTATTGTTATTTGATTATTTATTCAGTCTTTAATGAGAATAAAGGGGATGAACGTGTAGATACCGAACACGATTGTCACAGCCGATACAACAGCAGTCTCTCCGATCCTCCCTCCGTGACGGCGACGATAAACCACAAAGAGTATCAATGCCAACACAAAGTTAAGATATATGGCACGGATTGACAAATTTTCAAACCGGGGCGATGCATAGCAGTCGGTGATGTCGGTAAACGACAGAGTATAGGGGAAAATATAGGACGCGACCTTGCCGGCAGCACTCTCCCCGTATTTTTTCGAGAACTCCGCGAGATGTGAATAGTCGTCCGAGTCAAGAGCCGTCCATCGGCTACCTTCGTCATTGGTGATCTTCACCACCCAGTTGAAGAGATTCTTCACCACGGAAATCTTATCCTTCTCAGGGTCAAATTTCCCTACCGGCAGAGGAATGAGGCGGTAGCCCTCACGCTCAAGCACATAGAGATTATAGTTCTCGTCAGTGACAAGTCCGAGATGGCGCGTATCTATATTTTCCATAATGAACACGTGGGCCACATTGATTGAATCCGGTTTACGCACCTTCACCATGTATGGACGGCCCGCTTGCATTTTCATGTGATAGAGACTACCCTCAGAGTCGACCATAAGATAGCCCTCGTCATAGGGTTTTCGGCTCGTGATGTTGGCTGAGAAAGTCTTCATCGGGAATTTGAAGCCTCGCTTCTCAAAGATCTCCGAGAAGCGCTTCGACCGCCCTTCGACAACCGAATTTGTCTCTATGTCGAGAAATTCCAGACCTCCGTCGCGGAAACGGAACACCTCCTTGGGATCTTCAAGATCAAGACGTGCCGGCATCGACTCCATGATCAGATATACATCGGCCATCTCCTTATTGATATCGCGTGGAATAGCCGAGAACACCCACTGGTTGTGTTTCAGTGCAGCGACCGAAATCTCATATCCGTCGATAGTATCGGGCATAGACTCACGCGCCATCAGCTGGGTGAAATAGATCTGCGGGAGGAGAGAGTCGCGCTCCTCCTTGGTATATTTCCGTCTCTCCGGCCGACCGTCTCGGTCAAGAGCGTAGATGTAGGGATTCTTACCGTCGCCTGTCTCCGAGACAATCATCTTGTCGCTGATCGGAGAATAGGCGATGAAAGGGTCTGACACTCCTGTCGGAAACACTATCGAGTAGAGCCATGGTAGAAACCACGACAACACTATGACACTGAGAATGACGAGCAGAATACTGTAAGCTTTTTTCATGTTCAGTCCTGACGGCCCTCCTTAAACCGTATGATAGAGCCAAATGAAAGTATCGTGAGAACAAGAGTTGTGATAAGAATGATAAGCATCATGCCATTGTAGGCCTCAAGTGCGGGCTGGAGGAAATAGATCATCAGCACCGCTATGCCGAGCAGGGAGAGAATGACACGGCGCGACCATGTCCCTTCGAGGCAAATAGCCGTCACGAAGAGATAGGCGGTGAAGCCGGCAAAATACCAGGGGAGTGTGGTCAGCATCACACGCCACACCAGCTCTGACGGGAGTATTGTAGCGTCGTAGATGGCGAGTATCGCTCCCTGCACAAGAAAGATGAGAAGAAGTTCGGCCAAGCCTGACAGCAACATCAACCCGACGAGCCTCCGTTGCGGATATGGCAGATGGAGAGTTAGTTTCAGCCGTTTCTGAGCCATTTCGGGAGCCATCTGAGCGACTCCGATGGCAAGCCCGATTACGAGGGGCACATATTTGATAATATCAATAAACGAATTGTCTTTGAGCAGCATGATGAGCCACAGATGGTCAACCCCCTTGAGCTCTATGAGGCGGTTCATCATCAGCACGGCATAGAGAGCCACGCAGACGGCAAACGCAAGCGAGATGAAAAACACCATGCGTGTCTTCACCCATTCCTTAAATATAAGCGCTTTTTCCATAAGTTTCAATATTTACCTGTCAGACCGATGAAAGCATCCTCGAGCGACATCTCGCGGCGTTCGAGACCGTCAGCAGAGACTCCGAGCCGCAAAAGCTGCGACTTAACCTCGTCGGGAGATTTGAAGGTATAAAATTCCAGTTCATTCTTGATTTTTCCGGGATTGATGAAGATCCCGCTTCCGGCAAACTTATCGACCGGGGCCTCGGTAGGCAGAGTGTAGCGGGCGAAGTCCCGCAGCAGATCATCGACAGGCATCTGTGTGAGAATCTTA
Source organism: Staphylococcus sp. (assembly GCA_023665865.1). GTDB lineage: Bacteria > Bacteroidota > Bacteroidia > Bacteroidales > Muribaculaceae > Duncaniella. The sequence goes on from JAMPDC010000001.1 coordinate 403,814, forward strand.
CCATAGTCAAGCATGATGCAGTCGTCGATCAGACGCTCAAGATCCTGGATGATATGTGAAGTCATGAATACAGTCTTCTCCTCAGCCTTGGCAAACTCACGCAGATAGTCGATGAACAGACGGCGGTAGCCCGGATCAAGTCCAAGTGAGAAATCATCGAGCACGAGAAGGTCGGCGTTCTGCGCAAGGATAAGGCCAAGCGCCACCTGCGAACGCTGTCCGCATGACATCGACGAGATTTTCTGGCCCGGCGACACATGGAGCTTAGCCATCAGCTCATAGTAGGCATCGCGGTTCCATTTCGGATAGAAACTCGAGTAGAAACGCTCGATCTGACCGATGGTCATGAACGAATACTGCACATGTCCCTCGATGAGCAGCGCTATGCGTGCACGTGTAGCCGGAGAGAGTCCGGTGATGTTTTCACCGAATATCCGACATTCTCCCTTCTGAGGACGAAGATATCCCATGAGGATATTGATGGTGGTAGTCTTTCCAGTTCCGTTTTTCCCGAGTAGTCCAAGGATGCGGCCTTTGGGGACTTCAAAACTCAGGTCGCTGTAAATCACTCTGCCAGTGCCGTAGCGCTGGGTCAGATTCTTCACAGAGATAACAGATTCCGAGTGTTGGTTCATTGAAAGAAATGATTATAAGTTTAGATACTATCGTTTAATCAGAATTTTGCGGCGAGCGTCACGCTTGCGCCGTGACAGATCCCCTCTCCTACATAATCGGTCAGCATATAAGCTACCGAGAGTGACAGGACAAAACTGTTGACATGACGGGAGACTCCGGCAGAGACATTGAGACTACCTCTGTCGGCCCTCAGCATGGAGAAATTGGACAGCACACACTGTCCGAGAGCGGTTGACGGGTCAAGATCGGTCAAGACCGGTGTTTCCGCTTCGGCAATGGCATACGATCCTCCCACAGAGGCCTCTATCAGATAGCGACCGGAAGAGATTGTAGAGAAATCGGCCTGAAGACCGGGGATAAGATGTCCGGCCGCAAGTTTGCGATACGGTTCGGTATAGCTCTCTTCACTATGGGTATAGGCAACACCGGGACTAAGAGTTACAAATGATTGCCCGCGCTGCAACTGCAGCGGAAGCGCAAGGCCAAGATTGATGTCGGTCAGCTTGTAGGGAGTCCGGCTGCCTATCTTGTCGTAGCTCGCGCCGGCTGATGTCCCAAACATGTTTTCCGTGCCTTTGCGTGTGCGCAGCCCGGCGTTGACCATGGGCCGGAATGTAAGCCTGTCGGAAAACCGGATACGGTATGCGATGTCGGCACCGATGATATCATTATCGGTATATCCGAGGGTGAGATTGTTGAAATTGCGCAGCTGCTGCTCCATACGATAGGCAGTGTATTTCACATCAGCCGCCAGCCCGACATTGTTTCTGACAGGGAGCCATTGCAGTCCAACTGTATAGCCAAACGACGAATAGCCGCTGTTTTTGTTTGTATTCCCCATGAAACGGCGGTAATACGTTCCCATACCGGTCAGCGTATATGTATTGATTTCATTTATAGGGTTGTAAAAATCGAGATCGCAACTCTGATCGTAGACATTGATGCCGGCGCTCAGACCAAGGCAATGATCATTGATGCCGTATGCACCTCCGAGATTTACATCAAGATCCGACACCACCGTCTTGACGCGTGGATCATGGTTACGATAGGCAATTTCGGCACGATAGGCTGCTTCCACACCTGCCGACCATCGACCGAAACTGCGACCGTAGCCACCTGAAAACCGGTACCGGCGAGTGCTCAGGTCTCCACCGACCTCATCGCCGAGTATATAGGGAGCCACGCGATCATAGTCAATGCAGTCATTCCAACGGATGCTTCTGTAGGAACCGGTCGTGAAATCAGCCTCACCCCAGACTGCACTCATGGAGTCGAGACGCGTATATGAACCGGCTGCAAACCCTGCTAAATTGTAACCGTCCCCTTTCTGCTCAACCACAGGCTTATCCTCATGGCGTAAATCACCGGTTACGGCAAGTGAGGAGAGCGATATGCTGTCGCGGTAGACCATAGTCCCTGGATTGGCCGTGAAAGCCGCCTTTTGAGAGACTTCGATCGGCAGAGACAGGCGCTGCACTTCGCGCAACAATGAAAGCGACTGGGCCATGACACCCATGGAGAGTGTCACGGTCACAGTCATTGTCATCAGACGATAGGTATTTCTCAATTTCGTCGGCATCAATAGGGATTATTTTGCTGAAACGATATCGAAATCGTTGGCTGAGTCGTTTGTATCCATCAGGATAGTGTTGCCTGCGGCAGAAACTCCTGAATTCTTGCGGACAAACTTCTTCCCGAAACGATTCTTGTCGGTCTTAGCCTCTGAGATGGCTGCGTGACTTGCATCGACAGCAGTGCTGAGCGCACCGCTTGTCCAGCTTTCGTCGGGACAGAGGTTGACACCGTCAAGAATCCATTCATACTTTACAAGATAGCACTTGGTACCGTTCATCTCCTTACCCGTAACGGCGTTGACATATTTATATGTACCGTCATTCTCTGCAAGGAATTTCTCGGCAGTCATACCCTCAGGGAAACGGACGAGAGCATAAGAGCGGTTGCACTGGTTTGAGGGAATCCAGATTGTTGGTGAGTAGCTATACCATTTGTCAAGGTTGGGGACGCCGGGATTGTCGGTATCCTTCACACTCGCACTGGTCGACTCGTCATACCACTCGAAATCCGCGTCAGTGTGGTTGAGCGCGCCGGGAACCTGAGCGTTCCAGTCGATGGCCTGGTCAACTATCTTGATAGACTCACCCGGATTGATGGCCACATCCCTGCCACTGCCGGGAATAACATATATCGTCTGCACGGTGAAATTATTTTCAGGGAAATTGGCTTCTGTAAGGATCTTGTCTGTGGAGACATTGGTCAACTTACTCTCAACTATAGCGAGACCATCGGCATACTGCACCTCATCCGTATTGTTGTAGATAGTCAGGTAAGTATCGTAGAGACCGTTGGTACCGGCAGCGTTGAGCGAACCGGCAAAATAGATCTCACCAAACACAAGAGTATTCTCCGGATTGTAGAAAAACCATTTGAGATTGACAGTGGCAGCAGTGGCGCTGATCACCTGCTGGCTTGCCACTGTGCGTAGAGACTGTTCGACTACACTGCCGTTGGCATCGGTATATTTCACTGTCATCACACCGTCGATGTCGTATGTTCCGGCAGGGAGCTTGTCGGTAGCGGTCATGGGAAGCTCAAAAGTAGTGGAGCGACCGGTATTAAGTTCTGAATAAGTAACCGAACCTGACACGAGGCTCCATGATGCGGGGAGTTCCGAGGGGACAGTCTCGGTGATGTTCACAGCATAGGTCGGCTCAGCCTTGTCGTCATCGTCCGAGCAAGAAGTAGTGATTGTAGACATACCTGCTGCAAGGATAGCGCAGAGAAGCAGGCGTTTGAACTGAAACTTGTTGAGTGTCATAATAAGTGGTTTATTTAATTATAACTTATTGATTTTAGATCTTCAGATTGAGTTCCATGCCGAAATAGGGAGTTGAAAAACGGCGGATAGTCACACCATAACGCTCATAGCTTGGCTCAATGGCAATCAGACGGTTGACATAGAGCGCGAGACCGATTCTCTTCTGCCAGAATGTCTTTGTAGCCTTCAGATTGACAGTAGTCGACGTCGGGACCGTCTGACGCGTGAAAGAACTCTCGGAGAACTGGCGGAGAAGCTGTTTGAGATAGGGATCGCTCATGCTTTCCACGGTGAAAGGATGGATCTCTCCGTTGATATCCATATACTCTACGGGAACACCGTCGCGGAAGAGCGTGCGGCGCGAGGTGAACCATACGTTCTGCACACCGATCGAGAAATTTAGTCCGAGGCGTGGCAGATCGGTATCGAAAAGCACATTGGTGTTGAAGCTACGGTAATCACTGCCATCAACATCGTCATAGAGACCCACATATTGCAATTCCTTATTATTGACAACTACATTAGGCTTATACCAGAGCGCCTGACTGTTGCTGTTGATGGTTTTGAAGTAAGCGCCCGATACTGTCACCCGTGTATTGAGGCGCGGGAAACGACGCGACTGGATGGTATATTCAATACCTTCCTTATATGTGCGGCTGCCATTGGTGGTCTTGCTTCTGACTGCAAGATATGTCTCTGAAGTAAAAGGAAGTTCTTCGATAGAGGGCGCATGGCCTGTCTCATAGGGGTTGTAGCCCGAAGCATCGTAACGGTTATAATTATATGTGTGGACAAACCCGCTGTTGCGGAAACCGTCTTTCATGTTTTCCCTGAAATATGTCACGGAAAAACGGTTGCCACGATAAGTGACATCAGCCCTCACCTCCCATTTGAAATTTCGCGCCGCGCGTAGCGAGTAGTTGGTCATGTCCTCTATATAAGTCATGACGTTCATCACACGATAGGCCTCCTCGTTGTGGAAATAGTTGAGCTGCTCGAAGTCGGAATAGAGCTTGTCGGGATACAAATAGGCGGCTACAGGCATCTTTGTGTGCCAGCCCGCACCACTGGCAAGTTCAATGGCGAGAGGATAATTCTTTATGTAGGCCGAAGGGAGATTCCACACACCGTTGAAGCGAGGGTCAAGGTAGGGACGGCCACTCAGAGCATAGCGTCTGTCGAGATGAAGCATCTGTGTCTCGCGCAGACCTGCCTGGAGTGTGAGGGTATTGTGACCTGCATATAGCTTGGTTTCAGTTTCCAGATAGGCAGACAGGAGATGGATTGCCGGTATGTCGCTGAAAGCACGCGGACGTGTGTTATTGCCGGCTGTGAGCGGACGCTCAAGATCATAGACGGCTCCACGGCCATAGTTTTTGCTCATGTTCCACTCTACGCCGCCCTTGATGGTCGACGAGAGATGTGAGCCGTCAAATCGCAGGCGTCCGGCACCTTTGAGCGAAGCGGTGAAAGGATCTCCTTCCACACGATAGTCGGCCAGATAGAGCATCGGGAGATAACCGATGTTGTTGCTGCCGGCGACAGTCGATACAGGCAGAGGCATGATGCGTGGAGGAGAGACATGTTTCTGCTGGATCAGGCGCTCGTTGGAGTAGCTCAGTCCGGAAGTGAGGCTGAGTTCCTGAAGAGGGGATGGTGTGGAGGGTGAATATGACAAGCGGTTGTCCCAACGGATGGTGTGCTTTTCATTTTTATAGTAGTCAATCGTGTTGTTGACCGCGAGGTCGGGATCATTGTCGTCTTTCTCGAACGTGCCACTATAACTTACGTTTGAGTTCCAGTCAATGCGTGCATGAGGGCTGTTCCAACGCATTAGACTGCGGACTGAGCCGGTGATGCGTTTGAAATTCTCACGATTGTTGCGTGGATCGATCTTCGAATCAAGATAGTCGGCACCTGTATTTATTATCCACATGTTGTCGCCCCTGACATCAAAGCCTTTGCCGACATAGAGGAGTTGACTCTGAGTGTCGGCCTTGAAGCGGGCTTCAAAACGGCTCGCTCCACTCTTGCGCTTTATGTTGACAAGGCCGGAAGTAAGCTCACCATACTCGACCGACGGGATACCGCGGACAATCTCCACACTCTCGATGTCATCGGTCGATATCGAGCGCATGTCCACACCTTTACCGGTGGATATGCGGTTGGCACGATCGGCGTCGGGGGTTGACTGTAGGTCGGCATCGGTGTTGATACGCACACCGTCGACCACAAAGGCTGTACCCAAAGCGGAGGTGGCATAGTCATCGGCAGGCGTGATGTCACTCGCCTGGCGGAGCGCAATACTGTTGACCGAGCCCATCTCAGGATCTTTAGTCACACCTCCGGGAAGCAACGCAACAAGATCCGAGAAGCTCGAAGGCTGAAGATGGCGCATGGCTGTCGTGTCGATCAGCGATGCGGAACTTGCATTGTGTGATTCGCGGGCAGTCACGACAACCTCACCAAGCGACTCTGTGGGTTCGAGAGAGATTGTCAACTCCGAAGATGCGGCAATGTCAAGATTACGGCGGATTGATTTATAACCCACCATGCTGACCTCCAATTTCCACTGACCGGAAGCCATAATCATGGATATTTTTCCATCTGTATCGGTATGCCCGCCCTTCAGTGTTCCCTCCGAATCGGCAGACAGGGTAACGGCTGCAAATTCGATGGGAGAAGAGTCTGACGAGTCAATCACCCTTATCGCAAGAGTGAAATCATTGTGTGAGGCGAATCCCTGCATCGTGCCAATCACGATGAGCAGCAGGGATAGAAAATTCTTTTTATTCAGGTCAATATGCCAAAGGCGTTGTGCCATAGGTCTGGATAGTAGTTTGCTCTCTGTAATTCAACAAACAAAATTACCCAGCTTCGGCAAGACCTGAAATACCTACTTTTAATGAATTTTTGTCGCCAGATTGATACAGCGAATACTCACTTACGGGTATTCGCCGTGATGACAAGAGTTACTGATGCTCGAGATATGCAGCGACAGCATCGGCTGCACGGTCTCCGTCGACAGCTGCCGAAACAATGCCTCCGGCATATCCTGCCCCCTCTCCACAAGGGAACAGTCCGGCGAAACCGACATGCGACAGAGTCTCCGGATCGCGGGGGATGCGCAGAGGGGATGACGTGCGGGTCTCCGCTCCGATCAATACTGCTTCGTTGGTAAGAAAGCCCTTGTTCTTACGGTCAAAATCCTTGAAGCCTTGCTGGAGACGGCGTGCGATACCTTTAGGCAAAAGGCGGTCGATACGGGCAGGATGTATGCCCGGTGCATAGGATGTCGCGGGAAGGTCGGCCGACGGACGTGAGGCCACAAAATCGGCCATGCGCTGCGCCGGTGCATTCTGGGTCTGCCCGGCCTCCATCCAGAAAGCCTTCTCGATGCGTTCCTGATAGGCCATCATCTTCAATACCTCATCCTCCCCTTCAAGAGCTTTCACATCTTCCGGCAGAATCTCGACAACCATACCGGAGTTGGCCCAACGGGTGCCACGGTTGGAAGGCGACATGCCATTGACCACGAGCTGGCCCGGTTCGCTCGCCGCCGGGATGATGAATCCACCCGGACACATGCAGAATGAATAGACCGCACGGTCGTCGACACGGGTGAGCATGGTGTATTCAGCTGCCGGGAGATATTTTCCGCGACCATCTTTCGAGTGATAGCGCAGACGGTCTATGAGCTGCTGCGGATGTTCGAGGCGCACACCTATCGCCAGACCTTTCGGCTGCATCTCCACTCCGCGTGTGCAGAGCATGCGGTAGACGTCGCGGGCCGAATGGCCTGTCGCAAGAATCACCGGGCCGTCCACACGGTCACCGGCAGCTGTCAGCACACCTGTGACCTTCTCGCCGTCAGTCACGAGATCCGTCACCCTCGTGCGGAATCGTACCTCTCCGCCACAGGCGATAATGGTCTCGCGCATCGCCTTGATGACACCCGGCAGTTTGTCTGTGCCTATATGTGGATGGGCATCGACAAGTATATCCTCCGAAGCACCATGTTGTGCGAAAATATGGAGTATCTTATCAACCGGCCCACGCTTTTTGGACCGGGTGTAGAGCTTTCCGTCTGAATAGGCTCCTGCCCCACCCTCGCCGAAACAATAGTTCGAGTCCGGATCGACAATCCCTTCGCGTGCTATTCCCGCCATGTCCTTCCGGCGTGAGTCAACATCCTTTCCCCTCTCAAGCACTATCGGCTTTATGCCAAGCTCAATCAACCGCAGAGCGGCAAAAAGTCCGGCAGGTCCGGCGCCGACAATCACTGCCTGGCTGTCGCCTTTGACCGGACGGTAGTCCACAGGCTTGATTAGCGACACGTCAGCCGGCAGCTCATCAATGTAGACTTTGAGCGAGAGATTGACCATCACCTGTCGCTGACGGGCATCAATCGACCGACGCATTACAGTGATATGCTTTATCGCATTTGCATCAATTCCGAGCCGGCCTGAAATGTCGACCTTGAGCAGCATAGGCTCGCCTGCGGTCTTGGGAGTTACCCTTATATCTAAAGTTTCCTGCATTATGTTTTCTTTGTGCTAAGAGGATGTTTTTAAAAATTCTTATCTGTTAAGCCTGGCGTTTTCCTCCATGCGGCGCATCGTGTGTCCCATCCACCACCAGAGAGTTACGACGGCTACAATAAAGGCTATGATGTCCGAGCCGGCCATCGAGGCCCATACTCCCGGCACTCCCCAGTAGCGCGGGAAGATGATGAGGAAAGGTATGAGGAAAAGCAACTGGCGAGTCAGGGAGAGGAAGATCGACATCTGGGGTTTGCCCACACTTTGGAAGAAGTTCTGTATCACGATCTGACATCCGACAACCGGATAGGCGATAAAGTAGATCCTGAAACCTTCACGGGCGATGCGCGTGAGGGTCTTGTCGGTTGTGAACAGTGACGATACCATATCCGGACATCCCTCACTGATGACCCATCCGACAAAAGTGATGGCGACACCGATTAATATGCCGAGACGGAGCACACGCTTGACACGGCTGAAATTGTTGGCACCTATATTATATCCGAGGATAGGCTGCATACCTTGGGTGACACCGAAGACAATCATGACAAAAAACATAGTCGTCCGGTTGACAATACCATAGGCTCCGACCGCAAGATTACCGTCGTCACCGCCATAGTCAAGGAGAGCCCTGTTGATGAAGATGACCACCACACAAGCACACACATTCATCAGAAACGGCGAGAGGCCGATGGCATAGATACGCTTGACAATACCCCATGCCAGCCAACGGTTGCCACGCTGGAAATGGATGGAGCTTTTCTTCGACAGAAAATGTGACAGCACCCAGATGAAAGCGGAGCATTGCCCGCACACAGTCGCAAGAGCGGCTCCGCGTATGCCCCAGTCAAGATAGAAAATGAAGATTGGCGCAAGAATGAGATTGACAAACACCGATATGAGAGCCGAGATCATGGCCTTGCGCGGATAGCCGGTGGCGCGCATCAGGTTGTTGAGACCGATGAATACGTAGAGCAGCGGTGTGCCGAGCAATATGACCTGCATGAACTCGCGCGCATAGACAATAGTCTCGGCTGTAGCGCCGAAAAAATAGAGTATAGGGTCGAGAAACAGCAGTGTGACACCGCCGAAAAGGATAGCGTGGATGAGACAGAGGGTGAAGACATTGTTGACCACATCCGTGGCTCTCGAATAGTTCTTCTGTCCGAGAAAGATGGAGACAATCGTAGCACCGCCGGCGGCGATGAGCATACAGAAGGCTGCCACGAGATTCATAAGCGGGAAGGTGATCGCAAGACCGGCAATAGCCATCGGGCCTACGCCACGACCGATGAAGATACTGTCGATGATATTGTAGAGCGATGTGGCGACACTGGCGATGATGGCCGGTATGGAATATTGGGCCAGAAGCTTACCTATCGACTTGACGCCCAGATCTTCTGTGGATGAACTTGCATTTACAGCCATCTCTATGGTTTCCTTTCTGATTAGATGTTATTAAAAAAGACTTATTGGCAAATTTACAAAGTTTCGCCCGTATCTATATATTAACGGCTCTTTGCACTGTATTTGTTCACTCTTCCGGCAAACGACGGGCTATGAAAAAGCTTCGTGTGAAGAAGATGAGCAGTGAAGTGCCGGCAAGTTGAGAGACTGCTGCTCCCCAGAAGGCGGCTGAGAAGCTGATATACTCAGCCAGCATACCTCCGATGAGTATTCCGAGTCCCATACCGCAGTCCCAGGCTGTGAGAATCGATGAGTTGGCCGTCCCTCGCTGATCATGCCGGGCCACACTTATAAACATGTTAAGGAAAGCCGGATACATGCGGCCGTTTCCGAGTCCGATAAGTAGCGCTGACAGGTAGTAGGCCCATATCCCCGGAGAAATAGCGAAGAGGACATAGCCGACACAGCTGATGAGCGCTCCCTGCAAGGCATTTTCAGTCAGCTTGCCTTCGCGCAGAGATTTGACTCCGTAGAGACGCGACACAAACAGACCGCCCGAAAGCAGGGCGAAAAACAGACCTGTCCCATCGGTGATGCCAAGATATTGCTTGCCGTAGAGCGCAACATAGTTGCTCATCACACCCCAGCAAAGACCGAAGAATAGAATATTGATCGCCATGAGCCACGCCTTGCTGAGAAAGAAATGATCCATACTCAGCTTCGGCTTGTCGGCCACGAGTTGCCGTCCCGGGAGCTTTATGGTGCAGGAGAGGAAGAAGGCGACAAAAGCCACCGCAAGCGACAGCCAGAAAAGCAACTGAAAATTGTCGGTAATCGAGTAGATATAGATACCGGCCGAGGGGGCTATAGCCATTGCAAGATTGTTGCTCAGTCCATAGAAACCGACCCCCTCGTTGCGACGCGAGGATGGAAGAACGTCGATTGCGACTGTACTGTTTGCGACAGTCGTCGCACCAAACGGCAATCCGTGGATCGTACGGACGATCGCAAACATCAATATGGTGCCTGCACCTATGTAGCCGGTAAAACAGATGAAAAATGCGAAAAAACAGAGCATCAACACTTTCTTGCGGTTGAAACTGTCAACAATAAAGCCGCTGAAAGGACGGACTATCAACGCAGCTATCACATAGCCCGACAGCACAAGTCCGATAAGATCCTTGTCGGCCTTGAACTGCGCGTCAAGATAGACCGGAAGGAGCGGGGTCAGGAGATAAAACGAAAAAAACATCATGAAATTCACTGCCATAGCCTTGCAGTAGTTTGAATTCCATAGTTTTTCCTTTCCAACCTCGCCATGACCTGTTTTGCAGTCAAGGAGAGTCTCGGAGTCGTTCATAATTGTTTGCCTTAGAAATTTAAACCTGAAAAATATATACGGAAAAATGTACTATATCTTTATGACGGTGCAAAGGTAGTGAGTTTTTTTCACCTGACATATTTTATCGCCATCCATTATCAGTATAATAGCCAAAACTTTTACTCCTGCTGACACGTTATCCCTTAAACCTATCAATAAATAAAAACCAGAAAAATCATGGAATTTCTTACCAACGAGAAGCTCACACTTGTCGGCGCCGCCGGCATGATCGGCTCCAACATGGCTCAGACAGCCGCAATGATGAAACTCACTCCTAACATCTGCCTGTATGACCCCTATGCGCCTGCACTCGAGGGAGTAGCAGAGGAATTGTTCCATTGCGGATTTGAAGGCATCAATTTCACATTTACATCCGATGTCAAGGAAGCCCTCACCGGCGCGGCCTACATCATCTCGTCCGGAGGTGCCGCCCGCAAGGCCGGTATGACACGCGAGGATCTGCTTAAAGGCAATGCCCAGATCGCAGAAGATTTCGGAAAGAATGTCAAGGAATATTGCCCCGATGTCAAGCATATCGTAGTCATCTTCAATCCTGCCGACATCACAGGCCTCATCACCCTGCTCTATTCAGGTCTCGAGCCATCGCGCGTCACCACTCTCGCCGCTCTCGACAGCACCCGTCTGCGCAGTGAACTATCAAAATATCTTAAAGTTCCGGCCGACGAGATCGTCAACAGCCGCACATACGGCGGACATGGCGAACAGATGGCTGTCTTCGCCTCCACAACCACTGTCGACGGCAAGCCTCTTACCGACATCATCGGCACACCGCGTCTCTCCCTCGACGAATGGATCGCATTGAAAGAGCGCGTCATCCAGGGCGGAAAGAAGATCATCGAACTCCGTGGACGTTCGTCATTCCAAAGTCCGGCCTATCTGTCGGTTGAGATGATTGCGGCAGCCATGGGCGGAAAACCCTTCCGCTGGCCTGCAGGTACATACGTCAACAATGACCGCTTCAAACACATCATGATGGCAATGGAGACTACCATCGGCAAGAACGGTGTCGAATGTAAAGTGGTCAACGGTACCCCCGAAGAACAAAAAGAGCTTGAAAAGAGCTATCAGCATCTTTGCAAGCTTCGTGACGAAGTGATTGAACTTGGCATCATGCCTCCGATCGCCGACTGGCACCGGTTCAATCCTTTTATGGAACGTAAGACCTGTTGAGAATTTGCCCCCTGAAACAGGGGACAAAAAAAATTACTCGTCATCCCGACGAATAACTTTTTTACCTTAAATCTAATACCATGAAAAACTTATTGCAAAAGTAACACATCTCTACTTTGCTACCAAATAATCGCGCAATAAAAACGCATTAATTAACACTATTTAACCAAATATTTCTTTTTCCGCATTTTTAAGTCTGCAAATGGGACTTATTGTTGCGGGATAAGAAATAATTGGTTAAATTTGCATAGAATAAGCCCTACTTATGGGTTTATAGGCAAATCATCAATTATGGGACAAATGATCGCAATCGTGGGTCGTCCGAATGTCGGTAAATCCACACTTTTCAATAGATTGACACAAACTCGCACGGCCATCACCAACGATGAGGCCGGCACTACCCGTGACCGCCAGTATGGCAAAGTCGATTGGAACGGGAAGGAATTCTCAATCGTCGATACCGGCGGATGGGTTGTCAACAGCGAAGATATTTTTGAAAACGAAATCAACAAGCAGGTGCATCTTGCCATTGAGCAGGCCGACGAAATCCTCTTTGTCGTCGACGCCACCAACGGTGTCACCGATCTCGACGACAAGGTCGCGCAGATCCTGCGCCGTTCGACAAAGCCCGTGATTCTCGTGGCTAATAAAGTCGATGCCGGAGACTCGCTCTACAACATAGCCGAATTCTACAGCCTCGGCCTTGGTGATCCTATGGGAGTCTCGGCTGTCAGCGGCTACGGCACAGGCGACCTCCTCGACGAAGTGGTAAAGAAAATGCCGGTCAAGGACGAAGATGAGGAAGAAAAACTCGACGATATACCTAAAATCACCATCGTCGGCCGCCCTAACGCCGGAAAGTCATCACTCATCAATGCCTTCATTGAGGAAGAGCGCCATATAGTGACCGACATCGCCGGCACCACACGCGACTCAATCTATACCCGCTACAACAAGTTCGGGTTCGACTTCTATCTTGTCGACACAGCCGGTATCCGAAAGAAGACCAAAGTGACAGAAGACATCGAGTATTACTCAGTCATCCGTTCGATCCGCGCCATCGAGGCCTCCGACGTCTGCATCCTTATGATCGACGCCACCCGCGGCATCGAAGCGCAGGACGTAGCTATCTTCTCGCTCATCCAACGCAACAAGAAGGGTCTTGTCGTGGTGGTCAACAAATGGGATCTCGTCCAGGATAAGTCCAAAGAGGCCATCAAGCACTACGAGGATGCCATCCGCGAGCGCTTCGCTCCCTTCGTAGACTTCCCGATCATTTTCGCCTCAGCCCTCACCAAGCAGCGCATATTCAAAGTTCTTGAGACAGCACTCCAGGTCTGCGAGAACCGTAAGCGTGTCGTGCCTACATCGCAGCTCAACACTGTCATGCTCGAAGCAATCTCCGCATATCCCCCACCTGCCAACAAGGGCAAATTTATAAAGATCAAGTATGTGACAATGTTAAAGGGCGCTCCTATCCCTACGTTCATCTTCTTCTGCAATCTGCCACAGTGGGTCAAGGAACCATACCGACGCTATCTCGAAAACAAGATACGCGAGAACTGGGACTATCACGGAACCCCTATCAACGTATTCATGCGTGAGAAATAATACCCCTCCTCATAAATGAAAAACCTGTCTGGTACCATACTTCTGCTCATCACGTGTCTCTGCGTCTTTGCCTCCTACGGGCGAAGCGTGGAGACATGGAATTTTGGATGGAAATTCTGTCCCGGCAACCCTGCCGGGGCCGAGTCGCCCATGACTGACGACCGTGATTGGCAGACTGTCGACCTCCCGCATGATTTCCAGATCTCACAACCGTGGGTCGAACCGGCACCTGAGGAACGCCCGGATCTGACCAACCAGGTCGCAAACGTCAAGAGCCGTCTCAGCTCCCGGGGTTTCAAGGAAATGGGCACAGGATGGTACCGCAAGAGTTTCATAGCCGACAGCTCATGGATCGGCAAGCGCATAATCCTCGATTTCGAGGGCATCATGCTTACGGGCGACATCTATCTCAACGGTGAGCGCGTAGGTGGGACAGACTATGGCTATCTCGGTACAGAGGTCGACCTGTCGCCGCTGCTGAAGTATGGCTCGGAAAACCTTATCGCAGTCAAGGCCGATACCGGCAAACCGGAAAATTCACGTTGGTACACCGGCGGAGGTCTGTTTCGTGACGTGAACCTCATCTTCACAGATAAGAAACACTATTTCACCCGCAATCCCCTGCGCATCACAACCCCAGTCGCAGATCCGGACTCGTCCACGGTCTGCATTGGAGCTGAGATCGCGTCATATCATCGTCCGGATTCTCTCACGGTCGGTGTCCGCATCACCGATCCCGATGGCGGCTGCGTCTATGAAGCGACAAAGCGCTTGCGCAACTATCGCGGACAGCGGATCAGAGAATTTCAGATCGACAGCATCACAATAGCTGACGCCCGTCTTTGGGATACCGAAAATCCCAATCTTTACACTCTCAATCTCTCGTTGATCAACAGTGACGGCACTGTCGCCGACACACATACAGAGAAATTCGGCATCCGAAGCATCGAATTCACACCTGAATCCGGATTCAAACTCAACGGCCGCAAAGTCCTGCTCAAAGGTATAGCCAACCATCATACACTCGGAGCCCTTGGTGCCGCAGCCTATCCACGAGCCATAGAGAAACGGATCGCCATGCTCAAAGAGTTTGGGGTCAACCATATCCGCACCTCACACAATCCCTACAGCAAAGCGTTTCTCGATCTCTGTGACCGCTACGGTATCCTCGTTGTCGACGAACTCTACGACAAATGGAAGCGCCAATATTCAGGCGACCGCAAGGATTGGACAGAGCAATGGCAACACGACGTGGAGGAATGGGCCCGCCGTGACCGGAATCATCCATCGGTCATCCTATGGAGTCTCGGCAACGAGCTTCAGACCATCAGCGACCTTCCCTTCAACGACTGGGGTGTCACACCCTACCGTCTTCAGAAGGCACTGCTCGACCGCTACGACGGCACCCGGCTCTCGACTGTAGCCATGCACCCACGTGGCAGAAATCATTTCACCGACAGCCTCCCGGCACCTCTTGCGCTGGCGACCGATATTGCATCATATAATTATAGGTATATGTACTTTCCCGGTGACTCCCGCCGTTATCCTGATATGATTTTCTATCAAAGCGAGGCCAACACTTCAGGCATGGGGCCAAACTATTTCGACATGGATCTTGACCGTGTAGTCGGACTCGCCTACTGGGGCATGATCGACTATCTCGGCGAATCGCAGGGGTGGCCGGCCAAAGGATGGTCGCAGGGAATGTTTGACATATCTCTTGAGCCTAAGCCTCTCGCCTATTTTCTTAAGAGCTACCTCAAACCGGAGGAGCCACTCGTCAGGATTGCAATCGCCGAGGGCAGTCAGGACATCGAGTGGAATGGTGTGCAGGTCGGCACAACCGACTTCTCATCTCATTGGAACCACCCCGTCGGATCGACACTGCAGATATTCACTTTCACCAATGCTGACGAAGTCGAACTTCTTGTCAACGGCCGCAGCCTTGGCCGCAAGACAAACGAAACCTCTGACTCTAAGACACGCAACAGGATCTATTGGGACAACGTCCCGTATTCTAAAGGCGAAATCGAAGCCCGTGCATATAAAAAAGGGGATAAGACACCCATTGCCACCCATCAACTCCGGACAGCCGGCGCAGCCGCCCGCCTCTTGGCGCAGCCTGACAATGGCAGTTGGAAAAGCGACGGCATGGATCTGCAACATGTCCGCATCAGCGCTGTCGACAGCCGCAGCACACAGGTGCCCGACGAGAAAACCACGTTGAAGTTCGCCGTAGAAGGCCCGGCGGAAATTGTAGGGGTTATCAACGGTGACATTACCTCCGACGAACTCTCGACAGGCCACACCCGGCGGCTTTATAACGGCACCGCATCGGTCATCCTCCGCTCGACCCGTTCGCCGGGCGAAGTAATCCTGACCGTCACTCCTCAGGGCGGCAGCCGGATGAAACCGGCGGTAATGAAACTCAAGACTGAACTCTGAAAACAACATCCTTATATACCAACCAAAATTATCTAATTCTTATAAAGACAAATACCAATGAAAGCTGACGAAAAGAACTATTATATTGCTGTCGACCTCGGTGCGACAAGCGGTAGAGTCATCCTTGCGTCATTTGACGGAACTAAAGTGGAGACAGAAGAAATACACCGCTTCAAGCATCCGATGCTCCCGATCAGCGGACATATTTTCTGGAATCTCCCCGGTCTCTACCATGAGATTCTGACCGGACTCAAAACCGCCTCTGTGAAGCTGGGCGAAATCGGAGCCGAAGCCCGTTCAATCGGCATCGACACCTGGGGATGCGACGTGGCCTACTTCCATCCCGACGGCACTCTCGCCGGCCTCCCCTACTGCTACCGAGACCCGCATACCAACGGCGCCGTCGACAAGTATTGCGAAGAAATTCCCCGTGAGAAAGTCTACGAAAAGACAGGAATCCAATTCATGGATTTCAACACACTTTTCCAACTCTATACCCTAAGCAAAGAGGAGGGAAACGCTCTGAAGAATGCCGACAAGATCCTCTTCATGCCCGACGCTCTCGCCTATATGCTGACCGGAAGCGCTGTGACTGAATACACCGTGGCCTCGACATCACAGATAATCAATCCGACCACCGGTGAGCTTGACGCAGAGCTTCTCGAGAAAGCCGGTCTTACACCCAACCGCTTCGGCAAACTTGTCAATCCAGGTGCTGTCATCGGAACCATCACTCCCGGCGTGCAGCAATTCACCGGGCTGCCGGCGATTCCCGTCGTAGCAGTGGCCGGCCACGACACAGCTTCAGCTGTCATCGGTGTCCCCGCGAAAGACGACAAATTCGCCTATCTGAGCTGCGGCACCTGGTCGCTGCTTGGCATCGAATCAAAAGGCCCGATCATCAACGACAAAGCCTTTGCCTACAACTTCACCAACGAGGGTGGCATCGACGGCTCAATCCGTTTCCTCAAAAACATCTGTGGCCTATGGCTCCTCGAGCGCTCGCGCACCGAGCTGAAGGACGCACCCGAAAATATCGCCGACCTCTGCGCGCTCTTCATGGACTCCGACATTGACAGCACCATCAACCCCGACGATGTGGCCTTCGCCAATCCTAAGTCTATGACAGAGGCTATCAAAGAATATTGCCGTGAAAGCGGACAGCGTGTGCCCGAGACCGCCGCAGACTTCATGCGTGTCATCTTCCGCAGTCTTGCCCTCCGCTACAAGGAAGTGCTCGGCTGGCTGCGTGAACTCTCGCCCAACGAAATCAACACCCTCCACGTCATCGGTGGCGGATGTCAGAACGCATATCTGATGCAGATGACAGCCGACGCGATCGGTATTCCTGTCGTAGCAGGCCCGTCGGAATCGACAGCGATGGGCAATATCCTCGTCCAGCTCCGTGCCGACGGCAAGGTCAAGGATCTCAAGGAAATGCGTGAGGTCGCCGTCAACTCAACCAAAACCAAGACATATCTTCCGAAATAACAACCAAAAAAACATAATCTTTAAATTTTACCTACCTTATCATCATGAAAGAAGAATCTGTAAAGAAGGCGTATGAAATCGCCAAAGAACGTTATGCAACTATCGGCGTTGATACTGACAAAGTCATCGAACAGATGCAGGACTTCCACCTCAGCATGCACTGCTGGCAGGCTGACGACGTAGCCGGTTTTGAAAACCAGGGCGGCTCACTCACCGGTGGCATCCAGGTCAACGGCAACTATCCCGGTAAAGCACGCAACATGGACGAGCTCCGCGCCGACATCCTCTATGCCATGAGCCTCATCCCCGGCAAGCATCGCCTCAACCTCCACGAGATCTACGGAGACTTCGGCGGCAAGTTCGTTGACCGCGACCAGTGTTCCGTTGAGCACTTCCAGAGCTGGATCGACTGGGGTAAAGCAAACGATATCAAACTCGACTTCAACTCAACTTCATTCTCCCATCCCAAGAGCGGCGACCTCAGCCTCTCCAATCCTGACAAGGGCATCCGCGACTTCTGGATCGAGCACTCAAAGCGCTGCCGCGCGATCGCACAGGCTATGGGTGAGGCTCAGCAGGATCCCTGTATCATGAACACATGGGTTCACGACGGTTCAAAAGACATCACAGTCAACCGCTACATGTACCGCGAACTCCTCAAAGACTCTCTTGACCAGATCTTCGAACACAAATATGACTGGATGAAAGACTGCGTGGAGTCTAAAGTGTTCGGTATCGGTCTTGAAAGCTACACTGTCGGCTCAAACGACTTCTATACCGCCTACGCATCGAAGCGCGACATGATGATCACTCTCGACACCGGTCACTTCCACCCGACCGAAAGCGTGGCCGACAAAGTGTCTGCAATGCTCCTCTTCGTGCCCGAACTGATGCTCCACGTTTCTCGCCCCATCCGCTGGGACTCTGACCACGTGACCATCATGGACGATCCCACCCTCGACCTCTTCAGCGAAATCGTCCGCGCAGGCGCTCTCAACCGCGTCCACTACGGACTCGACTACTTCGACGGCACTCTCAACCGCATCGGCGCCTATGTTATCGGTAGCCGCGCTGCACAGAAGTGTATGCTCCGCGCTCTCCTCGAACCGACCGAGACACTCCGCAAATATGAGCTCGAAGACAAGAGATTCCAGCGCCTCGCCCTCCTCGAAGAGTGCAAGAACCTCCCCTGGAACGCCGTCTACGACATGTTCTGCCTCAAGAACAACGTGCCCGTCGGCGAAAACTACATCAAGGAAGTCGAGTCATACGAAACAAACGTCACATCTAAAAGATGATACTCATCGGTCTACTGATCATCGCAGTAGGAGCCTTCTGCCAATCCAGTTGCTACGTTCCCATCAACAAGATCAAATCATGGAGCTGGGAAAGCTACTGGATTGTGCAGGGAGTCTTCGCATGGCTCGTGCTACCATTTTTAGGAGCACTTCTCGCGGTACCCGCAGGCCACTCGCTCACCGAACTCTTCGTGCCGGAGCAGTCGTTCAACATCTGGATGACCATTCTCTTCGGCGCACTCTGGGGTGTTGGAGGCCTGACCTTCGGACTCTCCATGCGCTATCTCGGTGTCGCTCTCGGCCAGTCGATCGCACTCGGCACATGCGCCGGTCTCGGCACCATCATGGGGCCTGTCCTGCTCAACATCTTCTTCCCTGAGAACGACCCGCTGTCACAACTGACATTTGCCGTCATCCTCGGTGTCATCGTCACCCTCGTCGGTATCGCCATCATAGGCATCGCCGGCTCGATGAAAGCATCGTCGCTCAGCGAGGAAGAGAAGAAGGCAGCTGTCAAGGATTTCAACTTCCCGAAGGGTATCACCATCGCCCTCCTCGCCGGCTTCATGAGCGGTTGTTTCAATGTCGGTCTCGAGTTTGGCAGCGGCATCAACTTCGGCGATCTTACTCCCGACATCTACAAGACTCTCCCGGCCACACTGCTCGTGACGCTCGGCGGTTTTGTGACCAATGCTGTCTACTGTTTCTACCAGAACTCCAAGAATCACACCTGGAGTGACTACGGCAACGGCAAAGTGCTCTTCAACAACCTGTTTTTCTGCCTGCTCGCCGGTGCCCTCTGGTACAGCCAGTTCTTCGGGCTCGCTCTCGGCAAGGGATTCCTCACCGATTCTCCCACCCTGCTGACCCTCTCGTTCTGTATCCTCATGGCCCTGAATGTCGTCTTCTCCAACGTCTGGGGCATCATCCTCAAAGAGTGGAAAGGTTGCTCACCGCGCACAATCACCGTGCTTGTCGTAGGCATTGTGGTGCTCATCATCTCCTGCTTCCTCCCTCAACTCATCTGATATCACCAATCATCTCACACATATTATAAATCTGAATATAATAATGGCATCTATCTTAGACAATCGTCCCGCTCTCCGCGAAGAGGTTGAGCGTGTAGCCGAAGTGGCCGGATATCTCTGGCAAAAAGGCTGGGCTGAACGCAACGGCGGCAACATCACCGTCAACATCACCGAACATATCGACGACGAGATCCGCAATATGCCCGCAATCGCACCCGCTACCCCCATCGGCCTCACCCTCCCCGAGCTGAAGGGTTGCTATTTCTATTGCAAGGGTACCAACAAGCGCATGCGCGACCTCGCACGCCGTCCGATGGAAAACGGATCTGTCATCCGCATCCTCGACGACTGCGCACACTACGAGATCATCGCCGACAATCCCGTGAAGCCCACATCTGAGCTTCCTTCCCACCTTGCAGTCCACAACTATCTCATCTCAAAAGGCTCTACCTACAAGGCTTCGCTCCACACTCATCCGATCGAACTCGTAGCCATGAGCCACTGCAAGAAATATCTTGAAAAAGACGTGGCCACCCGTCTCCTCTGGAGCATGATTCCCGAAACCAAAGCCTTCTGTCCCCGCGGTCTCGGCATCATCCCCTATCAGCTCCCCTCGTCAAACGCGTTGGCTGAGTCAACCATCAAGGAGCTTGGTGACTACGACGTGACACTTTGGGAAAAGCATGGCGTTTTCGCTGTCGACAACGACATCATGCAGGCATTCGACCAGGTTGACGTGCTCAACAAATCGGCTCAGATCTATATCTGCGCGAAGAACATGGGCTTCGAACCCGACGGCATGACCGACGAACAGATGAAAGAAATGACCGTCGCCTTCAACCTCCCGAAATAAACGGCAATCCCAACCATCTGAAAACAAACAGACTCCCGGACTGCTCACCTCTGAGCGCTACCGGGAGTCTGCTTGTTTTTTGTATTGTAAACTTCAGAAATCGCCTATCGTGGCCGGAGTTCCCAGCATGCCACCGCAGCTGCGGCAGCAACATTTAGCGAATCGACACCGTGGGCCATTGGGATGCGCACCGTATAGTCAGCCTCCTCTATCGTCGATTTTGCAAGCCCGTCGCCCTCCGTCCCCATGACAATCGCCAGACGAGGTTCTGTCTTAATGGCTGCATCGTCAAGCGAAACAGACTTATCGGTCAACGCCATCGCCACAGTCTTGAATCCATAATCATGGAGCGAGGAAAGAGGGCCGTCGATCCAACCCCAGGGAACCTGAAAGATCGTACCCATCGACACGCGGATCGCACGACGGTTGAGCGGATCGCAGGACTGACGCGTCAGCAGGACGGCATCCATCCCCAGCGCAGCCGCCGACCGGAAGATAGCCCCGATGTTTGTAGTGTCGACCACACTGTCGATCACCACTATCCGCCTGGCACCTTCAAGCAGCTTTTCGAGAGGCTCGAAAGGCTTGCGGCGCATGACGGCAAGCACCCCTCGGGTCAGAGTGTAGCCCGTGAGCGAGGCAAGCAGCTCACGCGAGGCCGTATAGACTGGCATATCCGGAAATCTCGCAATGATTCCGGCGGCATCGCCGGCAATATGGCGCTCCTCACAGAGCAACGAGAGTGGTTCATAACCACTCCCTATCGCTACATTTATCACCTTGGGACTCTCGGCGATAAACATACCGTTTTGCGGGTCAAGCCTGTTGCGCAACTGCGCTTCTGTCAGGGAGCTGTAGGCCTTGACTCCCGGATGGTCAAGAGATTCAATACGTATAATAGGCATAATCGCATTTCGTAAAACAGCACAAAATTAAGTCTATATGACCGATTATCCAACTGTTTTGCCCTAAAATTGGTCCGGGATACCTGTTTTCACGCGAAATCTGCGTATCTTTGCACCCGGAAACAATATTAAAGTAATTACTATGTCTTACAATCTTCTGAAAGGAAAGCGCGGCATCATCTTCGGCGCGCTCAACGACATGAGTATTGCCTGGAAAGTGGCTGAGAAAGCCGTAGAAGAAGGCGCCACAATCACTCTGTCGAATACACCCGTAGCAGTCCGCATGGGTGACGTCAGCAAACTTGGCGAGAAGCTCAACGCTGAAGTTATTCCCGCAGATGCCACCAACCTCGAAGACCTCGAAATGGTCTTCGCCAAATCAATGGAAATTCTCGGAGGCAAGATCGATTTCGTCCTCCACTCAATCGGCATGTCGCCCAACGTACGCAAGAAGCGCCTCTACGACGACATCGACTACGATCTGCTCAATAAGACCCTCGACATCTCGGCTATCTCATTCCACAAGATGATCCAGGCAGCCAAGAAGCTCGATGCAATCGCTGACCACGGCAGCATTGTCGCCCTCAGCTATATCGCAGCACAGCGCACCATGTTCGGCTACAATGACATGGCCGATGCCAAGGCGCTCCTCGAGTCAATCGCACGCAGCTTCGGATATATCTACGGTCGTGAGAAATCTGTCCGTATCAACACCATCTCTCAGTCACCCACCCAGACCACTGCCGGAAGCGGCGTGAAGGGTATGTCGTCGCTCATGGACTTTGCCAACCGCATGTCACCTCTGGGCAACGCCACTGCCGACGAGTGTGCCGACTACTGCATCGTCATGTTCAGCGATCTCACCCGCAAGGTGACCATGCAAAACCTCTTCCACGACGGCGGTTTCTCAAGCATGGGTATGAGCCTCCGCGCCATGGACCAGTATGAGAAGAGCTTTGACCTCTACCGCAATCCCGACGGAACCATCCAGTATGGTTAATCACACCTGACGCGACTACGTCACAACATATACTGCCGCCGGACGATGAGCTGCCTGAAAAGAGCCATTGTCCGGCGCTATTTTTTCGGAGAATATTTAGCCTTGACTATCTGATAGGAGCGCTCCACAAGACCAAGTATCTCATCATCGGAAATATCACCGCCAAATTGCAGTTCAATCCAATATTTCGCACTCATGTTGCGATGGCTGGAGCAGTATGAGCGCGTGGCGTGAAGTTCAGCGATAGTCTCCGGATTCCCCTTGACAGTCACACCGGTGAAAGAGTTAATGTCTAACAGACAGAACATGTGACCACAGACATAAAACACGAGGATCGAATCAAACCTCGCGGCAAATTTCCCGAAAGGAGTCTTCTCAGTCACACCTTCCATCGACAGGCAATATTCCCTGAAACACTCAATATCCATCTTGATTCCGCTTATAGATTAACACAACTGTTGCAAAGTTACAAAATATAAACACATAAAGCCCAATCTTAAAATATTTTCAATTATTGAACGTCTATTCTATAGAAAATACATCAAATGAATCCAGTTAAAATCGATAATATGCTTATAGTCTATCCTGAAAGATTCATTCAGTCAAGCGGCGGAATACTCGATGAGGATACAGATATTATATTCCCGAAAGGAGAAAAGGTCAGGACATTTTTCAGTGTTGGAATGGGGCTTTTTGCTGTTGAAAAAATCAATGACGTCAGCATCGTCTATGATTGTGGGAGTTTACCGAAAATACAGAGAGTCAACAATGCAGTTAACCGTATCAAGGGACCATTTCACAATCTACCGCTTGTGGCTGCCACTCACGATGGCACACCCAAAATAGACATTCTGTTCATCTCTCATTTTCATCTTGACCATATCAATGGCATAAAGGCGCTTCTGACTACATGCAAAGTCAGCTGTGTCATACTACCTATGTTGCCGACTCTGTCAAGATTCATGAATTATATCATAAACAGGGGAAATGATCGGATGCGTGATTTTTTCGTCGACCCTGTCAGCTATCTCCACAACCTGTCACCATCGTCAAAAATTATTACTGTTGAGATGCCTGACGATGACATCTTACCTGACCACCGAATGGACAATGACGAACCAAAAGAAAGAAAAATTGA
Source organism: Staphylococcus sp. (assembly GCA_023665865.1). Taxonomy (GTDB): domain Bacteria; phylum Bacteroidota; class Bacteroidia; order Bacteroidales; family Muribaculaceae; genus Duncaniella. Next base: position 427,575 of record JAMPDC010000001.1, read on the forward strand.
TGAGCGCGCCACGACTATCCAAGAACTGAAAGAAACAATAAGCCCGATTTATTCTTTCAGTCTCAATGCAAATCCGGAATGGATATATCGTATCTTCAACCCAAAACTTCTTAGCATCCATGAAGAGCAACAGATCTTGACATCGCTTGGATTGGACAGTGGGGCTAAGTTCTCAGACCTTGAAAAGAAATGGATAAGCGATCCGACTGCCTTTCCCCGTGCCCTGAATGCTGTCGGAATAGAAAATAGCAAATTTAATGAATATAGCATGTGTCTTTGGACCGGTACCGGATGTGCCACAGACGGCTGTCTGTTTCTTGGCGACTATAATGCAAAAATCCGAGATAAAATGGCAGCCTTAAAATCTGCGTATGCCGATGTGTGGGAGAAAACAGAAATAGTGCAGTTGCCCCACCACGGATCCACACTTAACTTTTCAAAGGATCTTGTAATCAAAGGCGCAGCTCACCTGATCTCTCATGCCGATCAGCCATACAGCCGTAATCAGCCAAAACCTGCTGGCGTTATGGATAAAATAAAGCAAATGTACGAGACCGTCTATACGACGTTCGAACATGATGTCATATTCTCTGTAGGATAATTATCTTAATATAAAAGAAGATAGGCAGCTACAAATTGGGCTGTCTATCTTCTTTTCTTCTGAGCCGCGAGCGGGGCTCGAACCCGCGACCTTTTCGTTACGAATGAAATGCTCTACCAACTGAGCTATTGCGGCTGATTACTAAATACAAATATAATTCAAATTGTCATTGTGACTCCAGTCGGCTATCTTTATGGGAAAGAAGGTTTGATTGACCGACCGGTTTTTACGGATGCAAAGGTAGCAATTTTCTTATTTTCCACCAAGAGTCTGCTTGGAGAAAGTGAATTTTATCTTTGCTTTGTCAAAGTCGAGCGTAGCCATCACGGGTTCTGTCACATAGGGGGTGATTGAACTTACGGTTGAGCTTGTAGAACCATAACCATAGCCATAGCCCCACCATGAATTAGACGACGAACTGTTGACATAAAACGAAACCAAAGCGGGACAGATCACAAACTCCTCATCCTCCGCGTCAACATCTCCACGCTCCATGATATCTACGATATATTCGCGCATAGACGAGAAGGTGTAGCTTTTGGTAGTGGAGTTGTAGGATGCATAAAACGATGATATGTCATCGTTGATCTGTGTTCCGGAGAAAAATTTCTCCTTGTCTTTCTTCTTGACCAGAAGGACGTAGGGGGGAGGTGTCAGTCCATAGTCATTTTCAATTTCCTTGACAGGTATTGAGAATGAAAGCGAGTTGATGACCGACAGCGAACCGCTCTGAGCCTTGTAGCGCGAGATGATTTCTGATGCCGGGAATTTAAACTCTACCTCATAGCCGATGGGGCCTACGAGCAACGACTCTCCGGCGTTGGCCATCTGACGGAGATCGTCGGCCATGGTGTAGGAGATATTGTTGTTAGAGATGATCTCAGGGGTCACCGCAAGATAGGTTTTCGACTTGTCGATGATGGTGTCGCGTGTGGTACCCTCGATCTTGGAGACGGTGTGGTAATACACATTGATCATATTACGCACTACGCGAGTGACGCGGCCTGAACCAAACGAGTTGGCGATGTAGAGTCCCGGAAACCATTTTGCAAAAGCCTGAGGAGTTTCGAAAACGGAAGGGTCGGTGTCGTATTGGGTGATGAGACTGCGGCCGATCTCATTGGGGAGCTTGACGTAGATATCCTTATAGATATTGCCCGATTCGTCGGCCGAGACACCCGCTGCGCCATCAATAAGGCCGGAATATGTCACCGAGCCGATAGGATTGGCGCTGTCATAATAGCCGGCAGGATTGAAGTCGCTGTAGATGGGCGATGGAAGCGCTTTGACAAGCGGGTAGACAGTGATCCCCATCGGGACGATGGAGTCGCCGGCGAAACCATTCTTATACATCGATAGCACGAGCTTGACCGAATCGACATAGTCGGGTTTCACATTGACTGTATCAATAGTCGCAGCCGGCATATACTGGCAGACGACATCACTGTTGAGAGCGCCGTAGCCCTTGGCGTCAATGGCTCCGAGAAGCTGAAGGACAGTGCGCGAGGGCACAAAATCATTCCTTACAGCGTGGCCCGACACTGTATATGTCGAGTCAATCACGATTTCCACCTCGTCCTGGACCAGACTGCTGCCGGTAGTGGTGACAGACTCGTCACACGATACCATACAGGTCGCAGCCAGAAGTCCGGCAGAGAGCAGAGCTGTTTTTTTCATTTATTTGTCTATGGGGGTTAGAGAGCGTTTTAATCCTCTTCCTCGCCAAGGAGAGAACGATAGAATTCTGTATATTGCGCCGATCGTCCCTTCTCACCGTTATAGGGAAGGAAAGGCTTTCCGGAAGCTTTGGCATAGTCGACCAGTGCCGGATCAACATCGTCAGTGACCTGGATTATGGCGTCGGCATAGTCCATGGCCAGACGGTTGAGAGTGGCGAAATCAACCGGCTCGTCGCCAAGCGCTGCAAGATCCTCCTTGGCAAACTCGCTCATGAGCAGTTTCTCAACGAAACGCGGGTCAAGTGTGCCTTCGAATTTTTCAGGCTGAAGCGCATAGACGATCTTGGAGTCGCGGAAAGTGGGATCGTCGGCATACTTGCGGCGCAGATATAACGGCGCGAGAGCCGCCACCCAGCCGCTGCAGTGAATCACCGCAGGCTGCCATCTGAGCTTCTTGACTGTTTCGGCAACACCCATGGTGAAAAACATCACGCGCTCGTCGTTGTCGGCAGCGAGCAGATCCGTCTCAAGACCTTTGACCGACATCGGCTGGAAATAGTCGTCGTTATCAATAAAATAGACCTGCATCCTCGAGGGCAGAAGTGTGGCCACTTTGATGATGAGGGGATGGTCTGTGTCATCAATGATAAGATTCATCCCCGAAAGCCGTATGACCTCGTGAAGCTGGTTGCGGCGCTCGTTGATGCAACCATATTTCGGCGTGAAGGTTCTCACTTCGAATTCTTTGCCGTGAATGCCTTGGGGAATGTCACGACCAAGCACCGACATAGACGTGTCCGGCAGATAGGGCGCGACTTCCTGTGAGATGAATAGAACTTTTTTTGACTCCATGCAGGGGTTAGTTAGTCTTAGCGAACTCTTCCGGTCAAAGTGCCCTGACGGGGCGAACTCTGCGGGGAGGTTCTTTGTTATGTGATTTGGATTGCAAAGTTACGAATTATTTTTCATTTTTCCCACCCCAAGCGTGCTTTAAGAGCAACTTTTCGACCAAATGCCACTAAATATCCGCGTGAGCGCAGGCTTTTAGGCATCTAAAATTTTGAAATCAGCCGGAAAATTACTACCTTTGCACGAATTATCTGCTATAAGTAGAACATGAGACAATTAAAAATCACAAAATCAATCACCAACCGTGAAAGCGCCTCGCTCGACAAATTCCTTCAGGAAATAGGTCGAGAAGAGCTCATCTCCGTCGAGGAGGAGGTGGAGCTCGCCCAGCGTATTCACCAGGGAGATCAAAGAGCTCTCGACAAGCTCGTCCGTGCCAACCTCCGCTTCGTTGTGTCAGTAGCAAAGCAATACCAGAACCAGGGACTCAGCCTCCCCGACCTCATCAACGAAGGCAATCTCGGCTTGATTAAAGCGGCACAGAAGTTTGACGAGACCCGTGGTTTCAAGTTCATCTCCTACGCGGTGTGGTGGATCCGACAGTCAATCCTCCAGGCACTCGCAGAGCAGAGCCGTATTGTCCGCCTGCCACTCAATCAGGTCGGCTCGCTCAACAAAATCAGTAAAGCCCTCTCTAAGTTTGAACAGGAAAACGAGCGTCGCCCCTCTCCCGAAGAGCTCGCCGAAAAGCTCGATGTTCCCGTCGACAAGATCGCCGACACTCTCAAGGTGTCGGGCCGACACATCTCTGTCGACGCTCCTTTCGTTGAGGGCGAGGACAATAGCCTCCTCGATGTGCTTACAAACGACGACTCCCCTATGGCCGACGCGACTCTCACACAGGAATCACTCTCGAAAGAAGTGGAACGCGCCCTCAAGCAGCTCCACGACCGCGAGCGCGAGATCCTCAAGATGTTTTTCGGCATAGGTTGTCAGGAAATGACCCTCGAAGAAATCGGAGCCAAATTTGATCTCACACGCGAACGCGTACGTCAGATCAAGGAAAAGGCAATCCGTCGGCTCAAAGGTCAGAAAAGCCACTTGCTCAAAGCCTATCTCGGCCAGTAACCCTCCGGGATTACAATCAAAGGCTACAAAAAGACAACAACACCTAAGGCCGCGGGGCGTTTCCTCGCGGCCTTAAATCTAAACCATAATCACTATCCCACATCTTTTATGCTCGCGCTTTCACTATTGCTATCGCTGACAGTGACCGTCAGCAACCCAAGCCCGACTCCACGCGAGGCTGTCCCGGTCGTGGTTCCTGTCGGCCAAAATGGAAAAGAAATCAACTCAGTCACCATCAAGGGCCGCCCCGACATCCCCTGGCAGCTCGACGACCTGAACGACGACGGTATCGCTGACGAACTCGCATTTCTCGTCGATCTGAAGCCAAATGCCACCGAGACCTACACCATCAATCTCTCATCGGCGCCTTCAACAAGCTCATTCACCCCGGGAACATACGCCTACATCCGTCTCAACGACAAAGGCAAAAAATATCCCAAGATACAGGCCATAGCCTTCCCCGGTGACACCGACAACAAGCAGATGTATGGAAGCATCTACGGACATGGTGCAGTGCTTGAAGGCCTCTACAACGCCATACGCGTCTACATGGACAACCGCCAGAGCGTAGACCTCTACACAAAACAGACTCCTAAGCTCGAACTCGCCACGACAGCCTTCTACACCACGCGCCAGCAGCTTGACGAAGGCTATGGCCGCGACGTCCTCTGGGCAGGCTCATCGGTCGCACTCGGATCATTCAGAGGCTATCAGCAAGGCAATCCGGTGACTATCGACACCGTCACCACCCGCTCCCAACGGCTTCTGACCACCGGTCCGGTCCGCTCCATTATCGAGATACAGGACCGTGGCTGGGTTTACAACGGCCGCCCCATCGACATGCGCCAACGCTACACCGTCTATGCCGGTCACCGCGACTATGACGTTGAGGTCAAACTCTCCGGCGCCTCCGCCTCCGATATCTTCTGCACCGGCATACAGAAACTTGCTGAAAACAACGAGGGCTTCCTGACTCCGCAGGGTCTCGCCGGAAGCTGGGGTGAGAATACCCCCGACAAAAACATGGCAGATATCACCGACACAGTCGGACTCGGTATCTTCGTGGCTTCCCCCTATCTTAAATCGGTAAAAGAAGACGAACTCAACTACCTCACGCTCCTGAACCCTGACAAAAACGGCATCATCCGCTATAGCTTTATCGCCGGAGGCAAGCGTGACACCACCTCGCCGCAGTCGGCCGACGAATGGTTTAAATATCTCCGTTCATGGCAGAAGGAGAAAGCCAGTCCTGTGAAAATACGAGTGAAATAATCACATAGGCCACCATTACCATCACCCACCACACCCGGCACCGCGTCTGAGACGCAGCGCCGGGTGTTTTTCATCGCACCGGTCAAATATATTTGCATTTTCCATAGCAATGACTTAACTTTGCAGCGACAAAGGGGTGCGTCTCCCTCAACGGGAACGCTGAGATGATACCCTCCGAACCTGATGCGGTTAGTACCGCCGAAGGGATTGCATTAGACTGTATGGCAGCCGTCAGAGCTTTCTACGTGAGAAGAAACGCAAGTCCGGCGCCAACATTCGCCGGATTTCCATCGGGCACCGTGCCTCAACGGCACCACATTGTTGCCAACCAATCAAGTCCGGACACGTGTTATCTCCATCGCTTTGTCGCAGAATCTTTTTTTCTAACGCACGACATCGATGAGAACATATTACCCAACACTTACAATAGCCGGCTCCGACAGCTCAGGAGGCGCAGGCATCCAGGCCGACATCAAGACCATGTCAGCCATCGGTTGCTACGCGATGTCGGTAATCACATCCATCACCGCCCAAAACACCACAGGCGTCCGCTCCATAATGCCGGTCTCAGCAGATATCGTGGCCGACCAGATCGACATGGTGATGACCGATATCCCTCCCCTGGCAACTAAAATCGGCATGCTCTGCAATGCCGCCGTTGCAACAGCCGTGGCCGACCGTCTCGCCCACTACAATCCTGCAAATCTTATTGTCGACCCTGTGATGATGTCGACCTCCGGCACCATGCTTCTTGAAGAAGATGCCGTCGAGGTGCTTGTCAAAAAAATCTTCCCCCTCGCCCTGCTGATCACACCCAACCGCATGGAGGCCGAAGCCCTCACGGGAGAGACAGATCCCGACCGCCAGATCAAACGCTTCCGCGAACTGACTCCGGCAAATATCTTGCTGAAAGGGGGCGACTCCGACAGGACCGATTTCAAAATAGACATCCTAAGCATCAGTGCCACCGGCGACCTAATGGAACTGAAAGCCGACGCCATCACAACCTCCAACACCCACGGCACCGGATGCACACTCTCTTCAGCAATAGCCTCATATCTGGCCCTCGGCAATAGCCTGACCGATGCCGTCAGACTCGGCAAGCTCTACATCACCCGCGCGCTCGAGGAGGGCTCATGGGTAACAACCGGAAAAGGCCATGGTCCGGTCAACCACTTCTTCTCGCCTCGCCGACTCAAAAACTTCAACCCTAACAGGAAGAAAATATAAGGACACCTCTAATTTCCAACAAGCATGGAAGTCACCATCAACGGACTCACACTCCAACTCCCGACCGGCTCCACTCTCAGCGACGCTCTCGATGCCCGTTGCATCCCATCTACCGGCATAGCCACAGCGGTCAACGGCAAGGTTGTCCCGGCGGTCAACCGCAGTTCATGTCTGCTCGCCGAAGGGGACAACGTCGTAATCATCAAAGCCTTCTACGGAGGCTGAGACCACGCTCCATTAACCTCCACCACACAGACATCCCGACATGATCAGAATAGCAATCACCCCGGAATATCCCGACGAGACAAGCGAGCCACTTCTCGTGCGTGAAATCCTCGATGCCGGCTGGGACCGCGTGCATCTGCGCCATCCCTCGGCCTCACTCTCCGATATGCGACGTCTGATCGAAGCTATCCCTCAGAGACTACATGCCCGCCTCGTCATCCACGGTCATTTCGATCTCTGCAACCACTTCAACCTCGGTGGCCTCCATCTCAATCGCCGTTGTCCGACGCCTCCGCCACTCTACCGCGGTCCTCTCAGCCGTTCATGCCACAACGTCAGGGAAATAATTGAGAACCGCGGCCTCTCCTATGCGACCCTTAGTCCTATCTTCGACAGCATCTCGAAGTCGGGCTACTCTTCTCCCTTCACCCCCGACGACCTCAGCAGACTCACCGATGCGTCTATACCGGTGATTGCACTCGGAGGTGTCACGACCGAACGCTTACCACTCCTCAAACGTTACAATTTCAGCGGATTTGCCATGCTCGGCGCTCTGCCTTGGGGAGAGACTCCCGCCGCGATGCGCAGATTTGCCCGATCTGTCATCTCAATAAATCAGTAAAATAAACATAACACCTATATATCTATGCTTCAGTTCATAACCCATCCCTCAGACCGCTATTCAATCCCTGAAGAAGTCCAGATGGCCCTCGAAGGAGGCTGCAAATGGATCCAGCTCCGTCTCAAGGACGCTACCGATGAGCAATTCCGTCAGATTGCGCTCGAAATCATACCCATGTGTCAGGAAAACGAAGCCTTTCTTGTGTTTGACGACCGCGTCGAGCTTGCGATGGAGATGTCGGTCCACGGCGTACATCTCGGCAAGAAAGACATGAATCCTCTCCTTGCCCGTGAGACAATGGGCGCAGAAGCCATCATAGGCTGTACCGCCAACACGGCCGCCGATATCATAGCTTTCCGCGGATGGGATGTGGACTATGTAGGTCTCGGGCCTTTCCGCTACACCACAACCAAAGAGAAACTCTCACCCGTCATCGGTCTCGAGGGCTACCGCTCCATCGTCAGTGAAGTCCGTAAAGCAGATATCCTACTCCCGATCGTGGCTATCGGAGGTATCACAATCGAAGACATTCCCGCGCTCATGCAGACCGGCATCAACGGCGTGGCCATGAGCGGTGCGATAATCAATGCCGACGATCCTGTCGACTACACACGCCGCACACTCGAAGCTCTCCACGAGGCCGCGCAGAAACTGTAGCCTCAATACCCTAAACACTAATCATTACACATAACTAAATCACATGACCGATATTCTCACTATCGGAGGGAAAGACTTCACCTCCCGCCTCTTCGTCGGGACCGGTAAATTTTCCTCCAACCGGCTTATGCTCGATTCGATCCTCGCATCAGGCTCACAGATGATCACTGTAGCTATGAAACGTATCGACATGGCGCATGAGGAAGAAGATGATATGCTCCGCCACATCAACCGCGAGCACGTGCAGTTTCTTCCCAACACCTCCGGCGTCCGGACTGCCGACGAAGCAGTTCTCGCAGCCAACCTTGCCCGCGACTGCTTCGGGACCGATTTCATCAAGCTCGAAATCCATCCCGACCCGAAATACCTCCTCCCAGACCCTGTCGAGACTCTGAAAGCCACCGAAATGCTTGCCAAACAGGGATTCAAGGTTCTCCCCTACATTCAGGCTGACCCTGTCCTCTGCAAAAGGCTTGAAGATGTCGGCACTGCCGCTGTCATGCCTCTCGGCGCACCCATCGGAACAAACAAGGGACTAAAGACCCGCGATTTCATTGAAATAATCATCCGCGAAAGCCGCGTGCCGGTGGTCATTGACGCCGGACTTGGCGCTCCGTCCCACGCTGCCGAAGCCATGGAGATGGGAGCCGACGCAGTGCTCGTCAACACAGCCATTGCAGTCGCAGGCGACCCCGTCGAGATGGCTATCGCTTTCAGACTTGCTGTCGAAGCCGGACGCAAGGCCTACCTCGCCGGACTCGGCATCGTATCAGACTCTGCCTCCGCCACCAGCCCTCTCACCGAATTCCTGAATCTCTAACCAACTCATCAACTGAAAACACGTTTCAGCAAATGAAAATAGAAAATATTGACGTGAACTCCTATCCGGGTTCAGAAAAGATATATCTTGACGGCTCAATCCACCCCCTGAGAGTGGCCATGCGCAGAGTCAACCTCACACCGACAGTAAAGATTGTCAATGACGAGAAACTGACACGCCACAATGACCCCGTCTACGTCTATGACACCAGTGGTGTCTATACAGATCCCTCTGTCAAGGTTGACATCAACGAGGGTCTCCCCCGTCTGCGCGAGAGCTGGATTGCCAAGCGCGATGACCTCGAGCAGCTCCCGGAGATCACATCTGACTATGGCCGCATGCGTGAAGCCGACAAGAATCTCGACGCGATCCGTTTCGGCCACCGCTACGCACCCCGCCGCGCAGCCGACAGCCACGAAATCACCCAGATGGCGCTCGCCCGCCGCGGTGTCATCACGCCTGAGATGGAATATGTGGCTATAAGAGAAAACTGCAATGCCGGAGCACTCGGAATAAAGACTCATATCACGCCTGAATTCGTGCGCGACGAAGTAGCTGCCGGACGTGCCGTAATCCCGGCCAACATCAATCATCCGGAGGCAGAGCCTATGATCATCGGCCGCAACTTCCTTGTCAAGCTCAACACCAACATCGGCAACTCGGCCCTCTCGTCGGGCATCGAGGAAGAGGTCAGCAAAGCAGTATGGAGCTGCTACTGGGGCGGCGACACTCTCATGGATCTCTCGACCGGCGACAATATCCACGAGACGCGCGAATGGATCATCCGCAACTGTCCCGTCCCAGTAGGGACTGTCCCCGTCTATCAGGCACTCGAGAAAGTCAACGGAAAGGTCGAGGATCTCACATGGGAAATCTACCGCGACACTCTCATAGAGCAGGCCGAACAGGGTGTCGACTATTTCACTATCCATGCCGGCGCCCTCCGCGCACATGCCGATATGGTGCAGGAACGTCTGACGGGTATCGTGTCGCGCGGCGGTTCCATCATGACTCGCTGGGCCGTCATCCATGACTGCGAGAATTTCCTCTACACCCACTTCGACGAAATCTGCGAGATCCTTGCCCGCTATGATGTGGCCGTCTCGCTCGGCGACGGTCTGCGCCCCGGCTCGATCCACGATGCCAATGACCGTTCGCAGTTCCTCGAACTCGATGTGCTCGGCGAGCTGACAGAGATCGCTTGGAAACACAACGTCCAGGTGCTTATCGAAGGCCCGGGCCATGTCCCCATGCACAAGATCCGTGAGAACATGGAGCGCCAGATCGACAAATGCCATGAAGCGCCTTTCTACACTCTCGGTCCGCTAACGACAGATATTGCCCCCGGCTATGACCACATCACCTCTGCCATCGGCGCAGCCCAGATAGCATGGATGGGCACGGCAATGATATGCTATGTCACTCCTAAGGAACACCTCGCCCTCCCCAACCTCGAGGATGTCCGCAACGGAGTCATCACATATAAGATCGCAGCCCACGCTGCCGATCTTGCCAAGGGACATCCCGGAGCACAGGTGCGCGACGATGCCATGAGCAAAGCCCGCTTCGAATTCCGCTGGAAAGATCAGTTCAACCTTTCGCTTGACCCGGCCCGCGCGCGCCAGTATTACGTCGAGAGCCACAAGGACGACGACCGTTTCTGCACCATGTGTGGCCCGAATTTCTGCGCCATGCGCATCACCCAGCAGCTTGCCGACGACTGCGTCAAGCATTAGACAATCGGATTAACATCATGTTTTCGGACGAACTAAAGAAATATGACTGGGATGAGACCACAAGGTTCATCCAATCGCGGACGACAGCCCACGTCGAGGCTGCGCTACGGAAAGAAAATCTTAGCGTCGAGGACTTCATGGCCCTCATCTCCCCGGCAGCCGAACCATATCTCGAACAGATGGCCCGGCTGAGCCACCGCTATACTCTCGAACGTTTCGGCAAGACCATCTCGATGTATATCCCCATGTATGTCTCCAACGCCTGCACCAACCACTGCGTCTACTGCGGCTTCAACCATAGCAATCCATTGGAGCGAGTGACCCTGACCATGGAGCAGGTCAAGGCCGAATGTGAGGCCATCCGCAGGCTCGGCCCCTTCGAGAATCTGCTGATCGTCTCCGGAGAGTTTCCTACGCTCAACGGTGTTGACTATCTTGAAGAGGTGCTCCACGTATGCCGCCCCTACTTCAATAATCTGACGATCGAAGTGATGCCAATGAAAGCCGAGAGCTATGCCCGCCTCGTCGGCAGCGGTCTCAACGGTGTGGTCTGCTTCCAGGAGACCTACAACTCCGCCAACTACCGCAACTATCATCCAAAAGGGATGAAATCGATCTTCGACTGGCGCGTCAACGGCTTCGACCGCATGGGACAGGCCGGTGTCCACAAGATCGGCATGGGGGTGCTCATCGGGCTTGAGGACTGGCGCACGGATCTCACCATGCTTGCCCGCCATCTGCGTTATCTCCGCAAGAACTACTGGCGGACACGCTACAGTGTCAACTTTCCGCGCATGTGTCCCGCCGAAGGTGGCTATCAGCCAAAGGTCATCATGACCGACCGCGAGCTCGCACAAGTCACCTTCGCCTTCCGCATCTTTGACCACGATGTCGATATCTCCTACTCCACGCGTGAAGACCCGACATTCAGAGCCAACATGATGAAGCTCGGTGTGACTTCGATGAGTGCCGGGAGCAAGACAGAGCCCGGCGGCTACGTATCCACCCCCGATGCCCTCGAGCAGTTTGAAGTCTCCGATCCGCGCTCGCCCGAGGCAGTCGCCGCCGACATCCGCAGGCTCGGCTATGAGGCTGTGTGGAAAGATTGGGACAAAATATTTGACTGAGAGACTCCAACCGTCATTTTTTCAAGCCTTAGACAAAACTTTTTCATAGACCAATCCTTTATATATTAAAGGATAATTATTAAAAACTCACATATTAACTGTTTGTATTATGAAATCGTTTGGAAAAGGCCTCTTTTGGATAGGCTTCATCATTTTGATGGGTGTAGTCATCGCCTATATGATCACAATGTTTGTCGGCACCATGGCATTTGCCTCTTGGGTCACCGCACTGACTTTCTCCGGATTCATCATCCTCGGTGGACTCTTCATGCTCATCGGCCGCTCTTCAGAACGCAAAGGCGAACTAAAAGAGCAGAAAAAGGAGTTTGATAAAACCCTCAATGAGATAGACAGCACCTACAACAAAGCTACCGACACCACTACCACTTCAGGGACACAAGCATAGAGACATACCGTCCTCATCTTCCGGACAACAGGAAACGCCCGTCCCGGCCACTACAAAAAAACAGCGCTCCGGATCAGATGTCTATTCTGATCCGGAGCGTAATTTTTATATTTAGCTTCCGCTACGTTTAGAACTCAGCCTTACCCGGAGTACGCGGGAAGGGGATGACGTCGCGGATGTTGGTCATACCGGTTACGAAAAGCACAAGGCGCTCGAAACCGAGGCCGAAACCGGAGTGAGGCACTGTACCGAAACGGCGGGTGTCGAGATACCACCACATATCCTTCATCGGGATGCCGAGTTCCTCGATACGGGCAAGGAGTTTGTCATAGTTCTCCTCACGCTCTGAACCTCCGATAATCTCACCGATGTGGGGAAAGAGGACATCCATCGCGCGGACAGTCTTGCCGTCCTCGTTCTGCTTCATGTAGAAAGCCTTGATCTCCTTCGGATAGTCGGTGAGGATAACCGGCTTCTTGAAGTGCTCCTCGACGAGATAACGCTCATGCTCGCTCTGAAGATCTGTGCCCCAATGTACCGGGAATTCAAATTTCTTTCCGGAAGCCTCGAGGATCTTCACACCCTCGCCATAGCTCAGGCGCACGAAGTCATTGTCGACCACAAATTTCAGACGCTCGATGAGGTCCTTGTCATACATGTCCTGGAGGAAGGTGATATCGTCAAGCGAGTGTTCGAGAGCGTAGTTGATACAATATTTCACGAACTCTTCGGCGAGATCCATGTTGTCGGTGATGTCGTAGAACGCCATTTCCGGCTCGATCATCCAGAACTCCGAGAGGTGGCGAGGAGTGTTGGAGTTCTCGGCGCGGAAAGTCGGGCCGAAAGTGTAGATCTGACCGAGGGCGGTCGCACCGAGCTCACCTTCAAGCTGACCTGAAACTGTCAGAGCTGTCGGTTTGCCGAAGAAGTCCTGCGAATAGTCAGTCTTTCCTTCCTCATCCTTGGGAAGATTGTTGAGGTCAAGAGTGGTCACCTGGAACATCGCTCCGGCACCCTCGCAGTCACTTGCGGTGATAAGCGGAGTGTTGAGATAGCAGAACCCTCTTTCATTGAAAAATTTGTGGATAGCGAAAGCGAGAGTGCTGCGCACACGAAGTATGGCACCGAAAGTGTTGGTGCGCGGACGCAGATGGGCAATCTCACGGAGGAATTCAAGAGTATGGCCCTTCTTCTGGAGCGGATAGGTCTCGACATCGGCCGAACCATAAACGAGGAGAGTATCTGCCTGCACTTCGCAAGTCTGGCCTTTGCCCTGCGACTCTACAAGCTTACCCTTGACGCAGATGCTGGAGCCGGTGGTGACAGGCTTCAGATCCTCGTCGGTAAACTTGGCCATGTCAAAGACTATCTGGATATTCTTGATTGTCGAACCGTCATTGAGTTGCACAAACTGTACATGTTTGTTGCCTCGGCGGGTGCGCACCCAGCCTTTGGCCTCAACTTCAGTACCGATGAGTGAGGCGTCTTTGAGCAAATCGACTACTTTAGTTCTTTTCATTTGCAAGATATGTAAGAGTAGATATTATAAAAGGCCGGTTCAAGCTATCTCTGAGGCGACACCGCTCAAACCGGCCATAATTTTTTTATTCAAATGAACCCATCTTGAGGAAGTTGACCTCTTCCTGAGTCAGATAGCGCCAGCGGCCACGGGGAAGATTCTTCTTGGTAAGGCCGGCGAAATAGACGCGGTCAAGCTTGGTGACATGGTAACCGAGGCTCTCGAAGATTCGGCGCACGATGCGGTTGCGGCCGGAGTGGATCTCGATACCTGCCTGATTGCGGTCTACGTCGGTAGCATAAGAGATGGCATCGGCGTGGATGGGACCATCTTCAAGCTCGATACCGTCGGCGATACGCTGCATGTCTTCCTCGGCGATATCCTTATCGGTCCAGACGTGATAGATCTTTTTCTTCACAAATTTCGGGTGAGTGAGCTTTGAAGCGAGGTCACCGTCATTGGTGAGAAGGAGCACACCGGTGGTGTTGCGGTCGAGACGGCCTACAGGATAGATGCGTTCCTCGCACGCGCCCTTGACAAGATCCATGACAGTCAGACGTCCATTGGGGTCATCGCTGGTGGTCACGCAATCTTTCGGCTTGTTGAGGAGGATGTAGCACTTGCTTTCGAGTGTGACAACCTTGTCATTGTATTCAACCACATCATTGTGTGAGATCTTGGTTCCGAGCTCGGTGACAACCTCGCCGTTGACCTTGATGAGTCCTTTCTGGATAAACTCGTCAGCCTCACGGCGCGAGCAGAGACCTGCGTTGGCCATGAACTTGTTGAGACGGATCTGCTCATTGGGATCGGGAACGGGTACCTCATACTCGATGCGGCGGGGACGCGGGATGAAGCTGCGGCCACCTTGCGGCATGCCATACTGATTCTGGCGGGGAGCCTGTTTCTTGAATCCCTGCTGACGGTTATTGTTGTAGCCACCCTGCTGACGGTTGTTGTTATAGCCGCCCTGCTGACGGTTGTTGTTGTAGCCACCCTGCTGACGGTTGTTGTTGTAGCCACCCTGCTGACGGTTGTTGTTATAGCCGCCCTGCTGACGGTTGTTGTTGTAGCCGCCCTGCTGACGGTTGTTGTTATAGCCGCCCTGCTGACGGTTGTTGTTGTAGCCGCCCTGACGGTTGTTGTTATAGCCACCCTGACGGTTGTTGTTATAGCCGCCCTGGCGGTTGTTATTATAGTGGTTGCCGTTGTTATAACCACCCTGGTTGTTGTAGCGGTTATATGAGGGACGGGGCTGATATGTGGGGTTCTCGCTGTCTGTACTACCGGTGGTTGCACCTTCGGCTGCTGCCTGAGGCTCACCTTCAAGCTGCGGATTGGCCTGCTGGCGGGGCTGGTAGTTGTTGTTGTAGCGATTATTGTTATTATACCGGTTGTAGCCGCCCTGATTGTTATAACGATTGTTGTTATAGCCACCCTGCTGACGGTTGTTGTTGTAGGGACGTGGCTGATAAGGACGGTTGTTGCCATAGGAATTGTAGGAATTCTGATGGCGTTCCTGAGAGTCGGTGTGAAGGCCACCACCCTCATGTGTGTTGAAATCGCTGTTCTCGCTGCGGTTCTCGGCACTGTCTGCGTTCACCGGGCGCACTCCGATGCGCGGGCGTTTGCTTTTCTTTTCGTTGCTGTCCATGAATGAATTAAGTTTTTGAGTTGAGATACGGGGTTGATAATTTTAATTGCATGCCTCGCGGCTGTTGTTATTGTTTCCTTACGGTTGATTATTTTTCCTTTTTTCTTAACTTTTAGAGTTTTTGACTGACTCAGTTGTCTTTTTGTTTAGATTTTTGTTCCTATAACTTTTTTCGTCGAAAAAATTTGATCATAATAATCCAATTTTCCTATCGGATAGAGTTGAGGGTCGAGACAATAAGCTCCCGGCCTAACTCATCTGCAAATTTAGATATTATTTTTTTCTTTTCCTATATTTTATTCTAAAACAGAGCCAAAAAAATTCAAAAATCAATTAAATACCACGGTTTTATTGTTGTGGGTAAGAATCTTTCGCTGTATATGCTTCCCGACGGCTCTCGAGAGGACTATTTTCTCAATATCACGCCCCTTTTTCACAAGTTCGTCGACAGTGTCCTTGTGGCTGATTCGGGCCACATCCTGCTCGATGATAGGGCCTGCATCCAGGTCGGCAGTGACATAGTGGCTCGTGGCGCCGATGAGTTTCACGCCTCGCTCATAGGCTTGATGATAGGGCTTCGCTCCGACAAAGGCGGGGAGAAACGAATGGTGAATGTTGATGATACGGTTGGGATAGCGGCTGATGAACTCTTCGGAGAGCACCTGCATATAGCGCGCAAGCACTATGAAATCAATCTTGTAGCGGTCAAGAATCTCAAATTCCACCTTCTCCATCTCAGCCTTGTTGTCACGGTTGACAGGCACATGCTCAAATGGAATCCCGAAGCGCTTGCCTGCCTCGGCAAGGTCAGGATGATTGCTGATGATGACGGGAATCTCCACGTCCCACTCTCCGGCCACATATCGCGCGAGCATATCGTAGAGACAATGTGACATCTTGCTCACAAAGATTGCCATCCGCTGTTTGCGACGTGAGAAACTGATGCGGTAGGTCAGATCATAACGCTTGGCATAGAGAGTGTTGAAATACTCATCGATTTTTTCAGTGGGAATCAGAAAATCATTCAGCTCCCACTCGACACGCATGTAGAAGATTCCGTCCTCACGGTCAACATACTGGTCGAGATAGATGATGTTGCCACGGTTTGTCGTGATAAATTCAGTGATGACGGCTATGATACCAGGACGGTCGGGACAATACATCCTCAATATTGCTGTCGGTTTCTTTTTGCTTTCCACTTCGTTATTACTATATCTTTTTGTTATAATTTCCCGGCAAAAATAATCACTTTTGTCTAAAACTCCATACATTTCAGACAAAAAAGGCGTTTTCATGCAAAAAACGCGGCCGGAACCCATGCCGACAGTATGTTGTCGTCACGGCTTCCGGCCGGAATGTTTCCTGACTGTATGGTAATTGCGCTTACTTCGTGCGGGCGAGGATGAGAGCGCTACGGGGAGCGACGGTCATCTTGCCACCCTTGCTCGTCGAGAGACCGGCAGCCTTGATGCGACCATCCTCAGCTATGACTGTCCAGTCACCCTTGGCGATTTTGACATTACGGGCATCATCGGATCCATTGAAAACAAGCTTGATCTCTTTCCACTCGTCACCATTGGCATTGTCAATGAGCGAATAGGAAATAAGATTGGGCTCAGTGACTTTGTCAAACTTCAGGTGACGGCTGACATCGTCCGCTGTCGTCATGCGGAAGGCAGGATGCTCCTTTCGGAGTTTGATAAGCTCCTTATAGTATTCAAACTGCTCTGCATTGCTGTTTTTGAGACTCCAGTCGATAGCATTGATGGAATCGGGCGAATTGTAGGAGTTGTGGACTCCCTTCTTGTCGCGGAAGATCTCTTCGCCGGCAAAGATAAACGGTGTGCCCTGCGATGTGAAGATAATGGTCTGCGCGAGACGGGCAGCACGCTGACGCTCGGCGTCGGTGGCATCGGGCATCGACTTGCGGAGCTTATCGGTCAGCATGAGGTCGTCGTGACAAGACACGTAGTTGATGATCTGAGTCGGAGCGGCGGCATAGGGGAATTTTGAGTTGTTGCCCTTGCTGTAATCAACCTGCGGATGGGCCGTAGCTCCGACGATACCGATCTTTACCGTCTCTTCGAGTCCGGGTTTGCCGGTAGCGAAACCGCGGTCGGAAGCGTCGGTATAATGTCCCTTGATCGCATCCCTGATATCATCGCTGAATACGGCGATCTGCGGCATCTTGGCCACATTTTCCTTGAGTGCGCGCCGCTCGACCGGCAGAGGAGAGTCGCCTGCGGTCCAGCCCTCGCCGTAGACGAAGATGTCGGGATTGATTTCCTTGAGCGCCGCAGCTACCTCGTTCATAGTCTCTATGTCGTGAATGGCCATAAGGTCGAAGCGGAAACCGTCGATATGATATTCCTTGGCCCAATATTTGACAGAATTGATGATATAGTCGCGCATCTGCTGGCGGTCCGAGGCAGTCTCGTTGCCACATCCCGAAGCATCGCTGTAGCTTCCGTCGGGACGGTGGCGGTAGTAATAGCCGGGAGCTGTCAGCGAGAAGTTTGAGTCATCGTTGTTGGCCGTATGGTTATAGACCACATCCATGATGACACCGATGCCGTTGTCATGGAGATTCTTGACCATTTCTTTCATCTCGATGATGCGGGTAGAGGGATCGGCGGGATTTGTCGAGTAGGAGCCTTCCGGAGCGTTGTAGTTATACGGGTCATAGCCCCAGTTGTAGGTGTTGGAGGGTAGATTTGACTCATCGACACTATTGTAGTCGTACGACGGAAGGATATGCACGTGAGTGACACCGAGTTCTTTCAGATGGTCAATACCCGTCGCAGCTCCACGGCCGTTAGTGGTCGCAGGCTCTGTGAGAGCAAGAAATTTACCCTTGTTGACTATACCCGAACTGCTATGTTCGGAGAAATCACGGTGGTGCATCTCATAGATGACGGCATCATTGATATGAGAGATGGCCGGCCCCTTGTCAGTAGCCCAGCCTTCGGGATCGGTCTTTGAAAAATCAATGATCGCCGCACGCTTCCCGTTTGTCCCGACAGCCTTGGCCCATACACCCGGAGTCTCATCAAGCCATTTTCCCTTGTCGAGGATAGAGAA
This sequence comes from Staphylococcus sp., assembly GCA_023665865.1. Taxonomy (GTDB): domain Bacteria; phylum Bacteroidota; class Bacteroidia; order Bacteroidales; family Muribaculaceae; genus Duncaniella. Next base: position 446,181 of record JAMPDC010000001.1, read on the forward strand.
GGTGTAAAATTTTCCGTAAAGACGCTCCGGCACACTGGCCACCCATGTTCCCTTCTCGGAACGGGTCATGGCTATGGTGTCGGTTGCGGCGGTGTTGAGACCTGTCGGATAGAGGATCACACGCGCAGCCTCGGCGGCGGGCGACCACAGGCGCCAGTGAGTTCCCTTATTGTCAACAGTAAGTTCGAGATCTTCACCCGCATAAGTCGGGTATGTCTGATAGACGGCATCAACATCCTGAGCTGATGCAGAGGCCGCAGCGCTGAGAGCAAGCATTGTCACGATAGATAATCCTTGGTTCATCGTAATAAAAATATGGTATTAATGATAGTGAAAAGAATCGGGGGCCGGAATAGCCCCCGATACGTAAGTATGAAATATAGAGAGACTGACTATATAACGTCGAGTCTGTCAGATTTATTCGATGAAGAGTGATGTTTTTTTACTTAATTTCAGTCAACTTCTACGACGAGGAAGTTGGAGAGCTGCCAGAATTTGGCAGGATTGGTGATGTTGATGACCTTCTGTCCGTTTTCATCATCAATAGTGTACGAATCAGCCGGCTGCGAGGTCTTGATCTTTGCCTTCTTGCTGTGGGTAGGGATCTTGGTGAGATTGCGGCGGTCGGCGGCAGTGAAATAGCTCATGTCAAAATCGCCTTTCATCACTTTGGTCTTGCGGAGGAAGCCTGACTGGAGGATTTTCTTTTCCTTGAGTTCCTTGCCTGTACCGATGGCATAGTAGACGGTGTTGAGTTCATTTGAAGCAGCGATGGCAGCCTCTTCGGCAGCCTCTTTCTGGGCACGCTCCTCAGTCAGACCGGTAGCGAGCGAGTCGTTGGCGACATTGAGATTGTTGACGGTAGCGCTGAGCTCCTCAATCTTGATGTTGGCGCTGGCAAGCTGATTAGTGAGAGTGCCGATTTCAGTCTGCTGCTCTGCAATCTGGGCTTTAAGATTGGAGATCGTACGCTTGAATGTGGCGCTTTCGCCATCGAGGCCGGCAAGTTTCTTCTCGAGTTCCTCAAGGCGCTGACGGCGTTCCTGAAGAGCCTGCTGTATGGCGATCATATCGTTTTTGATCTGCTCCTTGCGCGATGTCGATTCACCGAGTGCGCCCGGAGTGGCGATGATTTTTTCAAGATCCTTGATCTGCGACATCCCGTCGGAAATATCATTGACAAGAATAAGGAGGCTATCCTGGGTGGCAAGTGTTTCACGCAAATCACCCTTGAGCTGTTCATTCTGTGCTTCTGCATCGCGGAGCTTCTCCCCGTTACATGCACTTAGCATTGCAGTCGCAATGACTGCGAGAGTCATGATTTTTTTCATATACTTGATAGTTGTGATGTGAGTCGTGACGTAATTTCTTAAGATTTGAACTTGTTCTTATGTATTTTCGGGCCGGAATTTTCCTGTGCACCTACGATAATAACAATCTCTCCCCTCGGTTGGTTCTCGCTAAAAAATCCAATAAGTTCGCCGAGAGTTCCATTGACAGTAGTATTATGGATCTTTGAAATCTCGCGGGAGACGGATGCCGGACGTTCCAATCCGCATTGTTCGGCCAACTGCTCAAGAGTCTTGACAAGACGCAGCGGCGACTCATAGATAATTGACGTGCAGTCGCTCGCAGCAATTTTCTCGATGCGCGATTGCCGTCCTTTCTTCGGAGGCAGAAATCCCTCGAAGGTAAAGCGGTCGGTGGGAAGACCGGAGTTGACAAGCGCGGGGACAAAGGCTGTAGGTCCCGGCAATGTCTCCACCTCTATCCCCTCGCGCCGACATTCGCGTGTGAGCAGAAAGCCGGGATCGCTGATGCCCGGCGTGCCGGCATCCGAGATCAGAGCTATCGTCTCGCCGGCGAGCAACTGCTCGATGATCGGACGGACTGTCGAGTGCTCGTTAAACTTGTGGTGGCTTGAACAAGGTGTCTGTATCTCAAAATGGCGCAGCAATACCCCGGACGTGCGCGTATCTTCAGCATAGATACGTTCGCATGCCTTCAACACCTCAACCGCACGCGGAGTCATATCGGCCATATTGCCGACAGGAGTAGGTACGATATACAGCTTTCCCATATATATACAGGGATTAGAAGTGCTTTCCTACAATAGCCATGAACTCCTTGACTTCTTCCTTGGCGGGATCCCAGCACAAGTCGTTGAAGAAGTAGTCCTCAGCTTCTTCCATGCTCGACATCGAACCGATGACTTCGAGAGTCTCCTTAAACTCCTCATCGGAGTTTCTGAAAAGCTCACGGAGGAAACGGAAGCGGTCATTGATGGTGAAAGCTTTTGAAATATCGGCCGCACGCTCGCGCGCCAACCGCTCGTCGAGAGTGATGGTCTCGCTGTTCAGAGTATCGTTGATCGTAGCCGGGATTTCAGCATCGGGCTCGGCATCCTCAGCCTCCTCCTCCATCGCACTCTCGGCGATTTCAGCGGCCTCTACGGTCTCAGCCGGAGTTTCGGCGGTAACTTCAGCAACCGCAGGAACGGCCACCGGAGCTGCAACCGGCGCCACTACTGCAACAGGCTCTTCAGTCTCCGCAGTCAAATCCTCAGCTTCCAGGCCGGCAAGAAGTCGGGTAGCTTTGCCGACAAGGAGGTCATTCATCTCACGGCTTGTCTCTTCGCCGCGCGATATGCGCAGCATCAGCAGTCCCTCGATCTCATAGGCGAGATTCAACAATCCTTTCAAATTATTGTCAGTCATATTCTTGATTTTCGTCGTGATTCTCTGTGTCAGCTGTCTGACTTTCGGAATGCAAACTTACATTAAATTTTTCTAATAACAAACGCTCGATACCTTTTTTCAGAGCCGCACGGCTACACTTGAAATTATTGACAAGAAAAACTATAGCGTGGGTCGGATAGCCATTCTCATCAAAAAGATAGCCTCCATAGCTCTGCACTCCCTTCATCGAACCTGTCTTCATGGCAATCCTGCCGGCCAGTGGCGACTCGGAAAGAAAAGTGCGCATGGTCCCGTCGAAACCGGCTCGCGGAAAGAGTGTCATGTATTCCGGAGAGGCGAAGTCTGACGACATGTACTGATATATATCGCCGAGAAATCGTGCTGTCAGACGATTGTCACGCGAGAGCCCACTGCCATCGACGATCTTGACGCCATGTGCACTGATACCGGCCATTGACCAGACAGCGTTCTCCTCCATGATGGCATCTGCACGGGTTCCTCCGGGAGTCAGCGCACGCAACATTCCCTCGGCCATAAGATTGTCGGAACGGAACATCAGACTGCGCATGATCTCACCAAACTCCGGAGAATGGTGGACATAGATCTCTCTCTGCTCCGGGCCGGATGCAAGTTTGGCGCCACCTACCGTGATCCCCTCACGCTTAAGGGTGCTCACGATCTCATGGCGCATCACCTTATATGGATAAGGGGTTGCAAACATGTCGCTCAATCCGCGCTTGGGGCTACCGCTGATGACAAATGTCTCCGATCCGTCCTTACGGTCAATCTTGACTCCGCGTCTTTTAGCGGCTATATATTTAAACTTCAAATCGGGCACGACCGGATCGGTCTGCTTCGAGGGGAGACGCAGACGGAAACGGTTGTCACGGAAATTGGCACCCTGGAGACGGGCACCATAATACCAGGGGATATCCTCTTCCATCCATCCCGGCGGAGTGGTGGCATCGGGAAAATCCGACTCGTCTATTATCACTTGTCCACGTATCTCACTTATGCCGAGCCGACGCACTCCGGCCGCTATACTATCGGCAAAGCCTTGTGATCCCGGCAGGAACTGAGACTCTATTGTCGGATCGCCGCATACCTTCACTATCAGGTTGCCGTCGAGCACACCATCGCGGATCTGCCCGGCAGCGATGACGGGAGTCAAGAAACACTCGGAAGTATCGGCAAGATTGAGCAGCGAGGCCACGGTGACAGACTTCATCACCGATGCCGGGATGAGCGAACGGTCGATGTTTTCAGCCACAAGATCGTGGCCGAAACGGAGATCGCGGATAAGTATGGCAGTGTTGAGCGTGTCGAGTCCCGCTATTTTCAGAGGGAAAGCGTGGGCGACGGCCGAGAACGCGATGACAGCTATGGCCAACATCGCGCGAAGGTTCAGCGCCACTCTCATTTATCTACGTATTGCAGATGATCCATCATGACAAAGCAGAAAGGACGCTCTCCTACCTGACGGAATCCGATCTTCTCATAGAGACGACGGGCACCATGGTTGGTTTTCTCCACAAGCAGACCGGCAGGCTTGCCACACTCACGCGCACGGCCCACGGAGGCTTTGAGCAGCTCACCGGCTATGCCTTGCCCTCTGTATTCGGGTTTGACGGCAAGTGTGTCGAGATAAAATTCCTCTCCGTCAGTCTCATCACCGACCTTACCGAGTTCGAGTCCGAGAAGCTCTCTCGCAGCTTCGAAAAACGGCTCTCTGAGTTCATGAAGCCTGGCGCCGTCATAACCGACACACACACCGACAACCTCACCATTGTCATCGACAGCGGCAAGGGTGTTCAGATAGCTGTATTGCGAATCCTCGCGGGCAGCAAGACGGGCGAAAAGGTCTATGATATCATCTGTCGTGTGGTTTTCACCGGCAAGTCCGGCGCAGACCTCTTCGCCCACAGCCCAGACTATACACTGCGCTATGAACGGCGCATCTTCTTTTCGTGCTTTTATGATCTTCATTTAGTATAAGTTATGATTTTGTGACCGTCAATGGTCTCGATATTTGGAACTATTTCAGTCTGCGGCAGTTCAGGAGCTTTGACTTTACCTTCAATAGCCTCCGTACCGACCTCCACACGGATAGCATCCCAGAGATCGTCATTGATAAAAGCCCGGAGGACATCACGGCCACCCTCGACCAGCAGCGAAGTGACACCCCGGTCATAGAGCTGCCCCATGGCTTCGCCAAGCGACCCATAGCCTTTCATCACGAGGCTTTCACCCGACTCGTTCAATCTGAGCCGGCATCCGTCGAGACGTCCACGCCGGTCAAGCACGACCTTCAGAGGTGACTTCCCGGCATAGTGACAGGTGTCGAGCGACGGATCGTCGGCAAGAGCCGTACCGCTCCCGACGAGGATAGCGTCATGGGTAGCCCGCAGCCTGTGGACCGTCATGGATGTCAGCGGTGTGGAGATATGTCCGTCAATAAAGCCATCGGCACTCTGAGCCCACTTTAGTGTGATGTAGGGACGGTGAAGACTGTGGGCCGTCATGAACTTGCGGTTCAGCTCCCGACATTCTCTCTCCAGCATACCGACCTCGACCTCAACGGACGCTTCACGCAGACGGGCCACACCGCGGCCCGACACCCGTGCAAAAGGGTCGAGCGTACCGACCACCACCCGGGGGATCCCCTTGCTGACTATCAGTTCGGCACAAGGCGGAGTCTTGCCATAGTGGGAACAAGGCTCAAGTGTGACATACATGGTGGCGTCTCGCAGCAGCCCCTGATCCTTCACAGAAGCCACAGCATTGACCTCGGCATGTCCCTCGCCGCAACGGCGGTGCCACCCCTCACCTATTATCCGCCCCTCCGGATCGACAATGACCGCCCCCACCATGGGATTGGGCGAGGCATCGAGCTCTCCGTGACGGGCAAGTTCAAGCGCACGGCGCATGTATCTCACATCTGTTTCCATCATTGCTCTGACTCTGTCCAGTCTCCGTTTTCTTTAATCAAGGCTATGAGATGGCTGATAGCATCCTCCGCCGGAATATTTTTCTCGATGCACTCCTTACCCTTGTAGAGGCTGATCTTACCTACACCGGCGCCGACATAACCATAATCAGCGTCTGCCATCTCTCCCGGGCCGTTGACAATGCAACCCATCACACCTATTTTCAGACCTTTCAGGTGAGATGTGGCGGCCTTGATCTCCCGCAGGGTTGACTGTAGGTCATAGAGAGTGCGCCCGCAACCGGGACAGGATATGAACTCTGTCTTAGAGATGCGCAGGCGGGTTGCCTGGAGAATATTGAGCGCGATAGCATTGAGCCGCTCGCGGTCAACAACGTCTGAATCCAGCCAGACACCATCGGCAAATCCGGCCAAAAGCCATGAGCCGAATTCAATGGATGAGGCAATGATCAACTCTTCTTCGGTCATAGCGCCATAATTGCGGCGGATGATCACCGGATTGACGAGCGAACGGTTCATCATCGAGAACATGAACGATTTGATGTGGCCGATGGCCGCCTTATCTTCAGAACTCAACACAAGCGGACGCAATGGCTCGGCAGCAAGCGTGACGGCAAGCTCTTCGGAGAGCCCTTCCTCAGCTACAGCGGTGAGAGCACCACTCAACATGGATGGCTCGACATCGAGACCAACAACCTGTGGCACCTTTCCGCTCCAGGAACTGTGGCGACGGTCGGGGTTGAAGCGATTATAGCCGTCAGGCAGCACGGCCTCCCTGACGCGGCTTCCCTCTTTCAGAGAATCAATAAAACCGCTTATAGCACGTGCGACAGGAATCTCACACTCAGGCTCCTCGCTCAGCGAGACGCGGATAGTATCACCGATACCATCGGCAAGCAGACTGCCGATGCCGACAGCCGATTTGATGCGGCCATCTTCGGCATCTCCGGCTTCGGTCACTCCAAGATGAAGCGGGAAAGCCATCTCTTCATTGTCCATCGCGTCGACCATACGGCGGACAGTCTCGACCATCACCCCGACATTGGAAGCTTTGATCGAAATCACCACATTCATGAAGTTGTGCTTACGGCAGACGCGCAAAAACTCCATCGCACTCTCGACCATACCGGCCGGAGTGTCACCATAGCGGCTCATGATGCGGTCAGAAAGCGATCCGTGGTTGACACCGATGCGTAGGGCCGTCGAATGTTCACGGCAGATGTCGAGCAGCGGCACCAGAGCCTCCTCTATCTTCAGGATCTCTGCGGCATATTCTTCGTCGGTGTAGTCGATTTTCTTAAACACACGTCCCGGATCGACAAAATTACCCGGATTGATGCGCACCTTCTCGACTCTCGACGCGGCGGCAAAAGCTGCACGTGGGTTGAAATGGATGTCGGCAACGAGAGGCACATCGACACCTCCGGCCCGCAGACGGGCTGAGATGTCAGCGAGATTCTCGGCCTCGCGGACACCCTGGGCGGTCAGGCGCACAATCTCTCCTCCGGCGTCGACTATGCGCTTTATCTGCGCGACGGAGCCTTCGCTATCCATAGTGCTGGTCGATGTCATCGACTGGAGGCGTATGGGGTTGGTCGCGCCAAGCTCCACCCGGCCGACTTTGACCGGCCAGGTGAAACGACGCTTGTAGTTTAAATCCATGATCAATTCAATCTACCTTAAAATCATATTTGACAGCCTTGAGTTCCTCATTGGCCTTCACGATTTTCTGCGAGAGAGTAGCGCGGTAGCCACGGTAGCGTTCGGCGAGGGCTGTGTCGCTGAGAGCGAGAATCTGCACAGCCATGACAGCCGCGTTGAGGCCAGCATTGATGCCGACAGTGGCAACGGATATGCCCGGAGGCATCTGGACTATTGAATAGAGAGCGTCCATGCCGTCGAGACTTGAATTGACAGGAATACCGATGACGGGGACAGGAGTCATGGCGGCGATCACTCCGGGGAGGGCGGCGGCCATTCCTGCGGCTGCGATGATGACCTTGATGCCACGCTCTTCAGCTCCACGCGCAAAGGCCTCGACTTCGGCCGGGGTGCGATGGGCTGAGAGGGCGTTCATCTCAAAGGGTACTTCCATCTGATTGAGGAAATCAGCAGCCTTCTTGAGGATGGGAAGGTCGCTTGTACTTCCCATGATTATGCTTACTGTTGGTTTCATGACAATTATGGTTAGATTATATTAAATAAGGAGTTGACAAGTCAATAATGTATCATTGAAAGCAGATAGACCCAGAGGAATCCGTTGGCACATCCTGTGAGCACCTGCCAGAGTGTGTGGCGCTGCAGATAGACTCTCGCGGTCATCACGAGACCCGCGGCTATGATGACTGCCGACAGCCACAGGTTCATATTGAAGATCGCATAGTGCGACGCCACAATCCTGAATATGAGTGCGACGAGGCCTCCCATGGCTGCTCCGTGGGCACTGATCTTCCACCACCGGTTGACGACGGCGTTGACCACTGTCGCTCCGGCTGCGCCGGCATAGAACATAGGCAGCCACAACGGGGCGGCAGCCTTGAAAAAGAAAAATGCACATCCGAGATAGCACACCACCACTACGATATATGGTATGAGCCTCTCAGTGCGGTCGTTGAGGCCGGGGTCTTTGATCATTCCAGAGCGGTAGAGGGCAATGATGGCTGAGACGGGCACCAGACAGGTGATGACAAAGGTGATCCCTATCGCTGTCCAGAGCAGATTGGTCGGCAACAGACGCAGGATGGTGAGAAACGCTACCATTATCATACCGTAGGTCGGCACAAGCAATGGGGAGAAAAGCGCTGATATTATTTCGGAAAATTTCTTCATATTATTCTAACAATCGTTGGATGACTTTTGACGCACGCTACCATTCAAATCTCCTTACGCAACCGTGCCACCGGGATGCCGAGACGCTCACGATATTTTGTGACCGTGCGCCGCGCGATCTCATAGCCCTTCCCGGCAAGCAGCTTCATCAAAGCATCGTCGCTCAGAGGATGGGCCGGATCCTCACTCTCCACTATCTCTTTAAGGATTGCGAGAACCTCGCGCGTGGACGACTCATCATCGTTGCCGACACTCTCATTGAAGAAAAATTTCAATGGATAGACTCCCAGAGGGGTGGCCACATATTTTCCGGCCGTGGCGCGCGAGATAACAGAGAGGTCATAGCCGGTCTCCCGTCCGACATCCTTCAGGATCATCGGGCGCAGTTTCGTATCATCCTCGCTCACGAAAAAATCATGCTGCAAGCGGACGATGGCCGACATGACTTTATAGAGTGTCTCCTGACGCAGCCGTAGCAAATCAATAAACTCCGTTGCATCGTCGCGCTTGCGTGTGATAAATGACTCGGCATCTTTGCGCGACTGCTCCGAGGTGCCGGCAGTGAAAGCTTGCCCGTCGCTTATGAAACTGCTCTCGATGGTAAGGTCGGGGATATTATTGAGAAGAGTGAGGGTCACGCGGTTTCCGTCGACCTCGACGTTGAAATCGGGGACTATATGGCGAAGTTTTGCCTCAGCCTCGCTGTCGCCCACTATTCCGCCCGGTTTGGGATTGAGCGAGCGGACTACAGCAAGAGCCTCGCGCAGTTTATCCATGTCGACTCCGAGCATGGCGGCAAGTTTATCGAAATGCTTGAGGGAGAAAACGTCAAAATAATGCTCCACAATTTCCAGGGCAAGTCTGCGGGCTTCAGTCTGCGGGAGACGCTTGAGCTGCAGTGCGAGACAATCGCGCAGATCAAAGGCACAGACACCCGGCGGATCAAGACTGCGAATCCTGTGCACGATGCCGCGTAGTTGATCCATCGAGATCTCGACACCGGCATTGATAGCAAGATCGTCGAGCAGCTGACTGAGCGTGCGCGTCAGATATCCGTTGTCGTCGATATTTCCTATGACATAGCGTGCAACCATCAGCTCTGGCTCTGACATGTCGGTCTCGGCAAGTTGCTGGACCAGTGAATCGGCGAGAGTATGGTCGTCAGCCACGACTACGGGCTCGAAATAGCTGTCGTCGGGCGATGTGTTTCGCGCCTCGAACCGGTAGGACGGGATCTCGTCTTCGTTACGGTAGTCGGCCAACTGCATCTCTTCGGCACTCTCGCCAAACACCTCTTCCCCGGCATCAGGATCATGCACGTCGGCGATCTCAAGAGCCGGATTGTCGTCGATCTCGCGGCGCACTTCGTCTTCAATCTCCGGTCCTGTCATCTCAAGCATACGCACAAAACGCATCTGCAACGGCGAGAGCCGCTGCTGCATTTTCTGCGATAGTGTCTGTTTGAGTGATTCTTTCATTCCGGAAATTATTTTTTCTTTATATATGTTGAAACACGTGTCAAAGTTCAATCAGTGAGTCATAGGCAAAATCTTTTTTGGCCTTCTGACCTATCACTTCGTCCCATCTCATCGGGCTGATGCCGTTGCCGGGGCGCTTGACAGTGATGTTTTCTTCAGTAAACTCTTCGCCGGCGGCTATAGGCCGGGCAGCGACGATGCTCTTGCGCGCCACTTCGATGTTTGGACGCTCGCTGTCTGCGACCTGCTTCTCGGAAGAGCCGAGCGCCGCTTCTATATTGCGGACAGCCTTGACCATCGCGGCAAGCTCGGCAGGATCAAGCGATGCACGGTGGTCGGGACCCGGAAGATTCTTGTCGAGTGTAAAATGCTTTTCTATCACCTTGGCTCCGAGCGCGGCGGCTGCAACCGGGACCTCTATGCCGAGCGTGTGATCGCTGTAGCCCACACCACCGACCTCCAGACGCCGTAGCGACTCCATAGCGAGAAGGTTGACGTCGGAATATGGCGTCGGATACTGGGTGGTGCAGTGAAGAAGACAGATATTCTCACGGGCGATGCCTCCCTGCTCGAGAATGTCGACTGCCCGGGCGACTTCGTCGAGAGTCGACATGCCGGTCGAAAGTATGACTTTGCCTCCTTTCGACGCAATTTTACGGAGATAAGGCAGATTGGTGATCTCCCCCGAAGGTATTTTCCAATAGTCCATGCCAAGAGGAGCAAGCGAGTCTATGCTGACGAGATCAAAGGGGGTGCTCATGAAGCCTATGCCCTCCTCGCGGCAGAGTTCGGCCAGCTCGGGATAGGCAGTCAAGGGCAGATGGATGGCCCTGCACATGTCGAGCTGTGATTCGCCCTCACCAGTGGTCTCCTTCTGATACTCGGCTTTCGGGGCTATCGATGAGATGACAAGTTCGGGCACCGCCGTCTGAAATTTCACATAGTCGGCCCCTGCGCGGGCGGCCTCATGCACCATCCGGCGTGCCATTTCCATCGAGGCGTTGTGGTTGACTCCGGCCTCGGCGATTATGATGATTCTATCTGTCTGTTTCATAATGAAAACACTGCTTCTTCAAAATATCTGCATATCATTGTCCCCGCTTTTATGGCGGTCGCCGCCCGGAGCGGCAGACCTGTGGCCTCGCTGAGTATCATGGTCGGGATGTCGGCTCCGGCATGGATCGAACATACCACGCCACCACCGAGACGGGGATTGATCTCCATCAGCATCAACCGTCCGTCGGTCTTGTCGCGGAGATATTGCAGGGTAATTGCGCCCCGTAGGTTCAAACGGGTGATGGCTTCGGCTGAAGCTTTAAAGATGTCTTCGTCGGCAACGGTCATCGTGCGCGACACCTCGCCTCCAACCACTTCGAGCCTCTTGCGCGGGCTGACACACAGGACTTCTCCACGGCGGGTGATATAGCAGTCTACCGTATATTCCTCTCTCTGCGGATAGTAGGTCTGGATAAGATAGTCATCGGCATCTTTCATCACATGGCGGAATTCATTGATACCCTCGATGACCTTGATCCCCTTAGAGGCAGAACCGCGTCGAGGTTTTGCGATCAGCGGAAACACAGGCTTACCGCCGCAATAAGTCGCAGGTATTTTTAGCCCCGCCGACTCAAACTCACGGGCTGACAAGACTTTGTCGAAGAGCATGTCGGCTTTTCCAGAGACCATCACGGGTGACCACACGTCGTCATCGTAAGTGGCGATATAGGCTCCTGCGATTGAAATCGCTCCATCAACAAAGGGTAGGATTATGTCTATGCCGTAAGCCTTGACCACCTGATGGAGATGATCGAGTATGTCGGGAGCACCCCACTTGCGGCCGATTATAATGCCGCCGATGATAGCTATGGGGACTTCGGCCTCAAGCTCATAGCTGTAGATTTTCACCTCAAGCCCAAGCTTCTCTCCGGCTTCAATCAGCTTCCGGCCAAACGACACGCGCTTGGCTCCGCCGAGAAACAGCACGTTGACGTGCCGCCGCCCATTGTTTCTGTTGTTAAGTTCGCTACCGGTCATGTGGTCATCACACGTTATAGATACCTGATTTATATTTCGATAGATTTTCAGCCTTGGTAAACCAGTCGATCGTCTCGCGCAGCCCCTGTTCGAGATTGTAGCGCGGACGCCAGTCAGTCAGAGATGTTATCAAAGTGTTGTCGCCGCATAGACGGAACACTTCGCTGCCCGACGGACGTAGACGGGCCGGGTCAACGACATAATCAACCTCCTCGCCCATGATGCGTGCTATGGTCTCGAGAGTCTCGCGCATGCTCACCTCTGTCCCGGTGGCAATGTTGATCTCCCGTCCTTCGATTCCCTTTGCCCGGCCGAGGGCTATGAAGCCGGCGGCTGTATCCTTGACAAAATTGAAATCGCGCGTAGGAGTGAGATCACCGACCTTGATCTCACGGGCACCGTTGGCAATCTGCGTGATGATCGTGGGTATGATGGCCCGGGCGCTCTGCCGCGGACCATAGGTATTGAACGGACGGGCCACTACGACCGGGAGCTCAAAAGCGTTGTGAAAACTGAGAGCTATGGCATCTGCTCCGATCTTTGTAGCACTGTAGGGCGACTGCGGTTGGCGTGGATGCTTCTCGTCAATCGGGACATAGCACGCAGTACCGTAGACCTCACTCGTCGATGTGACGACTATGCGTCGCACACCGCAGTCGCGCGCAGCCTGACACATGTTGAGTGTTCCCTTGATATTTGTGTCGACATAGCTGTCGGGGGCAGCGTAGCTATAAGGGATGGCTATGAGTGCGGCCAGATGATAGACCGTATCTATTCCCTCGCTGATGTGGCGGCAGAAGTTTGGGTCACGCACATCGCCGGTCACAATCTCGAGATCCGGATGACTGATGCCTTCAAGCCACCCCCAGTTGTTGAAAGAATTATACTGACTTAGCGCTCTGACCGCATAGCCTTCGGCCAGAAGAGCTTCGGTCAAATGCGAACCGATAAATCCGTCAGCGCCCGTGACGAGCACTTTTTCTTTCCTGCTGTCCATATATGTATTTATATTTTTTTAATTATCAATGAGGATGGCTTAAATAATATGTATAGGTCACCCCGTCGTCCGCGGTCTGTGAGAGCACCATCTTTTTGCCGCTACGGCTATCGAAATGAAGCCGGGTCACTCCATCGGGGCGCAACTGAAGGACGGCGGGCGGGATATAGAAACTCTCATTGCCCTCAACGTTGTCGCTGTAGCCGAATTTCAGACTAAGTATATCGCCATCCTCGCTCCATGTGCCCATCGAGAGCATGCTGTGATGGTGGGGATAGATGCTGTTGATTCTTATGAGCGTACTTTGGAAAGCCCAGGTGTATAGCTCGACGCCGTCTTCATCTGCCTGTCCATAGAGATCGACGTCCACACCGTCGGCGGTCATCCGTTCGAGACGCCATTCGCCAAAAAGGTCTCCGATGTCACCGTTGTGGCGCGTGCAGCCGGTCAGCGGGACAATTAGGCCAAGCAACAAAAAATATGCAGATATAATGATTATCTTTCTCATTGTCATTTATCATAAATTCAGTAATCCCTGATATCGGATGCCTACCATAGCTCCAAAAGTATTGCAGGGCATGTTTCCACGGTCAATCTCAACCTGCGCATTGACTGAGAGCCCCTCCAGCTTGGGTGAACGCCAGGTGGCCTCAAGCATCACCGCTGTCAGATGGAGCGGCTTGGTAAGCATGATCATCGGTGTGCCCCATGCCTTGCGGTAGCCACCTTTCACCCGATAGTCGACATTGGCAGATAGCGACCCGTCGACTCCCACATGAAAGCCTCGCATCGCATTGCCCACATAGGCCGGATATCCGTCACGGTTATAAATCGGAGCCATCATTGCCGGAGAGCCTATCGACATGCCGAAATACGCGTAGGAATTATACATGGCATTGTTGTAATAATCATCAGCACCGGAGACATGGTCTGTCAGGTTGGTGCCATCAAAATCACCGGGTGCATAATGTATCGGACCGCTCTGATTGGTGAAGTCAAGATATTCGACAACGGCACCGTTCACTATTCCCCGGCGTGGAGCCTTATATTCGATACCCCATAGACCGTCAAACCCGTTGAGCTTGCCGATACCGGAGCCGTCTTCCCAAAGCCACGACGTATATGCCGATATTTCCGCGCCATTTCCCAAACGATAGCGTCCCCGGATATCCCATGATCCAAGGTGATTACCGGTATAGAAATCCTCACCCCCGTCCTGTAAAGGAATGATCATTTTAAGAAAGGTCTTGAGACTCTCGGAGTGGACATCATGGCGCGTCATCTTACCGAAATAATAGTTCCATGTTTCTCCACCGAAAGTAGCAGCTGCCTGCATGCCGATAGTCATCGAAAAAGGCTTTGATGGCTTGGTGCGGAAATATAGACGCTTGTAATTATACCACTGACCATCCGTGATATGATAATTGTAATAATTGTAATGATCCTTCAGCCAGCCATAGTCAAGCATTTTGCCGTAGCCAAGCTCACCGGAGATCTGTACCCATCCGTTGGTCAATGGTATATCCTTAAAATCCACAAAACCGGCCCTCAGCTGAGGCATCGGACGAGTATTGCCGCTTTCAATCAGATCGCCACTGGTCAGAGCCTGATTGAGCATAGCCGAACCGCGCTCCTTCATGCCCAATTCAAGAAAAAGCGAACGGTATTTCACCTCTCCATACAGTTGCTGGATCCACACTGCCGAGGGACGTTCCCCATGCCACGACCAACTCTTCGTGGCCAAATCATAACGCTCATAATCTGTCGACGAGGCATATCCGCCCGCCACATCGATGCCGAAACCATAAGAGAAACGCTTCGAATTATCCATCTCCCGCCATGCTCCGACTTCAAGAAGAGCCGTAGACGACTGCGTGAAGCGACCGTGACGCAGAGATGATTCATAGTAAGGCGCAAATGTACCGCTACCATCTCCGCGAGTGAACGAAGCCTCATATTTCACCGGATATCCGGCAAAAACCCTTAGGCACGTTGCCAGCATCACAACTGTGATGAGATATCTTGACTGCTGGATTATTTTCATATCTGTAATTTCTAATCACAAAATTACACAAAAAAAGGACACCAATGGCATGCGGTCGACCTTTATTTAGTCAAACCAGCCACTATAACAATGAATCAGGCCGGATAAGTGCATAAAAAAAGTCGGGTCTGAGACGCTCGGAGCGTTTTCAGACTCGACTCGTAG
>JAMPDC010000001.1:461473-503630 GCA_023665865.1 Staphylococcus sp.
GCCTCGTAACTGGTTGTTAATCAAAGTTGCAATAGGAGTTTCCTAATTTTCAGATAGGGGTTCGATTCCCCTCCGAGGTACTAAGAAATAACACACACGTTTCCCCCTCACACACATTTTTTCTTACAATCAAAATGTTGCTTGATATTTTCTTTCTGCTCTTAGGACTTGGGCTGATTCTTGTCGGAGCTAATATGCTCACGGACGGATCATCGGCTATCGCACGATGCTGGGGTGTCAGCGATCTTGTCATCGGACTCACAGTCGTCGCATTCGGGACCTCGGCTCCTGAACTCACCATCAGTTTTATCTCGGCCCTCAACGGGAGCGCGGCAATGGCTATCGGCAACGTCGTCGGAAGCAATATCTTCAACGTACTCATGATCATCGGCGTCACTGCAATGTTTGCTCCAATCAAGATCGGCCGCAGCATCATGACCAATGAGATTCCACTCGTCATCTTGTCGGCACTCGTATTGCTCGCCATCGGTAATGGGCCTCTGCTTGATTCCACTGCGCAACCGATCGTCTCGCGTGTCGACGGTATAATACTCCTGCTGTTTTTCGCAATATTCATGCGCTATACATTCTCACAGGCAAAGACAGCCTCGCCGGCTGATCCGGTGGCCGAAGGCGCCGGTGCAATAAAAGATATGCCACTGTGGAAATCAATCGTATGGATCATCGGAGGTCTTGCCGGATTGGTCTACGGGGGCGACAGGTTTGTGGCCGGAGCATCGGCGATCGCCTCTGCCATGGGAGTAAGCGATGCCATTATCGGCTTGACCATCGTAGCCGCCGGCACCTCTCTGCCAGAACTGGCTACATCTGTGACGGCCGCCATGAAGGGAAAAAGCGGCATTGCGCTCGGCAATGTCATCGGCAGCAATATTTTCAATATATTCCTCGTGCTCGGCTGCACCGCGACAGTGAGTCCGCTTGAGTTCGGAGGCATCGGCAATCTTGACCTGCTCGTCCTGACTGGGGCCAGCCTTCTGTTCTGGCTATTCGGATGGTTCTTCAAGGAGCGTACCATCACCCGACTTGAGGGAGCTATCCTTACTGTCTGTTATCTGGCCTATGTCGCCGTCCTCATTTCCAGGACTTGATGGAGCGGCCGGCGCCACAGTCTCTTCAGCCTCTTCATCAGTTTCATCGTCAGTAGTCTTGACTTCAACAATCCCCAAGAGGCTGTTGTGGTAGCACTCGCGCCATTCCACGGGGCTTTTACCCATTTTCTTACCAAATAAACGGATGTAGTGGCAATCCGATCCAAAGCCGCTCAAGAAAGCAATTTCTTTTATGGGATATTTAACGGGCCATTCTTTAAGCAATGTCATCGAATATTCCATGCGCATTGATATCAGCCACTGCTTGAAATTGACACCATACTCCTTGTTAATGAATGAGGAGACATAGGTCTTGTTGGTACACAATTCACGCGCCATGTCGTTCAACGTCAGATCCGGATTCAGAAATCCCTTCTTGGCGATCCATTCTTTAATTGCCGCATGAAATATGCCATGACGGACAGCAACCGGATCAGGTCTTTCTGTCCCGTCGTCCAACTTGATAGGCTGGCCTATCTGTGTATATCTCCTTGTGCTCTTGGCGCGTTTATGTCTGTAGGCGATAAGTGACATTGTCAGACACAGAGCACATCCAATGGTCATACCTTCGATAAAATTCACAAAATTATGACTGAGGATCTCATCAATGAACGGGATGCCTGTAAACTTATCCGGCGAAGCGTATCTATATAGAAACAAAAACCTTAACAATCCACACACCAACACCACGATCAACACTTGAAGAATCCATCGGCTTCTAAACAAAGTCAGTCGGTAGCGATTGATACCTTTGATAATACTCCATGGCAATATTACCGACATTATAACGACAAACACGCATATCGCCAGAAAATCCATAAATATAAATGTTTTATTATAGGTTTGTAAATGTTGTAAATTTAACTGAAATTTTGGATATTACTAGAATTCAATATGACAATAAATGTTAAATATTGGTTTTTATCTGAAATTTCACTTTCTTCTTCAAATTCAATATCTATCAAAGCGGGTTATTACATCAATCGAGTATATTGATAATAGTACCGTTTTATTATCTTTTACTAATATGTTAAAAATGCAAATTATTGTTAACCGTCAAACGGTTAGCAAAATAAACTTGTTATATTTGCAACATAATTACGCTCATTGGCTAAGTATTTCCGAAAGCATGCTCATATACTGCTTATTCTTGATAATGGAAATGCCCTACCCATGAGCTTTTTTATTTTGTAATGGCAAAAAGAGGACACAATCTACCACCTGTCAAAATCGCTGTGCTCGTTGATGGAGGGTTCTTCATCAAACGCTTCAACACACTATATAATAAAGACAGAAATATGAGTGCTGAGGAGGTTGCAAAGCACCTCTACACAATGGCACACAAACATGTCGGTGAAAAAAACACACTCTATCGTATTTTCTACTACGACTGCCTCCCACTTGGCAAGAAAGTACATAATCCCATAACAAAGAAGTGCATCGATTTTACATCCACGCCAGAATACAAATTCAAGATGGAGTTTGTAGAAGAGTTGAAAAAGAAACGGAAAATGGCTCTTCGTCTCGACTCTCTAAAAGATAATGGTAATTGGAATATCCGTCCTGCACGCGTGAAAGATTTACTGACCGGAAAGCTGTCGGTTCAGGACTTAAAGGCAGATGATGTGTATCTCGACATCCGTCAGAAAGGTATCGACATGAAAATAGGAGTAGATATCGCAACCCTGGCTCTAAAAAATTTTGTAGATACAATCGTGTTATTCTCCGGAGATTCTGATTTTGTCCCGGCCGCAAAATTAGCAAGACGTGAAGGAATTGATTTTATACTTGATCCAATGCAGGCTAATGTAGAACCTCAATTATTTGAACATATCGATGGCATGGAAAGTGCCAGTCCATTTTCCTATAAAACCGCTAAACCTAAAGCCAAGCCTAAGACGAAACCATAAGTTTCGATTTAAAATATTCACGGTGCTTCCAGAACGGAAGCACTGTTTTTATACACCATTGCCATCCGGGCAAATGTTATTTCCAACCGATTTTTTTGTATTTTTGCACAGGATAAAAGACCATAGTGTGAATAGAGTGATTTACAGATATATTTCAGTTCAGTTTTTACGGATCATAGTGCTGGCAGGACTGCTTTTAATGCCTTCGGGACTCAAAGCAGAAGAGGTCGCATCTATGGACACAATCATCCAAACTGCCAGGGAGCCTCATCCGACCGATAATCCCTATCGATTCAGCCCCCGACAGCTGATTGTCCCAGGCGTACTTATAGGAACCGGTGTGATCGGACTTGAAACCGGCTGGCTTAAATTCAGGTTGCGGGACGCAGACCACAAACGCCACGACGGGATGACGATTGACGACGTGGTTCAATATGCACCCATCGCAACTCTATATGGGCTGAATATATTCGGATGCGGTGGCCGTCATAAAGTCGTCGACCAGACAATACTGCTGGCGACATCGGCGATACTCATGGGTGTGACAGCCTACTCTCTTAAAGCAGTCATAAGCGAAAAGCGTCCCGATGGCAGCGATTTCAGCTCATTTCCCTCAGGCCATAGCGCGGTGGTCTTCATGGGAGCGGAGCTACTGCGACGCGAGTATTGGCAAAAGTCGCCATGGATAGGAGTCGGAGCCTATGCTGTGGCGACCGGCATTGGTTTTTCACGCATGTATGGCAACCGCCACTGGCTACCCGATGTACTCGCCGGAGCAGGTATCGGCATCCTCAGTGTCCAGGCTGCCTATTGGCTCTATCCGGTCATCACCAAAACATTTTTCAAGCGGCGCTATCTGCAAAACGCCATCATCTCCCCCACCGTCACGCCGCAATGCAAAGGATTGGCCATGCAGATCACATTTTGACACATAGACGCATAAACCTCTACCCATCAGCCCATTTCAACCTCATCGGTAGCATAATACCGCCCCCATGCCGCAACTTTTTTCAAAAAAAATTATTTTTTCTGTTACAAACCTCAGGAGCCCTCGTTATCTAAGTGAAAGGGTCATAAAAGTGACCGCAACATAAACCACAAATTTCATCATATCGACAAGTGAGCACAGATACTCTGACATCTACTTTCATCCGTTTTCGGGCCAAGCTGCGAAGCGTCGCGGCAGGGATTGTCGGCACCGACACGGCAGACGACGTCATCCACGATGCATTCTGCCGGCTATGGTCCGGCAACCGTATGGTCGAGTCAGAGACCGAAGCGATGAAACTCAGCTATGTCGCAGTGAGAAATCTTGCTATCGACACTCTCCGGAAAGCCAATTCCCGACCGACAGTCCCGATTGACGAATCTCCTCAGCTCTGCCAGACCACCGACGAGGATGACGAGCGGCAACGCGAACAGCGCCACACCTACGAAGCCATCATCAATATCAGCCGCAGAGCTCTGAACGAAAAGCAGTTTGAAATCTTCAGGCTTCACGACATCGAGGGGATTGGCTATGATGAAATAGCCGCACAGCTCGGGATGACGCCCGAAAACGTGAGAGTGACACTCAGCCGATCCAGAAAAATCATCAGAGACATATACAGATCTCAAAACCAATGACAGAAGAAAAATGAAACATAACCACGACATAGACCTCAACCGGCTGCTCGGACAGATCGACCGCTACTTCGACTGTTCCCTCTCCGACAACGAAGAGGAGGAATTGCGTTCCATTATCGCAGTCACCACCCACTACCACCCGGCCATCGATGAAGCCCGCGCCCTCATGGGCTTCCGTGCTCCCGAGCCACGCAAAAAACGATCGGCGGCAAACGGTCCGGCGGTGCGCTCCATCATCAGCATCGCGGCAGCTGTCGCAATCATCTTCACACTCTGCCTCACGATACTCCGCCCAACCAATATAGCAGAGCCGACCTGCATCGCATACGTCAACGGCTCCTGTATCACAGATGAAAACGACATCATCCGTCTCATCGCCGCCGACATGCGCGACTTTTCGGAGGGAGCCTCGGAGGCCGGCCAGTCGTTCCGCGACGAACTCGGTGATGTAGCTCCGATTATCGACGATTATCAATCAGACTCACAATTTCCAGAAATCTAAATATATCTATGAAACGTCTACTATCTCTACTGCTGATTTTCATCAGCCTCTCATTGGGAGTATCGGCCCAGACAGGTCTGGAAATAAACCAGATCTTCGGGGGGAAATATGTCTCTGATCCATCCGTCACCGAAACGCTCATGAACGGAAACCAGAAATTCCTGACAAAACATAATCTCAACACTCTGGCAACGTTCCGGGGCAATTCCCAGACCTACGGCCCCATCCTCCAACCACTCGTGCTTGCCGACGGATCCAAGGCCATCGGACGTAATGTCAGATATAAAGAAGGTAAGCTGCAATATGCCTACTTTATCCTACCGAGCATCACTGTAAACGGCAAAAAGGTGAACCGCTACCTCTACTATCTCAACAACGAAAACGGCAAGAAGCCATCGGCAATGGTCATCTATTTCGACGGCAAGATCTCACGCGACGCAGCCTCAGAGCTTATCCGCGCACTCTCAAAATAACAAAAAGCATCTCACTGTTTCAACAAGCATCAACACAACACCACTCATGATACAGCAATTTTCACTCCGCTCACTCCTCCTCGCCATCATCTTCATCACCACAATATGTAGCAACCTCAGCGCCGAAACCCTGCTTCAGACAAGTGAAGCGAGCTCCATAGCCATCGTATCCAACAAATACCGCACCACCATCACCGTCAGGCATATTGACGGCGGCCCGGACAATTTCTACTATCAAAGCGACAAGCAGAACAGACAGAAAAAGAGCGGTTCGACGACTGAAACCCATATCAACTTCTCAGATATCACTGACATCTCTGTCAATGAGAGTGAAACGGAAGTGACAGTCAGCTTCACGTCGCCCGAAGGAGAACCTCTGAGCTACACCTTCAAGTTTTCCGACCCCGACAACCGCTCTGTGAAATCATATATCGGCCGCAAGGGCAGTGACTTCGGGTTCACCATCGCACGCAACAGCTATCTTGAATGGTCAGCCATCTCCAAAGGCCTTGGCTTCGGATGGGTGTCACCGCTCAACGCTACCCCCGACATGAACACCTCGATGTGGAAGAGCAACGAACTGACATGGATGATGATCGCCGGCGTCTCCATGACCCACGGACGCCACTCCCTCTCTTTCGGTCTCGGCATTGACTGGCAGAACTTCGTCACCAAAGGTGACCTCTACTTCGACAAGAATACAGACGGTCTCATCTCTCTCCGGCCCTACGAGGAAGGTGCTACGGAAAAGCGTTCACGCATCAAGATATTCAGCCTGCAACTCCCCATCCTCTATGAGCTCCGCTTCGGCCACAACCGCAATCTCGGTCTCAATATCGGCCCGGTCATCAACTTCAACACCAGTGCCAGCATCAAGACTCAATATCATCTCAACGGACACGAATACAGCGTCAAGACCAACCATATCGGTCAGCGTCCTGTGACTGTCGATGCAATCGCTGTGGTCAACTACAAGGCGATAGGTGTCTACTTCCGCTACTCCCCGATGAAGAAGCTCCGCGCCAAAACCGACCTTGACTTCAACTCCCTCTCAACCGGCGTGATGCTGATGTTCTGACACGGCAGACATCCTCTCTCCTCCCTTCACACCCATAAATTTCACGCCACCACCCCTACATGTTGAAATCCATCATAGCAGCCGCTGCCGCAATCATCCCTGCGGTGGCGACAGGGAGTCCCATATCCCAATCCGACAGCATAAAAGCCGAGCCCGACAGCATCGCAAGCAGTGTCATCCTCAGCGAGATAACAGTCAGTGCGCCGAAAGTGGTCCGCAAAGCTGACATGGATCTCTTCTATCCCTCGCGCAGTATTGTCGACAATTCGCAAAACGGCTTGTCATTGCTCAACCGCCTCATGATCCCGGCCGTCTCGGTCAATGAGGTGCTCGGTACCGTCACCACATCGGGCCAAAACGTGCAGATACGCATCAACGGACGTCAGGCCGACATACAGCAGCTCAAAAACCTCGATCCGAAGAGTGTGAAACGCATCGAGTGGATCGATAATCCAGGCCTGCGCTACGGCGATGTCCCTGCCGTCATCAACGTCATCATGGCTAACCCTACAGTCGGCGGATCGCTTATGCTTTCCGGACAGCCATCGCTCACACATGCCTTCGGTGAATATTATGCAGATACCAAACTCAACTCCGGACGCTCCCAATGGTCGTTTGGCGGATGGTATAAAATGCTCAACCACATGAGAGGCTACCGCCGGTATGAAGAGACATTCACTCTCCCTGACGGACATGTCATCAAGCGCACGGAAACTCCCATCAGCGGCACTCTCTCCGATTCACGCTTGTCGGGATGGGTGAACTACAGCTACATTAATCCTGACAAGACTGTCGTATGGCTAAGTGTCACAGACTACACGTCGCTCAACGATATTCTTGACTTCCGAGGTATCATGAAACTCAGCGACGGTTCTCCCGACCTGCGTCTCCATGACAGGACCGACAACAACGGCTCGACGCCGACATTCAATGCTTATCTCGAGCAGCATCTTCCCGGGCAGCAGACGATCGTTGTCGACTTAAGTTCATCATTATACAAGGGCAGATCGAAGCGGCTCTACACCGAAACGCCGACTGACGAACCGGAGATAACCACGGTCGATGTAGGAACCTCGATCAATGACAGGAACTACAGCATCTCGGTCGAGGCTGACTATATCAAAAAGTGGAAAGCCTCGAGATTTACCGCAGGCGTGACCTATACCGCAAACCGCAACCGCTCGACCTACGCAAATCTCAACGATGCCGTCTTCCGTCAGCATCAGGACCGCACATACTTCTTCGGTGAATACTTCCAACGTATCGGACGTGTCAGTCTCACCGGTGGCCTCGGAGCACAATATTCAGACATCAGATCCATCGAGTCAGGACGCGGCACAAGCTCATGGGCACTCCGGCCACGTTTCTCAGCCGCATGGCGCATTGCCACCGGACAGCAACTGCGGTTTAATTTCTCTTCATGGCAAACCAATCCATCGCTGGCACAGACTAACATTGCCATGCAGCAGATCGACGGTTTCCAATGGCAGGTCGGCAATCCGGATCTCAAAACATATTCAAACTACCGATTGTCGCTCAACTACAACTTCGACTATTCCTTCATCAACGGTACCGTCGGTACCCGCTGGCAACGCTCCCCGCGCTCGATCGCCCCATTCATGGCCTGGGACGGCGATCGCCTCATCACATCCTACGAAAACTCACACGGACGCACAAACTGGGAGGTATTCTTCTCGCCTCAGATCACCATAATCCCACGATGGATCATGGCAAACGGAACCATAACATACCGCCACACCGTCACCACCGGCTCAGGCTACCGTCACCATAATGCAAACTGGTGCGGCGACATCACTATCATGGTGACCCACTGGGGAGCGACTGTCTTTGCCATGTTTCAGGAAAAAGGTGAAGCGCTCAACGGAGAGACTATCACGCGTGGTGAGCGCTTCTCAGTCTGCGGATTGAATTACTGTTGGAAAGGATTTGAATTTGAAGGCGGCATGTTCATGCCATTCGCACATTACAACCAAGGCACCATGTCGCTCAACCGCTACAACCGGACCAGTTGTTCGATGCGCTCGAAAAACATTGAAAACATGCCCTACGTCAAGGTTGCCTACAATTTCAGCTGGGGACGACAGAAGCGTGGAGTGTCAAAGCTCATCAATGCCGACTCGACCGTCGAACAATCGAAGGCAGCAAGCCGCTGACTGAACGCGCCGGCCGGTCTGAGATTTCCGATGCGGAAAACCACCGATCAGCCGTGGCAGATTGACAAATAATTGCTATCTTTGCAGTCAGTATGAAGAATATCCGCAATTTTTGTATAATAGCCCATATTGACCACGGCAAGAGCACGCTTGCCGACCGACTTCTTGAGTACACCAACACCGTCGCAGCCAAAGACCTCCAGGCCCAGGTGCTCGACGACATGGATCTCGAGAGGGAACGCGGCATCACGATCAAAAGCCATGCGATCCAGATGAACTACCATCTGGACGGTGAAGAGTACATCCTCAACCTCATTGACACTCCGGGACACGTCGACTTCTCATATGAAGTCTCCCGTTCGATCGCAGCCTGCGAGGGCGCCCTGCTCATAGTCGATGCCTCGCAAGGCATCCAGGCCCAGACAATCTCAAATCTCTATATGGCCATCGACAATAATCTTGAGATCATACCCGTGATCAACAAGGTTGACCTCGACAGCGCCAAACCCGATGAGGTCGAGGACCAGATTGTGGATCTTCTGGGCTGTGACCCTGAGGAAATCATCCGCGCAAGCGGCAAGACTGGTATCGGTGTGCCCGAAATCCTCCGTGCCATTGTCGAACGTGTACCCGCACCGAAAGGCGATCCCACAGAGCCGCTCCAGGCTCTGATCTTCGACTCGGTCTTCAACCCCTTCAGAGGCATTATCGCGTATTTCAAGATTGTCAACGGTACCATCCGCAAGAATGACTTCGTGAAATTTGTCGCCACAGGCAAGGAGTATAACGCCGATGAGATCGGGGTGCTCAAACTCGACATGCAGCCATGTCAGGAGCTTTCGGCCGGCAACGTGGGCTACATAATCTCGGGCATCAAGACCTCGCGCGAGGTGAAGGTCGGCGACACCATCACCCATGTCAACAATCCATGCACTAACGCGATCGATGGCTTTGAGGAGGTCAAACCCATGGTCTTCGCCGGTGTCTACCCCATCGAGACCGAGGACTTTGAAAACCTCCGCAGCTCGCTTGAGAAACTCCAGCTCAACGACGCGTCGCTCACCTTCCAGCCGGAGTCATCGATGGCTCTTGGTTTCGGTTTCCGTTGCGGCTTCCTCGGTTTGCTCCACATGGAGATCATCCAGGAGCGTCTCGGACGTGAGTTTGACATGGATGTCATCACGACTGTCCCCAACGTTTCATATCGCGTCTTCGACAAGCATGGCGAGATGACCGAGGTCCACAACCCTTCCGGACTTCCCGAACCGACACTCATCGACCACATCGAAGAGCCATATATCCGCGCGTCGATCATCACAGCCGCCGACTATATCGGCCCCATCATGACCCTCTGCCTCGCCAAGCGTGGAGAGCTCGTGAAGCAGGAATATATCTCGGGCAACCGCATGGAACTGATCTTCGACATGCCTCTGGGCGAGATCGTGATTGACTTCTACGACAAACTGAAGAGTATCTCCAAGGGCTATGCCTCTTTTGACTATCATCTCCACGATTTCCGTGAGTCAAAACTCGTGAAGCTCGACATCCTTCTCAACGGCGAGAGCGTTGATGCGCTGTCGACCCTCACCCATGTCGACAATGCAGTCACTTTCGGCCGCAGAATGTGTGAGAAACTCAAGGAGCTGATACCCCGCCAGCAGTTCGACATCGCAATCCAGGCTGCCATCGGCGCCAAAATCATCGCCCGCGAGACCATCAAGGCCGTCCGCAAGGATGTGACAGCGAAATGTTACGGCGGTGACATCTCCCGTAAACGCAAACTTCTCGAGAAACAGAAGAAGGGAAAGAAGCGCATGAAGCAGATCGGCTCGGTCGAAGTGCCTCAGAAAGCTTTCCTCGCAGTCCTTAAACTTGACTGACGCATCTTCCCCTCCACTACTATAGAATAGCTCAAAATTCCGGCAGCCTGCAGCCATCTTCTTTACTGCACGCGGCCGGAATTTTTTTTAATTATCACCCGATGTAAAAAAATAATTGCCGTGGAGTGAAACTTTCGGAGCACAATCTGCACCTAACGAAGCAAAAACAATATTGATATGACAAGTCCGCCAATAACCCAGAGGGATTTTGCTTCGCTCATCAAGCAACACTCCCGCATCATCAACAAAGTGAGCTATTTCTACGCATCGCCTGGTCTTCCGTTTGAAGATCTCAGACAGGAAATCTATATCAATCTGTGGCTCGGGCTGAAACAGTTCAGAGGCGATAGCAAAATCTCTACATGGATCTATAGAGTCGCTGTCAACTCCGCCCTCATGGCACTGCGTTCAACCAAAACAAAGGTTGAGACCGTGAGCCTCGATTTCGGACTCCTCGATGCCTCCACCGAACTCGACGACGCGCAAAAGGAAAATCTGCAGACACTCCATGCGCTCATCAGCCGACTCGAGGAAATCGAAAAAGCCATAATCCTCCTGTGGCTCGACGAATTTCAATATGACGAAATAGCTGAAACTCTCGGACTTAAGCGCAACACTGTCGCCACAAAAATCCACCGAATCAAAGAAAAACTCTCAAAATCAATCTGATATATGCAACTCGACGAACTAAAAAAAAGCATGTCGACCCTCGACCGGGTACTTGAAAAGACATCCGCTGACATCGCCATCAACGTGACAGCATCGGAAACCGCACAGACAAAGATCCTGAAAAAGTATCGCCAGTCCTCCTTGTCGACAGCCATACTTGCCATCGTGTTCACTCTGACCGGATTTGGAAATGCCGACACATCATCGTTCCCGACCCCACTCCGAATCTTCCTCGTGGTCTATCTCGCTGTCGCCTCCATCTGGTATGCCTTCATGTATTTCAGACTTAAGAGAATCAATATCGCTGAACTCGCACCGGCAAGACTGTTTGCCGCTGCCACCACCATCCGTCTCCTCACACTGACAGGAGAGATCGTGCTCGGCATCAGCCTGGCGGTATTCTTCGCCCTCTTCCTGTCAAATCTGCTCGACGTCAATCCGTTTGCGTTCCGGGCATGTATAGCGACCATAGCCGGAGCCATCGTCTGGGGCATTGTCTACATGTGGCCCAAATATATCCGCCTATTCCACGACCTGAATACAATCAAATAGTCAACCAGATCTCAGACCAACCCAGTCCGACGTAACAGTTTCACGCCGGACCGGGCATTATTTTGGTTGCATGAATTCAAAAATATATTATTCCTGTCGTTTCGGTCAATTCTGTTATTGAATCATTACATAAAATGCTTCAGGATCCAGTTTAACATCCGCCAACGGGTTGTCACTATTTTGAGTTTCTTATTTTTGGATATGGCACTTACTATCTGACGGACTACCTTATCTAACGGCATTACCCAGAAAAGGCCATCACCCTTCGCCATGCGTGTATCCACGAGTCCAGGACGGATCTCAGTCACCACAATCGATGTATTTTTCGATTTCTGTTGAAGCGACTTGGTATAGTTGATCTGAAAAGCCTTTGAAGCGCTATATGAAGGAGCGACCATCGTCGGTTGCATCCCTCCGACCGAGGTTATGGTGACCAGATGACCTGACTTCTGACGTTCAAATATTTTATAGATCGAACAGACAGCATTTGTCCAGCCTGTCACGTTTACAGCGATTGTCGAAAGCTCTGTCGTTGATTCCAGGTCGGGGTTCAGCTCTCCGATTCCGGCACATACTATTGCTGCATCAAGGGTGTCAAATTTAGCAAGGACACTCTTCAATGCAGCCTCAAATGATGGAATATCAGAAATATCGCATTGTCCTATACAGGTATTGCCGGGATATTCCCGGATCATTTCATCAAGGATCGCTCTTCGGCGTCCCATAACAGCGACATTGTTGCCTGTCGCAGCATAATGACGCCACAATTCATGGCCGATCCCGGAGGTAGCTCCTATAATCAGTATATTCATCGCCTCATTTTGATTCAAAGTGAAGATAGTAAGTCTCTGAGTTGTTTTCGTCGGGGAGTTGGTGGACAAGGAGCACTCTCGTGGTGGCGTTAGCCCAATATTTCAGAGCTTCCACTCCTTCGGTGGGGAGACAGGTGAATGTACCGGTCATACCGGTGGCGTCGCTTGGCCGGCCGATATTATCAGCCATCAGCTTCAAAAGGGCCTGCTGCGAGACGGGTAGATAATCTCTTGTTTGATTGAATTATATATATTTTTGAGCAGCACCGTGTCGGGGCAGGTGATCTGAAAGGCTCCGCTCTCGATGCGGGCGTTGACCTGCGGAGCAGTGACAACGGAATCATTATAGACAAACCCGAGACGTTGGCCTATCATCCGCTCCGTGCCGTCGGCCCACTGCCGGCGCTTCTCCGGTCTCACCCGTCCCTGGATCAGCACCTGCGTGACTGTATCGCCTGCCATGATATGTGAATCTCTCAACATCACGACATCTTCAAAGTCCTTGACAGTGACCAGAGGCTTCCCGACAACGGAATTGTCGGGATAAACGGCGATGGGATACCATCCGTTGATTTTCCGGTGTGACGAACAGGCTGTGATGACAAGGAGCAGCAGAGCCGGGAGAGCTATCAATGATTTGCGTTTCATATATTGATATGACGTTAAGATGGCCGGATTTGACATGAATTGGCTTGTGCGTGTGACCTGCATGTGTCTACATGAAGAGCATCGGAACAAATTCGGAAAGATATATGCGCCAATTTTTCCAGATGTGACCATCGGGCGACTCGCGGTAAACGTAGGGATAACCCTTCTCATCAAGTTTCTTGCGGAAATCCTGATTGGCCTCATAGAGAAAATCCTTGTCACCGATAGCAATCCAATAGAGCGCAGGTTTCTTGTCAAACTGAGTGGCTAATTTACGGTCGCTATCCCGGTAGATCGGTGAATCGGCATTTTGCGGCGGGATGATAGCTGCGGAAAAAAGACCGATGTAGTCAAACAGATCCGGAAATTGCTTGGAGATGTGGCAGGAGTGGAAACCACCCATCGACAATCCGGCTATCGCGCGGTGGGCTTTATCGGGCTTTGTGCGGTAAGTGTTGTCGACAAAGTTCACTATGTCCGGGAAAGCTGCCTCAAACGAGCCATCCATCGTCTTGGGGAGCTGAGTGGTCGGCGCGATGAGTCCGAAATGAGTCTCACCGGGAGCAGCTTCCTGAGAGGCATTGCCGTTAGGCATCACGACAATCATCGGCTCGGCCTTACCCTGGGCAATGAGATTGTCAAGAATCTGGGCTGTGCGCCCCAGTGCAAGCCATGCCTCTTCATCGCCTCCCATGCCATGGAGAAGATAGAGAACCGGATATGAGGTGCTGTCCGCTTCATAACCGGCAGGAGTATAGACACTCATACGCCGTTTCATGCCGAGCGTTGGCGAATCATACCATACCCGTGAGACGGTGCCATGGGGAACATCGCTGACTGAATAGAGCGATCCTTGTGCTCCGGGGACAATGAAGACATTGGTGACAGAACCGACATCGCGGATTGTGTAGACGTTTGACGGGTCTGTGACATTGAGACTGTCAACGACAAAAGTGTAGCTGTAGAGCTCCGATGGAAGCGGGTCAGTAGTATATTCCCAGAGACCATCGGTATTCTTGCTGAGGGAGGCAGATCCGGGGCCGTCAAATTCGCCATAAGGGGTCGCTATCTTCTGCTTAGGCAGAAAATCGCCTGTTACCCTCACTGACTCAGCCGCAGGAGCATTGAAACGGAATGTCACTGTGTTGTCCGGGTTGACCTGAGGAGAAACAATCTGCGGGATTCCCCACAAAGCCTGTTGTGCGAAAGATGTCAGACAGACGCCAATTATTGCAGTTGTCAAAAGAAGTTTTCTCATAATACCGATGTCGTATAGATAGTTATTACTTTCAAGTACAAATATATGGATTTAATTTGACTTGAAGCGCCTCCTACCGGCAGTATATTTTATGGATGGAACACTTTAACCTTTAGTGTTATTCCTTCGTGATCGAAAACTTAACTTTCTGGAGTCCGTAGCCATGAATGTTGGCGAGTATAAGACCATATTCCAAAAAGGTGCCACTCTCATACTCTGCAACAATCTTATCAAACAAATCCTTTGATATCACCTCTTTCAAAAATAGACGGCCGCGGTCCAACCGCACTTTTTCAATCCTGTCAGTCAGCGGCGAGATGACGTAGGCAAAATATGCCATCTTTCCTATGCGGTTGAATTCCAGAAAATCAGGTGATTCTTTAGGAATGGCATATTCCAGTCGAATGACTAT
Source organism: Staphylococcus sp. (assembly GCA_023665865.1). Classification (GTDB taxonomy): domain Bacteria; phylum Bacteroidota; class Bacteroidia; order Bacteroidales; family Muribaculaceae; genus Duncaniella. Next base: position 476,577 of record JAMPDC010000001.1, read on the forward strand.
ATCATCATATCCCATATAATCATATTTCGCATATCCCTTATAGCCGAACTTGCCATTATTGTCAACAACAAAGTCCCCGTTTCTATATAAATCATAGATATGATAAGGACACTTTTCTTCGTATGGTATATCTTCCTCCCGGTTGACTGTTATTTCCTCTTCCGGCTCATCGACCGGTGGCCAGACTCTGTCCTCAAGAATCGACAAGAGTTTATATGTGTAAGCACTTGCGTCGGCCGGGGGATTTGCAAGAATCGTACGACGGACTCTCAAAGTGTACATGTGTCCGACCTGGTATTCAAATCCCTCGATCGCAGTCATCGACAAATTGCGCCATTCGCCGGGAAAATCTTCGTCCATTACTCGAAGACATGGCATGGGATCTCTTTCGAACCCATACATAATTCCCGGCTCTTCCGAGACAGACATTATGATATCTTTAGTCTTATCCTTTGGCTCATCATCACTACAAGCCGCCACAAAAAGACATGCAATGAAAATAAATGGAATGATTAGCTTATTCATATCGTCATTTTTTTCTTTATTCTAATGATTTGATTCTGATGTGATTTTTTATCGAGAATCGGCCCTAAATCTAAAGGCAAAGTTACAATGAATAAAAATAAAAACTCTCAACATTTGTTGAGAGCCATGGATTTTAACACTATTCACCATCATCTTTTCGCAACCGGCTCAGATGAGTCGGGGTAATATTGAGAAATGAAGCGATGTCTTTCAACGGAAAGAGAGTAAATAGATCCGGATGTCGGCTTACAAGTTCCTCATATCGTTGCCGGGGAGTCGTGCAATACAAGGCCATGTAACGGTCATATACGGTTGAGAATACTGCTTCTGTCGAACTCATGACAATATCCTTGAGTTTCGTATCTTCTTTAATCCGCTTGACAATCTCATTGACAGGAAAGCAATATATATCGCAAGGCGTCACCGCTACGATAGACACACGGGCATCCACACCTGACAATGAGAATGGAAAATCAGATACAAACTCGCCTGCCCACTCCATGCCAACGACATGTTCAGTACCATCTGCTGAATATGCGACATATTTCATCGTGCCGGACTTGACATAGCCTATATAGCGTGCCACCTGACCAACCTTGGCAAACAGCTCGCCGCGCTCGTAATGACAGAGTTTGCCCTCCTTGACGCAAAGCTCACGCCAGAAGTCCGGTTCTATATGGTCGATATATGTATTGAAATTCTCCTTCATACCTGCCAAGACAAATTTATCGATTTCCTACGTTTTCACTTACAAAATACGCATAACACTTCTTTTCTAAAGTGTAGTGACGAGATACATCTCATCGGTGGCAAATATAGTGAATTATTTTGATTTGAACCACGACCATCAGATAGAATTTTATGACAGCAACACTTCTTGAGTTTTGGAATAAGAATAATTCTTATGCATCCTAATTAGGTGCATAACCATGAAAATCCGACTTCGACACATTCATCTTTTCCTCAACTTCAGTATTGTACCTACGTCGTAAGCACTTGAGGGGTGTATCAAATTTGATACACCCCTCATATACATTGCTTGCGCCTGTTCAAATATTCAGATATTCTTTAAGGGCTTCAACATATTCTTCAAATGCCTTGCGACCTTGTTCTGTTACTTGGCAGACGGTTCTGGTTTTCTTTCCGACAAATCCTTTCTCCACGGTAATATATCCGGCAGTTGAAAGTTTGTCAAGCTGGACACTAAGATTACCTGCGGTTGCTTCGGTTTTTTCTTTTAGAAAAACAAAATCCGCCTCGTCAACATTCATTAGAATTGACATTACCGCAAGACGTAGTTGCGAGTGCAACAGCGGATCAAGTTCTTTCATTTTCCCTCGGCTTTAATCTTTCGTGAAATAATGAATGCAGGTATAATGAACATCATCAGGAAGCAGAGAATGTAGAGAGGAAATACCCACGAATATAGCAACGGTATCTGACAAAGATTACAGATAATTATGACGAACCCTGAAAAAATCGAGAACAGTCCTCCAAAAACATAAGACTTTTCACGAAGTAGCAACCCGCTTATGATTGCTCCAAAGCCAACTATGATAAATGCATAATAGAGCATTGCGAGCCATGCCATCGGATATCCACATTGCTGTGCGATGAAGCAAGCGATTGTCAGTCCTATGGCGATATAACCAACGCATTTCCACACACCGTCACTTACCTTATCAAGGTAGGTTTTGGTTCTGCTTTTCTCACGCTTACCATTCGAAAGAATAATGCTGGCCGGTATGCCGATAACAGGTATAGCAAACCATACGAAGTTAAACAATGGGTTATGTGTAGTTGAGATGAGAATCCAGGCAGCGGCAGCCGTGATGATAGATAGTGCGGCCCACATCACCGAGATTCTGAGGTCTGGCGAAGCGACTCTGCGCTTAGTGCTTTGAATCATGGCTGCAATCAGCTCCATGCTCTCTTGGGGTGTCAGTTTCTTGTCTTCCATATTAAGGAGAATTTAAGAGTTGCAAATTGGTTTATATTATAAACAGTTAATATCTTAAAAAGAGCGGTCGCACGTTACCGCCCTGATTTCAGTTGCAAAATTAATGCGGTTTATATTATAAACCAAATTTTAAGATAACTTTTTCAAAAAAATTCGGAATTTATTCTGAAGATAGATTTATAGAACCGATTCTTACTACAAAGGTTTTGAACTTATCCACAAGCAGACCAACGAGTTATGCAGTGATAGCAAAAGAAAAAAGGACTCTCACAACGAGAATCCTCTTTTCAGTACCCGAACCCGGGATCGAACCGGGATGGATTGCTCCAACGGTGTTTGAGACCGTCGCGTCTACCGATTCCGCCATTCGGGCATTTGGTGTGAGTGGCAAAATGAATTTGCCCCCGTCTCGTCGGGCGGTTCCGACTAAGACGGGGACAAAGTTAATGATTTTTTTTATTTCTGACAAGAGTTTCGGGCCGTTTCAAAGGAGTTTTCCTTAAAAATCGGTCGGAGCGTCCGGGTCTGTGTACCATTTCGAATATCGCAGATAATTGTTGGCGATCTTCTTGTTCAATTCACGCGAAGTCTCTGGATCAACCATCTTGATAAACTTGGCGGGAGCGCCCCCCCACAACTCATTGGGACCGATCTTTGTGCGGGAGAGCACTACGGCGCCGGCAGCCACCAGTGCGCCCTCGCCCACCTCGGCATCGTCCATCACCACGGCTCCCATGCCTATGAGAGCATAGTCATGGATCTTGGCTCCATGAATGGTGACATTGTGTCCGATCGACACATCATTGCCGATCTCGATGGTCGATTTCTTGTAGAGCGTGTGGAGCACGGAGCCATCCTGGATGTTGACGCGGTCACCGATACGTATTGAGTTGACATCGCCACGGAGGACAGCGTTGAACCATACGCTACACTCGCTTCCCATCACCACATCGCCAACGACGGTGGCATTTTCGGCGAGAAAAGTGTCGCGTCCGATCTGTGGCGTGAAGCCTCTGACTGGTATGATAAGTGCCATATATCTTGAATTTGACAGTGTGGGGGAGGTTACTTCAACGGTGCGGTAGCAGCGGCGAGCCACTGACGCTCCTCTTCGGTCATGAGGGGAGCCAGACGGTCGTAGACGGTGTGGTGATAGTCATCGACCCATTTGATCTCATAGTCCGACATGATCGATGTGTCGAAGAGCGCACGATCAAAGGGACAGAGGGTGATGGTCTCGAAAGCATAGAACTTTCCGAACTCGGTCTCCTCATAGGGAATCGTGAGCACAAGATTCTCGCAGCGGATGCCGTAGCGGTCAGTCAGGTAGACACCGGGCTCGTTGGAGGTGAGCATGCCGGGAGTGAGAGGTGCGAGAGTGTCGTTGAGACGGATGCTCTGGGGCCCTTCGTGGACGTTGAGGAAGTGACCTACACCGTGGCCTGTGCCGTGGAGATAGCTCTTGCCCTCCTTCCAGAGCGGCATGCGGGCCATTGCATCAAGCTGGGCGCCACGGGTGCCCTCGGGATAGATGGAGGTTGCGATGGCGATGTGGCCTTTCATCACGAGTGTGAAATCATGGCGCATATCGGCTGTAGGCTCACCGATAGCGATAGTGCGGGTGATGTCTGTGGTGCCGTCGAGATAGTTGGCACCGGAGTCGATGAGCAGAAGGTTGCCCTTTTCGATTGCGGTATCGCTCTCGGGCGTGGCCGAATAGTGGACTATCGCACCGTTCGGACCGAATCCACAGATGCTCTCGAAACTGAGGTCGAAATAAAGGTCACCCTTGCTGCGGTGTTTGAGCAGGATGTCGGCAACTCCAATCTCGGTGAGGTGCTTGCCTTCGGCGACAGTCTGTTGAATTTCCATGAGCGAACGCACCATTGCCACACCGTCGCGCAGATGTGCCTGACGGATACCGGCGATCTGGATATCGTTTTTGATAGCCTTAGGCATGGCTACCGGGGAATCACCCTTGACGTAACGGCCTTCAAGGACATGGGCGATGGCACCCGACGCGCGGCTGCCGCTGAGGAGGACTGTCACATCCTTCGGGAGAGCTGCAAGGCGGTCGAGCACCGCATCATAGGGAGCCACTGCCACGCCTGCCTGCGCGAGATAGGCCTCGACTTCGGGCGTCATCTTGGCTGCGTCGACAAAGAGAGTGCTGCCCTCGGGAGCAAGATAGAGGAAGGAGGTGGCCACCGGATTGCAGGGGACATCGTTGGAGCGGATGTTCAACGCCCAGGCGATCTCGTCAAGCGCTGAGGTGAAGTATGCGTTGGCGCCCTGTGAGGCTGCGTCGGCAAGGATGCGGGCAATCTTTGACTTCGCGCTTTCGCCGGCATACTTCTCGTCGTGGATAAAGATTTTGTCGGAAGGAAGCGCCGGACGGTCAGCCCAGATTCTGTCAATCGGGTCAAAATCCACATCCAGGCCGATACCACAGGCGTGGAGACGGCTGCGGAGAGCAGCGGTGTCGTCGATCGACATCAGCATGCCGTTGATACCGACCTTGTCGCCCTTCGAGAGATTCTCACAGAGATATTCGGTGATCGAGGGGGTGTCGGGCAAACCATCTTTCATGAGGATGATACCTGTACCCTCGATCTGTTGCGCTCCCTGAAGGAAGTAGCGGCTGTCGACCCACAGAAGCGCGGCTTTGTCGGTGACGACCATTGTACCGGCCGAACCGGTGAACCCGCTGAGGTAGCGGACAATGTGCCAGTGGTTTGATATATATTCACTCAGATGGGCATCTGTGCGGGGAAGAATGACCGCCTTGACGCCGGCATCGTGCATCTCTTTACGCAGAGCAACGATGCGCTCGATGATTTGATTTTGCATGGTTGATATAGTGTGTTGTTTTTGAAATATACTCTTGTCTCACTCGGCAGCCGCAGCATTGCCATCGGCAGGATTCTCCTCATCGTCATCCTTACGACGGGAGAAAAAGGCAGCGATCTTCTTGCGGAAAGCCCCGATGAAGGCGATCACCGCAATGATGATCAGCTTTGAGAATTTTGCGATGAATCCCCAGAGGCCGATTTTAGTCAGCACTTTTCCGGCGATGAGTCCACCGATAGTCCATTCGGCGATATGGTCAGTGTCGGGATTGAAATCAGCATAGGTGTAGCCGTTGTCATATCTGACGCTTCCGACTATAGCCTTATCGTCGGCGAGCATCTCGTCCTTGGCCTCCGGATCGCCGACTGCGGTGATGACCACAAAACCATCCTTGCCGAGGACACGCACATCGTAGTTTATCACCTCATACTGACCGTCGATTTTATAGTGTTTTGACCATGATATAACCTTGCGGTCCTTGTCGTAGGACGGTTGCCAGCCCCAGCCTATAAGCTCCCATTGCTCCTGCGATGGAGAAGCATTGTTTTCCTCTTTGAGATCCTTGCGCATATCCGCAAGAAGCTGGTCGAAGTCTATTTTATCGGCATCCTCGTCGGAGACATAGCCTGAATTGTCATAGGAGACCACATAGGCGGTCTCGATATTCATATAGACCTGCGCTTTATCCTTGACCAGGACTCCAAGCAGATCTGAAACCTTGTCGGCCGGGTTGTTCCAGTAGTCAACCAGAAGATGACGGGCCTTATCGGGATCAAGGAAGACAAACCCTTCCGGAGTATTGATCGTGCAGTGTGCCTCGGCAAGATGTATCCGGCCTGCCTGTCCATTAATCGAATCCTTAAGCATTGCCATCATCTCGTCAGACATAGAGTCATCGGTCTGGGCATTGACAGCGGTAATTGATGCGATAGCGATAAGAAAAAAACTCAGTAATCTTTTCATGATATTCCTGTATAAATATATCGTTGTGGTTATAAAACTTATTCAAGATCTATTTTGAGGCCTTCGTTGGCAAGAATCACCTCCGGAAATACCTCGCGTGCCTCCCGGAGCAGAAGCTCCTCCGAGTCGTAGCGTTTTGAGAAATGTCCGATAATCAGACGTTTCGCCTCCGCGGCGACAGCTATCGAGGCAGCCTGACGGGCGGTGGAATGACCGCGTTCGCGGGCCTGGGTCTCAAGCGAGTCATCGTAAGTGGCTTCATGATACACCGTATCAACCCCCTTTATATCCTCGGCCACACGCATATCCATCATAGTGTCGCTGCAATAGGCGTAGCTCATCGCGGGATCGGGGTCGGAAGTGAGCATGGAGTTGGGTATCACACGCCCGTCTTCCTTCACAAAATCAGCGCCCTCCTTGATTGACTTGAGCATGGACACAGGCACCGCATGAAATTTCACCGCATCGCTGCGCAGATGGCGCAACTTCTCCTTCTCGCGGAAGATGAATCCGGTGCAAGGCGTGCGGTGATAGAGCGGGAAGGTTTCCACAGTCAGGCCTGAGTCCTCGTAGACCACACGGCGCTCCCCCTCCCCGATGATGTCATAGACAATCTCAAACGGGGAATTGCGGTTGAAAAAATCCATCCACTCCTTCATCAGTCTGGCACCGTCGCGGAAGATGTGGACTGTCACACTGCCGCTTATCTCGTGGAGGGCCATGGTCGACAGCAGCCCGGGCAAGCCGAACAGGTGGTCGCCATGGAGATGGGAGATGAAGATGTGGTTCAGACGTGAAAATTTCAGTCCCATGCGTCTGAACTGCGACTGTGCGCCCTCACCACAATCGATCATGAAGAGCTTGTCGCGGAAATTCACCACCTGACACGACGGCTGATGGCGTGCCGTAGGGGTCGCAGAGCCACATCCGAGTATGTCTATCTGAAATTTTGCCATAACATCGCAAATTTAGACAAAAATACCCGAAACGTCAAAATAAAAAAACTTGCCGGGCGCGCTCAATTCGGCAAGGTTGCTCTCGCCCGATGTCTCCGGCGGTACCGGTACCACGGTTTCTTCCCCTATGGGGCGGTACCGAACCGAGAAGCGCATCCCAAAAGTTTTTAACCTGCCTTCTGAAACGCGCCTCCGCTACAGGACAGTGCCCGGAATCATTTCTTATGAAGTACGATAGACGCAGTGCCAAAGCTAGCGACCGCATCTTTCAGATCGAGGAAGTCATTCCACGCCGATGGCGGATAGATGGCCTTGTTGTCTTGCAACCGGATCATCATACGGACATTACCATCGTCAGTGACTGACGTCCGGGCATTAAAACTACCGCAGATGTTAGAGATGCCGGACTGAAGGTCTCCAAGGCTTGCGGAATCCACCTCATAGCCATCAGGGACAATAAACTCCACCTCTAAACGCTCGCTTTTAGGCCCGGAGGTGAAGATGCTGATGTCGCGTTCGCGCTTCTCATCCTTGACATCGGTGCCATTAACGGCAAGGGCTCCGAGATTGACTATAAGATCATCGCCGGCAGTCGACACGAGACCGTCAGCATCGAATTTCATCCTATACCCAAGACCTTTTTCTCCGGGCATGAAACCTTTGGAGATAACTTCAGTCTCCACGAGTTCGATATTTTCGACTGCAAAATCGCTTTTCGCAAGTATGGTGAACCACTCTTTACGTCGATCGTCTGCGTCCTTGCCCGGTTTCAGATCTTTGATGCGGTCTGACGCCGGGACATCGAGAAATTTCTCGAGTTCGAGCAACAGATCATTGCCGGCGACAATTCCAATACCAAGGATCTTATACACTCCGGTCAGGGTATTGGTGTAGTCAACGCTGACAAGCGACCCATCGACATCGGGGATAGAGACTGTCGACTTGACGTTACGGGCATTGTCTTTCTTAAGAGCCGTCGGCAGAGTGGCCGCTTCATAGCTCTTTTTGTCAAACAGTTCTTTCCGCTTACCGTTGAGGAGATAGACCATCTCGCCGGAATAGCTGCCAGGAAGTTCGCCGGGGTAAAGAGTAAGATTGGGAGTGAAGACAAAAGCCCGTTCGCCTGCCATCACCATGGGGGTTGCCTGCTTGTAGCCTGAAATCTGGTCCACCGGAACATTGTCGCGCGGAGACGTGACGCCGAGCCTTACGGGTGTCTCCAACGCCTGCTTATCAAGCAGATCTTTGAACAGCGAGACCATCCCCCATTCGGTGTAGACATTGTCAGATTTCAACGTGGTGTAGAGTGCCGACAGCCACGCGGCATCTATGATCTCATCCTCGGTAGCTTCGGGATGCGACTTCCTGAAATTCTTCACAAGCGACTGCGCCAACGAGAAATCCTTGCCGTCGACCTTCTGCTTGGTAAACACCTCGGCCACCTCACCGAGAATGACGGGTATGGGAATGTTGACAAAAGCGCCGCTGCTCCGGCGTTTGCTCTCAAGGGTGGAATAGAGATTCGAAAGATTGTCGCTGATGCTGACATGCACGTAGGGTATCTGGCGTTTCGGCTCACTCCAGCGGGGATTGTCAAAGGCGCGGAGATTGTCGAGCTGCCAATGATAGCGGATATTGCCAAGGTTATCGGGAGCATCGCGGTTGACAACCTCAAGACCGTTGTATGTATTGATGATTGTAGTCAGTTTCGGATCGAGGGTGAGATCAAGCCTATAGTCTGCTATGGGATACTTTGAAAAGACGTTCACATCAAGCTCCACATTCTGGTTGCCAAGAAAAAAGTAGTCTGTCAGATAGAAAAACTCCATGACGTCACCCACCTCAAGCCCCGGGATGGCAATCTTGTGGACGACAGCCGACTTTCCCTTCTTGCCCTCGGTCTCGGTGAGGGTCGACGACATATCGACGTCCACCACGCGCCCGTCAGGCTTATGGATACGGGCTCCAAATGCTTGCTTGTATTCATAGTCAGGGATACCGGCTTTTACTTCCTTGTATTCATAGGGTTGGAAAGTGAAATCCGAGAAATCTTCGAGCGCGCCGGGCTTATTGATCTTTACCATCGAGCGGCGGATGGAACGCACACGGTTCTCGGCAACGTTCATGCCACGCGGGAGTTGATAGACCCCGAGGTGATCGATGCCATCACTGGTGACACTGATGGTATTGTAGACCGCGATAAAGGATGCAGAAGCATCGTCAAATATCCGGTCGGCTGGCTCTGTCTTTGGATCGAACTGCGGCAGATCCATGCCCCACACTGTCGAGGCGGCGTCACGCAGATATTTCAAATCCGGGCCTTTGGCGGCTTCCATGCAGAGAGTTGTCAGCAATAATGCTGCAAGGGACGAGAGGATGTGTTTCATGTCAATATGTCTGCTAAGTTTATGAGTTGACAGTTACTGTTGCGGAGACAGGATGAGGCGTTGACCGACGGCTTTCATGATTGCCTTCACGTCGGAGTTCCATGCGTCAAACGCCTCCTCCGTAATCATCCGGATCTTGACGGTCAAGGTGAGAGAAGCGGTGACCCCGCCGGGCGTCATATCGTAGGTCAAGCCTGCGGCTACAAGGTCGGTTTCGAGGAAGAAGTCGCTCGGGAGCTCTTCCAAAACCATTCCCTCGGGCACCTCAAGAGTCACGACACGCTTCATCACACAACGCATCTTCAGCCGCAGCGGATATTTGCGTTTCCGGATGTCGATCTGCCTGATGGCCGTGGAGGATAGAAGATTGAGCGACACATACAATTTGCCGCCGGAACGGGAGATGTCGCCCGTTGACTCCACCTCAGCCGAGAGCACTGTCGGGCCACCGCCGGGACGGGCATTGACGATCGTGACATCACCCACGAAGAAACCGCGCCGCTGCTCGCGGAGGTAGGAGGCCAACACCTTGTCGCGTTCCGACCGGTCGGTAGTAAAGAGCCGGTTGAGCAGATTGGCTTTATAGGCTCCCGTGACACTTTCCGTCAGCCGGCCTTTAAGCTTCTGCCCGTCAACGATGGTGTAGCTGACATGGACACTGTCAATGTTTACAGCGGGTGCAAGCTCAGGCACACGGCCTATCATCGGTCTGTCGCCATCCTCAATCACTGTCTGCCGCCCTTCCAACGCCGCCGGACAATAGCCGGGATCAGCCATGCCAACCGTGCCGTCAATATATATGATCGTATCCGGCAAAACGGCTGCGGCTATCATGTGGTTGCCGCTGGCAAACTGTGGAATCTCCGTCCAGTCGTCAGGGATGTCGTCAGTGCCTATCCACACCAGGCGACCGTCGATGCCGACTGCTTTGAGCATAGCCTTGATCAAAGCCGCCGAACCCTTGCAGTCGCCGAATCTTTTGCGCAGGACCTCCGACGGCGAGTCGGGGGCATTGCCGAGATCACCATGCTCGATCGCTATGTAGCGGATGTTTTCGTGAACCCAATCACCAATGGCGGCTATCTTATCTTTGGCAGCGGCACATCCGGCGGTGATCTCACGGGCTTTCTCAACGACAGCCTCCGGATCAGGATCGGGGGCGAGAGTGTAGGAATGCATGGCGGAGTAGAGCGACCCGACGCCGTCGTAGAACCCCGTCAGTTGCAGATAGGGATAGATCCGGCGCCCACCGGGAGCACTATTCTCATTCTCCATAGGCGGAAGATCTGTGGCTGTGACGGTGATGACATACTCTTTGCCGTCGGGCGACAGCTCACGCGTGAACGATACATTCTCCGGCAGATTGCGCCCTACCAGGTCTATCTCACCCTGCAATGAGGCGGGCATACGATAGATCACCCTACACTTACTGACAGGATAGATCGAGGAGAGGAAGCTTATGGCTCCGAAGTCGGGACGGTTGAACGTACGCTCGAAAACGGCCGTGACATCCTTACCCACCTCTTCGAGCTTGACGGGGAGCACACAGACGCGCGAGTCGTCAAAGAATATGCCGGCAGAGGTTGCCTGCATGTAGACCGGTTTGGAATTCTTGCATTTGGCCTTGTCGATTGTCTGCGTATCGTCATAGAACACAAATGCTGTCGCCTCTCCCGGCGTCCGCGTGGCCCGGAAAGTCATCTCTATGTGCTGTTTCATACGCGCCACACCTTTGCCGTCCTTACCGGCTGTGAGGACATAAGTGCTCACCATGTCGGAGATCACCACATTGGGCTCGGTTGCGGCCAATAGACTTGAGGGGCGCAGACAGAGAAGAATGATAAGGGATATGAAAAGGAGAGATCGATTAATCATCTGTTGATTTTTCCGTAAAAATAAGTCATTTACCTCAAAACGCCAAACATTAGCCACATAAATGACTAAAAAAGTGCATGATGCCACCGATATCGGCAAGGTTGCTCCAGCCCGGTGTCCCCCGGCGGTACCGGTACCACGGTTTCTTCCCCTATGGGGCGGTACCAAGAGTCGGGAGTCGAGAGTCGGGAGTCGAGAGTTGAGAGTTGGGAGTCGGGAGTCAATGCTAAAATTTGTGACTTTTGATTGTAAATCGTAACTTTGCCATTGGTTTTGAACCGACCAACCAACTAATTGTCACACACACGAGATAGATAGAGTTTGACCATGACTAAGAAGCTTCTGTCACTGCCGCCCAACCTTGTCGGCTGTTTCCATGACATCACCGGTCTTCCTGACACGGAATATTTCTGCACATCCGACCCCGTCGGCCATCGCCTTGGTAGCGGTGGAGGCACCACGTGGATCCTCGAAGAGTGTCACCGTGCGGGCAATCCAGACGGACTGCCCTTTGAGGAGTGGCTCGGCAAAGAGCGCAAGATCATCATCCATGCGGGCGGACAGAGCCGCCGTCTGCCTGCCTATGCTCCGTCGGGCAAGGTCCTGACTCCGGTGCCCATCTTCCGTTGGGAACGCGGCCAGTCACTCTCCCAGACTCTTCTTGACCTCCAGCTTCCTCTCTATGAGAGAATCATGGCTATGGCTCCGGAGTCGGCCAATACGATGATTGTCAGCGGCGACGTCTACATCCGTGCTGCCGAGCAGCTCCAGCCGGTCCCGGAAGCCGACGTCGTGTGCTACGGTCTTTGGCTCGATGCCTCCATTGCGAAAAACCACGGGGTATTCTACAGCACCCACGCCGATCCCTCGTCGCTCAACCGCATGTTGCAGAAGCCTTCGGTGGAGACTCTCAACTCCCTCCTTCAGACCGGCTACTATCTGACAGACATCGGCATCTGGATTCTCAGCGACAAGGCTGTGGAGCTCCTGCGCAAGCGTTCGCGCAATGCCGACGGATCGCTGAAGGAATATGACCTGTATTCCGACTTCGGCCGTGCGCTCGGTTCTGACCCGGAGGTCATTGATCCGGAACTGCGTGAACTGTCGGTGGCCATCGTGCCGCTGCCCGACGGAGAGTTCTACCATTTCGGCACAGGACGCGAGATGATCTCATCGACCCTCGCTATCCAGAACCGTGTCAACGATCAGCGCGAGATCATGCACCGCGACCGCAAGCCTCACCCGTCGATTTTCGTGCAAAACGCCGTCTATGAGATTGCTTTCACGGCTGCCAACACCAACATCTGGGTCGAGAACAGCCACATTGCCCCGGGGTGGAAGCTGACAGGCGACCATATCATCACCGGAGTGCCCCGCAACGACTGGGATGTGACGCTTCAGAAGGGCCAGTGTATCGACATTGTCCCCATCGGCGACGACAAGTATGCCGTGCGTGTCTATAACATCGACGACCGCTTTGCCGGAGAGGAGCAGCAGCGTCGGCGCTTCCCTGTGGTCTCCGACGTCGTGACTATGGGGCGCCTCGTCAAGGCTATGCTCGAAGGAGAGGCCGATCTCTCGGGCTATGAGCTCGTGAGCGCCGAACAGATCTCCGACATCGCCCGTCTGGACCGCCTCGTGGCCCAACGCCGTGAATTCCGTAAAGCCAACCGCCTCGCCCTTGCCTCAAACCATCATCACAGCGTCTTCTACCAGAGCGACCTGCTCGAAGCTGCCAAGGCCTTTGCCTCTGACGGCATTGAACTTCCCAAGCCACTCGACGGCGGCGAACCGCTGATGAAGCGGGTGAGCGACTCCATGTTCCGTGCCGAGGTCAAGCGTCTGAGAGGGGAGGATGGCAGCGCCGACAGCTCTCAGGCCTTCTCGCTGTTGCGTCAGGGGCTGATGGAGACCGTCGTGGGAGACCGTCAGTTGCCCCGCCGTGCCGTCTGTGCCGACCAGATTGTCTGGAGCCGTTCGCCGGTGCGCATCGACATCGCCGGAGGATGGACCGACACCGCCCCCTACTGCCTCATGGAAGGTGGAAGCGTGATCAACTTTGCCATCGAGCTCAATGGTCAGCCACCGTTACAGGCCTACGTGCGTCCCTGCCGTGAGCCCCACATCATCTGCCGCAGCATCGACCTCGGAGCTGAAGAGCGGATAGAGAGTTTCGACGGTATCCTTGACTTCCACCGTGTCGGCAGCCCCTTCTCAATCCCCAAGGCAGCCCTCGCACTGGCCGGCTTCCATCCACGGTTCTGCAAGATGGCCTATCCCTCGCTCCGCGCACAGCTCGAAGACTTCGGCTCGGGCATCGAGATCACACTTTTCTCAGCCATTCCTGCCGGAAGCGGTCTCGGTACCAGCAGTATCCTCGCTGCCACGGTACTGGGTGCCATCAGCGACTTCTGTGCTCTCGCCTGGGACAAGAACGAGATCTGCCGCCGCACTCTGGTGCTCGAACAACTTCTCACCACCGGCGGAGGCTGGCAGGACCAGTTTGGCGGAGTCATCGGCGGAGTGAAACTGCTCCGGACAGCGAGAGGTTTCGACCAGAATCCGATGGTCAACTGGCTCCCCGACACCCTTTTCACCGACCCGGAATATTCACAGTGTCACCTGCTCTACTACACCGGCATCACCCGCACCGCCAAGGATATCCTCGCGGAGATAGTGCGCAACATGTTTCTCAACGAGGGCTCCCAGCTGCGTCTGCTCCGTCAGATGAAAGCCCACACCATGGAGATGTTTGACGCCATCCAACGCTGCAACTTCCGTCGCATGGGCGCCCTCATCGGCAAGACCTGGCAACAGAAGATCGCCATCGACCGCGGCACGAATCCTCCTGAGGTGGAGGCTATCACACGCCTCGTCGACGACCTCTGTCTCGGCTATAAGCTCCCCGGTGCAGGTGGTGGTGGCTATCTCTACATGGTAGCCAAAGATCCGCAGGCCGCGGCCCGCATCCGCCAGACTCTCCACACCCAGTCACTGCGCCCCAACGCCCGCCTCGTCGAGATGGCTCTCTCCCGTTCGGGCCTCACGGTCACCCGCAGTTGACATTGTGGTTTTTAGCGTTTTTAACAATATGGGCTCCAAGTTTTGGAGCCTATTTTGTTGGGGCGAGTGGAAAAAATCTGTAATTTTGCAATTATTTCCACCCTTATGGCCTGGAAACAGACATTGATAAACTAAAAATTAACACCATAAATCATCAATCGATATGAACGTCCTTGAACTCAGCGAGCAAGAGATAGTGCGCAGAGGCAGCCTCGACGAAATGCGTCGCCGTGGCATCGACCCCTTCCCCGCAGCTGAATTTCCTGTCACCGGTTATTCCGACGAAATCAAAGAAACCTTTAGCGACGACGCTCCCCAGCGCGAAGTCTCGGTCGCAGGCCGCATCATGGGTCGCCGCATCATGGGCAAAGCCTCTTTCCTCGAAATCCAGGACTCCCACGGCCGCATCCAGGTCTATGTCAACCGCGACGAGATCTGCCCCGGCGAGGACAAGGACCTCTACAATGTGGTGTTCAAGAAGCTTCTCGACATCGGTGACTTCGTGGGCATCAAGGGCTACGTGTTCCGCACCCAGACGGGCGAGATCTCAGTCCACGCCCAGGAGCTGACCGTGCTCGGCAAGTCACTGCGTCCCCTGCCCATCGTGAAAGTGAAAGACGGTGTGACCTACGACGCTTTCGACGATCCCGAGCTCCGTTTCCGCCGCCGCTACGTCGACCTCATCGTCAACGACGGTGTCAAGGAGATCTTTGTCAAGCGCACAAAGGTGCTCAACTCCATGCGCAACTTCTTCAACTCGCATGGCTACATGGAGGTCGAGACTCCCATCCTCCAGTCGATTGCCGGAGGTGCGAGCGCCCGCCCCTTCATCACCCACCACAACTCGCTCAACATCGACCTCTACATGCGCATCGCTACCGAGCTCTACCTCAAGCGACTCATCGTCGGCGGTTTTGACGGCGTCTATGAAATCGGCAAGAACTTCCGCAACGAGGGCATGGACCGCACCCACAATCCCGAATTTACCTGCATGGAGATCTATGTGGCCTACAAGGACTACAACTGGATGATGGAATTTACCGAGCAGTTGGTTGAAAGAATCTGTCTCGACGTCAACGGCACCACTCAGATCAAGGTCGGCGACAACATCATAGACTTCAAGGCCCCCTTCCGCCGCGTCACCATGACCGACGCCATAAAGGAGCACACCGGCATCGACATCACCGGCATGACCGAGGAGCAGCTCCGCGAGGCTGCGAAGTCGCTCGGCATCGAGGTCGACGAGACGATGGGTAAAGGCAAGCTCATCGACGAGATCTTCGGCGAGAAATGTGAGGGCACCTACATCCAGCCCACCTTCATCATCGACTATCCCATCGAGATGTCGCCTCTGACCAAGCGCCACCGCGACAACCCCGAACTGACTGAGCGCTTCGAGCTGATGGTCAACGGCAAGGAGCTGGCCAATGCCTACTCTGAGCTCAACGATCCCATCGACCAGTATGAGCGCTTCGTCGAGCAGATGAAGCTTGCCGACAAGGGCGACGACGAGGCTATGATCATCGACCAGGACTTCGTGCGCTCGCTCGAATACGGCATGCCCCCCACATCAGGCATGGGTATGGGCATCGACCGCCTCGTCATGCTCATGACCGGGCAGACCACCATCCAGGAAGTGCTCTTCTTCCCCCAGATGCGTCCCGAGAAGACCCAGCGCCGCGACAAGGAGGAGGCTTTCACCGCCATCGGTGTCCCCGCCGAGTGGGTGGCTCCTATCTACAAAGCCGGTGTCAACACTCTCGAGCAGCTCGCCGGACAGACTGCCGGCAAGCTCCATCAGGAACTCTGCGGCATCAACAAGAAGTTCAAACTGGGCTTCAAGGCACCTCTGCTCGAGGAAGTCGGCCGGTGGATCGCTGCCGCGGCTCCCGAAGCCGCAGCCGAGTAAGGCTCCGAGCCTCTCAACAGCCCGGCTCACGGGTCTCTCCTCTTCATCAGTTCTCACACTCCCCCTACCCTTGTGAACATGTCATTCAAGAAAATAGCAGTGATGGGCGGCGGAAGCTGGGCTACAGCTCTCGCCAAGCTCCTCCTGCGCAACTGCGACTCTATACTCTGGTATATGCGCCGCGATGACCGCATTGAGGACTTCAAGCGCCTCGGCCACAACCCGGCATATCTCACCGACGTGCAGTTTGACGTCAGCCGCATCGAATTCTCGAGCGACATCAACTACGTCTGCAACCACGCCGACACGCTGCTGATGGTGATGCCCTCACCCTACTTCAAGACCCACGTCAACAAGATCACAGCCGACCTCTCGGACAAGTTCATAGTCTCCGCAGTCAAAGGCATTGTCCCCGGTGACAACGAGATCATCTCCGACTACGTCATGCACCACTTCGGTGTCAAGTCCGACAAGGTTCTCGTCATCGCCGGCCCCTGCCATGCCGAGGAGGTGGCCCTCGACCGCCCGAGCTTCCTCACAGTGGGCTGTCACGATGTCGAAAACGCAATGGCTTTCGGCGATAAACTCGCTTCGCCCAACACGCGCACCATCCCGTCGAGCGATGTCGAGGGTATCGAATATGCCGCCGTGCTGAAAAACGTCTACTCCATCGCCGCCGGCATAGTCCACGGCATGAAGGGTGGCGACAATCTGCTTGCCATGCTCGTCAGCAACGCCATCCGTGAGATGGAGCGCTTCATCGACGAAGTCTGCCCCCGTCCGCGCTGCATCTGCGACTCTGTGTATCTCGGCGACCTTCTCGTCACTGCCTACTCCCGCTTCTCGCGCAACCACAACTTCGGTTCCATCATCGGCAAAGGCTACTCGGTCTCTACCGCACGCATGGAGATGGAGCAGACCGCCGAGGGCTACTACGGCACCAAGTGTATCAAGGAGATCAACAAGAAGTATGGGGTGGAGATGCCGATCCTCGACGCTGTCTATGACATACTCTACCGCCACGCCAACGCCGAGCGGGCCATCCGTGCTCTCGGCAAGTGGTTCATCTGACCCCGCTCACCCTCCCGCGGCCGCCGCGGTACCAAAGTACCATTCCCACGGCCCCGCCCGCATGGTACCGCCACCGGGTACCACACCGCCACATACACACTCTCCCTCCACCACCATCTACTCACATTAAAACCCCTAAATAGCATGAAAACTCTATCAGTTGACATCAAAGAAGTCCTCGGCACAGTCAGCCGTGAAGACATCAACAAACTCGACGCCAAGGCTACAAACGCCCTCGACGAAGTTCTCAACGGCACCGGCGCAGGCAGCGACTTCCTCGGCTGGGTCAACCTCCCCACCGACACCACCGACGCTCTCCTCGACGACATCATCGCCACTGCCGACTCACTCCGCGCGAGCTGCGACACTGTGGTGGCCATCGGCATCGGCGGATCATATCTCGGCGCCAAGGCCGTCATCGAAGCCCTCAGCGACAGCTTCGCAGCCTACCGTCCCGCTCAGGAAGGCAACCCCAAAGTCCTCTTCGCAGGCCAGAACATCGGCGAAGACTACCTCTATGAGCTCCAGGACTATCTGAAAGACAAGCGTTTCGGCATCATCGTCATCTCAAAGAGCGGCACCACCACCGAGCCCGCCATCGCCTTCCGTCTGCTCAAAGAGCAGCTCGAACGCCAGCTCGGCCTCGATGAAGCCCGCAAACGCATCGTCGCCATCACCGACGCACAGCGCGGCGCGCTCCGCCGTCTCGCCACCGAGGAGGGCTACAAGACATTTGTCATCGCCGACAACGTAGGCGGTCGCTTCTCAGTGCTCACCCCCGTCGGTCTCCTCCCCATCGCAGTGGCCGGCTTCGACATCCGCGCCCTCATCGACGGAGCTGCCGAGATGGAGAAACTCACCAACACCGCCGACGCCTCAAACCCAGCATATCTCTATGCCGAGACCCGCAACGCTCTCTATCAGGCTGGCAAGAAGACTGAAATCCTCGTCAACTACAACCCCAAGCTCCACTACTTCGGCGAATGGTGGAAGCAGCTCTACGGCGAGAGCGAGGGCAAAGACAACCTTGGCATCTTCCCCGCTGCGGTCGACAACTCTACCGACCTCCACTCGATGGGCCAGTGGATCCAGGAAGGCGAGCGCACCATCTTCGAGACCGTAATCTCAGTCTGCGAAAGCCGCCACGAGAAGCTCATCCCCTCTGACGAAGCCAACCTCGACGGCCTCAACTACATCGCCGGCAAGCACATCGACGAGGTCAACAAGATGGCAGAGCTCGGCACCCGCATAGCCCACGTCGACGGCGGTGTCCCCAACATCCTCATCACCCTCCCCGCCCTCGAGGAGAAATATCTCGGCCAGCTCATCTACTTCTTCGAGAAAGCCTGCGGCATCAGCGGCTACATCCTCGGAGTCAACCCCTTCAACCAGCCCGGCGTCGAAGCCTACAAGCGCAACATGTTCGCCCTCCTCGCCAAACCCGGCTACGAGAAGGAGACCGAAGCCATCCAGGCCCGCCTCGGATAATAGCCCCACGTGCAGGCTCTGACTGACAGAACAGCCACACAACGGCACTCACACACACATAACCACGACAGAAGAGACACGCAGGTGCGCGCAGGCGTCCCCGTGTCTCTTCTTTGCACCGGCAAGCCAATCACACACGCAGCAATGACCAACTATTATCACCACGACACCCCCTTCGGGCTCGAACTCGGAGGCACGATAGAGGGACTGACCATCGCCTACCACACCTACGGCACCCTCAACGCCGACCGCAGCAACGTCGTCTGGGTCTGCCACGCCCTGACTGCCAACAGCGACGTCCGCGACTGGTGGCCCCACACGGTGGAGGAGGGCAAATTTCTCGACCCCGCTGTCAACTTCATCGTCTGTGCCAACATCCTCGGCTCCCCCTACGGCACCACAGCGCCTCTCCACATCAATCCCGCCACCGGCAAGCCATACTACAAGGACTTCCCCCCCTACACCATCCGCGACATCGTCAACGCCCACCGTATCCTCGCCGACGCCCTCGGCATAGGGCGCGTCTCGACCCTAGTCGGCTGCTCCGTCGGAGGCTTCCAGGCCATCGAATGGGCTGTCATGGAGCCCGAGCGCTTCGAGAGGCTCGTCCTCATGGCCACCGACGCCGTCGCCACCCCCTGGACCATCGCCATCGACGAAACGATGCGCATGTCTATCGAAGCCGACCCGACCTACGGCGACCCCACCCCCGAAGCCGGACGCAAAGGCCTTGCAGCAGCCCGCGCCATCGGCCTGCTAAGCTACCGCGGCTACTATGGCTACAACCTCACACAGCGCGACACCGAGGAGCTCCCCGAAGTCCACCGCGCATGCAGCTACCAGCAATACCAGGGCGAGAAACTCTGCCGCCGCTTCGACGCCTACTCCTACTGCGCCATCCTCAACGCCTTCGACACCCACGACGTCGGGCGCGGACGCGGAGGCCTCGACGCAGCCTTGCGCCGCGTGAAGGCACGCACACTCGTCATCGGACTCGAGACCGACATCGTCTTCCCCCCCAAAGAGATGCAGGAACTGTGCTCGAAAATCCCCGGCGCAGTCTACGGCGAGATCCACTCACCCTTCGGCCACGACGGCTTCCTCGTCGAATACAACCAGCTCAACAACCTCCTGCTCCCCTTCATGAAGCAGTGAGCCCCCGCCCCGCCTCCTCCACCCTCCACACTTCACAACCACACTCACATCCATTCATCCATCGCAATGACCCGCACGACCAAAGGATACATCCTCGGGGCTGTAGCGGCGGTGAGCTACGGCACCAACCCGCTCTTCGCCGTCCCCCTCTACCAGCTCGGCATGACAGTCTCGTCAGTGCTCTTCTACCGCTACCTCTTCGCCACCATCATCCTCGGCACCATCATGGCCATCCGCGGCGACAGCTTCCGCCTCACACCCCGTCAGACCGTCCAGATGGTGATGCTCGGCATCTTCTTCGCCCTCTCGTCAGTGTTGCTCTTCGAAGCCTACCGCTACATGGACGTCGGCCTCGCCTCGACCCTCCTCTTCGTCGAACCGGTCTTCATCGCCCTCATCCTCTGGGCCTTCTACCACGAGCGCATCTCGCGGTGGACCATCATCTCCATAGCCATCTGTCTCGCCGGCATCATCTGCCTCTGCAATCCCGGTCCCGGCGCCCACGTCACAGCCATCGGCGTCACCCTCGTCATCTTCTCATCGCTCGCCTACGCGCTCTACATGGTCTTCATCAACAAGACCCGCATCGGTCAGCTCCCCGGATCGACCATCACGTTCTACTCCCTGCTCTTCGGCATGATAGTCTTCGCGGCGCGCACCGAATGTTTCACCCTCGTGCAGCCCGTCCCCACCACCGGCTGGCTCCCCTGGGCCTGCATCGCCGGCATCTCCATCGTCCCCACAATAGTCTCACTGATGACCGTCGCCGTCTCCATCCGCTGCATCGGCTCAGTAGCAGTCTCCATCCTCGGCGCCCTCGAACCCATCACCGGAGTCATGTTCGGAGTGCTCCTCTTCGGCGAAATCCTCACCTTCAAAGCCACCATCGGCATCATCCTCATCCTCACCGCCGTCCTCACACTCGTCACAAAGAATCGTGAATCGTGAGTCGAGAGGCGAGAGTCAAGAGGCGAGAGTCAAGTCATAAGTCATAAGTCGTAAGTCGATAGATAGCTACGCACTCCGACTGCCGCCACCACCATACACCGCCTACCTCTCAGCCCACAACTCTCGACTCTCGACTCACGATTCTCGACTCCCCATTCCCAAGTCATATCTGCCGGAGGCAGATAGATCATGCTGAAACCCCAGGCAAGGCCTGGGGACCATCCAACGTGTATATATCCCAGAGCCTCGGAGAGGCGGGTTATGGCAGAGTGAGAGGCGATGTGTGGCAGAGTGATATCCACACGCGTTTATGGCGCCTCTCCGAGGCTGTTATTCCATACGGCTATCCACCCCCAGGCCTTGCCTGGGGCTTCATCATAACTACCCTGCCTCCGGCAGGAGCCGGCTTTCAGAGTCGGGAGTCGAGGCGTGTGGTGAAAGGCAGGCGGTGTATGGTGGTGGCGGCTGTCGGAGTGTGTAGCTATCTTTCAGGCGACTCTCGACTCTCGACTTACGACTCTCAACTAACTCCCGACTCCCGACTCTCAAAACGTTACATTGAATTTCCTGAGCATTTCCGTGGGGTGGTAGGATTCCTTGGCGTAGCGGAGGCCGGGGTCGCCGACGTCTTCCTCGCGGTTGATGTAGAGGACTTCGGGGTGGCGGGCGGTCATCATGACGGCGAAGAGCTTGTTGACAGTCTCGCCTGCTCCTGCCACCTCGTGGTTCATCTTCTCGATGTGGGTGTAGAGCGTGTCGCCGCGGACTTCGCCGAGCGTGAAAGCCACGATGCCGTCGGTCGGAGTGGAAAGGACGGCCCCCTCGAAGCCGTAGAGATCCATGTTGTCAAGCACGCGGCCCACCTGCTCCCTCTCGATGTCGGCGATGGCGGGTTTGGACAGAGGCAGATGTGTCGCCTCGAAGAAAGCCTTGACCTGCGGGATCATCCCGGGGGTCAGCGGGGTGAAGGTGTAGCCGGGATTGTCGGCCTCGAAACGGTTGACGTGGTTGCGCTTCTTGCTGAGTTTCTTGCCTGAGAGAGTGGCAAGGGCCTGCGCGTCGTAGAGATAGTCGCTCCAGTCGTCCAGCGGCTCGACGCTCGCTGCACCGAGAGCCTTGAGAGGGGCGACATAGGCTTCGGGGACGGCGGAGAAGACAAGCTCGCATCCCTCCCTCCCGCAATAGGCCCGCAACAGAGCGACCGACTCCTCAAGCCCCATCCGTCCGACGGGGATTGAGAAAGCCGGCCGTGTGAGGTCGTCTTCCCTGACACCTTTGATGAAAAGCGTGTCGTTGACGATGCAATATGTATAGTCGAAGTAGTCGGTCCACATGAATGTACCTCCGACGGTGAAGTCGCAGGTGCGGCAGCAGGCACTGTCGAGGAGCGGACGCACTCTGCCTATGTCGGCAAGCGTCATGGGCTTGAAGTCGATCAGAGCCGGAGCTTTGCGCGGACGCCGTGGAGCCATAGTGGCGACGGCTACCGGAATCTGGAACCCTCTTGTGTGCGGAGACGTGATCATAGCGTGTGTGTGAAATAGTGAGTGTTTCTTTGGATATTTACACTATGATAACGCCCCGGGGGCAGTGCGGGTTCACCGCCGGGGGGACTCTCCTACCCCGCTCCTTTTACTGGCGGCCCGAAGTGGCTACCTCGCGGTTGATCTTTCCGACGAGACCCTGGAGCACTTTGCCCGGGCCGAGTTCGATGAACTCATCGGCGCCGTCGGCGATCATGTTCTGCACGCTCTGTGTCCAACGCACGGGGGCGGTGAGCTGGGCGACGAGGTTGGCCTTGATCTCAGCGGGATCGGTGTGGGGCTTGGCGTCGACATTCTGGTAGACGGGCACGGAGGGAGTGTGGACCTCGGTCTTCTCGATAGCCTCTGCAAGCTCTGCGCGGGCAGGCTCCATGCAGGGAGAGTGGAAGGCACCGCCGACTTTCAGACGCATCGCACGCTTGGCACCGGCAGCCTTGAGCTTCTCACATGCCTCGTCGATAGCAGCCTCTTCGCCTGAGATGACGAGCTGACCGGGGCAGTTGTAGTTGGCGCAGACAACGATGCCGGGCACCGAAGCGCAGATTTCCTCAACCTTCTCGTCGGGGAGGGCGATGACGGCAGCCATTGTCGAGGGCTTAAGCTCGCAAGCCTTCTGCATGGCCTGTGCACGGGCTGAGACAAGACGGAGACCATCCTCAAAGCTGAGTGCTCCGGCAGCCACGAGGGCCGAGAACTCGCCGAGTGAGTGGCCGGCAACCATCGAGGGGTCAAACTCTTCGCCCATGGTCTTGGCGAGGATCACCGAGTGGAGGAAGATGGCAGGCTGGGTCACCTTGGTCTGACGGAGGTCTTCGTCAGTGCCGGCAAACATGAGGTCGGTGATGCGGAAGCCGAGGATCTCATTGGCTTTCTCAAACATCTCCTTTGCCACTTCATTGGTCTCGTAAAGGTCTTTGCCCATTCCGACGAACTGGGCGCCCTGACCGGGGAATACGAATGCTTTCATTGGATTTTCGTTGGTTTTGTGTATGATTGTTTCTGTGTTTTCTGTGACGGTGACGGGCGGAGTGCGCCAATCAAGGTGCAAAGTTACGCTTTTCTGTCAACATTTTAAGGTTCAAAAACCATTTTTAACATCGCCGCAGCCATCGCCGCAGGCGTCATCCGGAGCTGAAAGCGAAAAAATCACTACCTTTGCACAAATCAATCCATCTCAACCTCTAAACCATCCAACCCATATCACCACCACCATGACACCCTGCTTTCTCAACCTCGGCACAGGCGAACTCATCATCATCTTCGTCGTCATCCTCCTCCTCTTCGGTGCGAAGCGCATCCCCGATCTCGCCCGCAGCATGGGCAAGGGCATCAGCCAGTTCAAGCAAGGAATGAACGACGCCGTCAGCGAGATCAACTCCACCCCCGGCTCAGCAGCGGCCGACAAGGACGCCAAAGCCGAAACCTCCTCATCTGAAAAGGCCGAAAAGTGAACACCGAGATGACCTTCTGGGATCACGCCGAAGTGCTCCGGGGAGTGCTCATCCGCATAGCCCTCCTCCTGCTCGTGCTGACCGGCATCCTCTTCGCCGCCATGCCCACGATCTTCGACAGCGTCATCCTCGCCCCCTGCAATTCCGACTTCATCCTCTACCGCTGGCTCGCACGCATCCCCGCCATCACCGGAATCCTCCCCGACTCCGCCACGGCGACAACCGACGTCAGCCTCATCAACATACGGCTTGCCTCGCAGTTTTTCATCCACATCTCAACCTCGTTCTGGCTCGCCGTCATCCTCGGATTTCCCCTCTGCGTCTACATGCTCTGGAGCTTCATAGCCCCCGGGCTCTACGACAACGAGAAGCGGGGAGTCACGACAGCCTTCATCGCAGGCAACCTCATGTTCTACCTCGGGGTCGCCACCGGCTATCTCCTCGTCTTTCCTCTCACCCTGCGCTTCCTCGCCGGCTACCAGCTCTCGGCCCTCATCCCCAACCAGATCTCGCTCGACTCCTATATGGACAACTTCATGATGCTCATCCTCATCATGGGCATCGTCTTCGAGCTCCCGATCCTCGCCTGGCTCATCGGCAAGACCGGCCTGCTCACCCGCAACCTCTTCTCGGCCTACCGCCGCCACGCCATCGTCGCTCTACTCATCCTCGCCGCAGTCATCACTCCCACAGGCGACCCCTTCACACTCCTCGTGGTCTTCCTCCCCCTCTACCTCCTCTGGGAGCTGTCGGCCTACGCTGTCCCACCCGCGACACCTACGCGCCAACCCTCCTCTCCGCAAAACGCATAAATCACCCACAACCACCCCATCTACAGTCATGAAAATAGGCATCATCGTGGCCATGCAGAAAGAGCAGGCCCTCATCCAGCCCCTCCTCAAAGATCCCGACACCATCACCCACGGAGGCGTCACCATCCACACCGGCAAGATCGGCGGCAACAGCGTCGGGCTCATGCAGTGTGGCATCGGCAAGGTCAACGCTGCCATCGGTGCCATCACCCTCATCGAAGCCTTCAGCCCCGACATCATCATCAACACCGGAGTGGCGGCAGGCGCGGGAGACAACGTAGCCGTCATGGACATCGTGGTCGCCGACCGTCTCGCACACCACGACTTCTGGTGCATCGGCGAGGAGTGGGGCCACGTCCCCGGATCTCCACTCTACTTCCCCGCAGTGAGTCCCGAGATTCCCGCCAACACTCCCGGCATCAAGCACGGCCTCATAGCCTCAGGCGAGCTCTTCATCAGCTCCAAGGCAGAGATCGACAGCATACGCTCCCACTTCCCCGACGTCATGGCCGTCGACATGGAATCGGCCGCCATCGCCCAAGCCTGCAACCACCGCGGCATCCCCTTCATCTGCATCCGCGTCATCAGCGACACCCCCTGGTGTTCACACGACAACTCCACCCAATATGAAGACTTCTGGACAGCCGCCCCGCAGAAATCATTCGCCCTCGTCAGCAGCATCCTCACCGGCCTCTAATTCTCAAATTTCCCATTCCCGATTCCCCATGGACAAAATCCCCAGCTTCACCATAGACCACAACCGCCTCCTCAGAGGCATCTACGTGTCCCGCCGCGACACCACCCCCTCGGGCGACACCCTCACCACCTTCGACATCCGCATGACCGAACCCAACCGTCAGCCCGCACTCTCGCCCACAACACTCCACGCCATCGAACACCTCGCGGCAACCTTCCTCCGCAACGACCCCGAGTGGAAAGACCGCATCGTCTACTGGGGCCCCATGGGATGCTGCACCGGCAACTACCTCATAGTCCAGGGCGACACCACCCCCGCCGACATACTCCCGCTCATCCGCCGCACGATGGAATTCATCTCCACATTCCAAGGCGAAATCCCCGGAGCCACACCCCGCGACTGCGGCAACTACTCATTCATGGACCCCGACGGCGCCCGACAGGCAGCACGACGCTACATCGACGAAGTGCTCACCGCCATCCGTCCCGAAAACCTCACCTATCCGCAGTGATGATGAAGGACCTCAAAGGAATAAAGGGAAAATTCTACATAGCCTCGCTCATCGAAGAGGGTGAACACGAGCACCAGGACTTCAAATTTGCCATCTCCGACGCACGCAAGATAGCCCGCAGCATCTCAGCCTTCGCCAACAACGACGGAGGCCGCCTCCTCGTAGGTGTCAAAGACAACGGCGTCATCGCAGGCATACGCAACGAGGAAGACATCTACGTCATCGAGCAGGCCGCCGAGATGTATTGCCATCCACCCCAGCAGATCCACGTCACCGCCTTCCGCACCGACCCCGACAAGACAGTGCTCCGCATCGAGATCGACCGTGCCAGGCGCCGGCCGGTAGCAGTCATCGAAGCCGACGGAGCCCACCGCGCATACTACCGCGTCAAAGACGAAAACATCGCCGCCCCCGACATCATGGTGCGCGCATGGATAGCCGCCGCTGCCGACGAAGGCCACCTCATCTCCATCACCTCACCCCAACAGCAGCTCATCGACATGATGCAGCAGAGCACCCGTGTCACCGTCGAAACCTTCATGCTCACCGCCCACGTCTCACGCTCCACAGCCGAAGACACCGTCATCAGCCTCCACGCCATGAACCTCCTCGACTTCCGATATGACGGCAAAGAATTCACACTCCACCTCAAAGAACCCGCAGATGCTACCGCAGAACCATGACGTGAAATGATGCTACCGCGGAACCGCAACGTGAAATGGTACCGTGGAACCGCAACGCGAAATGGTACCGTGGAACCGCAACGTGAAATGGTACCGTGGAACCACCACCACGCAATGGAACCCGAAACCGCAACGCGAAATGGTACCGTGGAACCGCAACGCGAAATGGTACCGTGGAACCGCAACGCGAAATGGTACCGTGGAAC
>JAMPDC010000001.1:503730-508694 GCA_023665865.1 Staphylococcus sp.
CATCCCGTAGAATGGAACCTGAAACCACCCCGCCGAATGGAACCGCGAAACCCAACTCTCGACTCACGACTCACAACTCCCGTCACCGGCCTGCCGCTTTCGAGCTTGCCGAGAAAGACTTTCGACTCACGCCCCCCAACTCCCGACTCCCCGCCTGCATATCTGCCAGAGGCAGATAAATCATGAAGAAACCCCAGGCAAGGCCTGGGGGCATCCGACGTGTATATAGCAGAGCCTCGGAGAGGCGGTTTGTGGCAGAAAGAGGCAGGTATATCTGAGATACGGCCAGCTTATATGACGCCTCTCCGAGGCTACTATTCTATATGGCTTGTCCTGCCCCAGGCCTTGCCCGGGGTTTCATCACGACCACCCTGCCTCCGGCAGAAGCCATCTTTCAGCCAACTCCCGTCACCGGCTTACCGCTTTCGAGCTTACCGAGAAAGACTCACGACTCCCGACTCTCGTCATCGGCTTGCCGCTTTCGAGCTTACCGAGAAAGAATCCCGACTCACAACTCTCGACTCTCGATTAAAAAAGAACACCCGACCAAGAAATCTTGGCCGGGTGTCTTGCTTTTAATCAGACCCTGAGATTATTTCGCAGGATTCTGGACTGTAATTTCAGGATTGTTCTGAATTTCAGCATCAGGAATCTGATAGATCATCTTGGCGTCATGTCCGGAGAAGCGAACTGCACCTACATATTCAAGCTCTGAAATAGGAGCGTCAGTGCTGAGGCTACGGTCGATTGACTCGTTACGACGCTTGATGTCGAAGAAACGGCTACCCTCCTCAAACATGTCAATTCGCTTGTTTACACAAATCTCCTTGTAGAGAGCCTCACCGGTAGAAGTACATGTGTAACCGGGGACACGGGTTGACATGATCGCTGTGAGAGCTTCCTGAGCCTTGGCAGTATTGCCGGCAAGATAGTAAGCCTCGGCAGCCACATAATACATCTCGGCTGTACGCATGTAGATTACATCTGAAGTGAAGGGACCGTCAGCACCCATCGAAGTCAGATACTTGTCGCGGAACTTGTTTGAAAGGTAGGGAAGCCAGCCATTGCCTTCTTCGTATGTGAAGTCTACACCGAGAAGGTTGTAGTCGTCCACATAACCGAACCACTGCTTGCGCACGTCATTGTCGGCAATCTGATCGTAAAGCTCAGAAGCGACCAACTTACGGTAGCCAACCTGACCACCGTAACCGGGCATATAGGTATCCACGTGAGAGAAGAACGATGCATAGTAGCAGGTGTTCTCGGTGTCGACCTTGTAGCCCCAGAGCACTTCAGGCATGTCAAGAGAGTTGAAACCGCTGATCATATCGGCCTCAGAGTTGAACGAACCACCCTTCACAGCAATTTCAGCCCACTCGGCAGCACCGTTATAGTCGCCGGTGAACATGAGCACATTAGCGTAGATGAATGCGGCTGCATATTCAGAGATACTACCCTTGTCGGCAACCTTCTCGCCCTGGAGGTACCCATAGCCGGTCTTGATGTCAGAAATGATCTGATCATACACTTCTTTTACAGGGACACGCTCGGGACGATATTCACTTTCTGTCTTGATGGGAACACCGGGGGCATCGGGATTGACGCTGTAAGGCTGCTGCCAGAGGTTGATGAGATAATAGTAGTTAAGCGCGCGCAATGCGTATGCCTGACCGAGCATCTTCTTAGCATCACCCTCCGGGGTAGAGCCATCCTCGGGCTTGAGGAACTCGATGACAGTATTGCAGTCATTGATGACCTGATAAAGCTCACGCCATGTAGCTGTCGTACGGCGGTAGTTAGACAGACGGTTGTCGAGCTGATAGTCAAACGCGAACCACTGTGCGTTGCGGGGAAGAGTGACATCGTCTGTCATCATATCCATCGCAATGCGCAATCCCTGGATGCCATAGACGTCATGGCTTGTGCGCCACTCACCACCATTGTAGAAGTTCATGTAGGCACCGGTGAGATATGATTGTACGAGCGAGGGATCCTTCTGCATGGTAGCGTTCACATCCTCTGCGTCAATCATGCCCTCAGGCTTGGTGTCAAGGAAATCATCGGAGCAAGATGAAGCAAAGACAAGTGCTCCAAGGGCGATTCCCTTTAATGCGATATTGTGAAATTTCATGTATGTTAATCTTTAGAATGTTAATGAAAGACCAAATGATAAAGTGCGGATGGTAGAGTAGTTGGCAGCGGATTCACCGGAGATATACTGGCGGGGATCCATACCTTTACGCTTCGACCAAAGAGCCACATTGTCGGCATTCATATAGATGCGTGCACGCTCGATGTTTGCCTTGGCCAGCCACTTGCTCGGGAATGAATAACCGAGAGTGATGTTGCGCAGATTGAAGAAGTCGGCACCGATAAGGAACTTATCCGAGAGTGTGTTGGCATTCTGGTCGCCGTCGAGCACAGGCACGTTTGTATTGGTGTTTTCCGGTGTCCATGCATTGAGGATGTCCTTGTGCCAGTTCTGACCGGCATTGCTTGAACCCATGAGGGTAGTATACATACCATCGTAGATGTCACCACCGATCTGATAGTTCATTGCCACAGAGAAATCAAGACCTTTCCAGGTGAAGTTGGTTGTGATACCGCCGATGAAGTCGGGAATTGCAGTGCCGATATAGTATTTGGTAGCGGCGCTGTAGTCAGAAACCGCCTCACGACCGGTGATATTGCCATCCTCATCCTTCACGTCAGCCCACCAGGTTGAGTGGCCTGTCTCGTCAAGACCTGCGAACTTGTAGTAGTAGAAATCCCAAACGCTTCTGCCCTCGCGGATGTTGTAGTAACCACCGTGGGTGATACCGTCTGCACGCTTGTCGGCAGGAATGTCGGTGACTTTATTTACATAATGAGTACCGGTGAAAGTCCAGTTCCAAGTGAAGTCCTTAGGCATGGGGATGTTTACACCGAGGGTGAATTCAATACCCTTGTTGTTCATTGTGAGGGCATTTTCCGAAATGTAGCTTACGCCTGATGACGGAGACTGCGGTACGTTGTAAAGCATATCTTCTGTACGCTTGTTGAAATACTCGAAGTCAACGTTAAGAAGGTTGTTGAGAAGCTGAGCGGTGAAACCGACATTGAAGTTGTAGGAAGTTTCCCAAGTGATGTCGGGATTACCCTGATAGAAACGTGAGAGCGAGTAGCTGCCACCGGCGTTGGTGAGCTCATACTGGGTGAGAGCGGGATAGTAGTTGCTTGATGTAGAGTTGGGATAGTAGATGTCATCATTACCTACGCTACCGTAGCTCGCACGGATCGACATGTTGTCGAGCCAAGTGAGATCCTTCATGAAGTTCTCCTTGCTGATACGCCAAGAACCGCCGACTGACCAGAATGTACCCCAACGGTGATCCTTTGCAAAACGTGATGAACCGTCGCTACGCAGAGATGCAGAGAGATAATACTTGTCGTCAAAATCATAGTTGATACGGCCAAGCCACGATTCGATGGTGTACTCATCTGTCGATGACGAAAGATTGTCCATTGTGATGGCATTGTCAAACTCAGGAATTGTAGGCTCGAAGAAGTGTGATTTTGCACCATAGAGGTAGTTGAGGTTCATCTTATAGGTCTCGTGACCTGCGAGGATGTCGAAATGATGCTTTTCACCGATGTTCTTTTCGTATGAGAGAAGTTCGTTGATGGTATAGGTCTCGTTGCGCTGACGGGTCTTGTAGGCACGTCCGTCAACCTGCTGGGCATCACCGAAATCGGGAGTCATGAACTGGTCGCGTGAGGTATTGGTCACGTCATAGCCGAGGTTGGCGCGGAACTGGAGACCGTCGATGATCTTGAGTGTGAGACCGAAACGGCTGCTGATGTTGTCGCGGATATAACGGTTCTGGTTGGCATCGTCGGATGCAACTACGTTCTGATTAGAGAAGTAGGGACGGACGCCATACTGACCGTCACCGAAATCATAGATAGCCTTGCCATTCTCACCATAGATGCGGTTGCCCTGACGGTCGTATGCGAATACCGGGTAGATGGGACCCATCTGCTGGATGAAGGCGAAGGTGTTTGAATAGTTCGAAAGGCTTGTGATCTGAAGAGCATTCTGCTCACCGCGTGAGTAGGCGATGTTACCGCTCACGTTAATCCAACGGTTCACGTCATAATCACCGCTCGCACGGAATGAAAGGCGGCTGTAGTCAGAATTCTTGATAATACCTTCATCTTCAAGGTAGCCCATTGAAAGGAAGTGGTTGCTCTTCTCGTTGCCACCTGAAACGGTCACATTGTATTCCTGACGGAGACCGTTTTTAATAGCCTCGTCGGTCCAGTCGTCATTCCAAAGGAGACGGGCATTGGTGAGGTTACCGTTAATGTCGACAACTGCATTGTTGGCGCAATCGAAAGGATTGTAGCCGACACGGTCGATGAGCTTGGCAGTCGCATTCTCGGCATTTGTCTGATTCTTAAGAAGATTCCAGTTGGTAAGCATATACATGCCAGGATCTGTCATGATATCATAGTTGCTGATACCGCGTGAGTTAGAACCGATGCGGGCATCTACAGTGACGCGAGATCTCTGCTCCTTGCCTTTCTTCGTTGTGATAACGATCACACCGTTAGCCGCACGGGAACCGTAGAGAGCTGTAGAAGCAGCATCCTTGAGGACAGACATTGATTCAATGTCGTTAGGGTTGATCGAGGCGAGGTCGCCGTCAAAAGGCATACCGTCAACCACATAGAGAGGTGCGGCACTTGAGTTGATAGAACCGATACCACGGATGCGGACAGTACCGCTTGAACCGGGCTGACCGGACTGCAAAGCGACCTGTACACCGGGAGCAGCGCCCTCAAGAGCTTTCGATACGTTGGAAACTTGGAGCTTCTCAATGGTAGCACCCGAGATCGTGGAGGCGGCACCAGTGAAAGAAGACTTCTTTGCGGTACCGTAGGCGACAGTGATGACCTCGTCGAGCATGTTGGTACCGTCG
>JAMPDC010000001.1:508794-570751 GCA_023665865.1 Staphylococcus sp.
CGACGGTACCAACATGCTCGACGAGGTCATCACTGTCGCCTACGGTACCGCAAAGCGCTCAGCCTTCACCGGTTCTGCCTCGGTGCTCGACGCTTCAGAGATCGAAGCCGTTCAGGTTACCAACCCTGTTGACGCTCTCAAGGGCAAGGTGTCAGGTGTACAGATAAACTCTGCATCAGGCGCTCCCGGCACATCAAGCCCCACAGTGCTCATCCGCGGTATTTCTTCAATCAACGCAGGCAACTCACCTCTCATCGTGCTCGACGGCACTCCCTATGACGGTGGCCTCGACAATATCTCTACCCAGGACATCGAGTCAATGACTGTCCTCAAGGATGCTGCATCCAATGCCCTCTATGGTGCACGTGGTGCCAACGGTGTCATCCTTATCACCACCAAGCGCGGTCAGCAGGGTTCTGCCCGTGTGACTCTCGACGCAAAGTGGGGTTCTAACTCACGCGCCATCAGCGACTACGATGTAATCACCTCTCCCGCTGCATACTACGAAATGTATGGCCGCGCGCTCGGCAACTATGCACAGAAGGTCGGTGGCTATGACGCAGACCGCGCTCTCGCCTTTGCCAACGCCAACCTCATCGGTCAGCTCGGCTACAATGTCTACACTCTTCCCGAGGGTGAAAACATGCTCGTCAACGGCTACAAGCTCAACCCCAACGCTGTCATGGGCAGTCTCTTCACTGCCGAAAACGGTGAGCAGTATTACCTCACTCCCGACAACTGGAGCGACGCTATCTACAAGAATGCTCTCCGTCAGGAATATAACCTCTCTGTATCACAGGCTTCAGACAAGAGTTCATTCTACGCTTCTGCAAGCTACCTCAACAACGAAGGTATCGTAACCAACTCAGGCTACGAGCGCTTCACCGGCCGTCTCTCTGCTGACGTACAGGCCAAGAGCTGGCTCAAGGTAGGTGCCAACATGTCATACACCCACTATGAGTCTAAGTTCAACGGTGATGACGGTAGCTCTGCTTCATCGGGCAACATCTTCGCTGTCAACAATCAGCTCGCTCCTATCTATCCCCTCTACGTCCGTGACGCCCAGGGCAACATCATGAAAGACTCAAACGGCAACACCATGTATGACTACGGTGATGGCATGGAACTCGGTCTTCCCCAGCGTCCTGTCTTCTCTCAGGCCAACCCCCTCTCGCAGAACATTCTCGATGTCAGCAAGTCAAACGGTAATGCAATGACCGCCAACGGTTTCGCTGAGATCCGCTTCCTCCGCGACTTCAAGTTCACCACCAACAACTCCGTGAACCTGTATGAAACCCGCCAGACCAACGTGACCAACCCCTTCTACGGCCAGTATGCGACCTCTAACGGTATCGTCTACAAGTATTCTTTCCGCCGTATCGACTACACCTACCAGCAGCTCCTCAACTGGGCCCGCCAGTTCGGTGACCACAACATCAACGTCCTCCTCGGCCACGAGAACTACTGGAACAAATATTCTTACCTCTACGCTTCACGCTCCAACATGCTTCTCCCCGGCAACGAGGAACTCGACGGTGCCATCCTCGACGGCAGCAGCTCTTCATACGAGACTGACTACAACAACGAAGGTTGGTTCGGCCGTATCAACTACGACTACGACAGCAAGTATTTCGGCAGCGTATCTCTCCGCCGTGACGCATCTTCACGTTTCGATCCCGAAAACCGCTGGGGTACATTCTGGTCAGCATCCGCTGCATGGATCATCTCCAAGGAAGCTTTCTTCCAGGCACCCTGGGTCGACATGTTGAAGCTCAAAGTCTCTTACGGTGAGCAGGGTAACGACAATATCGGTAACTTCCGCTATGTCAACACCTACACCATTACAAATGCAGGTGGTCACCCCGCCGCTATCCCCAACACCCTCGGCAACAAGAACATCACCTGGGAAAAGGGTGGCAACCTCAACTATGGTGTCGACTTCTCACTCTTCAACGAGCGCCTCACCGGTACCATCGAAGGCTTCTACCGCAAGACCTCAGACATGCTCTTCTCATTCCCGCTCCCCCCGAGCTACGGTTACACCTCATACTACGACAACGTTGGCGATATGGTCAACAAGGGCTTCGAAATCGACCTCCACGGCGATATCATCCGCACACGCGACATCACTTGGAGCGTCAACGCCAACCTCACCTGGTATAAGAACAAGATTTCACGTCTCCCCGAAGAGCGCAAGACTATGACAGTCGACGGTGTCGAAGGCTACAGCAACGGCAGCTACTTCTATGGCGAAGGTGAATCACTCTACACCTACCGCATCAAGCGCTTCGCCGGTGTCAACAAGGAGAACGGTGCCTCTATGTGGTACTACAACGTGAAGGATAAAAACGGCAAGCCCACAGGTGAAATCAAAACAACTGAAAACTACAGCCAGGGTGACTTCTACCTCTGTGGCACCGCACTTCCCGACGTCTACGGTGGTTTCGGAACATCGCTCAGCGCCTACGGTTTCGACCTCCAGCTCGACTTCACTTACCAGCTCGGCGGACAAGTGTATGACGGCACTTATGCAAGCCTCATGGCAAGCCCCTATCAGACTTCACGCGGCCGTGCAATGCACAAGGATCTCTACAACGCATGGACTCCCGAGAATACCAACTCAAACATTCCTTACATGTACTACTCTGACCAGTACGTGACCTCGACCTCGGACCGCTTCCTCACCAGCGCATCTTACCTCGCTCTCCAGAGCATCAACTTCGGCTACACCCTTCCAACTAAGGTCACCAAGAAGATCGACGTCAACAAGATCCGTCTCTATCTCTCTTGCGACAACGTAGCTCTCTGGTCAAAGCGCAAGGGTCTTGATCCCCGCCAGTCAATCACCGGTTCTGTGACCAACGCTTACTACGCTCCTATCCGTACAATCTCCGGTGGTATTAATGTTT
Organism: Staphylococcus sp.; assembly: GCA_023665865.1. Lineage (GTDB taxonomy): Bacteria > Bacteroidota > Bacteroidia > Bacteroidales > Muribaculaceae > Duncaniella. The sequence goes on from JAMPDC010000001.1 coordinate 511,704, forward strand.
CATTCTAACAAAGCAGACTATAAGCAATGAAAACCATATTCAAATCAACACTCGTCCTTGCATTTGCAGCGGGTATGGGACTGACTTCCTGCGTGGAAGAGGTCTTCCCCACCAGCAGTGTCACCCAGGATCAGCTTGAGTCATCTGAAAAGGCCGGCGAAGCCATGATCTACGCGATGCCCGGCTTCATGGTCAACTGGAACACCACCGGTGCAGACTGGCACGGTGACTTCGGTTACTCATCAATGATGCACATCCGCGACTGCATGACCGGTGACATGTCGATCCTCGGACTCGGATTGAACTACAACCAGTGGTCAAACTATACCCAGATCGTTTACCTCGGTCAGAACTATGCATCCGTACAGCGCCTTTGGAACTACTATACCCAGCAGGTACTCGCATGCAACAAGGCTCTTGGCACATATACAGCAGATGTCACCAGCGACTACGACAAGGGTGCGCGTGCAACAGCTCTCGCTTTCCGCGCCATGACCTATCTCGACATGGCCCGCTGGTATGAGTTCCTCCCCAACAACAACACTTCACCTATCACCAGCGACGGCAATAATGTGACCAACCTCACAGTGCCCATCGTTACTGAGAACACCACTGAGGAAGAAGCACGCAACAATCCCCGCGCTACCCGCGAGGAGATGTTCAACTTCATCCTTTCCGATCTCCAGTATGCCGAAGAGAATATCAGAAAGGCCTCTTATGGCACTATCCTTCTCCCCGACCTCGGTTGTGTCTACGGCCTCTATGCCCGCCTCTACATGTGGGTCGAGAACTATCCCAAGGCAGCCGAATATGCTGAGCTCGCCATCAACGCCAGCGGTTGCTCACCCCTCTCCCAGGAGCAGTGGACCAATGTCAACTCCGGCTTCAACTCTCTCGACAATCCCTCATGGATGTGGGGTCTGAAGTTTGAGAAGGAGAACGACGCTGTCCAGACCGGTATCTGCAACTGGACCTCAATGATGTCGCCCGAGGCTGAATATGGCTATGCAGCCGTAGGTGCCGCTCCTATCATCGACGCATCAATGTATGCCCGCATCTCTGACACTGACTTCCGCAAACTCTCTTGGATCGTGCCCAGCGCCAAGTCTCCCCTCGTCTATGACTTCCCCCTTGTCAACGAGGCTGACCGCGGATATTATGTCTACTACTTCCCCTACGCTTCTATCAAGTTCCGTCCCGGTATGGGCAACTGCACTGACACTAACGTAGGCTCTGCAACCGCCGTTCCCGTGATGCGCGTTGAGGAAATGTATTTCATCCACGCCGAAGCTCTCGCCCACAGCAATCCCGCTGCCGGCAAGCAGGCTCTCGAGCAGTTCATGACCAGCTACCGCGATCCCAACTACACCTGCAACGTGAGCGACATGGATGCAGTGGTTGAGGAAATTGTCTTCCAGAAGCGCGTTGAGCTCTGGGGCGAAGGTCAGGCTCTCTGGGACATCAAGCGTCTGAACTACTCTGTGACCCGTGCATACGAAGGCTCTAACTTCTACGAGGAGTCTCAGCACAACACCATCGGCCGTCCGGCATGGATGAACATGGTTATCGTCCAGACTGAGAGCAACAACAACTCGGCTCTCGACGGATGGAACAACCCTGACATCCCCGACAGCTACTCGACTGCTGTAACCGAGAACATCTAATCAGCACAGATATCCAAATCCCGATACGCACCCGGTCAAATCCCCTTTGGCCGGGTGCTTCTTTTTAGTCGAGAATCGTGAGTCGAGAGTCGGAAGTCATGAGTTGCCTGAAAGATAGCTCCTACCGGAGGCAGGATAGTCGTGAGTCGAGAGTCAGAAGTCAGGAGTCAGGAGTCAGGAGTCGTCTGAAGGATGGCTCCTGCCGGAGGCAGGATAGTCGTGAGTCGAGAGTCAGAAGTCATGAGTCGCCTGAAGGATAGCTCCTGCCGGAGGCAGGAGGGTCATGATGAAACCCCAGGCAAGGCCTGGGGACATCTGACGTGTATATAGCAGAGCCTCGGAGAGGCAAGTCATGGCTGAGAGAGACGGGTATATCTGATATACGGCTCACGTTTATAGCGCCTCTCCGAGGCGCCAATTTAATATGACTTGTCCTACCCCAGGCGATGCCTGGGGTTTCTGCACGACCCTCCTGCCTCCGGCAGGAGCTATCCGTCAGACGACTCTCGACTTCCGACTCTCTACTTCTGACTTCTGACTCCTGACTTCCGACTCACGACTCTCGACTTTCAACTAAAATCCTTATCTTTGCATCCATGAATCAGATTGAACTTGACGAGAAGTATATGCGTATGGCGCTTGCTGAAGCCAGGCAGGCACTTGAGTTGGATGAAGTGCCTATCGGTGCAGTGATCGTGACTCCACGCGGCATGATTGCCGGACGTGGCCATAACCTCACCGAAGCCCTCGCTGATGTGTCGGCCCACGCCGAGATGCAAGCCATAACCGCAGGTGCGATGACTCTCGGAGGGAAATATCTCCAGGGCTGCACTCTATATGTGACGGTCGAACCGTGTCTGATGTGTGCCGGAGCCATCGGCTGGGCCCAGATAGGACGCATAGTCTACGGAGCTTCCGATCCCAAGCGTGGCTACCGCTCGCTGACCTCACGCTCCCCCTTCCATCCCAAGGCTACGGTGACCGCCGGAGTGCTTGAGGAAGAATGTGGAGAGCTGATGCGCACTTTTTTCAAGGCCAAACGTTAGAAATTTCAAAGAACAATCACAACCCTCTGAAATGAAAAAGAAAAAACTTGTCATCTCCTCGGGCGCAGGCATCTCCGCCGAGTCGGGTATCTCGACCTTCCGCGACGCCGACGGTCTTTGGGAAAACTATCCGGTGATGGATGTCTGTAGTGCCGACGGCTTCGCCCGCAACCCGGCTCTGGTCCACCAGTTTTACAACGAACGGCGCAAAGGCCTTGTGAAATGCAGCCCTAATGCCGCCCATCTCGCCCTTGTGGAACTCGAGAAGTGGTATGACGTCTATGTCATCACCCAGAATGTCGACGACCTCCATGAGCGTGCCGGAAGTTCGAAGATACTGCATCTGCATGGCGAGCTGATGAAGGTGCGCTCCATGCGCGACGAGACGCGCCTCTACACCCTCGACGAGCAGCATCTCGAGACCTCGCCCGACACCCGCGACAAGTATGGCGATCCGGTGCGCCCCCACATAGTCTTCTTCCAGGAGGCAGTCCCCAACATCGAGCGGGCCATCGAGTGGACCGAGCAGGCCGACATCTTCGCTGTCATAGGCACCTCGCTCGCAGTCTATCCCGCCGCCAGTCTGCTCCACTACGTGCGCCCGGGAGTGCCCGTCTACTACATCGACCCGCGTCCGGCCCCGGTGCCACAGAATGTCCATGTCATCGCCGATCCCGCCACCGTGGGTGTGGCCCGACTCGTTGAGCTCCTGCGCCCAAAAGAGGGATGAAAGGCCGGCAAGAGCGGGCTAAATGTGATAAATTGTTAAACGATTAACGCTTATTTAATAGATTTTTATACCTTTGCGGTCTGAATCGCAGGGCCGGAACAGGGTTTCGACCCTCTGCCGCCTACCCTACGCTGTCAGGCGGTGGACACACACCTAAAGAGAATATGTTGAAAAACCTCGTCATAGTAGAGTCTCCGGCAAAGGCCAAGACTATCGAAAAATTTCTCGGCAAGGACTATAAGGTCATGTCGAGCTACGGTCACATCCGCGACCTACGCAAGAAAGACATAAGCATCAAAGTTGACTCTGATTTCCAACCGGTCTACGAAATACCGGCCGACAAGAAAAACCTCGTTGCAGAGCTGAAGAAGGCCGCCAAGGAAGCCGAGACGGTCTGGCTCGCATCTGATGAGGACCGCGAGGGTGAGGCCATCGCCTGGCATCTCTATGAGGTGCTCGGACTGAAGCCCGACAATACCCGCCGCATCGTCTTCCACGAAATCACCAAAAACGCAATTCTCAACGCCATCGAGAATCCCCGCGACATCGACCTTCACCTCGTCGACGCGCAGCAGGCACGCCGTGTGCTCGACCGTCTTGTGGGTTTTGAGCTCTCGCCCGTGCTCTGGAAAAAGATCAAGCCGGCGCTGTCGGCCGGACGAGTGCAGTCGGTGGCAGTCCGTCTCATCGTCGACCGCGAGAATGAGATCAACAGCTTCACCTCCGAGCCCTACTACCGAGTGACGGCTCTCTTCACTGTCCCCGGAGGCTCACAGCTCCGTGCGGAACTGTCGAAACGTCTGCCCGACGAAGCCTCGGCCCGGGAGTTTCTCGAAGCATGCAAAAAAGCGGCTTTCACCGTCACTGACATCAATGTCAAACCACTGAAGAAGTCGCCCGCTCCCCCCTTCACCACCTCCACGCTCCAGCAGGAGGCTGGCCGCAAGCTCGGATTTACCGTCTCGCAGACCATGATGATAGCCCAGAAACTCTATGAGGCAGGTCATATCACCTATATGCGTACCGACTCGCTCAACCTCTCGCAGCTGGCCATCTCGACCATCTCGCGTCTCATCACCGACGAGCTCGGAGAGCGCTATCTGAAGGTGCGCCGCTACCACACCAACTCCAAAGGCGCGCAGGAAGCCCACGAAGCCATCCGCCCGACATATATCGACAAGGAAACAATCGACGGCACAGCGCAGGAGAAGCGCCTCTACCGTCTCATACGCCTCCGCACCATGGCCTCGCAGATGGCCGACGCAGAATTTGAGAAGACGACGGTCGACATCAGCCCCTCGGGACGACCCGAACACTTCACATCGACAGGCGAGGTCATCAAGTTTGACGGCTTCCTCAAAGTCTATCTCGAAGGTAACGATGATGATACAGCCGACGCAGACGACTCGACCATCCTCCCCCCGCTCTCGACAGGAGAGATGCTGACAGCCCAGTCAATCACCGCCTCCGAGCGCTTCACACTCGCACCTCCGCGCTACACCGAGTCGTCGCTCGTCAAGAAGATGGAGGAGCTCGGCATCGGCCGCCCGTCGACCTATGCCCCGACCATCTCCACCATCCAGCACCGCGAATATATAGTCAAAGGAGAGAAACCGGGCGAGAAACGCTCCTACAAGGTGCTCACCCTCGGTTCAGACGGCAAGATCGCCTCTGTGACCCGCAGCGAGAACGTAGGTGCCGAGAAAGGCAAGCTCATCCCTACTGACACAGGCATCATCGTCAACGAATTTCTCACCCAGCACTTCCCCGACATCCTCGACTATGACTTCACAGCCGACATGGAGCAGAAGTTTGACCGCATCGCCGAGGGTGAGAGCAACTGGAATCAGGAGATAGCCCGCTTCTACGGCCTTTTCCACCCCGAAGTTGAGAAAGCCAACGAGCTCCGCACCGAGCATAAGGTCGGTGAGCGTGTGCTCGGCACCGATCCCGCCACAGGCGAGCCTGTCTCGGTCAAGATCGGACGCTTCGGACCCATAGTCCAGATTGGTTCCGCAGATTCAAAGGATAAACCCCGCTTCGCATCGCTGCGCAAAGACCAGAGTGTGTTTGACATCCAGCTTGCCGACGCTCTGAAGCTCTTTGAACTCCCCCGGGAGGTAGGCGAGTTTGAGGGAAAGCCCGTCATCGCTGCCATCGGACGCTTCGGGCCTTACCTGCGCCACAATGGGAAGTTTGTGAGCATCCCAAAGGAGATCGCACCCACAGCTATCACCATCGAAGAAGCCGAGGAACTCATCAAGTCAAAGCGTGAGGCCGACAGCAATAAGGTGGTCAAGACCTTCGACGAGGATCCCGACATCCAGATACTCAACGGACGCTACGGAGTCTACATCGCTTGCAAAAAGAGCAACTACAAGATTCCCAAAACTGTCACCAACCCCGCCGACCTTACCCTTGAGGAAGTCAAGACCATCATTGAGCAGCAGGACAACGCACCCAAGCGTCCTGCCCGCCGCACAGCCTCACGGACCAAGAAGCAGTGAGTCGGTATAGTCCCTATTATTTAGCCCAAAAGTCCTGATTTTATGGCCATTAAGAAATTCTCAACCAAACCCGGGGCCGAGCGCAACGGTTTCAAGCCCGACGTCATCGAGACGTATCCAGTCGAAGCAGAGACAAAGCTCCTCGACTTCCTGATCGCATCTATGCCAGATCGCAAACGCACCGCCATCAAGAATCTCCTTAGCCATAATCAGATCGCAGTCAACGGTGTACCGACCACACAGTTTGACACCGAGCTCCATCCCGGTGACGAGGTGAAGGTCAATCTCACACGCGAGTTCCGTGTATTCTACAACCGCCGTCTGAAACTCGTCTATGAGGACGACGACATCATCGTGGTCAACAAAGGCTATGGCCTCCTCTCAATGGGTACCGACAAAATAAAGGATGGTACAGCCTACAGCATACTCCGCGACTATCTCAAATGGAAGGACCCGCGCAACAAGCTCTTCATCGTCCACCGTCTTGACCGCGACACCTCAGGCCTCATGGTCTTCGCAAAAACACAGGAAGCCAAAGACCGTCTCCAGCACAACTGGAACAACATGGTGCTCTCGCGCAAATATCTCGCAGTGGTCGAGGGTAAGCCGGAGCCTGCCGAGGGCGTAGTCAGAAGCTATCTCGCAGAAAATTCCCGCTATGAGGTCTACTCGACCGACAAGCCTGAGGAGGGACAGTTGGCAATCACCAACTACCGCACACTGCGCAGTGCCAACGGCTACTCGCTGATGGAGGTGTCGCTCGACACTGGCCGTAAGAATCAGATACGTGTCCACATGAAAGACCTCGGCCATCCAATAGCAGGCGACCGCCGCTATGGTGCCAAGAGTTCACCCATCCACCGCATGGCGCTACACGCTCAGACGCTCCGCTTCGTCCATCCGATTACACGCAAGGACATGAACTTCACCACCCCCATCCCCTCATCATTCGCAAGGATGGTGAATTAGAATTGAGAATGGAGAATTGAGAGTCGAGAGTCGAGAATCGAGAATTTAAAATAAAAAAATGGAGAGTTTGGAACACATAGCCAAACTCTCCATTTTTATTTCTAAAATTGTAATTTTAATTCTCGACTCTCAATTCTCGACTTATTTATCCATCGGGACGGGGAGTTTGCCGGTCTTGGGAGTTTCGGAAGTGATACCGTCACGCTCAAGCAGCGCGTCAATCGAAGCATCCTTGCCACGGAAACGGCGGTAAAGCTCATCGGGATTCTCAGTACCACCACGCTCAAGAATATTGTGGCGGAACGAACCGGCAGTCTCGCTGTCAAAGATGCCATGCTCCTTGAAATGGGCAAACGCATCCGCATCAAGCACCTCAGCCCACTTATAGCTATAGTAACCTGCGGCATAGCCTCCTGAGAAGATGTGGGAGAATGTGCTGCCTGTCACCGAACCGGCGATCGGATCAAACATCGCAACCGATGCGCCGGCCTCAGTCTCGAAACGTTCAGGGTCAGAGACGGGAGCCGTGATGCTGTGCCATGCCATGTCGATAAGACCGAAGTTGAGCTGACGCAGGCAAGCGTAGGCCGCTCCAAACTGCGACGAGCTGACAATCTGCTTCACAAGCTCGGCAGGGATAGGCTCGCCGGTCTGATAATGACGTGCGAAGCCGTCGAGAAACTCTTTTTCAGTCAGATAGTTCTCATTGAACTGCGAGGGGAGTTCCACAAAGTCGCGGAGGACGTTGGTTCCTGAAAGCGACGCATAGCGGGTGTTGGCGAAAAGGCCGTGGAGAGCATGGCCAAACTCATGCAGGAAGGTCTCGACCTCATAGGGAGTCAGCAGCGATGGCTTCGAGCCGGTAGGTTTGGTGAAATTCATGACGATAGTGACGTGAGGGCGAACCATCTTACCGTCCGCACCGATCTCCTCAGCCTTGAAATCTGTCATCCATGCACCCGGACGCTTGCTCGAGCGGGGGAAGAAGTCAGTATAGATCACACCGAGATATGAGCCATCCTTATCCATGACCTCATAGGCGTTGACATCAGGATGATAGACGGGGATATCCTTGTTCTGCTTGAAAGTCAACCCATAGAGGCGTGTGGCCAGGCCGAATACGCCGTCAATCACGTTGTTGAGCTCGAAATAGGGGCGCAGCAACTCCTCATCATAGGCATACTTGGCGTTTTTCAGTTTGTTGGAATAGTAGCTGTAGTCCCAGGGCTTGATCTCCATCTTCTCACCCTCAAGCTTTGACGCGAAGTCATTGAGTTCGGCAAATTCCGCCTTCTGAGCGGGGATGTAGGCATCGCGCAGGGAGTTGAGCAGTTCATAGACCTTTTCAGGGGTCTTGGCCATGGTCTTCTCAAGGGCATAGTGTGCATACGTCTTGTAGCCGAGGAGGTTTGCGAGTTTCATGCGGGTCTCGGCGATCTCCTTCATGACGGGAAGATTGTTGTAGTCACCCTTCACATTGCGGCCGGTGTAGAGACGATACATCTTCTCCCGGAGGTCTCGGCGGTCGCTATACTTCATAAAAGCCATGTAGACCGGCTGGTCGAGTGTGAAGAGATATTCCCCCTCACGACCCTTGTCCTTAGCAGCAAGGGCGGCAGCCTCAACCGAGCTTTCAGGGAGGCCGGCGAGGTCATCAGCTCCAAGCCATATCTCATAGGTGTTCATCTCCTTGAGCACATTCTGCCCGAAGAGAGTCGTCAGCTCGCTCAGGCGGCTCGACAGACGTGAATAAGTCTCGCGGTCAGCACCTTCAAGCAGGGCACCGTTGCGCACGAATGAGTCATAGGTGCGTTTGAGGAGCATGGAATCCTCAGTGTTGTAGTTAGCGGTATGGCGGTTGTCGTAGACGCTCTTCACACGCTTCCACAGCCCCTCGTTGAGTGAGATGGAGGTGGAATAGTCCGAGAGGCGGGGAGTGATTTTCATAGAGAGATCCATCATGTTGTCGTCGCTCAGAGCAGAGAGCAGCGGCTCGAATACGAGCAGCACACGGTTGAGGTCGGCATCGGCGCGCTCAAGGGCCACGATGGTGTTCTGGAATGTCGGAGCCTCAGGATTATTGACAATGGCGTCGACAGCCTCAAGGCCGAGACGGATGCCGCGGTCGATGGCAGGCTCATAGTCGGCAAATGTTATCTTGTCAAACGGAGCAGCTCCGTGGGGAGTCGAGGTGAAGTCCTCGAAAAAGGGATTCTGTGCTTGTATCATAAGAGAGGATGCAGCGAATGCTGACAGTAGGATTTTACGCATGTTTTCTTTATTGTATGAAATGTAATGATGATTGGTGATTATCAGATAATTAACCCACGCGTGTGAGGTCAGAGTTTGTGGCCGAGCGAGGATGAGCGGCGGATTGCCTCGTCGATGATCAACCCGAGAGTAAGATCGTCGGCACCGGTCTCGCCGGGGATACTATGCAGATGTTCCTTGAAATCACGCACAAAGGCAGCCGTATCGAAACCACCTGAGGCTATGGAACGCGCATACATCCCGACAGCTTCGTCGAGATTGCCGCTCAGCAACTCAATGTGGCCTGCATGGAGATAGTCGGAGGCCGTAGGGTCGGTCATAAGAGCCGATGAATAGCGTCGGGCCTTGGCTATGTCGCCCTCCAGGATGGCGCAGCGCACGAGCGGACGCGATGTCCTCACGGATTCCCCTTGCAGGAACTTCACCTTGTGGAAAAGCTGGACGGCATCATGGATGCGGCCATCCTCCATGAGACAGGTAGCGAGATTGAAGGCAACGGTGGCATCGTCGGGGTTTGCGGTGGCAAGGCGCGAGTAGTAGGCCGCAGCCTCTTTCCAGTGGCGCAGCTGACGGTGGCAGAAAGCGAGCCTCTTGAGAGTCCACTGGCTCTCTGAATTGAGGAGCTCACTCTGCTCATAATATTTCAGAGCCTCGTCGACAGCTCCGAGCATCTGCATGCAGTAGCCCATCTTCTGGAAGATCTGCGCCGTTGGTGGAACCTCCTCTGAAAGACGGCTGAATATGTCGAAAGCGTCAGAGAAATGCTTGTGTTTGAAATAGAACTCTCCGACAAGCATCAATGTGTCGGCATCACTGAAGATATCGGCAAGCAGCGGGACAGTCACGAGGTTGAGCGTGGTGGCAAAGGGGTCGGAAAACTCACCCTTGCGGCGGAAAAGCCTGAAGAAGCGGTAGAGATCCTGGACGTAGCGTCCGGCAATGCGTTCACGCCCTTTCTGCGAAGTGTCGATGTCTCCGAAACTCATCGCCGCCATCTGGTCGGCATGGGAGCGGAGCTGTGAGGTCATCATCTGTTTCTGGGCCTCAGGCACCTGCGCGAGCGAAAGGATGACGGAATACTTGTCGCTGTTGCAGAACACCGGAGCAGCTTCTATCACCTCGCCGAGCATCCTCACCGAAGCATCGCGGCTCCCTCCCACCAGCGAATGGGAACTATGGAAGGGAAGAAACCAGTTGGATATATCGTTGAAAAACGGGAAAGTCTTCAGTTTGCTGAACGTTACCATCATCACGTCGCCACCTTCCTCCTGGATCTCCTGAAGCTCCTTGAGTTTGTCGGCCACCCCCGATTTGTCGAGCAGCTCGGCCCACTCGGGGTTCTCCTCGATCGACTCGGCATCGGCCGGCATCTTCCCGAGCTTCTCAAGCTCCGGCTGGAGTTTCATCATCTCAGGAATCACCTCGTCGGTCAGCTTGCGGCCTATGCGCTCTGTGTCACGGGCTCGGATAAACTGCATCAGAGCCATCTTCACGTCGGCAGCCCAACCTCCTTCATCGCGCAAGGCATCAAAACGTCTCGCCAAGGCAGGCGACAGGGGGCGTTCACGCCTCATCGACATAACAATCAAGAGCGAGCACAAGGCACGGACCGAAATCTCAGCATCGTCCGACGTATAGGCATCCATCAGAAGCCTCAGGCGTCGTTCGTCGGCATATTCCAGCTGTCCCAGAAGGAGCGCACCGATGCAGAGCAGCTTCAGATGACGCGGCAGGGAGATATCGGAGAGCAGATTGCCTATGGCTGCGGCGTCGTCGACGGTCAGCGGATAGGTGATCCACACGAGGTTGAAAATGCGCTTCTCCAGATCCTCGGCCCGGAGTGTGAACTCCCGACCGGCCTTCTCGACATCCTCGGTCAGCATAGCCATCTGCAAGCGCTGGTTGACACGGCGATATTCACCGAGCAGAGCCGCGACACTTAGGTCGGGCGTGAGTTGCTGGGTGCGCAGGGTGTTGAAGTATAGAGTCGGGGCATCTTCCACTCTCGAACGGCGGTGGAGCTCATCGGCCAACGAGCGAATGTCGGCCACAATCCCCGCATAGAGCTCCGGACGAGCCGGATCGGGCATACCTTTGAGGGCATAGTGGGTCATCAGCTCATAGCTCTCGCGCAGACGCGAGGTGGCCGAACGCAATTCGGGGACAGCCCCAAGAGTGGCCGAGGCATTGTCGAGCAGATCAAGCGCATCGTTGACACGGCGCTGCGCAAGAAGGCGCTCTATATCTTTGGAAATATCAATATGATGGTTCATAGGCTTCGTATATATGCAAAATTACTATTATTTCTGCAAAAACCGTGCCAAAATGAGTATTTTTCCGTATTTTTGCAGTTCATTAAACCAAAATCGCAGACATTCCATTCCATGCCACACAAAATAGCAATCCTTGGCTCCACAGGGTCAATCGGAACGCAAACCCTTGATGTCATTTCCCGCTTCCCTGAGCGCTTCACAGCCACAGTGCTTGCAGCAGGCTCAAAAGTCGAGGAGCTCATCGAGCAAGCCATCAGATTCCGCCCGGCACTCGCCATTATAGCCGACGAAACAAAATATCGACGCCTCCACGAAGCCCTCGCGCCACTGGGCATCGAGACCGCTGCCGGAAGTCAGGCCATGGCCGACGCCATGGACCGCACAGACTTCGACACTGTGGTCACCGCAACCGTAGGCTACAGCGGACTTCTCCCCACCATCCGCGCTATCCGCGCCGGAAAGCAGATAGCCCTCGCCAACAAGGAGACCCTCGTAGTGGCCGGCGAACTCATCACCCGCCTTCTCGCAGAGTCGCCCACCCGGGTCATCCCGGTCGACTCTGAACATTCAGCCATTTATCAGTGTCTCGTCGGCGAAGATCCCTCGACAGTAAGCAAACTCATCATCACAGCCTCGGGAGGCCCCTTCCGCACCTTTACCCGCGAGCAGATCGAAACCGTCACCCCGGAGCAGGCGCTCCATCATCCACGCTGGAACATGGGGGCGAAGATCACCATCGACTCCGCCACGATGCTCAACAAGGCTTTTGAAATCATAGAAGCCCGCTGGCTCTTCGACATCACGCCGGACAGGATTGAAGCAGTCGTCCACCCGCAGTCGATCGTCCACTCCATGGTCGAGTTTATCGACGGAGCTGTCAAAGCTCAACTCGGCATCCCTGACATGCGTCTGCCAATCCGCTATGCCCTCGGCGATGCCTCGCGTCTCCCCTCATCGGAACGTCCACTCACGCTTTCTGACTATGCGCAGCTCACATTCGAGAAACCGGATCCGGAGAAATTCCCCTGCCTGACCCTCGCTCCCTACGCCCTCAACCGCGGAGGCAACGCAGCCTGCATCATCAATGCGGCCAACGAGGTCGCCGTCCGGGCCTTCCTCGAAAACAAGATCTCATTCCCGGAAATCTACAGTAGCATCACCCGTGCGCTCGAGACCATCCCATTCACCCAAAGCCCGACACTCGACGACTATGTCGTAACCCACCGCGAGACCATAGCCTTCACCGAAAACCTCACCGGGTGCAAAACCAATCTCTGAGCCTGATTCACTCTCAATAACGCTGAGATCCGAGACCGATTCTCGATCCTCTATTCTCAATTAACAAAGTCAAATGGAAACATTTCTCATAAAAGCCCTCCAGCTGATAGTGGCCCTGGCCCTTCTCGTGATCATCCACGAATTCGGCCACTTCATCTTCGCACGCATTTTCGGCATTAAAGTCGAGAAGTTCTACATGTTCTTCAATCCCTATTTCTCCCTCTTCAAATGGAAACCTAAGGACAAACCCGGAGCAGACCCTAACAAAACCTCCTGGCGCGACACAGAATATGGCATCGGATGGATCCCCCTCGGCGGCTACTGCAAGATCGCAGGAATGATCGACGAATCGATGGACACCGAGCAGATGAAACAGGAACCCAAACCTTGGGAATTCCGCACCAAACCCGCATGGCAGCGCCTCTTCGTCATGGCAGGAGGTGTCCTCTTCAACTTCATCCTCGCTATCCTCATCTATGCAGGAATAGCCATGCACTGGGGCACACAATACATCCCGTTTGACGCTGCGACCGAGGGCTTCGACTTTGCCCCGGCTGCTCAGGAAATAGGATTCCGCAACGGCGACATCCCCTACAAGGCCGATGGTAAACTTCTCGATGCTTCAAAAGGTGACTATCCTTTCCAGATGGTCGAGGCTGATGTGGTCACTGTCATCCGCAACCACAAGGACACTGTCGACATAGCCATCCCCGACAACTTCATCTTCCGCGCCAGCGAATCGAAAGGCTTCCTTGCCTACCGTATCCCTGTCTATATCGACCGTATAGTCCCGGGTGAGGCTGCAGCCAAGGCAGATCTCCAAGAAGGCGACCACATCATAGCTATCGACAGCATCGCCACCCCATCGTTCACCGAACTGACTGAAGCACTCAGGAAATTTGCCGGCAAGGAGGTAAACATCACTTTCGAACGCGACGGCAATATGATGATGACCCAAGCCACACCCAACTCCAATGGTAAACTCGGCTTCCAGCTGCGGCCAATCACCGATATCTATGAGCCGGTCACCATCAACTACAGCTTCTTCGAGTCATTTCCCAAAGGCTGGGAAATCGGCACCACCACCCTCGGCAACTATGTCAGCTCGATGCGCCACGTGTTCACCAAGGAGGGAGCCGAAAGCCTTGGCGGTTTCGGTGCCATAGGCAACATGTTTCCTGAAAAATGGAACTGGCTCAGTTTCTGGGAGATCACTGCCTTCCTCTCTGTAGCCCTCGCCTTCATGAACATCATCCCCATCCCGGGACTCGACGGAGGTCACATCATGTTCCTTTTCTGGGAAATCATCCGCGGCAAGGAAGCTCCCGAAAAGGTAGTCATCGTCGCACAATACATCGGCATGGCCTTCCTCCTGCTCCTCCTGCTCTATGCCAACGGTAATGATATATTCAGATCATTCTTCAAATAAACCATGTCAGCACCAATCAAAACCATAACCCTCAAGAGAGGGAAAGAGGAATCACTCCTGCGCTTCCATCCCTGGGTATTCTCAGGAGCCATCGCCCATCTCCCCGACGGAATCGAAGAGGGTGAGACTGTCCGCGTCGAAGCCGCCGACGGGCGTCTGCTCGGAGTAGGCCACTACGAGATCGGATCAATAGCCGTGCGTATCCTCGACAGTTCCGAGCGAAAGATCGACGAGTCATTCTACGCCGAACGCCTCTCACAGGCATGGGAACTCAGGCGAAAACTTGGCCTCATCCGTCCCGACAACTCCACCTTCCGCCTTGTCCATGGTGAAGGAGACTTCCTCCCCGGATGCGTCGTGGACGTCTACGGCGACACTGCCGTCCTCCAGGCCCACAGCCCCGGCATGCACTATGCCCGCAACATCATCGCCGAAGCACTCACTCACCTTGAAGGTGCCGGCATCAGGAATGTCTACTACAAATCGGAGACCACCCTACCCTACAAGGCCCGTCTCGACCCCGTCAACGACTACCTCATCGGTGGCTATGAGACCAACATTGCCGTCGAAAACGGCCTGAAATTCAACATCGACTGGCTCAAAGGCCAGAAGACAGGCTTCTTCGTTGACCAACGCGACAACCGCTCCCTGCTCCAGAAATTCAGCAACGGAGCCAAAGTCCTCAACATGTTCTGCTACACAGGCGGCTTCTCTGTCTACGCCATGCGCGGAGGCGCCTCGCTCGTACACTCCGTCGACTCATCGGCCAAGGCGGTCACTCTCACCGATGCCAACATAGACCTCAACTTCCCCGGCGACAACCGCCACAAATCGTATGCCGAAGACGCCTTCAAGTTCCTCGCACGCATGGATAAGGGGGCCTATGACCTTATCATCCTCGATCCTCCGGCTTTCGCCAAACACCGCAGCGCCATCCGCAATGCCATGATTGGCTACCGCCGTCTCAACGCCGCCGCCTTTGAAAAAATAGCCCCCGGCGGAATCCTCTTCACCTTCTCATGCTCGCAGGCTATCAGCAAGGAGCAGTTCCGCCTCGCGGTCTTCACTGCCGCAGCCATGTCGGGGCGCAAAGTCAGGATACTCCACCAGCTCACTCAGCCGGCCGACCACCCGGTCAACATCTATCACCCCGAGGGCGAATACCTCAAAGGCCTCGTGGTCTACGTCGAATAAAACCGATGGATTAACCAATCACATTACCTCTTTAATCCAATGTCATTATCAAAATTCTTCTATCCAGCCATGGCAGCATTAGCCATCACATCATGCGCTCAGAAAAGCGCGGATGAAACAACAGCCTCAGACTTCGACTACACAGTCGACCGCTTCGCCGACATCGAAGTCCTCCGCTACAAAGTCGACGATTTCGAAAAGCTGACACCCCGCCAGCGAATTCTCGTCTATTATCTAACCGAAGCTGCCATCACCGGCCGCGATATCCTCTGGGACCAGAACGGAAAATACAACCTCGCCATCCGCGACGTAATCGAAAACGTCTACAAGAACTTTGACGGAGACCGCGAGAGCGCCGACTTCAAGGGCCTCGAGACCTACCTCAAGCAGATCGAGTTTGCCAACGGCATCCACCACCACTATTCCATGGATAAATTCACTCCGACATTCTCTCGTGAATTCCTCATGGAAAACGTAGCCAAACTTCCCGCCGACAAGCAGCCCGAGAACGCTGAAGTCATCTATGAAGTCATCTTCAACCCCTCGGTGATGGCCAAGCGCGTCAACCAGGCAGAAGGCCAGGATCTCATCGCCACCTCGGCCAACAACCTCTATGATGGCGTGAGCCAGGCAGAAGTCGAGAGCTACTATAACGCCCGCAAGGACACTACAGATGCCACTCCAATCTCATGGGGTCTCAACACCCGCATGACTAAAGTCGACGGCAAGGTCGTAGAGCAGCCCTACAAGGTTGGCGGACTCTACTCAGAAGCCATCACCCGCATCGTCGAGCTCCTCACCAAGGCTTCCGAATATGCTGAAAACGACACTCAGCGCGAAGTCATCAAGAAACTTATCAACTTCTACACCACCGGCGACCTCAAGATCTTCGACGACTATTCTATCGCATGGGTCGAGGACACTGCATCAAAGGTCGACTTCATCAACGGCTTCATCGAGAGCTATGGTGATCCCCTCGGCATGACCGGCGCCTACGAATCAATCGTCAACTTCAAAAACGAAGAAGCCTCACACCGCACCGAGATCATCTCAGGCAATGCCGAGTGGTTTGAGCAGAACTCACCTGTCGATCCACGCTTCCGCAAGGACAAGGTCAAAGGTGTGACCGCAAAGGTTATCACTGCCGCGATCCTCGCCGGCGACTCATATCCCGCCACCCCTATCGGCATCAACCTCCCCAACGCCAACTGGATCCGCGCAGCCCACGGTTCGAAATCCGTAACACTCGAAAACATAACAAAAGCCTACGACGAAGCCTCGCACGGCAACGGTTTCAACGAGGAGTTTGTCATCGACCAGGAGACCTCTGACCTTATGGACAAGTATCTCTTCATCACCGACAATCTCCACACCGACCTCCACGAGTGTCTCGGCCATGCCTCCGGCCGTCTGCTCCCCGGAGTTGACCCCGATGCGCTCAAAGCCCACGGCTCAACTCTTGAGGAAGCCCGCGCCGACCTCTTCGCCCTCTACTATCTCGCCGATCCCAAGCTCCTTGAGCTCGGACTCCTCGACAATCCCGACGCCTACAAGGCCGAATACTATAAGTATATCCTCAACGGACTCATGACCCAGCTCATGCGCATCGAACCCGGCAAAGACGTCGAGGAAGCCCACATGCGCAACCGCCAGCTCATCTCTGCATGGGTATTCGAAAAAGGCAAGGCTGACAACGTCATCGAGATGGTCAAACGCGATGGAAAGACCTACATCAAGATCAACGACTACAAGAAGCTCCGCGACCTCTTCGGTCAGCTTCTCGCCGAAGTGCAGCGCATCAAGAGCGAAGGCGACTATGAGGCCGGACGTGACCTCGTCGAGACCTACGGCGTAAAAGTCGATCCTCAGCTCCACAAGGAAATCCTCGACCGTTATGCCAAACTCGATATCGCTCCCTACAAGGGCTTCGTCAACCCCGTCTATACTCCTATCACCGACAAGGATGGCAACATCACTGACGTGACTGTAAGCTATGAGGAAGACTATCTCCCCCAGGTGCTCCGCTATTCAGAGCAGTACCGCACTCTGCCTGCCAACAGCAAGTGATACTCTTCCCGCACCCAACAAAAAAAGGACCGCCAACCGACGGTCCTTTTTTCATTTATATATGGTTCAGATATCTATCAACGCTTTGCAGGGACGCCCGGTTTTGGCTCCGGCTTCACCTGACGGTGGCGTATCTTCCAGACCACAGCATCATAAGGCGGGATCATGGTACGGAAAGGCTTCTCAGTGCTGAGATCTTTCAGATCCTGCTCTCCGGTGATAAGTTCGGTAGCCACAACCTCACCCTCGGGGATATTGAGCATGTCGATGGCATGGCGCGGGATATTGATGGCAAGGTCACATGAGCTGTCAGAGAAATTGACCGCAATGACCAGAGTCTCTCCGTCGCAACTGCGGATGAAAGCATACTGACGGTGGGGATTGAGAGTGGGATTCTGGTAGTTGACATACATGAGGTCAAAGAAACGCCCCTTAGCTATGGCCTGCTCACGATTGCAGAGCGAGAGGATGGTGCAGTATTTGGCTCTCAGCCAACGCTCGCGGGGTGTGAGCTGCGAACCGTCTGGCTTACCATTGTTATACCAACGGCGCAGAGTGGCCACGCTCCAGTAGTCGAAGATAGTGGTGCGCCCGTCATAGCCGCTGAAGCCTTCCGTGTCCGTGGCCTGCTCTCCGAGCTCCTGACCTGCATAGATCATCATAGGGCCTGTCGAAATCATCGAGCTGACAACGAGCGAGGGGATGACCTTGGCAGGATCTCCGGCATAAAACTTAGAGCCGAAGCGCTGCTCGTCGTGATTTTCGAGAAAGTTGAGCATATTGCCGGCAATGCCGTCGACAGTCTGCCAGCAGTTGGTGATGGTGGCAGCTGAATAGTTGGAACACTGGATGCCACGGAGGGTGTCATAGAGATTCACCTTGTCATAGAGATAGTCAAAACCACCTGTCTTGATGAAATCGCGGTAGATCTTGACATCATACAGCTCGGCGATAAACTTCACGTGAGGATAGCGGTCTTTGACATTAGGAATTGCCCACTGCCAGAACTCGAGAGGCACCATGTGAACCATGTCGCAGCGAAACGCGTCCACTCCCTTCGAGGCCCAGAAGCGCAGGATGTGGAGCATTTTCATCCATGTGTCGGGGATCGGCTCGAAATGCGAGCTCCAGTTGCCCGGATCACGGCCATAGTTGAGTTTCACGGTGTCATACCAGTTGTTGACACCGGGGAAAGCCGAGAAGCAGTCATCGCCGGTAGCCTTGGCCGGAAACTCGATATAGGCCTTCTTGCCTGTGCCCATGTCGACCGAAGGAGCGAAAAGCTGGCGGGTGATGTAGTAATAATTGTTGTCACGGCTGAAAAACATTCCGGGATTGTCGTCCTCACCGAGATCCTTGATACCGGCAGGCTTGACATCGCTGTGATAGCGGCGCGCGGTATGGTTGGGGACGAAGTCGATGATGACATCAAGGCCGGCGTCATGCGTGCGGGCCACGAGAGCCTCAAACTCACCCATTCGGTTGTCGACATCCACTGCCAGATCAGGATCAATGTCATAGTAGTCCTTGATCGCATAAGGCGAACCGGCCTGACCTTTGACCACATACGGGCTGTCGGGCTGGATGCCATAGTCGCTGTAGTCAGTCTTGGTAGCGTGTTCGATGACACCGGTATACCACACGTGGGTCACCCCAAGCTCCTTTATGCCGGAGAGCACCGTATCAGTGATATCGTTCATCTTGCCGGAACCGTTCTGCTTATAGGTACCGTTAGGGATGCAATGGTTGTTGGTATTGGTGAAAAGGCGTGGTAGAAGTTGATAAATGATTGGTTTTCTATCCATTTGCGTATATTACATATTGTGTGAAATCATTTCTTTCGTGTCTTGGCGGGCCCTATGTGGGTAAATCCGGCCGAGAGCATGGCTGAAAGGGTATTGTCGTAACCGGACCTGTAGACCCTCTTGATTTCTTTGAGATTAAACACTTTATATGAGGCCACATCATCAATACTGATGGCGAGGTCACATAGCTCCATCTGCGGGACGGAATTATTTTTGACAAGCATATCGTAGGTGCGGTGTGCAATGTCCATGATCGACTTGGGCTTGCCTCTGCGCGGAAGCGGACTGCAATTAATGCCGATGAGATATTTGCACTTGTCTCTTAGCGCCCATGCAGGAAGATTGGCGAGCACTCCGCCATCGACGTAGGTCACACCGTTGATCCTGACAGGCTTGAAAACGATGGGGATGCTGCACGAGGCAGCGACACAGTCCACTATGCTGCCCTCAGCAAAGGCCACCGGCTTGTTGTTGTCGAGATCCGTCGCACAGATGACGGCCGGCATCGGCAGATCCTCGATTTTCTCGTAGGGAATCTGACGCTTGAGAAACTTTTTGAACCCGTCCATCGAGAAGAAACCGTCACGCGGCACTCCCAACTCTGCGAAATCGCCGAACTTGACATCGGTAAATGCTGCCACAATCTCATCGGGAGCCATTCCGGAGGCATACATGGCTGTTACCACCGACCCGGCACTGACACCGGCAATGATATCGGGCTTTATGCCAACTTCCTCCAAAGCCTGCAAAGCGCCGGCGTGTGCGAATCCACGGGCTCCTCCTCCACTGAGGACGAGTCCGACCTTATAAGGCTTTCTTGAAAATTTGAGCATATCAAGCATGGCGGATGCAAATTTACGAATTTTTCCGCAGCTATCACCACAGCCAATGTTAAATTAAACTCTTTAGACATCCACCTTTGTCCCTCCAAACAATAATTATTAATAATGATTATGGCGTTAAAATTATCAGTCATAAGAATGCCTGCCTACATACTTTTATAATAAAGGTCGAGAGCTGATTTCATGCCATCAAGGGATATTTCCGCTCTCTTATATAGTTTATCGGTAACTTCAAAACTATTAGATAATATATCTTCCTCTAATTTTGTTAAATCACATGTCTGAACTTTAGCTAAATAAAACTTTCGTTTCACATCTATTAAATTCTTACTAGAATCCAGGTTTTCTCGAAAGCCATTGTACACTTTCTTATATGACCTATACATATCCCTATCAAAATCATGATGATAAAGGTCTATTCTTATACTATTAATTTGATCTTTAATTTCTATATTGAAAAATCTAAGATCAGTGTTCATAACATAAATCTCATAAGTTAATGTTAAGTAGTCTAAATCATGTGATAATGATTCAATTTTTACATTTAGGCTATCCATATTTGCGTAGCCATTGTTTTCACCAAACACCTTAAAGGGTAAGGTTGAAAAGCAAACGATGAATAAAAGTAAATAAAATTTTCTCATAAGCTCTATATTTTTCGTACAAAAATACATATTAATTTTATAATTTAATGTATTTTTGCTTTCGAAATCAAGCTCTTATCCTCAAATGGCAAAAATAACAGTTCAAAATAATCCAATTACCGTAATCGAAGTTGACGGCGATGATTAGAAATATAAACAATAAATCGATGAGCGTATATAAATACATCTTATCCGCCTTTTTGCTCGCAGGCACAACCTTGTGTGAGTCAAAAGCTGTTGCAAATGAAACCAGATTAGAATCTGCGGCGTCACAAAACAAATCAGCAGTTAAAAACGATAAAGACATCGAATTGATCTCTAATGTCTATCTCAAATTTGTGTTTGCGACAGAGAACAAAGGAAATGATAATCCCGAAGATTATTTCACGACCAACGCACTCAAACAACTTCAGGATGACTACGAATTCGATTGCGATTGTGGCCCCTGCTATGCCTACTATGCGTTGAGAACCACGGAGCAAGACTCCAACCCTGACTCAGATGGCCTGTCTCGGATTAACAGCGTGGAAGCCAATGGAAATGGATGGTACACTGTATCCTATTCCGATATGGGATGGCCGGGCAAGACACATGTAAAAATTACGGATGGGAAAATTGATATTTACAAACGATTAGATCAATAATTCAATGTCGCTTGTGATATTATGATATTCGACATCGTTTTCACATACGTTTTTTATACCGCCTAATTCCGGCATGAGTCTTTTTACATCCTTTTTGCTTGTCAGATTATTCGATTTCAAATAAATTTCGGTACCTTTGTATTAATTCTTTAAATCAGACATTATGATCCTACCCTGGTATTCTTATCTCCCTATTGCAGGGGGCTTACTCGGCGCTATCATCGGTGGTTACTACTACCGGAAAGGCCAACGGAACAAGAGAAAGTCTTAGAGGATGTTTAATAACAAATGAAATTCAGCCAGATTCCATCAAATGACAGTGTGAAACGGCAGCTGCGCGACATGGTCGCCGACGGCCGCATCCCCCATGCCATACTCCTCCACGGGCCGGCCGGAATTGGGAAATTCATGCTCGCCCGCACCTTTTCGCAATATCTCCATTGCCAATCGCCTACTCCCGACGGAGAGCCCTGCGGGAGTTGTCCCTCATGCATACAGCATGAGTCGTTCAACCATGTCGACTCCCTCTACGTCTTCCCCGTTGTGAAAACCGACAAGATCAAGGCCCCGATCTCCGACGACTATATGGACGAGTTCAAGGAGTTTGTAAAGGCAAGCCCGTTTATGGATTTCGAGCGCTGGCCGGGCTATTTTGAGAAGAAAAACGCACAGCCTGTCATCTATGTCAGCGAGAGCGATGCTCTCGAGCAGCGCCTGTCCGTCACCACAACCATCTCATGCTACAAGACCGTGGTCATCTGGCTCCCCGAAAAGATGAACGAGCAGACAGCCAACAAGCTTCTCAAACTCATCGAGGAACCCTTTGCCGACACAATCTTCATCCTCGTCTCCGACAATCCAAAGGCCATCCTTCCCACCATCTATTCGCGCTGTCGGCCCATAGAGATGAAGCGTCTCAGCGACGAGACCGTAGCCACCTATCTCACCTCACATCTCTCAGTCGATCCGCAGGATGCCCTGGCCATGGCCCACATCGCTGCCGGCGATATCAACGCTGCCCTGCGTATCATCGATGCGACCAGTGTCAGCCGCATGTTTTTCGACTACTTCGTCAGACTCATGCGCCTTGCCTACCAGCGCGACGTCAAGGGGCTCAAGGAATGGAGTGCCGATGTGGCCGCTCTCGGACGCGAAGCCGCCATCAAATTCTATAACTACGCGGGCCGCCTCATCAGGGAGAACTTCGTCTACAACTTCCGGACTCCCGAGCTCCTCTATCTCAACCGCACGGAAGCTGATTTCAGCAAGAAATTCGCTCGCTTCATCACCGAAAACAACGCCGAGAAGATCATCACCGAGATGGACCGCGCCGCAATCGACATCGCAGGCAACGCCAACGGAAAAATCGTCAACTTCGACTTTGCCATAAAGATGATCATCTTAATAAAAAACTTCTGACCCAGGGATCATGACCCCATTTCTCCAGCAAGTCGCATCTGCCTACGTCCGCAATGAGCTTCCACAGCTCACTGACTATTGTTTCGTCTTCCCAAACAAACGCAGCGGTGTCTTCTTCCGCCACTATCTCTCGCAGGAAGCCGGTGGAAAGACTTTCATCATGCCCGAGATCGGGACAATAGCCGAGGTCACCCGCCACTTCTCGTCGCTCACCGAAGCTCCAAGGCTCGACCAACTCTTCATCCTCTACAACGAATATCGCAGACTGAGCACCGACGTGGTCGACTTTGACCAATTCATCTTCTGGGGCGAGATGCTACTAAACGATTTCAATGACGTCGACCTCTATCTCGTGGATCCCCACCGGCTCTTTGTCAATCTCAAGCGCTTCCGTGAGGTCAGCTCAAACTATCTGACCGACGAACAGATCGAGATCATCAACCGCTACTGGGGCGAACGTTTCGACCACTCCAGTCCCGACAACTTCTGGAATCATCTCCACCACGAGCAACCGACATCGCTCGAAACCAAGTTTCTGAAACTCTGGGAAGTCCTCGACGAGCTCTTCAGCCGCTTCAAGCAGAGTCTGCTCGACAACGGCATGGCCACCCGGGGCATGCTCGCACGCATAGCCGTCGAGAAACTATCACGCGGTGCCTCCACCGCTCTCCCCTTCAAGCGCTACATCTTCATCGGCTTCAACGTCCTGACCCTCTCGGAGATCAACATATTCGACAAGCTCCGCGCACGCGGCTGCGCAGATTTCTACTGGGACCTCGCCTCGCCGGCCCTGCACGCCGAGGGAAACCGCGGTGCCCTCTTCATGAAGCGTAACGCCGAGTGTTTTCCCTCGCTCTACGATCTCTCCGCCCTCTATCCGGAGTCCCCGAAGTTTCCGGAAATCCACATCACAGGCGTCCCGAGCGCCTTCGGCCAGACAAAAGCCGCCGGTCTCCAGCTCAGGCAGTGGATCGACGACAAAGTCATCGCCGACCCGTCAAATGCCATCGACACAGCAGTGGTGCTCCCCGACGAGACTCTCTTCGTCCCCATGATCCACGCCGTGCCGCTCGACATCAAGGCCCTCAACGTGACGATGGGTTTCCCGCTCAAAAGCACCTCGACCGCCTCACTCATCACCTCGATTGTCAATCTCCAGCTCCGCGCCACCCTCGCGCGCGACCAGTGGAGTTTTTTCTACGAGGATATCCGCACCGTTGTCTCCCATCCGCTCCTGCAGGCAATCGACCCTGAGGGATGCAATGCCATCCTGCTTCTGATGGTCGAGCGGAGGCTCTACATGGTGCCCTCGGGACTCCTTGCCGACACAGCCCCGAAGATAGCCTTTATCTTTCAGGCTGTCCGCGATACCAACAGCCTCGGCGACGTCCACGACTATTTCTTCAACCTCATCACGGGCTTGCAGGCATATACCGCCGGCAATCCCGAGCGCAAGATCGAAAACTATTTCCTCGACACCTATCTGGTCGAACTCGAGACCATCCGCTCCACCTGCTCACGGTGGAATATCTCCATGCGCGACCGCACTTTCATCGAACTTCTCCAGCGCACCATATCCTCCGGCAGTGTCCGCTTCACGGGCGAACCACTCGCCGGGCTCCAGGTCATGGGTGTGCTCGAGACCCGTGCGCTCGACTTCGACAAACTCATAATGCTGTCGATGAACGAGCACGTCTTCCCCCGCAAGCAATATTCACGCTCCTTCATCCCCGATTCCCTACGCCGAAGCTACGGGATGGCCACCACCGAACTCCAGGAGTCGATCTTCGCCTACTCCTTCTACCGCCTCATCTCACGCGCGTCGCAAGTGAGACTCTTCTACGACGCGCGCACGCTCAGCGGGAAAAACAGTGAGATCTCACGCTACATAGCCCAACTGCTCTACCTCTTCCCGGAGTGTCATATCACCCACGATCTTGCCAACCTGCCCGGCAAGCCGACCGAGGAGGAGGAGATAGTCATCCGGAAGACTCCCGATATCATGGAGAAGCTCCGAGGCTTCACCCCTCCCGGCGACCGCTACCTCTCCGCAACCGCCATCAACGACTACATCAAATGTCCCCTCTCCTTCTTCCTGAAAAAAATATGCGGCCTCGACCTCGACGAGGATGTCATGGACTACATGGACGCCGGTACCTACGGAACCATCCTCCACGAAGTGGCCGAACGTCTCTATTCCGACCTGCGCGGTGATGCCTCCGAGGTGAAAGTCACACCTGAGATCCTCGACCACTTCTACCGCGACGAGGTGCGTATCGACAAACTCATCACAGCCCTCATCAATGAGAAATTCAACCGTTTCCCCAAAGGCGATCTCACTCCGCTCGTAGGCGAGAGCCTTGTCATCGGCAAGGTGATGAAACACTTCCTCCGCCTGATGTTCCTGCGTGAGAAAGAAATAGCACCCTTCGACTTCATCGCAGCCGAGCATAAAGTCAGAGGCACCATGCGCATCTCCGACACCCTCACTGTCAACATCTACCAGGTCATCGACCGCATCGACCGCATCTATCCGGGAGGGCGCTATGGCGAAGGACTCGGTGTGCTCCGGATCGTCGACTACAAGACCGGAGCCGACAAGACCGATTTCAAGACAATCGACGACCTCTTCAACCCCTCCAAAGATCGCCGCAAGGCAATCCTGCAACTCATGTTCTACTGCAACGCATACGCCGCCGACATGAACTACCGGGAAGCCATCCGCCCTCAGATCTATGCCTTCAAGACCATCTCCAAAACCGGGCTCGAACCCCTCCGCTACAATGGCCATGACTTTGAGGACTACCGTGAGATCAACGATGAGTTCATGGAGCGTTTCCGCTCCACCGTCAGCGAGATTTTCAATCCTGACGTCCCCTTCACTCAGGCCGAAGACAAGGACGGCTGCAAATATTGTGGATTCAAAACCATCTGTCGCCGAGGAAAATGAAAGTCTACGTCCACGTCCCCTTCTGCTCATCGAAGTGTGCATATTGCGACTTCTACTCCACTCCCAAGCGCGAATGGATGGAAGCCTATACCGACGCTGTGGTCAACGAATGGAAACTCCGTTCGCGTGATCTCACGGAGCCGGTCGACACTCTGTATTTCGGAGGCGGAACCCCCTCTTCGCTCCCCCTCGGGCTCCTCGACCGGATCCTTGAAGCCATACAAGTCGACAACTCCACACTCCGCGAGGCCACCATCGAAGCCAATCCGGAGGATGTCAGTGATGACTGGGTGCGCCACATCCTCACCAACACACCCTTCCGGCGTGTAAGCATGGGCATACAGTCATTTGACGATGCGCAGCTCCTCGCCATAGGACGCCGCCACACTGCAGACGATGCCGTTGAAGCCGTAGGCCGACTGCGCAGCGGGGGCATCGGGAACATCAGCTGTGATCTTATCTATGGCCTTCCCCTTCAGGACGTCGCCTCATGGGAGCGCTCACTCTCCGGTCTCATCGACCTCCGGCCCCAACACATCTCGGCCTATCTCCTTTCATACGAAGAGGGCACCCGGCTCACCGCCCGCCTCCACGCCGGCAAGATCACCGAGACTGACGACGCTACAATCGAGAAAATGTATGCGATCCTCTGCGAGCAGACTTCAGCGGCCGGCTACAACCATTATGAAATCTCCAACTTCGCTCTCCCGGGCTTTGAAGCCATCCACAATTCCTCTTATTGGGACGGTTCACCCTACATAGGTCTCGGTCCCGGAGCACACTCCTGGGACGGCTCAGTCCGCAGCTTCAACCCCTCGAATCTCAAACTCTACATCGACTCCCGCGGGGCCGGCTTCGGACGGCGCGAAGAGGAGGATGACGACAACCGTTTCAACGACATGCTCATCACCCGCCTGCGCACCGCCCGTGGACTCCGTCTATCTGAAATCACCGCTCACTTCGGCCAAACAGTTGCCACCGACTTCCTGCGCGACAGCGCCGTTCTTGTCAGCGAAGGTATGCTCAACCTCACTAATGGCGACCGCTACACCATCCCCGAACGCCACTGGCTCCTGTCAAACTCCGTCCTTCTTAAACTCATCCGCGTATAAATCCACCCACAGAAACAGTAACTATCCCAATCATTCTTATATGATGAAACGCAATCTAACCCTACTTTTGCTTCTCCTCTGCTCAATTACGTCAATCTTCGCCTCCACACCCTCGCTCATCGGACGCCGTGGCTGTGGCTATGCCGTCGAAAACAGCGCTGAAGCCTACCGCGAAGGCGCACGCCTCGGCTACAAGACGATGGAAGCCCACGTCCGCCTGACCGCCGACTCTGTTTTTGTCACTTCCCACGACGGAAAGACCGATCGTCTCGGCGGTCACATGAAGGTGGCCTCTTCAACCCTCGACTCTCTCAAGACCGAACGCTATCACCAGACGCGTGAACATGGCGACTACAGTGGCTCGACAATCTGCACCGTCGAGGAATTTCTCAGCATCTGCGCCGCAAACGATGTCACCCCTATGCTCCACCTCAAGACTCTGTCAAAAAACACTGCCGAGTGCGCCTTCCTTACAGATCTCGTAGCGCTCATCGACAACCAGGGCCTTAAAGACCGCTGCATCATTCTCACCTCCGAGCCTGACTATATCGACTACCTCATCGCCAACCACCCCTCAGTCAAACTCCAATATCAAGCCGATGCCAAGTGGGAGGAAATGTTTGACTGGTCATGCAGCCGCAAGCTCGATGTCCAGATCCGTGCCGACCTCGTCGACGAAGAGTGTGTCCGCCGCTATCATGACGCAGGCGTCAAAGTCGACGTCTGGACGGTCAATACTCCCGAGGAGCTCGAAAAAATTGGCAAATTCGGAGTCGACTACGCAGTGACCGACTATCTCCTCCCCTGACCTCACATTATTTAACCCACTCGATTAGGCGATATTCACGACATATCGCTACCTTTGCACCCTCCAAACAATCATCGCAGCTAAAAAAAATGGCTTTATTCAGTTTTCTGTCAAAAAAGAGTGAACCGCTCAGTCTACCGTTCAAGACCGATATTCATTGCCATATCCTCCCGGGAGTCGACGACGGCTCCCCCGACGTCGAGACCTCCGTTGAACTCGTCAGGAGAATGAAAGAATGGGGACTCAAACGCATCATCGCCACCCCACATGTCACTGAAAGCAC
Organism: Staphylococcus sp.; assembly: GCA_023665865.1. Taxonomy (GTDB): domain Bacteria; phylum Bacteroidota; class Bacteroidia; order Bacteroidales; family Muribaculaceae; genus Duncaniella. The sequence goes on from JAMPDC010000001.1 coordinate 539,639, forward strand.
TTTTGAGAACACTCCGGAGATTCTTGACCCCGCGCTCGATGAGCTCACGGAGGCATTGGAGACACGAGGCATCGATATAAATCTTAGCCGTGCATCCGAAAACCGCATCGACGACTATTTCCGCGGACAACTCGAAGCCGGACAGATCACACCCTACCCCAACAACTATATCCTTGTCGAAAACTCATTCATCCAGGAACCGTGGGAGCTTGACCAGTTTCTGTTTGACCTGAAGATCAAAGGCTACCGCCCGATCCTCGCCCATCCCGAGCGCTTCCACTACTATTTTGACAATCACCCGGAAAGATACGACATGCTCCACCGCGCAGGCAATCTGTTTCAGATCAATGTGCTCTCTCTTGCGGGAGGATATTCAAAAAGTGAGAAACGTGCGGCGGAAAAGCTGATCGAAAAGGGCTATGTAGACTTCCTCGGGACTGACCTCCACAACTCCCGTCACGCTGATGTCATCGACGAGTATCTCAGATCAAAAGATGCACGCCGGCACTTTGAAGCCCTGGAAGGCCGCATATTGAACGATAAAGTCTTCAACTGAACGGTGTGGCTTACCCGACTGCATAGGAGTGAAGTCCTGACAACAGATAATTGACTCCGAAATAGGTCATCAGGACCGACATAAAGGCGAAAAAGAAGTAGACATGCACACTTCTGGCTTTCCGCAACACCGGGAACGATGATGAGTGGAGCGGAAAAGCATAGATAATGAAAGTGATCAAAGCCCATGTCTCTTTCGGATCCCAACCCCAGTAGCGCCCCCACGACTGATTGGCCCATACAGCGCCGATGAATATTCCCGCACCGAGAGCGAAGACAGCCGGATAGAGTAACAAGGCCGACAGATCGGCAAGACGGGTGACCTCAGCTGCATCCGAGCGTTTGAAAAATGCCGTCACCGAGTCAAGCATCATCATAGCGAAGAGCGCGTAAGAACTCATGACAAGCATCACATGGAGCGACAGCAGGGGCGATGCGAGCACCGGAATCAAAGGCGACACCGAGGGATTGCTCTCACCGAGCGCAGCGACAATGAGCGCCAGCCCGCCGACAAGCAGACCGAGAGGCCTCAATAGCGGGATCCGGCGGAATAGCAATAAGGTTGTCGACAGCGATATCCAGGCCATCGTCTGCATGGTCTCATAGCCGTTGCTCATCGGTAAATGTCCGCCGACAATCCACTGCAACGCCATCACGACGGTGAGATAGATAAACACGGCGACAGCCACCACAAGCACCTCTATCCTGCGTCGGGGAAAGAAAAAGGCGAACATCCCTCCTGCCAACGCAAGCATCGCTGGCAACCAGGGCATGGCTATGCGATTGTATAAGCGCTCGGACATGAACCGGAGGTCAGACGGCAGATTGTCTGCACCGGCAATCTCGATCTGCTTCCCCCGGAGTTTCCAAAGCATCTCATTGGCACTGTTGAAACGTCCGTGAGCAATCTCACGTGCCACAAATTCCATTCCGGAAGTGAAAGCTGCCATTACCTCGACATCAGTCTCCGGTGGAAGCCTGTCAACCCACGAATACCATTCAGTAGCCGTATTGCCACCGGGCTTGACAGGTATGATCTTTATGTCACGTCCGGTACAGATGCGGCTGACAAGCCCGGCCTTCTCGTCGGCCGAAAGCAGATTGCGGTCTGCAAGCCCTTCACGGCCAATGCCATCGAGTTTGTAACCTCCATTACCATAAAAATCCATAAGCGACACATATTTCCCTTCAGCGCCAAGTAGTTTAATTACTTTATCTCCTTTTATCCTGATCATCGGCTCATTTTTCCAATCATCATAGTAGAAAAGCCAACCAGTCAGCACCTGCTCAGCCGTCAATCCGCGGTAGGAATCTCGTCCGTAGAGCTTCATACAGAAATCACGGGCCACAGTCTGTAATGGCACAACCCTGCCACCCCAATAGGCATAGAGCCGACCGAAGTTAGCAGCCAAAGGCTTCTGGAGTGTCTGCGGCAGTTCACGCCCACCATCTGCCGCATGCATCTGCACCACGCCGGTCAATATGAGCACCGGGACCGCCACCACCCTCCGCAACAATAACCGGAAACGAGTGTGAGGGAAGAAGAAAAACAATATAATGGAGAGAATAAGCAAGCCGTAGCCTGTATAGGAAACCGCTATGCCGAGAGGATCATGCGACACAGAGAGCGTCGAATAGTCTGCACCGAGAGCCGTCTGGTAGAAACGGTAGCCATCGATTTCGAGTACCTTGTTCATAGCCACTGTCTCATGGCGGCTGACACCGTCGGCCATGATCTCAAGCTCACTTACATAGTCCATCGCCGAGCTCGTCCCCGGATAATAGTCTATACGGCTTTCCCGCAGGGAAATCTGAAACGGCAGATTGATCCGCTCCCCATCGTCGGCAATAAAACTCCGCTCCGGTCTGTCGCCGGAACGGAGTGTGAGCTTGCCCTGCCGTCCGCTTAGGAAACTGACACCCGCACCGGCGAGAATCACAAACAGCGACAGGTGGATAGCAAATGCCGGGAGCGACATGGCCGGCCTCCGGCGCCATATATATGCAGCGGCGACAACCGCCATGACAATCCACATGACAATCGCCCATGGAGCATGATAGACCAGACGCATGGCCTCGCCGCTGCCACAGGTCTTCCCGACAATGGTGGCAGCGACAAGCGCGAGCGTCAGCAGGCCCAGAAGGCCAAAGGATATGTCCCGGAGCTTTTCAGACATCATATCGCATCAACAAAAGTGACGATTGCATCGCGGTCAGCCTTGGGGAGAGCGCGGAATTTCTCGACCGAGTAGCGGGCATCGCTGCGCGAGTCGCCATGCCACATGATCGCTTCCATCGCAGTGCGGGCGCGGCAGTCATGGAGACGGTCGGCACCGGCAGAACCCGTGACACGCTGATGGAGCCCACGTCCCCAGAGAGGAGTGGTGCGACACCATCCGGTGCGGATATCGTTTGGCATGTAAAGCTTGTGTTGCACCATATCTGTGTAAGGCCAGATTGTCTGATAGGGATAACGGGGGAGCTCGCTGCCATTGAAAAACTTGGCGGGATCACGGATCTCATCGGCACCGGTTGTCCATGAGGGACGGTGGCAGTATGCACAGCCTATCTCCTCAAAGAGTTCCTTGCCGCGGGCCACTTCCGGATTGTCGATGTCGCGCACTGCCGGAACCGCAAGGCCACGGTGCCAGACCATGAGGTCGGTATATTCATCGTCAGACATCTCGACGGGTAGAGACTTGGAATTGAGATAAGACAGGATACGGGTCTCCATATCTCCATTCCACCATTCGCCATGCTCCTTCGATGGGTCGATCTTGGCGAGATAGCTGTCAAATCCGGCCTGCACCTCGGGATCTTTAGCGGAATATCTGGCCCATGTGCCTGCACCATCCATATAGTGATAGCGGCGGTCACTGCGAGTGACATTGGTGATATTCCAGATCGCATTTGCACCGGCTGCATCCTGAAGAGGTCCGCGGGAGAGAGCATAGGTGAAGCGGCGAGCATACTGGGTGCCGTCGCCCTGGAGAGAATTTGAATAACGGCTCACCCAGTTACCTCCGGCATAAAAGGCCGGATTGAGACCGTTGGGGAGCATGCCGTCGGCTTCCTCCTTGCGATACTGTGCGAGAAGGGCGTCGTCGTCGATCGCGTCGAGAAGCCCGGTACCGTAGATACCGATCGTGCTCTCAAGTCTGACGGCATACTCCTCAGGAAGTTGATAACCCTGATTCACGACATAGAAGGCGTCGGAGGGAATGGTCACTTCGGGATAGATGAGTTCATACTTCTCACCGTCGGGGAAAGTATTGTTCCACTCATCGGTATGGTTCAGCCACTTGACATCTATTTTATTTTCATCGACAGGCGCCTTGAAGGGAGCGATCGCATGGCTCTGAGGCATACCCGCGAGCCAGGAAACATAGGCATCGGTGTCGGGATTATAGACCACCAGCAGACAGCCATTACCGATTTCATCGGTTTTAAACTTACCCTCAGGCACCCGCTTGCCATGACTGTAGGCCGGATGGCAGTGGATGCAGGACGTGCGTATGTATGCCGGGCCAAGACCGCTGCGCACACCGGTGGCATTGCTCATGAAGGGTTTCTCAAACAGAGCCTCGCCATTTTTAAACTGTTGCATCATGCCGTTGTCCTCAACCACGGGAGTAGGTTGTTCGAGAGCGTTGGATGTGGCGAGATAAGCCGTTCCGAGCTCACCTCCGGCATAATACCAGTCGGGCATTTCGTCATCGCCTGGATTTGGATTGTCTACGATCTTGTCATCATCGCTGCATGCAGTCATGATTCCCATCAGCAACAGACCGCCGACAAGCGGAAACAATGGTTTGAATGTCATTACTCTTATGCTTTATTATCTACTTCTGAATCCCGATGGAGGTCGTGGCCTCCATCGGGAACTGAAGAAAGGGGTTATGTATGATTGTTATTTGGATAGCTGGCTGTAGACTTTCTCAAGAGTGTCAAGCAGGTCGGTGCCTGTCACCTTCACGGCATTTGTCGCAGCGGCAGAGCGGGCGTTTTTAGCAAAAGGCTCAGGAATCCGGCCGATGGCATCGATGGCATTGTCGATAGCCTCGCGCATCTCTGCGTCGAGCCCGGGGTTGACGCTCTTGATATAGTCGGAGATCGAAGCATCGCCGTTGACCGAACCGCAATATGAATTTTTGATCGAGCGGATGTTGTCCTGAAAGTCCTCGATAGAGTTGAGACTATAGGGAGACTCGATATAGTTGCGGTCGTCAAGAGTGCCACCGAGGTTGGGACGGCCGATCTTGGTGTTGCCAACCTCATCGGCGATGTCGATACAGCCCTGGATGATTTCCTCGGCAACTTCCTGATAAGTCTTGTAGATCGAACCGGCCTTACCGGCATTGATCATCATGTCTCCATAGTTCTTGTCCTTGTCGAGATCTGCTTCATCAAGAATTTCCTGCTTCTCGGCAGATACATTGTCAGTCCCTGCCCAGCAGGCTTCGAGACACACGCACTGGTTGCGTAGATCCTCGGCCACCATGAGGAGATATTTGATTTCCTCAGAGGTGTAGTTGAGTGAATGGGGCAGCGACGACTGCTCGTCGGAAGTGAGTTCGAAAAGCATGTATTCGATCGAATGGAATCCGAGGAGACCATAGCCGAAGTTGTTGTCGATACTGTAGTCAGCGCCATTGCGGATAGCCTCGAGGAGACGGTCCATGGCAGGACGGTCGAGGGGCCATGAGTCAATGTGCGGGTCGATATAATAGTCAGCGGCCGGGCCGAAGAGGAAGGCTTCGGAAAGTTCCCAGTATTTGCGCGACTCTTTCCAGGCATTGCCGGCAGCTACGACATCGGCCTGGGAGAGTGTTCCGGCCTCATGCTTCCCGGCTATGACTTCGCAGAGATCATAGAGCTTGATGGCATTGTCGGCCATACCCTTGTAGGTCGGCAGGACGGTGTGGTTCACATAGTCGGCGGCAGCATCCCGGAAGGAGCGTTCTTTAGCCGAGAGGTCACCCTCGTTGAGATTGTCGTCGTCATCGGAACAGGAGGAGAATGAGAGTCCCAGCGCAAGTGCGGGGAGCATTGCAAGTGAAATTAACTTTTTCATTTCTATCTGTGATTGATTTATGTTTTAAGCAGATCGTTGACATGATGGCCCCGCATCAGAGGAACCAGCCTGAGTAAGCTATGCCGAGCGAGATGGCCGGCTCATTGTTGAATGGCTTTTTGAGAAGACCGATGGCATACTCCCCCTTGACCACTATGTCGCGGATAGGATAGTAGTTGAGGCCTACTGCCACACGCTGACGTCCACACCACTTGTCGTCAAGATCCTTCTCCATCTTGTACATGGAGTCATAATAGTCGTAGCGGCCGAAAAGATAGAGGCGCTGGTTGCGGGCGCGAAGCTCAGGACTGAGGGCAAAGAAGTTGTAACCGGCCTCGATGCCTGTAGCGATTGCATCGGATGCTATCTTCTGACGTTTTGACGGCGATTTGGACGACATCTGCATATTGAAATCCGTGATACGCTTGGAATCTGACAGATGACCGTAGTCAAAATATCCGCGGGCTATGAAATTGCGGGCATTGAAGGCAAAGTCAAAGGAACCGATGGCAACAGTGCCGTGGACACCCTTGATCTCTGTGGTCGGCGCCATGGTGTTGCGGAAGCTGTCACCGAGATAACCGCTGACCGACAGACGCAGACCGGGAATGGATGTGTTGTCTATGCGTACTGCCGCAGCATAGTTGTTGGCGATCTTAAATTCGTAAGGGGAAGCGGAGCCATCGTGGATCCAGCCCTGATTGCCGAAGCGTTCGCTGTCGAGACCGGGAAGAAACATGGCCTCGTAGCGCCATGCTCCTGCCTGACCCCAGACGCTGAGACCTACCTCATGCCAGGTACAGGGGATGAGTGTGTTCTCGCCTTCGGGACGATAGACTCCGAAAAATTCTGTCGGGAGATGGTGGGCATTGGTACCGCCGACGGGCACCACAAGCATACCGGCGCGGACATTAAGCTGACGCATGAACGATTTCTGAATCCAGAACTGCTCGAGCGCAACCTCGCCGCCACGCTCCACTTCCTGCTCATACTCGCCACCCTCTTCATTCTCAAACTCTATGGCCGATTCGGTTCCGCCATGTTCAAACTCGATCTCTGTACCCATCGACCATCCTTTGCCAAAGTCATATCCAAGGTATATGACAACGTGAGGCAGATCAAAACGTCCGTGGGACTGATCCTTATATTTCTCAGGGGAAACATAGCGGAGATAGCTGTCGCTGAAAAAATTTCTTGTCATGACCGCCTCTCCATAGCCTCCGACTGAAAGACGGCTTTTGCTTCCGGACTTTCCCGCGTCCTGCTCGTCGGGATGTGCGGCTGCCGGAAGCGCCACAGCAAACAGTGTGGCAAAAAGTGCACCGATAATTGATTTTCTCATGATGATTCTTTTGGTTTATTTTCCGGATGCAAAATTACGCCCGGCAAAAAAAATCATCAATCATCAAAATTTGGTATTTTACCACTACATTTTCATAAATTTTTACTCATAATAAGTTAAACGCACCCACTGAATGTAGGCCGCATCCTTAACTTTTACCCACAAATTCAAGCAGTTCCCCTATCGACTCCTCACAAGTCTCACGACCTATGCGGTAGACCTCCTTCATTTTCACCGGATCCATCTCCACCCTGCCTATCGGTAGCGGCTTGGAGGGGGCTATCACAAAAGTGTCACCGGCGAGAGCGTGGCGCCTCACATATTCAAGTTGTGAATTATACATCTCATGCCGTCTCCCCATCGCCTCGACAATAGCCGGATAGCGACGCCCCATGAACAGGCTGAAAATCCATTTGCGGGTCGGTTTCTTCATGTAGTCGTGGGGCTGCGTAAGCACCACGACATTGCGACCGAACCCCTGCTCGCGGAAATATTTAAGAGGGATTGAATCGCTGATACCACCGTCAAGAAGCAGGCGTCCGTCGGCCACACGCACAGGCCGGGTCACCACCGGCATCGATGCCGAAGCCCGAAGCCACTCCAGTGAATCATAGTCGACACGCTCCATGCGGTAGTAGACCGGCTCCCCCGTCGCCACATCCGTACAGACTACATGAAATTCCGTGGGGTCACTCTCGAAACGCTGCGAATCGAAGACATCGAGTTCAAGCGGCAGAGTATGGTAGGCAAACTCCGCACCGACAAGATCGCCGGTCGTGAGGAGCGAGCGCAATCCCATATAGCGCCAGTCATTTCTGAAACGGAGATTATAGCGGAGCACACGTCCGGGCTGATGCGACTTGTAGTTGCAGCCGAAACTCGAACCGGCCGACACGCCGACAATGCCATCGTATGTGATACCATGCTCCATCATCACGTCCATGACTCCGGCCGTGAAGAGACCGCGCATAGCGCCGCCTTCCAATACCAGTCCTGTTTTCATATCCTGCAATCAATAATTTCCCGTAAAGATACGCATTTTTTCCCGCCGTCATTGCATCTCTGTGAGATATTTCCAGAATCTGACCGGCATATCCTGGCGTTGCTTCCGAGGATTGGTGCGCTCGCGTATGGCTATTGATTTCACATAGCAGCGCCACAGCTGTTGATAGAGCCGCTCGTCGGGCGCCATTAACTCGTCGGCCAGACGCCCGGTGGCAAGATGATAAGCCCCTTCATCGTGAAGAGTGATGCGCCGCAAGCCGTCACCGTCGGAATGATAGCCATAGTCCCGGATGCGGTCATAGATGATGAAAGGCTGGTCGGCAAAACGGTCAGCAAAGTGGCTGACAGCAAAAGGGAGCACATCAAACAGCGGCTCTATCATTGAGAAATATGTCCCGTCGACAGCCTTCTGAAACCTGACGAACTGAAGGAGACGGTGGGCCTCCCCTCTCACGCGCCTACACTCCTTGAGCACGGCAACCACTGCCGGATCGGAGAAATCGCCCTCTATATTGCGCTCCGATGTGACAGCTCGGCTGACAAAACGCAAGGCGAGAAGCGGAAACTCCCCGTTGTCGGTCAGAAATGCAGCTGTCAGCGCCGAGCATGCCCCTTTGGAGAGGACAGAGGTCAGCTTCTTCCACACCCGCCTGCTCTTTGCCTCATCGGCAGTCACATCATGGAGAGTATCATAGAAGAGCGGCATCGGCATGGCCGGGGTAAGCAACAGGTCGGGAGATTCTTTCCTCACAAAAGAATCAAAGACAGCCGTAAGCATGCCGTCGAAGCTCCCGTCAAAACGATAGACTATCATGAGAAATCAAACGAAAGTTGCAAGGGTGACTCTGCCGTCCGGCTTTTCTTACGCTCAACGAGCAGTTTTCTGACATATTCGGGCGAAGTGTCGGCGATGGTACCGGCCGTCAGCTCACCGCAGGTGATAAAATAACGGGCACGCTTCATGACAACACCAATCTTGGAAAGATGTGAGGAATTGAGATGCCTGTAGCGACGCGCATTGACAATAAGCGCCGCCGATTTCACCCCGATGCCGGGGACACGCAGGATCAACTCGTAGGGCGCACGGTTGATGTCGATCGGGAAAGCCTCCGGATGGCGCAAGGCCCACCCTAACTTCGGGTCGACCTCAAGATCAAGATTGGGCGCGCTTTCATCGGCAATCTCCTCAGCTTTGAACTGATAGAACCTCATGAGCCAGTCGGCCTGATACAGACGGTTTTCCCTCACAAGCGGAGGCTGCCTGAGCGCCGGTAACCTCGGATCATAGGTATTGACTGCGACATAGCCTGAATAATAAACCCTGCGCATCGTCGGCATCGAGTAGAGTGCGGACGATGTCAGCAATATGTCCCTGTCGGTATCGGGCGTTGCACCGACTATCATCTGCGTGCTCTGCCCTGCCGGCACAAAGCGGGGCACATGGCGCAGATGACGACGGTCTTCCTTGGCTTGAAGCACCCCCTGTCTGATATACGACATAGGCTCATAGACACTCTTGTGATCCTTGTCGGGTGCCAGAAGCTTGAGCGACTCCTCGCGCGGAATCTCTATGTTGACACTCATGCGGTCAGCATAGCGCCCGGCCTCGTTGACAAGCTCACGCGAAGCCCCCGGGATGCTCTTGAGATGGATGTAGCCGTTAAACCGATGGACCTCCCTCAGATCCTTGGCAATGCGGGCCAGACGCTCCATCGTATAGTCAGGATTGCGCACCACTCCTGAACTTAGAAACAGCCCTTCGATATAGTTGCGGCGATAAAACTCCATCGTGATGTCGACCACCTCCGACACCGACAGAGTGGCACGCGGGATGTCATTGCTCCTGCGGTTGATGCAGTAGGCGCAGTCATACATGCAATAGTTCGTGAGCATGACTTTGAGGAGCGCGATGCAACGTCCGTCGGCGGCAAAACTATGGCAGATCCCCACTCCGCCAACCGTATTGCCAACACCCTTGCCGTTGTTGCGCCTCACTGTCCCACTCGACGAACATGACACGTCATATTTCGCCGCTTCTGCGAGAATTCTGAGTTTTTCAAGCGTTGTCTCGGTCATAGTGACACAAAGATAAGCATTTCATCGTGCCAAATCCGGGCACTGATACATTAATAAATCTTAACACAGCAAAAAACATACGGGCCCGGCCGAAGCCGGACCCGTACATTATGCCGAACTGCGACATCGCTGTCACACCCGCTCTTTGAGATAGATGTAGACTCCGGGCTTGGGAGTGTCCTTGATTACATCTATTTTGGCGATAGTAGCCGGATCAAGGCCATCGATGGTGCCTGGGCGCCCATTGACATAGACGTCAATGCTGTCGCTGGCCATTAATTTATTGACATTAAAAGCTTTTGCAGTCTCCTTATGCTGCGCGGGCTCATCGTCGCCGGCCAGTTTGAATGATAGCGGGAGAACGTACCATGTACTCACCGGCTTCCCATCCAACTCCCCGGGTACAAAATCCGGGAGAGATTTGATGACGCGGATTGCCTCGGCATCAAGGTCTTTGCTGACACTGCGCATGATTCTGACATCACCGATCGCACCGTCGCTCTTCACGACAAACTGAGCAATGACCTTGCCCTGGGTGCCGGCATTTCTCGCCGATTCCGGATAATGGATGTTGGAGGCCACATAGTTAATCAATGCTTTCTCACCGCCGGGAAACTGCGGCTTCTTCTCAACAACAGTATAGACTCCACCGGTTGGTTCGGACATAGGAGCTTTCGGCATCTCTGACGTCTCAGCCACCGGTTTCTTCTCTGCCGGAACGGGAGCTGCGGCCTCTGTCGGGGTCGCATCACCTCCGGTAGAAAGTTTGAAACGGACAGGGAAGGTGTACCATACGTCGACAGGTTTGCCATCTTCCTCTCCAGGGGTGAAAGCAGGGAGAGTCTTTATGACACGTATTGCCTCGGCATCAAGATCCTTGTCGATGCCACGCATGATCTTGACGTCACCGACATTTCCGTCGCTCTTTACGACAAACTGGACGATCACCATGCCCTGGATCCCCTCCTTTTTAGCGGATGCGGGATACTGGATATGGTTCATGACATAGTCCATCATCTTTTTCTCGCCGCCGGGAAACCGGGGTTTCTTATTAACGACATTTCTCACCTCTTCCTGCTTTCCGGCGGAGGATGCCGCTTGCCCGTTAGAGATTTTTTCACTACTTTTGTCGTCGACAAGCGTTGCGACACTTGGAGCAGCATCGTCAGTCTCCGCATAGTCCACCGAAGTGTCGACCATAGCGGCCGAGGCGAAATCAGAGATGACCGAAGCCACCGCCTGAATGTTTGTCACCAGAAGCCCTATGGCCAATGCCGGCACGAGGGCCAGACCGCGCAATCGGCGCGAGGTCGAATTTTTTGAGTTGTACATCATGGTTATACGTTTTTTAAGTTTACTATGATTCAGGCTGTTGGCAAGTGACGGGAATCTCGCGCCAACAGCCTTTTTTATCAATAACATCTGATAGTCCCGCATCCCGACGCCCGAATTGATCACGGCACGGTCTGCCTGATATTCATGGACAGCCTTCAGCTCCTCGCGCATGAGCCATGCTGCGGGATTGTACCACTGCAGGATGCCCACAATCTGAGCGAAGAAGAGGTCAAACCAATGGCGTAGCCTGAGATGCTGCAACTCATGGGTCAGAATCATCTCGCCATTCTCCTCCCAGTCAGACCGCGACATCACCACGTAGCGAAGCCAGCTGAAAGGTGCAATGCCATTGTCATCAATTACGATGATCCTGAAACGGCCATGCTCGATGACCTCTCCGCGCGAGATGATGCGCCGGAGTTTCATGGCAATCCACAGTGTCTGGAACAATGTGAGCAAGATACCTCCGACATATACCCAAAGCAGCACTTTGAGATAGATTGGAGTAGTCTCAACCGGGATCTGACCGGAATAGTTGACTATCATATCATCAAACTCATCCGCACCCAGCTCAATCTCACCTATGGCCGGTACAGGCGCAGGCACATTCAGGAGGTCACCTGCCGCCTCCGCGACAGGCAATGCCAACAGAGCCACCGCATAGATCGACCATAGGGCCACGCGGTTGAATGTATGCTGATTTTCTCCCGCCATCATCCACTTGTAGGAGAGATAGAGCAACGAGAGGATAATCGAGCTATAGAGAGAGAAGGAAAACAATGAGCCCATAGTAGCGGTTGAGTGGAGTGACTGATGTGATGGTGATGATGATAAAGCCGTTTACTTCGCGTCAGGGTTTGGATTCTGACTCTCGACGAGGTCGATGATCTCACGGAGTTCGTCGACTGTGATCTTCTCGTCCTCGACAAGGGCAGAGACGGCGTTCTTGTATGAATTGTTGAAATAGTCGCTCACGAGACGTGCGAGTGACTTCTCGCGGAACATTTCCTTAGGCTGGGCTGCATAATAGCGGTGGGTGGGGCCAAATACCTCGTGACCGACATAGCCTTTCTCCTCGAGAATACGGATAGTGGTCGAGATAGTGTTGAAATGTGGTTTGGGATCGGGATACATGTTGAGCATCTGACGCACGAAGAGGGGGCCATGTTCCCAAAGCATCTGCATGAGTACAAGTTCCTTTTCTGTAATCAGCTGAGGTTTACGTCCTGGTTTCATAACGATAATTTTTTAGAAGCGTGAATAATTATTTAATTTATATATATGTTTCGTTTGGTATCACACACTACAAAGTATATGAAAAATCTTTGCGGCACCACACAGCTAAATCAGCTTGTGATACCGCAAAGATAAAACTAAAATCGAAGTTTTACAACTAAACCCGATGGATATTATTGTTAAAATTCATTAAATCGCGGCTATGATATGTTTAATTGAACTTATCTAAAACTAAAAATATCAGAAAAGTCTGTAAGAAATGCGGAAATTCAACACCGGATAGACCTTTATTCCTTTGAAGAAATCGACATAGTCACCGGGCTTACCCTTGATATTGACGACCTCGGTTGTCAGATCGACCCCGTCGTGAGTGACTATTGTGGGCGAACCGCCCCACATCATCATGCCGAGGTCAATATCAAGATTGAGCCTCTTGTTTTTCGACAATGGCCCAGTGTAGCCGAGCCCGACGTATGGACGGACAGCATTGACATAGGCACTGGCCTTGACCATACCTTCGCTGTCGGGCTGCATCATATAGGGTGAGCCATCCTTGAAATCACCTATATGTATGCCCATGAGACCGTTTTTCTCAAGGTCGGCCCTGACATCGTCGACAAGGAATGGATCGAGATAGTAGTCACCGTAGATCGGCGTCTCGAAAAAGTCGGTCGTCATGAAATAGTCATAGAAATGATTATAGATATTGACCGCAAGTAGCGACGGCATCTCCCCCATCGTGTTGATGGCCTTTGCCACCTTGCGCGAGCCGAAGAAGCAACCGGCCGAGAAGCGCCATCCCTTGTCGCGCCAGGGATAGACGTCGAAAATCAGTTTGAAATTATACATCATCGGCTTGCCGTCCATCTCGACGCGGTCATCGACCTCGAAGCCGGTCAGCCCCTCCATATATTTCTGCATGGTGGCGAAATTGCCGCTGTTGACCCCTCCGTCGGTATAACTCTGGAGGCTGAATGCCATCGGGACTGTGAAACGGGGGACAAAATCAAAACCGGCCCTGACACGGATGATCTCGTTGATATCCGACGCAACGTCTATACCGAGACCGGTCGTGCCGACCGAGACTCCGAGATCAAGATGACGGAACACACCGTCCGACACCCGCAGCGACTCAGAAGAGCCGCCGGTGGTCTGCGCAGATATCACTGATGAGAAACAAAGCAGATTGAGGAGCATAAAAAACGCATACCGGCGTGAAACTCCGGAGAAGAGACATGATGCCATGTTGATACAGTGTGGGGAATAATGTGATTGGTCTATTTGTAAGTAATTATGGTCTGAAGGAAACACATCTGCAAAGATAGGAAATAATATCCAATCAAGCGGTCTCGGCCACCATTTAATTATATATATCGCCCTTTCAGGGCTCTGGAAGCATGGTTACACAACTTTTAAGTAATATCCGAAAGTCTTTTCATCGGTCGGTTTCGCGCACATCGATAAACATTTTTTTCATTAAGATTGGTTATTATTAGCATAAATTTGCTAACTTTGCCGTCCAATAGGAATTATAGACAGGTACTAACCCTCACGTTTTTAAATGACGACGACAACCTCTTTTTTGACATAAACCGTTGCTATAGTGGCGCCAAGGGCGACACCCGTATCCTATCAGAAAGAAATGCACCGTAACCCTACGGGGTCTAAAGAAAGTATATAACATATCTATCATATCTTAATTATTTTAATCAAACTGACTGAAATGAAGAAAAAATTCATCCCAGGCTTACTTCTTGTGGCAATCACCGCCACGGGATTCAGCACACTCACATCGTGTAAAGACACCGATGATGACCTGCGCACTGAGCTCAAGGGCCAGCAGGCTAACCTCCAGGCTGCTCTTGACAAACTCAAAGCAGAACTCGAGGCTAACAAATGTGACTGTCCCGACCTCACCGGCAAGCTCCACACTCAGGCTGAGATCGAAGCTTGGATCAACGCCAAGACCCAGAACCTCGCAACACAGAGCGCTCTTGACAACCTCAACAACACCCTCAAAGACAATGGTGTCCTCAACCTCACCGCTGATCAGGTAAAAAACATTATCGCACTCGCTGCACAGTCTGAGAGTCTCCTCGGCGTAACCGAGTCTGTTGACGCACTCAAGAAAGCAGTGTTTGGCGACGAGAACACTACCGGCCTCGTCAAATGGTTTGACGGCATCGGCATCACTCCCGCCGAATTCCAGGAATATGTCAAGGAAGGTGAATGGGTGAAGAACAACAAAGCTGTTCTCGAACTCCTCAACAAAGAAGCTATCGAAGCCCTCAACGATAACTATAAGGACCTCGCCAAGATCGGTGACATGTACTCTATCCTCTTCCCCGACGGAACCGTCAACGAAGATGGATGGTGGAACTACAACGAAGTGATCACCAACATCAAGGCAAACAGCGCCGCTATCGAGAAACTCCAGAAGGAAGTTGACTCAATCCTCGGCCGCATCAACGACATGGTGACCGGTCTTCTCCTTCAGGCAACCACCAACCCCGTCTTCGGTTCTGTCAACACTCCCTTCGGCATGAACTCAATGGTGCTCATGTCATACTACGGCAAGCTCTCTACCGGCCTTGAGAAATTCCCCTCAAACGGCGTAGGCGCTGAGTATAACGGCACCGATGTCGACGTTGACTGGGCTGCCCTCACCAAAGGCAACTACTACCACCTCCAGGACGCTGAAAACGTTATCGCACTCGACGAAAACGGCAAGGCAACCCTCGGCAACCTCTGGTTCACCGTCAACCCCGGCACCGTCAACACTCTTGACCTCGACGGTTTCGCCCTCGTCAACAGCAAGGAAGAGGCTTCTAAGGTTGCTCTCTCTGACATTGTCAAGGACGACGACACCACTATCAAGTTTGGCTTCTCACGCGCAGCAGGCAACGGCAACGGTCTCTACCGCGCCACCGCGACTGTAGCTCCCGAGGATCTCGACGCTATCAAGATCAACATCGAGCCCGGCCTCAAGGACGCTCTCATCAACGCTGTCAAGAACCACACCATCACCGACATCGCTGTCATGGGCAAGGCTATCCTCAACCAGCTTGAGAACGTCTGCGACGCAAACGCACTCCGCTACACCTGGACTTCTTCCGACAAGGATGCCGACGGCAACCTCGTTGACCGCGAAAACAAGGTGTACTCAGAGTATGGCATCGCTGCAACTGCCTTCAAGCCCCTCTCGTTCGCTACTCTCTACGGCGAATCAATAGGCAAGCCGCTTCCCACAATCGATCCCATCGAACTTGACAAGGATCTCGTTGACCTCGACCTCAAGCCCTTCCAGATCGGCGACGTGACTCTTGACATCAACATCAACATCGAGTCAATCAAGATCGATCCCGTCGGCAAGACCATCATCACCGTCAAGGTTCCCTCCAAGTTTGACGTGACCGTCGACAAGAACACAGGCGAAGGCGTAGCCGTTCTCCCCGACAACTGGGAAGACATGCCCGGCTACTATGACACTGTTGACGTTGACATCACCGGTAACCTCCAGGAAGTTGTTGACAAGATCCAGGATTCAATCGACACTTGGATTCTCGGCGACGCTAACAACCCCGGCCTCAACGACCAGATCAACAACGCCATCAAAGACGCAGTCGACGAAGCCTTCAATGGCCCCAACGGTCTCGTGACCAGCATCGAAAACCAGGTTAACGACATGATGGGTAGCATCCAGGGCAAACTCGACTCTCTCGTAGACAAGATCAACTCTGACTACCTTGGCAAGGTTAACAGCCTGATCGGTAAGGTCAACAGCGTCAGCGAACGCATCAACAAGGTGCTCGCCAATCCTAACCACTACCTCCAGAGCATGATGATGTATAAGGGTGGCAACGACCAGCTCCACATCCTCAGCGCCAACCCCAATCAGCCTTCTCAGTTCAAGGGTGCAGGCGAAGCTATCGAACTCTGGGCCACTACCTACAACTTCGAGACCATCTGCCCCGTCTTCAAGAAGTTTGTCGGCGTGACCAAGGTTACCAAAAACGGTACTGTTGATTGCCCCGAACTCGCAGCTGCCGCCAACAAGTCAGCCAACCTCATGGCTACTGTCCTCAACGGCGACGCTAACCGTGTGGTTCTTGATGTCAAGGGTGCTACCAACGGCGTCTACACCTACGAGATCGCTTACCAGGCTCTCGACTACACCGGCCACACTTCAACTGTCAAGTGCTACGTTCAGGTCGTAAGATAATCGAATCCTCAAGGCTCAAAATCAATAGACAACAAAAAACATGAAAATCAATAAGTTATTTTTATCAGCCACACTCGCTCTCTGTGCAGCCTTCGGCGCTAACGCACAGGTCGCAGAGGAAGAAGTGACTGAATACGTCTTCCAGCCTCACTGGTATGTCCAGGGTCAGGTTGGCATGCAGGAGACCTTGGGCGAAACAAGCTTCGGTAAACTCGCTTCCTTCAACGCCCAGCTTGGTGTCGGCTACAACTTCAACCCCGTACTCGGCGCCCGTCTCATTTTCAACAGCTGGACCAGCAAGGCCTCCATCTGCATCGACGGCAAGCGTTCAAACTGGAAATGGAACTACATCGCTCCGAGCGTCAACCTCACAGCTGACCTCGTGAACCTCATCGGTGGTTTCAATCCCGACCGCAAGGTCAACGCAGGCCTCTTCGCCGGCATCGGCTTCAACGTCGCCTACAACAATGACCGCGCCAACAACGTCAACGCAGCTCTCAAGGAAAGCGTCTACGCAGCTCTTGAGCCTGCCAACCGTCCCAACCCCCTCGGCAACATCTGGGATGGCACCAAAGTGCGTTTCCTCGGCCAGTTCGGCGTGTTTGCTGACTATGCAGTCTCAAACCGCGTGAAACTCGGTCTTGAACTCCAGGCCAACGTCCTCCCCGACGGCTACAACTCAAAGAAAGCCCCCAACGCTGACTGGTATTTCAACGGTCTCGTCGGTGTCAAGTACACCTTCGGCTCATCTTCACGCAAGACAACCCGCAAGGTTGCTGTCCCCGTGCAGACCCAGATCGTAGAGAAGATTGTTGAAGTACCCGTCGTTAAGGAAGTCATCAAGGAAGTCATCAAGGAAGTCCCCGCCGCTCTCACCCGCGACGTATTCTTCAAGATCTCTACCACCAAGGTGACAAAAGACGAGATGTATAAGGTCGCTGAGATCGCCCGCTACCTCCAGCAGAACCCCGACGCCAAAGTGACTGTCACCGGCTATGCTGACAAGGGTACCGGCTCACGCGCTCTCAACCTCCGCCTCGCTGCCCAGCGCGCCCAGGCTGTTGTCGACGCTCTTACCAAAGACTTCGGCATCGCAGCAAGCCGCATCCAGGCTGCAAGCATGGGCGAGGAAGAGCACCAGCCCTACAACACTCCCGAGCTTAACCGCGTGGCTATCTGCGTGGCTAAGTAATAGCTGACTGAACTCAAAATCCCCTGATATGCCGGGTCCGCCCAACAGCGGACCCGGTTTTATATTATACATGCATGATTGCAGGCTAAAGACCATTTTTAACACCAAAACTTTCGCTAATCGTGCAATTTATCGTAACTTTACGCCCCGAAAACCAATTATTAAGTAACAATTTAGATATAAGTGCCTATAACGCAACACTACACATCCAGAGTCCGTATGAAATCAATCATTACTTCCCTCATCTTTTCTGCAATCACCCTTGCCTCCTTCGCCCAGGTCTCAAGCGGAGAAGGATACTACCGCGTCCAGAACTATATGACCGAACGCTATATCTACGTAGCCGACAACCGCGGTTCGCTCAACATGCAGGCCACAACCGCCGAGCTCGGAGCGATCGAGCTCTGGAAAGGTCACGACAAGACCATCTCCGACCCTGCGAGTGTGATCTATGTCAAAGACCTCACAGGCCAAAAGAAAGACTATGATTTCCAGACACAGGGCACCGGCGTCAACGCAATCATCGACTACCCGGTCAGCATCTACGAGAACAAGAGCACCAATCCCGTCACCCACCGCATCTTTGGCCGCAACAGCGGTCTCACCCGTTACATCGGCGACGGTACCAACTCGGAGATGACTATCAAAAACGAACAGGGCTATGCCACTTCACAGGGAAAACCAAACGATCTTTTCAACCTCTGGATTTTCCATAAGATGTCGAGCGACGGCAACGAATATTTCGGCGTCAGGCCCGAGATTGAAGCCGGTGGCGAGCACTATGCCACAATCTATGCCGGTTTCCCCTTCTCATGTGCATCAGAGGGCATGAAAGCATACTATGTCACTCAGGTTGGCAACGGCCAGGCTGCGCTCAAGGAAATCAAAGGCACTGTCCCCGAAGGCACCCCTGTCATCATCAAATGCGCAGGCTCCACTCCCTCCGCCAACCGTCTTGATCTCGGCGGCAGCGCATCGGCGATACTCGGCAACCAGCTCTACGGTGTATATTTCCACAACACCAGCCTCAAACACAAAAATCTCACGCCGTTCAACAAATCGACCATGCGCATACTCGGTAAGCTCAGCGATGGTTCCATCGGTTTCATCAAGAGCGACACCACCCAGTATCTCCAGCGCAACCATGCCTACCTGATCGTCCCCGAGGGGTCGGCCGACGAGATCAAACTCGTCAGCGAGGCCGATTTCAACGACCAGCCCAAGGATCCCGACATCACTGCTATCGGAAGCATCAACAAGGATGAGAGCAAACCGGCCCTGCGCATAGAGGGCCTCACCCTCTACGTCGACAACGGTGCCACTGTCGAAGTCTACACCATCACCGGTCAGCTCGTCAGAAAAGGTGCTCTCAGCAAGCTCGCGCTTCCCGCAGCCGGCATCTATATCGTGAAATCCGGCTCTCACGTCACTAAACTCATAGCCCGCTGACATATATATGGTCACTACCCCCTTCTTAGCAAGTGCCGACAGATATGAACGCGGCATGAAATACCGCCGCAGCGGACACAGCGGCATCCTTCTGCCTGAAATCTCCCTCGGAATGTGGCACAATTTCGGCGATGTCGATCCTCTCGCCCGATCAATCGAGATCGCTTGCCATGCCTTTGACAACGGTATCACCCACTTCGACCTCGCCAACAACTATGGTCCCTCCTACGGCTCGGCTGAGGAAACATTCGGCATAATACTAAAGAAAGCTCTCGCGCCATACCGCGATGAGCTTTTCATTTCCACAAAAGCCGGCTACGACATGTGGCCAGGCCCCTACGGAAACTGGGGGTCACGGAAGTATCTCCTCGCCAGCCTCGACCAAAGCCTGCGCCGCATGGGCCTCGGCTATGTCGATCTATTCTACAGCCACAGATATGACCCCGTGACGCCCGAGGAGGAGACTCTCCAGGCTCTTGTCGACGCCGTCAGAAGCGGCAAGGCTCTCTATGCCGGCATCTCGCGCTGGCCCGTGGAAGCGGCAGCCAGAGCCTACAGGTATCTTGCCGACCGCGATGTCCCCTGCCTCATCTATCAAGGACGCTACAACATCTTCGACCGTGAGGACGAAACCAATGGTATCATTGAAGGCTGTGAGGCGTCAGGGACGGGCTACATCGCCTTCTCGCCTCTTGCCCAGGGTCTGCTGACCGACCGCTATATCAACGGCATCCCGGCTGACTCGCGCATTGCCCACGGAGGCCATCTGAAAGGGTCAGACCTTACTCCCCGGACTCTCGCCCGCATCCGCGCTCTCAACTCCATAGCCGCAGCAAGAGGACAGTCGCTCGCCGAGATGGCGCTGTCGTGGATACTTTCCGACAGCAGAGTCACGAGTGTCATCGTCGGCGCAAGCTCCGTGGAGCAACTGCAAAAGAATCTCAAGGCCATCAATTCCGCGCCATTCTCCCCCGAAGAGCTTCAGGCCATCGATTCGGCTGCCAATCTCTGAGGAGAATCCGACCGGTACATAAGAAAAAACTCCCGTGCAAAGCGCCTCTGACGACGCTGCACGGGAGTTTTTTCAGTTATTACTTATTGTAGGGCCAGGGCCCTGCTTATTGTATCATCCAATTATTTTGCGAGGAACTTGTCGACAAGACCCTTGACGTGGGCAGAGGTGAAACCAAACTTCTCGTCGAGCACCTTGTAGGGGGCTGAAGCGCCGAAGTGGTCGAGACCGAACACCATGCCGTCGGCACCTACAATCTCGCGGAGAGTTGAGGGAAGACCTGCAGTGAGACCGAAAGCGGGCACACCGGGAGTCATCACAGCCTTGCGGTAGTCGGCATCCTGGAGGAAGAAGAGACCGATCGAGGGGACTGACACCACGCGGGCTTTCTTGCCCTCGGCAGCGAGCTGAGCGGCAACTTCGCAGAGGAGCGACACCTCAGAACCGTTGGCCACGAGGATCACATCGGGATTCTCAGCCTCGACAACTACGTAACCACCCTTGCGGCAGCCGGCGTTGGCCTCGGCGAAACGGTCGCCGGAAGCAGCGGGAAGGTCGGGGAGATTCTGACGTGAGAGCACGAGGGCCGAGGGAGTCTTGAAGTTTTCCATCGCCATAGCCCATGCCACAGAAGTCTCGGCAGCGTCAGCGGGACGGAGCACGAGCATCGAGGGCTCACCGTTGAAGTTGCGGAGCTCTTCCATCAGACGGAGCTGGGCTTCCTGCTCCACAGGCTCGTGGGTCGGGCCGTCTTCGCCTACGCGGAAGGCATCGTGAGTCCAGATATACTTGACGGGAAGTTCCATGAGAGCTGCCATGCGGACGGCGGGCTTCATATAGTCGCTGAACACGAAGAAGGTACCGCAGGCACCGATGACACCACCGTGGAGAACGATACCGTTCATCACAGCTGCCATGGTGAGCTCTGAAACACCTGCATGGAGGAAGGCTCCGGAGAAATCACCGTTGGTAAACGGATGTGTCTTCTTGAGGAAGGCATCAGTCTTGTCTGAGTTGGCGAGGTCGGCCGAAGAAACGATCATATTGTTGACCTTCTCGGCGAGCACACCGAGCACGTCGGCCGAAGCCTGGCGCGATGCGATGTTTGCCTTGTGGGGGATGGCCTTCCAGTCAATTTCGGGAAGTTTATTGTCGAGGAATGTGTGGAGCTCCTTGGCAAGTTCGGGATTAGCAGCTTCCCATGCGGCCTGCTCGGCGCGTTTAGCCTTCACGATCTCACGGAGTTCCTGACGGCGGCCGTCATAGAGAGCCTTGACATCGTCAAAGATCACCCAGGGATTCTCGGGATCTGCACCGAGATTCTTCATAGTAGCTGCATAGTCCGCACCCGATGCGCTGAGGGGCTGACCGTGGGTCGAGCACTGGCCTTCGAAGTTAGAGCCGTCGGCTTTGACGACGCCCTTGCCCATCACGGTGTGGCCGATGATGAGGGTCGGACGCTCTTTCTCGCCCTGTGCGGCGACGATTGCCTCGGCGATCTCAACCGGGTCATTACCATTGATTTCAATGACATTCCAGTGCCATGCACGGTATTTGGCGGCCACATCCTCGCGGTCAACAGCGTCGACCATAGTGGAGAGCTGCACGCGGTTGCTGTCATAGAACATGATAAGGTTGTGGAGACCAAGATAGCCGGCGAGACGGCCTGCGCCCTGCGAGATCTCTTCCTGGATACCGCCGTCGGAGATGAAAGCATAGGTCTTGTGGCTCATCCACTCACCGAATCGTGCGGTGAGGAAGCGCTCGGCGATAGCACAGCCCACAGCCATAGTGTGGCCCTGGCCGAGGGGACCGGAGGTGTTTTCAACGCCGCGCTCGGGATGGAGCTCGGGGTGGCCGGGAGTCGGAGAACCCCACTGACGGAACTGTTCGAGTTCGCCAAGAGTATAGTGACCGAAGAGGGCAAGGACGCTGTAGAGCATCGGAGACATGTGGCCCGGATCAAGGAAGAAACGGTCACGGCCAAGCCACTTGCCATCGTCGGGATCGGTGACGAGAAATTGTGAATAAAGTACATTTACAAAGTCTGCGCCGCCCATGGCGCCTCCGGGGTGACCGGACTTGGCTTTCTCAACCATTGACGCGGCAAGGATACGGATATTGTCCGCTGCGCGGTTTATTGCTGTCAGATTCATATAAGAAAAAAATAATATAATTTGAGTGTTTCGTTGAAATGTGAAGGACAAAAAATGCTTTTACAGACTGCGAAAGCATTGCAAATATACAAATTAAAAACGAATTCCTTGCCAAAATGACAAGGAATTCGACACACAATAGTAACAAATAATAGATGCACCGCTTTTCACAAAGAGGATTATCATCTATGCTTTGATTTCAGTTCATGAATCGCCGAAATCAAAATCTTCAATCCTTAGGATTCCCCCCCTGGTCAATGTTGACGCAGGGATGACAATTAGGAGGGGACTTCGGACCTGGAACTCATCAGCGCCAGTCCTATATGCTCGTTAGTTGAAGTCCCCTAAAGACCGAGGGTACAATCCCGGCGAGCAGACCGTAGCCAATACGCTTGTGGAAATGACAGCACGCAGATGGCTCGGATGGCCCTCATCGAAAAGAGGTACTTCCGCCGACCGTCATGTAGGGGCAGATCTATGAAATGTCGGAGGGGATGTCAGATCCCGGAACGTTGCAGGGGGGATGGTGGGGTATGGGAGGGTTCCGCATGATCCTCATGATAGCGGAGTGACCGTTGCAGGATATAGAATGTGCTATTATGCAGTTTGGGTTTGTTTTTTTGTCAATTTTTGTTTTTATGCTTGCTGGTTATTATTTAAAGTAAGATTGTACGATTGATTTGCAAGCTTGATCATCTGCGGAAAGCCACTTTTCCGACTCCCGGCGAGATCATAGCTTCAAACGTCTACAGAATTGCGACACAAATTTAAATAATGTTGTCGAAATGACCACAATTATAAGCCATATTTTTTTCAAAAAAATTCATTTCAGCTCTCCCTGACCGCATTTTTAGGAAAAAACGGCCGTTTTATCCATGTTACTTTCATGTTTAAACACGGATCAAAGCCTGCTTACATGGCGAGGCGAGGATATGGCGTCTGAATAAGCCTGACGCAGATCGGGACTTATAAGGCCAATTAATTATATTTACCGCGTGAGGTGTAATTCAAAAAGAATTATTATCTTTGCTGAACCATGAAAATAAAATCCTTGTGACGAGGTTTTACACATGGTTTCGTTCAATTTCTAAGCTAACTAATCAACTAATCTAAAAAAATTCAAATCTTTTATTATTCAAAGCATGGAAACTACTGCTAAAAACAACGCGCGGATAGTGGCCATAGTCGTGATGTTTTTCATCTACGCTATGATCTCGTTCGTGACAAACCTCGCTGCTCCGATCGGTACAATCTGGGGCTATCAGTTCGAAGGCAATTCTGTCCTCGGTATGATGGGCAACATGATGAACTTCCTCGCCTATCTTTTCATGGGTATCCCCGCCGGCAACATGCTCGTCCGCATCGGCTATAAAAAAACTGCTCTTTGGGCGCTTGCGGTAGGCGTCGTGGGTCTCTTCGTCCAGTTCCTCTCGAGCATCGTCGGGACCGAAACCATCGTCACTACCTTCAATTCAACCGGAGCTGACGGCGTGGCCACCTCCTATCCCATCACCCTTAACTTCTTCATCTATCTTCTCGGCGCGTTTATCTGCGGTTTCTGCGTGTGTATGCTCAACACCGTGGTCAACCCCATGCTCAACCTGCTTGGTGGCGGCGGCAACCGTGGCAACCAGCTCCTCCAGTTTGGCGGCGCTCTCAACTCGCTCTCAGGCACTCTGACTCCCCTCTTCGTGGGCATGCTCATCGGTGTGCTCAGCAAGCAGACTCAGATCGGCGCTGTCAACCCGCTTCTCTTCATCGGTATCGGCATCTTTGCAGTAGCTTTCGTCATCCTTAGCTTCGTCACAATCCCCGAGCCTAATCTCAGCACCGGCAAGAAGGTCAAATACTCACACTCTCCCTGGAATTTCCGCCACACTGTCCTCGGTGTCATCGGTATTTTCTTCTATGTAGGTATCGAGATCGGTATTCCCGGCACTCTCAACTTCTATCTGGCTGACCAGAGCGCCAACGGCGCAGGCGTGCAGGGCCAGGCATCGACCATCGCAGGCGCGATCGTAGCTGTCTATTGGCTTTTCATGCTCGTCGGCCGCACACTCTCCGGCTTTATCAGCGGTAGCGTCTCCTCGCGCACCCAGCTCATCGCAGTGGCATCGACGGCCATCGTACTCATCGTCTTCGCTATCTTCATCCCGAAGACCACCACCTTCCCCGTCCCCGAATTCCTCTACGAAGGTGGTGCGCAGGTTCCCGTCAGCGCATTCCTACTCATCCTCTGCGGTCTCTGCACCTCAATCATGTGGGGCGGCATCTTCAACCTCGCCGTTGAAGGCCTCGGCAAATACACCGCTCAGGCTTCAGGTATCTTCATGATGATGGTTGTCGGCGGCGGCGTCATGCCACTTATCCAGAACGCTATCGCCAAGGCTTCCGGCTACATGACATCCTACTGGCTCGTTGTCGCAATGCTTGCCTACCTGCTCTACTACGGTCTCATCGGCAGCAAGAACGTCAACACTGACATTCCTGTCGACGAGGAGGCTGATCCCCGTAATCTCTGACAAGACGGCTGCTCTGACAGACGATAGTCAGACTAAGGCATAACAAAAATGCCCGGAACCGCGAGTGAACTCTCACTCCGTTCCGGGCATTTTCAGATATAAGCCCCGGTGAAAACACTCCGTGACGACGGGTCAATTCAACCTGTCGTCGAGCGGACGACGGCGCGTCGGTTCGGGCGCTGTCGCCTTAGGCTTTTTAGAGGCCCTCTTGCGCTTCGTGACAGTGTCGGCAGGCAACTGACGGGATGAGAGCGAGAGACTATCAGAAGTCATCTCAACCGCATCTGCGCGCGAGTTTGAATCATCGCTCACATAATATCTGACGACCTGCCAGAGCGGCAGGAGAATGAGGATGGCGGCCAGACCGAGCAGGCCGCGGCGCTCACCGGCTGTAAATTTATTTGACATAGCAGTAAGGGAGGGGGGAGAGTGCATGCAAAAAAATCATCGCCGGTATCCCTAAAGACACCGACGATGATTTAAAGTTTATCCTTTTGCAAAGATTATTCTGCGGCGGGAGTCTCAGCTGCAGGAGCTTCAGCTGCGGGAGCAGCCTCAGCGTTAGCTTTGCCACCACGACGTGAACGGCGTGTGCGGGTCTGCTTCTTGCCGCTGTTGTCCTTGAGCATGTTCTCGTTGTAGTCAACGAGCTCAATGAAGCAAGTCTTGGCGTTGTCACCGAGACGGTTGCCGGTCTTGAGGATGCGGGTGTAGCCACCGGGACGGTTAGCGATCTTCCGAGCGATCTCGCGGAAGAGTTCAGTCACGGCCTCCTTGTTCTGGAGATGAGCGAAGACAAGGCGACGGTTGGGAGTGCTGTCTTCCTTAGCGCGGTTGATGAGGGGCTCAGCATAGACGCGGAGAGCTTTAGCCTTGGCGAGAGTTGTGAAGATGCGCTTGTGCATGATCAGTGAAATCGTCATGTTGGCGAGCAGAGCGTCGCGATGAGCCTTCTTGCGACTGAGGTGATTGAATTTTTTATTGTGTCTCATCGTTATAATTACTCTTTATCAAGTTTATATTTTGAAATGTCCATTCCGAACGAGAGGTTGAGGTTCGCAAGGAGCTCGTCGAGCTCGGTGAGCGACTTCTTACCGAAGTTGCGGAATTTCAGGAGGTCGGTCTTGTTGAAGACCACCAGTTCACCAAGGGTCTCAACCTCGGCGCTCTTGAGGCAGTTGAGTGCGCGGACCGAGAGATCCATATCCACGAGCTTGCTCTTGAGGAGTTGTCGCATGTGGAGCACTTCTTCGTCAAATTCCTCTTCGCCATCAGCTTCGTCCGTCTCAAGGGTGATCTTTTCGTCGGAGAAGAGCATGAAGTGGTAGATGAGGATTTTAGCAGCTTCTTTCAGAGCGTCTTTCGGGAGGATAGAACCGTCGGTGGTGATTTCAAGTGTGAGCTTGTCGTAGTCGGTCTTTTGATCAACGCGGAAGTTCTCCACCGTGTATTTCACGTTCTGAATAGGGGTGTAGATTGAGTCAATGGCGAGGACATCGATAGCGTCGTTGGCGTTGCGGTTTTCCTCTGCGGGAACCCAACCACGACCCTTATTGATAGTGAGGTCGATAGTGAAGCTGGCGCTCGGATCCAAATGACAGATCACAAGGTCCGGATTCAGGACTTCGAATCCTGAGAGGGCTTTGCTTATGTCACCGGCTGTGAACTCTTCCTGACCTGACACAGTGATGGTAGCCTTTTCAAAGTCGGTATCTTCAACCGTCTGCTTGAGGTTGACTTTTTTGAGGTTAAGAATGATGTTTGTGACATCTTCCTTGACGCCGGGGATAGTGTCAAACTCGTGTTTCACACCGTCGATGCGGATCGACGAGATGGCAAAACCTTCGAGTGAGGAGAGGAGGATGCGACGCAGGGCGTTGCCAATGGTTATACCATATCCCGGTTCCAATGGCTTAAACTCAAATTTACCGAAATGATTGTCGGCTTCCAACATGAGGACTTTGTCGGGTTTCTGGAATGCTAATATAGCCATGGATCTTATTTTAATGATTATTTAGAATACAACTCGACGATAAGCTGCTCTTTGATGTTCTCGGGGATATCTTCACGGGCGGGAACGTGGAGGAACTTACCTGCCTTGAGGCTTTCGTCCCATTCGAGCCAGGGATATTTGCTGTGATTGAAACCGGCGAGTGCGTCGGCAATTACTTCGAGAGACTTTGATTTTTCGCGGACACCGATAACGTCGCCGGGCTTGACTGCATATGAGGCGATGTTGACCACCTTGCCGTTTACGACAATGTGACGGTGAAGGACGAGCTGACGGGCTGCTGCACGGGTGGGAGCGATACCGAGACGATATACTACGTTGTCGAGACGGCCTTCAAGAAGCTGAAGGAGGATCTCACCGGTGATACCCTTGGCGCGTGATGCTTTGTCGAAGAGATTGTGGAACTGCTTCTCAAGCACACCGTAGGTATATTTAGCTTTCTGCTTCTCGCGGAGCTGGACGCCATACTCAGAAGTTTTTCTTCTTTTGTTGAGTCCGTGCTGGCCCGGGGGATAGTTCTTCTTGGCGAGGACTTTATCTTCACCGAAGATGGGTTCGCCGAACTTACGGGCGATTTTGGTGCGGGGACCTGTGTATCTTGCCATTTTTGTGTTTGTTTGAAATTGTCTGTCTCACTCGGGCCTTCCCGTCAGCTGGGTGACAGCCGCGACCATAGAGAGGTGAATAAAATATGGTCTATTTCACGAAAGTCTGTCGGGGAAATCTTCAATCATCTGAAGAATGTCGGGGCGACGATGGTGTGAGACGCTTTGTAAAATTGATGAATCAAAATTTACTTTTTTTCTTACCGGACGAGGCTTCTCATTTGATTCATGAAAGTTAAGAGCGTGAGCCTTGCCGGGGAAGTGCCGGAACTCGGCCGGCGCGGTGCCTCAGTGGCGGCGCTGATTAGACGCGGCGACGCTTCGGAGGACGGCAACCGTTGTGGGGAAGCGGAGTTACGTCAACGATCTCGGTAACTTCGATGCCTGCGCCGTGAACGGTACGGATAGCTGACTCGCGGCCGTTGCCGGGACCTTTGACATAAGCCTTCACTTTGCGGAGGCCGAGGTCATAGGCAACTTTTGCGCAATCCTGAGCTGCCATCTGGGCAGCATAAGGAGTGTTTTTCTTTGAGCCACGGAAACCCATCTTGCCTGCGGATGACCAGGAGATAACCTGACCCTCTGAGTTGGCTAAGCACACAATGATGTTGTTGAAAGACGAGTGAACGTGAAGCTGACCAGCTGCGTCAACCTTAACGTTTCTTTTCTTTGCTGCGACTGTCTTTTTTGCCATGTTGATTTATTATTTAGTAGCTTTTTTCTTGTTAGCAACAGTTTTCTTGCGGCCTTTGCGAGTACGAGCATTGTTCTTGGTGCTCTGGCCACGCACGGGAAGACCGTTACGATGACGGATGCCACGGTAGCAACCGATGTCCATAAGACGCTTGATGTTGAGCTGGATTTCGCTGCGAAGGTCACCCTCCACTTTGTAATCTGAACCGATTACTTCACGAACCTTGGCTGCCTGGTCGTCGCTCCAATCCTTTACCTTGATATTGACATCAACACCGGCCTTCTCAAGGATTGATTTGGCTGCGCTGCGTCCGATACCAAAAATATAGGTCAGGGCGATTTCACCTCTTTTGTTCTGGGGGAGGTCAACTCCCACGATTCTTACTGCCATATAATTACTTGATTACTTGACTAAAATTTTTTGCAAAGGTAATACTTTTTTGCTGTCCGCGAAGTGGCTGCGCAACGTTTTGAAACACTTATTAGAAATCATTGAGAAATATTAACTAATAAAGCACCACAAATTGAGCTGTCCGCTTGCGCGATCCAACTCATTAACCTTGACGCTGCTTGTATTTGGGGTTTTTCTTGTTGATGACGTAAAGACGTCCTTTGCGGCGCACGATCTTGCTGTCGGGAGTGCGCTTTTTAACTGAAGCTCTTACTTTCATTGGTTTATCAGTGTATAGAATTTGAGAATTTGTTTTGGAGTGTGGTGCTTGCCGCGGTGTTTATTTGTAGCGGAAAGCGATGCGGCCTTTCGAGAGGTCGTAGGGTGACATCTCGACCTTCACCTTGTCGCCGGGAAGGATCTTGATGTAGTGCATGCGCATCTTGCCGGAAATGTGGGCCGTGATCTCGTGACCGTTCTCAAGCTCGACGCGGAACATTGCGTTTGACAAAGCTTCGACGATTGTACCGTCAAGTTCGATTGCTGACTGTTTTGCCATAAAAAGGTAAGGTCTGAATATTTTTTTAAGTTAAATGAATCTGTCTCCGAGTGCCTCCTCGATATAGTCGAAAGTAGTCATGATACGCGGGCCTTCGGGCTGGATGGCGATGGTATGCTCATAGTGGGCGGAGGGCTTGCGGTCCTTGGTGCGGCACTGCCAGCCGTCCTTTTCGATCACTATGTTGCGGCTGCCCATGTTGATCATCGGTTCGATGCAGATACACATGCCTGTCTTCAGGACGGGGCCGATGCCGCGGCGTCCGTAGTTGGGGACTTCGGGATCTTCGTGCATCTTGCGGCCGATACCGTGGCCACACATCTCGCGGACGACGGTGTAACCGTGGCGTTCGCAATAGGTCTGCACCGTATTGGCGATGTCGCCGATACGCTTGCCTTCCTGGGCTGCGGCGATACCTTTGTAGAGAGACTCTTTGGTGACCTTGCAGAGGGCAAGGACATCGGGAGCTACCTCCCCTACGGGGAATGTGTAGCACATGTCTCCATTATAGCCGTCAAGCTCAACAACGGTGTCGATACCGACGATGTCGCCGTCGCGGAGCTCGTAGCCTGAGGGGAAACCGTGAACGACAGTCTCGTTGACCTCTATGCAGAGAGTGCCGGGGAAACCGCCATAGCCGAGGCAGGCGGGCTTGCCGCCGTTGTCGCGCATGAATTCACGGGCGATATTGTCGAGGTGACGGGTAGTCACGCCCGGAGCCACCCACTTGGCGATTTCGCCAAGTGTGCGGCTCACAAGCGTGCATGCCTGTTGCACCTTTTCGATTTCTTCTGGAGTCTTTAGATAAATCATTTATCTTTTGAAAAAATCTTCGGTAATCGAGTTTACGGTCTTAGTAAGCCGAGCCGGTTGTGCGGCCCTTGATCTTGCCGTCCTTCATCAGACCGTCGTAGTGGTGCATCATGAGGTGGCTTTCAACCTGCTGGAGTGTGTCGAGGACGACACCTACGAGGATGAGGAGCGAAGTACCTCCGAAGAATTGCGCGAAGTTCTGGCTGATGCCGAAGAAGCGTGCGAAAGCGGGGAGGATAGCGACGACGCCGAGGAAGAGGGAACCGGGGAGTGTGATGCGTGACATGATAGAGTCAAGATACTCAGCGGTCTTCTTTCCGGGCTTGACACCGGGGATGAAACCATTGTTGCGCTTCATGTCTTCAGCCATCTGGGTGGGACGCACTGTGATGGCGGTATAGAAGTAGGTGAAGGCGACGATGAGGATGAAATAGACAAGATTGTACCAGAAGCCGTTGATATCCGAGAAGGTCGCATAGAATCCCGACTCGTTGCTGCCGAAACCGGCGAGCGTGATGGGGATGAACATGATTGCCTGTGCGAAGATGATGGGCATCACACCGGCGGCATTGACCTTCAGAGGGATATACTGACGGGCACCTCCATACTGGCGGTTGCCGACAATACGCTTGGCGTACTGCACGGGCACCTTGCGGGTTCCCTGCACGAGGAGGACTGCACCGACTGTCACGGCGAAGAGGAGGATGATCTCGACAACGAACATGATCAGACCGCCCTGGCTACCGGTTGCTCCCGGAAGGCGGCTGGTGAATTCGTAGAAGAGTGCTCCCGGAAGACGGGCAATGATACCTACAAGGATTATGAAGGAGATACCATTGCCGATACCGCGGTCAGTGATGCGCTC
>JAMPDC010000001.1:570851-627679 GCA_023665865.1 Staphylococcus sp.
CTACAAGGATTATGAAGGAGATACCATTGCCGATACCGCGGTCAGTGATGCGCTCGCCGAGCCACATGATGAACATTGAGCCGGCTGCAAGGATTACAGTAAGGAAGGCGATAGTCATCCAGTTCATGGTGGCGCCACCTGTTGCGGCGCTCACCTGAACCTGGAGATTTACAAGATATGCAGGACCCTGAAGAAGCAGGATAAGGACAGTCAGGTAGCGGGTGTACTGACTGAGCTTCTGTCTGCCGCTCTCGCCCTCGCTCTGCATCTTCTGGAAAGAAGGGAGCACCATGCCGAGAAGCTGGATCACGATCGAAGCCGTGATGTAGGGCATGATACCGAGAGCGAAGATCGAGGCCTGAGAGAACGCACCTCCCGAGAACATGTCGAGAAGCTGCATGAGACCGCTCTTATTGGTGAACTTCGACAGAGCGTCGAGGTCCTCGGGTGAGATGCCGGGAAGTACGACATAACAACCGAGACGATACACGAGCACCAACAGGAGGGTCACGAGAATACGCTTTCTCAGTTCCTCAATGGTCCAGATGTTACGGATTGTTTCAATAAATCTCATTGCGAGGAGAAGGGGGATTAAATTTTATTGATAGAGCCTCCGGCTTCAACGATTGCTTTCTCGGCAGCTGCAGAGAAAGCATTTGCCTCAACGGTGAGCTTTTTGGTGAGCTTGCCGTTGGCAAGGATCTTAACGGGCTGCTTACCATTGATCATACCTGCTGCGATGAGATCGGCAACAGTGATCTTCTCGAGGTTGGCAGACGTTGCAAGAGTTTCGAGGTCAACGAGGTTGACAGCTTTGTACTCAGTGCGGTTAAGGGGTTTGAAACCGAATTTCGGGAGGCGACGCTGAAGAGGCATCTGACCACCTTCGAAGCCTATCTTGCGGCTGTAGCCTGAACGAGACTTAGCACCTTTGTGACCGCGGGTAGATGTTCCACCCTTACCAGAACCGGCGCCACGACCGATGCGGGTTTTCTTCTGCACAGAGCCTACAGCGGGTTTTAAATTGCTTAAATCCATAGTTGTGTTAATGATTTTTAGAAATTAGGCGTTGGTCACTTTTACCAAGTGGCTCACTGCTTTAACCATACCCATCACTGAAGGGGTGTCTTCGAGGACAACCGAGTGATTCATTTTTCTCAAGCCGAGAGCATCGAGAGTGCGCTTCTGCACGGCAGGAGCATTGATGCGGCTCTTAGTCTGGGTGATTTTGATTTTTGCCATTTGATATATGGAGATTAGCCGTTAAACACTTGATCGATTGAAATACCACGGTTCTGGGCTACCTGTGCGGGTGAACGCATCTCGCCGAGGGCGGCGATAGTAGCCTTCACGAGGTTGTGGGGGTTGGAAGAACCCTTTGACTTAGCGAGGACGTCGGTGATACCTACGCTCTCAAGTACGGCACGCATCGCACCACCGGCCTTGACACCGGTACCGTGGCTTGCGGGCTTGAGGATTACGCGTGAACCGCCAAACTTTGCGATCTGCTCGTGGGGAATAGTGCCGCGGTGAACGGGAACCTTGATGAGATTCTTCTTGGCAGCCTCAACGCCCTTGGCGATGGCAGCCTGGACTTCATTGGCTTTGCCGAGGCCCCAGCCTACGATTCCGTTTTCGTTACCTACGACTACGATGGCAGCGAAAGTGAAGGTGCGACCACCTTTAGTAACTTTGGTAACGCGGTTGATGGCAACCAGACGATCCTTGAGTTCGAGATCGTTAGTGGACTTAACTTTATTGTTCTTATTTGCCATATCTACTTAGAATTTAAGACCGCCATTGCGAGCGGCGTCAGCCAATGATTTTACTCTGCCGTGGAAGAGGTAACCGTTACGGTCGAAAACGACTTCAGTGATACCTGCTGCGAGGGCTTTCTGAGCGATAGCCTCGCCAACCTTGGCTGCAATTTCACACTTGGTGCCCTCTTCGATGCCTTTTGAAGAAGTAGCGCAGATAGTCTTACCTGCGAGGTCATCGATGAGCTGGACATAAATCTGCTTGTTGCTGCGGAAAACCGACATGCGGGGACGGGCGGCGGTGCCGGAAATCTTGCCGCGGATGCGGGCCTTGATTTTATTTCTACGTTGTATCTTAGAAACCATTGTTTTAATCAATTTAATTATTTAGCACTTGCCGACTTACCCGACTTGCGACGGATAATCTCGCCCACAAACTTGATACCTTTGCCCTTGTAGGGTTCGGGTTTGCGGAGAGAACGGATCTTTGCGCAAACCTGACCGAGGAGCTGCTTGTCGTCGCTCTCAAGGATGATGAGAGGATTCTTGTTACGCTCGGTCTTTGCCTCGACCTTGATTTCGGGAGGAAGCTTGATATATATAGCGTGTGAGAAACCAAGCGAAAGCTCAAGCACCTGACCGGTGGCGGCGGCGCGGTAACCCACACCCACTAATTCCATTTCTTTGCGATAGCCAGTAGAAACGCCGACAACCATGTTGTGGATGAGAGCGCGATAGAGACCATGCTGTGCGCGGTGCTCGCGGTCGTCGCTCGGACGGGTCAGCACGATGTGACCGTCTTCAACCTTAACTTCGAGATCGGGGTTTACTTTCTGGGTGAGAGTGCCTTTGGGACCTTTTACGGTTACTTCATTATCCTTGCCAACGGTGATCTGTACACCTGCAGGGATTTCAATGGGAGCTTTACCTATACGTGACATAATTCTGTATCCTCCTTATTGATTAGTAAACGTAGCAAAGGACCTCGCCACCAATCTTGAGGTCGCGGGCCTTCTTGTTAGTCATCACACCCTTCGAGGTTGAGAGGATGGCGATGCCGAGTCCGTTCAACACACGAGGCATATCTTTGTAGCCGGTATAACGGCGGAGACCGGGACGTGAAACGCGCTCAAGGCTCTTGATTGCGTTGACTTTGTCAACCGGGTCATACTTGAGGGCAATCTTGATGGTGCCCGCGGGATTTTCGCTTTCCTCAAATTTGTAGTTGAGGATGTAGCCTTGTTCGAAGAGAATCTTGGTGATCTCTCGCTTCAAGTTTGAGGCAGGAATCTCGACCACACGGTGGTTGGCCTTGATTGCATTTCTCAATCTTGTCAGATAATCTGCTATAGGATCAGTCATTTTGAAAAATGTTTAAATTGATTGGGATTTTCCCAACAATATTTAATACTCACTGTGATTCTTTGGAGCTTTTGAGGTGAGAGGGATGAGGGGATAGAGGTTGGATCGCTGCGGCGGGCGGGGGAGGGAATGACGGGAGTTCCTTTTTGTCGGACGGCTGCGGGCCTGACCCAATCGGGATTTGAGTAACTTTCAGGGCCGGGATTCCGCTTAGAGGTAACGACTCTCGAGCCGTCGACTGTCAGGAATCTGTCATGGAGACGGGTTTGCGATCCGGAATCGGACCGATGACCCGGCCGCATGTGTGGGGGCTGCTTACCAGGAAGCTTTCTTCACACCGGGGATGAGACCGGCAGAAGCCATTTCGCGGAACTGAATACGAGAAATGCCAAACTGACGCATGTAGCCTTTGGGACGACCGGTGATCGAGCAACGGTTGTGGAGGCGTACGGTAGATGCGTTCTTGGGAAGGAGCTGGAGGGCTTCGAAGTCGCCGGCGGCCTTCAGTTCAGCTTTCTTCTTGGCATACTTGGCAACGAGCTTTGCGCGTTTTACCTCGCGTGCCTTCATTGATTCTTTTGCCATACTGGAGCTTAGTTTTTAGCGTTTTTGAAAGGGAGACCGAATTCCTTGAGAAGAGCATAACCTTCCTCGTCAGTGTTGGCTGAGGTGACGAAGGTGATGTTCATACCCATGAGCTTGTTGATGGTATCGATGTTGATTTCGGGGAAGATGATCTGCTCTGTGATACCGAGGGTGTAGTTGCCACGGCCATCAAGCTTGCTTTCGATACCCTTGAAGTCACGGATACGGGGAAGAGCGACGCGGATGAGACGCTCGAGGAATTCATACATTTTCTCACGACGGAGAGTAACCATCACACCGATGGGCATCTTCTTACGAAGCTTGAAGTTCGAGATGTCCTTACGGGAGAGAGTCGCAACGGCCTTCTGACCGGTGATGGCAGTGAGCTCGTTGATTGCGGTCTCGATGAGTTTCTTGTCCTGAGTGGCAGCGCCAAGACCCTGGTTGATTACAATCTTCTTCAACTTGGGCACCTGCATGGGGGTAGTGTAGTTGAATTTCTCGGTCAGGGCGGGAACGATGCGTTCCTTGTAGTCGTTTTTAACTGTTTGGGTGCTCATTACTTAATTTCCTCTCCTGATTTTTTTGAGATTCGTATTACCTGGCCTTTCTCATCGCGGCGGCAGCTCACGCGGGTGGGCTTGCCTGACTTGGGGTCGATGAGTGAAAGGTTGGAGATGTGGATGGGGGCTTCCATTTTGATGAGGCCACCCTGGGGGTGCTGTGCATTGGGCTTGGTAGCCTTGGTCACCATGTTGATACCCTCAACGATGGCTTTCTGCTTCTGCACGAGAACCTTGAGCACACGACCCTCCTTGCCACGGTCTTCGCCGGCAAGAACATAGACGATGTCGCCTTTTTTGATATGTGATTTGCTCATTACGTTTACTGTTTTTGACGGTTAAGATTGATTAGAGGACTTCGGGTGCGAGTGAGACGATCTTCATCTGGTTGGCAGCACGGAGCTCGCGGGCAACGGGGCCGAAGATACGGGTGCCACGGAGTTCGCCTGCGTTGTTGAGAAGCACACACGCGTTGTCATCGAAGCGGATATATGATCCATCGGGGCGGCGGATTTCCTTTTTGGTGCGGACAACCACAGCCTTGGACACTGTGCCTTTCTTAACGTCGGATGAGGGGATGACACTCTTGACAGAAACGACAATGATGTCACCTACAGAGGCATAACGACGGCCGGTTCCACCAAGAACGTGGATGCAGAGCGCTTCCTTAGCGCCGCTGTTGTCGGCTACGGTCAAACGGCTTTCAGTCTGTATCATAGTTTATTTCACTTTTTCGATGATTTCGACGAGGCGCCAGCGTTTGGTCTTGCTGAGGGGACGGGTCTCCATCAGACGTACAGTGTCGCCGATTGAACATTCGTTCTTCTCGTCGTGAGCGTGATATTTCTTAGTTTTATTGACAAATTTGCCATAAATGGGGTGCTTCTCTTTCCACTTCACCATAACGGTGATGGTTTTGTCACCCTTGTTGCTCGAAACAACCCCGATGCGTTCTTTTCTTAAATTTCTCTTTTCCATTTTATCGTGGGAAGTTTATTTGTTATTAAGTTCGCGCTGACGCAACTCAGTCTTTACGCGAGCGATAGCCTTGCGTGCATGTGTAATCTTAGCGGGGCTGTCAAGGGGCGAGATTGCGTGGTTGATCTTGAGCTGGGCGTAGTCCTTCTCCATCTCAGCCAGGCGGTCGCGGAGGTCCTGAGTGCTGACTTCGTTGAATGATTCTTTCTTCATGACGGGTTACACATTTTGAGTTGGGTCATAATCGCGACGCACGATGAATTTTGTGGTCACGGGGAGTTTCTGTGCGGCGAGGCGGAGTGCTTCCTTTGCGATATCGTAGGGAACGCCTTCAACCTCTATGATGATACGGCCGGGAGTAACGGGGGCAACGAATCCTTCGGGAGCACCTTTACCTTTACCCATTCGGACCTCAGCGGGCTTCTTGGTGATGGGTTTGTCCGGGAAGATGCGAATCCAGATCTGACCCTGACGCTGCATGTAGCGGGTTACTGCGATACGGGCGGCTTCAATCTGGCGACCGGTGATCCACTTAGACTCGAGGGTCTTGATGCCGAACGAACCGAAGGCCAACTGGTTGCCACGCTGCGCAATGCCTTTCATGCGGCCTTTTTGCGCGCGGCGAAATTTGGTTTTCTTAGGTTGTAACATTGTGTTGTTGAATCAATCTGTGGGTTTAACGGTTGTTTTTGGGTTTGCGGAAACCGCCGCGACGGGGAGCGCCATTTGACGAAGCGTTGCGGGAATCCTTCTGGGGAGCGGTGTACTGGGGAGCGAGATCACGCTTGCCATATACTTCGCCACGGCAGATCCAAACCTTAACGCCGATGACACCGACCTTGGTGTGAGCTTCCACGAGAGCGTAGTCGATATCGGCACGGAGAGTGTGGAGGGGAGTACGGCCTTCCTTGAACATTTCAGAGCGGGCCATTTCAGCACCGTTGAGACGGCCTGAAACCTGAACCTTGATACCCTCGGCACCTGCACGCATGGTTGAAGCGACAGCCATCTTCACGGCACGACGGTAGGCGATCTTGCCTTCGATCTGACGGGCGATGGTTGAAGCTACGATCTGCGCGTCGAGTTCGGGACGCTTAACTTCGTAGATGTTGATCTGGACATCCTTGTCGGTGATCTTCTTGAGCTCTTCCTTGAGTTTGTCAACTTCTGAACCACCCTTGCCGATGATGAGACCGGGGCGTGAGGTGCAGACGGTGATGGTGATGAGCTTCATGGTGCGCTCGATTACGATGCGCGAAACGCTTGACTTTGCAAGACGGACATTGAGATACTTGCGGAGTTTGGAGTCCTCGAGCAGAGTATCGCCGTATTTCTTACCGCCATACCAGTTAGAGTCCCATCCACGGATAACTCCCAAGCGATTGCTGATTGGATTTACTTTCTGTCCCATTTGTTAAGCTTTAGCGTTTTTGTTATCAATTGTGTCAACAATCAATGTGACGTGGTTTGCACGTTTGCGGATACGGTAGCCACGGCCCTGAGGAGCGGTGCGGAGACGCTTGAGCATAGGAGCACAGTCAACGAAGATAGTGCTGATGTAGAGCTCGCCGGCGTCAGCCTTGCGTTCGTTTTTGGCTTCCCAGTTGGCGATGGCCGAACGGAGGAGCTTTTCGATGCGGGCAGCGGCTTCCTTGTTTGAAAATTTCAGGATGCCGAGTGCACGGTTAACCTCTACCCCGCGTACCATGTCAGCGACAAGGCGCATTTTGCGGGGGGAGGTGGGGATGTTGAGCAGCTTTGCGAAAGCTACCGTTTTCTGTTCGGCTTTCCTGAGGTCGGCTGAATTTCTTTTTCTTACACCCATTTTATTGTAATTCTTTTCTTTTTTACAAATGAATTAGTTATATCAGGGCCCAAATTATTTCTTGCGGTTACCGCTGTGACCACGGAAGGTGCGTGTGGGAGCGAACTCGCCAAGCTTGTGACCAACCATGTTTTCAGTAACGTAAACAGGGATAAATTTGTTACCGTTGTGAACTGCGAAAGTGTGTCCTACAAACTCGGGGGCGATCATAGAAGCACGGCTCCATGTCTTGATGACCGACTTCTTACCGCTCTCTTCCATTGCAGCGACCTTCTTTTCGAGCTTCACGCTGATAAACGGGCCTTTTTTTAATGAACGACTCATGATAAGTGTTGCTAATTTAAATCAGATTACTTTTTCCTTCTTTCAATAATGTACTTCGAAGAATGTTTCTTCGGGGCACGAGTCTTAAGACCCTTAGAGTAGAGACCCTTGCGAGAACGGGGATGACCACCGGAAGCGCGGCCTTCACCACCACCCATGGGGTGATCGACAGGGTTCATAACTACGCCGCGGTTGCGGGGACGACGTCCGAGCCAACGAGAGCGACCGGCTTTGCCTGAACGCTCGAGAGAGTGCTCTGAGTTGCCGACAACACCGATGGTGGCGCGACATGCTGCAAGGATCTTGCGGGTTTCACCCGAAGGTAATTTGATGATGGCGTAGGTGCCTTCACGCGAGATAAGCTGGGCGAATGTGCCAGCTGAACGGGCCATGAAAGCGCCCTGGCCGGGACGCAACTCAATGTTGTGGATGAGCGTACCTACAGGGATGTTTGCGAGCGGGAGGCAGTTGCCTACTTCGGGCTGCGCTTCGGGGCCTGAGAGGAGTTCATCACCAACCTTTAAGCCGTTGGGTGCAATGATGTATGCTTTAGCACCGTCTTTGTAGTAAAGGAGGGCAATACGGGCCGAACGGTTAGGATCGTACTCGATGCTCTTCACTACTGCGGGAACACCGTCTTTAGTTCTCTTAAAGTCAATGATGCGATATTTGCGCTTGTGGCCACCACCAAGGTAGCGGGTGGTGAGATGGCCTTCGGCGTTACGTCCGCCGGAGGCCTTTTTGCCGACTGTAAGAGATTTTTCCGGTGTAGTAGCAGTGATGGTACCTTTAAATACACCGATAACTTTGTGTCTCTGCCCAGGTGTTGTGGGCTTGAATTTTCTTACTGCCATTTTTATATTTAGATATTGCTATAGAAGTCAATATTCTGTCCTTCAGCGAGGGTTACAAGCGCTTTCTTCCAAGCGGCGGTCTTACCACGGAGGAGGCCGCTCTTGGTCCAGCGAGACTTGTTCTTGCTGCGGACGTTGATAGTGTTTACACGAACCACTTTCACGCCGTAAAGATTCTCAACGAGCGACTTGATCTGATACTTATTGGCCTCGGGAGAAACGGCGAAGGTATAGCGGTTAAGCTTCTCGATGAGATTGCTTGCCTTCTCGGTTACGATGGGTTTGATTGAAATTTCCATTGTCTTGCTGTTTTCTCTGGTGAGCTTAAAGTTTATTAATGAAATCAAGGCTGCTCTCGGTGAGGATCACAGCGTTGGAGTTCATGAGCGCGTAAGTGTTGATCTCCGATGCTGACATGGTTTCAGCCTCGGGGATATTTCGGGCTGACAAAGTTACGTTTTTATTTTGACCCGGTAAAACGAGCAGGATTTTTTTGCCGTCAACTTTAAGATTTTTAGCAAAATTTACAAAATCTTTAGTTTTCGGAGCCTCGAAGTTGATATCTTCAACGACGATGAGCTGAGAATCCTGTACTTTGTAGGTCAACGCACTTCTACGCGCGAGCTGTTTCACTTTCTTATTCAACTTGAAGCGATAGTCACGGGGACGGGGACCGAACACGCGGCCACCACCTACGAGAACGGGTGAGTTGATATCACCGATACGGCTGCCGCCGCCACCCTTCTGCTTGTGGAGCTTGCGGGTTGAACCCGAAACTTCGCTGCGTTCCTTGGACTTGTGAGTACCCTGGCGCTGGTTGGCGAGATACTGCTTCACATCGAGATAAACGGCGTGCTCGTTTGCATCTACTGCAAAAACTTCGTCGCTGAGCTGAGCTTTGCGACCGGTGTCTTCACCTTTGATATTGTAAATTGCGACTTCCATTATTTCTCAATTAAAACGATTGAACCTTTACTTCCGGGGATTGAGCCCTTGATGAGGAGCAGATTGTGGTCTGCGATCACTTTGAGCACCTGGAGGTTTTGAATTGTCACTTGCTCGTTGCCCATCTGGCCTGCCATGCGCATTCCTTTGAACACTTTAGCGGGATAAGAGCAGGCGCCGACCGAACCGGGGGCGCGGAGGCGGTTGTGCTGACCGTGAGTGCTCTGGCCGACGCCACCGAAACCGTGACGCTTGACCACACCCTGGTAGCCTTTACCTTTTGACACACCCTGGATGTCGACGAAGTCGTTTTCGTTGAAGAAATCGACTGTGATGGTGTCACCGAGTTTGTACTCGCCGTCAAATCCTTTGAACTCGGCCAAGTGGCGCTGGGGAGCTACTCCGGCTTTCTTGAAGTGTCCGGCCATAGGAGCGGTGGTGTGCTTCTCCTTCTTCTCGATGAAGCCGAGCTGCACTGCCTCATAACCGTCCTTCTCAGTCGTTTTCACTTGAGTAACTACGCAGGGGCCTACTTCGATAACAGTGCACGGCACATTCTTGCCGTCGGCACTGAAAACGGATGTCATTCCGATTTTCTTTCCTAATAATCCTGGCATTTCTCTTTGATTTAAAAAATGTGAACTGTTTGGGAGTTGTTTTTGTGATTACTTAATCTTTTGGTAAATTTCTTTTATTGATATTCACCGGGCGATTACACCTTGATTTCCACTTCGACGCCTGAGGGAAGTTCGAGCTTCATCAGAGCATCCACGGTCTTGCCGGTGGAGTTGTGAATGTCGATCAGACGCTTGTAGGACGAGAGCTGGAACTGCTCGCGTGACTTCTTGTTGACGAAGGTCGAGCGGTTGACAGTGAAGATGCGACGGTGGGTGGGCAGGGGAATAGGTCCGCTGATCACAGCGCCGGTTGCTTTTACGGTCTTCACAATCTTCTCGGCCGACTTGTCAACCAAGTTGTAATCATAAGATTTAAGTTTGATTCTGATTGTTTGGTCCATATCTTTGTTGAATGAAAGTGTTTGTCTTACTTGATGAGGTCAACGCGGCCCTGGCACTCGGTGAGCACATTCTTGGCGATTGAGCTGCTTACCTCTGCATAGTGGCTGAATGTCATGGTTGAGGTCGCACGGCCTGAAGTGATGGTACGGAGGGCAGTCACATAACCGAACATCTCGGCAAGAGGAGCCTTAGCCTTCACGATGCGCGCACCGCTGCGGCTTGTTTCCATACCTTCAACCTGACCACGACGCTTGTTGAGGTCACCAATAACGTCGCCCATGCTCTCTTCGGGAGTAACGACCTCTACCTTGAAGATAGGCTCGAGGAGCACGGGACCTGCCTTCTCAGAAGCCTTCTTGAAGGCCTGGATGGCACAGAGCTCGAATGAAAGCTGATCCGAGTCAACCGGGTGGAACGAACCGTCGATGACAGTCACCTTGAGACGATCAAGGGGATAGCCTGCGAGGACACCGTTCTTCATTGCGGTTGTGAAACCCTTCTGGATCGAGGGGATGAATTCCTTGGGAATGTTACCACCCTTGACCTCGTCAACAAACTGGAGTGAGCCATCGAAGTTTTCGTCGGCAGGTTCAACGCGGACGATGATGTCGGCGAACTTACCGCGACCACCGGTCTGCTTCTTGAAGACTTCACGGAGTTCAACGGGTTTGGTGATGGCTTCCTTGTAGGTTACCTGGGGACGGCCCTGGTTACATTCAACCTTGAACTCACGACGGAGACGGTCGATGATGATGTCGAGGTGAAGCTCACCCATACCTGAGATGACAGTCTGACCTGTTTCCTCATTGGTCTCAACGCGGAATGTGGGGTCCTCCTCAGCAAGCTTCTGGAGGCCGACGCCGAGTTTGTCAAGGTCCTTCTGAGTCTTGGGTTCAACTGCGATACCGATAACGGGCTCGGGGAATTCCATAGCCTCGAGAACGATAGGATGGTTCTCGTCGCAGAGAGTATCACCTGTGCGGATATCCTTGAAGCCTACACCTGCGCCGATATCACCGCAGTCGATTGACTCCTTGGCATTCTGCTTGTTTGAGTGCATCTGGAACAGACGGCTCACGCGCTCCTTCTTGCCGGAACGGCTGTTGAGAACGTAGCTACCGGCAACGACGTCACCTGAGTAAACACGGAAGAATGTGAGACGGCCAACATAGGGGTCGGTTGCGATCTTGAATGCAAGAGCACACATAGGAGCGTCTGAAGAAGGCTCACGGGTCTCAACCTGTTCGGGATCATCGGGGTTTGTTCCCTCGATTGCACCTGAATCGACAGGGCTGGGAAGGTAAGCGCAGACAGCGTCGAGAAGACACTGAACACCCTTGTTCTTGAATGAAGAACCGCAGATCATGGGGACAACTTCCATCTTGAGGGTTGCATTGCGGAGAGCGCGGCGGATCTCATCCTCAGTGATAGTGGAGGGATCGTCGAAATATTTCTCCATGAGAGCGTCGTCGAATTCGGCGATCTTCTCAAGCATCTTGTCACGCCATTCCTCTGCTTCGTCAACGAGGCCTGCGGGGATATCCTCAATAGAGTAGTCGGCACCCATTGATTCGTCATGCCAGAAGAGAGCCTTCATGCGGATAAGGTCAACCACACCCTTGAATGTCTCCTCAGCTCCGACAGGGATCTGAATGGGACAGGGATTGGC
Organism: Staphylococcus sp.; assembly: GCA_023665865.1. GTDB lineage: Bacteria > Bacteroidota > Bacteroidia > Bacteroidales > Muribaculaceae > Duncaniella. The sequence goes on from JAMPDC010000001.1 coordinate 582,733, forward strand.
ACCGAGAACATCCTTGAGCTGACGGACAACCTCAAAGAAGTTTGCGCCTGAACGGTCCATCTTGTTGACGTAACCGATACGGGGCACATTATATTTGTCAGCCTGACGCCAAACAGTCTCAGACTGGGGTTCTACACCACCTACGGCGCAGAAAGTTGCGACAGCGCCGTCGAGCACACGGAGCGAACGCTCTACCTCGACAGTAAAGTCGACGTGTCCCGGAGTGTCAATAAGGTTGATTTTGAACTGATCGCCGGCATACTTCCAGAAAGTGGTAGTTGCGGCAGAAGTGATTGTGATACCACGTTCCTGCTCCTGCTCCATCCAGTCCATGGTAGCAGCACCGTCGTGCACCTCACCGATTTTGTGAGTAAGACCGGTGTAGAAGAGGATACGCTCGGAAGTGGTGGTCTTACCGGCATCGATGTGAGCCATGATACCGATATTACGCGTATATTTTAAATGTGCGTCTGATTTAGCCATTTTGTAAGTTGTGAATCTAAATATTCAATGAAAAATATTCTATAGGTAGGCTTAGAAACGGAAGTGAGCGAAAGCACGGTTGGCCTCGGCCATCTTGTGCATATCTTCTTTGCGCTTGTAAGCACCGCCCTGGTCATTGAAAGCGTCTACGATCTCGGCAGCGAGCTTCTCAGCCATAGTCTTACCGCCGCGCTTGCGGGCGTAGAGGATAAGGTTTTTCATCGAGATAGATTCCTTACGGTCGGGACGGATTTCGGTAGGCACCTGAAAGGTTGCACCGCCCACACGACGTGATTTAACTTCCACCTGGGGAGTCACATTCTCGAGAGCTTTCTTCCAGATCTCAAGTGCAGTCTTCTCCTCATTGGGGAGCTTGTTCTTCACGAGATCGAGAGCGGAATAGAAGATTGTGTATGAAGTGTTCTTCTTACCGTCATACATGAGGTGATTGACAAACTTCGATACTCTCACGTCATTAAACACGGGATCGGGGAGGATCACCCGCTTTTTAGGTTTTGCTTTTCTCATTTTTTGAGCAAATGTTTTGTTTTTGGTTGCTTGGTTGCTGCATCTTTCATCTTCAACGGCATCCCCTCCGGGAGCCATTTACTCAACCTGTGATTTAGCCTTCCAATCAAATCAAAAACGAGAGGTTAACGACTCGGTTTTAATTTAATTAATTGTTTTCAGAAAAGGAGCGTGGATTATTTCTTAGCTGCTTTGGGACGCTTGGCACCGTACTTGCTGCGACGCTGAGTGCGATCCTTCACGCCGCTGGTATCAAGAGTACCGCGAACGATGTGGTAGCGCACACCGGGGAGGTCTTTCACACGACCACCGCGAACGAGCACGATTGAGTGTTCCTGAAGATTGTGACCCTCACCGGGGATGTAGCTGTTGACTTCCTTGCCATTGGTGAGGCGCACACGAGCCACCTTACGCATAGCCGAGTTAGGCTTTTTGGGGGTGGTGGTGTACACACGCACACACACGCCGCGACGCTGCGGGCATGAATCAAGTGCGGGTGACTTGCTCTTATCTTCAAGAGCCACACGTCCTTTTCTTACTAATTGCTGAATAGTAGGCATCTTAGTTTATTTTGGTTATTGAAATAATGATTAGTATTTTAATTCTTTACCTAATTTACACACTTTATTACCACTAACAGCGCTGATTTTCAAATAATTAGCACTGTCGTGACGACGGATTGCTCCTAAAAGCGTTGCAAAATTACAACTTATTTTCCTAATTGCCAAATATTTCCAAGTATTTGTGACATATTTTTTCCAACAGATTTTCCTAACAAATCAGGCCGGCCGGCAAAAGACTCACCCAACGTACCGCCGGCCACCAGACATCGGAAAACGACACCCTTCCGCAGCGACGGGCAACAGCCGTTTCGCGGCCGTTTTTCATCATTATATGTGAGATCATCACAATTTTCATCGCCTCATCCTATGTTTTTTCCCTGATAAGCACTAATTTTGCAAATTAAAACCGAGAGTACCGCCAAAGGCACTCTAAAAGATGAAAAAATAAACAAGTTCATTCATATACAGCATGGAAAAGAAATTCAAGCGAACTCTCATCACCACTGCCCTGCCCTATGCCAACGGGCCTGTCCACATCGGACACCTCGCAGGAGTCTACGTCCCGGCCGACATCTACGCACGCTACCTGCGTCTGCGCGGTGAGGACGTCGTGATGGTTGGCGGCAGCGACGAGCATGGTGTGCCCATCACCCTGCGTGCGCGCAAAGAGGGCATCACACCTCAGGAAGTGGTAGACCGTTACCATAAAATCATCAAAGATTCACTCGAAGAACTCGGCGTCAGCTTCGACATATATTCACGCACAACTTCAAAACTTCACCACGAGACTGCGTCTGAATTTTTCCGCCGTCTCTACGACAAGGGTGAATTCACAGTGCAGACAGCCGAGCAGCCCTACGACGAGAAGAGCGGAGAGTTTCTTGCTGACCGCTACGTCGTCGGTACATGCCCGCGCTGCCACAACGAGAATGCCTATGGCGACCAGTGTGAGGCATGCGGTTCATCGCTCAACGTGACCGACCTCATCAATCCCCGCTCGGCTCTTACAGGAGAGCCCGTCAAGATGCGCGAGACAACCCACTGGTATCTCCCGCTCGACAAATGGGAACCGAAACTCCGCGAGTGGATACTCGAAGGACACAAAGAATGGAAAACCAACGTCTACGGCCAGTGCAAATCATGGCTCGACGCAGGCTTGCAGCCGCGCGCTGTCAGCCGCGATCTCAAGTGGGGTGTCCCCGTCCCGGTCGAAGGCGCCGAAGGCAAGGTGCTCTACGTATGGTTTGACGCTCCCATCGGCTACATATCCAACACCAAAGAGCTTTTTCCCGACTCCTGGGAGAAATATTGGAAGGATCCTGAAAGCCGCATCATCAACTTCATCGGCAAAGATAACATCGTCTTCCACTGCATCGTCTTCCCCTCGATGCTGATGGCCTACGGCGACAACTTCCAGCTTCCCGACAACGTACCGGCCAACGAATTTCTCAATCTTGAAGGAGACAAGATTTCCACTTCACGCAACTGGGCCGTGTGGCTCCACGAATATCTCAAGGACTTCCCCGGCAAGCAAGACGTGTTGCGCTACGTGCTGACAGCAAATGCGCCCGAGACCAAGGACAACGATTTCACCTGGGCTGACTTCCAGGCCCGCAACAACAACGAGCTTGTAGCCATCCTCGGCAACTTCGTCAACCGCGCCGTTGTTCTCACCCACAAATACTTCGGCGGAGTGGTTCCCGTCAGAGGTGAGCAGACCGAGGCCGACAAGGAAGTCTTTGCTGAACTCACCCGCATCAAAGCCTCACTATCCGAGGCACTCGACACGTTCCACTTCCGCGAAGCCCTGAAACAGGCTATGGAGATCGCGCGCCTCGGCAACCGCTACCTTCAGGAGACCGAACCCTGGAAGCTCGCCAAGACCGACCTCGCCCGCACCGGCACAATCCTCAATATCGCCCTCCAGCTCTGTGCAAACCTTGCGATCGCATTCGAGCCCTTCACACCCTTCACCTGCCGGCGCCTCGCCAAGATGCTCAACCTCGACAATCTCAGCTGGGATATGCTCGGCAACACCGACCTCGTCGCCGACGGCTGCGAGATCGCTCCTGCTGAACTCCTCTTTGAAAAAATCGAGGACAGCGACGTGCAGGCTCAGGTACAGAAACTTCTTGACACGAAGAAAGCCAATGAAATCGCAGCATGGAAGGCTGCTCCTCAGGCTGAGACAGTGGAATTTGACACCTTCGCAGCCTGTGACCTCCGCGTCGGCACCGTCCTCGAATGTGAGAAAGTGCCCAAGGCCGACAAGTTGCTCCGTTTCCTGATCGACGACGGTCTTGAAAAACGCACCATTGTCTCTGGCATCGCTAAATACTACAAACCGGAGGATCTTGTCGGCAAGCAGGTATGCTTCATCGCCAACCTTGCTCCCCGCAAGCTCAAAGGAATCGTCTCTGAAGGCATGATCCTGTCAGCCGAAAACTCCGATGGCTCCATCGTGCTTCTCTCCCCGTCGGCAGCGGTAGCGCCCGGCGCTAAAATCGGTTGATCTATATAGCGGACCCGAAACTGGGCCACATCAAAGGATTCAAAGATCATTTGGCTCGCCGGGATGGAGTGAGGTCACTCCCCCACTCCATCCCGGCGACCATATCCTAAAAAATGACATCAACCACCGTCATAAGAAAGTTAACCTTACCATTTTTTTCACACAGACACACGTTTCCTGACCATGATTCAAACACATCGCCCACGCCTCCTGATCATATATACGGGAGGTACGATCGGGATGATTGAAAATCCCGAGACACGCGCCCTACAGCCGTTTGATTTCAGCCATCTGATTGACAACGTGCCCAAGATCAAGAAACTCGACTACGACATCGACAACATCCAGTTTGATCCTATCGACTCAAGCGACATGGATCCCAAAGGATGGGCCGAGATCGCAAATGCCATCGCCGAGCACTATGACCGCTATGACGGATTTGTAGTCCTCCACGGCACCGACACAATGGCCTATACAGCCTCGGCACTGTCGTTCATGCTCGGCAACCTCAACAAACCCGTCATCATCACCGGCTCGCAGCTCCCGATCGGCGAAGTGCGCACAGACGGAGAGGAAAACCTTATCACAGCCCTACAGATCGCAGCCGCCACTACATTCGACGGCTCGCCGATGGTGCAGGAGGTCGCCATTCTCTTCGAGAACTATCTGTGGCGCGGAAACCGCTCTACCAAAATGAGCGCCGACAATTTCAACGCCTTCAAGAGCAACAACTACCCTCAGCTGGCCAAGATCGGTCTCGGCATCCACTATGCCGAAGAAGCATTGTGGCGCTCAAAAGAGCGGAAGCCTCTTCAAGTCAACACAAAAATGGACAGAGGTGTGATGTTTATCGACCTTCATCCGGGCATGCTACAGTCAACCCTCCACCATCTGCTCTCGACGCCTGAAATCAAGGGTGTGGTTCTCCGCACCTATGGTGCCGGCAACGCCCCTACCGCAAACTGGTTTATTGAGGAAATTGCCGAAGCCATCAAGCGCGGCATGGTGATCGTAAACGTGACGCAATGTGTCAACGGAGGAGTGCACCACCGCCGCTACGTCGCAGGCGACAAGCTCGCCAATGCCGGGGTCATCTCCGGCCACGACATGACTTCCGAAGCGGCCATCACAAAACTTATGTATCTCTTCGGTCTCGGGCTGACACCGTCGGCAGTCGCAACGCGTCTCAACACCGACATCTGCGGTGAAGTGACGCTCTAAGATGGGATTCAATACCAGACAGACAGGAGTGACACCGATTTACCTCAGTGTCACTCCTGTCTGTCTGGTATAATATCTTTTTGATAAGATCACTCGAAGAGAGAGGTCGACAGATAGCGTTCGCCTGTATCCGGCAGCAGCACAACGACATTTTTGCCGGCGTTTGCGGGATCACACGCGATGGCAGAGGCTGCGTGGAGAGCAGCCCCGGATGAAATACCGACAAGGATACCCTCGGTAGCCGCCAGACGACGCGCCGCCTCAAAGGCATTTTCAGTAGTCTCGGTCATCACTTCATCGACAATCCCCGCGCAATATGTATCCGGCACAAAACCTGCACCGATACCCTGCAACTTATGTGCCCCGGGCTTCCCTCCACTCAACACGGGAGAATCGGCCGGCTCGACGGCAATAATGCGCACCTCAGGATTCCGCTCCTTCAGATAGCGGCCCACACCACTGACGGTACCACCGGTACCGACGCCTGCCACGAAGTAGTCGACCTTACCATCAAGCGCACTCCAGATTTCAGGGCCGGTTGTGAGATAGTGTGCCTCCGGATTGGCCGGGTTGACAAACTGACCGAGGATAATGGCTCCCGGAGTTGACTCACAAAGGCGTTCGGCTTCCGCGATGGCACCCTTCATGCCGGAAGCTCCCGGAGTCAGAACTATGGTTGCACCGAGAGCCGACAGCAATTTACGGCGCTCGACACTCATGGTCTCGGGCATTGTGAGAATGACCTTGTAGCCTCTGGCCGCACCGACAAGAGCAAGCCCGACCCCCGTGTTGCCACTCGTCGGCTCGATGATGGTAGCGCCAGGTTTCAGACGCCCCTCCGCTTCGGCACGGTTGATCATGTTGAGAGCCACACGGTCTTTGACAGAACCTCCGGGGTTGAAAAATTCCACTTTCGCATATATATTTCCTGCGGCACCGACTTCTTCGGCAAATCTGCCAAGCCGTACCAACGGTGTGTCTCCGATAAGTTCGGTGACTGACGTTACGATCTTTTTCATAAATAATGACAGCTTATAAAAACGTGATTTGTATTTATACACACTGACGGACATGAAGGTTCATAAGCGACCTTCATCATTGTATGAATACATCCTGTGGCGCGCTATTATCACATGGTCAAGCACGCGCATGCCAAGGATGCGGGCACCATCCTTGATCTGTCCGGTGAGCCTGTCATCTTCAGGACTCGGACGGTTGGCGCCCGACGGATGGTTATGGACGAGCACAAGACCTTCGGCGAGACAATCGATCGCCCGCTTCAGCAGCAACTTCACGTCAACCACCGTCGCTGCCGTGCCACCCTGGGAGATGCATCTTTTATACATGACCTCATTGCTTCTCGAAAGCATCAGCACCCAGAACTCCTCATAGTCAAGCCCCTCGAGAAGCGGGCGCATGATCCTCACGACATCATCACTCGAACGGATCACGGGACGCACGTTGGACTCACCCTGCTCGCGGTTGCGGCGGCCGAGCTCAAAGGCGGCGGCAAGACTGACAGCCTTGGCCTCCCCCACCCCTTTATATTTACTGATGAGCTCATTCATGCTCATGCGGGCAAGATTGTCGACCCGATTGTCGCAGTCGCGGAGTATCTTACGCGCAAGATCGACAACCGACATGCCCGGCAGACCGCCACCGAAAAGTATGGCAATCAACTCAGCGTCGCTGAGCGAGCGTATCCCACGGGCCAATGCCTTTTCGCGCGGCTTGTCGTCGTCGCCGAGATCCTGGATGCGTATTGAGGAGAAAGGATTGTCTGGCATATCTGTATTGTGTTCTATTTACCTTTTCTGATTAGGACCTCCTCCTCCACGTCACGTCCACGTCCGAGAAGGATTTTAATGAAGTAGGCTTTCAGGAAACCGTAGCCGTAGCCGCATATCTGGATGACACTTGCCGGCAGAGCCTTGCAGGCAATGACAAGCGATTTCGTCGACAGCAAGGCGGAGATGAAGAGCGCCACGAGGTAGAGCCCCAGCGGAAGAAGAAACCAGGGTGAGACAAAGATTGACAGCAGCAACAACGCCAATCCGATAATCACCGCCAATGCCGGGAGAGCATGCACAGCCTTCAGCGATCCCGGATAGAGGAGCTTGAGGGTGATACGCGACATCCCGAACACATAGACCTGACGAAGAAATTTGCGGAAATCCACACGACGCTTGTGATAGACGTATGCCGGACGGATGAGTTCAATCTTAAAACCGGCCTCGCGGATGCGTGTCGACATGTCGATATCTTCCGAAAACATCTCCCTGAATCCACCGACCTTCTCATAGACCTTGCGTGAGAAACCCATGTTGAACGTACGGGGAACAAATTTTTCAAGACTCACCTTACCGCCGCGGATCCCACCGGTCGTCAGAAACGATGTCATGGCGAAATTGATGGCCTTCTGCGTTGAGGTGAAAGACTCATGGGCCGCATCGGGGCCTCCGAAACAGTCGACCGGATGGGCATCAAGTTCGCGGGTCAGTGTCTCGAAGTAGCCCGGAGGGATGACACAGTCGCTGTCAAAGAAGATGAAATAGTCACCGGCAGCCCGCTCCATGCCATGATTGCGTGCTATCGACCGCCCCTCGTTCTCCTTATAGAAGTATTTCACGTCTATGCCACGGTCCACCTCAGCCACGTCACGACACGGCTCCGTCGATCCATCCTCGACGAGGATAAGCTCAAAGTTTTTCAGCGTCTGCTCCCGGAGGCTGTCGAGGAGATCCCTCACCTCATCAATACGGTTGTAGACAGGTACTATAATTGAAAAGCGTGGTCTTTCCATGTCATCAAAGCTTGGTTACGCCGACTTGCATCAGCTCATTCTATGTTTGTAATCCTCGTAGTCGAAACGACGCAGGTAGGTGCAGTCGCCATTGGCGTCACACATCACCATCGCCGGGTGCTGGATGCCGTTGAACATTGTGGTCTTCACTGTCGTGTAGTGGTTCATGTCCTCCAGAGTAAGCCGGTCGCCGGCTTTCAGCGATTCCCGGAACCACCAGTCACCCACATAGTCACCGCTCAGGCAGGAATTGCCGCCAAGACGGTATTTAGGCAAGCCCTCGGCCTCGGGCACAGATTCAGTGATGGCCGGCTGATAGGGCATCTCCAGACAGTCGGGCATGTGGCAGGCAAAACTTGCGTCGATAATAGCGGTTTTTATGCCCTCATTGTCGACCACATCAAGGACCTCGGTGACAAGATCACCGGTGCGCCACATCCAGGCGCTTCCGGGCTCAAGAATCACCTTCAGCCACGGATAGCGTGTACGGAAATCCTTGAGAAGTCCGATGAGATGAGCCGTGTCATAGCCTTCGCGTGTCATCAGATGCCCACCGCCGAAGTTCACCCACTTGACCTGCGGAAGGAAAGCCCCGAACTGTTCCTCAAAAGCTCTCAACACCTTCTCCAGATCATAGCTCGAACTCTCGCAGAGCGCATGGAAATGCAATCCCTCTATCCCATCGGGGAGATGTCCGCCGAGCTGAGTGGCAGTGACACCGAAACGTGATCCCGGAAGTGCCGGATTGTAGATCTCGGTGTCGATGACCGAACACTGAGGGTTGACGCGCAGTCCGGGCGACACTCCGGCAGCAAGGGTGCGTCGGCCATAGCGTTCCCATTGGCTGAGTGAATTGAAAGTCAGATGTGTCGCACGGTTGAGAAACTCGCCGATTGTGGCCTCGGTATATACGGGACAATAGACATGAGCTTCGCCGCCAAGCTCCTCGTTGCCGAGACGGAGCTCATTGAGAGAACTGGCTGTGAAATCGCGGTTATACTCGCGGACAATCCCAAACGAGCGCCATAGGGCATTTGCTTTGAAGGCCATGATGATATTGACTCCGGCCTCACGCTCCACTCCTGTGATCAGTTCAAGATTACGGCGCATACGGTCTTCGTAGACGATATAGAACGGCGTAGGGAGATCTGTTGCTTTCATATACCTTATTATACTATATATGGTTTCTTCTTTTGATTAATCAATGATTGCAAACTTTGCAAATTTCAGCATGAGAGTGCGCTGGTCGGTGGAGTCAAACACCACAGTGATGCGGGCATCGGGCCCGGAATTGTCAATGTTGACGATCGTTCCCAGACCAAACTTGGCATGCTCGATCCTCATGTTCTCCATTAGCTCTGTCGGCGTATGGAGAGAATAATGACCGCTTGCACCACCCTGTGCTGCCGGAGCAGAGACCTGCCCGGGCCGGACAGGAGCTGAAAATCCGCCCCGCTCAACCGGTGGGGCGACATCCTTGCGGCGCAATGAGCTCAGGCTGCGGGCACTTCCTGTCATCGATGCTGAATAGTTGACGGTCGGACGGGTGAAACGCGGTTGCTGCGTAGCCTCAAGATCATCGTTTGTCGCCAGATGGAGATACGTCCGGTCTATGTCTCCCAGAAAGCGCGAGGGCCGGCACGTCACGGTCTGCCCGTTGCGGAAACGGGAACCGGCATAGCTGAGCATGCAGAACTTGCGCGCACGGGTGATAGCCACATACATCAGGCGGCGCTCCTCCTCGATCTGCGACGGTGATTCCTGCGCCATGGCCGACGGAAACAGCTCCTCCTCAACTCCCACGACAAAGACATTGTTGAATTCAAGCCCCTTGGCCGCGTGTACAGTCATCAGCGTCACACGCTCGTCACTCCCCTCGGTATCTGAGTCCTGGTCGGTGGCCAGCGAGACCTCGGCCATAAATGCACCGAGCGACACATCGGTATTACCCTCCTCAGTCCTGTTTTCGACAAACTCTCCCACACCTTTGAGGAGTTCCTGCAAGTTCTCCTGCTTCGATATGCTTTCAGGTGTGCGGTCATGGATAAGCATTGAGAAGAGCCCGGTACGGTCAATGATCATCTTGGCGAGTGTCAGAGCGTCGGCACCTTTGCGGTTGGCCTCGGTAAAAGATGTGATCAGGCCTGCAAACTCGTCAATGCGTTTGAGAGTGGGTGCGTTGAGTCCCGCCGGGTGCTTATCCGGCTCCTGAATGACAGTCCATAGACTCACATTGTCGTCAATGGCACGGCGGATGAGTTTGTTGACAGTCGTGTCGCCAATCTTTCGTGCGGGAAAATTGATGATTCTCTTCAGAGCCTCATCGTCGTCGGGGTTGAGAGCCATGCGGAAATAGGCTATGGCATCCTTGACCTCCTTCCGCTGATAGAACGAGAGACCACCGTAGATACGGTAAGCCACATTGCGTTTGCGCAGCGCCTCCTCAAGCACACGGCTCTGGGCATTCGTGCGGTAGAGGATCGCAAACTCCTCGGCGCTGTCGCCCGAGCGCATCTTCAGCTGCGAGACCCTCGAGGCCACCTGATAGGCCTCTTCAAAATCGCTGTAGCATTTGACAACCTCGATCGGCGCACCAGTCTCGTTTTCCGAATAGACCTGCTTAGGTATCTGGTCACGGTTTTTGTCTATGAGCGAGCCGGCGGCGTTGATGATGTTGCGCGTCGAGCGGTAGTTGCGCTCAAGCTTGAAGGTCGACAACTGCGGATATGTCTTCCGCAGGTCGAGAATGTTGCGGATATTGGCACCGCGAAACGAGTAGATGCTCTGTGCATCGTCGCCGACCACACACAGCTTGCCGCTCTCTCCGGTGAGCATCGTCACGATCAGATGCTGCGCGAAATTGGTGTCCTGATACTCATCGACCAGGACATATCTGAAAAATTCCCTGTAGTGGCGAAGCACGTCGGGATTGTCGCGCAACAGGACGTTGGTATAATAAAGCAAATCGTCAAAGTCCATCGCTCCAGCCACGGCGCAGCGGTCGCGGTAGGCACGATAGACCTCATACAGTTCAGGACGGCGGGCCTGGCGGTCAGCTTCGAGAATGTCGCGGCTCATGGCATATTGCTCGGGAGAGACAAGCGCGTTTTTAGCCGACGATATAGCTGAAAGGACAGCCGACGGCTTGTAGATCTTCTCATCGAGCTGCATATCCTTGACTATCGTCTTGACCAGTGACTTGCTGTCGGCTGAATCATAGATCGTGAAGCTGCTTTTGAAGCCGATGCGCTCTGCGTTTGAGCGGAGTATGCGGGCGAAAATCGAGTGGAATGTCCCCATCCAGAGTTTCGAGGCGGTCTCTGCCCCGACAAGCTGCTCGATACGCTCGCGCATCTCCCTCGCAGCCTTATTGGTGAAAGTCAACGCCAGGATGCGCCACGGCTCATAGCCCAGGTTGAGGAGATGGACGATCTTATAGGTCAGCACACGGGTCTTGCCGGAACCCGCACCGGCAATCACCAGCTGCGGGCCCTCGCAGTATTCGACAGCAGCCCGTTGCTGCTCATTGAGTTTATCAAGATAGGATTCGGTCATATTGAAAATCATATACATTGAGACGCGGCGTGTGGTGTATGCTGACGGTAGATCCTTCGCATACGATACGCGCCGCGTCACTATGGGGGAATCAGTCTACGGCACGCGCAGACTGCCTGTCAGTCCGGTCAATCCTTCTCCTTCTCAGTGTTGATGAGGAGATGGTCGCCTGTCTGGTCGGCGATAGAGCGGTAGTAGTGCTCGTCATATCCACCATAGACAGGTGAGACGGGCATACCCTCGGGTGTGCGTTCGAACTTTCCATCCTTCTCGCGCTTGATGTTGCCATCCATATACTTGACGAGGAGGTAATCACCAAGATTCTTATAATTCTTGACCATGCGTGTCGAAGCCTGGGCAGAGTGGAGGTTGAGGCGTTCGCGGGCAGTGGCGGTATCGAGAGCCGGAACCTCGGCGAGCATTTCCTTCACTTCATTCTCAAGGGTCGACTCTTCGGCCATCTGCACACGGCGGATATCGTCGATCATCTTGCTGTACTGATGATAGGCCTGGTTTGCGACATAGCTGGTCACCCAGAAGGCCGCATCCCATGAAAGAGTGAGGAGGTCACCGTTGCCGACAGCAAACTCGTGGGGGATAGAGGTGAGGCCGCAATACATGGGGACATAGACACTGGTGTTAGCGTCGTCAACACCAAACCAGAGGATGCCGCGCATGAGTTCGGGATGAGCATTGTTCATCTGCGATACGAACGAGAATCCGGTCTGCTGTGTGGCGATGGCGCGCTCGTTGAGATAAGTCTTACCATCGACCTCGAAGGTCATCGGACGCCAACGGTAGGGCACCTTGTAGGGACCTGCACCGATATCCTGGGTCATATCCATGGGCGTACCCTCGAAATGGTCGCGCATCATCCACTTCATATCGTTGAGGCTGACCTTCTTGCTGGGCTTGACCCACAGGGGGAAGGGTTCGCCCTCTGCATCGAGCACCCAGGGAAGATAGGCATCCATTCCGTCTGAATACTTGTTGAAGAAGCTCCAGACACGGCCGTCGCAACCACGGGTAGAGGTGGGCTTGAGCACACCATAGGCCAGCGAGAAGCTGAAATCCTCATCCTTGCCGTTGAAATAGCCCATCTTGCGGGCGAAGTCGATCACGTCGGGCGAATAGAGAGTGTTTTCCTTATCCTTGAGGGGGAATTTGTGGATGCGTGGATGGTTGGCATGGCCGGAGATGCAATCGTCGGGGATGCGGCGGGCAACCCACACAGCACCTTTCTCCTTACCGCCCTTGCCGATGAGCTCCATGATCCATGCCTCGTTAGCGTCAGCGATAGAGAATGACTCACCGCTTGAATGGTATCCATACTCATTAACGAGGTCAGTCATGATCTTGATAGCCTCACGTGGAGTCTTGGCACGTTCGAGTGTCACATATATGAGCGAACCGTAGTCCATGATGCCGGTAGTGTCCTCCAGTTCCTTGCGGCCGCCCCATGTGCTCTCGGAGATAGTGAGACCATGTTCGTTCATATTGCCGATGGTGGTGTAGGTCTCCGCCACCTGAGGAATCTCGCCGAGATACTTGCCTGTATCCCATTCGACAATCTTGCGCATCTCACCGGGTGCATGCTTGCCGCCGGGACGGTTGTAGAGTTCACCATAGAGAGTATGGCTGTCAGCTGCGTATGTCACGAGAACCGAGCCATCGGGGGTAGCGTTTTTGCCCGCGATAAGGCTGGTGCAGGCGAATACCTCCACCGGAAGCAGGGCCAACATCGCAATGAAAAGTGATTTTATTTTCATACGGATTTTCTGTTAATTGGTTTTTATTTGGTTTTCATGGTTGTTATATTACGCAAAGTTAATCATAAATTTCCGTTTTCTGCAAATTTTGTCTATCTTTGTCAACATAAGCCTAATGTAAATCGTTAGAAAACAAAAAGACCACCTAAACAACCACAACATTTACGTTCAACTAAATTCTCATCATTCTAATGAAGAAGTATCTTGCAGAGATGATCGGTACGTTTGTACTGGTTCTCATGGGTTGCGGCAGCGCAATCTTCGCCGGCATCGGGCTCGGCACCACCGGTTATGGAGTCACCACCCTTGGCGTTGCCATGGCATTCGGTCTATCAGTAGTGGCAATGGCCTACACAATCGGGAATATCTCCGGCTGCCACATCAATCCCGCCATCACCCTCGGCGTATGGTCAAGCGGCCGCATGAGCGGCAAGGAAGCCGGCGGCTACATGCTCTTCCAGTGCATCGGCGCTCTGATCGCCTCTGCTGTCCTCTGGATTCTTGTCCACACAGGCAATGAAGCAGGCATCGAGGCAGTGTTTAACGACACTACCACCACCGGAGCCAATACTTTTATGGAAGGCAATATCGTCCCGGCGTTTATCGCTGAGTTTATCTTCACCTTCATCTTCGTCCTCGTGGTGCTCGGCTCTACCGACGAGAAGAAAGGCGCAGGCAATTTCGCCGGTCTTGCAATCGGTCTGACCCTCGTGCTCGTCCACATTGCATGTATCCCCATCACAGGCACGTCAGTCAATCCTGCACGCTCATTCGGTCCCGCCATCTTCTCGGCCATCGAGGGCAATTCACTCCCCATCCAGCAGCTTTGGCTCTTCATCGTCGCTCCTTTCCTCGGCGCGCTGACAAGTGCAGGTGTCTGGAAAGCTATCCGCAACTAACAAACGGGAACTAAGATCTAACGGCACAGAAGAAGCGCCATGGGTATAGAAATACTTATCGACGGTGTCTTCTGTGCCATTTTCATGTAAATTAATGTCTGAAATATGAGACTTGACGGACGCAGAGAGAGCTCTAATGTCAACGACCGCCGCGGAAGCGGCGGGGGCGGCCCCGGACTGAAGATCGGAGGCGGCATAGGCGCGGTGATAATCGCGGCTCTCATAGCTTGGTTTTCAGGAGGGAATCCTCTTGACGTACTGACATCAAACGTGGGCACCATCGTCGGTGGACAGGAATCAACATCCGGTCCCTACACTCCAACCGAGGAGGAAGAGGAACTCGCCCGCTTCTCGCGCCAGATCCTGGCCGGAACGGAGGATGTGTGGACTCAGCTATTCGCATCGATAGGCAAAGAATATGAGGCGCCGACACTGGTGTTCTACACCGATGCGGTCAGAAGCGCCTGCGGTGACGCCACCGCCTCGGTCGGACCATTCTACTGCTCGGCTGACCAGTCGCTCTACATCGACCTGTCCTTCTTCCGCGACATGCGCAAAACCCTCGGCGCTGACGGGGATTTTGCCTATGCCTACGTCATCGCTCATGAGGTCGGTCACCATGTGCAGTATCTTTTAGGCACACTCGACAGCGCCCACGCAGCCATGAACCGCGTCGACGAGACCGAGGCCAACAATATCAGCGTACGCATCGAGCTCCAGGCCGACTTCCTCGCCGGAGTATGGGCCCACCACGACAATGCGATGTTCAATTCAATCGAAGATGGTGACATCGAAGAGGCTCTCGACGCCTCAATGAAAATCGGCGATGACTATCTGCAAAAGAAAGCCAGAGGATACTCCGTGCCCGACTCGTTCACCCACGGGACTTCCGAGCAACGCTCACGTTGGTTGAAACGGGGACTCTCCACCGGCGACATCACCAAGGGCGACACATTTTCAATACCCTATTCCAACCTGTAGCTCCGTCAGTTTTCACGACCTGACGTGAGATTGGCATAGATCAGACGCGCGACATTGGAGGCTGCCGACGAATCGGTGTGGAGTATTTCCCTCACCTTCCGGTAGCCTTCAAGCTGTCTGTCACGAGCCTCTCCTGAGGGTATGATGCGCGACAGCTCGCGGTCGACATTGTCGGGAGTACAGTTGTGGACAAGCATCTCCGGCACCACGCAACCTCTGACACCTGTCCGGACAGCCTCACGGTTGACCTCATCGCGTGTCTTGCGGTCTATTTTGCCACCGATGAGATTGGGCAGCGAGGCATAGGGGATTTTAAGTATGTGGAGGAATATATCATGGGCCCACTTCCACCCGACGGCCCTGTAGCAGACCACCTGAGGACATCCGGCAAGGGCACATTCAAGCACAGCCGTCCCCGATGTCACAAGGGCGACACGCGCGCTGGCCATCAGTTCGAGCGTCACCGCGTCGATCACCGGATAGTCGGAATAGCGGCTGTATAATTCCCTCGGCAGAGATGGCGCACCCGCTATGACCGGCTGCAATTCGGGATGGCGCCGGGCCACTGCATCCATCACCGGAAGGTTGGCCTTGATCTCTCCCACCCTGCTGCCGGGCACAAGGGCAAGCACCGGTTTGCCGGTCAACGAATGGCGCCGCAGAAACTCATCGCCCGGAGGCAGCTGACTGACCGCCGCCTCCACCTCCTCGACCGATGGATTGCCGACATAGTCGACCTTGACTCCACGCTCGCCGAACCAGGCCGGTTCAAAGGGCAATATGGAAAAGATGACATCCACATAGCGACGCAGCTGCTTGATGCGATACGATTTCCATGCCCAGAGTTTTGGAGCTATGTAGTAGAAGACTTTGATACCAAGTCCTTTGGCAAACTTAGCCAGCTTCAGGTTGAAACCCGGATAGTCCACCAATACGACTGCATCGGGACGCATCGAGCGTATGGCCTCCTTGGCCACACGCAGATTGCCGAGCACTTCGGGCAGATGCGTGGCCACATCGATGAACCCCATATAGGCCATACGGCTGAAATGGATGAGCGGCTCACGGCCCGCAGCCGCAGCCATATTGTCACCGCCGAGAAAACAGATATCGGCTTCAGAGTCTATCGTCATCAGAGCCTTTATCACCTGGGAGGCATGGAGATCGCCGGAGGCTTCGCCGGCTGAGAAAAAGTATTTCATAATATTCACATAAGTAGCTCCGGAAGTCGCCTGACAGTGTCAACACCGGCATTGTCTGCAAAATTAATGATTTTTTCGTCACAATCCTTTCCGCCCGGACATTTGTTGTATAAATATCAATATATACACATACAACCGACTATGAAAAAATTATTTCTATCTCTTTTCCTCACCCTGACTGCGGCAGGAGCTGCCAATGCAATCATTGACTCATATACCATCAACCGCGAGCAACTTCCCGATCAGGCCAAGGAGATGCTTGACGAATATTTTCCGAAAGCAAAAATAGGCATGATCAAGATCGACCGCCACCTTCTGAAGAAAACCGACTACGACGTGAGGCTCGTCAACGGCACTACCATCGAATTTTCAAACTCAGGCAAATGGACGTCAGTCGACTGCAAGAACAAAGAAGTGCCCGAAGGACTGGTCATGAAAACCATCCGCAATTACATCGCCAAGAATTTCAAGGGCACAAAGATCACCAAGATCACTAAAAAGACAACCGCCTATGAGATCGGACTGTCGGACGGCGTAGAGCTGACATTCAATCTCCTCGGCCAATTCAAGAAAGCTAAAATTGAAGATTGATTTTATCATCTGAAGGATTTTTATTAACTTGCGCTTCAAATTTCATGCGGCATCCGATCATCACTATGCACCGTCACACACTTCTATACCTGCTCTTCTTCCTGCTCCCGGCGTTCGCTTTCGCTAAAACTCCTATTTTCGGAAAGGCGGAAGTGGAGGTCGACCAGATGTATGCCTACGTCAGCAGGCACAATTCCGAGTTTCCACGTGAAGTAGCCGAAGCCTTCTACAAGATAGGCGAGCGCTACGGCATCCGCGGTGACATCGCCATCTGCCAGGCAATCATCGAGACCGGTTGGTTTCGTTTTGACAACGGCACAGCCGTCAAGCCGGAAGCCCACAACTACTGCGGTCTCGGGGTTAAAAAGCGCGGCGACAAAGGATGTGAGTTCGCAACCGTAGAGGAAGGTGTGACAGCCATGATACAGCACCTCTATGCCTATGCCTGCTCCCATGGACTACCGCACGGAGAAAAGATGGTGGACCCACGCTTCACCTACGTCAAACGCGGCTGCGCACCGACATGGGAAAAACTTGCCGGACGCTGGGCCATGAATCCCCGCTACGGCAAAAACATACTTCAGCTCTATTCCAACCTGTCGCTCAGCGCAAAGTCGGGAAAAACTGTCAACCTGATTGAAGTCAACATCCCCGACGAGCTCTTTGACATCGACGATCTTGACTACACCGATCTTGACTACCGGCACGATGTGGAGCAGAACAAGGAAGTTGCCAATAAAGACCTATTCAAATGAAAGAAAAAGATATCCTACATAACATAGCATCGCGCCTCTCCATCACGGAGCTAAATCCAATGCAACGCCGCATGGCTGATCTACAGACCAAAGGCACCGTCACCCTAATCTCCCCGACCGGTTCCGGCAAGACGATAGCCTTCGCTATCCCGCTGCTCAAAAGCCTCGGTCCGGCCGACGGACGGGTGAGAGCCGTGGTGATGGCTCCGTCACGCGAACTGGTGCTCCAGATTTTCGAAGTCATCCGTCCGATAGCCACAGGCCTGAAGACTGTCGCCTTCTACGGCGGACACCCCATGCAGGAAGAGGTCAATTCGCTTGCCGTCACCCCCGACATCATCGTTGCGACCCCAGGCCGATTGCTCGACCATATCAAGCGCGGGCAGATTGACCTCTCAGGCGTCAGGACTCTCGTGCTCGATGAATATGACAAAGCACTGGAACTCGGATTTGCCGACGAGATGAAACGCGTCTGCCGGAAGCTCACATCCGTCTCTTTCGTCACACTCACATCTGCGACCTCACTGGCTGAACTTCCGGCCTATCTACCGGTCAACAAGCCTGTGGTGACTCTCGATTTCAGCGACACCACATCGCCGCGCAAGCAGATGCAGATCGTCCATGTCCCCTCGCCGGTCCGCGACAAACTCGACACTCTTATTGACCTCCTGCGCTCGCTCCCCGACGGGCGCGTCATAGTCTTCGCCAACCACCGCGAGAGCGTCGAGCGAATCCATGCCGCTCTGCGCAAAGCCGGCCTTCCCGCCGGACTCTACCACGGAGGTCTTGAACAGAATGAGCGCGAAAACGCTGTGGAACTCCTCAACAACGGCACCACTCCCATTCTCGTCTCGACCGATCTGGGATCTCGTGGCCTCGACATCGCCGAACTCTCGGCTGTGGTCCACTATCATCTTCCACCCTCGGCTGAGGCATGGACCCACCGCAACGGCCGCACCGCGCGCCAGGATGCCGATGGCGAGGTCTATGTCATCACCACTGACGATGAGACTATCCCCGACTATGTGGAGTGGGACCGCGACTATGTCCCGCAGGGCAAATCCGACGACCCGATCAGATCGTCGGCAGCCACACTCTATTTCAACGTCGGGAAAAAGGAGAAAATCTCCCGCGGCGACATCGTCGGCTTCCTGATAGCCAAAGGTGGTCTCGAAGCCGGGCAGATCGGACGTATCGCACTCAGAGACCACTGTGCGTTAGTAGCTGTCCCCCGCTCCGAAGCCCCACGTCTGGTCAAAGATCTTGCGACCGAACGAATCAAAAACACACGCGCTAAAATCTCCCGCCTCGGGTAGAGCGGAGAGTATAGATGCCCGAAAACGATTACGGCCATGATGATTATCTGCTAATCATCATGGCCGTCTATATATCTGATAAGATGTATTTCTATCTTGATACGTCAAAGCCTCGGCGCTGGAGAGCACGGAGCATACGGTAGTTCATCGCCTCACGGTAGTAGCCGATGATGTGGCTTGCCCAGTCGTTTTCGGTCTTAGCGCCCTCGCGCGTACGGTTATACTCCGAGACTGTCACATCATACTCGCGCAACTCATCCACCATGGCCTCATCATCCGTGCGGTAGGTATTTTTGAAAACCACAAGCCCGGTCGGCTGTTTCGGTTTCAGATCAGGCATCTCCCTGGGAACGCCGAGAGCAAGTCCGCAGACAATAAACGTCTTCGGCGGCAGTTTCATCATTGTCGACAAAGCTTCGGGAGCCACCGTGCGCGCGTATCCGATAGGGCATGTGCCGAGCCCCAGCGACTCAGCCATCGTCACCGCGCTCATCATCGCAAGCGTGGCATCGACCACTCCGACAATCAACCCGTCGGCAGTATGGCTGAATTCCGGCATATCAATATCCTTGGCCTCGGCAATCATCGAAATCTTGTTGTAGTCAGCGAGAAACAGGAGGAAGTGGTTGCAGGTCTTGATCTGCTTCTGGCCTGTGAGGGCATAGATCTGTTCCTTCAGATCCTGGTCGGTTATGTCGATCACAGAAAACTGCTGGCCGTTATAGCTCGTTGGTGTATTACGTATGGCCTCATAGATGAGATCCATCTGTTCTTCCGGAATAGCTTCGCGCTCATATCGACGGATACTGCGCCGGTTGAGCAAACTGTCTTTAACGCTTTTCATCACAAAATGGGGGATTATTGGTTGGCAGGTGGCACTATGCCATGGAGTTTTGTGTAATAACACAATAGCGGGCGAATTTGTTCACCATCCCTTGATTTTTTTCTCTCAGAAACCGAACAATCCTCTCTGCCGCCAAGTTATATTAACGTATCAGTCTCAACAATATTTACCACACATATAACCATCATGGACTTTAAACTTCACTTCGACCACTACAACATCAACGTGGCTGACCGCGACCGCAGCATCAACTTCTATGCCAAAGCATTAGGATTGAAAGAATCTCACCACATCAACGCCGCCGACGGATCTTTCACCATCACCTATCTCACCGACGGTGTCTCCCCTTTCCTACTTGAGATCACCTGCATGAAAAATCACCCGCAGCCCTACGATCTCGGCGAAAACGAGACACATCTCGCGCTCCGCCTCTCCCCGGCCCAGGATTTCGAGGCCGTCCGCGCCTACCACCGCGAGCTCGGCATCATCTGCTACGAAAACCACGACATGGGCATCTATTTCATCGAGGATCCCGACGGATACTGGATTGAAATTCTCCCTCCGAGATAGCCACGACCTCTTAATTTACATTACACCACCGAGTTTCCGCAGAAAAATGGTAACTTTGTGGTGTAATTATAATTATCTATCACGCTAAACTGAACTCAATGGAGCTCATCACAACTGAAAACGTCCTTCTTATCGGCTCTCTCCTCCTTATAGCCGGTGTGCTCGTCGGCAAATCAAGCTATCGTTTCGGCCTGCCGCTGCTTCTGATATTCCTACTTGTCGGCATGGCCTTCGGCACAGACGGTGTCGGCATACAGTTCAGCGACATGCACACCGCCCAATTCATCGGCATGATAGCCCTCTGCATCATCCTCTTCTCGGGTGGTATGGGGACAAAGCTATCCTCCATACGTCCCGTGATTCTGCCCGGCATGGCGCTCTCGACAGTCGGTGTCCTTCTCACGGCGCTCATCACCGGACTTTTCATCTGGTGGCTGTCTGACATGAGCTGGACAAACATTCATTTTGCCTTTCTGCCCTCGCTACTGCTGGCAGCGACAATGTCGTCGACCGACTCCGCCTCGGTGTTCGGCATCCTCGGGAGTCAGAAGGTAGCGCTGCGAAATCATCTGAGGCCCATGCTCGAGCTTGAAAGCGGATCCAACGACCCGATGGCATATATGTTGACCATCATTCTTATCCAGGCCATCACAATGGGTGGCGGTCTCTCGGCCGGAAGCATCATTGTCGAGCTCCTGCTGCAATTCGGCATCGGTGGCGCCGGCGGTTTCATCATGGGAAAGACCACACTCTGGCTCATCGGGGCCTACCGCCGTATCGGGCGCAATGCCGACGCTAAGGAAGACCCCGCACAAGCCACCTCAATGATCTCGATACTGATGATCGGTTGCGTCTTCTTCACCTTTGCAATCACGACAGCACTTGCCGGCAACGGCTATCTCGCGGTCTACGTCTGCGGCATCATTCTTGGCAATGCGACACTCCCCAACTCTCGTGGCATCACGAAATTTCTCGACGGGATGACCTGGCTCGCACAGATAGTTGTCTTCCTGATGCTCGGTCTCCTCGTCAACCCTCATGAGATGATCGATGTTGCCGCCGTCTCCCTCCTCATCGGTATCTTCATGATACTCGTCGGGCGTCCCTTGAGTGTCTTCCTATCGCTGGCTCCGATGCGCAGGATTTCCACACGTTCAAAACTGTTCGTTTCGTGGGTGGGACTGCGCGGTGCCGTCCCCATCATCTTTGCCACCTATCCGGTGGTCTCACAGATCGAAGGTGCCGGACAGATTTTCAATATCGTCTTCTTCGTCACCCTGATATCACTGCTCGTGCAGGGTACGACGGTCATCGCTGCCGCCAGGCGCATGAAACTCATCGACCCTCATGGCGAGGAGGATGATGATTTCGGCGTAGAGCTCGCCGACGAACTCCCCACATCTCTCCAGACAATCACCCTGACCGAAAAGCATCTTGCCGATGGCAACACACTGCGCGAGATGCAGCTCCCCGCCGGATCTCTCGTCATGATGATAAGAAGAGGCAGCCGTTACATCGTCCCTAACGGAACGCGACGGCTGCATCCGGGCGACACCCTCCTCATCATAAAAGAGGAAAAGGAGTCGTAAGAAAAAAATCATCAAAAAAATCTACCTCACGATCAAAGCCACAGCGGGGCGAGATGCTTGGCGAGGATATAACCTCCGGCAATGAGCCAGATGTCGAGACAGAAGGCGAGAATAAACGGCTTTGCACCGGCCTTCTTAAACTTATCGATACTTGTCTCGGCTCCAAGGGCTGCCATAGCCATGGTCAGCAGGAAGGTGTCGAAATAGTTGATCGCATCGACAAAGGCTGTCGGAAGGAGATTGAATGAGTTAAACGCTATGACGGCGAGGAAGCCGACGGCAAACCATGGAATATTTACCTTGCCCTTCTCTCCGGTGGCTCCTTCAGAGGCCTTGCGGCGTGCCACCCAGAACCCGAGGATGAGAAGAACAGGCACGAGAAGCATCACACGGATCATCTTGACGATAATCGCCACGTTGGAAATCTCGGTACCCATAGCGTTGCCGGCACCGACGGCATGGGCCACCTCGTGGAGTGTTGAACCGGAGTAAATACCCATCTCCTGTGGTGTGAGGTCAAGGATGCCCGAACGGTAGGCAATCGGATAGAGGAACATGGAGATAGTTCCGAAAATGACAACAGTAGCTACAGCCACCGCAGTTTTATAGGGCTGGGTGCGGATGGTGGATTCCGCGCCAAGCACAGCCGCCGCTCCGCAGATACCGCTGCCGACAGAGGTAAGAAGCGCTGTGTCACGGTCCATTTTCAACAGCTTGCCTATCCATATACCGCCGAGGATGGTGACGGTCACGATGATGGCATCGATGACAATACCGGCCACACCGACATTGACAATGTCCTGAAACGTCAGACGGAAACCATAGAGAATGATGCCCAGACGAAGGATTTTCTTCGAACAGAACTGAATACCCGGCACCCAGGTCTCCGGCAGATTGTTGCGCAGGGAATTGGCATAGAGCATACCGAGGATGATACCTATGATCATCGGGCTGAATGAGATCTCTTTGAAAAATTGAGCCTCGCCGATATAGAACGCGGCACAGGCAAAGAGCGCGATCAGCAGAATGCCGTGGAGCATGCTGACTCTTGATTCTGATAGATTTGGCATAATGAGTTTGTTATAGTAATGTAGTTTTTACACTTGTAACCTCAGGCAACTCCCAACAGCTCGATTTCAAACACCAATGTCGACCCTCCCGGGATGCCGGGTTGGTTGAGGCGACCATAAGCTTTATCGGCCGGGATATAGATCTCCCACTTGTCACCGACCTTCATCTGCTGGAGGGCAATGATCCAGCCGGTGATCAGATCGCGCAGACGGAACGCCGGTGCGACACCTCCGCGGCTGCTGTCAAATGTCTTGCCATTGATAGTCTTACCGGTATAGTGAACAGTCACGACACTACCTCGGTTCGGACTCTTTCCGTCTTTGGGGCCGGATTTTATAACTTTGTAATACAGTCCGCCCTCGAGTGGCTTGACTCCCGGCTCCTTGGATTTCTCCTCAAGCCATGCGCGGTTTTTCTCTATATATTCCTGTTTTGCCATAGATTAATGGGGATAAATACTGTGCAAAGGTAGATATTATCGGTGAAAAACAAACGTCTTGCCCTCGAAGATAGCGAGTTTTTGAGTAATTTTGCAGTGCAACTCGACCACTGTCATCCATGAATCACCTATATCCCATAATGCTCGCAGGCACGGGCAGCGATGTCGGAAAAAGCTTGATCGCCACAGGTCTGTGCAGGATATTTCTTCAAGACGGCTATTCGCCGGCTCCGTTCAAGGCCCAGAACATGGCGCTCAACTCCTATGCCACCCCCGACGGCTTTGAGATCGGACGCGCTCAGGCTGTGCAGGCCGAGGCTGCGGGCATCCCATGCTCGACCGATATGAATCCCATCCTGCTGAAACCATCGGGCGGACACACTTCGCAGATAGTCATCAACGGGCGTCCTGCCGGCAACTGCAATGCCTATGAATATTACCGCAAGGAGGGCCGGGAGCAACTGCGCGAAGTGGTCCATCGGGCGTTCGACCGGTTGTCGCAACGCTACAACCCGATCGTGATGGAAGGTGCGGGCAGTATCTCCGAGATAAATCTGCGTGAGAGTGACCTCGTCAACATGCCGATGGCCAGATATGCGGATGCCGATGTCATCCTCGTGGCCGACATCGACCGCGGTGGTGTCTTTGCGAGCGTCTATGGCTCTGTCATGTTGCAGACTCCTGACGACCGCCGACGCATCAAGGGAATAATAATCAATAAATTCCGCGGCGACATGAGGCTCTTCGACTCAGGCCGCAGGATGATGGAGGAGCTCTGTGGCGTCCCGGTCCTCGGCGTCGTCCCCTTCGATCCCGATATCCATATCGAGGAGGAAGACTCCGTAGCCCTCGGGATGAAATCGGCGGCGCTCGCTCGCAATAAGGTCAACATTGCTGTCGTCCTGCTCAGACACATCTCGAATTTCACAGATTTCAACGTGCTTGAACGCCATCCCGATGTCAACCTTTTCTACACAGACAATGCCCGCGATCTCCATGAGGCTGACATAATCATCATTCCAGGCAGCAAGTCGACCCTTGACGACCTCTATGAACTGAGGCGCAACGGCCTTGCCGACGAGATCGTCAGTTCACACCGCGATGGCAAGACGGTCATAGGCATCTGTGGCGGCTATCAGATCATGGGCCGCGAGGTCTGCGACCCCGATGGTGTCGAAGGCCCGATCGGCCGCCTCCCGGGACTCGGACTGCTCCCTGTGACGACGACTCTGACAGGCGACAAGGTGACACGCCAGGTCAGCTTCTCGTTTCTCGGCTCAGACCCAACGTGTCAAGGCTATGAGATCCACATGGGCCGCTCGCTATCCGACACGGGAGCCCGTCCGCTCTGCCTCATCGACGGCAAGCCTGAGGGTTGCATAGTAGGCGAAAACTGCTTCGGAAGCTATATCCACGGCCTGCTCGACAACAGCAGCGTCATCGACTACGTGCTTCGCCCCTATCTCGGACGGCTCAGCAGCTCAACCTTTGACTATGCTTCATATAAAGAGGAGCAATACGACCGCCTTGCCAGACATCTGCGTGAACACATCGACATTGACAAACTCTATTCAATCATGACCCGCTGATATGCTTGAGGGACACGGAGACGATTCTTACCGCTACGACAGGCCGATCCGCCACAATTTCAGCACCAACATCTGCTCGGATTTCGACCACACGCCCTTGTTGGCCCACCTCGCCGGACTCGAAACCGGCGTCAAATGCTATCCCGAACCGGCTCCTGCATCTGTAGAGATTCTGCTCGGTAAGCAACATGGTGTCAGCCCTGACTGCATCATTGTCACCAACGGTGCGACTGAAGCGATCTATCTCATCGCACATCTGTTCGGCAGCTGCCACTCGACCATAGTCAGCCCGACGTTCAGGGAATATCAGGACGCGTGTGCCATTTTCAACCACACGGTTTCGTTTATAAGCGATATAGACAGCATCCCGCAAGGCTGTCGGCTGGTGTGGCTGTGCAACCCAAACAATCCTACCGGCATCGTCGTGGATAAGCGCCGACTGCTCAAGTGCATCCGCAGTAATCCGTCCGTGACTTTTGTCATCGACCAGGCATATTCCGACTATACCCGCCTCCCGCTCATTAGCCCGGATGAGGCCGTCGACTGTGGCAATGTCATCCTGCTCCACTCGCTCACCAAACGCTTTGCCATCCCCGGACTGCGCATCGGCTACGGTATCGGGTGTAATGATCTGCTCGGACGCCTGCGCCGCCTGCGCATGCCCTGGTCTGTCAACCACTTTGCCATTGAAGCGGCCAAATATCTCATTGCATGCAGCGCAGAGTATGTCATCCGGACTGACTCCCTCCACAATGAAGCCCTACGCATAGCCGCCACGCTCCGCGGCATGGGCCTGGAGGTATCGGAGACCGACTGCAATTTCATGCTTTGCCGGCTGCCGGCCGGAAGTGCTTCCGACCTCAAAGCTTTCCTAATTGAAAAATATGGTATTCTAATCCGCGACGCATCTAATTTCGAAGGGCTCGGCAAGAGTCATTTCCGGATCGCTGTCCAGTCAGCGGCCGAAAACGATGCGCTCACAACTGCAATCAAAGAATGGATGTCACACTCATAGCCACACTTCCCCTGCTCCTCGCGTGGACCCTTGATCTGGCTTTCGGCGACCCCTCCCGTCTGCCCCACCTCATCGTCGGCTTCGGAAAAGTCATCTCCACCGGCGAACACCGTCTCAACCATGGCTCCCGGCGCAAACAGAAAGGCGCGATCCTGGCCATCGGCCTGATCGTGTCGGCTTTCGCACTGACCCTCCTTCTGCAAAGCGCACTCTCGCCATGGATATGGCTGAAAATAATTGTCGATACGATGCTGATCTTCTACTGCCTCGCAGGGACGACACTCATACGCGAAGTCAGGATGGTGTTCAGAGCACTCGACAGATCTCTTGACGCCGGACGCCGTCAGGTGGCACGTATCGTCGGCCGCGACACCGCGCGTCTTGATGCCAACGAGATCCGCACGGCAACCCTCGAGACCCTGGCTGAAAACCTGAGCGACGGCGTGGTGGCACCCCTCTTCTGGTATGCGCTGCTCGGAGTCCCCGGGATGGTCGCCTATAAGATGATCAACACTCTTGACTCAATGATCGGCTACCGCAACCAGCGATATAAGGAGTTCGGTTGCGTTGCCGCACGTATTGACGATATCGCAAACTATATACCTGCCCGGCTCACCGCACTGCTGATGGTGATCGCCGCAGGTCGTCCGGGGCTGCTCTCGTTTGTAAAGAAATTCGGCCGACAGCACGCCAGCCCTAACAGCGGCTATCCGGAAGCAGCTCTTGCCGGAATACTTGACTGCCGTTTCGGTGGCCCGCACGACTATTTCGGCGAGTGTGTCGACAAGCCCTACATAGGGACCAACAACCGCCCCCTCACCACCCCCGACGTCACCACCGCCATCCGCATCAACCGCATAGCCGAAACCATCGCCATAATCCTCGCCGCCACCACCCATTGGCTTATCCTCTCCACCCTCAGCTGATCAATCCCCCCTTAGCCACAGTTCTATATATAACTGAAGTTAATGCACCTCAAATTGTAATTGCAATCTATAAAACCGTATATGAAAAAATACAGATGGACGCAATCCTGTCTGTCCCCGAGCCTTACAGATGAGATTTAGACATAAAAAAAGTAGTCAGCAACATGCCAACTACTTGATTTCCAGTGGTCCCACTTGGGAAAACCCACTTCGGAAATATCCTTTATATCAATGATTTGCAAAGGTTGTCTTCGCTATCTCCAACATTTGAGCCTTGTATGGCCTTCCGCATTCTTCCGCATATTGCTTCCGGCTCCGCCTTCAAATTGCTAATCGGCACACGATGCTCTCCATCTTGTCTCTGCAAATATAACGGGAATTTCCTTACATATAGCGCAAATGGATTGTTAAAAAAGCCATCTCTTTTCTTGTTCACCATTGTCTTCGATTTTATTCATTGACTATCCACTCCCCATTTTTATTTGCGCCTTTCCGACTAAGTCTTCCGGTTTCTTGAAGTCTGTTAGTGATTTTAATCACCCCTCTCTTTGTCATTTTTATCAATGAGGCAACTTTTTCCAGTGTTAAAGAGGGATAAGATTTTAGCAATATCAAAACTTTTGTTTCTGATGAACTATTGGTGAATTCCGGTGTACTCGCAAGAATTTCCGGTGAACTTTCTGGTGAACTGTTTTGATTTTCTGGTGAACTCTCCTGAAATTCTTGTGTGCTTTCTTGTGAACCTTGACTATTTTGAGTTACATCGGTGTCGTTCTGAGCGACATTTCGAGAGACATGGCCCTCTAATGATGATTTTGTAGGTCGTCTGAAGGTCACATAAACAAAACCACCCTCCCGTCGCCATATTGGCTCTTCAATTCCTTGTTCACAGCATGCCTCAATGATGCGCTTGGCACCGGTGCCCCAGTTCTCGAGCCACGTGGTGCGATATAAAGCTTCGGCAATCTTGGGATTATACGGATAGGAGTCGTGCGGATTCTTGATGGTTTCAGGCGTTATCTCCGGAGGGAAAACACCGGGATTGCCAATCTCGATTCGGTCATCGTAGATGGCGATACTGTTGGTGAGATTATATCTCTCCCATTGGCGATGACAAAGCGAATTAATCAATGCCTCTCGTAAGGCTTTGTATGGCACTTCAAGTCTCTCCTCGCGCTGAAGACTGTGATTCGTTATCTTACCACTGAGATTAAGATGCTTGAAAAAGAATGCCATTCCGGCATCCAACAAGTCAAAGAAACTGCCTTCGACCCGTTGGTTGTCGATAAACTCATCTTTTTCTGTTCCAAGGAAACGTGCGAGTCTCAACTGGAAATTGGGATACTCATCCACCTTGTCGGAAAAAAGCATAGCAGCTCCATTTGTCGGCACACCATTCTTCATGAGTTTCCACTTTGACAATGTCTCCTCAATAGGAGCGGTCAAAGCACTCGCCGGAATCCTGCCACCCTCGACACCCATGCGGATACAACCCTCAATGCGTTGCCTGTTGAGATCTTCCAAGGCGACCCCGTCAGCAGGCTGTAGTTCCCATGCGTAAGATTTCGGTGTATATGCCCTGATGCGCTCGTCATACATATCATGCGGCATGACCTTCGTAGTGCTTTCCACCTTATAATAAGGACGTCCATGGAAAGTATGCGGACGTTCGCCCCATACCCAACCGTCGAAGTGCATGGCGATGACCTTATGCCCCGGATACTCCGGCACATCGACATATTCAACATTCACATCCACTGTCGGCTCCAATCCGGCGAGAGCCTGCGCAATCTCCTGCTGCGTCCTGTCGGTCACCTCCTGCCCTACAATCTTCAGCGACCTCGGTGTAACCCCGAAAATCAGCCAGCCACCCTCCGTATTCAGAAACGCGCACGCCGCATGCATCCCGTCTTTCAACTCGCCGGTACTCTTCTTCAGCTCCAGAGTCCTCGACTCATCCGCCGCCACCAAAGTTTTTATATCGTCAATAGTCATAAGCAATAATATTTAGCGTAAGTAAAACCATGAGAAGAAAAATATATAATTATACAATATTACACTTCAAGGGAGTAGTATTGTAAAAAGTCAATCTATTTTCTTGACCTTTTTGCAACGGGGTAATCAAGTAATTATATGAATCGATTATGATAATATCCATATACTTAATTGTTTAAGTTTACGCCATATAAGTTCTCAATGTAAAAATTTAGGTCTTCTTCTTTGAGACTCAAAATTATGTCTTCCTCTGTTTTAGAGAGTTTAGGGATACCAAAATTTTTTACATAGTTTTTTGCTAACGCGAAATAGTTTCCACCATAAGGTTTACTGGTATGTTTAATATAATACCAGAAAACTGAAGACTGCAATATTCGGCGTAATACTTTAAGTTTGCGGCTTGAATCGCTAACGATGGCATATCCATTATAAAAAAGCAGCGTCTCGTCTTCCGATAAAACAAAGTACGGCTTGTCAGCTAGATATGGAAAAAGTAATTTTTTCCCAACAATATTCAAAGCCTGAGTACGACCAAAAGCATACCATGAAGCATAAGTTCTCGACTCTTTGTCACGTTTTTTCAGTACCTTAAATTTTTGTTTCAAATAGTCTAGAGCATAAGGAAAGTCTATTCTCATTCTATCTTCATCAATAAGAATAGCTCTATTGTCAGTAGATATTCTGTAAGGGAATATAATATATTCCAACTCTTTATCAATGTCTGCGTCTTCTTTCAATATATTGGGTTTAATAGCTTTCCGACAGATACTTTTTTCTATTCTACGCTCTACGCCATCATCTCTAATAATAAAATATTTCTTTGTTTCTCGAATGGGAGTAAGTAGATATACCTCATTCTTTAGTGTAGCAAATCCGTTTTTTATGTCAAAAAGTTTACCCAATGGATTCCCAATGGATTCAATTATTTTAATATTCTTAGTGGTTACTGCATCACATAAAGTCCAACCTAAAAAGTCATCTAGATTCGGGTATTCAATACGAATAAAATCTGAAAGTGAAATTTTATCCAAGTCATGACTTTTCTTTTTACAATATTCAATACTGCCCTCAGATCGAGATATTAAGCAAATGCATGTGTATGTGGAACGGCCTCTAAAAACTTGTTCAGATCCGAAATCAACCATTTTAAGTTTGTAGCAATGTTCGGACATGTAGGCTCTAAATGCTCTTCCATTCAGGCTTCGATAAAAATTATTCACTGTAATATAGCCTAATATTCCGTCCGGCTTTAATGCTTCTATGGCAATCTGGAAGAATGGTAAATACAGATCTGTCTTACCAGTAGAAGCCACAGACCACTTACCTAATAACAGTTTGCTCTCTTCTGAAATTTTAGATGAACTAACATATGGAGGATTACCGATTATAACATCGAGTCCATTATTATATCCTATCTCATCTACACTACGAATGTCAAACTCTAATGAATTAGCTTGGAATAAATGGGGTTGATTGATAATATCTTCACCGTGAATCAAGCACAGTAGATTTAATATAATTTGAGTTCGTTCGATGCTGTATGCGGCAATATCTACACCATAAAAATTTAAGATTATGTCATTAATTGGTGTATTTGTCTTTTGATGTATGTATAGTGCCGCTGTGATAAAGAATCCTCCACATCCACATGAAAGATCTCCAATTTTAATCTTCGTAAGTTCTAAATCTGAATATCTTTTTAAGACTTCTTTAACTATATATTCTCGTATATATAAAGGAGTATATACAGCTCCATTAACCTCTTTCTCGGCAGGGGAAATAACGAATTCAAACAGTTCAAGAATATCTTCTATTGATAGTGTTACATTATTTTTTTTAAGAACATTAATAAAGTCTATAAAAAAAATGTTTTGGTTATCTATATAATCTGATAGAAAATCAGTCTTTAAAATGTCTATGTTATGTTGACGTAGAAAGGTCGTGATAATAAGGCGATCAACGAATTGACTATCTTTACCATCACAACATTTTTTGAAATATGTCAATATTTGTCTGCTCAGCATAGATGAGGGCATAGTAGATTGCTACTTTTCCATTGGAGTTTGCTGTCATCACAATCCCAATGAGATGCGATATTCAAAAAATATGGCTTAAGGATCTTATTTTTTGCTTGATTATATAAACGGTTAAATAATGGGTCCTTTAGATATTCTTCGAATACTCCCTTATAATGGAAATTCGTCAAATAAAAGCCTATTCCCAGTACAATATCCATTGGGTGATGAACTATTCTTGGACTATCCAAATACACAAGATGCCCCCAATCAAAATCGGTATTTGATTTTCCTAAAAGACTGCAACCGTTCGAATATTGCAAGTGATATAAGGGATGATGTTCATCTGAATCATCTCCAGAATCTTTGTCAACATGCCAACAGATAGAATATTTGATGTTATCTTTTTCTCCAAAAATTATTGCAGCAAAATTATATGATATAAAGGGGTCCTCAAGTTGATTCCAATGCTCCACATTGCATCTCACATTACAATCAATTCGAACCCTTAAAGTTCTTATTCCGGATGGTTCTATATGTTTGTTTATACCTAAAGGTAACACAAGATTTGTTATGTTATAACCCCATGTTGGATTTCCATCCTTTAGTTCTGCTTCTTTCATTAATTCAGTGGCTGCCACCCTTAACGGCTCCAATGCCTGAGTTGCGTTTTTTATCTTCCTTTGAAGAAAACTGTGGAGTCGAGTCAGTTCTTGTGCTCGTTGTATCTTAAAGGTACTAATTTGTGAAACATTCATTTTTTTAGATCTTCTCGATTAATCTTGAAACGGTTCAATTCGGACTCCTTTACAGTAATTCTATCGTGATAATCATCCTGCGCAATACCCAAAAATGAAATATACTTGGGATCTTGCCACGGTCTAAGTTCATACGACTCATATACTTCGTAACCTTCCATTGAATCCAATGGCTTTTTGGTAGCTTCACAGATAGTGTCAAAATATGAACTATTTGCAAATTTTAATGGTGTAGCTGGTTTAATACCGCTAAGACCATAATTTTTAACTATGATTTCTACTCGTTCCTCTGCGTTTAACGATACCCAAGATGCTCCGCCTGATATTTTTTGGAAAAGATCGTTTAGACGATGGCTCCAGAATCTCTGCCAGCCGCTTGCAAATACACCTGTATATCTCAAAGATGGCTTCAGGATTTCAAGTAATCTGAACCATTCAGGTGATTGATCAATGTCAATTCCTAATCTAGCAGCCAATGTCTTTTCTTTAATTAATATACCAGGGTGTTGTAGTATGTCTTTAATAATGAATTGAGCATATTCGTGCGGCGCGTGTTCTTTTCCTGATATAAATCTGTCAAAAATACGGGAATCGAAATCTTTTATTTCCTCATTAGGCAGATCGAGAATGGCTGTAAGATCTCCATCAACAAGAATAGGATATCCTTCAGCTAATGAACACATTTTAGCTCTCACTTTCTCCCATTTAATATCCTGACTTTTTACAAACTTATAATCGTATAAATCATGGGATACTTTATCGGCATTATACGTATGTTTTAGTTTCTCATCAGTAGAACAGAGTATAATTGGAAGACTCTGCAAGCTCTTGTCTGATGCTAAGCTTCGTATATGTTGCGCAATGGGGGCAGCTGTAAAATTAAGTCTGTTTACCCCCTCACCGTTGAGGCAAAGGTCAATCAAGATTCCATTTACATTATTATCTGAAACAGACTGACGTATTTTATCCGTTAACGAGTCGAAGGTCTCACCATGAGATAGATTGAATAATTCAACACAGACCTTTTGGGTATCATTGAGTCCATGAATCAACGATGTGATTGAATTATCTCTCTCATCATCAATGTAAATATAATGCGGAATGTTCATATAGTTTTTATTATAGCTTGGGAATTTCTATTCTAAATGTAGTTTTATATCCGGGATTAGGATTTTCTTTAAGACGAATAAATCCGTTATAACTAGATAATATATCTGATATTATTTTTAGACCTAAGCCTGTTCCTGTATGTACATCAACATCTGAACTATTTTGTGAAGCAACACCTGTTGTAGTAACAAAAGCATCGAATATTCTATCTTTGATATTTGGGTCTACTCCACATCCATTATCAGAAAAATCAATAAATATATTTGAATCATTCTCCCCACATTCAATCTTGATATGACCGGAATTCAGACCACTTTTCCTAATTGCTTTTTTAGAGTTTGTATATAAGTTGAATAGAATGGAAGCCCATTCTGAAGGATGCATAGGTACGGTAGTCATATCTGATAGCAGAATGACATCATCATCTAAATTGGTATTTATCTTTATATGAGCTTTTAAAGCATTTCGCTCGATAATATTTAAAAACGTACTTATTCGTTCTTTAATATGGACCGGTTCAAGATCTCTATTCACATTCCTAGAAATACTTTTGTCGAAATAGAGAGTATAACTAGAAAAAGCATCTACATTGTTTTTTAACAGTGAGATTCGCTCCATTGCGGCGTTATTATCTGCTAACAAATCGTTTAGATATGATATCTCAGCATCAAATCCAGGAAGGTAATTTTTGATTTCATGTACGAATTCTCCAATAACTAAACCGAGGGCAGCAAAAATTCGCAACATATTATTTTCATCAATCAATGCTTGCGTTTCTGAAGAATCTTCATCTAGACCCTCTGATATCTTCTCATATATATCGCGATATTGCTGTTGTCTATCATTATCAGAGGTTCGTTCAGAATCTTGTGCAGACTCTGAGCCCGTTAATCTTTTGAGATCATCTAATCCTTCTTTAATTTTGTCCTTACCTCGTTTAGACCAGTTCTTTTGATTCGCGGTCTTCTTCTTTTGACGGATTGAAGCTATTTCAAGTCCCGCTGAAATTATGGCTCTATACAAAAAATCTGTCATTTCCTGATATGCTTCATTTTCTACAAGTCCCTCTCGGCTAGATGTTTCTTCAAATAAATCTGTAGAAACATCACCGATCTCTACGAATCCAAAAAAACTTTGATTCTGATGAGGGAAAATATATGTACGTCTTCGCACAGATTCATCTAATCCGATCCAATCATTTCCACTTTCTCCGTAAGGCGGAACCCTGAATCCATTACGATACAATTTAATTCCTCCAGATTCATTGCCTAATCTCTTTACATATGAGAATATAGATTTTGGAATTAAGTCGGAGTCGTAAATAAAATAATATGTTTTAAAATATATGTCATGAATATGAGAAAATTCACAGGAATCATTTTCTCTACATTTCCCAATAGATTGATATTCTGTATTTGTAATATCTAGTTTAGCACTAGACATACGCCAAAAGCCATTACCTTTATGGTTAACATATCCTTCAATCACAGCCAAGGCGTGATTAAAGAATGCACTATCTTCATCAATTATGCAGTTATTAACTGAGATAGAATCTCGATAAATATTTGCCTTAAATCCAGGATCATTACGTTCCATATCCCATTTTTTTCTTTCGGAAGATAGTGGTTCTGGAATAAGTAGATTCTCTGTATATTTATATGCACGTTTGATTGCAGCATCAGACCAGCCGTCATTTAAGGAGTCAATAATAAGTGTCGTGCCATTTTTCTTTGTTTTCGGTATAAAGTCGATCGAAAAACAGATATCGGTCAAATTTCTATCGGTTAAAAATTCATCCCATTTAATAAAAGCTCGAATGGCTAAATCCATATCATTAGTTTGCGTTATGATGGTCAATTCACGACCAAGACGCTGAGTTGCAAATCGACCAATTCCTTTACGTCCTGCTTTACGACGTTTGTATTTATGAGAAACTGGATTGTGAATTTTGTCAGAAGATGATATTCTCATAAATCCATTTATAAGCTCTTCATACGACATTCCGACACCATCATCATCAATGATTAGAGTGCCACCAGGCTTTAATGCATTTTTAAACACTAAGTCAACTTTGGTTGCATCGGCATCATAAGCATTTTTTATTAATTCAGATATTGCGGTTTCTCCTTTCCCAACAAGTTCTTTCCCGAGCCTATTTATTAGTCCAGCATCAACACTAAAGCGTACATGCTCCTTATCCAATTGAGCGAGCTCATTGGATAAGGATAGGATTGCAGAATAATCTGGTTTTTCTGATTTAAGTAATAGGGAAAGTTCCTCCTTGATTTTTTGTTCTGTTCTCATGATTATTCTGTTAATACTATTATTGTTTCGTCGCCGCAGATGTTGCGGATTTTAAGGCGTAGGGGCTTGGTGTCGGAATGGATGGTACCGTCCCAGAAGTCGGAGGTTTTGCGACCATTGATTGTTACGGTACTGTCTTTCTCGATTTTGATTTCAGAATCGCTATGCCAAGGTGCATTTAATTCGGCATTGGTACAGTCAAGGGAAATCATTTCGATCGCCTCCAATCCTTCAAGACTTATTTCAATTGGCGTGAACTTCTTTTTTGAGTTTGCCATTGCTTTCTGGTTGAAATCATTTATTTTATGACTCACCCTGTCACTGTAGAACCGCCTGATTGCAACAGTGAAAATATCAACCATCTTAGTGGTGTCTTCTAAAAGCGTATATTCTACTTCGTCTTGCAAAATTGCATTGTCGAGCAATTCTTTAAGGTCGCGGAGTTCTACTTCAATGACAGTGTCGTTATTGTCTTTGATGAAGGTGTCTAATTCCTGACGATCAACCATGTCAATATAATATACAATGACACGCTTTGTTGTCGGAGGCAATTGTGGCATAGCATCATTGATGATACGGTTGAGAGTCACGATGTCAAGTACTCTTGATGAGGAGTCCATTAAATCGGGGATATATACCGGTGATGAACCGTAAGTAGAATCTCCTATGCTGCCAATCCACATTGAGCCAATTGAAGCATCGACACGTAACCCAGGGATAATTCGGGTGATTGCATCTTTGGTCTGAATTGGATTACGATACAGTGTTACTCCATCCTGCACCTTCTTTACGGTAAAACTTGCGCCGCTGGTTTTAAGACGGTCACGGGCGGTCTGAATACTGTTGATATTTACATCAGCATGAATGAAGTTTCGACCGGATTTAGCTGCTACGGCAGATGTGACACCGCTACCACCGAAGAAGTCGGCAACAATCATCCCCTCGTTGCTACTTGCCTTGATTATGCGTTCAAGCAATGCCTCAGGCTTCTGAGTGGCGTAACCCTCCTTTTCTTTGGCTTGTGAATTTATTGGCTTAATATCAAGCCACATGGATTGAGAAGGCATACCTGGTAATTCATCAAGTGATCGGATACCACCATTTTTTGTAAAATGAAGTCGACCGTCTCTATCCATCTTCTCCATTGTCTCCAGTGGCATTCTCCATAAAGAACGACATCCCTTGTAAGTATAATCATATCCACCTCCACTAAGACCTTTCGCTGTGAGATTTCCACTTTCCCACTTACGACCATCTTTATCGACTTGCGTAAATCGAGCTAAATAAGACTCATCATATGGTTGAAAAATCGTGTTGAAATTGTAATCTATTTGGGACTTAGTGTAGAAATAAATACAATCAAAATTGTTCCCATAAAATTCAGCATCGCTATGGGCTGTAGCGCGTTTCCATATAATCTCATTTCTAAAATTATCTTCTCCGAAGATTTCGTCAAGCAGAATCTTCACATAGTGGCCGATGTGATAGTCAAGATGAACATAAATCGAGGCATTCTCGCTCATAACGGAGCGGATTGCCATTAGATTCTCGTACATCCAGTTGAGATATTTCTCTTTGTCCCAGATGTCGCCATACATCTTCTCCTCAAAAGCCTTCAGTTCGTCATCGTCGAGTTCCTGTTGGGCTTGTTTGATAGCTTTGGCCACAAGCGGATTCCGGCGTATATAAACCTTCTTAGCATAGTCGGCACCGCTGGCAAAGGGTGGGTCAATATATACCAAATCAACTTTTATGCCCTTCTCCTTGAGATAGGCACAAGCTGAGACACATTCTCCGTGAATTATCATATTGTCTGACTCAACCTCACCGACACGCTCAATGTCAGTGACTTCATAAAGCGGCATACCACGAACGATACGCTCCGTCACCTTGTCGCTTTCGCGATAACGGAGAATGCGTTGGGTGCGCACAAAATTATCGAGAACTGCTTGTCCGGATACCGGGTCGGGGAAATATGGAACATATTTTATAGCCATAGCTGAATCAGTTTTTCAAGAATGTATTAATTACTGCGATTGTTTTCCGAAGACGAGCTTCTTGGGACATCGTATCTTCGATATAAAGAAATGAAAATCTGTCTCTACCATATTTCTCATTATTGAGCCGGATGAACATTTCTTCCATAAATTGCTTGCGCGGTTCAAACTTGGCTGCAAATCCTTCGCCCTTAGTCTCGACAATCACAAGTTTATTGATAGAATTATCTTCATTACGGGTGAGCAGAATGAAATCAGGGAAATAATATCCGAGCATTTTCCATGTCCTGCCACGTTTGGCGTAGCACCGAATCTTGAAATCGGTGAGCGTATCATCGCCATTGAAATAGAACTCTATACCCGGTTCAGACTTCAAGTGATTGATGACACTTTTGAGATATTCATCTTCCAAATTGCTGTCAAGATGGTACGGAAGATAATGATAAGTACGGTCGTTAATAGACTGTTCCATTTCGGGAAGCGGCAGATTATTCTCAATCAAATATCTGCGTACTTCTTCGGAGATTGTTTTTACAGGTTCGCTGTCCTTTCTTACAATTTCAGCGACCTTATCCTGCGAAGGAACGTAGGTGGAATTAGACGGCACTTCGATTGGCGAACGTAGAACATTAACTTTAAGCAAAGATGCTTCTTCTGGCACAAGTTCTTCTGTGACGGTGAAACTGCGTTTTGCAACAAACACACAACGGATATCAGTCCGAACTTTGCGCTGGTCAATGTCAGGGTTGAAAATCTTTGTGCCATCTTCTCTTGTTCCCGTTATCTTTTCAAAGAGGTTTTGAAGTTCATTCTCATATTTCAAGATTTCAGACAAGCGCAATGTGCCAAAACTCTCTTTGATGATATGGTCAATCCATCCTCGGAAAGTAGCTACATCAACCATGCCGTAGATTGACGCACTCTCAGACACCTGATTGTCCGTATCAAAACCTTGTGTGTATATCACAGCCGCGTCCTTCATTGGAATCTGATACCCGTTGATAAATTTTGCAATATCAACAACATTTTCAGTTTCAATGGTCTTGTAGTTAATCTGAACTTGATAGAAATCGACAGGTGGTATCTTCAATTTCTCCATACGCGAGTGACGATAGATTGTCACCAGATTGTCGGGTGACTTACCTCCAAATTCGTGTATGGTCGTATATTGTTGTTCCTGCAATTGCTGATTTAACTTGTCAACATTGAATTTATTGAGCCAGATTAGAGCAGTCTCTTTTCGGGCATCATCTACTCCACGCAGACAGCGGCAGCTGATCTGAAGCACCATGTTCTGCGGACAAGAATTGCGCTGTGACAGAATAACTCCGGTCAGACTTTTGCAGTTCCATCCTTCACGTCCTATGCCTACAAGTAGAATGATACGTTTCTTTGAGATCGGAGAGTCAAGTTGTGCAAATTCAAACTGAGCATCCTCAGCCACTGAATAATCTTTATTGCCTTTATGGTATTTCAGGATTGCCTCAGATGGATTGATGCCTAATTCAGCACAAATATTACATGCTTCTGGAAAAATTTCCTCCTCGAGTACTTTGATAGAAGGCGAATAGACTGCAATTTTAGCAGATGTGCCATTATGATAGGTCGTAGTAGCATAATCCTCAAAGAATTCCTTAAGTCCTTTGCTGATAATCTCTGATGAATCAAGATTGGCATAA
This sequence comes from Staphylococcus sp., assembly GCA_023665865.1. Lineage (GTDB taxonomy): Bacteria > Bacteroidota > Bacteroidia > Bacteroidales > Muribaculaceae > Duncaniella. Next base: position 621,812 of record JAMPDC010000001.1, read on the forward strand.
CGCACTTTCGGTATTTTCAAGAAATTTCCGATACCCTTAATCAGAGGATAGTATGTTACGACATTGGCATACTGTGTGCATTTAATGGAGAGTTCGTCTGAAATCTGTATGCGAGTAGCGGGATCCATATTGGGGGTGCCCGAAAAGCCAAGCACTGAGTTAAAGTTGCTTTGCTCCATCCATTTGTCTACCACCTGTCGCAATTTCTGGTCATCGCTTGCATGATGCACCTCATCTATCAAAACGCATAATCCGGGAATCTTGCCGATTTGCTCACGTAATTCGTTCGCCTGTCTTGCAGCCTCATACTCCTTACGGTCCTCTTCGCTCAATAATTTTAGAAGTGAGTTATCAAGATTGGTCTCTTTATCAATCTTGTCAAGAATCACTTTCTCAGCATTAGTTACAGCAACCAAACCCATCAAATCAGGATTTGCTGCATGCATACTGATTTTGCGGGCATTCGGATTTTTTACGATATTGCTTTTTGAGGCAGACGAAGTATCCTGCAACCATTCATATTGAATGAGGTTTCGTAATTGTGAAGCCACCGGATCCGGAAGAATCCAAGTGGGGTCGAAATTCTGTATATCCCGCAGGCTCGGGACTATCGATGACTTTAATCCCGAAGGCACAAAAATTATGAAGTTGTGTGCGAATACAGGATTATCAGGCTCTGACAGGGCAAAATATAGATTGAGATATATCAAAGCTGCCATCAAGTATGTCTTACCAGCACCCATTGGTATGCTGAATAGATAGTCGGGATAACTTACATTGAAGAACAGTCCTTTAAGAACTTTAGGATAATCAATTGAACGTGGTGCACGTTTTATTTCGGCAATAATTTTTGGAGAATTAACATTCCCTTTCTCATCTGAGATAGAGGCGTACTCCCACAGCGCCAATGCCGCTGGATTGGACTGCAATTCTTCTCTTGTAGTCCGATTTATTTCAAGAGTGTCGACATCAGTGGAATTAAACACACCGGAAGCAAACAACTCCCATAATGGGCGGTTTTTACATTCAATCTTAAGAAACAAGTATGTCTTTATAGAGTCAATCTGGGCATCACGCATCATGTGCTGCCTTTCAATATAAGATATAAGATCAGAAACGACACAGCCTCGGGAACTGAGCCATTCATCTCTTTTTCGTTCAATTATCTTATAAAACATTTTACAACTCTATAATTTTACTGTTTATCAAATCATCAACTGTAACTTCCAAAAGCCTGGCAATTTTAACAAGGGTAGGTAAATCAGGTTGGGAGCTGTTCGTACACCACTTTGAAACGGTTGAAGGGTTTACTTCCAATTGCTCACATAACCATTTATTCGTCCTCTTTTTCTCTGCTAAAACTACTTTCAAACGGTTTATATCAGTTTCCATGTCAATAAAATTTGTTATCCGTCCACAAATTTAGTGAAAGTTTTTCACATGACAATAAAACCAGTCAAGAATTTTCGGAATTTTCGGGGGTCTTATATTTTTGAAGTCAACATTGACTTTGCAAATTATGTTACCAGGCACTGGAAACCGGATTGGTGCCCGATAACCCTTGCAAGTAGAGGGGTGGCAAAACTCCGAAGTCGTTTTGTTCAAAGACTATTTCTCAGGGCAGATTCTTTTTTATTTGGATATGGTAACAAAAAAAGCCAATGGGAAGAACGACTTTGGAGTTCTTCCGGGTATATCATGCAAGGGTGGTATGCAGCAAATCTGATTTGATGCTGCATACCACATAACTTGCAATGAACAGGCGTTAATCAATAAAATAAAGACTCCGATAGAACCTATGGAAAGAAATATTGAGCAATGTTGGGAAACTATATGGAAAGGTCGGGAAACGACTGAAAATCAGAAAACTTTATTGATTTGATTACAGTTGTATAGGCAGAGACGGATAGATATTGATACCCCCGTAGGTTACTATGGAACTTTATATGGAAATAGGTATCAACATCGGTATATAGCCATAGACGTATAACGATATATGCCTATGTCAATCCATAACTCTATATACACATGTATATGGTTAAGCCTGCAATCTTGATTGCAGCGTATGGTCAAACATGGATATATGATGGTTCAATATGGTGTATTTGAGATGAGCAGGGAACTATGATACAAAATCAGATGTTTCTTTTATACAATGGATTAGGTATCCTATCGTTGAATCACATCAATTCATTTATTCAATCATGTGTTTGAACGTTTAATCGATCAAACGTTTAAACATTTCAAGAATCAAATGATTAACTGAATGATGAGTCATTCAAATATACATACAGTCGATTGATTAGTCGATTACTTACATGGCTTTTGATTGCAGGTCCAGAATTGCAGTCGAGGCGATTATTATATGCGGCCCACGGTCGCGCCACTGAATCCTATTTTCAAATTCTAAACAAAAACATTTATGGATTACGTTATTATCGAACGTGTCGTTTACGATGCGATCCTGGCACGTGTTGACGAATGTGCCAGAGGGCTGGAGGCTCTGATGAGGCTCTATGCTCCGAGAAATCTTGATGACTGGGTGGATAATGAGTCGGCCCGATCTATTCTGAAGCATGGTCTGCGCTCCATGCAGACCATGCGTTCATCCGGCAAAATCGGTTACTCTATCATCGACGGTAAGGTTTTCTATCCGATGAGCGAGATTGACCGTTTGCTGAAACTGTCCTACGTCGAGGATGGCGGACAGATTCCATGTGCTGACGTCGGATGAGGTCAGCAGCATCTTATCAAAACTGAGAGGCGTGAGTGATGGCATTGAAATGCTGTCGGAACAGGCCATTCAACCAAGACAATATCTTACGGATACAGAACTGTCAGCAGAGTTGAAGGTCAGCAAGAAGACACTCGCCAATTATCGGGCGAACGGAGAATTTGGTTACTATGCCTTACCGGGTAAGATTCTCTATGACACCGTAGAAATAGACGTCTTCTTGCAGAAGCATTATCTGCCGCCATTCCGCTGAAAATTTTCGTCCCTGCCGGAGTTGTTCCGGTCGGGACGAATTTTCATTTGGCCGTCACTTTTGAGAACCGAATTTGGCAGCCAGAGAGCCAATCTGCTCAGCGATGGATTTATCCACCACTTTCGCATAGATTTTTGTGGTGCGTATATCGGAATGGCCCAACATTCGGGCGATGACCTCCATCGACACTCCGTTTGCGAGTGCGAGGCAGGCGAAACTATGTCGGGCGATGTGCATTGTTAACGGCTTGTTGATGCCGCATATTCCGGCTATCTCACCGAGATATGAATTCATCCGCTGATTGGATATGACCGGGAGCAATACTCCACGAGACTCGCACAGTGGATGGTCCTTATATTTCTCGGCAATGGCACGTGCCGATTCCAGATAAGGAATGCTGCAAAGATTTTTGGTTTTCTGACGAGCCTTGTGAATCCAGTAGTTGCCTTCTTCATCGACTGATACGTGCTCCGGCTTCAATCCCTCAACATCAGAAAATGAAAGACCTGTCAAGGCGCAGAATACGAATATGTCGCGAACCACATTCAGCCGTTCAAGCGTGAATATCTTGTTCATGATTGTTGACAATTCTTTTTCAGTGAGGAACTGGCGGTTGGTAGCCTTAGCTTGAAAGCGCATCCCTTGGAATGGATTTATTTCCATCCATTTATTGTCGAGTGCGAGGACAACAACCTTTTTCAGAATCTTGCAATACTTGTTGGCTGTGTTCTGCTCCAGACCCTTGTCGACTCTGAGGAAAAGATGGTAATCGCGAACGAAGGCAGTGTCTATGGAAGAGAATGGAAGATCATCTGCATTATACTGTTTCTTTATGAACTCGCCGAGATAACGTTCTGCACGCTCATTGCGGAGAACGGTGTTCAGCACCACATCTTCCTATAGCGAGTCGCTGACGATACTTTTCGTTCTCCTGCTGAAATACCTCGCGGAGCATTTTCGGACGTTCGATGCGTCCGGCGTAAGCGTCAAGTATTGTCTTGGGGTTGATGAGTTTCTTCTCATCAATGAAACGCTGGTGGATTTTCAGAATCCTTGCGAGGGTGTCATCGAGATAGTCGTTCAGTTCGAGCGACAGGCGGTCGCGCCCGGTGGAGCGTTGACGTTTCTCATTCCACGTCTTAGGATTAACACCGCGCTTCATGGAGATTTCAAGGAAACGGCCATCAATGGTGACGCGCATATACACCGGCGCATCCCCATTCTTCAACAGCTTCTTTCTCTTGATAAAGAAAAGGACGCTGAAAGTCGATTTTCTCTGTTGCATGTCAAATAAACATTTAGGGTTCAACATAAGTTTTTCGACAAGATGAGAAAATTGTGTGCAACCACGCCTGAATCAAATCCTTGCGTCCAATCCGTTGGACATTTTCGGCAGAAAATCAAGTCCAACGGACAGTCCAACGCGAAACTCCACATTCTTCCGGATTCTGCGCTCCGCCCTAAACGCAAAGAATCCTGAAAATCATTGATTTTCAGGATTCTTCCACGAATTGCTTTCGTATGTTGTGGTCCCACTTGGGCTTGAACCAAGGACTCCCTGATTATGAGTCAGGTGCTCTAACCAACTGAGCTATAGGACCGTGCGATGTCTCGCAGCTATTCATTACATGGCGACGCCGTAGCCTGCCTGAACTTTTAGCGATGCAAAGGTAGGCAATATTTTTTTCCCTGACAATAGTACCGACACCTTTTTTTGCTCCTGCCTGCGCATTTTCTTACTTTTCATATCACCATGTCAGCGCACCGTGTGGGCAAGCTGTAGTGCAAAGCGCATAATACTATATTTATTCCGTCGCTCTTGTCCCTCATACACTTTTTCATTCATTTTTTCAGACTTACGACGTATTCCCGGATTGTGACGCACAGCGACTGGTTGCAATTTGACAAGCAGCACCGAAAACGCTATCTTTGTAGTTGACAAAATACGATTCAAAATACATACTAAAACAATGACTGAACCATTAACAGATATATGGAAGGAGATGCTTGCCGACGAGGTGGTCGAAGGTAAACGCGAGATCCTGCAACGATTTTTCAAGACAGGGCCCGGCGAATATGCCGAAGGTGACGTTTTCCTCGGCATAACAAATCCATCGGTGCGGAAAGTCTCGAAACTGGTTGCCGATGCCCCGGCCAAGGCTATCGAGGAGATGCTGTGCTCCGGGATACACGAATACCGCCTCTCGGCCCTCCTCGTTTTGGTGAGGCAATATCATGCGGCACGAAAAAAGCCGGAGGAGCGGCGCAGGATAGTGGAGTTTTACCTTTCCCACACACGCCATATCAACAACTGGGATCTCGTAGATCTCACCGCACCGAAAATCATCGGAGAGTATGTCTTTGAGACCGGAAAGACCGAAATCCTATCCGGACTCTCACGCTCTACCGATCTGTGGGAGCAACGCATAGCCATCGTCGCAACATATACGCTGCTGTGCCATGGGATCACAAAACCCACCCTGGAGATTGCAACACTCTATCTCAACCACAACCACGATCTTATCCATAAAGCCTCCGGCTGGATGCTGAGAGAGATGGGCAAACGGGTGGACGAAAAGCTCCTGACCGATTTTCTTGACCTCAACACTCCCGTGATGCCACGCACCATGCTGCGCTACGCAATCGAAAAGCTTTCTCAAACCCAACGTCAATACTATCTGAATTTGCCTCGCCGAAGATAGAGAGGTCTAATAGTGAACGCTATCGCACACGGCGAAACAGACGATATTCTGTCCTGTTTTTCGCAAAAAGCTATCTCAATCAAAATTTATTGCAAAAATATTTGCACACTTCTGCAAACATCCATAACTTTGCACTCGCAAAACAGCGATAACCGCTATGCTTAGCGAAGCATCCACAA
>JAMPDC010000001.1:627779-718259 GCA_023665865.1 Staphylococcus sp.
TAACTTTGCACTCGCAAAACAGCGATAACCGCTATGCTTAGCGAAGCATCCACAAAACAGCATTATCGCTTGAGCATCTCACAAAAACCTTGGTGTGGTAGTTCAGCTGGTTAGAATACCTGCCTGTCACGCAGGGGGTCGCGGGTTCGAGTCCCGTCCATACCGCTGAGGAGAGAGGAGAATGAGTAATTGTTTGTTTCTTCGGAAACTTCATTACTCATTCTTTTTTTGTATATATACTTCCTGCCCACGCCAACATACAGGCCCCCCTGTCAAAAAAAAGAAAATTACCCCGAAGAAGCTCATACCGCTCCTATAGGATAATTGCACAGTCCGCAAATCAGAGGAGCCGGAAATATCGGCAAAAGAGAAGCGGAAAAGATTTGAGGCATTGGCAAAGGCTCAGTCCTTATCTGAAAAATAGATGCGGCAAAGGCCAAGCATCGAGTATATGCCCGCTGCCAGAATAAATATGCTTATGAGAGTTCCGAGAATAGTCATGAGTTATAGCATTAACCGAGTGTAAAAATAGTATATATTTTTTCAAACAACAAACCAAACGACCGAAAAATAGCATCCGACAATACAATTATACCGCCGCAGTGTGGCCGACATCCAAGGATCAATCTTTCCGCCCCATCCACCACACGCGCTGAACTCCAAAGCATATATATAACAATGAAGGCTGTCGATCTCGACAGCCTTCGCAGAAATGTGATAAATCTTTGGTTTTTGTCTACTAAAAAACTATTTTGCAACCGTAAATTTTCGTGTTAAAGGTATTGATTTTATATCTTGTCAGCCGTTCTCCTTCATTGTGGAGTGGCTTGATTGATTTCACGTCACAAAAGTAGAGCGCAGATATTACAGACGTGTTACAATCGCAACACATTATTGTTACACACCCTAATTTTAACACATATTCACACTATCTAGCCAAAATCCGACATAATTACCACACTTCCCGCTGCAAAGGACTGTAAAGAAAAAGAGATTAAACTAAACTCCCATTAAAAATGTTTGGGTAGGTGACAGAAATTGAGTAATTTCGCAATTCAAAACCACAAAAGTAAACCCCAACAACAGCAATATAATTAAAACAGGATGAGCAAAAAACTACTTGAAGTGCGCGATCTCCATGCGTCAGTCGACGGCAAGGAGATACTCCGCGGTGTCAATCTCAGCATCAACGAGGGAGAAGTCCATGCCATCATGGGGCCAAACGGATCAGGCAAGAGCACCCTCTCAGGCGTTCTCGCCGGCAATCCGGCCTACACCGTCACCCAGGGAGAAGCCTTTCTCCACGGTGTCAATCTGCTTGATCTTTCTCCTGAGGACCGCAGCCACGAAGGTCTGTTCCTCTCATTCCAATATCCGGTGGAAATACCGGGAGTCTCGATGGTCAATTTCATGCGCGCAGCCGTCAACGCCAAGCGCAAATATTTCAATGAGGCTCCCCTCAGCGCCAGCGATTTTCTCAAGATGATGCGCCAGAAGCGTGCCATCGTCGAGCTTGACAACAAGCTCGCATCGCGTTCCGTCAATGAAGGCTTCTCCGGTGGCGAGAAGAAACGCAACGAGATCTTCCAGATGGCGGTGCTCGAACCCCGCGTTGCGATTCTCGACGAGACCGACTCCGGCCTTGACATCGATGCGCTCCGCATCGTGGCCGGCGGTGTCAACAAACTAAAGACCGACAAGAACGCAACCATCGTCATTACCCACTACCAGCGTCTGCTCGACTATATCCGCCCCGATTTCGTCCACATCCTCTACAAAGGACGCATCGTAAAAACCGGAGGTCCCGACCTCGCGCTCGAACTCGAGGAGAAAGGCTACGACTGGATTAAAGAGGAGAACGATCTATGAGCAACGCCCTGACGCAATATATCGACATCTTTGAGCAAAACCGCGAGACTATCTGCGCTAACTCAGCCGGAAAGCTCAACGAAGTGCGCGACGAGGCTCTCGCCAGCTTACGTGACGCTCGTCTGCCCGACAAATCCTGTGAAGGTTTTGAAAAGACATCGATCGACGAGATGTTTGCTCCCGACTACGGAGTCAACATCAGCCGTGTCAATATCCCCGTGGATATCGCATCAAGTTTCAAATGCGATGTCCCCTCGCTGTCGACCCTCCTCGGTTTCGTCGTCAACGACGCCTTCCTCCCCACCTCACTGCTCGAATCCAAGCTGCCCGAGGGCATGTTTTTCGGATCCCTGCGCCGTGCCGCCGGGATCATGCCCGAGATCATCGGTAAATATTACGCGAAAATAGCGCCGATGGGCGAAGCCTCTGTAGCGCTCAACTCACTCCTAGCCCAGGACGGAGTGCTCATCTACGTCCCCCGCGGAGTGAAGGTAGAGCGACCGCTCCAGCTTGTCAACATCTTCTCCTCGCCCGTCCCCCTCGCCGCCTTCCGCCGGGTGCTCATAGTCATCGAGCCTGAGGCATCGCTCCAGCTTCTCGTATGCGACCACACGCAGGACAGCGTCAACAGCTATCTGAATTCACAGATAGCCGAAGTCTTCGTCGGCGAAGGCGCACGCTTCGAAGCCTGCTCGATCGAAGAATCATCAGCCAAAACTTCGCGCTACTCGCGCATGTTCGTCCGTCAGGAGAGCCACTCGGAGTTCACATTCAACTCCACCACTCTCACCTGTGGCACTACACGCAACGATTTTGAAATCGAACTCCACGGCGAACACAGTGACACCCATCTGGCCGGCATGGCCATAGGCTCCGACGAGATGCACATCGACAACAACTCCGACATCCGTCACCTCAGACCGCGCTGCCACAGCAACCAGCTCTTTAAATATGTCCTCGACGACACCGCCAACGGCGCCTTTGAAGGCAGCATCCTCGTCGCTCCGGGCGCACAGTTCACAGAGGCATATCAGAGCAACCGCAACATCCTCGCCTCAACCCGGGCTAAGATGCACTGCAAACCGCAGCTCGAGATCTACAACGATGATGTAAAATGCTCACACGGCGCGACCACCGGTCAGCTCGACAACGACGCTCTGTTCTACATGCGTTCACGCGGCATACCCGAAAATGAAGCCAAGACAATGTTGATGCAAGCCTTTATGGTCGACGTCATCGACAGTGTCCACATCTCAGGCCTCCGCGAACGGCTGCTCCACCTCGTCGACCGTCGTTTCTCAGGATCGCTCGGCGACTGTGCCTCGTGTCACGCCAAAGAGCTTTAAAAATCCGGACAGTCCCACCCCTCTGCCCCTACCCCACACCAACAGTCTAAGCAAAAAATGGAGGATATAGCAAAAATACGCGCCGACTACCCGATTCTCGACCGCAAGATCTACAATCGGCCCCTCGTATATCTCGACAACACCGCAACCTCTCAGACACCCTCGCAGGTTGTCGATTCAATCGTCTCGGGCTATACCCACAACAAGGCCAATGTCCACCGCGGTGTCCACACCCTGTCAATGGAGGCGACCGAGCTTCAGGAAAGCGCACGCCGCAAAGTCAGGGAGTTTATCAATGCCGACACTGTTGAGGAAATAATTTTCACCAGAGGGACAACGGAAGCCATAAACCTCGTTGCGGCTGCCTACGGAAACGCCTTCTTCAAGGATGGCGACGAGATCATCCTCTCCGTCATGGAGCATCACTCCAACATAGTCCCCTGGCAGTTGCTCCGGCAGCGCATCAATCTGAAAATACGCGTGATCCCCATCAAGCCCGACGGATCGCTCGACATGGAGGCCTACCGCTCGCTCTTCAACAGCCACACGCGCTTCGTCTCGGTCTGCCACGCCTCAAACGTGCTCGGGACAGTCAACCCTGTGAAGGAGATCGTCGGGATCGCACACTCCCACGGAGTCCCTGTGTTGATCGACGGCGCCCAGGCAGCACCCCATCTCAAGATCGACATCAAGGATATCGACGCCGATTTCTACGCCTTCTCGGCCCACAAGATGTATGGTCCCGCAGGCGTTGGTGTCCTCTTCGGTAAAAAAGAAATGCTGGAAAAGATGCCGCCATACCAGGGAGGCGGTGAGATGATCGAGACAGTCAGCTTCGAGAAGACAACCTTTGCCGAACTCCCCTATAAATTCGAGGCCGGCACGCCCGACTTCATCGGGATAGCCGCCCTCCACCAGGCCATCGACTATATGGAGCGCCTCGGCATCGATCAGATAGCGGCACATGAGCATGAACTCCTCGAATACACCACACGCCGCATGGTCGAGGAGATCCCCGGCATACGCATTTTCGGAACAGCTCCAGGCAAATGTGCCATTGTCTCTTTCCTCGTCGACGGCGAGCACCACTACGATATGGGAATGCTCCTCGACAAGCTCGGGATCGCCGTGCGCACCGGTCATCACTGTGCCCAGCCGTTGATGCACGCGCTCGGAATCGAAGGCACTGTCCGCGCCTCTTTCGCTGTCTACAATACCCTTGAGGAATGTGACCTTTTCATCTCCGCCCTCAAGCGCGTAAGCGAGATGCTCCGCTAAGCCCCCATACTATAATCCTACATAATCCTACAGACACAACATCCGCACCAACACCCACGTCAACCGCTTGAAGCAGCGGTTGTGGAAATAGACCAGGCGCATCCTGAGCGGAGAGTCGGTCCGCTGCAACACATGGTCGTAGAGGCGCGACGCCTGCTTGGCCGCATTGAGCGCAGCCGTCCGGTCTGCCGCCGACTTCACCTCCGCTCTGTACTGCGAAGCGAGCACCATGCGTCTGGCATCGGTCAGGCGCACGAGATGAGCGTCGCCAGCCGAGCGGAAATGGCTCTCCACAAGATCCAGCGATTGCTCCCAGCGCTCGGAACAGGCACTGTTGACCGTCCCTGTGATTGACTCGGCAGTGCGGTAGGTCAACACACTCGGAGCCCCTTTGACCGTCATCACTCTCGCTCCTGCAAGCAGAAGTCTCACCCCAAGTTCATAGTCATCCCACCCGCGCAGATCCTCATTCCAGCCCCCGGCCTCCCTGACAAGCGAGGCTCTGACTACAATACGGGCCGTCGACAAGCAACCGCGGAAAATATGATTGAACATCGGAGACCTGTCAGTGAAATAATGCTTGTTGCGACGGCCGTCAAGCTCCTCGATCAAGAGGCTGCGGCCGAATATGTCAACTTCATCTCCATAAGCGGCTATAGCCGCCGTGAAGTCACCAACATGGGAAGGAAGCATGACATCGTCCGAATCAAAAAACATCACGAAATCCGTCGCCACCTCCCTGAGCCCGCGGTTGCGCGCGGCAGATGCACCCGCCTTAGGCTCACTGACCACACAGACATCAAAACCGTGGTCCTCCTTAGCCCATTCGTGAAGCACCTCAAGCGTCCCATCTGTCGAATTGTTATCGACAAGCACGACCCCGGCCGGCTTCACTTCCTGCGAAGCTATCGAATCGAGCGTACGCCCGACGAGATGTTCCCTGTTATAGACGGGAATTACTATGGTTACCGGTGATTTCATTTCTGCAAAGTTAGCATTATTTTCACAAAATCCTTATATTTGCCATATCAACAACATTCTAACTAACCCGACAATGAACATAGGCGATAAAATCCCCGAAATCCTCGGCCTTGACAGCAATGGCAACGAGGTGAAAAGCTCAGATTTTGACGGCAAGGCCCTCATCATCTATTTCTATCCGAAAGACAACACCCCCGGATGCACGGCCGAAGCATGCTCCCTGCGCGATTTCAACAGCGAGCTCGAGGCCAAGGGCTACACGACAATCGGCATCAGCAAGGACTCCCCCGCGAGCCACGTGAAGTTTGCCGATAAATTCTCCCTCCCCTTCATCCTCCTTTCCGACCCCTCAACCGAAGTCAACCAGGCCTTCGGCGTATGGCAGAAGAAGAAAATGGCCGGACGGGAATACATGGGCACAGTGCGCACGACATTCGTGACCGACACCGACCACCGCATCACCCATATCATCTCAAAAGTCGACACCAAGAAAGCCGGCGAACAGCTCCTCGGCATCATCGGCTGAATCATACGCGCAGAGATAAAAAAATGCCGGCCTGAACTGAATCAGACCGGCATTGATTTTTCTATGCTGTCAAGCTCTATTAAGCCTGGGGCATTTTAGTGCGCTTGCCATAACCGTAAGCGGCATCAGCACCGAGTTCTTCCTGGATACGGAGAAGCTGGTTGTACTTAGCCATACGGTCAGAACGGCTTGCAGAACCGGTCTTGATCTGGCCGGCGTTGGTAGCCACAGCGATGTCGGCGATAGTAGCGTCCTCAGTCTCGCCTGAACGGTGAGAGATGACTGCGGTGTAGCCGTTGCGCTGAGCGAGCTCAACTGCGCGGAGAGTTTCGGTGAGTGAACCGATCTGGTTAACCTTAACGAGGATTGAGTTAGCGCAACCTTCGTTGATACCGCGCTGGAGATACTTCACGTTGGTCACGAAGAGGTCGTCGCCGACGAGCTGGCAACGCTTGCCGATGAGGTCGGTGAGGACCTTCCAGCCTGCCCAGTCGTTTTCGCCCATACCGTCCTCGATAGAGTCGATAGGATATTTCTCCACGAGTTCCTGGAGGAACTTAGCCTGCTGCTCGCTGGTGAGCTTGGGAGCATCGGCACCCTGCTTCCAGGTGTAGTCATAGATGAATGAGCCGTCAGCCTGCTCTTTTGCAAATTCAGAAGCGGCGCAGTCGAGACCGATGGTCACGTCCTTACCGGGCACGTAGCCGGCGAGCTCGATAGCCTTGATGATGACGTTGAGGGCATCCTCAGTACCGTCGAGGTTGGGAGCGAAACCACCTTCGTCACCTACTGCAGTAGAGAGACCGCGGTCCTTGAGCACCTTCTTGAGGTTGTGGAACACCTCAGTACCCATACGGATGCCTTCCTTGAAGCAGCATGCGCCGATAGGACGGATCATGAATTCCTGGAAGCAGATGGGAGCGTCTGAGTGAGCGCCACCGTTGATGATGTTCATCATAGGAACGGGGAGGCAATAAGTGTTGCAGCCACCGATATATTTGTAGAGGGGAAGATCGAGATAGTCAGCAGCAGCCTTGGCAACGGCGAGAGATACGCCGAGGATAGCGTTTGCACCGAGGTTTGACTTGGTGTCAGTGCCGTCGAGAGCGAGCATAGTCTCGTCGATCTTGATCTGATCGAGTGCGCTCATACCCTTGAGAGCTTCTGCGATGGGGCCGTTTACGTTAGCCACAGCCTTCTGAACACCCTTGCCCATGTAGCGGTTCTTGTCACCGTCGCGGAGCTCGAGAGCTTCGTTGACGCCGGTTGATGCGCCGGAGGGTACAGATGCGCGACCACGTGCGCCTGATTCGAGAATTACGTCTACTTCAACAGTAGGGTTGCCGCGTGAGTCGAGGACTTCACGACCGATAATTTTTTCAATTTTCATAGTCTATATTGTGATTATAGTTGAGTTTTTTACCTTATTACGAGCCTTTGGACCGAAGTGATTATTCCGCTCTTTATATTGATGCAAAATTACTAAATATCGGCAGGCTTTGCAACAAGTCAGTGTTTAATTTTTATTGTAAAAACTTAGAAAACGCTTCATCAATACTCATCCCAGCTCTTGATCTCGATTTCATCGAGAGGATGGGTGGTGAAGGCATCGATGTAGGCTGATGCGAGACGCGCATTGGTCAGCAGAGGAATATTGAGGTCGATCGCCGCGCGGCGGATCTTGTAGCCGTTGGTGAGCTCGGTGGTAGAGAAATTCTTCGGGATATTGACCACCATATCGACGCGGTGCTCATGCAGCAGGTCGATGGCCTGGGGCTGCATGTCGGGCTGAGAGGGCCAGTAGACCCGGATGGCAGGCACTCCATTGTCGTTGAGATAGGCGTGCGTGCCGCCGGTGGCATAGATAGTGTAGCCTCTGTTGGCAAGCTCATGGGCGGCATCGAGAAGGTCGGCCTTCTGCTTGGCAGTACCGGTCGACATAAGCACAGCCTTGGTCGGGATGCGGTTGCCGACAGAGACCATAGCCTTGATGAGCGCTTCGGCCGAGTCGACGCCGATACAACCCACCTCGCCTGTCGACGCCATGTCGACACCAAGCACCGGGTCGGCGCCCTGCAGACGCGAGAAGCTGAACTGCGAGGCCTTGATGCCCACATAGTCGAGGTCGAAGGCATTCTTCGACGGCTTCTCGACGGGGAGTCCGAGCATCACACGGGTGGCAAGGTCGATGAAATTGATCTTGAGCACCTTGGAGACGAAGGGGAAACTGCGCGACGCACGGAGGTTACACTCGATAACCTTGATGTCGTTGTTCTTGGCGAGAAACTGGATGTTGAACGGGCCGGAGATCTCAAGCGCCTTGGCAATCTGACGCGAGATCTTGCGGATGCGGCGCATGGTCTCGACATAGAGTTTCTGCGGCGGGAACTGGATGGTAGCATCACCGGAGTGGACACCGGCATACTCGATATGTTCCGAGATGGCATAGGCAACGATGTCGCCGTTCTGTGCCACGGCGTCCATCTCGATCTCCTTGGCGCCGGAGATAAACTGCGAGACAACCACAGGGTGCTGCTTGGAGACATTGGCCGCGAGCTGGAGGAAGCGGGTGAGCTGCTCCTGATTGTGGCAGACGTTCATCGCTGCGCCCGAAAGCACATAGCTCGGACGGACAAGCACCGGGAAGCCCACCTCGTCGATAAACTCGTTGATATCCTCGAGGCTTGTCAGCTCACGCCAGCGGGGCTGGTCGATGCCGAGGCGGTCGAGCATGGCCGAGAACTTGTTGCGGTCCTCCGCATTGTCGATGCTCTGGGCTGTGGTGCCGAGGATATTTATATTCTGCGCGTCGAGACGGGTCGCAAGGTTGTTGGGGATCTGACCGCCCACCGAGAGGATGGTGCCGTGGGGCTGCTCAAGGTCGAGGATGTCCATGACACGCTCGAAAGTGAGCTCGTCGAAATAGAGACGGTCACAGATATCATAGTCGGTCGAGACGGTCTCGGGGTTATAGTTGATCATCACCGAGCGCCAGCCCTCTTTCTTGACTGTGAGAAGAGCGTTGACCGAACACCAGTCAAACTCGACCGACGATCCGATGCGGTAGGCACCCGAACCGAGCACGACGATCGAACGATGGTCGTGGAGATACTTCACGTCGTTCTCGCGTCCGTTGTAGGTCAGATAGAGATAGTTGGTCTGCGCGGGATACTCAGCCGCCAGAGTGTCTATCTGCTTCACGACGGGGAGCACACCGAGCTTCTTGCGGAACTCACGCACCTCCAGGAGAGCCTTCTCCGGATTGGTCAGCTTCTCCTGATAAACCTCGCGGGCGATCTGGAAGTCGCTGAAGCCCTGTTCCTTGGCCTGGCGCAACAGCGGCTCGGGGATAGCCTCGATCTCGTTGTAGTCGCTGAGCTCGTGGGCGGTATCGATGATATTCTGCAACTTGTAGAGAAACCACTTGTCGATCTTTGTGAGCTCATGGATGCGGTCTACGCTGTAGCCCTTCATGAGAGCCTGGGCGATAGCGAAGATACGCTTGTCGGTCGGCTCCTTGAGCGCATGCTCGAGTTCGGGAAGATCGCGCTGATTGTTGCCGACAAATCCGTGCATGCCCTGACCGATCATGCGCAGACCCTTCTGGATGACCTCCTCAAAGGTGCGGCCGATGGCCATGACCTCGCCGACAGATTTCATCGACGAACCGATCTCGCGGCGCACGCCGTGGAATTTTCCGAGGTCCCAGCGGGGGATCTTGCAGACGATATAGTCGAGAGCCGGCTCGAAGAAAGCCGAAGTCTCCTTGGTCACGGAGTTCTTAAGATCGAACAGACCGTAGCCGAGGCCGAGCTTGGCTGCGACGAAAGCGAGCGGATAACCGGTGGCTTTCGAGGCGAGGGCCGACGAGCGGCTCAGACGGGCATTGACCTCGATGACGCGATAGTCCATCGAAGTGGGGTCGAAGGCATACTGCACGTTACATTCGCCGACGATGCCGATGTGGCGTATAATCTTGATGGCGAGCTTGCGCAGCCAGTGGTAATCTTCATTTGAAAGTGTCTGCGAGGGAGCCACGACGATCGACTCTCCGGTGTGGATGCCCAGGGGATCGAAGTTTTCCATGTTGCAGACAGTGATACAGTTGTCGAAACGGTCGCGGACAACCTCATATTCGACCTCTTTCCATCCCTTGAGCGACTTCTCGACGAGCACCTGGGGCGAGAAGGCGAGCGCTTTCTCGACGAGAGCCACAAGCTCCTCCTCGTTGTCGCAGAATCCGCTGCCGAGGCCACCGAGCGCATAGGCCGCACGCACGATCACGGGATAGCCCAGCTGGGCGGCGGCTGTCTTAGCGTCGGCCACTGAGTTGACAGCCTCGCTCTTGATCGTCTTGACGTCGATCTCATCGAGCTTCCTGACAAAGAGCTCGCGGTCCTCGGTGTCCATGATAGCCTGGACAGGTGTGCCGAGCACCTCGACGCCATATTTCTCAAGCACTCCGGAGCGATGGAGCTCGACGCCGCAGTTGAGCGCGGTCTGACCGCCGAAAGCGAGCAGGATACCGTCGGGCTTCTCCTTGCGGATCACCTTCTCGACAAAATAGGGGGTCACCGGCAGGAAGTAGATCTTGTCGGCAAAACCGTCGGAGGTCTGCACCGTCGCAATGTTGGGGTTGATGAGGACGGTAGTGATGCCCTCCTCCTTCATGGCCTTGAGTGCCTGCGAGCCGGAATAGTCAAACTCACCGGCCTCACCGATTTTCAACGCGCCGCTACCAAGCAGCAATACTTTCTTGATGTTCTCGTTACGCATGATGAAAGATATGTCTTGTAAGGGGGAAGGGATTAAAGCATGTTGATAAACTCGTCAAACAGAAACTCGGTGTCCTTCGGGCCCGAGCTTGCCTCGGGGTGGAACTGGGCCGAGAAAAACGGCTTCGACTTGTGGCGGATGCCCTCGTTCGTGCCGTCGTTCATATTGACGAAGAGGGGCTCCCACTCTGCGGGCAGCGTCTCGCTGTCGACGGCGAAGCCGTGGTTTTGCGAGGTGATGAAGCAGGTGTCGGTCCCGACGCGGCGCACAGGCTGGTTGTGGCTGCGGTGGCCGTATTTGAGTTTATAAGTCTTTGCGCCGGCTGCCTTTGCGAGAAGCTGGTTGCCCATGCAGATGCCGCAGATGGGCTTGCCGATCTCCATCGCCTTGCGGATATTCTTCACAGTCTCCTCGGCCATGTCGGGGTTGCCTGGACCGTTGGAGATGAAGAGTCCGTCGTAGGGGATGGTAGTGAAGTCATAGTTCCAGGGCACGAGCACCACCTTGACACCGCGGCGCGTCAGACAGCGGATGATGTTGTGCTTGACGCCGCAATCCACGAGCACCACCGTCTTGTCACCCTCGCCATGGATCTCTACATCCTTGCAGCTCACCTTGCCGACGAGATTTTCAAGATTGGGGTCATAAAAATCGACATCGTCACATCCATCAATGATAATCTTGCCGAGCATTGAGCCATGTTCGCGGAGATGCTTGGTCAGTTGACGGGTGTCGATGCCGTAAATTCCGGGGATTTTTTCTTCTTTCAGCCATTGGGCCAGGGAGCGGTCGGCCTGCCAGTGGGAGTGGTCATACGAATAGTCCTGGGCTACGATGGCCTGACAATGGATCTTGTCGCTTTCGTAATACTCACTGACGTCATCTTTCTCGCGCCGCGGAGGGACTCCGTAGTTGCCGAGAATAGGATAAGTGGTGACGAGAATCTGACCTTCATACGAAGGATCCGTCAAACTTTCGGGATAGCCGGTCATGGCGGTGTTAAACACCACTTCGCCGGCGGTAGAGGCTTCATAGCCAAAGGATTTTCCTTCAAAAGTGGTGCCGTCTTCGAGGATAAGGACGGCGCGCTTAAACTGTCGCATGCGATGGAATGGTTTATGAAGTTTGGTGAGAGCACACTGCTCCCCGCTGCAAAGTTACTACTTTTTTGCAACATATTCAGCCAAATCCCCACATTTTCCCGAAAAAAAGAAGCGCGCCCCGATGTGGAGACGCGCTTCCGATATTCATCAGAATAATGTTTTTATCTTTTGTTAAGTTTGAACACCTGGATGCCATCTTCACCAAATGCCACATAAATCTTATCATTATGCAATGCAATATAGTTAGCTGACTTTTCAGATGCTGCGTGGTAATGAGTCACCTCGTTCATATTCTTATCAAGAACATAGACAAAGCTACCCATGGCGACATAGATATAATTTGCATCAATCGCCACACCATTGGCCGGTACGCGACTGTTTTCACCTGCATGGAATTCCTTACCGTCATTAAGACGCTTCAGGCCTCCATGTCCGAGACATGCATAGATGTTTTCACCATCGATTGCAACAACATTCTTACCGTCAATCGGTGAAATTGTTCCGGCTTGATAAGTAGATGTTACATTACTGAAGGTATAATCATCTGCGCCATACACATTTACAGTTGATTCCGAAGAAGCGCCCGTAAATGAATTGAGTGAGAGAATCACAGTCTTGCCATTTTCAACAGCCACATGCTTGGAAGAGCCGGTAGTCGGATGGAATGAGCCTTCAACCTTAGAGAAGTCAAGATTCAAAGCGCCATAGCCTCTGTAAGTATTGACATAATAGTAGTTGCCCTGACGGATGATGCAGTTTCCATCACCGGCGTTCTTGTAACCTGCTTTGATCGGACCATTCTTGCCATCGGTATAAATCACTTCGTCAGTTGTAAGTTCTTTAACCTTGAAATCATCACGGACACCTTCGCTCGCTGCGAAATCAATCGGGAGAGCACCTACAAAAGCGCCCTTATCAACGTGATTACCAACAGGGATAATAGTATTACCATCTACGATAACATGGTTGAAGTCATAGTCGGGAGAAATCATGTAGGAAAGAAGACTAAGTTTATTGCCATTGTCTTCGATAACCTCAATGCAACCCTTCTGACCTTCGCCACGGAGATGGTAGGAAGCATAGGCTTTATCTCCTGCAAAAGTGATGCAAGTTGCCGAGATGATACCGTGGTCATGGTCAGGATCCAGAGGATCGATATCGGTAATCTTCTCAATAATGATTTCAGGC
Source organism: Staphylococcus sp. (assembly GCA_023665865.1). GTDB lineage: Bacteria > Bacteroidota > Bacteroidia > Bacteroidales > Muribaculaceae > Duncaniella. The sequence continues at coordinate 640,847 of JAMPDC010000001.1, forward strand.
TCGGGAGTGGGGTCGGGAGTAGGGTCAGGAGTAGAACCGCCACCGGGATATGCGTCATGGCAACCCGCTGCAGGTACAGAAGCCTGAAGATTATCGTTGCTGATAGTCAACTCAAGATCATTAACAGGACATTCCTTTTCATCATTTCCAATCAAAACCTTCTCAATGTCACAGATAAATCCTGCACCAATCGACTGTTTCGGCCATTCGATATTATTAGTCTTAAACACCTTCGCAGCAAATACGGCTTTATTACCATTCACTGTAAGACGAGTGTCAGCATTTGAGAACAAAGCCTCATTTGCCTCAACAAGGCCATTATCATCAAGTTCAATCGAGCCTCCGTGCATCACAAGTTCGTTAGCCTTGAAATATGAAGCTTTAAAAGACCCAGCGTTAAATGTTATTTTTTCTTCTGCCACAAATGAACATGCAACTGCAGTTCCATTGAGACGAATCTCTCTGGCCTCAATAGACTCTTTGCTGAAGAATTCAGCTCCGGCATTAACTCCAAGGACATCACAAGAAATAGGCTGCGAAGAATAGAGTTTATCGCCCTCGCCGAGAGTGATACCTGTGATATCAAGCTCTCCATAATTGTATATATCAAGTTTCGGAACGATAGTGCTGCTATATGTTATCTTACCAGTTCCAAGTACATAGATAGTACATCTACCTGCATCTTCAGCAGCACCTTTTAACCATTGAAGATTCAAAGTACCACCAACATAGATTGTAATATCACCGGCGGCTAAATTAAGACCAGTTTCTAAAACTTCTCCTTCATTAAGATAGTAAGAACCGGTTGATAATGTGCCATAATTAATATTCTCGACCAATGAAATTGCCTCTGCGGGGATTGAAGGGCAAGCGGGCATTTCAAATGAAGATGCCGCTTCAGAACGAGAGGTAGCGGGAGTATAATTGATGATACGGGATGCATCACTTGTTTTAACAGTGTATGATGCTGCTGTCTGGCCAGGTTGGGGCACATCATTTCCGTTATCGGGAGCATCGTCGCTACAAGCGGACAAAGATGCGAGGGCAAGCGCCACGACTCCTATGCCGAGCACATTGCGCACCTTTTGTGAATGAAAATCAAAAAATTTCTTTTCCATTAGTTAGGTGAGAGTTTAAATGATATTGTTTTATTATTTGTTTTTATACGTAGTTTATTATACCAAAAAGGATAGTTTCTTCCGCGATGAAAAAAACTATATAGGGGAATTGGTCAGTGATGGGAATAGATGGTGTAGGGTTGTAGGGGAACGGTCAGTATTAAAAAGACAATGTTAGATCTATTCGATGGTACACAATTAAAGGTTCACAAGAATATGGCTGGCCATATTCACAAACGAGAAATTAAATAACGTTAACGAATAGGTTTGCATGTATTTTCACGACAAAGATAGTAAACTTTTCTATAAAAACCGCATGATTGTGCTAAAAATTAACATTTTACCCCTAAAAAAAATTCCACCCCTCAACAGAAAGCACTCTATTGGGGGGTGGCTTATGCTCTGAAATCCGACAAAAAAGTTCTCCCGAAAGCAAGCCACCGAAAGACGAGACGCCTCTCCGAGGCTTATATATTTCCCCTCACCCTATCCCCAAGCCATGCCTGGGGCTTCATCATAACTTCTCTGCCTCCGGCAGAGCATATGCCGAGCACCACACATACACCCACAGAGCATATACCGAGCACCACCCACACCCCATCGGAGTGGCATGAAAAAAAAAGCTCTACCGGAGGTAGAGCAGTCATGATGAAACCCCAGACAGGGTCTGGGGGACGGACAAACACCCTCATTAAAAAGCCTCGGAGAGGCTGACCGAGACCGCACCCTCCCGCAGAGCATATGCCGAGACCACACCCCATCGGAATGGCATGAAAAAAGCTCTGCCGGAGGCAGAGCAGTCGTGATGAAACCCCAGACAAGGTCTGGGGACTAATGCCCACCCTGTAAAAACAGCCTCGGAGAGGCATGAAAGACCTGCCCGAGCATGACATACAAATCATAAATGACAGAAATAACAAAAGAATATATCTCAATCCATTTGTTATTTCCGTCAATTCTGAATTTCTATATCTCCTGAGAGCTATTTCTCGCCCTCCTCGTAGATGCGGACGCGGTCGGCCTTGCGGACACCGTCGATCTTCAGGATACTCTTGCATAGCTCCGTCACAGCGGCCGTGTTGGATACGAGCACACTCAGGTCGCAGCTGAACACCTCCTTGTCGGCCTCGATGTTGAGACTGCGGATGTCGATGTTGAGCGCTGTCGAGATCATGCGCGTCAACTCCTGCAGGATCCCGTGGCGGTCTATGCCCTCGATGCGGACATTGGCGAGGAAGCTGCCCGCCACCTCATCCCAGCGGGTGGCGAGGATGCGGGGGCCGAAGCTCGCCTTGAGCACCTGGGCGCGCGGACAGGTGAGAGAGTGGACCTCGACGGTACCCTCATCGGTGATGAAACCCATGACTTCGTCGCCTGGTATCGGGCGGCAACATTCGGCAAAGGCAAAGTTGCTCTCCTTGTCGTTAAACTTCAGCACATAGGTCTCCTTACGGTTGATGGCAGGGTGAGGCGTCTCCGGCTCCTCATCCGACCGTCCGATGGCCGAGCTGAGGAGCTTCTTGGCGCTCTGCTTCTTCTTGTCGCCGCCAAAGCCGAGGCGGAAGAGGCGCGAGACGAGCGAGCGGGCTCCACGCGAGGTGTTGACGTTGAGATAGTCGTCGATCGAGACCTCGCCGCTGCCCAGTTTATAGAAGAGCTCCTCGCGCGAGGCCACGTGGTAGGTGCCGAGGATCTTGGTCATCACACTGTTGTTGAGTATGATGTCGTTCTGCACGAGGAAATCGTCGAAAATCTTCTTGCCCTCCTCGATGACGGGTTGCTGGATGCGTCGCAGCTCCTTGCGGAGGCGGGTCTTGGCCTTGGCGGTTGCGAGAAAGCCCATCCACTCAGGCTTTGGCGCCTGGGAGTGGGAGGTGAGCACCTCCACCTGGTCGCCCGAGTTGAGGCGGTGGGAGAGCGGGACGAGTTTATGGTTGACCTTGCCGGCTATGCAGTGGATGCCGAGCTGCGAGTGGAGCGTGAAGGCCACATCGAGCACCGTCGCCCCCGCCGGGAGGGTCAGCAGCTCACCCTTGGGAGTGAAGACTACAATCTCCGTTGCGAAGAGATTGAGCTTGAGGGTATCGAGGAAGTCGATGGCGTTTGGCGTCGGATCGTCGAGGATATCCTTGATGGTCTTCAGCCATACGTTGAGCTCACTCTCCTCCTCATGCTCCCCTATCTTGTATTTCCAATGGGCGGCAAAACCCTTCTCGGCTATCTCATCCATGCGGCGCGAGCGTATCTGCACCTCGATCCAGTTTCCGTCGGGCCCCATGAGGGTGACGTGGAGCGCCTGATAGCCGTTGGCCTTCGGATTGGTGATCCAGTCACGGGTGCGGTCGGGGTGCGGACGGTAGAGGTCGGTCAGGGCGGAGTAGATCTTGAAACACATCTCCTTTTCCGAGATCCCCTCCGGCTCGTCGAAGATGATTCGCATGGCATAGAGATCGTAGACCTCCTCAAAGGGGATATGCTTGGTGTCCATCTTACGCCAGATGGAATAGATGGATTTCAGACGGGCCTTGGCCTCATATTTCAGCCCCATGGAGTCAAGACGCTTGAGGATCGGGGTGGCGAAGTCGTTGTAGACCATCTCGCGTCCGGCCTCGCTCTGGGAGATGAGCTTGCCGATGCGCTCGTATTCCGTCGGATGCTCATATTTGAAGCTCAGATCCTCAAGCTCCGTCTTGATGGCGAAGAGTCCGAGGCGATGGGCGAGCGGAGCGTAGATATAGAGGGTCTCGCCGGCAATCTTATACTGCTTGTTGGGAGCCATTGAGCCGAGGGTGCGCATGTTGTGAAGGCGGTCGGCCATCTTGATGAGCACCACCCGGATATCCTCGCTCATGGTCAGCAGGAGCTTGCGGAAGTTCTCGGCCTGGGCCGAAGCTTTGTCACCGAAGATGCCGCCGGATATCTTTGTGAGTCCCTCGACAATACGTGCGATCTTACGCCCGAAATGCTTCTCGATATCCTCGACGGTATATTCGGTGTCCTCGACGACATCGTGGAGCAAAGCCGCGCAGATCGATGTGGAGCCGAGGCCAATCTCCTGTGAGGCTATCTTGGCTACGGCTATCGGGTGGAGTATATAGGGTTCTCCCGAACGGCGGCGCACTCCTTTGTGGGCTTCTTTGGCGAAGCGGAATGCACGCTCGATGATGTCGACTTTCTTGCGGTGGTTGCTGGCGAGATAGCCGTCAAGCAAATCACGGAATTGCTGCTCGACGTGAGCTTCCTCCTGCTCTGGGGTAAGACTATATTCTTCCTGCATGGCGTTTTGTCTAAGGTGTAGGGGTGATTATACTGTATATATTTATATATTGTGTGTGCTTATATGAGGATCAGAGATATTTGTCGCCGAAGGCGAGTTTGGCATCGTTGACCATCTGCTTGATGCGCTGCTCTTCCGATTTGGGGCAGATGAGGAGCACATCGTCAGCATCGGCGATAATGTAGTCTTTCAGCCCGTGGACCACAACGAGCTTGTCGGGACGCTGCACGGCAAACATATTTCCGGTGCTCTCGTAGGCAAGGATATTGCAGTTCTGCGCCACGTTTTTCTCCTCGTTGCGTGGCGAATTGTCATAGAGCGCGCTCCAGGTACCGAGATCATTCCAGCCGAAGCTCACACACTCGACATAGACATTGTCGGCCTTCTCCATGACGGCATAGTCGATGGAGTTGGGAGGACAGGAGGTGAAATTGGCCGAGATAAACGCGTTCTCCTTGTCGGTGCCGAAGTCGCTGAGCCCTTTGTCGAAGAGACAGGTCAGGTCGGGATCATACTTATGGAGGGCGTCGATGATGGCCGATGCTTTCCAGAGGAAGATGCCTGAGTTCCAGAAAAATTCTCCGGAATCGAGGAAGACTTTCGCCAGCTCAAGGTTAGGCTTCTCGGTAAAGGTCTTCACCTTGAGGATGTCGCGCTCCACTTCCTGCCCGATCTGGATGTAGCCGTAGCCGGTCTCGGGGCGTGTCGGTGTGATGCCGAGAGTGAGGAGGGCGTCGCGGGTCTCCACGAAGTCGAAACCGTGGCTGACGCAGTCCTGGAAAACATTGTCGCGGGTGATGAGGTGGTCGCTCGGCGTGACTATCATCGAGGCTTCGGGATCGAGCGCCGCGATGTGGTAGGCCGCCCATGCGATGCAGGGAGCCGTGTTGCGGCGGGCAGGTTCGAGGAGGATATTGGACGGAAGTATGTCGGGAAGCTGCTCGCGGATGAGCGAGGCATATTTAGCGTTGGTGACAACAATGATGTTCTCCTTCGGGACGAGAGGGAGGATGCGGTCGTAGGACATCTGCAACAGCGAGCGGCCTGTGCCGAGGAAGTCGATGAACTGTTTGGGGCAGTCCTCGCGCGAATAGGGCCAGAAACGGCTTCCGACGCCGCCACACATGATGACACAATATCTATGGGTCGAAGGGGTTGACATGATGTTTTTTAATTGATAAATAGGTGAAATTGTTGTGAAGTTAGATTTTTAACGCCCTCTAAATTACAAATTTTATAGTCAACAGCCAAAATTATGGCTTAGGTTTTGGCAAATTTTTCCCGTCAGCCGGCTCTGAACGGTGGCCTGACTGCACGCGAGGAGATGAAGCCGGAGATGAAGCCGATGACGAGCACCACAGCGGCTGTCACGAAGACGTCGGTCAGACGGAGCACGCAGGGATAGGTGACGATCGACATCTGAGAGTGGTCACCGCCGAGGGTGATGAACCCGTAGTGTTGCTGCGCCAGGCAGAGGGCCACGCCTATGAGGATGCCGATGGCTCCGCCGGCGGTGGCGACCAGGACTCCCTGGTCAAGGAAGATGCGCCGCAACATGCTGTCGGGCGCACCGATGGAGCTGAGTATCATCAGGCTCTCCTCCTTCTCGATGATGAGCATCGAGAGCGACGAGAGAATGTTGAACGATGCCATCACAAGCACAAAGACGAGCATCAGGAAGGTGATCCACTTCTCGACCGAAATCATCCGGAAAGAGTGGGATTCCTGACGCAGGCGGTCGGCCACGAGATAGCTGTCGCCAAGCTTGTCGCTGAGACGGCCGACGATGGTGCCCACATCCTGACCCTCCGAGACTCCGATCTCAATGGCACTCGCCTCGGTCGTGTAGTCGAGCAGATTGCGTGCGCGGTCGAGGGGAATGACGATGCGGTTGTTGTCGAGCTCGGTCTGGTTTGTACGGTAGACACCGCTGACAAGCAGCGTGTCGGTGGTAAACGCGGCCATCGGGAAGGCGGGGTTGATGCGCCCCAGGCGCCGCGGGACGGTCAGGAGCAGACTGCGTTCGACCGACGGGCGTGCATTCATCTGCACGGCTGTCCCCACACCGAGGACCGCCCCACCCATGGCGTAGGTGGTATTGTTCATCTCTCCGTCGATGACAAGAGAATTGAGCGCCGATATCTCCCCATAGCCACAGGGGACCCCAAGGATATTGACCGGGAGCTGGGCATCGACGTAGATTGCGAGAGCCTCTCCTGAAAGCGTGGGAAGCGCAGACCTCACACCCGGAACGCGCAGCAACTCCCGGGCCAGAGAGTCGGCATTGCTGATCACCCTGGCGCCGGTGCTGGTCACCTTGATGTCCGGATCGACCATCGACAGGCGCTCCGAAGCAAGGTCGGAGAAACCGTTGAACACAGAGAGCACACAGACCATCGCCATTGCAGCGACAGCTATACCGGCCATCGAGATGTAGGAGATGACGTTGACGGCGGTGTGGCTTTTTCGGGCTAAAAGATAGCGGACAGCAATCCGGAAAGCGGGCATCAAGAAATGTTTGGATGTATGGGGGTGATGATTGGGTGGAAGATAAGCGCCGGCGGAGGGAGAGAAGAACGGCTTATTTTGTCAGCAGCTTGTCGATATTGTCGATATAGTCGAGCGAGTCATCGAGGTAGAAGCTGAGATCGGGACACTTGCGGAGCTGGAAACGCACCTTCTGCGCGAGTTCGTAGCGGATGGTCTTCGAGCTTTCGCGGATTCCCTCGAGAATCTCCTGCGATCTCTCGGAGGGGAAAATCGAGAGATAGACTTTGGCTATGCTGAGGTCGGGCGAGACGCGGACTATGCTCACCGACACGAGGGTGCCGTGGGTCTTTGCGGTCTGCTGACGGAATATTTCACTGAGCTCCTTCTGAAGAAGGCGCGATATTTTGGCTTGACGGGTTGATTCCATAGTTGATTCTTTTGTTTGTTATCTTAAAAACACTTCCCGAGCCGCAAAGTTTGGCTCAGCGGGGGAATGACAGGAAAACGAGACAGGATGCGGGCCGGCGGGAGACTCTAAGATTCCCGGCCACCGCATCCTGTCGGTTCATTTCACGGATTCAGGCGCTGACCGTATCAGTCGATGATGTCAAATCCGGTGTATTTACGGAGACATTCCGGCACGACGATGCCCTGGGGAGTCTGGTTGTTCTCAAGGAGGGCAGCCATGATGCGCGGAAGGGCGAGAGCCGAGCCGTTGAGCGTGTGGCAGAGATGTGTTTTCTTATCCTCGCCACGGTAGCGGCATTTGAGGCGGTTGGCCTGGTAGGTCTCGAAGTTGGAGACTGACGAAACCTCGAGCCAGCGGCCCTGTGCGGCTGAATAGACTTCGAAGTCAAAGGTTATGGCCGAGGTGAAGCTCATGTCGCCGCCGCAGAGACGGAGGATGTGCCAGGGAAGACCGAGTTTTTCAAGGAGACCCTGCACGTGGTCTTTCATCTCCTCGAGAGCGGCATAGGAGTTTTCGGGCTTCTCGATGCGCACGATCTCCACTTTGTCAAATTGGTGGAGACGGTTGAGGCCGCGGACATCCTTGCCATACGAGCCTGCTTCGCGGCGGAAGCATGCCGAGTATGCGCAGTTCTTGATGGGAAGCTGGTCGGCGGGGATGATGACGTCGCGGTAGAGGTTGGTGACAGGCACTTCGGCTGTCGGGATGAGATAGAGCTTGTCTTCGTTGATGAAATACATCTGGCCCTCCTTGTCGGGGAGCTGGCCTGTGCCGTAGCCCGAAGCCTCGTTGACCACGTAGGGGGGCTGGATCTCAAGATAGCCGGCTGCAGAGGCTTCGTCGAGGAAGAACTGGATGAGCGCGCGCTGCAACTTGGCACCCTTGCCCATGTAGACGGGGAAACCCGGGCCGGTGATCTTCACACCGAGGTCGAAGTTGATGAGATTGTATTTCTTGGCGAGTTCCCAGTGAGGGAGCGCATCTGCGGGGAGGTCAGGCATCGGGCCGCCGTCTTTCTCAACCACATTGTCCTCAGCGGTCTTGCCTTCGGGCACAGCGTCGCAGGGGACGTTGGGCATGCCGAGGAGAATATCACGGATGGCATTCTCGGTGACGGTGAGACGGTCAGCGATCTCTTTCTGCTGGGCCTTGATCTCGGCCACTTCCTTCTTGGCTTTCTCGGCCTCGTCGCGGCGCCCCTCTTTCATCAGGCGGCCGATGGCATCGGCCTGCTTCTTGAGCTCGGCTGCGAGTGTATCGTTCTGAAACTGAAGGCTACGGCGTTCGTCATCGAAATCAATCACGTCGTTGACTCCCTGCTTTCCGTCAAAGCCTTTGACGGCGAGGCGCGCAATGATGCGTTCGGGATCCTCTTTTATTTGCTGTAGGGTAAGCATATTTTTCTTTGTGGAATTGTCGTGTGTGTGGGGGGATTAGTTGAGAAGTTCCTTTACTTTGGCAGAGATGACCTTGCCGTCAGCACGGCCGGCGAGCGCCTTGGAAGCGACACCCATCACCTTGCCCATCTCTTTGGGTGAGGTGGCGCCGACCTGCTCGATGATCTTCTTGAGCTCGGCGGTGAGCTCTTCGTCGCTGAGTTGCTTGGGGAGGTATTCTTCAATCACCACAGCCTCTGCGAGCTCATTGTCGCGGAGCTCCGGACGGTTCTGCTCGTCGTAGATCTTCGCTGTCTCACGGCGCTGCTTCGCCATCTTTGCAAGAATCTTGGTAGCTGCCTCATCGCTGAGCGAGCCGTCGCCACCCTTGGCTGTCTTTGCTTCAAGAAACTCTTTCTTTATGCCACGGAGCGTCTCCAGACGCACTTTCTCGCGGGCGAGCATGGCGCTCTTTATGTCGGCTGAGATTTTGTCAAATAAATCCATGTCTTGATGATATATAGTTTTCTTAATTAAAAGCGTGAGGAGGGAAAAAGTTTAAACAACTCTTATATCCCTGCAAAGTTACATAGAAATTTGATGATTACAACGCTACCACTCACAAAAAAATGTCGCTCCTGCTCCTGCCGGGGCGATTTGCAATCTGCCGGCAGGAGGGGGCGACGGGGTTTTCACTGACGTTATAAAAAGTCTACACTTTCTCAAGTGCCTGTGAAAGGTCGGCGATGATGTCGTCGATATGCTCGGTGCCTATGCTCAGGCGCACGGTGGACGGTGTGATGTGCTGACGCTCGAGCTCTTCGGGCGAGAGCTGTGAATGAGTGGTGGTGTACGGGTGGATGACGAGGCTCTTGACATCGGCCACGTTGGCGAGCAGGGAGAAGATCCTGAGCGCGTCGATGAAACACCATGCCTCTTCCCGGCCCCCTTTGATCTCAAACGTGAAGATGCTGCCGGCCCCCTGAGGGTAGAGCTGCTTGTAGAGCTCATGGTCGGGATGGTCTGAGAGCGAGGGATGATTTACCTTGGAAACTTTAGGATGTGAGGCGAGGAAGCCGACCACTTTGAGTGCATTTTCCACGTGGCGCTCGACGCGCAGCGAGAGTGTCTCCACTCCCTGGAGAAGCAGGAAGGCGTTGAATGGCGAGATGGCGGCGCCGGTGTCGCGGAGCAAGACGGCACGGATACGGGTGACAAAGGCTGCCGGGCCTGCGACATCTGCGAAAACAGCACCGTGATAGCTCGGATCCGGCTTGGCGAGTGTCGGATATTTGTCAGGATTGGCCTTCCAGTCAAAGCTGCCGCCGTCGACGATGATGCCGCCGAGACTTGTGCCGTGACCGCCAAGGAATTTTGTCGCTGAATGGACGACCACATCGGCCCCGTGCTCGAGAGGACGGATGAGATAGGGAGTGCCGAAGGTATTGTCGACCACCAGTGGGATCCGGTGTCGGTGGGCAATCTCCGCGAGCCTGCCGATGTCGGTGACATCGCAGTTGGGATTACCGAATGTCTCGACGAAGAGCACCTTGGTGTTCGGTCTGATCGAGCGCTCGACGAGACCGAAGTCCCTGACATCGACAAAGGTGCTCCCTATGCCCCGGGGAGCGAAAGTGTGGGCTATCAGGTTGTAACTACCGCCATAGAGATTATCGGCCGCGAGGATATGGTCGCCGCCCTGCAGGAGATTCTCGAGCGCATAGCTGATGGCAGCCGCACCGCTGGCCACGGCAAGGGCCACGACTCCTCCCTCAAGAGCGGCGACCCGCTCTTCCAATACACCCTGGGTGGAATTGGTCAGGCGGCCGTAGATATTGCCGGCGTCGCGCAGGCCGAAACGGTCGGCGGCGTGCCGGGAGTCACGAAATACGTAGGAAGTCGTCTGGTAGATGGGCACTGCGCGCGCATCGGTTGCGGGATCGGGGGTCTCCTGGCCTACATGGAGCTGGAGTGTCTCGAAGTGGAGTTTTTCTGTTGCCATAATATCATTGGTTTTGTTTTTTGTCATGATGCAAAATTACCGCTGCCCAAAATTCTTTCCAATAAAATCAAATTATTTAGAAAATTACACTATTTTTGCGCATCAAACAATAAATAATTATGCTTTCAACGGCTATTATCCTCACAATAGCAGAATATTATTCCCATTGACATCATCGACATGAAAACGACCTCCGGCCTCGACATCACCGACATCGCCCTCCTGCGCGCTTTGCAAGACAATTCCCGCCTGACAATCAAAGAACTTGCCGCAAAGATCCATCTCTCGACCACCCCGACATTCGAGCGCGTCCGCCGACTCGAGAAGGAGGGCTACATCACAAAATATATGGCCGTCCTCGATGCCGAGAAAATCGACTGCGGTTTCGTCGCTTTCTGTTATCTGAAAATGAAGCAGCACACCTATGAAAACAGCATCCGCATCATGGAGGCTGTCAAAAACATCCCCGAGATAGCCGAATGTTACAATATCTCGGGCGACTATGACTTCCTCCTCAAGATATATACCAGCAATATGAAAGCCTATCAGAAATTTATCCTCCGCATCCTCGGCGACCTCGACTGCATCGGCTCGCTCAACAGCTCCTTCGTGCTCGGAGAGGTGAAAAACACCCATCAGCTCCCCCTGCCCGCCATCTCCGCCGGCGACAATACCGCCGGATGACCCGGCGCCCGGCTGCTTACCTCGTCCAGCGTAGCAATCGCTTGGCGAGACGCCGTTGTTCCTGCTCCTGACGACGGCGCTCCCGGCGGTTGCCGATAAACCCACTCACCGCTACCGGCAGTTCCGGTGCAGGCTCCGGCCCATCATCCGACAGAGGCTCAATAGCCACAGCCACCCTCTCGTCCATCCCGATGCTTTCCTGACAGGGAGTCTCAGCCGCCCGGGCCCTGCGGCGGCTCCTCGCTGCGGCAGAGCGTGCCATGGCTTTATCGATTTCCGGCTTGAGGAGGGTCAATATGAGCATCAGCTCGACGCTTTCTCCCGAGGGGAGCACTCCCTCGTTGATATACGCATCAACGGCCAGCATCACGTTGGTGCCAAGAAGAGGTTTCCCGGCGACATTGGCTGCTGCCATGGCGCGTTCGTTGAGTGATTTATAGAACTTTTCAGAAACCGGGCGTAGATTTTTCTTAGTTGCACCCTTTGTGTTTTGTCTTTTCATTTCAATCTGGATATTTTTGTGATTACGATGCAAATTTAATCACCCGCACCCCCCGAAAAGGTGCGATAATACAAATCGGTCTCAAAAAAACACACCCTACTTTTGAACCCCTGAGCTCGAAATCTCACACTTTTTGACTAACTTTGCACTCTTGACAACAAAAGTCACCCCTGTGTACCGGCCACTCCGTCTGAGCCGGCCACACATTTATATAAATATAAATCATTAGGAAATACACATAATTATTTTTAGCAATGGCAAATTGGTTTGAGACAAAAGTCCGCTACGATAAGACTATGGACAATGGTTCCATCAAGAAAGTAACTGAAGCATATATGGTCGATGCCCTCTCTTTTACCGAGGCAGAAGCCCGTATCTCAGAAGAAATCGCCCACTTCACTTCAGAATTTTCAGTTTCAGCCGTCAAGCGCACCAAAATCGCCGAGATTTTCCGCGAGCGCACAGGCGACAAATGGTATCTCGTCAAAGTGGCCTTCATCACACTCGATGAGAAGACAGCCGTCGAAAAGAAATCCATATCCCAGATCCTCGTCGCAGCCGACAGCTTCAAGGAGGCATACGACAACTTCATGGAAGGCATGAAGGGAACCATGGCCGACTTCGAGATCAACACCATACAGGAAACTCTCATCATGGATGTCTACGACGCCAACCTCGGTGGCGAAAGCTCAAAGGAGGCTTGATCATAAGTCATATTTTTCCAACCCCCAACCGCCCCCTATCACAATGACAAGCTCTGTCAGCACCCGACTTCTCCAACTGCGCGAGTCAATCCCCGCCGGGGTTGAACTCGTCGCCGTTTCCAAATTTCATCCGGCCGAAGCTCTGATGGAAGCATACTCTGCCGGACAGCGCATCTTCGGCGAGAGTCGCGCGATGGAGCTTGAGGCGAAAGCCTCACAGCTTCCCGCCGACATCAAGTGGCATTTCATCGGCCATCTCCAGACCAACAAGGTGCGCAAGGTGGTGGCCCATGCGTCGATGATCCACAGCGTCGACTCCGAGCGTCTGCTCCGGGCCATTGACGACGAAGCCGCCCGGGCCGGCAGGCGTGTCGACGTGCTGCTGCAGCTCCATGTCGCCAAAGAGGAGACCAAATTCGGATTCACCCCCGACGAGCTCCTCGCTTTCGTCACCCCCGGCCTTCTTGACTCGCTCAAAGCTGTCGACATCCGAGGCGTGATGGGTATGGCCTCAAATGTCGATGATGACGGACGCATACGGGCTGATTTCCGCGAGATCCGCGAGACGTTCGACAGTCTCAGGACCGGGGTAATGGCCGGCCGCGATAATTTTTCAGTCATCAGCATGGGCATGAGCCACGACTGGCCTATCGCAGTCGGAGAAGGTGGCAATATGATCCGCGTCGGCACCTCGATCTTCGGCGAAAGAGAATATTGACAACAGCATAATGACGAGACTCCAATGACACCACCGAGGAAGATTGCAATCGCCACCGGCACACGGGCCGACTGGGGACTCCTGAGCGGTATCGCCCGGGCGCTTGACGCGCGTCCTGACTGCGATGTCAGCATCATCGCCACCAACATGCACCTGAGCGGGCGCTACGGCCACACCATCGACGAGATCATAGCCGACGGCTTCCCCACCCCTCTCACTGTCCCCATGCCCGACACCACCGACTCTCCCGCCGGAACGGTAAAGGCCATGGCCGCATGTATGGAAGGGATGGCAGACTGTCTCAGCCAAATCTCACCCGACCTCATCGTCATCCTCGGCGACCGCTTCGAGATGCTCGCAACGGCAACCGCCGCGCTCATGCTCCGCATCCCCATAGTCCACATCGCAGGCGGGGAGATTTCGGAGGGCGCTGTCGACGACAGCATCCGCCATGCCATCACCAAGATGGCGTCGCTCCATCTCACTGCGACCGAGCCCTACCGCAAGCGCGTCATAGCCATGGGCGAGGAGCCGGCGCGTGTCATCAACACCGGAGCCATCGGCGTCTACAACATCATTCATGAACCACTGTTGGATCGCCGTGAGCTTGAAGAGTCGATCGGTCTCGCGCTTCCCGAGGGTTCACTGCTCGTGACCTACCACCCCGCCACGCTCGACGACGAAGACCCCGGCCGCCACTGCGATGCCCTGCTTGAGGCCCTTGACCGCTTCCCGGATTCAAACATAGTCATCACCTACCCCAACAACGACTCACGCGGGCGTGTGATCATCGACCGCATTGAAGCCTACGGTGCCAGCAACCCAGGTCGTGTGAAAGTCATCCCCTCGCTCGGCAAGAAACGCTATCTTTCAGCACTGCGTTGCGTGAGCGCCGTCGTCGGCAACTCCTCAAGCGGCATTGTCGAAGTCCCTTCAATGAAAATCCCCACCGTCGACATCGGCATCAGGCAGCGTGGACGCCTCTGCGGAAAATCGGTCATCCATTGCGGTGATTCAGCCGATGAAATCGCCGGAGCCATCGCCTTCGCATTATCTGACGAAGGGCAGCGCCTCGCGCGGGAATCAGAAAACCCATATTTCCGCGACAACACTCTCGACATGATCACGCAGGCTATCGCCTTGACTCCTCTGGCTACCATCCGCAGCAAAAAATTTCACGACATAAACCCGTCAGCCAATGAGTAAAGAGCTGTTCATCATACCTGCCCGCGGCGGCAGCAAAGGGATTCCGCGCAAGAACATCAAACCTCTGTGCGGGCGCCCGCTGATCCACTACTCCATCGACGTGGCACGCACGCTCGCTCCCGACTCCCACATCATCGTCTCGACCGACGACGAGGAGATACGCCGGGTGGCCGGACAGACGGGACTCCCCGTGCCCTACACGCGTCCCGACTATCTCGGTGGCGACACGGTTGGCTCACGCGAAGTCATCCTCGACGCCATGGATTGGGCCGACCGTCAGGGGATAGACTATGACAAGGTGGTGCTTCTTCAGCCCACCTCCCCGATGCGCACGGCCGACGATGTCGCCGCCTGCATCTCGCTCTTCACCCCCGGCACCGACATGGTGGTCTCCGTCACCGAAGCCGCCTGCAATCCCTACTATGACTGCTTCGAGACCTCGGCCGACGGTTCGCTCCACATATCAAAGGGGGATGGCAAATATACCCGCCGCCAGGATGCCCCCAAGGCCTGGCAATACAACGGTGCGGTCTACGTCATCAACCCCGAATCCATCCGCAGGATGCCCCTCGGCAGCTTCCCGCGCCGCATACCTTTCGAGATGCCCCGCTCGCGCTCTGTCGACCTCGACACTCCCCTCGACTGGATCATAACCGAGCACCTCATGTCGCAACAATAAAACCTCCCACACCTCATCAATCCTCATGCAGATCGACCGCCACATAATAGATGCCAATTCCCCCCTCATCGACGCCCTCGCCCGCCTCAACGAGCTATCGGGAGGAGTCATGACCCTTCTTGTCACAGATTCGGACGGACGGATGTGTGGCACTCTCACCGACGGAGATGTCCGCCGGGCGCTCCTGCGCGGCATCAGCCTCCGGTCGGTCGTAGCCGAAGCCATGTTCCGCGACTTCCGCCACCTCCGCGCAGGCCAGATCACCCCCGACGCCCTGCGCGAGCTCCGGCGCCACCGCCTCTCCCTCATCCCTGTGCTTGACGAAGACCGACACATTGTCAGCGTCATCGACACGCGCAGGACCAAGACAATCCTGCCCGTCAGCGCCATCCTCATGGCCGGAGGCAAGGGCGAACGTCTGCGTCCCATGACCCTGACCACACCCAAACCGCTCCTCACCATCGGCGACAAAGCCATCATCGACTACAATATCGAGGCTCTAGCCTCAGTAGGTGTCGATGACATCTCTGTCACCGTCAACTATCTCGCCGAGCAGATCGAATCGCACTTCGCCACCCCTGTCGGCGGAGTCAAAGTGAAATGCGTGCGCGAGACCACGCCGCTCGGCACCATCGGCTCCGCGACGCTCGTCGACATCCCAGACGAAGGCGACACTATCGTGATGAACTCCGATCTTCTCACGACCATCTCGTTTGAAGACCTCTATCTCCACCACCGCTCGCAGCAGGCCGATGTGACCATCGCAGCTGTCCCCTACAATGTCTCGGTGCCCTACGCCATCCTCGACACCGACGGGCCGCTGGTCACTGCTCTCGAAGAAAAACCATCCTATTCCTACTATGCCAACGCCGGCATCTACATTTTCTCCAACCGGCTCCTCCACTCCCTGACTCCCGGCGAACGCACTGACGCAACCGACCTCATCGAACGCGCTATAGCCGACGGCAAGCGTGTCAGCTACTTCCCCATCAACGGCACCTGGATCGACATAGGCTCCCCGGTCGACTTCGCCCACGCCCGTGAACTCATCAGACACCTCCGCCAGACGACGGATCTATAATCCTTTCGGCAACCACAGGTGTTATAATTATAATCACCAACTATTTTTCTTTATAATCGTCAACAAACGTCCGCTGCTATGGCTGATTCCAATTTTATAGACTATGTGAAAGTCCTTTGCCGCTCGGGCAAAGGCGGTGCCGGCTCAAGGCATTTCTATCGTGCGAAATATGTCCCCAAGGGTGGCCCTGACGGCGGCGACGGCGGTCGCGGCGGCCACATCATACTCCGGGGCAATTCCCACATGTGGACACTGCTCCCGCTGCGCTACCGCCGCCACATCTTCGCCGGCAACGGCCAGAGCGGCTCCGGTGGACGGTCATTTGGCAAAGATGGAGAAGATGTGATTGTCGACGTCCCCTGCGGCACTGTGGTCTTCGATGCCGAAACAGGCGAGTTTCTCTGTGAAGTGACAGCCGACGGCGAGGAGATCAAGCTCCTCCGCGGCGGTCGCGGCGGTCTGGGCAACTGGCACTTCAAAAGCGCCACGAACCGCACACCGCGCTACGCACAGCCCGGCGAACCGGCAATCGAGAAAAGCATCATCATGGAGCTCAAGCTCCTTGCCGACGTAGGTCTCGTGGGCTTCCCCAACGCAGGCAAGTCAACCCTCCTCTCGTCGATCTCCGCGGCACGCCCGAAAATAGCCGACTACCCCTTCACCACAATGGAACCCCAGCTCGGCATCGTCTCCTACCGCGGCGACCAATCGTTTGTGATGGCCGACATCCCCGGCATCATCGAGGGAGCGAGCGAAGGAAAGGGGCTCGGACTGCGCTTCCTCCGCCACATCGAGCGCAACGCCGTGCTCCTCTTCATGGTTCCCGCCGATGCCGACGACATCAAGGCGCAATACGACATACTCGTCGGGGAGCTCGAACGCTTCAATCCGCAGCTTTCCGACAAGCCCCGCGTGCTCGCAATATCCAAGAGCGACATGCTCGACGAGGAACTGATGAAAGAAATAGAGCACACCCTCCCCGAAGGTGTCCCCCACATCTTCATCTCAGCCGTGACCGGAATGGGACTCACCGAACTCAAGGATATGCTCTGGCGTGAGATCACCGACGAGCGCAACCGCATCGATGTCTCACCCATCACCCACCGTCCGCTCGACGGGCATCACCGTGTGCGCGAAGAAGATGAATTCATATTCGAAAACGTACCCGCCATGCCCGAAGACGACGAGGAGGAATATCCCGACAACGAAGACTTCGACGGAGAGGACTACGGCTACCGTATGCTCGACGAGGACGAATACGAAGGATAAGCCCCATCATCCGCATGGCAAGCCACAACGAACTCGGCCGCTGGGGTGAGGAGATAGCGCGTGAGCATCTCCTCACCCTCGGCTATGCCATCAGCGGCGAAAACATGCGCATCGCCGGAGTGGAGATCGACTTCATAGCCATGAAAGATGATGTCATAGCCTTTGTCGAGGTCAAGACACGTGCAAACGATTTCACCGATCCGGCCGACGCGATCGACTCACGCAAGCGCAGGCGTCTCGTCAAAGCCGCCGATACCTACATGCGGTCCTACAACCTGCCCCACGAACCACGTTTCGATATCGTACTCATCATAGGCAATCCACTACATTATGAAATAGAACACATTCCCGACGCTTTCCTGCCTGAGCTCGACAACCGATGATTTTTTCTGCATAATTGCAGCTTTTTTGACAAATATTATTGTATCTTTGCACATATAACTTTTGTCTAACCCTTATAAATACTAACATCTACCTATGTATCAACGACAAGTTTCATTCAGCGAGGCTGTCAGATCGGCTCTTACTGTCAACTATTGCAATTTCAACGGCCGTGCCTCACGCTCTGAATACTGGTGGTTCGCGCTATTCGCATTCATTGTAAGCATCGTCATCTCAGTGGCCTTTTGCTGGAGCGATACTATTGAGTATATCGTAAGCGGCATTTTCTCCCTCGCCGTGCTCCTCCCGAGCCTTGGTCTCGCAGTCCGCCGCCTCCATGACACCGGTCGCTCCGGATGGTGGATTTTCATCAACCTGATTCCCATCGTCGGCTCCCTCATATTCCTCTACTTCATGATTGTCGACAGCCAGAATGTCCCCAACCAGTGGGGTGGCGTCCCCAATCTTGTCGAGCGCTGAGAAAACGACAAGCCATAGAAACCAACAAAAACCCGCGCTGAAAAAACCATTTTTTCGCGCGGGTTTATTTTGACGCTTTTTCTCTGATACATCAGACTTTTCGATAACCGCACCCCCCATCGGAACCCTCCACAGGCGGCCGGACAGTTGCGGATTCTGAGTTTTTTGACTAATTTTGTAGCTCCTAAACCCGAGTCAATGGCAAACGTAATACTAAACGAGCGAATTGAGAATCCCGAAATGTGGAACCTCCTGCTGCGTCTGAGCGACAGTGAGGTGCATGTCGTGATCTACTCTATCGTCGAGGACAATTCGCTGGTCCATGAGCGTTTTGACCTTGACACGGCCTCCACGCCCTGGATCACGGCTGTCGAAAACGTCATCTACGACCATCCCGCCCTCCTCAGCGACTTCCGCAGGGTCTATTGCGTCGTCGGCACAGTCGACTATACAATCGTCCCACTCGAATGTAGGGAGAGAGAGGTGGCGTCTGTGCTCTTCAACACAGCTTTCCCGGCGACACACCTTGAAATGTCGTGCGACGACACCGGCACGCGCAACGCACTCGTGCTGATGGGCATCGAGCCCGAACTCCGGGGCTTCATCAACCGCACTTTCCAGCATGCCACCATCGTCAGCCACATAGCTTCGCTGTGCCGCTACGCCTCGGCAAAGGCCGATCAGGGAAACAAGGTGAAAATGATAGCCAACGTCCATCAATCGTCGCTCGACGTCGTCGTCACCGACGGACGGACACTGCTCATGGCCAACACCTTCGCCTTCACTGACATTGACGATGCCGTCTACTATCTCCTCGCCTCGCGCTCGCGCCTCGGCCTTGACCAGACCAACGACGAGATCCTGCTCGCCGGCGACCAGCAGACCCGCGAGAAACTCACTCCGGCCCTGCGCACCTACATCTCACGCGTGATGCCCATGATATTCCCGCCACAGATGTTTAAGGCCGGCAAAGATGCCCTCACAGCCCCATTCGACCTCATAATCACTCCCCTATGCGAATAATCAGAGGAAAATACGGACGCCGACGCTTCAACGTCCCCACAAATATCACCGCACGCCCGACCACCGACTTCGCACGCGAAAACATATTCAACGTCATCGAGAATATGGTCGACATCGAAGGTCTCAAATGTCTCGACCTTTTCGCCGGCACCGGCGCTGTCAGTTTCGAACTCCTGTCGCGCGAAGCCGCTTCGGTCACCTCTGTCGAAAAATCGGCGACCCAGGCCCGGTTTATCGAAAAGGTGAAGCAAGAGCTCAATGACCGCAATCTCCATCTTCTGCGCACAGACGCCCTGCGCTTCATCCGCGAATCGTCGACATCTTTTGATTTCGTCTTCGCCGATCCCCCCTACGATCTCGACGGATTCGGAGAGATCCCCGGGATGGTGCTCAACTCCAGACTCCTCCATCCCGGAAGCATCTTCATCATCGAACACTCTAAGAAATACGATTTCTCATCGCTGCCCCACTTCGTCGACCATCGTGCCTACGGCTCGGTCAATTTCAGCATCTTCGAGATCCCTGAAGAGTGAGGACTATCGAGATACGGATAAACGACAGAGGCTTCCATCACACGATGGAAGCCTCTGTCGTTTATGATATTTGATATGTATTATTTGAAATTATAAGTGATAGTACCTGTCTGTGAGGCCGGAGCGTCATTGTCGACGGAGAACTGCGAGCGCCTTGCAGCCGCCACGCAACTCTGACGCGCCGACTGGCTTGCGGCGGCAGCTCCTGTGCCAGACAGATAGCTCGCACTCGTCACCTTGCCCTGACGGTTGACTGTCACACGGACGGTGATGGTGCCGAGGGGGGCTGAGGCGGGACGGTGCCAATCGGCCAGGGTGCGACCTTTCAGATTGAAACCGGGACTGCCGCTGACAGCTCCCACCGTCGAGTTGCCGTTAGGACTTCCGGCATTACCGGCGCCACTGCCACCGGTGCCCTGCTGCCCGAATTTCACCTTTCCGGCGATGGCCTGACGTGTTTCCTCCTCACGCTTGGCTTTGGCGGCAGCCTCAAGCTCGGCTTTTGTCGGGCCGGTCTTCTCAGGCGCGGGCTTTTTCTCAACCTTGGCAGGCGACGGACGCTCTGTCGAGATCACGGGGGCAGGTTCAGCCGGTTCACCGGCGTTTTCCAAAGCCTCGGCCTGTGGTGAGGGCACAGCCTCCGCCTCGACAGCCGAGGGAGCCGGTTCGCCGGTGTTCTCAGCGATCTCAGGGCGGTCACCTATCATGACATACTCTCCGCCAAACAGCACTTCAGAGGAGTCGACCGGAGGCCATGTACGCACTTCATCGGCCGATCCCGGATAGCGGAGATAAAGCGTGAGGAGCACAACCACCACTGCCACATGGAAAATGATGGTTACAAACAGAGCTATGAGACGGTGACGGTTGTCACTCTGTGATTCTGCCATGAACTGAATGGGAAATCAAGAAGTTGGAGGTATAGTAGTGTTAAAAGTGATCACTCCTGGGCTACAGGACGGGCCGAAGCGGGTGCAGGCTTTGTGGCGAGTACCATCTTCAGATTGTTTTGCGCTCCGAGGTCGAGGACTTTCACGAGGGTGCCATAAGTCACATCCTCGTCGGCATAGACAGCGATATAGTCATCGCTACCCTCAGCCGCAGCCTTGGTGGCCTGCATCTGAAGGAAAGCGAGGAGCGCATCCATGTCCATCATCGCCGGTTCGGTCTCGTCGGCGGTGGCATAGATGGCACCCTCCTTGTCGATATAGACTCGGGTAGCCGGCTTCAGCGCAGTCTGCTTTGAGCTCTGGGGGAGATTGATCTCAAGAGCTGTCGGGAATACAAAGGTCGATGTGACCATGAAAAATATCAGCAGCAGGAAGATGACATCGGTCATCGATGCCATCGAAAATGCCGCCATCATGGTGTTTTGTCGTTTCAGGGCCATAGTGCTATGGAATAAGGATTGTTATGCGGGCTCGTTGAGGAGATCCATAAACTCCATTGTCTTCGCCTCGAGAGCGTTCATCACCTTGTTGATACGTGCGACGAGATAGTTGTAGGCAAACAGGGCGATGATACCTACGATCAGACCTGCGACCGTGGTGACAAGAGCGGCATAGATACCGTCGGCCAACACGGCGATGTTTGCGCTTGATCCTGCCGACGCGAGGTTGAAGAAAGCGTTGACCATACCGATCACTGTGCCGAGGAAGCCGATCATCGGGCCGCCGGCCGCAGTGGTGGCGAGCCAGGGGAGGCCTTTCTCAAGTGTTGCGATCTCGATATTGCCGGTATTCTCGATTGTAACGAGCACATCGTTCATCGGACGACCGATGCGGCTGATGCCCTTGCCGATGAGACGGGCGTAGGGAGTATCGGTCTTGGCACAGAGGCGACGGGCGCTCTCGATCTCGCCGTCGTGGATATACTCACGGATACGGTCCATGAATGAATTGTCTTCCTTCTGGGCGCGGCGAAGCACGATGCAACGCTCGACGAAGATGTAGACACACACCAGCGACAAGATGGCCAGAGGAATCATGATCCAGCCGCCACGCATGGTGAGGTCCCAGACTGAAAGTTCCTGTGCGACAGTCTGGGCCTGTGCCTGCACAGCGTCATTGTAGTTCATGGCTGCCGTGGCCACGGTATCGACAAACTCCTGTTGTAACATGTTGTTGTGTTGAGATGTAATGATGATGAATTTCTATGATTAGTGTTGAAGCCGTTTTTTTAGCGCAGACACTCCTTGTATTCATGGATCGTCTTTTCCAGGCCGAGATAGAGCGCGTCGCAGATCAGGGCATGGCCGATCGAGACTTCACTCAGACGCGGGATGCTGCGGTGGAAAAATTCGAGATTGACCAGGCTGAGGTCATGGCCTGCGTTGACTCCGAGACCGGCCGAGAACGCCACATGGGCAGCCTCGACAAAGGGGGCCACAGCTCCCTCAGGATCTTTCGGATAGAGGTCGGCGTAGGGTTTCGTGTAGAGCTCGATGCGGTCGGCACCAGCACGGGCTGCGAGAAGGATATTGTCGGCATCGGTGCCCACGAAAATCGACGAACGGATACCTGCCTCGCGCAGACGGTCGACAATCGAAGTCAGAAACTCCATGTTGCCGCCGACATCCCATCCGGCACTCGACGTGAGTGCGCCGGGAGCGTCGGGGACGAGAGTCACCTGCTCAGGCTTCACCTGCAGCACGAGTTCCATGAACTCCGGGCTTGGGTAGCCCTCGATATTGAACTCGGTCTTGACAAGCGGACGCAGACGATAGACGTCGTCACGCTTGATATGGCGCTCATCAGGGCGGGGATGCACCGTGATGCCGTCCGCTCCGAATGTCTCACAGTCGGCGGCCACCTTAAGGAGGTCGGGGACATTCTCACCACGCGCGTTGCGCAGAGTGGCGATCTTGTTGATATTTACACTGAGATTTGTCATTTTTCCTTGCGCTGAAATCTTTTTGTCGGGACGAGAGGTTCTATATATAAAGGATTATTACTAATTTTGTCAATCATTCCGGCAATTTTGTGTATGCAAAATTAGTCAGAAAAACTAAAACGAGAAACATTTTGCTCCGAAAAGAAGACACATCTGTTCAAAACGTCGGCCTGACCCCCTCTCCGAGGGTCAGACTTGAGCGTCTCTTCCCTCCGGTCGAGGAAAGCTGCACGATTTTGCTCTCCTGCCTGAGGGGTGACTACAGCGCATCGCGCATCGCCCGCGCGGTCGAGGACTGCGACGCCCATCTGCTGAATCTCAATGTCACCTCCGACAGCGAGGAGGCCGACAATCGCATCGTCGCCGAGCTGCGTGTCAGCCACCGCAACCCGGAGTCGGTCTGCCGCTCCCTCGAGCGCTATGGCTACGCGGTCATCGACGCCGACGGTGCCCCTCTGCCCGACGATTCCCTCCTCCGCTCGCGCTACGACGAACTGATGCTCTATCTCAATCTCTAAGTTTCATCACCAAAAAGATTTCACTCCATTGAAGATTGCCATCTTTGGCAAACGGCGTCAGAGCCACGACGACGTCTGCCACATCACCGACCTCCTTGCCCATCTCTCGTCGCTCGGCATATTCACCGCTGTCGACCGCCCGTTTTTCGAAGCATTGTCGCGCATGACCGATGACATTATTGAGGCCGATGACGTGTTTGAAGATGACGATTTCACAGCCGATTTCTGTTTCAGCTTCGGCGGCGACGGCACCTTCCTCCGCACCGCCCGCCGTGTCGGGGCAAAGGAGATACCCATCATCGGATTCAACACCGGCCATCTGGGATTTCTCGCCGAGCAATCGGTCTCCGACGCCAAGGCGATGGTCGGGCGCCTGCTCGACGGCGACTACACCATCGAGTCGCGCTCGCTCCTCGAAGGCAAGGGGATCGGCGACAAGGTAAAGGCCGGAGTCTCGGGCTGGGGCTTCGCGCTCAACGAGATCGGGATCCTGCGTCAGGACACAGCTTCGATGATCACCGTCAACACTATGCTCGACGGCATGCCTGTCGCATCCTATCAGGGTGACGGGCTCATCGTCTGCACTCCTACCGGATCGACAGCCTACAATCTGTCGGTCGGCGGCCCCATAGTCCAACCGACAGCCCCCTGCTGGGTGCTCAGCCCCATCGCACCCCACTCGCTGACCATGCGTCCACTCGTCGTGGCCGACAGCCACATTATAGATATATCCGTCGAATCGCGCACCGACACCTATCGCGTCACCCTCGACGGCCGCTCGCTCATCCTGCCCATCGACGTGAAGCTCCGTCTGCGCCGCGCATCCTTTGTCACCAAGATAGTCCACACTCCGGCCCACAATTTCATCGACACTCTGCGGACCAAATTGCTCTGGGGCATCTCGAAGCGCGACGAATGAGCACCTATACCATCACCCATCCCCGTTTCGGTCAGGTCACCGTCACCGAGCGCCGGGGATCGACCAAATTTTCAGCCCGATGGAAGGAGGGGCGCCTCTTCATCAACATCCCGGCCCACTGCGGCAGCCTGCGCGAAATCTCAGCGCGCATCGACAGCGTCGCCGACGAGATCGAACGCATCAGGCCAAGATCGTTTTACCGCGACGGGACTCTCATCTCCATCGATTCAGCCAGTCCTGTCAGCATCAGGATTGCCACCGGCCCGGTCACTACCCTCACGCCGACGGTCAACACCAACGACGGCCACACCGATTTCACCATCATCGCCCCGCTTTCCACCGACTTTTCCGACCCCGATATCCAGCGGCGCATCAACACGGCCGTCCACCTGATCGGGCGGCGCCTCGCAGCGTCGATCCTCCTCCCGCGCGCCACCGCGCTCGCCGCAGCTCTCGGCCTGCGGGTCGACAAATGGGAGATAGCCCACGGCCGCAACGTCCTCGGCACCTGCTATCCCACCCAGCGCCGCATACGCCTGTCATATCTCAACGTATTCCTCACGCCCGAGCTGCGCGACTACATCATCTGTCACGAGCTCGCCCACCTCACAGAGAGCGGCCACACCGACCGATTTCACACCCTCTGTGACCGCTACTGCAACGGCCGCGAGGCCGCGCTCATCAGGCTTCTCCGCTCCTACCCCTGGCCGATCATGCGCTGAGCCCGTGACAGCCCCATGAATCCGCCGCCCCATCCGGCAAAAAAAGTTCACCACCTCCATCCGTAGAGCCGTTTTTTCCCGACAACAGGCCATACATTTCTCTGCAAAACACGATTTTCCCGACGGGACCCACATTTTCCACTAAAATATTTGAAGAAGTCAAAATATTGTTTTATATTTGCCTCAGATTTCAGCCCGGAGCTTTGCGAGAGTTGAAATCCACCCCCATCCAACCACCTGCGGAGTCCCACTCTCCGCCGGAATGTAGAGAGAGAAATAAGATTGAATTAAAGGAACATTTTTATTTACCGTTTGTAGAGATTTTTTCAGCAAGCAGGCGTGACAGCCATGGGAGCTTAAAACCTCTCCCTGTGGCCTGACATCAAGCCGACACCACCGTCGTGTGACAAATCTATCATGCACCGCCCGGCTATCCGGTCATACCAACCGGCCCCCCTACTTGCCTTAAACCTTACCGTGATTTAGAAGTCACCTCCTTATTTCAGCATTTTTTTCAATCTGCACGCCGCCCCGTCAGGAAGGTGAGCCGCCGCCCCACGCTTCAACATCAGTTCTATCATTACTACTACGCTAATTTATAAATTCGAGATTATCATATTTACTTTAATTTTTCTAAACAATTCGTGCATGAAGAACATTTGTTTTCAAATGACTCGGAAAGTATGGCTCGTAGCTTTCATGGCTCTCTGTGCCGCTTTCCCCGCTTTCGCGCAAACGATTACAGTCAAAGGTACTGTAATTGACAAAGAGGGTGAACCTCTGATTGGTGCAAGTGTTGTGGTGCAGGGCGAGACCCTCGGCACAGCAACCGACATTGACGGACAGTTTACCATCTCAGCTCCCACCAACGGCACACTCATCGTGTCCTATGTAGGCTACGAAACTCAGGAAGTCGCCGTCAACGGCCGCACTGAAATCGAGATCGTCCTCTCAGAAAACACCGTGATGCTCGGCGAAGTCGTAGCCATCGGTTACGGTACCGTCAAAAAGAGCGACGCCACAGGCTCAGTAGCGACGATCAAACCTTCAGAAATCGAAGCCGGCCTCGCCACCTCAGCCCAGGATCTCCTCGTAGGCGCCTCGCCCGGTGTTGTCGTGACCACCTCCGGTAACCCCTCGTCGGGTGGCGACATCCAGATCCGTGGTGGAGCATCGCTCGCCGCTTCCAATGCACCTCTTATCGTCATCGACGGTGTGCCCATGGACACAAAGGGCATCGTAGGTTCCTCAAACCCACTCGCGCTCGTATCTCCTGAAAACGTCGAGTCAATGACCATCCTCAAGGATGCCTCGGCGACAGCCATCTACGGTAGCCGCGCGTCAAACGGTGTCATCATCATCACCACAAAGGCCGGTGCAAAGGGCAAACCCCAGGTGACATTCACCATGAACGGCTATGTCAACACTACCAAGAATTATCTCGACATGATGAGCGCCGGCGAATTCCGCCAGTTCATCCTCAGCGAGTATGGCGAAGGTTCCGCTCAGGCCGGTCAGCTCGGCACTTACAACACCGAATGGCAGAAGGAGCTCACCCGCACCACTTTCTCGTCTGACTACAGCCTCAGCGTCGGCGGCACTTACAAGTGGCTCCCCTACCGTGTCGCCATCGCCTATACTGACAACAACGGTATCATCAAGAACACCGATATGGACCGCGTCACCGCGTCGGTCAACCTCACTCCCAAGTTCTTCAATGACCTTCTCTCAGTCAACGCCAATGTCAAGGGTGCCTACATCACCAACACCTACGGCTCAAACACTCTCCGTGCGTCGGCAGGCATGAACCCGACTCTTCCTGTCAAGGATCCCAATGGTTCACCCCTCTTCGGCTACTATACATCATACGTCAACGGCGGTATCCTCGCCGGTCCCGATGCCATCGGCTCGACTATCGACTCAACCACATCGCCCCTCAACCCGATCGCCGACAACGAAGCGCAGATCTCAAAGGGTAAGGCTTACCAGTCAGTCGGCAATCTCCAGCTCGACCTCAAGATGCCCTTCCTCACCGATCTCCGCGCCAACCTCAACCTCGGCTATGACTATCAGCACGGTGAAAACCACTCCAATCCTTTAGTAAACACTCCTATCGCCTGGAACAACGGCTTCACTGTCCTCGACAACGGCAACCGTATCAACATCAAGGACGGTGGCGTCAGCCGCAAATATGAGTTCCAGACCCGTGTCAACCTCCTCCTCGACTTCTACCTCAACTACAACCACACTTTCGGCGAAGCATCAACACTCGACGTGACCGCCGGCTACTCCTGGCAGAAGTTCCACAACAAGAAGCGCGACTATAGCCGCGTGTTCCAGGTCGTTGACACTGAAAATGAGAAATATCTCGGCAATCAGGCCGACCCGACCAACATCACCATCCATCCCCACCAGCTCGTCTCATTCTTCGGCCGTGTGAACTACACACTCCTCGACAAATATCTCTTCACCGCCACCGTACGTCGTGACGGCACCTCACGCTTCTCCAAGGATCACCGCTGGGGTACCTTCCCCTCTGTGGCTCTCGGCTGGAAGCTCCTTGAGGAAAACTTCATGGAAGGCGCACGCGACGTGATGAACGAACTCAAACTCCGTGCAGGCTACGGTGTGACCGGCCAGCAGGACCTCGGCGATGACTACTTCCCCTACCTCCCCGTCTACAACCAGTGGACCGGCGGTGGCGCAGTCTATCCCTCGATCACAGGCCAGGGAACCGGTACCTATCCCATCTATGCGGCATCCTACAATGCTGACCTCAAATGGGAGGAGACCCACACCTGGAATGCCGGCGTTGACTTCGGCTTCCTCAACAACCGCATCCTCGGTAGCGTTGACTTCTACCAGCGCAAGACCAAGGACCTCCTCACCCGCTCGCCCTATCCCGCCGGATCAAACATCACCAACAATGGCCCGATGAACCTCGGTGACCTTGAGAATATCGGTCTCGAATTCAACATCACTGCCCGTCCCATCGTCAACGACGTGTTCCGCTGGACTTCCGCTTTCAACATCGCCTGGAACAAGAACAAGATCACCCGTCTCGCCGACGGCGCTGACACCGTGGTAAGCGACTCTGATATCTCACTCGGTAGAGGCAACAAGATCCAGAAGCACCAGGTAGGCTATCCTGCATTCAGCTTCTATGTCTATGAGCAGGTCTATGATGCCGACGGCAACCCGATGGAAGGTGTGTTCGTTGACCAGAACGGTGACGGTGAGATCAATGCCGCCGACAAGATAATCTACCACAGCAAGGATCCCAAGGTGACAATGAACTGGTCGAACACCTTCAACTACAAGAACTGGGACTTCGGTATCACTCTCCGCGCAAGCCTCGGCAACTGGGTCTACAACGACGCACAGGCCAGCACCGCGGTCAAGGAAGTCAACAACTCCCTTCCCCTTGCCAACCTCAACACCAACTCGTTCCTCTTCAACACGACCACCAATGAGCTTGCCTGCAGCAGCTACTTCGTGCAGAACGCATCGTTCCTCCGCTGCGACAATATCACCATCGGCTACACCTGGGACAATCTCCTCAACGACAATCTCCGTCTCCGCCTCTACGGTGCATGCCAGAACCCGTTCGTGATCACTAAATACAAGGGCCTTGATCCGGAAATCTTCTCCGGTATCGACAACAACGTCTATCCCCACCCCTTGACATTCTCCTTCGGTATCGTGGCTTCATTCTAAAAATCCATACTCCCCTTAAAGAAGAATCAAAATGAAATTATCAAAATATATCGTTCTCGGTGCAATAGCCCTCACTGCTCCCGCTTTCGTGGCCTGTGTAGGTGACCTTGATGTGAAGCCGGAGAACCCTACCACCAAAACAGAAATTACATCTGCCGAGGAGCTCTACAGCGAGCTTGCCGGCATCTACGGCGGTCTCGTGTTTGAAGGAGGCATCACTGTCGACGACGGCGGTGCAGGTGTCTACTCCCGTCAGCTCTGGAACCTCCAGGAGCTCTGTACCGACGAGACCCTCATCGGCTCCAACTGGGGCGACGCAGGTATCAACGAGCTCGTCTACTCGACATGGTCGACCGACAACCACTGGCTCTACGAGTGCTTCTCGCGCTTCAACTACCAGATTGCGATCGTCAACCAATTTCTCCGCGACCTCCACACCTACGGCAACCTCCTCCCGGGAACCGACAATCTCTCCGTCGAGGTGTTTGACGCCGAGGCCCGCACACTCCGCGCACTCTCCTACTACCACATGATCGACATCTTCGGCCGCGGTCCCTGGACCACAGAGTCGTCGACAGTAGGTGCGACCCCTCCCACCTATGACCGCGCCCAGCTCTTCGAAGCAGTCGTCGCCGACCTCGAGGCAGCTATCCCCAACCTTGTGCCCGCAGCCAAGCAGATCTATGGCCGTGTGTCGCGTGAGGCCGGCTACATGCTCCTTGCCAAGCTCTACCTCAACGCCGAAGTCTACACCGGCACCGCACGCTGGCAGGATTGTGCCAATGCCTGCAACAAGATCCGAGAGACTATCGACAATCTCGCTCCCACATACAAGTATCTCTTCTGTGCTACCAACGACAAGTATGTCGGCAACGGTGAAATCCTCTGGGGTATTCCTCAGGACGCGACAACACTCACTACCTACGGCGGCACCACCTACCTCTCAGGCGGTAGCTACCGTGGCGACTCCGACCTCCTCAAGACTCTCGGTGTAGCCGTTTCGGGTTGGGAAGGTCCCCGTGTGCGTGAGGAACTCTCGAAGGCTCTCGCGTCAAACGATGACCGCCGCCTCATCTATGAAGGAGAATATACCGAGGACATCAAAGACCTCAGCGACAAGAACCAGGGCTATATGTGTATCAAGTATGTCTACACCCCTGAGGATGACTACAAGAACGAAAAGCAGGAAGCACCCTACTGCAACACAGTCTTCAATCCTGCCGACTTCCCCCTGTTCCGTCTCGCCGACGTCTACCTGATGCTTGCCGAGTGTGAACTCAACGGAGCCACAAACTGCGACGGTCTCAACATGATCAACAAAGTACGCGAACGTGCGAAACTGTCCAAACTCACCCAGAACCAGTTCACAAAAGAGAATCTTCTCAAAGAGCGCATGTGTGAACTCTACTGGGAAGGCCACCGCCGCTCCGACCTCGTCCGCTTCGGCAAATTCGCAGGCGCCAACTACGTATGGTCATGGAAGGGTGCCAATGCTACAGGCGCGGCTACCTCAGAGACCCGCAATCTCTATGCGATCCCCACTCAGTTCATCTCGACCCTGGGTCAGAATCCCGGCTACTAATATCTTAATATGATTTTATCAATGAAACAGTTATATATTTTAGCATCACTTGCAGTAGCCGCCGCAACCTTTACCTCGTGTGAGGCGGACAAGGAGCCGGTCTACTATGCTCCCGATCCTGCGACATTTGTACTCAACACCCCTCCTTTCGCCAACCAGACCTACATCCTGGAGACAGGCGGCGATGTGCAGCTCACCACCTCGCAGCCCGACTACGGCATCGCAACAGTGACCAACTACTCTGTCGACGTCACTCTCGCCGATGATTTCGTGGAGGCTGCCGAAGGAACTGAGGCTAACTATATCACTCTCACGCCCAAATCGCCTACCCAGGCTAAGATCGACATTGAAGCGAAAGCTCTTGATGAAGCTATCTGCAAACTCATGGGCATCACATCCTTTGCCCAGTATCCTGAGGAAGGTCTCGATCCTGTCAAGCTGACAGTCCGCGCACACGCATGGATCACAAACGTGGCCTCAAGCGAATGTGTGTCAAACAACATCGTGCTTGAATCCGTCCAGCCCTACAATCCCTTCCCCGAAACCGGCCGAACTATCTACATCGTAGGCTCATTTACCGGCTGGGGTGTGGACAGCGCTACCCCCGACAGCTACTCTATGTGGGGACTTGATGAAACCGGAGTCGGAACCAATGTCTATGTCGGTGCATTCGACATACCCAAGGGTGTCCAGACATTCCGCTTCTACACCGAGCTCGGCGACTGGGGCGGTGACGGCAAACTCCCGTCAATCGGTCCCAAGCCCAACGACGGCGACAATGTCAACATCGACTTCTCCGACGAGGCCACAACCATCTCGGCTGTGCCCGGCAAGGGTTCATGGCAGACGACAGACACCTGGCAGGGTGGATTTGTCACCTTCACTATCGATATGAACGATCCCGACGCCATCACCGTCACCACACGCGAAGGCAACTGGGATACAAGCAAACTCAAATTCATCTATCTTGTCGGCGACTGCTCGGCATGGAGCGTATCCGAAGGCAATGCCGAGGAAATATATGCTGATTTCAAGCTCTATGACTGGGACAACAACGGCATCTACTCCAACACATTCAACGTTGCCGAAGGCAAAGCCACTTTCCGCTTCTACACCGAGCTCGGCAACTGGGACACGGGCAGCCTCGGCTCTCAGGTTGACGACAATCCTCTTGAAGTCGCTATGACCGACGGTGTCTACTCAGGAGGCTTCGTTGAAGGCAAGGGCAGCTGGAAGTTCCCCGACTGGGCCGGCGGAGAGATGAAGATGATTGTGAACACCAACGACAACACAGTCTCATTCAGCACCGCAGCAGAATAATCCACTAAAAGAATTCAATCCTTCCTCAATTCCGATCCTGCCTCATCACGGTGGCGGGATCGGAAATCAGGAAGACTAAACATCAAGACTATATTTCATAATGAAAAAAATATCTTTAATGTTGTTGTCGGTCCTGGGCATGGGATTTGTTGCCTGCGACAATGACTTTGACTTCCCCAACCCTCCGGGTCAGTCCAATCCGCAGGAACCGATTTTCGAGAACGCCAATCTTGACATGGCATCGGCTGTCGAAGGAACCATCAATCTTGACCAGGCCAACAACGAGAATGCGCTTGTCTCTGTCGCCGATATAAAATCGATCGAAAATCTTCCCGAAGGCTATGAACTTTCATTTGTCGGCCAGATGGCGGCAGACGAATCATTTGCCTCACCGGCAGAATTCGGCACTTCAATCGCCGACAACAAGGTTTATGCCGATCCCGATGATCTTGATGCAGCATTCCACGAAATATTCAAGACTATCGACCCCGCGGCCAAAAAGGCCAACATCCGCTACAAGGCATACGCCGTCAACGGCTCGGCAACCATCCGTCTCGGAGGTGAAAACGTCTACTACTGCCCGATGACCGCGACCATGACCCCCTTCAACCCCGGATTTACCGTTGAAGAGGAGTATTACCTCATCGGCACCTGCACCAACGGCGCCATCGACGCCTCGACAGCTATCAAGATGAACAACAGCGGCGTGAGCCCCTACGATGATCCTAAGTTCTCAGCCGTCGTCGAGATCACAGGCGACCAGGCAGCCGCAGGCTACCAGTGGGCAGTAGTCCCCCGCTCAACCCTCACCGCCGGTTCAGGCCTCGTGATGGGTGTGACCGATGCTGAGCTCGCCTCTGACCCCAGCGGCTACCTCATGGGCTACACCTCAAACCCCATCTTCGGTGTCATCAAGGTAGGCAACACCCACATGATAGAAGTCAACGTCCGTCCTGACGAAGATGGCCTCTACAGCTACAATGTCCAGCTCACCATCTCCAACCTCTGGACTCCCGGTCCGGCCAACGGATGGGATTGCGAAGCCTCACAGCAGCTCTACACCGAGAACTACACCAACTACATGGGCTACGTCCACGTCGACGGCGAATTCAAGTTCACCTCGGCTCCCGACTGGGACCACACCAACTTCGGCTTTGCTGAAGCAGGCAAGCTCACCACCGACGGTGGCGCCGGCAACATCAAGGTAACTCCCGCCGGCGACGCTCTCACCAACGGTCTCTACTGGTGTACCGCCAACATCGTCGCTCTCACCTATGACACCACTCCTGTCCAGACCATCGGCATCATCGGCGACGGCACCGCAGGCGGTTGGGATGCAGAGACTGTGATGACTCCCTCCGAGGACTTCCTCACCTGGACTCTCAAAACCACTCTCAAGGAAGGCTCCTTCAAGTTCCGCGCCAACAATGGCTGGGACATCAACCTCGGCGGCATCCTTGAGGATCTCCGTCAGAACGGCAACAACATCACCGTTCCGAAAACCGGCGAAGTGACCATCACTCTTGATCTGAGCAAGCTCCCCTACACTGCCACTATCAAATAAGCCCCTTTATTTCAATCTGAAGGCCGCCCGACACAAGCCCTCCCCGATGCGGGAGACTGTGTGCCGGGCGGCCATATTTTTGTTTACTTTTATGTCAGAGCGGTGGAAATCAGTTCACCTTCTGTCCGTTGATCGAGAGATTTGAGAAACGGACATCCTGAGCCTGACCGTTGAGACGGAAAGCACCGGTCTCGACGCCGTTGAAGTTTGAATTCTTCACCTCTATGTTGCTGACATTGCAACGGTCATCGTATGCGTCGATGAAGACACCATATTTGCTCTTGTTGCAGTTGACATTGTCGAGGAAGACGTTGCGGACAACAGGAGCGTAGGCACGGTTGCAGATCTCTTTCTGATCGTAGATGAGATTGATCTTCAGGACAGCTTCCTTGCATTGACCGACCTCGACGTTGCGCACGTAGATATTCTCGATGATACCGCCGCGGCAGTTGTTGGTCTTGATTCGGATGACGCGGTCGAGTTTGGGAGAATCCATGCGGCAGTTCTCGACAAAGAGGTTGCGGTAGCCGCCTGAGATCTCACTGCCGACAACGACGCCGCCGTGACCGTTTTTCATCTGGCAGTTGCGGACGATGATATTCTCGGAGGGTCGGCCGTCACGACCGTCGCGGTTGCGTCCGCTCTTGATAGCGATGCAGTCGTCGCCGGTGTCGAAGTAGCAACCTTCGATGAGCACATTCTTGCAGGCATCAGGGTCGCAGCCGTCACCGTTGGGGCCATCGTTCTGCACATGGACATTGCGGACGATCACATTGTCGCAGAGAGCGGGATGGATCACCCAGAAGGGAGAACGGAGCATGGTGACACCCTCGATGAGCACATTCTTACACATCATCGGGTTGACGAGCTGCACGCGCATGCCATAGCCGTCACCGAGACGACGCTGCTCGACGGGCACACCCTTCTCATTCCATTCGAGGAGCACCGGGCGACCGATGCGCTGGGAGACGATCCCCTCTTTCCAGCCGAAGTGGACAGCGCCACACATGGCCCACCAGTTCTCGCGTGTGCCTCCGCCGTCGAGAGTGCCTTTGCCCGTGATGGCGATGTTTTCCTGCTCATAGGCATAGACCATCGGCTGATAGTTGTAGCAGTCGACGCCTTCCCAACGGGTACGCACGACGGGATATTCCTTCAGGTCGGAGGTGAAAAGCAGCGTGGCGCCCTCCTCGAGATGGAGGTTGACATTGCTCTTGAGAGTGATCGGACCTGTGAGCCATGTTCCGGCAGGGATGATCACACGGCCACCGCCCTCACGCGAACAGCGGTCGATCACCTTGTTGATAAGCTCAGTGTAGAGATAGCCCTTGGTATCAGACTTCTTGCCATATTTGAAGATGGGATAGTCCTTGTCGCGGAACTCCGGAGCCTTGATCATTTTTTCAATCTCAGGATAGAGTTCCGACCAGGCGTTAGCGGCCTGCTGCGCCTGCTGCGCCTGCTTCTCTTTGGCAGTGACCTGCGCTGTCGCTACTCCGGAGCTTCCTCCGACAGCACACAGCAACATAAGGGCGATGAATGATTTTCTCATGGTTGTGATATTAATAATGTATAAAAAAATTAAAAAAATGCGACAAGTGATGGCGAAATATGTTGAAACGCGGGTCAACATTTCTGCAAAGATAGGGATAATAGGCCGAAATAGCAAAACAGGGCTCCTGTGGGGCGCCGGGAGACCGCGTCGCAACCCTCTCTGACGTGTCCCGACGGGGGGTGTGACACCATTTTTCATGTATCTTGCTGATATTTACAAAAAAATGCGTATCTTTGCACCTCTGTAAATGATAATATCTAAGTAAAATGATGGACACTACAGCTGCTGCTCCCGGTGTCGACCTCCTCTTTGAGGTCAGCTGGGAGGTTTGTAACAAGATTGGTGGGATCTACACCGTCCTGTCCACTAAAGCAAAGACGCTTCAGAAGCTTTACAACGACAAAACAATATTCATCGGACCGGACGTATGGACTGCCGACAACCCGTCGCCATGGTTCAAAGAGTGTAACATCGAAGGCTTGACGTCATGGTCAAAGAGCGCGAAGCTCCCTGCCGGAGTCAGTGTCAGAGTAGGCCGGTGGGAGATCCCCGGACGACCGATCGCAGTGCTCGTCAAATTTGACGGCATGTATGATGTCAAAGACGAATTTTATGGCGAGATGTGGAACCGTTTCGGTGTCGACTCGCTCCACGCCTATGGAGACTATGACGAAGGGTGTGCTTTCGCCCACGCATCAGGAATAGTCATCGAATCGATTATCGCAAGCGGCTACGGCGCCAATCTCACCCCCAAGGGCCGCATCTCACGCAAAAACCCCACCCGCATAGTAGCCCACTTCGACGAATGGACCACAGGCATGGGTCTGCTCTATGTGAAATGGAAACTGCCACAGGTAGCCACCGTCTTCACGACCCACGCCACAAGCATCGGCCGCAGCATCTGCGGCAACAACAAGCCCCTCTACGACTACATGAAAGGCTACAACGGCGACCAGATGGCCCGTGAGCTCAACATGGAGGCGAAACATTCGCTCGAGAAGCGTGCGGCTCATGCCGCCGACGCTTTCACCACTGTCAGCGACATCACAGCCGCCGAGTGTGAGCAGCTCCTCGAACGCCGTCCCGATGTGGTCACCCCCAACGGATTTGAAAAAAACTTCGTCCCCTCGGCCGCAAAGCTCCCCGCAGCCCGTCAGGCCGCCCGCGACAAGATGCTCACCGTGGCCTCGGCTCTCACCGGCAAGCACTTCGACAATAATTCATTCATCGTCATCACGAGCGGACGCTGCGAGTATCGCAACAAGGGTCTCGACATGTTTCTCGACATGGCCGACAAGCTCCGCCACCTCAAGACCTGCCGCAACATCCTCGCTTTCGTAATGGTCCCCGCCTGGCCCAAGGAAGCCCGCACCGACCTCAAGGAGCGCATGACCACCATGAATGGCAAGCCTTATATCGAGGACCGCGATGCTCTCCAGGATCCCGTGATCACCCATTGGCTCAACAATCCCGACAGCGATGCCGTCAACTGCCGCATCCACCAGCTCAATTTCGGGATGAGCGATCCCCGTGTGACTGTCATCTACGTCCCCTGCTACCTCAACGGATCAGACGGAATCTTCGACATGGCCTACTATGATCTCCTTCCCGGAGCCGATGCCACTGTCTTCCCTTCATATTACGAACCCTGGGGCTACACCCCCCTCGAGAGTGTCGCCTTCGGTGTCCCCACCGTCACCACCTCGCTCTCCGGCTTCGGCCAGTGGGTGCTCCGCACATCCGAGAACTATTTCGACGAGTGTGGCGTCAACGTCATCGGACGTGGTGACTCCAACTACGATTTCGTGGTTGAAAACATAGCCCACGGCATCGAATATCTCAGTTGTGTCGACAGTAAGGAGGAGAAAAAGATCCGTAAGGCAGCGATGCAGACCGCAGCCGACGCTGCATGGTCGAAATTCATGGTCTACTACGACGAAGCCTATGCGATAGCTCTCGCAAAGGCTGCCGAACGCATCAAGAAGTAACAATCCATCAAGTAGCATACATATACAATCAACTCCGATTTAGTTGTGTCAGAGAGATAGGCGATATCATCTTACACAAACGATAAAAAAAGGAAACATAAATTTAACCAATATGAAACTGCCCGTAAGCAAGACAAATGCCCCCGTGTGGCGCGACATCACAGTGAAGTCCGTCCTTCCCGAGGC
Source organism: Staphylococcus sp. (assembly GCA_023665865.1). GTDB lineage: Bacteria > Bacteroidota > Bacteroidia > Bacteroidales > Muribaculaceae > Duncaniella. The sequence continues at coordinate 677,802 of JAMPDC010000001.1, forward strand.
ATTAAAACCACTCGAAACTCTTTCACGTAACCTTTGGTGGGTTTGGAACAGCGCAGCCAAAAACCTCTTCCGTGATCTCGATCAGGATCTCTGGCGCGCCACCGGCGAAAACCCCGTGATGCTCCTCCAGCAGCTCTCGACCGAGCGCCTTGAGGAAATCATGAACGACGAGGAAATGATGGAACGCATCAAGGTCGTCTTCGACATGTTTAACGACTATATGGCGAAGCCCATGCGCAAAGACATCCCCTCAGTGTCATATTTCTCAATGGAATATGGTCTCTGCAACTGCCTTAAGATATACTCAGGCGGTCTCGGTGTCCTCGCCGGCGACTACATCAAGGAAGCATCCGACAGCTGTGTCGATATGACTGCAATCGGTTTCCTCTACCGCTACGGTTACTTCACCCAGTCGCTCAGCGTCGACGGTCAGCAGATCGCCAACTATGAGCCCCAGAACTTCAACCAGCTCCCCATCGAGCAGGTGACCGACGGCAATGGCCATCCCCTCATCCTCGAAGTGCCCTTCCCCGGCCGCATCATCTATAGCCATATCTGGCGCGTCAACGTAGGCCGCATGAAGCTCTTCCTCCTCGACACTGACTTCGACATGAACAGCGAGTTTGACCGTTCTATCACCCACCAGCTCTACGGTGGTGACTGGGAAAACCGCATCAAGCAGGAATATCTCCTCGGCATCGGTGGTGTGCTCGCCCTCAAGAAACTCGGCATCCACCACACCATCTATCATGCCAACGAAGGCCACGCAGCGCTCCTCAACCTTCAGCGCCTCGTCGACTACGTAGAGAAGGGTCTTGACTTCACCACAGCTCTCGAGCTCGTGCGCTCTTCAAGCCTCTACACTGTCCACACTCCCGTGCCCGCAGGCCACGACTACTTCGACGAAGGTCTCGCACACAAATATCTCAACGAATTCCCCGGCCGTCTCGGCATCTCCTGGCAGGATCTCATGAACATGGGCCGCGAGAACCCCGACAGCCAGGACCGCTTCTCGATGAGCGTCTTCGCTCTCAACACCTGCCAGGAAGCAAACGGCGTCAGCTGGCTCCACGGCGAGGTGTCAAAGAAGATGTTTGCAGGCGTTTGGAAAGGCTACTCTTGGGAGGAAAGCCATGTAGGCTACGTCACCAACGGCGTCCACATGCCCACATGGGCCGCAAGCGAATGGAAATCATTCTACACCGAAAAGCTCGGCGACCAGATCTTTGACCACCAGAGCGATCCCAAGGCTTGGGAAGGTATCTTCAAAGTGAAAGACGAGGAGATCTGGAACATGCGCACCATGATGAAAAACAAATTCATCAACTTCGTCAAGCGTGATTTCAAGGCCAAGTGGCTCGCAAACCAGGGCGATCCCTCCGCCGTGATCAAGATTCTCGAGCGCATCAACCCCAACGCCCTCATCATCGGTTTCGCACGCCGCTTCGCAACCTACAAGCGCGCCCACCTTCTCTTCACTGACCTCGACCGTCTCGCCCGTATCGTCAACAACGAGCAGTTCCCCGTGCAGTTCATCTTCTCGGGTAAGGCACACCCCGCCGACGGCGCAGGCCAGGGCCTCATCAAGCGCATCACCGAGATCTCACGCATGCCGCAGTTCCAGGGCAAGATCATCTTCCTCGAGGACTACAACATGATCGTCGCCAAGCGTCTCGTCACCGGTGTCGACATCTGGCTCAACACCCCGACCCGTCCCCTCGAGGCATCGGGCACATCGGGCGAGAAAGCCGAGATGAACGGTGTGCTCAACTTCTCAGTGCTCGACGGATGGTGGTATGAAGGCTACAAGCTCGATGAGAAAGCCGGCTGGGCTCTCACCGACAAGCGTACGTTCACCGACCAGAGCCAGCAGGACAAGCTCGATGCCGCTACCATCTACTCTATGCTCGAAAACGAGATCATCCCCCTCTACTTCGCAAAGAACTCAAAGGGCTATTCTCCCGAGTGGATCCAGTATATCAAGCGCTCGATTGGCCACATCGCTCCCCAGTACACCATGCAGCGCATGATCGAGGACTACATCGAACGCTTCTACGAGCCCGAGGCAAAACGCTTCGACAAGCTCGCAGCCGACAACTCCAAGCTCGCCAAGGAAATCGCAGCCTGGAAGGAGAAAGTGGCTGCCGCCTGGGATGGCATCAAGGTTCTTGAAGTCACCACTGACCGCGACTTCAGCCAGAACACCCAGCAGAGCGGTGAAAACTTCGTCACCACTATCAAGATCGATGCCAACGGTCTCGCAGATGATCTCGGTCTCGAACTCGTCATCGACAAGGTTCACGACAACCAGGGCCAGCGCGTGGCCAGCATCCCCTTCAAGGTTATCGCCAAGGACGGCAACATCGTGACCTTCCAGCTCTCTGACAAGCTCCGCGATCCGGGCGTGTTCCGCTTCAGCTACCGTCTCTACCCGAGCAACCCGCTCCTGCCCCACCGTCAGGACTTCGCTTTCGTACGCTGGATCTAAAATCCAACGGTCGGAAACGATCGACATATCCCCACACTCATTCAGCGGTCCCCGCAGTTCTGCATGTCACTTGCAGTCTGCGGGGACTTTCTTTTTGTGGGCGTTATCTCTGCCATAGAGGCTATAGATGTTAAAGAACATATAAATTGCTTAAACTTTTATAGAGGAGGTTGGTTAGTTATTGTATAAGAACGATCGATACCATTACCTGACCGTTTGGAAAACATTCAGAACAACACACTTACCTACTAAAAACTAAACACACTTCCCTCATGAAGACTCTACACGTTTCAACACTCCGCACCGCAGCCTGCACACTCTTCCTCGCAGTCGCAACCACATTCGCCTTTGCCCAGCAAGAGACAAGCGCCAAGAAAATCAAGGACCATAGAACCAACCCCGAAGTGTTCTTCCTCCAGGAAGGCGACGTGGCCAACAGCTATCTTCTGCTCCCGCCTCCTCCCGACGGCGCATCAATCACTTTCCTTAATGACCAGGCCCGCTACACTTGGGGAAAAACCATGCGCAACACTCCGCGCGGTGACCAGGCCGTCAGCGATGCCCGCGTCGAAGGCGATGGTGTCCCCCAGGCATTCTCTGAAGCCTTCGGCATAGAAATCAATGCAGAAGAGACTCCGGAAATCCACCGGCTGATCGTCGGGATGCGTGAAGATGCCGGTGATCTCGGCACACGCGAGGCAAAGAACTACTACAACCGTACGCGCCCCTTCTCATTCTACGGCGAAGACACCTGCAATCCCGAACAGCAGGAGGAGCTCTCAACCAACGGCTCATATCCCTCGGGCCATACCTCCATCGGCTGGGCGACGGCTCTTGTCCTCTCAGAGATCAATCCCGAACGACAGAACGAGATACTCAAACGCGGCTATGAGATGGGTGAAAGCCGTGTCATCTGCGGCTATCACTTCCAGAGCGATGTCGATGCCGGACGCATCACAGGCGCTGTGACCGTCGCACGCCTCCACGCCGACCCGCAGTTCCAGGCTCAGCTCGAAAAAGCCAAGAAAGAGTTCAAACAGCTCAAGAAGCAAGGTAAAGTGGCCAAGGGTACTCCGGTGCCGACCCCGACCACTACCGACTAATCCATCATCTTTACTTACTACAAAACTATTTTACACCGCTATGAAAGCTCTAATGATTGCACTTGCGGCTGTCTCCCTGTGTGCCCTCACGTCGATGGCCGATGATGATAACGCTCCGAAATTCACTGTCAAACCGACAGGCCGAATCCTCATGGACGGCGCCGCATATCTCGGCGGCAACGGAGGCATAGATGAAGAATTGGAAGACCATGACACCAAATTTGTCAGCGGTGTGGCCATCCCCGATCTCCGCCTGGGAGTGAAAGCGAGCTACGGCCAGTGGAAAGCCAAGGTCGACGTCGGCTTCGGCTATGGCAAAGTCGGTCTGAAGGACACCTATCTCGAATATGACTTCAATCCTGAAAATCTTATCCGCGTCGGCTATTTTGTGCCGCAATGGGGCTTGAATTCAGAGACCAGCTCCTCGATGAAGCAGACCTATGAGGAGCCGACGTCAAATGAATTCTTCTACGCCAATCCCCGTATGCTCGCCGCAATGTGGGTCTATGACAAAGGTCAGTATTTCGCCGGCACCTCGGTCTTTGCCGAAGCCGCAGCCATGACCAACAATGCCACAACGATGGGTAAGCAGGGCTGGGGGGCACAGACGCGCCTCGTATGGCGTCCGCGCCACAGCGACGGAGATGTGGTCCAGATAGGTTCTTCGTTCAACTATTCGTCGCCTACTGCCGACGACCACACCGGATTTGACTACAAAGCCAACTTCCCCTCCAGAGTGTCAAAGGTGCCTTTGCTGTCGTCCAACATCTCCCACGCGCGAGGACTCTTCAAGATGTCGCCCGAACTTCTCCTCATCAAAAGCAACTGGGCTTTTGAGGCTCAATACTACTACATGAACGTGGCCCGCAAGGAGGATTTCAAGAACTACACCGCCTGGGGTGCATACGGTATGGTGCGCACTCTGCTCATCGGATCGCAATATACCTACTCACACGCTGACGCCGGCGTGGCTACTCCAGCCAAGGGCTCTCTTGAAGTAGTGGTGGGCTATAACTACACCAACGCCTCCGATTCGAAGGCACAGGTGATGGGCGGTATCATGCACGATGTCAACTGCACGTTCAACTACTACATCAATTCATGGATGCTCGCCCGTCTGCGCTACTCCTACACAACCGTGAGCGACCGAGTGGTTGAGAACCTTCTCCCCAAGCGTCACGTCAACACTATCGAGGCACGCCTCCAGATCATATTCTGACATTACTTTCAAAAAAGGTATATATATCCAAGCATTATCGCCGGGTATGCTCCGCCACAACAGAGGAGCATACCCGGCGATAGTCTGTAGATGATTCCGGCTATTTCGACGTCATGATGCGCAGAACGAGCCTGTCGGTCTCATTCATGGCCTCGCGTCCGATGGACGTCAGATTGTGGATGGTCGCATCCACGTCCTCACTGATGATACCCTCGGTCGAGGTGACACATTTTCCGTTCATGGCAAGCATCGCCGACATCATGGCTGTCGATACTCCGGATGAGATCTTGAGCGCACATGAGGGCTTGGCTCCGTCGCAGATCATGCCGGTAAGGTTGGCCACCATATTCTTGACAGACGCGCAGACCTCTCCGAAACCGCCACCCATGAGGTAGACAATCGCTGCAGAGGCGCCCGTTGAGGCCACCACGCAGCCACACAGAGCCGAGAGGCGTCCGAGACTCTGCTTGATATATATGCTCGTGAGATGGCTGAGGATAAGGGCCCGTATGGTCTGCTCCTCGGTCGCGCCCATGTCTGCCGCAAAGCTGACGACAGGCATCGTCGCCGTGATTCCCTGATTGCCGCTACCGGAATTTGACATCACCGCTACGGGTGCGCCCCCCATACGGGCATCGCAGGCAGCGGACGTGTAGGAGATCATGTGTTCGACGGGCGTATCGCCGTAATATTTCAATCCATAGTTGCGTATTGTCGCGCCCAGTGAGTGTCCGTAGTCACCGGAGAGCGCGGTCTGAGCGGCAGCCATGTTGAGGCGCTTGGCTTCAAGAATAAAGGAAATCTCATCGAGAGGCGTGTCGATGGCAAATTCGTAGACCGTCGCCAGATCAAGGGCGATATCATCGGTATTGTCCGCAGCATCCCCCGCCGCCTCATCGCTGAGAAGCGTCTCCCCGTTTTTCTGAAGCAGGATGAAGTGGGTATGTTCGCATGAGATCACCGCTCTGGCTGAGTTTCCTTCATCATCGCGGACCGTCACGTCAATGTGAAGCTTCGAAGGTGCGGTCTCGTCGTGGGCAATAGAGATCTTCCCCTCCGAGATGAAACGGCGTCCCTGCTCCACGGCCTCCGGGGTCACATCGCGGAGCACTTCAAGTCCATATTCCGACTTGCCTACGAGAGCGCCGAGCGCCATAGCTATAGGGAGACCGATCATGCCGGTGCCGGGGATGCCGACACCCATGGCATTTTTGAGCATGTTGCTGCTCAGAGCCACTTCGATCCCCGATGGAACGGAACCGAGCAATTCCTTGGCCTTGGCCACACATAGGGCCACGGCGACCGGCTCTGTGCAGCCTATCGCCGGGACGACCTCACGCTTGATGAGAGCAATTATTTTTTCTCGCTTAGATTCATTGACCATATCTGAGTATTAAATCAAGGTTATAGCCACAAAGTTACATGTTTTAAATCTTTTGGCCAACTTCCGGTAATGGTAAATTGTTTCAGTGGGGAATAATGACAGCAAGTCCGGCCTGCGATGACTGAGGTGTCGCAGGCCGGACTTGGTTTACTGTTTTATTTAAGCCGGAGTCTATAATCAAGCCATATTCCCTTACTCTATATAGCCGAAGGAACGGAGCTTGTTCTCGCGGTTACGCCAGTTTGGCTCGACTTTAACGAAGAGTTCGAGGAAGACACTCTTGTCAAAGAATTTCTCGATATCCTTGCGTGCTTCCATGCCGACTTTTTTGATCTTGCTGCCCTGGTGGCCTATGATGATGCCCTTCTGGGAGTCGCGCTCGACATAGATGACGGCCATGATATGGATCGACTTTTCCTTTTCCTCAAATTTTTCGACGATGACTTCGACCGAGTAGGGAATTTCCTTATCGTAGAGGGTCAGGATCTTCTCACGGATGATCTCTGTGACGAAGAAACGGGCAGGCTTGTCGGTCAGCGCGTCCTTACCGAAATAGGGAGCGGAGACGGGAAGGAGCTCGACGATACGCTTCATGAGATTGTCGATGTTGAAGCCTTCCATGGCTGAGATCGGGAAGATTTCGGCATTGGGGAGGATGCCGTGCCACTTCTCGGTGAGTTCCTCAAGCTGGGCCTGATCCTTGACGAGATCGATCTTGTTGATGACGAGCAGCACGGGGATTTTTTCCTTTGCCACTTTAGCGAGGAAGTCGGCGTTTTTCGATGGATCCTCGACCACATCGGTCACGTAGAGTAGGATATCGGCGTCGACGAGAGCCCCTTCGCTGAAGTTGAGCATGCTCTCCTGGAGTTTATATTTAGGCTGGAGCACTCCCGGGGTGTCGGAAAAGACGATCTGATAGTCGGGTGTGTTGACGATGCCCATGATGCGGTGGCGCGTTGTCTGGGCCTTTGAGGTAATGATGCTGACGCGCTCGCCGACGAGATGATTCATCAGGGTCGATTTTCCCACGTTTGGGTTGCCCACGATATTGACAAAACCTGCTTTATGTTCCATATTGCTAATTTTCGTATATGAGATGTATGTATAAATTTCACAGCTATAATAAATAAACAAAAATAGCACCTAAAAAGATGCTATTTCCGTTTAAAAATTCATAGCCGGCAGGCTTAGAGATCCCAGATGATATACATGGCACCCCATGTGAAGCCGGCACCGAAAGCGGTGAGGATGAGGCGGTCGCCCTTCTTAAGACGATCCTGATATTCATCAAGACACAGGGGGATTGATGCGGCTGAGGTGTTGCCATATTTTTCAATATTGACAAGAACCTTGTCGGTATCAATGCCGAGACGCGAGCCTACTGCCTCGATGATGCGGAGGTTGGCCTGATGGGAGACAAACCAGTTGATGTTGTCGACAGTCAGGTCGTTGCGCTTCATCACTTCGAGCGATGACTCGAGCATGTCGGTCACGGCGTTCTTGTAGACGTTGCGGCCGTCCTGGATGACGAAGTGCTGCTGTGCGTCGACAGTTTCGTGTGATGCGGGGAGCACAGAACCGCCTGCGGGCATCCAGAGATGTTCGAGGCCCTCACCATCGACATGGAACACGCCGTCGATCACACCGACATTCTCCTCGGTAGGTTCGAGAAGCATGGCTCCGGCACCGTCGCCAAAGAGGGGACAGGTGGCGCGGTCCTGATAGTTTGTCATAGATGACATCTTCTCGGCTGCGACGACCACGACTTTTTTGCGAAGGCCGGAACGGACATAGGCTGAACCATCCTCGAGCGCTACGAGGAAGCCGGCACAAGCGGCCTGGATATCGTAGGCATAGGCGTTTTTAAGTCCGAGCTGATGTGCGATCACCGATCCGGTCGAGGGGAAACGGTAGTCGGGGTTTGAGGTGGCACAGATGAGAAGATCAACCTCCTCGGGCTTTGTGCCTGTGCGTTCAAGAAGTTTCTCGACGGCTTTGATGCCGAGATATGACGAGCCTTTACTCGGCTCGCGGAGGATTCGGCGCTCTTTGATGCCCACGCGGGTGGTGATCCACTCGTCGTTGGTATCTACCATCTTCGAGAGCATCTCGTTGTCGAGAATGTCGTCGGGAGCATAGGAGGCGAGTCCTGAAATTCGTGCATGAAGCATAGCTGATATTCTTTTTAGTAATAGCAGACGGAGAGATTCTTCATCCTTGTGCGGAGCCGCCGGTAATCATGCCTGTATCATAAACGAACCACGCGCGGTCCCGGCTGACTACTGACAGATGAATCCTCCTGTTGAAAAATAAGGAGCTTTGAGGGGAGAGTCTTGTCTGGGGCGATAGCCCTTGGAAACGTCCAATCTCCCGATTCATCCCGCAAGTCTGCCGGAGCCGCGCGAGATCTTCAGTCCGCTTTGATTTAGACTGCAGCTGTCTTTTCGATAGCGATGCGGCCGCGATAGTAGCCACATTCACCACATACGGTGTGATAGAGATGCCATGCACCGCAGTTGGGGCAAAGAGCGAGGGTGGGGACTACAGCTTTGTCATGAGTACGACGCTTAGCTGTGCGGGTCTTTGATTGCTTTCGTTTAGGATGTGCCATGATTTATTATTATTTTTTGTTTTTCTTGATGAAATGTGAAAACGTATATCGTATAAATTCTATTCTTCTTTAGTCTTATTGTCGTCGGCGAGCTTCTTGAGGGCATCCCAGCGCGAATCGGTCCGTGCGGGGGCCTCGTCAGCGACTTCGGGGGCGGCCTCCATGGAGTCCATCTCTTCCATCAGCTGGTCGGTCAGCTCTGCATCCTCGTCGTCGAGCTTGGTGGCCCGGTGCTTGCGCAGGAGGGCGCTCATCGCACGGTTGCATTTCCCGAGGGGATGCACATGCTTGACGGGGATGGCAAGCGAGGCGGTGTCAAATATCATGTATGACACGTTGAGCCAATTATCACTCTCGGGGATGATGAGAAGCTCATCAGTCTCCGAATAGTCATCGCCATACTTGACAGCGATGTCATAAGTCGCATCAATCGGCTGGATGAGGTCATCGAGACAACGGTCACAGATAAGTGTGACAGTGCCGGTGACGTGGAAAGCAAGATCATAAATGTCATGCTTGTGTGTCACCGTCAGTTTGACCGTCAAGTCGGCGTCATGTATGTCGGCACTCTCCATGTTGACGAAAAACTGCTTCCCAAGATGGTATTCAAACTCCTGAACACCCTCGGGGATGTTTTTCAATGGAAGGCGGAATTCTGAAAATTTTCCCACGACAATATTGGTTGAAAAAACTGCGCAAAGGTAGTCAAAAAGTTTTATAATTCAAAACAAAACAGTCCAAAACTAATCCTCGCACCGCGATATTGCTCTCTTTTGGTCCTCTTCGAGGGCTCAATGCTGACCCAAGCGCCTCTTTTGCGGGCTTCTGAAAGCATACCATAAGAGAAAGAGGGCTTAACTCTGCGAGTTAGACCCTCTTTTTTAGTGTCGGGGTGAGAAGACTCGAACTTCCGACCTCCACGTCCCGAACGTGGCGCGCTGCCAACTGTGCTACACCCCGAACATAATGCGTAACTTGGCATTTTGCGAGCACAAAGGTAAGGACTTTTTCTGTATCCACCAAAAAAATCCGCCATGGATTTATCAAGATTTTTTTGAGATGGCGATAAACCGCCATGCGAGCAGAAGTGTTCTATTGGTACTACTAAAAAACTATTGAGTCAAGCAACCGAACATATCCACCTCAACACACACGAAACATTATGGCACCTCTCGACGAACGCACTCTTCTGTTATGGTTAGGAATTGTAATCCTTGTGGTCATCGTATCTGTCACCGGAATGTTGATCAACCGCGCTTTCATCTACCGTTCACACCGACGGGCATTGAATGAATATCGCGCCCAGCGCGTCGCCAATCAAGCCCGGACGCTCTGACGGAGCCACTCTGTATTTTCCCTACAGGAGCGAGCGCACTACTTCGAGGGAGCGCAACTGGCGCAGGGAGACGTAGTGGATGGAATAGTATTCCAATATCTTGTCGAGTATCTCGTTGCGCTGTCGGCGGTTGAAGCGGAACCGCCCCATGTTGGCATAGGTCATCCGCGACAGCCGGAAAGCGGCCGCTGCTTCGTCGGGCAGAAGATAACCGCGGTTGAGGGGCGCACTGCGGCGCCACCGGCCATCGGCCATGTCGAGGATCGCCCCCGCCGAATAGGTCGAGACGTCAGGCTCTATCCCGAGATGCCGCCCGAGATTGAAGAGGAAGCAGAGATGAAAGTTGGCCGTGCGCGGGCCATCGGCTTCATCAAGGATCTGTATGCTATCCGACAGGAAGTCAAACAGAGCGCCGTCGGGCTCCGCACCCTGAAGCACCACAGTCAGAATCTCCGCGAGAAACATCGCCATCATCTGTTTCACCGTATCGCTGTGCAATGAGGCCATAGCCAGACTCCGGCCCACCTGACGCATCGGCATGATCTCACGGCCGGCACGACGCTCCCCCATACACTCTATCACGCTCAGCGGCATAGTCAGCGCACGCATGCGTGCCGCCGCCTTGCCGGTGCCTGAAGGCAATGAGAGCGACACCCTCCCTTGCTCACGGCTGTAGGCCGTCAGTATGGTCTGAGTGTCGCTATATTTTATTGTCTTCAGAGCTATGAGATGGAGGATCATTCCGCTCAAGAGATAAATGGTCAGAAAATCTTGCCTGTCAGACGGAATGTCAGACACGGATAGACTTTGAGATACTTGATGACATCCTTAAAATCATTGTCGGCAGCCTCGCCGGTGACTGTGGTGACCTCGCCGGCATCTGAATAGACCTTCGGCTTGCCCTGGATCTGCACACCAAGTTCAACATTGAAGTTGAGCAGGCGGCGGGGTATCGCGCGCCCCCAGCCAAGACCGAGATAAGGGCGGAAACCATTGACTTTCAGTCCGCCGCTGATATTGCCATCGGCATCGACAGGAATACCGTAGTCACCGATATTGACTGTGCCCTGGCCGGCAAACTCATCGAAATGGCCTTTCACTTTCAGCAACTTGCCACCGCCGAAATACGCGCCGGCAGCGATAAAGAACGAGCCTGAGGGGAAAGGATACACGTTGAAGATCAATGATCCCTGGGTGCGTCCGAGGTTGAAGTCGGCATCCAGGCCTGACTCGGTGAAAGCGTCAGCTCCGTAACGGCTCGCATCAACCTCAGCGCTAAACTTGATACCGGGCATGACATGCACTCCGGCACGGACAGAGACAAAACGAGTGATAGGAGTGGCAGCCTCAACACTGATACCGTTGGTGCCGACACCGAGCCCGACACCGAGATGATTGAAGATTCCGAGCGTGGATTTCGCACAGGAGGCAGAGCTCTTGCAGCATGACGAGTCAGAACTATCTGCCGCATTCATAACAAAGCCTAACGAAAGAACTAAAACAAGCAGTGATGTAAGTATTCGTTTCATAAATAAAATAGAACTGTAAATAAAAATGATTGGTATGAATATTTAATCTATTGTGTATGCAAAACTGGTGTAAAAACCGGCATCTCCAACCACCTATTTTATATAAAGAAACAATAACGCCGGGTGGCCATTAACGCCATATTTATTGCAAAAATAGACAATTTGGGGCAGAATATCAAAAAATTTCTTAAAAAATTTGCTTGATTCAAAAATAGTGCCTAACTTTGCAATCGCTTTTGGAAAGGCCCATTCGTCTATCGGCTAGGACGCAAGATTTTCATTCTTGAAAGAGGAGTTCGATTCTCCTATGGGCTACAAAGAAGACTTAATCAAGAACAAAAGAATTTAGATTAACCGATGGCAAATCATAAATCATCATTAAAGAGAATTCGTCAGATCGAATCACGTAGACTTCGCAACCGTTACTATGCAAAGACTGCCCGCAACGCCGTTCGCAATCTTCGCAAACTGACTGACAAGGCTGAAGCTGAAGCAGCTTTCCGCAAGGTAGGCGCCATGCTCGACCGTCTTGCTTCGAAGAACTCTATCTCTAAGAACAAAGCCGCTAACCTCAAGAGCAAGCTTGCTCATCACATTGCCAAGCTCGCTGCTTAATCCGGAAGGCTTCACGAAGATTTTTCCGATAAGCTATCTTGGTTAAGGAATGGCCCATTCGTCTATCGGCTAGGACGCAAGATTTTCATTCTTGAAAGAGGAGTTCGATTCTCCTATGGGCTACATGAAAGTCCCGATGTCAGAAATAATCCGACATCGGGACTTTCTGCGTCTATACCCGCGCCAGCGGTTTGCACATTTATATATCCATCTGTGCAGAAATGACCTCTCATACTCTTCATGACAGGCTGTAATTAAAAATATTTCGCGGATTTTTTGTGTTTTACAACATATTATCGTATTTTTGCGGATATTTTTAACAAATTCATAGGTTCGAAGCATCATGAGTTTCCCATTGAAAAGCGCAGCAAGTACCGAGGGCAGGCGAATGGCCGGTGCCCGTGCACTTTGGCGCGCCAACGGCATGAAGGAAGAGCAGTTTGGCAAACCGATAATAGCAATAGTAAATTCCTTCACTCAATTTGTACCAGGCCACACCCATCTCCATGAGGTCGGCCAGATCGTCAAACAGGAAATCGAGAAGCAGGGATGCTTCGCCGCCGAATTCAACACCATCGCTATCGACGACGGTATCGCCATGGGCCACGACGGCATGCTCTATTCCCTGCCCTCACGCGATATGATCGCAGACTCCATCGAATATATGGTCAATGCCCACAAAGCCGATGCGATGGTCTGCATCTCCAACTGCGACAAAGTCACCCCCGGCATGCTCATGGCCGCTATGCGCCTCAACATACCTGCGATCTTCGTCTCGGGAGGCCCTATGGAGGCCGGCGATGTCAACGGTCGCGCAGTCGACCTCATCGACATCATGATCGATGCCGCCGACACCTCTGTCAGCGCCTCAGACGTGACCGAGCTGGAGAAAAAAGGCTGCCCCACCTGCGGCTCATGCTCAGGCATGTTTACCGCCAACTCAATGAACTCGCTCAACGAGGCTATCGGCATGGCTCTCCCCGGCAACGGCACCATCGTGGCCACCCACATCAACCGTCTCGAACTTTTCAAAAAGGCAGCTGACCAGATCGTCAAAAACACCTATGCCTACTACCGCGACGGCGACGAGAGTGTGCTCCCGCGCAACATAGCCACACGTCAGGCCATGCTCAACGCCATGACCCTCGACATCGCTATGGGCGGTTCGACCAATACGGTGCTCCACCTCCTCGCCGTGGCCCACGAAGCCGGCGCAGACTTCACGATGGACGACATCGACAAGCTCTCGCGCAAGACTCCGGTGCTCTGCAAGGTGGCCCCCAACTCCCACTACCACATCCAGGATGTCAACCGCGCAGGCGGCATCCTCTCTATAATGAAGATCCTTGCCGAGGCAGGTCTCGTCGACAGCACTGTCAACCGCGTCGACGGCATGACGCTCGGACAGGCGATAGACCGCTTTGCCATCGGAGGAAAGGATTTCGACGACAAGGCTGACGAGCTATGGAAAAGCGCTCCGGGCATGAAGCGCACCACAGAGCTCGGCAAACAGATGGCGTATTACAGTGACCTTGACACCGACCGTGCCAACGGCTGCATCCGCGACATGGAGCATGCCTATGTGAAGGACGGCGGTCTCGCTGTCCTCAAAGGCAACATTGCTCTCGACGGCTGCGTGGTCAAGACTGCCGGCGTCGACGAAAGCATCTTCCGCTTCAGTGGCCCGGCCAAGGTCTTCACCTCGCAGGAAGCAGCAGTCGACGGCATCCTACGCGACAAAGTGAAGAGCGGCGACGTGGTCGTCATCACCTACGAAGGCCCCAAAGGTGGCCCCGGCATGCAGGAAATGCTCTACCCCACCTCCTATATCAAGAGTAAGCATCTCGGCAAAGAGTGTGCGCTCATCACCGACGGACGTTTCTCCGGAGGCACTTCAGGCCTTTCAATCGGCCACATCTCGCCCGAGGCGGCAAACGGCGGCAACATCGGCCTTGTCCGCGACGGCGACATCATAGAGATTGACATCCCTGCCCGCAGCATCAATGTCAGGCTCACCGACTCAGAGCTCGCCTCCCGCCGCAAGGAAGAGGAAGCCCACGGCCCGAAGGCATTCACCGCACGCGACCGCGACCGCAAAGTCTCCCAGGCTCTCCGCGCCTATGCCGCCATGGTGACATCAGCCGACAAGGGAGGAGTCAGAAAGCTCGACGACTGACACAGCTCACCCTCTCCATCCCCCTACCACAACCTCTAAGGTATCAGATTTAATAACTCACCGCAAAACCATAATTCAGACTTACTTTGTATGGGTGAACGTATAACAGGCGCAGAAGCAGTGTGCCGCGCACTCGTAGCTGAAGATGTCACAACACTTTTCGGCTATCCCGGAGGCCAGATAATGCCCTTCTACGACAAACTCTACGACTACTCCGACAGTCTCAACCACATACTCGCACGCCACGAGCAGGGAGCCGTCCATGCCGCCCAGGGCTATGCGCGTGTCTCAGGCAAAGTCGGTGTCGTCACAGTCACTTCCGGTCCTGCCGCCACAAATGTCATCACCGGCATAGCTGACGCCAACGTCGACTGCACACCGCTCGTCGTCATCACTGGCCAGGTCGGTGTCAACTCGCTCGGCTCCGATGCTTTTCAGGAAACCGACGTCATCGGCATCACCCAGCCTATCACCAAGTGGGCTTTTCAGGTGCGCCGTCCCGAGGAAATCCCCTGGGCCATAGCCCGTGCCTTCTACATAGCCTCGACCGGTCGCCCCGGCCCCGTCGTCATCGATCTCACCCGCGATGCCCAGGTTGGCGAACTCGAATGGAACTACGAGCGCATCAAATATATCCGCAGCTATAATCCGGATCCCGAACTTCTCCCAGGCGACATCACCAGCGCAGCCGGTCTCATCAACCGCGCCGAGCACCCGATGATCATAGCCGGCCACGGCGTTATGCTCGCCAATGCTGAAGACGAGCTCCGCGCGCTGGCCGAAAAGGCCGGCATCCCCGTCGCCACTACACTGCTCGGACTCTCGACCATCCCTTCCGACCATCCGCTCAACAAAGGCATGGTCGGCATGCACGGCAACATCGGCCCGAACATCAACACTAACCGCGCCGATGTCATCCTTGCCATAGGCATGCGCTTTGACGACCGCGCGACCGGCGCCGTCAGCAAATATGCACCCCAGGCCAAGATCATCCACGTCGACATCGACCGCAGCGAGTTTAACAAGAACGTCAAGTGTCACACTTCGATCTATGGCGACGCCAAAAAGGTGCTCCAGGCACTCCTGCCACTCATCAACAAGTCGAGCCACTCCGAATGGCTGGCCGAATTTGACCGCCCCGAGAAAGTGGAATATGAAGAGGTCATCAAACGTGAACTCGAACCGACCGACATCCCCGCCGGCGGAGCGATGCGCATGGGCGAAGTGATCCGCAAAATCTCAGAAGCGTCAGACAACAAGGGAATCATCGTGACCGACGTAGGCCAGAACCAGATGATGAGCGCCCGCTATTTCAAATATACACTTCCGAAGAGCATGATCACCTCCGGTGGTCTCGGCACTATGGGATTCTGCCTCCCGGCAGCAATCGGCGCAAAGATCGCCTCCCCCGGGCGCAAGGTCTTCGCTTTCATGGGCGACGGCGGCTTCCAGATGACCATGCAGGAACTCGGCACCATGCTTGCATACAACATCGGTGTCAAGATCATCATCCTCAACAATGACTTCCTCGGCAACGTCCGCCAGTGGCAGGCCATGTTCTACAACAACCGCTTCTCGGCCACTCCGATGATCAACCCCGATTTCGTCACCATCGCCTCGGCCTACGGATTCAAGGCCGAGCGTGTCGCCTGCCGCGAGGAACTCGACGCAGCCATCAGCCGCATGATGGACGACGACGAGACCTATCTCCTCGATGTCAACATCGACCCCGAGGATATGGTCTTCCCCATGATCGCCCCGGGTTCAGGCATCAACGAAATCCTCTTGAATGTCACGACAAAGTATCAGGCCTAAGCTCAAGAAATAAATGGAAAAACAACTCTTCACCATATCGGTCTTCACCGAAAACCAGGTCGGTCTTCTCAACCGCATCTCCATCATCTTCACCCGCCGTGGCCTCAACCTCGAAAGCGTCTCCTCCAGCCCGAGCTCAATGGCAGGCATCCACAAGATGAACTTCACCTGTTCGTCTGACCGCGAGACCATGGAGAAAGTCATCAAACAGATTGAAAAGTGCATAGATGTGCTCCGTGCATATCTCTACACCGATGACGAGATCATCTATCAGGAAGTAGCGCTCTACAAGGTGCCGACCCAGAAACTCCTCGACGAAAAAGAGTTTGAGCGCATCATCCGCGTCCACAACGCCCGCATCCTCGAACTGACACGCGAATACACCATTCTCGAAAAGACAGGCCACGAAAGCGAGACCCAGGCTCTCTACGAACTGCTTGCGAAATATGGTATCCTCCAGTTCATCCGCTCCGGACGCATCTGCATCACCAAGTCGCCGACAGAACATTTCACCCACTTTCTTGAGGAAGAGAGAAACCGATCCAAGTCTTTCGGCCTGGAATGATCCTGACCGCCCACACACTCATCCCACCACACGCATAAGGAATGTCAACAGAATCTAAAATATTCTCCTACGAGCTCTTTCTCCCCGCCTCTGAGGTCAACGCCCAGCGCGAGATGCCACTGTCACGCATAGTCACGACAATCATCGATGTCGCCACGGCCCACGCCAACCGTCTCGGGATCGGGTTTGACCGCATGATTCAGGAAGGGATCTCATGGGTGTTGAGCCGTCTGACCATTGACATCATGGAGAGTCCGGCCGTCAACCATACATACCGCATCGACACATGGGTGGAAAACACCAACCGCCTTTTCTCCGACCGAAACTTCGCCATGTTTGACGCGAAGACGGGAGAAGAGGTGCTCCGCGCCCACTCGACTTGGATGGCCATCAATATGACCACCCGACGTCCCGGTGACCTCACCCCGATCTGGGAAGGCAAAGACATTGTGCTTGACCGCCCCTTCGGTGGCGATAAAGGAGGTAAGCTCCTGCCGCTGACCTCACCCGAGACCGAACACAGCTACCGTTTCGCCGTCTCGGACATTGATGTCAACCGCCACGTCACCACACGGCGCTACATCGACCTCATGACCGACCTATGGTCGCTCGACCACTATGAGCGCAACAGAATCGGGCGCTTCGAGGTGGCTTTCAAACATGAAGCCCAATATGACGAGGAAGCGACGGTCGGACGTGCCCCACACGAGGGGAGCCCGGAGGTGGCCGACATACAGATCGCCGTCAACTCCACCCCCTGCTGCCTCAGCCGCATCCATTTTATCCCGCGCTGAGACACAAACTGACAAGAATCATTTGTAACGAAACATAAAATACCCAAAATCTTATGGCAAAATTAAATTTCGGCGGTGTTGAAGAGACAGTTGTCACCCGCGAAGAATTCCCTTTGGAAAAAGCACGCGAAGTGCTCAAAGATGAAACCATCGCAGTCATCGGCTACGGTGTTCAGGGTCCCGGCCAGGGCCTTGACCTGCGCGACAACGGCTTCAACGTGATCGTCGGCCAGCGCGAAGGCAAGACTTACGACAAGGCAGTGGCCGACGGATGGGTTCCCGGCGAGACTCTCTTCTCCATCGAAGAAGCCTGCAAGCGCGGCACCATCATCATGTGTCTTCTCAGCGATGCCGCTGTCATCTCCCAGTGGCCCACCATCAAGAAACACCTCACTCCCGGCAAGGCTCTCTACTTCAGCCACGGCTTCGCCATCAACTGGAGCGACCGCACCGGCGTGGTTCCCCCCGCAGATGTCGACGTGATCATGGTTGCCCCCAAGGGTTCCGGCACAATGCTCCGTATCCTCTTCAAGGAAGGCAAAGGCACCAACTCGAGCTTCGCTGTCTATCAGGACGCAACCGGCCGTGCGCTTGACCGCACACTCGCCCTCGGCATCGGCATCGGTTCGGGCTATCTCTTTGAGACCACTTTCCAGCGCGAGGCTGTCAGCGACCTCACCGGCGAACGCGGTTCTCTCATGGGTGCTATCCAGGGCCTCCTCCTCGCCCAGTACGAAGTGCTCCGCGAGAATGGCCACACACCCTCCGAGGCCTTCAACGAGACTGTCGAAGAGCTCACCCAGTCACTCATGCCCCTCTTCGCTGCAAAGGGTATGGACTGGATGTATGCCAACTGCTCTACCACCGCACAGCGCGGTGCCCTCGACTGGATGGGCCCGTTCCACGATGCGGTCAAGCCCGTTGTCTATGATCTCTACGAGAGCGTGAAGAGCGGTCGTGAGGCACAGCGTTCAATCGATTCAAACACTCAGCCCGACTACCGCGAGAAGCTTGAGGAAGAACTCAAGGCTCTCCGCGAGAGCGAAATGTGGCGTGCAGGCGCTACTGTCCGCACTCTCCGTCCCGAGAACGTGTAATCGTCCAAACACTCTTATAAACAGAACTACACGCAAGCCGGTGTGTCAGACACACTGCCTGCGTGTAGTTCTGTTTTTTATACCTTTTCATGCCTGCTTCACAGCCCCACGGCGAAGCGAGCGGCGCGAGATCATGATGTAGAATGCGGCGAAAATACCCGAAGCTATAAGGATTATTGTCTGGAAACTCCAGCACACAATCGAATATGCCGTACCGTCGCTGTCGGAGATACCGAAAAGACTGAGGGCAAACATCACGGCAAGATTCCAGGGGCCAAGACCGCCGTTTGACGGCACTCCCATGCTGCATGAACCAAAGACAAAGACTACAAGGCCGGGGATGAGTCCGAGGTAATAACCGTCGCCGGTGATCAGTTCACGCGTGAAGGGGAAAGCGAAGAAACAGACATAGGTCTCGAAAAAGTAACAGATCCAGATGCCGAATGTGAGCACAATATAGAGTCCAGTGCCTTTCATGTGGAACAGCACCTTGAAACCGTTCCATATACGCATGGCGCTGGCGTTGATACCGCTCACGAATTTGGTGTCGCGGAAAAAGTATTCACCCACGGCTACAACCACGACAACAGCGGCAAGCCATATCCACAAAGTATCGCCAGTGGCCACCCTGTCTATCGCCTCGCCGATGGGATAACGGTCAAGAAACTTATCCATCTCAGGCCGCGCGACAAAAAGAGTGACTATGAGCAGCAAAAGTATCATGATGCCGTCCGACGCACGGTCACCGAGATCCGTACCGACCACTGTCGAGAGCTTGCAATCCTCGCGCTTGGAGATGTAGACACAGCGCCATGCCTCTCCGAGAAAAGGAAACACGAGATTGAGCGCGTAGGCTCCGAAAATCGACACACTCTCGGCCACGGCCGGAATCCGCGGGATCCCCGCCGCGCGCAGCTGTATGCCCCAGCGGATACCGCGTATGATATGCGACAAAACCGTTATCGCCATCATGAGAAAGATGTAGCGGTAGTCGACCCCCTGCTTGATGATCTCCTCGACCTGATGGATGTTGACCTTGTGGAGCAACCATACGATCAACCCGACCGATATGGCAAGCGGCAGGACATATTTCAACACACGGCCACCGATACCGATGACATCACGCGTTGTGGAAGTGGTGGATGTTTGCTTTGATGTATTCACATCTTTTAAACAACCGCCTGCCGAAATTTGCTCACGGCACCGTGGTGATTTTTTTAGACCGGACCGGTTGAATCTTCCTCCAGTCAAAGGCATTGATAAGTTCGTCGAGCAGACACGCACCCTGATCGGCAGTGATTCCGGCAAGTGCCCCCACCATCCCGAGAATCTCTTCGGGCGAATAGCGTCTGCGAAGTTCCTCCATGCTCATCGAGGCATCGCGTTTCGACAGGCGCTGCATATTATCGTTGCAGATAAGCGGCAGATGCGCGTAGGCCGGAGCCTCAAGCCCGAGCAGACGATAGAGATAGAGCTGCTGTGCGGTGGAAAGAAGCAAGTCATTGCCACGCACAACCTCCGTCACCCCCATCAGCGCATCGTCGACAACCACGGCAAGCTGGTAGGCCCACGCTCCGTCAGAGCGCCGGAGCACAAAATCCCCGCAGTGGACGGCAAGATTGGTCGACTGAGGGCCATAGACCATATCGGTGAACCGGATCTCTTCATCGGGGACTATGAGCCGCGTCGCATGACGCCTCGTCAGATCGGCCCGTGGCTCCACGCCTGCAACCGGACGGCAGGTGCCGCGATAGATGACACGTCCGTCAGACTCATGCGGGGCCTGGGTAGCCATGATGTCTGCGCGTGTGCAGAAACAGGGATATGTCAGTCCCGTAGAGGTCAGCCGCCCAAGAAAATCCTCATAGAAACCGTCACGGAGACTCTGGCGGTAGGGACCGTGGTCTCCACGACCGTCGAGACCTCCCTCATCCCAGTCAAGACCGAGCCAGAGGAGATCATCCTCAATCTGCGAGGCATATTCAGTCTTCGAGCGTTGCGGATCAAGATCCTCAATGCGCAATATCCATTTTCCACCCCGGCTCCGCACCGAAAGCCACGAAATCACAGCCGTGAAAACATTTCCAAAGTGCATGCGTCCGGTCGGCGACGGCGCGAAACGGCCGACCGGTTTCTGCGGATGAACCTCTGTTTGCCTGTCCATTGATTTTTTGGGAAAGATATGAATGAATATTCCGATAGATTAAGCCTTACGGCGATGGCCGACGAGCACCCATATCACAACCGGTGCGCCAATCAGCGGCGTTACGGCATTGATGGGAAGCACCGAATCGGTCGGGAGCACGCAGAGCAGATTGCACGCCAGGGCTACAGCCGCTCCGGTGAGAAAACACGCAGGCATCAACACCCGATGGTTGTCGCTGCGGAAGATCAGTCGGGCAATGTGAGGGACGGCGAGTCCGATAAACGACACCGGCCCACAGAAAGCTGTGATGACGGCAGTGAGAAGCCCCGTGGCAAATAGGAGCAGATTGCGTATGAAGCGCAGGTTGACACCAAGATTACGCGCATAGCCATCGCCGAGCAGCAGCAGGTTGAGCGGTTTGACCAATAAAGCGGCCACAAGGAGACCGGCGAGGCAGAGACCGCCGTAGAGCGGCATCTGGGCAAGCGAAACACCGTTGAATGTACTCATGCCCCACATGACGTAGCTCTGCACCCCTTCAGCCGATGACACATAGTTGAGGAGCATGATGGCCGAAGAGACAAGATAGCCAATCATGATACCGGTGATCAGGAGCATCAGATCGTTTTTCAGTATGGTGGAGAGACCTAAAAGCACAGCCATGACGAGCATGCTTCCCGCAAAGGCTCCGACAACTACGGCCGTGTAGCCCCCGACGGTAAAATCTCCCGCCGTCAACGAGCCCCCGAAGAGGAGCATCACCAACGCCACGCCAAGACTTGCTCCTGAATTTATGCCGAGCACCGACGGGCCTGCGAGCGGATTGCGGAAGGCTGTCTGGAGCAGCAAGCCTGAAGCGGCCAGTCCGGCTCCGGCAAGCAGCGCTGTCAACGCCATGGGAAGACGGCTGCCGATAACGATAAACTCAACTGTGTCACCATCACCGTGTCCCATAAGTATGGCCATGACCTCGGATGCCGGCAACGATACCGACCCCCAGAAGAGGTTTGCCAGAAACAATAGGACGACGGCAGCTATGGTGATGAAGAATTTCATTCGGCAAGAAGGGTGAAATAGCGCGTGGGTCCGGCGTCGTCGAGCATCTCGGGATGAATGACGAGAATGAGATCGCGCAAGAGGAGATGCGGATTGAAGGGAGTCTCCTCATAGTAAGCGATACGCTCCGTGTTGCAGCCGTAGACCTTACCGTTTTTCAACGGTTTGAAGAGGGGATAAATTGCATTGTCGGCGGCAAATTCGCGCAAAGTCTTGTCGTTTTTCTGAGCATAGCGCAGCAGCCAGATGTCGGCCTCGCCACCCTCGTGGAGCACCTGCTCGCCCGAAAGCCCTGCGCTCCCGGTGCCGGCGATGTGACCGAAGGGATTCTTCCCGCCCGCATCGCGGATATAGGTCCCCATCGTTGAGTCGTGGCGGGGGACATACCACGTGTTGCCATATAGTTTGTCAATTATGACCGACGGCCTCTCTGCCGCATCGGCCACAAGCTCTTTCAGTTGTGTGTATTCAGTCTCTATGCTGTCAAACAGGACCTCGGCTTCATGGCTCTTTCCGAAAAGCAGCCCATAGAATTTCATCCATTCAGCCCTGCCGAGAGGTGAGCTCTCCATATAGTCGGCACACTCGATGATTGGGATCCCCAGCTGTCCGAGCTTGCCGTAGTTACCCGAATTCTCATAGGGAGAGAGCATGAGCGCGTCGGGACGCAGCCGGATGATGCGCTCGATGTTGGGCGAATAGCTGCTGCCGCAGTCTGCGAGCGAACCGTCGGCAAGCCGCGCGAGCAGGTCAGGATTATGGATGTATTGCGCGTCACAGATGCCACCGATGGCATCACGCGCGCCAAGCCGGCCGATGAGCGACTGGTGGACCGTCGAGTAGACCAGCGCATTTTTGAGCGGAGTTCTGACCACAGTCCCTTCGGGAAGCGATCGAGGCAGCTCCATTGTGTCCGGGACGAGGATATAGGTGTGAAGGATCTTGGTCGAGTCCCAAGGATTGCTCATGGTGGCGGTGTAGTATCCGTCATGCTCGCGCAATGTAAGATTCTCAGCCCGCCGCAGAGCGAGTTTCGCGCCATTGTCCAAAGCAGACGCATCGCCGCTGCCCTTGCCCACACATGCGGTGAGCAGGGACAGAAGCACGAGCGTCAGATACAGAATATTTCTCATTCAGAAATAAAGATTTCTCTTAGAAGATGAAAGCGGCAGTGTAGACACCTGACTCATATGTCTTCAGGAAGTCACCGGCGGCGGTGTATTCGTTGACGACATAGGGATCGCTATAGCCACCGGAGCTGGTAGTGATATACAATCTGCCGGTTGCGGGATTTACACCCATCGCAGTGGGGGTGGTGACGTTGGCAGGAGTAAACGAGGTTGATTCGCCAGTTGAGATAGTATAGATCGAATAGGTGATCGGGCTGGGATAGAAGGGAGCCTCGGCGGTGTAGAGCTTATCGCCGTTGATCGACATCATTGTCGCTCCGAAAAGTTCATCGACAGTGTCGTCAGCGTTGATGCGCTTGAGCATTGCGGGATGCGCGGTGGTATAGTCGCCCATTGAGATGACAAAGACATCGGTACCGTTGGAGACGATTCTGGTCGGATTCATACCCACCTGAATGCGGCTTTCCTCGGTGAAGTCGGAAAGTTTGATCTTTGAAACAGTATAGCCGTTGGCATAACCGCTGAGATAGTTCATGCCGTCGGAATTTGTGACATATAGATAGTCACCCGCGATTGCGATCTCGTCAGGATTGGGGCCGACCTTGATCTTAGCGTCGATTTCAAGAGATTTGGTGTCAATGCGTGCGACATAACCGTCGTAGAGCGACACGTAGACTTTACCATCCTTCGCCGCGAGGCTGCGCGGCTGGATGCCCTCTCCTTTGAGCGAGATGGTCTTCACAGATTTGAGTGTCTTGTGGTCAACAATCTCAATGGTACTTGAAAGGTAGACACCCACATACATTTTACCGTCGTAGATGATACCGGCCTGAGGTGTATCGCCGATGATGCGGCCGTTGGCAGCCTGAAAGACATCCTGGTAAGCCACACCTGCTTTCGGGTCAATATTGGTGACACTACCGGGGATATTGTTGTTCATGTTGCCTTGGTTGAGGACGAAAAAGCCATTGTAGACGGTGGTGTCCGATGAACCGTCGTTGTCGTCATCGCTACAAGCGGTGAAACTGAGCGCAGCGAGCGCTACAAGCACTAATTTGTTAAGTTTCATAACTGTGTTTGGAATTTATGATATTTATTTGAAATTTCAGAGTGTGAATTTCAACGACACACGCCATGAGCGGCCGGGCATCGGGTAGCGGGCCACAACCATATAGCGTTTGTCGAGCAGATTCATCACATCGCCACGCAGTTCGAAGGCGTGGTTGAAGAGATGGAAGGTGCGGTAGGCCGTAAGCCCCATGTCGAGATAGCCTCCCAAACGGGTTGCGGGGTTGTCGTCGTTAGTGGCGAAGCGGCAGCTGACGGCCGTAGAGTGGACCGAGAGATTGACCCAGGGATTCTCGTAGCCCAACGACAGGTTTCCGGAATGGCGTGGGATGTAGGCAATCTGCTTGTTGTATTCCTTGGATGTGGGATCGGTGCGCGGCTGAGCGAGCTGATAGCTGTAGTTGCCGGTCAACACCAGTTTCTGCCGGCGCACGAGAGGGAAAGTCAGCGAACCGGTGAGATCTACGCCGATGATGCGGGCCTTGTCGAGATTGACCACAGTCCAGAGAAACATATTGTAGGGGATGGCGACAATCTTATCTTTGACATGGTTGATGTAGACATCGGCGGTGAAACTTCCATCCTCAAGCCAGGAACGGCTTTTCATCCTGTAGGTGGCGCCGATATTGAACTGGTCGGCCGTCTCAGGTCTGACGTCGGGATTGCCGTAGTGGAAGAAGTATGCCTCGTTGAAGGTCGGCATCCTGAAAATGCTTTTGTAGGAAGCGCGCAGAAACAGCATCTCATCTCCGAAAGGCTGCACCGACAGGCTCGCAGATGGAGAAAGACGGCGATAGTCGCGCGCGCTGACACCCGTCTTGGATCCGCAGTCGTAGACGGAGCCTAAAAGCCGGACTGAAGCGGTGAGGTGGCGGTTACGGTAGCGTGCGGTGAGCGTCTGCAACACCGTGTGGCGGTAAGGGAAAGTCTCCGTCGGGAGATTACTGGTGAAATTGTTGTAGATATAGTCAGCCGAATAGTCAAAGGCCCACTTCTCGGCCGGAATCCAGAGCACACATCCGCTGACGTAGGCCTCGCGTTGCCAATAGTGCTGATCGAGAAACCCGCCTGGATATTTGCCGTTGACATCGCGGTAGTGTGACGACGCCCAGTTGAATTTACCGTGGGCCTGCACAGACCACTGCGACGAAAGGGCGTTGCGATATTGCAGTTGGCCGAAGAAATTGCGGTCGCGCAGGGTCTCGGTGCTACTGTTGTCGTTATAGTAAATCACCGGGCCGGGGAGCTGACGGTCGTTGTCATAGTAATATAGCTTGCCTCTGAGACTTGAGCGGCTGTCGGGCTGCCACTCGGCGTTGAGCTCCCCGTGGCCGCTGTTCATCATGCTGTTGGTGCGTCGGCCGCGCAGGGTCTGCTTGCCGTTTCTGAGCTTATAGGGATAGTCGTTCTCGGCATAAGTGTAGTCGCCGATGACGTTCATGGAAAAACTGTCTGAAAATCTGCGCCCGAGGCGGACATAGGGATTGACGTAGCCAAACGAGCCTACCTTCACCTGCCCGACCACTTCGAGAGGCGAGGCCGGGGCCGGCGCACGGAAACTCGAGATGCTAAGGGAGGCGGCCGAGGCGGCGGCGCGTGCAGGGATGAAGATGTCATCGTTGTCGCCGATGACCATCGCCAGTTCCTCGACATTGTCGAGTGAATAGCGGGCCACATCGACCTCTCCGCTCTGGCAGTCGCTCAACACGATGCCGTCGTAGATGACAGCCGTATGCGGTGCTCCGAGGCCGCGCACCGACACTGTCTTCAGTCCGCCAAGACCTCCGTAATCACGCAGGTTGACTCCGGGCAGACGGTGCATGGCGTCGGAAATGTCGGTGACACCAAGGCGGTTGAACTGCTTCTCGTCGATATTGAAACGCGGGGCGGTGCTTTTGAGCGATTTAGAGGCGGGTGATTCCACCACTTCGACCGAATCAAGCTCGATAGTGGCAGGTGTCTGCGACCACACACAGACAGGGACGGCACAGGCAAACGCAAGTACCGTCAAAATCCTATGCGACAGGGCGCATGTATGACTATGTAGTGACTGTTTTTTTATATGCTTCCTCATCCTCGTAAAGAAAAACACATTTATCTCATGGTCAATCGGCAGGTTTTCGGACTTATTCCGACTTCCGGACAACCTTCCCATGGCCGTTGGCCGGCCACAGTGGTCATGATCTTTAATCCGGAGTCATTAACTGGAATTTACCGCAGCGGGACTGTCTGGGATTTTCACCCAATTCCCTTTATTCGCACGGTGCGAACCGATGACGGCGCGAAATTACTCATTTTTTCCCAATCTGCAAACTTCCGGATTACAATTATAGCACAAAAAATAGCTACCTTTGCATCAGAATACTCACAATCGATCGCAGAGACTATGTTGAAGGAAAAAATGTAGTCATCCATGCCGGCGAATCAGCGCTCAGATGTTGCCGCAATGTCGCCGCCGAGAATTCAACAAAAGTCTAACCTCATTCCTCCCCCCAAAAAAGCGTATGTCACAAGATTTCAACTTCGACAAGATAGTGCTCAGACGCGGCACCGGTTCTTATAAATGGGACTCCCGCCACGACGTGATCCCCCTCTGGGTGGCCGACATGGACTTCCAGACAGCCCCCTGCATCATCGAGGCGCTCCGACGCCGGGTGGATCACGGTGTGTTTGGCTACACCTATGTCGGTGAGAGCTACTACGACGCGCTCATCGACTGGTTCAGCTCACGCCACCTCTACACCATCGATCGCCGCGACGTCATCTATGTCCCCGGTGTCGTCCCTGCGATATCGGCCATCATCAAGGCTCTCGCGCCGGAAGGCTCCGGTGTCATCGTCCAGACCCCCGTCTACAACTGCTTCTTCTCTTCGATCCGCAACAACGGCTGCCACATCGTGGAGAATCCGCTCCTGCGCAACGATATATCCGACCGCGAGTTTACCTACAGCATGGACTTCGACGGTCTGGAGAAACTTGCGGCTGACCCTGCCAACCGGCTGCTCCTCCTCTGCAATCCCCACAATCCCGCCGGACGCGCATGGACGCGCGAGGAGCTCTCGAAGCTCTCCGAGATATGCCGCCGCAACGGAGTGACGGTAGTCAGCGACGAGATCCACAACGAGCTCACCATGCCCGGCTACCGCTACATCCCCTACGGCACCATCGATCCGGAGGCCATCATCTGCCTGTCGCCGTCAAAGTCATTCAACACCGCCGGACTCCAGATCGCCAACATCATCGCGCCCGTCGAGAAAGAGCGCGCACTCATCGACCGCGCGGTCAACATCAACGAGGTCTGCGACGTCAACCCCTTCGGTGTCGAAGCGCTCCGTGCGGCCTACTCCTCGGAGGGGAGCGAGTGGCTCGAAGCTCTCCGCCGGTATCTGCATGACAACTATCTCTTCCTCCGCGAATATCTCGGGAAACGCCTGCCGCAATGTCCGATCGCACGCCTCGAAGCCACCTATCTCCCCTGGGTCGACATCTCGGCGCTCGATATCAAGGCCGATGACCTGGCCAAACGTCTGCTCGACGATGCCCGCGTCTGGGTAAACTCCGGCATGATGTATGGCAGCGAGGGCTACATACGCCTCAACATCGCCTGTCCCCGCTCTACTCTCGAGGAAGCGCTCGAACGTATCTGCGACACCTTGTCATAAACACTACCCATGTCCGACATCTCACTCATCCGCTCTGGGGCACCAATGTCGTTCGGTCAGCAGCTCAAGCTGACCGCCAAACTGTCGTGGCCGGCGATGATGGCCCAGCTGTCAAGCATCATGATGCAATATATCGACGCGGCGATGGTCGGACGCCTCGGAGCCGACGACTCAGCAGCTGTCGGACTTGTATCCACCAGCCTCTGGCTCTTCTGGGGTGTCTGCTCGGCTGTGACTGTCGGCTTCTCGGTACAGGTGGCCCACCGCATAGGTGCCTCCGACAACGAGGGTGCGCGCTGCATCCTGCGCCAGTCGATCGTAGGGTGCCTCCTCTTCGCCCTGGCGGTGGTCATCATAGGCGCTGCCATCGCATGGCCGCTCCCCCACTGGCTCGGGGGCGATGAGAGCGTGTGTCATAAGGCGTCGGTCTACTTCCTTGTCTTCGTACTGGCACTACCGCTGCTGACGATGAACTATCTCGGAGGCGCGATGCTCCGCTGTGCGGGCAACATGAAGATTCCCGGGGGGCTGAACGTGATGATGTGTGTGCTCGATGTGGTGTTTAACTTCTTTCTCATCTTCCCGACGCGCCATCTCACCCTCGGAGGCATGGAGCTCACCCTGCCCGGCGCGGGCCTCGGAGTGCTCGGCGCAGCCCTCGGGACAGTCTCGGCCGAGATCGTGACCGCCGGAGCGATGATGTGGTATCTCTGTGTGAGGGAAAAATCACTCTGTCTCGCCGGACATCCCGGCAGTTTCCGCCCGACGGCCTCCGTAATCCGCAAGGCCATGCGTGTCTCCGCGCCGATGACACTCGAACACGCCGTCATCTGCGGCGCCCAGATAGCCGTCACTGTCATCGTGGCTCCGCTCGGCATCATCGCCATCGCTGCCAACGCATTTGCCGTCACCGCCGAGAGTATCTGCTACATGCCGGGCTACGGTATCGGCGACGCCGCGACCACGCTCGTCGGTCAGAGCTATGGTGCCAAGCGCCTTGATCTCGCCAAGCGCTTCGGCTATATCACCGTCGGCCTCGGCATGGTAACCATGACGGTAATGGGAGTGGTGATGTATGTCTGCGCTCCCTGGGTCATGGAGTTGATGAGCCCTGTCGGAGCCATCCAGTCATTGGGAGCCGAAGTGCTCCGCATCGAAGCCTTTGCCGAGCCGATGTTTGCGGCTGCGATAGTCAGCTACGGTGTGATGATCGGCGTCGGCGACACTATCCTCCCCGCAGCCATGAACTTCGGCAGCATCTGGCTCGTACGCCTCCCCATCGCTGCGCTCCTCGCACCCTCGATGGGGCTTGCCGGCGTGTGGATAGCCATGTGTGTCGAGCTCTGCTTCCGCGGTGCCATCTTCCTATGGCGACTTTTCTCCGGCGCATGGCTCCGCAAGGGGCTTAAATAGGCTATACCTATTATATATTATATATAAATCCGACGATGTCTCCCCCTGCCGGAGGCAGGGTCTTGTGCCAAAACCCCGGGTGCAACCCGGGGGAGGAACATCCACCATATACAATAGCAGCCTCGGAGAGGCTGCATCTATGCCATCACACGCCTCTCCGAGGCTATGACATGTATATACCGCACCAGTCCACGGGTTGCACCGGGGTTTTTGCACTATGTCTCTGCCTCCGGCAGAGACTCGGTTTAAGATATTACAAGATTCTCACTTTTAACATTTAACCGCTGCATTTTTAACTAAATATTTTCGTATAAACGTTGCGATATATTGAAAAAATTTTCCTACCTTTGTCTACCGAACCGCACTTTTTATTGTATCCTTGATTTTTAGTAGCTTTGAGTTAATTCTCAACCCTTACTTAATCACATCTTCTGCATTTGCAATCTTTCGCGTTGCTTCTGCATTCCATATAAGTAGTCCGATATTGTTTTTTTGTTGAATGTACCGATTTATGACGAAACAAGGGGCTAAAATTACCCCCCCAATTTTCTTATAACAAGCTATCAACCAGCTATTTATCTTCTGAAAGCAAAATCTTTGTCCTCGGAAGGATTTGTCGTGTCTGCCCGTTGCCATCCTGCGGGTAGCGCGTCGTCATGTCCCTGCGTCAGTTTCGCTGCATCCGATATCCCTCCCCGACCGGCCCAAAGGCCCTCTCTCCCCGACCTATACCGATAAACCATTATGTATCCGTCGCCCTAACGCCGCCCCCACGACGTCAAGGCGCCTTTCAATGCCTATGAAAATCAAAATAGTAATCTCAACCGTCGTGCTCTGCCTCGCGGCATGCCTCCAGACACGCGGACAGGAGGTCGCCCTGAAGACCAACATCCTCGACGACGTCATCCTCTCGCCCAACGTGGCTGTCGAGGTCGGCGTAGCTCCCAAATGGACCATCGAGGCCACAGGACAGATCAACGCATGGACCGTCAACGGTCACAACTGGCGCCACTGGCTCCTCATGCCGGAAGGCCGCTACTGGTTCTGCCAGCGTTTCGCCGGACACTTCGTCGGAGCCCACGTGCTCGGCGGTCAGTATAACTTCGGCAATCTCCACAACAACATCAAGTTTCTCGGCACCGACTTCTCAAAGCTCACCGACGAGCGGCACCAGGGCTGGATGGGAGGCGCAGGCATCGCCTACGGCTACTCATGGATCCTCGACCGCCACTGGAACTTCGAGGCGGAGATAGGGATCGGATGGGTCTACACACACTACGACGTCTACCGCTGCGCCAACTGCGGCAAGAAAATACGCTCCAACCAACACCACAACTACTTCGGCCCGACCAAGGCCGCTCTCAACTTTGTCTACACCTTCTAACCATCATCATCACTGACGTCATGAACATCAAGCACACCACCATCATTTCCGCCCTCATGCTCGCCTCGGCCATGAGCGCCGCCGCGGAGGGGAAGCCGTCGGTGAACCCCGTGAAGGTCCACGACATCGAGGTCAGCGTCGACGATCGCGCCGGCACCCTCAACCTCAAAATCGATATTGACATGACCGGCATCTCGCTCTCACGCGACCGCGAGATCATCTATACACCCGTCATCATCAGCGAAGTCGGCACCGACTCGCTCGAACTCGACCCGATCACCATAGCAGGCCGTAACCGCTGGTACTGGCACCTGCGCAACTCCGACATGGATGCTCCCGGCTCACGCATATACCGCGCCGGCACGGAGGCCCATGCCGTCTACGCCGAGCAGATCCCCTTCGAGCCGTGGATGGGACAGTCGCTCGTCGAGATGCGCGTCGAGTCGGCCAACTGCTGCGACACCCCGGAGGCGCAGCCCGGCCCGGGACGCAGGGGCAACACTGACCTGGCGCTCATCGACACGCGCCGCCCCCCGGTGGTCACAGAGTTTCTCTTCACTCCCCCCGTCGACGCCGGCCCGGTCATCAAGTCGATCGAAGGCTCGGCCTTCGTCACCTTCGTGGTCAACCGTACTGAGCTGAAGCCCGACTATATGATCAACCGCCGGGAGCTGGCCAAGATCATCAACTCGATCGACTATGTGCGCAACGACAAGGATGCCACCATCACCCACGTCCACATCAAGGGCTACGCCTCGCCCGAGGGCCCCTATGACAACAATGTCCGCCTCGCACGCGGCCGCACGGAGACGCTGCGCCGCTATGTCCGCGACCTCTACTCCTTCCCCGACACGACCATCACCTCGTCATACGAGCCTGAGGACTGGGCCGGACTCCGCACCTGGCTCACCGACTCCCTCTCGCTCCCCATCGGCAAGCGCAGCGAGATCATAGCCATCGTCGACAGCGATCTCGAGCCCGATGCCCGCGACCGGGCCATCAAGACCCGCTATCCCGCCGAATATGCTGTAATCCTCAAGGAAATCTACCCCTGGCTGCGCCATTCGGACTACACAGTGACCTACTCCATACGCACTTTCACTTCCGTCGAGGAGATCCGCGAGGTCTTCCACACCGATCCGTCGCGTCTGCGCAACGTGGACTTCTACACTCTCGCCCAAAGCTACCCGGAGGGGAGTCAGGAGTATTGCGATGTGTTTGAAAAGGCGGTCGAGATCTATCCCGACGATCCGATCTCTAACCTCAACGCGGCCAATATCGAGATGAAACGCGGTGACTATGACCGCGCGCAGTCCCACCTCTACAAGTCGGGCTCGTCGGCCCACGCCATCTATGCCCGCGGAGTGCTCGCCGCCAAGCGCGGAGACCTCCAGGGTGCCATCCGGGAGTTTGAGCAGGCAAAAAAGGCCGGTATCACTGAAGCTCAGGCTTATATAGACAATATCCGGGCCGTCCGCGACTACAATCCGGTCACTATCCTCGTCGAACCCACGAAAAACTGACGGCTATCACACATACGCAAATTGACAAGAAAAAATCACAATAAATAACAATAAACCAAAGATTGTATGAAAAAACTATTCACATTTCTGGCAAGTGTAGCCCTTTTAGGCGCCATGACAGCTTGCTCAAGCGACGAGCCCGCAAAAGGCCAGCCCGACAATCCTCAGATGACAGGAGAGGGAGCTTATCTTTCTGTGAAAATCATCAATGCTGAAAACACATCCCGTTCAACCTCATCTCCCGGATTTCAAGATAGCGACTCTGAGGTTTGGAAAGATGGTTTTGAGAACGAGCACAAGGTAAAATATGCTAAATTCTTCTTCTTTGATGAAAAAGGCATTTTTGTTTGTGAGGGTAACGCCATCGATCCCGAAAACGGCGAAGAAATTACATTCGACCCCGAAACTGACAAGGATAATAATATCGAGTACATAAACAAAAACAATGTCGTTGTCCTTAAAGAACGTACTGAGTCTGATAAATATCCTTCATACATGCTCACTGTTCTCAACGCCCCCGACTTTGTTGCTGGTAATAATCTTTCGGAGACCGAGAGCAAATTGGCTAAATACTATAAGAATCTTACCAAAAAGGGCAATGAACCTACTGAAGACGAAGAAGTCACGACAAATCAATTCAGTAACTTCTTTGTAATGAGCACTTCAAGCTATTCAGAAAATACAGAAGGTGTACATCAAAACATCGTAAATGGACAGCCTTGCTATTTCGCTACTTATATTCCGCAAGAAAAATATCAAACAAAAGCTGAAGATGCCAAAAAGAAGGAGAATGTCGTAGATGTTTATGTCGAGCGTCTTGCTGCAAAAGCTGAAATTTCTATCGCGCCTGAAACTTCACAGGAAACAAAAGTAATCGATGGCGTTACTTACTATAAACTCGCAAAAGCAACTATTGCAGGCGGCATTAACAATAATGAAAATGATCCTACAGAGATAGGCAAAGACGTGTATCTCCGAGTGATTGGCTGGAATCTCAACGCAACCGCTCCAGATTCGTACATGTTCAAAAATATCAATACTGAATGGACTTTCGACTGGGGCAATAACGGTTCTTGGAATGATGTGACCAACTCCCGTTCTTACTGGGGTCTATCAACTTCTTATGGTCAACAACCGAACGATTTAGCTTATCGCTATAATACAGACTTGAAGGTCAATGATGATGAGCTTAAATCAATAGTTTACAACGACTACACAAATATGTGCGCTTTCGGTGCTGAAGGAAGAACCAAAACTAAATATGATTTTGCATACTGCAACGAAAACACCAACAAGCCACAATATATATTTGGAAATTATACTGCACCTACTGAGGGAAGCAATATTGTGCCCGATAACAGCAATGCAGCTATTGACTGCCGATATGCTACTCACGCAGTTGTTTTCGGTCAGATTTGCAACGGCAACGGTAAAGGTCTTGACCTCGTAAGAGGTGAAAACGGTCTTCTCTATCTAAAGGAAGAATATATCAAGTATATCATTAACCGAATCAATGACGCACAGCAAAAAATCAATCTTTGGATCAAAACCACAACATCTCAAAACGAGGTAAAATTTGTTCAGATTGGCACCGATGTATTTGAACTTAACTCGATTAAAAACTTAACACGTACAGGCGCAACAAAAATATATCTGAATAAAGAGAAGCTCAAGACTCTTCAACTTTATCAAAAAGATTCTGATGGTAAAATTGCCGACGACGCTCAGCCTATTAGCGGCGAAACTTTAACTAAAGCTATATCTGACCTCGAGGCTCAGCTCATCAGCGCTCAACCCGAAGATAAGAATAGTGCTATTATCTATGACGGTGGCCTTTGCGTTTACTATGTTCCCATAGAGCACCTTGCGGCAACTGCAACACAGACTGAAGCTGTTGAAGGTTACTACGGTGTAGTCCGTAACCACTGGTACAAACTTTCGATCTCCAAATTTGAGCGTGTAGGTCATGGCATCTGGAATCCCGGCAACCACGAGGAAATCCTGAAGCCCGAAGGACCAGAAGATCCTCTTTATTATCTTGGCGCACGTATCAATATCCTTTCCTGGAAGATTGTTACTCAGTCCGGAATTGTACTCTAATCTCTCATAATTTTAAGTTAACGTGGTGTGGATCGACGATCCACATCTCCCATTCCTCGGCCGGACATCGCGGAAGCGATGTCACCCGCGATGTCCGGCCCTTCTTCCAATTCTCAACTCCCAACTCTCCATTCTCAATTCTCGACTCTCAACTCTCGACTCCCAACTCCCCCTCCCCTCAAAGCCAACAAATATTCACCGAATGAAAATAGCAACCCACATAATCGCCCTCCTGCTCGCAGCGCTCACCTTCAGCTCCTGCGACGACCTCATATATCAATATGAAGGCGACTGCGACCCGCACTACAAGGCACGTTTCGTCTTTGACTACAACATGCTCTATGCCGACGCCTTCCCCCAGCAGGTCAACGCCGTCAACCTCTCGCTCATCGACGCAGAGACCGGCCGCATCGTCTGGCAGGGCAGCGAAAGTGGCGAAGCACTCAGCGCCGACGGCTACACGATGGACCTCCCCGTCGGGCCCGGCACCTACGAATTTGTCGCCTGGTGTGGCGACGGAGCCGGCACCCACTTCACCATACCCGCCGACGCCACCCACCACACCCATCTCACCTGCACCCTCGGCCGCGACCGCGCCGCCGACGGATCAGCGACTGTGAGCCACGACCTCAACCGACTATACCACGGCCGCCTCGAAGCCCAGGAATTTCCCGACGACGAAGGCACCTACATATACACCGTCCCCCTCATCAAGGACACCAACGATGTCAACATCGTGCTCCAACACCTCTCGGGCGACGTCGTTGACAAAGACGACTTCACCTTCACCATCACTGACTCAAACGGCTCTATGGACTGGGACAACTCCCTGCTCCCCGACGAACAGCTCACCTACTATGCCCACCACAAATCGGCCGGCACCGCCGGAGTGGGCGGACAGGATCCCGCAACGGGTCGCGCCATCAGCTCGGTCAGCGCCTGTGTGGCCGAACACACCGTGGGGCGCCTCGTCAAGGGCCAGGATGTCCGCGTCCGCATCTCCAACAAGGAGGGGCGCGAGGTGGTCAACATCCCGCTCATCGACTATGCCCTCCTCGTCAAGGGCGCCCACAATGCCTCGATGGACGACCAGGAGTTTCTCGACCGTCAGGACAAATATGACCTCGTCTTTTTCCTCGACGAACGCGACCGCTGGGTCAGCGCCCACATCTATATCCTCTCCTGGAAAGTAGTGATCCAAAACAAAACCCTCTGAGAATGAACCACTTCCACGACATACGCGCTCTTGCCTCGCTGCTGGCGGCCTTGCTGCTCGCAGTGGTGCTCGGCTCGTGTTCCGACGACAGCTCCGCCACCCCTGATCCCGGGCCGGAGACAGGCCCGGAATACGTCCTTGGGCTCTATGTCGAGACGGGCGACAATATCGACAGCTCCTCGCGTGCTCCCTCCACCGGCACCTACGACCCCGGGGCCGGCTATGAGAACTATATCGACATCGCCGGCGGAGACTTCCGGGTGGCCCTCTTCACCGCCGACAAGGATAATCCCAAAGCTGACAACGGCACACTCATCTGTGAGGCTAAGAATCCCGACATAGTCCCCGTGGAGTCGGGCATTGGCTCAAAGCGCTATCTGCTCAACTTCCGCATCCCCGTCGAGGACCACGACCTCATCCACGGCAAGTCGATCCGCCTCGTCATGCTCGCCAACTGGGGCGCCGACAACTATCCCGACCTTGAAGCCGAGGGGCTGACTCTCGCAGGGCTATATGAAGCCGCCGCCGGTTGCGCCATCACCTATTCCGCAACTGGAACCGGCACGAACTTCCGCCCCTATCCGGCCTATCCGCTGACGGCAGCCGACAAGATCCCGCTCTTCGGCGTCTGCCAGTATGACGGCGTGGAGCTGCAACTCGAGTGGGCCACCATGCTCTCCAAACCCCTCCACCTGCTGCGCTCGCTCGCCAAGGTCGAAGTGTGGCCTGCCGAGGGAACTGTCGAGATGGCCGGGGTGAGCCTCACGCGCCACATCCCCGTCACCATGCCCATGCCCGCCGGGGTGGTGCATCAGGACGACTATGTTACCGACCGCTACGACACTGACTATGGCCCCGGCCCGTCAATCCCCGCCGATGCGCAGCCCGTTGCCACTTCCCTCCCGTTCCACAAGGTGACCGACGCTGACGGCGCCAATCCTCACTTCTATGTCTATGTGCCGGAATATCCCAACATAGCTGACGGAAAAGTGCGCCCCGACCAAGACCGCTCGCGCATAGAGATCACGTATGAGGATGGCAGCCAGTCGTATGTCGACTTTGCCTACTACACCACCTCCTCCGACGGCTCCCCCTCGACCATCGACCCCGACAAAGGCACCGCCGGCCACTTCGACATCCTCCGCAACTACTGGTACCGCTTCGAGATCAGCAAGGACAGGAAGGTGGTGACCAAGGTGATCCCCTACGCTGAGGTCACTCTCGATCCGTCATTCGGCCTTGACGTACCCGACCCAAAAATTGAAGAAGAAGATCCAAAAACGGAATTGCAATGAATCAACGACTCCTCCACATAATATTTGCCCTCTTCCTGCTCTCGAATCTCACCTCTTGTCTCGACGACCGGCTCATGGATCCATCGGCTGTCATCGAGGGGGAGACTGAATTCAAGGCCACAATCTACTTTGAGCGCTTCATCAACACCAACGTCGGCGGCGACAGCCGTTCGGCAGGCGATGCCATCAAAGAGATCGAAAACCTGCGGATACTTTTCTATGAGGATGACAAACTGGCTCACTCATTCTACAGCGATGCGACCGACGACGGCAAACTTGTCGGCGACGGGATGGAGGGCACAGTCGACCAGACCGGCAACGACCGCCGTCCCAACGGAGACGAAAACACATCTGCGGAAGAGCGCACCCCAAGCGCCAATATCAATCTGACTCTTCCCGCCGGAAAATATAAGGTCTTTGCTGTAGCAAACATGGGCCCTGAGTTTAAGCCCGAAACCGGAAGCTCTCTCGACGACCTTCTCTCCACTCAACTGACATGGACCGGCACCACAGAGGGGATTTCCAAGAATAGCAACAACCAGATGCTGGGCTATTTCAATACCGACGGCACAGCCTCGCCGTTTGCCGAAGCGCCGACGCTCACCATCGACCAAGCCCACGTCAAAGACCTCTACTGCTGGTTGCGCCGTGCGGCTTCAAAGGTGACGGTCGCTTTCGACGCCTCCGACCTCGAGGCCAACGTCCGTATATGGCTGAAATCCGTTCAGATCAAGGATATCCCCACGTCTTGTCTGCTCGGCAAAGCCAATACGCCCAAGTCCGAGGGTGAACTTATAAACAATGGCGAGATAATATACTATTGTCCGGAAAGTGACAGAGATGACGAAATCTTCGCCCCGTCGACTTTCGAAGATGATAAGACATGGCCAGTGATCACCCGCGGCAAGATCTATGGCCTCACTGATCCGAACAATGCTAATAAGGAATCATATCAACTCGCCGATTTCCACGACGAGCTCAGCCCCGCGCTCTATTTCTACGAAAACATGCAGGGCGAGGGTAAAGACAAGCGTCAGGATGCAGATGGCAAAGATGGACTTGATTATCCCGGTCTGCCGGGAGATAAGACTTATGCTAAAAAGGACCTCAAGGAATATGGCACCTACATCGAGGTCGTGGCCTACTATGACCGTCTCGGAAACAAGGGTAAGATAATATACCGCTTCATGCTCGGCAAGAATATCACCACTGACTACAACGCCGAGCGAAACCACCACTACAAGCTGACGCTGAAATTCAACGGCTACGCCAATGATGTAGACTGGCATATCGAATATCGACAGTCTGCCGATATCATCGTACCTAATCCTTATTATATCTCGTATCTGTACAATGAATCCGTAAATCTGCCGATCGAGCTGCAAGGAAATGATTTAAACAATTATTACCTCAAAGCAGAAATCATTCAAAACGACTGGTTTCCGATTGACGTGCGAAAAGATGAGAAAACCGGAGAGTATATAGAAACTGCTGTCCCCTCCGCACCTGAAGTAGACAATTCAAAAGCCAAATATTATTCTAAAGCAAATGCCTCGGGACCTTGGTATGGCTTCCTTTCACTTGCAAAAAACACTTTGCCAACTGATGACGATGGGAAAAAGAGCGATGGCGTGAAAGTGATCGGAAACCATCTGGAACCAGGAGGATACAATAAGAATGAATGGTTCCAGACAATTTGGAAAGAAGAAAAAAACAACGTACAGTTTCTCAACACCCGTATAATAAAGGATTTTTCCATTGCTAATCATCCTGACAATATTTATGGTGATTACTCTGTCGAAAAATTATCAAACAATCGTATTAAAATTTATCTTCCGTACTATACACGCCAAAAACAGATTTTGCCATCAAGCGGTTATACCGGCAATAACCCCTACGTGGCATATCGACGTAAGGCCGTCGTCAAAATCTCCCTCTATGAGAAAGTCAACGAAAAAGATGTTCTCAGAAAATCGGAAAATGTGACCATCTACCAGGTCCGCAGATGCGTGAATCCGAAAGGAATATGGCGATCGTGGGACAATGATGAAGAGTTTCATATCACAATGACGATTCTTGAAGATGAGGATGCGACTGAGTTCAAACCATACAAATCTGACGGCCCATGGCGTGCAAAAGTATTGGTCGGACAGGAATGGATCAAACTGAACGGCAAACTTAATGGAGTGGTCGAAGGCGAGCGCGACACGT
Organism: Staphylococcus sp.; assembly: GCA_023665865.1. GTDB lineage: Bacteria > Bacteroidota > Bacteroidia > Bacteroidales > Muribaculaceae > Duncaniella. The sequence continues at coordinate 716,741 of JAMPDC010000001.1, forward strand.
ATATGGATTTCACCTATCAACCTGCCGGAACTTTAGGAAGCAAGGATGAAGTCAGGTGCGGAATCATTGAAGTGCAGTACAATAACTATACCTGCAACCACAAGATTTTCGTCCGTCAAGGCTATGCTCCTATTGTGATGGAGGAAACAGTCGGTTCGGAGACAAAAAAAATCAAATGGCATACTTTCAATCTCTACAAAGAAAACGAAGAAACATTATCTCCTCTCGAGGCAGGATCTTTCTTTAAGTTTGGAAACACCAAGGAGGGAATCCTTGCTTCAAACAATACCACCTATCCATTTAAAAAGAAACCCGGAAACGGAGAGTTTTTATTGACCAACGGTACTTCTAAAAAATGGAGCGAGATTAAGGCTAATACGGGCTATGACCTGACGGAACTCAAAGCAAAACCTACGCCAAAAATCTGCTCATTTGAAGATCAGACTATCGATGGAGCTAAATGCCGAGTGGCCACAGCTACAGACTATAATACTCTGATGGGAGATACATTGCGACAATATGGCTACGGCGTCCTTTATGGCGATGGCGCCACCACTACGGCCACGGCTATCGATGATGTCTATGGATACACCCGCGGGGGTAAGTCGACAAAAGGTATGAGAGGCTGTTTTGTATATAATACAAAAACCGGCAACCAACTCTTTTTCCCTCTTGGAGCGGAAGGATTTGGCAAACGTAAATCTAACGCTGCATGGTATGGTGACGGTGAAGATGATAGCGCCGGTACACTCCAATATGCCTGGCGAAACAATTATTATGGAAATACAACACAATTAGCACTCAGACCGCTGTTTTTCGATGTATGGCGTAGACCGGGAGCCATGTATTGGTGTAATGAACTTACCCGAGAGTCAACTACATACTACGTAGACTCAATCGGAGCAGATGGAAATCCTGTTTTAGGAGCAGATGGAAAACCACTCCAAGCAGCAAGATATAACCTTACATCTATGAAAGCAGGAAACCATTATCTTGACATCAACTACTTTACCTTTGAGTTCATCACCGGTACTGACGAACCTTTTAAGGGGACAACAGGAAAAACTGCGACATCGCAAGAAACCGGCGATTCATTCGCAGGCTACGTCCGCTTAGTCGAAGAAGTTAAGTAATTGATTAAAATATCGTTCAGCCATGTGACTTTCTCAATCCGCGTGAAAGCTCAATGGTGAAAGATACAGAAATTCAAAAGAGACAGAAATAACATGGGGTTATTCCACTGTTATATCTGTCTCTTTAATATTTGTTCAGATACGGAAATCCACAGACCGCTTCTAACCAACCGGGAAATTATTTCTGCGTTAGTTGCGAACGTATATAAAGACGAAATACTCACGGTTGTTCTCCTATTGCCAAAGTGCCTCATTCTGCCAGTCACACGGAAATCCCATAGCTGCCACATCGACATTAGGATATTTTGACAGCAGCGACTTGAAACGTGTGGCAAACGTGTTCTGAGGATTGACAGCTTGAAGGAAATAGAGCAGGATTGACATGA
>JAMPDC010000001.1:718359-817980 GCA_023665865.1 Staphylococcus sp.
CAGCTCATCGGCGGTATCGTGCTCCATCAGGGCAAGATCGCCGAGATGGCTACCGGTGAGGGTAAGACACTCGTGGCAACCCTCCCCACCTTCCTCCGCTCGCTTTCCGGCCGCGGCGTCCACGTAGTGACCGTCAACGACTACCTCTCCAAGCGTGACTCCGAGTGGATGGGCCCGCTCTACATGTTCCACGGCTCGACCGTCGACTGTATCGACAAGCACCAGCCCAACACCGCCGCACGCCGTGCAGCCTACAACTGCGACATCACCTTCGGTACCAACAACGAATTCGGTTTCGACTATCTCCGCGACAACATGGCTATGTCGCCCGGCGATATGGTGCAGCGCAAGCACTACTATGCGATCGTCGACGAGGTCGACTCAGTGCTTATCGACGACGCACGTACACCTCTCATCATCTCAGGCCCCGTGCCGCAGGGCGAAGATCAGCTCTTCGACCAGTATCGTGCCAATGTCGAGAAAGTCGTGGAGGCACAGCGCCGTCTCGTCACCAAGATTCTCGCCGACGCCAAGACCAAAATCGCATCCGACGACAAGGAAGTGCGCAAGGAAGGCGCCCTCCTTCTCTTCCGCGCTTTCAAGGGTCTCCCCAAAAACGGTGCACTCATCAAATTCCTCTCGCAGGAAGGCATGAAGAATCTTCTTCTCGAGACCGAAGCTTATTATCTTCAGGACAACAAGCGCGAGATGCCGGTGGTCACCGATCCGCTCTACTTCGTCATCGACGAGAAGAACCGCAGTGTGGAACTCACCGACAAGGGTATCGACGAACTCACAGGAAAGTCTGATGACCCGCAGTTCTTCGTGCTCCCCGACATCGCCTCGCAGCTCTCGGAAACCGAACACATCGCTGACGTCGCAGAGCGCCAGCAGCGCAAAGACCAGCTCATGCAGGACTATGCAGTCAAGGCAGAGCGCGTCCACACCGTCACCCAGCTTCTCAAGGCCTATACTCTCTTTGAGAAAGATGTCGAATATGTCATCGACGAAGGCAAGATCAAGATTGTCGATGAGCAGACAGGCCGTATCATGGAGGGTCGCCGCTACAGCGACGGTCTCCACCAGGCAATCGAGGCCAAGGAACACGTGAAGGTCGAGGCTGCGACTCAGACATTCGCAACCATCACGCTCCAGAACTACTTCCGTATGTATCACCGTCTGGCCGGTATGACCGGTACGGCAGAAACAGAGGCCGGTGAGTTCTGGGATATCTACAAACTTGATGTGGTGACTATCCCGACCAATAAGCCGATTGCCCGCATCGACATGAACGACCGCGTCTACAAGACTAAGAAAGAGAAATATGCCGCCGTCATCGAGGAGATCCAGGAACTCGTGTCGCAGGGACGCCCGGTACTCGTTGGCACAACTTCGGTCGAAATCTCCGAACTTCTGAGCCGCATGCTCACGATGCGCCATATCCCCCACAATGTCCTCAATGCCAAGCTCCACCAGAAGGAGGCAGAGATTGTGGCCACCGCTGGCCGCAAGGGAATGGTGACAATCGCCACCAACATGGCAGGCCGTGGTACCGATATCAAGCTCACCCCCGAGGTGAAAGAAGCCGGCGGTCTCGCCATCATCGGTACTGAGCGCCACGAATCGCGTCGCGTCGACCGTCAGCTCCGCGGACGTGCCGGACGTCAGGGCGACCCGGGCTCATCAGTCTTCTACGTCTCGTTTGAAGACCAACTCATGCGCCTCTTCGCTACCGACCGCGTCATGAAGATGCTTGACACTCTCGGTCTTGAAGAGGGAGAGCGCATTGAAAGCGGTATGGTGACCAATGCGATCGGCAACGCACAGAAGCGCGTGGAGGAAAATAACTTCGGCATCCGCAAACGCCTGCTCGAATATGACGATGTCATGAACAAGCAACGTACCTATATCTACAGCCGCCGTCACCATGCCCTACTCGGCGAGCGCATCGGCATTGACATCGCCAACATGATGTGGGATCTCATCGAAAACATCGTCAACAACTTCGGCCCCTCCGACTATCAGGATCTCTCGCTCGAACTCTTCCGCGTGCTCACCATCGAGGCTCCGTTTACCGAGGAGGAATACCGCAATCTCTCCAAAGAGGATGCCATCGAGAAGATCCACACCGCCGCTCAGGATGCTTTCCAACGCAAGAGCCAGCGCATCCTTGAGGTGGCACAGCCCGTCATCACCGACTGTGTTGAAAACCGCGGGTTCAAAGGCCGCATCGCTGTCCCGATGACCGATGGCAAGCGCTTCTTCAACCTCGTCGTGAATATCGAGGAGGCATATCGCACCGGTTGCAAGTCGATTGTCAAGGAATGGCACAAAGCTGTCCTCCTCGTCACTATCGACGAGCTCTGGAAAGAGCATCTCCGCGAGCTCGATCAGCTGCGTCAGAGCGTGCAGAACGCATCCTACGAACAGAAAGACCCGCTCGTAATCTACAAGGTCGAGTCGTTCCACCTTTTCGAAGGTATGCTCAACAATCTTAACGTGAAGGCGATGTCGACACTCATGAGAGGTCAGATCTACGTCCAGCAGGCCCCGGTGCCCCCGCAGAGCGCGACTCCCTCGCCGGAAGGTGAGACAGCAAACGAAGAGGCTCCCAAAGAAGAGGCTCCCAAACCTCAGCCCAAGGTGGAGCGTGCAATGCCTGAGCGTGCTAACGACTACTCAAAATACCGCACCTCGCGCGAAAATCTCCCGGGAGAGAACGCCCAGCGTGCAGCCGCACAGGGAGCCGGTCAGCAGAAAGCTGCGCCACAGCCCGTCAAGGCAGGTCCACGTATCAACCGCAATGATCCCTGCCCCTGCGGTTCAGGTAAAAAGTACAAGAATTGCCACGGCAAAGGACTCTAACCCAGTCCCCACCCGCTAACAAACACAACTCAACGCAACAGCTGCGGACTCACGAAGAGTCTGCGGCTGTTGATGTATATCAAACCTGGTTAATGTTGGCTGACGTTATCTCTATAAACAAGCGGACTGATTCAGATGTTACACAGAGAAAGTATAAAACTTTCGTTCCTAAAAGCTTGCAACTGTAAAATGAAAGTCATAACTTTGCGAAAATAAAAGGCTGAAAGTATGAAGGCATCAATGAAGATACATATAGTCAGAGATTCTGCATCATCAAAAACATGCGGAACCGCTTCAAAAGTGTCTCAAAGCGTTATTAAGCTAAAAGCTGTAACCACAGAAGACAGGTTGCGGTTGCGTATTCCTTCTTATCAGTATTTACTACCGTGAGTCTAACAAACGGATTTTATACCCCATCATTTATAATGCGAAGTAAGGACCATGACTCACTTCGCATTATTGATTTATGGACTTTTAGATCTATCAAGAGCAATAAGCGTTACATAGTTGAGGTCGAGGGGTTTGAAAATGAATTTTACGGCATAAAATTTTACTGGAAAGGAGTTGAAAAAAGCAAGAATCGTTATTCGTTGCTCACTAACGATTATGAACCTCGTACGATCATTTACTCCTGCATAGCAGTGATGTTAGAATATTATCGTAGAAATCCATTAGTCTCATTTGGATTTGTGGCCGCACGCGATTTGGAAGAGGATTTGAAAGGGAAAAATATTGATATGGAATCCGGAAGCCGGAGATTTAAATTTTACCAACGGATGATGATTAACTTATTTGGTCCCAAAACATTTCTTCAAGCTTCGGATACTGCCAACACGATATATCTCATGATAAATATGAAACAACTCTCCACAGGAGTGATTACAATAAAGGATATCGAGACACGGTTAAACCAGACATATAGTGGAGAGTATCTGATTAATGTCAATTCGATATAAAAGTATTTCTCCAAACGCAACAGCCGTAGACTCACGAAGAGTCTGCGGCTGTTGATGTAAGGTCCGGTTCGGATTATTGGAGATATCAGTCAATGAGTCCGCGCAGGCGGAGGTATGATTTGACAAACTCCACATTCTGTTCCATTGTCAGTATTGAGGAATCAAGTGTGAGATCGTAACTCTTGGCATCGCCCCAGGTCTTGTCAGTGAAAAAATTATAGTAGTCGGCTCGCCACTTGTTGGTCTTGCGTGCTATCGCTTCGGCTTTCACCTCGTCAATGGCATCGTGGCGCCCCATGATGCGCTTGACACACTCGCTCATCGGAGCATGGACGAAGATGTTGACGCAACGGGGATGGTCGCGGAGGATATAGTCAGAACTGCGGCCGACGACCACAAACGACTTCTCGCGTGAGGTGTGGATCAGAAACTCACTGATGCTGCGATAGAGACCGTCGTCGGAAATCGACGATGAGCCTGTATAATAACACATCGGTGTGACTCCCATCGAGAAGCTGAAAAGTCCCTGCAGGAAGGTGGGGAAACGCTCGTCCTTCTTTTCGAAGAAGTCAGGGTTGACACCGGCATGCTTTGCCGACTCAACGAGCAATTCTTTGTCGTAGTAAGCAATTCCGAGCGACTCGGCGAGGGCCTTGGCAAGAACACGACCACCGCTGCCAAACTGGCGGCCTACGGTGATGACAAAAGGCAAGCGCTGTGCTGCGGCGGGAAGTATCGGTTCGTCTGTTTTCATAATGATTACAATACTGCTGATGGATTTATCTGTCTTTGCGGAAATAGATGATGGTCGGGAAATGGTCTGAATAACCGTTGAGCCACTCCCCGCGGGAATGGGTGCGCAACGGTGTGCCCTTGGCTGGCCCCTCGGTAGCATAGAGGAAATCAAAGTCGTTGACCTTGCATGAGGCGTAGTTGAGCGACATGTCACGGTTGTGGGCGAGGAGCGTTCCGGAGACTATGATCTGGTCGAAAAGATTCCATGAGCCTTTGTAGGCAAGCGTGCCGACACCGCCGTCGAGGACTGCCCAGAAGGGATTGAAGAACCCGTGAGGCCCGACTGTGGCCTCATCGCGCTGCGCTCCGAGAGCGACGGCACACGACCTGTCCTGCGGATCATCGTTGAGGTCACCCATGATGATGACGCCCTGGCGTGGACGGATGGCCCATAGAGAATCGGCTATATGCTTGCAAAGCTCTCCGGCAGCCTCGCGCAGATAGCTCGAACGCTCCTGCCCGCCAAGACGCGATGGCCAGTGGTTGACGATGACACTAAGGGTATCGCCTCCGAGCACTCCGGTGACACACATCTGGTCACGTGTGCGGAGATCGGGATTGTCGGGGACGACGAGAGTATGGTTGGTCACATCAATCACCGTGAAGAGGGCAGGATTGTAGAGCAAGCTGACATCAATCCCACGGCGGTCAGGAGAGTCGTGATGCACATAGCGCAGTCCCCACTCCCGGAGCGCGGGCGCAGCAACAAGATCGGCAACCACACTGCTGTTCTCAACCTCTGCAATGCCAATGATCGCCGGCCCGCCAGGATTAGTCTCAGAGACCATATTGGATATGCAACGGGCAAGATTGTCGATCTTGCTCCAATATTTCACACTGTCCCACCGGCGGGCGCCTGTGGGGGAGAATTCCTGGTCATATTTGCCGTTGGCATTGATGGTATCAAAAAGATTCTCAAGATTATAGAAAGCCACTCCGAACTCCAGGGGCGAACTCACGTCGGGAGTAGCGGCACAGCTGCCAAGCGCAGTCATAAGCGCGAGGAGCGGGAGGATGAAAAGTCTTTTCATGTGTGTAGCGAACGTTGGGATTTTGCTTTAGAGTGTAAATGTAGCAATTATTTTTTTATCGCACAAAAATAATGTTGCAACTACGCTTCCGATATAAATCAATGAGGATTTTAAAGCGTAATTAATAGATTATTTAAAAATTCATAACTGTCAGTCTGCATCCGGTGGATTTTTGTTAACTTTGCAGCTAAATTTATGTAAATTTGTCACCGGAAAACGATAAGAACAAAAAATATGGCAAAAGTTACCAAAGAAATGGCGCTTGACTATCACCGTTATCCGCGCCCCGGAAAAATCGAGGTCATCCCGACCAAACCCTACGCTACCCAGGCAGACCTCGCGCTGGCCTACTCGCCCGGCGTGGCCTATCCCTGTCTTGAAATCAAAGATAATCCTGAGGATGTCTACAAATATACCGACAAGGGCAACCTTGTGGCCGTGATCTCCAACGGCACTGCGGTGCTCGGTCTCGGCAATATCGGTGCTCTCGCCGGCAAGCCTGTGATGGAAGGCAAAGGTCTTCTCTTCAAGATATTCGCAGGTCTTGACTGCTTCGACATCGAAGTCGATGAGACAGATCCCGATAAATTCATCCAGATTGTCAAGGCTCTCGGCCCGACATTCGGCGGCATCAACCTTGAGGACATCAAGGCTCCCGAGTGTTTCAAGATCGAGGAGCGTCTGAAAGCGGAGATGGATATTCCTGTCATGCACGATGATCAGCACGGCACAGCCATCATCTCGGCAGCCGCCCTGCTCAATGCCCTTGAGATCCAGGGTAAGAAGATCGAGGATATCCGCCTCGTGGTCAACGGTGCCGGCGCTGCCGCTGTTTCATGCACAAAACTCTACTGTGCCCTTGGCGTGAAGATGGAAAATGTAGTCATGTGTGACAGCAAGGGTGTCATCTCCCAAAAGCGCACCGACCTCAATCCGCAGAAGGCCCAGTTTGCCACCTCGCGCGACATCACCACTCTTGCCGAAGCGATGAAAGACGCCGACGTCTTCCTCGGCCTCTCGGTTAAAGACGTCGTCACTCCGGAGATGGTCAAGTCAATGGCTCCCAAGCCCATTGTCTTTGCTCTTGCCAATCCTGATCCCGAAATCGCCTACGAAAAGGCAATGGAGGCACGTCCCGACATCATCATGGGTACAGGCCGCTCCGACTATCCCAACCAGATCAACAACGTGTTGGGCTTCCCCTACATCTTCCGCGGGGCTCTCGACTGCGGGGCTTCGGAGATCAACGAGACTATGAAGATCTATGCCGTCCGTGCCATCGCCGAGCTTGCCAAAAAGCCTGTCCCCCCGGTGGTCAGCGCTGCCTACAACCGCTCGGACATCAAGTTTGGACGTGAATACATCATCCCGACCCCCTTCGACCCCCGTCTGCTCACCTCTGTGTCGCCCGCCGTCGCCAAGGGAGCAATGGATAGCGGAGTCGCCCGCCGTCCCATCACCGACTGGGACGCATATGACGAAAAGCTCCGTCAGCTCAAGGGCAATGACCGCAAGTTTACCCGCCGCATCAACGAGGCCGCCCGCACCAACCCGAAGCGTGTGGTCTTCGGCGAAGCAAACACCGACAACATGCTCCGTGCTGCCGCCATCGCCGCCGCCGACGGTCTCTGCGTGCCAATCCTGCTCGGCAACGAGGAGATGATCGAAAAGCGCGCACAGCGTCTTGGACTCAACATCGACGGCATCGAGATCGTCAACCTCCGTCACGACCGCGAGGCTTCGCGCCGCGAACGCTATGCAGCTATGCTCGCCACCAAACATCAGCGTCAGGGTGAAAACTTCGAGACAGCCCTCGACAAAATGTTTGACCGCAACTATTTCGGCATGATGATGGTGGAGACCGGCGATGCCGACGCCTTCATCGCAGGAACCCGCTCGGCCAACAATGCTGCCGCCAATATCGCCCGTGAAGTCATCGGCCTCCGCGACGGCTTCAAGCATTTCGCTGCAATGCACGTGCTCGAGACCACAAAGGGAACCTACTTCCTCGCCGACACCATGATCAACGGCAATGCCGACGAGGACGCACTCCTCGACATCTCGCGTCTTGCCAACGACGCCGTCAAGTTCTTCGCCCACGATCCTGTCATGGCGCTCGTGTCATACTCCAACTTCGGATCCAACAAGGAGGATGAACCTTCGACTGTCCACAACGTCGTCGGTCGTCTCCACAAGGACTACCCCGACATGATTGTCGACGGTGAGATGCAGGTCAACTATGCCCTCAACAAGCCCGTCCGCGACAAGGTCTATCCCTTCACCCGTCTCTACGGCAAGGATGTCAACACCCTCGTCTTCCCCAACCTCAGCGCTGCCAATGCCGCATACCGCATCATGCTTGAGATGGGAGTCGGCGAGTCGATCGGCCCGATCCAGATGGGTCTGAAGAAACCTGTCCACTTCATCAACGTCGATGCTGAAGTCCGCGACATCATCAACCTCATCGCTGTCGCAGGCCTCGACGCCGCAACAATGGCCCACAAGTAAAACCAAAGGCCATCTTATAAACTCTCACGGGAGAGCATTGCGTTTTCAGCAGTGCTCTCCCGTGTCGTTTGATTGTGTCGTGTATAGAAAAAGAATGGGGGGTAGACAGATATCGTTGTATGTGTGCTATGTGTAAGTTCTCAGCGAAGGATGAAGGTGTAACGCATGTCAGGTCGGGAAATCGAGGAAACCGTCCTCAAGCCAGACGCTGTCATCGTCGCGGTGTTTATGGCGTTTATGTTTCTTATATTTCTTCGGTTTATGCTTATGGTGGTGATGATGACTTTCTCCTGCGGGAATCTCATAGTCACTCTCAATGCCCCAGTGGCCATAGATACTGCCACAGCTTCCGAGCGAACAAAGAAGCCCGAGCGAAAGAATCAGTGTAAGTATAGTTGTGCTCTTTAAATTCATCATAACGCAAGTTGAACGAGTTGAAACATTTGTGTATTGGTGAAGAAGAAACATTCATACGCATGTAAACTCAAAACATTGGGAGGGGGAAAAATGTTTAGCATATACAGATAAATCTCATCTATTTTGCTTAATTTTGCGATAACCAACACCCCAATTTGAAAAAAAGACCACTTATGAAGAAGCTACTCTTTCTGATGATTCTCGCCATTGCAGGCATCGTCGCCTCAGCTGAGGCCAAGGAGTCGAAGGCCGAGATAACATTTGAATCCACAACCCACGATTTCGGTACCATCAAGGCCGACGGCGGTACTGTAAGCGCCATCTATAAATTCACCAACACGGGAGCCGCCCCATTGACAATCATCAATGTGACCAACGGAGGCTGCGGATGCACCAAACCCTCCTATCCGAAAGCACCTATCGCCCCCGGCAAGTCGGGCGAGATCAAGATCACCTTCCAGCCGCGCGGACGCTCCGGCGAGTTCAACCGCTCGGTAAAAGTCAAGACCAATGCCTCGGCCGGAAGGAAGACTTTGAAATTCAACGGTGTCATCATCCCCTGAACATAGACCTGACATGCGTTTCAACTCCACACTACTTACTGCTGCGACTGCCCTCGTGCTGACGGCAATGACATCATCGGCCGCAGGCAAAGCCGTATGGCTCGAACAGAAGCACGATTTCGGAGCCTTTGACGAAAGCGTCGGGATGGTCTACTGTGACTTCCGTCTTGTCAACACCGGCGATGAGCCTATAGCCATCATCAATGCCCGCGCCAACTGCGGATGCACCCGCCCGGAGTATTCACGCGAACCCATAGCCCCCGGCGATACCGCAACCGTCCGCGTAGGCTATGACCCGACAGGGCGTCCGGGCAGATTCATGAAATATGTCAACGTTGACCTCGACGCCACCCCAAACCGCTCGTCGCTCTCCATAGTCGGGACAGTAATCGGCACGTCAAACACTCTCAAGTCACGCTTCCCGGTCTCTGTCGGACCTATGAAACTGCGATCGTCAATCATAGCCTATGGCGAGGCTCTGAAGGGCCACACTTCCGGACAGTTTCTCGAAGGCTACAATGCCTCGGCCGACACGCTTCGCCCCATCGTGAGCGCTGTTCCTTCCTATATCAGTATTCTCGTCGAGCCGGCTGCCGTCCCCCCCGGCGACCGCTTTGTCATCTCGACCATTCTTGACACTGATAAGATTGACTCATGGGGGCTCGTAACCGACTCACTCCGCATCTCCCCCTCCCGTAATAGCGCTGAGAAAGCGACCGTTGAGACCGTGGCCATCATAGCCGAGGATTTCTCGGGCCTTTCCGCCAAGGAACGTGAGGAGGCCCCGGTGATCGACTGTGATCTGACAGCCATTGACTTGCAGCAGTTCTCACGCTCGGCCTCTCCCCTGCATCGTGAGCTGACCATCACCAACAAGGGTAAATCGCCACTCGTCATCCGACGCATCAGCTGTCCCGACAAGGCCATAGGCATCTCGCTTAAGTCAGACCGCATCAAACCGGGCAAGAGCGTCAAGACTGAAGTGACGATCGATCCTTCGCTCATAGCCCCCGGTGCTGATTTGCTCAACGCACGCATCAACATCATTACCAATGACCCCGACCATCCCTCGACTATGGTGAGAGTCGTAGGTGAAGTCAAACCATAGAAACAATTCACCCCTCATATCCCCACCACACACCAATTCTGCCATGGAACATATAGAGAATGATGACCGCTTCGGCGGACTGACTGTCAATCAAGGAGTCAAGCAACCCCCAGTCGTCAACCCCTACATCCGTCCGCGCCGACGCCGCGCTCTCCCAACTTCCGGAGAACTTGTCGAGGGTATCCTCAAGGGCGACATCACCACACTGGCCCGCGCCGTGACCCTCGTCGAGAGCCTATCGCCCGACCATCAGGCCATAGCCCAGGAAGTGATCGAGAAATGTCTGCCACATTCAGGGCGCTCACGCCGCATCGGTATCACCGGTGTGCCGGGAGCCGGCAAAAGCACATCAATAGACGTTTTCGGTCTTCATGTGCTCAAACGCGGAGGCAAGCTCGCAGTCCTTGCCATCGACCCGTCGAGCGAGCGCACCAAAGGCAGCATCCTTGGCGACAAAACCCGAATGGAAAAACTCTCAGTCCACCCCGATGCCTTCATCCGCCCCAGCCCGTCGGCAGGATCGCTCGGTGGTGTGGCCCGCAAGACCCGTGAGACCATTGTGCTCTGCGAGGCGGCAGGATTTGACAATATCTTTGTCGAGACCGTCGGCGTAGGGCAGAGCGAGACTGCTGTCCACTCGATGGTCGACTTCTTCCTCCTCATCCAACTCGCAGGAACCGGCGATGAGCTTCAGGGCATCAAGCGCGGCATCATGGAGATGGCCGACGGTATTGTCATCAACAAGGCCGACGGCGACAATATCCAGCGCGCTCAGCTTGCCCAGGCCCAGTTTCGCAGCGCACTCCATCTCTTTCCGCCTACGGCTTCGGGATGGAGTCCGGAGGTGTTGACCTATTCCGGCTATTTCGAGCTGGGCATACCGGAGGTGTGGGACATGATCGACCGCTACTTTGCCTTTGTCGATGCCAATGGCTATTTCGAGCGCAAACGCAGCGAACAGGCACGCTACTGGATGTATGAGACCATCGACGAGCAGCTCCGCGCGCATTTCTACAACAATCCGGAGATAGCCCGGATGCTCGACGAGAGGGAAATCCGAGTGCTCAACAATCAGCAGTCGTCATTCACCGCAGCCCGCGACATTCTTGACCATTACTTTTCGAAGAATCGTGAATCGTAAGTCAAGAGTCGAGAGTCGAAAGATTGTAACGCGTAGCTAACTCTCGACTTTCGACTCTCGACTCTCAATTCCAACTCTATCTCGCCATGTGGGCGGGACGGAGGATGAAAGGGAGTGGGGAGCGGAGCACTATTGACTTGTCGGACCGGACTCGCTTGAAAGCCTCGGCTGCCTCGGCAGGGGTCGAACAGGCTTGTGTGCAGACATAATAGAGCGGTTCGCGGGTGTGGACAATGAAGGCGCTGTCATATCCGCCTTTTTGCAGACGCTCGCGCATCTGACGGGCATTGAACACTTGCTTGAACTGACCGACCACAACATTGTAGCGTCCTATCGTCTCGCGCGACGAGCCTCCATTCTCGGTATAGCCGATGTATTCAGTACGCATTGGCATTGTGTCGGAGCCCGCGGCGAGATCGCTCATCTGCGCGCTGTTGCGGATACGGGCATAGATAGTGGAATCGACGCCGGCCGACTCACGGTTTTTGGCCACAGCCGTCTCATAGGCGGCGCGATAATTGCTCTCTGTCGTCTTGCAGGAACAAAGAAAAACTACGGTGAGCGTCACCACCATCACTGGCAGAAGGCGCATCGACCGTAGAATATGTGTGTGTTTTAAGTAACCTAACATAAACAATATAATTCTGGATTTTTATTGTTACTTGCCTTTTGCTTATATTTACTCTATATGCTTTTTACTCTATAATATTCTTTTCGTGCTCCATCCGCATGGTCAGCCGACCACGTGGTAACCACGGTCATTTAGTGCCTGACGGAGGATGTCGATATGCTCGTTGTTGCGGGTCTCGACCTCGACACGGATGATACATCCGTTGATCGAAGTGACGTGAGAGTTGCGCTCGTGGGTGACAGAGATGATATTGGCCCCCTTCTCGCCAAGCACTTGGCAGACACCTGAGAGCTGTCCGGGCTGGTCGGTGAGGTCGAGTGTGAGAGTGCAGTTGCGGCCGCTCTTGACGAGACCGCGGGTGATGACTCGGTTGAGGATGGTGACGTCAATATTTCCACCGGAGACTACACAGACTGTCTTCTTGCCCTTGATGGGAACCTTGTCAAACATGGCTGCGGCGACGGAGACGGCACCGGCTCCTTCGGCCACGAGCTTCTGCTGCTCGATGAGAGCGAGGATGGCGGCAGCAATCTCGTCTTCACTGACGGTGACAATCTCATCGACATATTTGGAGCAGAAATCAAAGGTGTTGACACCCGGCTCCTTCACGGCGATACCGTCGGCAATCGTGGCGACCTTCTCAAGACGTGTACGCTCGCCGTCGTGCACAGATTTGAACATCGAGGGTGCTCCCTCGGCCTGCACACCATAGACCTTGACATCAGGTTTGAGCTGCTTGAGGGTGAAGGCGATGCCGGCAATGAGACCTCCGCCTCCGATAGGGACGATGACGGCCTCGACATCGGGCATCTCCTCGAGTATCTCAAGGGCGATAGTGCCTTGTCCGGCAATGACCTTGAGGTCATCGAAGGGATGGATGAAAGTATAGCCATGTTCCTGCTGGAGCTCTATGGCTTTCTGATAGGCGTCGTCATAGACACCCGGCACGAGACAGACCTCAGCTCCCAGGCGCTTGGTGGCCTCGATCTTTGAGATCGGAGCGCCGGCGGGGAGGCAGATGAGCGACTTGATGCCATTGCGCGTAGCTGCGAGAGCCACACCCTGGGCATGGTTGCCGGCTGAACATGCGATGACACCGTGGGCTTTCTCCTCGGGGGTCAGCTGCGAGATCTTATAGTAGGCACCGCGCAGCTTGAAGGCTCCGGTGTGTTGAAGATTCTCGGGTTTGATATAGATCTCAGCCTCGGGGTTAATCTTAGGGACCCCGATGAGGCGGGGATGACGCGCAACATCGCGCAGCACCTGGGCAGCGCGGTAGACTTCTGAGATTTCCAATGTCTCTGCCATGGTAGTTGATTTTTCCGTTCTTTTACTGTTAGGGGGAAGTTGAAGAATTTGGGGGAGGAAAGCACTCCGAGACAAAGTTAAGAAATCCGGCGTTCACTTCCAAAAAAAAATCCGCCCCCCGGCACCGAGCCGGAGAGCGAGACCGATATAAGTGTTATCGTAGCTAAAAAAATCGCCTTATTCAATCAAAAAGATATGCCTGTCCGGCGGGAGTAGGCTATCACTTGCCGGGTTGTTCCTGGATGCGGAGCTTATCCTCAAGGACTTCGAGCTGCTGCAGACCGGAGGCACGCCACTGGGGTTCACCATTCTTGAAAATGATGAGGGTCGGGACACTTCTGATCTGATATTTGGCAGCGATGTCGGGGTTGCGGTCCACGTCGACCTTGACAATATTGGCGGCGTCGCCCACCTTGTTTTTAAGTTCTTCAAGAATAGGACCCTGCATCTTGCATGGGCCACACCAGGTAGCAAAGAAGTCTACAAGGGTAGGCTTCGAAGCATTAATTATTTCGTTGAAATCATTCATAGTGCGTAGTGATTTTGGGTTTTCCCCTTTATAACACCCGCACGGTGGCAAATGTTCGCGTCGATATTCAGAGAATAGCCTCTCCAACGATTGCCTTGACCTCCTTGAAGGCATAGCTTCTGAGCGAACCATCGGTGAGAGCAAGAGTGATGATGCCGTCGGGAGCGACTGAGACTATACGCGCCATGATGCGCTCTCCTCCTGCAAGGTTGTCAACATAGGGGTGAAAACCATCCCTGCGCCACAGCGCTTCGGCATAGCGCCCGGCAAGTCCACGAGAATCTCCGGCGAGTTCGGCGGCAACGGCCGCGTCAACCTCCCTGATAATGGCCCGGGCAAAGTCAAGTGTGAGCGCTTCGAGGTCAAAACGACAGCCTGCAAGCTGCACCATCGACACCGGGTTTGGAGCATCGGAGAGAAACATCGTCTGATTGACGTTGATGCCAGTGCCGATGATGGAATGGTTGATGCCGCGCGAGGTGATGGAGTGCTCGATGAGTATGCCACAGATCTTACGGTCACTGACGTAGATGTCATTGGGCCATTTCACTCTCACGTCGCACTCCTGAGGGAGATATTTACAGAGCACATCGACGATTGCAAGCGAGACGGCCTGCGAGATGACGAACTGGCGCGCGGGATGGAGCCCCACGGGCCGGAGCAGCAGCGACATGGTGATGTTTTCGCCGGGAGCCGACTCCCATGAGTTGCCCCGTTGTCCCCGTCCGGCAGTCTGCACGCGGGCAGTCACCACAGTCCCATGAGAGAGCGCGGTGGCATTAGCGGCAAGATAGCTGTTGGTCGACGGGCTTTCGTCAAGCCGGATGACATCCATAGTCGCCTCCTTCACTCAGCCTTTGATTTCCTCCTGGGAACCTACCGAGAGACGGCGCGAACCGTCGGACAGCTCCTCGATCTTGACCCAGACAGTGTCGTCGGGAAGAATATCGGCAATGCGGTCGGGCCACTCGATGAGACAGAGGGCTCCGGAGTCGAGATAATCCTCGATGCCTATGTCGAAAGCCTGCTCGAGATCCTCGATGCGGTAGAGGTCGAAGTGGTAGATGAGTTCGGCGGTCGTGTCGGAACGATATTCGTTGACGATCGAGAATGTCGGCGAGCCTGTGGGATCATCCTCAACTCCGAGTTCCCGGCAGAGGGCGTTGATGAAAGTGGTCTTGCCGGCACCCATGCTTCCGTCGAAAGCATAGACTGTCGCATCGTCCATCAGTCCGAGAAACTCCCGCGCGGCCGCGGGAAGCGCCTCAAGGTTGGCTACGGTTATCTGTTTCATTATGCTTGTTTTTTACTTATGTGATAGTTCGCAGTTAGAAAATTTTCACCACAAAGATACGCATAAATTACATCTTTAACAACGATGAACCATTGTCGGCATTGTTGAGCGAACGGCGCGATGAACGGAAGATCGAACCGAAGTCGGCATAGTAGCTGACCGGGTGGATAAGCTCTACCCAACCTCCTATTTTGCCGTCATTGTGATGAGCGGGACAAGCATCTCCTCGGGCGAGATGCCGCCATGCTGGAAGGTGCCGTCGTAATACTGGACGTAGTAGTTATAGTTGTTGGGATAAGCGAAGAAATCGCGTCCGGTGGCGAAAATATAGGTCGAAGACACGTTTGGCGCAGGCAATCCAAGCCGCGACGGGGTCTTCACCTCATAGACCTGCTTGGGATTATAGGCGAGGTTCTTGCCGATTTTGTAGCGCAGATTTGTGTTGGTGTTCTTGTCGCCTACAACCTTGATAGGATTGTCGACACGGACAGTGCCGTGGTCAGTGGTGAGGATGATCTTGTAACCCTTGGCCGCTATGCGTCTGAAAATCTCTATGGCGGAGGAGTGGCGGAACCACGACTCCGAGAGTGAACGGTAGGCAGCATTGGTCGAGGCGAGCTCCCGTATCATCTTGGACTCCGTGCGGGCATGGGAGAGCATATCGATGAAGTTGAACACGATGACGTTCAAATCGTTGGAGAGAAGATTGGAAAACTCGCGCAACAGCTTCTCACCGGCTGCAGAATCGTTGATCTTCGTATAGGAGAATTTACACTGGCGGCGATAGCGCTCAAACTGGGTGGAGATCAGCGGGGACTCGTTGAGATTCTTACCTTCGGGAGAGTCCTCGTCGACCCACAGTTCAGGAAACATCGACGCAATATCCTTGGGCATGAGGCCGGAGAAGATGGCATTGCGTGCATATTGGGTTGCCGTAGGCAGAATTGAGCAGTAGAGCTCCTCGCGGAAGTTGAAAGTGTCGGCAAGCAAGGGCTTGACAGCCGCCCACTGGTCGAGGCGGAAGTTGTCAATAAGGATAAAGAACACCTTCTCACCCTGGTCGAGCAAGGGAAACACACGGCTTTTGAAAATCTCAGGCGACATCAGTGGGCGTCCTTCACGCTGAGGATCCGTCATCCAGCCCTCATAGTTGTTTTTTATAAACTTTGCGAAAGCAGCTCCCGCCTCCTTGCGCTGCATGTCGAGAAGCTCGTCCATCTGCGTCTCTGTCGACGACAACTGCATCTCCCAGTAGACCAACAGACGATATAGCTCCATCCAGTCTGCCACAGTGGAGGCCGACCCTATCATCGAGGATATGCGGGTGAATTCCTGGCGGTAGTCGCTGCCGGTCTGCTCAGACACCAACTCGTCGCTGTGGAGATTTTTCTTGATCGAAAGGAGAATCTGCTTGGGGTTGACGGGCTTGATGAGATAGTCAGCGATCTTGTTGCCGACAGCCTGGTCCATGATGTTTTCCTCCTCGCTCTTGGTGATCATTATGACAGGGATGTGAGGAGCCACAAGCTTGATGCGCTGCAGAGTCTCAAGACCGGTCAGACCGGGCATGTTCTCATCAAGGATGATCAGATCGAAATCCTGTTCGTCGACAAGCGCGAGCGCGTCAGCGCCGCTGCAAGCGGTCACGACATCGTAGCCTTTGCCTTTGAGAAAAAGAATATGTGGTTTCAGCAGGTCGATTTCATCGTCGGCCCAGAGTATTGTGGAGGCCATTTTAGCGGGGAGAATATTAAGAGGTTATGGATTAGTCATCATCGTCGCCTTCGGTGCCTATAGGATAGTCGGGAAGGGTCGGGGTCTGGGGTTTAGGCTGAGGTTTGGGGACTGCGGGTTTCTTAGTCTCTGCCGGTTTTGGCTGAGGCTTGGGCACGTCAGATTTCTTTACCGGAGCCACTGGCGCCGCAGGCTTCTCTACGGTTTTAACACTGTCGGCAGGCGTTGGTTCAGCCTTCGGGACGGTGACAGCCGGTGTTGCCGGTACCGTGTCGGGGACAAGCACAGGCTTTGGTTGCGCCGGTACTGTGTCGGCCGGTACTGTGTCGGCCGGTACTGTATCTGCGGGGAGTGCAGCCGGAACCGTGTCAATCTGCACAGGGGTTTCGGACTCATCGGCTGTCTCAGGAGTTTCCGGAGCAGTATCATACATTTCCTCTGCCGTGGGATACTCTTCGGGCGGAAGCACGGATTCGTGGGTCGCCTTGACGCTCTCCTCGCCGATGAAACGGAAGTAGTCGTCAAACGATCCGGCTCCCTGCAGCAGTTTCTCGAAGTTACTCTTGCTGATCTGCACCGGACGCACCCCTTCGGGTATGATGACACCATTGTCCTGCGCCAGGAGCGAGCGGTAGTGGTTGAGCTCAGCCTCATTCTGGAAACCTTTGACGAGAAGGAGACCGAGACGCCCGAAGTTCATCACCTCAAGGTCAAAGTCGCGGACGACGTAGGTGGTGAAGTTGTGGCGGGCCACATCGTAGAGCAGTCTGTTGGGCGAGATATTCTCGGTCGAGAAGAGGAGCACAAGATAGTGGGGCTCTTCAGGCGCAAGCACAAACTCAATATTGGCATCTGAGCCGAGAGCCGTGGAGTCGTTTGTCAGACGTATGTCCCAAAGCATACTCCTCATGTTGGAACCGCCCCCCTTGCGCAGCTCACGTCCCTGAGCCATGCCTTTGAGGTAGGCCGAGGCCATAGGTGTCATGTCAGTGTTAGGATAGCGCTCAAGCATCTCCTTAAGGGTTGCGTTGAACTCCTCAGGCTTCTCGTCGGTGACAAAGGCGAGAGCGTGGAGGAACATAAATTTCGGCATCAGCGGCGACAGAGGGAAGTCGGCGGTCATCTGCTCGTAAGCCTTGTGGACACTTGCATTGTCGTCAGACAGATAGGCTTCATAGGCTTTCTCGTAGAGAGCCTCCTGACGGGCGAACATCGTGCGCAGATTCTCTATGTAGTTGGGATCGGCCATGGCCTTGCCGTAGTCCGACTCCGGAAACTCCGTCAGGATGAGCTGACGGTAGCGTTCGGCCTCGACAGGGCGGTCACGGCGGACGTTCATGAGATATTCATTGTAGTAGATGTCGAGACGGTAGATATTGTCAGGGTAGCGCCCCATGAGACGCTGCCATTCGCTGTCGGCAGCATCAAAATCCTCCATCTTGTCTTTCAGAATAAGGCCTGAGTTGAAGAGGCCTTCCCTTATGACATCCTCGGCTGTGGTCTTCTCGACATCGGTCATCGGGATCTGCCTGAGATAGTATTCACGATAGTGCGGATCGCTGGCCTTGGCGGCTTCCTCAGCCTGCGCTTTGGCCTCCGCACGCTCCTCGTCGGTCATATTGTCGGTCTCAGAGCCTTCACCTTCAGCCTCACCCTCGTCCGGCAGATCGTCGGCCGATGAAGATCCGAAGTCACTCATATTGAACGACGACTTGTTGCGCCGGCGCCAGTCATCCTCCAGCTTTCTCGACCCCCAACGCTTCTGGAAATCAGTTTTACCGGCATTGCGGGTAGCCGTGTTGTAGAAATACCACGAATTGTCAGTATTGAGCGTGAAAGTGCTGGGCGCGGCAGCATTGTTCTGCACCAGATTGGATCCGGCAGCTTCCTGCTCGGCAAGATACTCAGCGCGCCGTGCTTCATCTGCCTCTTCCTTCTCTTTCTTTTTGAGATCGTCGATGATCTTGTCAATCACGGCCAGGCGCTCCTCTTCGGGCATTGCGGCCAGACGCAGGAGCGAGTCGTTGAGGACCACGTTCTGCGTATAGACGGCAAGCTCGTCAAGCACATCGGAACGCCGCTTGAGCATAGCAATCTCCGGATAGGAATCGGGAAGCTGGGGGACAGCCTCCGCATAGCAAGGCTGAGCCATGTCGTAGCGGGCCTGCTCGTAGTAGAGGCCGCCGAGCGTCACCTGAGAGATCGCTTTCTCAATACCGTTGCGTGTCGACTTCTCGGCGGCAAGGACATAGTTGGCGATGGCATTGGCTGTGTCGCGGCGCGAGAGATAGAGATTGCCGATGGCGTAGTAGATCTGATCGAGATACTCCTTGTTGCGGTCATAGCGCGTCATGCGGCGCAGTGAGTTGACCTCAGGAGTGATGTCGGCGCCCTGAAACACCTCGCTCTGCTTGATACGGGCGTTGAATTTGGTGCGGTATGATGCCGAGTTGGATCCGGCAGCTTTCTTGTAGGCGGTATATGCGGCTGCGTTGTCGCCCTCCGCACTGTATAGCTGTCCGAGCAGGAAGTTGAGGCGTGTTTTCTGTGCGCCATGCGCATAGCCGAGCGCCTCCTTCAGCATCGGGATGGCCTTTGCATTGTCGTGGGAGCGGACATAGAAGTCTGCGTAAGTGAAATAGTACAATTCCTTGAGCGTCGACGAGGTCAATTCATCCTCCGTGATGCGTGTCAGGATTGTCTCTGCCTCAAAAAGCCAGTCGAGACCACAATAGCTGCGTGCCTGCCAGAGCTTAGCCTCAGTGACTGTCGCCGGAAGCCAGGAAAAGTGCTTTGAGATATAGTAGAATGTCGATGCCGCTCCGAGAAAATCGCCGTTGAAATACTGGCTGCGCCCCATCATCATCCACGCATTGTGAAGGAAGGGGTTATACTCCTCTCTTTTAAGCCATTTCTTGTATTCGGGATCGTTGCCCTTGCCGGCCTTGCGTTTGGGGCGCTTCTTGATGCTATGGAGCTGGATTGCTTTCTGGGCCTTCTCGATCGAGCGGGTGAACGATCCGGAGGGCTGCGGAGCCTTGGGATTGGAATATGCCTCGACGGGATGCATCAACACCTGCGATGAATAGTCATCCTCATAGGCCCTTTCCATCTCCTTGAGAGTCTCCTTATAGTGCTCATCGCCATTGAAATAGACATTGTAACGTGTCAGGAAAGCCTGATAGTTGCGGGTTGCGGCTGTGTTTTTCTTAGGCGAACATGCAGGCAAAGCCATGACCGCAATGGTCACAGCTATCAACAGCAAAATCCGCCGGGAAAATGCTTCGGAGAGGCCGACAATCCGTTTTTTCATCACTAATATAACGCGCGCATCACACCACTTATTGCGCACTTGACCCATAGTTATTGTCCGCTCGCCACCTATCTGACCGAAAGGCTGTCGCCATTTGCGCGACAGGTTGTGCAAATTCTCGTTACCGACAGAAAATTAACACTTTAAATTAAGCTTTTTTAGAAAAACATTATTCCGTGGCGGATGTTTTAGATATGTATGACAAGGGCGCCAAACACACCCCTCACTACAAACCTTCAACAATTACTTACTCATAAACCACACAAACTATTATGGCTGACAAGAAGTATTCACCTGTCGTACAGGAACTCGCTGACCTTATTAAAGAAAACAACTGGGAAGACAAATTCAACCAGGCTATCGCAAAGGTAGTTTCCTACAAAATCCCCGGACTCTCAGACATGACCTCTATCGAGGATTATCTCAACTACCTCGAAGCATACATCCATTGGGTCCCGGCTGAAAACAAGGAAGGTTCCCATGTCTATCAACACCTTTTCCGCTCTTTCTTCCTTCTCGATCAGGAGCCTGTGAAGTCACTCCAGACCCCTTGTGCCCCGGCTGACCAGATGCCGCCTCTCTCTCCGCTGTCAAAGTGGATGGTAGACTATTGCTACGCTATCGGAGACTGGCTCGACAGCCCCGAATCAATCACTGACGACAGCGTGAAATCGTTCTACGAAAGCGCCGTGTACAACATGGATGAATACCTCGAACCGCGCGGCGGCTGGAAGACATTCAACCAGATGTTTGCCCGCCACGTGAAACCCGGCTACCGTCCTATCGCAGCCATTGACGACGATAAGATCATCGTACACCCGGCCGACGCTTGCTTCGGTGGCCAGTGGGAAATCCGCCCCGACACCCACGTCCGTATCAAGGGCCTTGACTGGAGTATCGACGAGCTTCTCGAAGGCAGCCCTTACAAGGATAAATTCAAGGGCGGCATGTGGTGTCACTCATTCCTCAGCTGGACCGACTATCATCGTCAGCATGCGCCTCTGTCAGGTATCGTCCGCGAGGCACGTGTCATCCAGGGAGCCTGCTATGTAGACCTCGTCGCAGTCCCCGACAAAGTCAACCCTGCTACCAACCAGGTAGAGGCATGGCGCGCCACCGCTCCTGACCAGGCCGGCTATGAATTCATGCAGACCCGTGGTCTTATCGTCCTCGAGACAAAATATGGCTATGTGGCCATCCTCCCGATCGCAATGCCTCAGGTATCTTCAGTCGTCATCACTGCCGAGGAAGGCGTAGCCCTCAAGAAAGGCGATGAGATTTCTTACTTCCAGTTTGGCGGTTCAGACATCGTCTACCTCTTCTCAGCCAATATGAACGTATCAATGTCAGCCCACTTAGGCACACACTACAAAGTCGGCACCAAGATCGGTGAAATCTATCCTGTAGTGGAGCTCTAAGACAACAACTGACTTACCAAATCCCGACTCAAGCGCAGCTTGATCCAGACATTCAACCGTCCCGCGACGGGACGCGACTCTAACGGGAGGCCGGCATCTCCGCCCGCCTCCCGTTTTTCCATACCTTTACACACATATACTTTAACATCTTTCATATCTTAGGCATTATGGCTACCACCCCATCACCACAGCCGTCGAAAAAACCTAAGGGAAATACACCTTCGAAGACTCTGATCTCAACCGGAGCGATGACCGTCATGATCATCACCACCGTGGTCAGTCTCCGAGGTCTTCCTTCGCAGGCTGAATTCGGCATTCAGTCCATTTTCTACTATCTCTTTGCAGCGATCGTCTTTCTGGTACCCTTCTCGCTCGTCTGCGCGGAGCTCGCTTCAACCTACACTCATTCAGGCGGCCTATACCGCTGGGTATCCGAAGCCTTCGGCCCGCGCTGGGGCTGGTCGGCAATGTATCTCGAATGGCAGACTCTCGTCATCTGGTTTCCGGCGGTGCTGATGTTTGCAGCCGTCTCGCTGGCCTATATATTCTGGCCTGAATCGTTTGACGCAAAACTGTCGGCCAACAAGATATATACTCTTATTGTCGTACTTGCGATCTACTGGATCACCAATTTCATCGCCTTCAGAGGCATGAAATCGTCCAAAATCCTCAGCACGCTCGGAGGTCTTTTCGGCACGATCGTCCCCGGAGCCATCCTTATCATCCTCGGTGTCGCCTATCTATGCATGGGCAAGCCGATCATGCTCACCCACGAGTCATTTTTCCCTGACTTCTCGAAAATCGGCACCATAGTCCTCGCCGCCTCCGTCTTTCTCTTCTATGGCGGCATGGAGATGAATGCCGTCCATGTCCAGAACATGAAGAACCCCGCACGCCAGTTCCCGCGCGCCATCTTTCTCGCTGTGGCTGTCATCGTGCTCCTCTTCGTCTTCGCCACGCTTGCCATCGGCTTCGTGGTCCCGGTCAAAGATATCAACCTCCTCGCATCGCTCCTCGTGGCCTACAATGACCTCTGGGCAGCGGTCGGTGTGCCCTGGCTCGGCAATGTCATGGCCCTCCTCATCACTTTCGGTGTCATCGGTCAGGTCAGCGTCATCATAGCCGGCCCGTCGACAGGTCTTGTCGCTGTAGGCGAGAGCGGCTATCTGCCACGCAGTCTCCAAAAGACCAACAAGCAGGGTGTCAACAAACCGATCCTCTACGTGCAGGCCTGCTTCGTGACCCTGCTCGCCTTCGTGCTCGTCGTTCTCCCCTCGGTTGAGTCAGCCTATCAGGTGATGTCGCAGATGGCCACCGTCATCTACCTCATCCTCGTGCTCATGATCTACTTCGCCTTTATCCGTCTGCGCCACACCCAGCCTCAGAAGCAGCGTGGATTCCGCATCCCGGGTGGGAAATTAGGTGAAGTGGTCGTCGCCGGCATAGGTATCCTCGGTGCCCTCGTCGCTATGATCCTCAGTTTCTTCCCGCCGTCACAGATCAACACCGGCAGTCCTGCCGTCTATGTCCTCATAATCCTCGTGGGTGCGGTCGTCTTCTTCTGTGTACCGCTGATCGTGTTTGCAAAGCGCAAACCGTCATGGCGAAATCCGGATGCCGACTTCTATCCCTTCGACTGGCAGATTGAAAACCGTAAACCGTCAGAGATCTCCAAATGGAGTCCCGACTATGTCCCTACTGAAGCCGATGTCGCCGCCACCGACGCACGAATAATCGCTGAAGAGAACGGCGCGACTCCTCAGGAAGCGGCCAAGATTGCCGCACAGGCTGCCAAAGCCTACAATGGATCAGAAGATCCGGAGGCTACAGCCTATACGGTCATCAACGATGACAACCAACAGGCTCCACCGGCTGCCGACAAATCAGATGGTGTCTAAAACCACACTCTAAAACTTATCTGTGGGGTAAGGTGTGATCCCGCGTTTGGGGGAGGAGACACGGCCCTCTGGGCCCTCTCCCCCAAACCGGGATTATCTTTCAGCGCCATCCTTCTTTCCCCTCATCTCCTCTTTTTCCAACCTTACCTTCAAAAGCATCCGCCAAATGAAAATCAATACGGGCAAAGGATCCATCCCCTTGATGACTCTGATCGCCATCTGGTCGATCTCACTCGTCGTCAACCTGCCCGGACTCGCAATCACCCCGATGATGGGAAGTCTTGACAAGATTTTTCCACACACTTCCGAGCTTGAGATACAGCTCCTGACCGTGTTGCCAAACCTTTTCATCATCCCCTTCGTGTTGCTTTCGGGCAAACTGTCGCTCTCAAAGAGTAAAATCTCTATCGTAGTCGTGGCGCTGATCATCTATCTGGCAAGCGGCATACTCTATCTCTTTGCCCGGAGCATGGTGGCATTGATTGTCATCAGCTGTCTGCTCGGCATCGGTTGCGGACTCCTCATCCCTCTCGCCGCCGGGCTCCTCACCGACACCTTTGTCGGTAAATACCGCATGAAACAACTCGGCATCAAGTCGGGCATATCCAACATCGCTCTCGTCATCGCCACCTTTGTCGTCGGCTGGCTCAACCACGGCAACTGGCATCTGCCATTTCTCGTCTATCTCATCCCGGCCATCCCGCTGGCGCTCTCCGTCTTCCTCAAAGGGATCCCGGCAGCCGACCTCAATCCGGCGACAGTGACTCCGCCTCCGGGGGTCAAGGCCACGGTCAAGACAGCCCAGCGCGTAGCCATCGCAGGCTCACCCGCCAAGTCGGTCAAGGCCGCTCCACCTACAGCAGCGACCATCGCCGCGGCCTCGGCAGGGCGCCACGTAAGAGACGGTTTCATCCTCCCGCGCATGTGGTCACTGATAGCAGTCTATTTCTTCGTATGCTATGCCTCTGTGATCGTATCGTACTATGCACCGTTTCTCATGGAGAGCTACGGCATGGGCGACTCGAAAGTCGGCACCATCTCGGCGATCTTCTTCCTCGCCGTCTTCCTGCCCGGCTTCATTCTTCCGGTCATCATCAGGATCTTCAAGCAGACCACTTTGCTCTTCTCGTCGCTCGTCATGGCGGTCGGTATCATCCTGATGGTCGCCACACGCAGTTTCGCGGTCATCTGCATCGCCTCAGTCCTCGTTGGGCTCGGCTACGGAATATTCCAGCCTCTGATCTACGACAAGGCAACGCAGATCGTGACCACTCCTGTCAAGTCGACGCTCGCTCTCGCCTTCGTGCTTGCCGCAAACTATATCTCGATCAGTCTGACTCCGTTTATCGTCGACTTCTTCCGCGATATTTTCGACCCGCACCATCTCAACAATGCGTTTCCCTTCGTCCTCAACTCTATTCTGCTCGTCATATTCACAATAATTGTGGTGATATTCCGCAAATCATTCGTGTTCAGTATCGACCGCTCCTACTATTAACTTCCTCTAACTTCCAACCCACAGCCAGACTATGAACCCAACGTTTCGCTACATGGCATTGCTTCCCGCACTCTGTGCGCTCCCTCTGTTGGGACAGAACCATCCGACCACACCTGAATACCAGGAGGTGACCATCATCAATCCGGGCTCCCGGGGAGCAGACACGACGACCGTCGATGTCTACAACGTCTTTCTCGACAATGCCCCGAAGAGCTACAGGATCCCCGGCGCTCCGCGCTTTGCCATCGAGGGCAAGGATAAGAAATTCTATCTCGGAATCGGCGGCACCGGTAAGGTGACCCTCTCTTACGACTGGGGGAATCCTATCGACAACGCCTATGATTTCACCACCTCTGCCATCCCGATGCAGCAGCGCAAGGGTGACGGCGGACTCGTGCAGGCAAGCGCTGCCACGAGCGGACTTTTCGTTAACTTCGTGGCTCTCCCCGCGACCAAAAATCAAATCGGCTTCTATTTCAACTTCAATCTCACCGGCAACGGCAACAACTATGGATTCAACCTGTTTTATGCCTACGTGAAATATCGCGGATTCACCGCCGGCTACGATTTCAGTCTCTTCTCCGACATGGCTGCCGCTCCCCCGAGCATCGACAACGAAGGCCCGTGTGGATTCACGGCAATTCCCAATACCGTCATTGACTACCGTCATTCGTTCAACTCCCACTGGAGCATCGGCGTCGGGGCCGAGATGCCGATGGCTTCAGCCACGACAGGCGACAAGACCTACATGGTCCGCCAACGTGTCCCCGACATACCGGCCTACGTGCAATATTCATGGGGAGGGGGCAAGAGCTGGCTCCGCGTCTCGGGCATTGTCCGCAACATGCTCTATCGTGACGTCGTAGCCGACAAAAACCGCGACGTCGCAGGCTGGGGTGTCAAGATGAGCGGCAGCGCTTCGCTCTCGCCCTTCATCACGGCCTACTATCAGGCCGCCTACGGAAAGGGAATCACGAGCTACTTCCAGGATCTCTATGAGGGCGGACTCGACATGGTTCCCGACGGCACAGGGCGTCTCGAGGCTGTCAAGGCCTGGGGTGGATACTTAGGCCTCCAATACAATATCTCACCGAAAGTATATGCAACCACCACCTATAGCCACCTGCGCAACTATGCCCACCGCTATGACGATGGTTCCACTCCGTGGTCCTCACAGTATAAATATGCCCAGTATGCTCTCGCCAATGTCATCTGGCAGATCACACCTCAGATTTCCACAGGTCTTGAGTATATCTACGGACGGCGTGTCGACATGGACGGTATCTCGCGCCACGACAACCGCATCCAGACCATGCTTCAGGTCACATTCTGAAAGCCACAATATCAAGCAAGCAGGCCGTTCCTCCGGCAAGACACGAAAATACCTTGCATGGATTAGAGAAAGAGGTACAGAAATTCAAAATTGACACAAATAACAAATGATTATATTCAAAAAAATATACATCTGTTATTTGTGTCAATTTTGAATTTTTCGTATTGTAACCTCAAACCTACCACCCCCCTATAAAAAAAAATTGTCCGCTGCCCCTTTCAATCAAGGAGCAACAGGACCAAAGCCAAAAAGGCGTCAAAAATAGTTGTCTAAACTATTCCTTTCCAATAATGTAGAGATTATATCATACTTACACTACACCATCGTTGCCTTGAGAAAGCGTCGTCTCGACGCGCTTCAAGCCAAAGTTGCCTTTTTTCCTTAGTCCAAAAAATATGAATTTAATGCGTAAAATTTTATCAGCCCAAGGACTGCAACTATTGTGGTGTTTTCTTTTCACTTGCAAAGGTAACAACTATTTCCAAATGCGACAATCTTTTAACATAGCGATTAATATTTTTTAATACTTCCCCGTGAACAATTTCCGGTCTGCCCCTACTAAACACAGAAGTGCCGGGACTATGCCCGGCACTTCTATATAAGGGAGTTGTTAAAAAAATCAATAACCCAATCTAACCACTTTACCGACAAAAAGGATAGCATTGGTGCTGTATTCCTCGATAATAAATATAAACGGACGGTTGATATGGATTCTATTCTCGTTTGGACCGGGACTCCCATATCCACCACTTATATTTGAAACCGTCGCTACCTCCGCTCCCGATTCATCAATCTTAACCGAAGTATATTGCTTGATCTCAAGACCGGTTGCACTCTTGTCATCCGTCATATTTTCTATCTCTACCGTCCTATTACAATCCAGCCCCATATTACTCATTACCTCTTTTAGGTCCGGATTATAATTTATATTAAATTTCGGGATTAAAATATCAACATCTCTTATATATAGTGACTCCTTGAGTTCCATCCACTTATCCAGATCCAGACCGGATATCACATCATTTATGTCATGTCCTTCTTCGGCCATCACTACATACATTGAAATGGCGCGGTTGCCGTATGGCAACTGAACGACCGTTGTTCTCTCATCGCCTCCTATGTTGACCGCTAATCTTTGGTTCATGGTTGCCACCTTGACTTCGGAATTGCCATAATTGAAAAATGACTCATCTTGGGTCGACACGAACTTCACGGGCCATGCTGCTTTGAAGTGCACCGCATCGAGAAGCATGAATTTTGTAGTCGGATCTATAAAATTATATGGAAATATATTCTTGATGACTCCGTCTGTCGCTTCCTTGCACCAGCCATTGATTTTCCCGACGGTAGAATTATCCAAGAAATCCACCTGTTCCACCGCTGCATTGTAATGGGTCCTTATCATATCCATATAGGATTCCTTGACGGGAAACTTATCAGAATACCAGAATGAGTTTGCCACATTGAGAGCAACATCGCTGTCGGCATCCAGCAGTGCCTGGAGCAGAATACTGTTGAGTTCGTTAAGCTCCGCCACCGATTCTCCCTCGCCCATGTGGAGCATCCGCATGACTGCATCGAGAGTCTCCCCCGAAGCTCCGTTGGCAAACATCGAGAGATCTCTCGCCATACTGAGTGGCGAGATTGCAAAATTTATGTTATTGCCTGCAATTTCCTCTTGGTTAACAGCCTTGAGAAAATCGAAAGCGAAACGCGATTCATTATCTACATAAGTCTGCTGGGAGCGGGATAGCGGGATTTCGGTCCGGGGCTTCTTGCTGACCGCAGGCTCGTCATCTGACGACGTGCAGCTGAAAAAAGCCATACATACAGTTAATCAAATCAAACTGCAAAGTGTTTTCTTTTTCATGTCAATGAGGTTTAAAAATTATTATTAAAGGTTTTTATTTTATATAATACATTTGAGTAGATCTACGGTCAAACTTATTTCCGCCTGCTTCCCATTCGGTACACCATGCGTCAAAATAAGTATCATTCTGAGAACCTCCCCAACCCCAGTTCATCTTAAAATAAGTCTTGGATGAGAATTCCCGTTCAATTATGATTTCGCCAAAAAGAGCTTCCAATTCAGCCAACGTAATTTCCGGATAAAGATCCGGCCATTCCGCATCTGGGGGCAATGGAGAAGTTGTATAATAATTGTAGTATTCTGTCCATTCTGACTCATAGTAATCAATTAAATATGCATGACCAATATTACTGCCATTTATACTGCTTCTTACCACTACAGGATAACCTTTTTCTAAAACAGAGGCAACATTTCCTGAATCAGCTGACTTTATATCCAGATCAAGGCCTGTTTGATTTTTAAAAAAATTCACACTTATATCAGAGATTGTCTGTGCCGTCGAACCGTCAGGCCTATGAATTCCTTTATCATCGAATCTATTGTATATCTTTCCATAATCGGTATTTATTGATTTCCCTATATACCCAAGAAAAATCGCAGTAGGTTTCATATATTCAGGCATGTACCACTTATCAGGATTAGAATTGAACGAATCCCAAACAGAGGAACTTGATCCGGAATATGAGTAAGTATTGTTTGTGCTATTATATTGCGCATCAGTGACAGTCGCTACAGGACGGCCAAAGTTGTAATGTGAATGATAGAAAAATTGCCCCAAAGCCACTGCCACACACCCCACAGGTGCATGAATAGATGTTTCATCTCTATAAAATGGAGTGTATAGATTGTAATAGCTATCTTGGTCCCACTTGGTTATCAATCGGCCCCCTTTAGGCATTAAAATCTTAGTGGTAACTTTCGGTTCAGAAGATATTAGAAATTGTTTCTCATCATTTGCATCGGAATATAATTGAAATTCATTGTTAAACAGTTTCCATTCGCTGCAAATCGTGTCATTCACGATATCCTTTGAATTCCTTATTCCGGCAATGGCATTTGCTGTTTGGTCAAATATTTCCCTCGCAGGATGTGAATTATCGATAGAATCCAGGTCAAAATGACCGTATGGCGACTTCATCAAAAGCATGGGGACAGACACTTCGTTTGAGAAGACTTCCCAACCTCCGTTATCGCCATAATTCACAATATACATAACGGTGTCACCATTAAGAAGATATGGAGTCATCGACATCTCCCCTGAACGGGACTGCTTCGGATGATTCTTCTTAACGTAGTTACTGATTGCAACCATTTCAGGTGTTATCTCATCAGAATCCACTGACTTCTGCATCGGCATGTCTGGCGACATGGTGTTTTCGGCACACGAAATCAACAAAATCAGGCAAGACAAGGTAAATAAATAAGGTTTTGTTTTCATAGCAAAAATATTTTTGGTAAAGATACAGAATTTTTGGTTAAAAATCAAGAATCTTTACTATTTTTAACTAAAATTACATTTTCGGGGATTGTACAGATAAAAAACATAGTGACAGCTTATAACACAAAACTTATCTTGGCTTATTACGATAATTTTTATAATTTTGTAAACTAAATAAATTCATTTATGAAGAATATCATACTTTTTGACCCGGTTGAAGCCCGGGCAGCTCTCCTTCCGCTGACACTCACCCGTCCCGTAGCGCTCATACGCCATGGCATCACCACTCTCTCCGAGAAGTGGCAGAAAGCCATCCCCGGAACTTACTCATATTCTACCCAGGACTATCTGTCGATGAAATATCCCATGATTGAAGCCGCCGACGGCGACAATCTCTTCATCGCAGGCAATCTTCATCCCGACAGCTCTCTTGTCGAAGCCATCCTCGCTCTTCAGCCCGGTCAGGCCCTCGTGGATGGCGAGACCATCCTTGCCCGACGCGGCAACGGCACTCCCACTGACCATATCGCATATTCCGGCCCCGCACCCTTGGCCGTCAACCATATCTGGGACATCTTCATGACCAACGGTGAAGCCGTGGAGCGCGACTTCGCCGCCTTGACCGAGGGCCGGGAGTCGCAGCCCCTCAGCCCGACCTGCCGCCTCATCGGCGACCCCTCTCAGCTCTTCATCGAGGAGGGTGCCACGGTCGAAGGCGCTATCATCAACGTCAGCAAAGGCCCGGTCTACGTCGGGCGTGACGCCGAAATCATGGAAGGCGCCTGCCTCCGCGGCCCGATAGCCCTCTGCGAGCATGCCGTGGTCAACATGGGTGGCAAGATCTATGGCGCCACCACTCTCGGCCCCTACTGCAAGGTGGGCGGCGAGCTCAACAATGTCGTGATGACCGGCTTCTCCAACAAAGCCCACGACGGTTTCCTCGGCAACGCCGTCATCGGCGAATGGTGTAACCTCGGAGCCGGCTGCACTGCCTCAAATCTCAAAAACACCTACGCTCCGGTCAAAATATGGTCAATGGCTGAGGGACGCTTCGTCAAAACCGACCTCCAGTTCTGCGGACTCATCATGGGCGACCACTCGAAGGCCGGCATCAACACGATGTTCAACACGGCGACAGTCGTCGGCGTCGGCGTCAACTTCTATGGCGCAGGCTTCCCGCGCACCTTCCTTCAGTCGTTTACCGAAGGCTCTCCCCTCGGGATGAAGCCCGTGATCCTCGACCGCTTCTTCGACACCGCCTCACGCATGATGGCACGCCGCCACAAGGAGCTGACCGCGGTCGACAAAGAGATCTTCGTCACCATCCTGCAGCAGACGACGGGAGACTGAGCAGCCGCGCGAGCCACAGCAAAAACGTAATCACCAAACCTACACACCCAACCAACAATGCCAAACGTATCAGAACGCGGCACCATCATGCCCGCCTCCCCTATCCGCCGCCTGGCACCTCTCGCAGGCGAAGCCAAGGCCCGCGGCATCAAAGTCTATCACCTCAACATCGGACAGCCGGATGTCCCCACCCCCAACGAGGGCCTGGAGGCACTGAAACATATCGACCGCAAGGTGCTTGAATACAGCCCTTCGGCCGGTCTCCCCTCGCTCCGCAGCAAACTCAAGGAGTATTACCACCGCTTCAATATCGAGGTTGATGTCGACGATATCATCGTCACCACCGGTGGCTCCGAAGCCGTGCTCTTCGCGTTCATGGCCTGCCTCGATCCGGGCGACGAGATCATAGTCCCCGAACCGGCCTATGCCAACTACATGGCCTTTGCCATCTCAGCCGGTGCGAAGATCATCACCGTCCCCTCAAACATCGACCAGGGCTTCGCGCTTCCGCCGGTTGAGAAATTCGAGGAGCTCATCACCCCCCGCACCAAGGGCATCCTCATCTGCAACCCCAACAATCCGACGGGCTATCTCTACACGATGAAGGAGATGCTCCAGATACGCGACCTGGTGAAGAAATATGATCTTTTCCTCTTCTCCGACGAGGTCTACCGCGAGTTTTGCTACACGGGGGCTCCCTACATCTCCGCCTTCCATCTCCCCGGCATCGAGGAGCAGGTGGTGCTGATCGACTCCGTGTCGAAGCGCTACAACGAATGTGGCATACGCATCGGCGCCCTCATCACCAAGCATCCGCAGCTCAAGACCAACGTCATGAAATTCTGCCAGGCCCGTCTCAGCCCGCCATTGCTCGGCCAGATAGTAGCCGAGGCCTCGATCGACACTCCGAGCGAATATATGCTCGCCACCTACAACGAGTATGTCGAGCGCCGCAAATTCCTCATCGACGAGCTCAACAAGATCCCCGGCTGCTATACGCCGATCCCGATGGGAGCCTTCTATACTGTCGTGAAACTGCCTGTGGACGATGCCGACAAATTCTGCCAATGGTGTCTGCGCGACTTCAATCTTGACGGCGAGACCATCTTCATGGCCCCTGCCTCGGGCTTCTACACCACTCCCGGAATGGGCAAGGATGAAGTCCGTATGGCCTATGTCCTGAAAAAAGAAGACCTCGCACGCGCTATGAAGGTTCTCGCCGCCGCGCTTAAGGAATATCCCGGACGCACAATCTGAGCTGAACGGGACCGGCCCCGCTCCGGCACAAATTAAAAAATTATTGTTAAATCCTGACTGAAATTTCACGTTTTACGTCGATATTTCAGTCAGGATTTCGTATCTTTGACAACCTCTAATAATCAAATCCTTAAAAACAATCTCAAAAGTTTCTTTCCAATGAGCAAACCTTACGTTTTAGGTATCGACATAGGCGGTACTAACACCGTTTTCGGCATTGTTGACGCCCGTGGCGTCGTACTCGCAAGTTCTTCCATCAAGACTTTGAAGCATACCGACTTCAACCTCTATCTTGATGAACTTTATACAGAAGTCAACCGCCTCCTTGAGGCAAACGACGCTGTCGACAAGATTCTCGGCATCGGCATCGGCGCTCCCAACGCCAACTACTATACCGGCATGATCGAAGGCAAAGTCAATCTTCCCTGGCCCTCACCCCTGCCCCTCGCACAACTCGTGAGCGAGAAATTCGGCATCCCCGTCTCCATCACCAACGACGCCAATGCCGCAGCTATCGGCGAGATGACCTACGGTGCAGCCAAAGGTCTACACGACTTCATCATGATCACACTCGGCACAGGTGTCGGCAGCGGCATCGTGATCAACGGACAGCTCGTCTACGGCCATGACGGTTTCGCCGGTGAGCTCGGCCACTCGATCATCCGCCGCAACAACGGCCGTCTCTGCGGCTGTGGCCGCACGGGCTGTCTCGAAGCCTATTGCTCAGCTACCGGTGTCGCCCGCACTGCCCGCGAATTTCTTGAGATCCGCGACGACAAGTCGCTCCTGCGCGATCTCCCCATCGACGCCATCACTTCAAAGGATGTCTATGACGCCGCCATCAAGGGCGACAAACTTGCCAACGAAATCTTTGAATATACCGGCAATATCCTCGGTGAGGCATTTGCCGACTTCACAGTCTTCTCATCCCCTGAGGCCATCATCCTCTTCGGCGGTCTTGCCAAGTCGGGTGATCTCCTCCTGCGCCCTATCCGCGAATCTATGGAAAAACACATGCTCCATATCTTCAAGGGCAAGGTGAAAGTCATTCTTTCGGAGCTCAAGGAAGCCGACGCTGCTGTCCTCGGCGCAAGCGCACTCGGTTGGGAAGCCGGCAAGGCAAACGTAGCCCCCAATCCCGTTGCTCTCCCCCCTGCAGCGACCCAAGAATAAAAAAACAGATATATCAAACGTAGAATATACGTTCAGCCCCTGGAAGAATCTTTGCGACTCACCTCCGGGGGCTGATGTTTTTTTCTTTTGCACTTGATGCTCCGTCACCGATATGGCTATGCTCCAATCTGTCGGTTTATAGCCTCCACAATCTTGTCGTGATTATTGCAACTGATGACATATTTGCGCCCTGATTTCAACTCAACGAGAAAACTCTCGTTCCAGTTGCCCACATAGGCAAAATAGCGGCCGATAGCGGGGCTCGTGAACCATCCCCAATAGCCTATGAATCCACCACCGCCCAACAGTCGGCGACGCACGTCGGTCATCGTCCGCGAGTGAGGCAACACACGCGCGATCTCATCAACAGATATCTTGCGTGCAGGCGAGCATATACGTGAAATCTTCAGCCAACCATCGCCAACGCTTACGTAGCAGGGACTGTAGCAGAGACTGGCCACTACGATGATTATAAACGCTGCGATCACAGCCCACCGGATCCATCCGATATTTTCATCCCAATGCCGGAAGCATATAATGGAGAAGAACGCGAGAAGCATTATTGATACGACAGCGACCGAGGGACTATAGTTTACTCTCTCTTTAATAACAGGCATAGAGTTCATGGTTTTTATTAGTTTACGGCAAAGATAGTCATTTACAAGCATATAATAATCATCCTGCTACAAAAAAGATCACAGTCATCGGACCTTCTCCTTTCGGGGAAACGATCCGATGACCGTGAGCTGTATTTTCTATGCGTGACGCAGATACGTCAGGACTATTTTATCTCCACGCTGAAACCAGGTTTGTCGAGACAATAGCATTTTGTGGCGGCTCCCTCAGGGACATACGAGCTGAAATCACATGCCTTCTGCGGCTCACCCCAGAAGTGCATCGGGAAGAAATTGTCGACCTTGACTTTCTTGAGAAAGATTTCGGCGCCCTTGGCGAAGCCGGCACCCATGCGGGCATCGACAGGAAACATCGCCACCTTTATCTCGGGGATTTCCTCGGCGATACGGTTGACGATAGTGGTGAACTTCGCCTCAGCCTTGGCGATCTCGCGGTCGGTCGACTCCTCGCTCCAATGCCAGTCGTTGAGGTCTCCGGCATGGAAGACCACCTCTCCATCGGGGAGAGTGATGGCATAGCTGACACCGGCGTCGGTAGAGCCGTAGGCCTTGACCTGCTTGGTGCCCGGGATCTGGTCAATGACATCGCCGGCCGACATCCACGCGACAGAGATTCCTGTCTTCGGGACTAATTTCGAGAATATATCATTGGCGAGCACATAGACACGCTTGCGGTCCTGTGCAAGTTCAAAAATCGACGTATTGAAATGGTCGGGATGATGATGGGACACAAAAAAGACCACATCTTTCGAAGGATTGTCTTTCAAAACTTTCTCAAGTTTTTTGTCCGGATCCTTGTAGTAGTCAAACACCATGACGGCCTGCGGAGTGGTTAGTGCAAATCCGCTGTGGTCAAGATATGTAACAGTAATCATAGCTCTATAATTTTTTTTATTTATTAGTTTTAGATATCATTGCCGATGGGTGCTGCAAAGAAGATGCCGTCTTCGCCACACTCACTATATATCTAACGTAGAGCTACGGTCGGGTGTTCAGTCTCCGCTACACTTATATCAATGTCTGTAGCGCTTGAGGATGCCGTCTTCAAAGACGAGATAGATACCGTTTTCATAAAGCCACACTTCCCGGATGTAGGAATTGTCAGCGCCGCGGTCGACCTCTCTCGGCGCTCCGAGAGCGAGACGACACTCATCGCGGGTCATCTCGAGAGCTACACGACCGTTGACGATGCGCTCCCAGTTTTCATCAGTGACCGAGGGATATTTCAAACGCGGATTGGTAAACGAAAACAGAACAGGGAAGGAGCGTGGAGTGTAGCCACGCGGTCCCGGGTGAAGGAAGATCCTTGCGGAAGTCCCGCGCTCGTCGGTAAACGAGACTTTGACGGGATAGATATCATTGCCCGGCGTCACAGAGTCGATGGTGACAGGTACAAACTGGCGTCCGCTAACCGAATTGTCGGCATCGTCGCGCCATGTGCGGGTCAACACATAGAGTCTGAGTCCCTGGAGGAGCCCGCGGGCTTCATCCACAAGACTCTCCTGGATGGTGAAAGGGATGTTGAGTGTCTCCTGATCCATCACTCTCGCCAACGGACGGTTGATACGATAGACAAAGGTGCGTCCCCCCTCTCCGGCAAAGCTCAGGTCGGTCACGGACGTACCGGTGATCGACGGCGATTCCTTCGCACCGGTAAAAATCAGCGTGGAGCCACCGAGCGAATCAAAAGGCGAAGCTGTCGCACCGAATATGAGGCGGATCTTGTCGTCGGTAACACGAAACCTCTTCCCCGGCCTCCACTCCGCGAGGCTTTCGTTGGTGACATTTGCCAGAAACGTATCCTCGGGAGTGGTTGTGATGTTTTCCTTGCGCACGTCGCGGACGCTGACAGTGGGAGTGTACTCCACGCCTGTGAAACAACCGCTCAGAAGCGCCATCAATGATAATATCGGAAGAAGGTTAAGCCGGGTCAGGGATTTCATTTCAGATTTCGATCTGTATATGGGGATATATAGATGAGTTATTTCGGTTCGATGCCGAGGTTTTCAAACATGAACGAATACATGTCGGTATATTCCTCAAGCTGCTTGGCAATGGGCTTGCCGGCGCCGTGTCCGGCCTTTGAGTCGATACGGATGAGCTTGGGAGCATCGCCGGTATCTGAAGCCTGGAGAGTTGCTGCATACTTGAATGAGTGTGCGGGGACTACGCGGTCATCATGATCGGCAGTGGTCACGAGGATCGCCGGATAGGGAGTGCCATCGTTCTTGATATTGTGGATGGGAGAGTAGTCGAGAAGATACTTGGCCATCTCAGGCGAATCGGCGCTTGTGCCGTAGTCCGAAGCCCAGTTCCAACCGATGGTGAAAAGATGATAGCGCATCATGTCCATCACACCTACGCGGGGGATAGCCACCTTGAAGAGGTCGGGACGCAGGTTGACCGTAGCACCGACGAGGAGACCGCCGTTGCTGCCACCCTCGATAGTGAGGTAGTCAGGTGAGGTCCATCCCTCTTTGATGAGATATTCGGCCGCACCGATGAAGTCGTTGAATACGTTGAGCTTATTCATCTTAGTGCCGCCCTGGTGCCACTCCTCGCCATATTCGGAACCGCCGCGGAGATTTGCCTGGGCATAGATCACACCGTTCTCAAGAAGGAACATGCGGTTGGCTGAGAAGCCGGGAGTGAGCGACACGTTAAAACCGCCGTAGCCATAAAGATAGACGGGATTCTTTCCGTTGCGCTCAAGCCCTTTCTTGTAGGTGAGGAACATGGGGACTTTTGTACCGTCGGCCGAGGGATAGAACACCTGCTCGGTGACATATTCATCGAGGTTCACACCCTTGATCTCGGGCTGGAAGAGGCGCTTGCTCTCACCGGTCTTCACATC
Source organism: Staphylococcus sp. (assembly GCA_023665865.1). Taxonomy (GTDB): domain Bacteria; phylum Bacteroidota; class Bacteroidia; order Bacteroidales; family Muribaculaceae; genus Duncaniella. Next base: position 755,277 of record JAMPDC010000001.1, read on the forward strand.
ATAGGCATACTGGGTAGAGGGAGATGTGAATGAAGAGAAGGTATAGTAAACATCCTCGGGATATTTGCGCTCGGTGTAGAGACCGACCGAACCGAAACCGGGGAGCTTGACATCGCTCTCTTTCTTGCCGTCCATATTATAAACGGCAATCTGGTCAGCGGCATCTTTCTCATAGGTCAGGAAGAGTTTGTCGCCGGCAAACTGAGCGTTTGTAAGCACGCCGTCGGCTTCAGGCACGAGCTCTTTCCAGTTTTCAATCTGCGGATTGGCGAGATCGGCCACCATCAGGCGATTTTTAGATGCTCCGTAGGATGTGAGCAGATAGATCTTTCCGTCGATGACATCAATGACACCGACATTGTAGTCCTGGGTCGGAGCCATGGTCACCCATGCGCCGTTCTTGCGCACTTTAAGCTCGTTGCCGACACCTGCACCACCGACCGAGACAAACACTACCGGCTCAGACTCGGCTACAAAGGCAGAGTGGAAATGGAATGGATGGGCCGGGTCGCTGAACACGACAGTGTCCTCGCTCTGGGGTGTACCGATCTTATGATAGTAGACGAGGTGGTTCTGGTTTGCGTTGGAATACTCCTTGCCCTGCTCGGGTGCGGGATAAGCGCTGTAGTAGAAACCGTCGCCATCCCAGGCTGCACCGGTAAACTTGGCCCACTCGATGTGGTCGGGGAGCAGCTCTTTGGTCTTGGTATCCATCACATAGATTTCAGTCCAGTCCGAACCGCTGCGGCTGATGGTATAGGCTGTATATTTTCCATCCTTCGACTGGCTGACTCCTGTGAGAGCCACAGTGCCGTCGTCGCTGAGGGTATTGGGATCGAGGAAGACTTCGCGCTCGGTGGAGTCGAGAGTCGGCTTGCGATAGAGCACCGACTGGTTGCGGAGTCCGTCGTTCTCATAGAAATAGAACATTCCGTCGTTCTCACGATAGGTGAGACCGCGCTTCACAAAATCGTTGAGCTCGTTGAGTCGCTTATTGATCTTCGAGCGGAAAGGTATCTTCGAGAGATAGGCATCGGTAACTGCATTTTCGGCCTCTACCCATTTGAGGGTTTCAGCGGCAGTGTCGTTTTCGAGAGGACGATAGTTGTCATTGACAGCCATGCCGAAGATAGTGTCGACGGTGCCGTCAGACGGAGCTGTCGGATAGCTGAGCTGCTTCTGCTGCGAGCATCCGACCATAGAGCCAAGGACTGTAGCAGCCATAAGCGCAGAGGTTAGATTTCGTGATAATGACATAAGTGATGGTTTAACTCTAAAAAAATTGAGACATATTACCACAAAAGTAGGCATTTATTTCCAATCACCGTCAATAGTATGTGTTTAAAATCTATAATGGGACGGGAGAGTCGAGAATCGAGAGTCGAGAGTTGAGAATTGAGAATTGAGAATGGAGAATGGAGAATTGTGAATTGTGAGTCGAGAATGGAGCGCGTAGCTATCTTTCGACTCTCGACTGACGACTGACTCTCGATTCCCAACTCTCGATTCCCAACTCTCGACTCCCGACTCTCGACTCCCGACTCCCGACTCCCGACTCCCGACTAAAAAAAGCTACAGCTCTCACAACGGAGACCTGTAGCTTGTTGATTTCATTATATCAATGCTATTGAATGATCTAAAAAGAGGGACGGGTCTGAACGCCGCGGACTTTTGACGGCACGATTGCCGCTTTTCAATCCTGATAGTTTTGTCTGTTTCAGACGTTCCTTGTCCCCTGAGGGAGAATTCGGGCGTACCGTTGTGGCGCGCTCCGTCGATTATCAGAGTTCGTGATAATGTTCGGAGTCATTCACACGATACATGAGGGCTGCTGATTCGCAATACCACTCGATGGCTTTTTTTACCATTTTTGTTACTTTCATAATGCGTTCATTTTAAAAGTTAAACATACATGGGAGAATTAATTGATTTTGCTTTCCGGCGACGTGAGGAGACGCTACGGCAGCTTTGGATGTCGGCCTCATTCCATCTCTTCATGCGAGCGGTAGACGCAGTCTCCGGTCGTACGGAAACAGTCTCGCTCGCCGAGAGTGCGGAAGAATGAGTGAACGTCTGCTTTGAGAACCTTAAACATGTTGGTCATAGTTGCAGAATTTTTAATTAAACCTTAAATAAAACAATCTTTTTTTTCTCTCTTATGAAATCCGATAGCGCTCTGCTGACGTTATTAGGACGAACCCTATTCATCAGCATCGCTATCGGCTTCGTTCACTAATACTAACATTCAAATACGCTGCAAAGTTAGATGTATTTTCTCAAATTATGCTATAAAAATATGTTCTTTAACATAAATCCCACCCGAAACCCCTCTGTATCCACGCATTTAACATTGTTAATTTCAAATGTTAAAATCGCAAATTATTGAGAAGATAAAACTATTGTGAAGATAATATATTACTTTAGACATAATAGGACATCGTAGTTTTTAATGCTACCATGCCCTATTATATTCAAATATTATGATTTCAGTTTAAATATTCGACCTATTAGTCAATACTTCAACGAATAAACTTAAGAGAGCGATCTTTGATTCGCATTATATATATGCCATGCGGTAACTGTGGGCAATTTCCTAATTTCCCATTAAAAACCATATTCCCATTTAAGTCAATTATAATACATGTATCGTCAAATTGAAAATCAATATTATCTACTTTACTGCTACCTTTACCCACAACTTTAATCCTTATCTTTTTATCAATAATATAATTTGACATTCGAATTGTAATATTTATATCACATTCTCCAATGCTCTTAGCATGAAGAATTCCATCATTTATTATATCAGCAATTTCATCGTTAGACGATTCCCATTCGATATTATCAAATGTTCCATCTAATGGTTCTGTCTGTATCGGAATAATGAACTTACTATCTTCACAAACTTCTAGTTCCTCAGGCACTATTAGATCCTTGAGATCCGGATTTCTCTTGGATTTTAAAAACATATTCGGATATATAAATAGGACACTGGATCCCACTGGATTAGTCGAATAATCTATAATTTCGCTATGGCAAAATTCTTTATCTACAGATTGATTTCCCCATCCATATATATCACCATCTGTTGACAATGCAATAGCATAATCTTCAGAAACCGATATTGTTTCATATCTTACATTTCCTGAAGGACTTTCTTTAATTCTGACTGCTCCTTCAGAATTTATAAATCTATTATTACTCTTAAAATAATCATCTCCTTCATAAGAAAAGTAATCACCGAGTCTAAAATTTGAGTTTGTACCCCAGCCAAATAGTTCTCCGTTGTTTGTTATATAGTATCCTCTATTAGAATTGCCTTCTAACATTTTTACATTTTCTGCGAACTTTCTCACTTTCATCAAATTAGTTGTTTCTGTCACTTGCCACGCTGTACCATCTTCTTTTAAATATATTGGGAGAGAGCGCGCGATACCCCCTAAAATAGAAGCGGATTTAACACCATAATCGATCGGTTTAGGAGTTTTATACTGTTCATTGGAATTTCCACTAAATGTTCCCCAACCGCCTAATTGACCTGTATTCATTAGCGCTAGAACAAAATTATCCCCAGCAAACACAGACTTAACATTATATGCAAGTAATATTGGAGTGTCTGAATATTTTTCGCCATATCTATTTGATTTAGTGCCCTTACCCATTAGCTCATAACTCGTATCTCTTCCTACTCCATACAGACATTCATCATCTGTAACATAAAACAATGCTCCATTAAGCGCTATATCTGAAACATTTTTTGCATACAATCTTGGAATAGAGCCAAAATTATCTAGGAGATATTGTGTGCCAGCCACCCATAAATTGTGATCAGTATCTATATACGCAATCAAAGAACCAGTACAGACCCCCTTGATTGCATTAGGATACTCATGCATACTATTAACCCCAGATGACGATAATGCACCCCAATAATGCAATACTTTATCCGATGTTATATAAAGAGAGCCTTTTTCCCCTGCATGTATTGAAATAGGATGACAAATATCCACTTCGTCATGAGGAACAGTCTCCCATGCATATTCTAATGCTATATTAGTATCACCCGAACTTGATAATAAACTATATTCCGGTATTAATATTTTACATACATGTTTTCCTTTGGAATCCAAGCCTTCCGGAAACAGATATAGTTTTTTATCATAAATCGTACACTCTATGTTTGCTTGCTTCCCATCTACAGTAAACTTTAAATTAGATTTATTTACATCCTTTAGTATTGAATTAAATTCGATAAATGGACGATTGAAATCACTCACATTTTTATCACTATTATCCGGAAACTTCTTTATAACTTTTAAAGATGTTATTTCTATATCAAGATTTATGATTTCACTTGATATGTAATCATTATGAATTGCAACAGCACGTAATTGTGTAGAATTTTGCAATTTGATAGGTTCTACATACTTATTACTCCTTTCGGTTGGATTTGATCCATCTGTCGTATAATATATAGTTGCATTAGAATTATCACTTCTAAGCTCAACTACCGTCCCTTTCTCGTAAAGACCAGACTGCAATGAGGAAAATATTTTTAGTTTCGATTTATTTACAGTAACTTGACAAGAAGAGGATAGACCATTAGAAGTCCTCACAGTAACAATAGAATTACCATAACGTAGTGCCTTTATTGTTCCTGAAGCAACCGTAATAACTGACGGATTTGATGTTGACCATGTATATGATGTTTGCGCATTTGAAGGGCTCAACGTTGGCGTAATTGATCTTGACTCACCTGAAGTCATTGTAATAGCTGATGGGATGTACACAGATATAGGATCTATTTTTTCTATGATGATCTTTACAGATGCAACATTTCCTCCTAAATTTGATGATGCAGTAATTGTTGCTTCACCTGCCCGCAAAGCTGTTACCATACCAAATTGATCTACTATAGCAGTACTTGACCCGCAATTCCATTTTATATTGGGGGTTACATTATATGAGGAACTAGCGAATCTATAATTTAGTTGCATCGTTTCTCCGACAGCCATTTTAGGTCGTGGCGCAGATATTATAATATCATTACCCTCACACCTAAGCGTATGGTATTCTCTTGAAGTTCCAGCATGCATATTGCCGTTACTATATACAATAGTATAACTTAAAAAACATTCAATCGTAACAGAACCTTCAAAATAAGATGTTATCGTAACTTCTCCTAAACCATCTGTATTTTTAATATTAACTTTTGAACTTGAGCACGAATATGACCATGAATTTAAGTAACTATTTTTTACTGGAGCCTGCGGAATAGGCAAAATAAACACCTCGCCTACTTTCTTAGTATAAGATTCAGCATTTACTGAAACGGGAGTAATACAGCATAACAAAATAGTCATTACTAATACTTGTAACCAATTAAACTGATTTTTTTGCTTCTTATCGAACATAACAATATCTGAATTATAGTACACTCTTATATAAAATTTTAATCTAATGAACTCCTTATTTATTTCAAAATCTCCGGGAAAGTAGCGGTAGTGATGATTGAATAGGTTGAGTCGGAGGGATTGAGGGTGACAAAGAGGGCGTCGACACCATCTACATCATCGAGCATCACACGGGCGCTGTCGGCGCTCATGGCCATGCAGGCTGTAGCGTAGGCATCGGCAAGCATAGCCGACGGAGCCACGACGGTGGCCGAGAGCAGATCGGTGTGGGCCGGCCGTCCGTCACGGGTGCTTATGGTGTGCCAGATGCGTCCGGATGCTGTCTGCTTATAGTTCCGGTAGTTGCCGGAGGTAGCAATTCCTCCCGACGAGCGGGTGATCACACCCATGCGCTCATGGACGATGGACGTATCATTGTCGACGGGTGCATCAACCATGATATGCCACTCATCGCCACGCTGATTATGGCCACTGAGAGCGATTTCACCTCCGATCTCCACCATATAGTTATCGCAACCGTTGCGGCGGAGCATCTCCCCGACAAGATCGCAGCCATAGCCCTTGGTAATGGCTGAGAAATTAAATTCGGTCTCTGGCGAGAGCCTGACGATATGGCCGGCACTGTCGATGGAGCAGTTGAGGATGCCGACGGTAGGCATGACGCTGTCGATCATCTCTTGCGTCGGCTCTACTCCGGAATTGCGGTAACCGAATCCCCAGAGATTGACAAGCGGGGCGACCGTCGGGTCGAAAGCCCCCCCGCTGCGGCGGCACACATCCTGCGAGGCAGCGAAGATGCGGCGCAGCAAGGTATCGGCCACCGGATCGTCACCCCGGTTGATGCGCGAGATGAGCGAACTGTCGTTGAACGGCGACAGCGACATCTCCACCTGCTTCATCACCGCGAGCACTGAGTCGCTAAGATCGACGGCTGACTCATAGCGTATATTATAGGTGGTGTTCCACACCCCACCCTGCATGACATAGTATTGCTTCCGTGGGCCACATGATCCCGCCAAAACGAGGAGGGTCACAAGCACGAAGATGGCCGGAAACAGACGACGGCTTATTTTCATTATTCGGTCTGAGATTGTTTTATACGTGATTTTTCCTCAAAATTACTAAAAGAATCCGAATTAATTCAATAAATTTGCCATTGACAAGTGTTGATAGTCTGTAAGCCTGACAGCAATCATCAATTCAAACCCTCAAATACATTTATATCATTTATGGAAAAATCCTATCTCTTTCTTGCCGACGGTTTCGAGGAGACAGAGGCACTCGCCACTGTAGACCTTCTCCGTCGTGCCGGCATTGACGTAGACACAGTGTCGATCAACGAAACCCTTGCCGTCAAGGGTGCTCACAATATAGAAGTGGCTGCCGACATCCTCCTCGCCGACTGCCCCGACAAGGCACATATCTTCATCGCTCCCGGTGGCATGCCCGGTGCCTCAAACCTCGCAGCCAACACAAGAGTGTGTCAACTCTTCACCGACCAGCATGCAGCCGGAGGCCGCGTGGCCGCCATCTGCGCCGCTCCGGCAGTGTTGCTCGCTCCGCTCGGGATCCTCGACGGTTATGACTCGACATGCTATCCCGGCTTTGAAGAGGCTCTGACCGCCGGCGGCTCGCACCACAAGAACCAGCGTGTGGTTGTCGACCGTAATGTCATCACAGCCAACGGCCCCTCGTCGGCAATTCCTTTCGCGCTCTCGATCATTGAAGCGCTGAAGGGCCAGGACAAGGCCGACGAAGTCGCAGCCGGACTCCTCTGCTGATTCTTGCCTGCATAAAAAAATATTCGCGCCGGAAGATGACACAATCATCTTCCGGCGCGTTGCCTTTATCTATGCCGTCTGTCAGGCTTTCTGAAAGAGGTTGGTCACCGCCAGACGGAAATCATTGAACATCGCGGTCACCGGCGTCACAATCGGTTTGAACGGGTGGACCACCTTGGGCGTGAAAACCTTCAGTCCGTTGTGGTGACAGCGGATGTCGAGCCGCTCGTCGAAGTCAAGAGGCTCACCGTCGAGATGGAAAGGGCCGCGGCGTTCGCGCTCGATGATGATATTGTCGGTACGGAAAGTGTTGATAAGCATGTTGCGCTCAATCATACCGGTCATCATATCTACCCCGACGAGAGCTGTCGAAAGTGTGTTGCCGGCATGGATGATGGTGACATCGAGCAGACCGTCGTTGATCGACGCGCTCGGGGCAATATAGGCGTTATTACCATATTGCGAGGCATTGCACACAGCTACGAGAAAAGCTTTTTCAGTCAGCTTCTGACCGTTGGCACTGATGGTATAGTATTCCGGTTCATAGCTGGCATAGGTCTCGAAAGTGCTCTGTATATATGTCAGTTTGCCGCGTGTTTTCTTGCGGGCGAAAGCCGCGCTGACAGCTGCGTCAAACCCCACACCGCAGGTGCAGAAAAACTTGCGGTCGTTGACCGTGGCATAGTCTATTGTCTCCGGATGGTTTTCAAGAATCACCTTCAGTCCCTCACGCAGATCAATCGGTATGCCGAGATGTCTTGCCAGGCCATTTCCTGAGCCACAAGGGAGGATGCCGAGTACCACTCCGGTACCACATAGGGCGGCAGCGGTTTCATTAATGGTACCGTCGCCACCGGCAGCGATGACGGTGTCACAATTCTTTTCTATAGCGGAGTGTGCGAGGCGGGTCGCATCGCCATGGCCTTTGGTGAAGACCACTTCTACTTCCCAGCCGAGCGGAGAGAGCGAATCGATTACCAGACGGTCAAGTCCGGCTTTATTCTTCGTGCCGGAGATGGGGTTGATGATCAGACGTGCTTTCATTTATACAGAAGATAGATCTATGGTAGCTCTGTGATGATTTAGGCTTGCCGGAGGCTTGGCTATCAGATGGTCACACGACGGGTGGCTGTGCCTATTTTCAGGATATAGATACCTTTGGCGCTCATCTGAAGCCGGTGTACACCTGACGGAAGGGTTTCCTGGCAGATGAGCTGCCCGAGGATGGTGAATACCTTCACGTTGACCGAGCGGGGACACATCACATAGATGCTGCTGTCGCGCACGGTCACGACATCGTCCGTGTCGCTGCGCAACTCCGTCAGCCCACGGTCAGGCGCATTGACCTGCTCCCACCGCGGCGCGGCTCCCGAGGAGAGCAACGCTGAGAGTATGAGTAAGGTTATGATTGCAAGTCGACGCATCTGACTGAGATTTATAATGGTGTATCTGTGGCAAAATTACATAAAATTTCTACGAATTCCAAACCTGACTCTGAAGCTCATACAAAAAAAATCTTCCGTCGGGAGGCGGGATAGACCATCCGGACGGAAAATTTCATAAAGTTGTATGTTTGCTTGACAGTAGGACGGGTAATTACAAATGTATGTATATCTGGGTCGACATGTTGCGGAGGCTGCTTCACCTCCCGTCAACTCAATACATCGGGGTAAACGGTTCGGTCTTAAAAAGATGGGAGGTCGCGTCGCCTACATAATCCTTGCTCTTGGATGTATCGATCTTCATGACAGGCGCACCCGAACGCAGGTCACACTTCCTGAGATCGATATAGAAAAGACCGGGATTGGTCACGAGATCGAAGTAGTAGCGGCCGTCGCGGATATTGGCAAATGTGCGCCACTGGGTCGAGCTGACATTTGCATCGCCGACTGTATAGGTGTAGGGAACAGATACGTTATAGAGAATCGACCGGGTGATAGCTACTCCGAGATCGGCATCGCCAGTCTTCTCCACATGTCCGTCAAAGAAATATGCCCTGACGAAGCGGTCGGGACTTGAGACGGTGCCCGGAAGGGTGTTGGTGCCACCCTTTTTCACCCAGTAATCGTTGATGGCATTCATCTGGGGGAAGTTAGGGTCATTGGTAAGCACCGGGATATCCTGACCCTCATAAATTCTGATGGTACCGTGGTCAAACTCCAGGATAGCGCTCTTGCCGGTGTGGTCGGTTATGCCCCAGTGCAGCGCCGAGACCGTTCCACCGTCAAAGGTAGCGCCGGAAATATTGAAATTGTGCTCGCGGAGCATCGCCACAGCCTCGTCTGTAGTCTCGCAGAGGTCAAGAAGCCATGCCGGAAACATGGCAAGCGACATCGGCGGCCGGTTCATTGTCGAATCATTGACATATACGGTGCCTTTGCAGAAAAGACCGCTGACGACGAGGCCCTTCTCGTTCATACCCTCGGTCACACCGCCATCATAGCCAACGGCATAGACAGCTCCATATTTAGAAGTCCACTCCACGGAGCCGGGAAGATTGTTTCCCTGCTTGTGCATGCCACGTGGATAGACATAGAGATTTGTGGGGATAGGAGTTTTCCAGTCAAGGGAGCGCCCGATTATGCGCAGGCTATCATTGCCGACATAGAGAACACGTGAACACCCCTCTGCATTATTGGTCATACCGGCGACAGCGGCCACTGCCATTGCCGCAGCAATAAGTTTTGCCTTCATAACAGTCGAAATTGTGTGTGTATTTATATATTGAGTATTATTTCATTCCATACACACCCGGCCTCATATAGCCGGGGGATATAGAATGTTAACACACAGAAAGGCTGCTATGTTCGCCTGAAAAGCGGTAGTTATTTGCAGCGTCCGCTGAGCGCGAAGTATTTCCAGAGCGGAGCGGCCATGAGCGACTGTTTCATCTCATCATTGACAAGCATATCCCAGACCTCATCCTCAGTCAGGATCTCCACTTTGATATCCTCGGTCTCATCAAGATGCTGATCAGATATTTTCTCGACTCCGCGGGCGATGAAACTGTAGCTTAGATTATTCTGACTTCCGGGATTGGCCGAGAGCACAGTGTTGAGTTCCCATTCGCCACCGCCGAAGCCGGTCTCCTCGAGCAGTTCACGCCGCGCGGCCTCGATCGGTTCCTCTCCTTCCTCGGCGACACCGGCACAAAGCTCTGTGGCCACGATGCCGAGCCCATGGCGATATTGCTTGACCATGACAAAGTTTCCCTCAGGGGTAAGCGCGATGACATTGATCCACGTCGGGTATTCAAGCACATAGTATTCATCGTGGACTTTACCGTTGGGCAGACGCACCTCATCGCGGCGCACAGTGAGCCACGGACGACGGTGGAGATATTCGCTCTTGACGAGGTTCCACTTCATTTTCTCATCTTCAGCCTTGTTGTCTTTCATAATTCTTATATTTATCTTGTTGATTCGATGTCTCATTTCTGTTTTGCCCGCAGGAGGAAGTCGCTGATGGCAAGCGCTACGGAAGGCAACCCGTCAGGCATCTCCGCCGAGAGGATGTCCCACATGCCTTCAGGATTCTCACGGGCGAGGGTCATGACCCTATTGTATTGCTCACGGGTGATGATTGCTGAAAACTCCGTCAGTTTATCCTGGCGTATGAGCGAGACCACATGAGAATAGACCGTGCGCTCCTTTATACCCTTTGTGGCTGCAATCCCTCTGACATCGTAGCCTGCGTTGAGCAGCAGCAATGTCTCGTCATGCGACAGACCTGCGCCGAGTGGCTCGGCTATGCCCTTGAATTTGCGGATAGCGGTGACAAACGGCTTCCAATACTTCACGGTCTTCTTCTCGCCTACACCCTCTACCTTCGAGAAGGCCTCCATGTCGGTCGGCTCGACACGCACCATCTCGAGGAGAGCCTTGTCGGAAAAGACAATGTAGGGGGGCACCTGTTCTTTTCTCGCAAGTTTCAGGCGTACCTCCTTGAGCTCGGCAAGCAGACGCTCTGCCGGCTTGAGTTCCGGCTCGGCGGGAGTCTCCTTAGCCTTGCGTCCACCCTTGCGTCGCTCCGGCTCCTTATATTGAGCCAATGTCACCGGCGTTCGCTCACGCAAGACAGTGACACCATAGGGTGTGACCTTGAGATGATTGTTTTCATTGTATGCAATATCTATCAGTCCGAGCTGGATCAGCTGCGACAGATAGCTGTTCCACTCCGGATAGCTGAGGTCACGCCCGGCGCCGTAGGTTTTTATCTGGTGGTAGCCTCTCGCTATCAGATCTTGCTTAGCTGCACCGCGCAGTATGTCGATCAGCATCGAGAAACCGACTTTCCCCTCGGTTCTCACTATCGCGCTTAGAGCTTTCAGCGCTATTATGGTTCCGTCCATGCGTTGCGGCGGGTTGAGACAGATGTCACAGTTGCCGCAGTCATGATCCATCACTTCGTTGAAATAGCTCAGGAGTATGCGCCGGCGGCAGAGAGATGACTCGGCATACTCCTGCATGCGCTTCAGTTTCTCGGCATTGATGGCCTGCTGCCCGCTTTCGTCGACAAAGCCCTGAAGGGTGATGATGTCGGCATAGGAATAGAACATGACTGCCTCCGCACTGACTCCGTCGCGTCCGGCTCGGCCGATCTCCTGATAGTAGCTCTCGATGTTGCGCGGCATATTGTTGTGGACCACCCATCGGATATTGCTTTTGTCGATACCCATGCCAAAGGCTACGGTGGCACAGACGACCTGGACATCGCCGTTGATGAAACGATCCTGAGCCGCGTTGCGCTCGGTGACCGAAAGACCTGCATGATAGACCACCGACCGGTAGCCGCGCGCAAGCAGTTCGGAATTCATCGACTCCGCGCTCTTGCGGCTGATGCAGTAGACGATTCCGGAGTCGTAGCGGTAACGCTCGATAAGAGTGCTGATATATTGAAGCCGCTGTGATTTGCCCGGATTGCCGAGCACTTTAAGTGAGATATTAGGACGGTCGAAGGACCCGAGGAAGAGCGCCGGGTTGTCAAGACGCAACTGCTTGGCTATGTCATCGCGCGTCAGCCTGTCGGCAGTGGCGGTCAGGGCCATGACAGGCACGTGGGGGTAGAGTTCTTTTATCCGCGACAGCCTCGTGTAGTCCGGACGGAAATCATGTCCCCACTGCGAGATGCAATGCGCCTCGTCGATGGCGATGAGACTCAGCGGGAGGTCGCGCGACCAACGCTCGATCTCCATCAGCAGGCGCTCGGGCGAGATGTAGAGGATTTTGATGCGTCCGGTGAAAAGCTGCTGGAGTATATGGTGATTCTCCTCCTCAGTCTGCATTGAGTTGACAGCCGCAGCCGGAATACCGTTGGCCGTAAGAGCCGTCACCTGATCCTTCATCAGTGCGATAAGCGGCGACACCACTACCGCCACACCACCCTCGGCAAGGAGCGCGGGGATCTGATAGCAAAGAGACTTGCCCCCACCCGTAGGCATCAGCACCACACTGTCGCGCCCCTCGACAGCACTCGTAATGATATCGAGCTGAAGGGGGCGAAACTGGCTGTAGCCGTAAAACCTGCGCAGCAAGGCGAGCGCACGATCCTTTATATCAAGCATAGATGTAATAGTAGAGTTAGATCAATACGCCTGCTCTTCGTTGGAGAAGGCGTTCATGACGGTTCTGAATATGATCTTCAGATCAAGAAGGAAAGTCCAATGTTCGATATACCAGATGTCGTGTTCGACACGGCGCTCCATCTGCCATAGCTCCTCAGTCTGCCCGCGATAGCCGCGGACTTGCGCCCAACCTGTGATGCCGGGCTTGATAAGGTGGCGCACCATATATTGACCGATGAGGCGGCGATAATCCTCAGTGTGTTTGAGCATGTGTGGCCGAGGACCGACGACCGACATATCACCCTTGAATACGTTGATGAACTGCGGGAGTTCGTCGAGGCTCGTGCGCCGCAGGAAGTCTCCGACTCTGGTCTTCCGCGGGTCATCTTTGGTCGCCTGGAGGGTATCAGCCTCGGCATTGACCTTCATTGTCCTGAATTTCCAGCACAGGAAATCGCGCCCCATGTAGCCGGTGCGCATCTGCTTGAAAAACACAGGTCCCGGAGAGGAGAGCTTGATAGCGATGGCGACCGGGATGAAGATGATCGGAGAGAAAAGCAGGAAGGTTCCGGAGAAAGCCACGTCAAACGTGCGTTTGAGCAGTCGGTTGGCATTTCCCTCAAGCGGATTTGTCCTGACCTCGAGTACAGGCATCTCCCCGATGGAATCAAGACGGAATTTTCGGGTGAGATAAGGAGAGATCTGCGGGACGAAGTGGAATTTGATCATGTGTTTCTCACACAATCCCAATATGAGCTGTACGGCCTCACGGTTTTCACCGGAAATTGTATAGAAAATCTCATCCGTATGGTTGGCTACGACAAAGTCTTCAAGGTCCGAGAGATTTCCGGCATAGAGTGACTTATGTTTGAACGACGGCGGACAATAGATATCGAAAAATCCCTGACAGCGGTAGCCGAAACCACTGTCCGACTCCATCTCTGAAAGCAGACGCTCGGCCGTGGCGCTACAGCCGACTATGACGATACGCGTGTAGCTTCGTCCGCGACGCCGGTAGGCCTTCAGCAGATAGTGTGAACCGAGCCACCAGAGCATGAGAAGCACGGTCGCCACTCCGTAAAATTCCCCGAAGACATACCAGGGGATGGCATCGAGGTCAAGGAAATAGAGCAGGAATATGAAACACAACGCATGATACCCGACGGCATGGAGCGTCGACAGACTCAGACGGTCCATCTGCATGGCCCTGACCTTGTGGATCTTGCCGATACTGCGCGCGGCGGGTATATAGGCTATGTTTAGAAGCACCCACACCAGTTTGCCATGCAGTTCCGGAATATCAGGGTTGAGCATGCTCACGACGAAGAAGACTCCGTTGAGAATCAAGAAGTCAACAAGGGTCAACGCCCGGTGGAAATAACGTCCGTGTCTGGTGGTTCTGCCCATAAAAAGCCGTGGAAGGTTGCCTGTGTCTATATTGATATCGTGGTTACAAATCTGAGGATCGTGAAATCAAATGCAAATTTGTGAAAAAATATTCATCCGTGCAAACACAAAGCAAATACCGGCATCTGACGGAGGTCTCGCCGCGGAGAGCCCGCCATGATGCCGGTATGATGGCTGCTGTTTGTTATCTGTTTATATACTTGTCACTTATGTGTGCATAGGGCAGCTCCTATCAGAGCTTGCTGTCGATGACAGCGATTTTCTTTTCGAGATCAGCGATGTCGTCCTTCAGGCGCTGCACACGGCGCTCCATGTCGCGGAGCATAGAGTCGGCATTCTTCGACTTGGCCGAGAGGAATCCCATGTTATTCTCATAGGTCTGAAGCTCGTTGCGGCGCTGCTCGTAGGCACGCATCAGTCGCTCGCGCTCGCGGTAGAGACGGTTCTCGTCATTGCCGATTTCATTGATTGTGCTTTCAAAAGAAGCCATGCGCGATCCGCGCTGCGAGATGTCGAGTTTCTGATAGAGAGCGTTGACAACCGCACGATAAGCCTCATAGATATTGTCTTTCTCGCTGAAAGGCACGTGGCCTACGCTCTGCCACTCAGCCTGGAGATCCTTGACAGCCTTGATGGCCTCCTCGCGGCCGAGGGCTTCGGTATCGAGAGCCTTGAGCTTGTCTATGATCTCATTTTTCTGCTCAAGATTGGCACGCTCGGTGCGGCGGGTGCCGGAATTGTTTTTCTTCTTCTGCTCGAAGAAGTAGTCACAGGCGGCAAGGAAACGGTGCCACACCTGGTCGGAGTGCTTCTTGGCCACAGCTCCGATCGTCTTCCATTCTTTCTGGAGAGCGGCCAGCTCGTCGGCAGTCTTGCGCCATTCGGTGCTGTCTTTCAACGCTTCGGCACGCTCGCAGAGAGCGATTTTCTTTTCGAGGTTACCGGCGAGGGTGTCCTTCATGCTACGGAAGAACTCAGCCTTGGCTGCAAAGAACTTATCGCAGGTGGCACGGAAACGGGCGAAGAGTGCATTGTTTGACTTGCGCGAGGCATAGCCGATCTTCTTCCAGTCTTCCTGAGCGGCGATAATGAGTTTTGTCATCTCGTCCCAGGCGGCATAAGTCGAAAGTTTATCAAATTCATAGGCCTCGATACGCTCGCAGATAGCTTCCTTGGCGGCCTCATTCTGCTGCTCGCGGGCCTTGCGCTCCTCAAAAAACGCCTGATAGCGCTTGTTGATATCGGCGGAGATGTCCTTGAAACGTCCCCAGATCTCCTCGCGGACATCTTTGGGCACCGGTCCGATTGAGCGCCACTGCTCGTGGAGCTCCTGGAGACGGCGGAAAGCTGCTATGACATCATCCTCTCCGCGTAGTTTCTCCGCTTCGGCGACAATGAGTTCCTTCTCCGACAGATTTTTCTTGAAATCATAGTCACGGAGCTCTTTGTTAATCTTGAGTTGGTCATAGAATTTCTCGACCGCATCCTGATAGCTCTTCCAGATCTCGGCTGCGACGGGTGCGGGGACTTCGCCGATTTCCTTGAACTCAGTCTGGAGATCTCTCACCTGCTGGAAGAAGCGGTTGGCATTGTCGACATCGCCGCTCATCTCAAGGATAGAAGCGATGATGGCTTTCTTGCGGTCACAGTTGGCCTGCTGCTCAGCCTCGATGGCTGCACGCTGCTCGGCTTTCTTCTCCTTGACGGTGGCAAGAAGGGCCTTGAAAGTCTCCTCGGTCTCGTCGGTGACAGGCTCGAATGCTTCGGGCTGATTACCGGCTTCCACAAAGGCCTCACGCTCACGCCGCTGCTCGTCGTTGCGGATGGCATAGAACTGTTGTTTCAGGCGCGACACTTCCTCATTGGTGATTTCGGCCGGTTCTTTTTCCGACAGAAGTCTGAGAGCGGCGAGCACACTGTCTTTGCTGACAGGCTCACGCGACGGAGCTTCAGCGGTTTGGGCTTCAGGCTGAGGCTCAGCCTCGGCTGTTGTCTCCCCGGCCGACGGGGTTTCCTCGACAGGCGCAGCGGCCACCTCGGGTGTTGTTGACTGGAGAGTGTTTTCATTACCGGCAACCTGTTCAGGTGTGCCTTCGTTCAGAGTCTTATCCAATGCGTCAGGTTGCATTGAAACGTCACGCGGTTCCATAACAGTTATTTAAAGTGATATATTCCCCACGGTGTTTTTTCAGAGGGCCGCGGCCACTCTCACCGATGGGGAGAAAAGGGGGTAAATAGATTTTTATCGTGCTAATTTACTGATTATTTTTATAAAAAGCCATATTTTAACGAAAAAATTCAAATATTAACATTCTTAGGCTAATTTTAACGGTCAAAACGGGCCTTATTGTACATTTTCCGCACCCAAGTGCCTGATTTTAAGCGTGTATATTATACACTCATTTTATCCTGCCAACGAGGCGTCAATCCTCCGATGAAGAGGCATAGACCCCGACCATCGTTCCGGTAAAATTACCAGCAGTCGCAGTGCTGAGGAGCGATGCGCTGACGGTACGTCCGAGAGTCACCCCCTCTCCGTCTCCGACGGAATATGCAAAGGAGTAATTGCCATTACCGTCCGCCGTGATTTTCAGATTGAGCGGGAGAGCCGGATCGATGGGTTGCGAGTCAAACTCCTCCCGGTGCTTACCCTTGCTCCGGGCGATCACACGGACTACGGTATTTCCCATCGAATCGAGAGTCTTGCCGAAAACCACGTTGCAGTCATCATCCTGAAACAGGAGCAGGCCCGCGAAATCGGCCGACGACGCAGGTGTAAACTCATCAAGACACACCGTCACCTCAAATGCGCTTTCAGTTGCCCACATTCCGATGGCCGAGGGTGACTTCCGGTCAGCCAAGGCGATCTCTGATGCCTGAAGGCTGAGAGTGCCATCCTCACCGAGGCCATAGAACGCACTCTGAGGATTGCGCACGAAGAAAGCATAGGGCGACAATCCGGCGTCAGACCACAATGAACTTTCAGCCTCCCGCTGGGGACGTCCGACAAGGACTTCGTCACTACGGGTGATCACCGGCTGCCCCTTGATCCAGCTGACGGGATGGATGAAAGTCTCACGCCCCATGATGTCGTGTCCGGCAGATGAATAGGGTCTCACTCCGAGAAACACTGCCCACCACTTGCCGTCCTTATCCTCGACAAGATCGGCATGACCGGTAGATGTAACAGCATATTGACGCCCGGGGTCAAGACCTCGCTGCGAGAGGATGGGGTTGATGCGGCAAGGCACAAACGGCCCCTTGGGACTCTTCGACTCGAAGATGACTTCACGATGATCGGCCCCGGTGCCACCTTCGGCACACATCAGGAAATACTTATCCTTTATATGATATAGATGCGGGCCTTCGATCCACACGGGATGTTGCGCAATGTCGACACCACCGTCGACAAGCACGTCATTTCCACCTGTGACTCGTCCGGTCTGCCAGTCGAAATCATGGATGCGGATGGTCCGGTGGCCGTCATAGAGCGGCTGCCCCTCAGGGCCGTCGTTGTTGACAATATAGGCTCTGCCGTCGGTATCGAAAAGGAAGCTCGGATCAATGCCCCCGACTTCCGGAAGCCACACCGGGTCACTCCACACTCCTTTCTGCGGATCGTCGGTCGTGACATAAAACGTACCTCCATTGTCGACAAGAGTGCTTATCATATAGAAAGTCTCATTGTGTGGATTGTAGGAGATGTCAGGAGCGTATATTCCACCCGAAATGCGCAGGCTGTCAGGAAGATCGAGCTGCTCACGGCGGTTGAGCACATAGCCCAGTCTCTCCCAGTTGCGCAGATCGGTGCTATGCCAGATCGGGACTCCCGGATAGAACGCGAACGAAGAATTGACCATATAGTAGTCACCGCCGACACGGACTATCGACGGGTCGGGGTAGCATCCGGGAAGCAAAGGCGTCCAGTCGGGGCTGGCGACCTCATCGTTGTCCGACAAGACCGTCCGATAACTGAAATCGGAGAAGACGGCAAATTGCTCTTCATCGGTTTCGGCGCATGAGAATGTCCCGGCACAAAAAGCAGCAATGCCGACGATATGCAAAAGGTAGTTTTTCATGAATTATATACCTATTTTTATATAAGATGGTGATTAACGATATATCGGGCGAAACGAAGTGATGTGATGGCCAACGTATGAACGCCCTTTCACAAAGTTACTTTTTAACACATTCAACTCCAAATTTTAGAAGATTATTTTACAATCCGTACACTATTTTTCTCTAACTTTGCATATATGAAACCAATACGACTACACATTCTTGCCGCTTTGACATCAGTTGTCACTGCATTTTCAGCCATGGGCGCACCCGCCCGTCCGGCTCTGCATAAAACTGTCTTCTCCGATGGCTCGACAGTCACATATCGTGTCGTCGGCGATGAATTCTTCCACTATACTCTCAGCGAGGACGGCTATCCTCTTGTGAAGGACGGCGACAACTTCTACTTCGCCACCAACGACGCCACAGGCAAACTCGTCAGCAGCGGAGTCCGTGCCCTCGACCCCGACCAGCGGTCACTTGCCACCAACACATTTCTGGCCGATCTTGACAGCGAGAGCATCATCAACCGCGCGGCCAAAGCATCGGAGGCGTCAACCTCGCGCGCCAATGCTCCCTCCCGCGTACCGGCCAACATGAAAGACGGAGCATTTCCCGCCATCGGCTCCCCGCGCTGCCTCGTGGTCCTCGTCAACTACTATGATGTAAAGTTCACGATCGACGAACCGAAAACATATTTCACCAATCTGCTCTCGAGAGACAATTTCTCGGACTATGGCGCCACAGGTTCGGTGCGTGACTACTTCAAGACCGCGTCCAACGGAGCCTTCACCCCGACTTTCGATGTCTATGGCCCGATTGATCTCCCCCGCCGACAGGCTTACTATGGAGGTGACACCACCACAAGCCAGGACCCCTACGCTCACGAGATGGCTATCGATGCCTGCAACATTCTCTCAGAGCAGGGTGTGGATCTGTCGGTATATGACACCGACGACGACGGATATATCGACAATATCTATATTTTCTACGCCGGAATGGGGCAGTCGTATGACACAAATAAGTATAAAGACACCGTGTGGCCTCACTCCTGGGATATCGAATATGCCGTGACGGACACAAGCTATACCTACAACGGCAAGATCCTCAACCACTATGCCTGTTCGCCCGAATTTGACCGTCCCGGCTATCCCGACGGACTCGGTACATTCTGCCATGAGTTCTCCCATGTGCTCGGTCTGCCGGACCTCTACACCACCGACTACTCCACAGCCATCACACCCGACACATGGAGCGTCCTCGATGTCGGCTGCTACCTCAACGACTCGCGCACACCTCCCACCTACTCGACTTTTGAGCGCATGAGCCTCGGCTGGATGGACCCGCTTGAGCTTACCTCTGCCGGCGACTATATTCTCGACCCGCTTGAGGCCTCAGGCCAGAGCTACATCATAGCCACCGATAAGGAGAATGAGTTTTTCGTGCTTGAAAACCGTCAGAAGGAGGGTTGGGATTCATATCTCGCAGGTCATGGCATGCTCATCTGGCACATTGACTATAACGAGACCTATTGGCACAACAACACTGTCAACAACAACCGCATGCACCAGCATGTGGATGTCGTCGAGGCTGTCAACAAACTCCTGTCCAACCGCTATGCGGCATCGACCGATCCCTTCCCCGGCACGCGCAACATCACCGAGTTCAATGCCACCTCGCGCCCCTCATTTCTTGCCTGGTCAGGCTATGATCCAGGGCTCCCGCTCTCAAATATCCGTGAGGAAAATGGCCGCATCTATTTCCGGGCCGGCGATAACGGCGGTGACGACAATACCGGCATCGACGATATCATCAATGATGACTCGGCGATCACTATAAGCGGTGGGAATTCAATCGTCATCTCAGGAACCGACGAGCCGGCCAGAGTATACAACGTCCAGGGTTCACAGGTCTACTTCGGCCACTCCCGCTCGATCGAGCTCAATCCCGGGCTCTATATCGTGAAAGTAGGCGACCGGACTACAAAAGTAGTGCTCCACTGATACTGTCATGCGCATAAACATTGCAACCCGGCCCCGGATCTTATGAGATCAGGGGCCGGGTTGCAATGTTTATATCCTTTATAAATATCTGTCAGACCACTTTGAGAGTAAGCACCTCAGCGCTGTTGACCGAGAGAGCGAGATGTGACTGCTCACGAAGAGCCAACTGTAGGCCTACCACCGGAAGCATGATGACATCGCCCATCTTCAGAGTCATATATTGACTGACGCGAGAGATTGCATCTTCAATTTCTCCGTCGAGAGCCGGACACTCCACCCGGTCAGCCCCGCTATCCACAGTCATCGCTCCGGCAACCGTCTCGGCAGGAAGCCACTCACCGTAGACAAGGGTCGAGTCCATGCCGGAAAGCACTCCACTGTCGACATCCGTAGCGGGGAGGTTGACATGTAGCGCAAGGGAGATGCCATCATAGTAGCGTGAGGCAAACTTGCGCCCGACATTCTTTCCGAGACGTCCGATCCTGACAGCGACATACACGTCCCCGACCCAACCTTCGCCCCATTCAGGCATGAAAAGAGGCCGGCCCGGCAAGATCATGGCCGAGTCGGGATGGATGTCGAGACTTAATTCGGGAGAAAGGCTCTTTAGACGGATGAATTTCATTTTGGCATGCGGTTATACATCACGGCGAGGTGAGCATAGATAGAAGTATTCTGGATCACCACGTCGGGAGAAGTCTTGATATGGAAAGGTGTGAAATTCCAGAGCGCCTTGATGCCTGCCTGCACACAGAGCTCCGCGACCTCGGCAGCGCTCTCGACCGGAACCGCAATCACAGCGATCTCAGCCTCGAGTTCCGCTATGCGTTCCGGGAGTTCTGAAAGATGATAGATCGGCTTCCCACCGTGCGATGTACCGACGACATCGGGGTTCACGTCAAAACCGGCCACGATATGAAGTCCGTAGTGCGACAAACCGGAATCCGCCATGAGCGCGGCGCCGAGACTGCCGACACCCATCATCACCGCATTGTGTTCACGATGAAAGCCGAGGAAGTCCAACAAGCCTTGTTCCAGCTCCTTGACCTCGTAGCCGATGCGGGTCTTGCCTTTAATGTTGAGATACGACAAATCCTTGGCTATCTGCGAGGCGTCAACATTAAGCTGGTGGGAAATGGCCGTCGATGAGACATATTCCACTCCTTGAGCTCTGAGATTTGACACACAGGCCAGATACCACGGCAAGCGGCTGATGGCCGGCTCCGGGACGTAGGGATGCGGGTTCTCCATGGAAGGTTTATCTTATCTTTCGAGGACAAATTTACAACTTTTCCCCATATTATCAAAGAACTCCCCCCTTTGGCTTTTTGCATCTCGCAAAAAATTTCATAATTTTGTCGTCAGATAATGATTAACTCGCAGGTGGATAGCGGCCGGTAAGAGAAATCATGACCGCAAATCCTCCCGTAAAACACAGTTTTTTTGACAATGGATCGTAAAGTCAGAGTACGTTTTGCCCCCTCTCCCACAGGGCCTCTCCATATCGGCGGCGTCCGCACTGCCCTCTTCAACTATCTTTTCGCCCGTCGCCACGGTGGCGAGATGATCCTCCGCATCGAGGACACAGATTCAAACCGCTTCGTCCCCGGCGCTGAGGACTATATCAACGAGTCGCTCGCATGGCTCGGCATCAAGATTGACGAAGGTGTCCGCGAAGGTGGTGCCTACGGCCCCTACAAGCAGAGCGAACGTCGTGACATCTACCGCCAATATGTCAAGCAGCTCCTTGACAACGGCAAGGCTTATCTCGCGTTCGATACTCCTGCCGAACTTGAGGCCGCCCGCGCCGCAACCCCCAACTTCCAGTATGACGCCTCAACCCGCATGGGCATGCGCAACTCCCTCGCCCTTCCCGCCGAAGAGGTGAAGGCGCTGCTCGATGCCGGCACTCCCTACGTGGTCCGCTTCCTCATCGAACCCGGACGTGATGTCGAGGTCAACGACCTGCTCCGCGGCAAAGTCACCATCAATTCTTCGATTCTCGACGACAAGGTGCTCTACAAGAGTGCCGATGATCTCCCTACCTACCACCTGGCCAACATTGTCGACGACCATCTGATGGAAGTGACCCACGTCATCCGCGGCGAGGAATGGCTTCCCTCCGCACCCCTCCACTTCCTCCTCTATGAGGCTTTCGGCTGGAGCGATACACGTCCTGAATTTGTCCATCTCCCCCTCCTGCTCAAACCCGACGGCAAAGGCAAGCTCTCTAAGCGCGACGGTGACCGTCTCGGCTTCCCCGTCTTCCCTCTCGAATGGACCGACCCCAAGACCGGTGCCATCTCATCGGGCTACCGCGAGTCAGGCTATCTGCCCGAAGCCGTCATCAACTTCCTCGCCCTTCTCGGCTGGAATCCCGGCGACGACACCGAAATCATGTCGATGGACGAACTCATCGCCAAATTCTCCTTTGACCACTGCTCACGTTCAGGTGCCAAATTTGCCTTCGACAAGGGCCGTTGGTTCAACCACGAATATCTCCAGATGGCGCCCGACAGCGAGCTCGCCACCCTCTTCCGCCCCATCCTCGAAGCTCATGGCGTCAAAGCCGATGACTTCTCTGACGAATATATAGCCCGCGTGGTATCGCTCGTGAAAGGACGCATCAACTTCGTGGCCGACCTCTGGGACCAGGCCCGCTTCTTCTTCACAGCTCCCGAGACCTACGCCGAGAAGGATATCAAGAAACGCTGGAAAGAGGACACCCCACAAATCCTCACCGAACTCATCGAGGTGCTCGAAGCGCTTCCTGATTTCGGCTCAAAGGCTGCCGAGCCCATAGTCCTTGACTGGGTTGCCGCCAAGGGCTATCATCTCGGCAACGTCATGAATGCCTTCCGCCTGACCCTCGTCGGCGAGTGCAAAGGCCCCCACATCTTCGACATCACCGAGCTCATCGGCCGCGAGGAGACCATCAGTCGTATCCGCAAGGGTATCGAGACGATCAAACCGGTCGAAGCTTAACTATCAACAACACACCTTAACACTATCCAGACCATGATAAAAGTTGGAATCATCGGAGGTTCAGGCTATGCCGCCGGCGAACTCATCCGCATCCTCATCAACCACCCCGACGTCGAGCTGAAGTGGGTACACTCCCGCACCGTGGGTGGACAGCGAATCGTCGACGTACACCAAGGACTCCACGGAGAGACTGACATGAACTTTTCCAGCAACTTCGACTTGAAAAACATCGACGTCCTCTTCTGCTGCCGTCCGGCGGGTAAAACCCGTGAGTTCATCGAGACCCACACTATCCCCGAAGACCTCAAGATCATCGATCTCGCACGCGACCACCGCATCGAAGACGGCACCCACGACTTCGTCTACGGCCTTTCGGAGCTCAACCGCAAGCCGATGGTACGCGGCGCAAAACATGTCGCCAACCCCGGCTGTGTCGCTATGGCCGTCGAACTCTCGCTGATTCCACTCGCCAAGAATCTGCTCCTCAACTCCGACATCCACACTACAGTCATCACCGGTGCGACGAGCGAAGGGGCCGAGCATCGCCCCACCACCCACTATGCGTGGCGCAACGACAACATGGTCGTCTACCGTCCCTTCGCCCACACCCAGATGCCTGAAATCATCCAGGCGCTCAAAGCCATGCAACAGAGCTTCGACTCAAAGATCCACATGCTCCCCATGCGCGGATGCTTCTCGCGCGGCATCATGGCCGTGTCATACCTCGACTGCGCCCTCGAACTGCCGGAGATCATCAAGCTCTACAGCGACTATTTCGCCGACCATAACTTCACCTTCATCACCTCGAAGATTCCCGATCTGAAAGATGTGGTCAACACCAACAAGTGTATCATCCACCTTGACAAAATCGACGGCAAGCTCCTCATCACCGCCGTCATCGACAATCTGCTCAAAGGTGGCGCCGGCAACGCTGTCCACACCATGAATCTGCTCTTCGGTCTTCAGGAAACAACCGGCCTCACCATGAAGCCGGCCGCATTCTAAGACCAACCCCCACACCTCTCTCCTCACCACTCTCCACCCTCGCGTCAGCACACTTCGTTATACTTCCGTTAACCTTAACTCATCACATTCTATATCATGAAACCATTGCTATGCACAGCCATCGCAGGCTTCTGCACGCTGATGTCATTGGCCCAATCATCGGGTGTGGAAATCGAACGCTCAGAAATCGCACGTCTCGAAGTCGAGGCCCGTCTCGATTATCAGCTCAACCGCATCGACGGAAACACTGTCGACAGCAACAGCGGTTTTGAAGGCAAGTATCTCGTCATCCGCCTTGATGGCAACATCACCGACAACCTCTCCTACTCCTGGCGCCAACGCCTCAACAAAAATCACAACGACGGATCCTTTTTCGACGCCACTGACTGGGTGTGGATCAACTATGACATTGACTCCCGGTGGTCAGTAGCCGGAGGCAAGCAGGTAGTGGCTATAGGCGGATGGGAATATGACCGCGCACCGATAGATCTCTACGGCTGCTCCGTGTTCTGGAACAACATCCCCTGCTATCAGATAGGAGCCTCAGCCTCTCTCAACCTTTCGGCGACCGACAAGCTCACATTGCAGGCATGCCAGAGCCCCTTCTTCACCTCATCCAACCGCAATCTCTATGCCTACAATCTTCTTTGGTCCGGCACACATGGCTGCTTCAGTGCCCTTTGGTCGGCCAACATGATCGAATATACTTCCGGCCGCTATATCAGCTACATTTCACTCGGCAACCGTTTCTCAGCCGGCAAAGTCGCTCTTGAGCTTGACTTCATGAACCGCGCATCCTCCCATCAGCAATATTTCTTCAAGGATTGCTCCGTAATGGGCGAGATCTCCTACCGTCCGGCCCTGAAATGGAATGTCTATGCCAAAATGACCTATGACGTCAACCACTCAGGCACCAACGCCGACTACTGCGTGCTCGACGGCACCGAACTGACCATGGCTGGTGGCGGCCTCGAGTTCTACCCCCTCTCCAACCACCGCTCCTCTCTCCGTCTCCATGCCAACTGTTTCTATTCATGGGGCAACAACGCCAATACCGGCAATGTGATGCAGGACAAGACCCTGCTGCTGGACGTCGGCGTGAAATGGGACATGAATCTCTTCTCAATCAAACGTAGATAAACCCACCCAACTGACACTCCATGGAATCACAGACCAACGAAAAGGAGATCCAACGACAGACCCGCTCGATCTCATCCTACATCCCGACAGGTATCCCTTGCCTTCTGATAGTCACAGGCCTGTTCTACTACCTCGGCTCGGTCATGGGACTACCCAACATGCTCAACACCATCATGCACACTGCCCACGACCTGCTCATCAACACAGTGTTCTATCTCATGGGCATCTGCGTAGTGACCGGTGCCATCGGACGCCTATTCGTAGAGTTTGGAGTAGTCAGCCTTCTCGAGAAGCTACTCCGTCCGCTCATGGGGCCACTGTTCCGTCTGCCGGGAGTCGCATCGCTCGGCGCAGTCATGACCTTTCTCAGCGACAACCCGGCCATCATCTCCCTCTCGCAGGACAAACGCTTCAGCCGCTACTTCAAGAAGTTTCAATACATCTCACTGACCAACTTCGGCACCGCATTCGGCATGGGTCTGTTGGTCATGGTCTTCATGATCGGCCAGGGCTTCTATCTCGCGCCATTCATCGGACTTGTCGGAGCCACCTTCGGATGTATTGTCTCCACCCGTCTCATGCAGCACTTCGTCATCAAAGCCTATCCCCATTTCGCGGAGGAGAACGTGGTTGACGAAGAGATCACTGACGAGGAGAAAACACAGACCGACAACAAATCGCTGCCGATCCGAATCCTCAACGCCCTTCTCGACGGCGGACGCACCGGCGTCGACGTAGGCATCGCCATCATCCCCGGTGTACTCATCATCTCCACCTTCGTTATGATCCTGACCTTCGGCACCTCGGCCACAGGCGAATATACCGGCGGGGCATACGAGGGTGTCGAGCTCCTCCCCTGGCTCGCACAGAAGATCAATATCGTCTTCGAATGGCTCTTCGGATTCACCGATCCACACCTCGTGGCCTTCCCCATCACGGCACTCGGTGCAGTCGGTGCGGCGCTGAGCCTCGTCCCCAATTTCATCTCCCAGGGCTGGATCGACGGCAACGCAATCGCAGTCTTCACAGCCATAGGCATGTGTTGGAGCGGCTATCTCAGCACTCATACAGCCATGCTCGACTCGCTCGGTTACAGAGAACTCACACCCAAAGCAATACTCGCCCATACGATCGGCGGTATCTTTGCCGCTATCGTCGCCCACGGGCTATATACAATCATCACATTATTTATATTATGATTGACGAAATCCTACGCTACAACCGCGAATTCGTGGCCTCCGAAGGCTACCGCAGCTTCCAGACCTCAAAGTATCCCGACAAACGCATAGCCATCGTGACCTGCATGGACACACGCCTCGTCCAGCTGCTTCCGGCCGCCCTCGGCATCAAAAACGGAGATGTCAAGATGATCAAAAACGCCGGTGGCACCATCACCAACCCCTTTGACTCGACCATGCGCTCACTGCTCGTGGCGGTCTATGAGCTCGGTGTCAACGAAGTCATGGTCATCGGTCACACAGGTTGCGGAGTCCAGGGCATGGATGCCGAGGAGATGCTCGACCTGATGCGCAAACGGGGAATAGACGAGGAACACATATCGCTCATGCGCCACTGCGGCATAGATCTCAACAGTTGGCTCCACGGCTTCACCGACACCGCCGACGCCGTAACCGAAACCGTAGACCTCATACGCAACCATCCGTTGATGGCAAAAGACGTGCGTGTCGCCGGCTACATCATGGACTCAATCACCGGGCGCCTCGACAGCCTCTGATCCCACCGCCTCAGCCACAGTCTCTATCTTACATCCTACAATAAGCCTGCCGCAATCCGGTGGGCTTATTGTAAAACATGTTATTAAACATCTATATCTCACCATAAAAATTCCGCAAGCACGCTTCCAATATTGATTTTTTTTGTAATTTTGCGGCGAATTAACGGTTAATTGCATTTATAATCATCCCTGACACAATAGATTAATATCAGGCTAAGAATGTTGTAAATTTTTCCTTATAATTTATAATACCTCTAATCTTAAAAAACATTTTATGAAGAAAATCTTTACTCTCGTTGCCATGGCATCAATGGCTTGGTGTGTGAACGCACAGACAACAGAAGCATGGACAATCAACGACGACGCTACCCTTAAGCCCGTCTATGTCGCCAATGAAAACGCAAGCGCAATGTCGGTCGTCAATTTCAGCACTGACCACCTCAGCGGCACCCACACTTCTGGCCCGATCGCAGGCTACACCGACGCCGATGTCACTCCCCTCGAACCGAAAGTTGACAACACCTGGGGCAACCTCCAGACCAAAGCTCTCAGCAATGACGGCTCTGTAGCTCCCATCTACTACATCCAGGGCAAAGGCAATCCCGTCAACATCGAAAAAGTGACCTGGGAATTTGTGGAAGGTTCAGGCCTTTACCGTGCATTCTGGGACAACGCCTACTATCAGCCCGACGGATCAACTGGTCTTCCCACCAACGGAACATATATGACTTTCACCCCCAAGACTGCCGGTTCGCTCAAAGTAACTATCTGGATCAACAAGGGTAGCCGCGATGTCTACGTAGTGAAAAAATCCGATGCCAAAGCTCTCGAACTCGGCAGAGAAGTCATCGCCTCTGGTTACATCAACGGTCAGAACAACGACGAGACCGCTCCCGCCGGCGTACAGGGCTATCCCGCCTTCCAGGAAAACATCGCACCCAAGGGCGCTGAAGGTCCTTCCGCATACGTAATCGGTGCCGGCAACCAGGCTTTCTGGGGATACCTCACTTTCAATGTAGAGCCCAACGAGACCTACTATGTATTCAACAAAAACACCCAGATCGGCTTCGGCGGTTACGAATTCACTTTTGAAGGCGGTGAGACCAACGGTATCGCTAACATCGTCGCTGATCAGCTCGACGAAAACGCTCCCATCTACAACGTAATGGGTCAGCGCGTCAACAAGGACTACAAGGGCATACTCATCCAGAACGGCAAGAAGTTCATCAACAAGTAATCCCATTCCTATTTTAATAATAAAATCCGAGGCAGCGCCGGGAGTGAAATCCTTCCGGCTCTGCCTCGGATAGTTTTTTTGTGTTTATCACCGGGCTTTTGACAAATGCCCCCGAAGCCCGGAGAAACAGGGGCAAAAAAAATTGATTGTCTCTCGACAACCAATCTTAGTTAACCTTAAATCTAATACCATGAAAAACACGTTACAAAGGTAAGCACTTTTGCAATTCCCGCCAAATTTTGCCACTTCAAAATGCTTGATTTTAACATATTTTTTGACATAAATGTCATTTTTCCATGAAACTCGTGAATTTTTGGCAATATTTGGGCGTTTTGGTGACATTTTGCTATTGCCGCTACATATTCTGTCTGAAAGCATACTGAAACTCTGAATCCAAAGCCGGACAATGTGGCAAAAACCGGATTTTTTTGTAACTTTGCCAATACAAAATAATTGAGCACGAACTATGAGCGAGGATACACCTACACCTGATGCCCCGGAAGACAACGACGCGCTTTCGCCTGAAAACGGATCGCCGGCACATTCCGACAATTTTGATCCGAAGATAATAGTCGATACCAGCAATGACACCATACGCCACCAACTGCGCGGCATGTACCAGAGTTGGTTTCTCGACTATGCAAGCTACGTTATCCTTGAGCGAGCCGTCCCCAACATCGAGGATGGCCTTAAACCTGTGCAGAGACGTATCCTCCACTCGATGAAACTGCTCGATGACGGCCGCTTCAACAAAGTAGCCAACATTGTCGGCAACACCATGCAGTTTCACCCCCACGGCGACGCATCAATCTATGAGGCACTCGTGCAGCTCGGACAGAAGGAATTGCTCGTGGAGACCCAGGGAAACTGGGGTAACACCCTAACCGGTGCCGGAGCTGCCGCCGGACGATATATCGAAGCACGACTCTCGCAGTTCGCGCTCGACGTGGTCTACAATCCCAAAGTCACCGAATGGACACTCAGCTACGACGGACGAAAGAAGGAGCCGGTCACTCTTCCGGTCAAATTTCCTCTTCTCCTGTCGAAAGGAGCCGAGGGCATTGCCGTAGGTCTCTCGTCGAAGATCCTCCCTCATAATTTCAACGAGATCATAGATGCCTCCATAGCATATCTCAACGGCGAGGAGTTCACACTCTATCCCGACTTTTTCACCGGAGGCTCCATCGATGTGTCGCGCTACAACGACGGCGAGCGCGGAGGCGTGGTGAAAATTCGTGCGAAAATAGAGAAAATCGACAACAAGACTCTCGCCATCACGGAAATCCCCTACGGGAAGACGACGGCAACCCTCATCGAATCAATCGTAAAAGCACAGGAAGCCGGCAAGATAAAAGTGCGTTCCGTTGTCGACAACACCGCACAGACGGCCAATGTCATCGTCTATCTCCAACCGGGCACGTCAAGCGACAAAGCCATCGATGCCCTCTATGCCTTCACCGACTGCGAGGTGTCAATCTCTCCCAACTGCTGCGTCATCTCCGACAACAAGCCTCACTTCATCGGTGTCAGTGATGTCCTGCGCCACAACGTCGACCGCACCCGCCAGATTCTCGGAGCCGAACTCCGGATCCAGCTCGGCGAGGTGCGCGAGCAACTCCACTTCGCCTCCCTCGAACGCATCTTCATCGAAGAGCGTATCTACAAGGATAAAGGTTATGAGGACAGCGAGAACCGCGAACAGGCCATAGCCCACATACGCTCGCGCCTTGAGAAATTCAAAGACACCTTCATCCGCGAGATCACCGATGACGACATCATCCGCCTCTTCGAGATCAAGATGGGGCGCATCCTCAAGTTCAACGTTCAGAAATGTGAGGAACAGATCGCTGCCTTCCACGAGCGCATCAATGAACTGACCGAGAAGCTGGAACATCTGACCGCCTATACGATCGACTGGTTTGCCAATCTCAAGCAAAAATATGGTGACGCCTACCCGCGCATGACCGCTATACGCAGCTTCGACAACATCCAGGCAGCCTCCGTAGCCGAAGCCAACGAGAAGCTCTACATCAACCGCGAGGAGGGATTCATCGGCACATCGCTCAAGAAGGACGAGTATCTCTGCAACTGCTCCTCGATCGACGACATCATCATCTTCTACAAGGATGGCCGCTACAAAGTGGTCAAGGTACAGGAGAAAATGTTTGTCGGCAAAGGCATCCTCCATGTCGACGTCTTCAAGCGCAACGACAAGCGCACCGTCTACAATGTAATCTATCAGAACGGCAAGGGTGGCACCTATTATATGAAACGGTTCTTTGTCACCGGTGTCACCCGTGACAAGGAATACAACCTCACCCCCGGCGAACCCGGGAGCAAGGTCAAATGGTTTTCGGTCAACCACAACGGTGAGGCAGAGGTTGTCCGCGTGACCCTCAAACCGAAACTACGTCTGAAAACCCTCCAGTTTGACGTCGACTTCTCAGAGCTCGCCATCAAAGGGCGCAGTGCGATGGGCAACATCGTGACCCGCAACGAGGTTCACCACTTCTCTCTGAAAGAGAAAGGGCGGTCGACACTTGGAGGACGCGACGTGTGGTATGACCCCGACGTCATGCGCATCAACTACGATGGCCGCGGCGACTATCTCGGTGAGTTCAACAGCGGCGATCTCGTCCTCGTCATACAGAAAAACGGCGAATACTACACCTCGACATTCGATGCATCCAACCACTATCCCGACAACATCCTCCGCATCGAAAAATTCGATCCCCACAAAGTCTGGACAGCTATCCTCGACGATGCCGACCAGAAATATCCATATATCAAACGCTTCACCTTCGAACCCTCGGCTAAGACCCAGCGCTTCCTCGGCGACAACGAGAAATCACAGCTCATCCTCCTCAGCGACGAGCCGGGCCTACATATCGAAGTGGTCTTCGGCGAGGGAGACTCATTCCGTCCGCCGATGGAGATCGTGGCCGCCGATTTCATAGCCGTCAAGTCATTCAAGGCAAAGGGCAAACGTCTGACAACCTTCTCAATCGACCATATCACCGAACTCGAGCCGGTCAACACTGATGACTCCGACGATGATGACGATGAAAACCGGCCGGTAGAAGGAGGAGATCCCGACAGCTCTCCTACCCCCGGCGACAGCGATCCGGAGATCGAACCCGAGCGCAGCGACGATGAAGTCAGGGATGAACTGACCGGTCAGCATCGACTGTTCTAAACGCACTTCAAACAGAATAAAGATTGTGTGGATGTGACAAATTCAAACAGATTTGTCACATCCACACAGCGTATATATCATGTTTTTTGTGTAATTTCGCAACGACCGGACATAACTATCTCCGGCATATACCCACTCTTGACTTCACCACCTCATCCACCCACCATGAAAACAGGAAGAATTAGCAACCTTATGCGCACCCTCATCGCATCCACCCTCACTCTCCTTGCCACCCTCCAGCCGGCTCTCGCCCTCGACCATAAGGGAATCGTCTCCGACAGCCCCACCGGCGGCTTTCCTCTCATCACCGGCTCCGTCCCTCTTGCAATCTGTGTCGACAATGCTGACGAGAAAGGCGTCAGGATCGCAGCGGCAAATCTTGCGGATGACTTCGGACGGGTGTGTGGCACCAAAGCGTCTCTATCTGCCACTCCTGAGGGCAAGCGGATGATACTCGCCGGCACCGTCGGAAGTCCACTGATCGACAGACTTGTCAAGACCGGCCGGCTTGACGATTCAGAGCTGCGCGGGAAGACCGAGAAATATCTCATGACCACTGTCTCCAACCCACTTCCGGGTATGGATGAAGCCCTCGTCATAGCCGGAAGTGATCGCCGCGGCACCATCTACGGCATCTACGAACTCTCGGAGCAGATCGGTGTATCCCCCTGGTATGACTGGGCAGATGTCCCGGTCAGCCGCCATAGTGATCTTTCGATAAACCGTGGCAGCTACACTGCCGGAGAACCGGCGGTCAGATACCGTGGCATTTTTCTCAACGACGAAGCGCCATGCCTGACCGGGTGGGTCAGGAACACATACGGTACAGGCTATGGCGACCACCGTTTCTATGCGCGCGTATTTGAACTCATCCTGCGTCTGCGCGGCAATTTCCTTTGGCCCGCCATGTGGAGCTGGGCTTTCTATGCCGATGACCCCGACAACGGTCGTCTGGCCGACGAAATGGGCGTGATAATAGGCACATCCCATCATGAGCCTATGGCCCGCAACCATCAGGAGTGGGCCCGCCACCGCAAGGAAAACGGAGCCTGGAACTATGCGACCAACCGCCGTGTGCTCGACCGTTTCTTCACCGAGGGCATAGAGCGTATGAAAGGGACGGAAGACGTGGTCACGATCGGCATGCGCGGTGACGGTGACGAGGCCATGAGCGCGGAGGCCGACGTCAAACTGCTTGAGAATATCATAGCGAACCAACGCAAGATCATAAAGAAAGTCACCGGTCGTCCGGCGTCGGAGACTCCGCAGGTATGGGCACTATACAAAGAGGTACTCGACTACTACGATGCAGGCTTGCGTGTGCCCGACGATGTCACGCTGCTGCTCTGTGATGACAACTGGGGCAATGTACGCCGTCTGCCCGACGCCAAGGAGCGGCAGCATCCCGGCGGCTGGGGTATGTATTACCACGTCGACTACGTAGGCGCCCCACGCAACAGCAAGTTACTGAACTGCACTCCGATCCAAAACATGTGGGAACAGCTGCAACTGACCTACGACTACGGTGTCGATCGCCTGTGGATCCTCAACGTCGGCGACCTGAAGCCGATGGAATATCCCATCACCCTCTTCCTCGACATGGCCTGGAATCCCCGTAGCCGGAATCTCGCCGACCCGCTTGACCACACCCGTGAGTTCTTCTCATCGATCCTCGGCGAGAATCAAGCGGAAGAAGCCACAAGGATCTTCAATCTTCTGTGTAAATACAACGGGCTCGTCACCCCCGAAATGCTCGACTCAGGGACATATAATCTCGAAAGCGGCGAGTGGCGGCAAGTGGCCGACAACTACGCACGTCTTGAGGCCGAAGCCCTGCGCCAGTATCTGACTCTTCCCGCCGATACCCGCGACACCTACATGCAGCTAATACTCTTCCCCCTCCAGACGATGGGCAACCTCTATGAGATGTACTATTCCCAGGCCATGAACCACAATCTCTACAGCCGGGGCTTGGCCGAAGCCAACGAATGGGCCGACCGCACCGAGCGTTGCTTCGCCCGGGACCGCGAGCTGATGGAGGCTTACAACAAAATCATGGCCGGAGGAAAATGGGACGGCATGATGACACAGAAGCATATCGGCTACAAGTCATGGAACGATGACTTCCCTGCCGACACCTGCCCTGAAGTCTACCGTATCTCCACCGGCACAGGACTCGTCACCGGACATGAGTTTGAGCCTTCCGATGGTTGTGTCGTCATCGAAGCGCCACACATCTCGGCCCTCAGCAACCCCGCCGGCCAAGGCAAGTGGTGCGAACTCCCCTACGTGGGGCGCACTAAAGGCGGCGTGGCTGTGATGCCCTACACCGAGCCTGTCGACGGAGCCTCGCTTTCCTACTCTTTCATCCTTCCCGAGGATGTCGACAGCGTGAAGGTCCATGTGGTGGTCAAATCCACCCTCGCTTTCTCGCGCAAGGAGGGCCACCGCTATGCCCTCAGTCTTGACGGAGGCGATGCAACCGAGGTCAACTTCAACAGCAAGCTCAACGAAGCGCCTGAAAATATCTATGACGTCTTCTATCCAACGGTCGCACGCCGCGTTGTCGAGACTGTCATCCCCTTGCAGCTCACTGCTAACACGCCCGACGGTCGCCACACCCTCACGCTTTCCCCGATCGACCCAGGCATCGTGTTTGAAAAAATCATCGTCGACTTCGGAGGCTACCGTCCATCCTACCTGTTCGGCCGGGAATCTCCCTGCCGCCGCCCCGTTCACTCAACAATCGCCCAAGCCGAGTAGAGGGAGAAATTGTAGTCTGAGGCTCAGTCTCGGTGACGTGACGTTTGCAGCGCTTTCTTGCGGCGGCAGAGCGGCTCATGGCCTTGTCGATCTCCGGTTTGAGAAGGGTGAAGACAAGCATAACCTCGGCGGTGTGTCCCGATGGTTGGACGCCGTCATTGATATAGGCATCGACCACCTTCATGACATCGACGCCGAGCAACGGTTTGCCGACCACATTGGCGGCGTCGATAGCCCGCTCGTTGAGTGACTGATAGAATTTTTCGGAAACAGGACGCGAGTTTTTCTTCGCCTTATCTGTGGATTGTTGTTTTTTCATCGTGGTTGGATTTTTGTAATTACGATGCAAATTTAACCACACTCCACCCCCGAAAAGGTGCGATAATGCAAAATGGCCTGAATAATTTTCCGGCCGCCCCCCTGACCGGGTAGTGTGACGGAGAGTTTTGACGTCCCGGCTTCTGATTTTCTCGAAAAAATCATTAACTTTGTCATTCAATACCGAAGTGCCGCCCTCCTCTGCAACCAATCCGCGACACTTACCAATGACTGATGACCCGACATTACCTCTTCTGCCTGATACTCACCCTCCTGTCTGTCTCCACCCCGGCCAAAGCTGCCGACGACGAGGATACCGAAACAGTCCTGCGCCCCGTATTCGCGGCCTACACAGCCGAATTTGGCTCGGCGCATCTGACAGACACCTACCTGACCCCGCTGAAATATTCCGGATGGCACACCGCCCTGGACTATCAGCGCTATCAGGCCATGCGCTTCGCCCCCGATGACTGGACGATGCGCCTGCACTTCAATCTCAGCCTCGACAAGACCGACAATCCCGCCCGCAATGCCTCGATGTGGGAGGCCATGCTGTCGGCCGATTGGGGTATGATGCGCCGCTTTGCCCTCTTCACCCCGGGCCTGACTCTCGCCATCGGCGGTTCTACAGGCCTTGATCTCGGTTGCATCTACAGTACCCGCAACGGCAACAATCCGGCCTCGGCAAAGGCTGCATGGACTGTCAATCTCACCGGATTCGCCTCATATCGCACCAATCTGTGGCGACTGCCTGTCACCCTCACCTATCAGCCGACCCTTCCGGTGGCCGGCGTCTTCTTCGCGCCCGACTACGGCGAACTGTACTACGAGATCTATCTCGGCAACACTCATGGCCTGGCTCATGGAGCATGGTGGGGCAACTATTTCAAACTCGACAACCAACTGACGGCCGACCTCAACTTCGGTGCGACCAACCTCCGCATCGGTTACCACGGCTCGATTTTCTCCTCCAAGGCCAACCATATCGTCACCAACCTCTTCACCCACGCCATCACCATCGGCATCAGCGGCGAATGGCTCTCTGTCAACCCGCGAAAAGGGCTACCGAAACGCACACGTCTCATCAATCCTCTCTGCAAAGACTGACCTATGCGACCGATCCACACATCCATACAGCGACTGATTGTCGCACTCATACTCACAACCGGACTTGCATCCTGCCATAAGGTCGACGAGTATGCCGACGATCCGCGCGGCAACTTCGAGGCACTATGGTCGATCATCGACGAGCACTACTGCTTTCTCGAGCAGAAAGGCATCGACTGGGACGCCGTCCACTCCACCTATTCGCGCCGCATCGGCGACGAGATGACCCGCGAGGAGCTCTTCATCGTCTGTGCCGACATGCTCGATGAACTCCGCGACGGGCATGTCAACCTGACAGCCCCGTTCAACACCTCCTACTACCGGAAATGGTGGAGCGACTATCCCCAGAACTTCTCGCTGCGCCTCATCGAGGAGTCATATTTCAACTTCAACTACCGTCAGGCAGCCGGAATGACATTCGGGATCCTCTCCGACAACGTGGGCTACATCTATTACCCCTCGTTCAGCTACACGATCGGAGAAGGTAACCTCGACAATGTGCTCTACTTTCTCAAAAACACACAGGGACTCATCATCGATGTCCGTGACAACGGCGGAGGGGACCTCACAAATGTCCGCACCCTCGTCAGCCGCTTCATCACCGAACCGACTCTCGTCGGCTACATATCCCACAAGACCGGCCCCGGCCACAGCGACTTCTCAGAGCCATACGCCATCACCTACAATCCCGCTGACCTCGGACGCATCCGCTGGGGGAAACCGGTCATAGTGCTCGCTAACCGCTCAACCTTCTCGGCCGCCAACAACTTCGTCTCCGTCATGAAGCTGCTCCCCGGCGTCAGGGTCGTCGGAGCTACGACAGGCGGTGGCTCCGGCATGCCCTATTCATCCGAGCTGCCATGCGGATGGGGGGTCAGGTTTTCTGCCTGCTCAATGCTCGACGCCAACGGTGAGAGCACAGAGTTTGGCGTAGAGCCGACCGAAGGCTGCGCCATCGACATGACCACAGCCGACGCACTTGACGGCAAAGACACAATCCTCGAATTTGCAATCCAACTGCTGAAATCAGGCGAGTGACATCTCCTAAAATCCATCAACAATGCAACAGTTTGTCCATCTCCACGTACATAGCCAGTATTCACTCCTCGACGGTCAGGCATCGGTCACGGGGCTTGTCGACAAAGCCCTCGACCTCGGTATGCCCGGCTTTGCCCTGACCGACCATGGAAACATGTTTGGCATAAAGGAATATTTCAACTACGTCAACAAACTCAAAGGAAAATATAAAGGCAAGCTCGCCGACCTCAAGAAAAAAATCGAGGAGGCTCCGGAGGGTGAGGCCGACAAGGTGCGTGAGGAACTCGCGCCCGAAATCGCCAAGATCGAAAAGAAGCTCGCGTTCAAACCGATCTTCGGCTGTGAGATGTATGTGGCCAAAGGCTCCCTGACCGACCGAAGCGACAAGACCGACAAGGGACGCCACCTCGTCGTGCTCGCCAAAAACCTAAAAGGCTACAAAAACCTCATCAAGATAGTATCCCAAGGCCACACCGAAGGCTTCTACCATCATCCCCGCACCGACAAGCAGGCACTTGCAGCCCACCGCGAGGGCTTGATCGTCTGCTCGGCCTGTCTCGGCGGCGAGATCCCGCGCCTGATCGCCGAGGGAAACATCGCTGAGGCTGAAAAGCAAGTGCTGTGGTTCAAGGAAACCTTCGGCGACGACTATTATCTCGAGCTGCAACGCCACAAGACCGACGTCCCCGGAGGCAACCGCGATACATACGAAGAGCAGGAGCGTGTCAACCCCGTGCTCATCGAGCTCGCTCGCAAACATGGCATCAAGATCATAGCCACCAACGACTCCCACTTCATCAATGCCGAAGATGCCGAGGCCCACGACCGCCTCATCTGCATCTCGACCAACAACTATGTAGCCGACCCCGACCGCATGCGCTACACCAAGCAGGAGTGGTTCAAATCGCAGGAGGAGATGGCTGCCATCTTCCCCGATCTCCCAGAAGCGCTGGAGAATACCCTCGAGATTCTCGACAAGGTGGAGATCTACTCCATCGACCATGCTCCCATCATGCCTTTCTTCGAGATTCCGGCCGAATTCGGCACCGAAGAGGAATACCGCAGCCGCATCACCGAGCAAGAACTCTTTGATGAGTTCACACAGGATGAAAACGGCAACGTGGTACTCTCGCCCGAAGCCGCGCAGAAGAAAATCGACAAGCTCGGAGGCTACGACAAACTGTATCGCATCAAATTCGAGGCCGACTATCTGTCGAAACTCGCCTACGAGGGGGCGGAACGCCGCTATGGTTCCCCGCTGACGCCTGAACTCGAAGAGCGCATACGCTTCGAGCTCTACATCATGAAGACAATGGGTTTCCCCGGCTACTTCCTCATCGTGCAGGACTTCATCAACGTGGCCCGCCACCAACTCGGCGTCAGCGTCGGCCCCGGCCGTGGCTCAGCGGCCGGTAGTGTCGTAGCCTACTGTCTCGGCATCACCCAGGTTGACCCGATCAAATATGACCTCCTTTTCGAACGTTTCCTCAACCCCGACCGTATCTCGCTCCCCGATATCGACGTTGACTTCGACGACGACGGCCGCGCCGACGTGCTCCACTATGTCACCGAGCGCTACGGCGAGGAAAAGGTGGCCCACATCATCACCTTCGGCACCATGGCGGCCAAGTCGGCGATCAAGGATGTGGCCCGCGTCGAGCAGCTCCCGCTTCCCGAGAGCAACCGCATAGCCAACCTCGTCCCGAAGCGCATGCCTGACGGTCCGGACGGTAAG
The DNA here is from genome assembly GCA_023665865.1 of Staphylococcus sp. Classification (GTDB taxonomy): domain Bacteria; phylum Bacteroidota; class Bacteroidia; order Bacteroidales; family Muribaculaceae; genus Duncaniella. The sequence goes on from JAMPDC010000001.1 coordinate 793,763, forward strand.
ACCCTGAAGACCAACCTCAAGAACTGCTACCAATACGTCCCTGAATTTGCACCCGAGCTCAACTCGGGCAACTATCTCATCCGCGAGACTCTTGAATATGCCCGCCGTCTCGAAGGCAATGTCCGCAACACTGGCGTCCACGCCTGCGGTGTCATCATCTGCCGCGACCCGATCACCGACTGGGTCCCCGTAGCAACAGCGGTCGACAAGAGCGTCGACTCGAAGGATAACGACAAGATGATCGTGACGCAATATGAAGGCTCCATCATCGAGGATACCGGACTTATCAAGATGGACTTCCTCGGCCTGAAGACCCTTTCGATCATCAAGGAAGCCATCTCAAACATCAAGCAGACATGCGGCATAGACGTCGACATCGACAATATCGACATCAATGACCCGAAGACCTACGAGCTATACAGTCAGGGAAACACGGTCGGAACCTTCCAGTTTGAGTCGGCCGGCATGCAGAAGTATCTACGTGAACTCCAGCCGTCGACATTCGAGGACCTCATAGCCATGAACGCCCTCTACCGACCGGGCCCTATGGACTATATCCCCGACTTCATTGCCCGCAAACATGGCCGGAGCCCCATCACCTACGACATCCCGGTGATGGAAAAATATCTCAAGGACACCTATGGCGTGACCGTCTATCAGGAGCAGGTCATGCTTCTGTCACGACTTCTTGCCAACTTCACCCGCGGCCAGAGCGACACACTGCGTAAAGCAATGGGTAAGAAGCTCATCGACAAGATGAACGAGCTCAAAGGCCTCTTCCTCAAAGGGGGCCAGGCCAACGGACATGATCCGAAAGTGCTCGAGAAGATATGGGCCGACTGGGAGAAGTTTGCATCCTACGCCTTCAACAAATCTCACGCCACATGCTACTCCTGGGTTGCCTTCCAGACGGCATGGCTCAAGGCCAACTATCCCTCGGAGTACATGGCTGCCGTGCTCACCCGCAACCGCTCGGATATCAACAAGCTCACTGCCTTCATGGACGAATGTAAACGCATGAAGATACCGGTGCTTGGACCGGATATCAACGAAAGTTTCATGGAGTTCGGTGTCAACTCCCACGGAGACATCCGCTTCGGTCTCGCCGCCATCAAGGGTGTCGGCGAAAACGTAGTGAAAGCCATCATAGCCGAGCGCAAGGACAACGGGCCCTTCGAGACAATCTATGATTTCGTGGAGCGCGTCCCCTCGTCGGCCATCAACCGCCGAGTGTTTGAGAATCTTGTCTATGCCGGAGCCTTCGACTCGTTTGAGAATATCAAACGTGAGGACTTCTTCTATGAAAATCCCCGTGGCGAGGTCTTTACAGAGACACTCGTCCGCTACGGCCAGGCCTTCCAGAACGACAAGCACAACGCAGCGATGTCGCTCTTCGGCGACGACGCGGAGATGTCGACAGCCGGGCGTCCGCCCTTTGTCCCCCAGAAAGAATGGGCCAACGCCGTCAAGCTCGAACGCGAGCGTGAGTTAGTCGGGATGTATCTTTCAGCCCATCCGCTCGATCCCTTCTACATGGAACTTAACTACGGCACCTCCTGCACGATCAAAGGCTACAACGAGTTTCAGGCTGTCGAAGGTGTTGAGCTGACATTTGGCGGAATGGTCGTGGAATTTACGAGCCGTCCCGCACGCGACGGCGGCCACTTCGGCATCATGAAGATCGAGGACTACACCGGCAGCGCCGAATTCATGCTTTTCGGCACCAACTATATCAACTTCCACAACTTCGGCGTCCCCGGCACACCTGTGCTGATCCGTGGCCGCTACGAGAAGCGATTCGCTACATCGCCGTTGCGCTTCAATATCATGAATATCTCTCTTCTCACCCAAGTCAAAGGCACACTCGTCCGATCGATCACCATCGATCTCCCGTCGGAAAAAATCACTACACACCTCAAGGAGCTTATCGAAGAAGAGATCAAACGTGAGCCAAATCCTCAGGGAGAACTCAACTTCCGCATCTTCGATCCGGGCATCAACCGCTCACTCCATCTGAGATCGAGCCGGCAGATTCCCATTTCAAGAAAACTTGTCGAGACTTTGGCCGAAGAGGATATAAGTTTCACCATTAATGATTAACTTTGCATCCGGTTACCCTCATCTCCGGGCAAACACGCTAAGAATAATCTAAAACTAAAACATCCAACAATACTATCATGACATTCACTGATCAGAACGTACACGAAATCATTGCTTCAGGCAAACCCGTAGTTATCGACTTTTGGGCAACATGGTGTGGCCCCTGCCAGCGTATGGCACCCGTCGTAGAAGAACTCGCCGAAGAGTATAAGGACACTGTCGCTATCGGCAAATATAACATCGAGGAGGAAAACGACCTCACAACTGAATATCGCATCATGTCGATCCCCACCATCCTCTTCTTCAAGAACGGTGAGCAGATCCGCGATCTCCGTCTCGTCGGCGCCCAGCCCAAGGAGCAGCTCGAAAACCAGATCAAGAAGCTCATCGAGCTCTAAGCAGACAAAGACAAAAGAAACGACAATCTCCACGCCCGGACAAGAGCCGGGTGTGGAGATTGCTGTTTTTTATATATACGGCAATTTCAGAGCTTGACTGTCACCTCTGAGTCGGATGGATTATAGAGAATGAACTGAGCGTGTCCGTTGAAAGCCGGGATGGTGAAGCTCCCACTGTCCGTTCCAGGCGCCGGACGCTCAACTCCGCGAAAGGCCGGATCGCCGTTGCCGGCCCCGAGCAGACGGGCTCCGTTGGCGCTGTCGTAGGCTATGGTGACATCATTGCAGGCATCTGGGACAAAACGCCCCTTGGCATCGACAAGCGAAATATTGATAATCTCCACTCCATCTTTCGAAAATGCTTTGTCAGCGATAACACGGACAGCCTCTCCGGTCGTCTCGATCTTTTCTGTCATCACCCGTTTGCCATCCTTATATCCACGTGCCTCGACGCGACCGGGAGCATAGACGGCCTGCCATGACAGATGGCCGTTGCGGGGCATGGACTTACGTCCGAGACTCTTACCGTTGACCAGCAGCTCAACCTCATCCATGTTTGAATAGACCCACACATCGATCTCCTCACCTTCATGGCCCGAAAGGTTCCAATGTGGGAATATGTGGAGCACAGGCGTGTCTGTCCACCATGATTTCAGATAGAACGCTTCGTCCTTCGGGAAACCGCAATAGTCGAGCAGGCCAAATTCAGATCCCGTTGCCGGATATTCAAGCGGATTAGGTTCGCCGCGATAATCGAAACCGGTCCAGTAGAAGAGTCCACCGAGCCACGGACGCTCGTCGTAGAACTTCCAGCCTCGTTCGATGCGATTCATGCAACTGTCCTTCGAATCGGGCACCCGGTTGAGGGAGGCCATGCGGCCATTGGCCCTGTCATCGAAATATATGCCACGTGTTCCACATCCTGTGGTTTCCTCTGATCCGTAGGCACAGCGCTCAGGGTAATCCTGCCGATGCTTCTCGACAGGATTCTGCATGATATAGTTATATCCGGCGACATCGGCAGGGATCACAGGCATAGGCCCACCGCTGGTGGCTACGGTCATCGGGCGGGTGGAGTCAAGGCGGTGGACCACGTCGCGGAGCTCGCGCACGATACGCTCACCCTTGTCGTTCCACTCCACGCCCCACTCCTCGTTGCCGACACTCCAGAGGATGACTGACGGATGGTTTCGGTCGCGGTCTATCATGGCACGCAGCTGCCCGACGTTGTAGTCATTGATGCCGAGAAGTCGGTTTTCCTCAATGACAAGGATACCGAGCGAGTCGCAGGCGGCAAGCACTTCGGGAGTCATAGGATTATGACTCGCACGATAGGCATTGACACCATATTTTTTCAGTTCTTTCAGTCGATAGATATTTACGGCATCCGGGATTCCGGCTCCGACACCGGCATGATCCTGATGCATGTTGACACCTTTGAGTTTCACCTGACGACCGTTGAGCAGGAAACCTCTGTCGGGATCAAACTCCACACGGCGGAAACCGGTGACGATGCTTTCGGTGTCAGTGGTGTGGCCGTCGGAAAGGGTAAGGTTAAGTGTATAGAGCGTGGGAGCATCGATGTCCCACTCTGTCAGCGATGAAGGTTTCAGAGTCAGCGTCCACTCCTCTTCAGCTTCAGACTTGGGGAGTTCCGTCAGCCTAACGCTTTCCGTGGCTACTTCCTTACCGGTATTGTCGACAAGCGAGGCGCTCAGAGTCCAGCTTTCGCCGGGCGCAATCGCTCTGCCGTGAAGTTTGTTGGCCACCCGCCCGCTCACCTTCACCTCAGGCGAGGTGCCGGGATGGTAGGCGGTGGCTACCGAATTGTCAACGATATGACGTGGCGCCTGTTTGTCGAGCCAGACGTGACGGTAGATGCCGCCACCCTCATAGAACCATCCTTCCTCGAAGGTAGCATCCGCACGGACGGCAATGACATTGTCGCCATCCCAGTTTACGTATGGCGTGATGTCGTAAGTACGCGAGGTATAGCCGCTCGGCTCACCCCCGAGATAGAAACCGTTGAACCACACTTTGCTGTCGCGGAAGATGCCGTCAAATGTCAGTGCGAGCCGATTAAGCGAATCGGCTGCCGCTATCGGGAGCACCTTCCGATACCATCCTACCGATGAATCAGGATAGCGGTAGCCAACAGTCTTGTAGCCATGACTATGACTTGCATCGCCATCAAACGGGAGGTCGACCACGAAGTCAAAGGGCAGGTTGACATGAACCCATGCCGAATCATTGAATTCTGTAGCATAAGGGCCCTTGTTGTGGATAGAAGCTGCCTTGGTCAGATAGTTGAAATATTCAGTTCCGGCTCCGAAATCCTTTGCCGGATCTGTATTTCCAAACGAAAAGCGCCAGTCTGCGTCAAGGTTAACCCTCTCGGCCGAGACTGTCATGGCCGAGAATAAGGCAGCGATGACGATAAATGTTTTCATGTAAGGTAAGAAGGAGTGATAAAAACTACGTTAGGTAAGATTCTGTGAGAGAAGGGCAGGATGGAGAGGAAAAACTGATATTTCATTCATCGTATGTCACCGGAAGCACACGGCTGATACTATGATCGAGCGATATGAGAGTTTCCGTACCGACAACGCCCGGAATCATCTGCAATTTATCGTTGAGGAGCTCCATGAGGTGCTCGTTGTCGCGGGCGAAGAGCTTGATGAGCATAGAGTAGGGGCCGGTGGTGTAGTGACATTCAACAATCTCCGGAATCTTCTCAAGTTCCGGGACCACCTCGCGGTACATCGCACCGCGCTCGAGTGTCACACCGATATAGGTGCATGTCCTGTAGCCCAACACTTTCGGATCGACCAGATAGCCGGAGCCGGTGATGACATTGAGGTCTACCATACGCTGGATACGCTGATGGATGGCTGCACGCGACACACCACACTCCTGAGCGACATCCTTTGAGGCGATGCGGGCATTACGCATCACAATTTCTAAGATTTTCCGGTCTAAATTATCAATTTTTTCCATTGTGACTTGAAGAACAGCGTCCTGCCGGACTGATATCGCTTGCAGTCTCCATCGCCGACAGCAAACCACTGCCGATTCTAAAAATCTATCGGACAGGCACGCACTTTTGTTATTATTTCATGGCAAATATACTGATTTTATACAGAATATCAAACAAATTGCCAATAAAACACAGAAAATGGCCCGCGACTGTAAAATAACAGACAGTCAGCGGGCCATATTATTGAGGTCAGAAACCGCAGGCAAAAGCTCCGGTATGTCATTTCATCGATTGCATCTCCACGAGGCGGGTATAGTAGCCGTTGAGGGCAAGAAGTTCTTCGTGAGTGCCACGCTCGACAATCTCACCTTCATGCAACACACAGATGAGATCGGCATTCTTGATCGTCGACAGACGATGGGCGATCACAAGGGTTGTACGGTCACGCATGAGGCGTTCGAGGGCTTCCTGGACTGACTTCTCACTCTCACTGTCGAGTGCAGAGGTCGCCTCGTCGAGAATGAGGATAGGAGGATTCTTGAGAATGGCACGGGCTATCGACAGACGCTGGCGCTGTCCGCCCGACAAGCGGCAGCCCCGGTCACCGATATTGGTGTCATAGGCTTGCTCGGTCGCCATGATGAATTCATGAGCGTTGGCTATGCGCGCAGCCTCCTGGACCTGTTCGAGAGTGGCGCCTTTCACACCGAAGGCGATATTGTTGAAGATAGTGTCGTTGAAAAGTATGGCTTCCTGGTTGACATTGCCCATGTAGCTGCGCAGTTCATGCACACGGAGATCGCGGATGTCGCAACCGTCGACCGTGATGCGGCCACCGTCGATGTCATAGAAGCGCGGGAGAAGATCAGCGAGCGTCGACTTGCCGCTACCGCTCTGCCCGACAAGAGCCACCGTACTGCCGGCCGGGATGTCGAGATCTATTTTCTTGACCACAGGGACAGAGGGATCGTAGCCGAAGGTCACATCCTTGTATTCTATATGGCCTTTGAGTTTCTTGATCTCGCTCGGCTTCTCAGGATCGGTGATGGGATTGGTGGCGGCGAGGATGGCATCGACACGCTCCATTGCCGCGAGACCTTTCTGAATACTGTAGACAGCCTTTGACAGATCTTTGGCCGGATTGATGATGCTATAGAAAATCACCATGTAATATATGAACGAGGCGGCGTTCATGCTTGAGGTACCGGAGAGGATCAGGGTACCGCCGAAACTGAGGACTACAGCGACTGTGAGGGTGCCGAGCAACTCGCTCATCGGATGGGCGAGCGACTGGCGGCGCTGCACCGAGGCGGTGATTTTGAAAAACCGCTGGTTGCCGTCGCGGAAACGTTGCTTGACCTTCTCCTCGGCGTTGAATGCCTTGATGATGCGGAGGCCGCCGAGGGTTTCCTCGATGTAGCTCATGATTGTTCCCCACTGCTGCTGTCCCTGGAGCGATTTGCGTTTCAAGCGCTTGCCGACCCGGCCCATGACTGCACCGGCAATCGGGAGCAGGACAAGGACGAAGATGGTGAGCTGCCAGGAGATGACTATCATCATTGAAAGGCAGACGATGATCATCACGGGATTTTTGAAGAGCATGTCGAGCGATGACATGATGGAATTTTCAATCTCCGCCACATCGCCCGTCATTCGCGCCATGACATCTCCCTTGCGTTCGGATGTGAAATATGATATCGGGAGAGACACGATCTTGTCGTAGACAAAGTTGCGGATGTCTCTTACGATGCCCGCACGCATAGGGATGACGTAGTAGAGACTGGCATAAGTGGCTCCCGTCTTCAGAGCTGTCATAAAGACCAACATCCCTGAGAGCACCACAAGGGTACCGATGGGGCCCCAGCTGCCGATCGCTTCCTGCGTGGCCCAATAGAAATTGTTGATCGCCACATCCTTGAGTGACTCCGAGCCTAAAGGCATGAACTCATAGTGGGCCTCCCTGACCTTGAAGAGCATCTCGAGAATCGGGATGATGAGAGCGAAGGAGAAGAGTGTGAGAAAAGCGGCGAGGAAGTTGAAGAATATGTTTAGAAAAAGATATTTCTTATATGGAGGGACAAACCTCAGCAGTAGTTTCCAGAATTCTTTCATGATGAAACGATAGGCGCGACGACGCGCGGTCAATGCATGGCTGTTGTTTTCTTGGTCTCTGAAGGATATGAAGAAGAAAAGCCTGCGCCGACTTGAAGTTTAGTTCAATCGTCAGAGCAGGCTGTATGAGTTATGGCCATTTCCTGAGAGGAGCGATGGGCGCTCCGGCGGGTGAGGAATGGTGAGATTATTCGGCAGGAGTCTCAGCGGCAGCCGGCGCAGGTGCGGGAGCGTCAGCGGCGGGAGCGGCGGGAGCTTCGGTCGCGGGGGCGGCAGGAGCGCTTTCAGGAGCGGCAGTGTTGAAGTCGCCGGGGACAACCTGCTCAGCGGGGACAGCGCTTACACGCGATGAGGTCGAGCTGATGGCCTGAGGCATGGTGAATGTTGCAAGGATCGAGAGAACGCAGATGGCACCGGCGAGGCTCCAGGTGAGCTTTTCGATGAAGCTGTTGGTGCGGCGCACGCCCATGATCTGGTTTGAACCGGCAAATGTTGATGAGAGGCCTCCTCCTTTGGACTTCTGAACGAGCACGACACAGATAAGAAGCACTGCGCAAATGAGCGTCAGGATAATCAATACGATATACATAGTTGGTTTTTGGTTTATTTTTTATTCGTTAAAGCTCGAATTGAGCATCAATTTCCGCAAAAAACGTAATTGGTCTGCAAAGTAAACACTTTTTTTTGGATTTTTCAAACTCAAATTGTGAATTATTTCAAAAGCCTTGTCATAGCGGCGGCGGCGGATGTAGATTTTCGCAAGACTTTCGCTGAGCGAAGTGTCGTCGGCATGGGTTTGATGAGAGGTGGCCGGCTGGCTCTTAGGCTCCTGTGATGCCGCCGGAATCTCTTCGGGCGACGTTTTTGGCGTCAGCTCCGGCTGAGTCTCCACATCGGTCTGTCCGGCGTCAGACGGCAGGCTGATTTTTTCAGATTTTCCTTTGAGGATGAAAGCATTGATGAGCGCATCCTGCGAATCGTCGGCTTCATCGGGAGCGTCGGGCAGACTCTCCTCTTCCTCGCGGGCAAGAAGGGCTGAATAGTCCGCGGCAGGATTGAAGATGAGTTTTTCGAGGAGCTCATCATCCTTGGGTGATGAATGTCCGTAGGTGGCGAGAAAAGTATCGATAACCTTCTCGGTCGTCACCGTCTTCTCCTTCTCGGCAGCATAAAAATTGGCCCAGGTCTCACACTTGGGATCAGTCAGAATGGAGAGTGCCGTCGGGTCGGGCGAGTTGAGAGCTGCGTGTTCGAGAAGTTTGCGCCGCGTTTCGGCAGGAAGAGCCTCACCCTCGCGTCTGAGCAGAGTGACAGCGGGAAGTGTGAAGAATGGATATTCCTTCATGAGCCGCTCCACATCAGAGATGCTCACAGGTATGTCCGGGTAGGAAAGAGCGCGGAGATAATGACTGAGTGCTTCGTCCATGTCGTTGTCTTGAAAGGGGGGGTAGTGGAGATGTTACCAATCGCCGAGAGTCGCATTGAATATCAGGTCGACGAGCTCTTTGGATATTTCATTACAAAGCTGATCCTGCACATCGGTGAGCATTTCCGAACTGTCGAAGTCACGGTATGCGCTGAATGTCTGGTCGATATCCTTTCCCTCGGATTTATTGTCGACGTAGCGGACCTTGACCTGGATGGTCAGGCGTGTCATCGAGGCATAGGCGTTTTCGGTCACAGCCTGGGGAGAGAGCGAATAGCCGGTGATCTCACCCTCGAGCTGGAGGTCGGCGTTGGGGGTGTCGACAGTGCGCAGACGTGTGTTGCGCGAGATGTAGTCGAGCAATTCGTTTTCAAACGTCTGCTGCAAAGGAGGATAGACGAGAGCAGCGCGGATAGGGAACTCGGAGACGTAGATTGTCTTGTAGATCGAGTAGTCAATCGCCGCACCGTTGAGTTTATAGCTGATGCGGCACGCACTCATGACACACGACATGAGCACGATGAGCGCGATGCTGAGTATGTGGGGGATACGAAATGTCTTCATGGAAGTACAAAGTTACAACTTTCTTGAAAAAATGCCAAAAAATACCTAACTTTGCAAGTCGTGAGGCCCACTCACACACCACTCATTATCACCATGACATCTACTGGCCCGCACTTAGACCCATCTCCATACCGCCGTGGAGCCGACTACGGATTCCTCTTCGGCATATACCTGACGGTGATGTTTTTCGCCTTCATCTTCTCCCAGACCCACCTGCTTGTGTCGGCGCTGGCTCTTTTCATGCTCCTTGCCATCCCGGGGCTGCTTGTCGGGGCCATGCGCCACTACGACAAGAGCATGTATGGCTGCGCCACGTTTCCGATGATGTGGATGCTCGGGGTGATGATGTTTCTCTGCGGCCTCATCATCTCATGTTGCGCGCTCATCATCTACCTCAAGTGGATCAACCCCGACCTCATCTTCAACCAGTTGAAATTTCTGGTCGACTCCGGCAAGGAGACCGACAGCGAGTTCATCAGGCAGGCCGGTACCCTCGCCGCCGAGATGATTGAATACAATTTCGTCCCCTCGGCAACGGCATATGTCACCGAGATTTTTCTCGCGCTGCTCTCGGCCGGCTCCATCACCTCGCTCGTGTTCGGCTTTCTCTACACCCGTCTGCGTCTGTCGAAGCACGACAGTGGAGGTCGCCGGCAACTGTAGCCGCCGGCTGATATAACCCCACTCATCATACCCTCTCTGCAATCAAGCAAGATTTTCTATATCACAGAAACTATGGATATATCTGTTGTCATCCCTCTCTACAACGAAGCCGAGTCGCTTCCCGAACTCTCCGCATGGATCGAGCGCGTCATGAGCGAACATGACTTCTCCTACGAGGTCATCTTCGTTGACGATGGAAGCACCGACGACTCCTGGAAGGTCATCAACCGCCTGTGTGCCTCCAACCCCAACCTCCACGGCATCTCTTTCCGCCGCAACTATGGAAAGTCACCGGCCCTCAACACCGGCTTCCGTGCCGCCTCGGGCGATGTGGTCATCACCATGGACGCCGACCTTCAGGATTCACCAGACGAAATCCCGGAGCTTTACCGCATGATCTTGCGCGACGGCTATGACCTCGTCTCGGGCTGGAAACGCAAGCGCTACGACCCTCTCTCGAAGACTATCCCTACCAAGCTCTTCAACGCCACCGCCCGTATGGTCAGCGGCATCAAGAATCTCCACGATTTCAACTGCGGGCTCAAAGCTTACCGTCTCGACGTTGTGAAGCATATCGAAGTCTATGGCGACATGCACCGCTACATCCCCTACCTTGCCAAAAACGCCGGCTTCACCCGCATCGGGGAGAAGGAAGTCCACCATCAGGCCCGCAAATATGGCACGACAAAATTCGGTCTTGACCGATTTGTCAACGGCTATCTCGATCTCGCCACCCTGTGGTTCACCGGCAAATTCGGAGCAAAGCCGATGCACTTCTTCGGACTTCTGGGCTCACTGATGTTTATCATCGGCTTCATAGCCGTCATGGTGGTGGGATTCGGAAAACTTTGGGACATGTATCACGGCAACCCCTATATCCTCGTGACCGACTCCCCCTACTTCTATCTTGCCCTCACCATGATGCTTCTGGGAACCATGCTCTTCCTGACCGGCTTCATAGGAGAGCTGATTGTCCGAAACGCTCCCGGCCGCAACCACTATGAGATCAAAGAGCGTATCGGCATCGTTGATGATAAACAGTAGACGGTATCATCCATACACACCTCTGTAACCGAAGAAACAACAATGAATTCAAACACATATCCCGAACTCTACCATCTGGCGCTCGACCGGCACTCATGCCGTGCCTACTCCGAGCGCAAGGTCGAGCGCGACACCATCCTCTCGGTCCTCGACGTGGCGCGGCTCGCACCCTCAGCCTGCAACCGCCAGCCCTGGCTCTTCCTTGTCGCAGACTCTGACGAGCAGCGCGGTGCCATCATCGAGAGCTACAACCGCGAGTGGGTCAAGTCAGCACCCGAATTCATCATCGCCTGCGGCCTTCACGACGAGGCCTGGCATCGTCCCGCCGATGGCAAAGACCATACCGACATCGACGTTGCCATCGCTGTCGACCATCTGACTCTCGCCGCAGCCTCGCTCAAGCTTGCCACCTGCTGGATCTGCAACTTCGACACCGAGATCATCCGCAACGCCTTCGGCCTACCTGCCAACATAGAACCTATTGCCATAATCCCCATCGGCTACCCGGCCGACAATGAAACTGTCACCGAAAAGAGACGCAAACCTATCGGTGAAATCGTCAAATGGGGCAAATATCAAGACAACGATTGAAAACACTCCTTCTATATATAGCCACCGGTATCGTCCTGACCACTGCCGCAAGCTCATGCAGCAGTCCCATCGGTTGCACTGAAAACCAAAACTCGCTGCCACTTGCCGGATTTTACTCGATGCAGACCGGAAGCGCCATCACGCCCGACTCCATCGCCGTCGGAGGCGTCGGTGCGCCCGACGACACCCTGCTCCTCGGCCCGGGCTCACGCGTCAGCCAGCTCTACCTTCCGTTCCGCTCGACGTCGCCGGAAACCGAGTTTTATTTCCGCTACAAGCAGCAGGCTCTCGACTATGACTGGCTCGTCGACACTATCCGTTTCTCCTATGAAGCGACACCCTATTTCGCCTCGGAGGACTGCGGCGCGATGTATCACTACCTCATCACCTCATTCAGCTACACCACCCATCTGATCGACTCCGTAGCCGTCACCGACTCGCTCATAACCAACATTGACCGCGAGACGATCCAAATCTATTTCCGCACGGCACAGCCCGGCGAGGGTGACGAGGGCTCGACAAACTGACACCAGAGACAGAGATGAACAACGTATTGAAACAGATTATTGACCTTCTGTCGACCCGCCGGTGTGCAGCCTTGATGCTCACGCTCCTACTGGTCGCCGTCACAGGCCTCGAAGCCACGGCCCAACGCCGCGTGACACCCGTCCAGCCGACCACACCGGGAACTGCGCCCAAGACCGAGGAGACAAAAAAGGTCGACCTCAGCAAATATGTCGAGATGGTCGATGCCGAAGGCCGCACAATCCTCGTCGACACCATCTCCGGCACGGAGTATCACGACTCTACCCTCCTCGCCGGCCCGCCAAAGATGGAATATCCCCTTCTCCACTCGGTGACGGTCGGTGCCAACCTCTGGAATCCGCTGATGCGCGCCTTCGGGCAGCACTACGGCCTGGGCGACGTCTGGGCAGAAGTAAGCCTCCACAACCGCTATTTCCCCTTCCTCGCCATCGGTCTTGACAACTGCAACGACGCGCCGGACGATTCCAACTTCCGCTTCAGGGTCGGAACAGCTCCATACGTCAAAATCGGAGCTTCCTACAATTTTTTCTACAACTCAAATCCTGACTACAAGCTTCAGGTGGGACTGCGCTACGGCTTCACCTCTTTCAAATGGAATGTCGACGACATCACTGTCGACGAAGGTTACTGGCAGGATCCCTCCCACTTCTCCATCCTCAACCAAAAGGCTACAGCCGGTTACTTTGAGCTGACTTTCGGTCTAAAGGTCAGAATCATCAAAAACTGGTCGCTGGGTTGGACCTTCGTCTACCATTCCCTGCTCCACGAGACCAAAAATCCCGTGGGTGAACCTATGTTCATCCCCGGCTATGGAAAGCGGGGCTCGTCGATCACCGGCAATTTTTCCCTCATGTACACTCTGCCCATAAACAAAAGCAAACCCGCAGAGGTTGATAATTTATAGAGGGACATTTCTTAACCACGTTTTTTATGATAGAAAGAATAGTTATTATCGACAACGTTGATCCCGTCAGCTTCTACGGCGTCAATAATTGCAATATGCAGCTCATCCGCAACCTCTTCCCGAAATTGCGCATGGCAGCCCGCGGGTCGGTCATCAAGGTCATAGGCGACGAGCATGAGACCGCGGAATTTGAAAAACACATCAAGGAGCTGGAAGATTACTGCATCAAATACAACAAGCTGACTGAAGATGTGATCCTCGACATCATAAAGGGAAAGTCGCCGGAGACACCTAAACACGACGACGTCATCATCTATGGAGTCAACGGCAAGCCCATCAGCGCCCGCAACACCAACCAGGAACTTCTCGTCAAAGCTTTCCGCGAAAACGACCTCACCTTTGCCCTCGGCCCGGCCGGAACCGGCAAGACCTACGTAGCCATCGCGCTGGCTGTCCGGGCACTCAAAAACCGGGAAGTTCGCAAGATCATCCTCTCCCGTCCGGCCGTCGAAGCCGGCGAGAAACTCGGTTTCCTCCCGGGTGATATGAAAGACAAGATCGACCCCTATCTCCAGCCGCTCTACGATGCGCTCGAAGATATGGTACCGGCGGTCAAGCTCAAGGAATACATGGAGACCAACGTCATCCAGATCGCACCGCTCGCGTTCATGCGCGGACGCACGCTCAACGATGCCGTCATCGTGCTCGACGAGGCCCAGAACACCACCATCCATCAGATCAAGATGTTCCTGACCCGCCTGGGCATGAACGCCAAGATGATCATCACCGGCGACGCTACGCAGATCGACCTCCCTCGCTCAGTCTCCTCCGGTCTAATCCAGGCTCTGAGAGTGTTGAAAGATGTCCCCGGCATCGGCAAGGTGGAGTTTGGCAAGAAAGATATCGTCCGCCACTCGCTCGTACAGCGCATCGTCGAAGCCTACGAACAGTTTGACAAAGAGCAGAAGGAGCAGAACCAGCCTGAGCCCGAAAAGGACATGGCTGAATAGAATCTGTTATTTCTGTCGCTTCTGAGTTTCTGCACCACCGCTTGATTCTATCCCGGCAGCTTCTGATTCTTGAGATTAGGAAGCAGAAGAGCCACTATGCCGAGCAGAGGCATATAGGCGCAGAAATCATAGACAGCGTCAATGCCATACTTGTCGGCAAAATCACCGAGGACAGCAGATGCGATGCCTCCGACTCCGAATGCAAATCCGAAAAACAGACCTGAGATCATGCCGAGTTTAGTCGGCAGCAACTCCTGTGCATAAAGCAGAATAGCCGGGAAAGCAGAAGAAAGCATGAAGCCGGCACAGAAACTGAGCACGGCAGTCGGCACCAAGGCCACATGTGGAAGCAGAAGGCTGAACGGGGCAGTACCGAGAATAGAGATCCAGATGACTGTCTTGCGGCCATAACGGTCACCGACCGGCCCTCCGATCAATGTTCCGGCAGCCGTCGACACTACAAAAATGAAAAGGAATATCTGCGACAGCGAGACTGAAATGCCGAAACGGTCGATCAGATAAAAAGTGTAGTAGCTCGACAGGCTCGCCATGTAGATGTATTTCGAGAAGATGAGCACTATGATGACCCCGATGGTGAAAAGCGTGCGTCCTTTCGACAAAGGCAGATGTGCTTTTGCCTCAGCCTTCTCCTCGCGCGTCTTAAGCTCCCTGAGATAGCCGGCATACCAGCGGCATATAGGAGCCATGGCCCAGAAACAGAGCATGGCGAAAATCAGAAACACGGCTATGTAGCGGCGATCATGGGGAGCGACGATAAGCGCCACCAGAAGCGGACCGATCGAACCTCCGAAGTTACCGCCGACCTGAAAGACCGACTGGGCGAAGCCGCGGCGCTGACGTCCGGCAAGCGAGGTGATGCGCGAAGCCTCGGGATGAAGCGTGGCCGAGCCTATGCCGACCATAAAGACGGCTATAAGTATTCCGGGCAGTGTCGACGAGAAAGCAAAAAGCAGGATGCCTATGGAAGTAGAACACATTCCGGCCGGCAGACTCCACACAAACGGCCGGCGGTCAAAAGCATAGCCGACGACAGGCTGGAAGATCGAAGCCGCGAGCTGATAGACAAGTGTTATGATACCGATCTCTGCAAAGCTGAGATTGAGGTCGGTCTTAAGCATCGGATAGACAGCCGTGATGACCGACTGGAGCAGATCGTTGAGACAGTGGGCGGCACTCAGCGCGAGCAGGACATGAAATGTCGGCATCTCAGTCAGATGCCTTAGTTTTTTTACGAAACTCATATTGACTAAGAGAGTGTATTTCTATTTTCGGGCTGCAAAGTTACGACTTTTTTCCCGAAACGGAGGCAGGGTGTCGACCGCGTGGCGACAGGTGTCATGGTCATCACCCTTCACCACTCCATATCGTCAGTCAACCCTCCGTGGCAAGTTTCGATTGGTCGAAATTGGAAATAATGAGGGGCTTTTCGCCAATTTTACAATTTTTTATTGTTACTTTTTCCTCTTATTGACCAAATGATTGGTAACTTTGCACTTTGATTTAGCAAATTAACAAAAATAGGTATATATATTTAAGCAACAAAAAGAAAGACAATGAAATCCATCGCATTATCGAAAGGCAGCATCGGCATGATGCTCGCAGCAGTGGTTTTGCTTCCCTCATGTTCGAAAGACCAGCAGCAGATGCAGGCACCTGCACCTGAGATCGCCACTATCACTCTGGCGCCCCAGACTGCCGATCTTCAGTCGACACTCCCTGCCACCATCAAGGGTAAGACCGATATCGATATCCGTCCGCAGGTCACGGGATTCATCACCAAAGTTCATGTTGATGAAGGTCAGCACGTCCGCAAAGGCCAGGTGCTCTTCACTCTCGACCAAGTGACCTTTCAGGCAGCAGTCGACCAGGCAAAAGCCGCTGTCAACAATGCACAGACCGCCGTCAACACTGCCAAGATGACCGCCGACAGCAAAAAGGCGCTCTTCGACAAGCAGATCATCAGTGAATATGAGTATCAGCTCTCCCAAAACTCTCTCGCCCAGGCCCAGGCCCAGCTCGCCAACGCCAAGGCTGCCCTCGCTTCCGCACAGAAAAATCTCGCATATACAGTCGTGACCTCTCCGAGCGACGGCGTGGTCGGCACAATCCCCAACCGCGAAGGCTCACTCGCATCTCCCTCTTCGGCACAGCCCCTCACCACTGTCAGCGACAACTCTCAGGTCTACGCCTACTTCTCGCTCACTGAAAAAGACCTCCTCAACATGGTCGGCGAAGGCGAACGCACCATGGATGCCGCCATCAAGGCTATGCCCGAGGTACAGTTCCGCATGAGCGACGGCACCATCTATCCCCTCACCGGCAAGGTGGCCACCGTCTCAGGTGTGATCGACAACTCGACCGGTTCGTCAAGCGTCCGCGCCCTCTTCAACAACCCCAACGGTCTTCTCCGCAGCGGCGCCACCGGCCAGATCATCATCCCCGACAATAAAGAAGGTGTGATCGTGATCCCCCAGAAAGCCACCTTCGAGCTTCAGGACCGTCGTTTCGCTTACGTGGTCAATGACTCCAACAAGGTTGTCTCAACTCCTATCACTGTCGACGCCAACAATGACGGCAAAAACTTCGTGGTCACCTCAGGCCTCAAGGCAGGACAGCGCATCGCCATCGAAGGTGTGGGCACCAAGCTTGCCGACGGCATCGTCATCAACCCCGTCGCGCCCAAGACTGAGGCCGCAGCCGCTCCCCAGACCCAGGCTCCCGCAGCTGAATAATAAAACCAATCAATTCATTCATACATTTTTCACAGCAGCCGCAATCTCTCTCTCCCACGGCTGCCAGACGAATTAAACTCAAGCAATGAAATTAGATACTTTTATCAACAGGCCGGTGCTGTCGACGGTGATCTCCATCTTCATCGTGCTGCTGGGTCTCATCGGACTCTTCGCGCTTCCAGTGACCCAGTTTCCTGACATCGCACCTCCTACAATCCGCGTATCGACCACCTATACCGGTGCGAACGCACAGGCCGTGCTCAACTCCGTGATCGCCCCTCTCGAAGAGTCGATCAACGGCGCGGAAGGCATGACCTATATGGAATCAACCGCCACCAATACCGGCTCGGCCGACATCACGGTCTACTTCGAGCAGGGTTTCAATCCTGACATGGCTGCCGTCGACGTGCAGAACCGTGTGGCAAAAGCCCAGAACCTTCTTCCTGCCGAAGTCACTCAGGTAGGCGTGCTCACCCAGAAGCGTCAGACTTCAATGCTTCTCATGGTGGCTCTCTACGATGAATCGGGCAACTACACCCAGGAATTCCTCGACAACTATGCTAAGATCAACATGATCCCCCAGTTGCAGCGTGTGTCGGGTGTGGGCGACGTCATGTCGTTCGGCGCCGACTACTCGATGCGTATCTGGCTCAAGCCGGACGTGATGGCCCAGTATGGTCTCGTCCCGACCGACATCTCTTATGCTCTTGCCGAGCAGAACATCGAGGCTGCTCCCGGTGCTTTCGGCGAGCAGGGCGACCAGAGCTTCCAGTACACAATGAAGTATAAAGGCCGTCTCAGTACCCCCGAACAGTTTGAGGACATCGTTGTCTCCGCCAAACCAACCGGTGAAGTGCTCCGCCTCGGCGATGTGGCAGACGTTGAACTCGGACGTGTGACCTATGGTTTCTCCAACTCGCTCAACGGCTATGCCTCAACCAGCTGTATCGTCTTCCAGACCGCTGGCTCCAACGCAACCCAGATCATCAACGACTGTCTCAAGGTTGTCGACAGCATGAAGAAAGATCTCCCCGCAGGTCTTGCCATCGCTGTCCCCATGAACAACAACGACTTCCTTGACGCTTCTATCCACGAGGTGATCAAGACCCTCATCGAGGCATTCATCCTTGTGTTCTTCGTGGTATATGTCTTCCTCCAGGACATCCGTTCGACCATCATTCCCGCCATCGCCATCCCCGTGGCTCTTGTCGGTACTTTCTTCTTCATGAACATCATCGGGTTCTCGCTCAACCTCATCACCCTCTCGGCGCTCGTCCTGGCGATTGCGATTGTGGTCGACGACGCGATTGTGGTCGTCGAAGCGGTCCATGCGAAACTTGACGTCGGCTACAAGAGTGCACGCAAGGCATCAATCGACGCTATGGGTGAGATCGGCGGCGCAATCATCTCGATCACGCTCGTCATGATGCTCGTGTTTATCCCTGTGTCGTTCATGTCGGGAACAACAGGTGTGTTCTACCGTCAGTTCGGTCTGACCATGGCAATCGCCATCGGTCTGTCGGCACTCAACGCATTGACCCTCTCTCCGGCACTTTGTGCAGTGTTCCTGAAGGGCCACGACGAGTCAACGCTCAAAGAGCGCATGGGTCAGGCCTACGGTGCAGCAGCCGAGGCAGTCAAGGGCAACGCCAAGCGCCGCTTCACACTCAATATGCCCCCGTTGGTGACCTTTGCCTTCCTTGCCGCTACCATCACCTTCATGGTGCTCGGATGGTATAACACCGAGCATCCCGTCCAGCTTGTCATCGCTTCTGTCGTAGCTGTCATCACAATCCTCGGCATTTTCAACAAGCGATTCCACAAGGGATTTGAGAAGGGCTTCAACCGCATCCTCAAGGTCTACAATAAGCTTACAGGATTCTTCATCAACCATAAGATTCTCTCATTCGGTATCGTTGCCGGCGCTGTTGCCATCCTCGTGTGGCTCATGAGCATCACGACTTCGACCCTCGTCCCGAGCGAGGATACCGGTACACTCTTCTGTATGGTCGACATGCCCCCGGGCACATCTCAGGAGCGCACAGACGAAGTCCTCAATCAGCTCGACAACATCCTCGCGCAGATTCCTGAAATCGAGTATCGCCAAAAAATCTCGGGCTATAGCTTCATGGCAGGCCAGGGCGCTACCTACGGAACCTTCATCCTCAAGCTCAAACACTGGGAAGACCGTAAGGAGGCCTCACAGACTTCCGATGCCATCCTCGGCAAGCTCTATGCAATGACCTCGGCTATCAAGGACGGACGTGTGATGATCTTCGCACCGCCTATGATCACCGGCTACTCGATGACCAATGGTTTCGAGCTCAAGATGCAGGACAAGACCGGTGGCGATATCAACAGCTTCTTTGCCGTCGTCCAGGGCTTCCTCGCCAAACTCAACCAGCAGCCGGAGGTTCAGATGGCCTACACCACCTTCAACCCGACCTTCCCGCAGTATATGATCGACATCGATGCTGCCAAGGCCAAGCAGGCAGGTATCTCACCCAAGGATATCCTCTCGACACTCCAGGGTTACTATGGCGGTATGTATGTCTCCAACTTCAACCGTTTCGGTAAGATCTACCGTGTGATGATGCAGGCCAACCCCGAATCGCGCGTTAGCCCCGAGACTCTCTCGTCGATCAAGATCCGCAACGGCAAGGAAATGGCATCGCTGTCAAACTACGTCACTCTGACCCGAGTTTACGGTCCTGACCTTCTGAACCGCTTCAACATGTTCCAGTCAATCTCCGTGACCGGTCAGCCCGCTCCCGGCTACACTTCCGGTGACTGTCTTGCCGTCATCGAGCGCGTGGCCGCCGAGACTCTCCCCGCAGGTTTCGGATATGAATACTCAGGTATGACCCGTGAGGAGGCCTCAACCGGTGCCGGCAGCACCACCGCAGTCATCTTCGGTCTCTGTCTTCTCTTCGTCTACCTCCTTCTCTCGGCTCAGTATGAAAGCTACATCCTTCCGTGGGCCGTTATCCTCTCGATCCCCTTCGGTCTCATGGGTACCTTCATCTTCGCCCAGATCTTCGGCATCTCCAACAACATCTACCTCCAGATCGCGCTCATCATGCTCATCGGTCTTCTTGCGAAAAACGCAATCCTTATCGTTGAGTTTGCTGTCGAGCGTCGCCGCACAGGTATGTCGGTTGTCAATGCAGCGATCCAGGGAGCTACCGCCCGTCTGCGTCCTATCCTCATGACATCGCTCGCCATGATCATCGGTCTTCTCCCGATGATGTTCGCATCCGGTGCGGGTGCCAACGGTAACCGTGCCCTCGGTACAGGTTCGATCGGCGGTATGCTCATCGGTATGGTGCTCCAGGTTCTCATCGTGCCTGCACTCTTCGTGCTCTTCCAGAAACTTCAGGAGAAGATCACTCCGCTCAAGTGGGAAGACACCGACAATGAGGGTATCGAAAACGAAATCGAACAGTACACTCCCGAGACCCACTGATAAAGTCAGGCTGCCTGTCGCCTCCCTCCCACTGAGGGAGGCAACGGCACTGACCAAAAAGATAACATCATCACAACAACAATGAAAATCAAGAATTTTTCACTTGTCATCGCTGCGGGTCTGAGCGTCTCGATGCTCACTGGCTGCGGGATATATAAGAAATATAACGTCAACAATATTGACAACCAGCTCGTCAAGGAGTATGCCCAGGCTCTCCAGCAGCAGGACGACTCCCTGGCATTCGGCAATCTCTCGTGGCGCCAGGTGTTCACCGACCCTGCGCTCGTCGACCTTATCGACCGTGCGCTCTCTGCCAACAAGGATCTGCGCAACGCGAAACTCAATGTCGACATAGCCCACGCCCAGCTCAAGGGTGCGAAACTCAGCTATCTGCCTTCGCTCACTCTCTCGCCCAACGGCGCCGGAGCCAAATATGCCAGCAATGATTTCAACTGGACCTATCAGCTCCCCCTCGCTGTCAACTGGGAAGTGGATGTATTCGGCAAGATTCTCAACACCAAGCGTGGTGCGGAAGTAGCCGAGCTCCAGACCAAGGCCTACGAGCAGGCTGTACGCTCTCAGATCATCGCGGGTGTTGCCCAGTGTTACTACTCCATCGCCGCCCTTGAGGCCCAGCTCAAGCTCTCGCGCGAGACCTCTGAACTGTGGAAAGCAAGTATCGATGTGATGCGCAACCTTAAGGAGGCCGGTCGTCTGAGAGAGGACGCCGTTGTCCAGAGCATGGCCCAATACTACAGCATCGAGGCCTCGATCACCGACATCGAGCTCTCGCTCCATGAGGCTAACAACACCATGTCGCTCCTGCTCAACCAGATGCCCCAGAAATGGACCATCTCTCCCGATGCCGCTCTCAACGTCCCGATGATGAAGCGCACAGCCATCCCCATGGCCGAGCTTGCTGTCCGTCCCGACGTGCGTGCATCTGAAATGGCTCTCGCATCCGCTTACTACTCGACCGCATCGGCCCGCGCAGCTTTCTATCCCTCGATCAACATCACTGCCAACGGAGGTTTCACCAATCTCCTCGGCTCGTTTGTGCAGAATCCCGGCGACTGGTTCGTGCAGCTCGCAGGCAGTCTGACGGCCCCGCTTTTCGCCCGCGGTCAGAACATCGCCCGTCTTGAAGCAGCTAAAGCCCAACAGCAGCAGGCTCTCAACAATTTCGAGTACACAATCATGAGCGCCGCAGCCGATGTCAGCGATGCGATGACTGTCTACGAGAAGAGCATAGCCAAGCAGCAGTGGCTCGCACTTCAGGTCGACAATCTTGAAAAAGCAGTCTCGATCACCAACGAGCTTCTTCTCTTCGACGGTTCGACAACCTATCTCGAGGTCCTCACCGCCCAGAAGAATCTCCTTGCAGCCCAGACTGCCCAGATCACAACAAACCTCACTACCGCCCGCTCTATCATCAACCTCTATCAGAATCTCGGAGGCGGCCGGTAAATCCACACATTCACCTCTAAACCAAACATCATGATTAGCGACAAAGCACATATTGACCCCTCGGCCAAAATCGGCGAGAACGTCACCATCCATCCATTCGCCTATATTGACAAGGATGTTGAAATCGGCGACAATACTGTCATCATGCCCTTTGCGAGCATCATCCGCGGCACACGCCTCGGCAAGAACTGCAAAGTCTATCAGGGCGCAATCGTCGGAGCCGATCCCCAGGATTTCCGTTGGAAAGGCGGATTTACCTACTGCTATGTCGGCGACAATGTGGTCATCCGGGAGAATGTCATCATCAACCGCGGCATCAACACCGAAGGCGGCACCCGCATAGGTTCAGGCTCGTTTCTCATGGCAAACTCTCACGTCGGCCACGACTCGCATCTCAAAGGCAAGGATGTCATCGGCAACAATGTCTCGATTGCCGGAGATGTCGAGGTCGGTGAATGTACGATCCTCTCATCGAGTGTTGTTATCCACGAGAATTCACGCATAGGCGACTGGGTGCTCATCAAGGGCGGATGCCGTATCACAGGCAATGTCCCCCCCTTCTGCATCATGGCCCATAACCCCACTGCCTACTTCGGCGTCAACGCCGTCATCCTCCGCAGGCAGGGCATCAGCGAAGAGCGCATCGACGATATCGCAAAATGCTACCGCCACATCTATCAGACAGGCACTTCGGTCTTCAACGCCCTCCAGCGCATCGAAGCCGACGTTGAGGAAACTCCCGAACGCAACAACATTCTCACGTTTATCCGTGACAACAAACTCCGCATCGTGGCTATTCCCAAAGACCTTGAGGAATAAGCAGGACGGAGGGATTTGTTGCCCTGCATAAAATCCTACCGATCGCGCCGCCGCAGCAAGTACAGAGCTGCAGCGGCGCTTTTTTTACGCCCACTCCTATGGTGAATACTTCCTTTTTTTCTTACATTTGCACTAACCAGATATTTTTTCTTCAATATTGACTGATTATGAAAGCTGACTCGACAAAATATGCACAGCGGATCCAACAGATACTCTCATCCAACGCCGACTCCGGCCAACCGCTGAAAGTGCTCTTCGTATGCCTGGGCAACATCTGCCGATCTCCGGCAGCCGAAGGCATAATGCGCGGCATCGTGACCCGCAAAGGAGCGGAAAACGACTGGGTCATCGACTCGGCCGGGACCGGACGCTACCACATCGGAGAGCTTCCGGACCGACGCATGAGAGTGCATGCCCGCCAAAGGGGCCTGGAGCTCGCTCACAGATGCCGCCAGGTCGAAGATGAGGATTTCATCAAATTCGACATGATAGTCGGAATGGACGCTTCTAACATGGCAAATCTGCAACGCATGGCTCCGGATCCGGAAGCTGAGGAGAAACTCATCCCCATGGCAGAGTTTTTCCATGACTCAGAACGGTTCGACTACGTCCCTGATCCCTACTATGAAGGAGCGGAAGGCTTCGAGCTCGTCCTTGACCTCCTTGAAGGCGCATGTGCCAACCTATATGACACCCGAAGCAATTACCAGAAAAACTAAAGATATGAAGACATTCGACATCACCGTACCCGTCGTGGAGACCACCTTTGAGGAATTGACTCCCGAACAACAGAAACTCGTCGAGGCCGCCCGCAAGGCCACTTTCCGCAGCTACTCTCCCTATAGCAAATTCTCCGTAGGAGCAGCAATCGAACTCTCAAACGGCGAGATCATCACTGGCTCCAATCAAGAGAACGCAGCCTATCCCTCCGGGCTATGTGCGGAGCGTACAGCAGCCTTCTACGCCCATGCAAATTATCCCGATGCAACATTCAAGACCATCGCAATAGCAGCGCGCGGGACCGACGGGAAACCCCTTGAAAATCCGATAGCCCCCTGCGGAGCCTGCCGCCAATCACTCCTCGAATACGAGACCATCGCACGCCACAATGTTCCCGTAATTCTCGTCGGTCAGCAACGCATACTGATCTTCCGCTCCGTCAACTCGCTCCTGCCCTACTCATTCTCTGAGTTCTGACCGGTTAACTGACTATAAAAGAAAACGCCGGCGGCCCCGAATCAATTCCGAGGCCGTCGGCGTTTCTATTACTGTGTCAGTATTGATTACGTCAAGGCATAAAAAAAGTCGGGTCTGAGACGCTCAGAGCGTTTTCAGACTCGACTCGTAGAGGGGGCGGTTATCTACTTTCCCACTTTCG
>JAMPDC010000001.1:818080-1023895 GCA_023665865.1 Staphylococcus sp.
CCCCTCACCGCTGTGAGGTTTGCTTCTCAAAAGCGAGTGCAAAGGTAGTGACTTCTCACATTCCCTCCAAATTTTCTACGGTAATTTAACATAAATTTAACAGTTGATTTAATCTCATAGCCCCGACCACATTATTAAATATAAAAGGCCATAGAATTTCACTTACATTTCAGCCCCGGGCACATGCATCCACGTCATCATCCCAATACAAAATCCCAAGCCTACATGCACCCAGACAGTCAATCCTACAAAATTTTCCCTAAAAAACATTGACTATTGGGAAAATAGAACAATTTTTCGTATCTTTGCAAAGTATATCGAGGATAAAAGCCCTCAGGCTACCCCAAAGGACACCTCATTTTTGTATATACAAAACAATCTATAATTTTTAATTCTTAATCAGTGACCTGTGCGGCCCATCATAAAAACCGGTGCGGTCACATATAAAAACACGGCTTAATTTTAGACAAAAGACTTTATGTGCGGAATTGTTGGATATCTCGGTTCCAAAGGAGCCTACGAAATACTCATTCAAGGCCTCAAGCGTCTTGAATATCGCGGTTATGACAGCGCGGGCGTAGCCCTCGTTGACAATGACGGCAAACTTCACATTCATAAATCCCAGGGCAAGGTATCAAACCTTGAGCAGGTATCTCAATCAGGTACCACCGAAGGATCTCTCGGTATCGCCCACACACGCTGGGCAACCCACGGAGAGCCTAATGATGTCAATGCCCACCCCCACGTGTCGCAGAGCGGCATGATAGCACTCGTCCACAACGGCACCATTGAAAACTATGCCGTATTGAAGAAAGTGTTGACCGACCACGGCTATGAATTCAAGAGCGAGACTGACACCGAAGTCCTCGTCCAGCTCATCGAATATATCAAACTCACCACCGCCTGCACCCTCCTCGAAGCAGTGCGCGAAGCTCTCCTTCAGGTCGAAGGCGCCTATGCCATCGCAGTTGTCGAGCAGTCAGACCCCGACACAATGATTGTGGCACGCAAGAGCTCACCGCTCGTCATCGGAGTCGGAGAAGGTGAAACGTTCATAGCATCCGATGCTACCCCGATCGTGGGATATACTGACAAGGTGATCTATCTCAAGGACAACGAAATCGGCGTCATCCGCCGCAACGAGCCCGTCCAGGTCATCTCGCTTTCAAGCAACCAGCCATCGACTATCAACATCCACAAACTCAAACTCTCCCTCGCCCAGCTCGAAAAAGGTGGCTACGACACCTTCATGCTCAAAGAAATCTTCGAGCAGCCGTCGACCCTCCGCGACTGTCTGCGTGGACGCATCGTCGACAAATGCTCCCGCGTAGTCCTCTCGGGCGTCGAGCTCAATAAAGAGCGCTTCATGGCAGCCGAGAGAATTACCCTTGTGGCATGTGGCACCTCATGGCACGCCGCCCTCATCGGCAAGCGACTCATTCAGGACTTCTGCCAGATGCCGGTCGAGGTTGAATACGCTTCCGAGTTCCGCTATGGCAACCCGGTCCTCAACGAGAAAGACATCGTCATCTCTATAAGCCAGTCGGGAGAGACAGCCGACACTCTCGCAGCCATCCAGCTCGCCAAAGAAAAAGGAGCCTTCGTCTACGGCATCTGCAACGTCGTTGGAGCATCTATCCCCCGCAACACTGACTCAGGCACCTACATCCACGTCGGTCCGGAGATCGGCGTAGCCTCAACCAAGGCATTCACAGGACAGGTCACTGTCCTCACACTCCTTGCCCTCTCTGTCGGACAGCTCCGTGGCACTATCGACAACGAGACTCTCCACAACATCCTCACGGCGCTCAACAAGATGCCGGAGATTATCAAGGAAACCCTCAAGATCGACTCCGAAGTCAAGAAGCTCTCAAAGGTGTTCTCCTACGCCCACAACTTCCTTTACCTCGGCCGCGGCTACAACTATCCCACCGCCCTCGAGGGTGCACTTAAACTCAAGGAAATCTCCTATATCCACGCCGAGGGCTATCCTGCCGCAGAGATGAAACATGGCCCCATCGCCCTTATCGACCACGACATGCCCAGCGTAATCATTGCGCCCAGCGACTCGCTCTACGACAAGATCATATCCAACGTGCAGCAAGTCAAATCGCGCGGCGGAGCCGTCGTCGCCATCGTCTCAAAGGGCAATAAAGCCATGAACGATATCGCCGACTTCTGCATCGAGATCCCGGAGGTACCCGAATGTCTCACCCCCATCGTTGCCTCAATCCCCTTGCAGCTCCTGGCCTACTACATCGCTGTCAACAAAGGCAAGGACGTAGACCAGCCTCGCAACCTCGCCAAATCCGTGACCGTGGAATAAAGCCACGCCTGAATACCGACCTAAAATCCCAAACTCATATCAAAGTGACGGAAACCGCCCGCGTTTCCGTCACTTTTGTTTCATGTCCCAATAAAAAGTCATAACGCCGGTCAACCTTTAGACTCCATGAGTGGTTTATATATATACAACATGCAAAATTTCAAAATCAATTATTATGGCTAATACAAAAAAAATCAAGGGAACCGAAACTGAGAAAAATCTTGTCATTTCCTACATGGCCGAATCCTCAGCCTATACCCGCTACACATTCTATGCCGCTCAAGCCGATAAGGAAAACTACTTCCCTATTGGCGAAATCTTCCGCGAGACCGCAGCCAACGAACTACGTCACTCTAAAATATATTTCAAATATCTCGAGGGAGGATCAGTGACAGTTCCTCTCGCCGTAGACGCCGGTGTCATCGGCGACACAGCCTCCAACCTTCAGACAGCCGCCGATGAAGAAATGTCGGAAGGTGTTGACCTCTATATCAAATTCGCTGAAGTAGCCGAAAAAGAAGGTTTTGACGACATCGCAAGCCACTTCCGTGCCATCGCAGAGATTGAAAAGCGTCACCACGACCGCTTCATGGCCTATCTCAAGCAGGTCAAAGACGGTACCGTATGGAAACGCGAGAAACCCATCACATGGCAGTGTCTCGTCTGCGGCTACCAGTATGAAGGTACCACACCTCCTAAGGTATGTCCCGCATGCGATCACCCCTACCAGCACTATATCGCCCTTGATATGGACGAGCTCTAAGCGCCATATCCACGGAACTGATAAAAAGGCCGGCGAAAATCTCCATTTACGGAGACTTTCGCCGGTGCTTTTATTACAGAGTTATCTGACTATACTGTGATTCCTACATCGCAAAAGCATTGAAACCACCGTCAACCACAGCCACTGTACCTGTCACGAAACTTGCGGCATCAGAGATGAGATACTGGATAGTGCCACAAAGTTCTTCGGGATTGCCGAAGCGGCCGAAAGGAGTCTGACGGATCACCGACTCACCTCTTGCGGTCAGAGAGCCGTCGGGATTAGTCAGCAACGCACGGTTCTGGTTGGTCACGAAGAAGCCCGGAGCGATGGCATTGACGCGGATACCCGGAGTAAACTTCTTGGCCACCTCAGTCGCAAGGAAAGCGGTGAAGTTGGAGATACCGGCCTTGGCAGCGGCATAGCCCATGACGCGGGTGATCGGGCGGAAAGCGGCCATCGACGAGAAGTTGACAATAGCACCCTTGCCGGCCTCCACCATCGGACGGAGGAAAATCTGCGTCGGAATGACCGTGCCGGTCAGGTTAAGGTCGAGCACCTGCTTGAAAGCATCGATCTTCACATCAAAGAAATTGCCCTCCGGCGAGATCACAGCACCGGCCATATTGCCACCGGCAGCGTTGAGAAGCGCATCGACACGGCCATATTTAGCCATGATAGCGTCACAGTTGGCCTGCACCACCTCTGCGTTCATGACATCGGAGACGAGAAACATCGCCTCGCCACCCTTGGCCTTGATTTCATTGACTATAGCATCGCCCTCTTCCTGACGACGGCCAAGGATGACCACCTTGGCTCCCTGAGTAGCGAGATATTCGCCTATGCAGCGGCCGAGCACACCGGTACCGCCGGTGATCACAACGACCTGATCCTTTACTGAAAATAATTCATTCATTGCGTTAATCGTTTATTTGAATTGAGATAGATAATTAAACTGGAACTCAATTCCCCATTCTCAATTCTCCATTTTTCAATTTAATTCTCCGAATCTATCGTCGCCATGATTCCCGACACCATTCCAAGCGCAAGCATACGGCCGTGGAACGAATAGCCAGCATTGTAGCCCATCTTCTCATCGCCGAGCATCAGAGGTGCATGGTCGACACGCATAGGCACTCCGGGACGCTCACGCTCAAACGTGCGCACAACATCGATCAACCTCGGGTCGAGGTGGGTCGACTCCTTGAAGTCACCGTTGGGCATCACATTGCAGATACGTGCATGCACGAAATGAGTGCGGGAGGCATACTTCTTGGCCAACTCCGGCACATCATTGTGGGCGCCGGCGCTAAGCGACCCCGCACAAAACGTCAGACCGTTGTGAGGATTCGGCACCGCGTCGAGGAAAGCACGGATGTCAGCATCACAGGTGACGATACGCGGCAGACCGAGGATCTGCAACGGAGGATCGTCGGGATGCACACACATATTGATGTCATACTCATCGCAGACAGGCATGATAGCCTCAAGGAAATACTTCATGTTCTCTCTCAGCTGATCAGCATCAATGCCATCATAGAGGGCCAGAAGCTCGCGGAACTTCTGCACCGGATCGAGATCATTCTCTGAAATATTTCCGTTGACAAAGCCCTGGGTCTTCACGATGATATTGTCGACGAGGCGCTTCTCCCCCTCGGCATCCATCGTCTGCTTCAGTTCTTCGACGCGGGCGAGGATCTCAGGAGTGTAGTCCTTTTCCGCACCCTCGCGTTTGAGGATATGGATGTCGAAATAGGCAAACTCCGCACGGTTGAAATAGAGGTTCGACGTCCCGTCCGGATTAGGATATTCCAGATCAGTGCGGGCCCAGTCGAGCACAGGCATGAAATTATAGCAGATAGTCTTGACGCCCGCCTTACCGAGATTGCGGAGCGACTCCTTATAGTTCTCGATCAGCTGATCGCGGTCAGGGCCGGCATATTTGATAGACTCCGACACGGGAAGACTCTCGACCACACTCCAGCGCAGTCCGGCCTTCTCGATAAAGTCTTTCATCTTCTCCACCTCTTCGAGCGTCCACACCTCACCGTTGGGGATGTGGTGGAGCGAGGTGACAATCCCTTCGACGCCAATCTGTCGGAGCATGTCGAGGGTAATCTTGTCGTTGGGTCCGAACCAACGCCATGTTTTTTCCATTGTGACAGTCGTTATACTTTTACAATATACAAAAAAGCGCACAGACAGACCATTTTTACACTCCGCGCGGCATTTTTCTACCCCGCGGAGCCTTGACCCGTTTATGCGCCTTTGGTTTTAGTGTTGAGCCTGAAGCCTCAATATCATTTGCGTGCCTCGGCTACGTATGAGAGAGCCTCGCGGCACTTGTCGGTGACATACTGCCAGTCCTGAGCGGCAACGCGGTCTTTCGGGAAGAGTTTGGAACCCATGCCGACACACCATACACCGGCCTTGATCCAGCCTTCGATATTCTCTTTGGTAGGCTCTACGCCACCGGTGACCATAAGCTTGGTCCAGGGCATGGGAGCAAGAAGACCCTTGACAAACTTAGTGCCGAGCACATCGCCGGGGAAGCACTTGCAGAGATCGCAACCGGTCTCCTGGGCAGCACCAACCTCGCTGACTGTGCCACAGCCGGGAGTATAGGGAACAAGACGACGGTTGCAGACACGCGAAACCTCCGGATTGAAGAGCGGGCCGACCACGAAGCATGCGCCAAGCTGGATATAGAGAGCTGCAGTGGCGGGATCAACGATAGAACCTACGCCCATAGCCATCTCGGGACACTCCTTGGCAGCAAACTTAACTACTTCTGCGAAAACCTCATGGGCGAAATCGCCACGGTTGGTAAACTCAAAAGCACGGACACCGCCGTCATAGCAAGCCTTCACAACCTGCTTGGCCACTTCTGCATCCTTGTGGTAGAACACGGGGACAACGCCTGTCTCACCCATCTTGGCGAGCACTGCGATCTTATCAAATTTTGCCATAAATTCGTTTGGTAAGTTTAAGGATAATGATAATTTATAGATTAGCGCAAAGTTACATAATTCTCCCGAAATCCGGAAATAAAAATTATGAATGGAGAATCGGGTAAATAAAAAAATGGAGGATTGAAAGTGGAGTTCATAACCGAATCTCCATTCTCAATCCTCCACTCTTTATTTTGATGACTGCTTACTTCTTGCGGTTACGCCAGAGGTTGGTCATATCTTCGAGAGTCTTGCCCTTGGTCTCGGGAACGAGGCTGGCCACAAACCATGCGGCCACAACGCAGATGACTCCATAGAGAGCGTAGACAAACATGTGGCCGAACTTATCGCCCATGCCGAAGCCGTGCATATTGTAGAGAGGCACAAAGGTCGACGAAACGATGAAATTGAAGATCCACT
This sequence comes from Staphylococcus sp., assembly GCA_023665865.1. GTDB lineage: Bacteria > Bacteroidota > Bacteroidia > Bacteroidales > Muribaculaceae > Duncaniella. The sequence goes on from JAMPDC010000001.1 coordinate 824,541, forward strand.
GGAAGGCAACGGCGATAGCCACAGCCTGCGAACGGATCGTGTTGGGGAAGATCTCGGCGATGAGCACCCAGCAGATCGGGCCCCATGAGAACATGAACGAAGCCGAGTAGACCATGATGGAGATTACCGGGACGATCGGTGCCACCTCCACAAGGTTGGAGATGCAGACTCCGAATGCACCGATAGCCATGCCGATGGAACCCCAGATGAGCAGAGGCTTACGGCCAAGTTTCTCCACAGAGAAGACAGCTACGAGAGTGAACGAGATATTGACCACACCCATGATGATGGTCTGAACCATCGGGTTGCCCATATTCATCGACTCGAAGATGCGCGGTGCGTAGTAAAGGACGGCGTTGATACCGACTGCCTGCTGGAACACCGAGAGCATCACACCGACAAAGATGACCATGATGCCAAACGAGAATAGTTTCTCACTCTTGACCTCGACTGTCGACTTGATCTGGCTGAGAATCTCGCGTGCCTTGTCATAACCGTTGATGTGCGAGAGCACCATGAGTGCCTTCTCATCGCGGCCGGTGAGCGCAAGATAGCGCGGAGACTCGGGCACGAGACAGACAAGGATGGTGAAGAGACCGGCCACGATGGCCTCAGAGCCAAACATATAGCGCCAGCCGCGCTCAATGGTCCAGACATCAGACTCGGAGCTGACCTGATAGAGAGTCTCGCTGATCTTCTCGATGACAGGCTGAGTGTGCTCGCCGAGGATGAGGAAGTTGACAAAGTAGACCACAAGCTGGCCGAAGATGATGGCAAACTGGTTCCACGACACGAGTGTGCCACGGAGATTTGACGGCGCGACTTCGGCAATATACATCGGGCAGATAGCCGATGCGAGACCTACACCGATGCCGCCGATGATGCGGTAGAAGTTGAACGCTACAAGGAGACTGCCGGTGGGGACACCGTAGTCGAAGAAGAGAAATTCGGGAGCGTAGCTACCCAGAGCCGAGAGGAAGAAGAAGACGCCGGCGATGGCAAGCGACTTTTTACGTCCGAAATAAGAGGCGAAAAATCCGGAGATAGCTGCACCGATAATACAGCCGAGCAATGCGCTCGACGATGTGATGCCATGGATTGTATCGGTATAGGCGAAGTCTTTAGCTCCGAGGAAGAAGGCCTGGAGCCCCTTCTCTGCTCCCGAGATCACGGCGGTGTCGTAGCCGAAAAGCAGACCTCCGAGCACTGCGACAAGCACTATGGAGAAAAGATAGACTTTGCTCCCTTGCTGAGGATAGTTCATGGTAGAAAGTTTAGTGATGGTAAGAAGTTTCTTGTTTGAAAAAAAGATATATTTAAAAAGGTATATTTAAATAGGTGAAATGTCCGCGTGGCTTTTTAGGGCCACACGAACATTAGAGGTATGTGTCAGACTGACACAACTGGGATGGTTGTTTTGCAGACAACCGTCCATTCTGTTTAGCAATACATAGCGACGATAGCCTCGTAGAGCTCCTGCTTGCCGGAGGTCTGCTTGGGCTCGGGCTGAGTCTTGGCGTAGGCTACCACATCCTCGAGGGTAAGCTTGCCTTCCTCAAATTCCTTACCCTTGCCGGCGTCAAACGAAGCGTAGCGCTCCGCGAACATAGCCTTGTAGGGCGACTCTTCGAGAAGAGCGGCAGCGCTTTCAAGTGCGCGGGCCATAGCGTCCATACCGGCGATGTGGGCGATGAAGATATCCTCGAGATCGGTAGAGTTGCGACGGGTCTTGGCGTCGAAGTTAGTGCCACCGTTGCCGAGACCACCGTTGCGGATGATCTGCATCATGGCCTGGGTGAGTTCGTAGTTGTCGATGGGGAACTGGTCGGTATCCCAGCCGTTCTGATAGTCACCGCGGTTAGCGTCGATAGAGCCGAGCATGTTGTTGTCGACAGCCACTGCGAGCTCATGCTCGAAAGTGTGACCTGCGAGAGTAGCGTGGTTGACCTCGATGTTCACCTTGAAGTCCTTGTCGAGATCATGAGCCTTGAGGAAGCCGATGACAGTCTCGGTGTCTACGTCATACTGATGCTTGGAGGGTTCCATGGGTTTGGGCTCGATGAGGAAAGTGCCGGTGAAGCCCTTTGAGCGTGCATAGTCGCGTGCGATGCGGAGCATGGTTGCGAGGTGCTCTTTCTCACGCTTCTGGTCGGTGTTGAGAAGGCTCATGTAACCTTCGCGGCCACCCCAGAACACGTAGTTGCTGCCGCCGAGGGCGATAGTTGCGTCGATAGCGTTCTTGATCTGTACGGCTGCGCGGGCCACGACATCAAAGTCGGGATTGGTTGCAGCACCGTTCATGTAACGGCCGTTGCCGAATACGTTGGCAGTGCCCCAGAGGTTCTTGATGCCGGTCTCGTCCATCTTGCTCTTGAGGTAGGCCACGATTTCCTTCATGCGTGCCTCATAGTTGTCGATATCTTCGAGATCACCGATGAGATCAGTGTCATGGAAGCAGAAATATTCGATGCCCATCTTCTGCATGAACTCGAAACCTGCGTCGGCCTTCTGCTTTGCAACAGTCATGGGGTCAGATCCTTCATTCCAGGGGAATTTCTTGGATGCGCCGCCAAACTGGTCGCCACCTTCTGCGCAGAGAGTGTGCCACCAAGCCATGGCAAACTTGAGCCATTCTTTCATAGGCTTGCCGAGGACGATCTTTTCTGCGTCATAGTAACGGTAGGCCATAGGGTTCTTAGAGTCCTTGCCTTCAAATTTGATTTTCCCGATACCGGGGAAATATTCTTTAACTGCCATAATAGATAATTAAATATTGGTATGTATTTATAAATGATAATAATTCAATCAGTAGTGGAGTGAATCTCTATGCGGTCGAAAAATCACAGTTCACGCATGAGTCGCTCCTTCCAGAGCTCATAAGCATCGAGATATGCGTGGCGGTCAGCCTCGGCCGGTTCGATCACCTCGATCTTCTCGAGCGATGCGAAAGCCTCATTATTGTCCTTATAGATTCCCGCACCCATGCCGGCACCCTTGGCCGCGCCTACTGAGCCGTCAGTGTCATAGAGCTCGATGGTAGCTCCGCTGACACCGGCAAGAGTGTTGCGGAAGAGGGGGCTGAGGAACATATTGGCATGTCCGGCATGGATCTTGTTGATCGGCATGCCCATCTGCTCCATGATCTCCATGCCATACATGAAGGAGAACACTATACCCTCCTGGGCCGCGCGGAGAAGGTGCGATTTATTGTGGGTGAGGAAATTCACGCCATGGATCGAGCAGTTGACCTCTTTGTTTTGCAACACGCGCTCAGCGCCGTTGCCGAAGGGGATGATCGACACACCCGCCGCACCGATCGGAGCCTGTGAGGCGATATCGTTCATCGCTGCATAGCTGATACCCTCCGGAGCCACTGTGCGCTTGCTCCATGAATTGAGGATACCGGTGCCGTTGATACACAGGAGCACACCCAGACGGGTTGCCTCGTCACTGTGGTTGACATGGGCGAAGGTATTGACGCGGCTCTTTGTGTCATAGTTGACCTCACCGAGCACGCCGTAGACCACACCGGAGGTGCCGGCGGTCGAGGCGATCTCACCCGGATTGAACACGTTGAGCGAAAGAGCATTGTTGGGCTGGTCGCCTGCGCGATATGCCACCGGAGTGCCCTCTGCAAGTCCGAGTTCGGCGGCAGCCTCGGCTGTCACGCGGCCCTGGATCGAGAATGTCGGGACAATCTCCGGAATGATATCCTCACTGAAACCGAGATATTCAAGCAGGAAATCGGCGATGCGACATTCCTTGAAGTCCCACAGCATCATCTCGGAGAGACCTGAGACGGTGGTGCAGATGCGGTCGGTCAGACGCATCGCTATATAGTCGCCGGGGAGCATGATCTTGTCGATCTTCTCGAAAATCTGAGGTTCATGTTCCTTCACCCACGCGAGTTTGGTCGCCGTGAAGTTGCCGGGAGAGTTGAGGATGTGGCTCAGACACTTCTCCTCGCCGAGCGCACCGAAAGCTTTCTCGCCGTAGGGCACACCGCGGGAGTCACACCAGATGATGGCCGGACGCAGGGGCTGCTTGTCCTTGTCGACCATAACAAGTCCGTGCATCTGATACGAGATGCCGATCGCCTTGATATCCTTGGGATCGACCTTGGCTGTCGAGAGGATGCTCTCTGTCGCGTGTTTGAGACAATCCCACCACTGCTGCGGACGCTGCTCGGCCCATCCGGGCTTGACGGCGATGATCTCCGCTTCGGTCTTGGGATAGAAATCGGATGCTACTGTCTTGCCGCTTTCGGCGTTGACTAGACTCGCCTTGACCGACGAGCTGCCTATGTCATATCCTAATAGATACATGATCTGTCTGTGTTATATATATAATGTTTACGTTAAATTCTGGTTTCTAAAGTCAATCAGTCCTGATCGCAGGCGTTAGGAGGAAGAGACTGCGGCATCCCACCGCGCTCTTATCGGGAACCGCTATACGCTTTCTTGTCGAAGCGGTAGAAGCGGGCGGCTCTGTGGGCCACTCCCTGCTGGCGCTCATCGAGAGGGACGATATAGGGCAGTTGTGAGATCTTTTTATGGAAATTTCTCACATCGAGCTGCTTGCCGCTGAGAAGTTGCATAAGCATCCTCAGCTGCGAAGCCGTGAATTTTTTCGGAAGGAGATCAAATACCAGCGCGCGGTTGTTGTCAGTCTCACGCTTGATCGCGTTCATGGCTTCCTCGATGATCTGGTTGTGGTCAAAGGCAAGTTGGCCGAGATCATTGAGCTGACGCCATTCGGCTGCGTCCTGAATGATGGTCTTCTCAAGGTTCTTGTCGAGCTTGACCAGCGAAAAGTAGGCGATGGTCACGATGCGCTCCACCACGGCCTGCTCGTTCTGGAGCCAGTGGAGGTCGCGGGGATTGCTGGTACGTCCTTTCGAGCCGAAAGCCTTGAACTGAGTGAGCGACACGCCGCTCAGTCCCGTCTGTTCCATCAGCACACGCGCCGCCGCATCGTCAAGATCCTCATCCTGATAGATGAGACAGCCGGGAAGTTTATTGTCTGAAAACTTCTCGCCGCCGATGTCATTGCCTACGCGTTTTCGCAAAAGGACCCGGAGATTCTCGCCATCAAATCCAAAAACGACGCAATCTACCGATATATGGTTATTGGCAAGTGGAGCCATAGAGTCTTTATCTGTATTTTAGGATGGTATAGATATCGCTTTTTTGTCACAAACAGAGGCGTTCTCTGCTTACACTGGCAAATTTACGAATTTTCGCAACCACTGTAGCCACCAAAAATATGTTATAAAACATCTATTTCGCCGCTTTTACCGCTCCGCCATCCCAACCGGGCAATCCGTCTTCGTGTAATCGCAACAATATCCTTTTCGTAACGACCACATTTTCCCTCAAAATGCGCTGTCAGCATCCCTGTTAGCCAACTGTATCCCATTCCGGGGGATGTATAAAATACAATAAGTAGTGTATCTTTAACACTCATTTGTTTTCGCCCTAATTTTGTTAAATTATGCTAACGTCTCGGTCTCTTTACTTCCGACGATTGTTTAAAGGATAAATCACGAAACCAAAAAACATGATTGAAAAGAAACAGACATGACACCAACCGCCGCTACACGGGGTCCACGTCCCCGACGGCGGAAACAACAACGACACATCGCGTTTTGACCCTTTGACTTTTTTGAGAGGGGTAACACAAAAACGATAAAAACCACAGACACATCAACTAAACAGCTACACAACATGAAAAGAATTCTTCTTGCATCAGCCCTCGTCGGCTGCATGATGGGCGCATCAGCACAGAATATCATCGAGCGCCCCACATTTGGAGACAACTGGCAACTCGGTCTCGACGCCGGCCTGACAACTCCTCTCAAGGGTCATTCGTTCTTCCAGAACATGCGTCCGACTGTCGGACTCCATCTCGGCAAACAGCTCACCCCGCTCTTCGGAATTGGAGTTGAAGGCGTTGCCGGCATCAATACCTCGACCGTCAACGGTGGCCGCAGCAGCAAGACTGCTTTCGACGACACTTATCTCGGTGCTTATGGTACCTTCAACTTCACAAACGCCTTCTGCGGCTTCAGATGCGAGCCAAGAATGTTTAGTGTTGAAGCCCTCCTCGGCATCGGCTGGATGCACAACTATGTGTCATACGGCAGTGACCACAGCAACATCGGCGCAAAGGCCGGCCTCAATTTCAACTTCGCCGTCAGCGACAACTTCAGCATCTCGCTCAAGCCGAGTGTGCTCTGGAACGTGACCGGCAATGGCACAGGATACCACGATCAGGGTCTCGACCTCAAGCGTGCCAACTTCAATCTCGCCGTCGGCTTTAACTACAACTTCGGCCCCGGCTTCCAGTGTGTCACCTGTCCCGCCGACCAGAGCGGTGAAATTTCCGAACTCAACGGACGTGTCAACGCCCTCCGTGCCGAAGTCGATGGCCGTGACGCCGCTCTCGCAGCCGCCAACGCCAAGAACGCCGAGCTGACCGCAGCCCTCGCTGCCGCTAAGGACAAACCCGCTAAGGTCATCAAGGAAAACACACTCTCTTCCGTCCGCTACGTCTTCTTCAAGATCGGCTCAAGCAAGATCACTCCCGACCAGCAGCCTAATGTTGAAATGATTGCAGCTTACCTCAAGAACCATCCCAAAGCTAAAGTCCAGATCCGTGGCTACGCTTCCGCCGACGGTCCCCTTGAAGTCAACGAACGCCTCGCCAACGCACGCGCCGAAGCTGTCAAGAACGCACTCATCTCCAAGTACAAAATTCCCGCCTCTCGCATTGACGCTCAGGGCGAAGGCATCGGCAACATGTTTGCTGAAGAGTCTTGGAACCGCGTTTCAATCTGTACCCTCGACGATTGATCATAACACCTCCACATATATCACACAACGGTGACAGCCCACTCTTCCGTGAGCACACCGGTTGATTAAAAATCGATTCATTTCTCCCACCGGGGACCCGCAAAAGGTCTCCGGTGGATTTTTTTTGTCCCGTTTTTGTATTATCGCACCTTTTTGCCCTCCCCGCACCCTTAACTTTGCAATATCAAATCCCAACAATCACAAACCAAATATCCGTAAACAAAAATGACACCAACACCTCCAGACCCTACGGCCACCTCTCCGGCAGCCATCGACCCTGCTCCCCTCGAGCTTATCCGCAACACCTCTGCCGGCACTTCCTCCGCCGAAACCACACCCGATGGCGCCGACACCCCGGCCACCATCCTGTCAGCAATCCGTCCGAGCGCTTGGCCCGACTGAGCCGCCCGATATGCGCAAGGGCAGTTCACATCAAACTCATTATCATTCTATTAACTTCCAAAATTCATCAACACAACCATGAACCAACCTCTCACCACAACTATCACCACCCAGCTCGCACCCACACTCCTCCGCAGCGAAGTCGACGAACGCATCGTCAAGATCCGCCCCTCGTCCACTCCCCTCGACCAGATCTCACGCATGGTCGGCGCACGCAAATCCTCATCAATGCGTGTCGACTACTACTCCGTCGAGACCAAAGACGGCAGCGACACCGTGGCCACCGCCTACCGCGACATCACCGTCTCGGCCGGCAAACCCTTCAACCTCACCGTCGCAAACCCCGCTCTCTTCTCCGAGACCGAAACCCTGCTCATTCCCTCTCTCACCATCCCATCCGGTTCCTACAAAGGTCAGCAGCTCGTGGCCTACATCTCAGCCGTCAACGGCAACAAGCTCTCTCTTGTCCCCGTCAACGTCGATGAAGGAACCACCGACCTCAACGTCGGCACCATCGAGAAAGGCGACACAGTCATCCGCATGGGTCGCGCAGCCCGCGAACTCGATGTCCAGACCTCGCAATACATCGCTCTCCCCAAGAAGGACTACAACTTCTGCCAAATTTTTAAATCCCAAATTGAGGAGAGCCTCCAGCAGCGTCTCTCGGAGAAAGAAGTCGGCTGGAACTTCACCGACCAGGAGGAAGTCGCCATCATGGACATGCGAATGGGGATGGAAAAATCATTTCTCTTCGGTGCCCGCGCCCGAGTCTCGCTCGGCGACACTGCCGACGAGGTCCTCTTCACCGGCGGCATCTGGAACCAGACCGACCGCACTTTCACCTTCGACAAGGAGAAGACCGTCGACTCTGAAATCCTCCGTCTCGCCCGCGAAGCCTTCACCGGCAGCTCCGGCTCACCGCGCAAGGTGCTCCTCGCAGGCTCTGAACTCCTCCATCTCATGTCGTCATCGCCCAATGTCTCCGTCATGACAGCCGACGGCAAAGAAACCGTCTGGGGTATCGACTTCTCCATCCTCCACACACGCTTCGGCACCCTCTATGTCCACCTCTCCGAAGTCTTTGACCTCTGTGGCAAAGCAAACTGCGGCATCGTCATTGACCCGGACTACATCACCAAATATACCTGCCTCCCCTTTGCCGCCGAGCGCATCAGCTTCCGCAAGCAGGGTGTCAGAAACACCGAAGGCGTAGTCCTCACCGAAGCCTCCTGCCTCGTGCTCCGTCACCCCGACTCGCACCTCCGCATCCAGGCCTGACAGCTCTCAGCAGGCTGACACACAAAAGAAAGTCAGGCGACTGCCGGATGAGTCCTTCGACTCTCCGGTCAGTCGCCTGACCATTATTTTTTATTACTTATGCCAAATATATTTTATTCAGCAGACTTGATATCGGAAGTCTCGACCTCAAACACGAGCATCGCGTTGGGAGCGATACCGGCCTGGGGCTGACCGTCGACACCATAGGCAAGATTGCCGGGGATGTAGAGGATATACTGTGAGCCATCCTTCATCATGGCGAGACCCTCACCGAAACCGGGCACTACCTGGTTGGGGCTGAAAGTCACACCCTCTTCATTCTTGTCGAAAGTGGTACCGTCGATAAGCTTGCCGGTATATTTCACCTTAGCGCTACCGTTTTTACCAACAGCTGCGCCATTGCCTTCCTTGACAACCTTATATGCAAGACCTGAAGGAGTCACCTTGATAGCGGGATCCTTAGCCATGAGATCTTTAAGGTAAGCGGCACCCTTGTCGGCATTCTCCTTGGCCTCGGGGCTATTTTCCTTGGCTGCGCGGGCAGCTTCCTGCTGCTGCTGATAGTATTCCATCATCTTCTGCTGAGCCTTTTCAGCAAGCATCTGATAGTTGACCTGTGCCTCGCGGACTGCATCGCTGCTGATAGTATCGCCGCTAAACACCTTTGCGTATGCCTCATAGAGTTTCGCACGGTCGATGGGCACACCGGCCTGTTCGTAGCGGTAGAGCTGACCTGCGAGCTGCATGCCGAAGCTGAGACCCGTAAGATAGCCCTGGGCTGCGGTGTCGGTCATGATCACCTGCTTCATACCGCGGAGGATATCTTCCTTCTTGAATGATGCTCTCTGATCTTCGGGGAGGTTGTTGTATTCCTCGAGAAGACGTGCAGCCTGGGCGTCGCCGATGGCCACTGAAAGTGAATCGCCAAATCCCTTGTTGGCATTGTTTGATGACGATGAATTGCCGCATGAGCAAGCACCAAACATGATAGCGGCAACGCCGCAAGCCATAATAAGCTTTTTCATAAATCTATTTTAAATATTAATGGTGTGTCTTATTTTTTGATGACCTTCAGAAGCTCTACATCAAATATCAGCGTTGCGTTCGGGCCGATCACACCGCCTGCTCCCTGGGGACCATAGGCGAGCTGCGACGGGATAAACAGACGCCACTTCGAGCCGGCCTTCATGAGCTGGAGAGCCTCCACCCAGCCGGGGATCACCTGAGTCACGCCAAATGTCGCGGGAACGCCACGCTCCACTGAGCTGTCGAACACGGTGCCGTCGATGAGCTTGCCGGTATAGTGGACCTCAACCTGATCCTGAGCGGTAGGAATCTCGCCATCACCTTCGGTCAACACTTCATACTGAAGGCCCGAAGCTGTGGTCTTGACCTCAACGCGCTTGCCGTTCTCCTCAAGGAACTGCTTGCCGGCTGCCTCGTTGACTTCAGCCATCTTGGCTGCTTCCTCACGCTGCTTCTCTTCGAGTGCGGTGAAATATTTCTGGATCTCAGCCTTGGCCTCGTCATAGGTCATCTTGGGCTCGCTGCCGTAGAACACGGCGGCAACGCCGTCGGCAAAATCCTGCACGTTGATTTCCTGAATACCGCTCGCACGGAAGTTGTTACCCATGCTGAGTCCGAGCGCATAGCTGATGCGGTCTAATTCTTTATTTTCCATAATCTTTTATCATTTTTCAAGCGATGCGCCACGCGACCGGCTTCTCTTCACGAAACCGCCGTGGTCATCGCTTTTGTTAAACATTAGCTGTCATTGACATCGGTCGGGCTATTTCCTCGCCCGCCACATTGGCCGATAGTCTGTATAATCATGCAAAGATAGACTATTTTAGCGCTCCGCATCGAAAATTTTAATTTAAAAAAGTTAAAATTATCCCGCAAAGCCCTGCAGCGCGACTCTCATGTCGCGCCCTCAGTCACTACTATCAACAAGCAGACAGCCTGTTATGTTTCTCCGGAGCCTCTTTTTTAAGATGCTTTCAAACCTGTGTTTCAAAACTCTTTCAGACGCGCCAGATACTTGCCGATGATGTCAAACTCAATGTTGACCTTTGTCCCGACCTCGATCTTCTTGAAATTGGTGTGCTCGAATGTATATGGAATGATGGCGACCCTGAACGACTCGCGCTCCGAATCACACACTGTCAGACTGACACCGTTGACAGTCACCGACCCCTTCTCGACAGTCACATAACCCTTCGAGGCCATCTCGGGAGCCACCTTGTAGGCAAACTTATAGTAGCGGCTTCCCTCCACCTCCTCGATATCCTCGCAGATGGCGGTACAGTCCACGTGACCCTGCACGATATGACCGTCCAGACGACCGTTCATCACCATCGAACGCTCCAGATTCACAAGGCTTCCCGCCTCAAGATCCCCGAGATTGCTGCGGTCAAGTGTCTCCCGGATAGCAGTCACTGTATAGGTGCCGTCGCCAGGAAGAGCCACCACGGTGAGACACACGCCGTTGTGGGCCACACTCTGGTCGATCTTGAGCTCGTCGGTGAAACTGCATCTCACCCGCAGATCCACATTGCCATCCCTTCTGTCTACGCCGACCACTTCAGCGGCCTCTTCAACTATTCCTGAAAACATATTGATGCTTATTATTCGTTATTTTATTAAGATTATCTTGGCAAAATTACTAAATTTGCCCAACAAACCCACCACCCCGACTATGAAAAAAAGCCTACTTTACACCCGCACCGGCGACAAAGGCACCACAGCCCTCGTCGGCGGACAGCGCATCGCCAAAAACTCAACCCGCGTCTCGGCCTACGGAACCCTCGACGAACTCAACGCCAACATCGGACTCGTCCAGGCCCATTGCTCAGAGCTCGACGACTTCATCAGCGCAACCCTGCTCGACATCAACAACACCCTCTTCAACCTCGGAGCCTATCTCGCAACCCCGGCCGCCACTCCCGCTCCCGGTTCTCCCCTGCCCACCGTCCTTGCCCCGCTCCCCGACGCTCTCAGCCGCCTTGAGCACCAGATCGACACCCTCGACTCAATGGTCCCCGAACAGCGCTCCTTCATCCTCCCCGGCGGAAGCATCGGAGCCGCCCACGCCCACGTCGCACGCACTGTCTGCCGCCGCGCCGAGCGCGACATACTCACCCTCGCCGACGCCGAACACGTCGACCCCATCGTCCTCACCTACATCAACCGCCTCAGCGACTACCTCTTCATCCTCGCCCGCTACATCAACCACTTCACCGGCACCCCCGACATCCCCTGGCGCCAATAACCCCACGCACCGCACAGGTCAAAATGCGAGGCACAGAAATTAATAAACTCAAAAAAATTACAGATCTATCCCGGCCCGGCCAACCCCACCGACCGATATAGATCTGTATTTTTTATCACTTCTGAATTTTTTTGTACCTATATGGCTACACTTTTTAACCTCTTGAGGGGGAGCTCACAGCAGTTCCCCTCTTGATTCAATCTCTCTTGCAATTCTCTCGGCCCAATATTCCGGCACTCCCGCTTCATAAGCATAGCTACGGTAGCCCGACGTAACCGTTACGGCTCTTTCAATCATTTCCGAAACACCCTTTATATTGAAACAGCGCCCGACCTCTTCCAAATCCTCTTTGCCAATCTGTTGATTCTTACCATTTATGGTCAGACTATGGCGATTGACATAAAATGGAGCCGACATATCGACTGTAAACGTATAGTCATAGGCAGGTGCCACGTGCCATCGACCGTCGCGTCCCATCAGAAAACTGAAATTTTTATTGTGGTCATCTACATTGCCTCCCGCCACGTTCATAACCATCTGCATGAACAGACGCTTTATTTCTGAAGCATCCAATCCAAGTTGGAAAGCGGTCTCAAACAAATCCTCATACGAGCTTGACATCGGATTCATTGCAGCAAGAGTCTGCACATGGATTTTGTCACCGTCTTTCCTGTCAAACCGCTCCGTAAGGAAATGCACCTCATTCTCACCTTCAATCAGTTTTGATGGCATCATAGCCATCCCGGCTGCCACAGCCATAAGATAGTAACTGTATTCAATCCGGGTTGTCGGGATATCGCAATGCTCATCAAACTTGATTATCATAGGGACGAATCCCGGTTTGGGCGTAGCAACCTGTCCGGAATAACATTCTCCCGTCGCCTCATTGAGATTAATGACGGCCTTCGGCCTGCGTCCACCGGCTGAGGTGCCAACCTTAAACAAGCTTTCAATGATGAAATCCGGACTCATTACCACATGAAAACTCTTCGCTTCCTCAATAGCTTTCTGAGCCAATTTCGACAATTCAGATATCTCGACTTTTGAAGGAATCTCCATCTCGGCCGAGGAGGGTGGCACAAATTCCAATGCCCCCATACCTCGCCGACCGATATATGCCAGCCTGTCAAGAGGTGTAAGGTCTCTCATCTTTATATGATGAAATTTAGCCCATTCAGCGAACACCACATTTCCCCAGTGGTCAGGCATCGAGTCGGCGATAAACGATGGCAACCCGCCAAATTCCTTTCCCTCCTCAGGATAAACCGGCAAGCCCCTTTGAGCGACTATTCCTGCGAGGGGGGCCCGGACCGGAGATATGTCGTAACCATGAGCGGCATATTCAGGACTGAAATAAAAACAGATCTTGCTGCCATAACCTATCTTGGCCGATACGAGTGTCCCGACTTTTTCGCCCCAAAGCATCACATCAAGCTTTTCTATCATTTCTGGTCCTTTCTCCTGACTCGTTTCGGTATCAATTTATTAATCTCTCTAAGCGCCATCGGCGGCACGGGCAATTCCGGTAAAAGCTCCATCATGCGCTGCTCCATGCCCACACACCGCAACAAGGATATGAAATTGCTGAGCGACATATTGGTATGTCTTCCTTGCTCGAAATGGCTGATGGTCGTATAGCCGACACCCGACTTCTCGGCAAGCTCACGTTGGCTCATCCGCGCAGCAAGACGATATTCCTTGACTCTCCTTGCCAGAAGCTCAAGAATATCCATATTCGTGACAACTTTTCCGCTTATCATAGTTTATTTTATCAATATTTAAATGCAAAAATAGTAATAACTATCCATATAGCAAACCATCTTCACGAAAACACATATCTTTTCCTGGCTTTCATCCGGCCGGCCCACATCCGGACATGAGTATCATCTGACAATAAACTTCCTGCCACCCTTGATATAGATACCGGGGCGGAGAGGAGCGCTGACGGGCATGCCTAAGAGATTATATATGGGTGCATCCGCCTCAGACCCCGCATCAACCTGCGGGACATCGATACCAGTGTAGCCTCCATCGCCATAGTAGCCCTTGACTATGGCATTCTTGAGATCCGGAGCTGTCCATGCAGGCACACTGCGGTCCTTGCCTTCCGACAACACCATCCAATAAAACATGGCGATCCCAGCCTCCTTGGATTTCTCCACAAAATAGCGGGCATAGCTGTTGAGGTCAGCCCGCTTGGAGGTGATATCGCCCGTGACACCCCACTCGCTGAAGATCACAGGAGCCCCCTTGGGCTTAAGATACTTCTCGACATCGCTGACTACGGCATCAATCTCCTTCTTGGCATTGGAGAGGTTGGTATGGTCAAAATAAGAGTGGACATCAAATATGATATGGTCCTCGACACTGTCAGCAGGGCGCTCCATATAGATCAACGGATCGTCGAGATGCTGATTCCAGGTGCCGGAACCGTTACACGAACCGTAGGTGTTGACCACCAGGTTGCGCTCAAGATTATTGCCTCCGGTGGCCCTGACTGCATCTACAAAACTTTGGGCAAAGCAGTTGACAGCCTTGTAAGCATCCTCCGCATCCGCCTTGATGTAGTGTTGCGGCGAGCCGAAAGTAGCGAAACACCATGAATCATACTTATCGAGCATCTCATTGTAGCCCCCGAAGAGCAGATGCTCGTCATAATCACGGAATTCAGTCGCAATCTGAGTCCACAGGCTCTCGAAACGCTCGCGGTGACGCTCATACGAATCCATGCTCGCCTCAACCCATGCTGTAGTGGCCGAGCCCGTGTCGTGGTGGACGTTCAGGATACAATACATCCCCTCGCCGATAACGTAATCAACCACCTCCCTGATGCGGGCCATCCAGACGGGGTCTATCTCATAGCCCTTCCAATCATCAATATTCCACACACCCTGGTTTTTCTTGGCCAGCTCAATGGTGTTGCCCATGTGGGGATACCATGTGACAGGAATACGGATTGCATTGAAGCCCGCCTCCTTAAACATGCGGATCAGCTGAGGCGTCGTCACCGGCTGTCCCCACGAAGTCTCGAAATCGGAGGGCCGACATTCCGTCCAGCGTTCAATCCACATGTTTTGAGTGTCACCGCTGTTGGTGTCAAACGTATTGCCGAGATTCCAGCCGATACGCATATTGTCGACGGCCGACCGGGCATTCTCAAAATTCCCGGCAAAGACAGGCGCGACAGAAACTGCGAGAATCCCCGCGCAGAGGAGAAATCGGTTCATATTCTGAAGAGTATTTATCAAGTTGATGGGATGACCCGTACAATTATCCATATCACAAAAATAGATAAAAAACCTGAGCAATCCGAATACTTGATGCAGATATGACAGAAAAAAGCTACAAAAGTACCACCTTCGATTGACAACTTTCAGGCTATCATTCCCTATAAAACTCTCGATTATCCATAAAAAAACCGCTCCATAGCGGTTTTTTTTGTATTTTTGTAGCCTGATTGCCCTTATCCGGGCCTATACATACGATAAACATCTAACAATCACCACACTATGAACGATAAAGAAGTAGTGCTCTCAGGCATCCGTGCCACAGGCAACCTTCACCTCGGCAACTACTACGGAGCGCTCAGCAAATTCGTGAAGATGCAGAACGACTACGACTGTCTCTTCTTCATCGCTGACCTCCATGCCCTCACCACCAACCCCGCCCCCGACGCCCTCCACGAGAATGTCAAAAACATCCTCGCCGAATATCTCGCCGCAGGCATCGATCCCGACAAGGCCACGATCTTCGTACAGAGCGACGTCCCCGAGATCTCCGAGATGTATCTCCTGCTCAACATGCACGTAGGCATCGGAGAGCTCATGCGCACAGCCTCTTTCAAGGATAAAGCCCGCAAGCAGCTCGGCATCAAGACCGACAACGACAGCGACGACATCGAGAAGCAGATCATCGGCACCGACTCCAACAAGCGCGTCAACGCCGGCCTCCTCACCTACCCCACACTCATGGCCGTCGACATCCTCATCCAGAAGGCCCACAAAGTCCCCGTCGGCAAAGACCAGGAGCAGCACCTCGAGCTCACCCGCCGCTTCGCACGCAGATTCAACTCATTCTACGGCGTCGACCTCTTCCCCGAACCTCAGAACTTCAACTTCGGTGACCACGCCGTCAAGGTGCCCGGTCTCGACGGCTCCGGCAAGATGGGCAAGAGCGAAGGCAACTGCATCTACCTCATCGACGAGGAGAAAGTCCTGCGCAAGAAAGTGATGCGTGCCATGACCGACGAAGGCCCTAAGGAGCCCAACCAGCCCGTGTCGCTCCCCGTCGAAAACCTCTTCACCCTCATGGAACTCACCTCGGCCCCCGAAGTAGTCAAGAGCTTCCGCGACGCCTACGCCGACTGCTCCATCCGCTACGGCGACCTCAAGAAGCAGCTCGCCGAAGACATCCTTAAAGTAACCACCCCAATCCGTGAGCGCTACCACGACATCCGCAACGACGACGCCTACATCGCCCGCGTAGTCCGCGAGGGTGCCGAACGTGCACGCGAACGCGCGGCAAAGACGCTCGCCGAAGTCCGCGAGGTCATGGGCATCCGCAAATTCTATTGATCGACACCTCTCCACACTTTCAATGAAAAAATACAACCTCATCAACAACTCCCTCGGCTGGCTGTGTTTCCTGATCGCAGCCGTGACCTACATGCTCACCCTCGAGCCGACGGCAAGTTTCTGGGACTGCCCGGAATTCATCTCCCAAGGCTATAAACTCGAAGTCGGCCACCCGCCGGGCAACCCGATCTTCATGCTTGCCGCACGCTTCTTTGTCAACTTCGCCTTCGGTGATGTCAGCAAGGTAGCCCTTATGGTCAACGCTATGTCGGCCCTCCTCTCAGCCGGCACCATCCTCCTGCTCTTCTGGACCATCACCCACCTCGTCAAGCGCCTGATCGTGAAGGATGATGCCAATGAGATATCCCTCACACAGATGCTCGTCATCTTCGGGTCGGGAATCTGCGGCGCTCTCGCCTACACCTGGAGCGACACCTTCTGGTTTTCGGCAGTCGAGGGTGAGGTCTACGCCTTCTCCTCATTCTGCACCGCCCTCGTCTTCTGGCTCATCCTCAAGTGGGAAAACCGCGCATCGATGCCCCACAGCGACAAGTATCTCATACTCATCGCCTACGTCATCGGCATCTCAATCGCCGTCCACCTGCTCAACCTCCTCTGTATCCCCGCCATAGCCCTCGTCATCTACTACAAGCTCTGGCACAACACCACCGCCAAAGGCTCGCTCATCACCCTCGGTCTCTCGGCCGTCGTCGTCGGACTCATCCTCTACGGCCTCGTCCCCGGCTTCATCGAGGTGTCGCAATACTTCGAGCTCTTCTTCGTCAACGTCGTCGGCCTCAGCTACAACATGGGTGTGCTCATCTACGCCATCCTTGCCGTGGCCTGCTTCATCTGGGCTATCGCAGCCCTCTACCGTCAGAAGAGCGTCGGCGAGATCCGCATCAGCATCCTGCTGAGCATCTTCTTCTCCGGCATCCCCTTCATCGGCGAGAGCATGTGGATCCCCGTCATCATCATGGCAGCGCTCATCGCCTGGCTCTTCATGGCCAAGAAGCTCCCCGTCCGCATCCTCAACCTCGTCGTGATGAGCATCTTCGTCATCTTCATCGGCTACTCATCCTACGCGCTTCTGCTCATCCGCGCAAGCGCCAACCCGCCGATGAACCAGAACGCCCCCGACAACGTCTTCGCACTCGCCTCCTACCTCAACCGCGAGCAGTATGGCGAGCGTCCCCTCTTCTACGGTCAGACCAACCAGTCGGGTGTGGTCTACGAGATCAACGCCCAGGGCGAGGCCTCGCCTATGTATGAGGAAGGAAAGGCGCTCTATGCAAAGACCGTCAAGACTTCCCCCGACCAACCCGACCACTATGAGATCACAGGCTATAAGAAAGACTATGTGATGTCGCCCGAGCTCAACATGCTCTTCCCGCGCATCTACAGCGGCCCGCACACCGCAGCCTATTCCGACTGGATCGGAGGTCTTCAGGGCAAACCGGTCAGCGCCACCCGCTACGTCCGCGACGGAGAGACTCTCCAGACCTACGACGCTGTCAAGCCGACCATGGGCGAGAGCCTCCGCTTCTTCCTCGTCTACCAGCTCAACCACATGTACTGGCGCTACTTCATGTGGAACTTTGCCGGCCGCCAGAACGACATCCAGGGCAACGGTGAGGTCAATCACGGCAACTGGATCTCAGGCATCCCCTTCATCGACAATCCCCGCCTCGGCGACCAGAGCCTCCTCCCCTACTCGGACGGTGAGGGCAACAAAGGCCACAACGTCTTCTACATGCTCCCCCTCCTCATGGGCATCATCGGTCTCGGCTGGCAGGCCTTCACGTCGAAGCGCGGCATCGAGCAGTTCTGGGTCATCTTCTTCCTCTTCTTCATGACAGGTATAGCCATCGTGCTCTACCTCAACCAGACTCCGTCGCAGCCCCGCGAGCGTGACTATGCCTTCGCCGGCTCGTTCTATGCCTTCGCCATCTGGCTCGGCATGGGTGTGGCAGGTCTCTGGGCACTCGTCAAGGAGCTTTTCAACAAGAGCAACGCCAAAGGCAAGGAAGCCTCGGCACTCTCTGCCGAAAAAGAGCGGAAGATCAGCCTTGCAGGTGCCATATTCGCCTGTGTCATCGGCCTGATTGTCCCCTTGCAGATGGTATCGCAGACCTGGGATGACCATGACCGCTCCGGACGCTACACCACACGCGACTTCGGCATGAACTATCTCGACTCTGTCGACGAAAACGGCATCATCTTCACCAACGGCGACAACGACACTTTCCCCCTCTGGTATGCACAGGAGGTCGAAGGTCACCGCACCGACGTCAAAGTGGTCAATCTCTCGTATCTCACCACCGACTGGTATGCCAACCAGGTGAAACACCCCTCATATCAGGCTGACGGCATCCCGACCCTCGCCAAACCCGAGGACTACGGCTACGAACGCATGAATTTCAGCTACTTCGCAGCTGACTGCGACACGACTCCGGTCAATATCACCACGGCGCTCGCCCAGGTCTATGACCAGAACTCAAGCAAAAATGCCTGGAATGCCCCGATGATGAAATATAACAACTTCATCATTCCCGTCGACATTCCCGCTGCCGTCAAGGCCGGCCGGATCAGTGAGAAGGAAGCCGAGATCGCCGACTCCGCCATCCTCGCAAACATGGCCGACGACCGCGAGGTCTCGCGCCACGGCGGAATGACACTCAGCCAGCTCCTCTCGCTCGACATGCTCTCGACTTCGGTCAAGAACGGCTGGAAAAACCCCATCTACTTCGCATCGACAGTGCCCTCCGACTACTATGTGGCCCTCCAGCCATACATGCGATCGACAGGCATGACCTATGAGGTCACTCCCGTCCGCAACGAGGAGAACAGCGACTACGACATCTCGGCTGTCAACACCGACAAGGCCTACCGCAACATCACCGAGAAGTTCCGTTGGGGCGGCCTCGACAAGGTGACTGACCCGGGTCAGATCTATCTCGACGAGACTGTGCGCAAGATGGTGACCACCACCCGCTCCTACATCCTCCAGACAGCCACAGCGCTCATCAACGAGGCTGTAGTGGCCGAGCAAGCCGACTCAATCGCAACCGATGAGGCTACCCGTGCGCAGCTCGCCGACTATAAGGCCGACCGCTACGCGAAGGCCCTCAACCTTCTCAACATCATCGAAGAGAAGCTCCCCGAGGCAGCCGCCCCCTATGCCATCCAGATCCCCCAGAAGATGGCTCAGATCTATGCTCGCATCGGCATCGCAACCGACAACAAGGAAGCCTCGGCCCGCGCGCTCAAACTCCTCGAGAATGAGCTCACGCGCTACGGACAGAACGTCAAATACTACCAGAGCCTCAACCCCTGGCAGTATGCAACCCTTCCGCAGACCGACCGCTTCATCGAAACCTACTATATGGTCTATCTGCTCCAGGACTACGCCGACCTCGGCGGAGATGCGGAGAAGATGGTCGACAAGCTCACCGACATGGGAGTCAACTTCGACCGTATAGTCTCAATACTCCAGCAGTAAAGCTGCCACGCGTGAATCATGTGGATTGAACAACCTCCGTTTTTCTACCGTCTGCTCTTCACCGAGGCAATATGGCGAATACTCCATCGCGGGAAACGGGTCGTCTATCTCACCTTTGACGACGGCCCGGTTCCCGAGGAGACGCCGTGGGTGCTCGACGTGCTCGACAGTTTCGACGTCAAAGCCACCTTCTTCATGGTGGGCGACAATGTACGCAAGCATCCCGAAGTCTTCGAGGAGGTGAAGCGCCGTGGCCATGCCTACGGCAACCACACCATGCACCATCTCCAGGGACTGAAAGTCAGCGCCACCACCTTTTTCCGCGACATCACCGAGGCCGACCAACTCATCGGCTCACCACTCTTCCGTCCGCCGCATGGCATCATCTCCCCTTGGCAGACAAAGCTCATCAAGCGCCACTACAACATCATCATGTATGACGTAGTCACCCGCGACTATTCCAAACGCCTCACTGGTGAGCAGGTGCTCGCCAACGTGAAGCGCTACACGCGCAACGGCTCCATCATCGTCTTCCACGACTCCCTAAAAGCCCACGACCGCATGCGCTACGCCCTCCCCCGCGCCATCCAATGGCTCAAAGACGAGGGCTATGAATTCCGCATGCTCCCCATGTAAAGCAAGCGATGATGGACAGCACACGCCTCAAGCAGCTCCTCCGCGAGGCCGGAGCCTACAGGAGCGGCATAGCCCGGGCCGACCGAATCGATCCTCAGGTCGCCGAAGCCTATGACCGCTGGCTCGCCGATGGACGCCATGCAGCGATGGGCTATCTCGAAAATCATATTGACATCCGCCACGACCCCACTCTTCTTCTCCCCGGAGCAAGGAGCGTGGTCTCGTGTGCCTTCAACTACTGGTGGGGCCGGCAGACCTCACCGTTGCTGTGGGCCTCATACGCTCTCGGCGATGACTACCACGACATCGTGCGCGACCGCCTGCAAAGCGTTGCCCGGATTATCACGGAGGAAACCGGAGCGGATTGTCGCGTCTGTGTCGACACAGCTCCCATCCCCGAACGGTACTGGGCCGTCAGGTCGGGGCTCGGTTTCATAGGGCTCAACCGCCAGCTCATCATCCCCGGAGCCGGCTCCCGCTTCTTCCTCGGTGAAATCGTGACCACACTCGAACTCACCCCCGACGAGCCCTGCACACTTGACTGCGGAGGGTGTCGCAGATGTCTCGAAGCCTGTCCGGGAAAAGCCCTGAGCGGGACAGACCTTGATGCAAACCGCTGCCTGTCATATCTGACCATCGAACACCGTGGCGACTTCCCACCGTCGACACCACGCCTCGGGCGCCACGTCTACGGCTGCGACGTCTGTCAGGACGTCTGCCCCCACAATGCCTCCTCACCACTCTCAGAGATCGAGGAATTCCGGCCCCGCCAAGCCATCCTGCAGTTAACCACCGGGTCCATATCAGAGATGACCCAGGAGGACTTCTCCCGCATATTCCGCCGCTCCGCCATCAAACGCACCAAGCTCGCCGGCCTCCACCGCAACGCCCGCCGGATAGCTGACGAGCACACCGAATAAACCGGAACTACAGTCTACTATACAGCAACAGCCGTAAAGATTTAACTAAAAATCTTTGCGGCTGTCAGTTATTATTCCTACCTTGTCTGCGACTGAACCGATTTTCACCTAAACCCAAGGAGACATGGAAACACTTATATTAATTCTCGTCGTCGTCACTCTCATCATCATTCTGGGCATGAATGGACGTGTGAGGGAGATACTCCAACGTTCCGAAAACCTCCAACGGGAAATCACACGTCTGCGTGAGGACCTGAACAGCCATGTCTCATCTACTGACTTCGGGACAAGCACACCTCCGGACTACACTCCCACACCTTTCTTCACTGACCCGGGAACTGAAAATGTGGAGGACGAAGCCGATTTATCCGAGCCGGACGATGATCCATGGATTGTCAGCGAGGAGCTTTTACAGGAAGAAAGCCCGGCGGCAGAGTCTCCGAACCACGACAATACGGATAGGCCCGCTTCACCACGCAACTGGGAAAAACTCATCGGTATCAATCTTTTCAGCAAAATCGGTATCCTTGTATTTGTCATCGGTATCGGCTTCTTTGTGAAATATGCCATTGACCAGAACTGGATAAACGAGTTTACCCGCACCCTTCTTGCCATGGGAATCGGCGTCTGTCTATGGGGTCTGGCATATCCGCTTAGAGATAAATACCGCAATTTCTCATCTATTCTCGCGGGGGGCGGATTTGCCATCTGCTTCGTGAGCGTTGCTATCGGCTATCATCTCTATGGAATCTTCGGGTCAACCGCATCATTCATCATCATGATAACGCTCACATCGGTCATGACAGCAATCGCCCTGCTGTTTGACCGCATGGAGCTTGCCATAACCGCCATAATAGGAGGATTTGCGGCACCCTTCATCGCATCTGACGGGAGCGGCGCCTTTATTTCTGTTTTAGCTTACATGGCTATCCTCAACAGTGCGGTCCTCGCCATAAGCATCTATCGTAATTGGTGGATACTTGCCCCGATAGCATGCTGGCTCACATATATCATCACTGGAATCGGAATCAGTGTGACAGAGACCTCCCAACACAACGGTTGGTGGCTGGGCGCCATATCCTACTACTTTGTGGTCTTCTCAATCCCTCTCATCACGGATATACGCCGCAATATCACACACTCCACTGTGATAGCCGCCTTGATTTCAGCCATACTCCTCAATAACCTCGCCTATCTCTGCTTCGGGACATGGATTATGGCAGGCATCTCACAAGGCTACAATGCCAAAGGCCTTGTAGCCCTTGCCGGATGCTGTGTGAATCTTGGCATATACTTGAGATATTACAAAGACCGTGAGGCTGACCTTATCAACAGCCTGCTGATCACATTCATCTCCGGCATGGCCCTGGCCGCGGTTCTTGTGCAATTCACCTCTGCCGGCGTAAGGTTTACAGCCACCGGTCTCTACGCGGCCATAATGCTGTGGATGTCGATGCGCACCGGACACCGTATCTATCGGCTGCTGGCCATGCTGACAGGTGTGCCGCAGACCATAGTCCTACTCGGTGGAGCGGCTCTTGGCGCGGACGATTTTTTCGGTGGAAGAAACGCTATCTGGATCTATCTCGTGAACGGTGCCGCATATCTGTGGTGTGTAAGACTAATCCTCGGAGAGACCGACGCTCCGGCCCAATCCTTGCGTAAGACCGGTGTATGGATGCTATGGAGCGGTGCCATCATCATCTGCACCGGTTTTGTGGCGCTTTTTGACTACTATCTGCCGCCACAGATTGCCAACGGGACCTCGCTGATAGCCATCGCCTCGGTTGGAATTCTCCTCACCTATCCCCCTTTCAACCGCCCGTCGACATTCCTCATCCTCCCCGCAGCGGCTGTCATAGTATTCACGCTCACCCCGCATTTCAATGTAGAGAATCCTCTGATGGATATACCGATGATGGTCTCCATCCCTCTCTTCGGCGTCATATATTTCCGTTGTGCCACGGCAGTCTTCATCCACTCGACATCTGACACACGGACGATCGGGAAATATATGATCTACTTCAACCTCGCGGCAATCTTATTCATCCTGTCGGCAGTGTTCTCTGTGCTCGATACGACGGGGCTTGTGGTCTACCGGAGTGCAGCACTCTCCGTCACACTCTCTATCTGTGCGAGTGTGCAGATGATATTCGGTATGCGCTACCATTCAAAACAACTGCGCGTCATAGCGCTCACAGTGCTTGGGCTCGTGCTTGTCAAACTTGTGGGATATGATCTCTGGAGGATGGTTGCTATCGGACGTATAATAGTGTTTATCCTCCTCGGTGCCATTCTGCTGACTATCTCGTTCATGTATCAGAAATTACGCAGATATCTGAGCGACCGGGAAGGGCAATCCCCCTCAAATACTTAATACTTTATACTTAACCCTTAATACTTAGCTATTTAATAGCTCTCCATATCCGTCTCGCGCAGGCGGCGGGAAGGGGGTGTGAAGGCAAAGGAGGCGGGATTGTATCTGCGCCCGAAGGATAGGTGGAATCCGTGGGCAACCAGCTCGGCAGCCAACTGTGGCTTACCTCTGAATCCGTGGATGATCCAGGGTTGGGAGGGGCGCCAGAGTTTTCGCAAGGCGATTATTTCCGGAAAGGCTTTGACTATGTGGAGTATCATGGGTTTGCCGAGCGTCTCGCTCAGCATGAAATGTATCCGCAGCAATTCGGTCTGCTCGCAGAGCACGGCCTCGCGGTCGCCACGCCCCACGGCGTCGAGCCCACACTCTCCGATGGCCACTACCGACGGCTCCGCGGCGAGAGAATGAAGCAGACGGATGGATTGTATGGTCACGTTGCGGAAATTCCAGGGATGTATGCCGACAGAATACAGATAGCCCCGCCTGAGGATGGTGGCGGGGTGGCGGTCAATGCGGCGGGCGAGGATGTCGACCGGGTCGAGATTGACTATAGCGTTGCGGCGGAGCGCATGGGTGTGGACGTCAAACATACATGTCGGCAGCTCTGCGGTCATGGCACGGGATCGTAGCCGGAGCCGCCCCAGGGATGGCAGCGGCAGATGCGTTTTATGGCAAGCCATGAGCCACGGATGGCCCCATGCTTGCGGATAGCCTCGATAGCGTAGGCGCTGCATGTCGGGGTATAGCGACAGGCGGCGGGAAACATCGGCGAGATGCAGAGCTGATAGAAGCGGATGGGGAGTATGAGGAGAAATTTCAAGATTCGAGAGCTTTGGAGATGCGGGAGAGGATACGGACCACAGCTTTCTCGACATCGGCGTAGGCGGAAAGCTCGGTGGGGATATAGATAAACGCTATGTCGAGGGGAAGATCGCGGGGGATGAGATGGCGGTTGAGGCGGTAGGCCTCGCGGATGCGGCGGCGCATCTGCACGCGGTCTACGGCGTGGCGCAGCTTTTTCTTCGGTACGGATACAAGAAACTGCGGACAGCGGGCCGACTTGCGCGAGGTGTTGACCGACCAGATGGCTCTCAGAGGGTAGGCCATGATAGACTGAGCAGCGGGATTGCTGCGGTCAAAGAGCTGGCCGATGGCAATCTCGCTGCGGAGTTTTTCGATTTTATAAAGTCTCAGTCCAATCATTAATTAGACATGAATTAGATGAATGATGAATGTAAGACAGATGACTCGTATAAAAAAATCCCGGATGTCCGGACAAATCACTATTTGGCATCTTCCTTGAGGAAGTTTTCAAGAGCGGCCGTCATAGACGGAGCCTTGACAGAGGGAGCTTCGAGGTCGAGACGGAGTCCGGCGTTACGGACAGCCTGGGCGGTGGTGGCGCCGAAACAGCCGATGCGGATATCCTTCTGCTCAAAGCCGGGGAAATTCTTCAGCAGGGAGTCGATTCCCGCAGGGCTGAAGAAGAGAAGCATGTCATAGTCAAACTTTTCGTCAGGGCCGAAATCATTCGACACGGTGCGATACATGACCGCCTTGGTGTAGTTGATTCCGTTTTCGTCAAGGATGCTTGTGTCTTCCTTGTGCACATCAGAGACAATGTAGAGGAAACGCTCTTTCTTATGCTTGATAAGGTAGGGGAGCATACCCTCGAGTTTGCCTGTCTCGCCATGGAAAATCTTACGCTTGCGATAGACGATGTATTTCTGTAGATAAAGAGCGATGGATTCTGTCGTGCAGAAATACTTCATTGTGTCGGGTATGGAGATTCGCATCTCCTCACAAAGCCTGAAGAAATGATCAATAGCAGTGCGGGCGGTGAAGATAATAGCCGTAAAATCAGAAATAGCTATCTTTGACTGACGAAATTCCTTAGCGGTAAGCCCTTCTACTTTGATAAAGGGTCGAAACTCGATTTCCACTCCATACTTGTCGGCAATGTCGTAGTAAGGCGATTTCTCGGAAGACGGTTTCGGCTGGGAAACTAATACTTTTTTTACTTTCACTGTCAGTAGTGCTTAGGGTTGTAATTGGCTTAAAAACCCGATAAATCTACAGATAATTACCGGGGGTACAATTTCAAGAGTGCAAAGATACAAAATAAAATAAAGCAACGAGCCAAAATTGTCGTAAAAAAGCCTAAAACCCTTGAAAATAAATATCAAACGGGCCAGGACATAGCATGTCGCGCCGATGACAAGCACCACTCCCGCCTGCTCGGGATTGAAGAGGACCACGAGCGCCGGGATGGTCAGCGCAAGGCCGAGCAGAGCCTGCGACGCGTTGAATCCCTTCAGCCATTGCCGCGCCGAGATCTTGTCGGTGAAGACGTAGCCGACCACACGGTAGGCCAGCAGTTGCCAGAGATAGTAAAGGCAGGCGATGAGCATGAGGCCGCCGATGATGACATAGGTCGGGAGCGCCCCGCTTGTCATCCCCCCGGCGCTGAGACCGGCGTTGACGATGATCCCCTCGCAGAGACAGGCCAGGAGGACGACCGACACCTGAATGCCGGTCTCGCTGAAGGTGCGGACGCCGAAGGAGTCGTCGGTATGGCGCACCGACCAGAGATCGTAGGAGAAATTTTTGAGATAGGTGGAATAGTGCCGGAAATTGTAGGCGAGAAAGAGGAAGACACCTATGAGCATGCAGAGCACACCGGAATCATAGCCCGGGAGCAACTGTCGCTCCGAGGGGCGGATGCCGGTGGTGTATGGGATCTTCCCGAGCGTCATGGTCGCGGTCTCGGACGCCGATGTGGGCGCCTGGAGCTCGACACAGGAGGCCGGGGCAAAGGGTGCGGGAAGCGAGTCGGTAGGCTGACCGTAGATCATCGTTTGAGTTGGGCTAAAATTATTTCCATAGCTTCCTCCGCGGTCCCGACGACGATGGCCGGGATGCGGCCGCCACGCATGAAGCCTTTCTGCTGCATGGAGCTGAAGAGCGCGACGAGATGGTCGTAGAATCCATTGAGATTCACGATGATAACGGGACCGGTGAAGAGTCCGAGCTGATTCCAGGTCATGATCTCGGCAAGCTCGTCGAGAGTGCCGATGCCTCCCGGGAGGGCCACTGCCGCGAAACTCATCGAGGCCATGGTCATCTTACGGTGGTGCATGGAGTCAGTGTCTATGCAACGTGTCAGACGGCTGTGGTTCCACCCTTTTTCCATCATGAAATGGGGGAGGACGCCGACGGCCTCTCCGCCGGCATCGACTGCGCCATCGATGGCTGCCGCCATCATGCCTCCGGCTCCCCCTCCGCAGACGAGCGGGATGGAAGCACCGGCGAGAAGGGCACCGAAGCGGCGCGCGAGGTCAAGATATGAGCTGTCGATCTCCGAGGAGGAGGCGCAGTAGACCACCACGCCTTTCCTCATATCATCATTGTTAGTATTGTCTGTCCGGTTCATGACTGCAAAATTAGCAATAAAATCCGAGCTAACCGCATGAAGAAATGCCGTCTACCTGACACCATGAAAAAAAATCAAAAAAATTCAACTTCCCATGCAGTCTTTTACCCTTTTTTCACTCATTATAGTAAATATCACTCATAATTTAACCCAAAACAATGAAAAAAACTTTCACTATGAGACATTTTTCCTTGCTTTCTCTGGTGTTTGCCATATTTATGGCTTCCTGCAGCAACGAAGATGAGCCTAATTACATGCCAACCGATGTAAATCCAATCATCTGTATTTGTAAGACTAATGGTGATTATTGGAATAATGTTCCCGTTATGGTAGATGCAAGCAGAACTATGGTCACTTTCATTCCAGGCACAGATATTGAACCTCCGACGCGGTTACATGACGATTTTCAAGTTGGAGGTTCAAAAGGCGGCTTGGATGCCTGGACTAAATGGACCTATGACGAATGGAATTCTTATGACGAACCGCCGCATTGCTTTGATATGATAAACTATGTGATACCCGAAGCACGTGTTGCGGTAATATATGAAACACCTTACAGACTATTTAATTGTCCTGAAAATCTCGAGGAAGCTCTTAATAAGCTCATTGATGATGGGTTGAAAGATTGCAAACTTGTATATAAATTGGAAGAATAGAGTTTGAGAGTCGTACATCAATGTACGACTCTCATATTTATCCATACGGGTTGCGGACGAAGGGGCCGCGGGCGGAGTGGAGGGCTGAGCGGATGGCGTCTCTGCTCCGTTCGCCACGGGTGGCGAAACGGGCGGCAGAGGCTGCGCCGGCATCGCCGCAGGCAAGAAGGGCACTCTCCATGACGAGCATGGCAAGCAGTTGCTCGAAATTGCGGCGCAAGAGGCTGAGCGAGCCTCCCGACAGCCCTGAATGGAAACGGAGATTGACAGTGAATAGTTCAGGTAAGGGCGCCGAGGGGTCATCGTCGCCAAAATCACAGGTCTCGACGACCGGCAGCAGCTCCAGCATTGCCGATGCAAAGGCATTGCGGACAAGGATGGCCACAGCCTCCGGGCGCTCGCGGTCGAGCAGCGGCGCCAGGAGTGGGCGGAGGTCGGGCGAGGCTGTCAGCACCTCGTAGGCGGCGAGAGCATGGACGGTCTCAAGGATGCGGGCAGAGGAAAGAGAGATTGTCATGGCATGATGAGTGATTTTGTGGCAGAGTCGAAATAGCGGCGGGCGATTGACGACGCTGTCGAGGGTGAAATGAAGAACTGCGAGGCATGCCCGTCGGCAAGGACACTGGCGAGGGCCTCGCCGAGGCTCACTCCGCGCTTCTCCATGATGCGCGAGGCGCGGGCGTTGAGCTCGGTCCAGAGGAGCAGGCGGCGGTCGCGCCGCAGATTGAGACGTCCATGGCGGAGGACGCGGAGCATGCGCAGGGCGTAGTCGAAGGTGCAGTAGTAGGCCGGAGCCGGCGAGAGAGCTGCACGGGCGGCCACAGTCTCGATGTCGAGAGGCTGACCGGCGGGGAGGTTGTCGACGATAGTTTTCACGGCGGCGAGAAAGTGGCGGTTTCTCACATTAATCAGAGTAAACATTTTTTCGTATATTAAAATGGTTATTTATGTAGGTTTTGTATTGGCAAATATACAACAGACCTATGGCAAAATTCCGACACATCAATGCAAAAGATTGTTAACGGACTCAACCGCGATCCTGTCGCGCATCTCACGGAAGGAGTTGAAACTCTCATAGACATCGAGGAGCGCGATCGCCGAATTGTAGACCTGACTCTCATAGAGCGACGCCGACATGTTTGAGCCTGAAGCCTGACCCTGGAGAGCAGATGTGACACCGGAAATTTGCTGAAACAGTTGCATTTCCATTTCGAGGAGCTTCGCGGCCCCCTCGCTGCGCCCGGCACTCGTCACCTCGGTCGGGAGATTGCGCGCATTGGGGTTGATGGGGATGACTCCGCCGGCACGGCTCCAGATCTCGGACACGTTGCAGATATCGAGCCCCTTGGGGATAGCATCGGTCGGCATGAGGAGCACGCCCTTGGCACTGTTGGCAAGAATACTGTCGATTGTGGTTATAAGGGTGTTGATGTGCTTCTGCTGGCTCACCATATCCTCGATGAAAGGATGGACCTCGCCATCGGTGAGCGGATAAAACTTGACCACGAAGGGATGTGCACCCGACGGGAGGAGCGAGCGGGTCTCGTCGATGACACGTCCGTCGGGGAGCATGAAGCGCCCGTGCCAATGTGGATCAAGATGCGGAGCAGTGCGGTCGATGTCATAGGTCCAGACTTCGATTACACGATTACACGCTCACACCCCTCGATGGCAGGCTTCAGGAAACTGTCGAGAGTGTTGGGGCGGGTGAGATCGCCGAGTGGCGAGCGCATGAGCCGGCTGCGGAGCTCGCGGCAAGCACGCTCCAGACGGGCGCAGCGGCGCCGCGAACCGTGGCCGAAGCGGAGTTTGAGCTCTTCGGGAGGCATGTCGTGGACCATACCGAGGATGCGTATGTCGGAGCCGCGCGGATCAAGGAAGCGGTTGCAGAAGAAGCTGTCGGGGCGCACGTTGTCGACCCATACGCCAAGCCCTCCGACGGGACGGCGCTCGCTGACCACCTTCTGGATGACACAACCGGAGATGAGATACTCCTCGAGGGCGCGGCTGTCGAGTTCGGGAAGAGCATTGGCCGTGCGGATGTCGGCAAGGGGAGCCCCCGGAGTCTCAGATTGGGAAATGTTGAAGCGGAAACGGCCGACGACGCTCTTGACGAGAGCCCGGAGCAGATTGTTGGTCATCGGTTTCAGTCCCGACATGACGGCCTTGTCATACTCGCTGACTATGCGCCCTTCGGCCGTGACGACCGGGTCGCCCCACTGGTCGCCATAGGTATGGGTCATCAGCCTGCGGCGCTTGGCGCGCAGAGGTTCGGCCTGACGCCATGCCCGGCATGCTTCCTCGAAGATTATTGGATTGGGGATAAACATATTGGATATAGGATATTTGGAAATGTGATGAAAAGAGATAGATCTGAATTTGTGGCGCTCAAGGATGGAGAGTGGCGAGGACGGAATCGTCGAAAGCATATTCATCCTCGCGCAGACAGACACAGTCGAGTCTCAGCGGCACCTCTCCCGCCGGAGCCGCAGGATAGAGGCGAAGCTCGCCGTCGTGGAAGATGGCGACCGGATGCGACGGTGTGGCCCGCGTGAAGGGATGGAGCTGCCGCACAGCCAGGATATGGGCAGGTGAGGTCACGATGCGTGCCTGAGCTTTCCACCCCGGCATACGGACAGCCGTCACCCTGACCACTTCAGCCGGGAGAGGGATGACGGTGGCGGCCCCGTCGTCGGACAGACACGGGCTCACACGGTCGCTGAAATCCTCCGTAGAAAGGTAGGTCTCAGGGCCTTCGGTGACGAGGCGGCGATACCAGCAGTCGATTTCGGCAACAAAGACAGCCGTGGTGTCGACACCGTCGTTGCGGACAAAGGTTGCGTCAGAGAGAGGCGGGGAATAGTGCCGGTGGAGCCTCCAGAGGTCAATCATTCCGGCCTTGGAAAGATGTAGGATCATGTTGATAGATAGCTTGTTGTTGATATTGTTGTTGAATTTCAGTTTTCGTCCCATGCAAAGTTACGGCCGGAAAAGGGGCGATTTAGTGCGATAATACAAATGCAGGTCACAGTTTTTTTATTACTTTTGCACCATTTGTCACATACCCCGTAAAAACCGCATGCAATCAATGAACGATATATCCCGGATCAAAGACCGGATCCTCGCCGGCGGCGAGATTTCACAGGAAGAAGCCGTGGCCCTCGCCAACACTCCGGCAGCTGACCGCGAGGCCCTCTATGCCGCCGCGGAAGAGATCACCCGCCATTTCGGAAGCCGCAGTTTCGACTCCTGCTCCATCATCAACGCCCGCTCCGGACGCTGTCCGGAAGACTGCAAATGGTGTGCGCAGTCTGCCCACCACAAGACTGACATACAGGTCTATCCGCTCGTGGACCGCGAGATCTGCATGAAGCTCGCCGACTATAACAAAGAGAAAGGAATCGGCCGCTTCTCGCTCGTCACCAGCGGACGCACCGTCACCGGCCACACTCTCGACACCATCTGCGACTACTACCGCGAACTGTCGGCCAAAGGCAACATCGGACTCTGCGCCTCGATGGGTCTGCTGAGCCACGACGACCTTCTCAAGCTCCGCGAGGCCGGAGTGGAGCGCTATCATTGCAATCTCGAGAGCGCCCCGTCCTATTTCCCCACCCTCTGCACAACCCACAGCATCGACGACAAGATCCGCACCATCCTCGACGCCCGCCGCACAGGCATGGAGATCTGTAGCGGAGGCATCATCGGCATGGGCGAGACCATGGAGCAGCGAGTGGAGTTTGCGTTTAAGCTCAAAGAGATCGCCCCCGACTCTATCCCACTCAACATCCTCTCGCCTATCCCCGGCACGCCGCTCGAAAACGCCGCCCCGCTGACCGACGAGGAGATACTGACGACGATCGCCATCTTCCGCCTCGTGCATCCCCGTGCGGTGTTGCGTTTCGCGGGAGGACGCGCCGCGATGTCGCGCCCCACCCAGCGCCGGGCTCTCGCCATCGGCATCAACGGCGGCATCATGGGCGACCTGCTGACCACAATCGGCTCGCAGATCGATGAGGATGTCGAAATGATCACCGAGTGTGGCTACACTTTCTCACAACCTGAAAAATGACAGCCCGACCCACCTCAATCAGCAAGGAACTGCAGACGCGCTACCGCGGTCACCTCTCGCTCTGCGAGATAGACTATGCCGGACAGCAGCGGCTGGCCGAGGCAAGGGTGCTCATCGTCGGGGCAGGCGGACTCGGTAGCCCGGTGGCGCTCTATCTGACAGCCGCCGGTGTAGGGACTATCGGTCTGCTCGACGCCGACACGGTGAGCCTGAGCAATCTGCAGCGCCAGATACTCCACTCGACCCCCGACGTCGGACAGATGAAAGTCGACTCTGCCTCAGCCAAACTGCGATCCCTCAATCCGGAGGTCAACATCATCACCATCCCCGAAATGCTGACCGGAGATAATGCCGGAACCATCATGGAGGGCTATGACCTCGTGGTCGACTGCACGGACAATCTACCCACACGCCTGCTCATCAACGACAGCTGCGTCGCCACAGGGAAGAAATTTGTTTTCGGTGCCGTATCCCGCTTCTCAGGCCAGGTGTTCAGCCACATTCCCGGCAGCGCTTGCTACCGCTGCATCTTCGATCCCTCGGCTGTCGGCCCCGATGACGGTCTGCCCTGCGCCGTCAACGGTATTCTCAACACGGTTGTCGGCATCACCGGCTCTCTACAGGCCACAGAAGCGATAAAACTTATTGTCGGGACGGGCGATCCGCTCATCAACCGCATCCTCACTTTCGACGCCCTCACGATGCAGTTCAACACCTTTGAAATCAGCCCTATAGTCGAGTGCCGATGCCAGCATAGTTAAAGTTTTTTAACTGTATATTTAACAATCCTACAGGTTTTATATATACTTTTGCAGAACAGTTCTAACTATGTCTATCCACGTTCTGATTATCTCTATTTAATTGTCTGATTATGAAAACTACATCTGCAAATATGCCCCGCGTTGAGATTGTCGGGAGCTTTCTCCCCCCCGAAGAACTCGAAAACGCACTCAACGACAAAATCCACGGCGTCATCAGCGAAGAAGCCTATCATGAGGTTGAAGACCGCGTGATCGACCGTCTGATCGACCGTGAAATCGAAGCCGGACTCCAGATCGTGACCGACGGCGAAATGCGCCGCAAGAGCTGGGACCGCGACTTCTGGGAAGGATTTAACGGCATGAGCCGCGAACGCATCGACACCGGCCACATCTATCAGGACGAGACCGTGCGCCATGACCTGCTCCGCTTCAACGGCCGCATCGAGTATAATCCCGCCCACCCATTCTTCGAAAAATACAGCCACATGCAGGAGCTGACGGCCGGACGCGCCGAAGTGCGCCAGACCATCCCCTCGCCGGGCGCGCTCTACATGCGCATCCTGCTCAGCTGCAACGGCGACTTCTCTAAAATCTACGACACGCCCGAGACACTTCTCGACGACATCGTGGCCGCCTACCGCGCCACCATCGAGGAGTTTTACCGCCACGGCTGCCGCCACATCCAGCTCGATACCGGTGTGTGGGGACGTCTCAGTGACCCCTATTTCGACCGCATCCTGCTGCTCGGCGGTGTCAACGCCGACGAGGTGACCGCCACACTCCTCTCGCTCATCAACCGCACCATCGAGGGTCGCCCCGCTGACCTTGAGATCACTCTCAGTATCGCGGCCGACGAGACCATCGTCCCCCGTTGGTTTGACGACAAGGAGCAGGCCCACCTCCGCCGCATGCTTCAGGAAGTCGACGCCGACGCCTTCCTGCTCCCCTTCGCCATCTCCTCGCCCGAGGAAATCGACGTTGTGCGCTTCATCCCCGCCGGCAAGCGCGCCATCATCGGCCTCGTCGACGGTTCGCTCCCCAACGTGGAGAATATCGACGACATCGTGACCGCCATCCGGGTGGCCGCACGCCATATCCCCGTCAGCCTCCTTTCCGTCAGCCCGACCTGTGGATTCAAAGTCACCGACCGTGAGCGTCAGGGCCTCAACTACGAGACCCAGTGGGGCAAGATCGCCCTCCTCCAGGAAGCAGCCGAGAGATTTGCCGGAAATATGGCAGAATAATCTGTAGAAAATACAAATAGATACTGATGGAACAGAAACGGATACACCTGTGCATGTGCCACATGAGCGGCGCGGAGCAGAAGTTTATCGACGAAGCTTTTGCCGAGGAGTGGGTAGTGCCCCTCGGCCCGAATGTCGACGGTTTTGAGGAAGATCTGCGCACCTATCTCACCGAGGGGGACCCTGAAAGCGCCTCCAAACAGATTGCCGCTCTCTCGGCCGGGACAGCCGCCATCCACCTCGCTCTCGTCCTCCTCGGAGTGGGAGCGGGCGATGAGGTCATCTGCCAGAGCTTCACCTTCGCAGCCTCGTGTAATCCTATAGTCTATCAGGGAGCTTCACCGGTCTTCGTCGACAGCGAGGCCGGGAGCTGGAACATGGACCCGCAGCTGCTCGACAGCGCCATAGCCGACCGCGTCGCCAAGACCGGCCGCAAACCCAAGGCGATAATCGCGGTCCATCTCTACGGTATGCCGGCCCGCATCGACGAGATCTGCGCCGTGGCCGCAAAATGGGATATTCCTGTAGTCGAGGACGCCGCCGAAGCTCTCGGCTCGGCCTACAAGGGGCGCAAGTGCGGTATGTTTGGCACCTATGGTATCCTCAGTTTCAACGGCAACAAAATGATTACCACCTCCGGCGGCGGCGCACTCATCTGTCCCGACACAGAGACCAAGAAACGGGCCGTCTTCTTCGCCACGCAAGCCCGCGAACCCTTCCCCTACTATCAGCACGAACATATCGGCTACAACTATCGTCTGAGCAATATCTCTGCCGGTATCGGACGCGGACAGATGACTGTGCTCGAGAAACACATAGCCCACCATCGCCGCCTCGCCGGGCTCTACAGCGAGCTGTTTGCCGATGTGGAGGGGGTCAGCTACCACTCAAATCCCACTCCGGAGTCGGACAGCAACTATTGGCTGTCGACCATCGAGATTGATCCGGAGATCACCGGCTGCACTCCGGAGGATATACGCCGGCACCTCGCCGCGCTCAACATCGAGACGCGTCCGCTGTGGAAACCGATGCACCTCCAGCCGGTCTATGCCAATGCTCCCGCATACACAAACGGCGTGAGTGAACATCTCTTCGGCCGCGGACTCTGCCTCCCCTCCGGCCCGTGGGTCACTGAGGAGCAGGTCAGAATGATCGTCGACGAGATCAGAAGTTGCTTCAAGAAATAGAACCGGATCTTACTCAATAAGAGAAGAGAGTTACACACGCCCCCCATACGGTGTGGGCAGCTATATAAAAAGCATCCGCGGTCCAGCTTTTTTCGAAAAGTTGGACCGCGGATGCTTTTTAATCTATTTTATCTCCTCCCAGTCAGCATCGCTGACCTGAGGTTCACGGGGTGTGTAGGAGGAATCTGCGGCTGACCTATATTCGGTAGTGGTCACCTCTATTTCCTCAAACTCGACATACTCACCATCCTCGCGGGAGAATATTTTCTGTTTCGGGGCACGGTAGCGCTTGTTGCGGCGCGCGCCTTCAGCCTGCCGTGCACGGGCCTCACCCTGACCGGGATAGGACTGCCGCTGGGCGCCGAAAGCTTGATTGAACATGTCGTTGACCTTCTCGCGGTATTTACGCTGGGCATAGCTCAGCAATATGGGCTTCACGAGAAGCCAGACGATATACAATATAAGTATGGTAGCAATAAACGTCAACATGTTTTACTAACAAATGAAATATTTGGAGTGTTTTCCGACTCTTCAATCTCTCTCTGTGTTGGAAGCTCAGGCTTCCACCTCGGCCTTCTTACCGAGAAGCGAGATGAGGATGTAGAGGATAATTGTCCATGCGAGACCCGAGATCCCGTCGGTGATGACAAAGAGAAGAGCTGCGGCAAGGACTGTATAGCGGCGGACATTGTCGCGGAACGACATGTTGGCAAATTTCAGGGAGAACATTTTCAACTCGCTGACCATCAGCAGAGAGATAGCAAGGATGAGGATTGCCATGACGATGTCGCCGGGATAGGTATGCGACTCGATCCAAGCCAGTGTGCCGATCCAGAAGATAGCATTGGCAGGAATTGGAAGACCGATGAACGATGTGGTCTGACGGGTGTCGACATTGAATTTTGCCAGACGCAGAGCGCCCATGAGCGCGATCACTATGGCCAGGCAGCTCGCCCAGAGTGAGGCGCCATAGCCGTGCATGACATTCATGACGAGAAATGCCGGAGCAAGTCCGAAGCTCACGAGGTCGCTCAGAGAGTCGAGCTCCTTGCCCATCGGTGAGTATGCGTGGAGCAGGCGGGCCGAGAGGCCGTCGCAGAAATCAAAGACCGCAGCCGCGCCTATGAATATGAAAGCCCAGTAGAGGGCCGGGAGCGAGGCGGGAGCGAGGTCAAGATTAAACGCAAAAAATACTGCCGTGCAGCCCGAGAGCAGATTGAGGCAGGTGATGGTGTTGGGTATATAGGTTTTGAGTGCTTTCAATGATGGGATTCTTTATAGAACTGATGACTTAATCATCGGGATTCTCGCGCAGGCGGGCTATCTCAGTGACACCGCCCGTGGTTTTATCGCCGATTTTAACGTATATTTCAGCATCGAGCGGGAGGAAGATGTCGACACGCGAACCAAATTTGATGAATCCGAGATGGTCCTCGATATTGGCGGGATCGCCCGGCTCGGCATAGGTGACTATTCGGCGCGCTACCGCACCGGCTATCTGGCGGGCGACAATCTCCTGTCCGTTGGTGGCACGGATGAGAATGGTCGAACGTTCGTTCTCGATACTTGCTTTCGGCAGATAGGCGCTGAGGAAACGGCCGCGGTGGTGGCGCACCATCAGTACCTCGCCGTCAACCGGAAACCAGTTGGCATGGACGTTGAACACCGTCATGAATACCGAGAGCATCCTCACCTTGCGGCGGAGCACTTCCGGTTCAAAGACCTCCTCGAGCGCTACGACGGTGCCGTCGACCGAGCTGACTACCACGTTGTGGCGGTCTCCCTTGAAGGTGCGGCGTGGCGAACGGAAGAAATTTACTATCAGAAGATAGAGCACCGCCGAAATCACCGAGAAGACCACAGGTATCGCCGCAGGACGAATGAACATCCATGCCGACAGATTGATGACAATCATTATCAGCATGACAACAATGAGTATGTTGGTTCCTTCGCTGTGGATTTTTACTTTCATTGATTTCCGGTATTCAGACAGGGGCCGGCTTGATACTACTGAGGGCAAAAACCGGCGTTCAGTTGTAGGGTGTCAACTTAATTTGCAAATTTAGATATATTTTTCCATTTTTCAAAACCAAATCCCGCCAATTAAACTAAAATCCGCAAGAATGGGCAAGAATTCTACTTAGCAGATGGCAATTATGACTATCCAAGCTCCAATTCCGCAATAATATTCTGTATTATCGCTACGTCTACGGTTGAATAATCAGCCTTATCGTAAATATCTATGAGATAAACAGTCCCTTGATTTTCCGCCAAGACTATGGTGTAGGTAATCACTCTCGCACCACCGGCCTTGCCGCGCCCTTTTGATGAAACAGCCATACGTATCTTACGGATTCCGGGGCTAAGTTCATCGCCTTGAAACGGATTGCTTTGTAACGATTTGGAAAAGGCAACCATATCTTGCTTAAGGGAACGATGTCTCTTGGCAAGAATTTTCAATGCCTTTGCAAAACCGGGCGTAGGTATGATGTCAAAGTTCATCGAGCAGTTCCTGAATTGTCTGACGCGGAAGTTTTCCCTCCTCAATCATTTTCACTTCTCTCAGACCTTCACATATACGTGTCGTAAGGGTGTCGTCTTCGGTAATCGGTGTTATTTTGAAATTTCCATAACGGGATGTGAGCATCACTGACTGCCCACTCTTTGCTGCATTCAGATATTTTCCCTGATTGGAGCGGAATTCACGTGCTGATACTACTTGCATAATCTAAATCTTTTTGCAAAGATAAAAAATGGCATCCATTTTGGATGCCATTTTGATATTATTTAACTATTAGGCTGTTACGGCAGATGTCAGACCGACTCAGGCGTAGAAACGTTTGCCGACGGCGCGGCTGACGGCTATGAGGTTGCCGGCAGTAATGAGGAGCATGATTCCGGTGCCGACAGCGATGGTGAGCCACGGCGAGGCGGGACTGACACCGAGGGTCGCCAGGGGGGCGCTCCATGTAGCAGAGGCTATGAGCATGGCTGTGACAGCGCAAATGAGCACCGCGAGGTTCACATATATTATTATAAGATGATAGTGGCGCGCCACTTGCGAGGGTGAATAGCCCAACTGCATCAGTTCATGGATTTTCTCGCGGTTTTTCTGGAGAAGAAGGTAGATGCTCAGAAGAAGGATGAAGAAAGCGAGCAGACTGATGACGAGGCCGACGGCGATGACCACAGAGGTGACGAGCGAGAGAAAGTAGGCAGCCTTGCCGTTGGCCGCACGGTCGCCCGCGGTCTCATAGTCGTGGGCTTCGAGATACTCCTCAACCATCGGGTCGCCGGGCTTGTCGAGCATCACTATCAGGCGCGAGGGCTGTTCGGAGGCAGATCCGGCAAACTCTTTGTTGGCCCAGGTCATGAACTCCTCGGGGACAGCGATCGTGTTGAGGCGCGACGAGAATCCGACAATGCGTGCGTTGACCCACTGCTGGCGACCGTTGCCACTGAGCGAGAGCTGGAGCGGCACCATCCCGATAACCTCCTCCGACACCTGTGGCATGCCGCGCGAGGTGGCGAAGCCGAAATTGTATAGCGAAAGATAATCCTTCGACAGAATCACCGGCACAAACTCCGAGCGTCCGGGCTCATAGCCCCAATCGTCGGGCGAAATGTCGAAGAAATCATCGGGGATCGACTCGAGAAAGAGGTCGGACCCCATCGAACTGCCACCGAAACTGACTTTGGCATAGACATTAAAGGCCGCCGAGCTGAAACGCCCTACTTTGCGCGCCCACTTGCAGGCGGCGATGTCGGCAATCTCAGCGTCAGAGAATCTGGTGGCACCGCCTCCGACACCGGGGAGGTTGCCAAGGCCGTTGACCTTCTTTGAGATGATCAGATAGTCGTTGGAGATAAACGAATCCTCATCGTCCCACACCGAGGTGACGTCGCGGTAAAACTGCAATGCCGTCAGGACGATGGCGAGACCGACAAGATTGGCCAGGGCATAGCCGGCGATCTGGCCGGCGCTTATGTTGCGGCGCAGCAGGCGCCAGACAATGTTTCTACTCATAGTTTCATCAACGTATAGTCCGGGAGATGGATCTTGTTGCCTACCGATGTCGCAATGATGGCTGCCCCGGTCTTGCGTGACTCCTCGTCGATGAGACGGGCCACAGCCTCATTGTTGCGGGCATCAAGGTGACTCACCGGTTCATCGATAAGCAGAAAATCGAAGGGCTGGCAGAGCGCACGGATGATAGCCACCCTCTGCTGCTGCCCGACCGAGAGGCGTCCGGCGGGAGAATCGGCCTTGTGGGCTATTTCAAGCCGGTCGAGGAGGTCGTGGATCTCACGGTCGGTGCGGAAACCGGTCAGGCGGTTTTTGATCTGGATATTCTCCATCACTGTCAGCTCCGGGAAGAGACGCATCTCCTGGGGCAGATAGGCCAGCGAACGCCGACGCAACTCACACCAATGGCCAATACCGAAGGTGGAGATATCCTTGCCATCGAAGAGAATCTTCCCGTCATAGTCCCGCCGTGAACCATAGATGTAGGCGCAGAGCGACGACTTGCCCGTGCCGCTCTCTGCCTCGATGAGATAGTAACGGCCACGGCTGAAGCTGACCTCCTCGCGTAGCCAGAGTTCCGAATCCTTGACGGGCGCCTCTGTCTCACTCCCGCGGAACACTACAGGAAGCACTCTCTGCAAACGGATTTCTTCTGTCATTTTCTCCAACGCAGACATCATTACATCAAAGCTTTCAGAAGCGTCTGGAGTATCGGCTCGTCCGTGCCTGTAGTCGCAATCTCAGCCTGAGTGTCATTGTCGGTCAGCTGTGCGTTGAGCTTGATGCCAAACGGCAGGTCAGCGAAAGTATGGGCAGGAAGATCGATCGACAGCGCTCCCTCCTTGCCGTTGAAGAGCGGTGTGAGCTGATTCTGACGGTTGGGATCGAAGGGGAGGTTGCTGACGGCGAAATATCCGTCGACGTTGCCGACATAGAAGTCCATGCCATACTGCGGGATGACCATGACCCCATCCTTTTCCATGCGGGGACTGACGCCGGCCGAGAAGAGCGAGGTGCGGAGCATCCCGACGATGTCGTTGATCTTCTGCTGGGGAAGACGGGCCATGAGAATAAACTGCCAGTTACCCGGCTCAAGATCTTCGTAAGCGCTGGAATTGGCAGGGCCGGCGGCAAACATCACCGTGCCGTCGATCGCCTGGAGGTAGGGGGTAGCGGCGGCAAGCATGGCGTTGAACTGGAAGCCGAACCCTCCGGCCGAGGCAAGCGGGACAAGATATGAAGCCCAGTCGAGCTCGGGTGTGCAACCGAAACCGAGAGCAATGTTGAAATTGCCGGGAATGTAGGATAGCACAGCCGGATTGACAGGCTGCAAGCCCTTGACAGGCTCAGGAGTGCCGTCGGCTTTGATATTCTGAGTATTGATGACAAGCTTATTGTCCTTGATGTCACACTGTAGGGCGACCCATGAGTCCTGGAGTTCGGGATTCTCCCCCTTGACTCCTTTCTTATGTCCCGAAATGTCATCGCGGCTCACGGCGAGATCAATGATATTACCGGAGCGCAGGATCTCGTTGACACCGGTCATCGCGGTTATCGAATTGTCGGATGCCGCTTTGATGAGTTTCCCGACAGCCTCGACAGACTTGTCGGGTCCGGCAGTGGTGAACCAGACGCGTTCATCGTCGAGGAGAACGCTGAAGCTGTAGAGAGTACCGCAGTCGTATTCACCGGTTGAGTCCGACCAATCAATAATCTCAGCAGTCAGCTCATGGAACTTAGCCTTGTCGGAAACCATCATGGTGTAGAACCAGTCGCGTCCCTCGGCAGCCATGGCCACCTCGTTGGGGTCGCAGACACCCGAAGCGTCGAGAGCACTGACTACATCGGCCATGCGAGCGAGCACACGTGCCTGTTCGATACCTGCGGGGGCCACAGCCTTTCCGCCTTCAAATTTATAGCCCGACTCCTCGAGGAGTGTTTTCACCTTGATCATACCAACCGCATCGGCATCGGCAGGGATAGGAGTCAACAGATTCTGCTCCTTGGAGCAGGACGAGAGGGTCAGCAGACCTAAAATCAATGCCGCCAAGGCCGGCAACGTGAGTTTCTTGAGTCTCATAGTAGTAAGAACGTGTTTATATTTAAACTAAAGGCAAAAGTAAAGAAAAAAGTTTGACTCAAAGCGTATTTGCCAACTTATTTTCACACTAAATATAAAAAAGACAGGCCACACAGCGCGAAAGAGTGTGTGGCCTGCCGATGTTTCATATATCAAGGATGGATATTATTCCATCAGTTTGCGGTAGCGGCGGCGTGGAGGCTCCTTGCCGTCATTATGGGCACGCTTGAATTCCTCATAGTCTGAATAGGATCCTTCGAAGAAGACAACATTGCCGTCACCTTCAAACGAGAGGATGTGGGTGCAGATACGGTCGAGGAACCAACGGTCGTGGCTGACGACCACGGCGCAACCGGCGAAATCATCGAGACCCTCCTCGAGTGCGCGGAGAGTATTGACGTCGATGTCGTTGGTAGGTTCGTCGAGCAGGAGCACATTGCCCTCCTCTTTCAGCGCCATAGCGAGATGGAGACGGTTGCGCTCACCACCTGAAAGGACACCGATCTTCTTCTCCTGGTCGGCTCCGGTGAAGTTGAAGCGCGAGAGATAGGCGCGAGCGTTGACATCGCGGCCACCCATGCGGAAACTCTCGACTCCCTGCGAGATCACCTCGTAGACACTGCGGTCGGGGAGCAGATCGTGGTGAGTCTGGTCGACGTATGCGATCTTGACAGTCTCGCCGACATCAAACGAACCGGCGTCAGGAGTCTCCTGACCCATGATGAGACGGAAAAGCGTGGTCTTGCCGGCACCGTTGGGACCGATGACACCTACGATACCGCCCTGGGGGAGGGAGAAGCTGAGGTCTTTGAAGAGCTGCTTCTTGCCGAAAGCCTTCGAGAAACCCTGCACGTCGATGACCTTGTTGCCGAGACGGGGACCGTTGGGGATGAAGATCTCCAGACGCTCCTCTTTCTCCTTCTGGTCCTCGTTGAGCAGACGGTCGTAGCTCGAGAGACGGGCTTTGCCTTTTGCCTGACGGGCCTTGGGAGCCATGCGCACCCATTCGAGCTCGCGCTCAAGGGTCTTGCGACGCTTGGATGCCTGCTTCTCCTCCTGAGCCATGCGTTTGGTCTTCTGATCGAGCCATGAAGAGTAGTTGCCCTTCCAGGGTATGCCCTCGCCACGGTCAAGTTCGAGGATCCAGCCGGCTACATGGTCAAGGAAGTAGCGGTCGTGGGTGATGGCTATC
Source organism: Staphylococcus sp. (assembly GCA_023665865.1). Taxonomy (GTDB): domain Bacteria; phylum Bacteroidota; class Bacteroidia; order Bacteroidales; family Muribaculaceae; genus Duncaniella. Next base: position 867,007 of record JAMPDC010000001.1, read on the forward strand.
ACCGTGCCGGGATACTGCTGGAGATGCTGTTCGAGCCAGTCGATCGACTCGGCGTCGAGGTGGTTGGTAGGCTCGTCGAGCAGGAGGATGTCGGGCTGCTGGAGAAGCAGACGGCAGAGGGCCACACGGCGACGCTCACCACCGGAAAGAGTGGTGACGCTCTGGTCGTCGGGGGGACACTGGAGAGCGTCCATCGCACGCTCGAGTTTCGAATCAATGTTCCAGGCATCGGCAGCGTCGAGCTTATCCTGCAATTCGGCCTGGCGCGCGAGCAGAGCATCCATCTTGTCGGGATCCTCAAGCACATCGGGATCGCCGAAGGATTCGTTGACCTTGTCAAACTCAGCGAGAAGATCCATGATCGGCTGCACTCCCTCACGGACAACCTCGATCACTGTCTTTGAGGGGTCGAGCTGGGGATCCTGCTCAAGGTAGCCGACAGAGTAGCCGGGAGAGAACACCACCTCGCCCTGATAGCTCTTGTCGAGTCCGGCGATGATTTTGAGAAGTGAGGACTTACCGGAACCGTTGAGACCGATGATACCGATCTTGGCACCGTAGAAAAACGAGAGATAGATGTTTTTCAACACCTGCTTCTGTGGAGGATAGGTCTTGGAGACACCTACCATCGAGAATATTACTTTCTTATCGTCAGCCATAGCTTATTGTTGGGTATATATAGTTTTTTATTTTGCCGTTCGGCGTGAGTTTTATAATTTTGCACCCCGAAATTCAAAGTGGTTATCAACTACACTCCGAAAGTGGATGTTATTGTAAATAAATGTTAGACATGCAACGTGGACTTATCGCACTCGCCATCGGCACCTTTGCCCTTGGCATAGCCGAATTCGGCATGATGGGTATCCTTGGCGACGTCGCTTCGGGCGTCGGGGTCTCTGTGGTCGAAGGCGGCCATCTCATCTCAGCCTACTCACTCGGAGTAGCCATCGGCGCTCCCCTACTGATATTCCTCCGGCGGATGCCGTTGAAGCGTCTGTTGCTGCTGTTGGCGGTAGTCATCGCCTCGGGCAACACTCTTGCGGCTCTGTCGACCGGCTTTCCCATGCTCTTATGCGCTCGACTCCTGTCGGGACTGCCCCACGGGATGTTTTTCGGTGCTGGAGCCATCGTGTGCTCGCGTCTTGCCAAACCGGGCCACGGCGCGGCGGCTGTAGCCGTGATGGTCGGCGGCATGACGGTGGCAAACGTGGCCGGAGTTCCGGGAGCGACCCTCGTCAGCAACCTGCTCAACTGGCGCATGGCCTTCGGCATGGTAGCCTTCTTCGGCGTGCTCGCGCTCATCGGCATCCGGGCCTGGGTGCCGCGCCTCGACCCTCTGCCCGACACCGGGATGAAGGGACAGTTCCGCTTCCTGAAGAGCTCCGCCCCCTGGCTGATATATGCCGGGGTCTTTTTCGGACAGGCGAGCGTCTACTGCTGGCTGAGCTATGTGGAGCCGATCATGACGAAGGTGACAGGCTTTTCGGGTGGCAACATGACCTGGATCATGATGCTCGCCGGTATCGGCATGGTGACTGGCAACGCTATCGCCGGCAAACTCGCCGACCGCTTCGGAGTGGCGAGAGTCTGCGGCACTCTTGCCGCAATGATGGTAGTGGTGATGCCGGCGCTCTATCTTTTCGCCGCCGACAAGGCTCTGTCGCTCATCCTGATGTTTATGGCCACAGGTGCTCTCTTCGGCATCGGGGGCCCGCTGCAATATCTGATCGTGCGCTTCGCCAAAGGTGGAGAGATGCTCGGGGGCGCAGGTATTCAGATTGCATTTAATGTCTCAAATGCTGTCAGCGCGGCTCTCGGAGGCATGGCTATCCACCATGGATTCGGGCTTGCGTCGCCGGCGCTTGTCGGAGTCCCGTTTGCGGTCGTCGGCGCTGTCGCGCTCTTCGTCCTGCGCAGGAAATTCAAGTCGCAGGGAGCGTGACGCGCTCACTTGCGGCTCTTGGGAGCATATTTCACCGGATAGTCACAGCGGGTTTTTCCGGCGATGATGTTGTTGAGCTTGCTCTTGATAAGCTGCTTGCGGATCATCGAGATATGATCGATGTAGAGCTTTCCCTCAAGGTGGTCACACTCGTGCTGCACGATGCGCGCGAGGAAACCGGAGATGACTTCGTCGTGGGGCTGGAACTCTTCGTCGACCCACTTGAGACGGATGTTTTCCACACGGCTCACTTTCTCGGAAAGCCCCGGAAGGCTCAGACAGCCCTCGTCGCGGCTGACGGCATCACCGTCGAGAATCTCGATCTCGGGATTGATGAGGGTGAGTTTGCGGCCGGCACATTCGGGGAAGCTATCCTTGACAGGATCGGCATCGATGACAACAATTCTATCTGAAAGTCCGATCTGGGGGGCGGCAAGGCCGACGCCTTCGCTCTCATACATAGTTTTATACATGTTCTCGACCAGTTCCTTCAGACCTTTGTAGTCAGCGGTGACGGGTGAGGCAATCTTTCTGAGGACAGGGTGTCCGTATAAATAGACAGGTAAACGCATATCTTGGGGTGTTTTTTTATACTGAGTCAGCGGGAAAATATCACAGCATAGACATGGAGTGGCCGCGGCTTTCAAGATAGCCGTTGAGGATGATGACAGCCGCCATGCGGTCTATCGCACCCTTGTCGCGGCGGTCGCTCTTCTTGACGCCTGAGTCGATCATGGCGCGGTGGGCGAGTGTCGAGGTGAAGCGCTCGTCGAAGAAGATGATTTCCATTGCGGGCAGTTCCTTGCGCAGGCGGTTGATTGCGGGTGTGATGTAGCGCATAGAGTCGCTCGGCTGTCCGTCGAGAGTCTTGGGGAGGCCGACAATGATGGCATCGACAGGCTCACGGCCGACATAGGCTTTGACATAAGGAATGAGCTCGGCGGAGGGCACAGTCTCAAGCGCCGTAGCCACAATCTGCAACACATCTGTCGCAGCGAGGCCGCAGCGCTTACGTCCGTAGTCTATAGCGAGCAATCGTCCCATTTTCAAGATGCAAAGTTACGCATTTTTTCCCAAATTACATCAGTAGAATTTATGCATGTTTGGAAAACGTGAGATACTCCTCTACAGCTGCATGAAATGCCTCTGTAAGTTCTACAAGAATTCGGCTCATTGTCCCTTTCGAGGGGAAAAGGGCTTTAGGAATCATGAATTTTGTGTACTTTTGCGAAAAGATAAGGAATAACGGTAATCCTCAAACCCACTGAACCATGAAACTATCTATCCGTCTTCTGGCTGTAGGCCTGTTGCTGTCATCGCTCGCGGTGAGCGCGGCGTCAAAGAAAAATCCGGAACTGCGCCGGACCGACAAGGAGTTTTTCACCACTCCCGATGCTCTTCGCATCGGGAATCAGCTTCTTGAATTCCAACGCGTCACCGGTGGCTGGCCAAAGAATATCGACATGACGAGTCCGATGACCGAAGAGCAGCTCGCCAAGGTGCGCGCCGAGCATGGACGCACCGACGACTCCACCACCGACAACAATGCCACCACCCGGCAGATGACTTTCCTCGCCCGACTCTATCAGGCAACGGGCGACACGCGATTCCGTGACTCCTTCCTCGCCGGTGTCGAGTATCTCCTTTCCGGACAATACCCCAACGGCGGTTGGCCTCAGTTCTGGCCTAATCCGACCGGCTATCAGATACATATTACTTTCAACGACGGCGCGATGGCCAACACGCTCACCATCTTCCGCGATATCGTCGAGTGGCGTGAGCCATACGGAGGCACACTCGTCGACGAGGCTATGCGGGAGCGCCTGTTCGCAGCTTTCAACAAGGGTATAGACTGTATTCTCGCCACTCAGATCCGCGTCGACGGCAAGCCGACAGTGTGGTGTCAGCAACATGACCGCGAGACCTACGCACCGGCTCCGGCAAGATCCTATGAACTACCCTCGTTCTGCTCGCAGGAAAGCGTGCAGATTGTAGGTCTGCTCATGGAGCTCCCCGAACCCGACGAGCGCGTCAAGGAGGCGATCCACGGCGCCATGCGATGGTTTGACGCCAACAAGATGACAGGCCACCGTATCGAGCGTAGCGGCGTGCCCTACACGGAGACAGCCAACACCCGTCTTGTCGCTGACCCGGAGGCCGGTGCTCTCTGGGGGCGATTCTATGACCTGGAAAACTGTGAGATCTACGTCTGTGACCGCGACGGCATACCTCGCAAATCGCTGGAAGAGATAGGCCTCGAGCGCCGCAACGGCTACAGCTGGTATAACGACCACGCGGCATATATCTACCGCGCCTACGATGAGTGGGCCGACCGCTTCGACCCGCAGGGAAAGGTGAAAATCGACATGTCGGTAGCCCGCGACGTTGAGTAGATCGACGCCGAGATTCCTAATTTTCTTTAAATACTTGACTTTAAAGGGATATTTTCGTAAATTTGTAAACATCATACTTACATCCAATCATATTTTTTCTTACTCAAACTCATTATTATTTTTTTTACGACATGACCCATCGAGTAATATTCGCATTGACCCTGGCAATCCTCGGCCAGAGTGCGGTTTTCGGAGCTGAGAAGCTCAGCTCACCCGACGGCGACATCACCCTCACCTTCGAGCTGAAGGACGGACGCCCTACCTACTTCGTGGATTTCAACGGCAAGGAGATCATCGCACCCTCCGGCCTCGGCTTCAGCCTCATCAGCGAATCGGGGCGCAACAGCTTCGACCAGCAGGGCAAGAAAGCCGGAGCCGATGCCCTCTCGCTTAACAACGGCTTTGAGCTTGTCAACACTACCCGCGACAGCGTCGACGAGACCTGGGAACCCGTGTGGGGCGAGGAGACACTCGTACGCAACAACTATAATGAGATGGCTGTGACGCTGCGCCAGCCGGCGTTTGACCGCACGATGGTGGTGCGTTTCCGCGCCTACAACGACGGCGTCGGTTTCCGCTACGAATTTCCCGAGCAGCCCAATCTCAACTACTTCGTCATCGCCGAGGAGAACACCGAGTTTGCCATGACCGGCGACCACACCGCCTATTGGATCCCCGGCGACTATGACACTCAGGAATACAACTACACCAAGTCGCGCCTCAGCGAGATCCGCGACCTCTTCCCCTCGAAAGTCAACCCCGACAACGCCTCGACCACACCCTTCTCGCCAACCGGAGTCCAGACCGCACTCCAGCTGAAGACCGACGACGGCGTCTATCTCAACATCCACGAGGCCGGGACAATCGACTATCCCACGATGCACCTCAATCTCAACGACACCACCATGACTTTCAGCTCATGGCTCACCCCCGACAACCAGGGCCGCAAGGGCTACATGCAGACCCCGACCAAGACCCCCTGGCGCTCGGTGATGATCGTCGACGATGCCCGCGATATCCTCGCATCGCGCCTCATCTACAATCTCAATGACCCGACAGCCTACGAGGACACCTCGTGGATCAAGCCGGTGAAATATATCGGCGTGTGGTGGGAGATGATCAGCGGTGCCGGCACATGGAACTACACCGACGACGTCTACTCGGTCAAGCTCGGTGAGACTGACTACACCAAGACCAAACCCAACGGCCGCCACAGCGCCAACACCGAGAAGGTGAAGCGCTACATCGACTTCGCCGCCGAGCATGGCTTCGACCAGGTGCTCGTCGAGGGTTGGAACGAAGGCTGGGAAGACTGGTTCGGCCAGTCGAAAGACTATGTGTTTGACTTCGTCACCCCCTACCCCGACTTCGACCTCAAGGGCCTCAACGACTATGCCCACTCCAAGGGTGTCAAACTCATGATGCACCACGAGACCTCGGCCTCAGTCCGCAACTACGAGCGCCATCTTGAGAATGCCTACAAACTCATGAACGACTATGGCTACAACGCCGTCAAGAGCGGCTATGTCGGCAACATCATCCCCCGCGGCGAGTATCACTACTCACAGTGGCTCAACAACCACTATCTCTATGCCGTCAAGGAAGCTGCCAAACACAAGATCATGGTCAACGCCCACGAAGCGAGCCGTCCGACCGGCCTCGCGCGCACCTATCCCAACCTCATCGGCAACGAGAGCGCCCGCGGAACAGAGTATCAGGCCATGGGTGGCAACGACAAGAGCCACACTTCCATCCTCCCCTTCACCCGTCTCCAGGGTGGCCCGATGGACTATACTCCAGGCATCTTCGAGTTTGACCTCTCAACCTTCACCCCCCACAACAATTCGAAGATCGCATCGACTATTCCCGGGCAGCTTGCGCTCTACGTGACGATGTACAGCCCGCTTCAGATGGCTGCCGACCTCCCCGAGCACTATGAGAAGCATCTCGATGCCTTCCAGTTTATCAAGGATGTCCCCGTCGAATGGGAGAAGTCGGTCTACCTCGAGGCGGAGCCGATGGAATATGTGACCGTCGCACGCAAGGACAAGAACTCCGACGAATGGTATGTCGGCTCCACCGCCGGTCTCGCAGACCGCAAGAGCACCATCGCACTCTCTTTCCTCGACCCCGGCCGCAAGTATGAAGCCACCATCTATGCCGAAGCCCCCGACGCCAACACCGTCGATGGCCAGACAAGATATACAATCACCAAGAAGACCGTCACCTCCAAATCAAAACTCACCCTCAACGCGCTTGCCGGTGGCGGATATGCAATTTCCATCAAACCTATTTGATATTTCAATAGTTATAGATATAGGCGTGGTCCGGTCGGGCTAACCGGGCCACGCCTATTCTTCATATTTCAACTATTTCACCCACACTTCCGATAGGTCCAATTCACTATAATTTATGCGAAAATCTTTACTCACACTCCCTTTGGTGGCCCTCCTTTGTATGCCGGTCGCCGCACGCACTCTCTCGCCCGCCGAAGCCCTCTCGCGCGCTCTCGGACAGAAGAGTGAGTCAACACCTCTCCGTGCACCTTTACGCCTGACACCATTGCTCACTGTGGGCACTCCTGAAATGCCCGCCCTCTATGTCTTCGATCAGGGGACAAGCGGTTATCTCATTGTCTCGGCTGACGACGTGGCCGCTCCGGTGCTCGGCTTCAGCGACAACGGGAGTTTTGACCCCGACAATATGCCCGACAATCTCCGCTGGTGGCTCCGGGAATATGAGTCGCAGATTATCGCAGCAAACGCCAACGGCAACGAAGCCTACTCCGGGCCAAAGCGTGCCGCTGACCGCGCCTCTATCTCCCCGCTTGTCACCACTCTCTGGGATCAGGGCGCTCCATACGATCGCCTCTGTCCTCTGCTTAACTCACAGCAGACAGTCACAGGCTGCGTAGCCACTGCGATGGCCCAGGCCATGAACTATTTTGAATGGCCACAAAGTTTCAACGCCAATTTCAGCTACAAATGGAAGAGAAACAACAACTCTACCCTCACATGGAAAGAAAACAATGTGACCTTTGACTGGGCCAACATGCTCGACAGCTACAGCGGTTCCTATTCCGACACTCAGGCTCAGGCCGTGGCCACACTGATGAAGGCCTGCGGCTACTCGGTCAGCATGGACTACGGTGTGCCGGCCAACGGCGGCTCGGGCGCTCCATCAGCCTATGTCTCAGGCGCACTCGTCAACACTTTCAACTACGACAAGGGCACCTACATCGCCCTGCGCGAATACTACTCCCTCTCAGACTGGGAGGATCTCATCTATGACAATCTCCGCACCTGCGGCCCGGTAATCTATGCCGGCTCCAACGACTCAAACGGCCACTGCTTCATCTGTGACGGCTACAGCGACAACGGCTACTTCCACTTCAACTGGGGATGGAGCGGGGTGAGCGACGGATATTTCCTCCTCAGCGCACTCAATCCTGAAGTCCAGGGCATCGGTGGCAGCACATCGGGCTACAATTACGGCCAGGAAGTGGTGCTCGGCATGAAGCGTCCCGACGCCTCGTCGAAAATTAAGACCGTCATCCTCTGCGACGGCACATTTGACGCCACCTGCATCTCAAACCAGATGTCGGTCACAGGCCCCTTCTACAACTTCTCGACCGGCGCCATCTTCGGCCAGATCGGTGTGCGTCTGATCAACAACAGCACCGGCGCCATCAAAGATATCATGGTCTCCGGTTCACAAAGCATACCCTCGTTTTCGGGCTATTCCTCATTTAATGTCTCCGGAGCCTTCCCGACGGGCTCTTGCAAGCTCTATCCCATCTTCAAGACCGCCTCAGGCGAGGTAATCATCATCAAATGCAAGGCTGACCAGGCCGGCTATCTCGACTATACCAAAAGCGGCTCACGCGTGACCATCACCGCTCCGTCGGTCGGCAACTACAGCGTCACTGACCTCAAACTCGAGACTCCGCTCTATGTCGGCGAGAAATTCCTCGCCACAGGCAAGGCAGTCTGGACAGGTTCAAACAGTGTCTCCACCCCTCTCTACGGCTTGCTCCTCCGCTCGACAGCCGCCACTTCCGTAGTCGCGGTGGGCTCTACCATGCCCCAGGAATTTCTCCCCGACGGCACTCCATCCGAGTTTGAATATCTCTCCACCTGGGAACCTGTCTCATCAAGCACTGTCCTCACTGCCGGCAACTATTATTTCGCCATGGGCATCAACAACGGCAACGGCTACACTCTTGTGTCGACACCCTTCAGCGTCACTCTCAAGGCCAAGCCAGCCAATCTCAGCATCACTCCGAGCAATCTCAATATCATCAACCGAAATGCCGTTGATCCGGAGAACGTCAGTCTGAGCTTCGACGCCACCTGTACTTCGGGCTATTTCTTCAGCCATTTCATCGTGGCGATCTTCGACCCGAAAAATAACAATGCCAACGTCTCGCAGTTCAACACCCAGACCCAGTCGCTCGCCGTCGGTGAGACCAAGACATTCTCGGCCAAGGGCATGATCCCCAACGCAGTCCCCGGACAGCAATATCGCCTCCAGGTGTTCAATGGCTCAACGCTTGAATATGCCGGCATCGACGCCACCATAACCATAGCCGACCCCAGCGGCATCGATGACATCACCGCCGACAACCGTACGGGCCGGGCAAGCGTCTACCCCAACCCTGCGACTGACTACACCGTCATCAGCGCCGGGAGCGAAATCTCGGCCATCGAGATCGCATCGCTCAGCGGCTCGGCTTTCTCAGTGCCTGTCAGGATCGAAGGCTCAAAGGCCCGCGTCGATGTGGCCTCGCTCCCCTCCGGTCTCTACATAGCCCGCGTCGCTACGGCAGCCGGAATACAGTCGGTAAAAATCATCCGTAAGTAACCTGCGCAATGTCACCCATCAAACTCACACCGGCCGCCATCACCCTGCTGCTCGTCAGCGGGTGTGGCGCGTCGAAAGACAACGTGATACACGACAACACGCCATCCGCTGAGATCATCGCCGCCCCGGTCACCGTCAGAGGGGGCCGGACGCCGGCGGCAATAGTCCCAGCCCGCATCTACAAGACCAACGGCGACTATGCCGACAAGGTGCCCGTGATGCTCAACGCCGACCGCAACACGCTTGTCAGCTATCCTGCGCCGACCGACCTGCGCACAGGGCTCCCCGTGAAGCTAACCGACGGCTTTCTTCTCGACAACCGCGGCGTGGGGGTCAACACGGCTTTCACCCGCTGGTCCTACAGAGAATATGAAGCGCTGGCAGCCCCTCCATCACCCGCAGAGATCATGGCAAACATCCTCCCGGAGGCGAGAGTGACTGAGATCTACGAAATGCCCTTTGCCTCGGGCACGCCCGACGCGGCGGCCCGCTGCGACAGCCTCATCAGAGCCGGACTCCCCGGCTGCCGTCCGCTCTCCACCGGCACTGCCTCCTACCATGACTGAGACAGAGGGAAAACTGAATCTGCAGAACAAAAAAATGAAGGAACATAAGCATCACGCTCGTGTTCCTTCTCAGTTTAAATTAAATTATGAAAAAATTTATCCTTCAAAGAAGGTGCAGGTCAATAGTGGAATGATGAGCCGCCGAGAAACTCGCGCAGGAGTGAGGTCGGCGGGATGAGGGTCGAGGGGATCGACGAGAAGTAGCCGAGGAACTTGCGCAGGCGATGGGCTTCGGCATATTCAGGGACGTCGCGGGGCACACTGCGGAGCACCTTGTCGGCTTCGTCGCGCATCACACCAAGCTCGAAGAGGAGCGAGGAGTTAAACATCGAGTCGGCATTTTCCTGATAGGGGAAGATCCACTTCTCCTCGCCCCGGCGCACACTCGGCCAGCGGCGGATGGTCTCGAGCGCGTTGGTGCCGCGATATTTGTAATCGCGGATGATGCGGCGCAGGAGGCGGTTGTCGGTCGTCGACACCCAGTTGTGGTCATCGATGGCGAGAGTGGTCAGCGCTGAGACATAGATGCGATATTTCATCGATGCGTCGACGTCGCGCGTCAGTTCAGGGTTGAGGCCATGTATGCCCTCGATGAGAAGGATGGAGTGATCGTCGAGCTTGACTGTCTCGCGGCGGTATTCACGCTCGCCGCGCTCGAAATTATAGTAAGGAATCTCTATCTCCTCACCCTTGATGAGACGGTTGAGGTGCTCGTTGAAAAGCTCGAGGTCGAGTGCGAAGAGCGATTCATAGTCATAGTCGCCACTCTCGTCACGCGGGGTGTGGTGACGGTCGACGAAATAGTTGTCGAGCGAGATCATCACCGGCTTGAGCAGATTGGTGAGGAGCTGGACGGCCAGACGCTTGGTGAATGTGGTCTTTCCCGACGAAGATGGGCCGGCGATGAGCACCACTCTGGCACCGCCGTTGTGGTAGCGCTCGGTGATACGGTCGGCAATGGCTCCGATATACTTCGTGTGGAGTGCCTCGGCCACGTTGATCATCATACCCGTACCCTTTCCGGCCGCCACTTCGTTGACATCGCCGGCATCGCGTATGCCAATGATGGAATTGAATCGGAGATAGTCAGTGAAAGCCCTGTAGAGCTTCGGCTGAAGGAGGGGAATGGTCGGGCGCGACGGCTCGGCGGGATCTGGGCCGAGCAGGAGGAGCCCGTCCTCGTAAGGCACGAGGTCAAACACCCGCAGCATGCCGGTACGCGGGACGAGATTGCCGTTATATGTATCAGCGAGACCGTCGAGACGATAGTAGACGGTATAGAGGTCGTGGAGAGTCTCGAGGAGTTTCACTTTCTCGTCGAGCCCCTGGGCGCGCATGATCCCGATGACATCGGAAGTGAGGCGCTCCTTGCGCTCGAAGGGGAGATCACGGTCGACTATCGACCGCATCTCGGCCTTGATGCGCCCGCAGACCTCAGCGTCAATGGTCAGGTCGCGCAGGCGGCAGTAGTAGCCGCGCGAGACGGAGTGGCTGATGACGAGGCGCACACCCGGATAGAGGCTTGCGACGGCACGGTAGAGCACCATGCAGAGCGAGCGGATGTAGCAGCGATGACCCGAAGGGGAATCGACCGGTAGAAACTCTACCTGCTTGGGGGTGAATACAGGGAAGGAGAGGTCTTCGGCCTTGTTGTTGACACGGGCACAGACGGGGACGAAGCTGAGGCGATCCTTGACCCCCTCATATATCTGACTGAGGGTCATGCCCCCCTCGATGGGGAGATATTCGCTCAGATTTACACAGTAGACTTTCAGCTGGTTGCTCATGATGAATGTTTTTTTCAAGTTTCCCAAAGTTAGCGCAAGATTCGGTTTTTTCAAGCATCTGCGAGCGTTAACTTTGGTTAAATGCCAAGATTGGCGACATTTTAGCAACGGCTTAAGTCATCGGTTTGTTCACGGATGAATCTTCAGAAGAGCACAAGGAGATACAGAAATTCAGAAATAACAAAAATTACAGATTAATTTTTTCGGGCTGAAAATATACGAGTCTATTACTCTCCGTCATTTCTATCTCTCATAGGTATATGCCAATATGGATTTAGGCTGTGCTTATGTGATTATATCTGCCGGAGGCAGAGGGATTGTGCTGAAACCCCGGGCGTTGCCCGGGGACAGTGTCTCTCACTAATACTCAGCCTCGGAGAGGCGTCTTGTGATGGAGACGCCTCTCCGAGGCTTGTTATTCCTTTATTGACTTCCCCCATGTTGAAACATGGGGTTTCAGCACGATCGACCTGCTTACGGCAGGTTTTTCTCAGGTTCATCACGGGAAGAGGGTGCTCCTTGCATGATCAACCTGCCTCCGGCAGGTTTTTCTCGGTTCACGACGGCAGACGGTTCACGACGGTGATCGGTTCACAACGTCAGTCGGTTCATAACGGCAGGAGGATGCACCTTTAATAGTCGATTTGTAGAAGCGCGGCTCCTCGGATGACCGATATTATCCTTAGAGTTTGTTGACTCTGCCGACAAAGAGGATTGAGCCGGTCGAGGTCTCCTCGATTACAAAAGCAAACGGACGATCAATATGGAAGTCTACAACGATGGGGTCAAAATTTGCGCCATCCAGACCTTCTCCTTTGGTAACGACCGAGGCAACAGTGCCCTTCTCGTCCACTTCTATTGCTGTGTACTGGTCAACTGTAGAGAGAAAGGCTGGTCTGTCTGTCATAGCCGATAGGTCGGCATCGGAACAGTAGACCTCTTTTATGCCAAGACTCTGAAGATATCTGTTGATTTCTGTGGTGGTTGCGATCTTAAATTTGGGAAATTCCAACTTGAGTTCAAATGTTTTTCTGCTTGACTTCCACTCTGCCCATACGGATCCGTCGAGCGCTGCCAACGCCTTTGTGAGCGAACTCTGTTTGGAGGGGAGCACTATGGTCATGGCATAGGCGCCGTTGCCATAGGTCAAACGGGCAAGCTCAAAGTCGGGATGATTGTAGTATGGCGCACTCAGCGATTTGCACATGGTCAGAGTCTTGACCACCGACCCGTCGGCATTGTTGAAATCCTTGTTGGCTGTCTGGTCTACACTGAAGGGTGACGACCACTCTCCCTTGAAATATAGGGCATTGAGAAGCACGAACCGTATCTCTTGGGAATATGGTTTGGTAATGACTGAAGGAATCATTCCATCTGTATGGGATGAACACCAGTCGTTTATCATTTTCATTGATTCAACTGTAGTCAAATCAATCATGGAAGCATCGGCAGAATAGAAATCAGCGATAGCTTTTGAATAGGATGGAAGCACGTTATAGCCTTTGTTAAACCAAGCGGAATTGGCGCTGCGCAAGGTGGTTTTCTTGTCGGCCTTGGGCAGCTCTGTCAACAGGCGCTTGCAGAGGTCGTTGAGTTCATCTATTGAGTTTGTGCCCATGGCGGCGGTGATTTCGTCGAGGGTCTTGCCCTGTGCACCGTTGGCCAGCATGCCCATGACAAACTGCGCGCTCAGTGGCGACACCATGAAATTATCTTCCTCCGAATTGCCGTCGAAATAGCTAAGCATATTCAGACCGATAGAGGTGTTGGCTTTCACAATCTCCAACTCTGTCGGGTTGAGATTTATATCCTTGCGCTCATTGCTACCGGAATCATCCGAATCACTGCTGCAAGATGTAAGAATAAACACAGACGTCAGAAATAAGAAAAGGTTACTAAAATGCTTCATGCCAAAAAGGTTTTAAAAGGTTTAGATGAAAAAGATATAATGGTTAATTGTCTGCAAGATAGGGATTTTTATATGCGCTTACAAATTTTTGCCGTATTTTTATATTATTTAACTTTATAATTGTAAATATGATGACTGTGAGGGAACAAAATGGATGCACAACTGAAAAATATGATATGACAGCGAGAGGATATGGAAAAAAGCAGTAACTTTGTGTAGCAATACAATTTATCATTAACACAGAAAGATTCACAGACATGCTCCGACACATTCTCTCCACCACAATATTGATCTGCATGCTCCTTGCCGTGAGCGGCTGTCACAGCAAAAGCGACAGCCCCGCACCTCCTGCGCCAGAATCGGTCCACAGGACGGTGCTCGTCTACATGCTTGCCGACAACAATCTCGGCTCCGCGCTCGAATATGACGACGCCGACCTCAAGGAGATGGCCCAAGGGGTCAGGGAGGGTGGACTCAACGGCGGGCGTCTGCTCGTCTACCACAACCGCCCAGGCACTGACCGCGGCATGGCCCCGCAGCTCCTTGAGATCACCGAGCAGGGGACGCGGGTGTTGAAGACCTATCCCGATGACCCGGGGATCTACTCCGTGGCTCCGTCAAGGATGAGCGAGGTGCTCGCCGACACCAAGACTGTGGCGCCAGCCGAGGATTATGGCATAGTCTTCTGGGGACATTCGACCTCATGGATGACTGAAAACGGCGACTACACACGCACTGCCGCTCCTCCGATGCGCTCCTATGGCTACGACCGCACCAAATGGATGAGCCTCGCGTCGATGCGCGAGACGCTGGAGAACGAACGCTTCAGCTTCATTTATTTCGACTGTTGCCTGATGGGGACAGTCGAGGTGGCCTATGAGCTGCGCCACATCACGCCCGTCATCGCAGCCTCGCCGACCGAACTGGAAGGTGAGGGAATGCCCTATCATCTCAACATAGCGCCCTTCTTTGTCAGCGGCACTCCTGATGTAGTCCAAGCTGCGAGAAACACTTTCAAATACTACAACACCGGCTCCTCGGGGCGCTGCCAGATGACCGTAATAGAAACCGCCGGGCTCGACGCTCTCGCCGAGGCGAGCAAAGCCATCTTCCGCACCCACACCTCCTATCCCGCGGGACTCAGCTCGGTTCAGGCTCTCTCGAAGCGATTCAACCCCACATCGGCGCTCTACTCGCAGTGCAGGCCGGTCTATGACATGGACCACTATATGGAGACACTCTGCCGCGAGCAGCCTGAACTCCTCGACGCGTGGAGAGAGGCGCTGGCCAAGACCGTCAGCTACAAGGCCACGACCTCACGCGAGTATAACGGCATCCTGGTCTCCCGCTACTGCGGCCTCGGATCATACATCGTCATGGCCCCCGGGCAGGAAAACTACCGTGACTACACGGAGTGCTCGTGGTGGAAGGACGTGGTATCGGCCGCTCCATTGTTTGACAACTCCAACAACAACTGACAGGTTCAACAACTGATATGCTACAATTCGACATCATCCCGACCGACTCCATCCCCTCTATCGAAGAGAAGAAAGAGGTATTGAAAAACATGTCGTTCGACCAGCTCGTCGACACGCTCGTCCACGACCTCATCCACTTCGCCATCTCGCTTGCGATCGCCATAGTGATCTTCTATGCGGGCAAATTCATCATCAAGAAACTCTATGACTTCGTCTACCGCATACTGACGCGCCGCCAGATCGACGCCTCGCTGAGCACCTTCGTACTCTCGATGGTAAGGATAGTGCTCTTCTTCATCCTCATCGTCACCGTCATCGGCATTCTAGGCATCCCGACCAGCTCCTTCCTCGCCCTCTTTGCCTCGGCCGGCGTTGCGATCGGTATGGCGCTGAGCGGCACACTCCAGAACTTCGCGGGCGGTGTGCTCATACTCCTTCTCAAACCCTTCAAGGTCGGCGACTACATCGAGGCCCAGGGCTTCGCAGGCACCGTCACCCGCATCGAGATATTCAACACCGTCATCTGCACCCCCGACAACAAGTCGATCCTCATACCCAACGGCGGCCTGTCGACCGGCAGCGTCAACAACTACACTACCCAGGCCTACCGCCGCGTAGAGTGGAGCATCGGCATCTCCTATGGCGAAAGTGTCGAGGAAGCGCGCCGTCTCATCCTCGGTCTCCTCAGCAAAGACCAGCGTGTGCTCCAGGAGCAACCGGCCGACGGCCCCTCGGTCGCAGCTCCGGTCGTAGTCGTCTCCGCCCTCGCCGACTCGTCGGTCAATCTCAGTGTCCGCGCCTGGGTCAGAAGCGCCGACTTCTGGGGCGTGTATTTCGACCACAACGAAGAATTCTACACCGTCATCACCGACCATCCGTCGCTCTCCTTCCCATTCCCGCAGCTTGATGTCCATCTTAGCCGCCCCGGGGAGAGCTGACAGGCATTGACAAGTACACGTCACCCACAGACACCTCCAATTTATTTGTCGTCAGGAGGACGTTTAAAGGATAAATAACATTTGTTATGACAATTTATCCAATTTTTCTGCGTACTTTTGCAAATAATCGGACAATAGTGTCCGGTTGACAGCATCTGTTCATCACGGACACGGTGCCACACGGTGTGTGGCAAACCGCAGAATGCACACATAACCTCCTCTGATACCCTCTCCTCCGGCCGTCAGGAAAAAGCGGCCTCCGCCTTCTTTTGAAATAAAAAGAAACAACATAAATGACAAGTAAATGGAATTACTGTCCCCTTACATCCGACGAACAAGAAGTGGAGTCCGGCCTGGCAAAGCGCTATGCCGGAGTGCCGCCCATTAGCGAGCTGCTTGTGCAACGGGGCATTTCCTCAGTCGAAGAGGCGGAAAAATTTTTCCACCCCTCGCTCAAGGATATGCACGACCCGTTCCTAATGCCCGACATGGACAAAGCCGTCCACAGGCTCAACCGTGCCATGGGGTCAAAGGAGCAGATAATTGTCTATGGAGACTATGACGTCGACGGAACCACCGCCGTGGCTCTCGTCTACAAATATCTCCGCAATTTCTACTCCCATATCGACTACCTTATCCCGACCCGCAACGAGGACGGATATGGGATATCGAAGGCCACCATCGACATGGCCGCCCGTCAAGGGGTCAAACTCTTTATCATCCTTGACTGTGGCATCAAAGCCACGGAGGAAATCGAATATGCCCGCGCTCTGGGCATAGACTTCATCATCTGTGACCACCACGTCCCCGACGAGACCCTCCCGCCGGCAGTGGCTATCCTCAATCCGAAACTCGAAGGGAGCACCTATCCGTGTCCCCACCTCTCCGGTTGTGGCGTAGGCTATAAATTCATGCAGGCCTTCGCTATGTCAAACGGCCTCGGGAGCGCCGACCTCGAAGGGATGCTCGATCTGGTGGCCGTATCAATCGCTGCCGACATCGTCCCGATGGTCGGCGAAAACCGCATCATGGCCTATCATGGCCTGAAGCGGCTCAACTCCAATCCAAACATGGGTCTGCGGGCCATCATCCGCATCTGCGGACTCTCGGGCCGCGAGATCACCATCAGCGACGTCATCTTCAAGATCGGGCCCCGCATCAATGCCTCCGGACGCATGCAGAGCGGCAAGGAAGCCGTGGATCTGCTCGTGTCGCGCGACCTCACCGACGCCTATGCCCGCGCCAAGGAGATCGACCGCTACAACCAGGACCGCAAGGAGCTCGACAAGCAGATCACCGACGAGGCAAACGCCATCCTTGAGGAACGCAGCGAGATGCTCTCGGAAAAAAAGTCGATCGTCATCTACAACAAAAACTGGCACAAGGGAATCATAGGCATCGTGGCCTCGCGCCTCACGGAGCTATACTACAAGCCCTCAGTCGTCCTGACCTTCTCCAACGGGCTTGCCACAGGCTCGTCGCGCTCGGTGCAGGGTTTCGACGTCTACCGTGCCGTAGACTCAGCCCGCGACCTGCTCGAGAATTTCGGCGGCCACACCTATGCCGTCGGTCTCTCGCTAAAGGAGGAAAACATCCCGGAGTTCACCCGCCGCTTCGAGCAGTTTGTCAGCGACCACATCCGTCCCGACCAGCTCACCCCACAGCTTGACATCGACGCCTATCTCAATTTCTCAGAGATCACCCCCGAGTTTCTCAACTATCTGCGTCAGTTCAATCCCTTCGGACCCGGCAACAACAAGCCGGTGTTCTGTAGCCGCGGAGTGACGGACTTCGGCACATCGAAACTCGTCGGACGCCACAACGAGCACATCAAGCTCGACCTCGTCGACTCGACCTGCGGGAAGGTGCTCAACGGCATCGCCTTCAACAAGGCCGAGCTCTTCGACAGCATCCACTCGGGCAAGTCGTTCAGCATCTGCTACACCATCGAGGAAAACAAACACAAGGGTGGCTCGGCCATACAGCTTTTTGTCAAGGAAATCCACCTTGACTGATTCCCCCGTAAGAGCGTCAGAGCCATGCCATCGAGCATACTGAAACGACACTGGGGCTACGACACGTTCCGCCCCCTCCAGCGCGAGATCATCGACTCCGTGCTCGAAGGCCACGACACGCTCGGCCTTCTGCCCACAGGCGGCGGAAAATCAATCACATTCCAGGTCCCGGCAATGCTCTTGCCGGGACTGACTATTGTCGTCACTCCGCTAATCTCACTGATGAAGGATCAGGTCGACAATCTGCGCGAACGCGACATCAGGGCTGTCTATTTCCACTCCGGTCTGACCCGCCGGGAGACAGAGCTGGCTCTCACACGATGCCGGCTCGGCAAGGCGAAGCTGCTTTATGTCTCGCCCGAACGTCTGCAAAACGAGAATTTCATCGCCGAGCTCCGCGCAATGCATCTGAGCCTCATCGTGGTCGACGAGGCCCACTGCATCTCGCAGTGGGGCTATGATTTCCGCCCCTCCTATCTGAAGGTGGCACGCCTGCGCGAGATAGCCGGGGAGACAGTGCCGATCCTCGCACTCACGGCCTCGGCTACGCCCGAGGTGACGGCCGACATCATGCGTTGTCTCAATTTCAGGGCCCCGAAGGTCTTCGCCCGATCCTTCACCCGCGACAACATCTCGTATCTCGTCCGCTACGCCGACTTCAAGGAGGATACCCTGCTGCGCATACTCCACTCCACAAGCGGCTGTTCGATAATCTATGTCCGCTCACGGCGCAAATGCAGCGAGATAGCCCGATTGCTCATCAGCGAGGGGATCTCTGCCGACTATTACCATGCAGGACTTGACCCGGAGGAGAAAGACAAGCGCCAGAACGCATGGAAAAACGACGAGGTGAGAGTAATCGTGGCCACCAACGCCTTCGGCATGGGTATCGACAAGCCCGATGTACGCACAGTGGTCCATCTCGACCTCCCCTCCTCGCTTGAGGAGTATTATCAGGAAGCCGGGCGTGCCGGGCGCGACAGCAAGGAATCATTTGCCGTGATCATCGCCTCGAACCGCGACAAAGCCACCCTCACACGGCGTCTGAGCGAGAGTTTCCCGGAAAAGGACTTCATTGCCCACGTCTATGAACTGGCCGGCAACTTCCTCGACGTAGCTGTCGGCGACGGCTATGGCAAGCTCTATGAATTTAACCTCGAGCTCTTCTGCCAGACCTTCTCGCTCCCTGCGGTGCCGACGGCCAGCGCCCTACATCTGCTCAGCCGTGCGGGGTATCTCGAGTATATCGAGGAGACGACCTCACGCTCGCGTCTGATGGTCATCATGAAAAAGGAGGATCTCTACAGCCTCGACCTCCCCGACGAGACCGACGAGGTGTTTCAGTGCATCCTGCGCACCTACACCGGTCTTTTCGCCGACTATGTCCACATCAGCGAGCTCTCCATCGCACGCGCGACGATGCTGGCATCGGAGACGGTCTATCAGGCCCTGCTCTACCTGAGCCGCATCCATGCCATCCACTATGTCCCGCGCCGTACCACACCTTATATATATTACCCGACCTCGCGCGAACTCCCCAAGCATATCATCATCCCTACCGAAGTCTATGAAAAGCAACGCGAAAGGATGAAAGCACGCCTCGACGCCATGAAAAACTTCGTCTTCGAGTCGGCTGAGTGCAGGGTGAGAGGAATGTTGCGCTATTTCGGAGAGGAAAACGCCAAGGAATGTGGCAAATGTGACTACTGCCGGTCGAAAAGACGCAGCGGCGACTCCACACGGACAGCCCAAACCATCCGTGAGAGCATCATCTACCAGGCGTCGCACCCCGGAGGCTGCAAACTCACACGCATCATCGGGAATCTTCCCGGCAGAAGGGAAGAGGTCATCACACTCATCAGAGAGCTCGCCGACTCGGGAGATATCACGATCGTCGGTGACAGCATTGTGGCAAAATAGTGTCAGCGAAAGAAGACAGTCCAATTAACGTCATTCACACAATAAGCTTTCAGTTTTTTATACAATAAGCCCGGCACCGGACATCGGGATTATCCTCGCACAATCAATCGGAACAGGGGGACTACACTGGGTAGTCCCGACCGATTGTCGCCATTTCAGAACAGAAAAAAGGCTTCGGCAGCCATCAAAAAATTTTGCATATTTTATCCGAAACTTTGCACTATCTGCGACTCAAAGGTTAAGGAGAGTTGTGAATTAAGGTTTTTAATGTTAAAAACTCTTTGATAATCGAAATTAATCTATAACTTTGCATTATACAGCCCTAAAACGGACGATTGGTGAGCCGGCTCAACAACTTCCGGATTCGGACACAAACTACTTGAACAAACCTACAAGTAAACTTACCTGAAAACAATTCATCTTTCTTACCTTAATAATCTCTAAAACCACTTTTTTTCAAAATGAAGTGCACATTAACCTACCTGAGGTCCATAGTGCTGCTGCTTGTCTGCATGACACCGCTATGGGCTTTCTCCCAGAACATCACAGTGAAGGGAACAGTGCAGGATGAAGCAGGCGATCCGCTCATCGGCGCGACAGTGCAACAAAAAGGTTCGGCAAACGGCATGGCGACCGATATTGACGGACACTTCCAGTTAAGCGTACCCAAAAACGCGACACTCGTTGTCAGCTACGTCGGCTACAACCAGCAAAGTGTTGCCGTCGACGGACGCACCAACATCACCATCGTCCTCAAAGAGAACTCCGAAGTGCTCGACGAGGTAGTGGTCGTAGGCTACGGCCAGATGAAACGTTCCGACATGACCGGTTCGGTAGTCTCCGTAGGCGATGCAGCCATCAAAAAATCAGTGCCGACCAGCATCGACCAGGTGCTTCAGGGACGTGCTGCCGGCGTGCAGATACAGGCCAACTCCGGTACACCCGGAGCGTCAAGCTCAATCCGCATCCGCGGTATCAACTCGCTCAACGCCACCAACCAGCCGATCTTCGTCATCGACGGCGTGGTCATCGACTCAGCCACTGACGACGAAAGCTCCAACCCCCTCAGCTCGATCAACCCCTCCGACATCGTCAGCATGGACATCCTCAAGGATGCCTCGGCAACCGCCATCTACGGTTCGCGTGCATCAAACGGTGTCATCATGATCACCACCAAGCGCGGCCAGACCGGAAATGCCACCGTCACCTACGACGGCTATGTGGGCTGGCAGGAAATGCCCGAGAAATATGACATGCTCAATCTCCGCGAGTATGCCCGCCATCACAACTACCGCGCCAACGAGCTCAACCTCCTCGACCCCTCGAGCGCGTTTGTCAATCCCGACGCTCTCGGCGAAGGTACCGACTGGCAGGACGAGCTCTTCAAGAAAGCCCTCATGACCAGCCACAACATCTCGGTCAGCGGCGGTAACGAGCGCACGACCTATGCCTTCTCAGGCGGCTACCTCAAACAGAACGGTATCGCACTCGGTTCAGGCTTCCGCCGCCTCTCGCTCCGCTCCAACCTCGACTCGCAGATCAAATCATGGCTCAGAGGCGGTGTCAACTTCTCATTCTCAGAGACCAAACAACAGGTAGGCACCGACAAAAACACCATCATGAGCGCGCTCATGCAGCAACCTACGGTTGCTGTGACCTCGCCCGACGGTTCGTTTGACGGTCCGGAAGATGTCTGGATGCCCGACAACCCCGTAGGTCTCGCCGAGCTCATCACCAACAACAACCGCAAGACCAACTTCCGTCTCAATACCTATCTCGAGGCCACCCTATACAAAGGTCTCACCCTAAAGACTGAAGTTTCCGGTGACTGGAACTACAACAACTACTATTACTACATGCCCGACTATCAGTTCGGCATCAAGACTCAGGACACCCGCACCTCGAAGTGGACAAAGACCAACACCAAATACTGGTCATGGCGCAACATCCTCACCTACAACATGACATTCAACAAAGTCCACAGTGTCAATGCCATGCTCGGTCAGGAAATGAGCCACTTCAACTGGGAGACCCAGGTCGGCAACGCCACAGGTTTCCTCTCAAACTCCACACCTGACCTCTCGGCCGGCGACATCACCACCTCGACAACCACCGGCTACAAATTTGCCAACTCTATCCTCTCATATTTCGGACGCGTCTTCTATTCATTTGACGACCGCTATCTCGTGACCGCCACCCTCCGCCGCGACGGTTCTTCGAAATTCAACAAGGACAACCGCTGGGGTTGGTTCCCCTCGGTAGCCCTCGCATGGCGCGCCTCACAGGAAAGCTTCCTCCGCGACATCTCATGGCTCAACAACGCCAAGCTCCGCGCAGGATGGGGCTCGACCGGTAACCAGAACGTAGACCAGTGGGCCACAATCGCCCTCCTCAAGTTCCAGACCACTCCCTGGGGCACCGGCGTCCTCACCGGCAATACACCCAACAATGACCTGACATGGGAGACCACCCACTCATACAACCTTGGTCTTGACCTCGGCTTCCTCGACAATCGCATCGAATTTATCGGTGAAGTCTACTACAAGAAGACCAAAAACCTCCTGCTCCAGGTTCAGCTCCCCGCCTATATCGGTTCAGCCGGTGCCGGCGCAGCCTCAAACCCCTGGGACAACATCGGCTCACTCGAGAACAAGGGTCTCGAACTCACCATCAACTCGACCAATATCACCAACCGCGACTTCCAGTGGACCACCAATCTCGTGTTTGGCATGAACCGCAACAAGGTCAAATCGCTCGACACCGAGACAGCAACTCTCGAGAAATCGTTCCAGCCCTCATCGACCAACTACATCGTAACCAAAACCGCCGTAGGTCAGCCTATCGGCCAGTTCTGGGGCTACAAGGTCATCGGCCGCTTCGACAACCCGACCGACTTCTACTATCATGATGCCGACGGAAAGCTCAAGCAGGTAGCCATCCCCGAAGGCAACACCATCGCGGAAAGCTCTACCTGGCTCGGCGACTATATCTATGAGGATATCAACGGCGACGGTGTCATCAACGCTGAAGACTGCACCTACATCGGCAATCCCGAACCTAAATTCACCTTCGGCTTCGGCAACACCTTCTCATGGAAGGGCATTGACCTCTCGATCTTCTTCTCCGGAAGCTACGGCAACAAGGCCCTCAACCTCACCCGTATGCGCATCGAGGATCCCCGCCAGAACAACAACATCCTCCGCTCGGCGCTCAACTATGCCGTCATTGAAAAGATCAATCCCAACGGTCCCGACGGTGACTACAGAAACCTCCATGTGGTCAACGCTTCGCAGACCACCATGCCCGCCGTGCAGCGCTCGGATGCCAACGCCAACTACACCCGTGTCTCTGACCGCCTCATCGAGGACGCATCCTATATCCGTCTCCAGAACATCTCGCTCGGCTACACCTTCCCGAAGCATCTGGTGCGCAAGATCTATCTTGACAATGTCAGAGTCTACATGAACATCCAGAACCTCCATACCTGGACCAAATACAAGGGCCTCGACCCCGAAGTCGGTGCCATGTACGGCGATGCCCTCATGACCGGTGTCGACTACGGCCGCTACCCCAGCCCCCGCATCTACACCTTCGGTCTTAACGTATCATTCTAACCGTCAAACAAGATTTAACGATGAAAACTAAAATATACGTCCTTGCAGCTCTGACCGGAATGATCGGCATGAGCTCCTGCTCGGACTTCCTCGACCAGAAGAACACATATCAGGCGAGCGAGGATACATTTTTCGACACAAACGAGGCCGTAGCGCAGGCTACAGCTCCGCTCTACAACTATGTGTGGAACTCGTTTAACGGCAAGTTTTACTACAGCGTAGGCGACGGCCGCAGCAACAACCTCACAGCCCGCTGGTCGGACTACATCTATCCCTACACCAACTTCACCGAGACCTCACTTTCGCCCGGTCTTGAAGACGCATGGGGCGCATTCTACTCAGTAGTGGCACAGTCAAACAACGCCGTCAACAATATCCGCGACAAATGTTCGCCGGCCGTCACTGAAGAGGCTAAGATCCAGGGCATGGCCGAAGCCCGCTTCATGCGCGGTCTGGCCTACTGGTATATCGGCTCCGTATGGGGCAAGGGTATCATCTATACCGACACGAAAGCCCAGATCTCATCGCCCGTGGCCAATGCTCACCGCCAGACCGACGTCATCGAGTTTGCTATCCGCGACCTCGAATATGCAGCCGCCAACCTCTCCAAGACATCCGCCAATCCCGGCCGCGTGACCCGCTACAGCGCCTATGGCATCCTCTCACGCGTATATCTGTCAATGGCAGGACTGACGACCGACGGCCAGTATGACGGCACCAACATCGCCACCGACTTCAACCGCGGACAGCGCAATCCCTACTATCTCGACCTCGCCGCCAAGGCCGCGATGAAGTGTATGGAAGGCCCCTACAGCCTCCTTCCCGCCTATGGTGACCTCTTCACCGTCGAGAACTGGAACAACAACTCCGAGTCAGTCTTCCAGCTCCAGTGGCTCAAAGGCTCGACCGACGCAGTGGGTTGGGGTGGCACCAACTCCATCTCAGCATTCTTCAGCTGGTCAACCATGGTCGGCGAAACCAACTGGGGCAACGCGACCTATGCATCGTTTGACATCGTGCGCACCTACGATCCGGCTGACCGCATCCGCCGTCACGCCACCATCGCTACCGTCGGCGATTTCTATCCGCAGCTCAACAAGAAGAACGGCGGCTATACCTACAATGTCACCGAAACAGGCTACGATAACAAATGTAATGTGGTCAAACACGTCATCGGCAAGATCGACGACAACGGCCAGAGCTATCAACAGTCATCGGGTGTCAACACCTACATGATGCGTCTCGCTGAGGTCTACCTCAACCTCGCCGAAGCTATCCTCGGCAACAACTCGACCACCAGCGACGCCAACGCCCTCAAATATTACAACGAAGTGCGTAAGCGTGCAGGCATGCCGACCAAATCGGCCATCACCTATCAGGACATCATCTATGAGCGCCGCATCGAGTTTGCCTACGAAGGCCTCTACTGGTACGATCTCCTCCGCCGCAGCTACTATCAGCAGCAGGAAGTGGTCAACTATCTCAACAGCCAGGAGCGCAACGCAGGCTACGAATGGGATGAGAACGAACCGTGTCAGTATGTCAAGACAAGCGACGGCACCGGTGTCTCAACCGCAACCAAAAATCATCTCACACTCCCGCTCAGCGACGTCGACATCGCACGCAACCCCAAACTGCTCGAGTCACCGGTCGCCTATGAATTTGGAGAGAGAGAAATCAATCCCTCAACCCTCTTCAACTGATTTTAATAAAGCAAAGCTATTATGAAAACAACCAGATATTTCCTGCTCCCGGCGCTGGCGCTCTGTTCATTCGCTCTGTCATCATGCAATGACGACGACGAGTATTTCAAGAGTGAATATCAGGACAACCCGATGAGCATAACCCAGGTCTATCTTGAAGACTATAAGTCGTCGGTGCCCGACCGTCCCGTAGAGTTCGCACGCCTCGGCCAGATGATCCGTCTCGAAGGCGAGGGCCTCTATGGTGTGAAGAAAGTCTATATCAACGGCTACGATACATATTTCAACCGGGCCTACGTCACTGACAATTCCCTTATCCTCACTGTCAATACCGACACCCCGGTGACAGAGTGTGAGCCCGAGGAGCGCAACACCATCCGTCTTGTCAAGGATAAAACCGAGCTGGTCTACAGCTTCCTCATCCGCAACGGCTACTCAGTCATCAAAAATGTCAACCCCACTCTCCCGCAGCCGGGCGAGACCGTGACTGTCAGCGGCTCATATCTCCATGAGACATCCCACATCACCCTTCCGGGCGGCATTGAAGTGACCGAGGGGATCGAGAATGACCCGGACGGCGAGTGGTTCACCTTCGTCATGCCGCAGGGTGTGCCGCAGGGTGGCGCCATCATCTCCGAGAGCCCCAACGGTGTGACCCAGTCGCCTGCCTACTTCAACGAGCGCCGCGGCCTCATCCTCGACTTCGATACCGAAGGCCAGCAGGGCGCGTGGAGCTGGAAGGAAACAGGCTCCATGATCAGCAACGACCCCGCAAACGGCGACCTCGTCAATGACCCCGCCGGCACCGGACGCGGCTACTGCGTGCAGATTGTCCCCGACCGTCTCCTGGCCGATGGAGTAGCCTCCGGCAAGCCCCGTGTGACCGAATGTCACACCGTCGGCGACGGCAATCTTGACTGGGAAAACTGGGCCCGCATGTCGGAGCTCATACCTGCCGAGACTCCTGTGACCGAAGTGGCTTTCCAGTTTGACATATATTGCCCCGAACCTTGGAGCAACACCGGTTTCTTCCAGCTACAGCTCATCAACAACTACAACTTCGCCGGCTTCGGCAGCGATGACGATGGCAAAAACAACCTTGTCTATTGCTTTGCTCCATGGCTCGAAACATGGACCGGAGGCTCAATCGTGCCCTTCTCCGCACCGAAGTGGACAACCATGACTGTACCTTTGAGCTCATTCAACAAATATGCCACTCTCATCGCGGATCCCGAAAGTGCGACCCCGACCTTCCAGATGGTGATCGACGACCGCATGGCTGCCACCTATCCCAACTTCGGCATCGGTTTCATCAACACTGATTTCGACTACACTGACGCCGCAGGCGAGACCGTGACTCTTAAATCAACAGCCTTCAACGGACCGAAAATCTATCTCGACAACTGGCGCATAGTCCCCTACAAGTTCTTTGAACCCAGCGACTATGAAGAGGATGAAGATGAAGAATAACCCAACGACCTCCTAAAATCACAGAATCATGAAAATAAACAAGATAATATTTCCTCTTGCGGCCGCATCTCTTGTCCTTGCAGCCTGCGACGACCAGGTGATGGAGTGGAAGGATCCCGACAAGACCGTCCAGCCCTCCGAAATCCCTATGGAACTCGCGGAGAAAATCTCTAAATACGACTATGTGAAGAACTACATGGCGCAATATCACCCCAATGTCGACATCACAATCGGCATGGGTCTAGATGACTTCCTCAACGAGGACAATCCCGGATATCGCCAGGCAGTCCTCGACAACTTCCAGGGTGTGACCTTCGGCAATGCCATGAAGCATCAGAGCATCGTATCGGCCTCCGGAGCCTGCAACTGGAGCAAAGTCGACCAGTTTCTCGCCCTCAACACAGGGTTGAAACTCCACGGCCACAACCTCCTCTGGCACACTCAGCAGCAGCAGACCTACATGAAGTCGCTCATCGCACCCAAACTCGTCCAGGAGCAGACCGGTGGTGGCGACGGCATCAGCAATGTGCTCGTCGGCGATGCATCTGACTTCGAAGGCGGCACTACCGGCGGCTGGGGCTCATGGGGCTCCAACAAGGAGAGCGCCGACGTCGTTGACGGTGTGGGCGTCGATGGGTCAAAGGCCCTCGTCCTCGTCAACAAGGGCGACGGCAATGCCTGGGAAGCACAGTGTGCCTACACTTTCGATGTGCCTCTCAAGAAGGATGTGGAATATAAGATCAGCTTCAAGGCCAAATCAACATCGGCTGCCGGCTCGCTCCAGTTCCAGTATCAGAACGGTACCACCTATGCCTCGCAGGGTGGATATAACACCTTCAACATCGGTACCGACTGGATCACCTGCGAATATATCTTCACTACCGGTGACTATGATGATGTCAACCGCATCATCCTCAACTTCGGCGCTGTCGGAGCGACCTACACCATCGACGACATCCGCTTCGGCGAATATACAGAGCCGGCAAAAGACCCGATGGAAAACGTGATGGTCGGCGACGCATCTGACTTCGAAGGCGGCACTACCGGCGGTTGGGGCTCATGGGGTTCCAACAAGGAGAGCGCAGAAGTGGTTGATGGCGTCGGTATCGATGGCTCAAAGGCCCTCGTCCTCGTCAACAAGGGCGACGGCAATGCCTGGGAAGCACAGTGTGCCTACACATTCGACACTCCTCTCCAGAAGGGTGTGCCCTACATCATCCAGTTCCAGGCCAAGGCAAGCTCATCGATCGGTGCGCTCCAGTTCCAATATCAGAACGGTACCACCTACGGCTCGCAGGGTGGCTATTACACCTTCAACATCGGCACCGACTGGATGACATGTGAATATGAGTTCACCACCGGTGACTATGACGACGTTGACCGCATCATCATCAACTTCGGTGCTGTCGGAGCGACCTACACCATCGACAACATCAAGTTTGGAAAGAAAATAGAGGATCCCGCCGGCGCACCCCGCCGCGCTGCTTCATTCCACTACGAGATGAAGACTCCCGAAGAGAAGAAAGCCATTCTCCTCGAAGCCATGGAAGGTTGGATCAAGGAAGCCATGACTCACATGGGTGACGCCTGCACATCGTGGGATGTCATCAACGAGCCTATCGGTGACAATGGTCAGATCCGCGGCGTCGAGGGTGGCTGGTCGGAGGGTGACAGTGAGCCTGTCGAGACCGAGACTGATGGCCTCAACCTCAACTGGGCCAACGAAGCCGGCAACAGTCACTTCTACTGGGGCTACTATTGCGGTATGGACTATGCGGTGAAGGCCTTCGAGTATGCGGCCAAGTATTCACCCAACGGGGCCAAACTCTTTGTCAACGAGTATAACCTCGAGACTTCTCCGAGCAAGCTCGCCAAACTCATCGAGTTTGTCAACTATATCGACAACCATGGCGCCCATGTTGATGGAATCGGCACCCAGATGCACGTCCAGAAATCGATCACCAAAGAGCAGGTCGACGCAATGTTCCAGACTCTCGCTGCCACAGGCAAGCTCATCCGTATCACTGAGCTTGATGTCGCTCTCGGCACTGCATCTCCCTCGGCTGAGGAACAGCAGAACCAGGCCAACATCTATCAGATGATCCTCACTTCATACTTCGAGAACATTCCCGAGGCCCAGCAATCGGCAATCACCATCTGGGGTCTCTCGGACAATGCCAAGGAGCATGAATATTGGCTCAAGGATGACGCGCCCAACATCTTTGACTCAAGCTATGGCCGCAAGGTTGCCTACAAGGGTGTCTGCGACGCCATCGCCGGATTTGATATCGGTGCAGGCTTCACAAGCCCCGACTGGAGCAATCCGTCAACCGCTGAATAAAATCCAACGGATCTTTCTACCAACTCCCGCAGCCACAGGCCAGGCTTCTTTGACCCGGCTGCGGGAGTTTTTTTTCACACAAACATCCACTATACATTTTTTCATCCACAGCCATGAGACTACCGGCCATTCTTCTCACATTTTTGCTCGTCTGTCCGCTCTGCTTCGCCCGCACCGAATCGCGCCTCGAACGCCAAGGCTCTGCATCGCGCCTCATTGTCGACGGTAAGCCCTTCATCATTGTCGGAGGAGAAAGCGGAAATTCAATGGCCTCATCGGCCGCCGACGTAGCCACTTGCCTTGAATCGGCCGCCGCCCATGGCTACAACACCGTACTCCTCCCCGTGGCCTGGGAACTTATTGAACCCGCCAAAGGAGAGTTTGACTTCAGCAGCGTCGACAATATCATCCGTCAGGCCACCGACAGCGGTATCCGCATCGGCATCCTATGGTTCGGAGCCTGGAAAAACTCCATGAGCTGCTATGCACCCTCATGGTTCAAAAACGACAGCAAGGCTTATCCCCGCGCACGTACCCGCAGCGGCAAACCTCTCGAAATCGCATCGGCTTTCTCGCAGAATGTCTTTGACGCCGATGCCAATGCCTTCAGCCATCTGCTCCGCCACATCGCAGAGACTGATACAGCCGGAACTGTGATTATCCTGCAGATAGAAAACGAAATCGGTATGCTCGAAGAGGCCCGTGACCACTCGCAGCTCGCCCAAAAGGAATATGACCGCGGAGTGCCCGCAGAGTTGATGGCCCATCTCAACAAAAACAAGAAATCACTCCATCCGCAGCTTCTCGCCAAGTGGAAAGAAGCCGGGATGAAGCAAAAGGGAAGCTGGACAGAAGTCTTCGGCGATGACATATATACCGACGAGATCTTCATGGCCTGGAATTATGGCCGCTATGTCGGGGCTCTCGCTCGTCTTGCCCGCGAAATCTTCCCGACAATGCCTCTCTATGTCAACGCAGCGATGAATTCACGCGGACGCCAGCCGGGTGAATATCCCTCGGCCGGTCCGCTCGCACACCTTAAAGATATCTGGCATGCAGCCGCTCCCCGGATAGATTTTCTCTCGCCGGATCTATATGACAGCGGATTCACCGATTGGGTCAAGGCCTACAGTCCCGCCGACAATCAGCTCTTCATACCTGAAATCAAATGCGGACAGCCCAATGCCGCCCAGCTCCACTATGCTGTCGGCGAGCATAATGCCATCGGTCTCTGTCCCTTTGCGTTCAACAATCGCCGCAACAGCAGCGACTGTGCCTATCAGCGCCGAGGCAACGAAAACATTCGTGAACTCACACCCGTCATCGCCCGTCATCTCGGCACAGGCGACATGAACGGTCTATATTTTGACGCAGACTCCACCTCGCGCACCATCAACCGCGACGGAATGAATATAAACGCCAAGCATTTCTTCACCCTCCCCTGGGATCCGCGTGCGACTGACGGCTCAGTGTGGCCCGCGGCGGGAGGACTCATCATCCGCCTTGCCCCGATGGACTATATCATCGCCGGCTCAGGCATAGTGGTCACCTTCGAGCCCGAGGGCAAAGACTCCACACCGCAGGCCAAGCTCGGCGAGGACGGTTTTCTCGCGGCCGGTTCAGACCGCGAAGCCCGTCGGGACGACAAATGGCAGGGAAAACGCATAGGTCTCGCCTCGGTCGAGCAGGTTTCTGTCGACAGTGATGGAAATTTACACCATATCCGTACCCTCAACGGCGACGAAACCCATCAGGGCCGTCACGTCCGCATCGGAGTCGACGATTTTGAGATACTCCACGTCAGACTCTACGAATATGAGTGAACCCTACAGTCTATAATACATTCCCGAGAACATTTTATGCCCGGATGTGACAGCAGGAAACATATATGTTACACCATTTAATCTGTTTTTAATCCGGAATTTCTAATTTTGCATCAACGACGATATCTCTAAATATAATCTAACACCGTGCAATGTATCGCAAACGAATCATAACCCTCGGAGCTGCCATGCTCCTCGGCCTCACCGCCATCCACGGTGAGGTGAAACTTCCTCAGATAATCTCAGACGGCATGGTGGTGCAGCGCGACCGCCCGCTCACCCTCTGGGGCTCAGCTGCTCCGGGCGAGACCGTCAATATCCGTGTGGCTAAAGGCCCGAAGACCACAGTCACCGCCGATGCCGCAGGCAACTGGCACGCAGAACTCCCGGCGCTGAAAACCGGCAAGACCTACAGCATCGAGATTGGCGACAAGACTGTCGGCGATGTAGCTGTCGGCGATGTGCTCCTCTGCTCCGGCCAGTCAAACATGGAGCTTCCGGTCAACCGCGTCACCGACATGTTTGCCGACGAGATTGCCGCCTACCGCAATCCCTCCATACGCCATTTCGTCGTCCCGAAGGAATTCGATTTTGAAACCGAGCGCACAGACGTAAGCCCGACGCAATGGAAATCGGTCGACGAGGATGCCATGAACTTCTCGGCTCTCGCCTATTTCACCGCCAAAGCCCTTAACGAAAAGACCGGACTCCCCGTCGGTATCATCAACGCCTCGTGGGGCGGAACTCCCGTAGAGTCATGGATCAGCGAGAAGCAACTCTCTTCCTACCCACTTGCGCTTAACCAGAAACATATATATGACGATGCCGCCTACCGCGACCACATCAAAAAGGTTGAAGGTGAGAACTATGCCCACTGGAACGCTACGATGTGGGGCGCCGATCCCGGTCTCCACGGAGATGTCAAGTGGTATGACCCGCAATTTGACGATTCAGGTTGGGCAGAAGTAGATCTTATCAGCGGTAATTTCACCGACGGTAGCAACGACCGCTGGAGCAACGACGGCCTTAACCCAGTCAACGGCTCGCACTGGCTACGTAAGGAGGTTGAAATCCCCGCCTCCATGTCGGGCAAACCTGGAGTCATCCGCATGGGCTGCATAGTCGACGCCGACTCTGTCTATGTCAACGGTACCTTTGTCGGTACTACAGGGTACCAATATCCACCCCGCATCTACAATATCCCCGCCGGTGTGCTCCATGAGGGAAAGAACAATGTGACAGTCCGACTGATCAGCCAGAACGGCAATCCGCACTTTGTCGCTGAGAAACCCTACAAGATTATTGTGGGCAACGAGTCGGTCAGCCTTGAGGGCAAATGGCGCTACCATCTCGGCACACAGATGCCACAGGGCCCCGGCATGATGTTCTACTGCTATATCCCCGCCGTGCTCTACAACGGCATGATCTCACCCGTCATCAAATATCCCGTCAGGGGGACAGTATGGTACCAGGGAGAATCCAACGTCAGCCGGCGCAATGAATACGCCCCGCTACTGAAAACGATGATCGCCAACTGGCGCGAAGCTTCGGGCGACGCCGGCATGCCATTCTACATCGTCGAACTCGCCGATTTCCTCCATCCCTCAGACAAGGGTGGTCGCGCAGCCTGGGCCGAGATGCGCAAGGTGCAGGCACAGGTAGCCGACGAGACTCCCGACGCCTTTCTGATCCACAATTCAGACCTCGGCGAATGGAACGACATACATCCACTCGACAAGAAGACCCTCGGCCAGCGTGTGGCCGACGCCATCAAATAAACAGAATATCGTAACTCTTACCTATAATTCCATCCATGGAAGCAAGCATCAACATCTCGAAATCACAGGAAGCAAAAGGCTTCTACAAACTCTCGATGCTCCAATGCATCGGCTTCGGGTCAGGCGACCTCGCGCAAAACCTTATCTACCAGACCATCAGCATGTATCTGCTCTTCTTCTACACCAACGTCTACGGGCTCGAACCGGCGGTGGCGGCAGTCATGTTTCTGATCGTGCGTATCGTCGACGTCATCTGGGACCCACTGGTGGGCACCTTCGTAGACAAGCATAACCCACGTCTGGGTAAATACCGCTCCTACCTCATCCTCGGCGGCATACCTCTGACCGGCTTCGCCCTTCTCTGCTTCTGGAACGGATTTTCAGGCTCACTCCTCTATGCCTACATCACCTACGTCGGACTTTCGATGTGCTATACTCTTGTCAACGTCCCCTACGGCGCACTCAACGCATCACTCACACGCGACACTGCCGAAATCACCAAGCTCACATCGGTCCGCATGTTTATGGCCAATGTCGGTGGTCTTGCCGTGGGCATGGGTATTCCGGTTGTGCTGCACTTTTTCGATCCTACCGAATCAACCGACATGTCGATGAACGACAGCGCATGGTTTGCCACAATGGCCATCTACGGTTGCGTCGGCCTCGCCCTGCTGCTCTTCTGCTTCTCGCAGTGCCGCGAGCGTGTGGTCATGGACTCGAAAGAGACTGAAAACGTCAAGGTGGCCGACCTGTGGATGGAATTTGTCCACAACCGTCCCTTGCGCATCCTCGCCTTCTTTTTTGTGACAGCATTTGCAATGATGGCAATAGGCAATGCCGCCGGTGCCTACTATATCCAGTACAACCTCGGAGGCTCCGCAGCCGAACTCTCCATATTCATGGGTCTCGGCTCCATTCCTGCCTTCATTTTCATGCCGATGATTCCCGCCATCAAGAAAATGGTCGGCAAGAAGGGGATGTTCTACATCTTCCTCATCGTAGCCATTGTGGGTATGGCCATGCTCTATGCCATCTCAATGATCGACGCTCTGAAACAATACATGATCCTCGTCTACATCGCCCAGTTCATCAAATCGACCGGCGTCATCGTGGCTACCGGCTACATGTGGGCACTCGTACCCGAAGTGATTTCCTATGGTGAGTATACCCACGGACGCCGCATCTCCGGCATCGTCAACGCCCTCACCGGTATCTTCTACAAAGCCGGCATGGCCCTGGGTGGCGTGGTCCCCGGACTCGTTCTCGCCTTCGTAGGCTTCGAGAAGGAAGCACTCACGCAGACACTCTTCGCGCAGCAGGGCATCCTCTGGCTCGTTGCCGTAATCCCCGCGCTGCTGCTCGTGCTCGCCATGTTTATCATCTCACGCTACGAGCTCGACGACGAGGTCATCGACCGCATCAACCGCGAGATTGAGGACCGACACAAATAACGGCCCCCAATCACACACTTTCCCCGGACCAACACCAAACCAATCACCCGCTATAAGAACATGAAATTTCAACTTCTGCTATCATCTGTCGCGCTCATGGCGGCGGCCTGCTCCTCGGCTCCCAAAGCTGAACCCACACTCAAGGACTATTTCGCTGACGACTTCATCATCGGCGCGGCCATCAACGTTGACCATGTCAACGGTC
This sequence comes from Staphylococcus sp., assembly GCA_023665865.1. Classification (GTDB taxonomy): domain Bacteria; phylum Bacteroidota; class Bacteroidia; order Bacteroidales; family Muribaculaceae; genus Duncaniella. The sequence goes on from JAMPDC010000001.1 coordinate 901,203, forward strand.
TCGATACCAAGGCCGACTCAATCGTGAAGCGACACTTCAACTCTATCGTGGCCGAAAACTGCATGAAGAGCGAGGAAATCAATCCTGCCGAGGGTGTCTACAACTGGGAGGATGCCGACAAGTTTGTCGATTACGGTTTGAAAAACAATATGGCAGTCATCGGTCACACCCTCGTCTGGCATTCCCAGCTCGCGCCCTGGTTTCCCCTCGACTCAGCCGGCAACTATGTGACCCCTGAAGTGCTCAAGGAACGTATGCGCAACCATATCACCACCATGATGACACGCTACAAAGGTAAGGTCAAAGGCTGGGACGTGGTCAACGAAGCTATCGAAGGTGACGGCAGCTACCGCAAATCGCCCTTCTATGAGATACTCGGCGAGGAATACATCCCCCTCGCCTTCCAATATGCCCACGAAGCAGACCCCGATGCCGAACTCTATATCAACGACTACGGCATGAACATGCCCGCCAAGCGCGAGGCCTATGTCAGACTCGTCAACGATATGAAAGCTAAAGGCCTGCGCATCGATGCCATCGGCATGCAGGGCCACATGGGCATGGACTATCCCGACTTCAAGGAGTTTGAGGAATCTATCGAGGCCTTCGCATCAACAGGCTGCAACGTGATGATAACCGAATGGGACATGAGCGCGCTCCCGACCGTCAGCCATAGCGCCAACGTCTCCGACAGTGTGGTTTACAACACCCTCTTCAATCCCTACCCCGACGGGCTCCCCGCCGAGATTGCCGACGAGTGGAACAACCGCATGGACAGTGTGCTCGATATGCTCCTTCGCCACAAAGACGTCATCACCCGCGTCACTGCCTGGGGAACCCAGGACGGTATGTCGTGGAAAAATGACTACCCGATGCGTGGCCGCGTGGAATACCCCCTGCTTTTCGACAGAAACTATCAGCTCAAACCGTTCATGGCCAAGCGCCTCGCAACGGAGAGCGAGAATAAGAAATAACTTTTCAACCACAACTCCATAAAACTACCCTATGAAACTTCTGAATCCGGAAAAACGCTACCTTTTCCCCGATGACTATATGGCCGACCCGAGCGTCCACGTCTACAACGGCCGCATCTATATCTATCCCTCACACGACTGGGAATGTGAGAACGTCGAGAACGACAACGGTGACCAATACGTCATGAAAGACATGCACGTCCTCTCGATCGACGGCGACCCCATGACCGGCAAAGTGACCGACCACGGCAAGGCCATCGACATCGCCGACATCCCTTGGGCCGGCCGCCAGCTCTGGGACTGTGACTGCACGGAGAAGGACGGCAAATACTACCTCTACTTCCCTCTCAAAGACAAAAACGACATCTTCCGCATCGGCGTAGCGATCGCCGACCGTCCGGAGGGACCGTTTATCCCCCAGCCCGACCCTATCCGCGGCTCCTATTCAATGGACATCTGTGTGCTCCCCGACAATGGTGAGTATTATCTCTACTTCGGCGGTCTCTGGGGCGGTCAGTTGCAGCGCTACCGTGACAACAAAGCTCTCGAATCGGCCGAACTCCCTGAAGGCGACGAGCCGGCGCTCCCCTCGCGCTGTGTCCGCCTGAGCAAAGACATGCTCCAGTTTGCCGAGGAACCGCGCCCCATCGTGATCCTCGATGCCGAAGGCAAGCCCCTCAAAGCCAATGATCCCCACCGCTTCTTCGAAGCCTCGTGGGTGCATAAATACAAGGGTAAATACTATCTCTCCTACTCCACCGGCGACAGCCATCTCCTCTGCTATGCAATCGGCGACAACCCCTACGGCCCCTTCGTCTATGGAGGTGTCATCCTCACTCCGGTCGTCGGCTGGACCACTCATCACTGCATCATCGAATATAGTGGCAAATGGTATCTCTTCCATCACGACAGTGTGCCCTCCGGAGGCAAATCCTGGCTGCGTAGCCTCAAGGTGTGCGAGCTCACCTATGACGCCGACGGCCACATCCTCCCCATCAATGGCGGCGGTGATCCGTATGACGAATGATAGACTTTAGAAAATGGAATAGTTCCTATGCCTGCTGAAGCAAAGCAGACATAGGAACTATATTCACTTCATATCCGGAGGTCAATCGTCATCGTCCCAATGGTGGCGGCTATGACGCTTGTGATGCTTGTAGACCTCCTTGTAAAACTTCTTCTGAGCCTTACGGTATTCTTTATATCTCTTCTTGAGTTTCTTATGATGTTTCTTACCATGATGATATGACGGGCCATCCCAACCGTAGTCAACATAATGGACTACACGAGGCGGGGGAGGCGGAGGCCGATGTCCTGTATTCACGCTTACGCCGGCTCCTCCAAGGTCCATCCAAAACGACACGTTAGTCTGCCCGACCGCAAGGGTTGAACCGGCTATTGCTGCCGAAAGGACTATTGCTGATATTCGTTTCATGACTTTTGTGTTTGGGGGTTAATGTTACTATTAAACCCGCAAACGTGACAAAAAGTTGGCTCAATCGTCATTTCGGCCAAAATATTTACCAAAACAGCCATATTATCCTGCCATTTATAGATCTCTCTATCCAACCATTACCACAATGAACTATCTTAAATTCATATCCCTGATACTCCTCCTGTCGGCGCTGTTCTCATGCCGTCACGCCGAAAGCGCCGGCAAACCGCAAGGACCGATAAGCTGGTTGCCATACGCGGCCGGAGCAGACTGCCGGGTGAATGTCGACGCCGGTCTCTCATCGCCGACAATCGACATTGCCATACGCGAACTGCGCGACCACTGGAATGGCTCACCTGTGAATATCCATCGTGAAAACGCAGCCTCCGGCTCAGTCAAAAACGGTTTTGCCATCAGTCAGGATGGCTCGCAGGTCGATATCTATGGCTCGGACGACATCGGCATACTCTATGGTGTCTATGCCCTGCTCCGGAATCCGGATCTCGGCAAGGAGGGTAAGGTAGAAGACCATCCGGCCTTTGATCTGCGCCTGCTCAACCACTGGGACAATCTCGACGGCACGATCGAGCGTGGATATGCCGGAAAATCTCTGTGGAAATGGGAGCAACTCCCCGACAGCATCTCCCCGCGCTATGAGGAATATGCCCGGGCAAACGCCGCCATCGGTATCAACGGAACCGTGCTCAACAATGTCAATGCCTCGCCCCGGATTCTCTCAGAAGAGTATCTGAAAAAAGTCGCAGTCCTCGCCGACATCTTCCGTCCCTATGGTATCAAGGTCTATCTCTCGGTGAACTTCGCTTCGCCGATGGTGCTCGACTCCCTGCCGACAGCCGACCCGCTCAACAAGGAGGTGGCCGGATGGTGGGCCGACAAAGCGGACGAAATCTACAGCATGATTCCTGACTTCGGAGGCTTTCTCGTCAAGGCCAACTCCGAGGGACAACCCGGCCCGATGGATTTCGGGCGCAGTCACGCCGAGGGAGCCAATATGCTCGCGCGTGCGCTCAAACCTCACGGCGGAATAGTGATGTGGCGCTCATTTGTCTATTCGCCTATCGACGCCGACCGTGCAAAGCAAGCCTATATGGAATTCCAGCCGCTTGACGGAAAGTTTGACGACAATGTGATAATACAGATCAAAAACGGCCCGATCGACTTCCAACCACGTGAACCCTACTCGCCCCTCTTCAGCGCAATGACGCAGACCAACGTGATGGCAGAGTTTCAGGTCACACAGGAATATCTCGGCCATTCCAACCATCTGGCATACCTCGCCCCGATGTGGACAGAATTTTTCGACTATGTCCAACCTCTCGACGCCATTGCCGGAGTGGCCAATATCGGTGATGACGACAACTGGACCGGCCATCCGCTGGCACAGGCCAACTGGTATGCCTTCGGCCGCCTGGCATGGAATCCGCAACTGACATCGACCCAGATCGCCGACGAGTGGCTCTCGATCGCGCTCGTTGACAAAGACCGCACTCCAAAGGATGTGTATGAATCACTCCTCGATATGCTCGACACAAGCCGCGAGACAGTCGTGGACTACATGATGCCACTCGGTCTGCACCACATCTTCGCCTTCGGCCACCACTACGGACCGGAACCATGGTGCGACGTCCCCGGCTCACGCCCCGACTGGCTCCCGAAATACTATCATCAGGCCGACAGCACAGGTCTCGGCTTCGACCGCAGCCCGTCGGGGAGCGATGCCGTGGAGCAATATCCGGAACCGCTACGCTCACAGCTGGCTTCGGTCGAGAGCTGTCCGGAAGAATTTCTGCTTTGGTTCCACCACGTCCCCTGGGACTACAAGATGAAATCGGGACGCACGCTCTGGTATGAACTCTGTCTCCACTACGAGCGCGGCGTCGACAAGGCTGACGAATATTGCCGCCGCTGGGCTGAAGCAAAACCTTATATAGACAATGGAATCTATGAGGATGTGGCCGGACGCCTGCGCACACAAGCCGCTGACGCACGCTGGTGGAAAGAAGCCTGCCTGCAATATTTCCAACAGTTCTCCCACCTCCCCTATCCGTCTGACATCACAGCTCCGACACGGTCTCTGGAAGAGATGATGAAAATCAATCTCCCGATCACCAACTACGAGTCACCCTCCGCCTCACTCCTCGACTCAGTAAGATAAAAATATATCGGTACAAAAAAATTCAGAAATAACCAATAACAGTCAGTTATATTGGTTATTTCTGAATTTTTATATCCTCCCTACGGCTACTTGTCAATAGCCGCGGCGGTTGTCGTAGTAAGAGTTGCCGAAGCCGCCATTTTTTGTCGCAGCGTTCATGAAGGGATCCGAGAAGAACTCATCCTCTTCATCATCGTCCGATTTGTTCTCGTCCTCCTCGCCACGCTTGCGCTTGGGCTTGTTTTTCTTAATCTCCTGTGGCTTCTGCATGTCAATAGGCAGCTCGTAGATGTTCCACGTCTGCTCTATGCCCCAGTTTTTCTTGAGAGTGACCTTCTTGGGATAGTAGTAGACCTCCTCGGGCTGTATGGAGTCAAGTATGCCCGGCGAGTAGACCCCGTTTGAATCCGCGTCGATAAAGAGGCGTGCATAATATGTGCCCGGCGCGAGATATTCGACCCTGCCGTTGGAACCTTTGACAGGAGCCGACGCCACGACCTTGTCGGTCGAGTTGAGGACTTCAATGACAGCCGGGCGCCCATCGAGCCCCTGTATGTTGAACGACAGTGTTGAATAGTCGTCAAGCTTTTTAGAGGTAAACTCGTGGGTGATCGAGTCATTGACAAAGCCATATATATCCCTCACAGCCGCCGAGTCAATCGACAAGCGGTATTTCACACCCGGTTCCCACTTATATTCCGCAAAAAAATTCATGGCACTGAGCGAATCAGTCTGACGGATGACGGGAGGCGTCAGTTCATACCAGACAGAGTCAACAAGCTGTTGCAGACGCACAGCGGCAGTGTCAAGAGTGCTCACCGGCGACTCCGACGAGAAACGGAGCGGGAGATGGAGATCCTGAGAAGTTCCTGTGGCCACCTTAAACACGAGCGGTTTCGGACGCGGGGGCAAAGTATCGGCTGCAAGGAGCGAATCGATGTTGACACCTTGACGCTCAAGCTCCTTCAACTCCTTCTCGCGTTGCTTTTCCTTCTCCTTTGCCTCTTTTTCAGCCTGACGGCGACGGTTTTTGGCACCTTTGTCGACGAAACGTAGAGTATCTGTCGTCATCGACAGTTGCTCGAGAGAGTCGGTCATCAGATAGCGAGCCTCGACCATGAGAGTGTCGATCGAGAAAAGCGAGGTGTCGGAAATCCAGTAGCGCAAAGTGTCAAAGGTCTGATTGCTTTGGACCACAGCCCACTTAGAGATGTCGTCACCGGCACGATGCGTGTTGAGAAGTTTGAGTATAGGGAGAGTGTCGGAGGCCGCACCAAACTCGAAATCGAGCGTCTTCTCATCACTACGGGTATAGGAGCGGAGATATTGGGGAGAATAACCTTCGTTGAACCATGTCAGCAGGATATCGTCGGGGAGAAAGCGGGTACCCATGCGGGTGACTATCGAATCCTCACCTGTCGAGGAGACGAGGCTGTCGGTAAACTCTGCCGGGACAGAGGAGGGTGATATGGTGACATCGTAGAACGCCACATCCTCCGAGCGGTCCCAATGATAGTCACGGTTGACATCGTTGACGGCGTAGATGCGGTAGGTTCCTGCCTTGAGTCCGCGGAGAGTGAACTGTCCGAGCTGATTGGTCTTGGTGATGCGCTCGAACTGGCGGGTCGTGATAGCCGTATCGGACAGATCCGAGTAGACACCGACGAGCATCCCCTGGGCCGGCTCAAGGGTCTGAGCCTCGAAAACCATGCCTGAGATGCGGAGAGTGTCTATTTCAGAGCCTGTCGAGAAGTCGAGCGCAAGACCGTCGAGGATATTGCCCTCGTTGAGGTCCTTGATAGCGTCGGCAAAGTCGATGGTGTAGGTGGTGTTGGGCAGAAGAGTGTCGCGCAGCTCGACGTTGACCTTACGGCCGAGCGCACTGACCACGGGAGTGGTACGCTGGGCAGGAGAGACCACAACCTTGTTCATCGCGTCTTCCAGTGCTACATTCTCGTCAAACTCCACTACAAACTTATTGCCGGTCACGTTTAGCTGACCCGGTTTGGGATTTGAACGCACATAGAGCGGAGGCGTGACGTCGCGCGGACCGCCTTCCGGACGCCCCATGCTCGCACAAGCGGCGAGAAATGCAGTCGCCACCACTATGAACAGAAGCCTCATGGCTGAGATTGAACGCATGGATAATATCGTGTGGATGATGATGATAAAGTTGCAAAATTAGATATTTTCCACAACATACGCCTATCTCCGCGCGTTAAATTATTATTAACAGTCAATTTCAACAACCTCCAACATAAAAACCGACATGTCTCCATTAATCATCAATATCGTAGGCTATGCCGCGGCTATCTGCATGGTATGTGGCTATCTCCCGCAGGCCATCTACACTATCCGCACCCGTGACACCGACGGGATTGCCATGACCACCTTCCTCCTGCTCGGATTTGGAAGCATCTTCTTTGTCATCCAGGGATTCATGCTCGGAAACTGGCCGCTTATCATCACCAACCTCATCACTACGGTGTCGTCGGTCATAGTCTTTGCCATAAAAGTCCAGAACGACCGCCGTAAAAAAAAGAAGTGAGCGCTCTCGCAGGCACCCACCACTCACTTTTAACTAAATCTTAGGGATTATGGGAACAATCCTATTTTTTTGTTTTTTTCCTTGCCATAGACGATGAGATCTTAGTAAGATCCTCCATCGTGAGGTTGCCGGTTACTACAATCAACACGGCTTCTTTCTCCTCAAGGACAGAAACAATATACTCGTTTTTTGTATCCGTCTTTTTAGACCGGTAGATGACTATGTTGTCTTTACCGTCATTTATCTGCATGAGCACTTCATAGCCCTTCTTAGGGGTGAAGTCGGAACGCATTTTAGTGAGTATAGAGATGCCTTTGACATTCTCGGAATTGACGATGATTACTTCGTCGAGTTTGTTGGTGAGCATATCGAAGGCTCCGGCGTTAGCTACGCCGGCATTGGCAGCCATCTCCAGCATTTGCTTGGAGATATAGACCGTGGTCAGCTCCTTGATTTTTTCACATTTTTTCAAAATGACATTCTGTGCCATGGCCGGGATCATAATTGACACGACAAGAAGTATCAGTGTGAACAGACGTTTCATAATATTTTAAGCTATAAGTTATTTATCAATTTGTTTCTTCCATATCTATGCCGAGAACCTGAAAAGCGAGCGTCATCTTGTCGGCCACGCTGAAAGTGGTCTTCTCGGCGCGCTCCATCTCGTCATAACCCCGGAGAAAGGCGTCGTTTATAATAGTAAAGGCCTCTTCGGTCTGTGCGTAGATTTCATCGGGAGTCATATCGCTGCCGGGATGGCCGACAGGCTCTCCGTTGATGATTGACCACCCGACAGCTGCGACCGCCACTACCGAAGCCGCCACGCTCCAGCCCCGGAATCGGACGAGCCTATGCTTACGGCGGGAAGCGAGTGAGTCGATCTGAGCCTCGATTCTCTTCTCGAAATCCTCGGGCGGAAGGAGCGAATCGAGATGGCGGACCGTCTCAAGTTCGGGGGCAAACTCCGCAGGGAGTGTCGGGTCGGACAAGAGTCCGCGCATCTCCGCCTCTTCTTCCGGAGTGGAAACCGCCTCATAGTAGCGGTCAATGAGTATCCTCAGCCTTGTTATATCTTCGTTGGTCATAAGCCTTATGAATATTTTGAAAAATGGTCACGTATGAACCTCCGCGCACGGCTCAGGAGTTGCCTCACGTTGTCGGACGAGAGACCTGTCTCCTTCTCGATCTCACTGTTGGGACAACCCTCGACGTCGTGCATCATGATGACACGGCGCTGCTTGTCGGGAAGAGAGTCCATCAACACCCGTATTTTCCCTATTCGGTCACGCAGGTCAATCTCCTCGGCCGGAAGAACGCTCTGAGTTTCCTCAGCCTCTGCAAGCCCGACCGTCCGGCATCGGGGAGAGGTCGACAGATTGATGCAGCGGTTTCGGACTATCGACATCGCATACGCCCGATGGTTATCGACATCAGTTAAAGCCTCGCGTCGTTGCCATAGACTGACGTAAGCATCCTGGACCACATCCTGCGCCTCGGCCGGATCGCCAAGTATGCGCAGGGCCTCGGCATACATCATGCGTCCCAGCGGAATGAAAAGAGCTTTGAACTGTTCGGTCTCCATTAAGAGAATGATGGGTGGTTGATAGTCTTTTTAAATGTTAGACAGACCCGAGTTCATTTTGTGACAAAATTATGCAAAAATTTTTGCTTTCCCTATTCTTGTGTGATAGATTTTGTCTCAACGGCCCGCGGCTTTCGATGGCATGAAGCTATCGTCTGACGAATCAGAGTCAATCCTCCTGCCGGCCTCCTTCTTCTGCTTGCCCCAGTTGAAATTGTATGACACCTGAATACAGGGCATCATGTCGAAGCTCTTGCTGCGGAGCACGTTACTGTTTTTATTATAGCGGTTGAGCGACCATGAGGCCATGGAGTAGCGGTTGAAAGGCATGAACACACCTACGATTGCCATCAGCCCTTTCCAGCGGTAGCCGACAGCCAATATGGATGATTTTTCGCCCATAGTCAACGTCTCGCCTGAGAGTTCGGTCGGATTTTCCTCATACATCGCAGTCAACATGAAGCTGCGGTAAGTGGCCATGAGGTTCACCGTACCGCTCCATCCGTGGTAGGTGTGTGAATAGCCTGTTGCAGCGCTGCGGCCGGTGTAGTAGCGGAGAGTGCCGGAGAGAGTCAGATATTCAGGAATCACTTCTATCTGCGGTGAGAGGGTCAGCTGCCATGAGGTCTGGCGGTTTCCGTTTTCGAAAGTAGTGATCAGCCTGTCACCCTCCCACTCCATCAATGGAGCTATGGCATCCGGCAGTCGGGTCATACGCCCCTCGATCTTGCCGTTGACCCGAGGGAAGACAAAATTGTATTGTGCCGAGACACGATAGGTCGTGTAGGGGTGGAGATCCGGATTGCCGATGCGATACTGGAACCCGTCGATCTGCTGCGGGGAGGGATCGGTCTGGGTCAGCGTCGGGGCGGTCTGCCATGTTGTGAAATTGACACGCACACGGGAGCTATTGCTGAAACGGTATGACACGGACGCCTTCGGCCTCATGAGCCATGAAGAGCTCCCCTTGCCTGACTCCGGAAGATCGAGGTCGATATATTGCGCTCCCAGTCCGGCGGTCATACTGAAAGCTCCGAGCTGACGGTAGTATTCAGAGAAAAGATATGTCTTGTCCTGTTGCTGATGAGTCTCCTTGCCATTCTCACGCGTAGAACAGCTGCGGATGGCATTGTATTTCACTCCTGCGCTCAGACGGCTTCCTTTCCATTCCTTGATGTAGTCGGCCTCGGCATTGATGGTGTGGTTACGCTCTCGGATGAAGGTATGCACATCGGTCATCGGGGGAAGATTGTCAGCCGAAAGATCTGTCTCTACATAGTCGTGGGTCGAACGTCCGTTGAACAGCGAACCGTTGACATCGACCACCACCGTCTGCTTGTGTGGCAATCTCTGCTCGACATAAGCTTCCAAACGCGGCTTGAATCCACTTGATGCCTCCTTCTCGTTGAGCAGCAAGGAGAACCCCGGGGCATTGCTGAGTTGCATTATGCCGGCGCTGACGCGCTCAGTCGGCCAACCTTTCTCACCCGACACCCCGACCCAGAGGATTGTTTTGTCGGGGTTGATGTAGTTGTATGACACCTGCGGACGTATGTGTGACTGCGAGAGCGAACCATCGACCGGAGTCTCCGTGCGTGTCACCTCCGTGCCGTCGGAATAGGTGAAAGTCTCACTGTATTCGCGCGATGACTCGACTTTGTTGACATAGCGCCCCTGCACTCCAATGGCCCACTGCGAGCGTCCGTTGTTGAGCTTAAGATCCAGATTGCCGTTGCCCCAGGGTTGGTTAAACGCCTGAATACCCATGGCCATCAGCGACCCGCCAAGAGTCGGGTTGGCGACTATGACATTGAGCACAGCCGTGGCATCGCCGTAGCGCAGACCCGGATTGTCGATCCACTCGACGCGCTTCACCGACGATGGCAATATGGTGAGCAGCTCGTCGGTCGACACCTTGCGGCCATTGACCCGGATCTCCACATCCTGGCCGGCAGTCTTGACTGTACCCATCATCTCATTGACACTGAGCGATGGAATCATAAGATGGCTTAACAGCGACAGACCATTTTGAGAAGCTGCCACAATTCGCTTCGAGGGATAGAGGACATCCATATCCGCTTTGTGGACAACTTTAGGGGCGGCAACGGTGATTTCACCGAGAAGGATGTCGGGCATGACACTGTCGGTAGCCACTTCCGGATTATCGGTCTGCCCATGTGCCGGCACTGTTGCCGATGCAACACCGAGGAGTGTAATTATCAGAGGTAAATAAAACTGTTTCATATTCAGGAACTGTTATTGCAGCGCCATTGCGACCTGGCGCCTATGCCTATATGACCACCATTTCCTGAATTTGTGACAAAATTAATGTGCAGCAAACGCAAAAAACTTTGTCGGAGATATTTGTGGGCTATCTTTTTGGAAATAATTTGCCGATAGTTTGCCGAGATTTCGTAACTTTGCACATCTTTTGCGGATTGTGTCCGCACGTTCCCCCTCCGTCGCGCGATCTGCAAAGCCAACAGCTGTATATTCCAACCATTGTCATGAATATTTCATATAACTGGCTCAAAAAATATCTCGATTTTAATCTCAGCCCCGACGAACTGGCGGCTGCCCTCACATCAATCGGTCTCGAAACCGGCTCGGTAGAGGAAGTCGAGTCAATCCGCGGCGGCCTCCGCGGTATCGTCATCGGCAAGGTGCTCACCTGTGTCGAACACCCCAACAGCGACCATCTCCACATCACCACCGTAGACCTCGGCGACGGAGCCGAGGCCCAGATCGTGTGTGGCGCGCCCAACGTGGCTGCCGGACAGACTGTAGTTGTAGCTACCGTCGGCACCACCCTCTATGACGGCGACAAGGAGTTTGCAATAAAGAAATCGAAGATCCGCGGTGTCGAATCGTTTGGCATGATCTGTGCTGAAGATGAGATTGGCGTCGGCTCGTCGCACGACGGCATCATCGTCATCAATGAAGACGTGAAGCCCGGCACTCCCGCTGCCGAATTCTACGGCCTCACTTCCGACTATCTGCTCGAAGTCGATCTCACACCCAACCGCATCGACGCTGCCTCACACTTCGGAGTGGCCCGCGACCTCGCAGCATGGATGAGCGCCCACACCGAACCGGGCAATCTACATCGTCCCGATGTCGATGCCTTCGCCATCGAGAAAGCCGAGGGCGGAGTGACCGTCAAGGTCGAAAACACTGCCGCATGCCCGCGCTACACAGGCGTGACAGTACGTGGCGTGACAGTCAAAGAGTCTCCAAAATGGCTCAAGGACGCACTCTCGACCATCGGTCTGCGACCCATCAACAACGTGGTCGACATCACCAACTACCTCCTCCACGGCATGGGGCAACCACTCCACTGCTTCGACGTCGCCAAGATCGCCGGCGGAGAGATCATAGTCAAAAACGCACGCGAGGGTGAGAAATTCGTCACTCTCGACGGTGTGGAACACACTCTCGACTCGCGCGACCTCATGATTTGCAATACTGAGGTGCCGATGTGTATCGCCGGTGTCTTCGGAGGACTCGATTCAGGAGTAACCGAAGCCACTACCGACGTCTTCCTTGAGAGCGCCTACTTCAACCCGACCTCTGTCCGCAAGACAGCACGTCGCCACGGCCTCAACACCGACTCATCGTTCCGCTTCGAGCGCGGTGTTGACCCAAACAACACCCTCTATGTCCTCAAGCTCGCAGCCCTTATGGTCAAGGAGCTTGCCGGAGGTGAGATCACCGGTCCTCTCTGCGACAACTATCCCGTCAGGATCAATCCCGCAGAAGTCAGCCTCAGCTTTGACTATCTCGACAAGCTCGTCGGCAAGCACATCCCCGCCGACACCATCGTCTCGATTCTCCGCAGCCTCGAGATGGAGCTGACCGAGGTAACCACCGAGAAAGCCGACATGAAGGTGCCCACCTATCGCGTCGACGTCACCCGTCCCTGCGATGTGGTCGAAGACGTGCTCCGCATCTACGGCTACAACAACGTGGAGATTTCAACTTCTGTCCGCTCGGCTCTCTCATCGCAGACATTCGAGGACCAGGACAACAAGCTCCGCAACCTCATCAGTGAGCAGCTCACCGCCGAGGGTTTCAACGAGATCCTCAACAACTCACTCACTGCCGAAGCCTACTACAGCGAACTCACCATCTATCCCGCCGACCATTGCGTGCATCTGCTCAATCCTCTGAGCAACGATCTCAACGTCATGCGCCAGACCCTCCTCTTCGGCGGACTCGAATCGCTCAGCCACAACATCAACCGCAAGGCCGCTGACCTTGCCATGTATGAGTTTGGCAACGTCTACTTCTTCAACCCCGCGACTGAGGCCACTGCCGAGAATGTCCTCGCACCCTACCGCGAGGCATCACGTCTGGCCATCTGGCTCACCGGCGCGCTCCGTCCCGGCAACTGGGCCCGTCCGGCCCAACCGGCGACTGTCTACGACATGAAGGCCGTAGTCGCCAACGTCTTCGCCCGACTCGGCATCAACCCGGCTGAGATCAAACTCACCGTATCGAAATCGGAAATCTTCTCGGCTTCGCTCGAAATCGCCACCCGTTCAGGCAAGGCTCTCGGTGCCATGGGCATCATCAGCAAGAAAATCGCTTCGAAGTTTGACATCAAGCAGGAGGTGGTCTTCTGCGAGCTCGACTGGCACGCACTCGTCAGCCTCTCGCTCCGGAAGAACGTCAGCTATTCACCCCTTGCCAAGACCATGCCCGTCAAGCGCGACCTCGCCCTCCTCATCGACAAAAACGTCAGCATGGAGCAGATCGAGGCCACTGTCCGCGAGAGCGAGCGCCGTCTGCTCAAGGACATCACACTCTTTGACGTCTACGAAGGCAAGAACCTCCCCGAAGGCAAGAAATCATACGCTATCGCAATCACTATCCAGGATGCCGAAAAGACTCTCCAGGACAAGCAGATTGAAGCCGTCATGAGCAAGATCATCGCCAACCTCACCAAGAAGCTCGGCGCTGAACTCCGATAAACATTAACGATATATCAAAACAAAAACACAATAAAACTCAACTGTAACACTCATGGGAAGAGCATTTGAATACCGCAAAGCACGCAAGCTCAAACGCTGGGGTAACATGTCGCGTACATTTACCCGCATAGGCAAGGAAATCACAATCGCCGCCAAAGCCGGCGGTCCCGATCCCTCCACCAACCCCCGTCTCCGCGCACTCATGCAGAATGCCAAGGCTGCCAACATGCCCAAGGACACTGTGGAACGCGCCATCAAGAAAGCCACCGATAAGGATGCCGGCGACTACAAGGAGATCACCTACGAGGGATATGGCCCCCACGGAATCGCTATCTTTGTCGAAGCTGCGACCGACAATAATACCCGCACCGTTGCCAACGTCCGCTCATATTTCACTAAACATGGCGGCAGCCTCGGCACTCAGGGCTCTCTGACATTCCTCTTCGACCACAAGAGCGTCTTCAAGATCAAACCCAAAGATGGTGTTTCGCTCGAAGATCTCGAACTTGAACTCATCGACTATGGAGTGGACGAGCTCGAAGACATCGTCGACGACGAGACAGGCGAGGAGCAAGTGATCCTCTACGGTGCGTTTGAGGAATATGCAAACATCCAGAAATATCTCGAAGACAATGGCTTCGAAATCATCTCTTCTGAATTTGAGCGCATCCCCAACGATCTCAAGGAAGTGACTGCCGAACAGCGTGCCGCCATCGAAAAACTCCTCGAGAGAATCGAAGAGGACGAGGACGTGCAAAACGTCTTCCACAACATGAAGGAAGAAGACTGATCCATTTCCGCGGCTGCCACCACTACGCGGCAATAGAGGGAAACATTATAAAAGCAAAACAGCTCAGGACATCCGCATCGGATCTGTCCTGAGCTGTTTTTTTAGTCTTATTTATCTCTTAACACTTTTCCTGTCACATCAATCCTCTCCGTTCATGAAGCGGATCTCCTCGATCATATTACGGCACAGGGGAAGGGTGAGCGGATTGGCGGTCGCAGCCTCCGCCTCGGCAAAAGGACGGATCTCCACCGGATGAGTATAGACCAGATTGTTCATCAGTCGAAACGCGGCATAGCGCGCCATCCCGTCAGCAGATCCGGCAGCATCCATAGCTATATCCAAGGCAAAGGGCAGATGGCGCAACAGACGATGACACAAGATGTCGGCAACCTCCGTTGTCGGACACTCGCCGAGCATCGCTGCGGCGCGCTCGCGGGTTAGCTCAGTGTGCGGATAGATTATCGGTGCGAGCAGCATGCTCTCGCGCGTACGGCTGTCGGCCCACATTTCCTCAGCCAGCTCGCGCGAGGGTTCGATGGATGAGGCAATCTCCACAATCTGCGGGAGATTGAGCCCGAAGACCATCTTGTAGCCGAGGCCACCCTTGCGCATGGTGTCGGCCACAATACCGTTGCGCATTGCAAAAAAGCGACGTTTGATTTCCTGTATGCGGTTAAATTCTGCCATTCTATTTTCTGACTATTTGATGAATGTTGACACACAAAAATACTCATTTTCCCCAATATGGCCAAACAGGTGATGATTGTATCAATTTATTGAGCCGCCGGCTAATCATTTTTCATAATTGAGTTGTTAGATTGATAGATAAGTCCATCACAACGCAACTATTTATGAGACATCACACTATCCTGCTGCTTATTTTAGCGCTTCTCTCCTGCGGATCAGTCTACGCCGCCACTTCCGTCACAGACTCGACGGCTGTCGTCGTCACGCCCGAAGGTTTCGTCACGCCCGGCGGCGGCATCGGCACCCCACCCAGGCCCGACCGTCAGAGTGTGGGACTCGTGCTCAGCGGCGGTGGCGCCAAGGGCATAGCACACATTGGTGTCATCCAGGCCTTTGAAGACAACGGTATTCCTATCGACTACATCACCGGCACTTCGATGGGCGCGATTGTCGGCGGACTCTATGCAGCCGGCTACTCCCCGGCTGAGATGATCGAGCTGATCGCTTCAAAAGGCTTTGCGGCATGGAGCACGGGCAAGATCAACCCTGACTACACTTACTATTTCAATTCCACTCACGACACCCCCTCCTTTGTCTCAATCAATCTTGGGAAAGACTCCACACAGATCACCTCGGTGCTCCCGGTAAGTCTCATCAACCCTATCCCGATGAACTATGCCTTCCTCGAGATATTCGGAGCCGCGACAGTAGAGTCCGGAGCGGATTTCAACAAACTCTTCGTGCCCCTGCGCACTGTGACGTCTGACGTCTACGCCAAACACAAGGTCGTGCTTGGCCGCGGCTCGCTGAGCGATGCCGTGCGCATGTCCATGTCGTTTCCGATGATTTTCGAACCGATACTGCTCAACGGCGTGCCTATGTATGACGGCGGTATATACGACAACTATCCCGTCGATGTGATGGTCGACGAGTTCGACCCCGATGTCATCATAGGTATAAATGTCGGCTCTGGAAAATCGGCTCCCGACTCGCGCAATATGATGGACCAGCTCGAGGAAATGATCATGCAGCCCAACGACTATCCTTTCCCGACCGACAAGGGTGTGAATATCCGCATCGATCTCGACCGCTTCGGGCTCCTGGCCTTCGATGAGTATCAGGAGATCTATGATATCGGTTACCGCCATGCCCTCGACGCTATCGCCGCCATCAAGGAGAAAGTCCATGTGAGGGTCAACAAGGAAGTGGTCGAAGCCGCACGCTCGGAATTCAAGGCCCGCACCCCGGAAGTGAAAATCAACAAGGTCAATGTCTCCGGCGGAACTCCTACAGAAAATGCCTACCTGCACTCATTTTTTGAACATAATCACAACGCACCTCTCGACATCATCCAAGGCCGCGACGCCTACTATCGTGCCATATCGACAGGGAAATTGCAGAATTTTGTGCCCACGCCAATGTACAACGAGCGCGATTCGATGATCACACTTGACTTCCAGGCCATCGTACGCGATCCATACACTGTCGGGATAGGCGGCTATATCTCCTCGTCGACCAACAGCATGCTCTTCTTCAACGCCGGCTACAATACTCTCAGTTTCAAATCAATCCGTGCCAACGTAAACGCCTGGCTCGGACAGAGCTATCTCGCCGCTGAAGGAAACTTCAGCCTGCGCTTCAACACTCACAATCCCACGGCGCTGACATTTAACGTAGTCACTTTCCGTCAGAAGTATCATGAGACTGAAAAGCTATTCTACCAGATCCATCAGCCCGACTTCATCCGCAAATCCGAGACTTTCGTGCGCGCTACCTATATGACAGCCCCCACACTGCGGTCGGAGATCAACATAGGTGTCGGCTACGGTCATCTCACCGACAAATATCATGCAGATCTCTTCGACACAAGCATCTCGGAGGAACACGACAAGGGAATCTTCAATCTCGGCCAGATTTTTGGATCATGGGAAAAAAATTCACTCGACAACCAGTATAACCCAACCTCGGGATCTGATCTGGCAGCAAAAATCACCGCTGTCGCCGGACGCTACCACTACTATCCGAGTTTTTCGGAAGAACTACGCCGTAAAACGAATGTCAGCTGGATTCAGGCCGACCTCTCAGCCACCAACTTTTTCGAACTTCACCGGCGCTTCTCACTCGGCATCACCGGCGAGGCACTCCTGTCGACGCGCAAGCTTCTTCCGACCTATGATGCCTCTATAGTCGCGGCCGAGGCTTTCCACCCCACCCCCTCAAGCTACAATTATTTCAATCCGGAGCTACGCGCCAATTCTTTTCTGACCGCCGGACTCATGCCGGTATGGAAAATCTCAGGTTCATTCCAGCTGCGCGGTTCTTTCCACTGCTTCCTGCCATTGCGCAAGATCGGCTATGCCTACGTCACCGACGATAGTTCGCCATCGCCGTCGGGCATCAGACCGCAGTATGGAAAGTGGTTCCACGATCCGGAATTTTTCGGAGAACTCCAGGCGGTGGTAGCTCTGCCGTTCGGCTCAATCAGCGCGTATGGCAACTACACGTCGTCACACGACAACAACTGGAACTTCGGCATATCTATCGGCGCCTACATTCTTGCGCCCAAATTTCTGAAATAGAGTCAGACCGGTGGCCATTCGCGTCCTTCGACCTGCCATGTCAGGCATCCGAGCGAACGCGCCGGCAGAATATCCTTGTCAAGACTATCGCCGATGACGAGCACCTCCTCAGCCCGTAGCCCCAAGGCTTCGAGACCGAGACGGAAAATCGCAGGGTCCGGCTTGCGCACACCGACAGCAGCGCTCTCGATGACCGCCTTGAAACAGTCACTGATCCCGAAGTCGGCAATGACGGCATTAATGTTGCCATAGAAATTGGACACAAGGACGAGCGGATAGGAACCGGCGAGACGCCTGAGCACAGGGCTCACCTCTTCTATACATCCACGCGCATAGCCGTAGCAGTACGCGGCTATTGCCTCCGTCAGGCCGCCACTCCCGTCAATATTCAGAAATTCCAACTCTGCATCGATTTTCTTGCGCATGACATCCATGAAGGTATCGGTAGCGCATACGACGCCCGCGATGGCAAGCGCACGCTCACCGTGGATATAAGCCGGGATAAATTCTGCCGCAGATATTTCCACTCCGGCTTTTCTGTAACCGTCAAGTATTATATGGCTCCAATGGTCACCGCGCGAGTCCAGTGTACCGCCATAGTCAAAGATAACCCCCCTGACGATCGCCGGAATCCTTATATCAGTTATAGTACCCATCCTCAAGTTTGAAAAGGAGACGGCGGCAGAGACGCTCATGGCAGACAATCATATAGATGAGGATTGCGTTGAACACCGTCAGTTCAACCACAAAATAGAGCCACGGCTGCCCGATGAAAAGAGTGGTGAAAAGCGTTATGGTGCGCCAGTTGAACGACAGGATATTGGTATATTTCATCAGCGGCAACGAAGCACGCCGGAAATCGTCGCGGAATTGCTGCGGTATATTCCCTTCGGGGAAGCGCCTGTGCAACTCACGGCGCAGTCTCTGCATGGCCGGGGATGTCGCTTCCTGCTGACGGGTGTAGGTAAGATAGATCGCCAGTGTCAACCGCTTCCAGAAATTGTTGCGCCATGTGATGCCGCTGCTGACGAGCTGCCTGCGCAACTGCGCCACGCTGTCGAGCTCGCTCCCCTCCTCACCTTTCAGGAAATAGAGATGAAACTGGCGGTAGTAGTCGGCCATTGCAGCCTGCTTTGCATGACAGATACCGGTCACGACCGCCAACACCCAGATGGCCCACGGATGGGCAGCGAAAAAGGGACTGAAAGCTATCTCGCGGAGTATGATCGCTATATATATCGCAGCAAACCAGACGTCGCCACAGAGCCCGTCGAGTATGCGGCCTATCTGTGAATACTGTTTGGTCAGTCGGGCGAGCTGGCCGTCGGCACTGTCGAAGGAATTTGCCCACACAAGGAGCAACATGCCGATCACATTGATCCAAAGCGTTGGAAAGTAGAACAACACTCCGGCTCCGAGACCGAGAAATATCGCAGCTATCGTGATGGCGTTTGGGCTGACACCAAAGCGCGCGGCAAGGAGGGCCCAACGGTAGCCGATGGGCCGGTAGAAAGCCAGATCGATACCCTCTTCGGTATCGAGCGACTTCAGCGAGCGGCGGTAGTCATCCTTCTGCGATTGATTCATCCGGTGGAGTTTTTTTCTTGTTGGCTATCTGGCGGGAGAGGAGATATAGCGGGCGTATGACTCCATGAAGCGCGCGAAAGGCGGCAGCTTCATGAGGCCGTATTCAAAGATCACATAGCCGATGAGCGTGCAGGCGATCCCCGACAGCACATCTATTATATAATGGTGGGAAGTATAGACAGCTGTAAACCAAATGCCGAAGCAGATGACGGCGAAAAGAGCGCGCATCCACCATCCGCAGCGAGCACGGAGCGAATAGATAAACGCCACAAGCATGTAGGCAGAATGGAGCGACGGCAGGGCTGCGAAAACGTTGGCGTTGCGCGAATAGAGACCGTGGAAAATATTGAGCCCGGTCATCTCGTCCCAGCGGCCAAGGCCGGCGACCTCACCCGGAGTCCCGAGGATGAAATCAAAACCATGGGAGGCCACATACCACGGCGGCGCGGCCGGGTGTACGTAGTAGTAGGCGAATCCAAGGAGATTGACAAACAGAAACACCAACGCGAAGTGGAGATAGACGCGGTATTGCTTCTTGAAATATAGCCACAGGCCGAAAAGAATCGGCACAGGCACCCAGCAGAGGTAGAAGACTCCGGCAAAGAAGTCCATCACCTTGGAGGTATGGATGGCAAAAAACTCGTTGGGGGTCAGCGTGCCGGCAGCGGTCACTATGCCGAAGAGATTTTTCTCGTTCTCGTAGAGACCCTGGATATCGACGGGATTCACCTCATAGTTGGGAAGAATGTTCATCCAGTCATAGGATATGCCGAAGACTGCAAACGGCAGCAAGGCCACGACAAGACGTCGCGTGGTAGCCGTCACGAAGAGCAGCAGCGACAGCAACACGGCGAGATAGATATGTTCGGGCCGAAAACCGACACAGAGACAGGTCACGAGCAGCCACACAAGGATGACCGGTATGATGATGGCTGTCTCGCGGCGTGAAGGCGGAGTGATGACAGACATTTTTATTCTATCTTACTTCTTGTTTCTCTTTTACTTTTTGCCACTGAGCAGACGGCGGCAGTGATTGATGCGTGCGAATGCGGTGATATTGGCGAAGATAGCGATGATTGTCATGCAGACGATGAGCACATTGATGGCATCGAAATCCTCGGGGTTGACACACATACCTGTGATACCGGTGGCGAGGGCACCGATGGTGGTGACCACAACACGCTCCGGACGCTGCATGAATCCGACCTTACATTCGAGGCCGAGACCCTCGGCACGGGCACGGACATAGCTGACCATGATTGAACCGACGAGGGCCACAAAGGTGATAAGCGCACCGATGATGTAGCCGGTCTGGATCAGATAGTAGCTGAGACCTCCGAGTGTGAAGAGCTCGCAGTAGCGGTCGAGCACCGAGTCATACATCGCTCCGAAAGTCGATGTCATGTTGCCGAGGCGGGCCACCTGGCCGTCAAGCATATCAAACAGCGAGAAGAGGATGATGACCACACCGCCCCAGGTCAGCAGAGGATAGTTCATGTTGCCCTGCGTGGCAGTATAGCCCGCATAGACAAAGATTATGGCTGCGGCGATGTTGCCGAGCAGACCGATGGTTGTGACCATGTTGGGGGTGACGCCAATTCTGATGAGAAAGCGCACAAAGGGGTTAATCACGAAATAGATACCCTGCTGTAGGCTGTCGCGGAAACGTTTGAACATGGATATTTTCTGTGAGATTAATATTTCGTTTTCTGGCATTTTGTAATTGATATATTTAATAGTCAGTTAGTCAGTTAGTCAGTTAATTCATGCTTTCCTCCGACGATTTGTTTTCACCGTTGCGAGGTCTGTAGGACGGATGCGCGAAGAAATTCACCATCCTGATCGCGTAGCGGTCAAACCATGTCGGACGGTAGACGAAGTTGCGCTGCAACACGAAGTTCCATCCCCACGACACTGCAAGCGAGGCGGTCAGTCGGGCGGCAGCAAAGATTCCGTCAGGCTTAAAGCCGAGGTTGATGAGCCAGTCCCAGTGGGAGAGCAAGGTGGCGAGACCGGTGGTCCCATACATGTTGAGCAACAGTGAGCCTGTCCACACCATGAAATATTTCACACTCACGGCTTTGACACTCTGTCCGGCAGCATGGAAAGTGAACTGGTAGTTGATACAGCAGTTCACGATGCCGCCTGCGATGGCTCCGACCGCTACCGACAGGTTGGAGCGGTAGAGAGGCTCAAGGGCTATGAAGACAAAGGAGTAGAACAGCATACTCATGCCGAGATCGACCCATGAGGCGACCTGCGATGACACCGATGAGCGCAGGAAAGTGGATATCAGGCCGCTTCCATGCAGGAATTTATCTTTTAACTCTTGAAATGATTTCATCTTTCAGCAGTTTTTCATGAAAAGAAATACATGGCCAGTGCGAGAAGCAGAGCACCATAGATACCGGCAAGGATATCATCGGCCATGATGCCCGTACCGCCAGGAAGCTCCTCCATCCTCCGGACTCCGAGTGGCTTCACTATGTCAAAGAAGCGGAAGAGGATCAGCGATACCACCGCCCACAACCAGAACGAACCGCTCGAGAGTGCATCGGGCACGCCGGCATAGACAGAGAGCGGGAGCATGGTGATCCATTGTCCGACTGTCTCATCCATCACTACGCGCGACGGATCGGGCCCCCAGAATTCTTCGGCAATGCTTGCCGACCAGATGCCGAGAGCAGTGAAGACCACGATAAGCCCAAGCGTGATGAGAAAAGCTCCGGTGACATGGCCGGTCAGCACCACGGGGAGCCACAGGAGGAGTCCGACAACTGCGCCGGCCGTTCCGGGCCCCCACGGCCAGTAGCCTGCACCGAATGAGGTGGCTATGAAGCGTGGGAAAAAAGGAAATCTGGTATTGGCGTTCATCTCTTGCGTTCTTTAGCGGCGTTATGTTTCTTGATCTCTGCGAGGATCGCACGTGCGATCACGCCCGACGCCTCGACGCGGCAAGGCGCGAAACTTGGCCAGTCGTTGAAGTCGATGATGGTAAAGGTGCCGTCGGGGAAGATGATGGCGTCACCGCCATAGATCTTGATGTCGAGAGCTTCTGCCGCACGGGTGCAGACTTCCTTGAAAGCATCGTGGTCGAAATGGGGCTTGTCTTCATCCATCGCCTGCTTGTCGCGCGAGCCATGGTGATAGAAGCAGAAGAACCAGGGAGTCCCGTAGACACCGTAGAATTTCAGGAGCTCACCCTCGGCGTGGCGGGTGACGACAGCCCGGTTGATGCCACGGAGGAAATATTCCTGAAGCACTTCCTGGGCTTCTTCGGGATGCCGCACAAAGGTTACGTCCTCCTTGTGCATGGTGTGGAAATCGCCACGCTTCACCCAGGCCTTTGTCATGCCGAGCTGCTTCATGCGTTCAGTCACCATCTCGTTGGTGTTGACCATGATACTCTCCGGAGTGGGTATATTGCTACCCATGAGTATGCGGGTCAGACGCTCGCGTGTACAGTTCTCGACTCCATAGCCGGAATTGATGACCAATGCGCCCTCGTCTTCCATCTTCTGCAAGATGTCAAACGAACGCTGGTGGCGACACATATTTATTATGATATCCTCCTTGACAGCGCCGGCTGTAAACTGCTCCTCGCTATATGTCTTGACTTCGCAACCGCGCTTGCGCAGTTGCTCGGCTGTGAGATTGAGTATGGCGGCGTCGTTGCCGATATGGTTCGGCGAGAAGACTCCGGCTCTCATTATTGCGGCTATTTTGATGTCAGCCATGGTTTTGAGTAGTTTTATTTTTAAGGTCTCAGGGGTTGTAAATCCAAGCCCTCACACATTAATATTCTCATCAGCGACAAATCGGTCCGCTTCCCTGAGGTCGTCGGCGTGGTCGACGTCGATGATCTTAGAGAAAGGCCATGCCTTGAGCCTCATTCCGGCTGCCACGAGCGCCCGCTGGAAGTCTCTCATCCTGCTCACACCCGAGGCGGCGCAGTCATCAAGTATTTCCAACGCGCCGGGGCGGAGTGCATAGATGCCTCCCGAGACGTAGCGCACACCCGGCACCGGATGGTCCAGAAAACCGGTGATGTCGCCTTCAGCTGTGGCGGCGACATAGAGTGGCTTCTCGTCGGCGATGTAGGTCGTGACGGCCATGTAGCCGTCGGCCTCAGCGTCAGCTGTAAAATCGGCGATGAAGCTCCCGAATTCCTCCGGACGGAAGATAGTGTCGACCGTCATGAGGCAGAAATCACGGTTGCGGTCAAGCGAGCGGGAAAGTTCATGGAAGCTCTCCATCGACCCGCCGGTCGATTTGACCGTGAGGTGGAGAGGATATTTCCCGGCAAGAGAGCGGAGATAGTCCGCGACCGCCGTCATCTCTTCGTTGACAATCACGTTGATGCTCCCGGCACCGTTTGCTGAAAGAATCGCAATCAGACGCCCGATCATAGGTCTGCCCGTAAGCTCGACGAGTGGCTTGGGAAGAGATTGCCCCTCCCCGCTCAGACGTGATCCCCGGCCGGCTGCTATGATTGCGTAGTCCATCGGCTCAAGCTTTGTCGACGGGAAGTTTGTCGCTTCCCTTGTCGTAGTTCTGGCGTCGGAGCGGATTGGCGGTGGCATCGGCCTCACGACGGCGGTTGCGGTAGATGTCGATTGCGGCATAGATCGCCTCGCGCATTGACTGGCCGTCAGCCTTACCCTGACCGGCAATATCGTAGGCGGTGCCATGGTCGGGAGAAGTGCGGACATAGGGAAGACCGGCGGTGAAGTTGACACCGTT
The DNA here is from genome assembly GCA_023665865.1 of Staphylococcus sp. Lineage (GTDB taxonomy): Bacteria > Bacteroidota > Bacteroidia > Bacteroidales > Muribaculaceae > Duncaniella. Next base: position 925,277 of record JAMPDC010000001.1, read on the forward strand.
TTCAGCGGCAAGCACCTTGAAAGGGATCAGACCCTGGTCGTGATACATGGCGAGTATGCCGTCAAACTTGCGGTAGGCACCGCTGCCGAAAAATCCGTCGGCAGGATAGGGGCCGAAAGCAAGCACCTTGCGCTTGGAAGCCTCGGCGATTGCCGGCGCTATCACATCGGTCTCCTCCGTTCCGATCACACCGGCATCGCCGGCGTGGGGATTGAGGGCGAGCACCGCTATGCGGGGACCGTGGATGCCGAAGTCCTCGACAAGCGAGCGGTTGAAAGCGATGATCTTGTCGGTCACAAGCTTCTGATTGATCTCGCCCGCCACTTTTGACAGTGGATCATGGATGGTCACCAGTGCGACGCGCAGCCCTTCGGCACACATTATCATCATGGCCTGCCGGCCCTCGCCGACTTTCTCCTGGAGATACTCCGTGTGGCCGGGAAACTGAAACTCGTCACTATGGATGGTATGCTTGTTGATAGGAGCGGTCACCAGCACGTCGATGAGACCGTCGCGGAGGTCGGAAACCGCGCGTTCGAGCGCAGCCAGAGCGGCTTTTCCCGATGAGGCGGTGGCCTGTCCGGGCTCAACCTTGCAATCCTCACCCACCACATTTATTATATTGATCTGCTCGTCGACAGCGCTGTCGGGCGAGTCAATCTGATAGAGCTTGAACTCGGGGAGCTCGATGCCCTTGCGGTAAAAATTGGCTATTTTGGCCGAGCCGTAGATCACCGGGGTGCAGAGCTCGGCAATGCGGGTATCGCCCAATGCCTTGAGCAACACTTCGTAGCCGATGCCGTTGACATCGCCATGGGTAATTCCGACACGTATTTTTTTATCTTGTTCCATTGATTGAATGATTGGAAGTATGGGAGAATCTGCGGCTCCGGCCGGAAGCCGGGGCCTATTTTCTCAAATTAATCGGTAAAATTACTAAATTTTCGCTCACTAACCCCCTTAAAGCCTCATGGCCAAACCCTTTTAACACTCTTTAACCACGCAATCTGTACCTCCTGCGCAGACAGTCATTTTCATGCCGACTGCTTCATATCGCTATAAACCATTAGCTGCAAAGACGTTACATCGGCCATGAGTCCCGGTCTCAGATCAACTCAAAACGATTAGTTTTTGTAACTATCTTATTTTTAGCTAACTTTGCACCCCAAAGTAGCCAGAATCATGGAAAAAAATATACTTACCGACCTGATAAGACGTCAGGCCGAACACTATGGCGACCGCGCAGCCCTCAGCGCTCCGGACGCCGATGGAAATTGGCACGACATCTCCTGGCGCAGCTTTGCCGATGATGTCGACACAGCCGCAGCAGCAATGGTTTCGCTCGGAATAAAACCGGCCGACAATGTTGCGACTTTCTCGGCCAACCGCCCGCAGAATCTGATCACAGACTACGCATGCTTCCGCAACCGGGCTGTCTCTGTCTCCATCTATGCGACAAGTTCGCTTGAGCAACTTGCATATATCCTCAACGACGCCTCTTGTCCGATTCTTTTTGTCGGTAACACCACACAATACCACATCGCACGAGAAGCCGCAGCCATCTGCCCGTCGCTCAAACACATCGTGGTCATCAAACCGATCGAGCTCGACAAGGATGACACCATGTCAATGAGCTGGGATGCCTTCATGGCACTCGGACACAAAGCCGATCCCTCTGTCCACGAGACAGTCAAAACCCGCACCGCCGAAGCTGCCCCCACCGACACTGCCACCCTCGTCTACACCTCCGGCACCACTGGTGAGCCCAAGGGAGCAATCCTGACCCACGCCAACTACGACGCCGCCATGGAGAGCCATATCAACCGCATCGATATGGTCGACGAAAACGATGTCTCGATGGCCTTCCTCCCCCTCAGCCACATTTTCGAGAAAGGATGGACATATTTCTGCCTCGTCAAAGGCATCAAAGTCGCCGTCAACCGTGACCCGCAGGACATTCAGGAGACCATCAAGCAGGTGAGACCCACGTGCATGTGCTCCGTCCCCCGTTTCTGGGAAAAAGTCCACGCCGCCGTCCAGGAAAAGATAGCTACGATGAGCCCCGTCATGCGCATGATTGTCAGAATGGCCCTCAAAGTCGGACGCCGCCGCAACATCGACTATGCCCGTCTCGGACGCAAGGCTCCGTGGTGGCTCGAGACACGCTACCGCTTCTTTGACGCGAAAGTGTTCAGCCTCCTGCGCCATGCCATCGGCATAGATACCGCCAATATCTTCCCCACCGCCGGAGCCCCCGTGTCGCCCAAGATCGTAGAGTTTTTCCACTCGTGTGGCATCAACATCGTCGTCGGCTACGGACTTTCGGAGACGACGGCCACTGTCTGCTGCTTCCCGGCCACCGGATGGGAAATCGGGTCCGTAGGCACACCGATACCTTTCGTAGAGGTTAAGATCGGAGATGAGAACGAAGTGCTCGTCAAGAGCCCCATGGTCATGAGCGGCTACTACAATAAGCCCGCCGAGACAGCAGCCGCCTTCACAGCCGACGGATGGTTCCGCACAGGCGATGCCGGCTATATCGACAACCACGGCGCCCTCTTCCTCACCGACCGGCTTAAAGACCTCTTCAAGACGTCAAACGGAAAGTATATCGCACCCCAGGCCTTGGAGACACTGCTCGGCGATGACAAATATATCGACCAGATAGCCATCATCGGCGACCGCCGCAAATTTGTCTCAGCGCTCATCGTCCCAGACTACACAGCGCTCAAGACCTTTGCCGAGCGCGAACGCATATCATATCACTCGATGGACGAACTCGTGCGCAACCCGAAAGTCTACGAAATGCTATCGAACCGTATAGCCGAACATCAGAAACATCTCGCATCCTACGAGAAAGTGAAGCGGTTCACCATCCTCCCCAATCCCTTCTCCATGGCAAACGGAGAGCTGACCAACACTCTGAAAGTGAAACGTCATGCCATCAACCGCATCTATGCCAAGGAGATCGACACAATGTATGAAAACTAAACAGAATCATCATAACCCCCTTTTTTAGAAATACACAAGTATGAAAGTAGCGATTGTAGGCGTCAGTGGCGCCGTCGGCCAGGAGTTTCTCCGCGTGCTCGATGAACAGAATTTCCCTATTGACGAACTCGTGCTTTTCGGCTCAGAGCGTAGCGCGGGCAAGACTTACACATTCCGCGGCAAGGAGCACACCGTCAAGCTCCTCCAACACAACGACGATTTCAAGGGCGTTGATTTCGCCTTCGTATCGGCCGGAGCCGGCGTGTCGCGTGAATTTGCCGACACCATCACCCGCCACGGAGCAATCATGATCGACAACTCCAGCGCCTTCCGCATGGACAAGGATGTCCCTCTGGTTGTCCCCGAAGTCAACGGGGAGGATGCTTTCGACACCCCACGAGGCATCATCGCCAACCCTAACTGCACCACCGCCATCATGGTAGTGGCCCTCAAACCCATCAACGACATCTCGCCCATCAAGCGCGTACACGTAGCCACCTATCAGGCGGCCTCCGGAGCCGGAGCAAGCGGCATGGCCGAACTTGAGCAGCAATACATCCAGATCACCGGCGGCAACGAGCCCAAAGTCGAGAAGTTTGCCTATCAGCTCGCCTACAACCTCATCCCCCACATCGACGTCTTCCTCGACAACGACTACACCAAAGAGGAGATGAAGATGTATCACGAGACTAAGAAAATCATGCACGCTCCCGAGCTTGAGGTTAGCGCCACCTGCATCCGCGTTCCCGTCATGCGCGCTCACAGCGAAGCCGTGTGGGTTGAGACCGAAAGCCCCGTCAGCGTCGAGGAAGCCCGCAAGGCCTTCGAGACAGCCGAGGGACTCGTCGTGGTCGACGAACCCGCCGCGAAGAAATATCCCATGCCTCTCGACGCCGCAGGCAAGGATCCCGTCTACGCCGGCCGTCTGCGCAAAGACCTCGCCAACCCCAACGGCTTGACATTCTGGCTTGTCGGCGACCAGATCAAAAAAGGCGCCGCCCTCAACGCCGTGCAGATTGCACAATACATGCTGGCTCACCCGAGAAAATAACAATTCATCCAACTTCCCCGGACTCCAGACTTCTGTAAACAGGCGTTCGGTGAGTGATCACGGATCTGAAAAGCCGCAACACCGGAAAGACCACTCCGGTGCTGTGGCTTTTTTCAATTATCAGTCAAAATGATTATATTTGCATATTAAACACCCTCTTAAACGACAGTACCATGAACGACGATACCCGGCACAACAATTTGGAGACAGAAAAGCCAGACAATCCCTCAGCAACAGAAAATGGTGATGGGAAGAATGAGTCTGCCAATGGTACGCCCGAACAAAACCATCCAAAAATCCCCTGGAAATGGGATAAAAAACGCTGGATACATGCTGCTGATATATCAATCGTATTGCTGTTGACCGGGGTATTGGCATGGATGATGAAATTCGATCCGTTTCTGCCTATCCAACAGGCCACCGACTTCAATTCGTCGGATTTCTATGATCGCGTAGCCTATTATAATCAAGATCGTAAAGTGAGCAACAATGTCGTCATCGTTGCAGCCGACAGCCTGCTGACCCGCGGAGAAATAGGGGAACTTCTCAGCCGTATAGGAGACTTGAAACCGGCTGCGATAGGACTCGATGTGATAATGTTAGGTGAAATTGACCCCGAAGGGGAAGCAGAGGTACTCGCAGCGCTCGACAAGCTACCCGACATCGTGCTCCCGATAAGCGTTACAGAAGAGGGCAAGATAGATCCCGCCTCCGATTCCTTCTATTTCGAGATATTTCCGGACTACAATAAAGGTGTAGTCACCTTCATCTCCGAAGGAAACAACGGCCTGGAACGCTTTTTCACCACAGAATTCGAAATGACCGACGGAAGCAGGCTGCCGTCGATGGGACTTGCCCTTGCCCGCATGAAAGACGCAGAAGCTACTGCCGGTTTCATGAATGATGCATCTGTCAAAGAAAGACTGAACTTCAACATCGCCACCCCGCTTGTAATGAATCCCGGGGAAATCACACCTGACAATGCCTATCTCATCGAGGGGAAGATTGTGATGGTAGGAGACATGAACAATCAAGGCGATCTGCACAATACCGCGATAGACGGACGCCTGCCGGGAATCTTACTGAATGCAGCCACCGCCGAAACTATCCTGACAGGCAAACGAATTGTACAGATGCCTGCCTGGACAGTTGATCTTCTGGCATTTCTTTTGGTAGCAACGGTCGCGGCTCTTTATTCTTTCTGTATTGACAGGCCCTGGCATATCATTGCCATAATGGGAATAAAGCTCACACTCGCGGTGCTGATACTGTTTGGTGGCTACTGGATCTACAGACGATTCAGCATCACCATAGATTTTACTTATACTGTCGCATTGCTTGGTTTCAGTCTCATGCTGTGTGATCTGTGGTTCTCTCTGACACGCTGGCTGCTTCCTTGCATGAAAATCAAAGACAGAGAGACTGCCACAGAATCACCATCAGTCGAGAATGACAAATCCTGACCACAGACGAGGATTGGTTCCCGGAACATTGATTGTTTTCTGGTCCGGTTTGCCTTCGTTCTCAGTGATAACATAATTCTGGGTCTTCACATATTCCTGAGCTTTGAGGAGGGCTTCGCGCTTGGTCGCACCTCCTGCGAGACCTTTATAGAATGTCGTCATCAGATCCATTGTGGCTTTATCGTCAACGCGCCAAAGGCTCATGACCAACGTATTGACACCAGCCAGCTTAAATCCGCGTTGAAGGCCGAATACACCCTCTTTTGTGACAGATCCTTTAGCCGTACTGCATGCCGACATCACGACCATATCCGTATCGGACAGGTCAAGGAGCGAAATTTCTGCTGCGGTCAGACGTCCATCATTGATATCACCAAGATCATTTTCTTTTACCGCTGCACCGTTGAATGCAAGCCCGCTCTCTCTCATGCTTTTTTTAAGGTCAAAATTTCCCAGGCCGTTTTGATCGCCATAATATCCGTGGGTCGCTATATGAATCACCTTCCGGGCATTCCCCGACAAATCCTTGAAGTTCTCTTCCATACAATCGACACCGGTCCTCACCGTTGATTCGCCTAAAGGAGAGAGGATTTTATGGATAGCCTCGACCTCATCCTTGGTATGGGGAAGGGCACCGAAAGATTCCTCCTCCCCGCCGCGTGAGAAAGCCATGTTTGTGCCGCGCTCTTCAGCACCCATACCGAAAATCATATCGCCATAGAGCACCGCTGACTCCAGGGAAGCATGATGATTTTCGGGAAGAGTACGTGTGGTGGAGACACGCACCATATTATAGACATCTGCCATATTCTTGGATCCTTCACAGGGCAGATACTCAAGCGGAATAAAATGATAGCGGCCAAATGGAGAGAAATATATTGTCGTACGCTTTTTAGGAGATATGAATTTCTTTTTTATAAACGGTTCCCACACTTTGTAATAGAAGCTCCATCGAAGCATCTGATCATAGGGCAGCTCCTGAGCCTTGTCAAGATTTGACTGGAGCATGTCGATAGGGAATATCTCAGGATCCTTGTCGTCTGAAAGCGCAACCATGCGGTCTGCCTCGTAATAGTGACCGTCATTGCGCAGGACATTGACATGATAGAACTCAACAGCGACACTGTTTTTCGGCAAAGTATTCTTCACATCTTTCCATGTAGTGTAGATGAAGCCGGCAGGGTCATAGGTCCTGAGATCCCGGATTGCAAGTATGATTTCATCTTCGAGTGCATCGGCCCGCATCTCCATCTCGAATATCGCTGCCATATCCTCCTCCTCAGAAGCCGCCTTGGTGATGGCCTCGCGCATCGCGGTGAGTTCGGCATTTTTTTGCAGAAGGACAGGGTCATTGATCTCTTTGATTATTGAGGACAGCGAACGCGACAGATCAAGAAGTATAGCCTTGTTGAGAAGACATACGTCATAGACCATCTTGCGTATGTGGGAGTCTTTGCGATGCGTATCGGAATAAGAGAGAATATCCTCACACAGACTCTCCATCAGTGAAGAATAGGCTGTTCGCTCATTATCGTTGAGCGCTAAAAAATGTTCATGCAGCTCCTCACGCAGATCCTTGAGCTCCTCCTCGTAGATCTGGCGGGCACGTTTTGCATGAAATTCAGCCCGGTTATGTATTTTTGCGAAGAGGCTATACTGTTCCTGCTCAGGAGTGCCCGGCTTCGCCAACATAGCCAAAGCAATGTTTGAGGGCCGGTATTTCTCAGCCTCAATAAAACCCTCGGCACTCTTACAGGCGTAGACACTCGCAAGCTGACGGTTCAGATTATGGATCAAATTTGTCTTTCCGTTATTCTTCGTATCCCACAGCTTTTCTGCCACCACCTTGCATCCATACAGGTAATGATGATCACCTTTGCGGGTAAACTTATTGTCAACCCTCGCTTCCTCCGGAAGAGCATTGTTTGCTGTTATCATACTTCCTATCAGGCAAAGCATATCCAGCTCCATCTCAGACCCATCCGGGTTAAGTGTCTGGATAAGATCCAGCATGCTTTCCGCAAGCGAAAACGCTGTTTCCAGATCGCCCGAAGCCATATAGAAGGCCGTCGTTTTATAGCCGATCTCCATGAATGACTTATCATCTATGACTCTTGAGACTTTTCCGAATTTCTCACCAAAGTTCATCATACCCTCTTCGACAGTACATTCCTTGGCGAGTATCTTCATGAACTCTATCTCCAGATCATCCTTGATCAACATTTCTCTGGTGCCTGGAATATCAGTGTGGTTTTTGAGAATCTCGCCGGCCTCCCGAAGCTGCTTGATCGCAGCCGTGTAATAGGCCTGGTTATAATTGAACATAGCCCGGCTCCGCAGATAGCGCCCATAGGAATATGAAGTCGGATCCGACGAAAACTCACGCTGCATATTGTTGAGCAGACGTTTTTCTCTGTCGATTTTGCCTGAACTTTCATAGGAATCCGCTAAATATGCATAAAGCCTCACGCGCTTTTCCGGAGCCACTTTATCAAGATTCTTTAGCTGAAGCGCCCGTTTGATAGGATATTCCACTTTTGAAATCTCATTGATTGCAAAATATGCATCGGCCAAGCGGAATGAAGCCGAGATCTTCGCAGTGTCGGAGACAGCGTCATCATCGATCACACGATTGAATTCGGCTAAGGCGTCGTCGCGTTCTTTTTCCAATTTTTTACGCTGTTCCACCTGTGCTTTCATGAAAGTACCCTTGATATTATCAATCGCATTGACGAATTTCTCCACATCAAGATCACTGACACTCAGCAACATATCCAGAATATTACCGGAAACATCACTGGTCTTCCCAAGCACATTGTTTATCTTGCTGTATATGTCATCTTCTTTTTCCGGAGGGAGACGGTCGATCACCTCTTCGAAATTCTCAGCACGGATACCTGCAGTCAAAGCAGCAACAAAAACAGCAACAAAAGCAACTAATCTTTTCACTAAAGGTTTCATGGTTAACAATTCTAAATTTTGCATGCAAATATAGTCAATATTTTCACTAAAAATTGGCTATTATGAAAATAAATCTAAAAATATTTGTATATTTGCCAAAAATAACGACCAAAACTTTGGCTGAGTGTATCGTATGAAAAAATCTCTAAATTTATTCTTTTGTATTTTCTTTCTGATCGCCGTCACATTTCCTGCCACCGGTGGAACTGTCTATGTAGTGGAAAACGTCAGAAACACTGTTAAGGTTAAAAAGAACAAGAGTTTTTCATGGATTCCCCTGAACAGGCTGAATAAAATCGGCCTTCTTGACTCGATTGAAGTGGCACCCGACGGAAAATTGGTGTTTTTCAATGCCGGAGACGGACGTAAGTATTCTGTTGAAAAAGGAAAGAAGATCCGGGTCTCCGATATCGTCGGCAAAACCAGAAATGAAGGCAGCAAAGGAGTGATAGCCTCTGTGATTTCCACCGGATTCACAAATATGTCGAAAGAACGGCGCCGGCCGGCAGCGAGCAACCGCGGCAGCGGAGACGCCGATCCGACAGCCATAGCGATATACAATGCTCTCCTCGAAGGCAAAAGCTCAAACACCGGCGCATGGCTACAAAAACAACAGGGCGACAACTCCATCAGATTTACCATCGGAAACTCAGGCCCGGCCATAGTTTATGCCGAGCTATACGCGATCCGGAAATCCGACGGCTACTTCGAGCGTATCAATCTGATGGACGAGGCAAACCTTCCGTTAGTTGCCGGTGCGGAAATCGAACTCCCCTATGAATTTGCAGATGCCACCCAGGGATTCTCATATCTTCTCGTCGCATCCGGAAAAGTTTTCGACGCCATCTATCTCACCAAATTGTTCAATAGTTCCAAACCGATGGAAAACGTTTCAGCAAACACTCCGGCGGTAACATTCATACCCGTTAAGTGATACCTTTACCCATGAGGGCGTTTTTATTTGGGCGTTGAAAGAATTTTTTGTATTTTTGTGGCGATAAACGACTGTAAAGTAAAATACACAGTGTGCACCTGAAGCAATCAATATTGCTGAAGTCATAAGACCTTGAAAGACAATATTTCGTATAATTGACAATAATTATTTCTATTTAATAGATTACCAAAACCACTATGAGTAAAGAAAAAAAATTCTTGACCTGTGATGGTAACCAGGCCGCTGCCCATGTGAGCTATATGTTCTCTGAGGTTGCCGCCATCTACCCCATCACTCCCTCGTCAACTATGGCAGAATATGTCGACGAATGGGCTGCCGCCGGTCGCAAAAACATTTTTGGCGAAACCGTGCTGGTACAGGAAATGCAGTCAGAAGGTGGCGCCGCAGGTGCCGTTCACGGTTCACTCCAGGCCGGAGCTCTCACCACTACCTACACTGCTTCGCAGGGCCTCCTGCTCATGATCCCCAACATGTATAAGATCGCCGGCGAGCTCCTCCCCAGCGTCTTCCATGTTTCCGCCCGTACTCTCGCATCTCATGCCCTCTCGATCTTCGGTGACCACCAGGACGTGATGTCTTGCCGTCAGACAGGCTTCGCTATGCTTGCCGAAGGTTCAGTACAGGAAGTGATGGACCTCGCAGGTGTAGCTCACCTCGCAACCATCAAGAGCCGTGTGCCTTTCCTTAACTTCTTCGACGGATTCCGTACTTCTCACGAGATCCAGAAAATCGAGGAGATGGATCAGAACGACCTCGCTCCCCTCATTGACCAGGAAGCTCTCGCTGAATTCCGCGCACGCGCCCTCAACCCCAATAGCCCCGTCGCACGCGGCATGGCTGAAAACGGCGACGTTTTCTTCCAGCACCGCGAGGCTTGCAACGAGTATTACAACCGCGTTCCCGAGATCGTCGAGAACTATATGAAGGAAATCACCCGTATCACCGGTCGTGAATACGGTCTCTTCAACTACTATGGCGATCCCGAGGCTGACCGCGTCATCATCGCAATGGGTTCTGTGACCCAGGCTGCCCAGGAAGCTATCGACTACCTCCGCTCAAAGGGCGAGAAAGTCGGTCTCGTTGCCGTCCACCTCTACCGTCCCTTCTCTGCAAAGCACTTCCTCGCTGCCGTGCCCGCCACTGCAAAGAGAATCGCTGTGCTTGACCGCACCAAGGAGCCCGGCGCTAACGGCGAGCCCCTCTTCCTCGACGTCAAGGACTGCTTCTACGGCAAGGAAAACGCCCCCGTCATCGTCGGTGGCCGCTACGGTCTCGCTTCAAAGGACACCACTCCCGCGCAGATCATCGCTGTCTACGAAAACCTCGCCCTCCCCATGCCCAAGGATCACTTCACCGTGGGTATCGTGGACGACGTCACCTTCACCTCACTTCCCCAGAAGGAAGAGATCGCCCTCGGCGGCGAAGGCACTTTCGAAGCCAAGTTCTACGGCCTCGGTGCTGACGGTACCGTAGGTGCCAACAAGAACTCTGTCAAGATTATCGGTGACAACACCAATAAATATTGCCAGGCTTACTTCGCTTATGACTCAAAGAAGTCAGGCGGCTTCACCTGCTCACACCTCCGCTTCGGCGACGATCCCATCCGCTCAACCTACCTCGTGACCACTCCTAACTTCGTGGCTTGCCACGTCCAGGCATACCTCCACATGTATGACGTGACCCGTGGTCTCCGCAAGGGTGGCACATTCCTTCTCAACACCATCTGGGAAGGCGAGGAGCTTGCTAAGAACCTCCCCAACAAGATCAAGAAATATTTCGCTGACAACGACATCACTGTCTACTACATCAACGCAACCAAGATCGCTCAGGAAATCGGCCTCGGTAACCGCACCAACACCATCCTCCAGAGCGCATTCTTCCGCATCACTGAGGTGATCCCCGTTGACCTCGCTGTTGAGCAGATGAAGAAATTCATCGTCAAGAGCTACGGCAAGAAGGGTCAGGACGTGGTCGACAAGAACTACGCCGCAGTTGACCGTGGTGGCGAATACAAGCAGCTTCCCGTCGACAAGGCTTGGAGCAACCTCACTCCCGAGGCTCCCGAAGCCAACAACGATCCCGCATTCATCAACGACGTTGTCCGTCCTATCAACGCACAGGATGGCGACCTCCTCAAGGTGAGCGCATTCGCAGGCCGCGAAGACGGCACCTGGGAACAGGGCACCGCAGCCTACGAGAAACGTGGCGTTGCAGCCTTCGTCCCCGAATGGATCGAAGAAAACTGTATCCAGTGTAACAAGTGTGCCTTCGTCTGCCCCCACGCTGCCATCCGTCCCTTCGTCCTCGACGAAAAGGAAATGGCCAACCTCCCCGTCAAGGCAGGTATCCCCGCCATCGGCAAGCAGTTTGCAGGCATGTCGTTCATCCAGAGCGTCGACGTCCTCGACTGTCTCGGTTGCGGCAACTGTGTCCTCGTCTGCCCCGGCAAGAAGGGCGTGAAGGCTCTCGAGATGAAGCCTCTCGAAACCCAGCTCGAAGTCCAGAAGGAATGGGACTACTGCGTGAAGGAAGTTGCCTCCAAGCAGGATCTCGTCGACACCAAGAGCAACGTGAAGAATTCACAGTTCGCCACTCCGCTCTTCGAATTCTCAGGCGCTTGCTCGGGTTGCGGCGAAACTCCCTACGTCAAGCTAATCAGCCAGCTCTTCGGCGACCACGAAATCGTTGCCAACGCTACCGGCTGTTCTTCTATCTACTCAGGTTCAGTGCCCTCAACCCCCTACACCACCAATGCCAAGGGTCAGGGCGTGGCTTGGGCCAACTCTCTCTTCGAAGACTTCGCCGAATTCGGCCTCGGTATGACTCTCGCCCACGAGAAACTCCAGGCACGCGTGGCAGGTCTCATGGAGAAAGCTCTCGAATGTCCCACCTGCAACGACGAAATCAAGGCTCTCGCCACCAAGTGGCTTGAAAACCGCAACGACTTCGCCGCTACAGCTGAGGTTGCCGAGAAGCTCATCCCCCTCTGCGAAGCTTGTGGCTGCGACGTCTGCAAGGCTATCCTCGCAAACAAGGAGCACATCACCAAGCGCTCACAGTGGATCATCGCCGGCGACGGTGCCGCATACGACATCGGCTTCGGTGGTCTCGACCACGTCCTCGCTTCCAACAAGAACGTCAACGTTCTCGTTGTCGACACTGAGGTTTACTCTAACACCGGCGGTCAGTCTTCAAAGGCTACTCCTATCGGCGCGATCGCCAAGTTTGCCGCAGCCGGCAAGCGCATCCGCAAGAAAGACCTCGGTCTCATCGCCTCGACCTACGGCTATGTATATGTGGCACAGATCGCTATGGGTGCCGACAATGCCCAGACCCTCAAGGCTATCCGCGAGGCTGAAGCATATGACGGTCCCTCGCTCATCATCGCCTACTCACCCTGTATCAACCACGGCATCCGCGCCGGCATGGGCCACGCCCAGGAAGAACAGGCCAAGGCCGTTGAATGTGGCTACTGGCACCTCTGGCGCTACAACCCCGCTCTCGAAGAAGAAGGCAAGAACCCCTTCACACTCGACTCGAAAGAACCGCAGTGGGATAAGTTTGAAGACTTCCTCAAGGGTGAGGTGCGCTACGCTTCCGTAATGAAGCAGTATCCCGCAGAAGCCGCAGAGCTCTTCGCAGCTGCCAAGGCTAACGCACAGTGGCGCTACAACAACTACCGCCGCCTCTCACAGCAGCAGTGGGGTGTTGAGCCCGCTCCCGAAGTGAAGTAAGATAACCCTTACATAACTCCGTCACCCCCGTGGCCTCAAAGCCGCGGGGGTGATTTGTTTTTATATTTGACGCTTAGGAGGATTTTTTGTAATTTTGCCCTATCTATATCACTATTCAACTCCAAATTTCAACCACCATGGCTACAACTTTGGTAAACACCGATTTTCATTTCCCCGGGCAGACTTCGGTCTATCACGGCAAAGTGCGCGACGTCTACACCATCAACGACGACCTTCTCGTCATGGTCGCAACAGACCGCATCTCAGCGTTTGACGTAATCCTTCCCAAAGGTATTCCTTACAAGGGACAGGCCCTCAACCAGATAGCAGCATCGTTTCTCGACGCTACGGCCGATATCGTCCCCAACTGGAAACTTGCTGTCCCCGACCCGATGGTGACAGTCGGCTACCGCTGCGAAGGCCTCCGTCTCGAAATGATCATCCGCGGCTACCTCGCAGGCAGCGCCTGGCGCGACTACAAAAACGGCATGCGCGAGATCTGCGGCGTGAAGCTCCCCGAAGGCATGGTGGAAAACCAGCGCTTCCCTGAGCCTATCATCACCCCGACCACCAAAGCCGACGCCGGCCACGATGAAAACATCTCACGCGAGGAAGCTATCGCCCAGGGCATCGTCACCGAGGAGCAGTTTGACACCATGGCTGCCTACACCCGCGCCCTCTTCAAGAAAGGCACAGAGATGGCAGCCGAGAAGGGCCTCATCCTCGTCGACACCAAATATGAGTTCGGTCTGCGCGAAGGCAAGGTCATCCTCATCGACGAGATCCACACCCCCGACTCCTCCCGCTACTTCTATGCCGAAGGCTACGAGGAGCGTCTCGCCAAGGGTGAACCCCAGCGCCAGCTCTCCAAGGAATTCGTGCGCGAATGGCTCATGGCCCACGGATTCATGGGCAAGGAAGGCCAGCAGGTGCCCGAAATGACCGACGCTTTCTGCGAAGAGGTTTCAGAGCGCTACATCGAGCTCTACGAACACATCACAGGCGAGAAGTTTGTCAAGGCTCCCGAAGAGCACCTCGACGAGCGCATCGCCCGCAACGTCCTCGACTGCCTCAACGAACTCAACCGCTAAGAGGTTGTTATAACTTCAGCCCCCTCAGAGATATAGTGAAGGTAGAAAAGATCACACCCTATTCCGACGATTCGCGCCACAAGACGGAGCAGGTGCGCGAGATGTTTGACTCCATCGCACCGGCCTACGACTTCATGAACCGCGCGATGACGTTTGGCATCGACCGCCTTTGGCGCCGCCGCGCGGTGAGCCTGTTGAGCGACGTCAGCCACGGCAACGTGCTCGACATAGCCACCGGAACCGGCGACCTCGCCATCCTGATGGCCCGTCGTCTCGACGGGGCCACTGTCACCGGCCTCGACCTTTCGGAAGGGATGATTGAGATAGGGCGCCGCAAGGTGGCCGAACGCGGCCTCGAGTACCGCATCAGCTTCCTCGCGGGCGACTGTCTGCACCTGCCTTTCGCCGATGCCTCGTTTGACTGCATCACCTGCGCCTACGGCGTCAGAAACTTCGAGGATCTCGCAGCCGGCTACCGGGAGATGCGCCGTGTGCTCCGCCCGGGCGGACGCATAGTGGTTCTCGAGCTGTCGACTCCGTCATCGCCTGTCGTGAAGCCGTTCTACAAGCTCTACACCCGCTGGCTCATCCCGACGGTAGGACGCATGGTGTCGAAAGATGTCAGGGCCTACAGCTATCTCCCCGAGTCGATAGCAGCAGTCCCGCAGAGAGCCGACATGTGTCGCATCATGAGCGAAGCCGGGTTTGACAACCCGCGATTCATCTCCCTGACCCTCGGCACCTGCATGATCTATACCGCAACGGTCAACTGAAACCAATACTAACCCTTATATAAATCCAAAACATCATGGCAAACAACAATCCCAACGAAATAAAAATCGAACTCTCACCCGAAGTGGCCCGCGGCATCTACTCAAACCTCGCCGTAATCTCTCACGGAGCCAATGAATTTTTCATCGACTTCATCACCATGGCCCCCAACATGCCTCAGGCAAAGGTGCAGTCACGCATCGTCATGACTCCCGAAAACGCCAAGAACCTTCTCGGCGCCCTCATGGAGAACGTGAAGAAATATGAAGCCACTTTCGGCGAGATCCGCCCCAAACGCCCCCTCAACAACGGCGGTGGCAACAACGGCGGCGAAATCCCCAACCCCTTCATCATGGGTGGTAAAGCATAACGTAAGATGATCGACAATAATTTCACCATCTATAACACCCTTACCCGCACGAAGCAGCTCTTCAAGCCGCTCCATGAGGGAAAAGTCGGAATGTATGTCTGCGGTCCCACGGTCTACGGTGACGGTCATCTCGGCCACGCCCGCCCCGCCATCACCTTCGACATCCTCTTCCGCTATCTCCGTCATCTCGGCTACAAAGTGCGCTACGTCCGCAACATCACCGACGTGGGCCATCTTGAGCATGATGCCGACGAGGGTGAGGACAAGATCGCCAAGAAAGCCCGCCTCGAGCAGCTCGAACCGATGGAAGTGGTGCAGCACTATCTGACCCGCTACCATAAGGCCATGGACGCACTCAATGTGCTCCCTCCCTCTATCGAGCCTCACGCTTCGGGCCACATCATCGAGCAGATCGAGTATATCAAGCAGATTCTTGACAGCGGATATGCCTACATCTCCGACGGCTCAGTCTACTTCGACGTACCCAAATTCAACCGTGACCATCCCTACGGCAAGCTCTCGGGACGAAACATCGACGAGCTCTATGCCAACACCCGTACCCTCGACGGTCAGGACCAGAAGCACCATCCTGCCGACTTCGCGCTCTGGAAGAAAGCCGCGCCCGAACACATCATGCACTGGCCCTCACCCTGGAGCGAAGGATTCCCCGGATGGCATCTCGAATGTTCGACAATGGGCGAGAAATATCTCGGCGAGAGCTTCGACATCCACGGCGGCGGCATGGACCTCATGTTCCCCCACCACGAGTGTGAGATCGCGCAGTCTGTAGCCCACAACGGTCACGAGACCGTCCGCTATTGGATGCACAACAACATGATCACTATCAACGGCAAGAAGATGGGCAAGTCGCTCGGCAACTTCATCACTCTCGATGAGTTTTTCAACGGCACCCACCCGCTCCTGGAGCAGCCCTACTCGCCGATGACCATCCGTTTCTTTATCCTCCAGGCCCACTATCGCGGCACTGTCGACTTCTCAAACGAAGCTCTCAAAGCCTCGGAGAAAGCTCTCGGACGCATGCTTGAAGGCTACCGCCGCCTTCAGGAGCTCACCCCCTCTGCCGAGTCGACCATCGATGTCAGCGACATCCGCCGGAAATGCTACGAGGCTATGGACGACGACATGAACACACCCATCGTCATCGCCAACCTCTTTGACGCGCTCCGCCTTGTCAACCAGGTGAAGGATGGCCACGCGACAGCGACACAGGCCGATATCGACGAGCTCAAGTCCGTATTCAACACCTTCCTCGTCGACATCCTCGGTGTGCGCACCGAAATGGCAGGCGACTCCGCCGAGGCTCTCAAGCCATTTGAAGGTGCGGTCGACCTCCTGCTCGATGTGCGTTCCAAGGCCAAGGCTTCAAAAGACTGGGCTACATCCGACCTTATCCGCGACCGTCTCGCCGCCCTCGGCTTCACTGTCAAGGACACCAAGGACGGAGTGGAATGGACACTCAACTAAGCGCACCGGTGTAAAAAAACACTTGTAAAAGTAAAAACCTCGGAGAGGCGTCGTGTGGATCCGTCCACGCGACGCCTCTCCTCTGTATTTTTAAGAAATCCATGACGGCTAAACACACAAACGAGAAGATGATATCACATCGTCTTCTCGCTTAGATAATAAACCAATCATTATCACATTTCTTGCAATGGAAAAAGTAATTTTGCTATGTACTTATAAAACGCTCCCCACCCCGAATGGTTCGACCAAAATCGAAAAAATATTTATTTTATTCTAATTTTTTTGCCAACATTCTGAAAAATAGCTATCTTAGCAATCTGAAAATTAAGAGCGAAAGTTGTCTTCTTAACATAGTTTCACTTACCTGTGACAACTTTATGCACACCATCCGCCTTAAATTTGCATAGTTAATCATTGTAACATAACAACATCCACATAAATATGGCAAAAAAAGAATCAAGCATAAAGGCTTCCAAAGATAAGGAAACCGACACCGCGAAAGCCAAACTCAATGCGTTGGCACAGGCTCTCGGCAACATTGAGAAAAACTTCGGCCGTGGCGCTATCATGAAGCTCGGCGACGAAAATGTCGAGAATGTCGAAGTCATCCCGACAGGCTCCATCGGCCTCAACCACGCTCTCGGCGTCGGAGGCTATCCCCGTGGCCGCATCATCGAGATCTATGGCCCGGAATCGTCAGGTAAGACAACACTTGCCATCCATGCCATCGCAGAGGCGCAGAAAGCCGGAGGTATCGCTGCGATCATCGATGCAGAACACGCCTTTGACCGCTTCTATGCCGAAAAACTCGGTGTGGACGTCAACAATCTTCTCATGGCCCAGCCCGACAACGGCGAGCAGGCACTTGAGATCGCAGAGCAACTCATCCGCTCGTCGGCCATCGACATCCTCGTGGTCGATTCTGTAGCCGCCCTCACTCCCAAGAGCGAAATCGACGGCGATATGGGCGACAAAAATGTCGGTGTCCAGGCCAGGCTCATGTCGCAGGCCATGCGTAAGCTCACAGGCACCATCTCGCGCACAAACACCACCTGTATCTTCATCAACCAGCTCCGCGAGAAGATCGGCGTGATGTTTGGCCCCTCGGAGACTACCACCGGCGGCAATGCGCTCAAATTCTACGCCTCAGTCCGCATCGACATCCGCCCCAGCACTGCTGTCAAGGACGGCGACGAAGTGCTCGGCAAACTCACAAAGGTGAAAGTAGTCAAAAATAAGGTCGCGCCTCCATTCAAGCGTGCCGAATTCGACATCATGTTTGGCGAAGGTATCTCGCGCAGCGGCGAGATCGTAGACCTTGGCGTTGAGCTTGGCATCATCAAGAAGAGCGGATCATGGTTCTCCTACAATGACTCCAAACTTGCCCAGGGACGCGACGCAGCCAAGCGCGTGATCCAGGACAATCCCGAGCTCGCCGATGAACTCGAAGCCCTCATCATGGAAGCTCTCCGTGAGAAAGACGGCACCCGCAACAACAAGAAAGAGCCTGCCAAGAAGAAAGATGCTCCGGCCGCAGCTGCAGCTCCGGCCAACGAGCCTACGGCTGACGACATCAAGGCTGTCGACGACTCTCTCTTCGACGATGAGGATCTCCCCGACGATTTCTCTATCGAGGAAGACCTTTGATAGCAGAATCGCACCTTACATACCACAACGGTTCCCGGAGTTGCGCCGTTTTTATCAGACCGCAACTTCGGGAACCGTCGTTTTTTCTCATCAGACCCCTGCGTCTACCGGCAGAAAGTCTCCTCTATGACGCGCGCGAAGTGCTCGCGCTCAAGACCGTGGACCTTCGCCTCCACCTCTTCCGGGCCATCGGTCGGCTCAAGCCGGACTGAAGCTTGGAAGATGACATCGCCACCGTCGCAGGTCTCCGTGACGTGATGGATCGTGATTCCCGTTTCCTTTTCTCCGGCCGCGACGACAGCCTCATGGACATGACGCCCATACATACCCTTCCCGCCATATTTAGGCAGCAGTGACGGATGGATATTGACGATGCGCCCGTCGTAACGCTTCAGAAGAAACTCCGGCACCATAAGCAGGAAGCCGGCGAGTACGATCACATCGACCTTATAGCTGTCGAGCAGCCCCTGCATCACAGCCTCGTCATTGATTTCAGCACGCGAGAGCACCTTTGCGTCCACACCGAGCCTCCCGGCGCGAACGAGCACACCGGCGCCGGGCCTGTTGCAGACGACGAGCACCACCTCGCCACCGCGGCAACCCGACTGAAAGTGACTGATAATGTTTTCGGCATTGCTCCCTGCCCCGGAAGCGAAGATTGCGATTCTTTTCATAATTTGAACGGTCATTTCATTTCTGAGGCGTGAAGTTAAGAATTTTAGGCAAGAATTTTGTATTTTTGCGCACATAAAAATGCTACATCTATGACTATCGACCAGATACAACACGACATTGTCGAAGAATTTACCGACGTGGAGGACTGGATGGACCGCTACGCCATGATCATCGACCTCGGCAACAATCTCCCGGAGATCGACGAGAAATACAAGACCCCTGACCATCTCATCGAGGGTTGCCAGAGCCGAGTGTGGCTCAACGCCGAGCTCACACCCGACGGAAAAGTACACTATACCGCCGACTCCGACGCCATAATAGTCAAGGGCATCATATCGCTCCTGATCCAGGTGCTCGACAACCAGACCCCAGACGACATCCTTAACTCCGACCTCCACTTCATCAACGATATCGGCCTCGCCGAGCATCTGTCGCCCACCCGTTCCAACGGCCTGCTCGCCATGGTGAAACAGATGCGCCTCTATGCCCTCGCATTCCAGGCTAAACAAAACATGCAATAAGCCCACCACCTCAAACAGATGGGAAAAAACAAACTCAAGAAATTTGCCGAGATGGAAACCCTCGGCTGTGTCTATCAATATCCCCTCAACGTGCTCCGCGATGAAGGGGAGTGTCCCCTCCGTGGCAAGTGGGGCCGGGAAGTGTTCCACAACTCCAACCCCATCGTGCTCGAGCTCGGATGCGGCAAGGGTGAATATGCCGTCGGGATGGGCAAACTATATCCCGACAAAAACTTCATCGGCATCGACATCAAAGGCGCCCGTATGTGGACCGGCGCGAAGGAAGTAGACTCGCTCGGGATGACCAACGTGGCCTTCCTGCGCACGTCGATCCATCTCCTCTCCGATTTCTTTGCTCCGGGCGAGATATCCGAGATCTGGATCACCTTCCCCGACCCACAGATGAAAAAGGTCAACAAGCGTCTGACAGGCACACACTTCCTCGACATCTACCGCCGTGTGCTCGCTCCCGGCGGAGTGATCCATCTGAAGACCGACAGCCCCTTTCTCTATGCCTACACTTCGGCCATGCTCGCCCACAACTCCATCGAGCCTATCCACGCCACAGCCGACCTCTATGCCTCAGAGCTCAACGCCATTGTCCCCCCCATACGCACCTACTATGAGCAGCAATGGCTCGGACGAGGCATCCCGAGCAAATATCTCGCCTGGCAACTCCCCGACGGCGAGCTCTCGGAACCGAACGTGGACATCGAGCCCGACACCTACCGCTCATTCGGGCGCGGCATACTCCAGTCGTCATCCGAATTTCAAAGTTGATCCTCACTCCATAAACCCAATAACCCCACCCCAATAATGCAACTCTATCCCGCACTCATCACCGACGCGCTCAAGACCGTCCGCTATCCCGGTAATGGCAAAACACTTGTCGAGGACGGCATGGTCGAGGACGATATCCGCATTGACGGCGACAGCGTCAGCTTCTCGCTCATTTTCGACAAACCGACCGATCCCTTCATCAAGTCGATGGTCAGAGCTGCCGAAACCGCAATCCATACCTACATTTCTCCCGACGTCAAAGTCACAGTCAATGTGGCCTCACGCCAGCCGGTTGTCCCCAAAAACGCACCCGTGCTCCCGGGAGTCAAAAATATCATCGGAGTCTCCTCGGGCAAAGGGGGTGTCGGAAAATCGACCGTAGCCTCCAACCTTGCGGTCGCACTCGCAGCCGAAGGCTATAAGGTGGGCCTGCTCGACGCCGACATCTTCGGCCCCTCCATGCCCAAGATGTTTGGTATCGAAGACGAGCAGCTCTACATCCACGACGTCGACGGCCGCCAGCTCATCCTGCCCATCGAACGCTACGGAGTCAAGCTCCTCTCGATCGGTTTTGTCGTCGACAAGGAGAAAGCAGTCCTCTGGCGCGGCTCCATGGCCTCCAACGCCCTCAAGCAGCTCATCGTCGACGCTGACTGGGGTGAACTCGACTACTTCGTCATCGACATGCCACCGGGCACCAGCGACATCCACCTCACCCTTGTCCAGACCCTTCCCATCACAGGAGTGGTCGTGGTCACCACTCCTCAGGAAGTAGCCCTTGCCGATGCCCGCAAAGGCATAGCGATGTTCCAGGAAGACAAAGTCAATGTCCCCATCCTCGGACTTGTCGAAAACATGGCCTACTTCACCCCGGCCGAGCATCCTGACGAGCGCTACTATATCTTCGGTAAAGAAGGTGGCGTCCGTCTTGCCGACAAACTCGGCGTCAGACTTCTGGCCCAGATCCCGCTCGTCGCATCCATCGCCGACGGTGGCGACGCAGGCACCCCGGTCGCATTGACCAACACTATCACCGGCCATGCCTTCACCCACCTTGCCCACGAGGTGATCGATGCTGTCGCAGAGCGCAACCGCGACCTTCCCCCCACCCACAAAGTGGAACTCAAACATTGACCTCCGGACACATACATAGCTAAAAAAGCAACGGGAGCCGACCAGACGTCAGCTCCCGTTGCTTTTTTCAATATCCTTACAGCATCAATACTGCTCCGATTCGTTAGGGAAGTCGGAACTCTTGACATCCTTGATGTAGTTGCCGACAGCATCCTCGATGATGGTGCCGAGATCGGCATAGCGACGGAGGAAACGGGGAGAGAAACCCTTGTTGACTCCAAGCATATCCTGCATCACGAGCACCTGGCCGTCGCAACCGTTACCGGCACCGATGCCGATGGTAGGAACCGACAGACTCTCCGACACCTTGGTGGCGAGCGACGCCGGGATTTTCTCGAGAACGATGGCGAAACAGCCGAGGCTCTCCAGGAGCTTGGCGTCTTCGAGCAGCTTGGCAGCCTCAGCCTCCTCACGCGCACGGACGTTGTATGTGCCAAACTTATTGATGCTCTGGGGAGTCAGGCCAAGATGTCCCATCACGGGAATACCGGCAGAGATGATGCGCTCGATCGACTCCGCGATCTCAGCGCCACCTTCCATCTTGACCGCCTCGGCGCCACTCTCCTTCATGATGCGGATAGCGGAGGCAAGAGCCTGCTTCGAGTTGCCCTGGTAGGTGCCGAAAGGCATATCGCAGACCACAAGCGCACGCTTGACACCGCGGGTGACACACTGCGCATGATAGATCATTTGGTCGAGAGTGATGGGAAGAGTGGTGGGATAGCCGGCCATAACATTTGCGGCTGAATCGCCGACAAGGATCGCATCCATACCGGCATCATCGATCAGACGCGCCATCGAGTAGTCGTAGGCGGTCAGCATGGCGATTTTCTCACCTTTGGTTTTCATTTCCATCAGGCGACGGGTGGTCACCTTACGGGGATCTTCAACTGTATATGTTGACATGTCGTAAACTTTAAGTATTAAGATTAAAGCGATTGATTATTCAGTGCAAAAAGCCACGGGGCCACCCACTGCGGCAACCGCATCCTTTTGACGGGACAAAGTTATTAAGTTTATTCCAACCGACAATGACTTTAGCTTTAAATCGACATGCCGCCCGGCATCCGCCACCCGACTGCCCATTATCAATAATTCTCGTAAAGGTCTTTAATCAGTGGCTCTAAGACGGGAATATCGTCAGTTATTGTCATCCATAATTGTTCAGGGCGAATCGCATAATATCCATGAACCAACACATGTCTCATACCCTCGATAACCTCCCACTCTATCTCCGGATGATCGGCACGGAAATCTTTGGTCAACTTATAGACGGCCTCGCCAATAATCTCTATATGCTTTACAAAACCAAAGAATACGATAGGATCTGATATAACGACATCATAAGAATATTTATCCTTATTGTCCAAAATTACCCTTATGGCATCCAAAATATGGCCGAGACGTGCCCTATCGCTGAGTTTATCTCTCATATATCAATATCTTGTCATGGTTTGCTGACGGTTGGGCAAAAGGCTTCAGGCGTCCTTCCTCAACGATATCCACCCGCCGCCCCGCAATCTTGGATAGAGTACATATCATACGGGAGATGGTCATGAGTGAAATTCGGCTTTGAGGATCGTAAGTCACCAGAATATCCATATCACTATCGGCTCTCTCTTCTCCACGCGAACAGGATCCAAACAACCATGCCTTGACAATCGGCTGCGTGGACATAAAATCTCTTATGAGAGGCAAGATATTTGTAATTGAGGCGCTAATCATATAAATATAACAATATGACCGGGACAAATATAGCTAATTTCCATTTATTTTCAAAACTAATCGAAAAGCGTTGGTTGTGATTGGCGAATTTGTTAATTTTGTGAGTAGAA
This sequence comes from Staphylococcus sp., assembly GCA_023665865.1. GTDB lineage: Bacteria > Bacteroidota > Bacteroidia > Bacteroidales > Muribaculaceae > Duncaniella. Next base: position 948,741 of record JAMPDC010000001.1, read on the forward strand.
AACTATTTAATCACCAATCTATCACCAACGAAAATACTTACAGAACAATGAAAAGTGATCCCAAAGACTGTCTCTACTGCACCAACAACGAGACCCTCCACAATCTGATGATCGAAATCACACCCCTCGAAGTGTCGAGAGTGTTTCTCTTCAAGGAGCAGACCTACCGCGGCCGCTGTCTCGTGGCCTACAACGGCCATGTCAATGATCTCTTCGAGCTCAGCGACGAGGAGCGCAATGCTTTCATGAAAGACGTCACCCGCGTCACCCGCGCCATGGACAAGGTGTTCAATCCTGAGAAAATCAACTATGGAGCCTACAGCGACAAGCTCTCACATCTCCACTTCCACCTCGCGCCCAAATATGTCGACGGACCCGACTACGGAGGCACCTTCCGCATGAACCCCGGCGAGGTCTATCTCACCGACGAGGAGTATGCCGAAATGGTAGGAAAAATGCAGGCCGCTTTGCAGGAAATTTAAAATTTCTCTGTATATTTGCATCGGAGAAACCGGGGCTTTCATCAACAGTATTGGAAACCCCGCTTTCTTCGATTTTTCACGTTTAATAAAAGAAGATGACTTACAGCTTACTTGACCTACTTTGTCTACTCGGTTCAGTAGCAATGTTCCTTTATGGAATGAAAGTAATGAGTGAAGGCCTACAGAAGGCTGCCGGCGACCGTCTGCGCAACATTCTATCGGCCATGACCCGCAACCGATTCACCGGCATGCTCACCGGTATAGTCATCACCGCCCTCATCCAGAGTTCATCGGCCTCCACCGTGATGGTGGTCAGCTTCGTCAACGCAGGCCTCATGACACTCGCCCAGTCAATGGCAGTCATCTTCGGTGCCAACGTCGGCACAACCTTCACGGCATGGATCATAGCGCTGTTCGGCTTCAAGGTCGACACCTCGGCTTTCATCCTCCCGGTCATAGCCTGCGCCGTCCCCCTGCTCTTCGCCAAAGCCAGCCGAAAGAAATCGATCGGTGAATTTCTCATTGGTTTCGCCCTCATGTTTATGGGCCTCGATCTCATTAGCGACTATGTACCTGACCTCCAGAGCAATCCGGAGATGTTTGCCTTCCTCGAACGCTATGCTTCGATGGGCTTTATATCTGTTCTGCTATTCGTGCTTGTCGGCATTATCCTCACAGGCATCATCCAATCGTCGGCTGCGACCTTCGCCATCGTCCTCATCATGTGTACCAAAGGCTGGATCTCCTTCGATCTCGCCTGTGCGGTGGTTCTCGGAAGCAATATCGGTACGACCATCACCCCGCTCCTCGCATCAATGAGCGGAAATGTCGCTGCAAAGCGCACCGCGATGGGCCATCTCCTCTTCAACCTCTTCGGCATCCTCTGGACCCTTGCGGTCTTCTATCCATTCGTGCGTCTCAACGTCTCGATCACCGAATGGCTCGGACAGGGCAACCCCAACAATATTTTCGGCTTTGTCAACGAGCTCGAGGCTTCCGACCCGAAGCTCTACAACAGCATCTTTGACAACAGTCTGCCGGCCGGCCATCCCGTCCTCGCCAAGATAGCCCAGATGCAGTTCAGCGTATCCTTCGGTCTGTCGATGTTCCACACCGTCTTCAACCTCATCAACGTCGCGCTGATGATATGGCTCACGGGTTTCTACGTCAAAGTTGTCGAGAAGCTCGTCCCCGCCAAGCACACCGGCGACGAGGAGTTCCAGCTCAAGTTTATCTCCGGCGGTCTCATGAGCGCATCCGAGCTCAACATAGCCCAGGCCGAGAAAGAAATCGTCGTCTACGCCCAGCGCGTACAGCGCATGATAGCGATGGCTCAGAATATAGTCCACAACCCCAGCGGCAACGAGTTTACAAAACAATTCTCACGCATTGAAAAGTATGAGGAGATATCCGACCGCATGGAGATCGAGATCGCCAACTATCTCAACCGCTGTTCGGAGGGACGCCTTTCAAACGACGGTAAACACCGTATCGCCGCCATGCTCCGCATCGTCAGCGAGATCGAGAGCATAGCCGACTGCTGCTATGGAGTGGCAAAAATCCTCATCCGCAAGCAGGAAAGCCACGTCGAGTTCAACGACGAGATTTCAAACAACATCGACTCGATGTTCATATCAGTCGAGGCAGCCATGACCAACATGCTCCTGCTCCTGCGCAACTTCGAGGCTGCCGACCAGGCCGACATCATCGTCTCCTACAATCACGAACGCGAAATCAACAATCTGCGCAACCAGCTCCGCGTGGCAAATGTCGAGAACATCAACGAACACCACTACGAGTATCAGGCCGGCATCTACTATATGGACATCATCGGCTCGCTCGAAAAGATCGGCGACTATATCATCAACGTAGTCGACGAAGTCAAGGAGCAGTACCGCCAGAAAGCCGTCAGCTGATCCTCCACGGTCGGCATCACTCTCCTCTATATCATATCTGCAAGCCGGACACGCACACATTCATTGTAACCCATGGCATCATCTATCAAAAACTATCTTGTCAGGTATTTCACCCTGACCGACGATTTGCTTCCGCAGGCCGATGCCGAAAGCACGATACGCGACGGTGTCTCCTTCAAGGGGACAAACATGCTTATCCTCATACTTGCGATCTTCATCGCCTCGCTGGGTCTCAACACCAACTCCACCGCCGTCATCATAGGCGCCATGCTCATCTCTCCGCTCATGGGCCCCATCATCGGCATAGGGCTCGGTGTGGGCATCCAGGACTTTGAGCTCCTCAAGCGATCGCTGCGCAACCTCGTCATGGCAGCCGCCTTCAGTGTGCTCACCTCCACCATCTACTTCCTCATCTCCCCCGTCAGCGAAGGCCACAGTGAGCTTCTGGCCCGCACATCGCCCACTATCTACGACGTCCTCATCGGTTTCTTCGGCGGAGGTGCCGGCATCGTAGCCATAGGTTCAAAATCAAAGGGCAACGTGATCCCCGGCGTCGCCATCGCCACCGCACTCATGCCCCCGCTCTGCACCGCGGGCTACGGCATAGCCACCTGGCAGTTCAACTACTTCCTCGGAGCCTTCTACCTCTTCCTCATCAACTCCATCTTCATCGGGCTCTCGACCTTCATCGGCGTCAAGCTGATGCACTACAAGCCCGTGGTCTCTGTCAACCCCGAGCGCTCCCGCAAGGTGCGCCACATCGTCTATACCGTCTCCATCCTCACCCTCCTCCCCTCGCTCTACCTCACCTACAACATGCTCCGTCAGTCGCGCTTCTCAGCCAACGCCGACCGCTTCATCTCGCAGCAGTTCAACTTCCCCTCAACCCAGGTGCTCAGCCATAGCGCCACCATCGCCCACGGCGACAGGGTCATCACCGTCACCCTCATCGGCAAGGTGCTCCCCACCGACTCTCTCCGGATCGCAATGGCCTCGCAACTCAAAAACTACGGCCTCGAAGGCGCACGCCTCCACATCATCCAGGGAGACTCCCCCGACCTCTCAGAGCTCAAAAACGGTCTGCCCTCCATGAACGACATCTATGAGTTCGCACGCACATCCATCTCCGCCCAGCAAGTCACCATCGACTCCCTCAGGAGCATCATAGCGCTGAGCCGGATCAACGACACAATCTCGGGGCGGATCGCGCCCGAGGTCAAAATCCTGTTCCCGCAGATCGAAGAGCTTGCGATCACAAGATCGGTCTTCGGCAATATATCGACCCAGCGGCTGGACACCATCAACATCGTCCTTGTCAAATATGGCTCGTCACTCCCGAAAGGGAAAGAGCCTGAGTTTGTCAAGTATCTCGAGGCACGTCTTCAACTACCTAACCTGCAACTTGTCAACATCGGCAATCAGGTATCTTTTGATAAAAACACGCCACACACACAATCGAAAAAATGAATTCATCACACAGCGACAATCCCGACACCGTCATCCCCACCCTCCCTGCCAACCTCAAGGGCAAGAAGGTGGTGCTTGTCAACCATTCCGACACACTCGGCGGGGCTGCCGTCGTCACCTTCCGTCTATTGCAGGCATTACGCCAGCAGGGAGTGGACGCACGCATGGTCGTCTACACCAAAACATCTGAAGAAGAAAGCATCTCGACAATCTCCACCCGCTTCTTCCGCGCCCTCGTCTTCTGCCTCGAGCGCCTGCGTCTGCTGCCGGCAATCAGTTTCAACTACGACAACCTCTATAAGATATCGACCGGCGACTTCGCCCTCAACGTCCACAGACATCCCTGGATCAAGGAAGCCGACATCGTCTGCCTCAGCTGGATCAACCAGGGACTCATGAACATCAAAGGCATCCGCAAGCTCCACCAGATGGGCAAGAAAATCGTGTGGACACTCCACGACATGTGGGCCATGACAGGAATCTGTCACCACGCATATGAGTGTGACCACTATCTCGGAGAGTGTGGAAACTGCCCCTTCCTTGCCCACGGAGGCTCGGCCAATGACATCTCACACAAATACTGGCTCAAAAAGCAGAAGCTCTACAGCGAGGTGCCTATCCATTACGTCACCGTCAGCCACTGGCTGGAGAAAATAGCCCAGAAATCATCTCTGCTCAAGGGTCACGATATCCGCACCATCCACAATCCCTTCCCGATAGACCAATTCTACATCACTCCGCCACGCGAGCTATACGACATACTGACCAACCAGAAACCCAACATCATCCTCTTCGGCGCCGCCAGGGTCGACGATCCGATCAAGGGTCTCGACTACACTATCGACGCTCTCAACTATATCTTCGACAACCATCCCGAGATAGCGAGCACGACTGCCATCTATTTCTTCGGCAATCTGAAGAATCCGCAGGTGCTCGACCGTCTGCGGTTCTCCCACAGAAGCTTCGGTCTCATCACCGACTTCAAGATCATACGCTATCTCTACTCAACAGCCACCGTCGTCCTCTCCACCTCGCTCTATGAGACGCTCGGCGGGACGCTTGTCGAAGGTCAGGCAGGTGGAGCCATACCGGTCACTTTCGGCATTGATGGACGTGCGGATGTGGTCAAACACCTCAAAAACGGCTACATTGCCCGCTACAAAGACTACCGCGATGTGGCTGAAGGCATCCTTTGGGCACTCAAAGCGAAATTATCGCGTCAGGAACTCCACGACTCCGTCAAGCAACGCTTCGCCTCTCCCGCGATAGCCGCAAAATATATCCAGCTCTTCTCTGAAATCATCGACGAGGAGACCAAGGCAGCAACGCCAGCCACTGACACTAACCAAACAGACAGCAAATGAAGGTATTAATCGTCGGTGCCGGAGGATTTATCGGTGGTTTCATCGCCCGCGAAGCCCTCTCGCGCGGCTACGAGACCTGGTGTGGGGTCCGCGAGTCAACCTCACGCCGCTATCTCACAGATCCGGCACTCAAGTTCGTCACTCTCGACTATGACGACCCCGCGAAACTCCGCGAGGCGCTCGAAGGCCATGACTGGGACTATATCGTCTACAATCTCGGCGCGACAAAATGTGTCAACTTCAGTGACTTCAACCATATTAACTTCACCTATCTGCGCAACTTCTGCGAAGCGCTGAAAGACAATGGCCAACTGCCCCGGCGATTCGTCTACATGTCATCGCTCTCCGCACTCGGTCCCGGCGACGAGAAGACCTACGCCCCGCTCAACGGATCGATGATCCCTCAGCCGAACACGCGCTACGGTCTGTCGAAAATCAAGGCCGAGACCTATCTCCAGACCCTCCCGGCCGACTTCCCCTGGATCATTCTGCGTCCGACCGGTGTCTACGGCCCTCACGAACAGGACTATCTGATGATGATCAAGACGATCGACGCCCACTTTGACTTCGGTGTCGGCTTCCGCCGCCAGATGCTCACCTTCATCTATGTCGAAGACCTCGCCCGGGCAATCTTCGACGCTCTCGAGCACGCTCCCGTCCATAAGAAATATATCATCTCCGAACCGCGCGCATACTCACAGAGCGAATTCCGACGCATAGTGGCCCGCGAGCTCGGCCGCAAACTCGTGGTCCCCGTCCGTCTGCCATTGTGGGCACTGAAGATTGCATGCAAGGTCTCAGAGAAATATGGTGCGGCAAAAATGCAAGCCGTCACTCTCAACTCTGACAAATACAATATCATGGCCCAGCGCAACTGGAACTGCGACACCTCCGATGCCGAGCGCGATTTCGGCTTCACCGCACGGATAGATCTCGAGGAAGGCATCCGCCGCACGGTCAGAGCCTACCGCAACGAACTCAACGACAAAAAATCCAAGTGACACCACCATGCCCGAAAGACCACCGATATGGATGACCGCAGTCGTCATCATCTTCCTCCTCCCGGTATTCTCCTTCCCACTGCTGCTGGCCAACATCCCCTCAGGCGATGAAGCCGTCAAGACCTTCGTGTGGATCTATCCTTTCTACATGCTCCTCTCGGCATGGCTCGCCTGGAACGCTTATCCCCGCCGATCATACGTCAGCTGGATACTCCTCCTGCTCATGGCGCTCTCGACAGTGGCTGTCTGGACTCTCGAACTCCACCCGATGGACGTGAGTCTCTGACCCCTACCCACGGAAAAGAAATCAAACACGCACACATAATAACTTATTTCACAGTGAAACTACTTATCATCAACGGCCCCAACCTCAATCTCCTCGGCACCCGCGAACCTGAGATCTACGGCTCGCGCACGTTTGAATCATATCTCGTCGAACTCCGTGAAATGCTCGACGGTGTCGACGTCGAATACCTCCAGTCAAACCACGAGGGGGATATCATCGACTTCCTCCACAACACCGACGCCGACGGTGTGATCCTCAACGCCGGCGCATATACCCACACCTCACTGGCGATAGCCGATGCTATCTCAGGCATACAGACTCCCGTCATCGAGGTGCATATCTCCAACACAGCCTCGCGCGAGGCCATACGCCACACCTCATACATAGCTCCCGTATGCCGCGGCACCATCACCGGCTTCGGTCTCAACTCATATTTCCTCGCGGCGCAAGCCTTCATCATGGGCCATGTCAGATAGTCTCGACCAATACATCCTCGACCATATCTCTCCCGAGCCGGAACATCTGCGCCGGCTCTACCGCCGCACGCACCTGCGCCACCTCTACCCGCGCATGTGCTCCGGTCATCTGCAGGGGAGACTTCTCAGCATGCTCGCCTCGATGATCAAACCCCGCCGTGTGCTCGAACTCGGCGCCTATACAGGCTATTCGGCCCTCTGTCTCGCCGAGGGGCTTGCCGACGACGGCCGTCTCCACACCATTGAGGTCGACGACGAGATGGAGGATGAACTCCTCGAACTCTTCGCAACCGCTCCGGGGGGCGACCGCATCACGCTGCATATCGGCGATGCCGAGCAACTAATCCCGACCATAGACGAAGTCTGGGATCTCGTCTATATCGACGCCAACAAGCGGCGCTATGTAGAGTATCTCGACCTCGTGATCCCCCGCCTCTGCCAAGGAGGTTTCATCATCGCTGACAATACACTCTGGGACGGCAAAGTCACGGACACCGTCGCTAACCACGATGCCCAGACCGTGGCCCTCGACCGTTTCAACGCCTACGTCGCCTCAAGAACCGATCTCGAAACCGTCATTCTCCCCCTCCGCGACGGTCTGACACTCATACGGCGATTGTAGTGACGCACTGTAGCGCGTCACTACAATGTTTCAGAAAGAAGTTATTAGCATTATTATCCAATAAAATGGTCAAAAAGTAAAAAAAACAATTATGTTTTTTATTGTTGTTATAAATGCGTAAATTTGCCGAATAAAACAATAAAAATCTACAATAAGTATAGATGCGTTTTCTCTCGATTTTACTGACAATCTTCGTGATGTTCATGTGCACAGCTCCTGCATTTGAACACGATGATTGTATGCTGAGAGATGCATGTTGTCTGTGTCAGGCTGATGGCACTGCAGATGAGGATTGCGATTGTGAGACATGCTCTCCGTTCATATCCTGTGCCACATGTACTGGATTCATTCCTTCTCTGGAGGTCAGGACCACTGTTGTGACGATCAGCAAACGTCCTGTATTTCAATTCCCACCCTTGCCTGCAATTCCCGATGTATTTCTGCAAATAAACACACCTCCCCCCATTTTCGTTGCCTGAGTTTTGCTTTGGTCCGCACGGTTCCGATATAATACGGTGCGGACGGTAGAGCTATTGACGGTTTAAGTTATCCGGACCATGTTTCAGTCCCTGCCAATAGAGACTGTCAAATAATGGTCTTATAGGTTGCACATAAAGTATTTGTGTATGACCTATAAAGTTCGTATAATCATCAAAAAACAAGCAATGAAAAATTTATTTATAATAATGGCGGTATTATTGTCGCCATTCTACAGTTATGCCCAAAATGTATTCAAGGCAAAAATAATTGACGGAGATTGCGGAGAAACCCTCGTCGGGGCGACCGCTCAGATAAAGGGGACATCCATTGGAGGTGTCGCCGATGGTGAAGGAATCGTTGTCATTACAGGTATTCCTGACGGAGAATTCACCATTGTATTCTCTTGTACCGGATATGAGACTGAGGATAAGAAATTTACCTTCCCTATGGCCAATGTGGAGACTCCGGTGGTGATTTCACTTGAAGAGGAGGAAAATGAGCTTGAGGAAGTGGTAGTTACAGCAACGCGCGGTACCCGTACGTTCAAAGATCTTCCGACACGTGTTGAATTTATCGGATCGGAGGAACTTGAAGAGAAAAATCTCATGAAGCCGGGCGACATCCGTATGCTTCTGAGCGAGAGTACCGGTATCCAGACCCAGCAGACTTCAGCAATCTCAGGCAATGCGCTTATAAAAATCCAAGGTCTCGACGGTCGTTACACACAGATTCTGAAGGATGGTTTCCCTGCTTTCGCAGGTGCGGCTGCAGGTTTAGGTCTGCTCCAGACACCTCCGCTTGATTTGAAACAGGTGGAGATTATAAAAGGCTCTTCAAGTACGCTCTATGGCGGCGGTGCGATAGCCGGTCTTGTGAACCTCGTGTCGAAAACTCCGGAAGAAAAACGCGACTTTCAGGTCCAGCTAAATGGAACTACGGCAAAAGGATTGGATGCAAACGCGTTCTTTGGACAACGTTTCGGCAAGGTGGGTACTACTGTTTTCGCTTCATATAACAGGAATTGGGCTTATGATCCATCCGACATAGGTTTCACTGCCATTCCTGAGTTTGATAGATTCACGCTTAACCCGACTCTTTTCCTTTATCCCGATGAAAAGACCACGGCAAGTTTTGGAATTGAGTCAATGGTGGAGGACCGTCTGGGCGGTGACATGCATTATATTTCTCACGGTCACACGGAGGACCATCCTTATTTCGAGCGGAACCGTTCACAGCGATATTCCACAAAACTGCTCTTTGAGCATAGATTGGATGACAGCAGAAAGTTTAATGTAAAAAACAGTGTGACCTTATTCAAACGTAAGATAGATATTCCAGACTATCGTTTTGATGGGGACCAATGGTCAACATTCAGCGAAGTGTCATATCTGCAGTCTCACGAGCGCACAGAATGGATTTTTGGAGCTAATGTATGGACTGAAAAATTTTCTGAAAAAAAACTGACCTCCGTTCCAGCCAGGGATTTCTCACTTAATACCTTTGGCGCTTTCGTCCAGAACACCACTAATATAGGAGAAAAATTGGTCCTTGAGTCAGGTTTGCGAGGCGACTATGTCCATGACTATGGTTTTGCCATTTTGCCACGAGTTTCTGCTTTGTATCGGGTTAATGAAAAATTCTCAACCCGTATCGGTGGTGGGTTCGGTTATAAGCCACCGTCCATTTTCACAGAGGAAAGTGAACGATTGCAATTTGAAAACGTATTGCCTATCGATAGCAAGTTCAATAAACTTGAACGAAGCTATGGCGGTAATATTGATTTCAATTACCGGACATCGTTTGCCGATGGGAAAGTAATATTTACTGTCAATCAACTATTTTTCTATACATATCTTCGCCATCCGATAGAACTTAAGCGAGAGGACGACGGGCTTTACCGCTTCTACAATATCACCGGCAATATGCATAGTAAAGGTGCTGAAACCAACATGAAAATCAAGTATTCAGATTTCAGCCTTTTTGTGGGCTACACCTTCACTGATGCCAGAGTGAAAGAAAATGGTCTTTCGCATAAAAAGACACTTACACCTCAACATCGTGTAAATTCCATGCTTATGTATGAGGTTGAGGACAGTTGGAGAATCGGTTATGAATTATATTATGTCGGGAAGCAGCATCTCACCGATGGACTAATGGGTAAAGATTATATCACTATGGGCTTTATGATTCAAAAAATATGGGAACATATATCCGTATATGCGAACTTTGAGAATTTTACCGATCGCCGACAGACCCGCTTTGACACAATCTACACCGGCAGCGTGACAAATCCTGAATTCCGTGATATATATGCACCATTGGATGGTTTTGTAGCGAATGCAGGTATCATATTGAAGTTTTAATTCAAACAAATAGAAAAAGTGAAGATAGCTACTATCTCGATAGTATCCATCTTCACTTTTTTCTTGTCATTTTGACGGATGGTGAATTTTTTTCAAAAAAATTTCATCACCCCATGCAGTCTTTTGACATTTTTCCACTCTTTATAGTAGTAAATCATCTCTCAAACTACTTTAATTCAGAAAAAATGAGACAGTTTAACCTAATCAGAAACATAGTGCTTACCTGTGTTCTCGCCGTGACCGGCGGGGCTGCAATGACATCGTGCTCAGACGCCGACGAGCCAGTTTTCGACCGGAATTTTTCGCGCTCCCTGACCGACGGAACCGAGTCGGTAACCTATAAGCGTAAATCACTCCGTCTCTACGACCAGAATTCCCTGACAAACGGAAAATGGAAAGAGGTGGATCTGTCGGAATATTGCGGATGGCAACCGACATCGACAGAGACCATCATCATCCAGGACGGCAAGGCATGGACCAACTACAGCACATTCTCGTCAGCTTCAGGCCCGACACTCATCGGACGCATCTGGAATGCCTATCTCTACTCCACACGCCAGAACCTGAAACTCCTGCTCTGCCGTGATTTCGCCATCAACGAGGAGGACAACACCGTGGTCATCGACCTCGCGCAGTTTACCGTCGGTCACATCGACAAAAGCTCTTTCAGCCTCATCTACTTTTCGGGATACTTCGGCGGAGAAAGTGGAAAAGGAGGCACGCACAAGGAAGTGAGCGAATATGAAGCCGTGGCCCACAACCGCATCGACGACAGCGTAGTGGCCTTTGACAGCGAGGAGCAACTGCTTCGCGGCGTCATTGACCTCGCCAGACAGCATTTCGGCGACGTCATCGATCTCAACAAAGTGTATGCCGGAGTGGCCATATTTGATCGTCCCGAATCACAGATCATAGACCTCGACTGGGCTGCAACCCAACTCGGCGTCGGAGAATAAGCCTACTGTACTGAAAAATAAAAAAAGAGCCTCTCACTGGAGGCTCTTTTTTGCGTTTGCGGCGTCGCGGTCAAGTTGCTCGCGCAGTTTATCGAGCGAGGCGAAGCGCTGTTCCGGTCTTAGGAAGTCGACGAACTCGACCGTGACCTCCTCATCGTAGAGATAGCCGGTGTAGTCAAATATGTGGGCCTCGATAGAGATCTGTCCCTGGCCCTCAGGCTCGCTGACAGTCGGGCGGAAACCTATATTGACCATGGCGCGGCGACGCTCACCGTCGGGAGTGTAGACATGGCCGGCATAGACTCCCGGCTTCGGTATGAGAATCTCCTTGTCGGCAGGTCGGAGATTGGCTGTGGGATAGCCGATGGTGCGGCCAAGCTGCTCGCCGTGGACCACAGTGGCACGCAGCCCGTAGGGATGACCGAGAGCCTCGGCAGCCTTGGCCGGACTGCCCGACAGGAGATGATTGCGTATGATTGAAGAGCTGACCGGCGCTCCGGCCCCGCGATATTCGGGCGCGGAGATGACCTCCACACCGAGTTCCTCGCCTATCTTGCGGTAGTCATCGACCGACTGCGGGCGGTCATGTCCGAAACGGTTGTTGAAACCGATGACGAGAGCGTCGATGCCGTAGGAATGGTGGAGCATCGAGAGGAAATCGCGTGCGCTCTTGTAGCGCAGACGGTCGTTGAAGGTCAGGATGACGATATCCTCCGCCCCGGCTGCATCGAGAGCGCGCAGACGGTCTTCGAGCGATGTGAGCAGTCCGGGAGCCTCGAGCGGACGGACGACAGACAGCGGATGGCGCGAAAAGGTGATGACCGAGGGCGTCAGTCCCCGTGTCCCCGCCTCAAGACGGAGATAGTCAATCAGAAACTTATGGCCGGCGTGGACGCCGTCATACATTCCCACCGCCGCGATGCGTCGCCGCGATGTGTCGCTCTTGGTTATTATTCTCATGAATCCTTTGTTGGGTTAGCTTGGTAATATGTAAACACCGGTCGGCGCGATGAGGTTTTCCTGTCCTATGCCTCAAAGCCGCTCAGCAGGGCGGCAAACTCATCGCCCGGCTTCACGAGCACAGCCTTGAAACCGTAGGAACGGGCGGCATCGACATTGGCCTGCGAGTCGTCGAAAAACAGCGTCTCCTCCGGCACCAGCCCTCCCTCTTTCGCAGCATAGTCGAAGATGGCTTTGCCGGGCTTGCAGCACTTAGCCTCATACGAGGTGAAGATGCCGTCGAAATAGTCGGTCATCTCACGCCCCTCCTTGCGGAACTCCTCGGGGATCTTGCCCTCCATCATGATGGGATTGGTGTTGGAGAGCAGATAGATGCCATAGTCTTTCCTGAGCTCGCGCAGAGCCTCGAGACGATGGGCGGGAATCCCGATAAGAAACTGATTGAACGCGGTGTCAATCTCAGCATCGGTCACGTCCGGACGGTCTATCATCGGCCTTACAGCCTCATGAAACTCACCGGCCCCGATCTCGCCCGATTCGAGAGCAAGGAATGCCCCCTTCTGTCCGTAGACTCCAAGAAAATCGTCGGCATCCTTCATGCCGAGCGCCTCAAACGCCCTGACACAGCGGTCACGGTCAAGATCCATGATGACGCCGCCGAGGTCGAAAAGCAGATTCTTTATCATTTGTCGCTTTATACTTGGATTTTTTACAAAAAGTTTAAATCAATTCATTATGCAAGGCAAAATTAAGAAAATATCCCCGATTTTTTTGTAATTTTGCGTTTTAATTATCGTCACACGTAATTGAAGTTTACCTATCATATCATTGAAGCGTGGAAACTAAATACATTTTCGTGACTGGCGGCGTTGTTTCGTCGCTCGGCAAAGGAATCATCTCATCCTCTCTGGCCTGCCTGCTGAAAGCACGTGGCTACAGGGTCACCATCCAGAAATTTGACCCCTACATCAACATCGACCCCGGAACGCTCAATCCCTACGAGCATGGCGAATGTTATGTGACCGTCGACGGCCACGAGGCAGACCTCGACCTCGGACACTACGAGAGATTCACCAACATCCGCACGACCAGGGCCAACAACGTCACCACCGGACGCATCTACAAGAGTGTCATCGAGAAAGAGCGTCGCGGCGACTATCTCGGCAAGACGGTGCAGATCATCCCCCACATCACCGACGAGATCAAACGCAACGTCATGGCGCTCGGCAAGACCGGAAATTTCGACTTCGTCATCACCGAGATCGGTGGCGTGGTCGGCGACATCGAGTCGCTCCCCTTCCTTGAGGCTGTCCGTCAGCTCCGTTGGGAACTCGAAGACAACTGCATCTGCGTCCACCTCACCTATGTCCCCTATATCGCTGCCGCCAAAGAGCTGAAGACGAAACCCACCCAGCACTCCGTCAAGCAGCTACAGCAGCTCGGCATACAGCCCGACATCCTCGTGCTCCGCACCGAACACGACATCCCGACATCGATGCGAAAGAAAATAGCCCAGTTCTGCAACGTCGCTCCCGACGCCGTCATCCAGAGCATCGACGCCAAGAGCATCTATGACGTGCCCGTGCTCATGCACGAGCAACACCTCGACGAGATCGTCATGCGCAAGCTCGACATGACCCCTGAAGGTCAGCCCGACATGGCGCCGTGGAAGGAATTTCTCACCAAGATGCGCACCGCGGACAAGAAGGTCACCATCGGCCTCGTCGGTAAATATGTCGAGCTTCAGGACGCCTACAAGTCAATATCCGAAGCGCTCTTCCAGGCCGCCACATATTCCGACCACATACTCGACCTGCGCTACATCCACTCCGAGAGAGTGACCGACAGCAATGTCAGCGAGCTTCTCGGCGACCTCGACGGCGTCATCATAGCCCCGGGATTCGGACAGCGAGGCATCGAGGGCAAATTTGTGGCTCTCGAATGGTGCCGTACCCACGACATCCCCACCTTCGGCATCTGTCTCGGCATGCAGTGTATGGTCATTGAGTTTGCCCGCAACGTCCTCGGACTCTCCGACGCCAATTCGACCGAGATGCAACCCCACACCAAGGCCAATGTCATCGACCTCATGGAGGAACAGAAATCCATCTCAAACATGGGCGGAACGATGCGTCTCGGCGCCTATGACTGCCGTCTGACTCCAGGTTCGCGCGCAGCCGAGGCCTATGGCTCGACAATGGTCAGCGAACGTCACCGCCACCGCTTCGAGTTTAACAACGACTACCGCCACCGCTTCGAGGAGGCCGGAATGAAATGTGTAGGTGAGAATCCGGAGACACATCTGGTCGAAGTCGTCGAGCTTCCCGACCACCGTTGGTTTATCGGCACTCAGTATCACCCCGAATACTCCTCGACCGTCCTCTCGCCGTCGCCCCTCTTCATGAGCTTCGTCAAAGCAGCCATAGCCTACGGAGAGCAACGACACAAGAAATAATAAAAAGAATACATATACCCTAAAAAAATCATCTGTAAAACCCGGACATGGACAGAAACTCACTCATCGGGCTCCTTCTGATGGGCCTCATCATCTTTGGTTTCACCTATCTCAACCGCCCCTCGCCCGAGGAACTCGAACGCCAGCGTATCGAGCGCGAGCAGATGGAAGCTCAGGAAGCAGCCAAGTCAGCCGACACAGGCGCCCTGAAATTTGACTCCATCACCTCGGCTGAAGTAGCCACTATCAAAAGCACTGTGCGCGAACTCGGTGTGACCGACTCTATCTCAGGAATCTCAACACTCAAACTCGACAAAGTTGACCTGCGTCTCAGCGCCGACAACACTCTCTCGGGCACCGTCGATGCCGATGGCCGCATAGTCCCCGTCGAAGATATCGTCAGCAATTCATCCGCGCTCCCGGTGACCGTGGGCA
Source organism: Staphylococcus sp. (assembly GCA_023665865.1). Classification (GTDB taxonomy): domain Bacteria; phylum Bacteroidota; class Bacteroidia; order Bacteroidales; family Muribaculaceae; genus Duncaniella. Next base: position 964,004 of record JAMPDC010000001.1, read on the forward strand.
TACCTGCCACCAACAATCTTCGTCAGGCCCTCGCAACCATAGCCCGCTACCGTGGTTTCGCCCGCCACATCACCGGCGACAGCACAACCGTCAAACTTGAGAACAAGGTGCTCAGCCTCGAGATCTCAAACAAGGGCGGTGTCATCTCCCGCGCCACTCTCCGCGACTACAACAGCTACGACTCCACCAAAGTCGCAATGCTCTCGCCGGAGACCGACCTCTACAGCTTCACCCTCACCTCGGCCACACAGCGCTTTGAGACACGCGAATTCTACTTCACTCCCGTGCAGCTAAGCGACAGCTCCGTGCTCATGCAGCTTGACCTCGGCGACGGAGCCAAGTGGGGTATCAGATATACCCTCCCTGCCGACGGCTATCTCGTTGACGTAGACATAGTCCAGGAAGGCATGCAGAACATCATCCCCTCATCGGTCGCATCAATGGACTTCAACTGGCATCAGAAGATGCGCCGCAACGAAGCCGGACGAGTGTTTGAGGAACGAAACTCCGCCCTCTACTATATGTATATCGACGGTGACGTGGACAATCTCAGCGAGAGCGGTGACGACGAGGAGGAAATCAACCAGCGCCTCAAGTGGATCAGCTGCAAAAACCAGTTCTTCTCGGCCGTCATGATGGCCCGCACCAACTTCTCTGGCGGTCAGCTCTCAAGCACCGAACTCAAAAACGACCCCGACTTCATCAAGGAGATGAACCTCAACATGACGCTCGAATACTCCGCGTCGGCTGCCAATCCGGCCTCCTTCGTCATGTATCTCGGCCCCAACTCCTATCCGGTGATGAAATCCGTGGAGAAAAACATCTTCCCCGAGGAAAACATGCACCTCACCAAGCTCATCCCCCTCGGCTGGCCCATCTTCCGCTGGATCAACACCTGGGTCATCATCCCAGTCTTCACCATCCTCGGAAGCTTCATCTCCAACTACGGTATCATCATCCTTATCCTCACGCTCTTCATCAAGCTCATCCTCTTCCCCTTCACCTACAAGAGCATGATGTCGCAGGCGCGCATGCGTCTCCTCGCTCCTGAGATCAAAGCCATCAACGACAAGTATCCCGGCAACGAGAACGCTATGAAACGCCAGCAGGAGACCATGGCACTCTACTCGCGTGCGGGAGCCAACCCCCTCTCAGGCTGTCTGCCGATGCTCCTCCAGATGCCTATCCTCGTGGCCATGTTCTGGTTCTTCCCCTCAGCCATCGAACTGCGCGGCGAATCTTTCCTCTGGGCCAAAGACCTCTCCGCTCCCGACGCCATCATCTCGTGGACCACAAACATCCCCTTCATCTCAAGCACCTTCGGCAACCACATAAGCCTCTTCTGCTTGCTCATGACTGTGGTCAACGTCATCTACACACGCATCAACATGCAGACCCAGAACTCAGCCGGCATGCCGGGCATGAAATGGATGATGTATCTGATGCCTGTGATGTTCCTCTTCATCTTCAACAACTATGCCGCAGGTCTGAGCTACTACTATCTGCTCTCGCTCCTCATCACCATCATCCAGACCTACATCTTCCGCAAATGTGTCTCTGAAGAGAAGATGCGCGCCAAAATGGCCGAGGCTGCCAGGAAACCTAAAAAGAAATCAGGCTTCATGGCTCGTCTGGAAGAAGCCCAGCGCAAGCAGCAGCAGATGCTCCGCGAACAGCAGAAGCGCCAGGGCAAAAGATAACAGACCATAACTTCATCCTCCATATCGGGACCGCACCATGAATCCGTGGTGCGGTCCTTCTTTTTGCCTAAACCGCTGATATGACTGATACTACACCACAAATCCACCGGGACTTCCGTCACACAGCTACATTCGAAACTGACCAAAAAAACAGAGTTTTAGTAAAATTTTTCTGTTAAAAAGTGTATATTCACTTTCGTATGTCGGGGGTTAGGGCTACCTTTGCCGACGATTTTAAGAAAAATATAGCAGTGAGACCCTGTGGCGACACAACCGTCTCACCCACCAATCATTCACTTTCTATCTATGAAGAAATTTATTGTTTCGGCACTTGCCGCCGCAGCAGTCTGCGGCACAGCTATGGCCGAAGGTTACCAGATCAATTCATTGTCGGCCAAACAGATCGGCATGGGCCATACCGGTATCGCCCTCAAGCTCGGAGGCGAAAGCATGTTTTTCAACCCCGCAGGCATGGCCTATATGGACAAGACTCTCGATCTGTCAGGTTCAGTGACCGGCATCATGCCCACCTGCACCGCCACTGTCGACGGTAAGGAATATGTCACCGACAATGGCATCGCCACTCCTATCGGAGTGCACGGAGCGTTCTCGATCTACGACAATCTCAAAGGTGGTATAGCGTTCTATACGCCCTACGGTTCGTCAATCAACTGGACCGACAACTGGCCCGGTGCCGTCCTCAACCAGAACGTAAGTCTCAAGGTGTTTACTATCCAGCCCACCCTCTCCTGGGCCATCACCCCGAAATTTTCAATCGGAGCCGGCGCCATGATCTCGTGGGGCACCGTCGACCTCAACAAAGGTCTCGTGACAGCCGCTACCACCGATAAAGCTATCGCCGCTCTCAAAGCCATCCAGCAACTTCCCGCCGAGACACCCGCCTTCGGCAATACCACTCCGGCCTCTGTCAATCTCAACGGCAAAGCCGACATGGTCGTCGGTTTCAACGTCGGAGCCATGTATAACATCTCTGACCAATGGACCGTCGGCGCCTCCTACCGCTCTAAGATGGCCATGAAAGTCAAGGCAGGCAATGCCAGCGTTAAATATGCCAACGCAGTGGCCCAGGGTCTTCTCGGAGAGACTCTCGACCTCATCAACGACGCCAACTTCAAGGCCGAGATGCCTTGCCCCTGGGTGCTCGGTCTCGGTGTGTCATACAAACCCGTCAGCCGCCTCACTCTCGCTTTTGACGCCCGTCTGACCGGATGGCATGCCTACAAGCGCCTCGACATCGAATTTCTTGCCGAGCAGCTCACTCCCTACAATCAGAACATAACCAAGAGCTACAAGAACTCATGGTGCTACTCGGTCGGTGCAGAGTATGCGGTCACAGACCGTTTCGACGCCCGCCTCGGCCTCATGGTCGATACATCGCCTGTCGACAAGAAATATTACAATCCCGAAACCCCGGGCATGACCAAGATCGAGCCTACTGTCGGTCTCTCCTTCCGCCCCATCCCCTCGCTCTCGATCGACCTCGGCTTCATGTATGTTGCCGGTCTGGGCGTGAAAAACACCTCATGTGAATACAGCGACCTCCTCGGAGCCACAATGATCCAGAAACTCACCGCTGCCGGAGTCCCCTCGCAGATGATCGAAAGCTTCGGCTTCCAGCCCACAGGTACCTTCAAGGCTGACTATAAACTCCACGCCTTCACTCCCTCGATCGGCATAAGCTACAGCTTCTGATCTACTGACCGAACCGACAATTTCCTACGGTAAAATATCATACTTTTTTCCGGCTGACACCGAAGTGAGCAACACCACTATCGTTGTCAGCCGGTTTTTCACATATCCGTCTGCAATCTGTGAATAATATTTGCCATTAAGTATTTTTTTGTGTAATTTTGCATATAATTAACAGTTTAGGCCGTCAACTATCACATCATGGACGGTCTTTCAAGTAATGATATAGTAACCAATCATGAGTTTCAGGACATTTCTAACAGGATTATTTGCCGGAATCGTTGGCATCGCCCAGCTCCACGGCCAGAGTATCAACCTCTTCGGAACGCCCTCTTCACGTTCGGAAATCTACAACTATACCATCCCTGAGCATGTGGACATCTACGATGAATTTTTTGACTTCTCCACTGCCCCGGACGATGTCCCCTCTGATTCGTTGCGCATCTTCCCTCTGTCGGTCGACAGTCTGCTCAACACGATGTATGTCCCGACCACCCCTATGCCACGCTACTATTTCCGCCCGGTGGTTTTCGACTCCTATCAGCTTCTCGACTCGCTGCGTCTCAACAGCGGCGCGGATTTCATGTCGCTCAACGACCCGACCTACGGCTGGCTTGCCACCGACGCCTACCATGCCAACCTCATGCGCCACGCCAAGCAGGCCTTCATCATCAACTCGCCCGGCATGGTGCGCTACAATGAGGCTGACCTCCCCGAACCTCCACGCAAATTCGAGGCTAAAGTCGACCCATCGACAGCCAAGATCGTCATAGCCGAAGTGGTCCCGACCGTCGCTCCCAAAAAGGAGATGTCGGCACAGTTCGAGCGCCGCCACTGGTTGCAGACATTCAACGCATCGCTCCATTTCTCGCAGGCCTACGTGTCGCCAAACTGGTATCAGGGTGGCAACAGCAATCTCAACATCCTGACCAACCTCTTCTATAATCTCAAACTCAACCCGGCCTTCCACAAGCAGACCCTGTTTGAGATGACACTGCAATATAAACTCGGCCTCAACGACGCTCCCGACGATTCGATCAGAAACTACTCCATCTCCGACGATCTCTTCCAGTTCAACATGCTCGCCGGCTACAAGGCATCGAAACATTGGTATTACTCGACCAACGTGATGTTCAAGACTCAGCTGATGCAAAACTACAAGTCAAACACCCGCGACCTCAAAGGCGCTTTCCTCTCGCCGGGTGAGCTCAACGTCGGTGTCGGTATGACCTACAATTTCGCCAACCCGAAGAAGACATTTACCATCGACGCGTCAATCTCACCCTTCTCATGGAACATGAAGACCTGCATCAACCACAGGATGAACGAGACAGCCTATGGCATCAAGGAAGGACGCCGCTCAGTCAGCGAGTTCGGTTCCAACGCCGAAGGAAACCTATACTGGGCCATGTGTGACAACATCAACATCCGTTCGCGCCTCTTTGTCTTCACCGACTATACATACGCCTACGGCAACTGGGAAAACACCATCTCCTTTGCCATCAACCGCTTCCTGACGACACAGATCTACGTCAACATGCGCTACGACACCTCAACCTCCGGATCAGAAGACTCCGGTTGGCACAAACTCCAGCTCAAAGAGATCCTCTCGTTCGGTTTCTCATATAAATTTGCCAACATCTAACGACCCCCAACTCTCGACTCTCAATTCTCGACTCTCGATTCTCAATTCCCATGCCCTCTCTCCTCCGGCTCGCAACACTCCTATGTCTCCTGCCCCTGCTGGCCTCAGCCACGCCGCCGGCCAAGGGACTCGACAAGAAAATGATCGACGGCATCCCGCAGTCGTCCGAGATATTGGACGGATATGACAACACCGAAGATATCACGCGCCGCATGAGCGCCCTGCCGCTCCACCCTGTCGAGGGAATCTGGCGCTTTGCCGCCGAAGGCACCCTCATGGCGATCGAACGTACCGACAACCATGAACTCAGCGCCGACGAAGCCGGAACGACGCTCTACCGCATGGTAGTCGTCCGCGCCGTAGACCACACTCTCCGTCCGGGCACCGTCATGGGCTACCTCTCCCCGACCGCCAAACGCGGAGTCTATGACGCCCGGATCTATTCCGGACAAAACGATGCCGGGACAAAACTACATTCGCCGACAAAGACGTTTACTCTCACGCTCGGCGACAGTGACAGCCGTCTCGTCATCAGCAACTACGGCAAGTCACTGCGGTTCAACTGGTGGAGACTCTTCCCCTACATGTATCGCTACATCTTCACCCGCAAAGAGAAAAGTCCCGGAGAGATCAACGGCTGTCTGCGCGTCTACCCTGCCCCGGCGATACCGGCAAGTCCACGCTATCTCTAACCCATCTGCTCCCGCCAACATACATCCATGAGTCTGACCCTCCGCCATCTATGTCTATTGCTGACTATCCTCATCGGTTGCCAGCCCTTGGCTGCCGACAAGACTCTGCGGGGGAAACTCCGGCCCGACAAGAGCGCGCTGGACAAGAAGAGCGCTCCACATGAGGCGGAAGTCTCTCCGCCCGACACTGTCGCCTTTCCTCCACCCGACGACGTGAAGCTCGCAGGCTACGACAAACCTCTCACCTCACGCACGGAGAGCCTGTTTGTCAGCAACAACACCGGCCGCGATATCACAGAGATCACCATCCTCCTCACCTACACAGACATGCAGGGGCGCACTCTCCATGAGCGCACACAGAGCGTGAGGACATTCATCCCGCGAGGCTCAACGCGACGCATTTCTTTCCGCTCGTGGGACAGCCAGAATTCATTCTTCTATCACAAAGGAAAGAAACCGCGGACCAATAATGTCACGCCATTCGACGTCAAATGTCAGGTGACCCGCTGCGTAACCCCCGCAAACAAATAAAAAAACATAACCACAACGCAATCCAACACACAATCCACATGAGCGAAATACTCTCACAACACCATCTGCTCGGTCTCGTGATCGGCGTATGCACCTTTCTCATCATCGGCATCTTCCATCCGGTAACCATCAAATGCGAATACTATTTCGGCACCTCCTGCTGGTGGTTCTTCCTCTTGCTCGGCATCGGCGGCATAGCTGCGACACTGCTCGTCGACGACGTCTTCTGGTCGTCGCTTCTCGGAGTATTCTCCTTCTCATCATTCTGGACTATCGGAGAAATATTCGAGCAGGAAAAGCGGGTGGCCCGAGGGTGGTTTCCCGCCAATCCTGCCCGTAAGGGAAAGAAAGTGAAGAGCGAACTTGACTGAAGCGACTACTTCAGACGCGCACCGACCTGGGCGGCGATCTGCTCCATGCCTTTGACTGTCGGATGGCCGGCCTTCTTGTCGATATCCTCAAGCCTGATGGCCTCGACGCCGTGGCGCTTGCAGAGTGTGACAACTGACTCTGTGATCTCGGGACGCAACTCCGTGTTCACAATAAAATATATATCTGTCCCCGGATAGTAGTCAACGAGAGTCTCCAGCATCCTGTCGAGCGCAGGGCGGAAGGTATAGAAATCAGGCTCCGAACCGTCGGCAGCCTTGCCATCCTCCCGAGGATATTCACCGGCATCCACGCCGGCCCACGAATCGTTGGTCGCACCGAAGACAAGGATCACGTCGGGCGACCCCAACTCCTTGGCACGGGTCAGAAACGAGCGGTCGGAATAGTCCTCGCCGCGATAGCCACGGTGAGAGATGGTAGCGCCTGAAAACGAATTGTTGACCACAAGACGCAGACCCTTCTCGCGTATCAGGCGGTTCCACCAAAGCTGGCTGACATCGCTGACATCAGTCAGATCGGGACGTGGAGCCTTGAAATACCACACGGCATTGGTGTCGGGACTCACATGTCCCTCAAACGTCGAATAGGAATCACCGAGGATCGACACCCCGGCACGCGGCGACAGCGCCGAGACCGAAAACAGCGGGAGCGACAGCAACCCGACCACGAGCATTGTTAAGATTTTACGCATCGTTTCTGACAGGTAATTTAAGATTGATAATAATGGGCGGAAAAAAACGTTTATTGTTAAAACGCAGGAGCCCGAAACAATATTACACCCCCGTCGGGCATTTTCTTGGCATTTTTTCGACTTTTTTCACTCATTTTTCATTGGTTGAAACATGATTTTCAACCCGTTCATTTTGAATTAAATGGAATTTATCGTACTTTTGTGCGTTAATTCCGTGTAGCCTCTCGCCATGCGGAGCCTTATTTCGGCCAATGACGACAATTTTAACCTTAATTTGAAAAAATCAAATTCATCTAAACATACTAATGGCAACTTTAGAAAAAATCCGTAGCAAGTCAGCCCTCTTGCTCATCATCGTGGGAGCCGGCCTGCTGGCTTTTATCATTGGTGACTTCTTTACGTCCGGCCGCACTCTGTTCGGCACCGGCACTACCATTGCAAAAGTCGACGGTACGAAGATCGACATCCAGGAATTCCAGCGTCGTGTACAGGAAGCCTCCCAGCAGGCTCAGAGCCAGAACCAGCGCATGGACAACGCCGTGCTCCAGCAGCAGGTGCTCAACTCCATGATCGCTGAAAAGCTCTTCGACCAGGAGATCAAAGACCTCGGCCTCACCGTCACTGACCAGGAACTTACCGACATGATGGTAGGAAAAAATTCGCAATATGTCGACCGCATGGTCCAGCAGCAGCTCGGTGTGCCCGATGCAAAGACTGCACACGACATGGCTTTCAACCCGACAAAATACGGCATGCAGCAGGCTCAGGCCCAGCAGCTCCAGGCCTACTGGCTTGACCTCGAGAAATCAGTGGAACGCATGCTCCTCCAGCAGAAATTCCAGAACCTCTTCGCAGGTACTCTCGTGGCCAACGAACTCGACGCCAAAGCGCTCTATGACGACAACGCCGCCACCGCCCACATCATCTACGCCAAAAAAGACTTCTCAAGCCTCAAGGATGAAGACTTTGAAGTGAGCGAAAGCGATATCAACGCTATCTACGACAAGCAGAAAGGCCGCTATATCCTCACAGAGCCCACCCGCACCATCAACTACATCGCTGTCAACATCGTCCCCTCTGAAGCTGACATCCTCGCCGGCCAGAAGAAAGTTGAGGATGCTATCGCAGCGCTCAACAATGCTCCTGAACTCCAGGGTCTCGCAGACATGCCCGAATTTGTGGCTGACCGTCGCAAACTCACCCAGAACGACGTCAACAAGGAAAGCCGCCTCAAGGCTGCCGTCGACTCTCTCTCTGTCGGCCGCGCTACCCTCGTCAGCAAAAACGGCAATGACTACACCATCGCCAAACTCCTCGGCAAGAACCAGGAATCGGCAAGCGTCAAGATCGACTTCCTCGCAGTCCAGGGCACCAAAGCTCAGGTTGACTCTCTCGTCAGTGCCCTCAACTCAGGCGTAGCTTTCGACAGCATCTCAGCTTCACCCCTCGTGGCCCAGTCACAGAAAGACATGGAGATCTCACTCCTCGATGCCAACTACACTCCCATCAAGGAAATCATCGCTGACCGCGCAACCGGTGTCTACTTCACTCCCGATACCATCGCCGACGGTGGCCGCATCTTCCGTGTGAGCGAGCGTCCCGCGCCTGTAACCGTCTATGACCTCGCAAGCATCACTTTCACCACCGAACCCTCCAACGCTACCATCAACGATCTCGACGCCGCTCTCCGCGACTATGTTGAGAAAAACAAAACATCAAAGGAATTTACCGACAACGCTCAGGAAGCAGGCTACACCACCTTCCCCGCAACCATTTCGGCTTCAACCCCGATGGTCGGCAACCTCAACGACTCTCACTCAGCTGTCGCTTGGGTGATGGACGCTAAGAAGGGCCAGGTTTCACCCGTCTTCGGCGACGTCCAGTCTGGCCGCTTCCTCGCTGTAGCTGTCAACGATATCTATGACGGCGACTATGTTCCCGCCCGTGATCCCCAGATCCACGCCATGCTCACCACAGAAGCCCGCAACAATAAGAAAGCTGAGAAACTTCTCGCCGACTATCAGGGCAAGGCTAAAGACGTGGCCGGCTATGCAAACCTCATGAGCGTGTCAGTCGACACTACAACCGTCAACTTCGGTCAGTATATGATCCCCGGTCTCGGCATGACTGAAAGCGCCGTCCAGGGTAAGACTGCCAATGCCGACAAGGGAGCTCTCGTAGGCCCCATGAAAGCCAACAACTCTGTCATCGTTCTTCAGGTTACTGAAATCGACAAGGAAGGCCGTCCCTACGACTTCCAGGAAAATGCAGTCCGCTTCAACCAGCAGCGTGGTGCATCCCGCATGATGAACAGCCTTGACCGCATCCTCCTCGGCAACAAGAAAGTCACAAACAACATCAACACCTTCTATAAATAATTATAATCAGGTGTTTACAACATAAGCAGGGGTGCGGTTCCGGGAACCGCACCCCTGCTTCTATTTTGACATACTGTGATTTCGGTCTCCCCTACTTCTTCGGGCGGATGTTGAGGCGATACTGGACGGAGAACATCACGTATCTCGGCAGCGCATTGGTATAGCTCACCGTGCGGCCTGAGGCATTCACCGCATAGTTGACATTAGACAGCTGGTGGAGCATATCGAAACCGTCGACCATAAACACCCAGTGGCTGCGCTTAGGCGCGTAGGTCAGACGCAGATTCCAGATGGCATCGGTAGTGTCGAGTTCCTTCACACCGTAGCCACGGCGGGCATAGAAGGTGAAATCCGTGCTTATGCCAAATCCGGCAGGCAGACGGAACTGGCCGTTCACTCCGTAGCTGAAATGCTTGGCGTTGATCGCGTTGAAATCCTCGCGGGTCGACGTCGTGTGGCGCAGAGTCCCGCTACCGTTGAGCGAGATCTGTTGATTCCCTATCTGCCAGCTGAAACTCAGCTTCTCGGTGAGATTGTCAGACTTCACCGTCGACTTCTGAGGCTCTTCAAGGTTGACACCGATCATGTCGGCATAGTGTGTACGGTTGGCAGTGGTGGTAGAGCTTAAAGTGAACTGCTCTTTCCGGCCGAATTGCATCTTGAAATAGTCCTCGGCCGTAAACGAATGGTTACCGTCAACGTTATAGGTCTTGTTGCGGCGCACACCGGTGGCAGTGTCGTAGGTGTAACCGCGCACAAGAGCATTAGTCGTATATTCATAGGTACCGGCAACCATGTTTGAGAGATTTTTACCCTTTGGAGTGAAATTCCAGTTAAGAGTATGGCTGATGACATGGGCATTTTTCAGATCCGGATTGCCGAGAGCGATATTCAGAGGGTCAGTATCGTCGATGACATCAATCAGATGGGTCAACTCAGGAGTTTTCGTATCCATCTTGAATGAGTATTCAAGTGTATGGGTGTGTTGTCGTCCATCTTTATCCTGAGCCCCCAGACTATACTCCACAAACGCCCCATAGTTGCCCATTTTTGTCAGAAATGAGCCACGGCTGACGAGATACGAGCGGTTGGCACGCCAGTAGTCGTAATGCTGGTGCAGGAGCGAGAGTTTAGGACTGAGGATGATAAAAATCCTGTTATTGTTCTGGAAACTTCTCACATAAGTCAACCTTGGAATAATGTCGTGGCGGTTCTCTATCAGGCGGGAGGTATAGCTGTTGGCTGGATCAAAGGTGTCCAGATAACCCGCGGGAAGAGTACCGTAGTTACCCATGTCGGCCAGACGGTCGAGGGCATACATGTATGAGTCCTTGTTTTGATCGCGGAAACGGTAAGAGTACAGCACGTTGAAGCCAACTCCACTATTAAAATTTGTATTGTATGAAGCCGTGGCGTCCACGGTGAGATTATGATTGGGCGAATTGTCGAAATACTGGCGGCGGCGCACTGCCGGAATCGGATCAGCACCATAGTTAATGTTATAGTCCTGCCAGCGATCCTCCTTTGAATCCTTGTATATCACACTTGCATCAAAGGTGATACGGTCAGGAGTGCCGGGAATCTTGTATCTCATCCCCGGACTGAATTCCACCTTGCTCTCATGACGGCTGCCATCGCTGCGGGTGATCGAACGGTTGACCACCGCGTCAAGCATCTCCGGACTCCCGTCGCTATAGAGAGCCTCGATCGCCCGGACGGTGATTTCCTTCTGCTCCTCGTTGAAAGTGGCAGACAGAGCATTGGATGAATTGGTAACCTTTGTGTAGCGGCCACCCCATATACCACCCCACCAGAACTTGTCAGAGTAATTGTTGACGAAATTGTTGGTCTCTATCTTCAGATTCTTATTCTTTCCGCGGCTGAAAGAGTAGTCGTAGGTATTGCCTCCGGCAAGAAAATTGGTGCGGTCGAGAGTGGTGAGATTATTGCTGCTTGATTCCTCATAGACCACAGAGCCTCTATATCCCTTGGTTTCGTTGAGATTCTGGTAATCGTAGTTGAAAGCCGCCTGCTTGTATGTGCGGGTGCCCGAAGGCATCTTTTCAGGAGTCCATGTGTCGCTCTTGCCCGGTTTGCGGTTGTCGTTGAGATTGTTGGCATTGGCGATGAAGGTCAGTTTGGTCGTCGGGGTGAAGAGTGAGGCGAAGAGACGGCCTGAATACCTGTCCTTGGTGCCCAGACCACCCTGCGCGTTGACGATCCATCCCCGGTTATACTCACGTTTGAGCTTCACGTCCATCGTCAGATGCTTGACGGCATTCGGGTCACCCTCCCACTTCTCACGCTGAGTCTGTCCCTTATAAATCTCCACGTTTTTCACCGTATAGGCAGCGATGTTTTCAATCATAAGCTGATTGTTGCCGTCAAGAAAATCCTTGCCGTTGAGCAGCAGCGACTCCACCTTCTCGCCATTGACCTTTATCTCGCCATCATCGTTGAGCTCAACGCCGGGCAGCTGCGCGATGAGCGCATCGAGCATCGACCCTTCCGCGAGCTGAAAGGCATCGGCGTTGTAGACTATGGTGTCACCTTTATTATAAAACTTGATTTTAGAAGCCGTCACAGTCACCTCACCGAGCTGACGGGGTGCCTTCTCGAGAAGTATCTGCGGCAGATCGCGGTAAGTCTCACGTTTGCCCGGTTTCTCAAGGCGATAGGTCACCGTCTGAGTCTTGTAGCCGGGACAACTGACATCAAAGATGATGGTCGAGTCGCGCCGGGGCACGCTAAAAGAGAAATAGGCAAGCTGCACACGCTCTCCGTCTCTGAAAGCCATTCCTTTATTGGCCTGGATTGAATCGATAAGATTTCCCTTTTCATCATAGCGGTAAACCATGGCATCGGTAAGATCGACGCGTGTGATGAGATCTTTGACTCTACCTGAAAGGGAGATTTCATCATCTTTTCCCGAGGCATCGAGAGCAAAGATATTGGACAGCAGCGTGATAATAAGTACAATAACTGCAACGCGGTTAGATTTCATAAGGTAGTGAGGCTAAAAAGGATTTATTAAACGTGAGGATGAAGCACTAATTTATAATAATCGGTATTATATCCTGCAAAATTAGTCAATTAATTTTACCATCCAACATCTAACGACTTCTTCACCTATAATTTTAAGCAATATTAACTCTATAAATCAGCTATTGTACTGAGCTCTCATCCCAAAGTCAGGCCGAGGTCATCCATAAATCCCTTGAAAGCAGGAATATTTTCAAGCATGTGGTTAAGAACCTCGCGCTCATTCCACGTGTGGGGCGAGGCCGCGCCCTGATTCATCTCGACCTTCAATTCAAAATGGTCATTTCCAAGAGCATCACGCACAAATCCGAGTAGCTCCTGGGTCTTCTGTTCGATGATGTTGAGTTGCATCTCGTTTTCGACCATCATCTTGTAGACATGCCCCTCCACAGGTGCCGGAAACGATGCCCTCATGGTGTTGATGAGTATATGTTCAGTTGGATGGTTGCCTATGAATTCCTGCCACGCCTTGTTGAGCTGTTCGCGTGTATATGTACCATTTCTAAGCTCGCGGACAACCGTCTGCGCGGTCGCCGTCTCAGTCTGGGCCGAGTTTTTCGAATGGTTGATTGAAAATGTCGACACAGGACGCTTCAGTGGCCTCTTCTGAGGCATCGGAGCCGGAGCGGGCGCAACGTATGGCGACGCCGGCGACGAGGCGACAGGAGCCGGCTGTGGCGTCTGTGGGGCATAGGCATTCGGCTGCGGCTGCGCAGGTGCCGGGGAGGGAGACGGACTTGCCGGTTGAGCCTGTGGAGCAGCGGGCCGAGGTTGAGATGGTGACGGTGATTGAGGAGTCGTTGCAGCAGGCTGTATCTTCTGTAACCGCCCCTCTCCTGCTGCTGCACTGTCGCTATTGTGGGAGGGGCTTAGTAATTGGCATATTTTTGCGAGCGTGAGCTCTATGAGAAATTGCTTGTTGGAAGCAGTGCGATAGTTAAGATCAGCCTCATTGCAGAGATTCATCGCCCGGTAGATGAAATCGGGCGAACACTTGACGGCCGTCTGCGCCATCGCTTTGCGGGCCTCATCGTCTGCCTCGAGAAGCACGATGGTCGACGGATCGCGCGCCACCATGAGGTCTCTCATATAGTCGGCGAGACCATTGATGAAGAAATGCGAATCAAACCCCCTGTCGCGGATATCCTTATAGATAAGCCACGATTCCAGGACCTTCCCGCCGAGGAAACAATCAAGCAGACGGTTATAGTAATTGTAGTCGAGCACGTTAAGGTTGTCGATGGCGCTCTGATAGGTGATGTTGCCACGCGATGAAGCCGCTACCTGATCGAAGATCGATAGCGCATCGCGCATCGCACCGTCAGCCTTGCGGGCGATCACACTGAGAGCCGCAGGATCGGCCGAAATACCCTCCTGCGAGGCGACATAGGCCAGATGATCAACCATATCACGCACTGTGATGCGCTTGAAATCATAGATCTGACAGCGCGAGAGAATAGTCGGTATGATCTTGTGTTTCTCGGTGGTGGCAAGGATGAAGATCACGTATGACGGCGGCTCTTCAAGAGTCTTGAGAAAAGCATTGAAAGCGGCCGACGACAGCATGTGGACCTCATCGACGATAAACACACGGTAGCGCCCCTGCGATGGAGGAATCTGTACCTGCTCGACAAGCTGACGGATGTCTTCAACGCCATTGTTTGAGGCGGCGTCAAGCTCGATGATGTTGAGCGATGTCCCCTCGTTGAAAGCCCGGCAGCTGTCACACTCATTGCAGGCCTCCCCTTCAGGCGTAGGGTTGCTACAGTTGATTGTCTTGGCAAAAATGCGCGCGCAAGAAGTCTTGCCGACTCCCCTGGAGCCACAAAATAGATAGCTGTGGGCCAATCGCTGAGTGGCTATCGCGTTTTTCAGCGTCGCCGTCAGAGCCTTCTGGCCGACCACGCTGTCGAAGGTCGACGGACGATATTTACGTGCCGAGACAATATAATGTTCCATATCCACAAATTTACTAACAATTCCCCGCATTTCCAAAACCATCTTCCACTTTATAAAAAATCTAAAATTTGTATTATCGCACTATTCTTACCGAAGATAATTTGTATTTTTGTAGTGAAACCTTATCACGACCCAAAACTATGAGAATGAAGAAATCACTGACAAGAATCATCACAGGCCTCACTCTCCCGCTTCTGGCTGCCGGATGTGCCCAGAAACAGGAGGTAAGCATTGTCCACGAGCTCCACGATGTGCAGAAACTCGTGCTTGCCGAGATGACCATCAACAAGGTCGGCAAAATCAGCGACGATGGCGCCAAGGGCATACATGCGATTGTCAACAACCTTAAGGTCGGCAAGCGCATTGCCGCCTACTCTTTCCAGACTTATATCGAAGCCTATATAGACCTCAGCGAACTCAATGACGCCAATGTCGTCGTCGACGAGACCTCGAAGACAGTCACTCTTACCCTCCCCCCTGTCAGGACCCAATATCTCGGACGCGACCTCGGTGTGACCGAAGAGCATTACCGCGTCAGCGGTCTCCGCTCCAACATCACTGCAGAGGAACGCGCGGCGCTCAAGGAGGAGATGAACAAGTCGCTCAAGGAGGATGTCAGAAACAACGACGAATACCGCTCCATGCTCGTCGCGGAAGCCCAAAAGAAGGCCCGCGGTTTCTTCTCCATCCTCCTCAGAGACCGTGGCTATAAATCAAACATTAATTTCAGAGACTGACCGCTATGATTAAACGCTATATCACACTGATCATCACCATCGTGATCATCGCCGGAGTCGCAGCCATCATCTTGTGGCGTTCGACCGCCGCCTCCACCAACATGTCTGTTTCCGAGACAAAGCTGTCGGAAATCAAGGAGATGGTGAAGCTGTGCTCGCTTGAAGTCCGCGACGACGTGGCCATCAAAGACTCGATCAACGGAAAATGGATCTTTGCAAAGAATACCGTCAACGGCTACATCCGTTTTGACCTCGAAAAACTCGACTATCAGACCCGCAATGACTCCGTCATCATCTTCCTACCGCCGGAGGAGATCGAGATCTATGAATCTAACTCAGATGGCGCATACGAGGTCATCGACACATGGAACGAATCTCTGCTGGATCTCCGCACTCTCACCGCAGCAGAGGAATCGGCAATCAAACGCCGGATGGCTGAACGCTACCGCAAATCGTTTTACACCAAAGGCTATGTCAGTCGTGCGCGCCGCTCCGCCGTCGAGACTCTCTCGCAGCTCGTCTCGGTCATGGACGATAAAATCACCATCGTCGACCTCCACCCTCAGGGTTTCAATGCTCCCGAATGAGTTGTCAACGCATAAGAAAAAGCGAAAGACTCCGGGCGGAGTCTTTCGCTTTTTCTTTGTCTTGTTTATATCAGAACTACATCATTATCACTCAGCATCTTTCGGAGCCTGATCGATGAGATCGAGGAACTGGTCGAGCTTGGGAGTGATGATGATCTCGGTGCGGCGGTTGCGCTGACGTCCGAGCTCCGAAGAGTTGTCGGCGATAGGATTAAACTCGCCGCGTCCGGCAGCTGTAAGGCGCGAGGGATTGATGCCGAAATCGTTCTGAAGCACCTGGACAATAGAACTTGCACGGAGGGCACTGAGATCCCAGTTGTTGCGGATGTTTGTACGGCTGATGGGCACAGGATCAGTGTTGCCTTCGACGAGCACGTCATAGTCACCATAGTCCTTGATGATCTTGGCGATCTTGCCGAGAGTCTCCATGGCACGGGCGTTGACCTCATAGCTACCCGACTGGAAGAGCATATTGTCGGCCAGCGAGATATAGACCACACCCTTGAGCACCTTGACGTTGACCTCCTGCATCTCGTTGTTGTCGAGCGAACGGGTCAGCTTGGTTGTCAAGGCAAGGTTGAGCGAGTCAGACTTTGATTTGGCCTGCACGAGCTGCTTGATATAGCGGTTAGAGGCATTAATCTCGTCAACAAGCTTGGAAATGTTAACATTGCCCTGGGTATTCTGGCTGATACTGTTGTCAAGCGACTTCTGGAGAGCGGCATAGTTGCGTTTGAGCTCCTCATTGTTGGCCTTGGCCTGAGCGAGAAGAGTCTCGAGGCTCTTGCCGTTGGCACGGCTCTCGGCGAGGGCAACCTGCGAGGCGGTATAGTCCTGCTTCAAAGCGTCGTGTTCTGTCTGAAGAGCCGCAAATTTCTTGTTGCTGACACATCCTGACAGCGCTATCAGCGCTGCCGCGCTTGCTAATGTAATGGCGCGTAGTCTCATAACTGTTAACGTTTTAAAAGAATTGATTGTATTTGATTATAATTTACGTATAGTCAATATCTCTATATTGATTAGAGTCGGCCCGGGGCCGGAGGTTTAACAGCGTCAGCGAAAAAAAATTTTTTCGCCCGACACAATCACTTGACAGGACGGGGAGTTTCGTTTTCTTTCTCGGCAGGACGGCGCTTGGCAAGATTGTCGGAGAAAACCTTGAGGTCTATAGCTCCGTTTTTGACAGCCGAACGCATGACGCGGCGGTTGCTCTGCTCGCTATACGAACCCTTGGCGCGCCAGATGAGGTCGACAAAAAGAAGAGCCTTCTCGTTGGTAGCACGTCCGCGCACAGCGAAATAGTCATTGTTGGCCACGGCATCAATATCGCCGGCCTGGATTGCCTCGATGAGCGACTTGCCCATACCGCTCTGCAACTTCGCCACTTCCCAGACGGGATATGAGTTGAGGTACTCGGCATCGGCCTGCTCTTCAGGCGTCATGGCGACCGGTGCAGGTGCCGCGTCAGCACCATCGCCACCTTCGGCCAGCTGCTCGGCCGGTGCGGGATCGTCGGCACTGCCGGTATATTGCGGACCGAAAAGCAGATAGGCTCCGACAGCGAGGATCACTACAAGTCCGACCCACAGGAAGACCGAACGCTTCGAACGGCCACCGGATGGTGCGTCATCCTCATCCATCGGATCGTCATCGCTGTCATAGTCCGGAGTCTGGATGGTGGGCTGCTCATAGCCCGGACGCTCCTCCTTTTCCTCACGCTTCTCAGATGTGGGCAGAGTCGTGTCGACCTTCGGACGCTCGGGCTTGTTATCTTCCGACACATTCTCAAACACCGGGGCCAGATGGGCCGGCTCCCCACCCTCCTCGCTGCTGCGCGAACTCTCGAAGTTGGGAGCCACGGGGCGGCTGGTGATGCGGACATCTACGTTGTAGACCTCGCTGTCATCCTGGGTGACCTGACGGTGGGCACGGAAACCATGGAAGTTTCCGGAGTGTAGACGGTTGTATTCGGGAGTGTTCTTTTCAATGGAAATCTGCTGCTCAAACACTCGTCCGTCACCGAAGTCGAGACGGAGTGTCACCCCCTGCTCCACCGGCTGCATCACCAGTTCCATCTCCTCGGTGACGAGCATCTCGGCAGCAGTCTTCTTGAGTTTGAGCGGACGATAGTTGTTGGACTGCACGATGATCTCCACATCGCTGTCATCCTTGACGTCCTTCTCAAGCAATTCGATGTAGGGATCCATCGTGTTGACCGAGCGGCCGTTGATAGTTATGGTATAGCCCTTCAGAGGCCCACCCTTGGCCGAGAGCACCTTGACGGGGATACGGCGCTCAAAGCGGATGCCGGTCTGCGAGGCCGGACGCACAGCTATCGTTGAGCCTTCATATTTGGTGTAGGCCGACGGAGTGCCGACAACCACCGTCTCCTTATGGGTGTTGAAACCCTCCTTGGAAAACGACAATTCCAGTCTGTCGCCGTCATAGACTTGCGTGCACGATGCACTCACACCCTCCGGACACACCACCGAATAGAGCTTGCGTATCGGAGCCGTCAGCCTCGGCATCTTGACCCCCGGACGGAGCGAGGTCGTGGCCGATACGACGATGATGCAGCGGTAGTCTCTATATTCGGGCTGCCCGGGGAAGGAGAAGATTGACTCGAGTTCCTGCTGGGAGATGAAAGTGCGGTAGGCTGCCTCGGCAAGCTGATGACCCTCTTCGGGCGCATGATATGTCCATGCGTCGAGTCTGACCGGCTCGTCGGTGACAGCGGCCTGTAGACAAGCCTCTTCAACGCCCTCGTCAGTGAGATTATCCTCCTCGACAAATGTCTTCTTGAGATTGGAGAAGAGATTCATAAGCTGACGGCCTGTCAGCGCACAGCCACTCTCGACGAGCACTGAGATCATCATATAGCCACGCTCGGGATTCACCGTATTGCGGGTGATGAGCGAGAAATAGTGGCCGAGAGGCGAAGACTGCAGGACATAGCACTCTGTCGCGTTGAGAAAACGCTTGATGGCCGCACCGGGCTCGACCATTGTCGAACTCCAGCGCGGATCAATGACGCTTTCTGATGAGGGATATGAATAGATTGTCTGTGTGACTCCCTGGACCTCACCTCGGAGCGCCACATGGAGATATGAATATCGGGACATAAAATTTTTTCAGCGTTTTGGGGAATGTAATCAACTACAAAAGTAATAAAAATCTCCATGCCCGCAAAACCGCAGGATGACCTTAGTCAATTATGCCCGTCTCACCATCCCCAGCCCGGACCACCGGGAGGAGGGCCGCCGGGACCACCCGGTCCGCCGGGAGGTGGTGGAGGAGGCGGTGTGGCCGGGCCTCCGATCGGGCCGGAGATACCTAAGTCAATCCCAAATCCACCCGGTTGCGTGAAGTTGAAGTCTGTGCCGGTGCTCATCCAGAGACCTTCGCAGGAACTGAGAGCTCCCGAAAGTGACAGTCCGACAGCGGCTGCCAGGCAAAGACGAAGTGTGTGCGTGTTCTTTTTCATAGTCGGAGTGTCTTTGATGTTCATAAGTAATAACACTCCGCGGCTCAAAAGGTTAGCCGGCAGAAGGCGGTATTATTTCAAACGACAGCTTTCACCACTGACGTCTGAGAGTCGCCACGCGGGCCAGAATATAGGCCCCCGTCATCGTCAGGACTATCAGGGCAGAGCAGGGGACATCAATGACCGTGGCCAGCATCAGTCCCGCCACACTACAAGCGAGCGAAACAGTTATCGAGAGCAGCAGCATCGACTTGAAACGATGGCAGAACATCTCAGCTATCATCTGTGGCAACGCGAGCATCGACATCAGCAGCATCACACCGACAAGACGGATAGTCAGGACTATGCACACTGCCACCAGCACAGTCATCATCGTGGTGATGAAAGTCACCGGCAGATGGCGGACGGCGGCAAAGTCGGGATCAAAGGCGCAGATGACTATCTTGCGGAAGAAGCAGGCAAAAAAGATGAGCAGTATCACCGTGAATATCCCGAAAGCCCACAGATCGGACCGAGTGATCGTCAGTATATTGCCAAACAGGAAAGCATTCAGCTCAGGGACATAGCCTGGGGTGAGGAAGATGAAGAGGGTGCCGAGCGCCATGCCGAGCGCCCAGATGACGGCAATAGCGGAGTCCTCGCGCACGCGGTGGTGCTTGGCCATCCACTGCACGCCGAGCGACGACGCCACAGCAAACACCGCTGCCATCGCCACTGGGTTAAGACCGAGAAAATATCCGAGGCCGAGCCCCCCGAAGCAGGCATGGGTGACACCACCGGAGATCGACACCAGGCGGCGGGTCACAATGTAGGTTCCTATTATAGCCGACGCAACACTCAGCAGGAGGATTCCTATCAGGGAGTTGCGAAAAAAATCATACGCAAGTATCTCCACTTCAACAAGCGATTAATTACAAGAGATTAGTTAAACGTCCAGATATCGTCTACTGTTTATCGCCGGCAAGCATCAGCCACTCGTCGCGCAGCTGTCCGGGCATAGCGATGCCCCTTTGGGTGAGCGAGACTCCCCAGGGATAGACATCGGCGGGGAGAAGCGTGTAGAGCACCTCACGAAACTCCTCGATCTCACCGTCGGCATAGTCCTCCGGCTCTCGTCCGGCAAAACGGTCAAGCTCCTCATCGTCAAAATAGACTGGAGAGAGAGCAGGGGAGAGGCCCTTCTCACAGACGGCATGGAGACCGCAACACACCTCACTTTCAGCCTCATGAGGCAGAGTGGGGGAGTCGGATCCATCACTCCCCGACTTCACTTCCCCGTCGGGCCGATGGGTGAGATAGAGTATCAGGCCCGTCAGCAGCGTGACAGCCAATATGATCAGTGCACCAATCACAGTCGCAACCGTTTAAGAGACACCCGGGATGGCAGCATCTCCGTCGAGAATGATAAATCCGGCTTCACGGAGCTGTGTCCAGAAGCTGGGATAGGATTTGGCGACAACCTCCATGTCGTTTATGACGATACCTGGTATAAAGATAGAGATAGGCGCAAGACACATGGCCATGCGATGGTCGTCATACGTATCGAAACGGGGCAGGGTGGTGAAGGGGCAGCGCTGACCTTCCCATCCGAGCGCGCCGTTGCCTTCGGGCTGGAGCAGGATTCCGATTTTTGCAAGCTCGGTGGTTATTGCCGCCACGCGATCGGTCTCCTTGATGGCAAGGGTCGACAATCCGGTGAAATGGAAGGGAATACCAAGCATCGCACAGGTGACTATGGCATAAAGGGCAAGATCAGGGGTCTCCGAGAAGTCGACACGCAGACGGGCATCCTGATCGGGAGATGCGATGAGGTCTGAGCCGCCGTTCTCACCCTCCCACTCTGTGTCCACACCGAGACGGGCAAAGATGTCGGCCAGCTTGCGGTCTCCCTGACATGATTCCTGAGCCAGATTATCGATTGTGACGGCACCCGAAGAGATGGCCTCGATCTCATACCATGCGGCAGCCGAACTCCAGTCACCCTCGATCTTGAAATCATAGGGACTGTAGGTCTGGGGATGGATGGTGATGACATCCTCGAAATAGTCGCTCTCTATGCCGGCATCCTCCATCATCTTGAGAGTCATGAGGATATACGGACGCGAGACAGTCTCGCCAAGCAGCGACAGTTTCAGTCCCTCGGCCATCGTGGGAGCTATCATGAGGAGTGCGGAGATGTATTGCGAGCTGACACTCGCATCGAGCGAGAGCTCCCCGCCCTTGAGTTTGCGGCCACGGATGCGCAGGGGAGGAAAGCCCTCCTCTCCGGCATACTCGATATCGGCGCCAAGCTCACGCAGGGCATCGACAAGCACACCGATGGGGCGGTGACGCATACGTTCGCTGCCGTCAAGCGTCACTTCGCAACCTTCCTTGACAGCATAATAGGCAGTCAGGAAGCGCATTGTCGTACCGGCAGGGCCGATATTGATATCTTTAGTGCCCGGAGGCGAAGCGAGAGCCTCGAGCATGGCGGCAGTGTCGTTGCACACGGCAAGTTCTTTCAACTGGGAGGCACCCGGAGTGAGGGCGTTTATGATGAGAGCGCGGTTGCTCATGCTTTTGGAGAGCGGAAGTGTCACTCGCGCTTCCAGGAAGCTGTCGGGGGGGAGAATTCTGAGGTTCAAATCTATAGGATGGTTAATGAGTTTTTTTAATCTATATCTTGTAGTTTGATTCCGATCACTGCCGTGGCGAGAACGATACGAGAATCGTGTTTGAGGCACCACGCCAGGGGAGAGTGCCGTAATATTTCTTACAGGTGATGGTGACCGGATGGCCCGTGCCCTGATACTGCTGGAGCTTGCGGGCTATGGAATCGTCGGGGATACTGAAATATATGTCACGCGAATAGACCCGGCCTGTGTCTGCAAGCTGAGCCTCGCTGACCATCTCACCTTCAAATGTCTTGAAAATTATGCCCCGTTTCTCGACGAGAGTCACATAGCCTGTCACCTGCGACTCGGTGATGTAGGGGACAAAATAGCGTATCCCCACCGTGGCTGAAAGAGCAAGAAAGAGGATGAGGAAGAATATCACCCACCCTTTGCGGCTTTTTCGGCGGCGTGGAGCCGGAGACTGAGCTTGACCATCCCCGCTACTGAAGTCAAACGAGGGTGAAGTCTGCTGCGGACCGAACTGTGGAGCCTCGGCATCCGCCTCGGGATCATTCTTGAAATCGTGGAGAAAGTAATCCTTATCGCTGTCGTCTAAATTCATTTTAGATTCTTCTTGTTACGGTGGTTCAACAAAGCTATGCACCCGAAGGTGAAGAGACCCTGGAGTATAAGCATGAGTGTCTGCACCCCCATGACCATATTGGCGAAGGTCAGCGCGTATTCATGCGTCAGCCCCGGGATGTCAGCCGAAAAGAGGCTGATACCGAATATCATGGCCCATTGATAGGGACCGATGCCGCCGTTTGACGGCACACCCATCGAGATACTCGTGAAAACAAAACATACGGCCAGCGCCGTCAGTCCGTGGACCGAAAGCATCTCTGCCGTCAGTGGGAATGAGCGCAGCATGCAATAGAGCGACAAGATGTAGCACCCCCACAGGCAGATTGTGTAAAGCAACCATCGACCTTTGCCGGGCATCGTGACAACTACTGCGAAACCCTTCCACAACCCATGCCAGATACGCTTGACGCTGACCACTATGCGATGGGTAGGGAACTTGACAAATAGCCAGACCACAGCTATCAGCGTAGCTATGACACATCCCCAGACCACCGGAGAGCCAAGAAGACCGAGTAGCTTGGCCACCATGCCGCCATTCTGTCCGAAATAGGCCGCAATCTGGGAGCCGGCCGGAATCAACGTCAGCAACAGGAGCAGAAACACGGTCAGAGTGTCAGTCAGACGGTCAGCTATCATCGAGCCGAAGACGGTGGTAAACGGTGCCTTCTCACGGGAAGCTATGTAGCCTGTACGCCACACCTCACCGAGACGTGGGAAGACCAGATTGACAGAATATGTGCCGAGGATACTGAGCACAAGCTCAAAAAACGTCGGACGTATCGAAAGCGCGCTCAGCTGGATCTGCCAGCGCGCCGCACGGAAAATCTGGGCGAGAAACACAAAGAGAATGTTGAGACCAACCCACGCGAAATCACACTCCGAGCAGACAATCTCCCACATACGGCTCAGACTCATGCCATCGCCCCGAAACAGTAACCAACACAGACCCACCGAAATAACGAGAGGGACCCCGTATTTCAACAGGTAGACAAAAAAGCGCTTTCCGGCGCCACCCGATGTCTGACTGTCAGTCTTGCGTGCCATAATAATCGTCAATGGAATCTTCAACTTACAAAGTTACAAACTTTTTCCAATAAATTATAGCCGCTGACTTAATAATTAAATATACAGTTTATATTCCTGCAAATATCAATATTTCATCCTTATAGTTTTCAGGATAGCGATATCAGCTTTGATGCGAAGAATGGCGTCGTAACTTTCGAAAGCCAATGATGATTTCAGAATATTCTGCTCAAAATCAACCCCACTCCCTCCACACAATTTTTTACCTATGGAAACCAATGAGTTATACAGACAATGACCACGGACATAGAGATAGACATTATCCTGCGTAAGTCCTTTTTGAGCGTAACGGGCCATCTCATCCTCCAGATTAAAATCGCAACTCTCTGCAACCGACCCGGCAAGCTGAGTGACAGCAGAATCAAGACGGTTCAAAAATGCTCTGCCATTTTCAAGCTCGTCACCCTTACGATATTGCAATGATATCAGAGTTTTGAACATGTCACGCGTGAAATCCGTCAGTCCGTTGCGTTCCTGATAGAGCATCAACAGAAAGGGGAGATATAGAATCCGGGAATAATCATGCAAAAAACTCACGAAATCAAAATCCGTATCTCTCCCTGTCACTTCTTCAAAAGCCTCTTGGAGCCTCTCCGCGTAGGCATAATGATTTTCCCAAGAATATGTATAGGTCTGCAATATACCATTTTGTGCTGATATATCCTCATCAAGCATATATCTCAAATCACTGTCTATGCAAATGAAGAATTTTTGTGAAAGGTAATTGCGATATTTCAGGCATTGTGTACAACCGGTTGTACTGCTGCCACTTTCGTTTGTAGTCGCACGCAAAAATTTGTAGCGTCCGGGACGATATTTTGAAATCAATCTACTCCAGAACTCTATGTCATCCTTATCTTCGACATGAACGACTGAATCCACACGATATAACAAAGTAGAGACAGCATGTCTTCTGGCAGCCGATTCAAAATAAGCCGATTTGCTATCATCCATCCCATCCATCATCTTAAGAGATCCTGCATGAACACAATCTTATCCTCCCATCCGTCGGCAAAAATGTTAGGAGAGTGAGTGGTAAGTATCAACTGACAGTTGGGATTAAGTTCACGCATCATTCCAAGCAGTTTGTCTTGCCAGGTGATATGCAATGAGATCTCAGGCTCATCCATAAGCAAAACATTCGGTTCCTCTTCCTGAAGAAACACAGTCATGAGAATCAACAGTATCTGCTTTTCTCCCGACGACAGCTGATCAAGCTGAATTTTCTGGTGACTTTCATTGATAGAGAACACCAGATTGTTATTATTCCTGTCAATCATCATTTCCTTGCCAGTCTCACTGAAGATTGAATTTACAAGTTTGAAAAACGTATCTATCCTCGCATTGATTTTTTCAGTCAACTCAGGATAATTGACCATTTTCATTCTATAGTCAAAGAAAGATGTCCCTTCCCCGTTCTGATAAAACTTATACTTCAATTCCTGGAGCAACATACTCTCACTTTTCTTTTTAACATTGGCAGGAACATCAAACGAGCGGATGTACGTGACAGGGCTGGTGATATCAGTGCCTGACATCGATTCCGCCACAGTATTTTTCCGTGATTTCTGTCCTGAAGGATTGTAATAGTCATACATAAGATTGAGCAACGTCGTCTTTCCACAACCGTTGATACCCACAAGGATATTGACATCCTTATGAATATTATCCCAGTTGACATTGACTCTGCCCCACATCTTGCAGACATCAAAGCGAGCTATATATTCACATTTATCCATGAAATCTTCTTTTATCTCACAAAATTACCTCTTTTTCGGTAATAAACAACAAACCCTTAGTCTCCGACGTTAGAAAAATATAAATTCTCTCACGCTTTTTTCAACTTTCATCGCCCTATCTAATTATGTCGACAGCATCACCCCTCATCATAGCCATCCTCGTAGTCAGTATTCTTCTGCTCATCGGCGGCATTGTCCTGACTTTCATGTCAAACCGTTGGGCCATACTCTCGGCTTTCGCCGGAATGTGTGGCGTCTCGTGCTCGATCGTCTACGACCACACTGACTCCCTGATTTTCTGGGGTGTGGCCGCAGTCATAGTCATCGCCCTCCAATATCTCCTGCCGCGCAACGTCGTGGAGTCGCGCCGCGGGGTCGGCTATATGGCCGGAGCAGCCCTTGCCGGAGCCTTCGTAGGGATGGTGATTTCCCACGGATGGATGGTTGTCGGCGCTGTCATCGGAGCGGTTCTCGGCGCCATTGCCTACAGCCGCACTCCCGTAGGAAAAATGATGGAATTTCCTTCTTCCAAATTTTTAAACTATCTTTGTGCCAAGGGACTCCCGGCTGTCATCACAATGTGTATTGTCGGGACAACTGTCTTGTGGCTCACAAGCATGCTTCCCTGACATCACTTCTTCTCCCACCCACAACCAGCGTCTCATATAGATGAAAACATTAGTTAAAACCCGTATATTCATAGCATTAATCATAGCTTTACTCTCCATTCCGGCCATCTCCGCACAGGGTATCAACAAACTCAAACGCGAGAAACCGGACCTGGAGAAAATACGCCTCGAGACCCTCGACAGCAAGTCGCCCTACTACTATCCGCGGCTCATGCAGGAATTTCAACGCAACGATACCCTGATGAAGATAGACAAGTACCGTCATCTATATCTCGGCTACATGTTTCAGGAGGACTACAATCCCTACCGCTCCTCGCAGCGCGACATCCACTACTATGCCAAGCGCTCGCAGAAACTGACCCGTCAGGAGTGTGACTCCATCATTGCCTACTCAGAGAAGGCCCTTGCCGACAATCCCTTCAATCTCGGAGAGATGGTGATGCTAATCAACGCCCTCCGCGAGAAAGGCAAGACAAACCTTGCCAACATCTGGCAATACAAACTCAACTATCTCCTGATGGCCATCGTCTCCACAGGCACAGGGCTCGACGAGGAAAACGCATGGTATGTCATCGAGCCTCAGCATGAATACGTGTTGCTCAATATGATGGACTATACCGTGGACGACCACGTGTTCTACGACCCCTCCTACGAATATATCACCGTCAAGGACGCCGGAGGCAAGTCGAAAGGGGGCTACTATTTCAACATCGGGCCGCTCCTCAAGGAATATTACCGCAAGCATCCCGACGAACTCTAACCCGCCCACTTCAACCAACCGACATAATCACCACAGATGGATTTCACACCACTTGCACGCCCTTGGTTCCGCCACCGTGTGGAGGCAGCCCGTTCATGGATCGGCCACACCCGCGAGACTCAGCTCGCGGAGCTTGACCGTCTGCTGTCCTCACTGCGCCGGACGCGCTGGGCTGCCGAAAACGGGTTGGTGGAGGTCAGGGACTACGACGGTTTCCGTCGCGCACTCCCGACGACAGTGCCCTACTCCGACCTGCGCCCCTGGGTCATGAGGATGATCAACGGTGAGAAGGATCTGCTATGGCCGGGAGTCACGAGAAACTTCGCCCAATCCTCAGGCACCTCAGACGGAAAGAGCAAATATATCCCGGTGACACCCGAATCGTTCAGCCGCTCCCACTACCGCGGCGGTGCCGACGTGGTAGCCCACTATCTCAACCTGTATCCCGACAGCCACATCTTCTCGGGCAAGAGCTTCATACTCGGTGGCAGCTTCGCCAACGAACTATCACTGCCTCACGGAGTTAAAGTTGGTGATCTCTCAGCCAATCTCATCGACAGCATCAACCCTGTTGCCAATCTCTTCCGTGTGCCCTCGCGCAAGATCGCGCTCATGGAGGACTGGGCGGTCAAACTTCCGGCTCTCGTCGAGGCAGCCGCCCACCGGAACATCACCAACATCTCCGGCGTCCCCTCATGGTTTCTCACCGTACTGAAAGAAACCATCCGGACCATGGGTGCCACGACCATCCACGACGTCTGGCCCAATCTCGAGGTCTTTTTCCACGGTGGTATCTCCATGGCCCCTTATCGTGAGCAATACAGCCACATCACCTCCCCCTCGATGCGCTATCTGGAATGTTACAACGCCTCCGAGGGATTTTTCGCTCTACAAAACGAAATATCCGACCGCTCGCTTCTGCTCCTGCTCGACTGTGGTACATTTTTTGAATTCATACGGGCCGACGAAGCCGACAGCGACCGTCCTGAGATCATCCCGGCATGGGAAGTGGAGGAAGGTGAGATCTACGCCATGGTCATCACTTCCTGCAACGGCCTCTGGCGCTACCCCCTCGGCGACACTGTCAGGATTGAATCGGTCGACCCGCTTAAAATCACAATCTCAGGCCGCACAAAGAGCTATATCAATGCCTTTGGCGAGGAACTGATGGTGCAGAACGCCGAAGCCGCCCTGAGCAAAGTGTGCAGAAGCCTTGACTGCGAGATAGCAAACTATACCGCCGCTCCGGTCTATGCCTCCGACCATTCACGCGGACGCCACGAATGGCTCATCGAGTTCAACCGCGAGCCCGCCTCGCTCGAGGACTTTGCCGACGCTCTCGACCTCGCCCTGCAGAACGAGAACAGCGACTATGAAGCCAAACGCAGTCACGGCATATTCCTCGACCGACTGACGGTGGTCAAGGGATCGCAAGGAGTCTTCGACCGATGGCTGGCATCGACCGGCAAACTCGGAGGTCAACGCAAAGTACCGAGACTCTCCAACACCCGCCATCCGATGGACGAGATTCTGAAATTCAACGAAATAAATCAATAACCATTCAATACCATACCGACTAATGAAACACAGATTTATCACCTCGATCGCAGCCTTAGCAGCTGCATGCTCGCTCTTCGCAGCCGGACCAAAATATATCTTCTACTACATCGGCGACGGCATGGGCATGGGACAGGTCATGGGCGCTGAAGCCTACAACCGCACTGTCCTCAACAACAATGACCCTCTGCTGATGATGCAGTTTCCTGTCAATTCCGTCTGCACAACCTATTCCAACTCATCGCCCGTGACCGACTCAGCCGCAGCCGGCACAGCCCTTGCCTGCGGACACAAGACCAACAACGGCATGCTCGGCGTGACCCCCGACACCACTGCTGTCGTCTCCATAGCCAAGCAGCTCTATGACGAGGGCTACGGCATCGGCCTCGTCACCTCAGTCTATCCCGACGACGCCACTCCTGGAGCTTTCTACACCCACGTGCCATCGCGCTCGATGTACTATGAGATCGGCAAGGATGCAGCCTCATGTGGCTATGACTTCATCGGCGGCTCCAACCTCCGTGGCATCAAGAACAAAAAAACCGGTGAAGCCACCGACCTCATGGATATCTTCGCCCGGAATAATGTCCGTGTCATCCGTGGCACCCAGGGTTTCGACACCATCACCTCACGCCGCGTGCTCATGCTCTCACCCTTCGAAGACCGCATCTCAAACATAGGCTACACGATCGACTCCATCCCCGGAGCGCTCACACTCAAAGCCATGACCGAAGCCTGCATGAAGCAGCTTGAGCGCAACGGACGCGACCGCTTCTTCATGATGGTCGAAGGTGGCAACATCGACCATGCAGGCCACGCCAACGACGCCGGCACCGTCATCAAGGAAGTGCTCAACTTCCAGGAATCCCTCAAACTCGCTTACGATTTCTATCTCGCTCACCCCGACGAGACTCTGATCGTGGTCACAGCCGACCACGAGACAGGTGGCATGGGCCTCGGCAACAATGCCGTCGGCTATGACCTCCATCTCGGCTACTACGACTATCAGAAGATTTCAAAAGATGATTTCTCAGATCTCTGCCGCAGCTGGCTCAAGAGCCGCCGCAACTACACATGGGAAGATATGAAGGAACTCCTTACCGAAAAGCTCGGTTTCTGGACCAACGTCCCTGTCAACGAGAAGCAGACCGAAATGCTCCGCAAGGATTTCGAGCGTTGTTTCATCGATCGCCACGGCAAGGATCAAAAAACGCTCTACAATGACTTCAACGAGTTTGCTGTCAACGTCTATAGAGTTCTCGACAGCTTCACCGGACTCGGCTGGACCACCAACGGCCACTCCGGAGGCCTCGTGCCGGTCTATGCAATCGGTGTAGGCGCTGAGAGATTCGCATCGTTCAACGACAATACCCAGCTTCCACGACGCATCATGGAGATCGTCAACGGCAAATAAAACCACTTTACGGATACTTATTGACAGAAGGCCGGGAGGAAATTATCCCCCGGCCTTCCTCTTATCCATCATGGAGATCATGATGTTACCAAAAGATTTTGCCGTCACATGGAAATTGAGTATTTTTGTGGCATTATGAGGCTGGAGGAACTGTCACTTACCAATTTCAAAAACATCCCGGAAGCTCGGCTGGAGTTTTCGGCCAAAGTCAACTGCTTTCTCGGCAACAACGGCATGGGCAAGAGCAACATGCTCGATGCCATCTACTTCCTGAGCTTCTGCAAAAGCTTCTCCCGTGTGCCCGACAAGATGCTCATACGCCGTGGCGAGGAGTTTGCCATAGCCAAAGGCCGCTACGTCCGCAAAGGTATCGATGAGGAACTCACTCTCGGACTCTCGACAGCCGCCCGCCGCAAGACTCTCAAGCGCGGAGGCAAGGAGTATGACCGTCTCAGCGCCCACATCGGGAGCTTTCCGCTGGTGATGGTAGCCCCACAGGACATAGACCTGATCCGCGAGAGCGGCGAGGAAAGGCGACACTGGATGGATGTGGTAATCTCCCAGAGCGACCCTCTCTATCTCGACCAGCTCATCCGCTACACCCGCTCGTTGGAGCAGCGCAACCGGCTCTTGCGCGAGGGGAGCGTCGACGCCAACCTCTACGGCGCACTGGAGGTAGTCATGGACATGGCCGCATCCTATATCCACGACGTAAGGACCGCACGCATAGCCGAACTCACCGAAATCTTCGACCGTTACTATCAAGCTATAGCCGGAACAGGCGAGACCGTCTCCATCTCCTATCAAAGCGGTCTCAACCGCGAGGGTGTCACGATGCAGACACTCCTCAACGAAGCGCGCCGCCATGACGAGATAGTCAAACATACCTCTGTCGGAATCCACCGCGATGATCTCGGGATGGAACTCGACGGGATGCCGATGCGCCGCATCGGTTCCCAGGGACAGTGCAAGACCTTCACCATCGCTCTGCGTCTGGCCCAATACGACTTCCTGCACCGCGCCACCGGTATGGCCCCAATTCTCCTACTCGACGATATCTTCGACAAGCTCGACGCCTCGCGCGTCGAACGCATCATGGAGCTTGTCACATCCGATTCCTTCGGACAGATATTCATCACCGACACCAACCGTACCCATCTCGACGAGATCATGAGCCGCACAGGTGGCGACTACCGCATGTGGAGCGTCGAAGACGGCATCTTCACACCAACAGGCCGATGAAACGCACTGACCCGAAACAGATAGGAACCCTCGTGGAAGAGGCCCTCGCCAGGGCCGGCCTCACCGACACGCTCAACGAGCAGCGTGCGGCTGCCGCTTGGGTCGATGTAGTCGGCCCGGCTATCAACCGCTACACCACAAAGCGATTTGTCGACAGCGGCATCCTCCACGTCTATCTAACCTCCGCTCCACTCAAAAACGAACTATCCTTCAACCGCGATCGGCTCGTCAAGGCTATCAACCGCATGGTCGGCGCGGATGTCATAAACGATGTACAGTTTCATTGAAAAACTGTCAGTTAAAACACTACACGAAATGAGCACAAACCGTTGCGAAGCGGCCGACGTGAACTTTTTCCGCCACCACATGCCGCTACAGATGAGGTTTAACGACATCGACATGCTCGGACACCTCAACAACAGTGTCTATCTTACCTTCATGGACCTCGCCAAAGCCCGCTACTTCAACGAGGTCAACGGCGCGCCCGTCGACATCAGCAAGATGGGTATTGTCATCGTCAACATCAATGCCAATTTCTGCATCCCGACCTTCTTCAACGAAGAGATAGAGGTCGAGACAGCGGCTGTCGCCATCGGCGAGAAGAGCCTGACGCTCGAACAGCGCATCTACTCTGTCCCCGACCGTCAGGTCAAATGCTCATGCCGCACCGTCATGGCAGGTTTCGATATACGGACCAATACCGGTATGCCCATCCCCCCGGAGTGGGTAGAGAAAATCGAATCCTACGAGGGACGCACCCTGCGCAAACCGAAAACTGACTGAAAACCACGCCTGCAAAAAATTTATGAAGAAACTACCCGACGATTTCCTCACCATGCTCTCAGGTCTCGGCCTCGGAAAGCTCGGCGACTGTCTTGCGGAAGGAGAACCCTCGACCTCAATACGCCTAAACCGCTCGCGTGGCGTCACACGTGAGGAGACAGGACTGGCAGGGGAGAGCGTGGCCTGGTGTCCGGAAGGCATATATCTCGACGAGCGCCCCAAGTTCACCTTTGATCCGCGCCTGCACCAGGGATACTACTATGTGCAGGAAGCATCGTCGATGTTCCACAGCCACGTCATAGCCTCGCTCACATCAGACGGCACTCCACTCAGAGTGCTCGACGCCTGCGCCGCCCCCGGAGGCAAAACAACAGCTGTCGCCGACTCCCTGCCGGCAGGATCGCTCATAGTGGCCAATGAATATGTCCCTGCAAGAGCCGCTGTGCTGCGCGAGAATATCATCAAATGGGGCAATCCTTCGACCATAGTCACCCGCGGCGACACCGCAGCTTTCCGGCGTCTGAAAGAGAGCTTCGACATCATCATCGCCGACGTCCCCTGCTCGGGCGAGGGCATGATGCGCAAGGACGACGAGGCTGTCACACAGTGGTCGCCCGGACTGGTCAGAGAGTGTGTGGAGCGTCAGCGTGAGATTGTCGGTAATCTATGGCCGGCACTGAAACCGGGAGGCCTGCTCGTCTACAGCACCTGTACCTTCAACCGTAGTGAAGACGAGGAGATGGTCGAGGAACTGATCCGTGACTACGGTGCAGAGAGCGTCCCCGTCGGAAATATCGGAGCAGAGTGGGGGATAGCACCCGCCATCGGCTCCGACATCCACTGCTATCGTTTCCTCCCCGACCGTCTGCGTGGCGAGGGTCTATTCGTGGCCGTGGTCCGCAAGCCCGGAGAGGCGCGCCGGGAGAAGATCCGCACCGGAAAAGAGAAAGGAAGCGCGAGGAAGGCCTCACAACAATGCTCACAAGCTCTCTCCTGGCTCGACAAGGCTGCGGACGGGGATTTCTGTGTCTACGAAGATGAAGACCGCGTGAGCGCCTTTCCTGCAGCCCATGCCGACATGCTCAAAAAAGTAAAGAAGGAGTTTGATGTCATCCACGAAGGAGTCCTCGTCGGCAATGTCAAGGGGCGCGACCTCATCCCATCACAATCCCTTGCCCTCTCACCACTGCTCCGCCGCGGAGCCTTCCCCGAAGTAGACTTAGACCGCCCCGCGGCTCTCGCCTATCTCTCAGGCGAAGCCGTCTCCCTGCCTGAAGGAACACCCAAAGGCTTCATCCTCCTCACCTACGGCAAGCGTCCGCTCGGCTTTGTCAAAAATATCGGCAACCGCTCCAATAACCTCTATCCGGCTCCCTGGCGCATCAAATCGAAAATAAACTGAACCATCCAACTATAGATCATCCAGACAATGAGAATCGACATACTCACCGTACTCCCCGAAATGATAGAATCGCCCCTCAACTGCTCTATACTCAAGCGTGCGCAGGACAAGGGACTGGCTGAAATCGTGGTCCACAATCTACGAGAATACACCACCAACAAGCACCGCAAGGTCGATGACTACCCCTTCGGCGGCGAGGCCGGAATGGTGATGCAGATCGAGCCTGTCGACCGTGCCATCGCCGACCTCAAATCGCAGCGTGACTACGATGAGGTGATATTCACATCACCCGACGGCGAACAGTTTGACCAGCCGATGGCCAACAGCCTCTCGCTCGCACAGAACCTGATCATCCTCTGCGGCCACTATAAAGGCATAGACTACCGCATCCGCGAACACCTCATCACCAAGGAAATCTCCATCGGCGACTATGTGCTCACCGGTGGTGAGATTCCGGCCGTTGTCATAGCGGATGCAATCATCCGCCTCATCCCGGGTGCTATAGGCGACGAACAGAGCGCCCTCAGCGATTCTTATCAGGATAATCTTCTCGCACCTCCCGTCTACACCCGTCCTGCCGAGTATAAAGGCTGGCGTGTCCCCGACATCCTTCTCTCAGGCCACAAAGCCAAGATTGACGACTGGAAACACGAGCAGGCTCTCGAACGCACCCGCCGCCTCCGCCCCGACCTACTCAAAGGATTGTAATAAAAATAATTAACTGTCGCTTGATTGCAATATTTGTTATAATTTTATATCTTTGTATCTTATAAATAATCATTCTGATATGGCAATGACAATCAAGACATCCCCGGAACTTTGGGGAGAAGATGCCCGAAACTTCACTGAAGAAGCTGAGCGAAACGGAAAACTGCCTACGCCTAAACTTTCAGATTCACAACGCCAAGTGCTGACAACAATGTTGGATAGCGCCAAGAATATTATTTTTCCACCGCGTAAGAACTGATGCTGATGGCAGATTTTGTTTTCGTCGAAAAAACATTCATGGTTCCTTATACAAAAGAGGTTGCAGACTTCTGCGACCCCTTTTCGTGTGGAGACAATGATCTTGATGAATTTTTCAGCAATGACGTTTTTCTATATGAGAGTGAATTGCTCGGTAAAAGTTTTTGTTGGATCAATCGAGACAATACTAAAGAAATAGTCACCATAGCCACGCTCTCTTATGATGGTATAAAAACTTATACATTAGACAATCCATCCAAAAATTCCTTACAACGGAAAATCCCTCAGCAAAAACGTCACAGAAGCTATCCTGCCGTCCTAATAGGAAGATTAGGCGTAAATAAAAAGTTCCAAGGCCACGGACTCAATGCCGGCTCGCAGCTAATGGATGCACTCAAATATTGGTTTATCGATGAAAACAACAAAGCAGCCTGCCGCTATATGTTGGTAGATGCCTATAACAGTGAGTCTACAATAAATTACTATCATAAAAATGGCTTTAAACCGCTCTATAAGACTGAGACAAGTGAAAAAGCAGCCTTTGGAATTCAATCAGATGAGCCACTTAGAAGCCGTATCTATTTTTTTGATCTTAAATTAATCACATCTTAAAAATATAACAACCTTTCATCAACCATGCTCAAAAAATATTTTCTGTTATTCACATTGATGCTCGGCTTCATTTCCGCTGCAGGAGTTGAGAAGCACTATGATTTCGTCGTCGCGCAAGACGGCAGCGGTGATTTTACCACCGTTCAGGAAGCTATCAATGCCGTCCCCGATTTCCGTAAAGCAAACCGCACAAATATCCTAATCAAAAAGGGTATATACAAGGAAAAACTCATCATCCCGGCTTCTAAGATAAAAGTTACACTCACAGGCGAGGATGGAGCCGTGATAACCTACGACGACTATGCCTCGAAACTTAACCGTTTCGGGGAGGAAAAGTCGACATCCGGATCAGCATCATGCTATATATATGCTCCCGATTTCACAGCCGAAAATCTTACCTTTGAAAACTCCTCGGGTCCTGTCGGTCAGGCTGTCGCCTGCTTTGTCAGCGGCGACCGGGCCACCTTCCGCAAATGCCGTTTCCTCGGTTGTCAGGACACTCTCTACACCTACGGCTACCCCTCGCGCCAATACTATGAGGATTGCTATATCGAAGGGACTGTCGACTTTATCTTCGGTAAGGCTACAGCTGTCTTCAACCGCTGTCAGATCCACAACCGCGGACGCGGCTATGTGACAGCCCCCGCCACTCCTGAGGACAGCAAATATGGCTACGTGTTCCACGACTGCACTCTGACGGCCGAAGATGGCGTTGAAGGAGTGCCCTTGTCGCGCCCGTGGCGTCCATTCGCCCAGGCTATATTCATCAACTGCAATCTCGGCAAACACATAGCTTCCAAAGGCTGGGATAACTGGGGCAAGACGTCAAATGAGGAGACCGTAACCTATGCCGAATACAACAGTACCGGCGAAGGTGCCAACCCTGAAGCTCGCGCCACATATTCGCGCCAGCTCTCCGACCCCACGCCCTATTCCATCCACACCGTCCTCGCCGGTGATGACGGTTGGAACCCTCTCTTATAGTTAATGCCAAAACAATATGTAGCCTCGCATATATTAAACCAAATATGCGAGGCTACATGTGTTATTGACCGTATTCATTTCATATTATACACCTTTCCTTAAGCCAAGATACAAGAAGGGTAGTCCACAGATTTGTCATACATGGATTATTAGTAAGATTTATCCCATGTCCTCCAGACGGAAATATCTGTAGAGATGAACCTTTAACACCATTGTCTGTAAGAGATTTGAAATATAATATACTGTTTACACAAGACACCGTACGGTCGTCAGCCGCATGAACGATAAAAGTGGCAGGGGTACTTCCGGTGACATTCTTCTGACAGGAATAGCGGTCACGCAATTCAGGCTTATCCACAAATTCACCAAGTAGATTCTCACGACTGCTCTTATGTCCATAGTCTCCCATTGATATGACAGGAGAGACGAGAATCGCAAAAGCAGGTCTCGTGATTGAATCCGATGAATTTTCCGGCATTGTTGATAGACTGGCCGCAAGATGACCTCCGGCAGAGCAGCCCCACACTCCGATTTTGTCCGGATCTATACCATATACCGCATGGTTTGCCCTTATCATCTTCATTGCCTGTCTTGCATCTTCCAACGGAACCATGCTGCGTCTGTCTGTCTTCGATGCGGCAGGCAAACGATACCTCAGAACAAAGGCGGTGACACCAAGCGTATTAAACCATTTCGCTATCTCAAATCCGCTCAGACGATATGCCTGATGAGCATAACCGCCACCAGGAATTATAAGTACGGCACTACCATTTCGTGTAAAATCGGATGGAGTGAAGATATGAAGTCCTGGCCTGTTGACTTTATATATTATCTCATTATTGAGACTGTCCATCTCTCCCACCCCATCCATTTCAATAAGCTCCTCATCACTCCATAGCGGAACAAAATCCTGTGAATAGACCGCAAAGGACGATAACAGAAACAGAAAAACCAATATGGTCAGTCGTTTTTTATTTGACATGATTATTATATTAAGTGAAAATAGTCAGAAAAAAGCAGTCTGTTTCAGCTAATATAAGCCAATTCAGACTGCTTTTAATGTTTAAGTCATCTTGTTTGTGGCAATGAAATTATATAATTTCATCTGACATACGAGCTTCAGCACACATCAACAAGATTCTATGAAATTCCAATATTATAGAAATGAATCAGTTCAGCCTACGACAATGTTGACAATCTTGCCGGGGACTACGATGATCTTCTTGATAGACTTGCCTTCGAGCCATTTGGCGGAGGATTCGTGGTTGAGCGCGAGCTTCTCCACCTCATCCTTGGGCATATCGGCAGGTACCTGGATGGTGAAACGGGCCTTGCCGTTGAACGATACGGCATAGTTGACACTGTTCTCCTTAAGATACTCTTCGTTCCACTCAGGCCACTTGGCATCGTTGACTGTAGTGTCATGTCCGAGGGCGCTGTGCCAGAGTTCTTCGGCCACATGGGGAGCGAAGGGCGCAAGCACGATCACGAGGGGTTCGAGCACCTCACGGCTGTGACATTTGAGCGACGAAAGCTCGTTGACACAGATCATGAAGGCAGCCACCGAAGTGTTGTAGGAGAAATTCTCAATGTCGCCGGTGACCTTCTTGATGAGCTTGTGGACCGCTTTAAGCGCTTCTGCCGATGGTTTGCTATCATCGACGAGACAAGTATCACCCTTGTAGAAGAGGCCCCACATTTTCTTTATAAAGCGGTTCACACCGTCGATACCATTGGTGTCCCAGGGTTTGCTCTGCTCGATCGGGCCGAGGAACATCTCATAGAGACGCAGGGTGTCGGCACCGTAACGCTCCACTATATCGTCGGGGTTGACGACGTTGAACATCGACTTAGACATCTTCTCGACAGCCCAGCCGCATACATATTTGCCATCCTCAAGGATAAACTCTGCATCCTTGAATTCCGGACGCCATGCGCGGAAGGCTTCAAGATCAAGCACATCGTTGCTGACACGGTTGACATCGACACGGATGGGAGTGGTGTCATACTGGTCTTTGAGTCCGAGCGACACAAAAGTATTGGTGTCTTTGATACGGTAGACGAAGTTTGTGCGTCCCTGGATCATGCCCTGGTTGATGAGCTTCTTGAACGGCTCCTGCTCGACAACATAACCGAGGTCATAGAGGAACTTGTTCCAGAAACGAGAGTAGATGAGGTGGCCGGTGGCATGCTCCGTACCTCCGATATAGAGGTCAACGTTGCGCCAGTATTCATCGGCTTCCTTCGACACGAGAGCCTCGTTGTTGTCGGGATCCATATAGCGGAGATAGTAGGCCGACGAGCCTGCGAAACCGGGCATGGTGTTGAGCTCGATCGGATAGCCTTCGGGAGTGACCCAGTTTTTGGCACGTCCCAGCGGTGGCTCGCCGGTTTCGGTCGGGAGATATTTGTCGACCTCAGGAAGGAGGAGCGGGAGAGCCGATTCGTCCATGAGGTGTGGGATACCGTCCTTATAATACACGGGGAAAGGCTCACCCCAATAGCGCTGACGGCTGAAGATGGCGTCGCGCAGACGATAGTTGACCTTTACCTTGCCTATACCCTTCTCGGCGATATATTTTTTGGTGGCGGCAATGGCTTCGGGGACTTCAAGACCGTTGAGCGAGAAGTCGACCGAGGCAGAGTTGATCATCTTGCCGCTCTTAGCCTCGAAACTCTGCTCCGAGACGTCGCAACCCTCGATGAGGGGGATGATCGGGAGGTCGAAGTGGCGTGCGAAGGCATAGTCACGGCTATCGTGGGCAGGCACGGCCATGATAGCGCCTGTGCCGTAGCCGGCAAGCACATAGTCGCTGATCCAGATAGGTATTTCTTTGCCGGTGAGCGGATTGACGGCATAGCTTCCGGTGAAGACACCGGTCACTTTCTTATCAATCATACGCTCGCGCTCGGTCTTGTGCTTGATGCTGTCGAGATATTCATCGACAGCCTTGCGCTGCTCGGGAGTTGTCACCTTATCGACATATTCGCTCTCGGGAGCCATCACCATGAAGGTAACACCGAAGACGGTGTCGGCACGGGTGGTGAAAATCTCAAGCTCGATATCTGAGCCCACGATAGGGAAGCGCATCTCGGCGCCCTCGGAGCGTCCGATCCAGTTGCGCTGGGTCTCCTTGAGCGAATCGGTCCAGTCGAGATCATTGAGACCGTCGAGCAGACGCTGTGCGTAGGCAGATACACGCAGACACCACTGATACATCAGCTTCTGCTCCACCGGATAGCCGCCACGGATCGAGAGACCCTCGCTCACCTCGTCGTTGGCAAGCACTGTGCCGAGCTGGGGACACCAGTTGACCATAGTGTTGCCGAGATAGGCTATGCGATAGTTCATGAGCACGTCGCTCTTCTCCTTTTCCGACATGGCTTTCCACTGGTCGGCGGTGAAGTCGAGCTCTTCGGAGCATGCAGCGTGGATCCCCTTCGAACCATCTTTCTCGAAATGGGCCACGAGGTCAGAGATCGGCCGGGCTTTGTCGAGCTTGGTGTCATAGTAGCTCCCGACCATCTTCATGAAAGCCCACTGTGTCCACTTGTAGAACTTAGGGTCGCAGGTGCG
Source organism: Staphylococcus sp. (assembly GCA_023665865.1). GTDB lineage: Bacteria > Bacteroidota > Bacteroidia > Bacteroidales > Muribaculaceae > Duncaniella. Next base: position 1,003,540 of record JAMPDC010000001.1, read on the forward strand.
CACCTCTCGGTCCCAGTCATAGCAGAAACCGATGCGGTCAAGCTGCTGACGGTAGCGCGCGATGTTGTCGGTAGTAGTCTTTTCGGGATGCTGGCCTGTCTGGATGGCATATTGCTCGGCCGGAAGACCGTAGGCATCATAGCCCATAGGGTGAAGGACGTTGAATCCGCGCAAACGTTTGTAGCGTGAATAGATATCGGAGGCGATGTAGCCTAAGGGGTGTCCGACGTGCAGACCGGCTCCCGACGGATAGGGGAACATGTCGAGCACATAGTATTTCGGACGAGACTGGTCTACCTCTGTCTTGTAGACCTTGTTTTCACGCCAGAAATTTTGCCAGCGTGATTCGATGTCTTTATGATTGTATTCCATAATTGCGGTTGGGTTGTCTGAATTTTTTTTAACGGGTATGCCTCAGCTCATCTCGAGCATACGGATGATGGGCTTGCGGGCATCGTCGATTATAGCCTCGTCTACAGTCACCTCAGGGAGCTCATAGCGCAGAGTGTTGTAGAGCTTCTCGAGAGTGTTGAGTTTCATATATGAGCAGTCGTTGCAGGCACAGGTCGAATCGTTGGGAGGAGCGGGGATAAATTTCTTCTGCGGACACTGGCGGCGCATCTCGTGGAGGATACCGCTCTCGGTAGCCACGATAAATTCGTCGGCGCTGTCGGCCACGGCAAAGTCGAGCAGGACGGCTGTCGATCCGATCTTATCGGCCACAAGGCGGATCGGCTTCGGACACTCGGGGTGGACGAGCACCTTGGCTTCGGGATGGACTTTCTTCAACTCAAGGATTTTCTCAAGCGAGAACTGCTCGTGGACATGGCATGCACCATCCCATAGCAGCATCTCGCGTCCCGTCTGCGAGTTGATATAGTTGCCGAGGTTGCGGTCAGGGCCGAAGATGATTTTCTCTTCGGCAGGGAGGGCCGAGACAACCTTCATCGCATTGCCCGAGGTGACCACTATGTCGGTGTGGGCTTTGACGGCAGCCGAGGTGTTGACGTAGCTGATGACGGTGTGGTCGGGATGGGCCTCGACAAAAGCCTTGAATCTGTCGGCCGGACAACTGTCGGCGAGCGAACATCCGGCGTTGAGGTCGGGCACAAGCACTTTCTTTCCGGGACAGAGCACCTTGACAGTCTCACCCATGAAATGAACGCCACACATCACGATGATGTCATTGTCGAGCTTCTCGGCAATCCGGGCCAGAGCCAGAGAATCGCCGACGAAATCAGCAAGGTCCTGGATCTTGCCGATGGTGTAGTAGTGAGCGAGAATGACCGCATTCTTTTCCTCCTTGAGTTTCTTGATTTCTTCACTGAGGTCAAGACCGGGAGCTACCGGGGCTTCGACAAAGCCGTTTTCAACATTCATTTATTTTTATGTTTTTATTTAATGGAAAAAAATTTTTTTCAAAAACTCTCCCAAGAATAAATATAGTTGATGTTAATAAGTGAAATAACTTTTCTGCCGTTTTCTTGCATTTATGGGTTATTGAAGTCAGACTTACATTATATTCAAGGTTATTGACATCTTAAATAGCACTATATTTGATACTTAGCTTAGTTATTAACATTGTGTTAATAATGTGCAAAGTTAAAAACTTTTCATCGTATTTCCAACCGTTTTATGTTGAAAAGGGTATTGAAAACCGTGTGATAGATTTGTGATAACTTATTTTGTCAGAATGTTTAGGACACTATATCCTGTAGGCGGCAATATATGCAAGAAGAATCTTTAAAAAGTCATTGAAATGTTATTGACAGTTTTCAACATTCTTTTCAACATTGTTAATAACTCCCGGGAGAAGGAATTTCCACTCCCCTTTTCCGAATAAAAACGACAGCAACCGGGGAAGTCTGTGCATGTATGGGAATAATAGACACAACAGTAAAAAATAGATAATAGTAACAGACTAAGCAAAAGATTTATCCGAAGACACTCAAAGCCCTGTCGGAGACAGGAAGATTATCTCCAACCCCAGGGCTCGACCTTGATAAAAGCACCAACCTGAAAGTTGTAACATTTATCAAAATAGATACAGAATTTATAAAAGTAACAGACTAAGCAAATGATTTATCCGGAGACATTCGAAGCCCTGTCGGAGACAGGAAGATTATCTCCAACCCCAGGGCTCGACCTTGATAAAAGCACCAACCTGAAAGTTGTAACATTTATCAAAATAGATACAGAATTTATAAAAGTAACAGACTAAGCAAATGATTTATCCGGAGACATTCGAAGTCCTGTCTGAGACAGGAAGATTATGCCCAACCCCAGGGCTCGGCCTTGATAAAAGCACCAACCTGAAAGTTGTAACATTTATCAAAAAAGATACAGAATTTATAAGAGTAACAGATTAAACAAATGATTTAGCCGGAGAAACTCAAAGCCCTGTCGGAGACAGGAAGATTATTTCCTAACCCCAGGGCTCGGCCTGGGGATAGGAAGAAAAACAAACGATAGCCCCGGAGGGGCGTCTTGTAAAAGAAGGGGTACAAAAAAAGTGAGGAAGCTTCACAGTTTCCTCACCTACATTTAACCTAACTTTTTTAGTTGACTTTGTGTTATGCGTTGCTTTTGATAGTAGTTATAAGCCTACTGACGTTAAGTTATTTGCAAATTTACTAACAAATCGTTTAACTACCCCCCCCTATGTGTTAAAATAAGTTAAAACAAAGGGTTTGAGTAGCTTTTTGTTTGAAATTTACCTTTTGCGGGTACAAAATTAGTGAAAATTTGGATACAATCACTCGAAAACATGAAAAAATTTTTTCCACCACCAAGAGTATTCTTAGGGTAATCCCTAAAATTCCACTCATGATACATGACTTACAGCCCAGGACTTTTTCAAAAAACTTCTTGATAAATTCCGTATAGCTTATACCGGCTGAGCCACTGCGGAAATGCTTGTGGATTTTTGCTGAAAATATTTGATAAAAACGTGAGGCGTTTGAAATATTTATTTTACATTTGTGGTTGATAAGAGTCCCCGACTACGAATGAACAAGATAACCGCGACGATACTTGCTTTTAATGAGGAGAGGCACATAGGTGCCTGTCTGGATTCGCTGCGTGAAGTGGCCGACGAGATCATCGTGGTGGATTCAGGGTCCACTGACCGCACGGTTGAGATCTGCCGTGAATACGGGTGTAAGCTCAGCACACGGAAATTTGACGGTTTCGGGGCGCAGCGCCAGTATGCCACCTCGCTTGCAACTCACCAATACATTCTCTCGATCGATGCAGATGAGCTGCTTTCGCCGGCCCTCCAGGAGTCGATAAAGGTGTTGAAAAAATCGGGTTTCGGTCACAGAGTCTATAGCATCTCGCGCTTGAATTTCTATTGCGGGATTCCTGTCAGACACTGCGGATGGTATCCCGACCGGCAGATACGTCTCTTCGACAAGCGTTATGCCAACTGGAATCTGCGCGACGTCTCGGAGACGGTGATATTCCGCGATTCAGTCCGTCCGGAGTTTATAGATGGCGACATCCTCCATCATCGCTGTGACTCCGCCGAGCAATATCGGCTCGTGGCCATCTCCCACGCTGCCATGAAAGCCAAAGTGCTTGCCGCATCCGACGGGGAGATCGGTGTGCTCTCGCCTTTCATCCACGGGCTGAAAGCTCTGTGGCGCAACTATGTCGTCGAGGGAGGAGTCTTTGAGGGCAAGGTCGGCCGCGATATATCTTTTCAGGCCTACCGTTCGGAAATCCTTGCCTACACTACAGCGAGAAAGCTCAAGAGCCTTCGTGAAAATAAAGAGGAGTGACAGCCGGCAGGCCTCACTCCTTTGATTTTTTTTCCTGTTCTTCTTTTTTTTCGGGAAGCAGTCTGAACGTCATCCGGTGGATAGGCGTCGGGCCGAGTTTCGCTATCGCCGCGCGGTGGTCGCGTGTGGGATAGCCTTTGTTGACCTCCCAGTTGTAGCCGGGATATCGGATGGAGGCTTTCTCCATGAATTCGTCGCGGTAGGTCTTGGCAAGTATCGATGCTGCAGCGATGTTGGCAAATCTGGAGTCGCCTTTGACTATTGTCTGGTGAGGGATATCCTTGTATGGTTTGAAACGGTTTCCGTCGACAGCGATTGCGCCGGGGACCACATCGAGCTTGTCGAGCGCGCGGTGCATGGCAAGGATGGATGCGTTGAGGATATTGATGCTGTCGATCTCAGCGTGGTCACACGAGGCCACAGCCCAGGCCACGGCGTCGCGCTCGATGATTGGTCGCAGAGACTCGCGCTGGCGTGCGGTCAGCTTCTTTGAGTCGTTGAGCAGAGGGTTGGTATATCCGTCGGGGAGAATGACAGCTGCCGCGAAGACAGGGCCGGCGAGACAGCCGCGTCCGGCTTCGTCACATCCGGCTTCGAGGATGAAAGGGGTGGTGGAGGATGGGAGCATAGCTTCAGTCTATGTTCGGTTCAGTCCATGAATCCGTAGCCGAGGCCCGAACGGTTGACTATGTTCTGGCCGTAGACATTGAGTTTCTTACGGAGACGTGAGATGTTGACATCCACGAGGCGTGGATTGTTCATCTCCTCGCCGGGCCATGCCGTAGCGAAGATTTCCTCGCGTGAGAAGAGTTTGTTGCGTGAACGTAGCAGCTGTGTGAGTATAGAGAACTCTGTCGGCGAGAGAGCTATTGAGTCACCGTCGATGATGAGGCTGCGGGAATCGATGTTAAGGATGAGTGTGCGGTATTCGATGGTACGGGGATTGGCTGCCGGCGCAAAATTCCTGTGGCGGCGGAGCACTGAGCGGATTCTGGCTATGAATTCGCGTAGAGAGAACGGCTTGATGACATAGTCGTCGGCACCTGCGTTGAGGCCAGCTATGATATCGTTTTCACGATCGAGCACAGTGCAGAATACCACCGGGATTGCGGCTGTCATCCTATCGTCTTTCATTCTTTCAAGCAACTCTAAGCCGTCAATTTCGCCGGAGAGTTTGATCTCTGTGATGACGAGATTGAATTTTTCGAGTGCCGTGGTCAGTGCATCTTCCGCCTGAGAAACAGTCATGACGTGGTAGCCTTCGCTCTGAAGATTGGCTTCAAGGAGCGAGGTGATGTTTCTGTCGTCATCGACAAGAAGAATCGAAGGTGCTACTCGGGGCTCAGATGGTTCCACTTGTGTTGTAGTTTAGAAGAGGAGAGAAGGGATAGTTGCAATATCTGTGTTTTTGGTTAATGCAAAAATAATAAATTTTAATTTTTATTGAAAATTTGTAACGGAATTGTGTAAAGTTTGAAATGAAATTGTCATTGTCAAGTGTCATTATCACATGTATTTTTTTGCGGGATATCGACGGGCGGAATCAATATCATAAATATATAATAGGTGTAATTTTCCGGAGACCTCTGTTTTTTTCGTCGGTAATGGTTGGGTTATTGGCGGAATAATCATTACCTTTGTTGGAAACTATGTTTTATAAATAAAATATAATAGTCAAAAGATATGATCTCTGAACCGAAATACAGAAGAGTCCTTCTCAAACTGAGCGGCGAGTCGCTCATGGGTAAGCAGGGCTACGGAATAGACACCGAACGCCTTGAGGAATATGCACGTCAGATCATGGAGATCTGCTCCATGGGAGTCCAGGTGGCCATCGTCATAGGTGGTGGCAACATCTTCCGTGGTGTGGCCGGAGCTGCCAAAGGTTTCAACCGTGTGAAAGGCGACCAGATGGGTATGCTTGCGACTGTCATCAACTCGCTCGCCCTCTCGTCGGCTCTCGATTCAATCGGTCAGCCCGCGCGGGTGTTCACCGCTCTCAACATGTATCCTATCGGTGACTACTATTCCAACCGCGTAGCCATGGAGGCCCTCCAGCGTGGTGAGGTGGCCATCATCGCAGGCGGAACCGGCAATCCCTTCTTCACCACCGATACCGGCAGTGCTCTCCGCGGCATCGAGGTCGAGGCCGACGTGATGCTCAAGGGCACACGTGTCGACGGCATCTATACCGCCGATCCCGAGAAGGATCCCACAGCCGAAAAGTTTGACAAGATCACCTATGATGAGATCTACAACCGTGGCCTGAAAGTCATGGATCTCACCGCCACAGCTCTCTGCAAGGAAAACCATCTGCCGATCGTCGTCTTCGACATGGACACCCCCGGCAACCTCCTCAAGGTCATCAAAGGTGAGCCTATCGGCACCTACGTCTATCAGGACTGATTTTTTCAGAAAAACAATTTAATACCTATATAATATGGAACCCTCCGACTTTCTGATGCCGGCCGAAGAGAAAATGGAACTGGCCGTCGCTTATCTTGACGAAGCCCTTGCCCACATCCGCGCGGGCAAAGCAAATCCGAAGATTCTTGATGCAGTACGTGTCAGCTACTACGGCACAAACGTCCCCGTATCGCAGGTGGCTAACGTATCTGTCCCCGATGCCCGCACCATCACCATCACTCCCTGGGAGAAGGCGATGTTTAAAGAGATTGAGAAAGCCATCATCAACTCCGAGCTCGGTATCACTCCTGAAAACAACGGTGAGATCATCCGTCTCTCCATTCCCCCGCTGACAGAGGAACGCCGCCGCTCGCTTGTCAAGCAGTCAAAGGCCGAGGCTGAGACCGCAAAGGTGAGTGTCCGCAACGCCCGCCGCGATGCTATCGACGGACTCAAGAAGGCCGTCAAGCAGGGCATGAGCGAAGATGTGGAGAAGGATGCCGAAAACGATGTTCAGAAGCTCCACGACAAGTATCTCAAAAAGATCGACGAGCTTTTTGCAGCCAAGGAAAAAGAGATTCTTACCGTCTGAGAAGCTGATCTTTCAAGAAATAGTAAACGCCGGCGTCCACGGAAAGACGCCGGCGTTTTTTTTGTGTCTGTAAGCTGAGGTTATTTCTTGTAGAGTATGGGGTTGGTCGAGGGATCGTTATACATCTTCATCTGTCGGTAGACTTTCATATATTTACGTCCGGCAGCGATATCGTCGAGGAGCTGGTCGATAGCGGTTGTGAGGTCCTGTTCCTGCTGGAGGAGCACATCGAGCTTGGCCCGACATTTGGCTATGTGTTCCGCCGACGCGTCGGTGCGCTCGACTTCGCGGGCCATGTGATAGATCTTCAGCGCGAGAATCGACAGGCGGTCGAGTGCCCAGGCGGGGCTTTCGGTATTGATGGTAGCGTCGGTGGCAGGAGTCACGGAGGCATATTTCTCGCGGAAATAAGTGTCGATTTCCTCCACCATGTCGGTGCGGTCTTGGTTTGATTTGTCGATGCGGCGCTTGAGAGCGAGAGCGGCCACTGGGTCGATGGCGGGGTCGCGGATGATATCTTCGAGATGCCACTGCACTGCGTCGATCCAGTTTTTGGCAAAGAGTGTGGCTTCGATTGTTCCTTCGGTATATGGATTGGCTACACGGGCGTCCACATCGTCAGTGTCGTGGTAGAGTTTCGTTGTGTCAGCGAAAATTCTGAAAGATTCTTTTGCGAAATTCATGGGAAAGGGTGTTGGTTAATATGTGGAAAAGTTCTTAATGCAAAGATGGCGATTTTTATTTCCAAAAACAAAGAATAGGCCCGAAAAAAATGCTTAATTTTGTCGTCAAACATTCAATTTAAACTTTTCCGGTATGCAGACTGTGCTTTTCCACTCCACAATTTTCGGCCCGATCCACTCGCGTCGGCTCGGTGTCTCGCTGGGTGTAAATCTGACTCCCGACGATGGGAAAATCTGTTCGTTTGACTGTCTATATTGTGAGGCAGGCTTCAACGCCCAGGGCCCCGGTACCACCGGTTTCCCCCCGCGCGAACGTGTGGCCCGGCTTCTGGAATCGCGTCTGAAAAACATGAGCGAGGCCGGCGAACCGCTCGATGTCATCACCTTTTCGGGCAACGGCGAGCCCACGCTTCATCCAGATTTCGGAGGGGTCATCGACGACACTCTGCGCATCCGCGACAAGTATTATCCATCGGCGAAAGTGAGCGTGCTGAGCAATTCTACCCGCCTCGACCGCCCGGATGTGGCGGCAGCCCTGCGTCGTGTCGACAACAATATTCTCAAACTCGACTCGGCGGTGACGGAGACCATGCGTGTCATTGACCGCCCCAACAGTCCGGCTTTCACATCTGAAAAAGTCATACCGGAAATCGCACAGTTTGGTCAGCAGTGCATAGTGCAGACCATGTTTCTGCGCGGGGAATTTGACGGTGTGGAGATCGACAACACCACTCCGGCTGAGGTCAACGCGCTCATCGAAGCCTATCGCCGGATCAATCCGCGCGAGGTGATGATCTATTCGATCGACCGCAAAACTCCCGCCGAGAATCTTCAGAAAGTTTCCCGCGAAGAGCTTGATAGGATAGGGGAGAGGATAGCTGCCGAGACCGGAATCCCCGTGCAGGTGGCCGGATGATGATAGATGCAGATAATCTTAAACACACTCTCTAAAATCGTATCGCCATGTCCGAACTCCCCATATTGACTCCCCGTCCGCTCGCCAAGGGTGACCGTGTCGCCATCGTCTCGCCGGCCGGGATTATCAAGCCGCAGATTGTCTACAATTCTCTGCCGGTGCTTGCCGACAGAGGGTGGGTGCCCTACGTCGGTGAGAACACTTTCAACCGCTACGGTACCTTTGCCGGTACACCCGGCGAGAGATATTCCGACCTTGAGTCCGCACTTCTCGACCCCGATACCCGCGCCATCATCTGCGCGCGCGGTGGATATGGCGCCGTCCATCTTCTCGAACGTCTCGACAAGCTCCCCTTGCGCGACGATCCGAAATGGATCGTTGGCTACAGCGACATCAGCGCTCTCCATGCACTGATGACGCGCCACGGCATAAAGTCGATCCACGCTCCGATGACAAAACACATCGCCCAGCATCATGGCAAGGATTTCGATTCGCTGCGACTCTTCGCCCAGCTCGAAGGGGAGCGTCCCGCGAGCCGGGCCGATGGCCATGAGTATAACCGCCCGGGTCGGGCTGAGGGTCTGCTTGTCGGTGGCAACCTCGCCGTCATCGCCGGTCTGCTCTCGACGCCTTTCGATGTCATCAAGCCGGGACGCATACTTTTCATTGAAGACATCGCCGAGCCGATCTACAAAATCGAGCGCATACTCTACACTCTCCGTTTGAGCGGAGTGCTCGCCTCGCTTGGCGGACTCGTCGTCGGCCGCTTCACCGACTATGCTCCTGACCGCGGAGCGCAGACGATGGAAGAGATGATCTCGCGCATGGTCGCAGACTATGACTATCCGGTCGCCTACAATTTCCCCGTCGGCCATGTCGACCACAATCTGCCGATGATCTGCTCCGAAACTGTGACGCTCGAAGTCAATCCCGATTTTTCAATCATCACCCCGGTGGGGTAGGGGAGGGGAGTAGGCTTTTTGGCCCCGCGAGAATCAAAAATTCACGCACGGGTGTCAGAAACTAACTGAATATTCGATTCTCAGAGGCTTAAAATCTGCATAAATAGTAGAATTATAGATATTTAACCCTAATTTTAGTGTTTGCCACAGCCGTCCAATCTAAAAATTTTGACGGAGATTGAAAAATTGACTATCTTTGTAACATGAAGAAAATTGAGTGGCTCACCGACGGCAAGACCCTTATGCCGGAAATTGACACCGCACGACTCGAAAAATGGATTGTTGCGGTGGCGCAGTCTCACAACCGAATTATCGGGCCTCTTACTTATATTTTCTGTGATGACCCAAAAATTATAGAGGTCAACCGTCAATTCCTTAACCACGACTACTTCACCGACATCATCACCTTCGACTATAGCCGCGGGCGCATGATCTCAGGCGACATGTTTATTTCCCTCGACACCGTTCTGACCAACTCCGAGCTCGTAGGCGCTACCTACGACCGCGAGCTGCTGCGTGTGATCATCCACGGTGTCCTCCATCTCTGCGGCATCAACGACAAGGGCCCCGGAGAGCGTGAGATAATGGAATCTTTTGAAAACAAAGCACTTATACTTCTCGATGAGATTTGACTACGACCTTATAGTCATAGGTGCAGGCCATGCCGGATGTGAAGCGGCGCATGCAGCCGCGCGTCTTGGTGTGCGTACACTCCTTATGACTATCGACATGAACAAAATCGCCCAGATGAGCTGCAACCCCGCTGTAGGCGGCATTGCCAAAGGGCAGATCGTAAGGGAAATCGACGCACTCGGCGGCATGATGGGTATCGTCACAGACGAGAGCGCCATACAGTTTCGCATGCTCAACCGCTCGAAGGGTCCCGCCATGTGGAGCCCGCGTGCGCAGAGCGACCGCATGGAGTTTTCACGCCTGTGGCGCAACATTCTTGAAAATACGCAGAATCTTGACATCTGGCAGGATTCGGCCAATTCGCTCCTGATCGAAGATGGGAGGGTGGCAGGTGTGCGCACCTGTCTCGGCGTCGAGTTCAAAGCAAAGGCTGTGGTCCTCACAGCCGGAACCTTCCTCAACGGACTCATGCACACCGGTCCGGTCAAACTCCCCGGAGGACGCGTCTCCGAGCCTGCCTCACACGGGCTCACCGAACAGTTGCGTGAGCTTGGCTTCGCAACTGACCGTATGAAGACCGGAACACCGGTCCGTATCGACGGCCGTTCGGTCAACTGGCAGCTTACCACTCTTCAGGAAGGTGACGACGATTTCCATAAATTCTCATATCTGACAAACGTCCGCCGCAAGCTCCGTCAGCGTCCCTGCCACACCGTCTATACCAATCCCGAAACCCACCGCATCCTCCGCGAAGGGCTTCCGGACTCACCTCTCTACAACGGCCAGATCAAAAGTATCGGTCCCCGCTATTGTCCGAGTATCGAGACCAAAATAGTCACCTTCGCCGACAAAAACGAACACCAGCTCTTCCTCGAACCCGAGGGTGAGGTCACCAACGAATACTATCTGAACGGTTTTTCCTCCTCGCTTCCCGTCGACGTCCAGATCCGTGCCCTCGAGACTGTCCCGGCGCTCAAGGATGTCCACATCTACCGCCCCGGCTACGCTATAGAATATGACTTTTTCGATCCCACGCAGCTCTACCACACTCTTGAGACCAAGCTAATCTCCGGCCTCTATTTCGCCGGTCAAGTCAACGGAACCACAGGCTATGAGGAAGCTGCCGGACAAGGATTGGTGGCCGGTATCAACGCCGCTCTGAAGATTAAAGGTGAGTCTCCTTTCACCCTCTCGCGCGACGAAGCCTACATCGGTGTGCTCATCGACGATCTCGTCACCAAGGGGGTCGACGAGCCGTATCGCATGTTCACTTCCCGTGCCGAATACCGCATACTCCTGCGTCAGGACGATGCCGACATGCGTCTCACTCCGCGCGGCCATGCCATAGGTCTTGCCACCGACTACCGCTTCCAAATCATGGAGAGCAAACGCCTCCAGCGCGACCTACTCATTGACTTCTGCAAGGAGTTTTCGGTCAAGACAGCCCTTATCAATCCCTACCTCGAAAGCATCGGCGAGCAGCCGCTCAAGCAGGGTCTCAAACTCTACGATCTCATCCTGCGCCCGGCACTCAACATCGCCATCCTTGAAAAAGGTATTGAGCCGCTTGCCGAATTTATCAATAAAAATATCGACGCCGACCGCCGCGAGGAGATTATCGAGGCAGCCGAGATCCTTATAAAATATCAGGGCTACATACAGCGTGAAAGCCAGATTGCCGACAAGCTCCGCCGACTCGAAAATCTGACTATCCGCGGGAAAATCGACTATGCATCACTGACCTCGCTCTCCACAGAAGCGCGTCAGAAGCTCGAGAAAATCAATCCCGAGACCATCGCCCAGGCATCGAGAATCCCCGGTATATCCCCGGCCGATATCAACATCCTCCTGCTCCTCCTCGGACGGTAAAAATAGTGTTCCACGTGAAACAATTTACCGTTCCACACCCACTGAAACAACTTTAAATTAATACTTCATAGAAATGGAATATCTCAAGCAGCGCATCCGCGACGTCTACGATTTCCCCAAGAAAGGAATCATCTTCCGCGACATCACAACCCTTCTCAAAGATCCCCGTGGCCTCCACATCATCGGTTGGGACCTCTCTCAACTTTACCGCGACAAAGGTGTTACTAAAGTTGTAGGCATCGAGTCACGCGGTTTCATCGGCGGCTCAATCCTTGCCTTTGAGCTCGGCGCAGGTTTTGTTCCCGTCCGCAAGCCCGGCAAACTCCCCGCCGATACAATCAGCGCTTCATACGACAAGGAATATGGCAAGGACGTCATCGAGATTCACCGCGACGCCATCACTCCCGATGACATTGTGGTGCTCCACGACGACGTGCTTGCAACCGGTGGAACAATGGCTGCCGCCTATGAGCTCGTGAAGTCGATGAACCCGAAAAAGATCTACATCAACTTCATCATCGAGCTTGAGGCACTCAACGGCCGCGCCATCCTCCCCGCCGAAGCCGAAGTCACCTCGCTCATTAAGTATTAAAATTGAGAGCTTACAAAAGAGCGGAGAATAGATAGCATAAATAGCAAAAACATATAGCAGAAAGCAGAAAATAGAGAGTACAAAAAGAAAAGAGATAACAATAGAGAGCATAAAAGCAAGTAGAGAATAAATAACTCTCGACTCTCGACTCTCAACTCTCGACTCTCAACTCTCAACTCTCCACTCCCCATGTCCAAACACAAAAAATCGGCCTCTCTGACCGAGAAAATATCAATCCTTCCCGATACCCCCGGTGTCTACATGTATTACGACGCCGAGGGTACGGTGATTTATGTAGGCAAGGCAAAAAACCTCAAGCGCCGAGTCAGCTCCTACTTCAACCGTACTCACGACAGCCTCCGTACCAACCTTCTCGTGCGAGCCATCGTCGATATGAGCTACATCGTCGTGCCCACCGAGCAGGATGCCCTCAACCTCGAGGCCTCGATGATCAAGGAATATCAGCCCCGCTACAACGTCCTCCTAAAAGACGACAAATCCTATCCCTGGATCGTGGTCACAAATGAAGACTATCCGCGTGTTTTCATGACCAGGCAGCGCATCAAGGACGGCTCGAAATACTATGGCCCATACACCGACACTGGCTCCGCACGCGCCACTCTCGAGCTCGTGAAACGTCTCTATTCCATCCGCTCGTGCCGCACCCCGATGACCCCCGAATGGATCCGTGCCGGCAAGGGACGCCTCTGTCTCGACTACCATCTCAAACGTTGCAAAGGTTGCTGCACAGGCCTTATCTCACCCGAGGACTACAACCGCGACATCGACAAAGTGCGGGCCATCCTCCGTGGCGAGACCGGCGAACTCCTCGCATATCTGCGCGAGGAGATGGAGAAACTCGCCGTCGACATGCGCTTCGAGGAAGCCCAGGAGCTGAAGGAGCAATATGACCTCATTAAGCGCTATCAGGCCAAAAGTGTCATCGTCTCGCAGACCATTGAAGACATCGATGTTTTCGGTATCGACGACGAGGAGACCGACGTCTACATCAACTACATGCACGTCCGCCGTGGAGCCGTCGTCAAGTCCGTCACTCTCGAATTCAAGCGCCGCCTCGATGAAACCACCGCACAGCTTCTCGGCTATGCCATGTCTGAGATTTCCGAATCGCTCGGAGTGAAATACCGCGAGGTCATAGTGGCCGGAGAGCCCGACGTGGAGATGCCTGATGTGAAGTTTATCATCCCGCAGCGCGGCGACAAAGCCAAGCTCCTCGAAGTCTCCGAGAAAAACGCCCGCCAGCATCGTGTCGACAAAATCAAGACCATGGAGAAGCGCAATCCCGAGACGCGCACCGAGCGCATCCTCCAGCGCATCCAATCCGACTTCCATCTCAGCGAGCTTCCGCACCACATCGAGTGTTTCGACAACTCAAACATCCAGGGCACAAACCCGGTTGCCTCCTGTGTCGTCTTCAAAGACGCCCGGCCGAGCAAAAAAGACTATCGCCATTTCAACATCAAGACCGTCATCGGACCCGACGATTTCGCATCAATGAAAGAAGTGCTCACCCGACGCTACACCCGCCTCGTCAACGAAGACCAGCCGCTGCCTCAGCTCATCGTAGTCGACGGTGGCAAGGGCCAGCTCTCAGCCGCCGTCGAAGCCCTCGACGAGATGGGACTGCGTGGCCGCATCGCAGTTGTCGGCATTGCGAAACGTCTTGAGGAAATCTATTTTCCCGGCGACAGTATTCCCCTCTACATCGACAAAAACAGCGAGACCCTGCGTGTCATCCAGCAGCTGCGCGACGAGGCCCACCGCTTCGGCATCACCCACCACCGCAACCGCCGGAGCAAGACCCAGGCGGTCTCCGAGCTCGACGGCATCAAGGGTGTCGGCGAGAAGACGCGCACAGCTCTCCTCACTCACTTCAAAAGCGTCAAGCGTCTGCGCGAAGCCGACCTCGATGCCATAGCCGAAATCATCGGTCCGGCAAAAGCCTCGATAGTCTACGCCGCCATCCACGAATAGGCAAAGTAAAAAAATTTTTTTGCTGCCGTTTTGCATTATCGCACCTTTCCGGGGCTTCGCGCAGAGTAAATTTGCAGAGTATTTCTAATTCAAATATTCATCAACAAATTTACTCAAACAACCCATGCTGACACTCCTCATCATCTACTACACGGCCGTGCTTGTCGCCGTCGTAGCCGACCTTGCCAGCGGCCTCCGCAAAGCCCGCATCCGCGGTGAGAAATGCTCCTCTTCAGGCCTGCGGCGCACGGTCGACAAAATCGGGCGCTACTACATCGCTCTCTTCTCCATGACCGTCATCGACATCATGATCGTCTCGGCCCTCAACCATCTCTCGGCCTCCGGCACCGACCTCATCCCGCCTTTCCCATATCTCTCGACTCTGGGAGCCGTGGCCCTTGCGCTCATCGAGCTCAAGAGCATCTTCGAGAGCGCCGACGAGAAGGGCGACATGCGTCGCACCATCCGTGAGCTCATCAGTCTCCTCACCCGGCTGAAACTGAAATGAGCCGCGCCTTCTTTCCTATCATCCCTCAGCCCCGCTGTCGTTCCGGCGGGGGCTGACCTTGTTTAGCTCAACTATTTCTTTAAGACTAACCCCCGGATTTCGGAAACGGTCCCGGCTCCGTTCGCCCGAAAACCTCACCGCCCCGTTCGGACAGTTGTGGTAACACGCCGTGCAGAGCAGACAATCGTCGCCCCAGAGAGGAAGCCCGTCCTTGAGATCGACATTACCTTTGGGGCAGACACTCCCGCAGGTTCCGCACCCGTTGCAGAGACCCGCCTCGACTCTGAAACGTCTGCCTGGATTCTTCACAATTCCAACTGAAAAAAACGGGTCGATAATGCGCCCGAACACCCCCGGCTTCTCTACGCTCCTCCTCGCGCTGCTGATGTCGCTTGCGATCTCCAGCAGATGTTCCGGGATATGTTTGCGCTTCTGGTCTCTGATCTGTTTCCCTACATTGACGACGGTAAAATTATTGTCGACCATCTTGATGCTCCTGACATAGTCCGGAGAGATGCCCGCGCCCTTGGCCGCGCTCACGAATTTCCCACAAGCGCATCCGGCCATTTCGCCGTAGGTCAGCACTCCGAAGAAGTATGGAGTCTCAATCCGCACTTCCCCACGACCGACACGCCCGAAAAAGTCCCTCACAGGCTCAGGGAGCGCCCCGTAGTGTACGGGGCACACGATTCCTATGCCATCCTCATCGGCGACGTCTTTGAAGCTCTCTGCGAGTGCCGCGTTTATGCTGATGATACGGCCCGGTCCGAGTGATTTTGCGACATGGAGCGAATTGCCCGTCGCTGTGAAGCAGATTATTGTCATCGTTCTTTCCTGTTTTTCTTGTTTGGGGACGTAAAGTTACGAAAAATTGTCCCTATCTTCTCCTTATGCCCGCGGAAAGCTTGTAAACATTGTTGGATTTCAGTATCTTTGCAACAATCGTATCACACGCTACACAGGCATAAAAACCATTTCTCACATTTACTATCGAAAAAAATCCGAATATGAAATCATATCTCTCCCCCTTACTGTCCGCGCTGCTGCTGACTCCGGCCTCGATGTTGGCTGACGGCAACACCGTCTGGTGTCTCGTCGCCGACAGACAGACCATCGTACCTCTGTCTGAGGTGCAGTGTCTGCTCACCACCGATGCCTCCGACCGCATGTCGGTGCTCACCTCCGGAACCACCCTCACCGGCGTCGGGCGTGTCACCTTCCGCAGCGTCCCTGTCAGCGGACTCTCCACCCCCTCTGTCTCCATCCCGGGAGAACCTGACGTGATCGTCGGGAGCGACCGTCTGACCGTCACAGGCCTCGACCGTGCAGTCGGCCCTGTGCTCGTCCGAGCCCTCGATGGCACCATCCTCCGCTCGGTCGGAAACCCCACCGGAGCCTCAGTCATCGAAGTGCCCATTACCACTCTTCCCACTGGCGTCTACATCCTGTCAGTCGGCGGTCGCGCGGTGAAATTTGCTAAAAAGTAATCTCTCTTCTCTCTTCCCAACCTCCCCCATCCACCCATGAAACTAAAAACGACTTTACTAACTAATATAATTGCGCTTGCAGCTCTCTCAGCTGCCGCACAATTCTCCGTAACGCTCACCGACGGAGCAGGGCGTCTACCCCTCACCGACGCCACTGTCGAGCCATCCGATGCAGCCGCCTCCGGCTTCACCATCGGCGGGATCGATGTCGCCTCCATATCCGAGATCGCAGCCTCAGCTCTCGCTCAGGAACCACAGGGATCAGTCATCACCGATCTTCCCGCGGCTGAGAAACCGGTAGCCATCCTTGATCTTACCGGACGCAACAAGGAGCGTGAATCCTCCACCCGCAATCTCTATTCGAGCGAATACATGCTCGAGGTGGCCGGCCTCCCCTTCTTCACCACAAGCTCTCTCGACGAGGCTGTCACCGGAAGCTCGATGATACTCCTCTCGTCCCCCTGGCTCAACGGATCGACCAAGACCTTTACTCCGGAAGAGGCGCAGCGTCTCGCCGACTATGTTTCAGCCGGAGGCCTCATCGTCTCACCCCTCATCGACGGCTCGCTCACTCCCGAAATGGAAACCATCTTCGGCATCTCGGCGCGCACCTCGACCACGAAAACAAATCTCTTTCTCGACTGGGTCGACGAGTCATATCCCGAACTCGTCTATATTGACGAGCCCGAAGAGACCACCACGCGTCTCGGCTCCATCCGCACGAGTGTCCTCACTCCCTCCACCGCCGTCCCGTTCGCCTACTTCGGCGATGCCCACGACGGCTCCGCCACTACCGGCAAGGTTGCAGTCGTCAAAAACACCCTCGGCTCCGGCGCGGCCTATCTCTTTTCGTTCAGTTGGTCTGACGTCATCCAGCGTCCGCAGCTCAACAAAGACAGCGGTGGGTCGCGGGGCACCAACAACACCTTCGAACCCTCGGCCGACATGGTCCCGCTCTTCCTCCGCGCAGCCCACGCTGCAAACCGGACTTTGAGTGCATGGAAATTCACCGTCCCCGACGGCTACAGTTCTGTCCTCATCCCGACCCACGACTGCGACTCCCGCACGGCCTTCGACGAGATGTTCTATCTCTCCGACTATGAAAAGGAACTCGGTTTCAGCTGCCACTATTTTCTCACCGTCCACTATTTCCGTCAGAAGGGCTACCTCTCGGCGTTCTACAATGACGAGACCATACCCCTCGCCCGCAAACTTATCGAGCAGGGCCACACCGTCGGCTCTCACTCCATCTGCCATTTCCCCGACTTCCACATCTCCTCCCGTTTCCCCATGACCGAATACACCGAGGAGGAATATGCAGCCTACGCCACCCACGACATGGACACAGGCATCTCCACCGGCTCCACCTGGGCCGAGTTGGTGCTCTCCAAGCGCATCCTGGAGCGCGACCTCGCCAACAATGTGCGCTCCTTCCGCTCGGGCCATCTCTGTGTCAACGACAACATGCCCCTCGCCCACAAGATCGCGGACTACGAGTTTTCGTCCTGCTACGCCGCCCCCGACCTCCTCAGCCAGTTTCCCTTCATCCAGCGCATGAACAACAACTGGGAGGGCGAGCCGACGGGGACACTCCAGATTCCACTCCATTTCTCCGACGTCTTCTCCTCCGACAAGATGACCGAGGAAAACTGGGCTGAGAAACCTGCCGTCTGGCTCAGACTTTTCGACAAACTGAAGGGCAACTATGCCTCATCAGTCATCCTCATCCATCCCAACCGCGAGTGGAAGATGCTTGCCGAAAAGATGCTTGTCGAGAGCCTTGACCTCGGTGAGTGCAGTCTCTTCAACTTCGAGGACTACGGTGACTTCTGGATCAACCGCCGCGACTTCAGTTTCACTGTCCACCATTCACCCGCCGATGGCAAGGTCACAGTCCGTGCGGCTTCGGCCGACATCGAGGCCAACCCCCACCTCGGAATATTTGTCGAGTATAACTCCTCCCGTCCCCTCGAAAGCATCACGCTTGTCGACGAGACCGGCACCGTCCGCCCATCCCGCATCCGCCGCATCTCCGACACGCAATACATCCTGTTGATTTAGAAACTTTTAATCAGTCTGTTTGTTAGTGTGATACAAATGCACTACTTTTGTATTCTAAAATAATACTGATATGTCAACAGCAATCCCACGTACACAGACATCATTTCGTCTTAGTAGCGAATTGATTGATAAGCTTCGTCTGGAAGCAAAAAAGCACAACCGCAGTCTTAACAATCTCGTTGAGAGTGTACTCATGGCTTTCGTTGCAAATAGACCTAATGAGACTACACTCGCAGCGATGAAGGAAGCTGAGAATCACGAAAATCTTGAGACCTTGGATCTCGCTGATTTCCGCAATTTTGTCGAGTCGTTATGAAGACGCTCAAGCTGACAAGCCAGTTTAAAAAAGATCTTAAAAGATATAAACGTAAACAGGCTGAGCTCGACGCGGTAGAAACCGTGTTGGGGTATCTTATGCGTGGCGAAGAAGTTCCATTGGAATATCGTCCTCATTTGCTTACGGGCAATTATAAGGGTCACATGGAATGTCATGTCAAGAATGACCTGCTTTTAATCTGGATTGATCACGAAACTAATACGATAGTTTTAGTCCGTTTGGGCACACATTCAGAACTCTTTTGAACGTTAGATGATTTATATGAAACGTTACCTACCCCTGGTCCTCCTCACGATCGCCGGCTTCACCTTCAACACTTCCGAACTGACCCCGATCGGTCTGCTCAGTGACATAGCTTACGACTTCCATACCACCGAGGCCCATGCCGGACTTCTAATCACCATCTACGCCTGGGTTGTGGCGCTCTGCTCCCTGCCGCTCATGCTATGGTGCGCGCGCATGGATTTCCGCCGGCTCCTGCTCATTGTCGTCAGCGTCTTTTTTGTAAGCCACATCGCCTCCGTGCTCGCAACGGGTTTCTGGACTCTTGTGGCCTCGCGCATTGGCGTGGCCCTCGCCCATTCCATCTTCTGGTCGATCGCTCCGACGATGGGAGTGGCCGTGAGTCCTGACGGACGCCGCTCGACGGCTCTCAGCGCCCTTGTGGCCGGTGGTGGCATCGCTCTTGTCGCCGGACTTCCTCTTGGCCGTGTCCTCGGTCTCCTCGCCGGGTGGCGTGTCACCTTCGGTGCTCTCGGCATCCTTGCGTTTCTGACCCTTGTCGGGCTCTACTTTTTCTTCCCCGCGCTCCCGCGCAGCGGTCAGAATGAATCGCGCCGCCACATCCTGAAAGACGTCGTGACCTCGCGCCCGCTGCTTATGATCTATTTCATCACGGCTGTCATCGTCACGGGCCATTACACCGGCTACAGCTATGTGGAACCATTCATGGATCGCATACTCCACATCGAAGCCAAGGCGATCACCTTCACGCTTTGTCTCTTCGGCGTGGCCGGACTCCTCGGCAGCTTCCTGATGACGCGTTATTTCCCACGCCATCCGCGCGCCATCATCTCAGCCGCCTGCCTGTCGCTTCCGCTCATCATGCTGCTTCTCCTTCCCGGTGCGCGGCTTGGCATCGTCGTGCTCGGGCTTCTCTGCATCCTATGGGGCCTTGCCATGACGGTCTATAACATATCTTTCCAGAACGAGATCATTGTCCTCGCTCCTGAAAATTCGGCGGTTGCCATGAGCATCTATTCCGGCATCTTCAATCTCGGCATCGGCGCCGGTGCCTTTGTCGGAGGTATAGTCTGCGACCATGGGATGATGGCCGATATCGGCTACATCGGGGGCACCATAGCTCTCGCTGCCGCAATCTACGCCCTGTTCCGCTACCTTCCGTTCCGCAAACGCTCCGGAATTGCATGAAAAAAACAGGGACGGAAAGATTTCTCTATTCCGTCCCTGAACCAATCGTCGGGGTGACAGGATTCGAACCTGCGACCACCTGGTCCCAAACCAGGTGCGCTA
>JAMPDC010000001.1:1023995-1088503 GCA_023665865.1 Staphylococcus sp.
GCGACCACCTGGTCCCAAACCAGGTGCGCTACCGGACTGCGCTACGCCCCGATTGTCGCCGTTGCCTTGATGTGTGGCACATTGACCGATGCAAAGGTACTCACAAAAATTCTTATTTGCAAATGTGAGCTGAAAATTCAGACGATGTTCTGTGGCGAGCCCGCCATGAAGGCCTTGAGATTCTCCACTGAGATATCTATCAGCCGACGTCGGGCCTGGCTCGACTGCCATGCTATGTGGGGAGTGACGAAACAGTTCCGGCAACCGATGAGCGGAGAGCCCGATCGGGGTGGCTCCTCGCAGAGGACGTCGATTCCGGCGGCTGCGACGCGCCCCTCGTTGAGAGCGTCGGCAAGCGCCTGTTCGTCGACGAGCGGCCCGCGGGAAGTGTTGATGATGATGGCTGTCGGCTTCATTTTCGAGATGGCCTCCCTGTTGATGATTCCCTTGGTGGCCGGGGTGAGCGCCGAGTTGAGCGAGATTACGTCGCTTTGAGCGAAAAGCTCGTCAGGACTCACACGACTGACTCCCGCGGGAAGCTTACGCCCGGAAGTGGTGATGACGCGCATGCCGAAAGCCTGTGCGATGGCGGCTACGCGGCGCCCGATGTTTCCCATGCCGATGATCCCCATTGTCATACCCGAGAGTTCGTCGAAGGGGCGCAGGCGATAGCTGAAATCCTTGTTGCCGCCCCACTCCCCGCGGTCGACCGAGGCGGCATAGTCGCCGATGGTGTTGACGATGTGGAGGAGGTGGGCGAAGACAAGCTGCGCAACCGAGTCGGTCGAATAGGCCGGGACGTTGCAGACGGTGATTCCGCGACGGCGGGCGGCTTCGAGGTCCACATTATTGTAGCCCGTCGCAAGCACGCCGATGAATTTCAGGTCGGGCAGAGCCTCCATGATTTCATCGGTGATGATGACCTTGTTGGTAAATATCGCACAGGCACCCTTGGCACGCTCCACGATGTCGGCCGCAGAGGTGCGTTCATAGACTGTCAGGGATCCGAGATCCTCAAGCGCGCCCCACGAGAGGTCGCCGCTGTTGGCTACATAGCCGTCGAGTATCACTATCTTTTTCATAATGTGACAAAGTTACTCAACAGCCGCCGAAAATCCAAATCAATCTCCGATAAGCAGCACTGTCAGCGAGATTTCGCCCTGGGCACCGGTGATGTGGACAGCCTCGATGTCGGCTGTGGCCGAGGGGCCGGTGAAGAAGGAGCCGTAGCGTCCGGCCGAAAGGTCGAGGGCCGCATAGGCTTGATGGAGGCCGCTGTAGATCTTGGCGGCGTCGAGCAGGAGATAGAGATCGGTCGAGAAGAGGGCACAGGCGGTCAGACCGAGCGATTCCTCGGTCACCCATACTGAGCCGGTCTCCCCGACGCCGATGATACCGTTGGCCACGCAGATGTCGACCACGTGTACCGAGTGGGGATCGGTCGACTCTGTGACCTCGAAGTTGCCGTTGAAGCCGTCGACGTTCGAATAGATGGTCTTGCTGCCGCTCTGCTTGCCGATGTTGTTGGCGAGCCACTTCAGTGCGTCCCCGCGGTTGGCGAAACGGATGGCCGACCCGTCGAAGCTCTCGAGACGGGCTATGAAATTCTCGATCTTGTCGCCGGCGATTTCATACATCGGGACTTCCGGCAGGCTGACCTCGCCCGGAAGGGCCGACTTGATCCTTGACATGATCCTGTCGCGCGACGATTGCTGCGCGGCGGGCGAGAGTATGTCTGAGTGTGCTGACATAAGGCGTGCGTGTTGTTATTTCCGGTTATGAGTGCGTTTGTAATATTCCCTGAAAGTCTCTTTCGGGGGCTCGGGGTTGGCGTGGTCTTTAGCCCAGGGATTGGCCGGGGAATTGAGCAGCCACTGCGGGAGCGAGCGGAGCGCCCACAGCCCGAGTTTCTCCGCGCGTGAGAGGGTCGAGGCGTTGCGGAGCACCATCGCCATGCCAGTTTCCTCCAGACGGTGGAGCAGTTCATCCTCGTGGTGCTCGACGATCTCCGTGCGCCAGTAGAACACATATTCCGGTATCGGGACTTTCACCGGACAGACATTGCCGCAGGAGCCGCAGTGGGTGCAGGAGTAGGGAAGACGGGCGTAGCGGTGGAGGTCATAGCTCGGTTCGAGCACGATGCCTATAGGTCCCATGTAGGGCGCGTCGTAGCTCAGGCCCGAAGTGCGGCGGAAGACCGGACAGGTGTTCATGCAGGCACCGCAGCGGATACATTTCAGCACCTCGAAATATTCCGCTCCGAGCCGCTGCGAGCGTCCGTTGTCGACGATGATGAGGTGCATCTCCTGGCCTTTGCGCGGCCGGGTGTAGTGTGAGGTATATTGCGTGATGTCGAGTCCGAGAGCGCTGCGCGAGAGCAGACGGATGAAGAGCGGGAGATCGCTCTGACGGGGGATGAGTTTCTCTATGCCCATGCTTGCCACGAAGAGCGGAGGGATGTTGGCGCTGATGTCGGCATTGCCCTCGTTGGTGGCCACCACGATCGTCCCCGTCTCGGCTACGCCGAAGTTCACACCGTTCATGCCCGCGTCGGCCTTGATGTAGTTGCCGCGCATGTTCTTGCGCATGACGCTGTTGAGATATGTCGGGTCGTCGATGTCGGGATCGCTGCCGAGCTTCTCGGCGAACAGCCTGGCCACATCGCCGCGCAGCTTGTGGATGGCGGGCATGACGATGTGTGACGGCCGCTGCCGGTCGAGCTGTTGGATGCGCTCGCCGAGATCGGCCTCGAAGATGTCGATGCCACGCTCCTCGAGATACTCGCGCATCCCGCACTCGTCCATGAGCATGGATTTACCCTTGGTGACGGTCTTGACACCATGGTCGTGGAAGATCTCGTAGACGATCCGGTTGTGTTCGTCGGCGTCCTCGGCCCAGTGGACATGGACGCCGTTTTCTTTCAGCCTCATCTCAAACTGTTCGAGATAGAAATCGAGATTCGACAGCGTGTGGAGTTTGATCTGCGATGCGAGTGAGCGCATCTCCTCCCATTCGGGAATCTGCGAGGCCACTTTGTCGCGCCTCATGCGCGCGGCCCAGAGGCAGCGGTCATGGCTGACGCGGTGAGGGGTGTCGGCGATGAATTTAGCACCCAGTTTAACTTGATTGACCTGGCTCATATCGTGTGCGTGTATGGTTTGCTGAAGTGGATAAAATGTGTGCGTGTAAGGAGAAGTCTATTCCTCGGCCGTACCGTTGAGGATCTCGGCGATGTAGTAGGTCTTGATGTCGATGCCGAACTTCCGCGCCACCCCCTGCTGGTGCATCAGGCAGGAAAAGTCGGCGCTTGTGACATATTTCAGGCCGTTGCGTTCATAGTCGCTGACCTTGTCAAGTCCCTGCTGGCCGGCACAGCTCTGGTCCCAGACGGCGAAGGTGCCACCGAAACCGCAACACTCGTCGCGGCGTGTGGCGTAGCAGACCTCCAGACCATCGACAAGATTGAGGAGGTCGGCGGTCTTGGAGTAGTCGGGGACCATCAGCTCGGTCGGGCGCGCCTGGTGGAGGAAGCGGAGCGAGTGGCAGCCGTTGTGGAGCGCCACGCGGTGGGGAAATCTGGCCCAGGGGAGACTCTTGACTTTCAGGACATCGTGGAGGAAGTCGACGATATCGTGGGTGGTGTCGAGGATGTGTTGCACCTCGGGTGTCTTCTCGACCGAGTCCAGATGGTAGCGCACCTGATCGGTGCAGATTCCGGAGGGGATCACCACGTAGTCGTAGCCGGAAAAATATTTCACCAGATTCTGCTCGATGCGGCAAGCCTTGCGCTCGTAGCCCATGTCGGTCATGGGCAGGCCGCAACATGAGGCCTGCTCGATGTAGCAGACGTCGAGATCAAACCTTCGGAGCAGTTCATAGCTCGCTATGGCAGCCTGTGGTGCCAGCATGTCGACATAGCACGGCACAAAAAATCCAACTTTCATCCTTGATAATATTTGAAACTGTGGGTTGAGATACACGGAGATGTGTGTAATTATTATACGTTTCGGCCGGTTTTAATGTTCAGTCGCGGTGAAATCAATGAAAAATTAAGTCAAAAAGGGGGTAAAAATTTCATTTATTGGAGAATATGTATTAATTTTGCACTTTGGAAAACGATAACGGATTAAGAATCCGCGTATTAAGCATATTTTCTCAGAAATAAATCAAAACGAATCACATAAAAATGGCAAATAACAAGCCCAACGAAGAAACCCGTACATCAATCGACGAGGTCAACGACACCCTTACCGGTATCGGCGAGAAGGTGCAGAGCAATCCCAAAGTAATCGTATGGTCATGCGTCGCAGTAGCCGCCGTGGTGGCAATCATCCTCATCTACGTCTATGTAGTCCGTCAGCCGGGTCAGGCTGCCGCCAACAATGCTCTCGGTCAGGCCGACATCGAGCTGCTCATGGGCAATGACTCCCTCGCCCTTGCAAAATATCAGCAGGTTGCCGCCAATCATGGCTATGAGGCCGGCAATCTCGCCAACCTCAACGCTGCAATCCTCCTCTACAAGAGCGGAAAATATGAGGAAGCTCTCAAGCACCTCAAGGACTATTCGTCAAGCGAGACCATCATCGGTGCATCGGCCAAGTCGCTCGAAGGTGACTGCTACGTGAACCTCAAGCAGTATCCCGAGGCTATCGACTGCTACAAGCAGGCTGTGAAGATCTCTGACAACAATCCCAGCTACACTCCCGCTTTCCTCCTGAAAGAAGCCACCGTGCTCCGCGAGCAGAAGGACTACAAGGCTGAGGCCGCTATCTATGAGGAAATCATGAAGGATTACCCCAACTATGGCGCTGAGATTGGCGTGGATCTCCAGAAGTATCTCGAGCGCGCACAGGACGCTGCCGCCAAGTAAGAAAACCAAATAACACACACACTCCCATACGCGCCCGTCCTGCCGGACGGATTGCGTGTGAGCAAACTATAATCGGAGGATATGGTCAACACGTAAGTGCCATATCCTCCGATTGCTTTTTCAGATTGACTTTCAACTATTCTATCTATGTTTTTTCATAACCTAATCAATTTTGCCTGATGAAAACTTTATCTTTAACAAAGGTTCTGCTCCTTGTCGTACTCGGACTTGCGGGCTTCCAGACTATGAGAGCGCAGACAGAAGTCCAGCGCTTAGAGGGAGAAATCAATGTCGGTTTCAATGTCGCTACCGGTCGCTATCTGGGCACAAGTGCAGGTCTGGGCTTGACTGTTGGCGGCGAGTTGCGCTACAATTTCAGAAACTCGCCTTTTGACGGAGGTGTGTGGGTCAACTATACGTCTTTTGCGTGGCCTACAGACTTGCCTGAAGGGACTTTCTGGACTTCATCGACTAATTTTGCATTGGTCGGGGACTATAATTTCCGCCAGGGTGCTTCGGTCAATCCTTTTGTCGGCGCGGGCTTGGGAATGTCGTTCAGAGATGCTGACAGGGGCTGTGGCCCGGTGTTCATGCCAAGAGTCGGTGTTGAACTGTGGAGTCATCTGCGGTTGACGCTGTCGTATGAGGTAAACAGGAAGTATTATAACGGCTTTTCATTCACTGTCGGTTGGGCAATCGGCGGCGGAGCTAAAAAGTAGTGAACAATGGCACCGGAGATAAGGCATAGACGGCTTGAGGCTTTCTACAAGAGCAAGGTTCTCAATGTGCTTATGATTGTTGTGATCACCAGCCTTTTTATGCTGTCCTACACAGGGATGTCGCTTTTGCCCGGAGTGTGTGCTTCGTTAGCTTTATGTCTTTTCATAGGCTATTCGCTTTGGCTGTGGATCCTGAAACCGAAACGGATTGTAGTAAATGAATGGCTGTCGAATGTCAATGGTGTGTTCACGCTCTATTTTCTTATTACTTTTACCTTTAAGGATGGTTCTCCGTGGCTGTGTATGTTTCCTGTCATAGCGGCGATCGTCGTCTTGTTTGTGAGTTTGCTCAGGCATGACGATGAGTTGTTTGAGATATAATCATTAAGCCTCGGAGCCTGGTGGACAAGACGCCTCTCCGAGGCTTTTTTCTGGTGGGATTTTGGGCCTCAGGCTTTGCCTGAGGTTTCAGCATGATGACCATGCCTCCGGCAGGTGTTTGCCATGTGGTGGAGGATAGTGTGGGGATAGGGGTACAAAAATTCAGAAGTAACAGAAATAACAGATATATTTTTTTGAGATATAATCAGCGAGAGGGTGGATGTTTAAGTGGTGAGAGGAGGAAGAATAAAGAAAACAGAAATGACAGAGGAAAAATTTGAGATATAATCCTCTGTCATTTCTGTTTATTTTGAATTTTTGTACCTTTTTGTTCTGTACGGTGGGGGTGGGTCAGTTTTTGACTCCTGCAAAGGTGAGGTCGGGGTTGAAGAGGAGTTCGAGACCGTTGATGAGCTCTACTTCGTAGCCACGCTGGTCGCGTGAGATCTCGTTGATGCCTGCGCCGTCGTAGTGCAGACCGACGTAGATGTTGATTTCAGGGACAATGCCTGTGGGGACAGCCATGCCGCGGGGTGCGCTGACGTCGGTCCACTGGCCGGCGGCGTCAAACTCAACCTCCTGTCCGCTCACGAATTTCACTTCGTATTCGGAGTTGGCGTGTTCGGTGTCTTTGGTGACGCGGGCCACTTTGTCGTTGGGATAGAACTGTTTGATAAATGTCTGGGCTGCCTGGGGAAGGTTGGCTTCGTTGATGACCACTTCGTCTTTGTCATCGTCAGAACAGCTCCATGTGAGGCATGCCACGAGGCATACCATCATAAGCAGGTAGATCTTTTTCATGTTTTTGTTAATAATTGTGGTTAGGAATCAATTATATAACAAATTTAATACAAAAAAGATAGCTGACGGTCCGGAATATTGGCTAAAATGGCGAATCAATAGATTTCACGGGCGATGCGACGGACGGAGTCGGAGGCCATGAGGGTGTAGAAGTGGATGCTTGGGACTCCGTGGGCCATAAGGTCGCGGCACTGGGAGATGCTCCATTCGATGCCCACTTCCTTGACCTCGGCGTCGGTCTCGCACTTGCGGATCTCACGGGCAAGGGTTTCGGGAATGTCGGTGCGGAAGACGCGCGGGAGGACGTTGAGCTGGTTGAGAAAGACGATGGGTTTGATGCCGGGGATGATAGGGACGGTGATGCCGGCCTCGCGGCAGCGGGCGACGAAGGAGTAGTATTTCTCGTTGTCGAAAAACATCTGTGTGACGAGATAGCCGGCACCGGCGTCGACTTTCCGGCGGGTGTAGAAGAGGTCTGAGTCGAAGTTGGGGGCTTCCTCGTGTTTCTCGGGGTAGCAGGCCATGCCGTAGGAGAAGGGGGTGGCGTTTGCCTCGAAGGTCTCACCGTCGGCGTAGACACCGCGGTTGAAGTCGTTGACCTGCTGCTGGAGGTCGGTGGCGTGGAGGTTGATCTTGGAGGCGTCGGTGGTTTTTTCGGGGCCTTTTGTGTCGCCGCGGAGGAGGAGGAGGTCATGGACACCGAGGAAGTTGAGGTCTATGAGGGCATATTCGGTCTCGTCGCGTGTGAATCCCTTGCAGATGATGTGGGGGACGGCTGTGATGCCGTATTTGTTCTGTATTGCCGACGCGATGGCTACCGATCCGGGGCGCTTGCGCATCTTCTGCGGGCGGAAGCTGCCGTCGGGCATCTCTTTGAAGATGGTCTCGCTGCGGTGAGAGGTGATGTTAATGTATTTGGGGTCGAATTCGCGGAGCTTGTCAATGATGTTGTAGACTTTCTCGATACTGTTGCCCTTGAGCGGCGGGAGGATCTCGAAGGAGAAGGCTGTCGAGCCGGGGTTGGCGTTGAGGTGGTCGATGACTCTCATGGCGGTGTGCGTTTGTGAAAAATGGTGTGACGTTAAATGATTGACGTTAAGAAAGAGAGGGGGATAGCTGACGTTTTTTTCGTGAGGGTGGAGTGGGGGTAGGTCAGAGGGTGATCATCTCGGCACGGCGGTCGATGTAGATTGCGGCTTCGGGGCCGAGGTTGAAGATGAGGTCGAGAATGGAGAGCCGGGGGATGAATCCGAGTTTGTCGGCTCTGACCTGCCAGTATGGTTCCGGCTCGGGAAGGGAGGTGGCAGGGAGGATGGCGGTTGGCGCAGAGGCTTGCAGCGGGTGTGAGAGCAACAGGCGGGAGCGTATCCAGGAGTCCCATGCGTCGGAGAGGGTCCGGAGCGAGACGTAGCGGTCGCAGACGCCTTCGGTGAGCATGGGCAGGAGTGAGTCGATGTAGAATTCGAAGAAGGGAGTGCGTCCGTAGGCGCTCTCGAGAGCGATGCGGTGTACGTCCCACCAGTGGCCGTGGTCTGAGAGGAGGATGTCGGCCCAGGAGCAGTGCCAGTCGGAGGGTTTGGCGATGGGGACGGTGAGTTCGAGACGCCCGCGGGTGTCGGCTATGGCGAAACGGTGGGTGTCCTTGAAGCGTTTTTCAAATCTCATCTGCCAGTCGGCCCGTGTGTTTCCTCCGGCCGCACGGATGAGGGCGTAGTGGTCGATTCCCCCGCAGAAGAGCGGGGGGAGGACTATGGTGGAGTCTGCTGGGATGCTGTGGCAGGGATCGGTCATCATTTCTCGGGGTTGGCGTCGCGGAGGATGCGGTTCCAGCGGATGCCGCCGTTGAAGAGGGAGTGGTCTTTATCGAAGGAGATGAGCACCATCTCGGGACGCCCGACAATGTGGTCCTCGGGCACGAAGCCCCAGTAGCGTGAATCGAGGGAGTTGTCGCGGTTGTCGCCCATCATGAAGTAGTAGTCCATCTTGAAGGTGTAGGTGTCGGAGGGCTGACCGTTGATCCAGAGCTTGCCGTCGCGGAAGGTGGCGTCGGGGTTCCCCTCGTAGTTGCGGATGACACGGCCGTAGATGTCCCATGCACGTGGGCCCATGACGAGAGTAGAGCCCTTGCGGGGGATCCAGAGCTCGCCGTAGTCGGCGCGTGTCCAGTTGTCGCTCACCTTGTCGGGGAAGAGGGGCTCGCCTGCGGGAGCCGGCATCTTCATGACTTTGGCTATCGAGGGGTCGGCGTTGAGGGCGTCGACCATGGCCGAGGTGAGTGGCGAGGCATAGATCGAGGGGACTGATCCGTCGGGGTTGACGGTGAAGCCGAGGGCGCGGAGGCCGGGGATATCCTCGGCTGTGACGGGAACCTCGTGGCGGTCGTCGGCCGAGATGCCGAGCTCATCCCACTGCGAGGCTGTCATCTGGCCCTGCTTGACCTGGAAGTAGTAGTTGAACTGCGCGTTTTCGGGCTGTTTGAGCGGCTCGCCGTTGATATAGATGACACCGTCGGTGATGCGGATGCGCTCACCGGGGAGGCCTACGGCGCGCTTGACGTAGTTCTCACGGCGGTCGACGGGGCGGTAGATGACCTCGCCGAAGGTCTGGGGGTTGTTGAGGATGGTCTCGCGGCCATACATCTTGACCAGTGTGTAGTAGTCCGGGTTCTGGACCTTGACGGCAACGGTGTCGCCGGCCGGGAAGTTGAAGACTACGATGTCGCCGCGCTCGATGCTGCCGAGGCCCTTGAGACGCTTGTAGGCAAGGGAGGGGCTTTCGAGATATGACTTGGTGTTGATGATGGGGAAGGTGTTCTGGACAAGGGGGAAGTGGACGGGGGTCATCGGGACGCGGGGACCGTAGGCCATCTTGTTGACCCACAGATAGTCACCGACGAGGAGCGACTTCTCGAGCGAGGATGAGGGTATCTGGTAGTTCTGGCCGATGAAGGTGAAGACGAAGTAGACGAGGATGAGGGCGTAGACTATGGCGTCGACCCAACTCATGATGCCTCTGACAATCGGGCTCTTGGAGTTTTTCCACCAGGTCAGGGGTATGTAGCCGGTGATGTAGATGTCGAAGAGGAGGAACCAGAAGAGTGCGACCCACCATGTGCCGAGCCATGCGACCCACAGGAAGAAGATGATGGAGACGACTGCAAAGCGGATCCAGCGCGAGCGGCGGTTGTCTTTCACGCGGCTGACGAAGTCGTCGGCAAAGCTACGGGGCGCATCGGGGCGCGGGTCATTGATGTTTGTCATTGTTGTTTCTGAGGAATATAGGGGGGAGTGTGAAGAGAGATGAGGATCAGAGAAGCTCTTCCATCATAGTCTCGATGGAGAAGATGCCCTTGCGTCCGGCGAGCCATTCGGCGGCCATGACAGCTCCGAGGGCGAATCCGTCGCGGCTTTTGGCGCGGTGGGTGATGGAGATGCAGTCGACGGGAGAGTCCCAGTCGACGGTGTGGGTGCCGGGGACCTCACCCTCGCGGAAGCTGAGGATGGGGAGGGCGTCGGGGGCCATGGCGGGTTTCTCGATTGAAGCCTCAATCTCCTGCGGAGTCTTGGATGCGTTTGATCCGTCGATCCACACCATGCCTTCGTCGGCCCATGAGTTCACGCGCTCATTCTCGGCGATGATTCCTTCGGCAAGGGTGATTGCCGTGCCCGAGGGGTGGTCGAGTTTGTGGACGTGGTGGGTCTCGTACATGTGGGGCATATACTGGGGAAGATGGCTCATGAGGGCCGCAAGTTTGCGGTTGACGATGTTGAAGACGTTGACACCGATCGAGAAGTTGCTCGAAGCGAGGAGCGCGCCTCCGGCCTGGTTGACCATCTTCTCGACCTCCTCGCGGCGTGCAGCCCAGCCTGTGGATCCGCAGACCACGGGGACTCCTGCGGCAGCGGCGCGGACGATGTTGGCCGGGGCGGTGGCGGGAGTGGTGAATTCGATAGCGGCGTCGGCCGAGGCAAATGCCTCGCTCTCGATGTCGGAATTATTGTTGATGTCGATCACAGATACGATCTCATGGCCGCGCTCGAGAGCGATGCGCTCGATGGCGTGGCCCATTTTTCCATATCCGATGAGTGCTATTTTCATAACTGATAGGGTGTGTGATATGTGTGGTATAAAGTGCAAAATTACAAAAAAATATTTTTCTTTTGTAGAGTAAAGGTAAAATCCGTAAATTTGCAAGTGATGAAAGGCGCCATCCGGCGGCCTGACATAAGTTTCCTATAGAAAAGATTTCAAGATAGAAAAGCAACACAAAGGTCATGCGTCAACTCAACATCAAGGAGTCGATGAGGCAGATAGTGGAGGCAGAGGCCCGCGCGCTTCAGGCGATACCTTACAGCGATGCCTATGACAAGGCAGTCGACCTAATCATAGAACACGTGCATCATCGCGGCGGCAAGCTCGTCGCTTCCGGGATGGGGAAGGCAGGACAGATTGCCCTCAACATCGCAACAAAGTTTTCATCGACCGGCACACCGGCCTTGAGTCTCCACCCCTCGGAGGCCCAGCACGGTGACATCGGTGTGCTCCAGCCCAACGATCTGCTTCTGCTGGTCTCCAATTCCGGCGGAACACGCGAGGTGCTTGAGCTGACGGCTATCGCGCGCACTCTCCATCCGGGGATACCTGTGATCGCCATAACCGGCAACGGTGACAGTGAACTAAGCCGCGCGGCAGACGTTACACTCTTGACGGGTGGTGCCGAAGAGGTGTGTCCGCTCGGACTGACCCCGACGACCTCGACCACGGTGATGAGCGTCATCGGCGACATTCTGGTGGTCAATGTCACCCGTCTGACCGGATTTACAGCCGAGGATTATGCCAAGCGGCACCACGGCGGCCATCTGGGGTTCATCTCACGACAACGAAAGGAAACAGATATATTATGAACAAGGCTATCTATATCGGAGAATTGGCACTCAACGTCTCGCTGTGTGCCGACGGCCATGCCCACACCGGCGTGGGCGACTGGGCTGTCAACGCTGCAATGCTTGACGGACGGATGGAACTCCCGACCATCTGGGTCGGGGAGGCGGCCACCGGAACGATCGGCGACCATATCCTCAGGCAACTTCAGGATGCCGGGGTCGGGACCGATTCCGTCGACCGTTTCACCGAGGGAGTCAGTCCGGTGAGGATTTTCTCTGCGGGAGATGCGTCGACCACCGTCGACCACAGCAATTTCCCCGAGGAGCCGGTCAACGCTGTCTGGCCCCGCATCGAGGAGGGCGACATCGTTGTCTACGGGTCCTACATGACCCTTGAGAAGCGCGACCACGCTCGTCTGCTCGAGCTGCTGCGCCATGCCAAGGCGCGCAAGGCCTTTCTGGTCTATCTGCCCTATTTCGAGGCGCATCAGGTGCCGCGTATCACACGGGTTATGCCCTCGGTGTTTGACTGTCTGGAGCTTGCCGACCTGATCGTCGGGCGCGATGCCGAAGTGCGTGCGATTTTCCCGGAGGAGGAGAGCATCGATGCTGTCTTCAAGGATCATATCCTCTTCTATTGCCGGCAGTTTCTCCATCTCGACCCTGCTGCCAAGGAGATGCGCTTCTTTGACGGCGACAAGTCGTGGACACTGAAATGTCACCCGACCGCCAACACTGAGTTCCAGTGGAGCGCAGGTGCGCTCGCGGGCATTGTCAGAGCGCTCGCGGAGGGTCACCGTGATCCGGACGACGTCATGGCTTTCGGCAATGAGACAGCCCACAGTGAGCTCGCCTCGCAGATCCAGCATCCCTGCTCGCGCTGAGGAGTGAAGATTGACCTCGACCCTCCCACCCGTGCGCACACACAATAGAAAGTAGATATTTCCAACGCCCAGTGCATCATGACTATGAAATCAATTTCGCTTGAGCCGGTATTTGCTCCGGTCACCACCGATATCGCCAACCTCCGGTCGCTCGTGAAGCGCAACCGCTCCATGTCGGAGCTGCGCCATGCCATCGGGGAGGTGGAATTTGACACGGCCTACGATTTTCTGCGCGACACCGCTATCGAGATGGTGGAGCGCGGGGAGATTGACCGTGCGATATCCGGCCTCCAGGAAATCGACGCTCTCATCACCCGCTCGGGGGAGGAGGAGCGCCATCTGCTCGACATCCATGCGGCCCTCATGCAGATACTGACCGCTCTCTTCATCGAGAAGGGAGAGATGGATGCCGCGATGAGCAGCGCCGCATCGACGCTCTCGCTTTTGGCGCAGGAAGCCAAGCGGAAGGATGAGCCTTTCATGGCGATACTCGGCATGTTGCTCTACGACATAGCATTTCTCCACACTGAGCGCAAGGAATATAAGCAGGCTGAGCGTGAGCTTGGAAAGTCGCTGAGGATTTTCGAGCGTCTTGCCAAGACGGATCCCGGGCGCTATGCTCCAGCCCACGTGATGGCGCTCAACGCCGCGACCGCCACCTATCGCAACCGCGTCAAGCAGGCGGAGCTGCTGGCCCACTATCAGGCTGCCACCTCGACCTATCTGCAACTCGTCAATTCGGGTGTCGGCGAGGCCACCGGCCGCCTCGTGGACTCGATCACCGCCGAGGGTGACACTCTCGCGCAGATGGGGCGCCACAGGGAGGCGATGCAATACTACACACGCGCGCTCAAATATCTCACCAAGATGGAGCCGGAGTTCACCCTGCGTCAGCTGCGCCTGTCGATCTCGCTCGGCGAGGCGATGTTGCGTGTGAGCGCCATGAAAGACAAGGGTATCCATCTGCTCAACACGATGCTTCACAAGGCCACGAAGATCAATGCCGCCGATGAGCACCGCCGCATAGTCGATATCCTCTTCAACGCCAAGAGCAGCTCGCTCGACATCCTTGGCCTATGGCACAAGGTGTTTCCGAAATAACCGTCAACCGATCACATCAATCATAACCGTAAAAATACAATCAGATATATGTCACAGTTTACACCCCAAAGCGCCGTCCCCCAACTCGAAAATGTACGCATTGCCATCGCTGTCGCTGAGTGGAACGGCCATATCACCTCAGTGCTCTGCCGCGGAGCGGTGGAGGTATTGAAAAATGCCGGTCTCGCCAACGAGGATATAGCCGTTGTCAACGTCCCCGGCGCTGTGGAGCTGACTTTTGCAGCTTCAAAGCTTATCGAGACAGGCAATTTTGACGCAGTGATCATCATCGGCTGTGTCATCAAGGGAGATACTCCTCATTTTGACTACGTATGTCAGAGCGTCACCCAGGGCATGACCTCGCTCAATGCCGACTGCGACATTCCGGTCATCTTCGGGGTGCTCACCGTCAATGAAGAGCAGCAGGCGCTCGACCGTGCCGGCGGCAGTCTGGGCAACAAGGGTGCCGAGGCAGCTGAGACCGCGCTCAAGATGGTGGCTTTCAACCGCAGCACCGACGAGCTCTGATTCGCGTGTCTTTCTCCCCACGTTTTTCTCCCCACGTTTTTCTCTCCCACTTCTCCCACTCAACTCTCCTCTATGGAACGCCTGATGCAATATGTGTGGCAACATCGGCTGCTCGTGCAGTCTGACCTTGTCACTGTGGACGGACGCAGACTCACAATCATAGACCCCGGTCGGCTCAACACCGACGCGGGGCCTGATTTTTTCAACGCCAAGGTGAAGATCGGCGACCATCTGTGGGTCGGTGACGTCGAGGTTCATGTCAGAGCCAGTGACTGGCACCGTCATCATCATGACGGCGACGGAGCCTATGACTCGGTGGTGCTTCATGTGGTGGGTCATGACGACGGCAAGGTGTGCAGGCGCAACGGCGAGGTGATTCCGCAGATGGAGATGCGCTGTTCGCCCGATTTCCACACCAGGTATCATGAGCTCGTCGACCGCGCTGACATAGATCTGCCCTGCGCCATGGAGCTGCGGACGGTCGAGCCGATACACCTCTCCGGTTGGCTGACGTCGCTTGCCTATGAGCGGGTTTATTCAAAGACCGACCGCATCGAGGAGCTGCTTAAGCTCTATTCCGGCGACTGGGAGCAGACGTGTTATGTGGTGCTTGCCCGAGCGCTCGGATTCAGCACCAATTCCGAGCCGATGGAGCGCCTGGCGATGGCTCTGCCTCTACATTTCCTCAGGAAGCACAGCGATTCGCAGCTTGCGATCGAGGCTCTGATGTTTGGACAAGGGGGATTTCTTGAGCGGGCTCCGCAGAGCGATCCCTATGTGGGCGAGCTCGTAAGAGAACACCACTTTTTCGCCCACAAATTCTCTCTGAAACCGCTCCAGCCTCTGGGATGGAAGATGGCGAGGATGAGGCCTCACAATTTCCCCCATCGCCGCATAGCGCTGCTTGCGAGCCTCGTGGGGGGCGACATGAGGCTTGTCAGACGCATCATAGAGGCCAAGGGGATGGAGGAGCTCAGGAGCATATTCAACGGCTCGCTGACAGGCTACTGGGCCAATCATTTCACCTTCGGCCCCGGGAGCGACAGGACGTATGAGTGTCTGAGCCGCAGCTCAGTGGACCTGCTTGTCATCAATGTGGCCGTGCCGATGATGGTGGCCTACGGTAATGCCCACGGCGACGAGGAGCTCGTCGAGCGGGCTGTCGGACTGTTGCAGGAGCTTCCTGCGGAGAGCAATTCGATCGTGAGTCTCTTTACCCGCGCCGGTATCGTCTGCCGTGATGCCTTCACCTCACAGGCACTGATACATCTGCGCCGCTGCTACTGCGAGCCGCGCAAGTGTCTGTATTGCCGCATCGGTCACCGCCTTCTCGCCGCCCGCGCCCGCCGGCAGTGAGGGGAAGGGTAGACTATTTGAATAGCTCTGAATGAGAACCAATATCACACAAAGAGAAAATCACCCCTCGATGTGACACTCCATGCATCCGGAGTAGTAACCAATCAATTTATTAGCCTTGTATTTTTCAGACAATTCGATTTCATGCTTTAACAGGTCAAGAACTTCATTAAGCGCTTTCAGTTTTTTAGGTTGGTTTATAAAACGTTTAAGGTCTTTCTTGAACTGCTTGGTAAACCGTAGTTCTTTCATACACCGATTGACTTAAGCATCGCTTCTACACTCGATGTGTCAATAGGGCCTTCGGTCTTTCCTGCTTTTGCATCTTCCATCGCCTGACGGGTCACCTCGTTGGGTTCATGATATACTGCATCAAGCAGTAACCCTTCTACATAATTATTGAGACTACGGCGATCCTTGGCAGCAAGTTCTTTCAACTTATCAAGCAGGTATGTTGGCAATCTGAACACGTGGGCTTTCTTTTCAAGTGCTATATCCATAGTGATATCATTTTAATTACAAAGTTAAATCATTTTATAATCACATACAAATATCGGTGCTAAAAAGTTCTAATATCCTTTTTTGTCTAAAGTCTTGAGTTTGTGCCGGTTTAACCAACTTAAGTGGTAAAACGCATAAAATCAGTAAGCAAAAAATGGTTGAGCGGTCGCAATATGCGATGCTCAACCATTTGATATTCTTTGTTCTAAACGTCTGAACGGCGACTTAGTATTCCTCTTCGTTGAAGAAGAAGTCTTCTTTCTGGGGGTAGTCGGGCCAGATGTCTTCGATACATTCGTAGGTGTCGCCTTCGTCTTCCATCTCCTGAAGATTTTCGATGACTTCCATCGGGGCGCCGGAGCGCATGGCGTAGTCTATAAGCTCTTCCTTGGTGGCGGGCCAGGGAGCGTCTTCGAGTTTTGATGCCAGTTCAAGTGTCCAATACATGATGGTGATGTGTTAGATTATGAGTATGTTGTTTTAATATTTTAGTCACGCGAAATTTTTGTGCGCGCAAAGGTAGTCATTTTCTATATATATACAATCGAATCACTATAGGTAATTGTTAAATCTTCTAAACATTTGTTGTTTGGAACGGAATTAGTAAATTATTGCTACCTTTGCACTCTGTTTTTCCCAACCATAAAATTCCAATCATTATGCCGTCATTGTGTCGCATCGCGTTTTTATCTTTTATGTTTGGCCTTTCGTCTCTATCAGGTTATGGTGCGGAGGTGCCCGACGGTGCCGCTCCGGTGGTTTTGACCGAGGGGCCCGACACTCTTGCTGTCGGTGAGGTGACGGTCACGTCGATCAAGCAGGCCCGTTCGCTTCTGCGTCAGCCGGTGACGGTGACTACCATCGGTCAGCGTGAGCTTGAGCGGTTCAATGTCTCGGCTATGAAAGGAGTGTCGGAAATCGCGCCCAACTTTTTCATGCCGGAATATGGTTCGAGGATGACTTCCTCGGTCTATGTGCGCGGTATCGGTGCGCGCATTGATCAGCCAGCGGTTGGTCTGAATGTCGACAATGTGCCGTATCTCAACAAGGATGCCTATGATTTCGACATGATGGATATCCAGCGCATCGAGGTGCTCCGCGGGCCGCAGTCGACTCTCTACGGGCGCAATACGATTGCCGGTCTTATCAACATTACTACGCTGTCGCCGCTCTACTATCAGGGTCTGCGGGCGGTGGCTGAGGCGGCTACGGCCAATAATTACCGGGCGGGTCTGTCGTACTATGGTCTGCTTTCCGAGTCGCTGGGCATGTCGGTCAGTGCCTCCGGGGGATATCGCGGAGGATATTTCACGAATCTCTACGACGGTTCCAAGGCTGACCGTGAGCGTACGTGGGCCGGACGCTGGAAGACGGCCTGGCGTCCTAAGTCAAATCTGCTTGTCGAAAATGTGGCTTCTGTCGGACATGCCTACCAGACGGGCTATCCCTATGCCTACAGCGAGACTGACAGGATTGAGTATAACGATCCGTGTTATTACAAACGCACTACTTTCACCGATGGGTTGACCGTCAACTGGGCCAACAGCTATTTCACCTTGTCGTCGATCACCGGCTTCCAGTATCTTGACGATGACCTGGTGCTTGACCAGGACTTCCTTCCGGAGAGCTATTTCACTTTGCGTCAGCGTCAGCATGACCGCAATATCACGCAGGATATCGTCATGCGCGGCAATGCGGGATCCTACGGTTGGCTGGCCGGAGTGTTCGGCTTCTATAAATATGCCGACATCGGCGCGCCTGTGACTTTCAAGGAGGATGGTATAGAGAATCTTATACTCAAGGGTGTCAATTCGCAGTTGCCACCGACGATGCGTCTTGGCTGGGACAGCGACAGATTGCTGCTCGGCTCTGATTTCGAGCTTCCTGTGAAGGGGGTTGCCCTCTATCACCAGAGTTCCTATGATATTGACAATTTCACGTTTGCGCTCGGCTTGCGTTTTGACTATGAGCACACGGCCATGACCTATCATAGCCAGTGTGAGACCTCGTGCACGATGTGGAATCTGCGCAACCCGCAGGGGCCTGTCGCAATGGGGACGACAAAGGTCTCGATCAATGACCGTGCACGTCTATCGCAGCATTTCACACAGCTTCTGCCCAAGATGAGTGTGACATACCATCTTCCCCACTCGGCGCTCTTCTTCTCCGTGGCCAAGGGCTACAAGGCGGGAGGTTTCAACACTCAGATGTTTTCCGATTTCCTCCAGCAGCGCCTGATGGAAGAGCTCGGACGTCCGGTTGACTATGATGTCGACAAGATGGTGAAGTATCGCCCCGAAGTTTCGTGGAACTATGAGCTCGGCGGTCATTTCAGTGTCGACCAGGGGCGAGTCTATTCGTCATTCGCCCTGTTTCTGATCGAGTGCCGTGACCAGCAGCTGACCATGTTCCCGGAAGGGACGACCACCGGCCGTGTGATGGCCAATGCAGGGCGCACGCGCAGCACCGGCGGGGAGTTCACGCTCAACTATAATCCCACTGAGCGCTGGCGTTTCAATCTTGCCTACGGCTATACCCATGCGACTTTCCGCCGTTTCTCAGACGGGCGTGAGGATTACCGTGGCAACCACGTGCCCTATGCGCCTTCCAACACTCTCTTTCTTGCCGCTTCATACCGTCAACCCCTCCGCTCGTCGTTTTTCAAGGCTCTGACTCTGACGGCCGACACGCGCGGCACCGGTTCGATCTACTGGGACGAGGCCAATCTCTACCGCCAGCCTTTCTACACGGAATTTGGTGCCGACCTGCGCCTTGAGCTCCCCTTCGGCTCGCTTGACGTTTGGGGCAAGAATCTCGCCGACAAGAAATTTTCGACATTCCGCTACGAGTCAATGTCAAACAGTTTCTTCCAGCGCGGACTTCCGGCCCGCGGGGGTGTCACTCTCCGGCTCGATTTCTCATTGCTCTGACGCAGAGGGCGCCGCGTTTGTGTTTTTTTAACGAAAAACGGAGGGTTTACGCTACAATATAGGTGAGAGCACACCGTTTCTTAGATTGATAGAGACCAATTATCGAAAACTACATACTTTTATAAATAGCATCCAATCTCAACTAAAGACTATGAAGAAATCTCTTCTATCGTTTGGAGTGGCAGCAGCCGCCGCCATTTCCATGACATCCTGCCTTGGCAACAGCACTTCTGACAGTGTCAGCACATTTAACTATGGCAATAAAGATTGTTTCAACCGTGTCGTCGACGCTCAGACCGGCGAGACTTCGATCACACTCAATCCTGTCTACACTTTCCGCTATAACTTCTCAAAGGAGTCGCTTGATGCAGAGCTTTCCAATATCAAGCTCGGCGACGGCTTCAGCTCGCTTGCCTTCAAGCTCATCGGCCTTTCCCTCAAGCAGGATACGAAAGATGGATTTCTCGTGTCGAGCGGCCGTGATATCATCCCCTATGGCGCTGAGCAGAGCTTCGTGTTTGACACCTTCAATCTCCGCTCGCTTCCCGGCCGTCGTCTCGGCAACTACAGCATCCCTGTCTACATGCTGACCTATACCATCAACAACCGCTATCGTGTGACCGTCTATCCGACCACCTCATTCTTCGTGGGTTCGACCGAGTCGATGACAACCAATCCCGACGCTACTACAGTCTCTTATACCGACAAGGGGGGCGAGTCATACTACAGCGTGCAGCTTGATCCTGAGAAGATGAAGGCAAAGCTCCTTGTCGCAGGCGTGAAGTTTAACTCCACCATGGCATCTCAGAACTTTACTGTGACCAATCTTCCCCTTGAGCTTACCGCCAATGGCTATAAGGTGGTCAGCGAGCCCGGCAAGACCTACGAGATGGTTGACCCCAACAACAAGGTAATCGCCAACTGCTCGATCAAGGATATCAATATCAACACCCAGAGCATGGACTACGGCACAACTATCTCTTTCAGAGTTGACTTGCAGAATCTCAGCGAGAAAGACAATGCCGAGTACATCGCAGTGGCCAATCTCCGCTATCTCATCTATACCACTACGGATACCAACAAACCCAACTGATCAGCCGGGGCTTGAATCCCCTTGAAATCATATAGCCGAAGGGCGTCCTCGACCGGATTGATAAAAGACCGGTTGAGGGCGCCCTTCAGTCATAAGTTGTCTTCACTCCCCGCTTTCCACTATTCATATTGCCCGAGAGCGTCGCGGAGAGCGTTGGTCACCATGATCCGCAGTTCGGCAGGGGCCATGACCTTGACGTCGGGGCCGAGCGAGAGGAGTTCGGCCACAAGGTCGGGGGTGAGTCGCAGACGGTAGAAGAAATTGGAGTAGTCATCGTGGATCTCCTCACGCTGGGAGTGGTGGAGCGGGAGTGCCCGCAGATATTTTGCGCGGCGGGGATTGGCGCGGATGATGACCTCGTGGGGCTCGGCCTGGGTGAAGACGATGCCGAAGGAGTCGCGCACGAAGGAGTCGGAGTCGAAGTCGGCGGGGATTTCAAAAGTATCGGTGCCGATGACCACGTCGGCCATGCGGTCGAGCGCGTAGGTCTTGATCTGGTTGTCGCGGAGATTGAGTCCGGTGACATACCAGCGCTGGCGGAATATCTTCATGAAATATGGCTCGATGACCACGTCGCGCGTCGGGTTGATGCGTGTGTAGGGGCGGTAGATGAAGTGGAGCTGCCGGTGCTCGCGCAGGGCTGAGATGACTTGCGACAGATAGAGCCTTGCGGAGGGGACATCCTCGACAAAGACCCTGTCGGAGACATCGTGGAGAGTCGACAGCACGTTGCTCATCGTGGCCGAATTGAGCAGCCAGTCGGTGACGCTCGCCTGATGGGAGTTGTTGGTGTCGATATAGTATTCGTAGGTCGAGGGATTACACTCGATGTTGATGTTAAAGAGCTCCTCGATGGCGTTGCGGTAGTTGTAGAATGTGCGACGCGGCATGGGGGAGCCGTCTGAGAACTGTGATTTGGCCCACAGTTGGCCTATCTGTTCCCTGGAGATTGCTCCGTAGCGCCTGATGGTGTCTATCAGCCAGATGTAGCGGGCGAGATTGTTGCGTGACATGTTGGTGGTGGGATATGATTTGAGGTAGAAGTCGGTGTATGGGGGTTGTCTCCCCGAGGTCAGTTGAGCCGCCGGGGGAAGAGGAAGATGATCGACAGGATGATCATGCCGGCGAGTGCCCAGGGATAGTAGAGATAGGGGAATGGTGCGGCCGGAGAGATTCCTGCAAGCGAGGTGGCGAGCAGGGTCTGTGCGCCGTAGGGTATGAGACATTGCACCACACACGAGGCTGAGTCGAGAAGCGAGGCGCTTTTGCGCGGGTCGATGCCGAAGCGCTTGGCTATGTCGCGCGAGATGCCGCCGACAGTGATGATGGCGACAGTGTTGTTGGCCGTGCAGAGATTGACGATCCCGACGAGGACGGCGAGTATGGCCTGTGCGCCACGGCGTCCGCTGATATGCGAGCTGAGTCCCTGGAGCAGAAACTGTATGCCTCCGGCTGCCTTTATCAGTCCGAGCATCCCTGCGGCGAGGAGGGTGATGATGATGAGTTCGCCCATGCCGTTGATGCCGCTTCCCGCAAAGGTTGCCATGTCGATGAGTTGATAGCCGGTGAAGAGGCCCATGATGATGGCTGTCAGTATGCCGAGCGAGAGGACTATGGTGACATTGATTCCGGCGATTGCGGTGGCGAGGACGACGATGTAGGGGAGGATGAGCATGTGGTTGCTCTCCTCGCTCAGTGTGATTGGAGGAGTCTCCTGCCCCATGACGATATAGGCTGCGAGGGTCACGAGTGC
This sequence comes from Staphylococcus sp., assembly GCA_023665865.1. GTDB lineage: Bacteria > Bacteroidota > Bacteroidia > Bacteroidales > Muribaculaceae > Duncaniella. The sequence goes on from JAMPDC010000001.1 coordinate 1,045,796, forward strand.
GGCCGGGAGAGCTATCCAGAGGTTGGCCTTGAATTTGTCGGCCATGTTGCATCCCTGGGAGCGGGTGGCGGCGATGGTAGTGTCGGAGATAAACGACAGGTTGTCGCCGAAAAAAGCTCCGCCGAGGATGACGGCGACATAGAATGGCGTGGAGCCGTCGACCATCTGCGAGATCTCCACCGCAAGCGGTGTGAGGGCCACGACGGTGCCGACCGAGGTGCCGACCGACAGGGAGATGAAGCAGGCGGCGAAGAAGAGGGTGGGCACCACTGCCTCAGGCGGGAATACGCGCAGCGTCAGATTGACCGTTGCGTCGATGGCTCCTATCTCTTTGGCAAGTGTGGCGAAGGCGCCGGCGAGCACAAACACCCATATCATGTAGAGAATGTTGAAGTGGCCTGCGGCCCGCGAGAATGTCTCGATGCGGTCCATCAGCGGGCGTCCGCGGTAGATGACCACGGCCCACATCGAGGCGATGACGAGGGCCACGGAGATAGGCATCTTGTAGAAATCGTCGAGGACTATGGAGACGACGACATAAAGCAGCAGGAAGACCATGACCGGCGACAGTGCGAGCCATCCGCGCTGCGCGGGGATATGCTGTTCGGTATCTATAGGGGATTGGCTGACCATTTTTTTTATCTGTAGACAGGTATTTCACACAAAAATACGCAATTTCGTGAAAGCCCGCAAATATCTTGACCGGCTCACGGATAAGGGCATAAAAAAACGCTCCTTTGCTTAAAGGAACGCGGCTGTGTTTGTTGCAACGATTGGTAAGCCCGGCTTACTTCTCGTTGACGCTTTTCGTCTCATTCAGATAGAGCTCTGCGCGAGCGATGCAGTAATTGACTGTACGAAAGGCGTTAGCGGCTTTTTTGAAAATGTTGTTCATAATAAAAAGAATTTAATAAGACTTTTTAAACAGGTTTCGTATTAAAAACACTGCAAAGATACAAAATGTTTTTGAATTATGTTTTATAACATAAAAATTTATATCCAAGCCCACTTTGCCGGTCGTTTTGAGTCGGAATTAAATCTGGTTGGATGTCTGCACTCTATAGTCTGTTGATAAATGAGTGTTTTATTCTCATCTTAGCAGTCTGAAGAATGACATCCTATAGTGATCAAACAATATGGCGCACATGCAGATAAATAGTAAAGACGAGAAGAAGATTGTCGAACGCTTTTCGCATAATATCAGAACCTTAAGGCAATCAGCCGGGCTCTCCCAGGAGAAGCTCGCTGAATTGTCGGGGCTTCACCGTACATATATCGGGTCCTTAGAGCGTTCGGAAAAAGTGCCTTCGTTGCTTACTATTGTAAAAATAGCGTCGGCACTGAAAGTAAAAAATTCTCAATTAATAGATTAGCCTTATGGGAAGTATAAACAACAGATTGCGTCGCAAGTGGCAGGACTATGGTGGAACACATGCTACAGCCGCCGAACATTCTTTTATCGGTGTATTTTCGAGACTCTTTGAGGGTACTGAGTATGAGGTTATGAGTCAACCAACCGCTTTTAGGGATATATACGTTAATGTGGAGTTGTCGCCTGAAGAACTTGAGGCTATCTACACACCGACAGAGCGTATTACTAAACATGGGATTCAACCCGATGGCGCCATCCGCAATACGAGGACCGGTAAAGTTATTTATATCGAGATAAAACGGCAGGATGGATGGGTTGAGGGCAAGCCTCGTTCAGCTGGAAGAGGAAATGCCCATGAACGGCTTTGCAAATATTTCACACCCGGTTTGCTTGGAACACTAAGGGAGGCGGGCAATATAACGGCTCCCCACCTCCCGTTTTGGATTGTCTTTCAAGGAGATATTACTCGGGATCCTTGCCGGGTCAGATTATCAATGAGGAATATTCAACAGCTTTGATGGAAAACACGTCTCTTGATTTAACTACGGTTTTCCTGCTTGACCGAGTGCAGAGGAATAAGTCCATAAGTAAAGAGGCTCGAGCAAAACTTCGTGATCTAAATCTCATCGAAGGACGTCATCCACATATCATTATCAGTAGGAAAATCGCACAGATAACCCACCGGGAGGCCGAGTACACAGCACTTAAAGGATTTGACGATGAATTCTGTAAGGATTTAATACTTAAATCTCTTCGTGAGCATGCACGGTTGAAACGAACTCAAATTAATGATTTGCTCTTAAAAAGATTACCGGATATTCTGGATGAGCGCCAAAAGAATAATCATATTGATTATCTTCTTAAACAACTCCGAAAGAATGGCAAGATTCATGTAGGAGCCAATAAGCACTGGGAGCTCGGGCCGGACCAACAAAGCACCGGAAAGAAGGATTGAGTTTAGATCGGGCATGGATTTCTATGCGGGACATTATGAATCATTCCGTGAACTTTCCGCTAAAATTCCGTGAAAAATTCCGTGAAAGGGCGACGCACGTCATCGTATTGCACTGTATTTCAGGGTAATATTATCATGCGAAAGCCATTGCTTATTCCGTGAAATTTCCAGTAAATTCCGACAAATCTCATAATGGCACAAATGGGAAATGACTTTTAGAGTTTTTCATCTCCCCGATAGACTTCCTATTTTTATGCTCTAAATATAAACAAAACTCAATCAATCGGATAAACAGCGTAAGGTTTGTTTGTCCGATTAATTTTTTTGCTTTGGCTGTTCAATAATATCTTTTACCGTCAAAACGGCAGTTTGTCGACGGTGCGGCCCCAGTTGGCGCGGTCGAGGTTGCGGTAGGAGAGGGCTTCGTGGAGATGGCGGGTGAGTATGGGTGCTTTTGCAGCATCGGCGGTCGAAAGGGTAGTGTCAAGCCCATATTCGAGGTCTGCGATGGTGCGTGCCACCTTGAGTATGCGGTCATAGGCGCGTGCGCTCATGTCGAGGCGTGTCATTGCCTCACGCAGAGTCTCGAGTCCGTCGGGCGAGATAGCGGCATGCTTTTGGAGCAGTCGTGAGTTCATCTGGGCATTGCAGTGGATACCCGGCTCGCCGGCGAAGCGCAGCGCCTGTATCTCACGTGCACGGACCACCCGCGCTTTCATCGTCTCGCTTTTCTCCCCCTCGCGGGCTGAGGAGAGCTGTTCGAACGGCACAGGATAGATCTCGATCTGCAAGTCGATGCGGTCGAGCAGTGGGCCGCTGATGCGGTTGAGATATTTCTGGACCACGGGCTGCGAGCAGATACACTCCTTGGTCGGATGATTGTAGTAGCCGCAGGGACAGGGGTTCATCGAGGCGACGAGCATGAATCCTGCCGGGTAGTCGATGGAATATTTCGCGCGAGAGATGGTGATATGGCGGTCTTCGAGAGGTTGGCGCATCACTTCGAGCACCTGGCGCGAGAATTCGGGAAACTCATCGAGGAAGAGCACACCGTTGTGGGCGAGCGAGATTTCGCCGGGGACAGGGTTGGAGCCTCCGCCGACGAGAGCGACGGGTGAGATCGTGTGGTGGGGCGAGCGGTAGGGGCGTGTGGTCATCAGCCGCGACCCGCTGCGCAGTTTTCCGGCCACGGAGTGTATCTTGGTCGTTTCCAGGGCCTCGGCGAGGGTGAGCGGCGGCAGGATCGTCGGCAGACGTTTGGCCATCATTGACTTGCCGGCGCCGGGAGGGCCTATCATGAGCAGGTTGTGGCCTCCGGCACAGGCTACCTCAAAGGCCCGCTTGACATTTTCCTGTCCTTTCACCTCTGAAAAATCGCAGTCGAAGATGGCTGAGGCGCGGGCAAACTCCTCTCGTGTGTTGACGATGACCGGTGCGGGGGCAAGTTTGCCGGAAATGAAATCTATGACCTCGCTGAGATTCCCCATGCCGAAGACATCGAGATTGTTGACCACGGCAGCCTCCGTCGCGTTGGCCGCGGGGACTATCATCCCCCTGAAACCAAGCTCACGCGCCTTGATAGCCATCGGGAGCACACCCTTTATGGGCAGGATGGAGCCGTCGAGCGACAGTTCGCCCATGATCATGAAGGAGTCAAGAGGCACGGCGGGGGTGATCTGCTCGCAGGCGGCGAGGACGCCGATGGCGATTGGAAGATCGTAGGCTGCCCCCTCCTTTCTCACATCGGCAGGCGATAGATTGACCACCATGCGGCGGCGCGGCCACTTGTAGCCCGACTGCGTGATGGCCGAGAGGACGCGCTGGTAGCTTTCCTTGACGGCCGTGTCGGCCATGCCGACAAGCGAGAACTGGACGCCGGGTTCGGCGACGGCTTCGATGGTGATGATGAGGGCGTCGATGCCCTGGACGGCAGCGCCGTAGGTCTTGATCAGCATGGGAGAGATTGGTTTTAAGGATTAGCGGAGGGTAGTCTGTGGGAGTTGGGAGAGGGGGTTCAGTTGTTGGGGAGGAGGGCTTTGACTTCTTCGGGTGTGAGGCCGCGGCGGCGGGCATAGTCGGCTATCTGGTCGTCGGCCACGGGGCCGATGAGGAAATATGTAGCCTCGGGATGGGCAATGTAGAGGCCACAGACGGTTGCCGAAGGCTCCATGGCGCCGTTGGGGGTCAGCGAGATGCCTATTTCGTCGAAGTCAAGGAGTTCGTCGAGTTTGAAGGTCAGTTTCTGGTCCGGCAGTGAGGGGTAGCCCACAGCGGGTCGTATGCCACGGTAGCGACCCTGATAGAGATCGCGCATCGACAGCTCCTCGTCGGGAGCATAGCCCCAGAGCTTGCGGCGCACGAGGGCGTGGAGATATTCGGAGGCGGCTTCGGCGAGACGGTGGGCAAGGCTCTGGACGAGCAGCGAACGGTAGGAGTCTCCCTCGGCATCGCAGAGCGCACGGCGGGCGCTGAGATCAATGGTGACGGCAAAAGCTCCGGCATAGTCTCCGGAGGGGAGCACATAGTCTGCCAGCGAGCGCGAGGCTTCGTCGGGACCGAGGGCCTGGGAACGCAGGGTGGGGATGCGGACATCGCCGATGATGAGGTCGTCGCCGTCAGGGATAGCAGAGGTGAGGTTGACGACTGCCTTGCAGACTGTTCCCTCGCGCCTGAGTTCAGAGAGCAGAGCCGAGGCATCGTCATAGAGCTTGAGCACTTCCTCGCCCTTGGCGGGATTGTCGGGGCAATGACGGGCTATCCATTCTTTGCGGCATGCCGGGCAGTCGTGGAGATGGACTACCGAGGCAAAATCGCCCGGCATCTTCCATGCGTTGAAGAAGAAGCGCCAGTTGATATAGGGTTCAATCTCTTCGACGGGGATGTCGAGCACGGTGCGTTCGGCCATAGCAGGGGCTACAGGGGTGTAGGGGGCAAGGGTGTGGGCGGCGGCACGTCTGCGGGCCTCTGCCAGCGATACGCGGGGGATAGAGCGGGTGCGCTCATGCTCGCGCAGGGTGGCATATTCCTCGCTCAGAGCCTTGATATAGTCACCGCAGGTGGCCGGGTTGAGCAGCCGGGCGGCGATGAGCGGATTCTGTGACGCATCGGGGACATGGATTACCGGAGCGGAGTAGTGGGGGGCGATCTTGACGGCGGTGTGGATGCGTGAGGTAGTGGCTCCGCCTACCATCACCGGAATTTTCAAGCCGCTCTTGTCCATTAGCTCGACCACATGGGCCATTTCCTCAAGCGAGGGTGTGATGAGACCTGAGAGACACACCAGATCGGGCTGCTCGGCTATCGCCGTGCTTACAATTTTTTCGGCCGGTACCATCACCCCGAGGTCGATCACCTCATAGTTGTTGCAGGCGAGGACGATGGAGACGATATTCTTGCCGATGTCGTGGACGTCGCCCTTGACTGTCGCAAAGATTACTTTGCCGGCTTTGGCAGCCTTGCGCGAATCGTGGTTGGCCTCGATGGCAGGTGTGAGGATGGTGACGGCGCGCTTCATGGTGCGGGCGGTCTTCACTACCTGGGGCAGGAACATCTTGCCCTCTCCGAAGAGGTGCCCGACGCGGTTCATCCCCTCCATCAGCGGGCCGTCGATGATGGAGACGGGATCGGGATATTGTGTCAGGGCCTCGGCAATATCTTCGTTGAGGTGGTCGTGGATACCTTTGACAAGGGCGTGTGTGAGGCGTTCGCCAACAGGGAGCGAGCGCCATGCCTCCTCATGCTTTCCGGCTCCGGCAGGGCCGGCGGCAGTGGCGTTTTCTTTGGCGGCGAGCATCTCCTGGGCGCGGGCGATGAGCTCCTCGGCGGCTTCCTCGCGCCTGTGGAGCACCACGTCCTCCAGCAGCGTCCGCAACTCCGGTTCGATATCCTCATAGGTTACTGCCGACGAGGGGTTGACGATGGCCATATCCATGCCGGCAGCTATTGCGTGGTAGAGGAAGACGGCGTGCATGGCCTCGCGGAGATAATTGTTGCCGCGGAAGGAGAAGGAGAGATTGCTGACACCTCCGCTCACCTTTGCTCCGGGCAGATTCTGCTTGATCCAGCTGACGGCACGGATGAAATCGAGACCGTAGCGGTCATGCTCCTTCATGCCGGTGGCTATGGCGAGGATATTGGGGTCGAAAATGATGTCGTCGGGGTTGAAACCGAGCTTTTGGGTGAGCAGGTCGTAGGCACGGCGGCACACAGCTGTCTTGCGCTCGAAAGTGTCGGCCTGGCCGATCTCGTCGAAGGCCATGACCACAGTCGCTGCCCCGAGCTGCATGATGCGGCGCGCATGGGCCAGAAACGGCTCCTCACCCTCTTTGAGAGAGATTGAGTTGACTATTGATTTTCCCTGCACGCATTTGAGCGCGGCTTCGATGACATCCCATTTCGAGGAGTCGATCATCACCGGCACACGGGCAATGTCGGGCTCGGAGGCTATGAGGTTGAGGAAGCCACACATCTCCTTGCGGGCATCCATCATGCCGTCGTCCATGTTGATGTCGATTATCTGGGCGCCGTCTTCAACCTGGCGTCGGGCTATCGTGAGAGCTTCGTCGAGCTTACCCTCCTTGATCAGACGCAGGAATTTGCGTGATCCGGCCACGTTGCAGCGCTCGCCGACGTTGACAAAGAGGGAGTCCGGGAGGATATCGACCGCTTCGAGGCCTGAGAGGTGGAGAGCGTCGACGGGACTGGCGATGCGGTGGGGCTGACGTCCGCGGGCCTCGGCTGCGATGGCCGCGATGTGGGCAGGAGTGGTGCCGCAACATCCACCGGCAATGTTGAGCAATCCCTCTTCGAAAAACGGGCGGAGATCGCGGGCCATTTTCTCGGGAGTCTCCTCATATTGACCCATGGCGTTAGGGAGTCCGGCGTTGGGATGGCAGGAGATCGGATAGGGGGCTATGCGGGCGAGTTCGGTCACATGTGGCATCATCTCGCCGGCGCCGGAGGAGCAGTTGATGCCTATGGATGCTATGGGTGCGTGGCTGACGGAGGCGAGAAAGGCCTTGAGTGTCTGACCAGAGAAGGTGCGTCCGTCCGGGCCGGAGATGGTGACGGATAGCATCAGCGGGCATGTGTGGCCCGTCTCTTCCATCGCGCTGCGGGCGGCGTCGAGGCCGGCCTTCAGGTTGAGGGTGTCGAAGACGGTCTCGAAAAGGAGAAGGTCGACACCTCCGTCGATCAGCGCGATGATCTGCCGGCGGTAGGCTTCGAAAAGGTCGTCGTAGGTCACTGCACGCAGGGCCGGATCGCTGACATCGGGGCTCATGGAGGCAGTCTTGTTGGTCGGGCCGATCGAGCCTGCCACCCAGACAGGTCGTCCGGCTGCCGGCGAGTAGTCGTCGGCGACCTCGCGGGCGAGTCGGGCGGCCTCACGGTTGATCTCTTCTACGAGGCCCTCCATACCGTAGTCGGCCATGGAGATGGCATTGGCGTTGAAGGTGTCGGTGCTGATGATGTCGGCTCCGGCTTCAAGATAGCTCCTGGCTATTTCGCGTATGATGTCGGGGCGCGTGATGGCGAGGATGTCGTTGTTGCCGCGCAGGTCGCATGGCCATGCTGCGAAGCGCTCGCCACGGAAGTCGGCCTCACTCAGTCCATAGGACTGGATCATGGTGCCGGTGGCTCCGTCGAGGATGAGGATACGGTCGCTGAGATGTGATGAGAAATTGGAATCCACTGTCAGAAGGGGGGGTGATGATGATGTTAAGCAGAGTGTGTCTATGTGTCAGTTGAGGATAGAGCGGAGATATTCCGTGAGCTCGGTTGCGTTTTTGCGTGCCTGAGCCTGCGAGGGATGATAGTCGGCGCCATAGCCGAGCTCTCCGGTCTGCTCCGACATGTCGAAGCGGTAGATTGACGGATTTCCTTCGGCAAGACGGTCAAGGGCACCCTTCACATCCTGAAGTTCCTTGCCGTGGAGCATCGGGCCGGTGAGCAACACGATCTTGGCCTGGGGCTGGAGCATGTGGAGATGCACGAGAAATTTTTTGTAGGCCAGCTCAAAGCGTCCGATGTCATAGTTCTGGCAGGAAGTGTCGTTGGTGCCGAGGTTGATGCAGATGATGTCGGGGCGGAAGGAGGTGTGGTCCCAGTAGTGGGCCGGATTGTAGAGGAGAGTGCGGTCATATTCGCCGGGCATACAGTTGTCGGGAGTGCCTTCGACCGGGCCGTTGTAGGCTCTGTACATTCCGATTCCCGAGCGCGCCACGATGTTGAAGTCGGCATCGAGCGCACGGGCCGTCAGGTAGGCATAGCCGAGGGTATGGTTCTCGTTGTCGTAGCTGAAGTGGATGTCACCGCTGTCGGCCTCGGTGCCATAGCCGCAGGTGATGGAGTTGCCGATGAATTCCATCTTGAGTGCCGGGCGTTGTGGCGCGGGGAGGAGCTTGGCTCCACGGCCACCGATCGTGAATCCGCGGAAGGCGGGATGCTTCTCATAGCCCTCGATCGCATAAGTCACGCGCACTGAGTGGGGGCCCGCGGCGAGCGAGTCGGCGAGGGTGATGACCGAGTCGGAGTCTGAGAAGTTGATCTTGAAGGGAGGGAGTGAGTCGAGCTCGACCATAAACTTCCCGCTGCCCGGCGAGGCTGCCATGCTGATTGATGATCCCTCGAAATTGAGCATTGCGGTGGTGCCCGGATAGGTGAATGTCAGGGCTGAGGAATCGGCACGGCAGATGCGCCCCATGTAGAGGATGCCCGGGTCGGTGGGAGTGATGTCGAGATGGTCGGGGGCCGAACAGGAGACGGCCAGGAGGATGGTCGGGATAAGAAGAGAGAACACCCGCAGGGGGCGACGAAGAAGAAATGTACCCATCGGAGGAAATGAATTGGTTTTTTGAGTGTCAGGGGGTGGTGACGGGTGTAAGTAGACACCGTCTGAGAGTTAACTATGGCAAATTTAGATGATTTCCTCAGGATAGCAAAGAAATTATTGAGAAATTCATGCTTGTTTTGCATTATCGCACCTTTTCGGGGGTATGGTGTGATTAAATTTGCGTCGTAATCGCCAAAAATATCCAAAACAAGATGAAAAATCAACTCTCCAAAGGTGGCCCGAAGAAGAAAATCAATCGCCCCGTTTCTGAAAAATTCTATGACTCTCTCTGTTCACGTGTCATCGCCGCTGCAAAGGTCATCGACCTGCCGCTCCTCGGCGCAGACGTGATGATTGCCGTCGACAAGTATATCAACGAGGGGATCCAGCCCTCAGGCCACAGCACCGAACTCATGCTCATCTTCACCCTCGTGAAACCTGAGATCGACAAGGCCATGGCTCGCTCGGCCGCCGCGCGAAAGCGCCGCAAACAGCGCGCAGTTGAAACGACTGAGCCTGTGGCTGAAAGCCGTGATGAGGTCATGGAGGAAGCCGCGGCAGAGGGTGGCTTCACCGGCAATCGCCGTGAGCGTCGCCGTCAGGAGCAGGAACAGCGTCGCCTCGCCCGCCGGAAACAACGCCGGGTGTTTAACGTGAGCACACGACCACTAAACTCTTGATGGGACGGCTTTAATTCTGATTTATTGGATTGTATGTCCGATAATTCAAATAAAAAACATAAATTTGTATATGGAAAACAATGTTGAACCGACTAATAGTATCATCATCTATCAGACAAATGATGGTGAGACCAGCATAGATGTAAAGTTTCAGGATGAAACCGTGTGGCTGTCACAAGCTCAAATGGCTGAACTGTTTCAGAAGGACAGAACTGTCATCGGACGTCACATAAGCAATATTTTCAAGGAGGGGGAGTTGGAGCGCGAGACCACATGTGCAAATTTTGCACATGTGGGTAACGATGATGATCAACAATACATTACCACTCTCTATAACCTCGATGTCATCATCTCAGTCGGCTATCGTGTGAAATCAAAACGCGGTACACAGTTCCGCATCTGGGCTAACAAGGTTTTGAAGCAATATCTGTTGCAGGGATATGTTGTCAATGAGCGCATGGCCTCTCAGAAATATGATGAACTGAGTCAGTTGGTTAAAGTGCTTGGCCGGACAATCCAAAATCAGGAAAAACTGACTGAGGACAGCCGCTCGCTACTCGATGTGGTTGTGGATTATACCTATGCACTCGACACTCTTGACCGATATGACTATCAGGAACTGAAGATTGAGGATACGACAAAAAAAGAAGAATTCCATGCCACATACGAGAACGCAATGGAGGTCATCCGCGAACTTCATGAGAAATTTGGCGGCAGCACATTGTTTGGCAACGAAAAGGATGACTCGTTCAAGAGCTCTATCGGTCAGATTTATCAGACATTTGACGGCATTGACCTCTATCCGTCAGTGGAGGAGAAGGCTGCCATGTTGTTGTATCTTGTCACTAAAAATCATTCATTCAGCGACGGTAACAAACGCATTGCCGCCACTTTATTCCTGTGGTTTCTCAATGGCAATAGCATCCTTTATAATGAGGATGGGACCAAACGTATCGCGGACAATACCCTTGTCGCACTCACATTGATGATAGCCGAAAGCCGTACAGAGGAAAAAGACACAATGGTAAAGGTCGTCGTCAATCTCATAAACAAAAACAACTAATTTTTGGGATAGATTGGGAGGATAAATTAGTTTAGATGGCTTAAAAGGATTTTATAAATTGATTTATTTGATGATATGAGTTTGTCTATAAGCCTTTGCTTTATTGCCGGAGCCTTTATATTATTTAAATTATACAGGCGTTTCAAGGATAGGAGACTGATTGAGACAGTTACAGCTTTGAATCGTGGTGAATGGGCGGAACGGAATACTGTATTGATGTTGTTGAAGATGGGAATTGACCATCGAGCAATCTTTCATGATTGTTATATCAAGAAAGCATCCGGTGCATATACACAAGTTGATTTAGTTGTCGCCACAAAAGCCGGACTTTTAGTTTTTGAAATCAAGGACTATAGCGGGTGGATCTTTGGCCATTTTCGTCAAAAGTATTGGACCCAAGTTCTTGCTTATGGCAAGGAAAAGCACCGGTTCTACAATCCAATCATGCAGAACAATGGCCATATTCAGGCTATCCGTGAAAACCTACCAAATAATCCATCCATTCCGATTTATTCGATTATAGTTTTCTTTGGAAATAATGTATTGAGAGATGTGACAATCAGCTCAGATTATGATTATATCATTCATCCGAAAGATATAAAAAGAACAGTCAACGAGATTTTAGCACAACCAAATGCGAAATTCGGGAATAAATATGAGATTATGAATGTGCTGACTGACGCTGTCCTAAATGGTAACAATCCGGAAATTGTAGCTTTACAAATGGAGACCGCAAAGCTGGCAGCCCGTAACCGACCCTTCTCGCATTATTCATATTATTTTAGACCATTATTCCGAATAAAGCAGCCAAACCCGTGGCGATAAATGTCTTTAGATTTCTATCATTTATCATGCTTGACAACTATTTCTCCGGTTGCTATATTCAAATGTTATGAAGAAAAATTTTCAGTCAAATAGTTGCAATTCACCTGATTTTAGCTTATCTTTGCAGCCGATTTCGCAATCTCTGGCAGGACATGCAGCCTGCGAATATTGCGAGTAGTGTTAACATTTTTAATATACGTATAGAAAATGGACTTAATTAAAGTTGCTGAGGAGGCTTTTGCTTCCGGCAAACAGCATCCCGATTTCAACCCCGGCGATACCATCACCGTAGCTTACCGTATCAAAGAAGGTAACAAGGAGCGTATCCAGCAGTACCGTGGCGTTGTTATCCGCATTTCAGGCGAAGGTAGCAAGCGTCGCTTCACCGTTCGTAAGATCTCTGACAACATCGGTGTTGAGCGTATCTTCCCGATTGAATCACCCTTCATCGATTCAATCACCATCAACAAATATGGTAAGGTACGTCGTGCCAAACTTTACTACATCCGCAAGCTCACCGGCAAGAAGGCCCGTATCAAAGAGCGTCGCATAGTGAAGAAGGCGTAAAGATATTGAATACCCGCCCGTCCGGGCGTCCCCCAACTCCATCGCCCGGACATAAAAAGAGTCACCGGCCCTATCACCGTGAGGTGAAAAAGCGCGCGTGACTCTTTCCTTTTTTTTGTAACGGGGGATTAGTGCAGGAGTGCGGGGGCAATGCAGGCGGCCACGTCGGTGTCGCCGAGAAGGTCGGCGATAGTCAGCCAGAGGATGAGGAGTATGATGAGGACTGCGACGCCTATTGCAAGCCATAAAGTGGTGGATGATTTCTTGTTACTCATAAATCAATGATAGTTTTAACGGGTTTTGGAGGTCGTCTTTCAGACGGCTTTTATTGTATTAACATTCATTGGCGGTGAAAAGTTAGAGGGGGAGTGAGATTCTGTCGATTCGGTTGGCAGTTAAGATTTTTTAGCGTTAAAATGTGTGGAAGAGTGGGGATGACCGATGTTATATTGGTAGAAATACACGAATACGAAGAATATCCATCTTTTCTGCCGGAGCCCGGTCGGGCATACCGGTCACGAGTTAACTATTTATACAGAGGTTTCACATAAACAGTCTACGTTATGGAAACGAGAGAGAAACACACAGGCCTACTGACACTGCTGCTTGCAGTCTGTCTGGCCATCGCCGATATGACTCCGGCCGTTGCCGGGGAGAAAACCGACACTTTTATTCCTGCCGACTTCGAGGTCAGAAGGACTGAGATTGACGTTGAGCCGCTCAGCTCAACCTCGGCCATTGAGCTTGCGACGCTCAGGACGGTGGAGGATGTGGAGTCCGACACGCTGATCCCCCGTCCGGTCTATGAATTCCGCCAGAGGGCCTGGAGCCCTTATCTTGAACCCTATACGCGCCACGGTAGCGAGCACCGCGACTGGCACAGGATGTGGATCAACACGGCTGTACTCTCGGGCGCTTTTGTCGGGACTCTGTTTGTCCTTGAATGTCTGCCGGAGGATGCCACGTCGTGGAACCGTGCTTCGATCCAGCAGACGGAATTCTATACCCGTTGGTATCGCAACATTTTTGTCAAGAATCCTGAGATTGACCACGACAATGCGATTTTCAACTATGTGCTTCATCCCTATGCCGGTGCTGCCTATTTTATGGCTGCACGTTCTTGTGGTTTCAGTTTCTGGGGTTCGATGCTCTATTCTGCCCTTGTCTCGACTGTCGGTTGGGAGTTTGGCATCGAGGCCTGTATGGAACGCCCTTCCTATCAGGATATAATCATCACTCCGGTGGTCGGCAGTCTGCTCGGTGAGCTCTTCTACAAGTGCAAACGCCACATAGTCGAACACGACTACACGCTCTGGGGTTCGCGGGTGTTGGGCAACATCGTTGTCTTCCTCGTCGATCCTGTCAACGAGGTGGTCAATCTTTTCAGAGGCAGCTATGAGCGCAAGGCCCATCTCGGCGTCGACAATCCGTCGGTCAACCGGCCGGGTAAGCATGGTGGGGTAACATCCTCGCTCATGCCGACCATCATCGGCGGCGCTCCGGGATTTACTTTCACCTGCAACTTCTGACGGTGATGGCCGCGCTCAATGGTTTCAACTCTGTCAACACCCCGGCTACAAGGGTCTATTTTAACTCGGTTAAAACTTGTGTATTGCAGAAAATTGACTAACTTTGCGCAAAATTTTTCTGTCCGGAACCATGAAGCAAAAATCTTATCAGGGGATGAATTTCCGCCCCTATATCACCAGTTCGCAGATACAGGAACGCATTGGAGAACTTGCAAAGTCAATCATAGCCGAATATTCGGGTCGCACACCGCTGTTCGTGTGTGTCCTCAACGGTGCCGCCCCCTTTGCAGTCGATCTTTTCCGTGCGTGTGAGGATATGGATGCAGAGCTGACATTCATGCGCTTGAAAAGCTATGAAGGCACCGGCTCCACGGGCGTTGTCAAGAAAGTGATGGGCCTGAGCGAAAACCTCGGTGGCCGCGACATCATCCTCGTGGAGGATATCATTGACACGGGCAACACTATGGTCAAGCTCCTTGAGGATCTACAGGCCCACAATCCCGCATCGATCCGTATCGCCACCCTTCTGTTCAAACCTGCCGCTCTCCAGCATCCGGAACTGAAGCCCGACTATGTAGGTTTTGAGATCCCCAAGAAATTTATCATCGGCTACGGTCTCGACATCGACGGCCTGGCACGCAATCTCAACGACATCTATATTCTCGACGAGGATTGAGAAGGCAGTCACCACTGTCAATCCCCACTGTCTGTTGAACAACTCAAAGAAATGTGGCCGGCTCAAGGCGGAAAGTTGTGAAATCCGGGCCGAAGCCACCTACAGGTATAATATAGTAAAATTTAAGGGATAAAAAGAATGTTTAATCTTGTAATTTTCGGTGCGCCAGGAAGTGGCAAAGGCACCCAGAGTCAAAAACTTATTGACCGTTACGGTCTGACACATATCTCCACCGGCGACGTGCTCCGCGGCCAGATCGCCGCAGGTACGGAGCTTGGTAAAGTGGCCGAGAGCTATATCTCCAAGGGTCATCTTATCCCCGACGACCTCATGGTCGACATCCTTGCCGCAGAGGTTGACCGTCTGCGTCCCGAGGCCAACGGCTTCATCTTCGACGGCTTCCCCCGCACCATTCCCCAGGCCGAGGCTCTCAAGAAGATGCTTGAGCAGCGTGGCGAGGAAGTGCACTCGGTCATCGGTCTCGAAGTGGCCGACGAGGAGCTCATGGAGCGTCTCATCAAGCGCGGCGCTGAGAGCGGCCGTTCGGACGACAACCCCGAGACTATCGGAAACCGTCTGAAGGTCTACCACTCAACCACCTCGCCCCTCCGCGACTACTATACCACTGAGGGTACCTACACCCCCATCCATGGCACCGGCCATGTCGATGAAATCTTCAACCGTATCGTCGACGCGATCGACGGTCATCCCGAACTCGCAAAGAAAAAGTAAGAACGAAACAGAATCGACACCACTACATGTCAGAATTCAAACCAGTCGACGAGCTCACTTATGCCCAAAGCGTCAGTGAGCTCGAAGCCATTGTCAGAATGATGCAGAGCGACAACTGCGACATCGACCATCTGGCGGCCTACACGCGCCGTGCCACCGAGTTGCTGAAGGCTTGCCGCGCACGTCTGACAACCACCGAAGAGGAGCTGCGCGACATCCTTGCCTCGCTCGGCTCCGATGCGGACACCAAAGCTTGAAACAATTTGAAAACCAAACTCATTTAACATTCACTCATGAAACTTCTCCCGATTGCAGCAGTCGCCATGACACTGACACTTGCAAGCACCGGATGCCAGTCAAACAAGACCGAGCACCTCGCAAGTCTCAACGCGGCCTACATGGACTCAACCGTGTCGCCCGGCGCAGACTTCTACACCCACGTGAACAAAGGCTGGATGGAGGCCCATCCGCTCACAGCTGAATATGCCCGCTACGGACAGTTCAACATCCTCAACGATTCGTCAGAGGAGCGTGTCCGCTCACTCATCCAGAATCTCGGCTCCACCAATCCCAAAGAGGGTACGGTGGCCCACAAGGTATGGACTGTCTACTCCCAGGCCATGGACACCGCCCGCCGCAACGCAGAGGGTGCCAAGCCTATCCTCGCCGACCTCAAGAAGATTGAAGACACTCCCCATGAAGGCATGGAGGATCTCTTCCTCTGGATGCACGGCAACTACGCCAGCCCCTTCTTCGGCGCAGGCCCGATGGAAGATCTCACCAACTCTACGGTCTATGCCATGTATGTCTCCGGCGGAGGCATGGGTCTCGGTGACCGTGACTACTATCTCAAGGATGATGAGCGCAACACCCAGGTGCGCAATGCCTACAAGAAACTCATAGCCGATCAGATGCAGAACGCAGGCTACACCGCCGCTGACGCGCAGCGCATCGTCGGCAACGTGATGAAGATCGAGACCGCGCTCGCCGACTCGGCCCTCACCCGTGAGGAGAGCCGCAACATCCCCGCGATGTACAATCCCCGCACTTTCGCCCAGCTCAAGGAAAACTATCCCGCCATCAACTGGGACCGCTTCTTTATCGAGACTATGGGCATCCAGTCGCCCGACACCCTTATCGTGACTGAGCCCAAGAGCATCTCGCAGGCCAACAAGCTCATGGCTTCGCTCTCTGACCGCGAGATCAAGGACTATTATCTCTGGAAATATGTCGCCCAGGCTGCTCCGCGTCTCAGCGATGACTTCACCAACGCCAACTTCGAGTTTTCGAAGGTCATGAGCGGTGTGCAGGAGCTCCGTCCCCTCTGGAAGCGTGCGCTCGACGCCACAGAAGGCGCTCTCGGCGAAGCCGTAGGCGAGCTCTATGTGGAGAAATATTTCCCCGCAAGCTCCAAGGAGTATATGGTAGGTCTCGTCGAGAACCTCCGCACAGCCCTCGGCAAGCATATCGACAATCTCGACTGGATGAGCGACTCAACCAAGGCCCGCGCCCATGAGAAGCTCGCTGCTTTCACTGTCAAGATCGGCTATCCCGACAAGTGGAAAGACTACTCTTCGATGGAAATCGATCCCAAGCTCAGCTATTATGAGAACATGCACAATGTCGGCATGTGGCATCAGAAGGAAACCTACGCCAAGTGGGGCAAACCCGTCGACCGCACCGAGTGGGGCATGACTCCTCAGACAGTCAACGCTTACTACAATCCTCTTGCAAACGAAATCGTCTTCCCCGCAGCCATCCTCCAGGCTCCCTTCTTTGATCCCAACGCATCTGACGCCGAGAACTACGGCGGTATCGGTGTCGTGATCGGCCACGAGATGACCCACGGCTTCGACGACCAGGGCCGCAACTTCGATGCGAAGGGCAACATGATCAACTGGTGGACCGACGAGGATGCCAAGGCATTCGAAGAGAAGACCAAGGGTCTCATCGCGCAGTTCAACGAGGTTGAGGTGCTTCCCGGTGTGTTTGCCAACGGTCAGTACACTCTCGGAGAGAATATCGCCGACCAGGGTGGTCTCCGCATCGCTATGACCGCCTTCCTTGACGCTCAGCAGAAGAAGGGCGTCGACGTGAAGTCGGAAGAGGCCAAGATTGACGGCTTCACTCCCGAGCAGGTGTTCTATATGAACTATGCCAACCTCTGGGCTACCAATATCCGCGACGAGGAGATCCGCTCGCTGACTACAGGCGACGTTCACTCGCTCGGCAAAAACCGCGTGAATGTGACCCTCCGCAACATCGCTCCCTTCTTTGAAGCGTTTAACATCACCGAAGGCCAGCCCATGTTCCGTCCGGAATCTGAGCGCGTGGTCATCTGGTAATCCAGACGGACATACCCCTCCATACAGCAACGAAGCCGTCGGAACTGAGAGTTCCGGCGGCTTCGCTTTTTTCGTGGGGAGAGGGGAGGGAGAGGGATGGTCAGAGCATGCGGAGTGCTTCGAGCTGCTCCAGGACATCGAGACGCGAGAGAGTGCGGCGCGAGAGGAGCGTAGCGGCGAAGTCGTGGGCCACGGACTGGACACCGCGGTGGGTGAAGACGCGGTTGAGGTAGGAGAGATTCTTATTGAAGAGGCGGTCGATCTCGTCCTCTTCGAGCGAGCAGGCATCGCGTCCCTCCTCGATGGCCAGGGTGTGGAGGAAATCGCGCATCTCATCCGGAAGCTGCTGGCGGCGGCCGACGAGATGGCGGCAGAGGAGGTTGGCCATGAGCATCCCGACACCGATATTGTAGTTTTTGAGCAGCTGGTTCCATGCGCTCTTTGCCGAGACACCGGGATTGCCGGCAAAATAGAAGTCGGGCGACATAGCCACCATTTCGTTGGGGTCGCCGTCAATAGAGATCGAGGCGAGCATGTCTTCGCCGTCAAACACCATCAGACCTATGGCCATGCCTGTTGCGCCATAGCTGCGGTCGGTATCATCTTTATATTTCAAACTTTCCATAGTGGATCATGTATAGTAATGAAAACGTCGGTGGGGGTGATAGAGTTTTTGAGATCAATGTCAATTAACCACGAGGATCTTTGCGACAACGTCGCCCTGCGAGCTCGTGTCGTCGCCTGAAGAGGCAAGGACATAGTAGACTCCGCTCTTGACGCGCACGCCGTTGAGCGTGCAGCCGTCCCAAAGCGCCAGGCCGCCTTCCGAGCGGGTCTGATAGACGAGGTGCATCCCAGAGTCCATGATCTTGACGAGCGAGGAGTCCATGAGGCCCTTGATGGTGATCAGACCGGTGTAGTCGGGGGTGACGGGGTTGGGGTAGGCGTAGACGTCAGAGTAGTCCTCGCGGCCGGGAGAGGATGATGAGGAGTATTCGTAGAGACCGCTGAGGGTCGAGAAGAATACGGAGTTTGAGTTTGGATCGACGTGGATGTCGGTGATGGTATTGGTGGCGAGAGGAGAGTTTGTGGTGTTGAAATTGGCCAGCACTTCGTCGCCGTTCTCGCTGACGAGATAGGCTCCGGAGTCGGCTGTGCCTATCCACTTGCGGTTGGATGGGTCGACGGCTATGCAGTAGATTTTTTCCGATTCAAGGAGATAGTCGGCGAGGTTTGTGCCGTCGTTGCGTGGCACTTTGAGGCGGTTGACATGGAAATCGGAGGTAAAAATGCCTGTCGGTGAGGCTATTTCATAGATGCCCTGGGTTGTCCCTGCCCACACGCGTCCCCGCTGGTCCTCGGTGAAACAGAGGGTGTATTGCGGGTTGAAATTCTTGCCGTCCTGGTCGATGAGACTTCCCATGACAACGGCCACATCGTCGCTCGGATCGGTGAGGGTGCCGCGGTGGTAGAGGGCTGAGAAGCCGCTGGTGTCACGTGCGTCGTCGGCGATGATCACAGGCGAATTTTTGCAGAGCACGAAGACGACATCACGGCTTGAGATGGCTTTTCCGAGGTTGAGGCTCACCCAGTCGGAGGCCGAGATTGTCCCGGGGTCCTTGCGGCGCTTGTCGGCCGGGAGGATGATGAGGGGCGAGAGGGAGGCGTTGCCGGTATAGACGGCTATGATTAGGTTGCCGTCATCGTCTATCATGCCGTTGCAAGTGCGCCATGCCCAGTTGTTGGTCTTGTTCATCGGAGAGTTGGAGGAGTCGAACCGTCCGATTTCTTTTCCGTCCTTGATGACATAGACACCCTCGATACCCGATCCGATGTAGTGGATCGAGGGATCATCCGGATCCTCAAGGACAAAGGTGGGGCTGAAGATATGCTCTCCGTATTTGCGTGCTGATTCGAGTCCGGGCTCCGATTTGATGGTGAGAGGGCCGTTGACTTCGATGGCACTGATCCGGCCGTCGGCGATGCGGTCGCCGGTGAAGGTGGAGGTGAGGAAGTCGCCGGTGCCGATGGCGAAGTTGAGGCTGAGGCCGAGGTTTGAGGTCAGGAAGCCGTCGCGTCCGCCGTTGATGGGAAAGATGTTTGAGATGTCGGAGAAGGAGGTGGCGCCTGCCGGGCGTCGGCGGTCGCTGAGCACAGTCACGGAGCCATCGGCTGCCACACTGTAGTTTGCGAGACCTGTGACATCGGCAGCCCATACTGAGCCGAGGCCATCGGCTGCCGCCAGGGCGTTGCCTGAGAGGATTTCAGGGAGCGAGGCTTCGCGGCTGACATTCCAGGGAGCGGTGAGATGGATCATGGCTCCGTCGGCGATGACATAGGCACCGTCGGTGGTGGCAAAAAGGTCAGTGGCGCCGGTGATATCGGTCTCCACACAGGTGGCGGAGTTGCCGTCGGGCTGGACGATGACGCGGAAGATGCGGTTGCCGAGCGAGCGCACGGCATAGCGAGTTCCCTCAGTGCGGTTGGGTTCGCTCAGGGGGATGATGTCGTAGGGCTGGAGGGGGAACTGGAAGAGGTGTCTGAACTTGTCGAGCCGGTGGTGGCGTTCGGATTTTGGCGAGGAGAGGGCATTGTAGATCCACTCGGCCGGATTGGTGACGATGACGATATTGTCGGCGGTCGGGAAGACGTGGGAGACGTTGACGTTGTATATGCCCGATTCCTTGACCTCGAAGGTTTCATCGTTGTAGACGACGAGCCCGAAAGTGGTGGCGACATAGATGTGGCCGTCGTCAAAGCGCACGTCGTTTATCCCCTTGGCTGTCGAGAGGTTGGCATCGCGGATGTCGGGGAGGCAGATGCGCTCGCCGTCGTCGGGAAGAATGTCCATAGAGGCATCCTCATAGACCACGACAAGATAGTTTTTGCTGAAGTTGTAGTAGATGTCCTTCACGCGGTTTCCGCTGAGGTCGACCTGCGGCTCATAGTCGCGCGACTCATCGTTGGCCTTGTCATAGGAGTGAAGAGTCCCCGATGTGGCGACATATACGAATTGGTCTGTGTCAATGACTCTTCCGGGCGCTCCGAAAGTCGGGTAGACTTTCCAGCTTCCGGTGGGGAGCTGTGCGAGGAGTGAGACCGGGAGGGTGGTCAGGAGCAGAAGGAGTGATATGAGCTGTTTTCGTAGCATTGGCGATTGGATGTGTGGTTGGAGAAAGGTTTTGATTGTCAATGGGGTGCGGGTAAGCTCAGACTCCTGCAAGGAAGCTCATGAGCTTGGCCGTCGCGCGTCCGCGGTGGCTGATTGCATTTTTGTCGTCGGCGCTCATCTCGGCAAAGCTCACGGAGCTTTCAAGGGGTTTGAACACCGGGTCGTAGCCGAAGCCGGCGGTGCCATGGGGCGAGGTAAGTATCTCACCTTCGACGCGTCCTTCGAAGGTGTGAGTCTCACCGTTGAGTATCAAGGCGATGACTGTCACGAAGCGGGCTGAGCGGTCAGTGACGTCCTCGAGGTTTCTGAGGAGCAGCTGCATGTTTGCCACACTGTCGTGGTCCGGGCCGGCATAGCGGGCCGAATAGACTCCGGGAGCGCCTCCGAGAGCGTCGACCATGAGGCCGGTATCGTCGGCGAAACAGTCGTAGCCGTAGTGCTCCTTGACATAGCGGGCTTTCATGAGGGCGTTGCCTTCGAGGGTGTCAGCCGTCTCGGGGATATCTTCCTCGCAACCAATCTCTTTCAGAGAGAGTATGCGGAAGCGGTCACCGACTATGCGGCGGATTTCTTCAAGTTTATGGGCATTGTTGGTGGCAAATACTATATCTTGCATTTTACTGGTATCTTTTCGGGTATATTATATTAATAAACGGGCCATGGTGCCCGATATTGCCCTGACAGGTACCGGAAGCCGGAATGATTTACATTTGTAAATAATCCTGCCATAATGATTGGGCTTGATTCTCAGATTTGTAGGAGTATGTTAATAAATTCTTAAAAAAAGTAGGAATTTTATAGAGTTTAGTTTTGCAAATTTTTGTAACTTTACACTCTCTAAAACGTTGGGTCTACCCGATAGGCTATCTTTCACTATAACACGCAATTATTCTCTCTATGGCTGAAGAAGTTTACCATATCCCCGCACTGCTGCCCGAAACGCTTGAGGCGCTTGACGTGCATCCCGATGGAATCTATGTCGATGCGACTTTCGGCGGAGGCGGTCATTCGCGTGCGATCATGGAGCGTCTTGAGGCCTCCGAGGGTGGCCATCTCTATTCGTTTGATCAGGATGAGGATGCCGTGAAGCGCGCGCCCTCCGACGACCGTTTCACGATGGTGTATTCAAATTTCCGCTTCATCACGAACTTCATGCGTTACTATGACGTTGATGAGGTCGACGGTGTCTTGGCCGATCTCGGGGTGTCGTTCCATCATTTCGATGACACGGAGCGCGGCTTCTCCTTCCGTTTTGACGGGCCTCTCGACATGAGGATGAACCGGCAGGCAGCGCGCTCGGCGGCAGATATCCTCAACGAATGGCCCGAGGAGAAGATTGCCGACATCCTCTACATCTACGGCGAGTTGAAGCAGAGCCGTGCGATGGCCCGCTCGATCGTCAAGGCCCGCTCGGCGGCTCCGCTGACGACCATCGGTCAGCTCACCGATGCCGTCAGACCGCACATTGATCCCCGCAAAGAGAAGAAGGAGCTCGCGCAGATCTTCCAGGCTCTCCGCATCGAGGTCAACGATGAGATGGGAGCGCTCAAGGAGCTGCTCGAAGGAGCCCTCGCGGTGCTCAAGCCCGGCGGACGTCTCGCTGTCATCACTTACCACAGCCTTGAGGACCGCCTGGTGAAAAATTTCATGAAGACGGGTGACTTCACGGGAAAAGCCGAGAAAGATTTCTTCGGTAAGATCAATGCTCCGATGAAGCCGCTGACCAATAAGCCTATCGTCCCCGGCGATGAGGAGGTCGGGCGCAATCCGCGTTCACGCAGCGCCAAACTCCGCGTGGCGGTGAAGCTCTGACACGAAAAAAGATTATCACTAACTCTCAACTCAAAAAAATTATCACTCTCTTGGCAACAAAAACAGTAAAATCACCACGGCGTCCGTCGATCATCGCGCGTCTTTTCCGCGGCCAGGTGCTGTCGAGCGACTTTTTCGCCCGCCACTGGTTGCCTGTGGTCATCGGTGTGCTTGTCGCTATGATATATATCACGACTAAATACACCTGCCAGACCAATATGGAGAAGATCGCAGACCTCGAGCGCCGCCTCGAAATAGTCAACAACGAGAAGTCGCGTGAGCGCAGTGCTTTCATGGGCCGCATCCGCGAGACATCGATGCAGCAGATGGTCGATTCGCTCCATCTCAATCTTAAAGTCCAGTCTCAACCTCCCTATAAAATCCCGAAATAGTGAAAAAGGACAACCGCAGTAACATCTTGCTCCGCTACCTCCTGGTCATTGCCATGATTATGATCCTCACGGGATTTATCGTGGTGAGACTCTGCGAGACAACGGTCGTCAACGCTGACAAGTGGAACGAGAGCGCCAACAAGCAACTCTCGCAGTCCAAGGTCATCGTGCCTCCGCGCGGCAATATCCTTGCCTCGGACGGGAGTGTGCTTGCGACCAATCTCAACTTCTACACTGCCCGTGTCGACTATCGCGCTGAGAAGTTCAACGAGAAACTGCTGCGTGACACCATCGACTATCTCGCTGCCAAAATGGCCGAGCATTTTCCTGTGCGCGACGCCGCAGGGTGGAAAAAACATCTCCTCAAGCCTCTCGACAAGGTGAGAGCAAAGCGCCCCAGGGCCTACAAGCTGCTTTCGGGTCTCTCGCATGCCGACATGGAGCTGATGAGGACATTCCCGTTTTTCAGCGTCAAGAACCGCAACCGCACCGGCCTGACATTTGAGAAATACATGCGCCGTTTCAATCCCTACGGCGACATGGCGCGCCGAAGCATCGGTGGCGTCGGCGAGACTTCTGAAAGCAAGGAGATCCACGGTATCTCAGGCTTGGAAAAGGCGCTCGACTCTCTGCTCTATGGCAAGATCGGCTACAGCAAGATGATCAATCTCACGAAGAAGATCACCGACTGGACCGATGTGCCCGCCATCCCCGGCAGCGATATCGTCACTACTATCGACATCAATATGCAGGACATCCTCGAGAGCGAGCTCAACAATGTGCTCGACACCTGTGGCGCCGACTGGGGTGTGGCTGTGCTCATGGATGTGAAAAACGGCGACATCAAGGCTATCTCCAACCTCGAGCGCAATCCCAACGGCCCCGGCTATATCGAGGCCCGCAACCGTGCTGTGATGGGCTATGAGCCAGGCTCTGTCGTGAAGACTTTGTCAATGATGATCGCTGTCGAGGATGGACTCGTGCCTGATCTCGACGAGGTGCTCCCGACAGGCGGCGGATGGGCCTACGCCGGCGGCCGTCCCATCACCGACGCCCACCACTCGATGTCGATCCGTGCAGGCGATGTGCTGGAGCAGTCGTCAAACATCGGCATGGCCCGTATCATAACCAGAAAGTATAACGACAACCCGGGGGCGTTCTACTCCCGCGTGAAAGCCCTCGGCTTCCTCGAGCCGATGAACACCGGTATCGCAGGCGAAGTGCCTCCGCGCTTCGACAGCATCCCCAATGACCGCGGGGGCCGCATAGCCCTCTCGCGCATGAGCTACGGATATGCCACCGAGATTCCTCCGCTCTACACGCTGGCTATCTACAATGCCATTGCCAACGACGGAGTCTTCGTGCGTCCGCGTCTGGTCAAGGAGGTGAAGGGTGAGGTCGACTCCGTGTTGCCCGTCGGATATATGGGCAACGGGCGCGCCTGCTCCCCGAAGACAGCCAAAGTGCTGCGCGAGATGCTGACCAATGTGGTGTGGGGCGACCATGGTACCGGACGTTTCCTCCGCAACAACACCGTGAGGATTGCCGGAAAGACCGGAACTTGCTACATGATCGAAAACGGTGTCTACAACACCGGCAAGAAGCGCCTTGCGTTCTGCGGATTTTTCCCGGCCGAGCAACCGAAATATTCCTGTGTTGTCCTGACCTGTCATCCGACCAAAAACTTCTTCGGTGCGGCCACGACTTCGGGTCAGGTGCTCCGCAATGTCGCGCTCAAGCTCTATTCCCGCGGTCTGCTCGACAACAGTTCGGACTATCATGACAACACTCCCTCCGATGTGGCTCCGACGTTCTATGCTTCGGCGGCCGGACAGAAGGCCTACGACAGAGTGAAGTCTGAATTTGCCCTTCCGTCACACCGCGCTCTCAAGGCTCCCGCCTCTGCGGCTGTGAAACCGGGCACGATTCCCGACGTGAAAGGCTACAGTCTGCGCGAAGCACTCGTGACGCTTGAGAGCGCCGGATATAATGTCAGCTACACCGGCGGCGGTCATGTGCGCGCCATGTCGCCCTCACCGGGATCCCATGCTCCGCGCGGGACGAAGGTGAAACTGACGCTTGCCAACTAACATATTAATATTGTCAACAACTCTAACACATATATATAAAGGTGAAAAAACTAAACGAGCTTCTTTCTCCCCTCGACATTACAAAGCTCATCGGGAGTGACGAAAAAGAGATCAGCAGTCTTACCTCCGACTCCCGCAAGGTTGAGCCGGGCACTCTCTTTGTGGCTGTCCCCGGAGTGAGTGTCGACGGACATAAGTTCATTCCCATGGCCGAGGAGAAGGGTGCGGTGGCAGTAGTCTGCCAGGAGCTCCCTGCTGAAATCTCGACACATGTGACCTATATTGTTGTCCCCTCCTCAGCGCTTGCGCTCGGCTATCTCGCCTCGCAGTGGTTTGACAATCCCTCAGCCAAGCTGAAACTTGTCGGTGTCACCGGTACCAACGGCAAGACCACCACAGCCACGCTCATCTATGAGATGGCCCGCCTGCTTGGCCATAAGGCCGGTCTGCTCTCGACAGTCTGCAACTATGTCGATGACAAGGCCTATCCCACCGATCACACCACTCCCGATCCCATCACCCTCAACGAAATGCTCCACTTCATGGTCGAGGCCGGATGTGAATATGCCGCGATGGAGGTGAGCTCACATGCCGCCGACCAACAGCGCATAGCCGGTCTGCATTTCGCAGGTGGTATCTTCACCAATCTCACCCGCGACCACCTCGACTATCATAAGACATTCGAGGCTTATCTCGCTGCGAAAAAGAAATTTTTCGACATGCTCCCCCGCGGAGCTTTCGCGCTCACAAACGCTGACGACAAGGTCGGTGACGTGATGCTTCAGAACACCCGCGCACAGCGCTATACATATTCTCTCCGCAGCGACGCCGATTTCCGCGGCCGCATCATAGAGTCGCGTCTCGACGGCACTCTCCTCTCGCTCAACGGCCGTGAGGTCGAACTGCTCTTCACCGGCAAGTTCAATGCCTACAATCTGACCGCTGTCTATGGCGCCTGTGTGCTCATCGGCTGGGATAAGGAAGATGTGTTGCGCGAGATGTCGCGTCTGGTTCCCGTGTCCGGACGTTTCCAGGCTTTCCATTCCCCCAAGGGCTACACGGCCATCGTCGACTATGCCCACACACCCGATGCCGTGGTCAATGTGCTCAATGCCATCCGCGAAGTCATCGGCAAGGATGGCGAGATCATCACTGTGGTCGGCGCCGGCGGCAACCGCGACAAGGGCAAGCGTCCCATCATGGCCCGTGAAGCCGCCTCGCGCAGCGAGCGCCTCATCCTAACTTCCGACAATCCCCGCTTCGAGGAGCCGGAGGATATACTCCGCGACATGGAGGAGGGACTTGACGAGGAGGCCCGCCGCCGCACTCTCCATATCACCGACCGCCGTCAGGCCATCCGCACAGCCGCGACGCTCGCCGGAAAAGGGAGTGTCATCCTCATCGCCGGAAAGGGCCATGAGGACTATCAGGAAATCAAGGGTGTCAAGCATCATTTCGATGACCGCGAGGTGGTGCGTGAGATCATTGCCCAGGAACTTGCATAAACCATAATCTCTAACACTTTATATTTTTAGGAAGAGTGCTTTACTATCTCTTTGAATACCTACAGAAATATGATTTTCCCGGCGCGGGCCTGATGAACTACATCACCTTCCGCTCGGGCGCGGCCCTGTTGCTGTCACTGTTTATCGCTCTGGTGTTCGGCCGCAAGATCATCGACCGTCTCCAGCTCATGCAGGTCGGTGAGATCATCCGTGACCTTGGCCTCGAAGGCCAGATGCAGAAGACGGGCACGCCGACGATGGGTGGTGTCATCATCATCATCTCCATCCTCATCCCCTGTCTGCTCGTCGGCAATCTCAGCAACATCTACATGATACTGATGCTCATCTCGACCATCTGGCTCGGGACACTCGGTTTCTGTGACGACTACATCAAGGTGGCCAAACACGACAAGGAGGGAATGAAGGGCAAGTTTAAGATTATCGGCCAGGTGGGTCTCGGACTCATGGTCGGTCTCACGATGTATTTCAGCCCTGCCATCACCCAGCGTCAGGTAGTCCCCGTGACCTATACAAGCGACAATGTGGAGACCGTCTATGTCGGAACCTCGCAGGATGTCAAGTCAACCCAGACCACCATCCCCTTTGTCAAGGGTAATAACTTTGACTATGCCTATCTGACCCAATGGATGGGCCCATACGCCCAGGCCGGCGGCTGGATTCTCTTTGTGGCCGTGGTGATAGTTGTCGTGGCGGCGACCAGCAACGGCGCCAATCTCACCGATGGCCTCGACGGTCTCTGCGCGGGCACTTCGGCCATCATCTGTGTCGCGCTCGCCATCATGGCCTATCTCGGAGGCAATGTCATCTATTCGACCTATCTCAACATCATGTATATCCCGCAATCGTCGGAGCTCGTGGTGTTCATGTCGGCCTTCATCGGCGCCCTGATCGGCTTCCTGTGGTATAACGCCTATCCCGCACAGGTATTCATGGGCGACACCGGCTCGCTTACCATCGGCGGTATCATCGCCGTCTTCGCCATCCTAATCCACAAGGAGCTGCTCATCCCGATCCTCTGTGCCATCTTCTTTGTGGAAGATCTCTCGGTGATGCTCCAGGTGGCATATTTCAAATACACCAAACGCAAATACGGTGAGGGGCGCCGCATCTTCAAGATGACACCCCTCCACCACCACTACCAGAAGCCGGGCAATTCCGGTATCCAGGCCATCATCCAGGCCCCGTTGCGGGCCATCCCGGAGTCGAAGATAGTCACCCGCTTCTGGATCGTCGGCATTTTCCTCGCCGTCATAACTTTCGTAACCCTCAAAATCAGGTAGTCGCCTGACAAAACAAAATAAACGACAGAAACTATGTCAAAGAATCTCGTCATACTTGGCGGAGGTGAGAGCGGCGTCGGAGCCGCCATCCTCGGCAAAGAAAAAGGAATGAACGTATTTCTCAGCGACTATGGCACCATAGCCGACCACTACCGCCGCACCCTCGACGAAGAAGGGATCGAGTGGGAAGACGGCCACCACACCATGGAGCGCATCCTGGCCGCCGACGAGGTGGTCAAGAGCCCCGGCGTGGCCCCGACAACCCCCGTCATGAAGGCTATACTTGAGAAGGGTATCCCGGTAATCTCGGAAATCGAGTTTGCCGGCCGCTATACCGATGCCAAGATGGTCTGCATCACCGGCAGCAACGGTAAGACCACCACGACTCTCCTCACCTATCATATCCTCAGCAATGCCGGTCTCAATGTCGGTCTTGCAGGCAATGTCGGAAAGAGTCTGGCTCTCCAGGTGGCCCGCGAGCACCATGATGTCTACGTCATCGAGCTCTCGAGCTTCCAGCTTGAGAACATGTATGACTTCCGTGCCAATATCGCGGTGATCCTCAACATCACTCCCGACCATCTCGACCGCTATGAATACAAGATGCAGAACTATATCAACGCCAAGTTCCGCATCCTCAACAATCTCACCCCCCGCGATGCGTTCATCTACTGGCAGGATGATCCCGTCATCACCCGTCAGCTTGAGCAGATACGCACCGAGGCCCGGATGTTTCCCTTCGCCGAGCATTTCGAGCCCGGCTGTCATGCGTGGGTCGACAACGAGGCCTCGATCATCATCGACACGCCCGAGACCTCAATGCGCATGCCGCGTGCCGAGCTCTCGCTCAACGGTCTCCATAATCTCTACAACTCCATGGCGGCCGCTCTCTCAGCCTGCATCCTCGACATTGGCAAGAAGGAGATACGCGAGGCGCTGAGCGACTTCGAGGGCGTCGAGCACCGTCTCGAATATGTCGCAACAGTCGACGGTGTCCGCTACATCAACGACTCCAAGGCCACCAATGTCAACTCATGCTGGTATGCCCTCGAATCCATGCCCAAGGACACCATCCTCATCCTCGGTGGTAAGGATAAGGGCAATGACTATAGCGAGATCCTTCCTCTCGTCAAGGAGAAGGTGAAGGCTATCATCTGCATGGGCAAGGACAATGCCAAACTGCTTGACTTCTTCAGCAAGGAAGTCCCCGAAATCCACGACACACACTCCATCGACGAGGCTGTCGCCACCGCCCACCGCATAGCAAAGTCGGGCGACACTGTCTTGCTCTCACCCTGCTGCGCGAGCTTTGACCTCTTCAGCAGCTATGAAGACCGTGGCCGTCAGTTCAAGGATCGTGTGAAGAATCTGTAAACATTCTCTAAATCCAATCAAAGTGTCACTCGAATCTCCCTCCGCCACTCTTGCCGGCAACCAGCCGTCGGCCGCTACAAAGCCCAAGGCTGTGGCTTCGGCCGACAAACATATATGGGGCATCTTCATAGCCCTCTGCATCATCTCGACCATCGAGCTCTACAGCGCTTCGTCGCGCGAGGTCGCTGCCTCGTCGCTCGGAGTGATGGGTCCCATCCTGCGCCATATCTTCATGCTCGCGGGTGGTGCTTTCATCGTGTGGTTTCTCTCACGCCGCCACTATTCGGTATTTATCCCGCTAACTCTCGGATTCGCGCTGGTGAGTGTTGCGATGATGGTCTATGTGATGTTTTTCGGCGAGATTGTCAACGGTGCGCGCCGTTCGCTGACTATACTGGGCATCGGAATCTATCCGGCCGAGATGGTCAAGCTGTCGGCGGTGTTGTTGATAGCTCTCGTCATGAGCTGGAATCCCAACACCAAAAAGGTCGGCGTGACGTCGAATGCCGTCATCTATTCCGGCATAATAGTCCTGGTGCTCAGTGCCCTGCTTGTCAAGCAGGGTCTGACCAACACGCTGCTGTTGCTTGCCATCAGCTACTCGATGATGATAGTGGGCGGTGTGCGCATCTGGCATCTGATAGTGCTGACCGTGGCCTACGCGGCCTGTGGAGGTGTCTTTATCCTCTACATGCTCATGAGTGAGCCGGCCAATATCTCGGCCGATGAGTCTCAGAAAGTCGAACTGATAGGCTCGACGAGCGAGGAGCGCGGAGCAGGCCGACTCTCCACGTGGATGGCGCGAATCAACCGCCACAACAATGACTCGATACCCAAATGGGAGATTCAGCCGACGGGCAAGAACCGGCAGGAGATCCTCTCATACATGGCTCAGGCCAATGGTGGAGTCTATGGTGTAGGGCCGGGCAACTCACGCGAGGCTTCCCGCCTGCCGCTCGCTTTCTCCGACTATATCTTCGCCATCATTGTCGAGGAGCTTGGTCTCATCGGCGGCCTGGTGGTGCTGATGCTCTATCTCTGGTTGCTCGGGCGCGCCTCAGGTATCGCCTCGCAATGCAACCGAACCTACCCGGCGCTTGTTGTCATAGGTATGGCGGTCATGATCGCATTCCAGGCTCTTTTCCACATAGGCATCGTCACGGGAGTCTTCCCGGTTTCCGGGCAGCCACTGCCACTCCTGTCCAAAGGCGGTACGTCGATTCTTGTGACCGCGATAGCCTTTGGTATCATGCTCTCCATAAGCCGCACTGCCACCCGTCAGGGGGGTAAGAAGCAGGATATACGTGACGAGATCGATGCTCTGCCCGAACAGCTCGGTGCCGAGAACCAGATGCAGCTCTGACCGGCCATTACATCCAACCTCTAAAATGAACAGAAACGATGACTGATAAAGTAACGAAGAATCCAGATAAAACCAAACGCCTCGAAAGGGTGTTGATTTCCGGTGGAGGCACCGGCGGTCACATCTTTCCCGCGCTCTCGATAGCCAATGCTGTAAAGCGCCGTTTTCCCGATGCCGACATTCGCTTTGTCGGAGCGCTCGGACGCATGGAGATGGAGCGCGTACCTGCCGCGGGCTATCCGATCGAGGGTCTGCCTGTGGCCGGTTTTGACCGCAAACGGTTGTGGAGAAACTTCGGGGTGCTTCTGAAGCTTTGGAAATCGTTGCGCAAGGCCCGCAGGATTGTCCGCGAGTTCAACCCCGATGTGGCCATCGGTGTCGGCGGCTATGCCAGCGGCCCGGTGCTCAAACAGGCTCAGAAAAACGGGATCCCGACCCTGCTTCAGGAGCAGAATTCCTGTCCGGGTGTCACCAACAAGCTCCTGGCCAAAAAAGCCAAGGCGATCTGCGTGGCATACGACGGTCTGGAGCGCTACTTTCCGGCCGATGTCATCGTCAAGACTGGTAATCCTGTGCGCAGTGATCTCGAAGAGTGTACTCTCACTCAGGCTGAAGCCAAGCAGAAGCTCGGTTTTGACCCGGAGAAGCCTCTCGTGCTCACTGTCGGTGGCAGCCTCGGGGCCCGCACTGTCAACGAAGCTGTCGCGGCCTCGCTCGACATGCTCCGCGACAAAGGTGTCAACCTCCTGTGGCAGACCGGCCGCTATGGCGAGGCCGAATT
Organism: Staphylococcus sp.; assembly: GCA_023665865.1. Taxonomy (GTDB): domain Bacteria; phylum Bacteroidota; class Bacteroidia; order Bacteroidales; family Muribaculaceae; genus Duncaniella. Next base: position 1,077,162 of record JAMPDC010000001.1, read on the forward strand.
TCAGGCAAAGGCCAAGGGTTATGACAATGTCCGCGCCACGACATTCATCTCCGATATGGCTACCGCCTATCGCGCAGCCGACCTCGTGGTCTCGCGTGCAGGTGCGGGTACCATCTCCGAGCTCCAGAATCTCGCCAAGGCCTGTGTGCTCATTCCTTCGCCCAATGTGGCCGAAGACCACCAGCGCCACAATGCCGAGGCTCTGTCGACCCGAGGAGGAGCTGTGATGATACTCGATGCCGACGCCGTCGGCAAGCTCCCCGCCACGCTCTCCGATCTCATCGACAATCCCGCAAAGCGCTCCGAACTCAGTGCGCGCATCGCGGAGATGGCTCTCAGAAACGCCGACGAGAAAATTGTCGACAAAATATTGGAAATCTTAGACTGATATATATAGACAGACACACATACAGAATACGCATAATCATCACACTTCGCATTCCATCATCATCATCATGACTCACGATCTATCGAAAATACAGAACATATACTTTGTCGGAGCCGGCGGTATAGGCATGGCGGCTCTGGAGCGTTATTTCCTTGCCAAAGGTAAGAATGTGGCCGGCTATGACCGCACATCGACCCCGCTGACCGATGAACTCCGTGCGGAGGGTGCCGACATCTGTTTTGACGAAAGCGCGGATGCCATTCCGGATGCTTTCCGCAACCCCGACACCACGCTGGTGGTCTATACTCCGGCTGTCCCCGCCGAGCTCCCAATCCTGGTCTACTTCCGCGAGAAGGGGTTTGAGGTGATGAAGCGTGCCGCAGTGCTCGGACTCATCACCCGCAACTCCCGTTCGCTCTGTTTCGCGGGCACCCACGGCAAGACCACGACCTCGTCGATGGCCGCCCACATCCTCAAGAGTGGTCCGGTGGGCTGTAACGCCTTTCTCGGAGGTGAGTTGATCAACTACGGGACAAACTTCCTGCTCAGTCCTTCGTCAGACTTCAGTGTCATCGAGGCCGACGAATTTGACCGCTCGTTTCACCATCTGACCCCCTACATCGCCGTCATAACCGCCACTGATCCCGATCATCTCGACATCTACGGCACAGAGGAAGCCTATCTCGAGAGCTTCGCCCGCTTCACGGAGCTCATCCGCCCCGACGGCGCTCTCATCGTCCACGAAGGTCTCAAGCTCAAACCCCGTCCGCAGGAGGGGGTGAGGGTCTACACCTACTCGCGTGACAGCGGAGACTTCCACGCCTCATATATCCGCCGTGCACCCGGCACCATCACCTTTGACCTCGTCACTCCGCGCGGCACCATCCGCAACGTCAATCTCGGTGTGCCCGTCGAGGTCAATATCGAAAATGCCGTCGCTGCCGCCGCTGCAATCTGTCTGACCAATGCCTGGGATGCCGAGATTGTCCGTCAGGCCATCAGCTCATATCGCGGCACGAAGCGCCGTTTCGAGACACATCTGAAGGAAAACAACGGCACAGGCCACGTCATCATCGACGACTACGCCCATCATCCGGAAGAGATCCGCAAGTCCATCGAGTCGGTCAAGGCTCTCTATCCCGGACGCCGTCTGACCGTGGCTTTCCAGCCACATCTCTACAGCCGCACCCGCGATTTCGCCCCCGAATTTGCCTCGGCTCTCTCCGCGGCCGATTCACTGCTCCTTCTCGATATCTACCCCGCGCGTGAGGAGCCGATCCCCGGTGTCAGCTCAGAGATTATCTATGAGAATGTTAAATGCGAGGATAAAATCTTAATTAGCAAAGAAAAATTGGTGGAAACACTGAAAAATCGTAACTTTGACATTCTACTGACTCTCGGAGCCGGAGATATAAACACATTCATTCCTCAGATCATCGCTTCGCTTGACGATTGACGTTTACTAAACCCTCTCTCTATATTTAACCTGTCACAGACGAATGTCCCGCTATCTCAACATAGTATTTTCACTGATGCTTGTCGTCTATCTCGTGATCGCGCTCTCCATGACCGTGTCAGAGCCCGACACGCAGCTATGCCGCGGCATTGAGATCACTGTCGATGATCCCGACGGAGGCTCGCAGCGCTTTGTCACCCCGGGTGAGCTCGCGCGTGAGCTCGACTCCCTGCCTGAGAAAGCTCCCGGAATGGCGCTGGCAAACATCAATACGCAGAGCATACGCCGCCATCTGCTAGACCTTGACAAGATCGAGGATGTGGAGGTTGTGCGTATGACCGACGGCACTATCCGCATCAAGGCTACGCCCATCATCCCGGTGGCGAGAATCTTTGATGACGGTGAGTCGTATTACATCAACCGCGCCGGCAAACGGGTGAGTGCCGACGCACGCTATCACAAGGATGTCCCCATCATCGAAGGCCACTTCGCTGACACCGACACTGCCTTCACCCCCTCCTCACTCCTGCCGCTGCTCTCATATATCGCTTCCGATTCAATCTGGAGCGCGTATGTCTCGATGATAAAGGTCAAGTCACCTTCCGACATCATTCTTGTGCCGGTCATCAGGGAGCACGTCATCAACATCGGGGCCCCGGACCATTTTGACGACAAGTTTGCCCGTCTGAAGAAGTTCTATTCCGAAGTGTTGCCTATGCAGGGCTGGCAGAAATACGACACGCTGACGCTCAAATGGCATGGTCAGCTCGTGGCGACAAAGCGCCGCCACGCTCCGCAGAAGCTCGACATTGTCAAGTATGACGACATCGAGACTGTCGACACCGGAACCATGCTTGCAGGCGATGATGTCGCCCCCGGTCAGACAATACCAGGCATGAAGGCCCACTCCGAGACCCCGGTGCCAACTTCAAAATCGAATTAACCACACTTTCCCCATGGAAGAAGAGAAATATATCGTGGCTCTCGAAATCGGGAGCTCAAAAATCAAAGGAGCCATCGGCACCGTTGACAGCTCAGGTGCCTTGAGTGTTAAAGCCGTCGAGGAAGAGAAACTTATCGACGGAGTGCGTTACGGTTGCATACGCAATGTCCTTGAGACTACCAATGCGATCCGCAATGTCATCAATCGTCTCGAACAGCGCGAACCGCAGCGCAAGATCACCGGAGCATACGTCTCGGTGGGTGGACGCTCGCTCATGGCTCAGGATATAGAGATCGAGCGCCGTCTTCCCTCGGAGATGGAGATCACCAACGAGCTTATCACCGACATGACCTCCGAGGCTCTCAACTATCAGTTCCACGAGCGCGCCATCGTCGATGTGACCCCCAAGGAATTCCGTGTCGACAATCTTCCCACCAACCGTGCCGTCGGGATGTTCGGATCGAGCGTCTCCGCGCGCCTCAATCTCATCAGCTGCCGCAACCAGCTGATGCGCAATCTCAATGTGGTGTTTGATGACCGTCTCCATCTTCCGATCAAAGACTTCTTCGTGCGTCCTCTCATCGAGGCAGACCTCGTGCTCTATCCCGAGGAGAAGCGCAAGGGTTGTATGCTTGTCGATTTCGGCGCTGAGACAACGACTGTGGCGATATATAAGAACGGTGTGCTGCAATATCTCTCGACCATCCCCATGGGCTCGCGCAACATCTCGCGCGACATCACCGCGCTCAACTATCTTGAGGAGCGTGCCGAGGAACTGAAAATCCAGGGCGGCAATGCTCTCAACACTCCCGAGCCTGCTGCCGCCGATCCTGCCGGTGTGGATTTCAATCAGGTCAACAACTATGTCTTTGCCCGTGCAGGCGAGATCATCGCCAATATCAACGAGCAGATCAAATATGCAGGTCTGACAGCCGACAAGCTCCCCGCCGGTATCATCCTCATCGGCCGCGGAGCCAAGCTCACAGGCTTTGACAGCCGTCTGGGCAATCTCACGGCGATGAAGGTGCGCTTCGGCTCTCCTGTCAACCGTCTGCGCATCATCGACGGCCGTGTCAACGCCACCGATCATGTCGACGTCATCTCTATCCTCGCAGGTGCGGCCCGCAGCCACAATCTCCAGGAATGTATGGAGCGCTACACGCCCGAATATAACTATGCGTCACCCTCGCAGCCTCTCCAGCAGCCGGCGCCGCAGCCTCAGGCCAATCCATATGCCGCCCCTGAGCCTGTCCGTCCTGCCGCTGCCGCTCCACAGCCTCACTCCGGCTACCAGAGCCCTTATCAGCCACAGGGTCAGCCCTATGCCCAGCCCTATCAGCAGCAACCCGCCTATCAGCAGCCGGCTCCTCAACCGGCAGCTCCCGCTCAGCCTGCCTATCAGCAGCCCCAGCCGGCGGCGCAGCCTCAGCAACCTGCCTATCAGCAACCTCAACAGCCTGTGACCAACAATCCTTACAAGGCTCAGGCCGACAATATAACTGTCCAGACCGCTCCAGAAAGCACATCGCAGGAGGAGCCGGCACAGCAGTACACCGGCAAGAAATCAGGCAGCGGTTTCACCCGTGCCTGGGATGCCCTGCGCAACCGTGTCGTATCGCTGATGACAGAACCTGTCGACGATGAGGATAACGACAACGACAATTAAAAAAACAGACACATAGAGACACACTAAAACGAATCAGGTTGAACCCCCCTTCCTTACCAGAATAAAGATGGACGAAAACAAGAACCAGTATAACCAGGATATTTCCGACACTTCAGCTTTCAAAAGCAACAACACAGCCTCAGACCTCGCCTGCAACATCATGGCGATCGGTGTGGGCGGCGGTGGCAACAATGCCGTCAACCACATGTATGTCCAGGGCATAAAGAATGTGTCGTTTGTCAATATCAACACTGACCGTCAGAGCCTCTGTCACTCGCAGGTGCCCCACACTCTTGAGATCGGTGACGGTCTCGGAGCCGGCAACAAGCCTGAGAAGGCACGCGACTTCGCCGAGGAGAGTGCCGATGAGATCGCAGCCCTCTTCGACGACCAGACAAAGATGGTGTTTATCACCGCCGGTATGGGTGGTGGCACCGGCACGGGTGCCGCTCCCGTCGTGGCCCGCATCGCAAAGGAGCGCGGACTGCTGACAATCGGCATCGTCACCATCCCCTTCCTCTTCGAGGGTAACCGCAAGATCAAGAAGGCTATCGCCGGCGCCGACGAGATGGCCAAGCATGTTGATGCTCTCCTCGTCATCAACAACGAGCGTCTCGGTGAAATCTACGGAGACCTTGACTTCATCAACGCGTTCGGCAAGGCCGACGACACTCTCTCGATTGCCGCACGCTCTATCTCGGAGCTCATCACATGCAACGGTCTTATAAACCTTGACTTCAATGACGTCGACACCACTCTCCGCGACGGTGGCGCCGCAATCATCTCTACAGGCTACGGCGAAGGTGAAAACCGTGTCACTCAGGCCATCCAGGACGCGCTCAACTCGCCGCTCCTCAAAAACCGCGACGTGCTCGGTTCGAAGAAACTTCTCTTCAACCTCTATTTCAATCCCAACGCGGAGGCTCCCTTCCTCATGAGCGAGACCCGCGAGATTACAGACTTCATCGGATCGATCACTGCCGATGTGGATGTCATCTGGGGTGTCGGGTTTGACGATACTCTCGGCAACGGCGTGAAGATGACCATCCTTGCCGCCGGTTTCGACATGAGTCTTCCCGACGAGGAGGCAAAACTTATGTCGGGCGACGCTACGAGCGGCTTTGGCTTCAGCACCGGCAAGCCCGGCGGCCGTCCGGCCACTCCTGCTCCCAAGGGGCAGCCTGTCGGTGCGGCTCCCGCCAAGCCTCAGTCAAAGGATGTGGTCGATGAGGTGCCCGACGAGCGTCTGAAAATCGAATATGGCAACCAGATCAACATCATAACCGAGGGTAAAGACCGCAACTCAACCATCATTCTCGGTGCCAATCAGCTCGACGATGATGCTATCTGCGACATCCTCGAGAAGCATCCCACCTATAAGCGTGACCGCAAGATTGTCAACGATGTCCGCAACGGGGCTCTTGACATCGTGGAGTCTCACTCGACGTCGGCTGCTTCCAACCAGTCGCACGGCTATGTCTTCCCCTGCTGAGCAAGCACAATACGGAAGTAGCAACATAAACCAACCGCGCCGGAGATACTCAGACCTCCGGCGCGGTTGTTTTATCTATCGGTCGCTGCCTTGTGTCAGCCTATGATCTGCTGGAGCACGTCGACGGCAGCCTCCACGGTCGAGATGTCGGAGAAGGCGAAGGAGCGCTTGCCGTTTTTCTCGCGGATCTGCACGCGGCGGGGATTGGCGGTGAGATAGGTTAACATTCGCCCGAACATTTCCGACTGGTAGTAGGCTTTGTTGCTCTCGTCGACAAAATAGGTGTACATCTTGCCTTGTTTCAACGCTACTTTCTCGATGCCGAGGCGGCGTGCGAGGCGGCGTAGACGCGGGATGCGCAGAAGTTCGGCGGTCACAGCCGGGATGGTACCGAAACGGTCGATGAGGCGGCTTTTGAACTCCTGAAGGTCGAGTTCGCGCTCGATGCCGTCGAGTTCCTGGTAGAGAGAGATGCGTTCGCTCTCGGTGGGGACATAGTCGGCGGGGAGCAGGAGTTCCATGTCGCTTTCGATGACGCAGTCGGCCACATAGTCTGTGGTCTCCTCGTCGCCGAGGCGGTCGGCCTGGTCGAGTTCCGAGAATTCCTCTGTGCGCAGCTCCGTGACAGCCTCCTTGAGGATTTTCTGGTAGGTCTCATAGCCAAGGTCGGCGATGAAGCCCGACTGTTCGGCGCCGAGGAGGTTTCCTGCACCGCGGATGTCGAGATCCTGCATGGCGATATGGATTCCGCTGCCGAGATCACTGAAACTCTCGATGGCCTGGAGACGGCGGCGTGCCACGGGGGTCAGAGGTATGTGGGGTGGTACGAGGAGATAGCAGAAGGCCTTGCGGTTGCTGCGACCCACACGGCCGCGGAGCTGATGCAGCTCGCTGAGACCGAAATTCTGCGCGTTGTTGACGATGATGGTATTGACATTTGGCATGTCGATACCGCTCTCGATGATGGTGGTGGCTATGAGGACGTCGTAGTCGTGGTTTGCGAAGTCGATAATGGCTTTTTCGAGCTTCTCAGGGGGCATCTGTCCGTGGGCCACGATTATGCGTGCGTCGGGGACGAGGCGTTTCACCTGGGCTTCGAGATCATAGAGCCCTTCAATGCGGTTGTTGATCATGAAGACCTGACCGTTGCGCGAGAGTTCGAAATTGACGGCCTCGGCCACGATGTCGTCGCTACCGGCGCAGACAGAGGTGATGATCGGGTAGCGGTTGGCCGGGGGAGTGTTGAGAGCGGTGAGGTCGCGTGTGCCCATGAGCGAGAATTGCAGTGTGCGGGGGATAGGTGTGGCGCTCATGGTCAGGGTGTCGACGTTGACCTTCATCTGTTTGAGCTTTTCCTTGACGGCTACACCGAATTTCTGCTCCTCGTCGACAATCAGCAAACCGAGGTCCTTGAATTTCACCTCTTTGCCGATAAGCTTATGGGTGCCGATGAGAATATCTATCTTACCGTCGGCCAGATCCTTGACTATCTGCTTGACCTGTTTGGCGGTTCGGGCGCGTGAGATGTAGTCGACTCGCACGGGGAGCTCTTTGAGTCGCTCGCGGAAGGTGTTGAAGTGCTGATAGGCGAGGACGGTCGTCGGAACGAGCACTGCTGTCTGCTTGCCGTCGACAGCTGCCTTGAATGCCGCACGGATTGCAATCTCGGTCTTTCCGAAACCGACGTCGCCACAGATGAGGCGGTCCATAGGCTTCTCGCTTTCCATGTCGGCTTTCACGGCCTTGGTCGCCGTCAGCTGGTCGGGGGTGTCCTCGTAGATAAACGAAGCCTCCAGTTCCTGCTGGAGATAGCTGTCGGGGGCGAAGGCATGGCCTTTCTCCTCCTTGCGGGCGGCATAGAGCTTGATGAGGTCGCGGGCGATGTCCTTGAGCTTTGATTTGGTGCGCTCCTTCATCTTGTTCCACGCTCCTGACCCGAGCTTATTGATCTTGGGGGCTACTCCCTCCTTGCCGCGGTATTTGGCGAGCTTGTGGAGGGCATGTATGGAGACGAAGATGATATCGTCGTTGGCATAGACGAGTTTGATCATCTCCTGGGTCTTGCCGTTGACATTTGTGCGCAGAAGTCCGGCGAATTTGCCGACGCCGTGGTCGACGTGGACTATGAAGTCGCCCGGCTCGATTGCGCTCAGCTCTTTGAGGGAGAGAGCGAGTTTTCCGGATCGGGCGCGGTCGCTCTTGAGAGTATATTTGTGGAAGCGGTCGAAGATCTGATGGTCGGTGAAGACGCAGATCTTCAGCGAGTGGTCGGTGAATCCTTCGTGGACGGTTGTGATGACCGGCGAGAAGTCAATCCTGTCGCCTCTGTCCTCGAAGATGACTTTCAGACGCTCGATCTGCTTCTCGCTGTCGCTGAGGATATAGATTTTGTAGCCGTCGGCGATAAATTTCGTGAAACTCTCGCTGATGAGCTCGAAGTTCTTGTGGTAGATGACCTGGGGGGAACACTTGAAGTCGACGCTTGCTTTGGCGGCGGGATCGGGGCGTGCGGCGGCTGTGAATCGCAGTTGTCTGAAGCCTGCGAAGCGCTTGGCGAAGGCTTCGGCGTCGACCACCTGCTTCATGGCGTCGGTGTCGGACTCTCCTGCCATCATCGCGCTCTCCGACATCTTTTCGGCGGCTATGGCCCGGATGCGGCTGACGGTGAAGTCGGCGTCGCGCACGGCAAAGAGGGTGGAGGGGTCGATGTATTCGAGCAGGGATTCGCCCGACGACTGCGAGGCGACTCCCGAAGTGATGGCCACCTCGTCGAGCCGGCTTTCCGAGAGCTGAGTCTCGATGTTGAAGGTGCGGATGGAGTCGATCTCATCGCCGAAAAAGTCGATGCGGAAGGGGAGCTCGTGGCTGTAGCCGAAGATGTCGATGATTGAGCCTCGTGCGGCAAACTGTCCCGGTTCGTAGACATAGTCTACCTCCTGGAAGCCGTTTTCGCGGAGCCATTTCTGTGTCTCCGTTAGGTCGATCTCCGTGTCCTTGCGGAGGTGGAGTGTGTGTTTGTCTATTACCTCCTTGCGCGCCACTTTCTCGGCCAGCGCTTCGGGGTAGGTCACGACGAAGCGCGGGGCGCGGTCGGAATACCACAGGTTGAGAGCCTCCGTGCGGAGTATCTGCGAGGGTGGATCAATCTGCCCATACTTTATGTCGCGCTTGTAGCCTGAAGGGAAGAGCAATACCTTGTCCTCGCCGACTATGCGCGAGAGGTCGTGGTAGAGATAGCCGGCGTCGTCGAGCGAATCACCGACAACCACGGTGGGTGTCTTGCGGCCGGGGAGCGCGCCGAGCATCATGGTCGGGGCACTTCCTGCGAGATTGTAGACCGAGACTATTGCCGTTTTGCCGGCGAGAGCCTTGCGGAGAGCCTCGCGGCGGGTTTGAGTCAGAAATTCTTCACTCAGTTGCTGGATGGTGGTCATTCCTGTTCGCTATTTCTTGCCGAGGATTTCGTTGTAGCGGGGAGAGGAGAGGATGGTGGCCGCGGAGTCGACTGTCTCGTCGTCGCGCAGGGAGTAGATGAGCTCACCTCTGTTGAAATAGTAGCGGCGCAGGATCTCGCGGGCTATGTAGGGGGTGAGGTTCTTGCGGTTGATGTCGAGGTCGCGGCTGAGGTCATGTTTGAGCATCGAGCCGAGCACATCAAACTGGGCCTGGATCGAGTCGTTCATATAGCCCTCGGCCTTGGCTATCTGGCGGAGCTGGTCGACGGCGCTTTCGCAGACCTTGTCGTAGTTGAACTTGTCGGGGTCGATGAAGTCTTTGAACTGGGTGTAGATCTCGTCGGTAACCTCAAATGTCTCCGGAGAGGGGACGGTGTCATGTTCGGCTGCATATTTGTTGGCGAAGTTAAACGCCCAGTTGTCGCGGACTACATTGTAGGTCATGCGGTTGACTTCGGGATAATCGATCTTCACATCGGGAGTGATTCCGCCGCCGTCGCGCACCTCGCGTCCGCCGGCTGTCTTGAAGACACTTGTCAGACTGTCGGGGATGCGTGCCACTGAGCCGTCGGGGTTGCGGTGGGAGTAGTCGATGGCCTGGATGAGACGTCCGGAGGGGATATAGTATTTTGCCACGGTCACCTTCAACATTCCATCGTGGGGGAGTTCGCGTGTGCTCTGTACGAGACCTTTGCCGAAGGATCGGTTGCCGAGCACGACTGCGCGGTCGAGATCCTGGAGGGCTCCGGTCACAATCTCTGAGGCAGAGGCCGAACCGCCGTCGACGAGCACGGCTAACGGGAGCTTGGCTGCGATCGGGTTGCCGCTCGTGCGGTAGACCTTCTCGTTGAGCACACCCTTGCCGCGTGTGGTGAGGACGGTTGTGCCTTTCGGGAGGAAGAGGCCGAGGATGTCGACAGCGCTCTCGACGAGACCGCCGCCGTTGCCGCGGAGATCAAGGATGAGGCTTGTCGCGCCATCTTTCATCAGCTGCTCGACACCTGCACGCACTTCGGCAAAGCTCTTCTCCGAGAAGGTGGTGAGTGCGATGTAGCCCACGCCGGGGCGGATCATGCCTACGTAGGGCACTGAGGGCATCTGGATCTTGGCGCGCTTGAATTCGAAGTCGAGGATGGAGTCGGTGGTGACCCACGGACGCTTCACCTTGATGTTGATGGTGGTGCCGCTCTGACCCTTGAGGCGTTCGCTGACCTTGTCGGTGGTCAGTCCTGCCACGGAGTCGCCGTCGATCATCAGGAAGATGTCGCCGGGGAGCAGACCTGCCACCTGGGCCGGGCTACCCTTGTAGGGCTCGACCACGATCACACCCTCGGTGCTCTGCTGGATGACAGATCCGATGCCGCCATATTCGCCGGTGGTCATCGTGCGGAACTGGTCCTGGTCTTTCGACGAGAAGTATTCCGTATAGGGGTCAATGTCGTTGAGCATGGCAGCGATCGCTGTGTTGATCGACTTCTCAGCGTCAATCGAGTCGACATAGAAAGTCTGCAACTCCTTGTAGAGCGCATTGAAAATATCGAGATTTTTGGAGATTTCGCTTTTCTTGCTCCTGGTCGCTGCCGAACCCAAAAGGCTCAGGGCGATGAGGAGGGCTGCAAAGAGTGTGAGCTTTTTCATAAACAGTAGGGCTGAATTGATGAAATAGTTGAAACAGTGACCAAAGTTAGTCATTTATTACAACAATCTAAATAGGAGATTGTCAGTTTTTTTGAAAAAAAACGCGAAAAATCAGATTTTTTCTCGCAAAAGGTTGCACAATTAAAAAAAACAGTGTAATTTTGCATCGCAAAAATCGGTAAAACCATGCCGATCGCGCAACGGCAGCAAGCGTGCTTCCGCAAAAAATGCTTCAGTAGCTCAGTTGGTTAGAGCACCTGACTGTTAATCAGGGGGTCGTTGGTTCAAGCCCATCCTGAAGCGC
>JAMPDC010000001.1:1088603-1106317 GCA_023665865.1 Staphylococcus sp.
AGCACCTGACTGTTAATCAGGGGGTCGTTGGTTCAAGCCCATCCTGAAGCGCAAATGAATCGCAGAAGATGGCATATCGTTCACACGGTGTGCCATCTCTTTTTTTGTACCCGTTTTTGCATTATCGCACCTTTTCGGGCAGGCTATGACGTAACTTTGCAATGTCGGGACGTGAGCATGAGGAATGAGAGCTATATGATCATTGGCGGATGCCATGTGTGGCATCCGTACGTGTGACGGAGGGGAGGCGGAATGTGGAGGTTGTGTTTGATCAGTTGTCGCGGGCGATGACGAAGTCGAGGAGGGCGAGGAGCTGGGAGGTGACGGGTGAGTCGAAGCGCTTGAGGATGGCTGCGGCTTCTTCGCGCATGCGTTCCATCACTTCGTAGGCATACTCTACGCCGCCGTTTTCGCGTGCGAAGAGGATGAGTTGCTGTATGTCGGCCTCCGAGAGTGTGCCTTCCGACTGAAGCAGCTCGCGCATGGCCTCGCGGCGGGGATCGGAGCTGTCGGTGAGGGCATGGAGGAGGGGTAGGGTGACCTTGCCTTCGCGGAGGTCATTGCCAGTGGGTTTGCCGACGGATTTGGAGTCGAAATAGTCGAATATATCGTCTTTGATCTGGAAGCAGCGGCCGAAGAGCTCGGCGAAGCGGCGGATTTCGTCGAGGCGGCTGTCGTCGACGCCGGTACAGTAGGCTCCCATTGACACGCAGGTCACGAAAAGGGATGCTGTCTTGTGGGAGATGACCTTGAAATATGCTTCCTCGTTGAGCTCGTGGTAGCGGGCGTTGTAGATCTGGTCCATCTCTCCGAGCGAGAGAAGCTTGCCGAGGTCGGCTATGGCGCGGATGACGCGGAGGTCGGCGGTGACGGTGGCGAGCTGGAGGGCGTTGGAGACGAAGAAGTCGCCGACGAGGACTGCGACATGGTTGTCCCAGACGGCGTTGATGGTCTCGTGGCCATGGCGGCGGTCAGAATCATCGACCACATCGTCGTGGATGAGCGAGGCATTGTGGAGGATCTCGACTGAGGCTGCGGCGGTGAGGGCGTTTTCGTTGACGCCGCCAAACATCTTGGCTGTCAGCATCACAAGCATCGGCCTGAGTTGCTTGCCTTTATGACTCAAATAGTTACCAATGACCTGATTCATCAATGTGTTTGACGAATCAAGCGTCCGGCAGATAAGGGCGTCGAGCCGCTCAAGCTCCGGCTTTAGCGATTGCCTTATGTCTTCGATGGCACTCATAACTGAGGTGCAAATTTACGAATTTTCACTGAATTGCAAAATAAGCATGAGCCACTGTGCTGATTTTTTCATCATACGGGCCGGCTTATATAAAGTATTTAAGCGTTGTTTCTGCAAGTAATAGGATAAAATAGTATCATTGTGCCCACGCCATTTTGCATAATTTTGCAAACAAAGGTCGTATTGACAAATAGACCTCTCCCGTTTCCTTGCATAAAAACTCTAATTAACCCTTAACTAAACCATTTTTTTATTTACGCTTATGATTAAACAACTACTCGCCGGAGCGACTCTTCTCGCTGCAACATTCACCACATCGGCCACCACCATCAAAGTCTGGGAGGGCACCAAGAATCTCACAGGATGGGGCGACAATATCTCTGTCCAGGCTTCGGAACTGACCGCTGCCGCCGAGGGTGCGCAGATTGTGCTCAATCTCACTGTCGATCTCTCGCTCAATGAGGCCGACTACTGCACCATCGGTATCAAGACCAACGTCGACGGTTGGCCTGAACTCGACGGCACCTCTTTCCAGAATCCCCAGGTCGGCGACGCCAAGGCTGAATGGACTCTCAATGCCGCCGCTGCCGATCAGCTCAAGAATACGGGTCTCATCGTGCAGGGCATCAACGCTATTGTCAGCTCGATTGATCTCGTCACCGCTGAGGATGTCAACCCCAATATCCTATTCGATGGTGAGCTCGTGCTCTCAGGATGGAATCATGGTGCTACCATCTCGGCTGCAAAACTCAAGGTCGGCGACGGTCTGCGCTATACCTTCTCAAACTCCGGTTCGGCTTCAGCTCAGGTGCTCGTGAAAAACAGCTCATGGGCCAATCTCCTCGGTACTTCCAAGATCACACCCAACGATATGGCTACCGGCAGCGTCACTGTCGGTGTCACCGAACAGATGCTTGCCAACGCCGGCGGTTCAATCTTCGTGCAGGGCGACGGTGGCTGCGTCATCACAAAGCTTGAGCTTGTCCCCGGTCTCTTTGACGCCACCGACGTGTTGACCTACGGCGAGCGCATCCCCGGAGTCAGCATCTACACCACTATTCCCGAAAATACCGCCAAGATTGCCGTCCTCTTCGCAAGCAAACCCACCTGGGCGCAGCTCTGCAACAGCAGCTGGACAGCTTTCGTCACCAACGACGACGCCACTGTGACTGAGAATCCTGACGGAACAGTCGTCATGACTTTCCCCCTCACTGCCGAGAATATCGCTGAGGTCAACGCCAAGCAGGAACTCATCGTCAACACTGATGCCAACATGCTCTCAGTCTATATTCCTTCGGAGGGCACTACCGGTATCGCTACCGTGGTTGTCGACAATGAAAACGCTCCCGTCGAGTATTTCAATCTCCAGGGTGTCCGCGTCAATAATCCTGAAAACGGTATCTATATCCGCCGTCAGGGTAACACCGCTACAAAAGTCCTCGTGAAATAAGCAGTAACGACTACTCATATAACTATTTATTATCTATAGAATTGCAACAGAATAATAATCAACTACAAACCGCTATTCCAAGCTACAAACTGATAACATTGCTGCAAATCTAACTAAAACACACTCCATTTCCTAACAATAAAGACCAGGCACCCCGGGACGGCCGCAAGGACTCTCCCGGGGTGTCATGTGTAATGTCGTGAGTGTGTCCCCGGAAGTGTCCCCGGAAAAAACATCGGCGCCACGGCTTCGAGAGTGAGCCGTGGCGCCGGAGCTATGTGGAAGTCTGCGGATGACTTGGCTTGTCATCCGTGAAGACTATTTCTTCTTGGCGTCGATGTCTTTGAGAAGGGTGTTGACGGCAGCCGAGATCTGGTCGTCGATACCATAGATGATGCGCGAGGGATCGTTGAGCACCTCCACGTCGGGCTCAAGCTGGGTGTTTTCGAGATAGTTGCCCTCGGCGGTCTTGAAGCCGACGACAGGGATACCGAAGACGAGCGAGGGATCCTGCATGGTGATCCAGTTGACCGAGCTCATGGTGCCGGGGACGGGTGCGCCGACGATCTTGCCGATGCCGACATGCTTGTAGACCCAGGGGGTGCCGTGGGCATTAGAGTAGTTGGCCTCGCTTGTCAGCATGATCGAGGGGCGGTTCCAGCGGCGTGAGGGCATCTCGCCAACGACCTCGCCCTTGATTTCCTGGTTGAGATATTTATTGCCTGAGAAGAGGACCTCGATATCCTCGTGCATGCGGCCGCCGCCGTTGAAGCGGGTGTCGATGACGATACCTTCACAGTCATTATATTTGCCGAGGAGGTCAGCATACATCGGGCGGTAGCTTGCATCGTTCATGGCACGGATGTGGACATATCCGAGACGGCCACCCGAGAGAGAATCGACCATGTGGGCGTTGCGCTTGACCCAACGGTCATAGAGCAGGTCGGTGGTGGCTGCCGAAGAGATGGGAAGCACCACTTCCTCTACCTTGGCACCCGAGGGGAGGGTGAAGTTGACGAGGGTCTTGCGGCGGGCTATGCCGTTGAGGAGCGGAGTGTAGTCGCTCTCGCTGTCGATAGTCTGGCCGTTGATAGCGGTGACGATAGCGCCGGGGACCATCTTGGAGTCAGAACTGCTGAAGGGGCCTTTGGCGAGGATGTCGCCGACTTTCAGGCCGGGGCCTTCATAGGTGAGATCGAAGAGGAGACCGAGCGATGCAGTGGGCTCGTCGGCGCGGAGCGGCGAGTGGAAACGGCCTCCGGAGTGCGAGACGTTGAGCTCGCCGAGGATCTCGCTTGCGAGTTCGGCAAAGTCATGGTTGTTGTTGATGTGGGGGAGGAATTTGCGGTAGGCCTCGCCCATGCCTTTCCAGTCACAGCCGTTCATGTCGGGGAAGAAGAAGCGGGCGTCGACTTCCTTGAGCATGTAGTCGTAGAGATAGTCGCGTTCGGCTGCCGGATCGAGCTTCTGGCGGCCGTTGAAGCTGATGCGCTCCATCTTTCCGCTCGGGAGAGCCATCTTGCGCATCGAGCTGCTGCCGAGGAGGAAGAGGTTTTTGCCGGCGGCGTCGGGGGTCATTGAGAGAGAGCCGGCGTTGAGCTTGTTGGCAAGCGAGATGTCGCCCTTGCGGAGATCTTTCTTCCAGAGGTCATAGCCGCCGTCAAAGGCAGTGAGAAACCAGAGGGTCTCGCCTTTGTCGTCGATGTAGCAGTCGGCCACTTCCGATGAGAAGGGAGTGAGGCGGACTATACGGTCATTGATGCCGTCGAGCTCGATGTTGATGTCTTTCTTGGCGGGAGCCTTCTCTGAGTCGGCCTTGTCGCCCTTCTTGGCATCTTTTTTCTTGTCGGCTGCCGGAGTGTCAGCGGTTTTCTTCTTGGCGGATTTCAGCTCGTTCTGGAGGGCGTAGTCCTCAGGCGAGAGGCGGAAGCGGTCATACGCGGCCTGGTTGGTGAAGATGAGGAAGATGTCATATTGAGAACCCCATGAGGCCTGGCTGCGCATGCCGTAGCGGTCGCTGATGAAGAGGATGGCATCGCCTCCCATCACCCAGCGGGGACTTTCGTCGAAATAAGAGGTGTTGGTGATATTTGTGAGTTCACCGTTGGCAACATTGATGAGCGCGATGTCATAGTAGGGGCTGCGGCGGTGCATGTCGACCTGGGCTGCGATCCATTTGCTGTCGGGCGACCATGTGAACTGGACCGGATTGCTCCGTGAATTCCAGACATTGTCGTGGGTGAGCTGGGTGACTTTGCCTGATGCGAGGTCGAGGACTGCGATGTTGCGGCGGCCGATGACGAAGCCGAGCTTCTTGCCGTCGGGCGAGAGGGTGGGGTTCTGGCGGTCAATGCCGTCGTTGTCCTTGAAGACCGGTTCTTCGTTGATAAGAGTAGCATTGGCGAAGTTGGGGTCCTCCTTGCGTGCGATAGTGGCGCGGTAGATGTTGAAATGTCCGTCGCGGTCAGAGGCGTAGTAGAGAGTGCGGTTGTCGTTGCCCCAGGCCACTGAGCTCTCACCACCGGGAGTGGTTGTGATCTGACGGGTGGTGGGATATTCGACAGAGGTGACGAAGACGTCGCCGCGGTTGACGAAGGCCACCTGCTTGCCGTCGGGCGAGGGGACAGCTCCGCGCGAGCCGCTGGTGAATGTCCTCACGTAGGTGGGATCGGGCTGGTCGCTGACGATGTCGATGCTGACCTTCGAGGGCTTCGCGCCGTCGCGCATGGTGTAGATCTCACCGTCGTAGGTGAAGGCGAGAGTGCCGTTGTTGCTGCGCGAGAGGAAGCGGACGGGGTGGGTGGTGAAGTCGGTCAGGGGATTGATCTTGGCGGGGTCTGACATCTGGAGGGAGTAGACGTTAAACGAACCGCCGTCTCTCTCGCTGAGGAAGTAGAGGGTCTTGCCGTCGGGAGTCAGCACGGGGCTGCGGTCCTCACCGGCGTGGGCAGTGATATTGGTGTGCTTTTTAGTGGCGGCGTCATACTTCCAGATGTCGCGGGTGACTGATGAGGTGTGGTGTTTGCGCCACTGGTCCTCACCGCCTTTGCGGTTGACGTAGACAAAAGACTTTCCGTCGGGGAGGAAACTGAGATTGTCGGCCGGGGTTGAGAGGAGCTGACGCGGACGTCCGCCTCCGACGGGGACGGCATAAAGCTCTGTCTGCCATGAAGCCGGGAAGAGGAGTGCCGAGGGAGCATCCTGGATGGCTGCTGAGTAGAGCACATATTTACCGTCCGGGCTGAAAGCCTGGGGCAGTTCCGAAGCGGAGTTGAAGGTCAGACGGGTGGCCTCTCCGCCTTTGGCATCCATGATGAAGATATCGTTTGTCCCCTCGCGGTCAGATGCAAAGGCTATCTTGGAGCCGTCGGGCGACCATACCGGCTCCGACTCGAGCGAGTTGGGGAGCGTAGTGAGCTGGCGGGCTGTGCCACCGTTGGTTGGGACGGTGTAGATGTCACCCTTGTAGGTAAACGCGATCGTTGAACCGTCGGGTGAGATGCGCACGTCGCGGAGCCATAGCGGAGTGACCGCTCCCGCACCGGCTGTCGCACCGATGAGGATGAGACTAAGCAGAGTTTTTTTCATGGGCGGATGTCGTTTGGTTTATTATGATTTTTTGAATAGTTTATGCTTCTGGAGATAGTCGGCGAGCCAGACGCCCAGGAGGATCATGGCGCAACCTGTGTAGCCGATGATGGAGATATGCTCGTTGAGGATGAGATAGGAGAAGATGAGGGTCACGACCGGCTGGAAATACATGTAGTTTGATGCTTTCACAGCTCCGATCTTTCCGATGATGGCGGCCCACATCAGATAGGCGAACATCGAGCAGAAGAGGGCGAGGAAGAGGATGTTGAGCAGGAGTTTTGGCTGCAGGAGCACGGTCGGGGGAGTGACCTCAGGCTCGATGAGGAGGAAGGGGATGGCGGTGACGACACCGTAGAAGAATATCTTGCGGGTGATGAAGAGGGTGCTGTAGAGCGGGGTGAGCTGCTTGATGATAATGCTGTAGATGGCCCAGCAGAGTGCGGCCAGGAGTGAGAGGAGGTCGCCGAGAGGCTTGATGGTGAGCGAGAAGCTGCTGTTGAAGATGACGAGCCCCACGCCGAGAAAGGCGATGACTGAGCCGAGGATTGTTTCTTTCGGGACGCGGTCACCCTTATAGATGAATCCGACGAGGAGCACCGTGAGCAAAGGTGAGAGCGAGGTGATGAGCGAGACGTTGCTGACGAGGGTATATTGCAGGGCAACGTTTTCGGATATGAAATAGATTGAGCCGCCAAAGAGACCTCCGAGGAGGAAGGTGGCTTCGTGGCGCAGAGAATTGCTCAGGATTCTCTTGTGGCAGATCAGGAGCATGGCCAGATAGGCCAGTGCGAAACGATAGATGTAGATTTCGATCGGGTGCAGCCCGCTGTCGAGGAGCACCTTCGTGGAAATAAACGAGACTCCCCAGGCAATTACAGCAATGGCGGCCCCTGCGTGGTAGAGCAAGAGGTTGCTCTTCGGGGTAAAGCGCTTTGTGGACATGATGCAATTTAAGGTTAACCTTCGTCATTGACCCATTGCTTGCCGGGCCAGTCGTGCCGACGGAAGGAATTGACGTCGGCATAACGATGACAAAATTAAGAATTTTTTATTAAAGATAAGGGCCGAAATCAGAACTTTTATTTCTCCGCGGATGTAATATATTTACTATCCGACGCCGGAAGTAGTGGCGAAAAGCGTTTTTTTTGCTAATAAAATTGGAAATATATACTTTTGCGTCGATATATTTAACACGTTAACTTAAAAATTTTGAAAATGAAACTCGCAAAAGCTTTAGGAATTCCGGCCATGGCTCTGTGTGTGCTTCTTTCGACGGGATGTTCTTCTTGGACCAATACCGGAAAGGGCGCAGCTATCGGAGGTGGCGGCGGAGCAGCTGTCGGAGCCGGTCTCGGCGCGCTCATCGGCGGCGGCAAGGGTGCAGCAATCGGTAGCGCTATCGGCGCGGCTGTCGGCGCCGGTGCAGGTGTGCTCATCGGCAAGAAGATGGACAAACAGCAGGCTGAGCTCCAGGCTGAGCTCGCAAAGCAGGCTGAAATCAAGCAGGTGACTGATGAAAATGGTCTCCAGGCCATCCAGGTGACCTTCAACGGTGGTATCCTTTTCCCCACCAACGGAACAACTCTCAGCGCAAGTGCCAGGACTGATCTGAGCAAATTTGCCGCTTCTCTCATAAATAACCCCGGCACCAACGTGCAGATCTATGGCTACACTGACGATACCGGTACGCTCGCTGTCAACGAGCGTGTGGCCAACGGCCGTGCTGACGCTGTCCGCAACTATCTCCTCAACAGCGGTGTCGCTGCAACCCGCCTCTCTGCCGAGGGTCTGCCTATGCAGGACTATATCGCCTCAAACTCTACAGCTGAGGGACGTGCGCAGAACCGTCGCGTGGAGATCTACATCACGGCAAGCAAAGAGATGATCGAGCAGGCCAACCAGGGTACGCTCAAGTAATCATCCACGCTCGAAATCAAAGATAAGATATAATCATCAATTCTTTTCATAAAATTCAGGGAAGCCGGCTCGGTTTGTGGAGTGGCTTCCCTGAATTGTTTTTTTTATGTCTGTGTGGCGCTTATTTGCGCGGAGTCTCGTTGTAGATGAGGTTGAGGATGGTCTGACCGGCGGCTTCGAGCGATGCGGGGTCGATGTTGTTCATGTTGTCGTTGGCGGTGTGCCATGTCGGGGCAAAGCTGCCGGTGGCATCGTTTTTTGATTCAATAATGTCTATCGCGGGTATTCCGGCTTCGTTGAGGAAGACGTGGTCGTCGATGACAGAGCCACCGTTTTTGTTGACGAATCTTGATTCATATCCGGAGCGTGCGGCAACTGACCATACTTTGTCGACAATGTTGCGGGCTTTCTGCTCCGAGAAATATTCGCGGTGAAATTTGGCCCCGAGGCCACCGACCATGTCGAAGAGCACGGCGTAGCGGGGGAGTGAATCCTGGGCATAGGGCATGTTTTTGACCCAATACTGGGTGCCGAGACACCACGACTCATCATGAGTGGAGAAGCCGGATGCCTGGCCGTAGTCCTCGGCGTCGACCAGCAGGATGTCGACTCCGATCGGGGCTTTCACTTTGTTGAGCTGGCGGGCTATCTCAAGGATGACGGCAACGCCGCTGGCGCCGTCATTGGCTCCGAGGACGGGCTTGAGACGGTTTTCCTCATTGGCGTCGGAGTCTGACCAGGGGCGGGTGTCGTAGTGAGCCAAAAGCATGATTCTGTCTTTGCTTTCGGGGTTGTATGATGCCATGATGTTGCCGATCGGGAGGCGGTCGCCGTTGAAAGCCACTACTTCGCCGGTCTGTACTTTTACATTCCGTGCTCCGTGGCGCTCAAGCTCGTTGATGAGATATGTGCGGCATCGTTCATTGCCCTTGGTGCCTGAGACTCTGGGTCCGTATGACACTTGGCGGCGGACGTAGGAAAATGCGCTGTCGCGGTTGAAGATTGCAGGCACATTAAGCTTCTTTTCGTTGCGTTGGTTATCGCTCACCGCTTTCTGCGATGAGGTGGTGCAACTTGTGGCGATGCTTATTGCTGCAAATATGAAAATTAGCAATGCTATGCTTTTGGCTTTCATGATGGTGATGATGTTGGCTTATTGTATGTATAAATGCCAAATATCTTTTGCGACTATGCCTTTCACGACATGGTTGATCAGGTATTTGCAGCAAAGTTACAACATAGTTACAATACTTCGACAAAATGGTTACAGAAAAACCTGTGTTGTTAATTATTATTAACATTAACCGGCGCGAAAATAGCTATTCCGCTGAAATGTTGAAAAAAAGGCGACAGAATCTCTTCAGTCCCGGTGGCGGGATGCTGAAAAAATTCTGTCGCTGTGATTATGGTTTTCTATCTGACCTGATTACTTCTTGAAGTAGCGGTTGTAGAGACCCTGGAAGCCCTGGCCGTGGCGAGCTTCGTCCTTAGCCATTTCGTGAACGGTGTCGTGGATTGCGTCGAGGTTGAGCTCTTTCGCACGGCGTGCGATGCGCATCTTGTCGGCGTTGGCACCGGCTTCAGCTGCCATGCGCTTCTCGAGGTTTTCTTTGGTTGACCATACGCACTCGCCGAGGAGTTCAGCGAATTTTGATGCGTGCTCAGCCTCTTCGATAGCGTAGCGCTTGAAGGCTTCTGCGATTTCGGGATAGCCTTCGCGGTCAGCCTGGCGCGACATGGCGAGATACATGCCTACTTCGGCACATTCGCCTTCGAAGTGGGCGCGGAGGTCGGCCTTCATTTCGTCGTCTGTGTCTTTTGCGATACCGATGACGTGTTCAGTCACGAATTCGAGCGCTGCGCTCTCATCCATTTCTTTGAATTTTGAACGGGGAGCTTTGCAGAGGGGGCAGAATTCGGGTGCTTCGTCGCCTTCATGAACGTAACCACAAACGGTGCAGATGAATTTCTTTTTCATAATTGATGATTTTTTAAGATAATTGTATTAATACGAAATTTGATTTGATAAGTTGCTATGGAGTGGGGGCTCTGTCGCCTGAGCGGGCGATGGAGCTGCTGCGCTTTTCACGCCTGATGTGAGGTGGCTGCGCAGTGGGGGCAAAGTCCTTTGAATATCACGTCGGCGGTGTTGATGTCGTAGCCTTCGGGACGGGTCGGGAAATCGTCGGGCCGGATGCTGAACGCGACGTCGGCAACGTGGCCGCATGAGATGCAGAGGAAATGCGAATGATCGTAGGTCGAATAGTCCCAGCGTGCGCCTTCGTTGTTGCCTGTGCCGATACAGCGTATGATGCCGGCGGCGGTCAGGAGGCGGAGGGTGTTGTAGACCGTGGTGCGCGAGAGCGTCGGGTTGGCCGGCTGGAGGGCCTTGAAGATCTCGTCGACCGTCGGGTGGATCCTGTTTTCCATCAGGTAGCGCAGGATCATCATCCGCTGGGCTGATGGCTTGACGCCTCCTTCCGAAAGGATGTCAAGGAGCTGTTGGGTTGTGATGCTGCTTGTCTGCATGGAAAAATTATAAGTTTGTAATGATTACAATTTTATTTTCATTGCAAATTTAGTATTTGTTTTTGAATTGTGCAATAGTTGCACTGATTTTTTTCAATCTTTTTTTTAAGAGGGGGCAGAGGAGGGGGGTGGCCGGTCTGTTTTACGCGGATGTTTCAAGAAAAGTAAAAGGGAGCAGCTTCACGCGGCTCCCTTTTATGAGTTTCCAATAGGTACAATTTCTAAGGTAAAAAAGATTGTTTTAGGTTCGTGATGCAAAGGTAGGCCAAGAAATGGGGGTGGGCAAATTTTTCTTTATGTTATCCAACATAATTTTATATCTGATTATTTGCAATTATTGCAAAAATGAAGCGTATATCGCTGATTTATAATGCGTAATAAAATATGCGCAAAATGCTGCCTTAAAGTTAAAATACGTTAAATATAAATATTTTCTTAATTTTTCGCCTCAAAAATTGACGTTTTAAGCTCTGTCCCATCCCAGACGGCATACGAAAAACGGGTGATCCAATCTCCCAGAATGACCACCTCTCCACCCTCGGCGAGAGGTTGCCGCAGGAGTACGTGGCAGTGACCGAAGATGAAGTAGTCAATCTTCCTGTCGGGGTGGGTGGCGTTGTAGTCGCGGGCAAATCCGATGAGGTTATCGCCGGCTTTTTCCGACGGTGTGTAGCCTCCTTGTTTGCGGGAGTGCGACGACCATGAGTGGGCAAATCCGATGGTCCATCGCGGATGGATGGCGGCGAAAAGCCGCTGGGCGGTGCGGTTGCGGAAGAGGGAGCGGAGCCGGCGGAATGACCATGGCAGTTTCCCGACACCGTCGCCGTGTTCGAGCAGGAAGCGATGGCCGTCAAACTCGGTGACCATGATGCCGTCGTGGACGGTAAGGCCGATTTCCGATGGGAGGTAGTCGAATATCCAGATGTCGTGGTTGCCTTTGAACCATGTTATCTCCACACCGGCATCGGCGAGTTCGGCCAGGGCTCCGAAAAAACGGGTGAAACCGCGGGGGACCACCGAGCGGTATTCCCACCAGTAGTCCAGGATGTCGCCGAGCAGGATGAGTCGCCGGCAGCGCGGAGCTATGGATCGCAGAAAGTCGACCACACGGCGCTCGTGGGCCCGCGGGTCGGCTATGTAGGAGGCTCCGAGATGGAGGTCGCTGATGAAATATGTGAGTGTGCGCTCTGTGCTCATTCCGGTCACCATGATGCTGCCGTGGCTTATCAGAGGAAACCGAGGTCAAGTTTTGCCTCCTCGGTCATCATGTCCTTGGTCCATTCCGGCTCGAAGACGATACGGATGTCGACACTCTTGACTCCATCGATGCTTTCGAGCTTGATGCGGGCATCGTCGACGAGAAAGTCGGCTGCCGGACAGTTTGGGGCAGTGAGAGTCATGTCGATCTTGAGGTTTCCGTCGTCGTCGAGATCTATGGCATAGATGAGTCCGAGGTTGTAGATGTCAACCGGGATTTCGGGATCATAGACAGTCTTGAGCATGGTGACGACACGCTCTTCTATTCGGGTTCTTTCTTCGGGTGTCATATAACGGTAGTGTAGCTATATCGATTATATCATATATATTAATGTGCCTCAAGCCAGTTTGCCGCTACGCCGGCTGCGACCGTGAGGGGGACGGCGCCGCGGTAGGCGTTTTCCATCTCTGTGATCACTACGTCGCGCAGGCGGTCGAGCTCTTCGGGCTTGACATTGAAAATGAGTTCGTCGTGTACCTGCATGATCATGCGTGAACGCAGGCCGAGTTCCTCCATCCTGTTGAAGATTCTGACCATGGCTACCTTGATGATATCGGCTGCTGATCCCTGGATGGGGGCGTTGACGGCGTTGCGCTCTGCGTAGCTTCTGACGACGGCGTTGCGCGAGTTGATGTCGGGCAGATAGCGGCGGCGTCCCATGCGGGTGCTGACATATCCGAGGTCGCGGGCTCCTTCGACTGCTTTTTCAAGATACTCACGGATGTGGGGGTAGGTGGCGAAATATCCGTCGATGAGTTTCTTGGCGTCGGTACGCGCGATGCCGAGACGTTCGGCCAGTCCGAAGGCCGAGATGCCGTAGATGATGCCGAAGTTGGCTGTCTTTGCGTGGCGACGCTGGTCGTCAGTGACCTCTTCGAGGGGTACGCCGTAGATTTTTGATGCCGTGATGCGGTGGATGTCGTCGCCGGAGAGGAAGCCTTCGATCATGTCCTTGTCGCCCGACAGGTCGGCTATCAGTCGCAGTTCGATCTGCGAGTAGTCGGCGCTCATGATCATGTCGCCGGGATCGGCGATGAAAGCCCGGCGGATCTCACGTCCGTCGTCGGTGCGGATGGGGATGTTTTGCAGGTTCGGGTTGGTCGACGAAATTCTTCCGGTGGCAGTGACGGTCTGGTTGTATGACGTGTGGATCTTGCCGGTTTTCGGATTGACCATCTCCGGCAGGGCGTCGAGATAGGTTGCGATGAGCTTCTTCAGGCGTCTGATTTTCAGGATGAGGCCCACCAGCGGTACCTTTGGCGCGTATTTCTCGAGGATCTGTTCGGTAGTCGAGTAGGAGCCACGGGCTGTTTTCTTGGCTTTCGGGTCGATTTTCAGACGGTCGAAGAGCACCATGCCCACCTGGGCGGGGGAGCCGATGTTGAAGGGGCCTCCCGCAATCTCATAGGCTTCTGTCTCGAGAGCTTCCACGCGCTTTTTAAGGCGTCCGGAGAGTTCGGTGAGCACAGAGGAGTCTATGCGCACCCCTGTGAATTCCATCTCGGCCAGCACACGGATAAGTGGAAACTCCACATCGTCGAGTAGCGACTGCATGTCTCGCCGGGCAATTTCGGTGGCGAGTGGCAGACGCAGTCTGAGGCTTAGGTCGGCTTCCTCACAGTAGCGGGCGCAGGCGTCGGCAGTCGGCAGGGCTGATTTCGGGTGACCGGGTTTCGCGTCGGGTGCCACACCGCTGAGCTCAAGTTTGAGATAGCGCCCGACCACATAGCGGAGCTCATGTTTCATCTCCGGATCTACAAGGTAGTGGGCAACGGAGGTGTCAAAATAAGGAGCCGTGAGATTGATCCCTGCATTTTTCAGCAGGAGATAGTCGCGTTTGATGTCGTGGCTGACGATGGTGGCGCGGCCTGTGAACAGCGGCTCAATGACCGCAAGCATCTCCTCGCGTTCTTTACCCTGGCCGAGAGAGATGAAGATGCCGTGACATTCCGATGCTGAGAGAGCCAGACCCTCCCAACGGGCCGTCATGGCCTCCTCGCCGATGGCATAGAGGGCCATGCCGATGGCCGGGTGGCGGCTGAGGCGCTCAATCTCCGCCGCTGCTTCGGCCGGGGTGTTGACTATGGTGTAGTGGCGCTCCTCGCAGGCAC
The DNA here is from genome assembly GCA_023665865.1 of Staphylococcus sp. Classification (GTDB taxonomy): domain Bacteria; phylum Bacteroidota; class Bacteroidia; order Bacteroidales; family Muribaculaceae; genus Duncaniella. Next base: position 1,102,706 of record JAMPDC010000001.1, read on the forward strand.
TTGTAAGCTCATCAGCGACTGGGCTGTCGGCAGGAAGATCAAACAATGATCCCATGCCTGAATTGTCGGCGACCGGTTCGGCCGGCGTCTGAGCTGCGGCAGCGACGGCTTCGGTGGCTTTGCGGGAGGCACGCAGGCGGCCGAGCAGTGTACGGAACTCCAGTTCGGTGTAGATCTCCGTCAGTTTATCGATGTCGATCTCCTTGCGCTCGAGATCGGCGGGATCCACTTCCACAGGGACATCGGTGCGGATGGTGGCGAGATATTTCGACATACGGATTTTGTCGGCGTTTTCTATCACCTTTTTCTGTAGGGCTCCTTTGAGCTTGTCGGTGTTTTCGAGCAGATTCTCGACAGAGCCCCAAGCCTCGATGAGCGTGCGTGCGGTTTTCTCGCCGACGCCGGGGCACCCGGGGATGTTGTCGGACACGTCGCCCTCCAACGCCAGCAGGTCAATGACCTGACGCGGGGTGGAGATGCCATATTTCTCGCATACCCTCGCGGTGTCGCGTATCTCGAATCCCTCACCCTTGAGTGCGGGGCGATACATGAAGATGTGGTCGCCGACGAGCTGACCGTAGTCCTTGTCGGGGGTCATCATATAGGTGTCGAAACCTTCCCGGGCCGCACGCGTGGCGAGGGTGCCGATGACGTCGTCGGCCTCGAATCCGGCCACCTCGATGACAGGGATCCTGTAGGCTTCGAGGATCCGTTTGATATAGGGGATGGAGGCGGTGATATCCTCCGGCTGCTTGTCGCGCTGTGCCTTGTAGTCGGGATACTCCTCATGGCGGAAGGTGACGCCGTGGGGCGGGTCGAAACAGACGGCGATATGCGAGGGGTTTTCCTTTCGCAGAAGGTCGTCGAGGGTGTTGCAGAATCCGAATATGGCCGATGTGTTGAAGCCCGCTCCGGTAAAGCGGGGCGAGCGGATGAGCGCGTAGTATGCGCGGTAGATCAAAGCGTATGCGTCAAGCAGAAAGAGGCGTTTCTCCATGTGTCTGGGGTGGCGTGTCGGGGATGGTTGGGAAATCCCGGTTAATGTCAGAGGATAGGTTTGAGGAAGTCAAGGAACTGCTGGCGGTCCATGAAGCCGACAGATGAGGTGACTGTGCCGTCGGGCATGAGGATGCTGATCTGGGGGATGGCCGAAACCTCAAATTGCTGCGCGGCGCGGGGTGAGTTGTCGACGTTGACCGACATGAAGATAGCCTTGTCCTTGTATTCCTTGGCCACTTCCTCAAAGATTGGAGCGAAGCGCTGGCAGGGACCACACCAGGTGGCATTGAAGTCAATCACGGTCGGCAGATTCTTGTCGGGGGTGATAGTGGAGTTGTCGGTGTATTCGATCTGGCCTTCGGCTGCGACTTCTTCGGTGATGCCTTCGCTTTTTTCTTCAGCTGTAGCTGTGTTGCCGCTTCCGCATGAGCAGAAAAACGCTGCTGCGAGGAGCGAGAGGGGGAGGTGTTTGAGTGTCATAGTAACTGTTGTTTTTTTAGTATGGTGTGTTAAAAAATGCCCACATTTCTCCGGCTCTTATGATTTTGCCGTCATTGAGCTGGAGAAATGTGGGTTGAAAGGTTTATAGGTCAGCTTGGCGCTTGACTTTTTCTATCAAAGTGCAGAAGCGAGAGCTGCGTTTGTCTTGTGGACAGCCTCGGCGCTCTTGTGGAAGAGAGCTTTCTCGTCGTCGTTGAGGTCAAATTCAACGATCTTCTCGATGCCATCCTTGCCGATGATACAGGGAACGCCGATGCAGAGATCTTTCTCGCCATATTCTCCGTCGAGGAGGGCAGAGCAGCTGATGAGCTTCTTCTCGTTGTGGAGGACAGCCTTGACCATCTGTGCTCCTGCCGCACCGGGAGCATACCATGCTGAAGTGCCGAGGAGTTTGGTGAGGGTTGCACCGCCTACCATAGTGTCGGCTGCGATAGCTGAGAGCTGCTCAGCGGAGAGGTAGTTGGTTGCGGGAACGCCGCGGTAAGCAGCGAAACGCACGAGAGGAATCATGGTGGTGTCGCCGTGGCCGCCGATCACGATGCCTTCGACTTCGGTCGGATTGGCGTTGAGGCCGATAGAGAGGAAATATTTGAAGCGTGCGCTGTCGAGTGCGCCACCCATGCCGATGATACGGTTTTTGGGAAGACCGCTGACCTTGTGGATGAGGTAGGTCATGGTGTCCATCGGGTTGGAGATGCAGATGATGATTGCATTGGGTGAGTGCTTGAGGAGTTGGTCGGTCACAGACTTGACGATACCGGCGTTGACACCGATAAGTTCCTCGCGGGTCATGCCCGGTTTGCGGGGAATACCTGAAGTGATGACGACAACGTCGCTGCCGGCAGTCTTCTCGTAGTCGTTGGTGACACCGGTGAGGCGGGTGTTGATGTTGAGGATGTTTGCGGTCTGCATGATGTCCATGGCCTTACCTTCTGAAACACCTTCCTTGATGTCGAGGAGGACAACTTCGTCGGCGATGCCATACTTAACGAGCACGTCTGCACAAGTAGCGCCCACGTTACCGGCGCCTACAACTGTAACCTTTGACATAATGAATTCTTTTAAAGTAATTTATAGAATTGATGGAATAAATTTTTCATTGTTGTCGGGAGGGTGGCGGAGACATTTTCCGGCCCCCTGTTCTCAACCATGCAAATTTACAGAAAAGTTTTCATCTGCAAGCAATGTTTAGAGAAAAATTTCATTAATTGAGTTTAAGATAACTTATATGTAAATATATTTTTTTACATATATGTGCTTATATTTGGCACATACAGGCTTTAATTTTGCAGAAGAAAGACAGGATGGCTTTCCGGGTGCATGAGCAGAGGTGTGCCTGAAGTGATAACGAAGCTATTGAATTCGTTTTTTTGTCGGCCATTGTGATTTTTTTTGAATAAATTTGCGTCTGATAAAAAAACTTCAAAATCAAATCAATCATGCTTAAGTATTGGTATGTTTACATTGTAATTGCAGTAGTAGCGGAGCTTCTGCTCTTGCTTTGCGACAAGTACAAAATTATAAAGTCGAAGCCCTTACGTTACTTCTGAGTAATTTTCATCACCTCGATTGTCTGTTGGGGTATTTATGACCTCATTGTTTAACGGGGAGATTGTATCGGGTTCGATGTCGGCGCGGTTAGGCTTTCAGTAGGCGGTGGCCGCGCGTCCTATTTCTCTCACTCATGGGAATTTGTTAACTTTGCAGAAATTAAACTTGACAACATGGACATGGATTGGTATTCAATAATATTCGGAGTAGTTTCAGGCTTTATAGGCTGCTCTGCGTTTAATCTTCTGCCCAAAAAACTCAATGCTTGGGTAAGAGGCATCATTTCAATTCTAATCGCTGCCGGAATTGCTTTGATTATCCGTTTGGCCTTTGGGCCTGTCGTGGAATAAGGGCTTGTGTCCAAAGATTTTATCCGGCTTTTTCACTATGAGCCACCAATGGTTTTTGCAGGTGTTTTTGTATGGGATAAAAAGAAAACCGCCGTAACTTTTTGAGTTACAGCGGATGTTGTGTCGCGTTTGGTGGAGTATAGCGGACTCGAACCGCTCACCTCGACACTGCCAGTGTCGCGCTCTAGCCAGATGAGCTAATACCCCGTTG
>JAMPDC010000001.1:1106417-1133343 GCA_023665865.1 Staphylococcus sp.
CTCACCTCGACACTGCCAGTGTCGCGCTCTAGCCAGATGAGCTAATACCCCGTTGTTTGCGGTGCAAAGGTAAGCAGGATTTTTGATTTTTGCAAGGCTTTGGCGAAATTTTTCGTAATTTTGTGTCGCCGTTAATCGGTTGTAACGAAAAGATACTCTCGCCACTCCTAAAATTATATATGGAAATGAACAGTTTTACAGAAATCCGCCGTCCTCTGCTGGGCATGACGCTGAGTGAGCTCGAATCGGTAGCCGATGAGTGTGGTCTCCGGAAGTTTGCCGCCAAGCAGATGGCCCGTCGTCTATATGTCAACCGTGTGAAGAGCATAGACGAGATGACCGAGTTGCCCAAAAGCGCCCGGGAGTGGCTCAATGAGCACTATTGTGTGGGTCTCCAGGCTCCGGTCAAAGCTTCGCGTTCTGTTGACGGGACGGTCAAGTATCTATTTGCCACCCGCGGTGAGAGTTTTGATTTTCTTGTCGACGGTGTCGGGGGGCGCGATGTCGAGGCTGTCTACATCCCCGATCATGACCGCGCTACGCTCTGCGTGTCGTCGCAGGCCGGCTGCCGGATGGGGTGTCGTTTCTGCATGACCGGACGTCAGGGTTTCCACGGCAATCTGACCGCTGCCGGCATCATCAATCAGATTTTTGCTATCCCTGAGAGCGAGCGTCTCACCAACCTCGTGTTTATGGGTATGGGGGAGCCGATGGACAATATCGACGAGGTCCTGAAAGCGCTCGAGGTGCTGACGGCTCCGTGGGGGCTGGCGTGGAGTCCGAAGCGCATCACGGTTTCCTCTATCGGCAAGCTTGACGGGCTGCGTCGTCTGCTCGATGAGACTAAGGTCCATGTGGCTATCAGTGTCCACTCTCCCTTTGCCGATGAGCGCATGGGGTTGATGCCGGTCCAGAAAGGCTATCCCGTTGCGCAGGTAATGGAGTTTCTGCGCGGCTATGATTTTGCCCATCAGCGCCGTCTGTCGGCTGAATATATAATGTGGGGAGGCATAAACGATGATGACCGTCATGCCGACGCTCTCGCGCGTTTGCTCCGCGGACTCGATTGCAGGGTCAATCTTATCAGATTTCACGCCATCCCCGGTTTTGAACATTCGACTGCTTCGGCTGAGGTCATGGAGCGTTTCCGCGACCGCCTCAATCAGCAGGGTGTGACGGCGACTATCCGTGCCTCGAGAGGCGAGGACATAGAAGCAGCCTGCGGCATGCTCAGTGGCGAGGCTGCCGCTCAGGGCTGATAGGAAAAATGATTGCAGATTGGTGGGGGAAGGGAAGAGAGAGACGGGTGAGAGGAAGGGGTGGGTTGCTATTATGTGTTTTCTACCTATGGGCGGTGGCTATGTCTGCCATGTCATGTCGATAAGTTTAAGGAGAGTATGGTCCCTGATGCCGGTCAGAATGGCAGGCGGGAGGTGTATGGCTCGAAGAAGTTGCGGTTGAGCGCGCGTGAGATGCGGAGCAGGAGCTCTGCGTCAAGACTATGGCGGTTGAATATCTTATAGACGTTGGTGCGGTTGCACCCAAGCTCTTGAGCGAGCCACACAACAGATTTCTGCTGTGTTTTCAGTTCGTCCTGGATGAGTTTGCCAATAAAAATTGTCGTCATAAAGCTAAGATTGGAAGAATGTGTGATATGTTAGGGTAGGGTGAAGGTGATCAGCACAGGATTGTCAGGGCCCCTTTGGGATATGTCGATGCCGGGAGGGGTGGCGCGGCAGTCTGTGCTATCGGCGGTTCGTAAAATTGACTGAAGGTTCTTATGCGTAATAAGAAGTCGGTGGGGGGTCGACGCAATAGTTCTTTTTAATGTGTATCTGCGGGAGGGGAGACGGCGGTTTGTAGGTTTGCAGTCGATGTTCGGTTCAGGCGGATATAATAGAAATAGGGCTGAGCCCTGATATCCGCTACATACATAGTTCTAAGTCTGTGGCACCGCCAAGCGCCTTATCCACGGAACAAGTATATAGGATGAGCTCAGCCCGTATTTCGAGCATATAAACTAATTCTTTTCCTTGTTCCCCGCGGATTGAACTTGTTTTGGCGGTTTCCAGACAGAGGGAACGACATAATCATCATTTCCCCGCCTGTTGATTTCTGAAAGCGTCTCGCTTGACACTCCGTGGGGAAACGGTATGATTAATAACGCAAAGGTAAGGATGATTTTCGGTCTGTTCATCACAATGATGGTGAAAAAACGCTATCGTGAATATTAAAAAACATTAAACGGCCTTTTGGCGCCGAACACCTCCGGAATCCCCTGCGTTATAAGTTTTGGTGAACTGAGCGGGACTCCGAGTGCCGTCTCTTCACACTTTTGATTAAAAATTATTAATAGAGAAAAATTTCCTTATTACTGCCATTTAATACCGAAAAAAGTAAGTAACTTTGCAGTCGGATAAGAAGAACAAAATTCCACCTATCTTTTATATAAGGTACAAAAAGACTTTAGGAAACATTAAATTATCAATTTCATATCAAACTCAATCACACTACAATGAGTACAATTGATTTATCTCAGTATGGCATCGCCGGCGCAAAGGTGATCCACAATCCCAGCTATGACCAGCTCTTCATCGACGAGACCAACCCCAACCTCCAGGGTTATGAAAAGGGTCAGGTCACTGAACTCGGTGCAGTAAACGTGATGACCGGTATCTACACCGGCCGTTCTCCCAAAGATAAATTCTTTGTAAAGGACGACACCAGCGCTAACTCAATCTGGTGGACAACAGAAGAATACAAAAACGACAACAAACCCATCACTCCCGAGACCTGGAAGGCCCTCAAGGCTATCGCCGACAAGGAGCTCTCAGACAAGACTCTCTATGTTGTTGACGCATTCTGCGGCACCAACCCCGACACCCGTCTCGCTGTCCGTTTCGTGATGGAAGTGGCATGGCAGGCTCACTTCGTGACCAACATGTTCATCCGCCCCACCGAAGACGAGCTCAAGAACTTCAAGCCCGACTTCGTTGTCCTCAACGCTTCTAAGGCTAAGGTTGAAAACTGGAAGGAACTCGGCATCAACTCCGAGACTTGCGTAGCCTTCAACCTCACCGAGCGCATGCAGCTCATCATCAACACCTGGTATGGCGGTGAGATGAAGAAGGGTATGTTCTCTATCATGAACTACTACAACCCCCTCCGCGGCATCGCTTCAATGCACTGCTCGGCCAACACCGACAAGCAGGGCGAAAACACCGCTATCTTCTTCGGCCTCTCAGGCACAGGCAAGACCACCCTTTCAACTGACCCGAAGCGTCTCCTCATCGGTGACGACGAGCACGGTTGGGACGACAACGGTGTCTTCAACTACGAAGGCGGCTGCTACGCCAAGGTTATCAACCTCGACAAGGAAAGCGAGCCCGACATCTACAACGCCATCACCCGCGACGCTCTCCTCGAGAACGTTACCGTTGACGCTGAAGGCAAGATCGACTTCACTGACAAGAGCGTGACCGAAAACACCCGCGTAAGCTACCCCATCAACCACATCAAGAACATCATCGTTCCTTCACGCGGTCCCGCCGCCAAGAACGTGATCTTCCTCTCGGCTGATGCCTTCGGTGTGCTTCCTCCCGTGTCTATCCTCACTCCCGAGCAGACTAAATACTACTTCCTCTCAGGCTTCACCAGCAAGCTCGCAGGTACTGAGCGCGGCATCACTGAGCCCACTCCTACCTTCTCTGCATGCTTCGGCGCTGCCTTCCTTTCGCTCCACCCCACCAAATATGCTGAGGAACTCGTTAAGCGTATGGAACAGAGCGGTGCTAAGGCTTATCTCGTGAACACCGGCTGGAACGGTACCGGCAAGCGTATCTCTATCCGCGACACCCGCGGTATCATCGACGCTATCCTCGACGGTGCTATCCTCTCAGCTCCCACCAAGCAGCTCCCCATCTTCGACTTCACCGTTCCTACCGAACTTCCCGGTGTCGATCCCAAGATCCTCGATCCCCGCGACACCTACGCTGATCCCGCAGAATGGACTAAGAAGGCCGACAAGCTCGCTGAAATGTTCATCAACAACTTCAAGAAATTTGAAGGCCACGCAGCCGGCAAGGCTCTTGTTGCTGCAGGTCCCCACATCGAGAAGTAATCGACTCGATAGTACAGATATAAATGCAGGGCGCACCATCCGGTGCGCCCTGTTTACATATATAATCAGATATAATAATGTAATAGTGTTGAGGGTTGAAGCTATAGTTCAGACAATGACTTTTTCAAAGGCCTTTCTCGATCCGCGGCCATAGGTCACCTCGCCGCAATAGGTGAAACCGAGTTTCACCATCAGGTGGAGCATACGGTGATTGTCGTAGTTGGTGTCGACACGGAAACTCTCAGCCCCACGCTCAGCGGCAAGCCGCGCTGTCTCGTCAAAAAATTGCGACGCCACTCCGCGCCCCTTGGCCTCCTCGGCCACAGCCAGACGATGGAGCACAACGTAGGGCTCACCCTCCGTCAGCCAACATCCGTCGATGGCCGCATAGGCAGGCTCGCCTTTGAATATGATCGCACCGTAGGCCACGGGAATATCATCAGGCCCGGTCAGCACATAGCCATTGCCGGCCGCGATGTCTGTCAGTATATTTTCCGGTGCCGGATAGCTTTCGTCCCATTGCCGGCTCCCCTCGCGCGCCATCTGGGCCTTCGCATGGCCCATGATCTCCATGATGCGCCCTAAATCTTCGCGGATGGCTCTTCGTAGTCTGTATTCCATAAGAAATTTGAGATTTTTACTGCTGACGGCAAAGTTAAGCATATTTAGGAGTCTCTGACGCATCAAGGGTGCCATTATTTTCGTTATTTTTGTAGTCTGAACCACACAACACTCCATCATGACCGTCGGAGAATTTGCAAATCTCGTCAGGGACAAACTCCCCTACAGCGCCAACCGGCAGCAGAGCCTGCTGATTGACGCCTTGGCGCGTTTCTGCTCTTCGTCGACCCCCTCCGACTCCGTCTTCATAATCAACGGTTATGCCGGGACCGGCAAGACCTCGCTCACCGGAGCTCTCGTCAAAGCTCTCGGCGAAGTCGGGCGCCCCGTAGTGCTTCTCGCACCCACCGGGCGTGCCGCCAAGGTCTTCAGCGCCCATTCGGGCCATCCTGCCTATACCATCCACCGCAAGATCTACCGTGGGCCTGCGGGAAATCTCTCGGGAGGCTTCACCTTTCTTCAGGACAATCGTCTGACCGATGCGGTCTTCATCGTCGATGAAGCCTCCATGATCGGCGACCATGAGGCCGAAGGGACAGGCCAGACACCTCAGGGAGGACTTCTCGAGGATCTGCTGCAATACGTCTTCACCGGCGACAACTGCCGCCTCATCCTCCTTGGCGACGTCGCTCAGCTCCCGCCGGTCGGGAGTGTCGAGAGTCCGGCAATGTCACCAAAACGCTACAAAGAGCTTGGGCTCCACGTGTCGCGTGCCGTGCTGACCGACACTGCCCGCCAGGCCCGTCAGTCGGGCATCCTCCGCAACGCCACCTGGCTACGACGGGCCATGCTCGTCGATCCTCTCCCCGCGCCCAGGCTCATCCTCGACGGCTATGGCGATGTCTCGGTGGTCGAGGGGGAGGATGTGGTCGATGCCATCGGTGACTGCTACCGCCGCGACGGGGCGGGGGAGACCACCGTGATCACCCGCTCCAACCGCAGGGCCACGGGATTCAATCTCGGCATACGTTCGCGCATCCTTGACTATGAGGAAGAGCTCGTGAAGGGTGAGCGTCTGCTCATCGCCAAAAACAACTACACCTGGGCCGCCAAGATCAAAGGTCTCGACTTCATAGCCAACGGCGATGTCGCCATCGTGACCGCGGTCCATGCCATTGAGGAAAAATATGGTTTCCGCTTCGCCAATGTCAGTCTCCGGCTTCCGGACCGCGACGTCGAGATCGAGTGCCGTATCTTTCTTGACACCCTTACCGACGAAAACGCTTCACTCCCGCGCGAGAAGATGGAGCGCCTCGCGGAGTCGCGCATGGCCGATCCGGAGGTCAATGCTTTCGACACCCCCTATGAGACTCGGCTGCGGCGTCTGCGCACGGATGAATATTTCAATGCCCTGCAGGTGAAATATGCCTATGCCGTCACCTGCCACAAATCGCAGGGCGCACAGTGGCGCAACGTGTTCATCGACCTTGCCGGGATTCCTCCCGAAGCGCAGGGCCTCGACTTCTACCGCTGGCTCTACACGGCCACCTCGCGTGCCACCGGCCATCTCTACTACATCAATCCAGGCGAGCAGATGTGGCAGCAGGAGACCCCGCGTCCCTCATAGAGCTTGATTGAAAAGGCCCTCTTAACGTTTATTTTACCGCCCATCGGGCTCTTCCCGACGCTATTACGGGAATTTTTCGTATATTTGCATCTTGATAATACCGTTCATCCATCACTTAGCCATTTCCCCTCCTATGGACAATAATCCTTCCACACACCCAACCACTCCTCCCTCCGACAAATGGACGGAGATTGAACACCTTCCCGAGTGGGACGAGGAGTTTTACCATGTCTATACCGCCAAAAAATTCGGGAAATGGCTGATGCTCAAGACTCTCCGCCCGGAATATAAGGGCGTCGGGGAATATGAGCAGATGATCGAGAAAGAATTTGAGGTGCGCTACAATCTCGCCCACCCCAACATCATCATGATCAATGACTTCGAGGAGGTCCCCGGGCTGGGAATGTGTATCATCACCGATGATGTCTACGGCGACTCTCTCGCCAAGCTCATCCGTGAGGGCAAAGTCACAGAGCAGCACATCGACAAGCTCACACACCAGCTGCTCGATGCCATTGACTACATACAGAGCAATCACCTCGAGCACCATCCCATCACCCCGGAGCGGATTATCTTTACCGAAAACATCGGAAATCTGAAACTCATTGATGTCGGTTTTGACCAGAAGTCACACATTACCCCCAAGGACGCAAGTGAGGATATCGAAAACTACTGCCGTGTCATCCTTGCCGCTCTTGATGCCTCCGGCATACAGCGTCCGCGTCTGCGCAAGGTGGCCGAGCGCTGTGTCAGCTCCGATCCGGCCAAGCGTTGCCATAGCGTCAACGAACTGCGTCTGGCCCTCGCCGACCGCAAGACCAACCATATCTATCTCGCCATCATCGCCTTCCTTGTGGCCATGATAGCCCTCCTCCTCTGGCTCAACTCGCCCTATCGTCCGGCCACTCTCGAAGAGACAACATCCGAGACCGGTATTGAATTGACAAAATAGAATCGAAAATATGTCCGTTACTGTAAAGGCTATAGAACCTACCAAGAAAGAAATTGAAAAATATGTGAACTTCGGCATTGATCTCTATGACGGTAATGAGTATTATGTCCCGAATCTCATTTTCGACGAAGTCCACACCCTCCTTCCCTCCAAGAATCCTGCTTATGACTACTGCCGCGCGCAGTGTTTCATGGCTTACCGCGACGGAAAGCCGGCGGGACGCATAACCGCTATCATCAACGACCGTCTCAACGAGTCGACAGGCAAGAGCGAGGCACGTTTCGGCTTCGTTGATTTCATTGATGACGCCGAGGTCACCGACGCACTCTTCGGAGCTGCCGAGGACTGGGCCCGTGAGCGCGGCATGACCGAGATGATAGGCCCGATGGGCTTCACCGACATGGACCGCGAGGGGATGCTCGTCGAGGGTTTCAACGAGATGGGCACTATGGCCACAATCTATAACTATGCCTACTATCCGGCCCATGTCGGCCGTCTCGGCTACACCAAGGATATAGACTGGGTCGAATATCGAATCACTATTCCCGATTCTGTCCCCGAAAAGATGACACGCATCGCGGAGATCGTGATGAAAAAATATGATCTGCGCATACTCAAATACACTTCGGGCAAGAAGATCAAGGCTGACTACGGACAGGCTCTCTTCAATCTCATCAACGAAGCCTACGCCGACCTCTATGGCTACTGCACACTGACCGAGAGGCAGATCGACTACTATATCGATATGTATCTCAGTATCCTGCGTCTCGAATATGTCAGCGTAGTTGTCGACCGTGACGGTGAGCTCGTCGGAGTCGGCATCACATTGCCATCGCTCTCTGAGGCGCTCCGCAAGTCGCGCGGCCGGCTCTTCCCCCTCGGATGGTATCGCATCCTTAAGGCCATGCGTGGCAAAAACGATGTCATCGACCTGCTTCTCATAGCTGTCAAGCCGCAGTATCAGTCGAAAGGCGTCAATTCGCTCTTCTTCTATGACCTGCTCAACCTCTACATCAAGAACGGTGTGAAATATGCCGAGACAAATCTTGAGCTGGAGTCAAATTCGCAGGTACAGTCGCAGTGGGAATACTTCGAGCGCCGTCTCCACCGCCGTCGCCGTGCCTTCCGTAAGAAACTCTGACCTCCACCCACCTCTCTCCCGCAATCTCCTTTCATCTATCACCATGACCGACCATCTGAAAATACTCTTTGTAGGGGACGCCTCTTCCTACCACCGCACTCTCGCGCGCGGACTGGAGACGCTCGGTCATGAGACTGTCGTGGCTTCCAACGGAGGCTACTGGCTCAACACGGAGCGGGACATAGACCTGCGCCGACGTTTCAGAGGCAAGGTCGGAGGTCTTGACCTATGGATGAGAATCAATTTCGGGCTGAAGCAACGGATGAGAGGTTTTGATGTCGTCTCGATAGCCACACAGAGCTACATCGACCTGAAGCCGCAGCGCCAGAGGATACTCTTCGACTATCTCAAGGCCAACAACCGTTCCATCTTCAACACCGCTCTCGGCACCGATCCGAACTATGTCGAGGCCTCACTCGATCTCTCGTCGCCAGTGCGCTACAATGAGTTCCGCATCTATGATCGCCCGTCCCCCTACCGTCTGGCAAACCCGACGATCTGCGACGAGTGGCTTGCCGACAATATGCGGGCTCTCGACCGCCATATCTACTCCAATATCGACGGAGCGATCTCGGTGCTCTATGAGAACGACGTGGCCCTCCGCCGCATCCTTCCGCCCGACAAGTTTGCCTATGCCGGCATCCCGATCGACACCGATGCGCTCCGGCCGGTCGAGCTCCCCGAGCGTCCGCGCAAGGTGAGGCTCTTCCTCGGACGCTACAGGTCGCGTCTGCTCGAGAAGGGTACGGATGTCATGGAGCATGCCGCCCGCGCGGTGGTGGAACGCTATCCCGACAGAGCCGAGCTTGTCATTGTCGAAAACCGTCCCTACGACGAGTATCTCGGCCTGCTCAAATCGGCCCACGTGGTGCTGGATCAACTCTACAGCTACACCCCTGCCACCAACGCGCTTCAGGCGATGGCCTATGGGCTGACCACCGTCTCCGGCGGCGCTCCGGAATTCTATGATTTCATCGGAGAGAAGGAGCTTCGCCCCGTCATCCATGTCGAGCCTGACTATGAATCTGTCGTCAGAGCGCTTGAATACACAGTGCTTCATCCCGAGGAATTGCGTCCCCGCGGTCTGCAGGGACGTGAGTTCGTGGTGCGCCACAACGACTATCGCCTTGTGGCCCGCCGTGCTGCCGAATTCTGGATAAATACCATCTTAAAGAAAAACCATGCTGACTCTTGATGTTCTGATAGCAACCTATATGCCTGAGGGAATCCTCCGGGTAGCGGATATGAATCTGCCTGTGGCCGACGGTGTGCGCTACATAGTCTCCTGGCAGCAACACGGCGATGCGCCAGTGCCCGAGGCCCTGGCCTCGCGCTCCGACATCCTTATAGATCGCTTCGGGCAGAAGGGAGTGAGCCTCAACCGCAACAATGCCATAGAGCTCGCAACGGCCGACATCATGCTTATGGCTGACGATGACCTGCGCTACACGACCGAACGGTTGCGGGCAGTCGTGGAAACCTTTGAGAAGAATCCCGACGTGGACTATGCTTCTTTTATGTATGAGGGGGAGCCGAAGACCTATCCATCCGAGTCCTGTGATCTCACCGGCAATCTGCCGAAGGGTTTCTATCAGACAACTTTCGAGGTCGCCGTGCGCCGTGACAGTCCGGCCGGAAAACTCCGTTTTCATGCCGCTTTCGGCCCAGGGTCGCCTATATTCCATTCAGGAGAGGACGAGATGTTTCTCCTCACGGCGCTCCGTCTCGGCATCCGCTGCCGCTTCTTCCCGATAGTCATCACTGCCCACAAGGGCCCGACCACCGGCAACCGTCCCATTGAGGATCCGAAAATACTCCGGGGAATGGGGGCCTTCATCTACTATCTCTATCCCTTCACGTTCATCCCCCGCATCCCGCTCAAGGCATGGAGGCTTGCGCGCGCGGGCCAGGCTCCTTTCTTCAAGGCGCTCTACGAGCTTGCGTCGGGAGTGATCATGGGGGTCTATGATGTCACGCCCTTCTGGAGGGAGGCGCGCCGATGAGCGGAGCCATCTCTGCGAGAGTGCTGAAGGCGATGGGCGTGTTCGGCGGAGTGCAGGTGATGGGAGTCCTTTGCTCCATTGTCCGCACGAAGCTCGTGGCCTTATGGCTCGGACCTGCCGGCATCGGACTCTTCGGCATCTACAATCTTGCGGCCGACATGTTGCGCACGCTCTCTCAGCTCGGATTCCGCGACAGTTCGGTCAGGGATGTGGTGGCCAACCGCACCGACGCCGAGCGTCTCGCCTCGATAGTGTGTGTGGTCAGGCGCTGGGGTGTGATCCTCGGTCTGCTCGGGGTCCTTGTGATGCTTGTGGCCTCGCCGGTGTTGAGTCTCAAGACTTTCGGCTCCTATTCCAATACCCTCGGCTTCGCTCTGCTCGGCCTGGTGCTCTTTTTAGGCGCGCTGACGTCGGCTGAACAGGTGTTGCTACAAGGCCTCGGATATCTGCGCGAACTTGCCAAGGCCTCTATGTGGGGTATGCTCGGCGGTCTGGCTGTATCGGCCCCGATGTACTACTTCTGGCGGATGGAGAGCATCATTCCCTCAATCATCGCATACGCGTTGACGACGTGGGGTGCTATGTACTTCTATCGTGTGCGCGGCAATGGTGTCGGCGTGTCGATGTCACTGCGCGAGACCTTCAGGCAAGGCCGTCATTTCATCGTCCTGGGCATCTTCATGACTTCGGCCGACTTTATCAGTCAGCTTATCAGTTATATCTTCATCGCATGGCTCAACATCGGCGAGGGTGACATCGTCGTCGGCTTCTATCAGGCCGGCTACACGATGATCAACCGCTACATCGGTCTGGTGCTTGCCGCCGTTGTAATGGAATACTATCCCCGCCTTGCCTCGGCGCTTGCTTCCGCCCTGCGTCTGCGGGTCTATGTGGCCCACGAGGCATTGCTGCTTATGCTCATCCTCCTCCCGGCAGCTCTGTTTTTCATATCATTCGCTCCATGGATAGTGTCATTGCTCTATGCCGGTGAATTTGCAGTCGTAACGCCCTACGTCACGATAGCGATGATAGGCGTGATCTTCCGGGCGCTTTCCTATTGCATGGCCTATGTGATCCTCGCCAAAGGTGACGGTGTCATCTATCTGGCCACCGAATCGCTGAGCGCAGCGCTGTCGCTTGTGCTCAACATTGTGGCTTTCCGTCTTTGGGGCATCGCAGGCCTCGGTGTAAGCTATGCGTTGTGGTATCTGGGCTATCTCGTCATCATCTCCATAGTCTACTTCCGCCGCTATGGCCTTTCAGTCCCGGCGCCGACAGTCCGTTTCGCCCTGCTTTCGGTGCTGCTCGTCACCGCAGGAGTGGTGACAGCTCTCGCCTTCAGTCCACTGGCCGTGCTGCCTATTGCAGCGGTAACAGCCATAGTCTGCCTGCGGAGGTTGATGACACTCGGCCGCTTCCGCCGCCGTCCGAAGGCTACCGTTTGATCTCGTGGATATAGGCGTAGACCGCGCCAACAAGCAGCGCACCGCCGATGATATTGCCGATGGTTGCAGGAATGAGGTTGGCAGTGATAGCCTCGACGACGCTGATGTCGGCTCCCTCCATCATGCCGAGAGGGATGAAAAACATGTTGGCTATCGAGTGCTCGTAGCCAAGAGCCACAAAGGCCATCACAGGGAGCCAGCAGCCGAGGGCTTTCTCAAAAAATGTCTTGCCCGACAAGGCGAGCCACACTGCCAGACAGACACACCAGTTGGCTCCGATTCCCTTGAGGAGAACCGTGAGCCACGGCATCGATACTTTCGCCTTGGCGATTGAGATGATGGCGCTGTGGTAGGGCTCGGCCGCCGTCAGGCCGCAGACATATACCATTAAGTATGTGAAGAGTATGGCACCGACAAAATTGCCTGCATATACGAGTGTCCAGTTGCGGACTACGGTGGCGAAATTGTGTTTTCCCTTGAGATAGGAGGGGATGAGCAGGGCATTGTTGCCGGTGAAGAGTTCCGCTCCGAGGGTCACTACGAGGATGAGGCCGATTGGAAACATGCACCCGCTCAGGAGTTTCTGCATGGCCGGGTTGGAGGCTGTGATTTCCGGAAACCCGAATCCGATGATTAGCGAGAGGATTCCTCCGAAAGCTATGTAGGCGCCTGCGAGACACGATGCGAGCATGAGGCGCGGGAGGTTGCTTACGGTGAGGTTGGCTTTGGCGCTTCCGGCAATGGCGGCAGCTTCAGTGATTTCTCTTGGAGTTCTTATCTGCATGTCGTTGTCAATAGGGAGGGAGGCTGAGGTTCGCTTTTTTGTTACCTGACCTTTTGTTCCCTTGCCCGTTCCCGTTTCTTCAGGAAGAGATGGAGCACGGCGATGATGACGAGTGTCACACCGATAACACCGAAGTAGTAGAGATAGTGGCCTTGCTGAAATTCAGGGAAGCCTATATAGCTCATGACCCCGAGATAGAGGAGCAAAATGGCCGGGATGAAGGTAGAAGGTCTAAATTTCATGGTTTTCAGTTAAGTAAGATGGCTTAGCGTCAGACTACGTTAAAATTGTTGTTGATACTTGTGTGGAGGAAAGGGAGATGGGGGAGAGGATATGGATGGATCGGTCGCGGACGACAGGAGGGGCCGGCAGCCGTCAGTTGACAGTGGCGTCTGACTCGTTTTTCTCCTGCACGATGTAGGCAGAGTCGGCCGGGTCGAAGCATCCGGCCATCAGATGGTTGTAGATTCTCAGACAGGCCCAGGCGTCGATGGATGCGTAGACCATCTGGCCCTGGCTGAGCTGTGCAGCTTCCCAGTTGCTGAGACGCTGGCTTTTTGAGATGCGCCCGTTGAAGATGATGCCATAGATCTTCTGCAAGCTGGAGTCGGCGATGTGAAACGACTTGACTACGTTTTGCAGATCGATGAAATTGGCAGGCTCGAAAGCGGCTATGCGATGGAGCACATGGAAGTCATCGCGGAGCGAAAGGCCCACCTTTACCACATCTTTCGATTCCATGAACTCGCGCAGCTCCGGGAAGAAGCCGAGTTTGTTGAGACGGAAGAGAAACGAGTGGTCAAGAGTTGAAATCTGTATGAGAGAGACGGTGTTGGTCTGTCCCTTTCGGAAATTAGGCTTGGTCTCGGTGTCAAAACCCACCGCTTTGCATGTGCGGAGATAGCGGAGGGCTTCCAAGGCATCGGGAATAGTCTCAAGCACCGTTATAGAGCCGGGAAACTCGACCGTCGGGAGTCCCGACAGCTGCTCCTTTGATATTGAGATGCTGAATGAGTTGATGTCCATTGGAAATATATATATTGGTGATACAAAGTTACGGATTATTGTTGAAATCGCCTATATTTCCATGAAAAAACACGCTCTCAGAGGCTGGGTACGGTGGCAAATGTGGCTTTAGGGAAATGTTTGGCTATGTAGCGGCGCAGAAATGCCTGCGTGTCGGCACCGATGATGCGGTCGGTGTCAAAGTGCTCGTTGTAGAGGACTCCGGCGAGCTCGATGCCACGTGATTGGATAGCTTCGAGCGAGAGGATGGCATGGTTGATGGAGCCGAGGACTCCGTTGACCACGAGAAGCATCGGGAGATGGCGTGAGGCAACGTAGTCGATGGTGAAGAAATCGTCGGTGATAGGCACCATCAGGCCGCCGGCGCCTTCGATCAGCACGATGTCATAGCGTTCGAGCAGTGTGGCTGTGGCATTGTCAATGATGTCGAGGTCGATCTCACGGTTGTCCATTCTGGCTGCGAGCTGGGCTGAGGCCGGATAGGAGAAGATGACCGGTGCGGTAGTGTGGTCAAGATCTTCAGGGAGGTGAGCGATGCCCATCAGTTTGCGGTGGAGGTCGATGTCTTCCGAGAAGCCGACATTGCCGGTCTGGATGAATTTCTGGGTGACCACGCGCTTGCCTTCTTTCATGAGACGCGCTGCGAGATAGCCGGTGACGTAGCTTTTGCCTGCATCGGTGTCGATACCTGAGATAAAATATGCCTGACTCATGTTATTTTTTCTGAAGTAGTATATATATAGGATGATATGTGACTGTCGCTTTGCCGTCGGGGGTGAGGGGATAGCGGGAGATTACGTCGCGGGCTGTGCTGCCGTTGTGGGTACTGCTGAGACCGTTGACACCGGTGAGCTTGGCGTGGCGCAGCGCTTCAAGCGGCGAGGGGAAAGTGAGGCTGTGCACTTCCTCGGAGAGATGGATGAGGGTACACCCGGCGGGTATCATCGCTGAGATGGTCCGCAATTCCGGATAGTGGATGGAGTCGGGGAGCAGACCGCGTATCTCGCGCATTGTCTCCGGTCCGAAAGTCGAGATGACAGCCACGCAACCTTTGCGGAGTTTTCGTGAGCACTCCCGCAGGAAAGTGGGGAGCGAGTTGAACCACTGGACAGTTGAGGCCGAGAATATCAGGTCGAGGCTTTCGTCGGGTAGCTGTCGGATCTCTGTCTCGGCGTCACATTCGAGCGCGGTCACGGCATGGCCATCCGCTTCAAGCGACTTCGTGAGCGCTTCGGGGATGTGGAGATCCCAGAGGGTCAGACGTGAGGGTGTGAGACTTGAGATGAGAAGCCGGGTAGCGAGTCCGGTCCCGCATCCAATCTCAAGGTAGTTGCCGCCTGACATTCCCCCGGGGATGAGGCCGCAGAGCTTTTCGGCTATCCGATGCTGAACGAGCGCGTTGTCGTCGTATGTGGCTTCGGCTCGGGTGAATTTCTGTGCCACGAGTCCTTTTTCTTTAACCAGTGAGCGCAATATGCTTCCGAAATCGGGGAGATGCGCACCCGGAATGTTGATTATTTCCACTCCCGGCTCCGCACTCCATGCTTCCTTTTGATTGGCGGGTGGAATTATGCGGTCACTGTCGCTGATGAGGGCGCAGTCCCAGATCCCTCTTATACCATAGCCGACAGCCGGGGCGCTGTCGATGGCGATAAGTTCCTCTTTCAATTCAGGAATATCGCGGTCAGGCATGTGGCCGGCGAATTTGCGGAAAGCTTCGCCGCTTCCGGCCATGCGCAGATAGAATTTCGAGAGGCTTTTCTCGCTGAGTCCATCGAGTGTGCCGTCGAAAATCGGCGGGGGGATGCCGAGACGGTCATCGACAGGGTGCATCGTGCCGTTGACAGCTATGCGGGCTGTCAGCGGAAGCTGAGGATTGGCGATGATGAAGCGGGTCGCGGCCGAAACGCCAAACGACCATGCGAGCACAACGATTTCCTCACTGACGGCAAGCAGCTCGGCAAGCGGGGTGGGGAAGTCGGTTCGGCGGTAGTCCCACACGATGGCGATGCGATAGCCCTCGACCGCGAGTCGCGCGAAGGGTTTTTCGTCCATTCCCCAGCCGGCGAAAATCAATATCGTGCGGTTGGGGGCTATGGGGCTTGATGTCGGGAGTATATGGAATTTCATTCTGTCAGTATCTTGGTGAGAGTCGAGCCGAGACGGTCGATATCGGCGGTCGAGAGGGTTGCGTTAAGGCTGATGCGCAGCCGTTCGGTGCCTGGGGGGACTGTCGGTGTGCGTATCGGAAGCACTTTGAAGCCTTCGCGGAGCAGACGTGACGACAGGCCCACGGCGAGAGCGGCATCGCTGACCACGAGAGGCTGGATATGGCTGGCGCAGATGGGGAAGTCGGGTGAGAGTGGTTGCAGATGGGCCTTCAGACGCTCGCCGAGAAGCCTGAGGTGGCGACGCTCGTCGTCCATCGGGATGAAAGTCTCGATCATATAGCGTGTCCACTCCACGGAGAGGGGCGGGAGAGATGTCGAGAAGATGAAGCTGCGCGCCCGGTTGATGAGGTAGTCGCGCAGGGTGGGGGAGATGGAGCAGAAGGCGCCAAACGATGCGCAGGCCTTGCCGAATGTTCCCACGACTACATCCACCTCACCGAAACGTCCGGATGCTTTGGCAAGCCCGAGGCCGCCGGGCCCTTCCACGCCGAAAGCGTGGGCCTCGTCGACATAGAGCAGGGTATTGGGGTGGCGTCGGCGGATGTCGGTGAGCGCCAGGATGTCGGCCCGGTCACCGTCCATGCTGTAGACGCTCTCGACCACAATGATGATCCTCTCATAGTTGGCCGCTTCCTTGGCGAGAATCTTCTCGAGGTGCGTCAGATCGTTGTGGCGGAAGCGTGTGAATTGCGATTTCGACAGGGTGATTCCGTCGATGATGCTTGCGTGGACCAGTTTGTCGGCTACGATGAGGCAGCCCGGCCCCCCTCCGAGCGCCTGCATCATGCCGGTGTTGGCATGATAGCCGCTGTTGAAGAGCAGTGCGGGGCGCCCGTAGAGCTCGCCGAGGAGCTTTTCGAGACTGTCGTATTCGCGCTGGCGGCTACTGAGCAGGCGGGAGGCCGATGAGGTCATCGGCACCGTAGTCCGTCCGGCTCCCGCAGCGAAAAATTCAGCCTGCAATCCCGGCTGAGCGGCCAGCCCGAGATAGTCGTTGGTCGATAGGTCGATGAGCTCTCCGGTGGCCGCAGTCTCGGCAGGGATAGTGCGGAAGTTGCCCTCTGCTCTCAACCGTTCGAGTATGTCTGAGTAGGTTTTCACTTGATGCACTCTATCATGTTCTGGATAAGGGTCTTCAACTCGCCATCGGTGATGATGTATGGTGGCATGATGTAGACATTCCGACCGAAAGGCCGCACCCAGATGCCGCGGTCGACGCATTTCTTCTGAAACTCCCCGACATCTACCGGTTCTTTCATCTCTATGACGCCGATGGCGCCGAGCACCCTGACATCTTTCACGTTTTTGAGAAGAGCGGCCGGGGCTAAGTGGCGGCGGATCACAGCCTCTATGTGTGCTATGCGGCGCCCCATGTCCTGCTTGCGCAGAAGGGAGAGCGAAGCGACGGCCACAGCGCAGGCAAGAGGATTGGCCATGAATGTCGGGCCGTGCATCATCACTCCGGCTTCCCCGCGCGAGATTGTGTCGGCGACCTCGCGTGTGGTGAGGACGGCGCTCATGGTCATGTAGCCGGCGGTCAGTCCTTTGCCGATACACATGATGTCGGGCTCCACGCCGGCGTGTTCGCAGGCGAAACATTTGCCGGTGCGCCAGAAGCCGGTTGCGATTTCATCGAAGATGAGGTAGATTCCGGCCTCGTCGCAGAGACGGCGAGCCTCGCGGAGATATTCTGGATGGTAGAAGCGCATGCCGCCGGCACCCTGGACTATCGGCTCGAGGATGAGGGCTGCCAGTTCGTCCTTGTGCTCGCGTATGATTCTGGCGAGAGGTTCGATGTCGGCCGGATCCCAGTGGCCGTCGAAGGAAATCTCGGGCGCGGGGGCGAAATAGCGTATGGGCAACGCGGGGCCGAAAGCTCCATGCATTCCTGTGACGGGGTCGCAGACGCTCATGGCATTCCACGTGTCGCCGTGATATCCGCTGCGTATGGTGACGAAATTGGTCTTGCGGTGATCGCCGGAGCGCGAGACAGAGGCCTGGACGGCCATCTTCATGGCGACCTCCACGGCCACGGAGCCGGAGTCGGCATAAAAAATGTTGTTCATTCCCTTCGGGGCCATATCAAGGAGGAGCTTGCCGAGCTCTACGGCGGGGGCGTGGGTGAGTCCGCCAAACATCACGTGGCTCATCTTGCCGAGCTGGCGGCTGACCGCTGCATTGATCTCGGGATGGTTGTAGCCGTGGATGACACACCACCATGACGACATGCCGTCGATCAGCTCCCGGCCGTCGGCCAGACGGATGCGCACTCCTTCGGCCGAGTCAACCATATAGGTGGGCAGCGGGTTGATGGTTGATGTGTAGGGGTGCCAGAGGTGCTCCCGGTCAAAGCTGTCGTGGATAGCTGTCTCCGGCTCTATGAGGTTGTGGGTTGTGTTTTCGCTGGTCATCTTATTCATGATATATTACGGCGCAAAGTTACGTCTTTTTCCCGAAAAACTAAATGCCTGCCGGAGTAAGAGAAGTCGGAGCGCAGGCAGCTTTTTTAAAAACTCGTTAAACTTTTTTATTTAAAGTTTGTTTACTAAGTGAAAGAACAATTAAAACATCAAAACTTTAAATTCACACTATTATGAAGAAGTTTTTACTCATGGCTGTCATGGCCGTTATGACTTTAGGTGCAACTGCCCAGAATTGGTATGCAGGCGGTCAGGTAACTTTCGGACGTACGACAACTGAAATCAGTGGTGTCAGCCTCAAGAGCACACAGGTGACCGTCCTTCCTGAACTTGGCTACAATGTCAGCGATCAGCTTGCTTTCGGTGCCCAGCTGGGAGTATCATACCGCAAGGCCGGTGACCAGGAGAAGACCGTTTTCAGAGTAAATCCCTATGCCCGCTACACATATTTCAACTCAAAGATGGTTGATCTCTTCGTCGATGGAGGTGTGGACTTCGGTATCGGCCGCGCACACGGTTCTACAGCCGTAGAATATGGCATCGGTCTCCGTCCCGGTGTAGCCCTCAACCTCAGCGACCGTTTCAGCCTTGTGGCCCATGTCGGTTTCCTCGGCTATCAGAGCGGCAACCGTCCCGCCAAGCACAACGGATGTGCCGAAAACTGGGGTCTTGATCTCAACAGCAACAACCTCATGTTTGGTTTCTACTATCACTTCTGAAATCCATAACAAAATAAAATTCATATCCGACCGGTCACCGCGGCACATCGCCGCGGTGACCTTGTGTTTTTTTAGATGGGATAACTTGAATAATTCTGTTAAGTGATCATTCATTTTAAATTTTGCTTCAGGTTTGAGATTCCTTTCGAGCCTATTTTTTCTATCGAAGGTTGGATTGTATGAGCTACACGGCTGATAATAAGTATGAAAGTGGGCGAAAGAGGTAAAGATGAAACACCTCTGACAGATTAACTGATGAAAACCATTTTTGAATTATTCACCTATCATTCGGCTCTTATAAATTCCTGGTGCTCGTGCGTTTATGAAATTTTAACATTCTTCGCAGCCTATTTTTTTGTGTTTTGGCTTATATTTGCCAAATAAAGTCTGCGTAAGGAGTTACGAGGCGATTGTTTTTAATATAAGGGTGTTATTGAAATTATCTTCCATTACCAAACTTGGCGGTTTGTAATTCCATGAAGATGATTAGCAATGGCACCCGCATTGAGTGCTATATCCTGTTCTTTAGGGTTTACAGTTTGTGTATCCCTATGGAGCGATAGGCATATTCCGTGTGGGGCTGTTGCTTTATCTATGGAATAGGTACGCCAAGACCTGGTAATGAGATAAAGCATCGATACAGATCCCCACACCTTTTTTTATAACTTTACCGAATCGCCGGGGGATAGCGGTTCAGAATGACTAATATGTGGAAAAACAGTGCTAAAAAAGAATCTTTGTGTAGGAGTGTGCCATTATTGTCTTAGTTTTCAGTATAGTAACAAAACACAGGTGGTGATGTGTGTTATTTAATTGATTAACGTTAAATTATTGTAATGATATGAGTCTTTTCAATATTAACAAGGGCGGATCTGTTCAAAGTCAAGACCGACATGGAGTGGTAGGTTCGCTTATTCAGATGAATGCCTCTAACGAGGTGCTAATGTGGAAATATCCGTCGAGTGATATTGCACGCGGAGTTGTCATCAAGGTTCATCAAAACCAACGTGCACTTCTCTATTCAAGTGGCCAACGTATCGACAACATAGGTCCAGGTCGAGAAGTGGTGGTGGACTCCGCAAACATTCCGGGGCTGAAACGGCTGCTCAACAAGGCGACTGGAGGCGAGACAAGCTATCCCTTTGAAGTCTGGTTTGCCA
Source organism: Staphylococcus sp. (assembly GCA_023665865.1). Classification (GTDB taxonomy): domain Bacteria; phylum Bacteroidota; class Bacteroidia; order Bacteroidales; family Muribaculaceae; genus Duncaniella. The sequence goes on from JAMPDC010000001.1 coordinate 1,126,547, forward strand.
ATATGACATGTGAGCATAATATAAACTTAGGCATTACAGCAAATGATGGTATCTTGTTTCCTGTCCAGAACCATGCGACCGGCAGGGAGATGAATTTCCCGATGACCGCTTTCGGTTCATATCGCTTTAAATTATATAATCCGGAGATATTTTGTGATAAATTGGTAGGTACCACTCACCTTTCATCAACGACAGACGTAAATAATTTCTTTTCCGATCAAATTAAAGTGATTGTCATAGAGGTGGTTCAGGAGCTTATCGGAGAATCAGCGATTAACATCAATCAACTGATGGGTGCCAGTCGGAATTTGAATGACACTATACGGGCTAATGCCAATGATGAACTGAAACAATTATATGGGGTGGAATTGACCTCCTTCAATCTCAGATTCAATTCCCCGGCCTACCAGAAATATATACAAGATGGCCTTGAGGGTGCCGGCTTTGAGAACAAGATGGCTAACATGGGACAATTCTATGATAAAGAAAACCAGTATGACGTAATGAAGAAAGCGGCAGCCAACGAGGGCGCCGGAAATTTCATGGGTGTCGGTATGGGTTTTGGTATGGGCTCACAGATGGGACAGATGGTAGGCCAAATGGCTCAGAATATGATGGCCCCGAACAATATGGGGCACGCTACACCACCTCCTGTCCCGACTTCTCCCAAAAGATTTTTCTTCGCAATCGGAGGCCAAAGCATCGGACCTCTCGACTTGGCTGACATCCAGCTGAAAATAGCCACACAGATTATCACTCCGTCGACATTGGTGTGGACTGAGGGAATGTCAGGATGGGAGGTCGCATCCTCAGTCCCGGAACTTGTGTCTTTGTTTGGAGTCGTTCCTCCGCCGATTCCGACAGCCCAGTAATAACATAAAAAAATAATAGTATGAATATGAGAATTTCAACAGCCGTTTTCGCATTTGTCGTCTACGGTTTGACTATCGCGCTATACGCGCTCGTATTGAAAGACCTGTACCATCAAGGGGCCTGGATGATTGATATGGTGACACTTATTTTAGCGGAGACAGCTCTTGTCAGCGGCTTTGCCGGTATGATCGGCTATGGAACATTGTCGACTCAGGCTATCGCCCGTTGGAGTGTCGTCCGGCAGTTCGGTGTCGTGCTTGCTGTCCTGACAGTCCTGCATACGGTAATTTGTATAGTTGTGCCGGTGAATGTTGAAGTTGGATACTGGATAGTAGTAGGGTTGGCAGTTATAGTGTTTTCAGGGAGGATATATTTTGTCCATACCGGTGGGTTGATTCAGGAGCAGGTCGAAGCAAGGCAGCAGACGCTTCATGCCAACCGACAGACCGTAGCCAATGTATTGCACGTCCCGACTATGGCGCTTATCACCGCTATACAGGGGACAACTGCGCAGTATGAACGCAAATCAGCGGCAGCGGATGCAGTCAGGGCTGTGTCTATGATGATTGACAGCCTTTCTTTGAAAAAAGTGGAAAACAATCCTTCTTTAGTTTATGAGATTGGAAATTGGGCCGACCGTCTTGTGCAGATGAAGGCATTGCTCACCGATGGAGACCATGCTCAGACACTCGATCTCATTGCCGTTGAAGCCAGGGAAAAGTCTGAAATTATTACAAGTCTATATATGCAATAGAAATTTCACAAGTAACAAAATTCTAAGATATTATGGTAGAAAATTTGAATTGTCCCAACTGTGGAGCACCGTTGGACACTGAAAATGCAAATGGTAATGTCATTTTGTGTCCGTATTGTGGAAACAAGCTGATGCTATCCGGTGCGACTGCGTCGAAAAGCATTAAAAAAGAAGGAGATGATGAAAACGACGGGGACATAGAGTTTCAATATTACGAGCCGCGCGTAAGTACGGAAGAATTTGAGAAAGTATGTCAAGACCTGTTTGATAACAATCCCTTGTTGCCTGATGATATTTTTCATGAGGTTAATTTTCAAGAATTGAAGAGAGTTTTCTTGCCGACATGGGTATTCAGGGGTAATTGCAAAGGAAGTATAAACTGGACAAGAGATGACAAGCCTCATCAATGCGGGATCAATGAGTATTTCGAATTCCGCACGTTGGCCAACAGATCGGATGTCGTTCCTGCTGATCTTGCAGAGCAACTGGAGGCATTCAAACTATCTCCACGGGAAAAAAGTAAAGTGATGTTTTCCGATGAGTTTGAATCGAAATACTTGCCATCAGTCAATTTTGAAGTTGACTTTACTTTTGCCAACCTCAACAACCAGAGGCGGTTGTTTAAGAATAAATTGACCCGGCTATACATGGACGCTAATACTCTGACTTCAGATAAAGGGGTGATGTGTAATCTTAATTACACTCTTGATGAAGATTTTGATGAAGTTGAAGATATGGAGCTGGTGCCTTTCTATCTCATCGGGTTCAAATATAAAGGCTCTACATTCTACATTATGTGTGATGCGGTCGAAGGATCAATGTTGGTCTACAGACTTCCTGAAGATGAGCAGCGGAAGAAGATGTTGGATAGTCTGGATATGTCGATGAGGACCGCTTACATTCTGATGGCAATATGGTTTATTCCGCCGATACTGTGGATCTTCGGTCCGCTTAGATTCTCCACGCTTCTGTGGCTTCTTATTCCGGCATTCATTCTGACAGCGACCATCGCCATTGTGTCGAATCATCGGACAGAAGAAAAAAGAAAGCAGATCATAGAGGAGGCTCTAAATGCAAGGAAAAAATAAAGTCAGCGATATTACGTAAAGAATATTCGTCAATATCCTTGCCCTGGATTCCTGTAAATACTGAAATGTAATCAAGAACCATCTACCCGGCGATTGAGTTACATTTCAGTATTTTATTTAGAGGGCTTATTCCCGGATGAAAATTGCATCATCATCATACACTTATTGCAAGTTTTGTTTTCGGCCTGCAGTATCAACGGGGCCTGACTAACGTAGTTGCCGGAGTAGGCAATCATTGGGTTAATTCCAATATCTACGTGGATTATAATTTCGAAGCCTTTTTCCTCGATGCGACTGCTAATGCTCTTCCGTCCTCGGTTTGTCCCTTCCGTTCTTTCGCTTGTTGGTAAGGAAAATTTTTAGAATAATTGACGGTTAGGGATTTTTTTATTTACAACACTGTCAGAATTTTTTTGGGTAATTTCGGAAAAATTTCAGTATATTTGCACTGCGTTTTAGGCCCTCTCCTCTCCGGAACCTCCGCTTAGGAGGTCAAAACCATGATACACAGTTTCTTAGAAACCAAATCAGTATTTGATACAATATGATAGCATTGGCAATTCAAAATGCGACTTTAGCCGTGGTAGCGCTCCTCACGGGTGTTGCTCTCGTGGCTATAGCGTTATGGCTTGCGGGTCTTATCTCGCCCCGCTCATTTAATCCACAGAAAGGCGAGGCCTACGAGTGCGGTATCCCGACACGTGGCGAGTCGATGGCACAGTTCAAGGTCGGTTACTACCTTTTCGCCATCCTCTTCCTCATGTTTGACGTCGAGACCGTCTTCCTCTATCCCTGGGCAGTGCGTGTGCATGAACTCGGGACATCCGGCCTCACAGCCATCGCAGTCTTTTTTGGAATCATAGTGCTGGGTCTCGTATATGCCTGGCGGAAAGGAGCTCTCGAATGGAAGTAACAACCAAAGGCATGCCCTACGAGGCGTGGAAAGACAATGAATATATCGAGCAGCTCGTGAAGCAGCTCCAGGAGAGCGGCACCAACGTGGTCGTCGGTTCTCTTGACCAACTCATCAACTGGGGGCGTTCCAACTCTATCTGGCCGCTCACCTTCGCCACCAGTTGCTGCGGCATCGAATTCGTGTCGCTTGGAGCAGCGCGCTACGACATGGCGCGTTTTGGCTGGGAAGTAGCCCGCGCCTCGCCCCGTCAGGCCGACTTCATGATGGTGGCCGGTACGATAGTCCATCGCATGGTGCCCGTGTTCCGCCGTCTCTACGATCAGCTCGCCGAGCCTAAATATGTGATCGCCTGCGGTAGCTGCGCGATCTCCGGCGGTCCTTTCAAGAAGAGCTACCATGTGGCAATGGGCATCGAGGATATCGTCCCCGTCGACGTTTTCATTCCCGGCTGTCCTCCCCGTCCCGAGGCCATGATCTATGGCATCATGCAGCTCTCGCGCAAAATCAAGGTCGAGAAATTCTTTGGCGGCGTAAACCGTCAGGAGAAGCAGGAGGAATTCCTCAAGGCTCATCCAATCCCCGACGTCAAAGACTGATCCCTACCTCCCTCGACCCTCATCCACCATCATTATCATAAAAGAATAACGTTCATACACCTTATTATATATTATGTCCAACATCCGGGAAAAGATTTCGACCGTGTTGCCGGAAGCCGTCATCGAAGATGGCGACATCATGCAGGTGACCGTCCCTGACGCAAAGTGGCATGACTTCGCCAAGACACTCCGCGATGACAGCGACCTCTCTTTTGACTTCCTCGTGACCATCGTCGGCATGGACTGGAAGGAAAACGGGCTGGGCTGCATCTATTATCTCACTTCAACCAAACACAACACCCACCTTTCTGTGAAGGTGATGGCTACCGGTGACCGTGAGAAACCCTTCATCCACTCCATCCACGACCTCTGGGCCATTGCTACCATCTTCGAACGCGAGGTCTACGACTACTTCGGCATTATCTTCATCAACAATCCCGATATGCGCCGCCTCTTCCTCAACATCGACTGGAAAGGCTATCCCCTGCGCAAGGACTACAACGATGACCCCAACATCAATCCCGTCTCGATCGAAAACGAGCGCCAGACTGACTTCACCGATGTCTGGACCGAGACTCCCGACGGAAAGATTGAGAAACACGAGCGCCGCATCTTCCAGCCTGAGGATTTCGTCGTCAACATCGGCCCGCAGCACCCCGCAACCCACGGTGTGCTCCGTTTCCGCACTGCTGTCGACGGTGAGATCATCAAGAAGATCGACATATATCTCGGATATATCCACCGCGGTGTCGAGAAAATCTGCGAGGGACTCACATATCCCCAGACTCTCCACTTCATGGACCGTCTCGACTACTTCTCCGCCCATCCCTACCACCACTGTCTCTGCATGCTCATCGAGGAGGCGGCCGGAATCCAGATCTCGCGCCGCGCACAGGTGATCCGCGTACTCATGGACGAGCTCTCGCGCATCGCATCCCACTGTCTCTTCATCGGCACATATTGCATGGACCTCGGTGCGACCACCATGCTCTTCTACACTCTCCGTGTCCGCGAGCAGATCCTCGATATCATGGAAAAGACCTGTGGCGCCCGCATGACTTTCAACTATGACTGCATCGGCGGTGTCATGCAGGATCTCCACCCCGACTTCGTCAAGGACGTGCATGCCCTTCTCGATGTCCTCCCTGCCAACATCAAGGAATACAACAAAATCTTCACCGGCAACGTCATCGCCAAAAACCGTATGGAAAACGTCGGTGTCCTCACCCGTCACGACGCTATCTCGTGGGCTGTCACCGGTCCCAACGGCCGCGGTTCGGGCTGGGCTTGCGACGTCCGCAAGTGTGCCCCCTACAGCATCTACTCAGAGCTTGAGTTTGACGAGATCGTTCGTGAGGAAGGCGACTCCATGGCCCGCTTCAAGGTGCGCATGGAAGAGATGGAGCAGAGCGCACGCATCATCGCGCAGCTCATCGACAGCATCCCCGAAGGCGAATATTGCGTGAAGGTGCCCAAGGTGCTCAAACTCCCCGTAGGCCACTGGTTCAAGATGGTCGAAGGCTGCCGCGGCACATTCGGCATCTATCTTGAGAGCGACGGCACCACAAGCCCCTACCGTCTGAAGATCGCACCCCCCTGCCTCCCCGCGGCAGCCGTCGTCGATCACATCACCGACGGTCAGAAGATCGCCGACCTCATCACCATCGGCGGATCGCTCGACTACATCGTCCCCGACATCGACCGCTGATCAGACGTCAACAGAGAGAGAAATAAATACAGAGAGAATATAAAGTAACTACCAATAAAATTATGCAAGACCTATCAGTCTTAACCGCAGCGCTCCACTCCTTCCTCCTCGGTTACATCCCCGAATGGGCGGCAGTCACCCTCGAATGTCTGCTCGTTGGAGTTGGCCTGATGCTGCTTTATGCAGTGCTCGCGCTGTTCTATATCCTCTTCGAGCGTAAGGTGTGTGCCTATTTCCAGTGTCGTCTCGGCCCGAACCGCGTCGGCCCCTGGGGCTTGTTGCAGAGTGTGGCCGACATGTTCAAAATTCTCATCAAGGAGCTTATCTCGCTCAATCATGTCGACAAATTCCTCTTCGCCCTCGCGCCCTATCTCGTCATCATCGCCTCAATGCTCGCCTTTGCGGTGCTTCCCTGGGGCAACGGCCTTCAGATCATTGATTTCAACGTCGGCATCTTCTTCCTGCTTGCCGTTTCGTCGATCGGTGTCCTCGGTATCCTCCTTGCAGGATGGTCGTCAAACAATAAGTTCACTCTCATCGGTGCCCTCCGTTCAGGCGCGCAGATGGTCAGCTATGAGCTATCGATGGGTCTCTGTGTCGTGACAATGGTCGTCATGGCCGGCACAATGTCGGTCGGCGGCATCGTCGAGGCGCAGAATCATCTCTGGTTCATCTTCTCCGGCCATATCCCCGCCATCATCGCCTTCGTGATTTTCATGATCGCCGGTACTGCCGAGACCAACCGTGGCCCATTTGACCTTCCCGAGGCCGAGAGCGAGCTCACCGCCGGCTACCACACAGAGTATTCCGGTATCCACTTCGGTTTCTTCTACCTCGCCGAATACCTCAACCTCTTCATCGT
>JAMPDC010000001.1:1133443-1265152 GCA_023665865.1 Staphylococcus sp.
CCGGTATCCACTTCGGTTTCTTCTACCTCGCCGAATACCTCAACCTCTTCATCGTCTCAGGCGTGGCCGCGCTCCTCTTCTTCGGAGGATGGATGCCGCTCCACATCCCCGGTTTCGATGCGTTCAACCAGATCATGGACTATATCCCCTCTGTCATCTGGTTCATCGGCAAGGCTATCGTGCTCTCGTTCATCATCATCTGGTTCAAGTGGACCTTCCCCCGTCTGCGTATCGACCAGCTGCTGACTCTCGAATGGAAATATCTCCTTCCCATCAACCTCTTCAACCTCGTGCTTATGGTGCTTATCGTCACCTATAAGCTCTATCTCTAAAACAAGACAATTTCCTCAAAACTCTAACCCATATCACGCAGTCCCGCCCCCTCGGCCTCAATGACAGAGAGCGGTCTGCATGCCAAAAAATCTAAACGCGATGAGTGAAAAATACGGCAAAATCGCCCAGGTAATCGGCCCTGTGGTCGACGTGATTTTCGAAGGTGATGACAATCTCATCCCGCCCATCTACACTGCACTCAGTGTGCCTCAGGACAATGGCTCGGAAACTATCCTCGAAGTCGAGCAGCATATCGGCGAGGATACAGTCCGCTGCGTCTCGATGGAGAGCACCGACGGTCTCCGTCGCGGCATGCGTGTCAACAACCTTGAGCGTCCTATTGCCGTCCCGACCGGTTCGCAGGTCAAAGGCCGTCTGCTCAATGTGCTCGGCGATGCCATCGACCGTCTGCCCGAACTCAAGCGCGACAATCTCCGCCCCATCCACCAGCCCGCTCCCAAGTTTGACGATCTGACGATTGGTACCGAGATCCTCTTCACAGGTATCAAGGTCATCGACCTTCTCGAGCCCTACAGCAAGGGTGGCAAGATCGGTCTTTTCGGTGGTGCCGGTGTCGGCAAGACTGTGCTCATCATGGAGCTCATCAACAACATCGCCAAAGGCCACAGCGGCTTCTCAGTGTTTACCGGTGTCGGCGAGCGTACCCGCGAGGGTAACGACCTCCTCCGTGAGATGATCGAGAGCGGCGTCATGAAATATGGCAAGAAATTTGAGGAAGGCATGGAAAAAGGAGAGTGGAACCTCGCTGACGTCGACATGGACCAGGTGGCCCAGTCGCAGGCGACACTCGTCTTCGGTCAGATGAACGAACCCCCGGGTGCCCGTCTGCGTGTCGCTCTCTCAGGCCTTACGGTGGCCGAGCAGTTCCGCGATCAGGATGGCGGCGGTAAGGATATCCTCCTCTTCATCGACAACATCTTCCGTTTCACCCAGGCAGGTTCTGAGGTTTCGGCCCTTCTCGGCCGTATGCCTTCGGCCGTGGGCTACCAGCCTACGCTCGCCTCTGAGATGGGTGCTCTCCAGGAGCGTATCACCTCGACCAAAAACGGTTCGATCACCTCTGTCCAGGCTATCTACGTGCCTGCTGACGACTTGACCGACCCCGCCCCCGCAACCACATTCAGCTTCCTCGACGCCACCACGGTGCTTTCGCGTAAGATCTCCGAGCTCGGCATCTATCCCGCTGTCGATCCCCTCGAGTCAACCTCGCGTATCCTCGACCCCAACATCATCGGTGAGGATCACTACAATACCGCCCAGGCCGTCAAGCAGCTCCTTCAGAAATATAACGAGTTGCAGGATATCATCGCCATCCTTGGTGTCGACGAGCTCTCGGACGACGACAAGCTCGTCGTGGCCCGCGCCCGCCGCGCACAGCGCTTCCTCTCACAGCCCTTCCACGTGGCCGAGCAGTTTACCGGTCTCCCGGGTGTCATGGTGCCGCTGAGCGAGACCATCCGCGGTTTCAAGATGATTCTTTCAGGCGAAATGGACGAATATCCCGAGCAGGCCTTCCTCAACGTCGGAACAATCGACGAGGCCATCGAAAAGGGCAAGAAACTCCTTGCGGAAGTAGGCAAATAAGCCCCGCATCCTCCCACAATCAGAAGAGTCAGTTAAATAATCTCTCATACTCATATCATCAGACACAGCATGATACTCAAAGTCATATCGGCAGAAGACATCGTCTTCCAGGGTGAGGTCAAAGTGGTGCACCTTCCGGGCACCATGGGCGCTTTCACCGTGCTCCCCGGCCACGCTTCGCTCATCTCAACCCTTACTCCCGGCGACATCCGCTATACCGGCGCCGATGGTGCGGAGCACAAAGTATCGGTCGAGGGCGGCATCGTCGACGTCGACTCAAATATCGTGTCAGTCTGCATCTATTAACCTCCGGTGACGATGAAAAGAAACTTGTTAACAGCAATAGTCCTGGCATTGGCGGCCATCCTGCTCCCCCTCGGAGCCGTGGCTTCCGACAGTCACGCCGCGACCGGCTCCACCGAGGAGAAAAGCGGCGCGGTCGACGCGCAGGGCATCATTTTCGAGCACCTCGGCGACCGCTACGGTTGGGAAGTGCCCTTCAATCACCACAAGTCAATTCCGCTCCCGGTGATCGTATGGGGTTCAGACGGCCTCCACGTCTTCTCATCATCGCGCGTGGCTCACGGCGCAGTCTACCGCGACGGCAACACTGACTTCAAAGTGGCCGGCAGCGACAGTCCCTACAAAGGCAAAGTCGTCGAGATCATCGACGGCAAGGAGGTCAAGCCCGTCATCGACATCTCGATCACCAAAAATGTCTGCGGCGTCTTCATCGCAGTCCTCCTTGTCATCTGGTCGATCCTCTCCGTCGCCCGCTGGCACCGCACCCAGGGCATGAAGGGGCCCCGCAAGATGACAGGTGCGATCGAATTTGTGATCCTCTTCATCTACGACGGTGTCATCAAACCCACCCTCAAGACCAAGGCCAACAAGTTTGCGCCCTATCTCCTGACCGTCTTCTTCTTCATCCTCGTGATGAACCTCCTCGGTCTGATAGTGGTCTTCCCCGGCGGCGCAAACCTCACCGGCAACATTGCAGTCACCCTTGTCCTGGCTATAATCACCTTCCTCATCACAAATATCTTTGCGACCAAACACTACTGGAAGGAGATCTTCAACCCCGACGTCCCCTGGTGGCTCAAATGGCCCCTGCCTATCATGCCGGTCATTGAAGTGTTCGGTATTTTCACCAAGCCGGCCGCGCTCACAGTCCGTCTCTTTGCCAACATGATGGGCGGCCACATGATCGTCATCGTGCTCACCCTCCTCATCTTCATCTTCGCAGCCATGGGGCCTGTGGTGACCGGCGCCACCGCTGTCGTCAGCATCATCTTCTCGGTCTTCATGCTTCTGATCGATGTGCTCGTCAGCTTTATCCAGGCCTACGTATTCACCATGCTCTCCACTCTCTTCATAGCCCTCGGCCAGGAAGAAGGCCACGGGGAGCATAAGAAAGATGAGGCTCATGAGCCCGAAAAGCTCCCCGCTACCCCCCATCAGACAACAACCAACCCCGCATAACTAAAAAAATTACATAAACCCTTTAATCTCCGCAATTATGTTAGCAATGATTTTAGCAGCTATCGAAGGAACCCTCGGCATCGGCGTATGTATCGGTGCAGCAATCGCAGCAATAGGTGCCGGCATCGGCATCGGTAAAATCGGTGGCTCGGCCATGGAAGCTATCGCACGTCAGCCCGAATCTACCGGCGACATCCGCAGTAACATGATCGTAATCGCCGCCCTCATCGAAGGTGTGGCCCTCTTTGCTGTCATCGTTTGTATCCTCGCAATGTTTGTGGGCTAATCCAAACTTCAATTTATTGAAAGATGGAACTATTCACGCCTGATTTCGGTCTGGTATTCTGGATGTTCGTGTCATTCGCCATCCTCTTCTTCATCCTGTGGAAGTGGGGCTGGCCGGTGATCATGAAGGGAGTGTCTGACCGAGCCGACCTCATCGACAAAGGTGTGGAGTATGCTCAAAATGCCAAACAACAGCTTGACCATGCCCGCGAAGAGGCGGATAAATACATAGCCGACGCACGTCGCCAGCAGGCCGACATGCTCCGCGAAGCCGACAAGATGAAATCGCAGATCATCGAGGAAGCCCGCTCAGCTGCCCAGTCAGAAGCCAAAAAGGTGATGGACGCCGCCAAGGTCTCTATCGAACAGGAACGCAAGCAAGCCGAACAGCAATTCCGCAACGAAGTCTCATCCTTTGCCCTCGACATCGCCCAGAAGGTCGTCCGCAACCAGATGAAAGACGAAAAAGCTCAGGAAAAGCTTGTCAACTCCCTGCTCGACGAGATGGAAAAACAGAATTGACGCCGTCGTCCCCGGTTCCCTCCACAGGCACCGGGGGCCGACGTCGAAACTCAGTGACTCTCTCTCAGTCCGACTCTAAATTTTTTCACTAAGATTACTCATCCTCTAAGGCTCTCATCTCCACGCAATGAACCAAGGTCTCATCCCCAGCCGCTACGCCAAGGCCCTCTTCGGGTTCGCCTCCGAAAAGGCCGACGACGCGCGCATCTATCAGCTGATGCACACGCTCGAGAGCTCATTTGCTTCCGAGCCATCGCTCCAGCAGGCAGTGGCCAATCCCTTCATCCCCGCTGCCGACAAGGTGAAACTCCTCACCTCGGCCGCCGGCGCGACCACTAAAGATGAAGTCTATGCCCGCTTCCTTCAGCTGCTCGTCGAGAACAACCGACTTGATGCCGCACGCGAGATCGCTCTCGCCTACATGAAGATTTACCGTAGCGAGCACCACATCTACCTTGTGACCGTCACATCGGCCGCCCCAATGGGTGTCGCTGAGGAGGATCGTCTCAAATCGCTCATCGAGCGCCATCTCAATGGTGGGACTATGGAATACCATCACCGCGTCGACCCTGACCTCATCGGTGGTTTCACCGTCTCAATCAACAACGAGAAGCTCGACGCATCCGTAGCCGATGAGCTCAAAAAATTGCGTCTTAAACTTTTAAGAAACTAACCATTTTCACACCCCTATACCACGATGATTAACCCAAGCGAGATTTCTCAGGTATTAAAACAGCAACTCGAGAATATCAACTCCAAAGTCTCATTTGAAGAGACCGGAGTCGTACTTGAAGTCGGCGACGGCGTGGCCCACGTCTATGGCCTCGACAACGTCTGCGCCAACGAGCTTGTCGAATTTGAAAACGGAGTGAAAGGTGTAGCACTCAACCTGGAGGAGAGCAACGTCGGTGTCATCCTGCTCAACAACATCGACAAGGTGACCGAAAACATGACCGTCAAACGCACCGGTGAAATTGCCTCCATCCACGTCGGCGAAGGTGTGTTCGGCCGTGTCATCAACGTCCTCGGTGAACCGATCGACGGACGTGGCCCTATCCAGGGCGAACTCCTCCCGATGCCCCTCGAGCGCAAAGCTCCGGGTGTCATCTTCCGCCAGCCGGTGAAGCAGCCCCTCCAGACAGGTCTCAAGGCCATCGACTCAATGGTCCCCATAGGCCGCGGACAGCGTGAGCTCATCATCGGCGACCGCCAGATCGGTAAGACTGCCATCGCAATCGACACCATCATCAACCAGCGTGCCAACTTCGAAGCCGGCAAGCCCGTCTTCTGTATATATGTGGCCATCGGCCAGAAGGCATCCTCAGTGGCTGCCATCGTCGAGACCCTCCGTCAGCACGGCGCCCTCGACTACACCGTTGTCGTCGCTGCGACCGCTTCCGACTCCGCCTCAATGCGCTACTACGCACCCTTCGCAGGTGTGGCCATCGGCGAATATATCCGCGACACCGGCCGCGACGCCCTCATCGTCTACGATGACCTCTCGAAGCAGGCCGTGGCCTACCGCGAGATCTCACTCATCCTCAAGCGCCCCTCAGGCCGCGAGGCATATCCCGGTGATATCTTCTACCTCCACAGCCGTCTGCTCGAACGTGCGGCAAAGATCATCGACAACCAGGAAGTGGCCCAGAACATGAACGACCTCCCCGAGTCGCTCAAAGGCAAGGTCAAGGGTGGCGGCTCGCTCACCGCGCTCCCCATCATCGAGACTCAGGCAGGCGACGTGTCGGCCTACATCCCGACCAACGTGATCTCAATCACCGACGGCCAGATCTTCCTTGAGACAGCCCTCTTCAACCGCGGTATCCGTCCTGCCATCAACGTAGGTATCTCCGTATCGCGTGTCGGTGGCAACGCCCAGATCAAGTCGATGAAGAAAGTGGCAGGTACACTCAAGATCGACCAGGCACAGTTCCGCGAGCTCGAATCGTTCACCAAATTCGGTGGCGACATCGACCCCGTCACCGCCCGCGTCATCGACAAGGGCCGCAAGAACGAACGCCTTCTCATCCAGCCCCAATACTCACCGATGAAGGTCGAGGATGAAGTCGCAGTCATCTACTGCGGTACACGCGGACTCCTCGAAAATGTGCCCCTCGACAAAGTAGCCGAGTTTGAGAAAAACTTCCTCCAGCTCGTCAACACAAAATATCCCGAGGTGATGGACGCTATCCGCGCCGGAAAGCTCGACGACGACGTGACCAAGAAGCTCACCGAAGCCGCCGCTGAAATCTCGGATTCTTACAAGTAAATCCACAACCTCATCAACACTGACAGTCAGACACCATTATGGCAACACTCCGCGAACTAAAAGGACGCATCGGCTCCGTGGCCTCCAGTGAGAAAATCACCGGTGCCATGAAGATGATTTCCTCGGCCAAGATGCACCGTGCCGAGAGCGATCTCCGCCGCCTACTCCCATTCCGTCAGCAGATCGAGAATATCATCGGCAATCTTCTCTCAGCCGACGCCGAGTTCTCGTCGCCTCTCACCGTAGAGCGCGAGGTCAATTCGGTTGCCGTCGTGGTGCTCGGTTCTGACGACGGTCTCTGCGGTGCATACAACATCAATATCTTCAAGGAACTCCTCGCAACCATCGCCTCCTACCGCGAGAACTACGGCCCGGCTGTCAAAGTCACCGTCATTCCCGTCGGCCGCAAGATGATCAAGGCTACCTCCAAGCTCAAAGTCAATGGCGTGAGTGTGGAGCCCGCCGCAGGAGTCGACTCGAAGTCGGCCGGTGATGCCGTCAAAGCTTTCACCCGCTCGGTCGAGCAGCGCTTCCTGGCTGAAGATTTTGACCGCGTTGACCTCCTCTATATGAACTTCCAGTCCGTCAGCCGCCAGCGCGTCAAGTACGACTCCCTTCTCCCCGTCAGCCCCGACTCGTTTGCCGCTGAAGGCGTAAAAGCTCTCTGCCGCCCCTACATTTTCGAGCCGGACGCCCCGACGATCTTCGTCTCAGTCCTCCCGATGTTTCTCCTCGCCGTCGTCCAGGAAGTTTTCACCGAAAACCGCGCTTCCGAGCAGGCCGCACGCATCATGGCCATGCAGAGCGCCAACGACAACGCAAAGAAACTCCTCGAGCAGCTCCGACTCGAATACAACAAACTGCGCCAGCAGAGCATCACGACCGAACTCCTCGACATCGTCGGCGGTCAGGTCCGCGACTGACGCCCGCCGCCGTTACAACCGTCACACTCATCCACACGAATTAAAACAGCTCAACAGATAATAAACCGACATGGGAAGTGTAAAAGACTATTTCTCAAATCTTGGATCCGGTATCGCAAGCCTTCTCAAGGGCATGCAGGTGACCGGCAAGGAATTTGTCACCCCAAAAATCACCGAAGAGTATCCTGACAACCGCGACAACCTACCCGTCGCCGACCGCTTCAGAGCCATCCTGACCCTCAAATATGACGATCAGGGCGACCACAAGTGTATTGCATGCGGTACCTGCGAGCGCGTCTGCCCCAACGGGACAATCTCGCTCGGAATCAAAACCGTTGATACCTGGGACGGCAAAAAGAAGAAAAAACTTGACAAGTATATTTATGACCTCGGAAGCTGCACCTTCTGCCAGCTCTGTGTGACCAACTGTCCGACCGACGCGCTGGAATTCAGCAACGATTTCGAGCAGGCAGTCTTCACCCGTGGCAAACTCGTCAAGAAGCTCAACTATCTTCCCGAAAAGGAGGAACCTCAGCCCACCCCCGAGGAAATCGCCCGCATGAAGGCCGAGAAAGAGGCTAAGATCGCAGCCGCCAAGGCTGCTGCCGAAGCCAAGAAAGCCGCAGCAGCCGGCGCCGCCCCCGCAGCTCCAAAGGCTGACGCCAAGGCCGCTCCCGCTCCCGCCGCCAACGATGCCGCTGCCAAAGCTCTCGCAGCCGCAGCCGGTGATCCCGTCAAAGAGGCCAAAATCCGTGCCGCTCTCGAAAAGGCTGCAGCCCTCAAGGCGCAGCGCGAGGCCGGAAAGACCCCCGACGCCAACTAACCGCAAAATTAATCACTATCACAGTATATGGAATCAGTAGGAAGTACAATTAGTTATTGGATAATCGCTCTTGCGATTGTCATCTTCTCGGTACTGACTGTCACCACACGCAAGATCCTGCGTGCGGCCACATATCTGCTCTTTGTCCTTTTTGCCACAGCAGCCCTCTATTTCAAGCTCGATTATGAGTTTCTCGGCGCTGTGCAGATTGCGGTATATGCAGGCGGTATCGTGGTCCTCTTTGTGTTCGCAATTCTTCTGACCACACACCCCGGTGACAACAGTGAACAGTTAGCTTCAAGAAAGAAACTTCTCGGCATTGTCGGCGCCCTCGCCACTGCCGGCGCCTGCGGATGGGCTCTCTGTTCGCGTTGCGCTGACATTTTCACTTCGCTCCCCTCGATGAGCAACCCCACGATGCACACCATCGGTCAGGCTATGCTCGGGACAGGCTACGAGCAGTATCTCCTCCCCTTCGAGGCAGTCAGCGTCTTGTTGCTCGCATGTATAATCGGTGGCGTAGTCATCGCCCGTAAACGCTAATTCACATTCACACCATGGATATTACATTGATCTGGTATCTCGTCCCGGCACTCGTGATGTTTTGCTGCGGCGTCTACGGCTTCCTGACACGTCGCAACATGATCGCCATGCTCGTTTCGCTTGAGCTCATGCTCAATGCCGTCGACATCAACTTCGTGGTCTTCAACCGCTATCTCTTCCCCGAATCTATGGAAGGATGGATGTTCACCCTCTTCGGCATCGCCATCGCCGCAGCCGAGACCGCGCTCGCTATCGCAATCATCATCAACCTCTTCAGGGTCAGCAAAAATATTGACGTCCGTGACGCAACCAAAATGAAAAATTAATTACGCCCTATGGATATTACAATACCTATTCTTATATTGGCGATCCCGCTGTTCATGTTCATCCTTCTCGGACTTGCGGGCGTCAAGATGAGTCACAAACTCGCCGGTACGCTCGGTACGCTCGGCATGGGAACCGTGTTGGTCTTGTCCTATTACACGGCGTTCACCTACTATTTCTCAGGAAATCCCGAATTCGTTGAGGGGACCACTCGTCTGCAGTATGTCGTCTTCAACCAGACCTGGCTCCAGTTCACCCCGAACCTCGCCATCCGTCTCGGCTTCCTGCTCGATCCTATCTCGGCCATGATGCTCATTGTCATCCCGACAATCTCTTTCATGGTCCACGTCTACTCGCTCGGCTACATGCACGGAGAGAAAGGTTTCCAGCGCTACTATGCTTTCCTTTCGCTCTTCAGCTTCTCGATGCTCGGTCTCGTCGTTGCGACCAACATCTTCCAGATGTATATCTTCTGGGAGCTCGTGGGTGCTTCGTCATTCCTCCTCATCGGTTTCTTCTACACTCTTCCCTCTGCAATCTCAGCTTGTAAGAAAGCCTTCATCGTCACCCGTTTCGCTGACCTCGGCTTCCTTATCGGTATCCTCATCCTGTCGTTCTACACTCAGCAGCTCGACTTCCTCCCGATGACCCAGAACCCCCAGGGCGTTCTCGCAAGCTTCGGCGGAGCCACTTTCATGGGCGCTTCAGTCCTGACATGGGCTCTCGTCCTCATCTTCACCGGCGGTATGGGTAAGTCAGCCATGCTTCCCCTCCACATATGGCTCCCCGACGCAATGGAAGGCCCGACCCCCGTATCGGCCCTCATCCACGCCGCCACGATGGTCGTCGCAGGTGTCTACCTCGTCGCTCGCCTCTTCCCGCTCTACATGCTTGAAGACGCAGCCCTCATGTTTGTCACCGTTGTCGGTGCCGCCACCGCCTTCTATGCCGCGATGGTAGCCTGCGCGCAGATCGACATCAAGCGTATCCTCGCTTTCTCGACCATCTCGCAGATCGCCTTCATGATGGTGTCGCTCGGCGTCGCCTCACGCAACAACGTCGCAATCCACGAAGGTCTCGGCTACATGGCCTCCATGTTCCACCTCTTCACCCACGCGATGTTTAAGGCCCTCCTCTTCCTCGGTGCCGGTTCGCTCATCCACGCCGTACACTCCAACAACTACACAGCGATGGGTGGTCTCCGCAAATACATGCCCATCACCCACATCACCTTCCTCATCGGCTGTCTCGCCATCGCAGGTATCCCTCCCTTCGCAGGCTTCTTCTCGAAAGACGAGATTCTCGCCGCATGCTTCCACAACCATTGGTTCTGGGGCGCTTGGATGATGATGGTTGCCGCAATGACCGCCTTCTACATGTTCCGTATGTATTTCCTCGTATTCTGGTGGAACAATCCCGACTATGAGAAAGAGCACCACGGCCATCTTCCCCACGATCCGGGCGTAGCGATGACTTTCCCCTTGATTTTCCTTGCCATCGTCTCGACCGTTGTCGGTTTTGCCCCCTTCGGCAAGTTTGTGACCTTCGACGGACATGAATACCTCATCCACCTCGACGTGACAGTAGCCGGTTCAAGCATCGGCATCGCCCTCATCTCGATCTTCTTTGCGATGTGGCTCTACAAGAAGGAAAACGACAAGCCCAAACGCATGGCCGATTCCTGCCGCTGGCTCTGGACCGCAGCCCACCGCCGCTTCTACTGGGACGAAATCTATCTCTTCGTCACCCGCCGCATCATCTTCGACGGCATCTGCAAGCCTATCGCCTGGTTTGACCGTCATATCATCGACGGAACCATGAACGGCCTCGCCTTTGTCACCAACAAGGCTTCTGTCGCAATCAAGGGCTTCCAGAGCGGCAAAGTCCAGATGTATATCTGGTGGTATCTCATGGGCGCCGTTGTCCTTGGTCTGATTGTCGCAGTTTGTATCCTCTGAATCCGTCAACCCTGTAGCTGTAATTTATAGTAACGATATGTTTTCCAATATATTAATTTACTTCGTGGTGATACCCCTGGTCATGATGCTGGGGCTCGCCCTCTGCCGGAACATCAAGCAGATCCGTGCAGTAGCCGTCACAGGCTCGGTCGCCCTGACCGCCCTGTCGGTGTGGCTTCTCATTGACTACCTCGCGCTTCGCGCCGCCGGAGCCACCGAACCGATGCTCTGGGTTGACTCCTGGTCATGGTTCGCTCCGCTCAACATCCACCTCGCCGTAGGTGTCGACGGTATCTCCATCGCCATGCTCATCCTCACCGGTATCATTCTCATCACAGGTAGCTTCGCCTCCTGGGAGATTCCCCAGCCCAAAGAGTTCTTCCTCTGGCTGATCCTTCTCTCGACCGGTGTCTATGGTTTCTTCATCTCGATCGACCTTTTCACAATGTTCATGTTCTATGAGGTCGCCCTCATCCCGATGTATCTTCTCATCGGCGTCTGGGGTAGCGGCAACAAGAACTACTCGGCGATGAAGCTCACCCTCATGCTCATGGGTGGCTCCGCCTTCCTCATGCTCGGTCTCATCGGCATCTACTATCATTCATCGGCCGACGGCAACCTGACCTGGAACATCCTCGAGATCGCCCAGAACGATGCCATCAGCCACGGCTGGCAGAAGTTCCTCTTCCCGATGACCTTCGTAGGCTTCGGTGTCCTCGGTGCCATGTTCCCCTTCCACACTTGGTCGCCCGACGGTCACGCTTCAGCCCCGACAGCCGTCTCGATGCTCCACGCCGGTGTGCTCATGAAGCTCGGTGGCTACGGTTGCTTCCGTGTCGCCATCTACCTAATGCCCCACGCTGCCAACGAGCTCGCCTGGATCTTCCTTATCCTCACCGGTATTTCGGTTGTCTATGGTGCATTCAGCGCCTGCGTGCAGAACGACCTCAAATACATCAACGCCTACTCGTCAGTCTCACACTGCGGTCTCGTGCTCTTCGCCATCCTCATGCTCAACACCACCGCGATGACCGGCGCCATCATGCAGATGCTCTCCCACGGTCTCATGACAGCCCTCTTCTTCGCCCTCATCGGTATGATCTATGGTAGAACCCACACCCGCGACATCCGCGAGATGGGTGGCATGATGCAGATCCTGCCCTACCTCTCCGTCTGCTATGTGATCGCAGGTATGGCTTCGCTCGGTCTCCCCGGTCTCTCAGGTTTCGTCGCCGAGATGACAATCTTCGTAGGCTCCTTCGAACACACCGATCTCTTCCACCGCGTCTTCGTCATCGTGGCTTGCAGTTCGATCGTGACCACCGCCGTCTATATCCTCCGCGTTGTCGGCAAGCTCCTCTACGGCCCTGTCTACGATGAACACCACCTGACCCTCACCGACGCCAAGTGGTGGGAGCGTCTCTCGACAGCCACTCTCATCGTCTGCGTGGCCTGCATCGGTTGCTTCCCCAACTTCTTCGCCGATCTCATCAAGTTTACCTTCAGTCCTGAAATCTTCACCGTCATCGGTCTGAACTAATCACAGATTAATAGCAATGGATTACTCACAGTTTTTAGCACTCAAGCAGGAAATAGGATTGTTAATCGTATTCCTATTAGTCTTCCTCTACGACACCTTCGCCGGCAAGAAGTCGGCAGCGGCTGTCCCCATGATTGCCTGTGTTCTCATGGCTCTCCAGGTAGCCTGGGGCTTCTGTCCCTCGGTCAAAGGTGTTGAGTCAGCGTTTGCAGGGATGTATGTCTCCACTCCGGTCATCGTAGCGATCAAAAATATCCTCAACGTCGGTGTGCTCATCGTCCTCATCCAGTCGATCAAATGGGCCAACTCAGACTTCATCTCCATCCGCCGCGGTGAGTTTTATGAACTCATATTGCTGACACTCCTCGGCATGTATTTCATGATCTCAAGCCGCCACTTCCTGATGTTTATCATCGGTCTCGAGACCGCATCGCTTCCTCTCTGCGCCCTCGTTGCTTTCGACAAGAACCGCTATGAGAGCCATGAGGCCGCCATCAAATATGTCCTGACCGCAGTCTTCTCATCTGCCATCCTTCTGATGGGACTCTCGTTCGTGTTCGGACTCTCTGGCACCCTCTACTACTCAGGCATCGCCGCCGCCATCTCAGGCAACATGGGCGTGATGCTCGCCGTAGCGCTTGCCTTCGTGATGGCCGGTTTCGGTTTCAAGATCTCCCTCGTCCCCTTCCACCTCTGGACAGCCGACGTCTATCAAGGCGCTCCCACACCCGTCACCTCCTATCTTTCGGTGATCTCCAAGGGTTCTGCCGCCTTTGCCTTCCTCGTTGTGCTCACCCAGGTTTTCGGCTCAGTCTATGAAGCCGCATGGGAATGGATGCTCTACGCCCTCATCATCCTGACCATCACGATCGGTAACCTCTTCGCCATGCGTCAGAAGAACATGAAGCGCTTCCTTGCCTTCTCGTCAATCTCACAGGCCGGCTATATCATGCTCGCCATCGTGGGCGACAACAACATGGGCGTCGCCGCTCTCATGTTCTACACCCTCGTCTACATCTTCTCCAACCTCGCAGCCTTCGGCGTCATCGGCGCTATCGAAAACGCTACCGGCAAGCTGGAGATGACCGACTACAACGGTCTCTACAGGACCAATCCCCGTCTCTCGGTGACAATGATGCTCGCAATGTTCTCACTCGCAGGTATCCCTCCGTTTGCAGGCTTCTTCAGCAAGTTCTTCGTATTTACCTCGACCCTGAGCGGCACCAACTCCGCAGCTCTCTATGTCCTCGTGCTCATCGCCCTCATCAACACCATCATCTCCCTCTACTACTATCTGCTTGTTGTGAAGGCAATGTTTATCAACGACAGCGAGACACCCATCCCCACCTTCCGTTCGGCCTGCTCCGAGCGCCTCGGCATGTGGGTCTGCGTAGCCGGCATCGTCGGTCTCGGTATCGTAAGCTACTTCTACAATTATCTCCTGACTGTTGCAGCCTGAGCAGACTCTCTGCCGGCTTCACGATAGTTTAAACCATCTCCGGTTGTCGAGCGTTTTGCTTACAGCCGGAGATTGGTGGATAAAAGGGTCTCTGACCACACTCTTTCTCCGACCCGTAAAAAACTCATAACCACTACAATGATGTTTCCATCCACACCAGGCCCCATCGGGGTTTTCGACTCAGGCTACGGAGGCCTGACAATCCTCAAGGAAATCCGTGAGCGTCTCCCACAGTATGACTACATATATCTCGGCGACAATGCCCGCACGCCCTACGGCACGCGCTCTTTCGACGTCGTCTATGAGTTCACCCGCCAGGCTGTCGAAGCCCTCTTCGCCCGTGGATGCCACCTCGTCATCCTTGCCTGCAACACCGCTTCGGCCAAGGCCCTCCGCTCGATCCAGATGAAAGATCTGCCCTCATGGGATCCTTCCCGGCGCGTGCTCGGAGTCATCATCCCCACTGTCGAGGCTCTCGGTTCAATCACTAAAAACGGCAACATCGGTGTCCTCGGCACCCCTGGTACCATCAGTTCCGGCACCTACGACATAGAGATAGCCAAATTCTTCCCCCAGTTCCGCACTGTCTCCGTCGACTGCCCGATGTGGGTGCCTCTGGTCGAGAACAAGGAGTATGACTCTCCCGGAGCCGACTACTTTGTCGAGAAATATGTCGAGGAGCTCTTCGCCCAGGAGCCGGATACCGACACCATCATCCTCGGTTGCACTCACTATCCCCTCCTCATCGACAAAATCCGCCGCCAGGTGGCCGATAGAGCGACAATCGTCACCCAGGGAGAACTCGTCGCCGCAAGTCTCGCGGACTATCTCAAGCGCCACCCCGAGATGGATGCCAACTGCACCCGCGGAGGTTCATGCTCATATCTGACGACTGAGAATCCCGACAAATTCACTGAGCTCGCAGGCATCTTCATGAACTCGCGTCTGAAAGCCGAGCATATCGCTCTCTGACGCCGTCCATCCCCACCTCCCGATCTTCCCCCCCCTCCCAACAGACCAATCATGACTCTCAGACTTGGCAGTCCTTTCATCAGACTTCTCACCGGACTCTGCCTGCTGCTTGCGGCGGCGGGCTGTTCGGGCGACAGAACCTTTGTCAGCAACGGCGCCGGCCGTCTGACGCTCAGCCTTACGGTCGACAATACCTTCTACTATCCCGACGGTACGATTGTCAGCCCCACCGGGGCCTATGTCCCGCAGCCCGGCGAGATCAGTGTCTCAATGAAGTCGATGACCGGCAACTACGGCTATGTCTGGTCGTCGTTCAGTGATTTTCCGCAAGGGGAGCTGTATTTCATGGGCACATATTATCTCCAGGCCTTCTATGGTTATGGCCACGAAGGTTTCAACCATCCCTACTACAGTGCGGAGATGGAAGTCAACCTGCTCTCCGACCGGCAGACCGATACCGAGATGATCCTGCACCCTGTCAGCACAGCCAACACCGTCAGTTTCTCACCGGAATTCAGCGCATATTTCAGCAAAATCAAAGCCTATCTCCACGCCAGCGGTGGCGGCTATTATGACTATCCGGTCGGAGAGGGCGACATCCTCTATCTTCTCCCCGGCGAGACGTCGCTCTATCTTGAGCTGACGCTCTCCGACGGGCGCGTCGCCGGCTATCGCGCGGCCCGCCTTGACGATGCCGCGAGCGGAATCTTCTATGACTATATCCTCTCGGTCGACACTTCGGGTGAGACACCGGTGGTCAACTGCACAGTCGGCTCTGAGACCTTCACCGAATCGCTGACCGACGGATTTCTGGCAGCAAAGCCTCCGGTGATCCGGCCGATCGGTTGGGAAAACGGCGGCAGCATACCGCTCCCGGAAGGAGAGCAGCCTGCCGCTCCCGTAAAGGCCGCCGTCTCCTCCTCGTCGCCCCTGTCATCCTTGATCCTTACGGTCAATTCCCCCTATCTGAATTCGCTCGGCGTCCCGGCCCAGTGTGACCTCCTGCATCTCTCCGACGAGCATGCCGGACTCCTCCGCTCCCTCGGGCTCAGCTGGAGCGCGGAGGGAACCGACGCTGCGGTCGACTTTACCACCTTGCTCGGCAACATTGTCTTTGTCAACGAAGCCCAGGCTGTCAACACTCTCTGTCTCCTCGCCGAGGACAGTCAGGGGCGCTGCGGATATCCGGTCTCATTTAGTGTCACCTCCACTCCGGTCGAGATCGAGGTTGTCGATGTCCCTGCCGCGATGACCGGTGCCTCCGAAGCAGAAGTGACCGTCTCGGCTGTCGCTACGGATTTCGGCAGTCATGTCGACATCGAGCTCCTCTCATCTGCCGGAGAGTGGATCCCCACGACGATTATCGAGTGTAAAGAGACGAGCCCTGACCGCCACCGCATCCGTTTTGCCATTCCCGATGGCAGTGGTGACATCAATGCGCGCATCCTCTACTGCAAAGAGGTCAGGGCCGATGTGGTCATCGAGCGTTTCATGCCATCCTTCGACCTACAGCTTGACCCCTACGCCACATATTGCTGCGTGAAAGTGACCGATGCGGAGCCGGATATCATCCGGGCCGTCACATCATCGTTGTCAGTCTATCTCAATGGCACCCATGCGAGTGTCCTCACCCGCGAACCCGAGACAGGTATTATAATCATTACCGGGCTCACACCAAAGACCACCTATGAGCTGACTGGAACCATGATGATCCGTCCCGACAAGGACGACTTCACCACACCGCTCAAATTTGTGACCGAGTCGACCCCCGCGCTCCCCAATGCAGATTTCGAGGAGCGCCGCGATGGAATAAAATATGAGGAGATGCCGAGCGGCGGACGCTATTCACAGACCACTGTGGCTATCTTCAACTGGCAAAACCACACCACCTTCGCTCTTCAGGAGCCGAAAGAGTGGGCCAATACAAACGCCAAGACCTTCAACCGCCACGCCGGAAACCACAACACATGGTATATGCAGCCATCGGTCTATACCGTCAGGGATGACTCCTTCGACGGTTCGTTTGCCGTCTGCCTCCGCTCGGTGGCTTTCGATATGAATGGCGAGATGATAGCCGACTATACCCAGACCGGACAGCCATATCTCAACTATTCGCCTATCGTGCCGCGGATATCCTCGCGTGCGGCCGGCAAACTCTTCCTCGGCAGCTATTCCTTCGA
The DNA here is from genome assembly GCA_023665865.1 of Staphylococcus sp. Lineage (GTDB taxonomy): Bacteria > Bacteroidota > Bacteroidia > Bacteroidales > Muribaculaceae > Duncaniella. The sequence continues at coordinate 1,150,662 of JAMPDC010000001.1, forward strand.
TCCGGCGACAATGACAGAGACCTACAATGATGTAGTCGATTGGAAATCCCGCCCCATGTCGCTCAACGGTTACTATAAATACAGTCCTTCGACCGACGATCCCTCCGACATGGGCATAGCTCTCATCGAGGTCTATGGTATTGTCGATGGGAAGCCTGAAGTGATAGGATCCGGACGGGCATACCTCCCCGTCTCCAACAGTTATGCCGCCTTCCGGGCACCTGTCAACTATGACCGTTTCGGCGTCAAGGCTACAGGACTCAAAGTGATGTTTGCCTCGTCGAGAACCATCGGCACCATAGCTGAGGAGACCGCGTCGATCGTGACTACACCATATCCCAAGGATGGTGCCTCGATCGGAAGCACTCTGTGGCTCGACCATGTCAATCTCTCGTATTGACATGCACACATTTCTATTTTGTAACAATAAAAACAACAAGGATATAAAATGAAAAAAATACTCATTCTCCTTCTGCTTGCCATCATGGTCTCACCCGCAGCCTACAGCGCCGGCTGGGATCTCAATGACATACTCGGAAATCTCGGTAACTCTTCATCCACACAGACCACTCCCACCACGGACAATAACAACACTCAGAAGTCGTCGAGCCTCGGCGACCTCCTCTCAGGAGTGGCCAACAAGCTCGGCCTCGGCAGTTCGGCCCTCACCATCGACAAACTCACCGGCACCTGGTCATACTCCTCTCCGGCTGTGTCATTCCAGAGCGACAATCTTCTGCTGAAAGCCGGAGGCGCGGCCGCGAGCACTCAGGTCGAGAGCAAACTGGAACCCTACTACCGTACTGCAGGTCTCACGTCACTCGTGCTCACCATAGCCGAGGACTCGACGTTTACCTTCAAGGCACGCAGGATGACACTGACCGGCACCCTTACGAAAAACGAACAGTCGGGCAACTTCGTCTTCAACTTCAAGGCTCTCAAAAAAATCAATGTGGGTTCGATGGAGGCTTTTATCGTCATGAACGGCAACACCATGGAACTGACCTTCGATGTCAGCAAGCTCCTCACCCTCATCGAAAAAGCCGGCAGCATCACCGGCAACACCACCCTCAAGAGTGTCTCGGCCCTCCTCAATCAATATGACGGCATGCGGGCCGGCTTCGAGCTCAAACGCTGACTCTTGCTATCCTCATCTTGACGGCGATGGTATCGATAATAATCCCGGCATACAATGCTGAGAAATATATCCGTCAGGCTGTCGGGAGCGCGCTCTCGCAGACATGTCGGGATGTGGAGGTCATCGTGGTCGACGATGGATCGACCGACGCCACTGCCGGGATTGTCGGGGAGTTTGCAGCGACCGACCCCAGAGTGCGTCTCATCCGTGAGCCGCAATCAGGGGTTTCCATTGCCCGCAACACCGGACTGAAGGCTGCCGGCGGTGAGTGGATCTGCTTTCTCGACAGTGACGACGTGATGCTCCCCGGCTGTGTCGGGACTCTTCTCGACGTGGCCCGTAGCAGCGCTTGCGAAGTGGTCTATGGTGGCTGGCGTCCCTTCCGTCATGACTCCGACGCACCCTTGTCTGTGAGCGTCAGAAGCAATACAGTGGAGATCCTTACACCTGAAGAGGTCATCGGGAGAGTGCTCTATCAGACCGACGGCATTGTCCCGACACCGTGGGGCAAACTCTATAGCCGGCGCATCCTCGACGGGGTAGTCTTTGCCGAAGGCTTGATCTATGAAGACCTCGACCTTTTCTACAAAATCTGTGCGAAAGTTGACCGCATAGCCCTCACCCGTACTCCTGTCTATCTCTACCGCGACAATCCCGAAAGCCTTACCAATACGTTTGCTCCCGGGCGCCTCGATGTGCTCGACGTGACCCGGCGCATCGAGGACTACATGGCCCGGCGCTATCCCACCCTCCTCCGCGCGGCGCGCGACCGCCGTCTCAGCGCCAATTTCAACATGCTCGGCCTTCTTGCCATCCATGACGGCGCCGGGCGCTATGCCGCTGTGGCCGATGAGTGCTGGGAACTCATCCGCTCATATCGTGCCGACAGTCTGGCTGATTCACGGGTCCGTATGAAAAACAAACTGGGCATCATCGTCTCCTATATCGGGCGCCGGGTGCTCACAACCTTTCTCAAATTCGTCTACCGTAAGCAATGAAAGTCATCACTCTCAACGAAAAACAGTTTGCCTCCGCATGCCGCGAGCTTGCTGCCATGGCCGCCGAGAGGCTGCCGGAACCGGAGATGATAGTCGGTATCAAGACCGGCGGTGAATACGTGGCCCGTGAGATCCACACCTTCTTTCCCGCCTCCATGCTGGCATTAGTCGAACTGCGGCGTCCGTCGACCGCAGCCAAGAGTCCGCTTCAAGGAGTGTTGAGCCGGCTGCCTGTCCGTGTGCTCGACTGGTTGCGCATAGCCGAGGCCCGTGTGCTTGCCCTGCGCCCCGCGCGCCGGAGGCCGAAGATCGAAATTTCCTCTGACTTGCGCCGGCAGTTGCCACGCCATATCCTCGTGGTCGACGATGCGGTCGACAGCGGCACGACGATGGATGCCATAGTCAGCGCTCTCCGCCGCGCGCGTCCCGATGTGGAGGTGCGCACGGCGGTCATCACCGTCACCACCTCCTCTCCGGCGATAAGCCCTGACTATGCTCTCTACAGAGACAAAACCCTCATCCGATTCCCATGGTCGATGGATATGAAAAGATAAAAGGCCGGCAGCGTCCCTGTGCTGTGGTCGATCTTGACGGGACTCTCGTCAGGGGCAACTCACTGCGCATGCTCATCCGCTTCCTTGTCTCGAAATTCATGCGTGGGCACCGCTACGCATCCGTGGCCCGTATCCTCACCCTTCTCGCGGCCCGCAAGGCAGGGTTGATCAGCCACGTGGCCATGAAGCATCCGATTCACCTCCTTGCCGCGGAGGCTTTGACCGATGAGGAGATCGAGCGATTCTGCACCACCCGTCTGCTCCCGTCTCTCAACCGTGAGCTCCTGCGCCGCCTGACCGCCCTGCAGCGCGATGGCTATGCGCTTGTGATCGCCACAGCCGCCCCCGACCTCTATCTTCCGACCCTTTGCCGCCTGCTCGGCTTCGACGCCTATATCGCCACAGTTCCGACCCCGCGCCGCAGCGACTACACCGAGACCCGCGGCGACTTCAAGAAGGCCAATGCCCTGGCTCTCGCTGAGAAAGCCGGCATGAGAATAGCCCTCGTCGCCACTGACCATGAAGATGATCTGCCCCTGCTCATGCTTCCGGGTATTGAGCGTCTCCTCGTGGCCCCGACCACCCGTCTGCGCCTCCTCGCCCGGGCCGCTTCACTCGACTTTTGTGAGATTTGAGAAACAAAAGTGTCGGCTATCTCGTTTAATCGGCGAAATTTATGTAAATTTGCGTGGGCAATTCTTTTTTGATTGACAATGAAGATTTTTACTACTGAAAATATACGCAACATTGACCGCTTCACCATCGATGAGGAAGGGGTCAGCTCAATGGAGCTTATCCACCGTGTCGCCGAGGCGGTGGTGAGTGAGATATTGAACCGCTGGAGTCCCTCGAAGCCGACCATGGTCTTTGCCGGGGCGGGCAACAACGGCGCCGATGCGCTCATAGTGGCCAAGCTGCTCATTGAAGCCGGTTTCAATCCTCACGTTGTCCTCATCAATGTCAAGGGCGACTCGCTCTCGCGCGACTGCCGCGCCGCACGCGACGAGCTCATGAGGATGGGCAATGTCTCCATGACAGAGATCATCCACACTTCGCCTATCCCTACGCTGACGGCCGACCATCTCGTCATCGACGGCCTTTTCGGCACCGGTCTCCGCAATCCTCTCGAGGGTGGCTACATGGGCATGGCGCGCTACATCAACGAATCGGGCGCTACAGTTGTGTCGATAGATGTTCCCTCTGGCATGTTCGGCGACTGGAACACCCGCGTTCTCGCCCGCAACGTCGTGCACGCCGATCTGACCATTGCTGTCCAGTTTCCCCGTCTGGCTTTCTTCCTCAGCGACAATGCCGAGTTTGTCGGCAAGTGGAAGACAGTCGACATCGGTCTCAGCCGCCGTGCCATCGAGCAGACGCCGACAAAATATTTCCTCATCGAGAAAGAAGATGTCCGCCGGGTGCTCAAACGCCGTCCCGATTTCTGTTCGAAAGCTGATTTCGGCCACGCGCTCCTCTTCACCGGCTGCTACGGCATGATGGGTGCGGCGGTTCTTGCCGCCAAGGGTGCGCTCCGTGCTGGTGTCGGCAAACTCACCGTCCACTCCGCCCGCTGCGGCTTCCCGATATTGCAGACGGCGGTGCCCGAAGCCCTCTTCCTCCCTGACAGAAACGAGCATGTGATCTCCGACATGACTCCGCGCGTCAACTACACCGCTCTCGGCGTCGGGCCGGGCATCGGTACCAACGACGCCACCAAGGGTGCTGTCGAGACCCTCATCAAGACTATCAAGCGCCCGATGGTGCTCGACGCCGACGCGCTCAACATCATCGCCCGCACCCCCTCGCTCATCGACCATATCACCCCGGGCTCCATCCTGACACCCCACGCCGCAGAGTTTGACCGCATTTTCGGTTCGCAGATGTCGGCCGAGTCACGTCTGCTCAAAGCCCTCGAGGTGTCTCACAAATACAAGCTCATCATCGTGCTCAAAGGTCACTACAGCGCCACTGTGCGCCCCGACGGCAAGGTGTTCTTCAACTCTACCGGTTCGGCCGGCATGGCTACAGGAGGGAGCGGAGATGTACTCACCGGCATCATCACCTCGCTCCTGGCCCAGGGCTACAAGTCGGAGATTGCCGCGACGGCCGGAGTCTACATCCACGGTCTCGCCGGCGACATGGCCGCCCACGCCGAGGGTGAATACGGTTCATCGGCCGGCGACATCGCCGCCAACGTCGGCAAGGCCATCAAGTCGATAATGGGGGTCTGACGCGGCCGTTGTAAAAACGTAAAAAACATTGTAAACTCATCTACCCACACATATATCTGCTATATATCGGATGAAAAAACTATTTTCCATATTGCTGACCGGTGCGCTGGCTTGTCTGCCCGCCGCCGCACAGACATCGACCAAACTCACGGCAACCAAGGCTAACGAATATGGTCTGATGTACACTCTCCCGCTGACCGCTTTTGAGGTGACCATAGCTGTCGAGAAGACTGTCAACACCCCGGGCGATTTCTATCAGTATGCACGCAAGTATCTCAACACCGACCCGATCCTTAAGCCCTCGACCTCGTGGCGCATCAAGGAAGCCGTGGTCAATCCCGTGGCTGTCGCCGATGAAAATGAGCGCTATCTGGCTAATTTCAAGGGTGGAGTGGGGACATTCATGATGCTCTCCGACGAAAATTTCCCCCTCTCGGTCAACGATGAGGACTATGATGCAGAGATCACCTTCACCGAGCTCCCCAAGGCTGTTCCCGCAGAGCCGACCGTGCTCCAGCGCCCCGTGGCACAGCAGGCCATGACTCCTGAGATGATCCAGAGCAAATCGTCGGCAAAGCGCGCCGAGCTTGCTGCCGACAAGATATATGAACTCCGTACAAACCGCAACGAGATCATCTCCGGACAGGCAGAGGCCATGCCTTCCGACGGTGCTGCCATGAAGCTCGCCCTCGACCAACTGACAGCTCAGGAAGAGGCTCTGACGGCAATGTTTCTCGGTACGGTACAGAAGTCGGTCGAGGTCCGCACCTACACTGTCTATCTTCCTGACGATCCCGCCGGGGGGCGTGAGATAGTGGCCCGTCTCTCGCCGGTCGACGGACTTGTCGATTCCAAAGACCTCTCGGGCGATCCGATCTATATCACCATCACTCCCACTACCCGTGGCGAAATCCCTGTCAATGAGAAGGGGGTGGCCAAGAGTTTCCCCAAGGGAGGTGTGGCCTACCGCATCCCCGGCGCAGCGAGGGTGAAACTCTCGTTTGACGACCGCACACTCACGGAGAAGGAGTTTGACGTGGCCCAGTATGGCGTTGTCTTCGGCCTTGATCCGGGTCTGTTTACCAATAAGAAGGCTCCGGCCTATCTCCACTACAATCCTCTGACCGGCGGCGTGCGCGAACTGGGTACACTTGAAAAATAATTTCCCCCGTTTTTGTATTATCGCACCATAAACGGGGTCTGACGGCAGTAAATTTGTGAAGTTTTTAAACTTCCAAATACCCATCTGTCCGTCATGAAACCCACCGACAAGCGCACAAATCCATCAGTCATCCGTTTTCCCGTCGCCACTCTCGGCGATGGCAACGTAGATATTTGCCACAACCTGCGTCCTCCCCTCAGAGGTCGTGGGTTGTGTGCCATACATAGCCCTGTCCCGCTCATAGAATCGCACTATCCCGGCGCCAGGTTGCTCCCTGGAGGGAGCCGCACGTCAGGCGACCGCCGTATTCTTTTCATGGAATACCGCGGCAATCTGCTATGTCTCGATGAGGGGAAAGCGACCGCACTCACCCCGGTGGCAGGCAAGCCTGCGGCCATCCTTGCCACCACGACCGGCTATGTCGTCATGATGGGGGAGGGGGCATCTCCTATGTCGCTCCGCGAGGAGGCTGACGGCACGTGGTCATGGCGCCCGGCAGTCAGTTTCCAGGCCCCGTTTGCCATTGTGCGCAAGGACGAGGGACTCCTCTCGGCCGAGATCACCGCGCCGACCCTCCACGGCAGCTACAGTTCGCGCTCAGCCTCGCTGACAGCCGCCGACGCCGCGGCCTATGGCAAACTCATCGTCGATGCCTACTCGCGCATCAGCTCGCGTGCTGCCGCCAGACGGGTGTTTTTCCAACCGGTCATGGCCCGCTACCGCGTGAGAGGTCAGGATGGCTCCGTGTTGTGGCTCTCGGCGCCTGTGTTGGTATCGCCTCAGACGGGCGAACAGTTGACCGGCGCGGATTTCACTCTTTCGGGCAGCGGATTCTCCACCTCGTCGGGCGCCACGCTCTCAGCCCGCACTTTCAGCCTCGGGCTGCGCTCATACGCGCCGCTCGACAGCGACTGGAGCCGGATGGTCAAATGTGTTGAGGTGCTCGTCAGCCCGCAGCTTCATCCGCTCGACGACAGCCTCACCGCAAACTGCACTTTCGGCCAGTTTACGACCACTTCCGCGCAGTTACATGTCGCTCTGCCCGGTGTCGATGACCGGCTCGCCTCCACGGGGAGTGGCGGTTCCTCGCTCCGTGCCAAGATCGAGGCTCTCCTCAGCCATCTTGACACAGCTTTGGAGACAGTTGCGTCTGTCCTTCCCGATCCCGCGACGGACGAGTGGGGGAACCGGCTCAGCTTCTACGGTCACGCCCCGCGCGACCTCAGCTCCGAGATGCGACGGCTCCGTACGCTTCTGTCGTCAACCGTCACGGCTGCAACACCCGAGGAGGAGGCGCTCGCAGCCCTGTCGCTCCCTCATGCACTGAATGTGTCACTCACAGGAGTCAGTGGCGACTGTGTTGTGCTCGGCGGACTCAGCGCCACCCGCTTCACCGGCTGGCTACCCGCGGATTTTGCCGTCGAGGGGACGGGTGCAGGCGTCAGCGACGCCTATCCGCAGGCATGCAAGGTCACATTTGCCGACGGGAGCACATCGGTCGGCGCCGGGCTGACTCTCGGGTTCATCCCGACCGCCCTCTCGCCGCTTCTCGTCTATCCCGCTGCCGATGCTGTGGGGCTGGAGCTCTATTTCGATAGATTTACCCTCAATCTCACTCTCACTCCCGACCCCTCTGGGCGCTATTCCTATTGGCTCGCCGACGATTGCCGGCCCGTGGACTGTAGCTCTCCCCTCCGTCCGGCCTTTATCCTTCCTGCCGCCTCGCCGAGACCCCGCTGCTTCGACGGGATGCTCGCAGTTGCGACGTTCACATCGCCTCTCCGGCCCGTCTGCGTCACCCGTGTGGCCGAAACCGCGCCGGTGGCCATCTGCGCCTCTCCCTCGCAGTCGGGTGGATGGGACACCGGAGCCCCACGCTTCTATCTCTTCGGTGCGGCAGGCATACAGGCACTCACTGTCAACACTTCCCGCACACGCCTGACGGCCCGTTCGCTCGATTCCAGACCTGTCGTGGATCCTCAGGCTGTCTGTGATCTCGGTCCTCGCGGTGTCGCGGCCATAGCAGGGTGCGATCTTCTCATATTCAGCGGACAGCGCGTCACCACCATCCATCCGCTCGCAGGGCGTGCACGCCTCGGTTGGATTCCGGCCCGCAGCGAGCTGACCTGTTTCTACACTGCCGCCCAACCCTGTCCCGAGACCTTCACCGTTGCCGAGGGTGGGGAAGAGCATCAGCTACATGTCGACGCCATGGTTTTCAATCTCGACAGCGGCGACCGCTACTCGCGTTCCACCCCGGTGGTGGCGTCGCTTCTCTCCGATGCGTCCGGACTTCACATACTCGACGCCGCCGGGCAGCTCTACGACTTCACGCGTGAGCTGACCGACGGCGATGAGGTCGATATCTGTTTCCGCTCCAACGTCGCCGCCACCGACTTCTCACCCTCCCGCCGTCTCTTCGCCCTGCCACTTGCAGGAAGCATCCGGGAGGGGCACGTCGAAATCCGTGGCGACAACGGTGGCGGCATCCGTGCCTCCGACATGCTTGCGTCGTGGGTTGTCAGCGGCGACATCGCCCATCTGCCACCATGTCCCGTCTTCACCCCTCACCGCCACAATCTCAGTCTCACCATCCGGGCCTCGGCCTCCTCAATCCGTCTCTCTCAGCCATGAAAATAGAAGAAATCCTGCTTGAAAACGCGCGCAGGCACGCCCAGCTTGCCTATGCGCCCGATCCGATCGCCGGTGATGCCGCCGATCCGGACCGCTCGGCCTACACTTTCGGGGCCACCACTTTCTATCTCCCCGCAGCCATGCTCGCCGATCCCAAGCTCGCGCTTGTCGGTAATCTCCGCGACCTCGCAAGGCTGCGCTTCAGATATGACTTCCCCTTCTGGGCGGCTACCTGTGTCACGATCAAAGACAAGATCACGGGGCGCGACGTCCCCTTCATCCTCAACCGTCCCCAGCGTCGTCTTGTGGCCATGCTCGAGAGCGAGCGCACGCAGGGCCACCCTCTGCGCCTCATCATGCTCAAGGCACGCCAGTGGGGCGGCTCGACGCTCATCCAGGTCTACTTCGCGTGGATACAGATCATCCATTGCCGAAACTGGAATTCACTCATCTGCGCCCACGTCAAGGACACAGCCGCAACGATACGCGGCATGTACACCAAACTTCTCGCCCGCTATCCCGAGGAATATTGGGAAGAGGAGACCGCACCGGAGTTCCGCCCCTTCGAGCGCATGAGCAACACGAGGGTCATCCAGGGGCGAGGCTGCCGTGTCACTGTCTGCTCGAGCGAGAATCAGGAGGCGACCCGTGGTCAGGACTATGCTCTCGCCCATCTGAGTGAGGTGGCTTTCTGGAAAAACTCCACGCTCCACAATCCCGTCGATCTGCTGCGCTCAGTGGCCTCCGGCATCGCCTCCAAGCCATTCTCATTCATAGCGATGGAGAGCACGGCCAACGGTGTCGGCAACTTCTTCCACCGCGAGTGGATGAGAGCCAACAAGCCGGGTGCGAGCGACAAACTGCCGTTTTTCGTCCCCTGGCATGAGATCGAGATTAACCGGACCGAGGTCTCTGACCCGGAGAGCTTCTGGGAGAGTCTCGACGAATATGAACGCGAACTTTGGGAAGACCACGGCTGCACTCTGGAAGCCATCAAGTGGTATCACGACAAGCGCCTCGGTTTTCCCGACCACCGCTCGATGATGGCCGAATATCCGACCACCCCTGCCGAAGCCTTCGCGTCGACCTCGCGCAACGTGTTTGCCACGTGCGACATCGAGGCTCTGCGCAGGGATTGCACCGACGCCGGTGAGAGGGGCGAGATGAGCTCATCGGAGCGGGGCGACGTCGATGGCCCGTCGGCCCGCTTCATCCCCTCGCCCGACGGCAAGCTGGAGATCTGGAGCCGCCCGCACAAGGATGGTGACTATCTGGTCTGTGTCGACATCGGCGGCCGCACCCGTGGAGCCGACTATTCGGTCATCTGTGTCGTCGACCGTCATTCCGCGGGCGGAGGACGTCCGGAGATTGTAGCGCAGTGGCGCGGCCACATCGACCACGATCTCCTCGCGCAAAAAGCCGGAGCCATAGGCCGCTACTATGGCGACGCGCTGCTCGTCATCGAGAGCAATTCGTGGGAAAGTTCCTCGGAAGGGCAGGGGCGTTTTATCCTCGACCGCCTCTCGGCCACCTATCCCAATCTCTATTTCCGCCCGTCGGGAGGAGGCGAGTCCATGATGGCCGGTTTCCATGTCAATGTCCGTACAAAGGCGGCCATCATAGCCAATCTTGTCGCCTATGTGCGCGAGAGGGCCTATGTGGAGCGCTCGTCGGCCGCTTGCGATGAAATGTTGCAATACGAGGCTCTACCCGACGGGAGCTATGCCGCCGCCCGCGGCTGTCACGACGACATGCTGATGACCCGTGCCATCGCTCTCTATCTCCACGCCTCCCTGTCGGTGTCGGCCACGGTCGGGTATCACGGCCACCCCTTCCGCTCCCTCCTCGACAACTGCCGTTGACCTCCACGCACACACGAAAAAAGGACAGCTGAACTGAATCAGACTGTCCTTTTAGGTCGTGTGGTGTGGTAAATCTCTTATTTACCGGCTGCGATAGACTCTTTGCGGAACTGCTTGAGAAGCTTTTCGATTTCGAGGGATACTTTACGTGCGCGGGCGCCGGCAGCTTTGTTGCCATTTTCTACTTGAGCCTGTGCGTCCTTTGCAAAAGCCTCAAAGTTCGCAGCCAGATTTTCAACGAGAGTTTTCATTGGTAATTGGGGTGTAGTTAAAAAAATTGTTAGTAAATTATAGTTTCGAGAATATGGAGAGCCACAAAGTCAGCATGAAAAGCCGGTGGCTAAATGCTCGTTTTTGCAAATATACGGACAAAAAGATTAATTTTGCAAGATTTTTGTTAAAAATATTTGCTAAAACTCTCGAAATCCATACTTTTAATCGTTTTAACGTTGGATTCACGTCTTTTTCATAACTTTGCAACCTCTTAGTTAACCCCAGGGAGCGTATCATGATTGACTTCACCCGTTTCACCTTGCCCAATGGCTTGCGCGTCATACATAACTATGACCCTTCTACCGCGATGGTCGCGGTCAACATACTATATAATGTCGGTTCGCGCGACGAAGACCCATCGATGACAGGCCTCGCCCATCTGTTCGAGCATCTGATGTTTGGCGGTTCGGTCAACGTCCCGGACTTCGATGCAGAGATGGAGCGTGCCGGCGGCATGAACAACGCATGGACCTCCAACGATTTCACAAACTTCTATGACGTCGCCCCGGCCCAGAATTTCGAGACCCTTCTCTGGCTTGAGAGCGACCGCATGCTCGGTCTCGCCTTTTCCGACAAGGCTCTCGAAGTGCAGCGCAGCGTGGTCATCGAGGAGTTCAAACAGACCCATCTCAACCGTCCGTATGGCGACCTCTATCATGAGCTCCGCTCGCTCGTCTATCACAACCATCCCTACAGAGTCCCCACTATCGGTGTCGACCCCTCGCATATCGAGAAGGTCACCCAGGCCGATGTCCGAGACTTCTTCTTCAGTCACTACGGCCCGAACAATGCTGTGCTTGCCGTCAGCGGCAACGTGACGCTTGAGGAAGTGCGCCGTGGGGTGGAGTGCTGGTTCGCTCCCATACCGGCCCGCGACATCCGTCCGCGCACCTATGCCCCCGAACCGCTTCCGGAGACTCCGCGGATGAAGGAAGTGCGGGGCCATGTGCCTCAGACCTGTGTGGTCGTGGCCTATCCGATGCCTGCCTACGGCGAGCCGGGCTACATAGAGTGTGATCTGATCACCGATATCCTCGCCTCCGGACGCTCCTCGCGCTTCTACCGCCGCCTCCTGCTCGGCAGCGATCTCTTCACCTCGGCCGACGCCGTCATCACCGGCAGTGAGGAGCCGGGCATGCTGATGCTCAAGGGCCACCTTGCCGATTCCTCGGAGGAAGCGGCCCACATAGCCGCCGGTCGTCTCATGGCCGAAGCCTCGGCTCTCTGCTATCAGGCCTCGCGCCCCGACCGTCTATCCTACCGTCTGGCAGAGGCTCGTCCCGACGGTGTGACCCCCTATGAGGTCGAGCGCGCCATCAACCGCTTTGCGAGCGACTTCACCTTCTCGTCGCTGAGCTACCTCCAGCGCGCCCAGGCCCTTGCGATGGCCGAGATGCACGGCGAGGATATCAACGAGATTGTCCCTGCCTACCGCCGCGTGACTACCGCCATGATAGCCACCACAGCGCGCCGTGTGCTCAATCCGCGCCACGCCTGCACCCTCATCTACCGCCCCGAGGAGGCGTGAATGGCGATGGTTGGCAAAATAAAAAGTTAAAAATTCATAAATCAAATTGGCCTGTCACCCCCGCAGGTGCCCCTAACTTGCGAGGAATCATAAATTTTAGTAATTTTGCAATCAGAAAAGTCGCGGAGGAGGCCAAGAGCTTCCTCCCTTATTTTTATATTGTCGAATAAGTTATGATAGATAAGAACGAAGTCCGCCGTCTGGTGGACGAAGAGGTTGCCGGTACCGATGCTTTTGTCGTTGACATCACCGTGTCAGCGGCCAACGATATTGTCGTCGAGCTCGACAGCCCGACAGGTGTCGACCTTGATTTTTGTGCCGGACTCAACCGCAAGCTCAACGAAGCCCTCGACCGCGAGGATGAGGACTATAGCCTCGAGGTGGGATCAGCCTCGCTGACCGCCCCGTTTAAGGTCAAGGGCCAGTATGAGAAGAACCTTGGCAACGAGGTGGAGGTGCTGACCCGCGACGGCAAGAAGTTCAAAGGGATCCTGACTGCCGTCGGCGACGAAGACTTCACCGTCGAGGTGACCCGCAAGGTCAAGGAGCCGGGAGCGAAGCGTCCGGTGATGGTGGCTGAGCCCCAGGTGGTCCCCTACGCCCAGGCCAAGCAGGTCTGCTATGTCATCAACTTCAAGTGACACTATTTTTCAGCAAACGCATACAATCAAAAAAATAAATCAATACTCAAGATATCTTTATGGCAAAAAAAGAAGAAGCTCCCAACATGGTGGAGCGTTTCGCCGAATTTAAGGAATTGAAGAACATCGACAAGACCACCATGATCAGCGTGCTGGAGGAGTCGTTTCGCAATGTGCTGGCCAAAATGTTCGGCACCGACGAGAATCTCGACGTCATCATGAACCCCGACAAGGGCGACGTGCAGATCTTCCAGAATCTCGAGGTCGTGCCCGACGGCGAGGTGACCGATCCCAACCGTCAGATCTCGCTCACCGATGCCCGCGCCGACGATGATCCCGACGTCGAGATCGGCGAAGACCACACCAAGGAAATTTTCTTTGCCGACTTCGGTCGCCGCGCCATCCTCAACCTGCGCCAGACTCTCCAGTCAAAGATTCTTGACCTCCAGAAAGAGGCTGTCTATGCCAAATTCAAGGAGCTCGAAGGTGAGCTCGTCTCCGGCGAAGTCTATCAGACATGGTCGCGCGAGACACTCCTGCTCGACGACGAGAAAAACGAACTCCTCCTCCCGAAGAGCGAGTCGATCCCCGGCGACTTCTTCCGCAAGGGTGAGAATGTGCTCGCCGTCATCGCCAACGTCGACAACAAGAACAACAATCCGAAGATCACCGTGTCGCGTACCAACGAGGCCTTCCTCCGTCGCCTCTTCGAGCGCGAGGTCCCCGAGATTGTCGACGGTCTCATCAGCATCCGCGCCGTGGCCCGCATCCCGGGCGAGCGTGCCAAGATCGCTGTCGAGAGCTTCGACGACCGCATCGACCCCGTGGGCGCCTGTGTCGGCGTGAAGGGATCGCGTATCCATGGCATCGTCCGTGAGCTCCGCAACGAGAATATCGACGTCATCAACTACACTGCCAATCCCCAGCTCTTCATCCAGCGCGCGCTCAGCCCTGCGAAGATCTCAAGCATCCACCTCGATGAGGAGGAGAAGAAAGCCGAAGTGTTCCTCCACCCCGAGGAGGTATCGCTCGCCATCGGTAAGGGTGGTCTCAACATCAAGCTTGCTTCGATGCTGACCGGCTATGTTATCGACGTCTACCGCGACACCCCCGAGGAAATCGACGAGGATATCTATCTCGACGAATTCAAGGACGAGATCGACGGTTGGGTCATCGATGCTCTCAAGGATATGGGTTGCATCACTGCCAAGAGCGTGCTCCGCACACCCCGCCAGGAACTCATCGACCGCGCCGACCTCGAGGAGGATACCGTCGACAACGTCATCCGCATCCTCAGCGCAGAGTTTGAGGACGAGGACGAGGCTCCCGCACCTGCCGCCGGAGAGGCTGCCGCTGCCGAGGCTCCCGAAGCCGCTGCCGAGTCTGCTCCCGAAGAAGAAGAGGAGAAGCCTGCCGAATAAGAGGCTTTCTCCATGCTTCCTCCTCCGCCTCAGGAGGCCGGCCACACTCTTTCCTCATAACTACATTAAAACATTCACCAAACCCCAAATATGCCGAAAGTAAAGATAAGTCAAGCCGCAAAAGAATTCAACGTCACTATCCAGTCGTTAGCTGACGAGTTGAATAAGAAGGGTATCACCGTTGATGCCTCCAATCCCAACACCCGTTTGGATGAGAAGGCCTACGGTATCCTTGTCGAGGCATTCCAGCCCGACCGCAGGGTGCACAATGATCCTGTCAAGGGTCAGGATAAACCTTCCACCCCCGAGCCTGCGCCGGTCGTCAACACCGACACCCCCGATGCTCAGCCCACAAAGGGCAGGACAGGCATCAGAATCGTAGGCTCTATTCAGCTTGACAAACACAACAACCCCATCCCACCGGCCCCCGCTCCTGTCAAGGAGGAGCCCAAGACTCCCGCTCCCGCCGAAACTCCGGCGGCCCCTGAGGCTGTCAAGACTCCGGAGCCTGTAGCGGAAGCTCCCAAACCAGCCGAGCCCGTCAAACCGGCTCCGGCTCCTGTCGCCGAGACTCCGAAGCCCGAGGCTCCGAAGAAACCTGAGGTCCCCGCAACTCCCAAGTCCGAGAAGCCCGGAGTGAAAAATGATAAACCTAACACTGACAAAGTGAAAGATAAAACCTCTGCTCCCAAACCTGCACCCGCTCCCGTCAAGAACGACGGTCCGAAGGAGACTCCCGCCGCGCCTGCCGACCAGACAGCGGCTGTCGGGCAGTCGGGCGACGATGGCGTATTCCGCATGAACGAGCCGCGAGTCGTCGGTCCCAAGATCGTCGGTGTGCTCGACCTCAATGCGATAAATACCTCGACCCGTCCCAAAAAGAAGACCAAAGAGGAGCGCCGCAACGAGCGCATGAACAAAGGTGGCGGTGGCCAGGGCGCAGCCGGTGCGTCGCAGAATGGTGGCACCGGTGACCGC
Source organism: Staphylococcus sp. (assembly GCA_023665865.1). Classification (GTDB taxonomy): domain Bacteria; phylum Bacteroidota; class Bacteroidia; order Bacteroidales; family Muribaculaceae; genus Duncaniella. The sequence continues at coordinate 1,166,082 of JAMPDC010000001.1, forward strand.
AAGAAGCGCCGTCGCATCGGTAGCAAGGTCGACATCGAGAAGACCGTCAGCCAGGGCGTCGGCGAAGGCGGATCGCCCAAAAATGAAAACAAGAACAATGGCGGCAACGGCGGTGGCAATGGCCGCGACCGCGAGCGCGGCGGCCGTAACCGCGAGCGCAACAAGCGTCCCGTCCACACCGAGGTCAACGAGGAGGATGTGCAGAAGCAGGTGCGCGAGACTCTCGCCCGCCTCACCTCCAAAGACAAGGGCCAGAAAAAAGGCGCGAAGTGGCGCAAGGAGAAGCGCGAGGCTATCGCCAACCGTGCCCATGAGGCTGCTGTCGAGGCCGCAGCCGAAAGCAAGGTGCTCAAGCTCACTGAGTTTGTGACTGCCAATGACCTTGCTGTCATGATGGATGTGCCCATCAACAATGTCATCGCAACCTGCATGAATCTCGGTGTCATGGTGTCGATCAACCAGCGTCTCGACGCCGAGACCATCAATATCGTGGCCGAAGAGTTTGGCTACAAGACCGAATATGTCTCCGCTGAGGTGGTCGAGGCCATCCATCAGGAGGAGGACAGCGAGGATGAGCTCGTAACCCGTCCGCCGATCGTCACCGTCATGGGCCACGTCGACCACGGCAAGACCTCGCTCCTCGACTATATCCGCAACGCCAACGTGATCGCAGGCGAGGCCGGAGGTATCACGCAGCACATCGGTGCCTACAACGTGAAGCTCCCCGACGGACGCCACATCACCTTCCTCGACACTCCGGGCCACGAGGCATTTACCGCGATGCGTGCCCGCGGTGCGAAGGTGACCGACCTCTGTATCATCATCGTGGCCGCCGACGACAATGTCATGCCCCAGACCGTCGAGGCCATCAACCATGCCTCGGCTGCCGGTGTGCCCATCGTCTTCGCCATCAATAAGATCGATAAGCCTGCCGCCAACCCCGACAATATCAAGCAGGAGCTTGCCCAGATGAACTATCTCGTCGAGGAGTGGGGTGGCAAGTATCAGTCGCAGGACATCTCTGCCAAGAAGGGTATCGGTGTCGACGAACTCATGGAGAAGGTGCTTCTCGAAGCCGAACTCCTCGACCTCAAGGCCAACCCCAACCGCCGCGCCACCGGTTCGATCATCGAATCGTCGCTCGACAAGGGCCGAGGCTATGTGGCTACCGTCCTCGTTCAGAACGGCACCCTCCGTGTCGGCGACATCATCCTTGCCGGCACTCACTTCGGCCGTGTGAAGGCTATGTTCAACGAGCGTAACCAGCGCATCACCGAGGCCGGGCCTGCCGAACCTACCCTGATCCTCGGTCTCAACGGTGCTCCTACCGCCGGCGATACATTCAACGTGATGGAGACCGAGCAGGAAGCACGCGAGATCGCCACCAAGCGCGAGCAGCTCCAGCGCGAGCTTGGCCTACGCACCTCGAAGCGCACCACGCTTGAGGAGATCGGCCGCCGCCGTGCCATCGGAAACTTCCACGAGCTCAACATCATCGTCAAGGGCGACGTCGACGGTTCGATCGAAGCCCTCTCCGATTCGCTCATCAAGCTCTCGACCGAGGAGGTCAAGGTCAACGTGCTCCACAAGGCCGTCGGCGCAATCTCGGAGAGCGATGTGACCCTCGCTGCCGCTTCCGATGCCATCATCATCGGCTTCCAGGTGCGTCCGTCGCTTGCCGCACGCCGTGCCGCTGAGCGCGACGGCGTCGAAATCCGCCTCTACTCGGTCATCTATCAGGCCATCGAGGAGGTCAAGGACGCTATGGAAGGCATGCTTGCTCCCGAAATCAAGGAGGAGGTCATCGGTACCGCCGAGGTGCTCCAGACATTCCACATCTCGAAGGTGGGAACCATTGCCGGAGCCATCGTCCGCGAGGGCCGTATCAAGCGCAGCTGCAAGGTGCGTCTCATCCGCGACGGTATCGTCCGCTACACCGGCGAGCTCGGTTCGCTCAAGCGCATGAAGGATGATGTCAAGGAGGTCACTTCAGGCTATGACTGCGGTCTCTCGATCGCCGGCTACAACGATGTCCAGGAGGGTGACCTCATCGAGGCATACGAGGAAGTCGAAGTTAAGAAGAGCCTTTGATGGATCTGAACACCACACTTGATATTCATATAAATATCGGATCAAACAGCGGCCACCGCGAAGCTTTCATCGAGCTTGCGGTGGCCGCTGTGTCGTCCGTCTGGGCGGGATGTGAAGTTGAGTGTTCGGAGGTGGTGGAGACGCCTCCGTGGGGCTTCGACTCGCCCAATCCTTTCCTCAACGTCGGGGTGCTCGTGAGAGTGCCGCGCGGACGTTGGGACTCCGGGGCCACGCGGGAGATGATAGCGCTCGCCGTGCTCGGGCAGCTGCTGGAGATACAGCGGTCGATCGACCCCTCGCCCCACAGGGGAGCCGACGGCTCATATATCGACAGGAATATTGACATAGACCTCATCGCCATAGCCGACTGGGTGGTGGAGACACCGGCCCTGACGCTGCCACATCCGCGCATGCACCTGCGTGAGTTTGTTTTGCAGCCTATGGTTCAGCTCGATGCCGCATGGTGCCATCCGCTTTATGGGAAAAGGGTGGGGGAGATGCTGGCGGAATGTTAAATAGTGTTATTTTATAGTACCTTGTATTGCATAGTACCTTAGAAGTGTCTACCTTTGCTTCGTCGACAGGGAGAAGTGCACACTCCCGCCAATAAAATCAATCCTCACACACCAACCAAACACCTATCGAGTGAATCATGAACATAGACAATCTAAAATCGCAGATGCGCAAAGGGATGCTCGAATTCTGTGTGCTGCTGCTTCTGAAGAAGGACGACGCATACGCTTCCGAGATGATAGCCCGACTGAAGGAGGCACATCTGATAGTGATGGAGGGCACCCTCTATCCGCTCCTGACCCGACTCAAGAATGACGGTCTCCTGGCCTACCGATGGGAGGAATCGCTGCAAGGCCCTCCGAGGAAGTATTACTCCATCACTCCTCTCGGCCTTGAATTTCTCAACCAGCTCCAGAGCTCGTGGGACGAAATAGCCCACTCGGTCAATCTTCTTCTCTGTGAAGACTCTTCAACTATCTCAACCAACATCTCCAACACTCCCGAACAATGAAAAAGACTTTTCCTGTCAACATAAACGGCAATATATTCTATATCGACGAGGATGCCTACAAACTTCTGCTCGATTACCTCTCACAGCTCCGCGCGACCTTCACCGGCGAGGAGGGTGAGGAAATCGTCGGCGACATCGAGTCGCGCATCTCAGAGCATTTCGCCGAGCGCATAGCCGGCGGTGCAAATGTCATCGTCCTCGAAGACGTCAACCGCGTCATCGAGACCATGGGGCGTCCCGAAGAGCTCTCTGACAACGAGGCTGAACCTGCGGCGGCTTCTTCCGAGGGTGAAGGCGCCTCCGGCTGCGGCCCGACACCTCCCCCGATGCCCGGCACGGTGCCTCCTCCTCCGCCCGTGCGCAAGAAACTCTACCGCGACGTGCGCCACGAAGTCTTCGGCGGCGTCATCGCCGGTCTGGCCCAGTATCTTGGATGGGATGTCACAGTCATGCGCATATTGGCGGTTGTTTTCACTATCGTCACCTATTTCTGGCCCTGCGTGCTGATCTATCTTGTCGCATGGATGGTGATTCCCGTCGCCCGGACTCCGCGCGAGATCCTCGAGATGCAGGGACAGCCCGTGACGCTCGACAATATAGGTCAGACGGTCATCAACAACTCCGTGCCCCCGGCTGCTCCCGTGCCGTCCGACAACAGCTCGTCGTTTGTGAGTTTCATCAACACCTTTTTTTCCGTCGCCGCGAAGTTTATCCTCGGATTCTTTGCCATAGTCTTCAGCATCGCCTGCATAGGCCTGATCGGAGTGGTGCTTGCGACGGTGGTGGGTATCACGCTCTTCTCGATCGCCGACATCCCGACTGTGCTTGACGGTCTCGGTTTCCTTGAGACAAACATGCCGGTGGTTGAAAACTGGGGCAACGTCTGTCTCTTCTTCTCCATACTCATCCCCTGTTTCCTCATAGTCCGCTATTCGGCCATCCCTGTTTTCAAAGCCAAGGCTCCATCGACCGCCACGGTCGTCACCGCTGTCATCTTTGAGGTGCTTTTCATCATCGGAGCCATCGTCCTGCTTGCGATCGCCAACAATTCGGGTGACTATGAAGTGGTCTACAACTACAGCTCCTCGACCTTCGGAGGCATCTCGTCGGGTATCATGAGCGTGCTACCCCCGACAGCCATCCTCACCACCGGAATGGCTGCCTGACAGGCGGTTACATGTGTTGGAGGGAATTTTTGCGAAAAATTTTGTTACAAAGGCCAGCCCCTTACGTCATCAAGGTATAAGCAATCATTTTTACTATCATGTTGAAACAATTTATTATTATGATGGGCATTGCCGCTATTCCGGCGATGGCGGTAGGGCAGACGGCAGCGATTGATAGCATCGCGTCGGACAGTATTGAGACAAATGTCGAGCTCGGGGAAGTCCTGGTCAAGGCTCCGCGTGTCGTGCGCAAGGCTGATATGGATGTCTTCTATCCCTCGCGCAGTTCCATCGAAAACTCGCAAAACGGCATGGCGCTCCTCAACCGCCTCATGATCCCGACCCTATCGGTCAATGAGATATTAGGGACTGTCACCACTTCGGGACAGGCTGTGCAGATACGCATCAACGGGCGCAAGGCCGACGTGCAGCAGCTCAAGAACCTCGAGCCTTCGTCGGTGAAGCGCATCGAGTGGATGGATAATCCCGGTCTGCGCTATGGCGATGTCCCGGCGGTCATCAATATCATCATGGCCAACCCGACAGTCGGCGGCTCGCTGATGACCTCGGCGTCACCGTCGCTCACCCAGGCTTTCGGCCAATACAATCTCGATCTGAAGCTCAACTCGGGCCGCTCGCAGTGGTCAATCGGCGGGTATTATAAGATGACAAACCATCTTACCGGCTACCGCCAGTATGAGGAACGCTTCACATCGGCCGACGGTGAGGTACTCAACCGCACGGAGTATCCTGTCAAGGGCGTTATCTCCAACAATCAGATGACCGGGTGGCTCAACTATAGCTACATCAATCCCGGCAAGACGGTGGTTTGGGCCGGTCTCCGTGACTACTGTGAACCGCACAATGTGTTGGACTACCATGGCCTCATGAAGCTCAGCGACGGCTCTCCGGATCTGCGTCTGCGCGACAAGACTTATACCGACGGCTCGACACCAAGTCTCAATCTCTACGTGGAGCAGCAGTTGCCACGCAAGCAGACCGTAGTCGTTGACATGTCGACATCTCTCTACAACGGCCGCTCTCAGCATCTCTACATCGAGAGTCCTGCCTCAGAGCCGGAAGAGAACATCGTCGATGTCGGTACTTCCATCAAGGACCATAACTATACCATCTCGGCCGAGGCTGACTATATCAAGAACTGGAAGTCGTCGAGATTCACGGCAGGCGTAGCATATACGGCCAACCGTAACCGCTCAACCTATATCAATCTTGATGATGCCGTGTTTCATCAGCATCAGGACCGCACCTACTTCTTCGGCGAGTATTTCCACCGCATCGGTCGTGTGAGCCTCACCGGGGGTCTCGGTGCCCAGTATGTCGACATCAAATCGGTAGAGTCGGGCCGTGGGACAAACTCCTGGGCGCTCCGTCCACGCTTCTCGGCCGCATGGCGCATCGCCGACGGTCAGCAGTTGCGCTTCAATTTCACCTCCTGGCAGACCAATCCATCGCTCTCGGAGACCAACGTGGCTATGCAGCAGATCGACGGTTTCCAATGGCAGGTGGGTAATCCCGACCTCAAGACGTATTCAAACTACCGGCTGACGCTCAACTACAACTTCGACTATTCCATCCTGTCGGGCACGCTCGGTGGCCGCTGGCAGCGCTCACCCGACGCGATTGCCTCGTTCATGGAGTGGGACGGTGACCGCCTTGTCACTTCCTACGAAAACTCACACGGCCGTACTGACTGGCAGGTGTATTTCTCACCGCAGATTTCCATTATCCCCGGATGGCTCATGGCTAACGGTACCATCAATTACAGCCATACAGTCACTACCGGCACCGGCTACCGTCACCGTCATGCCAACTGGAGCGGCAACGTGACCGTAATGGCGACCCATTGGGGCTGGACGGCCTATCTACTGATCCAGCAGGGTGGCTCCACACTCAGCGGAGAGACCATCACCAGCAATGAACGCTTTTCGGCATGCGCGATCGACTATCGTTGGAAGAGCTTTGAGTTTGAAGTCGGAATGATGATGCCCTTCCTTCACTATAGCCAAGGCTCCAAGTCGCTTAACCGCTACAATTCCAACCACTACACCATGCGCACGAAGACAATCGAGCACATGCCTTTCGTGAAGGTCGCCTACAATCTCAAGTGGGGCCACCAGAAGCGCGGTGCCTCCAAACTCATCAATGCCGACTCATCGGTCGAGCAGTCGAAGGCCGCCGGACGATAAGGGTCGTAACAGGAAGATAAGAATTGGATAAACAGATGCATAAATTCAGAAAATGCCGGATTATATTTTTCTGAATTTATGCATCTGTTTTAAAACAATCTCCAAAGATTTGTGATTTACAAAAAGATTGCCTATATTCGCTACCGACAAACCCACTGATACGCTCTTCGTGCCTATGAACCTGATTGAGCAATTTCTTGAATATCTCCGTCTGGAGCTTAACTACTCACGGCTGACAGTCGACGCCTACGGTGCCGATCTGAAAGCCTGGGCAGAGTTTGCGACCGACGGGCGTCCGGGAGAGCTCGATCCGATGAGCGTCACCACGTCCGACCTGCGACTGTGGATAGGCTCGCTCGCGGCTGAGAAATGCGGCCCGCGCACCATAAGGCGCAAGGCCTCGGCCCTGCGGTCGTTTTTCCGCTTCCTGATGAGGCGCCACGGCCTCGCCTCCAACCCGGCTTCGGGGCTGACGCTCGCCAAGGTGCCGAAAGATCTCCCCGTCTATATCCGTCCGGAGGACACGGCGAGGATTCTCGACGAGGAGAGCGGTGAGGCAGGAGAGTTTCGCAGTGTCAGAGACAGGTTGATAGTTGATCTGCTCTATTCGACCGGCATGCGCTGCTCGGAACTCGTCGGGCTGCTTGATGTCGACGTAGATACCGTCAAGGGTGAACTAAAAGTGCTCGGAAAGCGTAATAAAGAAAGAATAATCCCAATCGGCCCGGAGCTGATGGAGTCGATCGACGCCTACCGCAGTCTCCGAGACTCGTCGCCCTCCACCTCTATCTCTCTCTCCGACCCGACAGCCCCGCTCATGGTGCGGGAGGACGGGCAGCCTCTCTACCGGCGTTTGGTCTACACGGTGGTCCACCGTGCTCTTGCCGAGGGAAATGTCCATGCCGCGCGGTTGAGTCCGCACGTGTTGCGCCACTCATTTGCGACCGACATGCTCAATTCGGGCGCTCCGATCAGTTCGGTGCAGCAGCTACTCGGCCACAGCTCCCTGGCCTCGACGCAGATCTATACTCACGTCACCTACAGTGAACTTAAACATAATTACCAACTCGCACACCCACGTGCCTTAAAAAAAGGAGGAACAAATGGAACTCAACATTAAAGCCATCCACTTCGACATCAGCGAAAAACTCACTTCCTTCATCAACAAGAAAATAGATAAGTTGACCCGCCGTTATCCCGATGTGATGAGTGCTGAAATCTCCCTCAAGGTCGTCAAACCGGAGAGTGCTCTCAACAAGCAGGCCATCGTCAGCCTTAATGTCCCGCAGGAGCCCGATCTCGTAGCCGACAAGACTGCCGATACTTTTGAGGAGGCTATCGACCTCTGCATCGAGGCTCTCGACAAGCAGCTCGAAAAAATCAAGAATAAAAAGTAAGCATCAGGCGTCAAGCATACAATACGCACACTGAACGCACAGCGCGCCGCGTCACACAGATGGATTTTAAACCGGAAAACATGTGGCGTGGCGCGCCTTATTTCATAAATACCCTCCCGAGAGATAGGTAATGGTTGCAAGATTTCAGAATAATTTGTAATTTTGCAGCTATATTATCGGTTTCCATAGGAAATTATCGCTTAATCGAGCAAAATACTGACACATTATAATATAAACAGATACTTTTTATGTCAACAGAGCACTTACGTGGAATGGGTGTCGCGCTTACCACACCTTTTCTCGAGAACGGAGAAATAGACTATCCCACGCTCGACATGCATCTCGACTATCTCATTGACGGGCATACAGACTACATTGTGGCGCTGGGAACTACGGCTGAAACCCCCACACTGACGTCGGATGAGAAGCATCAGCTGGCCGTACATATCCTTGATTACGTCGGCCACCGCTGTCCGGTGGTCATAGGCATGGGCGGAAATTCGACAGGTGCTCTCGTCAAGGAACTGAAGGAGACGGAGCGTCTCGGAGAGTTTGATGCCATCCTTTCGGTCGTCCCCTACTACAACAAGCCTACACAGGAGGGCATGTATCGCCATTTCAGCGAGATAGCCAAGGCTTCGCCTATCCCTGTGATCCTCTATAACATTCCCGGCCGCACCGGTGTCAACATGAACACTGACACTATCATCCGTCTGGCCAAGGAGTTTCCCGGCAAGATCATCGGCATCAAGGAGGCGAGTGGCAACATGCAGCAGGCCCAGGAGGTGATCACCCGCCGTCCGGAGGGGTTTCTCGTCATCTCCGGCGACGATTCGCTTGCCCACAGCATGATCCGCATCGGTGGCGACGGCGTCATCTCGGTGCTCGGCAACGCTTATCCCTCGCAGTTTGCCGACATGATCCACCGCAGCATGACCGATGAGACTCCCGAGGGTGCCGCCAAGCTCCACCAGCAGTTTTCGGCGCTCTACTCTCTGCTCTTCAAGGATGGCAATCCTGCCGGCATCAAGAGTATGCTCCACATACTTTTCCCGCGCTACAAGGAGGTGCTCCGCCTGCCGCTTGTGCCTGTGACCGACGAGACCCGCCGTGGCCTCGAGGGGGAGAAGCTCTGAGGAGTGGAAAAATAAGAAAAATTTCAGAGTCATTTGCATTATCGCACCTTTCCGGCCGGGGAGGTGCGTAATTTTGTGTCAGTATTCACCAATTAACTGACAAGAAAATGCGAAAAATCAAAGAAATCATCGTGCATTGCACGGCCACACCTGCCGGCAGGGAGGTCTCGGTGGCTGAAATTGACAGCTGGCATCGCGCCAGAGGCTTCCGTATGATAGGCTATCACTATGTGGTAGGTCTGAGGGGAGAAGTGTCGGCAGGGCGTCCCGCCGGGGAGATCGGGGCTCACTGTCTGGGACACAATGCGGGGAGTATCGGGGTGGTCTATGTCGGAGGGCTGGCGGCTGACGGGAAGACTCCGGCCGACACACGGACTCCGGAGCAGAAGGCGGCTCTGCGTCGGCTCATCGCTGAGCTGCGCGGGCGCTATCCGGGGGCTACTGTCCATTCCCACTATGAGTTTGCGGCCAAGGCTTGTCCTTGTTTCGATGCGGGTCGGGAGTACGGCGATGACTGACTAATAAAAAAACGGCCTGCCGGAATCGGCAAGCCGTTTGGGATTATCCTTTACAGTATGGGATGAGGATTAGTCGATTTCTTCGTCAGCCTCGTAGCCGCCCATCTCGCGGATAGCGTTCTTGAGCATGGTGTACTGCTGGAAGAGGTGGTTGACGGGCACTTCACCCTTGGTGTAGTCGTGCATCGGGCTCTTGAGGAAGAAGCTGAGGAAGCGCTGGATGCCGTGGCGGCCTGCGCGGGCGGCGAGGTCGCTAAGAAGCACGAGGTCGAGGCAGAGGGGAGCGGCGAGGATAGAGTCGCGGCAGAGGAAGTTGATCTTGATCTGCATGGGATAGCCCATCCAGCCGAAGATGTCGATGTTGTCCCAGCCTTCTTTGCTGTCGTTGCGCGGGGGATAGTAGTTGATGCGCACTTTGTGGTAGTAGCCCTGGTGGCCGCCTTCTTCAGCACCGCCGCAGTTGGCGTTGTAGAGGTCGGGCTGGTCTTCGGGGACGAGGATTGACTCGAGGGTTGAAAGTTTTGACACTTCCTTGGTGCGGAAGTTGGCGGGTTCGTCAAGCACGAGACCGTCGCGGTTGCCGAGGATGTTGGTTGAGAACCAGCCGTTGAGGCCGAGGCAGCGGGTGCCGATGATGGGGGCGAAGCCTGACTTCACGAGAGTCTGGCCGGTCTTGAAGTCCTTGCCTGAGATGGGCATGCCGGTCTTCTCGCTGAGTTCCCACATTGCGGGGATGTCAACGGTGGTGTTGGGGGCACCCATGATGAAGGGAGCGCCTTCCTGGAGTGCTGCGTAAGCGTAGCACATAGAGGGAGCGATGTGCTCTTTGTCGTCGGCTTTCATAGCGGCCTCGAGGGCTTCGAGAGTGCCGTGGATTTTCTCGTCAACGGGAACGTAGACTTCGGTAGAAGCTGCCCAGAGGACTACGACGCGGTCAACACCTTTTTCTTTCTTGAAGTTGCGGATGTCTTCGCGGAGCTGCTCGACCATTTCCCAACGGGTCTTGTCGCCCATTGTGTTGTCGCCGTCGAGGCGCTTTGCGTAGTTCTTGTCGAAAGCGGCCTTCATGGGGACGATCTGCTCGAGCTCGTCCTTTACGGGTTCGATATCTTTTTCCTGAAGAACCTCGGCGTATTTAGCGCTCTGGTATGCGTTGGCGGGATAAACGTCCCATGCGCCGAAGACGATGTCCTTGAGATCGGCCATAGGAACGATGTCCTTGTAGTGGAGATATTTTTTGTCTGCGCCTTTACCTACGCGGATTTTGTCATATTGAGTCATTGAGCCGACGGGCTTTGCGAGACCTTTGCGGGCCATGAGGACACCGGTCATGAAGGTGGAGGTTACTGCTCCAAGTCCTACTACGAGTACGCCAAGCTTACCGTTGGCGGGTTTTACAGTAGATGTAGCCATGATTGTTGCTTACTAATGTAATTTTTTAAGGTTATATTTATTTGTTATATATTTGCTTAGGTGTTTTAGTGTGTAACATTGACACACATTTATTAACGAGCCCCCAAAAGTACAGCTATTTTTTCTAATGTGAAATAATTTTTATTTAAAAAATCTCGCTTTAATGCTAAAATTAGTAAATGTGGCGCGTGATTAGTGAATTGTAGTTAAAATATGGCTGTTTTAGCTTGTGATTTGTGAATAAATGCAAATCGGCCCGACGGATTTGTCGGGCCGATTCAGTTTATGTGGAGGGGACAGTTGAGTCAAGGGGTTGTCATTCAACAGTCCAGGTTTCTCCGGCGAGCACCATGTCGCGGAGGGAACCGAAGTTTTTGCGTGAGCGGACTTCGGCAACCTGCTCTTCGACAGCCTGGTCGTAGACGGGGGAGTCGACGTCGCGGATCACACCGAGTGCGAGCGGGAGATCGTGGCCGTCCATCATTGCGAGCTGCTGGTGGAGGAAGTTGGATGGAGTGTGGGCGTCATGGACGAGGACGTCGTCGATGGTGTAGCCGTCTTCTCCGACTTTGACAGCCTTGAGGAGGAAGCCGTCGCGGACGAGACCCATCTCCTTGTCCTTGCCGAAGAGCATCTTCTCGCCGTGGACGAGGTGGATGGTGCGCTCTGCGCGGTGTTCCTTGTCGGTGATGAAGTTGTGGATGCCGTTGTTGAAGATGACGCAGTTCTGGAGCACTTCGACTACGGATGCACCCTTGTGGAGGGCGGCTGCGACGAGGACTTCCTGTGAGATCTGGAGCTCTACGTCGATGCTGCGGGCGAAGAAGTTGCCGCGTGCGCCGAAGACGAGTTCAGCGGGGATGAAGGGATCCTCGGTTGTGCCGTAAGGGGATGACTTCGATACGAATCCGCGGTCGCTGGTGGGTGAATACTGACCCTTTGTGAGACCGTAGATCTTGTTGTTGAAGAGGATCATGTTGATGTCGACGTTGCGGCGGACTGCGTGGATGAAGTGGTTGCCACCGATTGCGAGGCCGTCACCGTCGCCTGAGATCTGCCATACGGTCATGTCGGGGCGGGCTACCTTGAAGCCGGTAGCGATCGCAGCGGCGCGGCCATGGATGGTGTGGAAGCCGTAGGTGTTCATGTAGTACGGTAGACGGGAGCTACAGCCGATGCCGGAGATGACGGCGGTCATGTGGGGAGGCACACCTACAGTGGCCATTGCCTTGTGGAGTGTATTGAGGATGGCGTGGTCACCGCAACCGGGACACCAGCGCACTGATTGATTGCTCTTATAGTTGGCGGGGGTAAACTGTGTCTGTTCCATGATATTATTTGTCCTCCATGATTTTGGTTACACCATTGACTACTTCGCTCACGAGGAAGGGCTGGCCCTGGATCTTGTTGATGCGTTTGATGTTGAGATCGGGGTGTTTGGCCTGGAGATAGTCGGCAAACATTCCTGTGTTGAGCTCTGCTACGATCACTGTCTTGTAGCCGCTGAGCACTTCGTGGGTGTTGGCGGGAAGCGGGTTGATGTAGTTGAAGTGGGCGAAGGCCACGGGTTTGCCTTCAGCGCAGAGTTCGGTGGCAGCGGTGCGGAGATGACCGTATGTGCCACCCCAGCCTACGAGGATTGTGTCGGCACCTTTTGGATCGAGGACTTCGAGAGCAGGGATGTTGTTGGCGATGCGTGCGATCTTCTCGCGGCGTGCATGGACCATCTTCTCATGGTTGATGGGGTCGGTGGAGATAGCTCCTGTGTTGAAGTCTTTTTCGAGACCACCGACGCGGTGTGCTGCACCTTTTGTGCCGGGGATTGCCCAGTAGCGCACCATGTTTTCGTCTTTGCGGCTGTAGGGCTGCCATGCGGCGTCGACCTTCTCAGGGGCGAGCAGCGGGGGATGGATTTCGGGGAGCTCGTTGGCTTCGGGGACGCGCCATGCGCTGGAGCCGTTGCCGATGAAGGCGTCGGTGAGGAGGATGACGGGTGTCATGTGTTCCATGGCGATGCGTGCTGCCTCAAAGGCCATGGTGAAGCAGTCGGTCGGGGTTGAGGCGGCTACGACTGCGAGGGGCGACTCGCCGTTGCGTCCGTAGAGTGCCTGCATGAGGTCGGTCTGTTCGGTCTTGGTGGGGAGGCCGGTGGAGGGGCCGCCACGCTGCACGTCGACAACTACCAAGGGGAGCTCGGCGATGACAGCGAGACCGATACCTTCGCTCTTGAGGGCGAGGCCGGGACCTGAGGTTGAGGTGACTGCGAGGTGGCCTGCGAAAGATGCACCGATGGCCGAGCAGACGCCTGCGATTTCGTCTTCCATCTGGACGGCTTTGACTCCGAGGTCCTTGCGCTTGGCGAGCTCCTGGAGGATGTCGGTGGCGGGAGTGATGGGGTAGCTGCCGAGGAAGAGGGGGCGTCCGCTCTTCTCAGAGGCTGCGATGAGGCCCCATGCAGTGGCCGTGTTGCCGTTGATGTCGGTGTAGACGCCGGGGACAGCCTCTTCGGTCTCGATGCGGTAGGTGCTGACGCTGGCGTGGATATTGTGGCCATAGTTGAAGCCGGCCTCAATGACTTTGGCATTGGCTTCGTAGATGGCGGGTTTCTTGGCGAATTTGCCCTTGAGCATGCGGAGTGCGCCTTCGAGGGGACGGTCGAAGAGCCAGCAGACGAGGCCGAGGGCGAAGATGTTGCGGCATTTGAGGATGCTCTTGTTGTCGAGGCCGGAGTCGGCGAGAGCGGCCTTGGTCATGGAGGTGACGGGGACTTCGACCACCTGGGCCTTGATGTCGAGTTCCTTGAATGGATCGAGGGTCTCGAAGAGTGCTTTCTTGAGATCGGATTCTTTGAAAGAGTCGATGTCGACGATGACGACACCGTTGGGCTTGAGGAATTTGATGTTCTGTTTGAGGGCGGCGGGGTTCATGGCGATGAGGACGTCGCAGAGGTCACCTGGGGTGTGGACGTCGACACCGACGCTTACCTGGAAGCCTGAGACGCCGCTGAGCGAGCCTTGGGGGGCGCGTACCTCGGCCGGATAGTCGGGGAAGGTTGACACTTTGTTTCCTAACCCTGCGGATACATTTGTGAAAATGTTGCCTGCAAGCTGCATGCCGTCGCCGGAGTCGCCGGAGAAGCGCACCACAACTTTGTCGAGGGTCTTGACATTTGTCTTGTCTAACATAATGGGGTGAAGGTTTAAGTTACTTATATGTTGATCATGGTTGGTTTGAAAAATTCATTGTTTGCCGTCCGTTGATCCGGCGGAAAACCGCAGGGGCATGGCATGTGGGGTCTCGAAGTGGCCGTCGGTGAATGCCATCTCGCCGTTGACCATGGTGAGGCGTATCTTGTGGGCGAGGCTCATGCCGGCGAGGGGAGTCCAGGCGCAGTGGCTCTCGGCCTCGGCGTCGGTCACGCGGGTGTCGGTCTGGGAGCCGGGTTTCTCGATGAGGACGAGGTCGGCATAGTAGCCCGGGCGGATGAAGCCTCTGCGGTCGATGCCGAAGATGGTGGCGGGATTGTGGGCCATCAGCTGGGCGATGCGGGCGGGGCTGAGGCCGTCGAGCTGGGGCTCGGTGTCGAGTAGCTCGAGCATGGCGCGGAGCGAGAACTGTATCATCGGCATGCCGGAGGCGGCGGTGAGTGCGTCGCCTTCTTTCTGGGCGAGGAGATGGGGGGCATGGTCGGTGGCGATGGTGTCGATGACGCCTCCGGGCAGGAGTTCGCGCAGGAGGGCGATGCGATCGGAGGCTTCTTTGATGGCCGGGTTACACTTGATGCGGGCGCCGAGGCGATCGAAGTCGTTGCGGTCGAAGAGGAGATACTGCGGGCAGGTCTCGGCAGTGACGCGGACTCCATCGGCTTTGGCTTGCTTGATCAGGTCGAGTTCGTCGGCTGTGGAGATGTGGCAGATGTGGAGGTGTGCACCGCTTCGGCGCGCGAGCTCGATGGCGCGGCGGGTGGCGGCGATGCATGCTTCGCGCGGACGGACGTCGGGATGACGGCTGACGGGGATGGAGCCTCCACACTCTTCGAGGAGCCGCTCGCGCGAGGCGCGGATGATGGCTTCGTCCTCTGCGTGGACGGCTATGATGGCCGGGGCGTCGGCGAAGAGGCGCCCGAGGGTTGAGTTGTCGTCGACTAGCATGTTGCCGGTCGATGATCCGAGGAAGAGTTTGATGCCGGCGGTGCGGCTATAGTCGGCTGCGAGGAGCTCGGGGAGATTGCCGTTGGTAGCGCCGATGAAGAAGCCGTAGTTTGCGAGGGAGACCTCGGCGGCGCGGTCGAGCTTGTCGGCGAGTGCGGCGGCGGTGACAGTGGCCGGGCGCGTGTTGGGCATGTCGATAAACGAGGTCACACCGCCGGCGACAGCGGCCCGGCTCTCGGTGGCCATGTCGGCTTTTTCAGTTAGTCCCGGGTCGCGGAAATGGACGTGGGTGTCGATGACTCCGGGGAAGAGCATGGCGCCGCAGCAGTCGATGACTCTGTCGGGGCGCGGGGTCATTGAACGGAATGAGCCTTCTCCTTCGGCCGGCAGGGAGGCTTCGTCGCCTGTGCTGACGATGAAGCAGCCGTCGGTCAGGACGTAGCCGTGATAGCTTTTTCCTTCATTGACGATTTCGGCATTGTGTAGGAGTGTGACTGACATGGGTTATGATTAAGGAATCGTGAGGGGGATGTGGCGGAGCCGGCCGGAGGGGTCAGGATTTCCGCTCGTATTTGTTGAAGAGGCTCGACCATTTGAGGCGGAGCACTCCGAAAAATCCTTCGCTGAAGATGCCCGAACTCATCTTGGAGGTGCCGAGCACGCGGTTGACGAAGATGATGGGGACTTCGACAATCCTGAAGCCATATTTGTGGGCAAGAAATTTCATCTCGATCTGGAAGGCGTAGCCTTTGAAGCGTATGGAGTCGAGATCGAGTGTGCGGAGCACTTCGCGGCGGTAGCAGACGAAGCCGGCGGTCGCGTCGTTGATGGGCATGCCGGTGACGATGCGGACGTAGCGCGAGGCGTAGAACGACATGAGCACGCGTCCCATCGGCCAGTTGACGACGTTGACGCCGGTGACGTAGCGTGAGCCGATGGCGACATCGGCGCCGTCGCGGGCACAGGCATCGTGGAGTTTCAGAAGATCGTTGGGGTTGTGGGAGAAGTCGGCGTCCATCTCGAAGACATACTCATATCCTCGGTCGAGAGCCCACTTGAAGCCGGTGATGTAGGCTGTGCCGAGGCCGAGTTTGCCCGGGCGCTCGAGCAGGTGGAGCCGGCCGGGATATACGCTCTGCAAGTCCTTGACGATGCCGGCGGTGCCGTCGGGCGAGTTGTCGTCGATAATCAAGACGTCGAAGTCTCGGGGCAGTTTGAATACTGCCTCGATGATTGCGGCTACATTTTCCTTCTCGTTGTAGGTAGGAATAATGACCACACTGTCAACTGTGGGTGTCTCGGACTGCATGATGTCAGGCCAACTTTGGGTGGATTATTTGTGCAAAATTAATGATTTAACTTTGTCTATTCCAAAAAATCTTGTGAAAATCGGCGAAAAAACAAAAAAATTAAGTGAAATCAATTAAATCGCGTCGTGGAGTGTCGGATAAACTGAAGAAAGCACTATATTTGTAGATATGTGCAGAATTCAGAATATAAACATTGGCATCAAGAGTCTTGATTTTGTTTCGCGGCGCGGTAAGATGGCCGTGAAACTTAGTGATGGCCGCGAGATGATCGTCCCGCTATCAATGTTCCCGGATATCAAGAAGCTTTCTGTTAAGGACCGTCAGGATTGGATGGTGCTTGATGATCAGTTCTTCACATTCACACATCTGAGCAAGGTGTTTTCAATCCAGGACTTGTTTAGGCTGTGAATAATTATGCCGAAAAAGATTTCAAGAGGATGCCTCCGTTTTTGACGGCATCCTCTTTTTTATTGTTAATTTATCGGAAGGGGCCTGCCGGAGGCAGGGGGGCGGAAACCCCGGGCAGGGCCCGGGGTGGTAAAGTCCTGCTATATAGCAGCCTCGGAGAGGCTGAGAAGATGGCTTGTCGGAACTGTCCCACAAATCGCCTCTCCGAGGCTATGCTGTAGATACTATGGCTATCCTCAGGCCTTGCCTGAGGTTTCAGCACGATTACTCTGCCTCCGGCAGAGTTTTTGCTTGGCAGGATACGTGGTTTGTGGAAGCAGCGATGTTCAGCGCGATATCTCTGCCTCCGGCAGAGTTCTTGCTTTGGAGGAAGTGTTGGTTTGTGTGGGCTTGGTGCTCAGGACGATTACTCTGCCTCCGGCAGAGTTTTTTTTGCTTGGGGGGATGTGGTGGTCGGGATCGGGGATAAAAAAAGATGGTGTGCGGGGGCACACCATCTTTTCTTATAGGTTGAGGTCTGTGGATCAGTCGATGTTCTCGAGACCTGAGTTTGCAGTCTGGCCGTAGCCGTTGTCACCATATTCCTCGTCGTTGAGGATCTGCTGGAGGAAGCTTGAAGAAACGGGACGGTTGTAATACTGAGGACGGAAGGACTTGGCAGCACGGTGGTTGTACTTAGCGAGGCGGCTCTCGAATGCGTTGTGGCGCTTGAGGAGTGCCCAGCGGTTGAACTCACCACACATTTCGCGTGCATATTCGTCGAAGATGTCGTCTTCAGTAGCGGTTGCGAGTTTCCAGGTGCTTTCAGGAGCGCCGGGACGGGCTGCGCGCTGACGGAGGACGTTGAGGTAGTCGGCTGCTTTGCCACCGTTGCCGAGCATCTGCTCAGCCTCGGCTGCGATGAGGTAGATCTCGGCCATACGCATGATGAACATGTCGCCGGTCTTCATCTGGAGGTTGTTGCCGACGAAAGCGCCGTTGAACGACCAGTTGAACTTGATGAGCGAGGGGCATGCAGAAGCCTTGGTGCTACCGTTGCCTACGTTGGGGGGATATACGCCTGATGAACCGTTGGCGGTGTTACCGTAGGTGATCTTGGTCTCGGGATCGTAGAGGTCGCTGAGGACTACAGTCATGTAGCGGCACTTGGCTTTCTCTTCAGGACTGAGGGCCTTGTGGACGAAGACGGTGTTGAAACGGTTGTCGTCAGTAGCCACGGGATAGGGGACTGCGTATGCCTTGGTCGAGCCGCTGAAACCGGGCTGGTTGATCTGGCTTGAAGAAGATGCAACGGTGAGGAGGTTGTCCTTGTTGCCTGAAGTGTCGCCCTTGGGCCAAATTTTGGCGGGATACTGGTTGCCGCCGAATGAAGAGGCCACGCCGTCGCAGTCAGCATAGGGGTAGATGGTCTCGCCTGAGTGAGAGAGATCGATACCGTAGTTTGTGCAGAGAGCGTCGGTGAGTTTTTTCTGGCCGGAAGCGTAGTTGGCCCAGCCACACTGCACCATTGAGAAGTCAGCATAGGCGTAGGTGAATGAGTATTCCCAACGACGGTCCCACTCGGGGTCGAAGCAATACATCAGGTAGTAGCTCGGCACCCAGGTCTGGGCGTTGTAGCGGCCATAGAAGTAGCACTGTCCGTTTTTGGTTGGGTCATGTTTGAAAAGCTCGGTGTACATGCCGCCGCTGGTATAGGCGAGAAGCTTGTTTTTCTTTTGGCTTTGTGAATATGCCTCGCTGTTGCCGTCGGGGCCGGCTGCGATGAAGAGGGCCTCGCGGTTGGTGCGGTTGTTGGCATCGGCCCACATGTCGGCGATATCAGTGTAGAGATGTGCGCCGTAGGTTGCGGCATTTGCGATGAGATCCTCGGCAGTCTGGGCTGCGAGTTTCCAATATGTCTCTGCGTCGCCATACTTCTTGCCGAGGCCGGCACGCTGGGCGTAGGCACGGGCGAGAAGGCCGATGGCAGTCTTCTTGGTGACGCGTGCGCGGTTGCCTTCGTAGGGAGTGGTGCCGAGGTCTTCGGCTGCTTCCTTGAGATCCTGGAAGATCACCTCATAGAAGTCTTTTTCGCTTGAGCGTTTGGGATAGAGATCGATATTGCCGGTGATGGCGGCGCTTGAGCCTGTGTTGAGTGTCACGGGGCCGAAGTTGGAGACGAGGAGGAAATTGTAGAACGCGCGGAGGACTTTGGTCTCTGCAACGAGCACTTTCATCTCGTCTTCGTTGGCATTGACCACTTTGTCAGCCTCATTGATGACGCTGTTACAGTTGGTGATCATGGCGTAGCACTGCATCCAGAGCTTGTCGGTCGAGTTGTTGCTTGGCGAGAAGTTCTCGTAGTTGAGGTCTGAACGGTTGCCGTCGCCATTGTTGGCTGCCTGCCAGAGGTCAGTACCGCCTTCAGAGGCGAAGAGCCAGTCAGATGCTGTGTAGAGCTGGTCGTTGAGCGGCGAGTAAGAATATGCCTGAAGACCTTTCCAGGTATTGTAGCCCTGGAGAGATGCGTTGCCTCCCGAGGGGTTGTCCTCAGTGAGCTCGCAGGAAGTGAAGAGTCCTGCCACCGCAAGCATCGGAAGGGCGATATTTTTAATATAGTGTTTCATTGTTGTTGTCAATAAGGTTGTTTTAGAATGTTACATTCAGACCGAATACGAGCTGTTTGGTGAGGGGGAAGTTGAACTGGCCACCCATTTCAGGATCGTAGCCCTTGAGAATGTCGCTGTTGGCGTGGACGAGGGGGTTGGTGATGGTACCGTAGACACGGAGGCGGTCGATGTGGATCTTGCGGCAAGCCACTTCAGGAAGGGTATAGCCGAGGGTGATGTTCTTGATCTTGAAGAATGAACCGTCAACCCAGTAGAGTGATTCAGCACCGGGAGCTTTCTGCCATTCGCGTGAAGAGTCGAGGGCGGGGAACTCGTTTGAGGGATTTTCTGTAGTCCAATAGTTGAAGTGTTCGGGGAAGGCACCGCCGTGGCCGCTGTACCAGCCGACGGGAGCGTAGCGGAACATCTGGCCGTCGCGCCACATCATGTAGATGCTGAGGTCAAACCACTTCCAGTTGAAAGTGTTCTGGAAACCGAGCTGCCAGTCGGGAGTCTGGTGACCGATGATCACGCGGTCGTCGTCGTTGATGGCATAAGGAGTCTCGGCGTTGTAGGTTTGGGTGGTTACAGTACCGTCCTGGTTGTGGAAGGTCTTTTCCCAGACACCGTCGCTGACCTTGTGCATGTTGGGGACGTCGACGCGGATGTCGCCGGGACGTGCGCCGAAGGCTGCTGCGTCAGCTTCCTGACCTTTCTGCCAGATGCCGGCGAACTTGAGCTGGCGGTAAGACTTGATGGGGTCGCCGATGTGGAGGGTGTAGTCGCCGTTGGTCACATATTCAGCCGCACCTGTACCGAGTGAGGTGACTTTCTCCTTGTTGGTGGAGAAGGTGAGGGTCGAGCTCCATGAGAAGTCGCGGGTCTCGATGTTGTGAGTGGTGAGCGAGAGCTCGAAGCCCTGGTTGCGGGTAGTTGCGATGTTGCGGTTGATCGAGAAGGGCTTGGTAGCGTCGAAACCACCGTTGGTGATAGGAATCTGCTGCTTCCAGATCACGTCGTCAGTGTTGGTGATGTAGTATTCGGCAGCGAGGTCAACACGGTTGTTGAAGAGACCGAGATCAAGACCGATGTTCCAGCTCTTGGAACGTTCCCAGGTGAGGGCGGCGTTGGTGAGGATCTCAGGGAAGTAGGCGGTGTTGGTAATGACATCGCCGAGACCCATCTGACCTGTCTGGAGGATTGACCATGAAGCGTAGGGATCGAGGCCGGCAGCACCGGTTTCACCGTAGCCTACACGGAGCTTGAGGTTGTTGAGCCAGCCGCGGGTCGACTCCATGAAGTTTTCGTCGGAGATGCGCCAGCCTGCCGAGAAGGCGGGGAAGGTTGCCCAGTGGCGGTCACCGGCGAGCACTGAGTCACCGTCGCGGCGAACTGAGACAGAGAAGAGGTATTTGCCCATGAGGGTATAGTTGATACGGCCTACATAGCCCATGCGCTTGTGCATGGTGTAGGAAGAACCTACTGTTGGGGTGGGATAGGTGGTTGCACCGAGGTTGGTCCAATACATGGTGTTGGAAGGAACTTCCTGATTGTAGGCAGTTGAACCGTCGTCCTGGCTGGAAGACCATGTGGTCACACCTGTGAGGGTGAACTCGTGGATGTCGGCGAGCTTGAAGTTGTAGGTAAGGATGTTTTCCCAAGTGTAACCCCAGCTGCGAGAGTTTTTAACTTCGGCGTTGGTGAGGTTCTTGAAGTTTTCAAGAGGTGCGCCGAGAGCGGCAGTACCGGCGTTGAGCCAGAAGTTGTAAGAACCGTAGCCGTTGTAAGTGTCCTGGTTGGTATAGTTGAATTTGGCACTGAGACGAGACTCGAGAGTGAGACCCTTGATCGGGGAGATGCGGATGTAGGGCTGCACATAGAGACGGAGGTTGTCTGTGCGTTTACGATAAGCGTCCTTGTCGTTGTTGAGCAGGAGGTTGGGGACGTTGGGGGCGGTCACGAGGGGGAAGGGGTTGAGGGTACCGTCCTCATTGTAGATTGTACCGAAGGGGTCGGAGCGGAGTGAGTTGTCGAGACGGACGTTGGTGGTGTTGCGGTTGGTGTAGGAACCCTGTACGTGGATGCCACCTGAGAGCCAGTCGTTGAGCTTGGTTGAGAGACGGACTGAGGTCGAGTAGACCTTGTAGTCGTTGTTCTTGTAAGAACCGTTGTTGTCGTTGTAGTTGAGCGAGAAGTATGACTGGGTTTTCTCTGTTCCGCCTGAGAGTGAGAGCGAGTAGTTCTGAGTCAAGGCGTTGTTGAGAATCTCAGAAGGCCAGTCGATGACCTGACCGGCAGCGTAGGCTTCCTTGATGGCGCGGAGGTCGGAGTCGTCGGGGGTAGTGATGCCGGCCTGTGCGTAGGCGAGCTCGCGGGTAGCGATGTTCTGGGCAGGCGAGGTCATGGTGGGGGTAGTAGCCCAGCCGTTGACACCCATATATGCGTCGAAGTTGACGCGCATCTTGCCTTCGGCACCTTTCTTGGTAGTGATGATGATGACACCGTTGGAGCCTTCAGAACCGTAGACTGCGGTAGAAGAGGCATCCTTGAGGACTTCGATGCTCTCGATGTCGTTGGGGTTGAGGGTGGCATAGTCACCGGGCATGCCGTCGATGAGGAAGAGGGGAGTGCCTTTTGCGTTGATCGAGCGGTTACCACGGAGCTGGATTTCAAGACCTTCACCGGGCTGACCTGAGGTCTGGGTGATGTCGAGACCGGCTACGCGGCCCTGGAGGGCTGCCATCGGGTTGGCAGTAGGGGTGAGGGTGATGACATCGGACTTCACAGAAGAGATGGCGCCGGTGAGGTCGCGTTTCTTGACGGTACCGAAGCCGACCACGACTACGTCGTCGAGGACGTTGGTGTCGGGATCCATAGTGACGTCAATGGTTGTCTGTGAGGTGACCTTTACAGTGTAGGGTTTGTAGCCTATGTAGGAGAAGTGGAGAGTTGCGCCTGTGGGCACTGTGATAGAGTAGTTGCCGTCGAAGTCAGTGGCCACACCATTCTGTGAGCCTTCCTGCACGATGGAGACGCCGATCATGGGATCGCCGTTTTCGTCGATGACTGTGCCGCGCACTTTGATTTTCTGGCTAACTGCTTGCGGAGCTGTAGCAGAGGCTTCCGCGCTGTTGTCGGCGGCGTAGCTTGTCATACCTGAACCTCCGATGAGAGCAGCAACAAGCAAACCGCAAGCCAACTTTCTGTCGGCCGGTGTTGCATAACCGGCGCGAGACAGAGACTTTGGTCTCGTTTTCATGATGTTTAGTTAAAAGTGAGTGGTATATAACTTGATTAGAATTTTAGAAGCTTGTGAAGTGTGTGGGATGTGTATTTGTAAACACTTATTAATTTAAATTGTATAAATATTCGCAAATGTAGTGAAAATAATTTAATGCGACCAAGCATTTTTCTTAAAAAGTATGTTTTTAACACAAAATTGACCGGAGATGTCCGCTAAATTGGTCAGTTTTGTCCGTTTAATCGTCCTATTCTGCTAAAAGTAAGATAAAATAGTGTCCGCCGGAGCAGGTCGGGCGGACGGACAGTGTGTGGCCACCTTCGGGTGTACGTGAGCGGACAGACTGCGGGTGGCGGGGGAGGGTAATTGTAAGAAATGGATGAGGCTTATTGTAATATTACATATTGGGCCGGTCGCTTTCAACTGTGGGGAGGGAGAGGGTGAAACGTGTCAGAGGTGCGAGTGCTGTCAGGAGCAATGTGCCTCCGTTGCGGTTGGCTATGCGGCGGCTGAGGCTGAGGCCGGTTCCGGAGCCGGAGGGTTTGGTGGTGAAAAGCGGGGTGAAGATGCGCTCGGAGTCGGCGGGAGAGATCGGGGTGCCGTCGTTGGTGATGTCGATGGGGAGAGTGTGGAGGGTGGAGAGTGGGGGTTGCGGGGGTGTGGGGCGGGTTGAGATGGTGATCTGTGTGGCGCCGGCTTCGAGTGCGTTTTTGAGGAGGTTGAGGAGTATCTGTGTGATCTGGCCGCTGTCGGCGAGGATGACAGGGTCGGGTGTGGGGATTGCGGTGGTGAGGGTGACGGAGTCTGCTCCGGGAAGTGCGTGGAAGAGACCGGAGACGTGGTTGAGGAGTGTTGAGAGGGAGAAGGGTGAGGGTTCAGGGCGTGGGACGCGGGTCACGCGGTTGTAGCGGGCTACGAAGTTGCGGAGTCCGCGCGAGGATTCGGCAATGGCTTCGAGGCTGTCGGTCATGTAGGGTTCTGAGCCGTCGTAGCGGGTGAGGAGGGAGTCGGAGATGGAGATGATGGGTGCGATGCCGTTCATGATCTCGTGGGAGAGTACGCGGCTCATTTCCATCCACGATTCGATGCTTGCGGAGTCGAGCTGGGCTGAGATGTCGTCGAGAGTGACTATCATGAGGCGGCGGCCGTCGGCAGGGGTGAAGATGGAGCTGTTGACGGCGAGGTTGCGGATGCGGGTGGAGCGTGAGGCGAACGGCGGGGCGAGGAAGGCGGCGAGTTCGGGCCAGGATTCGGAGAGGGAGGTGGTGAAGGTGAGGGCGGGCCGGTCAAGGAGGCGGAGGGCGGCGGGGTTGGAGAGGAGGATGTGGCCCTCGGTGTTGACGACGATGACGCCGGTGGCTGTGGCGCTGACGATGGCTCCGAAGTAGTTGTCGGTCTCGACGGCGCGACATTTCATCTCCGAGAGGCGCGAGGCGATGCGGTTGAGGAGGATGTTGACCCGGGGGTCGGCCGTCTCGGGGAAGCGCAGCGAGGTGTCGCCGGCGTCGAAGGCTTGGAGGAGCATGTCGAGACGCCGGTGGATGCGGGTGTGGTGGCGGTGGATTGCGATGGCTCCCCACAGGAGGAGGGGGAGGATGACCACGCAGATGGCAAGGAGGATGTTGATGGCTGTGTGGGTATTTCAGGGTTTCGTGATGTCAAGACCGTAGCGCTTGATCTTATTGTAGAGGGTCTGGCGTGTGATGCCGAGGCTTGCAGCGGCTGAGGCGAGGATGCCGCCGTTGTCGGCGAGGGCGTCTTCGATCATGATGCGCTCCATCTCTTCGAAAGTCGTGAATCGGGATTTGGGAGTCGTGAATTGAGAGTCGGGAGTCGAGAGTTGGGAGTCGGTGGCGTGGATGAGGGTCTGGAGGAGGCGTGCGTTGTCCCAGGGTTTCATGACGAAGTCAGTGGCTCCGGCTTTTATGCCTTCGACGGCGAGCTCGACTTCGGCGTAGGCTGTGAAGAGGACTATTGGGGTGTCAGGGGAGAGCCGGCGTATCTCACTGAGCCAGAAGAGCCCTTCGTTGCCGTTGCGGACTCCGGCTGTGAAGTTCATATCGAGCAGGACGCAGTCGGGACGTTCCTCGCGTAGGAGGGCGGGAATGCGCGAGGGGGAGGTGGTGGTGATGACTCGGTCAAATTTCATTTCGGCCACGAGTCTCACGGCTGCAAGCACCGAGCGGTTGTCGTCGACGACGAGAAGGGTCATTTTTTAGTCGAGAGTCGAGAATTGAGAATTGAGAGTTGGGAGTTGGGAGTTGGGGTTGTTTGACAAATTTACGCTTTTTTCTGGACTTCGCCAACAATGGAGCCGTCGAAGAGGTTGACGACCCGGCCGGCATAGGCGGCGTCGCGGTCTGAGTGGGTGACCATGACTATAGTGGTGCCCTGGCGGTTGAGCTCTGTGAGGAGTTCCATGATTTCCTGTCCGTTGCGCGAGTCGAGGTTGCCGGTTGGCTCGTCGGCGAGGATGAGAGTGGGATTGGCGACGAGGGCGCGGGCGATGGCTACGCGTTGCTGCTGTCCGCCCGAGAGCTGCTGGGGGCGATGGCGCGCACGGTGGCTCATGTTGACACGGGCGAGCATCTCATCGACTCTTTTGCGGCGCTCTGCCCGGCTGAGACCGAGGTAGATGAGGGGCAGTTCGACGTTGTGGGCGACGTCGATCTCGTCGATGAGGTTGAAGCTCTGGAAGACGAAGCCGACGTGGCCTTTGCGCAGATGTCCGCGCTCTCGCTCGCTGAGCCGGGCGACGTCCTTGTCGCCGAATATGTAGGCGCCTGCGGTCGGGGTGTCGAGGAGGCCGAGGATGTTGAGGAGTGTTGACTTGCCGCAACCGCTCGGGCCCATTATGGCTACGAATTCGCCGTCGGCGATCGAGAGGTTGATGTTGTTGAGGGCTACGGTCTCGATTTCGTCGGTGCGGAAGGTCTTTGAGATGGATTTGGTCTGTATCATGGTGATGGTTTATTCGGATTTTAGACGGTTTACGGGGTTTTCGGTGGCTACACGGATAGTGATGGAGAGGACGCAGAGGATCACGAGGACGACGACTGAGAGAGCGGCGAGAGTGTAGCAAAGCCAGAGGTTGTCGACGGCGATGGAAAAGTTTGCAAGCCAGATGTGGCCGACGTATGCGGCACAGAGAGTGCCGATGATTACGGCCGGGATGACTATGCGCAGGATGTCGGCGATGAGGAGGCCGATGATGTCGGCCGGTTCGGCACCGTTGACCTTGCGTATGGCTATCTCTTTGCTGCGGCGCTGCACTTCATCGCGGGTGAAGCCGATGAGTCCCATGAGGGAGATGAAGATGAGGGTGATGGTGGCGATGAGGGCTGAGTTGCGGAACATGCGGACGTCTTTGTAGAGTTCGATGGTCGCTTGACCGACGTCGACGGGGCTGAAATCGTAGGAAGGATAGGTGTCTTCGAGGAAGGTCAGAAGTTTTGCGTAGCTCTCCTTGAAGGGAGCTTTGAGCCGGAGTGTGGCTTGATACCCGAAACCTTCGGTCGGTGAGATGCATATCGGGGTGAGTTCGCTGGTGAATCCGCTCAGGATATAGTCGCCGAATATGCCGGTGACAGTTACGGAATTGTCGTTGCCTCCGCCGACGTGGATAGTCGATCCGACGGCGCTCGCACCGGGTTTGCCGATGCGCCTGGCAAATTCTTCGGATATCATCATCTCATGCGAGTCATTCGGTTCACGTCCGGCGATGAGAGGTATTTTCATAAGCTTCAGGTAGCCTTTGTCAGTCCATTCGATGCGGGTGTTGAAGAGCACGGCACCTTTGGCGTCGAAAACCATCTCGCCCGAGTAGCCCCAGAGAGGAAGAGATGATGATGCTGCCACTTCTTCGACATAGGGGAGGTTGGTAAGAGTTGCCTTGAAGGCGTCGCCACTCTCGGCACCGGGGATGGAAATATAGGCAAGGCGTTCGGTGGAGAATCCCATGTCGCGGTTGATGACTTCGCGGTATTGCATCGTCACGATAACGAGCAGAGAGGCGATGAAGGCTATGCCTGCGATCTGGATGAAGAGTAGGGAGCGCTTCCAGGCGCTGTTGCGCTCGGTGAAGCGGCGGAAAACCTGGGTGACGGGGATGAGCGAGAAGATGCGGCCGGGCAGGAGTCCGCCGACGAGGAAGAAGAAGGCGAGCAGAGTGAGGGGTATCCACAGGCGCCGCGGCTCCACGATGTCGGCGATGGAGATGGAGAGGGTGTCGGTGATGAGTGGCTCGAAGATGAAAAGCAGGAGGATCATCACAGCGAGCGAACAGATGAGGATGATGGCTGTCTCGCTGAGAAACATTCCCATGACGGTCATCGTGCCGGCGCCTGAGCATTTGTGGACACCGATCGCCTTGGCGCGCCGGCTGAGGGAGGCGATGGTGATGAGGACATAGTTGAGAGTGGTCATCAGCAGGAGGGCTGAGCCGAGGATCCAGAGTATGAGGTTCATTCTCTTGACAGAGTCGAGCTCAAGGTAGGTATCGCTGATCGGGCGGGCTGAGATGATGGTCTTGGAGTCGTCGGTGTCGGGATTGTGGGTCTGATACATGCGGTTGATGAGTGAGTTTATCTCATCATCGCTGAGGTTGCAGTCAGGGCTGACGCGGAAGTAGATGGGCCAGTTGTCAGCACCGCCCCATTGACGCCGACGCTCGAAGTGGGGTGAGATTCTCTGGGAGACAAGGCCTTTGAAATTGTCGACGGTGACATTGACGGGGAGATCGGCGAAGATACCGCGGACGGTCACTGTCGCTTCATGGTTTAAGGAGAGGGTTTTGCCTATGGGATCCTCGTCACCGTAGAGCTTCCTGGCGGTCGATCTGTCGAGGTAGATGACGTCGGGAGCTGTGAAGTCGGCTATAGGATTGCCTTGGATGACTTCAATTCCCATCGTGGCAAAGAAAGTTGAATCGATTGCCAAAAGTGGGATATCAATACGTCTGTTACCCTCGAAAATCGGGGTGCCGTAGATACGGCCTATGGCAGTGGCAGCGGAGACGTCTTGGCCGAGCGCTTCTACTATGCCTTCTGCTATTTTTCCCGGACAACTTGTGAAAGGTCCGAGCGGCTCACCGTTGAAGTTATATTCCATCCAGATCTGATAGAGCCGGTCGCGGTCGGGGAAGCAGGTGTCGTAGCTGTAGTTGTAGTCAAGTCGACTGAACACGAGCGTGCTCACAAGCAGACCGACCGCCACTGAGATGATTTTGATGGCGTTGGCGCTCTTCTGAGCGAGCATCGTGTGGATGATGTGGTAGAGTTTCATGTGTCGGATGATTGATTTCTACAGCAAAGTTAATATAAAAAATGAGCTACCGGGTGCGATGTTCGGTAGCTCAGTGGATTAGCGTGTCGGGCAAAATGCAAAAGTGTAAATATTTTTTACATCTGTATCCGATGTCGAGACTGTGTCAGTCAAAGCAGTTGATGGCGCTGCGGATAGCGGTCAGGCGTTCGAGGAGAGCGGGGAGCCGGTCGAGGGGGAGCATGTTGGCACCGTCGCTCTTCGCTTTGGAGGGATCAGGATGGGTCTCCATGAAGAGGCCGTCGGCACCGACCGCTACGCCTGCGCGAGCTATTGTTTCGATGAGGTCCGGTCGGCCGCCGGTTACACCCGCGGCCTGGTTGGGCTGCTGGAGGGAGTGGGTGACGTCGAGGATGACCGGGGCTCCGAAACGCTGCATCTCGGGAATGCCGCGGTAGTCTACGACGAGATCCTGGTAGCCGAAGGTGACACCGCGCTCGGTGAGGGCTACATTGTCATTGCCGGCGTCGCGGACTTTCTGGAGGGCGAACTGCATGGCTTCGGGTGAGAGAAACTGGCCTTTTTTGATGTTGACGGCACGTCCGGTCTTGGCAGCGGCCACGAGGAGGTCGGTCTGGCGGCAGAGGAAGGCCGGAATCTGGAGGATGTCGACAAATTCAGCTGCCAACTGTGCCTCTGAGGCCGCGTGTATGTCGGTCACGACGGGTATGCCGAAGGTGTCGCGGACTTTCGAGAGGATGCGGAGGGCCTCGATGTCGCCGATGCCTGTGAATGAGTCGAGCCTCGAACGGTTTGCTTTTCGGTAGGAACCTTTGAAGACGTAGGGGATGCCGAGACGTGAGGTGGTCTCAAGGATTTTCCCGGCTATTTCGAGTGCCATTTTCTCGCCTTCGATGACGCAGGGGCCTGCGAGAAGGAAAAATTGAGGCTGGGAGGCGTAGTCTTGAAATGAAAACATGTCTGTATGTTCTGTATAATATATATGTGTCAGGAGAGAGCTGAGTCGAGTATGTGGCAGGCCGAGAGGGCGTAGAGCGCGGCGGTTTCGGTGCGCAGACGGTTGTCGCCGAGGGTGACGGGCTTGAATCCTCTATCGAGAGTGGCTGTGATCTCCGCAGGTGAGAAATCTCCTTCCGGGCCGATCAGGATGAGAGTGTCGCGCGTGGGAACGTAGACTTTAGTGAAATCCACACGCGGGATCGCCGGGTCGCAGTAGGCCACCATGCGTTGGGCGTCGGCCATCATTTTGATCACCTCGCGCAGAGGTGTCATCGGGAGGATGGCGGGAAGGGTGGCTTTGAGCGACTGTTTCATTGCCGAGACAGCTATCTTCTCGAGGCGGTCAATCTTGATCTCGCGGCGCTCGCTGCGTTCGCATAGGAGCGGGATGATGGTATTGACGCCTACCTCGGTCATCTTCTCGACGAGCCATTCCATACGGTCATTGTGTTTGGTAGGGGCTACGGCTACGGCGAGCTGCTGCGACCAGGGAAGCGGCATCTCGGCGGCAGAGATTATCTCGACGGCGGCATGCTTGGAGTGGGCAGCTGTGAGGCGGCAGGTGTAGGCGTGACCTTTGCCGTCGATGACCTGCAAGGTGTCGCCCTCGCGCATGCGCAACACTCTGACGGCGTGGTTTGAGTCGCTTTCGGGAAGCTGGAGGGTCTCGGTGATGTCAGGGGCGAAGAACTGGATCATTGTATCGTCATTTTGTATCGACCATGCCGTCGGCACCTGAGAGGGTGTCGTCGATGGCCATTTTTTCGAGCACAGGGTTATCTTTGGGAAGAGAATTGTCGTCGCGGAATATGAACATGAAGAGTATGGCTACCACGAGTGCGTAGGCTGCGAATATTATCCAAGCTGTGATCCAGCCGGCGTGTTGGGCCTCGGGTGTTGTCTGGGAGAAGACGAAGTGGTTGACCACGCCCTGTGCGCAGAGGGTACCGACGGTGGCGCCGATACCGTTGGTCATCATCATGAAGAGTCCCTGTGCGCTCGAACGGATGTCGGGGCTTGTCTCCTTGTCGACATATAGGCCGCCGGACACATTGAAGAAGTCAAAGGCGACACCGTAGACGATGCAGGATATGATGAGGAGCCATAGGCCGCTGCCGGTGTCACCAAGCCCGAAGAAGGCGAAGCGGAGCACCCATGCGAACATCGACATGAGCATCACTCCTTTGATGCCGAAGCGCTTGAGGCAGAAGGGGATGAGGAGGATGCAGAGGGTTTCGCTGATCTGAGAGAGAGAGATGAGGGCGTTGGCGTTGTGTGCGCCCCAGGTGTCGGCAAATTCGGTAATGTTCTCAAATGAGGTGATGAAGGTATTGCCATAGGAGTTGGTAATCTGCAAGGAGACTCCGAGCAGCATGCTGAAAATGAAGAAGATGGCCATGCGGCGCTGCTTGAAGAGGCTGAAGGCTTTGAGGCCGAGGGTTTCGGCGATGGAGCTTTTCCGGTCTTTCTTCACGGGGCATGCAGGCATAGTCAGGGCATAGGTGGCAAGGACGAAGCTGAGGACGGCCGAGGTGAAGAGCTGGTAGGCATTTGTCTGGAACTGGGTGAAGTTGACAAAAAGCATGGAGCAGATGAAACCGACGGTTCCGAAGACACGGATGGGCGGGAAATGCTTGATGGTATCGAGCCCGGCGCTGGTGAGGGCGTTGAAGGCCACTGAGTTGGATAGTCCTATCGTAGGCATGAAGAAGGCTACGGAGAGAGTGTAGAGCGAGAATAGCGGTCCGAATTCGACCTGCGATGTCGTCAGGCAGTAGACACCGGCGGCAGCCATGAAGCAGCCGGCCAGCACATGGCAGATGCTTAGCATCTTCTGGGCTTGTATCCAGCGGTCGGCAAGGATGCCGATGATGGCCGGCATGAACAGGGAGACTATGCCCTGGACGGTGTAGAACCATCCGATCTGTGTGCCCAGACCGATACGGAAGAGATAGTTGCCGAGAGAGATAAGGTAGGCGCCCCAGACGCCGAACTCGAGGAAGTTCATCAGGGCGAGTTTTGCCTGCAAGGAGCGGGAGTTTGCCATGGAGGTTAAATTTAAAATGGAGAATTGGGAATTGAGAATTATTGTCCGCGTTTGCGCTTGAGAATCTCGGAGACACGCGCGGCTTCTTCATATTCTTCGCGTTCGATGAGCTTGGCGAGTGTCTTTTCAAGCTCTTCGATAGCGTAGTTTTCGATTTTTGGTTCGCGTGAGATGTCGTCGAGGCTGTCGGCCCCCTCAGCATCGTCAGCCGTATCGCTATCTTCTTTGACCTCCATCTCGAAGCCTGTCTCATCGAGAATGTCGCGGGTGGTGAATATCGGTGAGCCTGTGCGCATCGCTATTGCTATGGCGTCGCTTGTGCGTGAGTCGATTTTGATTGTACGATCGCCATCGGTAAAGGTCATTTCCGAGGAGAAAATGCCGTCTTCAAATTTATAGATGAAGACTTCCAGGAGCTTCACGCCGAAAGCATGGGCGAAGCTGACGAAAATGTCGTGGGTCATCGGACGCGGCGGTGTGATGCTCTCCATCTTGAGGGCGATCGATTGGGCTTCGGCCGCGCCGATCACTACCGGTATGCGGATCGGTCCTCCGACCTGTGCGAGTATGAGTGCGTAGGCTCCGGTTTGAATCTGGCTATATGACAGGCCCATGACCTTGAGCCGGATTCTGTCGTCGTCGTTTTCTGGCATGGTTCAGTTAGATTTTATTCGATTCAGAGGGACTCTATTTGTTAAGGTTTCGGCCGGTGATGATGCCGCTGCCGAAGCAGAGACGTGCTTCACGGTCATAAATGACACCGAACTGTCCGGGGGCGATTCCCTGGACAGGGACGGAGGACTCGATGATGTATTCACGCCCCTCGATGCGGGTGAGCTTCGCGGGGAGGAAGTCGGGAGAATGGCGGTTTTTGAAGGTGATCTCTACGGCGTCGCAGTCACCGGGCCAGGGGTCGCGGGTGATCCAGTGCATCTCGTCGAGGTGCAACATGCGTCCATATTGCTTCTCGGTGTCATAGCCTTGAGATACGTAGATGACGTTGTCGTGGACGTTTTTCTTGACCACATACCAAGGGCCTCCGCTGAGGCCGAGCCCTTTGCGCTGCCCGATGGTGTGGAACCAGAATCCGCGGTGCTCTCCGAGTTTGCGCCCTGTCTCCAGTTCGATGATCGGGCCCGGACGCTCGCCGAGATGACGGCGGATGAAGTCGTTGTAGTTTATCTTTCCGAGGAAACAGATGCCTTGGCTGTCCCGACGGTATGCGTTGGGCAGCTGCGCTTCGACGGCCATCTCCCTGACTTTGGCTTTGGGGAGCTCGCCGATGGGGAAGATGAGATGGCTGAGCTGGTCGTAGGAGATGCGGCAGAGGAAGTCGGTCTGGTCTTTGACGCGGTCTACTCCGGTGCCGAGGTAGACGAGGCCGTCGATCTCGTGGGTGGTTGCGTAGTGGCCGGTGGCTGTCTTGTCAAATTCATGGCCCCAGCGCTGTTCGAAGAAGCCGAATTTGATCATCTTGTTACACATGATGTCGGGGTTGGGCGTGAGCCCTTCTTTGACAGTCCGGAGGGCATAGTCCATCACATTGTCCCAATACTCCTGATGGAGCGAGACAACATCAAACGGTAATCCGTAGAGGCGGGCGATGTAGGTACACATCTCAATGTCCTCTTCGGCCGAGCAGTCGCCCTCTCCGTTGTCGAGGCCGATGCGTATATAGAAAAGGTGTAGGTCGTGGCCCTGGTCAAGGAGACGGCGGACAGCCACGGCGCTGTCGACGCCTCCCGAAATCAAGACTGCTATTCTCATATCTGTTTAATATGTAATCAGTGTTAATCCTGTCAGAGATCTGGATCAGTGGAAGTTTTTTCACACGTCTTCAAGCTCTTCTTCCTCGTATTTCCCCTTTTGGGTTATGATGTAGAGGGAGATGAAGTAGTCGAGGGAGATCTTTCCGGCACCTGCGAGGAGAAGATAGATGTAGATGCCGATAAACATGATGGGGAGATAGCCCGGGTCGGTGCTGTCGAGACCATAGACCGGAAGATTAGGCACCATGTCGTGGAGAATGTAGTATTCGGCTGCGATCATTGCGCAGATGGGTGGGATCACGCTCAGACGTGTGAGAAATCCGACCATGATGAGGAGCGAGCAGAGAAGCTCGATGATGATCATTATGATGAGCGAGCACTCCGACGACATGTTGAGCACGGTCGGGAAGGAGTCGCACAGCTGGCTGTAGTTGACGAGGTGACGAATGCCGAATTGCAGGAGCATCACGCCGACGAAGAGGCGCATGAAGAGGCGCGCGAGGTTTGAATAGGCGTAGCCCGATAGCTTTACGAAGCAGTTGACGGGTGTGGAGTTATACCAGCTCATAGGAAAAAATGGTTTCAGAGTGGGGTTAGCGCTTTTTGAGTTGTCGGGTGACGTCGAGGACATCGTCGATCATCAGATGTTTGAACCTGATTTTGTGGTTGCGGTCGAGGATGTAGAAGTCAGGGGGGCCGTTGCGGAGGTCAATCTGAAGGTCAGCGTCGGGATTCGCGCCGACAGTCCACTGTGCCGGGAATGAAGCGACAGCTTCTTTCCATTCGGGGGTGGGTTCGCAGAGGGAGATTGAGACAACTTTGGCTTTACCTTCGCGGATGAGGTCGTTCATCGAGATGTCGGCATCGAGGCGCAGACGGGCCATGTTACATTCGTCGCAGTCCGGATCATTGAAGAAGACGATTACTACCTCGGCGGAATCATTGTCGAGATTTCCGGTTGTGCCCTCGCGTGTGGTGTAGGGGATGGATGGAGCGGGGCCACGCAGCAGTGACCGGCTGAGGATCTTTGCCTGGCTCGCGTAGCGGGCTTTGGACGCTTTGTCAATCTTCTTGTTGGAGGCCACGGCTTCGGCAAAGGGGAGGTAGAGGGCGTCGATCCATAGCTCGGCTGAGTCACCGTAGAGGAGGTCTTCGGCGCAACCTGCTATGAAGAGCTGGTCGGAAGGCTGTTTCTCGAGCTTTTTGGTGAAGCGTCTGACTGAGGCTATGGCGGAGTCGGAGGAGGCATTTTTAAGGATCGAGATGTAGACCTTGAATTCTTCGGCCATCTTGTTGCGTGCCGAGAAGGCCTTTTTCAGCTCGCAGAAGTCCCAGAAATGGCGTGCGAGATAGTCACAGCGGTCCTGGAAGACATTGATGGAGTCGGGGATGAGAGGATAGGGGAAGTATGAGTTGACCTGAGTCTGGGATTGGGCATAGGCTCCGGAGCCTATGCCGATGAGGAGGAGCAGGCCGAAAAGTAGACGTTTGAAGTTCATTTGAGGTATATCTGTTATATATAAGGTTTACAAAGATAACGAAAAACTATTGAAATAAAAAAATAACGGTCGCCTATCGTGGCTTAGCGTAGCGTAAGATGCGACAAAGCGGTGAGTTTTTGGGCTGCCGACTGCATCTGCAGGGGGGTGATGGCGAGGATTGCCTCGGCGGTTTCGGCAAATGGGATGACTCGTCCGCGGTAGAGGGTGCTACGGGCCATGGATATAGCTTCCTGCTCGGAGTTGATTGAGCTGACGGTCAGCTGCCCGACAAACTGGCGCTTGGCGGCCTCAAGTCTGCGGGGGGAGAGCGGCGAGTCGGCGAGAGGGTCAATGGTGCGCTTGACGAGGCGCAGACAGCGGGCTATGTCTGAGCGCTCGCAGCCGAAGTAGATGGTGAAAAGCCCGTTGTCGCTCATGAAGGCGGCAGATGCGTCGATGGTGTAGACGAGTCCGTGGCGTTCGCGCAGGGCAACGTTGAGGAGTGAGTTCATCGAAGGGCCTCCGAGCATGTTGGTAAGCAGTGCCATTTCAATCCGTCCGGGGTCGAGGAGGCCGGGGATGCGTGCTCCGAGCACTGTGTGGGCCTGGAAAGAGTCGGGTGAGGGTTTGCATGACCGGAAGACCGGTTGCACCGGGGGTATCCCGCGCGCGAGAGGAGTGTCGGGACGGTTGAGGTGTCCGAAATGCTTCTCGGCGAGTGCGAACACCTTGGCAGGATCATGCGGGCCGTGGAAGAAGAGCACCATGCGTCCGGGACTGAAGCGTTCCTCCAGCCATCTGCGGCAATCGGCGGAGGTGAAATTGGCGAGTGAGTCTCGTGTGCCGAGGATGTTGTGGGCCATCGGCGAGCCTGCATATATCAATTCCTCGAAGTCGTCGAATATGGAGTCGGACGGGGTGTCGAGATATGTGTCGATCTCTTCGCCTACCACGAGCTTCTCTTTGCTCAGCTCCGATTCCGGAAAGTTTGCTGAGTGGATCATCTCGCCGAGGAGCGAGAAGGCGCGCCCGACATAGGCGGGACGGTATGGGAATGTGGAGTAGACGACGGTCTCTTCCTTTGTCGTGTAGGCGTTTAGCTCACCGCCGACCACCTCCATGCGGTCGCGGACGAAAGCTGCGCGGTGGAGGTCTGTGCCTTTGAAGATTGTGTGTTCGACAAAGTGGGCGATTCCATGCCGGTCCGGGGTCTCGTCGCGGCTACCGGCGTTGACGACGACTCCGCAGTGGACAACCGGCGCTTGCGAAAAGCGACACACTATCCGGAGGCCATTGGAGAGTGTGGCATGATGTATTGTCGGTTCAGACATATAGGGGGATATAGAATGTGGATTGGATTCGGATTCAGAGAAGTGCAAAATTACAAAAAATACGTTCTAAGTCTCAGTCTGTTCTGTGATTTTTTTGTAATTTTGCACCATTATTTTGAAAACAACCATCCTTATTACAACCTTTTATGGAAGAATTAGCCTCCAAATATGATCCGCGTGCAGTGGAAGACAAGTGGTATGCCTATTGGATGCAGCACCGTCTTTTCCACTCCGAGCCCGACGCGCGTGAGCCCTATACGATCGTGATCCCGCCGCCAAACGTGACCGGTATCCTCCACATGGGCCACATGCTCAACAATACAATCCAGGATATTCTCATCCGCCGTGCCCGTCTGATGGGTAAGAACGCACTCTGGGTGCCCGGCACTGACCATGCAGCCATCGCTACTGAGGCCAAGGTGGTCGGCAAGCTTGCGAAGGAAGGCATCAAGAAGAGCGATCTCACCCGCGAGGAGTTCCTGCGTCACGCATGGGAATGGAAAGAGAAGCATGGCGGTATCATCCTCGAGCAGCTCAAGAAACTGGGTGCTTCGTGTGACTGGGAGCGCACATCGTTCACGATGGACGATATCCGTTCGAAGAGTGTCATCAAGGTATTTGTTGATCTCTACCGCAAGGGTCTCATCTACCGTGGCAAGCGTATGGTCAACTGGGATCCCAAGGCCAAGACCGCGCTCTCTGACATTGAGATTGTCTATAAGGAGGAGCACTCCAAGCTCTACTATCTCCGCTATAAGATTGTCGGTGAGGATGGCTATGCTATCGTAGCTACGACCCGTCCCGAGACCATCATGGGCGACACAGCGATGTGTATCAATCCCGAGGATCCGAAAAACCAGCATCTCCGCGGCAAGAAGGTGATCGTGCCTCTTGTCAACCGTGAGATTCCGGTCATTGAGGATGACTATGTCGATATCAACTTCGGTACCGGCTGTCTGAAAGTGACACCGGCCCATGACATGAACGACAATATGCTCGGTGAGAAGCATGGTCTGGAGACAATAGATATCTTCAACGATGATGCGACCATCAGCGAGGCCGCAGGAATGTATGTCGGCATGGACCGCTTTGCCGTGCGCGAGCAGATAGCCAAGGATCTCGAAGCCGCAGGTCTCATCGAGAAGATCGAGGACTATGAAAACAAGGTCGGTTATTCGGAGCGCAACCTCGACACTGTCACCGAGCCTCGTCTGAGTGAGCAGTGGTTCCTCAAGATGCAGACGCTCGCAGAGCCTGCATTGAAGTCGGTTGACGAAGGCGTGATCAAGTTTGTCCCGGAGAAATTCAAGACCACCTATGACCGCTGGCTCACCGATATCCGCGACTGGTGTATCTCGCGTCAGCTTTGGTGGGGTCACCGCGTGCCTGCATGGTATCTGCCCGACGGTAGCTTCGTTGTGGCTGAGACCGAGGAAGAGGCAGTGGCTCTTGCCCGCGAGAAGGATGCGTCGCTCACCGCCGCCGATCTCCGTCAGGACGATGACTGTCTCGATACCTGGTTCTCGTCATGGCTCTGGCCTATCTCGCTCTTCAACGGTATCCTTGATCCCGACAATGAGGAGATCAAATATTATTATCCCACTTCAGACCTTGTGACCGGTCCGGACATCATCTTCTTCTGGGTGGCGCGCATGATCATGGCGGGATATGAGTTTATCGGCAAGCAGCCCTTCAACAATGTCTACTTCACCGGTATCGTCCGCGACGAGATCGGCCGCAAGATGTCGAAGCAGCTCGGCAATTCGCCCGACCCGCTGGAACTCATCGCCGACTATGGCGCAGACGGTGTGCGCATGGGCATCATGCTCTCGGCTCCTGCTGGCAATGACATCTTCTTTGACAAGAAGCTCTGTGAGAATGGCCGTAATTTCTGCAACAAGATCTGGAATGCTTTCCGTCTCGTCAAGGGCTGGGAAGTTGATCCCGCGCTTGAGCAGCCTGAGAGCTCGCGCAAGGCTGTCGAGTGGTTTGAATCGAAGCTTTCGGAGGCGGTTGCTGAAATCAATGACCTCTTCGATAAGTTCCGCATCTCTGAGGCGCTCATGACCACCTATCGTCTCTTCCGTGACGAATTCTCGTCGTGGTATCTCGAGATGGTCAAGCCGGACTATCAGAAACCTATCGACCGCGAGGGCTACGAAGCTACTATCCGCTTCTTTGATTCTCTCCTGCGTCTGCTCCACCCGTTCATGCCCTTCATCACTGAAGAGCTTTGGCAGCACATGGGCGACCGCCGCGAGGGAGAGTCCATCATGTATGCCCCGATGCCTGAAGCCGGAGTGATCAACAAGGAGATTCTTGCGGAGATGGAGATGGTCAAGGAGGTGATCAACGGTGTGCGTGGTGTCCGTGCCCAGCGCAACATCCCGTCGCGCGACGCACTTCAGCTCAACATCGTCGGCAGCGCTATCCCGATG
The DNA here is from genome assembly GCA_023665865.1 of Staphylococcus sp. Classification (GTDB taxonomy): domain Bacteria; phylum Bacteroidota; class Bacteroidia; order Bacteroidales; family Muribaculaceae; genus Duncaniella. The sequence goes on from JAMPDC010000001.1 coordinate 1,204,080, forward strand.
GAGGCCGTGGCTGTCAAGCTGGGCAATCTCTCAGGTATCGCTACTGTGACCGACAAGGACCCTGCGGCAGCTTCATTCATGGTCGGCACCACTGAGTTTAATATTCCCTTGCTCAACAATATGGATGTCGAGGCTGAGATCGCCAAGCTTACCAAGGAGCTGGAATATCTCCAGGGCTTCCGCTCTTCGGTGGAGAAGAAGCTTTCCAACGAGCGTTTTGTCAACAACGCACCCGCTGCTGTTGTCGAAGGCGAACGCAAGAAGCTTTCGGATGCCACTACCAAAATCGAATCAATCCAGCAGACTCTCGCCGCCCTCAAGGGCTGAGGCGTGAGGCAGGATGAAATATGAAAATAACCGGAGTCGCGGACTGAATGTCGCAGCGGCTCCGGTTATTTTTTATGTGTGTGTAAGGATCTGACGGTGGAAAGATGTGTCAGCGTGTGACGACGCGATATTCCATCGCGCCTCCCGAGACTATGGAGTAGCGTTTGAGAGCATAGCCTCTGTCGGCCGCCGGGCCCGACAATGGGTTGCCGCGGTTGACAAAGATGTCAAAGGTGCTTCCGCAGGAGGGACAGCGTGCGAATGTCTCATCTTCGGGGACGACGACGCGGATGGTTGGACGACATTCGTAGGGGCAGGCGAGATCGAAGACGTGAAGCTGTCCGAGGACATCGGCGACTATCATCAGTCCGCCAAAGCCGGTGCGGTCGAGGGTTGTGTAGGGGAAGTCGGATGGCACGCGCTCGGATGGCGTCGAGATATATCGCCGATAGTCTGCGGCGTCACCCTGCACACCGTAGATGTTCCAGTCGCCGACAGTGCGGAATGTCAGATGGACTTCAGCATAGGGTATGCGGTCGTCGTCGACCGAGTCGCACGATGTGGATGCTGCGAACGGTAGCAGTAGCAGGAGGATTTTCAGAAGGAGAGTCTTGTCCATTTCTTGCAGCAGGTATTATTTGAAGATTGAAGTGAAGACTTCACCGAATTTGTCGGCGGCTTCCTGCATCTTGTTGCCGATGAAGGGACGGAGCATCGGTGGAATTTCAATTTTTATAGCGGGAGTCAGAGCTGTAGATTCTGCGTCGACTTCCTTGAGGTTGACACTGAGCGAGAGGGGAACAGGGCAACCTTCGGCTGAGAATGTCACACGTGTGGGTTCGACACGCTCGCTGATTTTGAATACGAGCTGACCGATGGCGGGAGCGTCCATCTTGATACATTCGCCCTCGAAGACCACGCCGTTGAGTTTTTCGCGTTGCTCCTCGGGGAGTTGCTCCACGAGGTCGCGGTATTGGCTGAGATCTGCTACTTTGCCGTAGATGACAGAGATGGGACGGTTGAGGGTGACGGGTTTACCGGAGTATGTAGCCATAGCTTATTCTTGATTGATGTTGTGTTGTGAAAAGTTGTCAAGAGCCACCAATCCGGCCGATGGCACGGACGAGTGGCTCTATGTATTTTTGATTATAATTATTGCCGGTGGTTTTATTCAGCAGTGGTAGTGTCGGCCGGAGCCCACATAGAGGGGTCTTTGCGCCATTCCTTGAGGGTGGCTACATCGCTTTCGCGGATGAAGCCGGTCTCGAGAGCGGCGGTGATGAGGGCTGAATAGTTTGAGAGGGTGATGAGGTTGACGTTGGCATCCTTGAAGCGCTTGACTGCAACGGGGAATTCATAGCTGAAGATAGCTACCATGCCGATGACTTCGCAGCCTGCGTTGCGGATGGCTTCGACAGCCTTGAGGCTGCTTCCACCTGTCGAAACGAGGTCTTCGATGACAACGACCTTCTGTCCGGGACGGAGGTCGCCTTCGATGAGGTTTTCAAGACCGTGGTCTTTGGGAGTTGAGCGGACGTAGACGTATGGTAGACCGAGAGTGTCGGAAACGAGGGCGCCCTGTGCGATAGCGCCGGTGGCAACGCCAGCGATAGCGTCGACATCACCGAAATTCTCGAGGATGATGCGGGTGAGCTCGACCTTGATGAAATTTCGGACATCCGGATAAGACAGCGTCTTGCGATTGTCCGTGTAGATGGGGGAGTTCCAACCGGATGCCCAGGTGAAGGGATTCTCAGGCTGAAGTTTGATAGCACTGATTTTCAGTAACTTTTCTGCAAGGATAAGGTCAAGATTTTTCATTGTTTGATCTGTGCTGTAAGATATGAAATGAAGGAATGAATATTCGGCTGCAAAATTAGAATTTCTATCGACGAATTGCAACTTTTTTTAGTTTACGTTTCTTAAAACCATGAGGATTTTTTTTGAGAGGGCAGGGGAGAGGGCCGGTGACTGTGGCCGGAAAGTGACAGAATAAAAAAAGGATGTCTCACGACATCCTCTTTCCTTTTTTAAACCTTTATCTTAATCTAATACTATGAAAAACACACATGCAAATGTAAGGATTATATTTGAAATATTATGCACAATGTAAGCCTATTTAACTATTTTTAGGTAAAAAGGGTGCAAAAAAGGTGGAATTTATGGTTTGAGGAGTTGTTTTAGGTAATAAAATCGGACAAAATTACCTCCGGATGGAGGCGCGGGGTAAAGAAATTGTCGGTTTTATGCGTAAATTTGTGCTCTCGTCTCCATAAAAACCGACAGACTTTTAGAAAATGAAACAGCTATTTGTAAGTGATATGGATGGGACACTGCTCGGTCCCGACAGTAGAGTCAGCGCAGAGAGCGCCCGCATCATCACCAGTCTGTCCCGTCGAGGGATTCCGGTGACTGTGGCCACGGCACGCACGCCGGCTACCGTGGCCGGGCTTCTTGCCGATACGGAGACGATAGTCCCGGCGATTGTCATGACCGGCGCCGCTCTATGGGACCGAACGACCGGACGCTATCTTGAGCCGGAGTTTCTCGATGGAGCGCTTCTCACCACTGTTTTGGAGATTTTTTCGGAGGAGGGTGTGGATCCGTTTGTTTATGTGCTTGACGACGAAGATTTTCTCAACGTCTATCACGGGACTGAGATGAATGTGTGTGAGCGCAGGTTTTATGAAGACCGCCGAGGGCTGTCGCGCAAACGCTTTGTGTTGACCGATGCAAGCAGAGTGTCTATACCGCGGCCCGGTACAATCCTGATTTTCGGGATGGGTGATGTATGTCGGATTGAGGCCGCCGCTGAGCGTTTGCGGGCAGTCGGGGGGCTGTCGGTGTCCTGCTACCGCGATATTTTCAACCGCGACGTTGCCAATATAGAGATTTTTGGCGCGGGTGTGAGCAAGGCTAATGCCATCAGGCGTCTTGCTGCGCGGATCGGCGCTGAAAGGGTGACGGTCTATGGCGATAATCTTAATGATCTGCCTATGTTTGAAGTTGCAGACGAGGCTGTGGCAGTCGCAAATGCAATGCCAGAGGTGCTTGCCAAGGCTGACCGAGTCATCGGCAGCAATGCTGAGTCGGCTGTGGCTAAGGATATACTGGCATTGGCAGGAGGAGAATAGAGCGTCGGCTATAGAATAAGAAGGGTGAGTGCCATCAATGCCATGCCTGTTATGACGCCGATAAGCGAGATGTGGTGGTGACCGAAGCTCTCTGCGCCCGGGAGGAGTTCGTCAAACGCTATGTAGACCATGATTCCGGCCACGATGGCAAGGCAGATGGCATTGACTACCGGCGACCAGAAGGGGAGGAGAAAGGCCATGCCGACGAGGGCGCCGACGGGCTCGGCGAGGCCGGATAGGAGTGACAGACGCAGGGCCTTGCGGCGGTCACCTGTGGAATGGTATATCGGGACTGAGACAGCGATACCCTCGGGGATATTGTGGATGGCGATTGCGATGACGATAGGGAGTGCCACTTCCAGTCCGTCGAGACAGGAGATGAAGGTCGCCATGCCTTCTGGGAAATTGTGGATGCCGATGGCCACGGCAAGCATGGTGCCGGTACGTTTCAGATGGTGGTGGTGTGATCCGGTGTTGAGTTCCGCCAAAGTGTGTGGTTCATGGGGGTTTTCATCCTCGGGTACGAAATAGTCGATTACGGCGATCAGGGCTATGCCTCCGAAAAATGCAAGCAGCATGTAGGCTTCCGCCACACGGTCGGAGAAAACGGTGGCGAGGCCGCTGACAGCTTCAGGCATGAGCTCCATGAATGAAATGTAGACCATGACGCCGGCCGAAAGACCAAGAGCGCCGGCAAGCATGCGGGTGTCGGTGCTTTTTGTGAAAAAAGATATAAGCGCCCCGATTCCCGTCGATAGACCTGCTACGATGGTGAGGCCCAGTGCTATAAGTATTGTTGATAAATCTGGCATAGTCAAAATTACAGATTTTTTTTGAAAGTGGGCGAAAAAATATCTTAAAAAATTTGGCGGATTAATCCGAAAGCAGTAATTTTGCACTCACAAAACGGCTCATTAGCTCAACTGAATAGAGCATCTGACTACGGATCAGAAGGTTACAGGTTTGAATCCTGTATGAGTCACAAGGTTAAGGAAAAAGCCATTCCGAGTTGCGATTCGGGATGGCTTTTATTTTTTCTTATTTACGGCGGCGTTCAAGCTGTGCCACTGACTTGTTTAGTTTTTCAACCTCGTTGAGGGTGATGAGAGCGGCGGCGAGAGTGGCGACCTGAAGGGTTGCATGGAGAATGCAGTGGAGGATCTTGTGCTTTTTGCAATTTGAGCTGTTTTCGTGCTCGTGGCGAGAGAAAATTTCCATAATATAAATAGTGTGTGTTTGAAAAATAGATAAATGTTTACCGGAGGCAATTTTCATTGCCTGTCAACTTCATAACGCAAGGGGCATAGAAAGGGTTCGGGGGCTTAACATTTATTGTGTGCCATTACATTAAATATATTGGATGAAAAAACAACAGGCTGTCATCACGACAGCCTGTTGATCTTTAACCTTAAATCTAATACCATGAAAACACAGTGCAAATATAGTAACTTGTCTTTATAACCGCGGCCGGATCAAAAAGGTTCATGAAAAGATGAAAAATTTTTCAAAAATTATTTCAAAAGTATCCGCAGCCGGATTGCGGACTCTGGAAAACGGAGTGGATAACTTTTGTTTTTCGTAGGATTTTCTCTAATTTTGCACTCTTGAACAACAAACTTACAATTTCTATAACATCATGGCAAAGAAAGCATTGTTAATGATTCTTGACGGATGGGGCATCGGTAACCATACCAAGAGCGACGCCATCTCGTCAACACCTACCCCCTATTGGGATTATCTTGTGAAAACATATCCCCACAGCGAGCTTCAGGCATCAGGCGAGAATGTCGGTCTCCCCGACGGTCAGATGGGTAACTCGGAAGTGGGTCACCTCAATATCGGCGCCGGCCGCGTGCTCTATCAGGATCTCGTGAAGATCAACAAGGCATGCAAGGACGGTTCAATCCTTGAAAATCCTGAGATCGTCAACGCATTCACTTACGCCCGTGACAATGGCAAGGCAATCCACTTCATGGGCCTCACAAGCGACGGCGGTGTTCACTCCTCGCTCGACCACCTCTATGCTCTCTGCGACATTGCGAAGCACTATGGTCTTGAGAAGGTCTATATCCATTGCTTCATGGATGGCCGTGACACCGATCCCCGCAGCGGCAAGGGCTTTATCGAGGCTCTTGAGGACCATTGCGCCAAGTCGACCGGCAAGATCGCCTCGATCATCGGACGCTACTATGCGATGGACCGCGACAAGCGTTGGGAGCGCGTCAAAGTGGCCTACGATCTTCTCGTGAAAGGTGAAGGCAAGCAGGCCGCCGACATGGCCGCTGCCGTTCAGGAGAGCTATAACGAAGACGTGACAGACGAATTTATCAAGCCGATCAACAATTCGACTGTCGACGGTACCATCAAGGAGGGCGACGCTGTCATCTTCTTCAACTACCGCAACGACCGTGCGAAGGAGCTCACCATCGCTCTCACCCAGCACGACATTCCCGAAGCCGACATGAAGGTCATACCCGGTCTCCAGTATTACTGCATGACTCCGTATGACGCATCGTTTACCGGCGTACACATCCTCTTCCCGAAAGAGAATGTCGAGAACACCCTCGGAGAATATCTCTCGAGTCTCGACAAGAAGCAGCTTCACATCGCCGAGACCGAGAAGTATGCCCACGTGACTTTCTTCTTCAACGGTGGCCGCGAAGAGCCCTATGAGGGAGAGGAGCGCATCCTTGTCGCATCGCCCAAGGTCGCAACCTACGATCTCAAGCCTGAGATGAGTGCTTATGAGGTCAAAGATAAACTCGTCGAGGCTATCAAGAGCGAGAAGTTTGACTTCATCGTTGTCAACTATGCCAATGGAGATATGGTCGGTCACACCGGAGTCTACGAAGCGATCTGCAAGGCCGTGAAGGCTGTCGACGAGTGTGTGAAGGATACCGTTGAGGCAGCCAAGGAAGCCGGCTACGAGGTCATCATCATTGCTGACCATGGCAATGCCGACAACGCCATCAACCCCGACGGCACTCCCAACACTGCCCATTCGCTCAACCCGGTTCCCTGCATCTACGTCACCGAGCGCACTGATGCCAAGGTCGAGGACGGCAAGCTTGCCGACGTCGCTCCGACAATGCTCAAGATCATGGGCCTTCCCCAGCCTAAGGAGATGACCGGACACGCTCTCATCAACTGATGGAATCAATAAAGAAACTATATAAGATAGGCCATGGCCCTTCGAGTTCCCACACGATGGGACCTCTGAAGGCAGCTCAGGAATTTGGCGACCTCCACAAGGACGCCGCATCGTTCAACGTGACCCTTTACGGTGCCCTCGCCGGTACCGGAAAGGGTCACATGACTGATGTGGCTATCCTCGGGGCTCTCAATCCGATTGCTCCCGCCTCGATCACCTGGCAGCCCGATATTTTCCTCCCTTTCCACCCTAACGGCATGACCTTCCGGGCCTTTGACGCTGAGGGCAAGGAGATTGCCTCGCAGACCGTCTATTCAATCGGTGGGGGCGATATAGTCCATGAGGGAGACTCACGTCCGGTGGTCAGACATGTCTATGACATGCACACTATAGCCGATATCCTTGACTGGACCAAGCAGACAGGCAAAAGCTTCTGGGAATATGTCGGGGAGTGTGAGGATAGCGACGTGTGGGATTATCTCGCCGAGGTGTGGGGAGTCATGAAAGATGCTGTCGAGCGTGGTATCGAAGCCGAGGGAGTGCTTCCCGGAGGCCTCGGTGTGCGCCGCAAGGCTATCAGCTATTATCTCCATGCCGCAGGCCACAACGACAGCCTCCGCAGCCGTGGTCTTGTCTATGCCTACGCCCTCGCCGTCAGCGAGGAGAATGCTTCGGGCGGAAAGATCGTGACCGCGCCTACATGCGGCTCGTGTGGAGTCCTGCCGGCGGTGCTCTACCATCTCTCGACCTCAAAGGGCTTCAGTGACAAGCGCATCCTCCGCGCCCTTGCCACTGCCGGACTCTTCGGCACAGTCGTCAAGCACAATGCCTCTGTTTCCGGGGCAGAGGTCGGTTGCCAGGGAGAAGTTGGTGTTGCCTGCGCGATGGCCGCCGCCGCCGCCAGTCAGCTCTTCGGTGGTACTCCAGCTCAGATTGAATATTCCGCCGAAATGGGTCTCGAGCATCACCTCGGTCTCACGTGTGACCCCGTGTGTGGTCTCGTGCAGATCCCCTGTATCGAGCGCAATGCCTATGCCGCCGCCCGCGCTCTCGACAGCAATCTCTACGCATCGTTCTCCGATGGCCGCCACTCGGTCACCTTCGACCGCATCGTCGAAGTGATGAAGCAGACCGGCCATGACCTTCCTTCGATCTACAAGGAAACAGCCCAGGGTGGCCTCGCGGCCATCAAATGATGAGCCAGATCTCATCGCAAGTACACAAGACAAGAATAAACAGCTTCTCACATTTCAGAAAGGCATGACACGAAAGTATGACTATCTCGTAATCGGGTCGGGCATCGCAGGCATGAGTTTCGCGCTCAAGGTTGCTGCCAAGGGGCGCGTGGCGCTCATCTGCAAGACCACTCTCGACGAAGCTAACACGGCCCTCGCGCAGGGTGGCGTAGCCTCCGTAACCAATCTTGAAGTCGATGATTTCGACAAACATATCAACGACACCATGATAGCCGGCGACTGGCTGAGCGATCCGGAGGCGGTGCGAAAGGTGGTGACCGGCGCCCCCGAACAGATACGCGAGCTGATCAACTGGGGTGTCGACTTCGACAAGAAAGATGACGGATCGTTTGACCTCCACCGTGAGGGTGGCCACTCGGAATTCCGCATACTCCATCATGCCGACAATACCGGATTTGAGATCCAGGACTCGCTCATCAAGGCTGTGAGGGCCAATGGCAACATCGACATTTTCGAGCATCACTTCGCCATCGAGATCATCACCCAGCATCATCTCGGCAAGATAGTGACACGCCGCACCCCCGACATCACCTGCTACGGAGCCTATGTGCTCGACACGGAGAGCGGGAATGTCGACACATTCCTTGCCCGTATCACGCTGATCGCCACCGGAGGTGTCGGAGCTGTCTATCAGACCACGACCAATCCGCTCGTAGCTACCGGCGACGGCATTGCGATGGTCTACCGGGCCAAGGGTACAGTGAAGGACATGGAATTCATCCAGTTCCATCCGACGGCACTCTATCATCCGGGCGACCGCCCGAGTTTCCTCATCACTGAAGCCATGCGTGGCTACGGGGCTGTGCTCCGCAACCTAAAGGGGGAAGAATTCATGCACAAATATGATCCGCGCCTTTCGCTGGCACCCCGCGACATCGTGGCACGTGCGATCGACTCGGAGATGAAGCTGACGGGCGACGACCATGTGTATCTCGACGTAACCCACAAAGATCCCGAAGAAACCAAGAAGCATTTCCCGAACATCTATGCCAAGTGTCTGTCGCTCGGCATAGATATCACGAAGGACTACATCCCCGTCGCTCCCGCCGCCCACTATCTCTGTGGCGGCATCAAGGTCGATGGCAATGCCGAGTCATCGATCAAGCGTCTCTATGCCGTCGGTGAGTGCTCATGCACCGGCCTTCACGGTGGCAACCGCCTTGCCTCCAACTCTCTCATCGAGGCTGTGGTCTATGCCGATGCTGCAGCGCGTCATGCCGTCGAAAATGCGTCGCACTACGAATTTCGCACCGATGTCCCGGCCTGGAACGACGAGGGCACGCGCCACCCTGAGGAGATGGTGCTCATCACACAGAGCATCAAGGAGGTCAACCAGATCATGGGCACATACGTCGGCATCGTCCGCTCCAATCTGCGTCTCGACAGGGCGTGGAACCGCCTCGACATTCTCTATGAGGAGACCGAAGCTCTCTTCAAACGCTCCAAGGCATCGCGTGAGATCTGCGAGCTGCGCAACATCATCAACGTCGGCTATCTCATCATGCGTCAAGCCAAGGAACGCAAGGAGTCACGCGGTCTGCACTATACCGTAGACTACCCGCCTGTCCACCATCACGGCCCTGAGGCTGAATGAGAGGGCATGCGTATAGGGGCTCTCTGTATGGCGATACAATAAAAAGCCATTTTCGTGTGTTATAATAATATATGAAACAACTCTGTAGATTTCTCCTCGTCTTCGCAGTCCTGCTCTGTGCGCTTGGCGCCCACGGATCGCCACTCATGCCCTCTGACAAGGAGGACTCCGGGGCTGAAGCCGACATCAAGGTCGGATCCGGGCGTGTCAAGCCGCTTCAGGGCTATTATTTCTTTGACGATGAGGATGGCGAGCAGACGCTGATGCTGGTGCTCGCCGACGTGACGGTGTTTCCGCCTCTGAAGTTTAAAAACAAAAAAGAGGAGGAATTCTATTGGAAGACCGTGCGCGATGTGAAGAAGACACTTCCCTATGCGAAGCTTATCTGCGAGACGCTGATAGAGACCTACGAATACATCGAGACGTTTCCAACACAGAAAGAGCGCGAGGAGCATCTGAAGAAGATGGAAGGGGAGGTATTCAAGCAGTATAAACCTGCATTGAAGAAGTTTACCAAATCGCAGGCCCAGATGCTGATCAAGTTGATAAACCGGGAGACCAACCAGTCGAGCTATAATATCCTCAAGGCCTTTCTGGGCTCTTTCCGTGCGGGTTTCTGGCAGACTTTCGGCCGTTTCTTCGGAGTAAACCTCAAGACATCATACAAGCCTGATTCCGACCGCCGTGACGCGATAGTCGAGCGCGTGGCCACTATGGTGGAACTGGGGCAACTATAGAAATAGAGGGGACAGACACATCTCTCCCCTCCCTTACGGCGCATCTGTGTTCAGTCGCGCGAAGTGTATTCAAGCCACGTCTTGTGGTGGTTGTCAAGCCAGGGATAGAGTTCGAAGTGTGACAGCACGGCCTGTAGCTGACGGTCATAGCCTCCGGACTTATTTATGTCATAGAGATTTTTTGTTTTGCTCGACTTGCTGTTGCGCACGTCGTCACACTCCGAGTAAGCCTTCCTGACGATGGTCCCTTTCAACATACCCATTGCCTTAAACCAGAAATCGTCGGTCGACGGACAGAGGTCGAGGAATATTTTTTCGTCAAACACGCGCTCGTCCATGCTGTGGGGCGGGTAGAGGATGCCCATAGCTCCCTCGGGGAGCAGTTTTATGCTTGATTCGGAGCCGTTGGGTGCGAACTTCCAGCTGAGGAACGACGACAGCAGTTTGCTACCCTTTGTTTCCATGACCCTGCAGCGCGATGCGATGATCTCGTTGGGGTGGGTGATATGCTCGTTGACTAGGTTTGACACCATGTCGTAGTCATATATTATATCGTCGTCGACTGTGATGATGGCGGCGTTGGGATAGTCCTTCAGTGTCGGCAGAAGTTTGGTGTATGGACCGATGTCGCGTGAGAATCTGATCTCGAGGCCTCGGCGCTCAAGGAGCTTGAGTGAGCCGGGGATGCGGCCCTTGCCTTCAAACTGGCGGCCGAGGTTGAGGATGATGCGGTTGGGCTTGACGCTCTGTTCGAGTAGCGACTCGATGGTGATGGCTGTGCCGTGGATGCGGTCACCGAAGGTGGAGAGGGTGATGATGAGTTCCTCGTTGCAACACTTGGTTGAGGTGACTCCAGTCTCAGTTCGGTAGATAATGTTGCGGCTGAGTTCGGGCGCACGGCTTACGTTGTTGATTTCCAAGAGCTGTCGTTTCATTATCCAATCAATATATGCCTTGTCGGGATATGACTGGATAAACATTTTCAGTCTTTTGATGGGGTTCATGGAGCGTTTTTGTTGTGAGGTTTGCAGTTTCGCTACAGGTCTTTTCGTAAATGGATGGCTGTGCAGCGACAGATCAATCAGAAAATAGAAGTAGTGTGATCGGTAGAATATAGTAGAAATGTGACGTTATGTCCGGATTGTGAAGGAAACTTCTTCCAGGAATCGCACAAATATACTCAGATTAAAATGTTTTTGAAAATTTTGTAACATGATTTTCACATCTCCTTCCCGGTGTGTTGGTCGGGGCTCAGCACGATTTGCCTGCTTCCGGCAGTTGGGGCCGGCAGTATCGTGGGTAGGGGTGAAGGGGGCGTCAGACATTCTATTATTTTTTTAATTTAATTTTGGCTTTTTCAAATGTTAATTCTTAACTTTGCAAGTGAAATACAGGGAAAGCCGCCTGTCGTTGTCATCGCAAAATGTATGGATATAGGCATTGGTCTTCTCTCCGGCCTGATTTCCACGTGTTTCCCATGATAGTGACGACTTTGTGTTTGACAAGTCTTTTCCGCAGTCTTGTAGCTGTGCGGTATGACTTTTGATATATAATTACAACTGTTTAATTTCGCCCTCTCTAAAACCATACTTATTTTTTATGGGATACTGGTCAATCAATTCTCTCATCACATTTTTCCTCTGTGCATTGCTCGCAGGAGTCCTCATCCCGCAGATCCTGCTCATCGCCTACCGTCGAAACCTTTTCGATGAAGTCAATGAACGAAAGATCCATAAGGGTCTTGTCCCCCGTCTCGGTGGCATCGCTTTTGTCCCCGTGATTCTTGTGTCGATAGCCGTCCTGCTCGAAGGCAATCTCCGTCTCGGCTACATGCAGTTTTCCGGAGCGCTCTACGACTCTTTCCTCCCTCTGCTGTCGACCTTCATCGCCCTGCAGCTTCTCTACCTCGTCGGCATCGCCGATGACTTGATCGGTGTGAAATATCGTGCGAAATTTGTCGTTCAGATTGTCTGTGCCCTTTTTCTTCTCGGAGGCGGAGTGTGGTTCTCGAATCTCGGCGGTGTTCTCGGCATCGAGGCCATCTCACCCTGGATAGGCTATCCGTTCACTGTAGTGGTGCTTGTGTTTCTCATCAATGCCATCAATCTCATCGACGGTATCGACGGCCTTGCGTCAGGTCTGAGTTCCATCGCCTGTGTCATCTATGGCTGTGCCTTCATGTTTCTCGGTGAATATGCGCTCTCTATAGTGAGCTTCGCCACTCTCGGTGTCCTCGTCCCCTTCTTCTACTACAATGTATTCGGCGATGTCAAGAAACATTCCAAGATCTTCATGGGCGACACCGGCTCGCTCACCATCGGTCTGATCCTCGGAGTGCTCGGCACGCTTCTCTATACCCACCCCGACAGCCCCGAAATCAGCATCAATCCGTCGGTCATCGCCTTCTCTCCGCTGATTGTCCCCTGTTTCGACGTGATCCGCGTCTATATGCTCCGCATCCGTCAACACCGCAGTCCCTTCATGCCCGACAAAAACCATATCCACCACAAGCTGCTGGCTGCCGGCATGAAACCCCGCATGGCGATGATCACCATCGTCAGCGTCTCGGCAACGTTTACGATTGTCAACTTCCTCCTTTCGCGTTATCTCAATGTCAATATCAACCTTCTCGTTGTTCTTGACGTGGTCGTCTGGACCGTTGCCAATCTCTGGCTTGCAAAAGTCATCAAGAGCAAGACCGCCGCAGCCGGGGAGCAGAAGTAGGCATCACGATATATCCGCATCACCAATTTTCCCTGAAAGAGAAACGCTCTTTTTCAGGGAAATTTGTTATCTTTGTATAATCTCAATTCCAAGCAACTCAAATCAGTCATGATTGATCAGATACTCAACGAAGAGGTGACAGAGCGTGCGGTGCTCGTCGGCCTCATTACGGAGCAGCAGAACGAAGCCAAGGCTACGGAATATCTCGACGAGCTCGCGTTTCTCGCCGACACGGCCGGAGCCGAGACTGTCAAGGTGTTCATGCAGCGTCTGCCCTATGCCAATCCACGCACCTTTGTCGGAAAAGGCAAACTTGATGAAATCCGCGAGTTTATCGAGGACAATGACATCGGCATGGCCATCTTTGACGATGACCTCAGCTCAAAGCAGGTCCTCAACATCGAGCGAGAGCTAAAGGTGAAGATTCTCGACCGGACAAGCCTCATCCTCGATATTTTTGCCAAGCGTGCGCGCACGGCCAACGCAAAGACCCAGGTGGAGCTTGCGCAATATCAGTATCTTCTCCCTCGCCTGACCCGCATGTGGACTCATCTTGAGCGTCAGCGTGGCGGTATCGGTATGCGTGGCCCGGGTGAAACCCAGATCGAGACAGACCGCCGTATCATCCTCAACCGCATCTCGCTTCTTAAGGAGCAGCTGCGCGACATCGACAAGCAGAAGTCAGTGCAGCGCAAGAACCGCGGCAAGCTCACACGTGTGGCTCTCGTGGGCTATACCAACGCCGGAAAGTCTACGTTGATGAATGTGTTGAGCAAGAGCGATGTCTTTGCTGAAAACAAGCTCTTCGCCACTCTCGACACCACGGTCCGAAAGGTGATCATCGACAATCTGCCGTTTCTGCTGACCGACACTGTGGGCTTCATCCGCAAGCTCCCGACCCATCTTGTCGACTCGTTCAAATCAACGCTCGATGAGGTGCGTGAGGCAGACTTGCTCGTTCATGTGGTCGACATTTCACATCCCAATTTCGAGGAGCAGATAGAGGTCGTCGACAAGACTCTGCGTGAGGTCTGCAACGGCGCCGACAAGCCGATGATTATGGTATTCAACAAGATAGATGCCTTTACCTATAAGCCGAAGGATGAGAATGACCTGACGGAGCGCACACGCGAGAATGTCTCGCTTGAGGAGCTCGAACGGATGTGGATGGCGCGTCTGCCCCACGACTGCGTCTTCATCTCGGCCAAGAAGGGCACTAACATTGATGAACTGAAAAAGATGCTCTATGAGCGTGCCAAGGAGATCCATCTCACCCGTTTCCCTTACAATGATTTCCTCTTCCAAAAATATGACGAAGCCGACAGTCCCGCTGACGACGATAATGCGGAGTGAGGACGAGGTGTGAGGCATAAGTGAAAAAAATCTCTCCCGGCAACCATCACGATCTGACTGTTCGTGAGATTGCCGGGAGAGATTTTTTTGTGTGTATGTGAGGTTACTGTCGGACTATCTCCACGCCCACCTGTTCAATGCCCGTGAGGGTATCGACACGCATGATGTGGCGCAGGCTCACCGGACGGGTGACGTCGATGGTGGCCGAGGGGCTGACGGTCATGTCCTGCTGATATGATGCACCGAAGCCGCTGCCGAGCCAACGTCCGTAGATGTCCGCGAGACGGATGTTGATCGTGTCGCGCATCATCAGGCGGTTGGTGGAGTGGTAGGTCAGCTCAAGCCAGATGTTGGAGAAGGGATAGGCGTTGCTGTGGCGCAGAGCCACCTTCAGCTTCCCTCCGTCGACAATGGAGTCGTTGTCGGAGAGGGTAGTATCGACCGGCAGCAGCGACACTGTATCGCCATAGACCCAACCGGCAGGTGGCATGTCGGCCCAGCGGCTGTAGTCGCGTTTGCCGGAGCATGCACACAGCAGAGCCATTATGGTTATGAGTATGTAGACCGGCTGACGCATCATTTCTGGTTGTCTCTGAAGGCTTTCGGTTGGCGGTTCGAAGTCCGTTGCTCCTGTCGCAGTTCGGCCGCAGGCTGATTGGTTTGCGGCTGGGCGTCGGGGTTGGGATTGGGCTTCTTAGGCTTGTTTTTAGGCCTCGGTTTGCGCTCTCCGTTCTGCTCGCCCCCCTTGGGTTTCTGCTCAGGTTTGGACTGGGCATCCTTCTGGGTTGCTTTCTGAGACTGATTCTCATTTTCGGGAGCTGCGGCCTGTTGCTGGCCTGCTGCCTGACTCTTCTTCTTGCGTTTCTTCTTCTTGGTCTTGTCGAAGCGGGTGAGATCGTCTTGCGATGCGAGGTCGATGGGCTTCGGCTTGCCGGCAGGCTTTTCTTCGCCTTCACGGATGAGCGACTCAGGCTTTTCGCCGCGGCGGTTCATCTCGATGATCTCAAAGGCACGCTTGGCGTCGATGGTGACGAGATTGGCCGGAATCTGCTTGTCGGTGGAGTAGGTGATGAGCTTCTTGAAGATGTCGGTCTTGAAGTGGTAGTAGGTGTTGTCGAGGGTTTCGAGCCGGATCTCACGGCCGGGCATCTGGCGTGAGCTCTCGACATAGGTGTCGACCTCGAAATTGAGGCAGCATTTGAGCTTGGCACACTGTCCTGCGAGCTTCTGGGGGTTGAGCGAGATGTCCTGATAGCGGGCAGCGCTGGTGCCGACCGACACGAAGTTGGTCATCCAGCTCGCGCAGCAGAGAGGGCGGCCGCAAGAGCCGATGCCACCGATGCGTCCGGCTTCCTGGCGGGCACCTATCTGTTTCATCTCGATGCGTACCTTGAATGTCTCGGCGAGTACCTTGATGAGCTGACGGAAGTCGACACGCTCGTCGGCGATGTAGTAGAAGATGGCTTTGTTGCCATCGCCTTGATACTCGACGTCGCCTATCTTCATATTGAGATGGAGCGACTCGGCGATCTTGCGGGCGCGGATCATGGTGTCGTTTTCCCGTGCTTTGGCCTCCTCATATTTGTCAATGTCGGCAGGTTTCGCTTTGCGGAATACACGGCGTATCTCCGCGTCGGGTTTCACGTTGACGCGGCGCATCTGGAGAGCCACGAGCTTGCCGGTGAGTGTGACTGTGCCTATGTCGTGACCGGGATTTGCCTCGACCGCGACGAGGTCGCCTGGCGCGAGGTCAAGATTTGTGGAATTGCGGTAGAAACCCTTGCGGGTGTTTTTGAACTGGACTTCGACGATGTCAAAGTCCGTCATGCCGCCCGGGATGTCCTCCAGCCAGTTGTAGCAATGGAGTTTCCCTCGGGGGCAGCGTCTGTTTTTTTCTTCCATATCTCAGTCCCTCCCTCCTTATTTGGCGAAGCTGACAGAGCGGGTCTCGCGGATAACGGTGATTTTGACCTGTCCGGGATATGTCATCTCGTCCTGGATGCGACGGGCGATCTCGCTTGAGAGTTTCTCGGTCTCGACATCGTCGATCTTGTCGGCGCCGACGATCACACGCAGTTCGCGGCCGGCCTGGATGGCATAGGTCTTGATGACGCCGGGATATGAAAGGGCAAGCTGCTCAAGGTCGTTGAGACGCTTGATGTAGGCCTCGACGATTTCGCGGCGGGCACCGGGGCGGGCACCTGAGATGGCGTCGCAGACCTGGACGATGGGGGCCAGGAGCGAAGTCTGTTCGATTTCGTCGTGGTGAGCGCCGATGGCGTTGCAGATCTCGGGTTTCTCCTTGTATTTTTCGGCGAGTTTCATGCCGAGGAGTGCGTGGGGGAGCTCCGGCTCTTCGTCGGGCACCTTGCCTATGTCGTGGAGCAGGCCTGCACGGCGGGCTTTCTTGGGGTTGAGGCCAAGCTCAGAAGCCATGATGGCACAGAGGTTGGCGGTTTCGCGTGAGTGCTGGAGGAGGTTCTGTCCGTAGCTTGAACGGTATTTCATTTTTCCGACCATGCGGATGAGGTCGGGGTGGAGTCCGTGGATGCCGAGGTCGATAGCTGTGCGCTTGCCTGTCTCGACGATTTCTTCCTCGATCTGCTTGCGCACCTTTGCCACCACTTCTTCAATGCGTGCGGGGTGGATGCGGCCATCGGCCACGAGCTGATGGAGGGCGAGACGGGCGATCTCGCGGCGGACGGGGTCAAAGCCTGAGAGGACGATGGCTTCGGGGGTGTCGTCGACGATGATCTCAATGCCTGTGGCTGCTTCGAGAGCCCGGATGTTGCGGCCTTCACGGCCGATGATGCGGCCCTTGATCTCGTCGCTGTCGATATGGAATACGGTGACCGAGTTTTCGATCGCAGTCTCTGTGGCAAGGCGCTGGATCGACTGTACGACGATGCGCTTTGCCTCTTTGTTGGCGGTCATCTTGGCTTCGTCCATGATATCGTTGATGTAGGCGCTTGCGGCGGTTTTGGCTTCATCCTTGAGCGAATCGATCAGCTTTTCCTTGGCTTCTTCGCTTGAGAGTCCGGAGATGTGTTCGAGGGTATCCTGGGCTGTGCGGCGGAGACGGTCGAGCTCCTCTTTGCGCTGCTCGACTACTGTCATCTGCGCTTCGAGGTTCTGACGAGTCTGTTCGTTTTCGTTCCGGGCGCGGGCGTTTTCGCTCTGCTGCTGGTTGAGTTGGGTCTGGCGCTGCTTGAGTTTAGACTCCTCGCTCTGTATGCGTGCAAGTCGCTGGTTGGCCTGTTTTTCAGCTTCGGTTTTGATTTTAAGTTCCTGTTCGCGGGCTTCAAGAAGCTTGTCTTTCATGAGGACTTCAGCTTCGCGGTTGGCATCGTCGATGATAGTTTTGGCTCGTGAGCGGGCTGTGGCGCGCTGCACCGCAACCATGATTGCGATTCCGATGGCCGCTCCGATGAGCGCCGCACAAATGTAGAATAATATAGCCATAGTAGCTTTACGGAATTTGTAGAATGGTGATAAATATATATAAATAATGCACGTCTCACTCCCGCGCTCCCCTGGTCCGCGGCATCCCGCGGGGGAAAGTCACTCAAGGAGTTGAACGTGCGTGAACTCGGCTTGTTTTTTCAATATGATAGAAGGGCCGGGCGGCCCGTCTGTGTCTGACATTGTCGGAATCCGGGGCTGTGTGTAGGGGCGGTACTCTAACCGGCAGTCCCGTCGGCCGACTCTATATCGAAGAGCACCTTGTCAAGACTTTTCTCAAGACCGGCAAGGGTCTTGTCGACCCGGCTTGCTGCTTCCTCCGCGGTGAAATAGAACTGGGCGAACCTGAAGGTTACCATAGCGAGTATTTCGGCTGAGGATTTATCTTTGAATTCATCCATTGCAGACCATTTGCGCCATAGGTCGTTGATGCTTGATTCAGCACGACGGACTATTTCTTCCTGTCCCGCAGGAATCCGCAGCGATATGCGTGGCTGGTCGGCGATACGGATAGATATATTGATCTTGTCAGTCATCAAAAGCTTAACTGGGTGATGCACTTGTCGATTTCGCGCACTAATTCAGAGAGCATGGCTCTGGTTGCTTCCACATCCGAGTGGTCGGGGGTGAGGACGGAGGCGACTTTCAGATATTCAATCTGCCTGTCGCGGGCTTCAAGTTCACGCCGTAGGGCTGTCACTGTCGCCTCAAGTTCCGAGATTCGCTCGTCGGCGGCATTCTTGGCCTTGCGGAGACGCTCGTGACATTCGACTATCAAAGCGGCTTTGGCCTCGATTTTCTCTATGCGTTGCTGAAGGTTGACAGCCATGCTTTTCTAAATTACCTCACAAAAGTAAGGATTTATTCTCGAATCAGATGTATGACGGAAGATAAATTTAAATCGGCGAAACATTATTTAACGAAATTTTCTGCAATCGTCAGTTGTCTTTTCTCTGGCTATTGCATAAGAGATTGTAAATTACTAACTTTGCACAGATTTATGTAAAATGCGTGCGTAAAATGTACGTTAAAAGGATTATCACGATACAACTAACCCTATGAAAATCAAACCCTTACTTTTTTCGTTGTTTATGCTTGCCGGTGCATTTAGCGCATCTGCTGACATGACAGACGACCAGGTAGTCCAATACATCAAACAGCAGATGGCATTGGGTAAGACCGAACAGCAGATCGGGCGTGAGCTCGTGGCCCGCGGTGTCACACCCGACCAGGTCAAGCGTATAAAGGCCAAGCATGATTCGGGCCAGGTGTCCCTTGCCGATCAATCGGTGACCACGACAGAAGGCCGCTCACGCACGCAGCAGGTTGCAGAAACAAGTGTAGTGTTTGAGGACATCGTCCAGAATCCGGAAGCAAACACAGTCGCCGAGCCTAAGGCCAACGAGGTGTTCGGCCACAAAGTGTTCAATTCCCGCAATCTGACATTTGAGCCCAACGAGAACGCTGCCACCCCCCAGGACTACCGTCTTGGCCCCGGTGATGAGGTGGTCATCGATATCTGGGGCGTAAGCGAAGACCATCTCCGCCGCACCATCTCCCCCGAGGGAAGCATCATGATCTCCCAGCTCGGGCCTCTGTATCTCAACGGACTTACAATCAATGAAGCCAACGATCATATCCGCTCGGCTTTCGCTTCGAAATATTCCGGAGTTGACAGTGAGGCTACTGATATCGCTGTCACTCTCGGCCAGATGCGCACCATACAGGTCAATATCATGGGCGAGGTCTCGGTGCCCGGCACTTATCGCCTGTCTCCATTCTCGACCGTCTTCCATGCTCTCTACAATGCCGGCGGCATCAACGACATCGGCTCGATGCGTAATGTCGAGGTGCGTCGCAACGGCCGCACGGTGGCCGAGGTCGATATCTATGACTTCCTCTTCAATGGCCGTCAGAAAGGCAATATCCGTCTTCAGGAAGGTGATATCATCATGGTGCCTCCCTATAATGAGCTTGTCAACGTGACCGGCAATGTCAAGCGCCCGATGTTCTACGAGCTCAAACCGACCGAGACCCTTGCGCAGGCCATTGAATATGCAGGCGGTTTTTCAGGCGACGCCTATACAGAGATGGTTCGCGTCGCACGCCTGTCCGGACGTGAGAAAGAACTCTTTAATGTCGCCCGCAATGAGTTTGACGGCTATCGCCTGCAGGATGGCGACATTATCACCATCGGTACGACTCTCGACCGATATTCAAACCGTGTGGAACTCCGCGGTGCAGCCATGCGCCCCGGCATGTTCTCGCTTGGCTCGGGCGTCAGCACTATCCGTGATCTTGTCCGCAACGCTGACGGGTTGAGAGAGGATGCCTACACCTCGCGTGCGATGTTATATCGTGAATCGCCTGACCTCACTCTTGTAGCCGAGGCCATCGACCTCGGTGCTATCCTCAACGGCACTGCCCCCGACATCGAGCTTAAGCGCAACGATGTGCTTGTCATCTCCAGCGTCCAGGATATTTTTGACCGTGGCGGTTTCACTATCATGGGTAGTGTCTCACAGCCGGGCACATATCCATACGCTGAGAATACTTCTATCGAAGACCTCATCCTCACGGCCGGTGGTCTCCTCGAAGGGGCTTCCTACTCTAAGGTGGACGTGTCTCGCCGAATTGTCGATCCGATGTCGACAACGTCTGACGCGCAGATCGCCCGTACATATACCTTTACATTGAAAGATGGTCTCCTCCTCGGCGAAGACAATGAATTTATCCTCCAGCCTTACGATATCGTTGAGGTGCGCCGCAGCCCTAACTATGTCGCCCAGCAGTTTGTCAACGTTCAGGGCGAGGTCACATTCTCCGGCGGCTATGTGCTGAGCCAGCGCAACGAGCGCTTGAGCAGTATTGTCAAGCGTGCTGGTGGTCTCACTCCTGAGGCCTATGTGCGCGGTGCCCACCTTATGCGTAAGATGACAGAGGACGAGAAGGCTGCCCGCGACGAGACCATCCGTCTGGCAAAGGCGTCTGCCGGTCCCGATTCGATCTCTCTTGCCAAACTCCAGGTGTCGGAATATTATTCAGTCGGCATTGACCTCGAGAAAGCGCTGGCAGAGCCGGGAAGCACCTACGACATTGTCGTTCGTCCCGACGACCGTCTCTTCGTGCCCCAGATGGTTAGCACCGTCAAGATCTCCGGCGATGTGATGATGCCAAACACTGTGACCTATGTTCCTGATATGAAAATCAAGGACTACGTTGAGCTCTCCGGCGGCTATGGCGACCGCGCCAACAAGAAAAAAGTGTTCATAGTATATATGAACGGTATGGTGGCCAGGGCCAAGAAAAATACGCCTGTCGAACCGGGTTGCCAGATCATCATTCCTTCCAAGCCTGACAGGAAGGGCTTTGACTGGACCAAGGCGCTCTCGATCACCTCAACTCTTGGCTCTCTCGCGGCCATCACTGCGTCGATCGCCAATATGACAAAATAAAATCCATTCACACATCCGACAATATCGTTTTGACCCAATGAGTGACAATAAAGACCTCATCGTCCGCCCCGACAACGAGGAAGAAGAAATAGATCTGCTGGAGCTTGCCGCTAAACTGTGGAAGTCGCGCCGCACCATATTTATATATGCCGGTGTGGCTGCCGTCATCGGACTTGTGGTGGCGTTCAGCATCCCGAAGGAATATACCACTACTATCAAGCTTGCCCCTGAGGTCTCAAATGCCGGACCCGGCAAAGGTGTCAGCTCTCTCGCATCGATGGCCGGTATCAATCTCGGTTCGGCTTCGGCCGGAGGAGATGCCGTGCTTCCCGAGCTATATCCCGATGTCCTCTCGTCGGTCCCGTTTCTTGTGGAACTTTTCGACGTGCAGGTCAAGGAGAGCAAAACCGACTCAGTCTATACCGTCAGCAATTATATCGAGGACCACACCTCGTCGCCATGGTGGTCGGTGGTGATGGGCCTCCCCATGAGGGCTGTCGGAGGTGTCATCGGTTTCTTCCGCGATGAGGAAGTGGAGGAAGGTGACGGCAAGACGAATCCTTTCCGTCTCACGAAAGATGAGGAGGAGATCAAGGAGGCGCTCTCACGTCGCATATCCTGCGACTATGACCAGAAGACAGGTGTCAATACTATCTCTGTGACGATGCAGAATCCCCTTGTTTCCGCGATGCTTGCCGATACCGTGGCTGCCCACCTTCAGGCTTACGTTACGGAATACCGTACGTCGAAGGCGCGTCAGGATCTGGAATATGCTAAGACGCTCAACGAGAAGGCTCGTCAGAAATACTATCAGGCCCAGCAGCGTCTTGCCAACTATCTTGACCGTAACCAAGGGCTGTCGCTCCACTCCGCCCAGGTCGAAAAGGAGCGTCTGACAAATATTGCCCAGCTCGAATTCAACCTCTTCAATCAGACTTCACAGCAACTCCAGATGGCAGAGGCTAAAGTGCAGGAAAACACCCCCGTGTTTGCCACTATCGAACCTGCCACAGTGCCTATCAAGCCTTCCAAGCCATCTAAGGCAATGATACTTATCGGATTCGTCTTCCTTGGATGTGTAGTCGCTTGCGCCAAGATTCTGTTCTCCGACACTATTGCCGTGATGAAGAAAAAAATCAGCGAATAATTTTCAACGGGAGGGTGTTGTTTTCATGACACCCTCCTGTTTTCTCCTTACATCTTCTGCTCTGACCTGCGGCGTGAAATTGTCTCTCATATCATTATTTATATTGTCGCTCGCGGCCGCTCCGGTCGTGAGCGCTGATGTTGTAGTGTTTGGCAATGATACAGTCGTGACTGACACGGCGCGCATCACCCAGTTTTCGTTTGACGCCATCCTCTCTTCGATGCCCGAGGCTGAGGAGGAGATTGCAGATGAGAATGTCGGGTCGATACTCGACTATATGAGTACGCTATTCGATGCGACAGGCGGCCACCGAACAGCGGCCGGAGGTTCCGGCGGGATGTTTCAGCTCTCGCGGCTGCCGGATGGGGATGTGCCTATCAATGTCAGTGAGTTTTCCATGCCGGCCGTGGGACCCATCACCTCTCAGTTTGGTTACCGCAAGAAGTATAAACGCTATCACCGCGGAGTGGATATAGATATCGCCAGGGGTGACACGATACGTGCCGCTTTTCCGGGTGCAGTGGCTCTCACCGGCTATGACAAGCGCGGATATGGCTACTATGTCATACTGTCCCATCCAAACGGACTGCAGACGCTCTATGCGCATCTCGACCACTTCCTCGTGGTGCCTACGACAACGGTCGATGCGGGGACACCTATCGCTATAGGAGGAAGCAGTGGAAACTCTACAGGCGCCCACTTGCATTTCGAGACACGCTATTGTGCCAAGGCGATAAATCCAACCGACATTATAGATTTCAAGCGGCGTCGCCCCAAAGCCGCGACTTTTATCTTCAACAAGGATATGCTTGAGGAGAAAAACTGATCCTCATGGGGCCGAATGGCTCTGTATTGTGTGAAAAAGCAGTGGCACACTTGGGCATTTTCAAGAAAATTTAAAGAAAATCGTAAAAAGTTGCTGAAAAATTTGCACATCACAAAAATACTGCCTACCTTTGCATCGCTTTTAGCAAGAAAGGGCGCTTAGCTCAGCTGGTTCAGAGCGTCTGCCTTACAAGCAGAGGGTCGGGGGTTCGAATCCCTCAGCGCCCACCACCAAATTCTTTCTCGCTTAAAGAAAAATAAACCAATCCGGGACAATCCCGCTTCCCGGGCGCTTAGCTCAGCTGGTTCAGAGCGTCTGCCTTACAAGCAGAGGGTCGGGGGTTCGAATCCCTCAGCGCCCACTACTACAAAATCGAATTAGACACATAACCCCGAGTCTGATTCGATTTGTTTTTTTCTCTTCTTACCTTTTGCACTGCTCCCGACTGACGATTGTTAATTGAAAGTCACAGAAAAATACAATAATTAACGTATTTTCACGCCGAAAATCAAGTGTGAAAACACGTTTTAATATTTTAGGGTATTTTCACATAGGATTGTATGTGGTTGATGCTTAAATTATTACTGTTGAATTTTGAAAGTGTTTTAACTTGATTGACATTTTTTTGCTTGACAAGATTTTTTCAATCATCTCAAAATGACTAAATTTGAGAAGTAGGAACGAAAAATGCAAAATTTCGTTAAAACCTAATTCAGAATGGAACAGACTCTAATCATATTCAAGCCATCAGCAATCGAGCGCGCTCTTGTCGGCAAAGTTCTCTCCCGCTTCGAGCAGAAGGGCCTCACCATAACCGGCATGAAGATGATGAAACTCTCCGAAGAGCTTCTGCGCCAACACTACTCTCACCTTGTCGAGAAACCGTTTTTCCCACTGATCATCGAATCAATGACCGCATCGCCGGTCATAGTGATGGTGCTCAAAGGAGTCGAAGCTATCTCGGTGGTCCGTGCAATGACCGGCGCTACCAACGGACGGCAGGCTGCTCCCGGAACCATACGCGGGGATTTCGCCCTTTCCAATCAGGAAAACATAATCCACGCATCCTCTTCTCCTGAAGACGCTGAGATCGAAATCAAACGCTTCTTCAGATCCGATGAAATTTTTGACCGTACCGCTCACCAGACGCCATTTATCAACTGCTCTCTGGAACTGAGTTGAATATAGTAACCTTAAACCAATCATTACCGCTCTCCTCTTGCCGGAAAAATACCCCCGAAAGCAATGAAATTTATTAAAATAAAAACTCTTCTCGCCACAATTTTCATCTCAGCGGCAGCCATTTCAGCGCAGGCTCAACTCAAACTCCCTGCGTCACACACCAAACAACACAATTCTCTCATCGCTAATCAGAAGCCATCTGTCAATCCGTTCAAGATTGAAAACAATGATCTTCTTGTCAATCAGATTAAAGAGCGTGAGGCTGCTCTCAACAATGAAATTTTCGCTGAATTCTGGAACAGCGACCGCGTCAACCCTTATGGCACGGCTGTCACCATCCCCGATCATCACGACATTGACGTCTCGGAATACACCACACCTACTCCCGGCCACATAACTTCCAACTACGGTTACCGCTCGCGCTTCGGCCGCATGCACTATGGCATTGACCTCAAACTTCAGGTAGGCGATACTGTCCGTGCCGCTTTCTCCGGCAAGGTCCGCCTCACAAAATATGAGGGCCGCGGCTACGGATACTACGTAGTCATCCGCCACAGCAATGGTCTTGAGACTGTCTATGGTCACCTCAGCCGCTTTCTCGTGAAGCCCAATCAGGTTGTCGAGGCCGGAGAGCCTATCGCTCTCGGTGGCAACACAGGCCGCAGCACAGGCGCCCACCTCCATTTCGAGACCCGTTATCTCGGCATCCCCATCAATCCCGCCGCTATCATTGACTTTGAAAACGGTGTCCCCCACAAGGATGTTTTCGCATTTGATAAGCGCACCTATGGCAAGTCGCAGAAATACACTACGGCAAAACGCAAGAAGAAATCATCTATCCGCAAGCGCCGCACGACAGCTTCGCGTAAGGCAAGAAGATAGAAATTAGAAAATATTAGAAGAGATATAAAAACAAGGCAGGATGACAGATGCTTAAACCGCTGAGTCATCCTGCCTGTTGTTTGTGTAGGTCCCGTCTATGTCAATGGCCGAAGGTGACGATGAGCCAGGAGGAGATCGACATATAGATGAGCATACCGATGATGTCGTTGGTGATCGAGATAAACGGGCCTGTGGCCAGAGCCGGGTCTATCTTGAGTTTCTCGAGCGTCAGAGGGACGAAGGTGCCGAAGACTGACGCAAACATCACCACGCAGAATATCGAGGCTGAGACTGCTATCGTGGTCACCTGATGGCCGCTTCCGAGGGTGAAGAAGTTGTAGAGGAAGACAAGGAGGGCGATGATAGTGCCGTTGAGCAGACCTACGCCAAGTTCCTTGAGCAGCTGCCGCGCTGATTTCTTGATGTCGAGTGAGCCGTTGGCGAGGCCCTGGACGACGATTGCCGACGATTGAGTGCCCACATTACCACCGGTACCACCGATAAGGGGGATAAAGAGGGCGAGAGCCGGATCGACCACGAACCCTCCCTCGAACCGGCCGAGGATGACGGAGTTGCAGAGACCGCCGATCATGCCTATGAGCAGCCAGGGAAGACGAGCTTTGGTCTGGGCGAAGAGTTTGTCGTCGCTCTCCACGTCGCCGGAGAGACCCGATGCCAGCTGGTAGTCACGTTCGCTTGAATCACGGACTTTGTCCATCACGTCGTCGACTGTTATGCGTCCGAGCAGGCGTCCGATAGAGTCTATGACTGGCATTGCCACAAGGTCATATTTCTCGAAGTCGAGAGCCACGTCGTCGATGGGGGTATCGGCCTTGACTGCAACGGGATCAGTCTCCATGACATGTTTGATTTTTGAGACAGAGGGGTGGGTGATGAGTTTCTTGAGCGGGAGAGTGCCGCGCAGACGGTCTTCGTTGTCGACCACATAGACATAGTAGACCTCATCCATATCCTCGGCCTGCATTCTCATCTGCTTGATGCACTCGGGCATGCTCCAGTTCTCGTTGACTACAATCATCTCTGTGCCCATGAGACCGCCTGCGGTGTCCTCGTCATACTTGAGAAGGTCGATGATGTCGCCGGCTTGCTCCACGTCATCGATATGGCTGAGGATTTTCTCGCGGTCATCCTCATCGAGCTCCTGGATGATGTCGACGGCATCGTCGGTATCAAGGTGCTCGATCTGCTTTGCGATATCGGCCACATCCATCTTCGAGAGGAGCTTGGCGCGATCGTCTTCATCGAGCTCCATGAGGACATCGGCCTGCATATCTTCATTGAGGAGTTTGAAGAGATATTCGGCTTCGTCGAGGTCAAGATCCTGATAGAGTTCGGCGATATCGGCGGGATGGAGGTCGGCAAGCTCGTCGGTAGCTGCCGCGTCTGCGCGGTCGTGGATGATTTTGCGCAGATGGGCGAGATATTCAGGGGTGAATTCTTTCATTGTCGTTGCGTGAGGGAGAGTAAGAGTGGTCGTGGATACTTGTTGTTAAAAAACACCCTTTTTTTGCTCTCAGTCCTGTCGGCCGACGAGTCGTGTCAGTTCGACAAATTGCTCCACCGACAGTTGCTCGGGGCGCATTGAGAGCAGAGCATTGTCGGGCAACGGTACGCCGGCTGGAAAGAGGCCGCGTATGGAATTGCGCAGCGTCTTGCGTCGCTGGCCGAAGGCTGTCTTCACGACTGTCTTGAAGAGTTTTTCATCGCAACCGAGATCGGTCACTGAGTTGCGTGTCATGCGGATGACTCCGCTCTTGACCTTTGGGGGAGGGTTGAATACTTTTTCATCTACCGTAAAGAGGTATTCCACATCATACCATGCCTGAAGCAATACGCTGAGGATTCCGCGGGCTTTTGTGCCGGGGGCGGCGGCGAAACGTTCGGCCACCTCGCGTTGCAGCATGCCGGAACAGCAGACCACCTGATCGCGGTAGTCGAGCACGTGGAAGAAAATCTGTGATGAGATGTTGTAGGGGTAGTTGCCGATGACACAAAACTTCTGTCCGTCGGGATAGATCTGAGCCAGGTCGAGGCGCAGGAAATCGGCGTCGAGTATGCGGCCTGCGAGTTCAGGGTAGTTGTAGCGGAGATATTCGATGCTTTCACCATCGATTTCGGCTACTTTCACGTCGTGGCCGGCGGCGATGAGATATTTGGTGAGCACTCCCATGCCGGGGCCGACTTCCATCACGGGAAGGCCATTGTAGGCCTCGAGAGTGTCGGCTATGCGCGATGCTATGCTTTCATCGGTCAAAAAGTGTTGCCCGAGAGCTTTCTTGGGACGCACATCGCCCCCATGGTTTGCTTTGGTTGGGTTTCTTCTCATGGATGCCGCTGGTATATTGATGGAACTTGCATGCAAATATACGGGTTTTTGGCGAAAAACCGGGCAGTGGGTGGTCTAAATCTTTGCGGCGGTACCCGGTACCATCGTTTTCGCCGGCAATCGCGGTACCATACTGTCGCGGGGAGGGGATATAACACCCTCTAACAACTCTTCACGTCTTTTAGACAGTAAGTCTCCAACCATTTTCCGCCATGTGCGTTTAGTATAGTGAACGCAGCCAAACAAGACGTTCAAGCGGTAGTCTTTGGCGAAAGAGCCACAGGCTATATTAAGAAGAGCGGAGTCTGAATCCCAATCGACTCTCTCTGCCCCGATTCAAGGTTTCTAAACCGTAGAAACCTTTGGGTGACGGCATTGAAACCCTGTCGCCCGACATTATCACCCCGCCCGGCAGTGGAACCAGCGTCCAGCCGGGCTTTTTTTGTGTCCTGTCCGGACCGGAGTCTCAGCTCTCGGTCGATTTCGGGAGGGTGAAGATGTATTCCAGACCACCTTTCGATCTGTTGCGTACCGAGATGGTGCCGCCGAGCGAGACGATTGTGCTCTTGACGATCGGAAGGCCGAGACCTGTGCCTCCCATCTTGCGGGAACGTCCGGTGTCGACACGGTAGAAGCGCTCGAAGAGGTGCGGGATGTGTTCCTCTGCTACACCGTTGCCGTTGTCATAAAAGCTGAATACGAAGAAGCGGTCGTTTTCCGAGATTAGCTTCATGCCGATCTCCGTGCCGCCCGAGTGGAGCGCGGAGTTTTTGATGAGGCCGCAGATCATACCTTGAAGCAGGCTGTAGTTGCCGGTGGCATTACATTCGAGCGGGATGTCGAAGCTGAATTTCATGTCGCCGGCGAGATTGTTGGCCTGGAGATCGTAGTCGATCTGATAGACGAGGTCGTGCATGTTGACGGGCTCTACGGCGATCATATCGGCGCCGTTTTCGAGGCGGGTCATCGTCGAGACATCGTTGAGGAGGGAGGTGAGTCGTTCGACGTTGGAGAGCATGCGCTCCAGGAAGCGTGTGCGGGTCTCTGCATCCATGTCAGGATCGCTGAGTATCGACTCGAGGTAGCCTCTGATGATTCCGACCGGGGTCTTGATCTCGTGGTTGATATTGTTGGTCATCTGCCGTGACAGGCGCGCTTTCTCCTCGATGGCATGGACGGCAATCTTGCGCTCCTTCTGGATGGCTTCGAGGGATCGGTTGCGCTCGTGGTAGAAGTTGAGGATTTCGCGTGAGATGTCGCCGAGTTCATTTCGCGGGAAGTCAAGGTCCTCGCGCACCTTTTTGCCGGCCGAGGCGTTGTGGGCAAACTCGCGCAGCAACACGATGTTGCGTGAGAGCACACGGGTGGAGTAGTAGGCTATGAGCAGGGTGACTACGAGGGCTCCGAGGATGATGAACCAGACAGTCTCGTCGATGTCAATGGCGTCGTGGACGCTCTCGTTGTATGGCATGGCGGTGAGCACATCCAGACGTCCGTCGTCGCTCTGCACCTTTGAGAAGAAGTAGACCTGGTCGTCGTCGCGCACGACCATGCGCTCGCCTTGGGCGCCGTAGGCCGTCGGGGCTATCTGAAGGTCATGTTTGCGTATGTCGACATCGTTCATGTCGAGCGGCACCGGGACTCCGAGCGAATAGTAGAGGCGGCCGTCGCGGTAGACGCTGACGCGGACGCCCTCAAACATAGAGCCTTGGAAAAACTGCTGGATGAAGGAGAGAAATGTGCGCAGGTTGACGTCCTGACGGTAAGCCTCGAGAATACGGTTGTCGATCAGGTCGAGCTCGGCGCTGAACACCTGGGCGCGATAGTTGGCCTCGCGCTTATACTGGTAGAAGATGATGAATCCGAAGACGATGCAGAGCACTGTCGCAATCGGAAGGAAGAGTCGCCACTGATAGTTAATCCTTCTCTTTAAAGCCATAGCCAAAACCTAAGCGAGTCTCGATGTTGTTGCCGTAACGTCCGATTTTCTTACGCAGGCGTGTGATGTTTGTGTCGATAGTACGGTTTGTCACCACAACATCATCTGCCCAAACATGGCGAATGATCTCCTCGCGCGAATAGATGCGGTTGCGTCTGCGCAGGAAGAATGAGAGTATTTCAAGCTCGGTTTTTGTGAGGGCTATTTTCTCTTCGTCAAGATAGCAGGTCTTGTCGTTGGGATCGATGCGGAGACCCTGGTAGACGATCTGGGGCTCAAGGCCGTCGTCGACTACTGCCGGGGCTGCCTCGCGCGCCCTGCGGGCTATCTGTGCGCGGCGGAGCACGGCGTTGACACGGGCTATCACCTCGCTGATCTTAAACGGTTTGGTGATATAGTCATCGGCTCCTATGTTGAGGCCCATGACGGTGTCGTCCTCTCCATCGAGGGCTGAGCAGAAGATGATGGGGACTTCTTCCATTGCGTTGGAGTTGCGGAGGCGTTTGGCAAAGTCAAAGCCGCTCAGTCGCTCCATCATGATGTCGACGATGAAGAGGTCGTAGGGGGTGAGGTCCATTTCGAGTGCCTCTTCTGCGCTATAGGCCGTGTCTACAAGATAGCCTTCTTTCTGTAGATTATATTTTAGAATCTCGCAGATTGATTCTTCGTCATCTATTACTAACAGGCGTGTGCTCATATCGGTATGATTATGTACGTTTTCGAGATTTTGTCGCTAAATTACAACATTTTTTCGTGTCTCTGTGTTAATGATTGTTAAACCGAGGTTTCGCGTGAACTTTTCAGCCTCCCCGCGGTTTTAAAGACATAGTTACTATATTTGCACTGTGTTTTCATGGTATTAGATTTAAGGTTAAAAAAATAATAGGCTGTCGTGATGACAGCCTATTGTTTTATATGTCCGGATGGAAGTGCCGGGCCTCCCTTCAGATCTTCACCAGGGTCTTGGTCAGGGTGACGATCGAGGGGATCTCGCGCTCATAGTGGGTCACGAAAATCAATGTGCTCTTGTTGCGGCTGACGAGGAGGTCGATGACGCGGCGGACGCGCTCCTTGTGTGAGGCGTCGAGTCCGTGGAGGGGTTCGTCGAGAATCAGTAGCTCCGGTTGCTTGATGAGGGTACGTGCCAGAAGCACAAGGCGCTGCTCGCCCGAGGATAGTTCGGCAAACTGACGGTCGGCCAGATGGGTGATGTCGAGCAACGATAGCCACTGCCGGGCTTCGTCGAGCTCTTCGGGGCTTGCCTTGCGGAATTGCGACAGGGAGTTTCTCATTCCACCGACCACGATCTCTATCACCGGGAGCGACGAGCGGAAATAGAGTTGCATCTCGGGGCAGATGTAGCCGATGCGGTCTTTGATTTCCCAGATGCTCTCGCCCGAGCCACGGCGGCGGTCAAAGAGGGTGATGCGGTTGGCGTAGGCCTGGGGGTTGTCGGCGCAGACGAGGCTCAGCAACAGTGACTTTCCCGAACCGTTGGGGCCGGTCAGAGCCCAGCGCTCTCCTGATCTCACCACCCAGTCGATTCCTTCGAGTATGGAGCGTTGTCCGTAGCGCACATGTCCGTCCTCGATGGCAAAGGCTATCTCAAAGTCCTTGCGGCCCTCCTTGGGTGCAGGGAGCTCCCCGATGTCGGGACCGCCGGCGGTACCGGTACCATTGGTTGCGGCAGGGTAGGCGGTACCGCCTACGGTACCATAGCTTGTCGGGAGCGACAGACAGCGGTCGTCGAGGCGGATGACCGAGTTGGCAAACGGTGGGATGTCGGCTTCATCGCAGAGCAGAAGCACTATGCCTGTGCCGGCTGCTGAGATGCCGGAGATTGCCGTGTCGAGTTCATCGCGCGAGCGGGCGTCGAGACCTATGTAGGGATTGTCGAGGATGAGGATGTCGGGCGTGTCGAGCAGAGTGTTGATGATCAACAGTTTCCGCAGCTCGCCGCTTGAGAGATAGTTGATGCGCTTGCCGGTAACATCGCACAGGGCGAAGGCTTCACACAGTTGCTCCCAGCGCTCCGATGTGGCTTTCCCGCCGAGGATCTCGCCGACGGTGGGGACCAGATCGTTGACCGTGGCTTCGAGACGCTGGTCATAGCGGGTGACCTCTATGCCGGTGAGGGAGTGGATGTCGGTAAACGCGAGCTTCCTGACCTTCATGTCGGGGCGTGCGAACTCCAGACGGTTGCCGTAGGCATAGCGGCCTTTCTCGATGACGAGGCCGAGAGCCGACTTGCCGGAGCCGTTTGGGCCGAGGACGGCGGTGACTCCTGCGGGGATATATGACCGGTGGGGATTATTGATGATGACGTTGCCGTAGCCGAGACGCTCGCTGGCGAAACGGACAAGAACTTCCGGGGTATCCATTGTCAAGTACACTCTATCTATTAATATGTGGTGGTTGATAAACCTGTTGATGATGCTTTGCAGGTGCAAAGTTACGAATTTGCAACGTGAACAGGCATCGGAAAGACCCAAATACTCAAATTTAATGGTGGATTTGATGACGGATATTTCGATTTTATAAGATTTTTTGTATTTTTGCACAGACTCTCCGTCATGAACCCGAGTTAATCTTAAATTTTATACCACCGGCTTCACGCCTAACAATCGAAATTTTAATTACGTTATGTTCAAAGACCAACCCAAAGGCCTTATTCCTGCCGCTCTCAGCAACATGGGAGAGCGCTTTGGCTACTACATCATGAATGCGGTGTTAGTGCTTTTCCTCTGTTCGAAATTCGGACTCAGTGAAGAGACCAGCACTCTGATCTATTCATTTTTCTATGCCGGTATCTATCTGCTCAGCCTCGTGGGCGGTGTGATCGCCGACCGTACCCGCAACTACAAGGGCACCATCATCAGCGGCCTCGTCGTGATGTGTCTCGGCTATCTCTTGCTGTCTATTCCCATCCTCTCGACCAGCGACAACATCTCGTGGCTCCTCCCGATGACCTGCTTCGCCCTCTTCCTCATCGCCTTTGGCAACGGTCTTTTCAAGGGTAACCTCCAGGCCATCGTCGGTCAGCTCTACGACAATCCCAAGTATGCCTCCAAGCGCGACTCCGGCTTCCAGATCTTCTACGTCTTCATCAACGTCGGCGGTCTCATCGCACCCTTCGTGGCTCCGATGCTCCGCAGCTGGTGGCTCGGTGTCCACAACCTTGCCTACAATGCCAAGCTCCCCGCGCTCTGCCATGAATATCTCAGCGTGACCGACAATATGTCGACCGAGAACATTGACAACCTCTATGCGCTCATCACTGCCACCGGTGGCAACGTCGCCGGCGACATCCAGGCCTTCTGCAGCGAATATCTCGAGGTGTTCAACACCGGTGTCCACTACTCGTTCATCGCCTCTGTCTGTGCGATGCTCCTCTCGCTCGTCATCTTCCTCATCTTCAAGAAGGGTCTCCCCAATCCCTCTGCAAAGGCCAAGGCTGCATCCGTCAGCATCTCCGACGAGGAGCGCCGCGCTATGGCCAAGGAGATCAAGCAGCGCATGATGGCTCTCTTCGCAGTGCTCGGCGTCGTGATCTTCTTCTGGTTCTCATTCCACCAGAACGGCACCTCGCTCTCACTCTTCGCCCGTGACTTCGTCGACACATCTACAATCGCTCCCGAGATCTGGCAGGCTGTCAATCCCTTCTTCGTGATCGTGCTGACTCCCGTAGTCATGGCCTTCTTCGCCATGCTCAGCCGCCGCGGCATCGAGATCTCCACTCCTAAGAAAATCGCCATCGGCATGGGTCTCGCAGGACTTGCTTTCCTCTTCCTCGCCATCTTCTCGGGTGTCTCAGGCTACCCCTCGGCCACCGACTTCCGCGCGATGCCCGTCAGCGAGACCGCAGGGATGCTCGCAGGCCCCTGGGTGCTGATACTCCTCTACTTCTTCCTCACAGTAGCCGAGCTCTTCATCTCGCCGCTGGGTCTCTCATTTGTTTCGAAGGTGGCCCCTGCCCACATGCAGGGCCTCTGCCAGGGCCTCTGGCTCGGTGCCACGGCCCTCGGTAACCTCCTGCTCTGGATCGGCCCGCTGATGTACAATGCATGGCCTCTCTGGATGTGCTGGAGCGTCTTCCTCGCAGTCTGCCTCATCTCGATGGCTGTCATGTTTGGCATGGTGAAATGGCTTGAGCGCGTCACCAACGCCTGATATTCTCCCAAGGATATATTTATATTATATATCAGTTAGATTAATGCGCAGGGGTGTCGAAGGCCAAAATCCTTCCTCACCCTTGCTTTTTAAACTCCCGACTCCCGATTCTCAACTCTCGATTCTCGATTCTCAACTATAAGCCTATGTTCAAGAACCAACCGGCCGGACTCTATGTCCTCGCGCTTGCCAACACCGGAGAGCGCTTCGGCTACTACACAATGCTCGCCATCTTCCTCCTCTATCTCCAGGCGAAGTTCGGGCTCGACTCCACGGTCTCCGGACAGATCTATGCCATCTTCCTTGCCTCGGTCTATTTCATGCCCCTCATCGGCGGATGGCTTGCCGACAAGTGGAGCTTCTCAAAGTGTGTGGTCTCCGGACTCGCCGTCATGTTTGCCGGCTATCTCATCATGGCTATCCCGACCGACATCCGCTCCACCTCCTCGCTCGTGGTTCTCTGCGCGGCACTCTTCCTCATTGCCTGCGGCACGGGTCTCTTCAAGGGCAACCTCCAGGTGATGGTCGGCGACCTCTACAACGAGCCTCGCTACAGCGGTCAGCGCGACGCTGCGTTCTCGCTCTTCTACATGGCCATCAACATCGGCTCCATGTTTGCGCCGATGGCTGCCACCGCGATGTGTAACATGGCTCTCCAAGCCCGCGGCTATGTCTATGTTTCCTCCCTTCCCGGACTGTGCAATGACTATCTGGACGGACATGAGAACGGTGCCGAGCTGATCTCTGTCATCTCCGAAAGCGGCATGACGGCCGGGTCGGATCTCTCGGCCTTTGCCGGTGACTACATCACGACCCTCTCGACCGGCTACACCTACGCCTTTGCCATTGCCTGCGTCTCGCTCATCGTCAGCGTCCTCATCTACTTCTTCGGGCGCCACACATACGCCCACATCCTCACCGACAAGACCAAGGCCGCCAAGGCTGCAAGCGCTGCCGCAGCGGGAGCACCGGAGCTATCGCCTACCCAGGTTCGCCAGCGCGTCGTGGCCCTCCTGCTCGTCTTTGCCGTCGTCATCTTCTTCTGGATGGTCTTCAACCAGAACGGCGCCACGCTGACGGAGTTTGCCAAGAGCTGCACCGCCCCCGAAGCCACGGGCTGGACACGTATAGGCTTCAACGTGTGGGCGCTCGGTGCGGTAGCCATCGGAGTCTACGCCCTCTTCAACCTCTTCCAGTCAAAGGGCTTCCTCAGCCGCCTCATCTCGGTCCTGATCATAGCCGGAGTCTGCGGAGTGCTCATCTACCTGTACTCCGTCACCCCCGACCCGCTGACAGGCATACAGCCGCAGGAATACCAGCAGTTCAACCCCTTCTTCGTAGTGGCGCTCACGCCAGTCTCCATCGCCCTCTTCGGATGGCTCGCCCGACGTAAGGCCGAGCCCTCGGCTCCGCGCAAGATCGGCTACGGTATGGTCATGGCTGCCGTCGCCTACGTCGTCATGCTTATCGGTTCCCTCTCCGTTACCGGTACCACCGGTACAGTCTCCTCCAACTGGCTCATGTCGACCTACCTGCTTCTGACCTTTGCCGAGCTGCTCCTCTCGCCGATGGGCATCAGCTTCGTCAGCAAGGTGGCACCTCCCAGGCTCAAGGGCTCGATGATGGGCGGATGGTTTGCCGCCACCGCCATCGGCAACTATCTCGTCTCCATCCCCATGATCCTCTGGGGCAAGATCCCGACGTTCATGGTGTGGGGCATCCTCGTGGTCATCTGCCTCATCTCCGCTGCCTTCATCTTCGGCATCATGAAGAAGCTCGAGGCTGCGACGGCCGACGCTCCCGACCCCGCTCTTGCCGACAAGCCCGACATCGTGGAGGAAGAAGTGCTTTGACACGCGGCAGTTTAACATGTGTTCAATGCTTTTAGGGTGTTTTATGCGTTTCCTGGACCCCATGATTGCCCGTATGCGGAGTTTTTTTCGTAATTTTGCAGTCATGGCAGGCATCTTTTGTCTTGCGGACATCAAGAGCCTGTGGCAAATTGCTATTAATAACATTTCTAAGGTAACATAAAGGTAACATTGAATACACAAGGCCTCTTCGGACGGCGCAACCAGCCGTCGCTCGCGCTTTCGCTCATCCCCTTTTCATTTCTGCTTGTCACCCTCATCTCGGTCATCGTCATGCGTGGAGCCGACGGAGTTTCCGAACACGGCCCCGCCATCCTGCTCGCATCGGCAGCCCTCGCCATGCTTCTCTCGGCCATAGGAGGGGTAGCCACCCGCCGCGGACTCTCGGTGGGGCTCCGCAGGAGCGCCGTGCAGATACTCCCGGCTGTCCCCATCCTCATCTGCATCGCCATTGTGGCCACCACGTGGATGCTCTCGGGAGTGGTTCCGACGCTGATTGCCTACGGTCTCCACATCCTTTCGCCGCGCCTCTTCCTGCTCATCACCTGCCTTGTCTGCTCGGTCATCTCGGTCATGACGGGCAGCTCATGGACCACCATAGCCACCATCGGCGTAGCCTTCATGGGCATCGGTGAGGTCATGGGCTACAGCGACCCCTGGATTGCGGGAGCCATCATCTCGGGAGCCTATTTCGGCGACAAGGTCTCGCCTCTGAGCGACACTACCGTCGTCGCATCGTCGACCGCCGGAGTCGACCTCTTCGACCACATACGCTATCTCATGTTCACCACCGTCCCCGCAATGGGGATAGCCCTCATAGTCTACGTAGCCGTCGGCTTCCTCACCCCTCTCACACCCTCGCCCGAGTCGGCACCGATACTCGACGCTCTCGCCGCCACCTTCCGCATAAGCCCGTGGACACTTGTCATCCCCCTGCTGACACTCGTCATGATAGCCCTGCGCATCCCCACGCTCATCGTGCTCTTCAGCGCAGGCATCCTCGGGGCCATAGGCATCGCCGTGTTCCAGCCGCAGCTCTCGATGGGCTTCACCGACACTCTCCGGGCCTTCTGGAGCGGATCGGCCTTGCAGACGGGCAGTGAGTCGCTCGACTCCCTCGTCGGCACAGGTGGCATCCTCGGCATGCTCCCCACCGTCTGGCTCGTCCTCAGCGCCATGGTCTTCGGCTCGGTCATGATAGGCACGGGGATGCTGGCAAAGCTCACCGATGCGTTCACACGCCGTCTGAGAAAGCGCACGGGCATCGTCAGCGCCACCGTAGCCAGCGGACTTGCCATGAACTGCGCCACCGCCGACCAATATCTATCGCTAATCATCACGGGCAACATGTATCGCTCCCTCTACCGCCGCTACGGGCTTGAGCCGCGACTGCTCAGCCGCTCGATGGAGGATTCGATCTCCGTCACCTCAGTCCTTGTCCCGTGGAATTCGTGTGGCATCACCCAGTCGACTGTTCTCGGCGTCAGCACTCTCGTCTACTTCCCCTGCTGCATCTTCAATCTGCTCACTCCCCTCATGAGCATCCTCATGGCCCGTCTCGGTTTCAAGATCCCCGAACGACGAGTTGAGAATCGAGAGTTGGGAGTCGTAAGTCGAGAGTCGTAAGTCATTAGTCGGAAGATGGGAGTCGTGAGTCGTGAGTCTTTCTCGGCAAGCTGATTACGTGAGTTGGCTCCTGCCGGAGGCAGGGTAGTTGTGATGAAACCCCAGGCAAGGCCTGGGGGTAGACAGCCGTATGGAATAATAGCCTCGGAGAGGCGCTATAGACGCGGGGTATGTCTCTCTGTCACAAACCGCCTCTCCGAGGCTCTGGGATATGCGTGTCGGATGGTCCCCCAGGCCTTGCCTGGGGTTTCTGCATGATCTATCTGCCTCCGGCAGATATGACTTGGGAGGCGGGTGTTGTAAGTCGAGAGTCGTAAGTAGGGAGGCGGGAGTTTAGTCGTAAGTAGGGAGGCGGGAGTCATTAGTCAAGAGACGGGAGTTATGGGGCTGAAAATGCGGAACGCGTAGCCAACTCTCGTCATCGGCTTGCCGCTTTCGAGCTTGCCGAGAAAGATTCTCCATTCTCGACTCTCAATTCTCAACTCACGACTCCCTGTGCGGTACCGGTACCACGGTTTTGGCCCCTACGGGATGGTACCGGGTACCACTGGGTTCCGCCCCGTGCGATGGTACCGGGGAACCCATTGCGGTTTCGCGTCCAGGAATCATCTTGCAATGTCGGGTGTCTCTGAGTGTGTCAGCCTTGTTGCAACAGCCTTGCCCTCCGCCACTTTTTCTTCCCATCGCTATCCCCTCTGCGATGGTCATCCCGAAGCGTCGCCGGTCTCCACGGCCACCGCTGATTCCCCCGGTCAGCAATGATTTTCTTTTGAAGTCGATAGACGGAAAAATAAAATACAGTCTCCCTCCCTTTACTCTTTACTATTACTTAGAGCACAGGGTCACGAGAGACTGCATAGGATATGATGATGCAAAGTTAATGCACGGCAGAGGCGAAAAGGTGCGATGATGCAAAACACCGACACATTTTCTTCACACGGGTTCCCCGGTACCATTGCACGGGGCGGAACTCGGTGGTACCCGGTACCATCCCGTAGGGGCCAAAACCGTGGTACCGGTACCGCGTAGTGGAGTCGAGAGTCGTGACTCTCGACTTACGACTTTCGACTTATATTACGCTTCCTCTGATGCGAGGGGGGAGGGGGTTGTGTAGGTGCGGCTGGCAAGCTCCTGGTTGAGCATGTAGAGACCCATGCCGTTGTCGCCGATGAGGGCAAACTTGTCGATGAGCGTGCGGCAGTTGTCTTCCTCCTCGACCTGCTCGGTGACGAACCATTTGAGGCGGTCGCAGGTGGCATAGTCCTTCTCAGCCTCGGCGAGAGCATAGAGGTTGTTGATGAGAGAGGTCACCTTCTGCTCGTGTTCGAGAGTGGCCTTGAAAGCGTCGAGGGGAGTGGCCCATGTGGTGGGGACAGCGTCGATCGCCTTGAGCTCCACACGGCCGCCGCGCTGGTTGATATAGTTCATGAAGATGGTGGCGTGGTCCTGCTCCTCTTTGAACTGGATTTTGAACCAATTTGCCACACCGGGCATGCCTTCTGCCTCAAAGTGCTGTGCCATCGAGAGATAGAGATATGCGCTCCAGAATTCGGCGTTGATCTGGGCGTTGAGGGCGTCTTGAACTTTGTTGTTTAACATGATGTGTCGTTTTTAGTTGATATGAGACTGTATTCAGATGGCAAAAATACAAACTTTTGGCGTAAGTCGTGCCTCCGTGGTGCGATTTTTTTTGTGCCCATGCCTCAGGCGTTGAAACCGTCGAGCACCTTGCGGAATTTCTCGGCGATCTCCGTGTTGCAGAGGTTGCTGATCGACCCCACGTGGGTGTGGCTGACGGAGCGGACTGGGCTGTAGGTGCCATCCTGCACTTCGAGTCCCACCTTCTTGTAGGCTTCGCGGAAGGGCATCCCCTGAAGGACGAGGCGGTTGACCTCCTCGACGGTGAAGAGGTAGTCGTAGCGTGGATCGTCGATGATGTCGCGGCGGACGCGGATGTGGCGGAGCATGAAGTCGGCCATGTCGAGGCAGGAGATCATCTCTGTGGTGGCGGGGAAGATGATGTCTTTGAGCAGCTGGAGGTCGCGGTTGTAGCCGAGGGGGAGGTTGGCTGTGAGGAGGGCGATCTCGTTCTGGACGGACTGCAGGCGGTTGCATTTTCCGCGCATGATCTCGAAGACGTCGGGGTTCTTCTTGTGGGGCATGATGGAGGAGCCGGTGGTGAGCTCGTCGGGGAAGGAGACGAAGCCGAAGTTCTGACACATCCACATGCAGACGTCCATGGCCAGATGGCCGAGGGTCGAGGCTATGGCTCCGATGGCCATTGCGGCTGCGCGCTCGGTCTTTCCGCGCGACATCTGTGCGGCCACGACATTGTAGTGGAGCGTCCCGAAGCCGAGGAGCTGTGTGGTCATCCTGCGGTCGAGGGGGAAGGAGGATCCGTAGCCCGCAGCGGAGCCGAGGGGGTTCTGATTGGCTATGTTGTAGGCTGCGAGGAGCATCTGCAGGTCGTCGGCAAGCGATTCGGCGTAGGCTCCGAACCATAGTCCGAACGAGGAGGGCATGGCTACCTGGAGGTGGGTGTAGCCGGGCATGAGCACGTCTTTGTATTCCTCGCTGAGTGCCTGGAGGCGGTCGAAGAGGCGCTCGACGGCTGCGGCTACCTTGCGGAGTTCGTCGCGCATGAAGAGTTTGAGGTCGACGAGCACCTGGTCGTTGCGTGAGCGTCCCGAGTGGATCTTCTTGCCTATGTCGCCGAGGCGGGCGGTGAGCATGAATTCTACCTGCGAGTGGACGTCTTCGACACCCGGCTCGATGGTAAACTCTCCGCGTTCGATGATCTCGGCGATCTCTCCGAGGGCTTTGAGCAGCACTTCGAGTTCGTCGGCTTTGAGCAGGCCGATGCTTTCGAGCATCTTGATGTGGGCCATGGAGCCCTGGACGTCGTAGCGTGCGAGACGGAGGTCAAGTTCGCGGTCTTGACCGACGGTGAATTCCTCAATCATTTTGTCGGGCTCGAAGCCCTTGCTCCAGAGTTTCATATAGTCATATTTGTTGGTGGTTAGTGGAGGGGGATGGTGTGGTACCGTTATGCCGCCGGTGCTGATGGTACCGGTACCGGGAGTTGAGAGTCGGGAGTCGTGAGTCGAGAGTTGAGAGTTCGTGCTACTTTATCCTTTATACTTCATCCTTGCTACTTAATACTTCATCCTTTATCCTTCATACTTAAAATCAAAGCTCCAGCGATAGTAGCATGCGGCGATAGCCGACGATCGCGGCCTCAATCTCATCAATCATGACAAATTCGTCGGCCGAGTGGCTCCTTGACGATTGTCCGGGGCCTATCTTGAGCGAGGGGAAGTCGTACATGAGCGACATGTCGCTTGTCGTCGGCGAGACGAAGGTGTGGCTCCCTAAGGCTATGGCGCTGCGGACGAGGGGATGGTCGAGGCTGATGACCGAGGCGCGCACACGGGTGGAACGCGGGGTGAGCGTGGTGTGGCTGACGGCTTTGCGCAGCAGCCCGACGGTCTCTTCGTTGGTGTAGGCGTCGGTGGTGCGGATGTCGACCACCCATTTACACTCGTCGGGGATGGCGTTGTGTTGCCAGCCGGCGTTGATCTGAGTGATGTTGAGGCCTATGGGGCCGAGGATGGCCGAGGTCTTTGGGAAACGGAAGTTGCGGAGGGTGTTGATGTCGTCCATGGCGCGGTAGATGGCGTTGACACCCTCTCCGCGGGCGGCATGGCCTGTCACTCCGGGGGTGAGGCAGTCGAGCACGACGAGTCCGCGTTCGGCAATGGCTGCCTGCATGCCTGTTGGTTCTCCGACTATGGCACAGTCGATGGTGATACCCTCGTCGGCGAGCATGGGAAGGAAGGCCCTCATGCCGTTTTCGCCCCCCACCTCTTCCTCGGCTGTGATGGCAAGGAGCAGATTGAAGGGGAATGGCTCCGAGCGCAGAGAGAGAAAGGCTTCGGTGAGGGAGACCACTGAGGCTCCGGCGTCGTTGCTCCCGAGACCGTAGAGGCGTCCGTCATCGTCGATGGTCGGGAGGTGAGGGTCGCGGGTGTAGCTCGCGGCAGGGCGCACGGTGTCGTGGTGGGAGTTGAGCATGAGTGTCGGGCGCGTAGGGTCGAAGTTGTCCGAGAGCGCCCAGACGTTGTTGCGGAAGCGTTTCGGAGAGGCCCCGCGTTGGCTCAGCCGGTCAAACAGCAGGCTTGCCGTCCCCTCCTCACTGCGTGAGACCGACGGGATGGCAATCATCTCCTTGAGTAGCTCGACGGCTTGCTTCATCATGTCAGTTGCGAATTGTGGTGCCGACCCCGGTGGTCAGCGCGTCGGAATGTTTGATAGTCACGGATGAGACTCCCGAGCCGATGGCCTTGAAAGCGTTGTCGATCTTGGGTATCATGCCCTTGTTGACGATTCCGCGGGCACGCAGGTCGGCATAGATGTCGGGAGTGATGAGAGGGATGAGGGAGTCGGGGCGCTCGATGTCTTCCATGACGCCCGGTTGCTCGAAGCAGAAGATGAGCTCAGCCGGTGAGACCCGTGCAGCTCCTACGGCGACCGACGAGGCTATGGTGTCGGCGTTGCAGTTGAGCAGGGTGCCCTTGCCGTCGTGGGTGATGGCGCAGTAGACGGGTGTGATCCCGGCATCGAGGAGCGAGCTGATGAGGGCGGAGTTGACCCCCTCGGGAGCTATGTCGCCCACAAAGCCATAGTCAATCGGCTCGGCGGGACGGCGTGTGGCAGTGATGGCGTTGGCGTCGGCTCCGGTGAGTCCCAGAGCGTTGCATCCTTCGGCCTGGAGCATGGAGACGATGCGCTTGTTGACGAGTCCGGCATAGACCATGGTGACAACGTCGAGCGTCTCGCGGGTGGTGACGCGGCGCCCTTCGATCATGGTGGTCGGGATGTCGAGCTTAGCGCTCATGCGGGTGGCTTCCTTACCTCCGCCGTGGACGAGTATCTTCCTGCCGGGGAGCTTCACAAAGTCCCTGACGAAACGGCTGAGAGCCTCGGGGTTGTCGACGACGTTGCCGCCGATCTTGATGACCTTTACAGTTTCCATCGTCTCAGAGGCTTTCGAGGATGCGTTTGAGCACTACCTGTGCCGAAATCTCGCGGTTGGCCGCCTCGGGGATGACGATGCTGCGCTCTGACTCGATGACGTCGTCGGTGACGATCATGTTGCGGCGCACGGGCAGACAGTGCATGAAGAAAGCATTGTCGGTGAGGCCCATCTTCTCGCTGTCGACGGTCCAGGCGCGGTCGGTGGAGAGCACCTTGCCGTAGTTGGGGTCGGCGTAGGCGCTCCAGTTCTTGGCGTAGACGAAATCGGCCCCTTCGAGAGCCTTGCGCTGGTCATATTCGACGCGGGCCTTGCCCACGAACTCAGGTGCGAGCTCATAGCCGTGGGGGTGGGTGATGACAAAATCGTAGTCAGTGGCGTTCATCCACTCGGCAAAGGAGTTGGGGACAGCCTGCGGGAGCGCGCGGGGGTGTGGAGCCCAGGTCATGACGACTTTCGGGCGCTCTTTGGTCTTGAATTCCTCGATGGTGATGAGGTCGGCGAAGCTCTGGAGAGGATGGCGGGTGGCAGCCTCCATGCTGAAGACGGGGCGGCCGGAGTATTTGATGAACTGGTTGATGACGCGCTCCTCATAGTCCTCGGCCTTGTCCTTGAGCCCTGCAAAGGAGCGTACACCGATGATGTCGCAATAGGAGCCCATGACGGGGATGGCTTCAAGGAGATGTTCGGCCTTGTCGCCGTCCATGATGACGCCGCGCTCGGTCTCGAGCTTCCAGGCTCCCTGGTTGACGTCGAGGACGATGACGTTCATGCCGAGGTTCATGGCAGCCTTCTGTGTGCTGAGGCGGGTGCGGAGGCTGGAGTTGAAGAATATCATCATCAGCGTCTTGTTTTTGCCGAGATGAGTGTAGGCGAAGCGGTCGGCCTTGACCTGGAGGGCTTCCTTGACGGCGAGGTCGAGAGGCCCGATATCTGTTACGTTGGTGAAATTGCGCATGGTAAATCGAGAGTCGAGAATTGAGAATTGAGAGTTTTAGTTGTCGAGCACTTCCTTGAAGGCTTCGATGAAGCGGCGGGCATGGCTCTGCGGGAGTGACAGGGGCGGGAGGAGGCGCACTGTGTGTTCGCCGGCACCTCCGGTGAATATGTGCTTGTCGAAGAGGAGACGTTTGCGCAGTTTGGGAGCCGAGCCTTTGATCTCGATGCCGATCATGAGGCCGCGGCCGCGCACTTCAACCACTTCTGGGTGGGTTGCGGCGAGGTTGTTGAGCTCCTCAAGGAGATATTCGCCCACGGCGGCGGCGTTGGCAACCATGTTTT
Organism: Staphylococcus sp.; assembly: GCA_023665865.1. GTDB lineage: Bacteria > Bacteroidota > Bacteroidia > Bacteroidales > Muribaculaceae > Duncaniella. The sequence goes on from JAMPDC010000001.1 coordinate 1,247,579, forward strand.
CGGTCTCCATGACGTCGAGGACGGCGATGGCTGCCGCACACGCGAGGTGGCTGCCTCCGAAGGTGGTGCCGAGCATCCCCTTGACAGGCGAGATGGCGGGCGAGATGATGACAGCTCCCATCGGGAAGCCGTTGGCGATGCCTTTGGCGCAGGTGATGATGTCGGGGCGCACTCCGGCATACTGGTGAGCGAAGAAGCGGCCTGTGCGTCCGTAGCCCGACTGGATCTCGTCGAGGATCATGACCACACCATACTTCGTGCAGAGCTCGCGGAGCTTGCGGAGGAAGCCGTCGTCGACCATGCGGATGCCTGCCACACCCTGGATGCCTTCGATGATGACTCCGGCAAACTTACCGGTGGCAAATTTCTGCTCCACGGCGTCGATGTCGTTGAGCGGTGCGAACTCCACATTGTCGGTAGAGTTGAACGGAGCCTGGATCTTGGGATTGTCAGTGGCGGCGACAGCTCCGGAGGTGCGTCCGTGGAAGGCGCGGTCAAAAGCGAGGATCTTCTTGCGTCCGGTGTGGAACGAGGCGAGCTTCATGGCGTTCTCGTTGGCCTCAGCGCCGGAGTTGCACAGGAAGAGGGCATAGTCGTCGTAGCCCGACAGACGGCCCAGACGGTCGGCAAGCTGCTGCTGGAGGGAATTCTGCACCGAGTTGGAGTAGAATCCGAGCTTCGCAACCTGCTCGGCTATAGCGGTCACATAGGTGTGGTGGGCATGGCCGATCGAGATGACGGCATGGCCACCGTAGAGGTCGAGATATTCGGTGCCGTCGGCAGTGTAGACGTGGTTGCCGAGACCGCGCACCGGCTCGATGTCATATAGTGAATAAACGTCAAAGAGTTTCATGCGGGTGGAGTGGGGGAGATATATGTATATAGGGGTGTATGGGGGGAAAGGGGGGTCAGAACGCCGAGGGCTTCAGGCACAGGCCTGTCTCCTCGGGAAATCCGCAGATGAGATTGAAGTTCTGCACGGCCTGACCGGAGGCTCCTTTGAGGAGATTGTCGATGGCCGAGATGATGAGCAGCTTGGAGCCATGTTTCTCAAGCGAGATGACAGCCTTGTTGGTGTTGACCACCTGTTTGAGGTCGACCGGACGGTCGGAGACATGGGTGAAGCGGGCGTCGGCATAGTAATCCTTGTAGAGCTTCACAGCCTCCTCGATAGAGAGGTCGGTGTCGATGTAGCTCATGGCGAAGATGCCGCGTGCAAAGTCGCCGCGCACAGGCACGAAGCTGATCTCGGCGTCAAAGCCGGACTGGAGCTGACGGAGAGTCTGACGGATCTCGGCGAGATGCTGATGGGTGAAAGCCTTGTAGACCGACAGATTGTTGTTGCGCCAGCTGAAGTGGGTCGTGGTACCGGGTTTGACGCCTGCACCGGTGGTACCGGTAACGGCTGTGACATGTACCTCGCTGTTGAGCTTGCCCGCCGCAGCCAGGGGGAGGAGTGCGAGCTGGAGTGCGGTGGCGAAGCAGCCGGGATTGGCAACCTTGTCGGCCTTGCGGATAGCCTCGCGCTTGGCTTCGGGGAGACCGTAGACATAGCCTTCCGACTCGTCGCGGTAGTCCTGGGCGAGGTCGACGACTTTCAACCCCTCGGGCCGAGTGTTTTCCTCCCAGAACTTCTGGCTGAATCCGTGGCCCTGGCAGAGAAAGAGGACGTCGATGGCCGATAGGTCATAGCTGTCGGCAAAACAGATGTCGGTGTCGCCGATGAGCCCCTCGTGGATCTCGCTGACAGGCTTGCCGGCGTTGCTCGAGGAGTGGACAAACACGATTTCCGCCCCCGGATGGTTGATGAGGAGACGGAGGAGCTCGCCGGCTGTGTAGCCGGCGCCTCCGATGATACCTATTTTAGCCATGACTCAGTCTTCCTTTCCGTTGCGTTTCTGCACGTTGTGGAAAATCTTCATCTGGTTGCCGAGGATCTTGGTGAAGCCCTTGACATCGTCGGCGCTCCACGCCTTGTTGACCTCGCCATATTCGCCGAAGTCGGTCTTCATGAGGTCGAAGGGTGAGTCTACGCCCACGAGAGTATATGAATAAGGACGGAGGATCACCTCGACAGTGCCGGTGACGTTGGCCTGCGAGCTTTCGAGGAAGGCCTCCATGTCGCGCATGACGGGTTCAAGATACTGCGACTCGTGGAGGAACATGCCATACCATGTGCCGATCTGGTCTTTCCAATACTGCTGCCACTTGGTCAGCGTGTGCTTTTCGAGCATCTTGTGGGCGGCGATGATGAGGATCGGGCCGGCAGCTTCGAAACCCACACGACCCTTGATGCCGATGATGGTGTCGCCGATGTGCATGTCGCGGCCGATGCCGTAGCGTGAGCCGAGGCGCTCCACCTCGCGGATGGCGTCGATCTTGTTGTCGTAGTGCTTGCCGTTGACGCTGTCGATCTCACCCTTGACAAAACCGATGGTGATATGCTCCTCACCCTTCTCGGTCACCTGGCTGGGATAGGCGTTCTCGGGCAGAGTCTGCTCTGAGTGGAGGGTCTCCTTGCCGCCGATGCTGGTGCCCCAGAGGCCCTTGTTGATCGAATATTCCATCTTCTTGAAGTCGGCCTCGATGCCATGCTTCTTCAGATAGTCGATCTCATACTCGCGTGTGAGGGTCATGTCGCGTGTCGGGGTGATGATCTCGATCTCGGGTGCGAGGATCTGGAAAGTGAGGTCGAAACGCACCTGGTCGTTGCCGGCGCCTGTCGAACCGTGGGCCACTGCGTCGGCGCCGATCTTCTTGGCATACTCGATGATGGCGATAGCCTGGAAGATGCGCTCGGAGGAGACGGAGATGGGATAGGTGCCGTTGCGGAGCACATTGCCCGCGATCATATATTTGATGCTCTTGTCGTAGTAGTCGCCGGTGACGTCGAGAGCCGCGTGGGAAGCGGCGCCGAGTTTCAGGGCCTTCTCCTCGATGGCCTTGAGCTCTTCGGGCGAGAAGCCGCCGGTGTTGGCGATGGCGGTGTGGACTTCATAGCCGAGATCTTCCGAGAGATATTTTGCTGCAAACGATGTATCGAGACCGCCGCTGAAGGCGAGGACTACTTTCTTCTTGTTATTTTCCATTTCAGTTAAGTTTTAAATTCAATGTTTATAAATTTATATGTTCATCACCACCCTCTCTCTACTTCAGGTGGAGCATCTTCTTGATGCGGTTCTGAAACCACATCATGTAGGGTGCGCCCTTGGAGGGACGTTCCAGTTTTCCCTTGGGGTCATAGAGCATACCAGTGCAGAGACACATGCGTCGGTTGTTGCGCTGGAGAATGTCGAAGTTGACACAGCCCTGGCAACCGGCCCAAAACTCCTCGTCGTCCGTAAGCTCCGAGAAAGTGACAGGCTTGTAGCCCATCTGCGAATTGAGCTTCATGACCGGGAGCGAAGTGGTGATACTGAACAGTTTTGCAAAGGGAAAGCGGAGGCGTGCGAGCTCGAATGTCTTTGCTTTGATTCGTGCCGCGAGCCCCAATCGTCGGAATTCCGGGTCCACGATAAGGCCTGATGTGGCCACATAGTCACCATGTTCCCAGCTCTCAATGTAACTGAAGCCGATGAGACGGTCATCACAGAGAGCGACGACAGCCTTTCCCCCGCGGATCTTCTGGGCGATGTATTCCGGTGAACGCTTCGCAATGCCAGTGCCGCGCTGAAGGGCTGATTCATAGATGAGGGCGACAATCTGCTCGGCATACTTCGCATGCTCTTCTTCGGCAAATATCACCTTTATCTGATCATTGTTCATCTAACTGTTTTAATAAATTGAATTTGAAATGATAAAATGTCCGCAAAATTACTAAATATATATCAGATTTTTACCCGAAAACCGAAATATTATGCAAAATGGCGCGTATTTGTCACGATTTTGAAGCATTTGGCTCGTATTTCTGGCGCGGATCCGACAAATTGTTGCCCGTAGATGCCAAAAAGAAGGAGCCGCGCCTATACCGGCACGGCTCCCTATGGTCAGAGATCGGATATTGTCAGATTAGAGACCGACGAGCGAAGCATCGGCTTCCTTGTTGTAGGTGAATTCCGACTGAGGAATTGCCGCACGCCATCCGTCCATGAAGTCGGGCTGGTAAGCGCGGGCAACAGAAGACGGATAGCTGCCCATGTTCTCGATGTCATCCTTGTCAAAAGCCTTGTACTCGATGACTTCGTTCCAACGTTTGTAGTCAAACCAGTTGAAGCCCTCGCCCCAGAGCTCGAGGCGGCGCTGGAGTTTCACTTCGTCGAGCAGAGCCTGACCGGAGGTTGCGGGGATCACGTAGGAGGGGTCGCGTTTTGCCATGAGCTCGTTGATGCAGGAGACGGTTGTCCCGGCGTCACCGTTCTGGTAAGCGGCCTCAGCCTCGATCAGCAGCATCTCGGATGCACGCATGTAGGGAGGCCAGCAGGAAGTGTAGCCGTCGGGGAGACCCTGGAACTTATACTGTACGCCGAATGAGAGACCCTTGGTGTTGGTCACGTAGATACCCTTGATGTCTTCAGGACGGAGCGATGCAAAGCTCTTGCCATAGTCCATGATGAAGTCCCACATGGCTTTGTTCTTGCCCTTGGGTTTTGTACCGGAGCTTGTGATGGAGATACCGTAGGTCTGGTTTGAGTAAACCGAGGGATCGAAGAAGTCTTCCTTGGTCACACCATACTTTTCGGCGAGGTCAGCTGCATGATCCACGCAGAGGGGGCCGAAGTAGAGCTTGGATCGGACGTCAGACGATTTGAAGTGCTTGTAGAGGTCATACTGCATCGAGCAGGAGTAACCCCAGCTCTTCACGTAGTGGCCGTTGCATGCATAGTGAGGACCGAAGCCCCAGTAGTAGACACCGAGGGGATCCATTGCGGGTGCCCACATCCACTCGTCGTTGACAGTTGAGAAGCCTGAGAGATAATCGTTCTCCGACATGATTGTGTAATCCTGGCGTGCGTCATGGGCCATCTTCTGGGCTGTCCGGTAGTCATTCTTGAGAAGGGCGACACGGGCATAGATACCGCGGGCCACTGACTCGTCGACAAAGAAGAGCTGCTCGCCACGGTGTTTCTCAGTCTTCTGGAAGTAGCTGATGGCGAGGTCGAGGTCACGGTAGAGCTGGTCATAAACTTCGTTGCAGGTATTGAAAGGCTTTTCGTTGGCTTCGCCGGCGTTGACGCGGAGCACGATGCAATATTTCTCGCCATTGTCAGAGTCGATCCAACGGGGGGCATAGACCTGCATGAGGCGGCAGTAGGCATGTGCGCGCATAGTCAGAGCGGATGCCTTGAGCCAGAGTTCGTTGCTGTTTGTGGGATCCTCTGAGAGGTTGTGGAGGATCGAGTTGGCCGAACCGATGATGGAGTAGCAGTAGTTATACATCCACTTGGCCCACCAACCGGTCTGTTGGCGGAAGTTTTCAGGCTTGATGCCGCTGCGGAGGTAGTTGGTGATCTCGCCTACGTTGTTGTCGGGGCCGAGTCCCTCACCGTAGAGGTTGGCGAAGAAGGTTTCGCCGGAGGCATTGAGGTTATTGTTCTTAAGATCGCTGTATTGACGCTGCATCTGACGGGCAAGACCGGTCACGGCTGCGGTGGCGCCCTCTTCTGAAGTAGCGACCGTCACTGATGAGATTTGGGTGCGCGGCTCTTCGTCAAGGTAGCTGTCGCTACATGAAACGAAGGCGGGCGCGATCATAGCCGCTGCTAAACCACAGATGATATATTTATTTTTCATAATCTTTTTAGGTTTTAGTGTGGGTTTTTAGAAACGTGCAACAAGCTCGAATGAGTAGACGCGTGAGGGAACGAAGTATTCACCCTGGCCACCGGCGTTGTTGTAGGTGGGGTTCATACCGTCGCGTGCGGTGAAGAGCTTCACGTTGTCGATCGAGATACCGGCGCTGAGACCGCGGAGATTGAGCGGAGAAACCCACTTCTTTGGAAGCTCGTAGGTGATGTTGAGGTTCTTGAATGCGAGGTAGTCGCTCGAGACGAGGAAGCGGCTGCTGGTTGCATTGTTGTTTGACGCGTTGACATTGTTGATCTCAGGACGGACACCGGCGTTGATACGGTTGGCGTCTGTGATACCCTCGGCCATGTCGGGAGTCCATGAATTGGATATTGCATCCTCGTGGATAGCTGAGCCTGCTGATGTATAGAGTAAGCCGGCGTAAACAGTGTCGAGAGTCTTACCGCCGAGGCTGTAGGTGAAGAGGGCGGAGATTGAGAGACCCTTCCACTGGAAGTTGGTGCCGAATGAGCCGTAGACTGTCGGGAGCGATGTGCCGCAGAAATGCTTAGAAGCGTAAGATGTGCTGGTGGTGTAGTATCTGTCTCCGATCTTCACGAGAGCGTTTGCGCCCTCGGCGTTTTTGATATTGGAATCCCATTTATCCTGGTCGAATACCCATTTGCCTTTGATGATGTTGCCGTTATCATCAGTAGCTTCTGACTCGAACTGGTGGCTGTTTTGGTTAATCTCATAGAGAGAATTACCGGTGAGCATGTCGGTACCGGCCCATTTGTAGGTGTAGTATTCGTAGCGGCTCTTGCCTTCGATGAGGGCGCGGGGTGAGTTCCAGAGGTTGCCTGAGGGGAGCTTGGTGATCTTGTTTTTGATGAAGGTCGCGTCAACGTGTGCTGACCAGGTGATGTCCTTGGTGCGGATGATGTCGCCGCTGAACATGATTTCCCAGCCGGTGTTGCGCATGTTACCTATGTTCTGCCACTGTGTCATCGAGTTACCGCCGCTGTCAGTACCGTTGGAGGGTGCCTGCGGAACTTCATAGAGAAGGTCGGCGTTGACGCGGGAGAAGAAGCCTACAGAAGCGTTGAGGCGGCTGTTGAAGAAGTAGCCTTCGAGAGCGAGGTCAAGAGTTTTGGTTGACTCCCAGCGGATGTTCTCGTTACCCTTGGTCGAGGGGAAGACAGAGGGGTTGCCGTCAAGAGTGTGGCTGTACTTAGACCAGAGGTCGTAGGTGGGATAGTAGCCGTCGGTGTAGTCGTTGCCGGCTGTACCGTAGGCAGCGCGGAGTTTGAGCTGGTTGATCTGCTCGATATCTCTCAGGAATTTCTCCTTGCTGATGATCCAGCTTGCACCGACGCTCCAGAAGGTACCCCAGCGGGAATCTTTTGCGAAGCGGCTTGAACCGTCGCGCGAGAGGCTGGCCTCGAGGAAGTAGTGGTTGTTCCAGTTGTAGCGTGCGCGGGCCATGTAGGTCTCGGTGCGGTAGCGGTAAGCGTAGGCGCCTGTACCCTCGTTTTCAGTGAAGTTGCTGAGATAGTAGTTGCCGGGGAAGAGCTCGTTTTTGTTCTGCACGTAAGAGTAGTCGTAGTAACGGCTGTAGCTTTCGTGGTTGAGCATGGCGTCGATGTGGTGTGCGCCGTAGTTCTGTGACCAGCTGATATACTGCTGGAAGTTGCTTGTCTCACGTTTGTAGAAATACTTGGAAAGACGGCCGAAACCCTGTGCTGAACCGATGACGGGGCTGTCGTAGGATGTGCTTTCCTGACGGTAGCGGTTCATGGTGCCGCGGACGGTCACTTCAAAGTTGTAGGGGAGATAGATGGTGGCGAAAGCGTTGCCATCGATTGCGAGGCGGCTGTAGTCCTCGCTGTTTGCACGGAGGATGTAGGCCTTGTTGCTTGTGAAGGCTGAATAGCCGTCCATGGTGTTCCAGATAGGCTTGCCGTTTTCGTCGCGGAGGAGGGCACCGGTGTCCCAGTCATGTGCGTAGTAGGGGAGACCGGGAGCCAGCTTCTGGTATGACATGGCGTTGGAAGTCGACGAAAGGTTGTCGCTGTCAAACTGTGGCTGATTTGACTTGATGTCGGCAGCGTTGAGACCCATGCCGAATTTCAGGTAGCGCACGGGGCGGAAGTCGGCGGTGATGCGGCCGTTCCAGCGCTCGAAGTCAGTGTTGAGGAGGTAGCCTTTTTCCTTAACGTAGCCGAAAGAGGCGAAGGCACTGAATTTTTCAGTTGCGCCGGTACCGCTGACGTTGTATTCCTGACGGTGACCGTTGCGGGAGATAGCGTCCCACCAGTCGGTGTCGTTGTATGCGGCGAGAGGATTGAGGATCACACGGCCGTTGGCGTCGAAGACATCAGCACCTGAGCTGGTGTAGTTGCCGTCTTCGTCATGAGTTCCGTATAGGTTGAGCACGCCGGCTTCTGAGAAGAAGTTGTCGATGGTTTCCTTCATTGCCGATTCGCGGGTGTAGGCAGTGGGGTTTGAGCTGACCTTGCCGTTTGTGATGGCCTGGAGCATAGCTTCGTTCCACTTGTTGTAGCCGAGGCGGCGGTATTCGGGAAGAGCGCGCTGGTAGATACCCTGGCTGATCTTGGCAGTGATCTCTACGTTGCCGGCGTTTTTGGCACGCTTGGTGGTGATGAGCACGACACCGTTGGCACCCTTGGCACCATAGAGGGCGCAGGAGGCAGCGTCTTTGAGGACGGAGATAGTCTCGACGTCGTTGGGGTTGATGTCGTTGTAGTTGCCTGACCATACGACACCGTCAACCACGTAGAGAGGAGCGGTGGTACCGTTTACGGAGTTGATACCGCGGATGAGGATTGAAGGTGAATCGCCGGGGGTGCCGGTTGAACCGTTGACCTGTACACCGGGAGCCATACCTTCGAGAGCTGATGTCACCGAAGTCACGGGACGGCGCTGGATGTCTTTGTCGCTGATGACTGCCACAGAACCGGTGAGCGATTCTTTGGACGCGGTACCGTAGGCCACGACGACGACTTCGTCGAGAGCCTTGACGTCTTCCTTCATGGTGACGTTGATCACACGGCGTTCACCGACGACAATCGACTGGGTGAGGTAGCCGATGAAGGAGAACTCGAGCGTAGCGCCCTTGGCAGCTTTGACAGAGTAGCGTCCATCGAGGTCTGTAGACATACCGGTGTTGGTGCCTTTGACGAGGACTGCGACGCCGGTCAATGGGTCGCCGGCTTCATCTACGACTGTACCGGTGATTGTGTGAGTCTGTGCGTAGGCTGCAAATGACCAAAGAGCGCAGACAAGGAGAAGCAGGGAGCGGGTGAGGAATCTTATCCCCCCCGATTTGTTAATTGATGTTAAAACTCCGTTCTTCATAAATGTGATAGTTATTGGTGTGAAAATAGGATTTCCTCTGTGATTCATTCAGCAAATTTCGTCGGGAAGGCGTCAAGTTTGGCCTGATAGTAGTCGCGGAGGTCTTTCCAGCGGTAGTAGGGGCCGGAGACGGCTTTGACGGGAAGGGTGGCTTCGTCTTCGTTGAGCAGGACTTTGACGAGGACTTCGTCGGGCGTGAACGCGGGGTTCTTTTCAGGACGGTAGAACACGATCTGGATGTTGCTTCCCATTGGGAAGATCTCGTAGTTGCGCCAGTTGGCTGCGAGATTGTCGAGATCTGTGGTGGAGTAGTCGGCGTTGTTGAGCTCCATGAGGATGGTGAGGGGGAGGACTATTGACTCATGGCCGAAGCGGAGGTTGGCGCTGATGCGGGGCGATACTATGGCTGTGTCGGCCGACCGGAGGATGTTGTCGAGGAGGACGCGTTGGTTGTAGGGGACGCGGTTGTTGGTGTAGGGGTTGCTTGCAGCGGTGACATACCAGTCGGTGTTGCGGTTGAGCCATTCCTCGTGGAGTTCCTGCGGGGTGAAGAGGTCGTAGAGGTCGGGCTGGTCATCGTGGCTCTGGGTGTTGATCGCTACATCGAAGACAGCTTTGAATACTTTGTTTTCCTTTAGGCTGTCGGCCACAAATTGCGGGTCGTTGAAGACTTTTGAGATGAATGAACTGTGGTCGCTGTGTTTCTTGGCCCACTCTTCGGCTATCGGCTCAGCTTTGTCGGATAGTTTCTTGGCGACGGTATCGGTGCTGTTGTAGGCGAGGATCTTCTGAGTTGTGCGCGAGGCATCGCAGGTGACGATGAGCTCGGGGCAGATTTTCTGAAGCTCGGCGATCTCGTTGGCCATTGAGAGGATGCAGCGGATGACGACTGTCGATTTGGCATCGACGTGGGCGCCTGGGACGAAGATCTGAGGGAAGTTTTCGGTCATTCGGCGTGCTATGTCGCGGTGCTGGCGGTGACCGAGCGGAGTTAGCTCTCCGACACGTCCGCGGGAGTCGTCGCGGATTTTGGTAAGCTGGCGGAGCAGGAGCTGTCCGCGTGGTGTGAGCTTGCCGTTGCGGTCGGCTTTCTCAAGATATTCCACAGGACGGTCATATTTGTCGTCTTTGAGCAACCATCGGCTACCGTGGCGTCCGTAGTGCTCGATGTGGAAGGGTACATAACCTTTCGGAGCTTCCGTAAGCTTTGGAAGGCCATAGGCAGGACGGGGATATGCCAGATATTGGCTGCCGGCCTGGTATGGATCTACCATTGATGCCTTGTCGGTTGGTGTCGCTGCCGTTGCTGAAAACAGCAGTCCGGCGCACCCCAGGAGAGAGGCTGCTAAACGGTGGAATGTTTTCATGAATAAATAGAATTTGAGGTATAACGACTGATGATTGAATTACGACGTCTGCAAATATATGAAAAAATGTTTTAATTGGTATTGTTTTGGTGAAATTTTATTTAAAAATATGTATTTTATAGTAAAATGTCAGATAAAAGCTGTGGTTTTTGAGAATTTAACGCAAAAAAATGGCATTTTGTAAAGCGTTTGAAGCGATTTGACCATAAAGCAGACCGGATGCGTGCAAACGGCGGGAGGCCGGGCCGACGTTGTGGTTGACGTCGGTCCGGCCTCCGTATGGGTGGTGGAAAATCCGGGTTGGGAGAGCGGATTCTGGGTGTCAGAATTTGAGTGATGCTCCGACCATGACGGTGGTGCCCTGCGAGGGTCGGAAGCTGAAGAGGTCGTAGCGGCGGTTGAGCAGGTTTTCGCCGTTGAGGAAGACTGTGAGCCTGTCGGTGACACTATAGGCTGCGGAGAGCGAGAGGTCGGAGACGCAGCCGAGCGAGACGGGGACGGGGGTGTAGTATTGGAAGACGCCGAGGTCACCGAACACCTCATTATTATAATAGGTGTGTCGGCCGGCGCGGAATTCCCAACCGAGGGTGACGAGGAGGGGCTTGATGGGACGGACTTTGAGCTCGGCGTTGACGACGTGTTTGGCTCTGTCGCGCCACTCATAGTAGCTGTTGTCGTAGTCGTTAGGGGCGGTCTCGTAGCTTACGCGGGCCGAGAAGCGGTCGCGCCAGTCGTAGCCGATGGCGGCGCCGGCGTGCCATGCAGAGAGGTCGACACGGTCAAAGATGCCGTAGCCGGCATAGCTGTTTTCAACCGGCATGAGCCAGCCGTTGGCTTTGGCGTAGCCGCCGTAGAGTTCGAGGTATGCGCCGAGAAATGGACCGACTGTCAGGCGTCCGTCAAGTGCGACTGGTATGTGTGACTGGCCGTAGGTCGCAAACGGGTTGAGGTAGGGTGAGTAGGCATAGAGCTCGGCGAGAGAGTTGAGCGAGGAGCCACCGTGGGCTTTGATTTCAATTCCGAGAAGTTGGGTGGGAGTCCATGCGAAGGAGACCTCAGGTGCGATGTGGATGGCTTTACCGTCATTGATGCTGAAGTCGACTTCGGCACCGATGTGACCTTTGACTGCCTGTGAGCCGAAATCGAAATGGGGTGTGACAGCTATGAGACCGGTGGTTTCACTTCCTGCGTTGTCAAACGAGAAGTGGAGAGGATGGATCGGGGTGATGTGGCTGCTGCTGTGGAGGAAGTCTGCGCTCAGGTCGATGGCCACTTCTGTGGTCTCGCCCATGGGGAGGGAGACGCTGCCGTCGATTGCGGCAAGATTTTGGCGCGCTCCCTTCTCGGGGTAGTCGGCGAGGAGATAGTTGAAGCCGGCCGGGAAATCGAAGTGGTAGAAGCCGAAGTGTCCGTAGCGTGCGCCGATGCTATATTGCAGTCCATCGCCATGTGAGGCGAGGCCGACAGAGGCATTTGCGCGGCTGACGTTCTGCGAGTAGGTATATACGCCTATGGGTGCGGTGTGGTAGGCATAGGTGTAGTCGACATTGGCGTTGAGGTCGGTGTTCTTGCCGACTGACTGGCAGAGGTCGGCGCCGATGGTGGCGGAGTGGTCGCGCCAGTAGTCGGTGACTTCAGTCACCGGGCCCCCTACTATGTCGGTGTGTTTGTCGCGGTAGATGTCACCGTCATATTGGCTCCAGATGCTCAGGCGGGTCTTCTCTGTGTCGATGGCACGGTAGCCGGCCGAGAAGGTAGCGTTGAATAGTGGAGCTCCGAGCCCGAGAGCCACGTAGCCGCGATAGGGCGACTCATGGAGTTTGTCGAGGTAGGCGACAGGTGCGAGAGTCGTGATGCTGTTGGGGACACGGGTGGTGACGACTCGGTCGCTGAACGAGAGCTGCGGACGGCTGATGGCCGGGAGCGAGAGGGTGGGGAGGACATTGATGCGGGAGGCGTCGCGCTTGACGGGGACTATCTCCTGGTCGACGTTGATTTCTTTATGCAGACCCTGGCCGGAGACCGTGGCGACGGAGAGGAGACTCAGGGCGATTAAAGCTATGCGGGTGTTCATGATTGAAGTTATGGTGGGGATGAGCTTTGTGGGGTGATTGTCGGGGAGGGAGATTGTGGGGTCAGAGGCGCGAGTCGATCATCTGGAAGATGTCGGCCTCGGTGCCGGGATAGTTGTTGCGGAGTGATTTCAGATATTCGTCGGCCTCAAACTTGTTGCCCTCCTTGCGGAGAATGTCGCTGTAGATGATGAATCCGCGGGCGAGCCAGTATTGATGGGGCGTGTCGGACGAGATAAGTTTATCGGCAGTCGCCTTAGCTTTGCTCAGCTGTCCGCGCTCAAGTTCTGATGCGCTGAGATAATATGCGCTCTTGGCGCCGTAGATGTCTGAGGGATTCGCGGCGAGTTCCTCCCAGTCGGCGTATGCTTTGTCATAGTTGCCGAGACGGTCGTTGGCCATACCTCGCATGAATTTGATTTCGTTGACGTCGGTCGACGAATTGGCGGCAGTAGAGGAGAGGAGTCTGTCGGCCGTTGCCACGACATCGTCATATTTCCCGAGGTCATTTGCTGTGCGCAGGAGTCCGATACGGGCTTCGCGGAGCATGTTTGAGCCAGAGGCGCGTCCTTCGAGTTCCTTGTAGGTCGAATAGGCGATCTCGGTCTTTCCGAGAGTGCTCTCGGCGGCAGCCTTGATCAGCATGGCGTCTTCAGCTACCTCTGCGTCGGGATGTTTCTGGAGCACCTGGATGGCATAGGCTTGGGCTTCGGAGGCCTTGCCTTCGTTCCATGAGGCATCGGCAAGATAGTAGAGAGCCTGTGCGCGGTCGGTCCCGTCGGGGTAGTCTGAGATATATGCTGTCAGTTTGGCGATGGCACCGGAGTTGATATAGTCGTTTTCAGCCGCCTGGAATGAGAGTTTCTCGAGTTCCGACGCTTCGTAGCGTGGAGCGTTGGGGACTTTGTCGATAAAGGCTACAAAGTCTGAGATCTTTCCGTCGGCAGCGTAGATCTGCTTGAGGTCATCGGCCGCTATGCGTGCTTCCTCGCTGGTGGGGAAGGAGGTGATCACTTCTTTATATGTGTCGATGCCTTTGGCGCGCTGACCGAGGTTAATATACGTGATTGCAAGCTGGAGATATCCGTTGCGGCCGGGCGCTGTGTTGGGATATTGCTTGACAAGTGTGCGGTAGGTGGCTATGGCGTCCTGCGGCTTTTCGAGTGCCGACTGGCTTTCTGCTTTTTCAAGAAGGGCGGAGGGGATGAGGCCCGATGAGGGGAAACGTGAGATCAGAGCGTCGATGCTTGCGATCTTCCCTTGATGGTCCTTGCGCAGGCCCTTCATGATGGCGAGCTGATAGAGGGCATAGTCTCCGGCCTCTGGATTGAGGTCGTAGGCTTTGTTGTAGTGGGCCGCAGCTTCTGCAAAGTCTGATGAATAATAGTAGGCGTCAGCCATACGGTTGTGGCAGTCAGCGAGGAGCGACGACGGGAGCCCTGTAGCGCCTCCTTGCAGGAGGGAGGCCGCATCCTTGAAGTTGGTGAGCGCGTCGGAGTAGCGTTCCTGATTGAAGCGCGTATATCCTAAGTCGTAATATGCGAGCGCGCGGTTTCCGGTATCTGTTTTTGGGGAGGCTGCGAGGAAGGAGCGGTAGGCATTGGCCGCCTCGTCATAGTTGCCCCGGGTGAAGTAACAGTCGCCGAGCCAGAGGTCACATTGCCGGGCGATGGATTTGTCAGGCGAGGAAATACGTTTGGCCTGTTTGAGATGTTCGATGGCTTGGGAGATTTTCCCGGATGTGTATTCGCGTGATCCGAGCACGAGGAGCACGCGTTGCTTGGCCCGGAGAAGTTCTGACGATGGGTTGGAGATACGGTCGATTGCTGCGAGAGCGCTCTCATAGTCATTGTCGGTCATGTAGCCGTTGACAATGTAGCGCTGCACGTCGGCGCTGTAGCGTGAGTCGGGATACTCTTTCAGAAAGTCTTCGAGGAGGGCTACGGAGTTGCCGAACGGTACACGTCCGCCGTCCATGCGGGCGACGGCATAGTTGTAGAAAGCGGTTTCGCGGACTTCGCGGTCATAGTTTACGCGATATGCGTTTTCAAAAGCCATAAGCGCAGAGTTGTTGTCGCCACGCTTGAGATATGCCTGGCCGAGGAATAGATAAGCGCTCTGTTCCATGGCCGAGTGGGTGCCTATGGCTTGCTGAAGAAGTTTGACAGCCGCGTCGTAGTCGCCGCGCTTGTATTCGCTCACACCGAGAATGTAAAAGGCTGAAGGCTGCGGATCGGTAGCTTCGGCGCAATATTTCCAAAGGTAGGGGATGGCGTCGGATTCCTGCCCGAGATTGTAGAGCGACTCTCCTGCCAGACGATTGCACTCAGCTGTGAACTGCGGGACTGACCCCGAACTGAGCAGCGAGCGGGAGAGTTCGAGCGAGCGCTCGAAATTGTCGCTCGCAAATGCGATCTGTGCTTCGTAGTAGGGGGCTGCATTGCCCGGCTCTGTCGAGGTGTCGACGTTGCGGAAATATTGCAGGGCGAGAGAGTAGTCCTTGTTAACGTAGGCGATATATCCGAGATAGAAGCGCGCAGCGTTGCCATAGCGGGTGTTGCTCTGGAGGCTGCGGAAGAGTGAGGCCGCGGTGCCTGATTCGCCAAGCAGCATGTAGGAGTAGGCAGAGCGGTAGCTCATGTCCTCGCTACGCGATGAGGTGAGGGCCATGGGGTTGACCTGGGCATACTCATTGAGAGCGGAGGCGTAGTCGCCACGGTTGAAATGGTAGTCGCCGACCGACATCATGACATCGGCTCTGAGCGGAGATACCGGATAGGTCTCGAGAAATTTCTGAAACAGTGCCAGCGCTTCGTCATCGCCAAGACTCTGAGATGCGAGCCCGAGGTAGTAGAGAGCCTGCTCTGACTGTCGGGCTGTGGCTTCGAGCGAGCTGAGCCGCGAGAGCTGGTCGATACATCCTTCGTAGTTGTGGTCTTCAAACATGAGGATGCCTCTTTCGAGGTAGCCTCCGGCGTCGGGTTTGTTGGTCTGGGCGTGCGCGGCTCCGGCCATGCAGCATAATGCAGTGAGTATTAGTTGTCGTTTCATAGAAAATTTGAGAGCCTATGTTGGAATCTATCCGCAAAATTACGACCTTTTAAGGAAATATTGCTCTCTGCGGGTGTGAAAAATATTATTTAAGAATATTTAATAGGTTTAAATCATGAGAATCGACGTGAATTTTTTAGTTTTGTAAAAAATAACAGTGCTAACCATGAAAATTATTCGCTTTACCACCTTAATTATATTATACGCGCTTGCGTGCGCGAACTGTTTTGCTGAAAATTATCCATCGCGCAGCGATTGTCTGTGGGTGACTAATCCTGATCATAGCGATTGGCTTTATGAGGTTGGGGATAGCGCCGTGATTTCTGTTCAGCTGTATCACTATGGTGTGCCCGCCGACGGTGCCACTGTTCACTATCAGATCGGAGATGATATGCTCCCGGCGGATTCAGAGGATGTGCTCACTCTCAAAAACGGAGAGGCCTCAATTAATATCGGGACTATGACAAAGCCGGGCTTCAAGGATCTGCGCCTGACGGCGGATTTCAACGGATTTAAGTCTGTCCACCATGTCAAGGTCGGTTTCTCGCCTGAAAAACTCCTTCCTTTTGTCGGAGAACCGGACGATTTTGTTGATTTCTGGAGCAAAGCAGTCGCTGAGGATAAGAAATTTCCGCTGACCTACACGATGGAGCCCGTAGAGAAATATACGACCGACAAGATGACCTGTCAGCTCGTGCGTCTACAGACCACGCCTTCCGGCAAGTCAATGTATGGCTATCTGTTTATACCCAAAGGTGGTGGAAAGTATCCTGCTGTTCTGACCCCTCCGGGCGCCGGTGTGAAAACGATCAAAGATCCGATGCTCCATCGTTATTATGGCGAAGGAGGAGTGATAAGACTCGAAACAGAGATCCATGGGCTGCATCCTGAGCTGAGCGAGGAGGAATTTGCCGCCGAGCGTAAGGTGCGTGGCGATTATCTGTCGTTTGGGCTTGATGATCCAGATGGATATTATATGAAAGACGTCTACCTCGGATGTCGCCGCTTCCTTGATCTGCTGACTTCCCTGCCGGAGTGGGATGGGAAGAATCTTTTCACACAGGGCGGCTCACAAGGTGGTGCGCTTGCCATAACGACGGCTATGCTCGACGACAGAGTGACCGGATGTGTGGCAAATCATCCGGCTCTGAGCGATATGACGGGCTATCTCGGTGACAAGACCGGTGGCTACCCGCATCATTTCCGTAAAAACAAAGCAGACGCGACTCCGGCAAAGATCCGTACGCTCGAATATTATGATGTGGTTAATTTCGCTCGCCATCTGAAATGTCCCGTCCGTATGACATGGGGCTTTAATGACAATACCTGTCCTCCGACCACCAGCTATGAGGTCTATAATGTCATCACTACTCCCAAGGAGGCGCTGCTTACGCCGATCAATGAGCATTGGACCACTGAATCCACTGAGCGTGGACACTACGATTGGATCAAGTCACATTGCCGCTGATGGGCGGCAAGGCGCCGGCAGATGGCCATCTGATGAAAAATGCTGCGAAAACAGATTAGGTCGGATGATTGGTCTTGTATTTTGATAATCAATAATATAACGGTCAAAAGGAGCGTCTGGCGAGAAAAATGATGAAAATTTTATTGCAAAAAGTTGCAAAAAAATTTGGTGGATAAAAATATTTGCCCTAATTTTGCATCGCTTTTGAGAGGGAACGCCTCTTCAAAACGCAAGAGAACAATAACTTGTTGCCTCTTTAGCTCAGTTGGCCAGAGCACGTGATTTGTAATCTCGGGGTCGTTGGTTCGAATCCGACAAGAGGCTCAACTAAACTAACAACGAGTGTAACCGGTCTCCGGTTCACTTGAAAAGGGCGAATACCAGAGTGGCCAAATGGGGCAGACTGTAAATCTGCTGGTTTTTACCTTCGGTGGTTCGAATCCATCTTCGCCCACACTTTTCAATGCGGAAGTAGCTCAGTTGATAGAGCATCAGCCTTCCAAGCTGAGGGTCG
>JAMPDC010000001.1:1265252-1294193 GCA_023665865.1 Staphylococcus sp.
AGCACTTCCTTGGTAAGGAAGAGGTCGCGGGTTCAAATCCCGCCATCGGCTCAAAACCAATCTAAAAGTGACAGCCCCGATAGTGCTCTTACGCTATCGTGGCGTCTTGTTAGAAAAGTCAATCATTTAATCAAAACAAAATAATAATAGCAAAGTTATGGCTAAAGAGAAATTCGAAAGAACCAAACCGCATGTTAACATCGGTACCATTGGTCACGTTGACCACGGTAAGACTACTCTGACCGCTGCTATCACCACAGTGCTCGCAAAGAAAGGTCTCTCTGAGGTTAAGTCGTTCGATCAGATCGACAACGCTCCCGAAGAGAAAGAGCGCGGTATTACTATCAATACTGCACACGTAGAGTATGAGACTGCTAACCGTCACTACGCTCACGTTGACTGCCCGGGTCACGCTGACTACGTGAAGAACATGGTTACCGGTGCTGCTCAGATGGACGGTGCTATCATCGTAGTTGCTGCAACTGACGGTCCTATGCCCCAGACTCGTGAGCACATCCTTCTCGCTCGCCAGGTGAACGTTCCCCGTCTCGTTGTGTTCCTTAACAAGTGTGACATGGTAGACGACGAAGAAATGTTCGACCTCGTTGAGATGGAAATGCGCGACCTTCTTTCGACTTACGAATATGACGGCGACGAAACTCCTATCATCCGTGGTTCTGCCCTCGGTGCTCTCAACGGCGAGCCCCAGTGGGAAGAGAAGGTTATGGAGCTCATGGAAGCTGTCGACAACTGGATTCCTCTGCCTCCCCGCGATATCGACAAACCCTTCCTTATGCCTGTTGAGGACGTCTTCTCAATCACCGGTCGTGGTACCGTTGCTACAGGTCGTATCGAAACTGGTATCGTAAAGGTTGGTGACGAAGTTCAGATCATGGGTCTCGGCGCAGACATGAAGTCTGTTGTAACCGGTGTCGAAATGTTCCGCAAACTTCTCGACCAGGGTGAAGCTGGTGACAACGTAGGTCTCCTTCTCCGCGGTATCGACAAGAAAGATATCAAGCGTGGTATGGTAATCTGCCACCCGGGTGTTGTTAAGCCCCACAGCAAGTTCAAAGCTTCTGTCTATATCCTCAAGAAAGAGGAAGGTGGCCGTCACACTCCGTTCCACAACCACTATCGTCCCCAGTTCTACATCCGTACTCTTGACGTAACCGGTGAGATCACTCTTCCCGAAGGTGTAGAAATGGTAATGCCCGGTGACCACGTTGAGATCAACGTTGAGCTCATCAACCCGGTTGCTTGCGACGCAGGTCTCCGCTTCGCTATCCGTGAAGGTGGCCGCACAGTAGGTTCTGGTCAGATCACCGAAATCCTCGAATAATACCCTACGGGTACTTTCGAAACAACCAAGCCATTCATGATGACTTGACCAGTTCAAGTCGCTGAATAACCCCAAAGACCGACCCTCCGCCGGAGGGCGACAATCCCGAAGAGCTGGAGGTCGGTCTTTTTCCTACGGGACTAGCTCAGTTGGTAGAGCACCGGTCTCCAAAACCGGGTGTCGGGAGTTCGAGTCTCTCGTCCCGTGCCAAAAAACACGACAAATGAGTAAACTTAAACTACTTACAGATATTGAGGAGTCTTATACCGAACTTCGATATAAGACTTCTTGGCCTACTAAGAGCCAGCTGGTCAAGAGCGCGGTAATCGTGCTGATAGCTTCCATCATAATAGCAGCGATTGTCTTCGTGATGGATCAGGTGGTCAACACCGTAATGCACTTCATTTATAGCCTCGGTCAGTAATCTTTAAAAGTAAGCAAATCAATGGCGGAAGAATTGAAAAAAGCCTGGTATGTGCTCCGCGCAATCTCAGGCAAGGAAGCTAAGGTCAAAGAAGTATTGGATGGAGCCATCCGCAACACCGGCCTCGGCAATTATGTTTTTCAGGTATTGATTCCTACTGAGAAGGTTATGTCCGTCCGCAACGGCAAGAAGGTAGTGAAGGAGAAAAACCTTTACTCCGGCTATGTCTTTGTGGAGTGTATTCTCACCGGTGAGGTCCTTTATGAGCTCCGTAACACTACCAATGTGATTGATTTCCTCCGTGGACGTGGCAAGAACGCCGCCCCCGAAGCTCTCCGCGAAAGCGAAGTGCTCAGAATGATGGGAACGGCCGATGATATGATTGACACGACCGATGACGGAAACGATTACATGGTCGGCGAGACTGTAAAGGTCACTTTCGGCCCCTTCAATGGTTTCTCCGGAACCATCGAGGAGGTCAACCGTGAGAGGAAGAAGCTTAAGGTGATGGTCAAGATCTTCGGGCGCAAAACGCCTTTGGAACTCGAAAATTCTCAAGTAGAGCGTGAATAATCATCGCGCGGTGTCATGACCTCGGTCAAGGCACCACGGGAGATGTCACAGTTCCCGAGCCTACATCGAAAAGATAATGACGGCTCTCCGGCGCTTGGTTACGAAAGCACTCGGAGAGACTTCATGGTGAAAGGACAGATGTCATCGTTTTAACCGAATCATTAACAAAAATTTAGATTTATCATGGCTAAAGAAATTGCTGGACAGATCAAATTGCAAATCAAAGGCGGAGCAGCCAATCCTTCGCCTCCAGTTGGTCCTGCTCTTGGTTCCAAGGGTATCAACATCATGGAGTTTTGCAAGCAATTCAATGCCCGCACCCAGGACAAAGCCGGTAAGGTACTTCCGGTAGTCATCACTTACTACACTGACAAGAGCTTTGACTTCGTAGTCAAGACTCCCCCGGTGGCTATTCAGCTTCTCGAGGCTACCAAGCTCAAGAGCGGTTCTGCACAGCCCAACCGTAAGAAAGTAGGCGAAGTTACCTGGGATCAGGTAAAAGCTATTGCTGAGGACAAAATGCCCGATTTGAACTGTTTCACCGTAGCATCGGCAATGCGTATGGTTGCCGGTACAGCCAGAAGCATGGGTATCACCGTAAAAGGAACATTCCCCGAAAACATCTAAACTTCAATTCACATGAGTAAACTGACGAAAAATCAAAAGATTGCCCAGGAGAAAGTTGAAGCCGGGAAGGTGTACAGTCTTGCTGAAGCCGTAAACCTCGTAAAGGAAATCACCTTCACTAAGTTCGATGCTTCGCTTGACGTGGATGTTCGACTTGGCGTTGACCCCCGTAAGGCTAACCAGATGGTGCGTGGCGTTGTTACGCTCCCCCACGGAACCGGCAAGCAGGTGCGCGTACTCGTGCTCTGCAACTCCGATGCTGAAGCTGCTGCCAAAGCTGCCGGTGCAGACTATGTAGGTCTGGACGAATATATCGAAAAAATCAAAGGCGGTTGGACTGACGTCGACGTCATCATCACTCAGCCCGCTATCATGGGTAAGATCGGTGCCCTCGGCCGTGTCCTCGGTCCCCGTGGCCTCATGCCTAACCCCAAGAGCGGTACTGTGACCAACGATGTCGCCAAGGCAGTTGAGGAAGTGAAGAAGGGTAAAATCGACTTCAAGGTTGACAAAAACGGTATCGTTCACTCTTCAGTAGGTAAAGTTTCTTTCGAAGCTCCCGCCGCTGCTGCGAACGTACGCGAATTTATCAACACCCTCATCAAGCTCAAACCCGCTGCCGCTAAGGGTACCTATATCAAGAGCATTTATCTTTCGAGCACAATGAGTCCGGGTATCAAGATTGATCCCAAGTCAATCGATGAGTAATTCTAAAGCTGACTGTACAAAATGAAAAAGGAAGATAAAATCATTGCTATTGAGAACATAGCTAAGACTCTTCAGGAGTATAGCTGCTTCTATCTCACTGAAACTGCCGGCCTCGATGCCGAAAAGACCACTGCTCTCCGCCGTGCCTGCAACAAGGCCGACGTGAAGCTCATGGTCGTGAAGAACACCCTTCTTCACAAGGCTCTCGAGTCTCTCGAAGGTGGCTACTCCGAACTCTACGGAGCGCTCCACGGCTCAACTTCTCTTATGCTCGCAAACGTAGGCAATGCTCCCGCAAAGCTTATCAAGGAGATCAAGAAAGCTGACAAGGACGCTGTCCTTCCCCGACTCAAGGCCGCTTACGTTGAGGAGACTATCTACATGGGCGAAGACCAGCTCGACGCTCTCGTGGCTATCAAGAGCAAAAACGAACTCATCGCTGACGTTGTCGCTCTTCTCCAGTCTCCCGCCAAGAACGTTATTTCCGCCCTTTCTTCTGGCGGCAACAAACTTCACGGCATCCTCGAGACCCTCTCGAAGAAGGAAGCGTAAGCCACTTTCAATCCTGCAACCTCTCTGCTCAATCCTTAACCAATCATCAAAATTTTAAAACTACAATAAAACTATACAATCATGGCAGATCTTAATGCTTTTGCAGAACAACTTGTTAACCTCACCGTTAAGGAAGTAAACGAACTTGCTCAGATTCTCAAGGAAACTTACGGTATCGAACCCGCTGCTGCTGCTGTTGCAGTTGCTGCCGGCCCCGCTGCTGCTGGTGCAGCTGAAGAAGAGAAGTCTTCTTTCGACGTAGTCCTCAAATCAGCTGGTGCTTCTAAGCTCGCTGTCGTTAAGCTCGTTAAGGAACTCACCGGTCTTGGCCTCAAGGAAGCTAAGGAAATGGTTGACGGCGCTCCTTCAGTTGTTAAGGAAGGCATGGCTAAAGCTGACGCAGAAGGCCTCAAGAAGCAGCTCGAAGAAGCTGGTGCTGAGGTTGAGCTCAAATAATACACCTGACCTCCAGGTTAAATGGGTTAAGATTCTCCCGCAAGGGAGTTTCTTAACCTATTTGCGTTAAATAGACGGGTATTTATAAAAAATCATAAAGATTTATATTTATAAATAAAAATTCGCCCTTAGGTCATTTCGCAAAGCCTTGATTTTGCGCCGTGTAGACCGACGGGACGAATTTTCGCCGGCTGAAATAGCAGCAAATCGGCGTTAAATAAAGTTAAAGCGCGTATTCGCTCCCGTCTTTATCCTCCCCCTCCCAACTACATCTCCACGAGTTTCTTTTTTAATGTTTAATCCAAAAGATTAGATGTCAGACATAACTTTAGCTAAACCCCGCGTAAACTTTGCGTCGGTTAAAAACCCTCTCCCTTACCCCGATTTCCTCGAGGTACAGCTGAAGTCTTTCCAGGACTTCCTCCAGCTCGACACCCCGCCGGAAAAAAGAAAAAACGAGGGTCTCTTCAAAGTGTTTGCCGAAAACTTCCCCATCGCTGACACCCGCAACAACTTTGTCCTCGAGTTCCTCGACTATTACATCGACCCGCCCCGCTACACCATCGATGAGTGTCTCGAGCGCGGTCTCACCTACAGTGTGCCCCTCAAGGCTAAGCTGAAACTTTATTGTACTGACCCTGATCACGAGGATTTCGCTACCGTGATCCAGGACGTTTACCTCGGCCCGATCCCTTACATGACTGAAAAGGGAACTTTTGTCATCAACGGTGCCGAGCGTGTCGTCGTGTCACAGCTTCACCGTTCGCCCGGTGTCTTCTTCGGACAGAGCACCCACGCCAACGGCACTAAGCTCTACAGCGCCCGTATCATCCCCTTCCGAGGCAGCTGGATTGAGTTTGCGACCGACATCAACAACGTAATGTATGCCTACATTGACCGTAAGAAGAAACTCCCTGTCACCACTCTTCTCCGTGCCATCGGTCTTGAGAGCGACAAGGACATCATCGAGATCTTCGGTCTCGCCGAGGAAATCAAGGTCAACAAGACCAACCTCAAGAAAGCCGTAGGCCGCAAGCTTGCCGCCCGTGTGCTCAAGACTTGGGTTGAGGACTTCGTTGACGAGGATACCGGTGAAGTTGTATCAATCGAGCGCAACGACGTTATCCTTGACCGTGAGACAGTCCTTGAGGAAGACAACATCCAGGAGATCCTCGATTCAGGTGTGCAGACTGTCCTTCTCCACAAGGAAGACGCCAACACCTCCGACTACTCAATCATCTTCAACACCCTCCAGAAAGATACTTCAAACTCTGAGAAGGAGGCTATCCAATATATCTACAGACAGCTCCGCAACGCCGAGCCACCGGACGATGCAAGCGCACGCGAGGTCATCACCAACCTTTTCTTCTCTGAAAAGCGTTACGACCTCGGCGAAGTGGGCCGTTACCGTATCAACAAGAAGCTCGGCCTGACCACTTCGATGGACGTCAAAGTCCTCACCAAGGAAGACATCATCGCCATCATCAAGTATCTCATCGAGCTCATCAACTCAAAGACCGATGTCGACGATATCGACCACTTGAGCAACCGCCGCGTCCGCACAGTCGGCGAGCAGCTCTACAACCAGTTCAACGTCGGTCTCGCACGCATGTCGCGCACCATCCGTGAGCGCATGAACGTCCGCGACAATGAGGTGTTCACCCCGATTGACCTTATCAACGCCAAGACAATCTCGAGTGTCATCAACACCTTCTTCGGCACCAACGCCCTCTCGCAGTTCATGGACCAGACCAATCCTCTGGCCGAGATCACCCACAAGCGCCGTATGTCGGCCCTTGGCCCCGGCGGTCTTTCCCGCGAGCGTGCAGGCTTCGAGGTGCGCGACGTACACTATACCCACTACGGTCGCCTTTGCCCGATCGAGACCCCTGAAGGCCCGAACATCGGTCTTATCTCCTCGCTCTGCGTCTACGCCAAGATCAACGATCTCGGCTTCATCGAGACCCCCTACCGTGAGGTGAAAGACGGAGTGGTCAACCTGAAGAACGACGAGGTTGTCTATCTCACTGCCGAAATCGAAGAAGGCAAGATCATCGCCCAGGGCAATGCGCCTGTCAAGGACGACGGCGAGTTTATCAACAATCGCGTGAAAGCCCGTCTCGACGCCGACTTCCCTATCGTCGCCCCCGACCAGGTGGAACTCATGGACGTATCGCCCACACAGATCGCATCTATCGCCGCATCGCTCATCCCCTTCCTCGAGCACGACGACGCAAACCGCGCCCTCATGGGATCAAACATGATGCGCCAGGCAGTGCCCCTGCTCCGCAGCGAGTCGCCCATCGTCGGCACCGGTATCGAAGGTCAGCTCATCCACGACAGCCGCACCCAGATCATGGCCGAGCGTGAGGGCACCATCGAGTTTGTCGACGCCACCGTCATCCGTATCCGCTACGACCGCACCGAGGACGAAGAGTTTGTATCGTTCGAGGACAGCGTCAAGGAATATCACCTTCCCAAGTTCCGCAAGACCAACCAGAGCACCACTATCGACCTCCGTCCCATCTGTAACAAGGGTCAGCGTGTGAAGAAGGGCGACATCCTCACCGAAGGCTACTCAACCGAAAAGGGCGAGCTCGCCCTCGGCCGCAACCTCAAGGTTGCCTTCATGCCCTGGAAGGGTTACAATTATGAGGACGCTATCGTGCTCAACGAGCGTGTGGTGCGCGAGGACATCCTCACTTCTGTCCATGTCGATGAGTATACTCTTGAAGTCCGCGAGACCAAGCGCGGCATGGAGGAACTCACATCAGATATCCCCAACGTCTCCGAAGACGCGACCAAGGACCTCGACGAGCGCGGCATCATCCGCGTCGGTGCCCACATCGTCCCCGGCGACATCATGATCGGTAAGATCACACCTAAGGGCGAGAGCGATCCCACCCCTGAAGAGAAACTTCTCCGCGCCATCTTCGGCGACAAGGCCGGCGACGTGAAAGACGCTTCTCTCAAGGCTTCTCCCTCACTCAAGGGCGTCGTCATCGGCACCTATCTTTTCCAGAAAGCCGAAAAGAAGAAGACCAAGAAGAGCGCGAGCGCCGTTCTCCCCAAACTCGACGAAGAGTATGAGGATCGTCTCAACTCTCTCAAGGATCTCCTTGTCGAGAAACTCATGACCCTCACCGCCGGCAAGACCTCGCAGGGCGTCAAAGACTTCCTCGGCACCGACATCATCCCCAAGGGAGCCAAATTCTCGGCCGGAACACTCCGCGAGATCGACTTCGACACCATCAACCTCTCGAAGTGGACTGCCGACGCTCATAAGAACGACATGATCCGCGCCACCATTGTCAACTACCTCCGCAAGTCGAAGGAAATCGACGCAGAGCTCCGCCGCAAGAAATTTGACATCTCGATCGGCGACGAACTTCCCTCCGGCATCATGAAACTTGCCAAGGTCTATGTCGCCAAGAAGCGTAAGATCTCTGTCGGTGACAAGATGGCAGGTCGTCACGGTAACAAGGGTATCGTATCGCGCATCGTCCGTCAGGAAGACATGCCCTTCCTCGCCGACGGTACTCCGGTCGACATCGTCCTCAACCCGCTGGGTGTGCCTTCGCGTATGAACCTCGGTCAGATCTTCGAGACCGTGCTCGGATGGGCCGGCCGCGAACTCGGCGAGAAATTCGCAACCCCCATCTTCGACGGTGCTACCCTCGAGAACCTCAACGAATGGACTGACAAGGCCGGTCTCCCCCGCTATGGTAAGACCTATCTCTATGACGGTGGCACCGGCGAGCGTTTCGACCAGCCCGCGACCGTAGGCGTCATCTACATGCTTAAGCTCGGCCACATGGTCGAAGACAAGATGCACGCTCGTTCGATCGGCCCGTACTCACTCATCACCCAGCAGCCGCTCGGTGGTAAGGCCCAGTTCGGTGGTCAGCGTTTCGGAGAGATGGAAGTCTGGGCGCTCGAAGCATTCGGCGCCGCCCACATCCTTCAGGAAATCATCACTGTCAAGTCTGACGACGTCACCGGCCGTAGCAAGACCTACGAGGCGATCGTCAAGGGTGATGCAATGCCGCCTGCCGGCATTCCCGAGTCGCTCAACGTGCTCCTCCACGAGCTCCGCGGTCTCGGCTTGAGCATCAACCTCGAGCAGTAATTTTCTCCCCTCATTGTCCCGGGGAGACAGGCGTGATCCTCGATGCCCGGGACGAAAATATTACTTAACATCGCTTTGAATATCTAAAATATGGCTTTTAGAAAAGACAATAAACAAAAAACCAGCTTCTCGAAGATTTCCATCGGTCTCGCTTCGCCCGAAGAAATTCTTGAGAAGTCGAGCGGCGAGGTGTTGAAGCCCGAAACCATCAACTACCGTACATACAAGCCCGAACGCGACGGTCTCTTCTGCGAACGCATCTTCGGTCCGGTGAAGGACTTCGAATGTCACTGCGGTAAGTACAAGCGCATCCGTTACAAAGGCATTGTCTGCGACCGATGCGGTGTCGAGGTGACCGAAAAGAAAGTGCGTCGTGAGCGCATGGGCCACATCAAGCTTGTAGTCCCCGTCGCCCACATCTGGTATTTCCGTTCGCTTCCCAACAAG
The DNA here is from genome assembly GCA_023665865.1 of Staphylococcus sp. Lineage (GTDB taxonomy): Bacteria > Bacteroidota > Bacteroidia > Bacteroidales > Muribaculaceae > Duncaniella. The sequence goes on from JAMPDC010000001.1 coordinate 1,274,511, forward strand.
ATCGGCTATCTTCTCGGACTCCCCTCCAAGAAGCTCGATGCCGTCATCTACTACGAGCGCTATGTCGTCATCAACCCCGGTGTCGCTGCCGAGGGTGAGAATCCCGTCCAGCGCCTCGACCTTCTCACTGAGGAGGAATATTTCGACATCATGGACCGCCTCCCCCGCGAGAACCAGCTTCTCGACGACACTGACCCCAACAAGTTTGTGGCCAAGATGGGTGCCGAGGCTATCTATGATCTTCTCAAAGATCTCAATCTCGACGATCTTTCCTATGCTCTCCGCGACCAGGCAAACGCCGAAGGCTCGCAGCAGCGCAAGACCGAGGCTCTCAAGCGCCTTCAGGTCGTAGAGTCGTTCCGTGCATCGCGCGAGCGCAACCGTCCCGAGTGGATGATTCTCCAGGCTGTGCCTGTCATTCCGCCGGAACTCCGTCCTCTCGTGCCCCTCGACGGTGGCCGTTTCGCCACCTCCGACCTCAACGACCTCTATCGTCGAGTCATCATCCGCAACAATCGTCTCAAACGTCTCATCGAGATCAAGGCTCCCGACGTGATCCTCCGCAACGAGAAGCGTATGCTTCAGGAAGCTGTTGACTCACTTCTCGACAACTCACGCAAATCGTCGGCTGTCAAGACCGAGGCCAACCGCCCCCTCAAGTCGCTCTCTGACTCACTCAAAGGTAAGCAGGGCCGTTTCCGTCAGAACCTTCTCGGTAAGCGTGTCGACTACTCGGCCCGTTCGGTCATCGTCGTAGGTCCCGAGCTCAAGATGCACGAGTGCGGTATCCCCAAACTCATGGCTGCCGAGCTCTACAAGCCCTTCGTCATCCGTAAGCTCATCGAGCGCGGCATCGTGAAGACCGTCAAGTCGGCCAAGAAGATTGTTGACCGCAAGGAACCCGTCGTATGGGACATCCTTGAATACGTGATGAAAGGCCATCCCGTGCTTCTCAACCGTGCCCCGACACTTCACCGTCTCGGCATCCAGGCATTCCAGCCCAAGATGATCGAAGGAAAGGCAATCCAGCTTCACCCGCTCGCATGTACGGCATTCAACGCCGACTTCGACGGTGACCAGATGGCAGTCCACCTTCCCCTCGGCAACGAAGCAGTCCTCGAGGCCCAGCTTCTCATGCTCGGTTCACACAACATCCTCAACCCCGCCAACGGTGCGCCTATCACCGTGCCTTCTCAGGACATGGTGCTCGGTCTCTACTACATCACCAAGCTCCGCAAGGGTGACAAGGGTGAAGGCCTGAAGTTCTACGGTCCCGAAGAGGCTGAGATCGCCTACAATGAAGGCCGTGTGACTCTTCATGCTCCCGTCTCTGTTGTCGTCGACGACATTGACGAGTTCGGCAACCCCTGCAAGCATCTCGTCGAGAACACCTCTGTCGGCCGCGTGCTCGTCAACCAGTACGTCCCCAAAGAGATCGGCTACGTCAACGAGATCCTTTCAAAGAAATCACTCCGCACGATCATCTCGCGCGTTATCAAGCACTGCGGTATTCCCCGTTCTGCACAGTTCCTTGACGACATCAAGAACCTCGGTTACTACATGGCCTTCAAGGGAGGTCTGTCGTTCAACCTTGGCGACGTCCTCATCCCTGCTGAGAAAGAGCAGTATGTCAAGGAAGGCTACGAGCAGGTGCAGGAAGTCCTCAACAACTACTCGATGGGCTTCATCACCAACAACGAACGCTACAACCAGATCATCGATATCTGGACACACGTCAACTCTCGCCTCGCTGACACCCTCATGAAGCAGATCTCTGCCGACAAGCAGGGCTTCAACCCTGTCTACATGATGCTCGACTCCGGTGCCCGTGGTTCTAAGGACCAGATCCGTCAGCTCTCCGGTATGCGTGGTCTTATGGCCAAGCCGCAGAAGAGTGGTGCTGAAGGTGGTCAGATCATCGAGAACCCGATTCTTGCAAACTTCAAGGAGGGTCTTTCGGTGCTCGAATACTTCATCTCTACCCACGGTGCCCGTAAGGGTCTTGCGGATACCGCGCTCAAGACTGCCGACGCAGGATACCTCACCCGTCGTCTCGTCGACGTCGCCCACGACGTCATCATCAACGAGGTTGACTGCGGTACCCTCCGTGGTCTCGTCTGCACCGAGATCAAGAACAACGACGAGGTTGTCGCTTCGCTCGGCGAGCGTATCCTCGGCCGCGTGTCAGTCCACGATATCATCGACCCGACCAACGGCGAGCTCATCGTCGCTGCCGGCGAGGAGATCAACGACATCGCCGCTGACCGCATCAACGATTCGCCCATCGAATCTGTCGAGATCCGTTCAGTGCTCACTTGCGAATCCAAGAAGGGTGTCTGCGCCAAGTGCTACGGCCGCAACCTTGCAACTCACCGCATGGTGCAGATGGGCGAGGCTGTCGGTGTCATCGCTGCCCAGTCAATCGGCGAGCCCGGTACTCAGCTTACCCTCCGTACATTCCACGTCGGTGGTGTGGCATCAAACATCGCTGCCGTCAACTCTCTCACCTCCCGCTACGACGGTGTGCTTGAAATCGACGAGCTCCGTACCGTCAAGACCGATGAGGTCGACGCCAAGGGCCGCAACGTCGAGGTGGTCATCGGCCGACTCGCAGAAATGCGTATCAATGATCCGACTACCAAGATGATGCTCACCAACGCCAACATCCCCTATGGTGCGAAACTCTTCTTCGACAATGGCGCTACCGTTACAAAGGGCGACGTCATCTGCGAATGGGACCCCTTCAATGCCGTTATCGTCAGCGAAGTCGGTGGTCGCGTAGAGTATGTCAACCTTCAGGAAAACGTCACCTACCGCGTCGACTCCGACGAGCAGACCGGTCTGCGTGAGAAGATCATCATCGAGTCCAAGGAACGTGGCAAGGTGCCTGAGGCAAACATCGTGGATGCTGCCGGCCAGATCGTCAAGACATACGCACTCCCTGTGGGTGCCCACCTCATGGTCGACGACGGTGCTGATGTCAAAGCAGGCGAGATCTTCGTCAAGATTCCCCGTGCCGCCGGTTCTGCCGGTGACATCACCGGTGGTCTTCCCCGTGTCACCGAGCTCTTCGAGGCCCGTAATCCTTCCAATCCCGCCATCGTTTCCGAAATCGACGGTGAGGTCAAGTTTGGCAAGGTTAAGCGTGGCAACCGCGAGATCTCAGTCACTTCCAAACTCGGCGAGACCAAGAAATATCTCGTGCCCCTGTCAAAGCAGATCCTCGTTCAGGAAAACGACTATGTGCGTGCCGGCACGCCCCTCTCGGACGGTGCCATCACTCCGGCCGACATCCTCAACATCATGGGTCCGACAGCCGTTCAGGAATACATCGTCAACGAAGTCCAGGACGTCTACCGTATGCAGGGTGTGAAGATCAACGACAAGCACTTTGAAGTTATCGTCCGCCAGATGATGCGCAAGGTCAACATCCTCGATCCGGGTGACACTGGCTTCCTCGAGCAGCAGGTGGTTGACAAGCGCGACTTCATGGATGAGAACGACCGCATCTGGGGCAAGAAAGTTGTCACCGACGCCGGCGACAGCGAGAACGTCAAGCCCGGTCAGATCATCACTGCCCGCAAGCTCCGCGACGAGAACTCATCGCTCAAGCGTCGTGACCTCCGTCCGATCGTTGTCCGCGATGCCCAGCCCGCAACTTCCGAACAGATTCTCCAGGGTATCACCCGTGCGGCTCTCCAGACTTCTTCGTTCATGTCTGCCGCATCATTCCAGGAGACAACCAAGGTGCTCAACGAGGCTGCCATCAACGGCAAGGTCGACTATCTTCAGGGCATGAAGGAAAACGTCATCTGCGGTCACCTTATCCCCGCAGGTACCGGTCTCCGCGCCTACGAGCGCATCGTGGTCGGTGGCAAGGATGATATCGAAGACGCTTTCGATATGCCTGTAGTGCCCCGCCAGGAAGCCCATGAGGTAATCGACGTGGCTCACACCGAACTCTGATAGACACGATTCATTCAATTCCACTCATAAGCGAAGCGCCGACCCCGCAATCCGGGGCCGGCGCTTTGATTTTACCTAATTTGCATATAAAATGATGCCGGAACTTCTCCGTTTGCCGACTTTTAGCTAATTTTGTAGTGAAAATCCACTGCAATCACCAATGTTGCTAACGCTTGCCATACCAGCCCAGGCTCCGCTCATCACAGCCCCCGTCCCTATCTTTCTGACTGTGATGGCCATCATTCTGCTGACGCCTATCGTGCTGAATCGTCTGAGGATCCCCTACGTCATCGGTCTTATCATTGCCGGCGTTGCCGTCGGTCCCTATGGCCTCAACTTGCTTGCGCGCGACATGAGCTTTGAGATTTTCGGCCAGGTAGGCATCCTGTATCTCATGTTTCTCGCCGGTATAGAGATCGATATGTACCACTTGCGTAAAAACATGCGCAAGGGACTGACCTTCGGCCTGTTCACTTTCATAATCCCGCTGTTGATAGGAGCTGTGGCGGCGATGGCAGCCTTGAAGATGGATATGCTTGAGGCCACACTTCTGGCCTCGATGTTCGCAGCCCATACGCTCATTGCCTATCCGATCGTCACGCGTTTCGGCGTGACGAAATCTCCTGCCGTCATAATAGCCATCGCCGGTACGATCGTCACCGTTCTTGGCTCGCTTATAGTCCTTGCAGGCGTCCTCGGTGTCTACCGCGACGGTTCGGTCAGTTCGCTCATCCCGGTGTTGTGCTATCTGGCTGTCTATTGTGTCGGGCTCATTTACCTCTATCCACGCATCACACGCTATTTCTTCAAGCATTACAGCGACGGTATCAGCCAGTTCATCTATATAATGGTGATGGTCTTCGGAGCCGCTGCGGTAGCCTCGTTTATCGGCATCGAGGGCGTATTCGGAGCCTTCTTTGCGGGTCTCGTGCTCAACCGCTTCATCCCGGCTCGCTCCACGCTCATGGGGCGTCTGGAATTTGTAGGCAACGCTCTTTTCATACCCTACTTTCTCATTGGCGTAGGCATGCTGATTGATCTTCATGTAGTGCTTGATGGCTGGGGGACTCTCTACACTGCCGCTGTCATGAGCGGTGTGGCTATGGCCTCGAAATGGCTTGCAGCCTTTGTCACGCAGAAGGTCTACCGTCTCACATCAACAGACCGCTCGGTGATGTATCAGCTTTCAAACGCTCACACTGCTGTGGCGCTCGCAGTCGTGATGATCGGCTATGAAATGCACCTCTTTGATGTCACAGTGCTCAACGGCACCGTGGTCATGATACTCGTCACCTGTACCGTTTCTTCGTTTGGCACCGAGCGTGCCGCATCCCGCCTCAAGGTCCAGTTGCTCGAACAGGCCGATGAGGAGAGCGCGCGCGATGACTCCACCACCCATCCCCGCACACTTGTTGCCATCTCAAACCCTCTGACAGCCCCTGCAATCGTCGATCTCGCTCTTTCGATGCGATTTCCCGACAGTTCTGTCCCGGGCGATCTCTATGCCCTCCACGTGCGCAACGACAACTCTGCGTCGTCCAAAGCTATCGGACGCAACTCCCTTGATGTTGCCGAGCGTGCAGCGGCGGCTGTGGAGACACAGCTTACATCAATCGAGCGTTTTGATCTGAATTTCATCACCGGTGTGCTCAACACCATGGAGGAGCGCGATGTCACGGAGCTGATACTCGGCCTGCACCGCCGCACCCGCATCATTGACTCTTTTCTCGGTGAGAAAATAGAGCAGTTGCTCCGCTCGACAAACAGGATGATAGTCATGTCGCGCTGTTTCATCCCCCTCAACACCGTCACGCGTATATTGGTGGCTGTCCCGAAGAAGGCACAGTTTGAGACCGGTTTCCGCCGTTGGGTGCAGGCTGTAGGCAATCTTTGCCGCCAGATAGGATGCAGGGTTGAGTTTTGGTGTGAAGATTCTACGGCACCACTCATACGGACTGTGATGTCGCAGGGAAAGCTTGGGATACGCATGTCGTTCGCGTCCGTTGCAAGCTATGATGATTTTGTGTTGAAGACCGCCCAGATCAACGATGATGATCTGCTGATAGTGGTGAGTGCGCGCCGTTCGTCAGTGTCGTTTGACAGCGACATGGATGCTGTCCCTGAATTTTTGCAGAAATATATGTCAGCCAATAATCTTATCATCATCTATCCGGGGCAATTCGGCACTGAGGCACCGATGACGATGGCCGAGACAATGGCTACCGATATTGTATCGCCGCCAAATCCTGTCTACCTGTTTGCCATGAACCAACTCCGACGCCTGGTGAAGATCATCAACCGCCGGTAAAAACGTTGTCTCCCTCTTATTCTTCAGTATTCTTCTCAGTCTGCGCAGTCTCTACGCGGATGAGATCGAGGCGCGTGGCGCTGCGTGAGGTGATGGTAAACGTAAGGTCATCAATCTCTATCACCTCACCCTGTGCGGGGAGAGTCCCGGTCTTGTAGAGGAGATAGCCGGCGAGGGTTTGATATTCATCCTCCTCGGGGATGTCAAGGCGGTAGTCATCGCGGAGGGTGCGGACTTCAATTCGGCCTGAGAATTCATAGACGCCGGGCGAGAGTTCGACGGCAGTCACGCCGTTCTTGTCATGCTCGTCCTGGATGTCGCCGAAGATTTCCTCCACGAGGTCTTCAAGGGTCACGAGACCTGCCGTCCCGCCAAATTCATCGACTACCACAGCCATTGAGCGTTTCTCGCTCAGCAGGCGGCGCATCATTGTGTTTGCGAGCAGAGTCTCGGGTGCATAGAGCACCTCCTTGACGTGGTCTTTCCAGTTGCTCTCCGGATCGAAGAGTTCGGAGACGTGCACATAGCCGACCACGTTGTCGATATCCTCATTGTAGACCAATATTTTGCTTCGGCCCGATGAGGTGAAGAGGTCTGAGAGTTCCTGGCGTGTGGTGGTCTCGATGTCGACGGCCACGAGCTCGTTGCGGGGAGCCATGCAGTCGCGGAGCTGGGTGGTCGAGAAGTCAAGAGCGTTGTGGAAGATTTTGACCTCGTTTTCCACTTCTACTTCATGCGGATTTTCAAGGTCGTCGATTTTAGTCTCCAGATAGTCGTTGATATCAGTGATCGAGAGGACTCCGAGGCTGCTGTTTTCAGCCTTCACACCAGCGATTTTCATCAACATTTTTGACAGCCATGACGTGAACCACGAGATGGGGTAGAGGATGATGTAGAAGAAGTAGACCGGAAGGGAGAATACTTTCAGTGAAGTGTTGGGGTTGATACGGAACACCGATTTAGGCAGAAATTCTCCCGTGAAGAGAATCACGAGTGTCGATATGATGGTCTGGAGGATGAGGATGACAGCCTGGTTGGGAGATATGTGAGCCTCGATCCACGGTTCGAGCAGTGCGGCGGCTCCCATGCCGTAGATGACAAGCATGATGTTGTTGCCGACGAGTATGGTCGAGATGAAAAAGTCCGGATGAGAGTAGTAGCGTCCGATGATGTTGTTGAAGAATCCTCCTCTGCTTGTGTCAAGGCCGATTCTCACTCGGTCAGCCGAGATATAGGCTATCTCAACCCCTGAGAAGAGGGCTGAGAAGCAGAGGGAAACAATCGAGAGTATGAGCCAGGCGGTCAGTGTCATTTTGCAGTATCTGTTTTAGGGCTGACTTCAGGATGGGCGCTGGTGTCGGGCGCAGGAGTCTCGGCGGCCTTGTCGTCGTCGCCGGAGGTTTCGACGGTAGCGGCGTCGCGTCGCTGTCCGTTGCCGGGTTTGAAGGCTCCTGCGGGGAAAATACCTGACACACGCCTGATCGTGTAGCGTGTCAGCTGTTCGTTGGAGTCAAATCCATAGCCTTCGAGCACCTTGTCGGCGCGCTCGATGTGGATGAAGGAGTCGGAGTAGAGTTTGTGGAGGCGCTGGTCCCAGAAGAGCTGGTTGGTGAGAAATTTCTCATTCATGACGTTGGTTATCCTCACGTTGCCGTCGAGCCGCCACACCTGCTTGTTTTTCATATAGTAGGCGGAATCTGCTACCACTGTGGCCTCCTTGCGGAAGAAATTGTCATATTTGTCAAGGTGGAGGCCTTCGGGGAAGTTCCAGTAAGGTTCCTCGACTTCATCATAGACATACCATAGGGGAGTCTCGATGCGGAAGCGTGTGACACCTGAATCGGAAATGAGTGTCTCGACATTGCGCGTGAGCATTGTCGGCGTGCGTGAGGCGTCGACATTGCCCATCCCGACCGGATCGCCCTCCTTGCATCCCGACACGACTGTGGCGGTCGCTGCGACGGCGATAGCTGTCACGACCGGAAGCAGACGCATGCGGAGTGTCGGGGAGGTGAGATTCATCGGAGGTTAGCGCAGCTTGTTCTGGAAGAACCAGACCTGATTGAAGTTGATGCCGAGCGTAAGGTTGAAATATCGTTCCTTGAGAAGAGGATCGGGGGTTGCCTGACGCTGGTGATATTCGAAACCGAGATTTATGAGAGTCTTGGATGAGTTGGCCGGAAGACCGAAACCGCAAGAGATGCCATAGTCTCTGACGTGGTTGTTGTCGACCATCACATAGTCGCGGTTATAGAAGCCGCCGGCGCGGTAGATGACGCGCTTGAAGTAGCCGCCGCGGGGATCAGGCATGTAGCTTACGCCGGCACCGATACGGTAGCGGTTGGCAAATTTCGAGGAGGAGAAGTTTTCAAGCTGGTCATATTTGACTTTCGACCAGTTCTGATAGGTCACGTCGACCTCGGCTTGAAGCTGACCGTTCCAATCGTAGGAGATACCGGCACCCCAGGTGTCGGGGAGAGAGTAGCGGTTGTGGAGGCAGACAATGCCCGGGGCGATGGTGTCAGGGCCGTTGGTATTGGTGGTGTCGTAATATTTCAACACGTATGTCTTACCGAGAAGCGACTTGGATGGAGAGTAGGTCACGCCGACTGTAAAGGAGTTTTTGCGTGATACTTTTATGGTGTATTGCGCGCCGAATTGCAGACGGAAATCCTTGACCTCCATCACTTGCTCGAAGAGTGACTGGGTTGCTGTCCCGGTCTGGATGGCATAGACGTCATTGTAGATCGATCCGAAGAGATAGCTGACGTTGGCACCTATCGAGAAGTTTTTGAACGGGGTGTAGCCGGCTCCGATATAGAGCTGGTTGATACCGCCGGTACCTTTGTGTGACGACATGCCATTGTCGATCTCCGAGCCGAAAGAGTAGCCCACGGAGGTGAATGGCAGAAGGCCGGCGCTCACACCGACTTTGTGGGAAACGGGAAACTGCATGGTGACATAGTCGAGGCCGCCGCCCCAGTCATGGCTTTTGCCGGTGTTGTCCTCACGCCAGAAGAGTGAGACATCGACACCCATGTCGAAGAGGAAGGTCATGGAGTCTGTTGCGGCATAGGCTGCGGGGTTCATGACGTTGACCTGACGACCGGAGTGCATGGCATAGCCGACTCCGCCCATTTGGCGCTGGGCTGAGGTAGCGTTGTCACCGAGAAGTCCGTAGCCGAACTTTGAATAGGGGCTTGTCACGTTTTGGGCCGAGAGGCCTGAGGCTGCTGCGACGGCAACGAAAGCGAGGATGAGAAAAGTCTTAATTTTCATTGTAAAGCAAAATTCTGTTTAGACCTTTGCTGACGAGATGTTCATCGACGTGAACTTCAAAATCGCAAAGAGATGCAAGGTGATGGCCACAACCTCCGCCGAGCACTACTACAGTGTCTTCGGGGAGATGGCTGCGATAATATCCGATTGAGGCTACAACACTGTAGACGGCTCCGAGTGTGATGGCTTCGGCTGTGTCGCGTCCGAAACGGTTGTCGCGCAAGGCCGACATGTTTTCCGGGAAGGGGACGAGCGGGAGTCGGGCTGTGAACTGGTTGAGAGCCTTGAGTTCCATTGTTATACCTGGGGCAATGTTGCCTCCGCGGTATGTGCCGGAGGCATCGACATGGTCGTATGTGACAGCGGTGCCGGCATCGATGACAAGGATGTCGCGCCCCTTGAAGTCGGCCCATGCTCCGACGGCGGCCGCGATACGGTCGGTGCCGAGGGTTGCCGGCGTGCGGTAGTCGACGGCTATCGGGAGTGGGGTGGATGCGGTCAGACGATAGACACAGCGGGCAAGATGGCTGAGCTTGTTGATGACAGGGCCATTGTTTTGGACGACAGAACAATATATCGCTCCCGACAACGGGCGTCCGGCAATGAAATCTGCGACCGAGGCGGGTGTGAGACGTGACTCGATGACGGTGTCAACGAGTTCTGTATCCTCCCAAAGCGAAATCTTTGCTTCAGTATTTCCTTGGTCAATAGTGAGATATTGCGACATTAAGGCCGAATTTCTTGATGATTTTGGGGCAAAATTACTTAAAATGTGGCAATTTACCTCAAATTACAACAAATTTTGTGCTAATATGGCTGCTGCCGGTCCGCTTACCCGAGCTTCTGGCGGGGAATCATGATGGAGGTGTAGATGGTCAGCAGACCTCCGGCAAGGGTGAAACCGAGCCAATCTGTCCCTCCATAGGTGGGGATGAACAGAAAGACAGCTCCTGCAATGAATATCAGCGCTGTCAGTATCTCGATCCGGATCAGACGGCGCAGGCGGACGGGGCCTTCCTTGACCGGTGGCGCCACGAAGCGTCCGATGAGCAGAAGGAGTGCACCTGCGGCATAGAGATAGCGCATCCATGAGCCGGCGATGTGGAGGAGCGGAAGGAGAGTGGCCGTCATGATCGACAGCAGACCGATGGTCACGAGGATTGTCGAGATGAGATTGCGGCGTTGGGTGTTGGTCTTTTTATCATTCATAGATATAAACGTCTTCGTCGGGGTGTTGCATGTGGTATTGTTCACGGACTATGCGCTCCATCGTCTCCTTGTCGGTGTCGAGCGAGTGGTTGAGGTCGCGGTAATAGTTGAGGGTATCTGTCGCGTCGCTGATAGCTGCTTCGAGTTCGTCGATACGTTGCTCTTGCTCCATGGTGCGGAGGAGCGAGTTCTCGTTGAGAAAGAGGACGAGCGCACCGACGACAATGGCGGCGAGGAGCGTGAAAGACAGATAGCGCTTACACCATGCGTAGAAGTTGTCCATTTTTTGATTTGTTTTGAGGAGAAATGTCGGTCAGAGGAATTTGGATAGATCTGTGGTCAGCCTTCGGAAAGGACGATCACTGTATAGGCGAGTGCGTAGGCAAATATCAGGATTGCAGTCTTGCCGAGGATCGGGTTGAGCTGCGCTCCCTTGTGGCGCCTGAGCGAGAGTGTGAGGCAGATGTGTAGACAGAGGTAGATGGCCGGGACTATGAGGGAGGCCTTTGACAGCGCGAGCCATTCGGGGAGGGTGAGAATGACGGCGAGGAAACCGTTGGCGAGATAGACAGCCAGCATGGCTTTGCGTCCGAGACGCACAGCAAGGGTCCGTTTTCCCACGGCGCGGTCATCATCGGCATCGCGGTAGTTGTTGACGATCAATACATTGGCTATCATAAGCCCGATTCCCACCGAGGCGGCGAGCAGCCAGCCACCGTAGGAGCCTCCAAGCAGCAGATAAGTCAGGCAGACCGGGATTATGCCGAAAAAGCAGACCACTGCCACCTCTCCGAGCCCATGGTGGGAAAGCGGATAGGGGCCTGTGCTGTAGGCCATGACTCCAAGAGCTGTCAGGATGCCGACACCTACCATCCACCACTGTCCGAAAAGCGCAACAAGCAAGCAACCCACGGCGCAGGCTGCGCCAAGGGTTGCGAATGTTGCATATTTCATTGCGGCAGGGGTGATGTCGCCCTCGGTGACGCCGCGGCGGGGGCCTTCGCGCCCTGCACGGTCGAGACCGGCCTTGAAGTCGTAGTATTCGTTGGCGAAGTTTGACGCTATCTGCGCAAGGAGCGCGAACAGGAAGCAGAGCAGGGCGGGCAGGAGGATGAAGTGGCCTGTGGAGACCCCGAGACCTACGGCGTAGAGCACTCCCGCGAGCGATACGGGGAGGGTGCGCAGTCTCGTCGCTTCTATCCAGCTGGCTGTCTTGCTTCGGCGTGATTCCATTGGCTTAGTCTGCGGGATAGAGCTCGTCGAATTTCTCTGAGATCGCATTGGCGATTGCTGTCATCTCTTCAGCGGGAAGCTGGGCCTTGTTGTGGAAGTCCATGTCGGCCTCACTGTTGATGGGGATGAGGTGGATATGGGTGTGGGGGACCTCAAGTCCGATGACTGCGACGCCGACACGCTTGCAAGGAACGGCTTGCTCGATGGCTTTGGCCACACGTTTGGCGAAGAGGGTCAGGGCCTGGTAGTCGTCGTCGGAAAGGTTGAAGATGTAGTCGTCTTCCTTGCGGGGAATGACGAGGACATGGCCGGGTGCGACGGGGTTGATGTCGAGAAAAGCATAGTGGCGGTCATCGGCCGCGATGCGGTATGACGGGATTTCGCCTGCTGCGATTTTGCTGAAGATTGTAGCCATATTGCCAGTCCTCCGTGATTAGAAGTTGATTTCGACAATCTCAAATTTCATGAGACCGGCGGGAACCTTGATCTCGACGACCTCGCCAAGCTTATGGCCGAGAAGACCCTGCGCGATGGGGGTGCTTGAGCCGATCTTCTTTTCCTTGAGATTGGCTTCGGAGTCAGCGACGATGGTATATTCCATAGTCATGCCGTTGGCGGTGTTTTTGATCTTGACGCGGTTGAGGATCTGGACTTCCTCGTTGTTGAGTTTGCTTTCGTCGATGATGCGTGAGTTGGCTACGAGATCCTTGAGCTGCGCGATCTTCATTTCGAGCATGCCCTGGGCTTCTTTGGCTGCGTCATATTCGGAGTTTTCCGAAAGGTCGCCTTTGTCACGGGCTTCTGCGATGGCAGCTGATATGCGGGGGCGTTCTACTGATTCGAGAAACGCGATTTCTTCCATTTTTTTCTTGTAACCTTCCTTGGTCATGTAAGTAATAGCCATGGTAGTGTAAACGTTTGGGTTATAGGTGTTATAGTTATTGTTAAAGCATAATCCGCACCGACGTTCCGATAGGGGCGCCGGAGTGGTCGGAGAGAGTGAATTTATTGTCGGGACAGTTAAAAAAGAAGGAATCCCGAGGCTTGAGGCTACGAGACCCTATCTGATGTGATTGATTTACATGTCTGTATTAGTTGTCAGCGTCCTCGGACGTTGACTTCTGCAAAGGTAGTGACAATAATCCGATTCCCCAACCCGCGGTCGGCCATTTAACAATAATTATTAATCACCCGCGATGATTGCGGGGGTGGTAGGTGAGGATGTCGGAGCGGAGAGTCGAGCGGTCGAGATGGATGTAGATCTGTGTGGTGGCTATTGTCTCGTGGCCGAGCATCTGCTGGATGGCACGCAGATTTGCGCCACCTTCGAGCAGATGGGTTGCGAAGGAGTGGCGCAGTGTGTGTGGCGATATATTTTTGCGTATGCCGGCCTCTTCGGCAAGAGCTTTGACAATCTGAAATATGCGCTCGCGGGTCAGTTTTCGGCCACGGCGGTTGAGAAACAGGATGTTTTCGCAACCGGGTTTGATGTCGAGCATGGAACGGTCGGGCAGATAGTCTTCAATAGCGGCGATGGAGACGTCGGACATCGGGACGAGGCGCTCCTTGTTGCCCTTGCCCCGGACGATGAGGTAGCCTTCGTCGGAAAATATCCTTGATATTTCCAAGCCTGTGAGCTCGCTGACGCGCAGTCCGCAACCGTAGAGCACTTCAAGCATGGCGCGGTCGCGTGTGGCTTCGGCTTTGTCGGGATTGATGGCGCCGATCATGGCGTCGATTTCGGGAAGAGTGAGCACTTCGGGCAGGTGGAGACCGGTCTTGGGCGATTCGAGCAGTTCGGTAGGATCCGGCCGGAGATAGTCTTCGATGCTGAGATAGTGGAAGAAGGAGCGCATGCCGGAGATGATGCGGGCTTGCGAGCGCTCCGCGATGCCGAGATCATGGAGCTCACCGAGGAAGTAGCGCAGAGTATCGACCGTGACGTCGCGTAGCTTGGTCTGCGAGGAGGCAAGATAGGCGAGGAGTTTGCGTGTGTCGCGCAGGTAGGCGTCACGCGTGTTGCCGGCCATGCCTTTTTCCATCATCAGATACAGGCTATAGTCGCGGATGACGTTGTCGATGTTGTCGATCTGGCGCATTGGGATGTGAGGTCAGAAATTGATTTCAAAATCCTGGCGTGGCAAGTCCCAGCGGCTTACCAATATTATTGTCCCGGAATGGTTGCTGAAGGTCATAACGCCCGATGTGGTCAGCATTGACCGGAGAGTCCAGCGGTTCATGCGGTTGCAGTTGACGGCTATGACCACGCCTTGATTCCCGAGCGTGTGGTTGACAGCCTCTGTGGTTTCCTGCGTCAGCCGGGAGCCGTCGATGAGCAGCATATTCGCGGCTGAGGCTTCGGTGGATGTCATGTCGACAAGTCGGGCTGCCGATGATGCGAGATTCATGGTCCGGCACTCCGGGAGGTGGATTGACGGATTGCTGACTGCAATGATTGCAGGCCGAAATTCGCATACGAGTCTGAAAAGCAATGACAGCCGGCGGAACCGGGATGCAGAGGGGGCGAAGCGGCGCATGTCGGCATAGGCGTAGTATTCACCTTTCTGCCGCAACACCGAGGTGATGAAGCGGAAGGCAAAGGGAGAGTGGACGCCGAATCCACGGCTGCGCCATGCTCGTTTGACTGCCCGGAAGCCCGGTAGGTGGCGGTAGGCTTTACTTGCTTTCCACATCCGGCTTGCGCTTGAGATAGCGTCGGGCGCCGACAACGGCGGCTGCGGCGAGCGAAAGATAGATGAGGATGATGGAGACTGATGCGAGATTGTCGGTCGCGTGGAGCGATGGCGGGTCGAAGCTCATCACAATCTCATGGTCGCCGGCAGGGATGTTGAGTGCGCGCAACACATAGTCGACACGGCTTATCTGTGTCTCCTTGCCGTCTATACTCGCTGTCCATCCCCAGGGGAAATAGACTTCAGAGAAGACTCCCACGCCTCCGTTTGCGCTATGGCTACGGTAGGTCAGGCGGTTTGGTGCGTATGAAGTCTCTATGATTGTGTCTCCGGGTGTCACGGCTTTGGACCGCCCGAGTATTGACTCGAATTTCTTGTCGGCAACGGCGGTCGCGCGAGGCTGGATGTCGGAGAGACGGGCCATTTCCTCGTCAGGTGTGTTGACGTAGTCCACATGCCCGACAAACCAGGCGTTGCCAAAGGCTTCGGGGTTGCGTAGCACCTGGCCGTCAAGACCGACGATGTAGCGTGCGTTGAGCATGTTGAGCACATTCCAGTCGGCATCTGTCTCCGCGCCTTGGGTGAAGTGGGCGAGATGGCGGTCGATGAGATCCTGGTAGCGCGTGAGTTTGGCTGCATGGTAGCCACCGATCATTTTGTGGTAGTATGACGGGTCGGCTGCATAGAAGCGAGGGATGTCCATGACCCGATAGTTCATGGATGTGTCCTGAAGTATTATGTCGTCGGCCTGAGTCCGGGCTATCGGTTCGCCTACGGTTAGCTTGGCAGGGACAAAGCTCTCATGGTTGATGTAGCGCTTGTTGACGGAGTAGAGGTCGCCGAGTATGAGCACGGCGAGTATGACGACAGTGATTCCAGCTGAAATTTTGCGGCGTATGTAGGCAGCGAGGATGAGGGCGCCGATAGCCACGATGATGAAGCTGCGGAGTGCATCGGTCGATATCAGACCGGTGCGGAGTGATTCGACTGCCGAGTAGATTGCGGGATTCTGGAGACTGAACTGGCGTGCGGTCTGGGCGTCGTAGCCCTGCTGCATGAGAGCACCTGTGATGTAGTTGTCGACTTCACGGTCATTTTCAGAGATGACGCTTCCGAAAAATTCCGGCACGCAGAAGCCTATGGCGCAGATGGCAAGTGTGGCGCCGAAGCTCCACAAGATTGCCTTGCGGTAGTTGGTCCACGCATCCTTGTCGGTCAGAACCTGTTGCAGCGCCATGGCTGCGAGAAGTGGCATGGTGAACTCGGCGATGACGAGGATGCTCTCGACGGTGCGGAATTTAGAATACATCGGGACGATGGAGAGCATGATGTCGGTGAAGAGCATAGCATGGCGTCCCCATGCGAGGAGGATGGAGAAGACGGTGAGGATCAGAAGTGCCCATTTCATCGGACCGCGGACTATTATGCAGCCGAGGATGAAGAAGGCGAAGATGAGAGCGCCGACATAGACCGGGCCGTTAGTGCCTTCGGGATCTCCGAAATATTGACTCATGTAGCTGAGATATTGCTGCTGCATGCCGTCGAGTTTGCCTTCGGAGGCCATCTGCTGAGCATCGGGGAGCTCACTGAGGTTGAGAGCTATGAAGCGGCCCTTCTCCGGCTTGGCTGAAGCGCCTCCCTTGATGTTGGGTATGAGGAGCGAGAAGGTTTCCGAGGGCTGATAACTGTATTGGGTGATATAGTCTTTGTCGAGACCTGCTGTTTCCTGGCCGGATGCAGAGGCCGGGGCTGTGAGCTCGCTGTGGCGTCCGCGCATGGTCTCTTTGGAGTATTCGTAGGTGAGGTAAAGGCTGGGGGCGTTAGCTGCGACGGCGAGTATGCCGGCGACGGCGAGTATGCCGGTTGAGATGCCCCATTTGCGGAGTGTCTTTGTGCGGACAGCGTCAATGAGGAAAGCTATGACTATGCCGATGATGACAAAGAGGAAGTAGTAGGTCATCTGCACGTGGTTGGATGCGATCTGCATCATGGCAAAGAGGGCGGCCAAGGCTCCTCCTGCAAGGTAGCGTCCACGGTAGCAGAGGATTATGCCTGCTATTGTCGGCGGGATGTAGGCCAGTGTGACGAATTTCCAGATATGTCCGGCGCCGATGATGATTATGAAGTAGGATGAGAATCCGTAGGCTATGGCTCCGAGTAGAGCTACATACCATCTCATCTTCATGGCCAGCAGCAGGATGAAGAAACCTGTCATCATCATGGCTATAAGCGATGACGGAGAGGGTAGGCCGAGTCCCATGACGGTATTGATCCATTTATAGAGCCCGCTGGACGGATAGGACGGCGAGATCTGGAAGGTCGGCATGCCGGAGAAGAGTGAGTTGGTCCAGCGTGACACTTCGCCGGTCTGCTCAGCGTAGGCTTTTGCTTCCTGCCCGATGGCTATGCCTTGCTGCATGTCGTGTTGGCGCAGTTGGTTTCCTTCTGAAGCATCGGGATAGAAGAAGGCGAAAGCTATGATGGCGATGATGACGAGTCCTCCGATAAAGCTCAGGACGGACGCATATTTCTTTATGAAGTCTTGCATTGTGTGGTGGGTGGGATGTGAGATTGCAGAGAGATGACAGGTGTGGATTACTGGGCGGGCTGGAGTTCGAGAGGAAGTTCCGGTTTGGTGGCTTTGGTTGCTGAGGTGTCGGCCTTGGCTACTGTTGTGTCCGGAGGGGTCTTGACAAGTGAGCCATCCTGCATGGAGTCATAGTCCCGGAGTTTCGAGCGGAAAGTTTTGGCTATTGAGTCGAAATTAATCTCCGGGTTGCGGCGATGGGCCTTCTCAAAGGCTGCACGGGTGTCATTGGGGTTGACGCTGAGGGCAATGTCGTAGACATCCACATATTTGCGCAGTGTCTCGAGGGCTCGCCGGCTCTCGCGGCGGGATGCCGCTTCATTGTGGATGCGCACGAAAGCTGTCAGCACCTGTACGGTCTGTTCGGGGGTGAAATCGTCGACGAAGAGCGACATGCTGTCGGCCATGACAGATGCCTGCTTCAGGTTTCCTTCGGTCAGGGCCTGTTCGAGTTGCGATTTCTGTTCCTCAACTTCTTTGGGTGCTGTTTCGGGAGTGCTTTTTTCACCTTTAGAACAGGAAGCAGCGCAGAGGGTGGCAGTTATGAGCAGTAGTGTCAGGAGATGTTTCATCGTTTGGGATATGATGTTGGGGTTGTTGGTCTATGATGGCGGTCAATAGCTGTGGATGTGCTGGCATTTTGTCCGCTAAAGCTGCAAATTTACAGAAATATTCGCTGAAATGCAAAGTTATGGTTACACCCTGATGGTCTTGTGGCAAAAAATTTGATAATTTCTGGAAAAGTCGTAAATTTGCAGCGAAACAGGTGACATGTTGCTGTCATGGCAAATGTCTTAAAAGGGAACCGGGTGCGACTCCCGGACAGACCCGCTGCTGTGAGCTCCATTGAAGCTCCCCGGCAAGCTATGCCACTGATGCGGACAATCCGTGTCGGGAAGGCGCCGGAGGGGTGGAGCGAGTCAGAAGACCTGCCTGTCTCCGCGCTTTTCCGCAGTCTGAATGCTTTCGAGGATCAGAGCTTCCGACATCTTGACCTCCCGCGGCCCCAAGGTCGGCCGTCGTGGTTCAGTCGTCTGTCTACATCCAATCTTCATCCCCCTCCCCTGAAGATAGTTTATCCGTAAGGGGAAAGCAGTCAGAAACTGTGGTGCAGCATCTCCGCTCACTGCGGTTTTGTTGTTGTGTGTGCCTGGACATCCGGATAGAAATACAATGGATATATATCTATGTCTGATTTCTGAATATGTCGATCCCGATCCGTGAGGTGTGGGTGATGAGACAGCTAAAATGTGTTATAACTCTTTTCTGCTAAACAAAAGTCGGCCTGTTGCGCGATGCAATAGGCCGATTGTCATATCTTGAAGTCGGAGGGGGTGGCAAACAAAAAAAGCAGGAAAGCCATTGTGGTGACTTTCCTGCCGTGGGGTTATTCTTAAGCGGAAGTATGATTACTTGCCTGAGAATTTCTGCTTGAGTTCAGCGAGGGCCTCGAGGTCGCCGAGAGTGGTCTTCTCGAGGGGAGTTGTGAGGGCGGGAGCCTCTTCCTGACGACGCTGGCCACCGCGACGGTTGCCGGCTGCCTTCTTGGGAGCTGCTTCTGCGCGCTCGCCCTTCTGCTCATCTTCGAAGATGCGGCTGTGAGAAAGGATGATGCGCTTGCTGTCCTTGTTAAACTCGATGACCTTGAAGTTAAGTTTCTCGTCAACCTGAGCCTTAGAGCCATCCTCTTTCACGAGGTGCTTGGGAGTAGCGAAGCCTTCAACACCGTAGGGGAGAGCGATGACTGCGCCCTTCTCGACCATCTCGATGATGGTGCCTTCGTGGATTGAACCAACGGTGAATACGGTTTCAAATACGTCCCAGGGATTCTCTTCGAGCTGCTTGTGGCCGAGAGAGAGACGACGGTTGTCCTTGTCGATTTCGAGAACCTGAACGTCGATGTCAGCACCGATCTGAGTGAACTCGCTGGGGTGCTTAACTTTCTTGGTCCAAGAGAGGTCGCTGATGTGGATGAGACCGTCAACGCCTTCCTCGATTTCAACGAATACGCCGAAGTTGGTGAAGTTGCGCACTTTTGCAGTGTGCTTGCTACCGACGGGATATTTGGTTTCGATGTTCTCCCAGGGATCGTTCTTGAGCTGCTTGAGACCGAGTGACATCTTGCGGTCCTCGCGGTCGAGGGTGAGGATGACAGCTTCGATTTCGTCGCCAACCTTGAGGAAGTCCTGAGCTGAGCGGAGGTGCTGGCTCCAAGACATTTCGCTGACGTGGATGAGACCTTCAACGCCGGGGGCGATTTCAACAAATGCGCCGTAGTCAGCCATGACTACTACGCGGCCCTTAACCTTGTCGCCGACTTTGAGGTTGGCGTCGAGGGCATCCCAGGGATGGGGCTGGAGCTGCTTGAGACCGAGAGCGATGCGCTTCTTCTCGTCGTCGAAGTCGAG
>JAMPDC010000001.1:1294293-1341457 GCA_023665865.1 Staphylococcus sp.
GCTGGAGCTGCTTGAGACCGAGAGCGATGCGCTTCTTCTCGTCGTCGAAGTCGAGGATAACGACATTGAGCTTCTGGTCGAGCTGTACGACTTCCTCGGGGTGGCTTACGCGGCCCCAAGAGAGGTCAGTGATGTGGATGAGGCCGTCTACGCCGCCGAGGTCGATGAACACACCGTAGCTGGTGATGTTCTTGACAGAACCTTCGAGCACCTGACCCTTCTCGAGCTTGGCGATGATTTCGCGCTTCTGCTGCTCGAGTTCGGCTTCGATGAGTGCTTTGTGGCTGACAACCACGTTCTTGAATTCTTGGTTGATCTTCACGACCTTGAACTCCATTGTCTTGCCAACGAAGATGTCGTAGTCGCGGATGGGCTTAACGTCGATCTGTGAGCCGGGGAGGAAGGCCTCGATGCCGAATACGTCGACGATCATGCCGCCTTTGGTACGGCATTTGATGTAGCCCTTGATGACTTCGTCTTTCTCGAGAGCCTCGTTGATGCGGTCCCAAGAACGGGCTGCACGGGCTTTGCGGTGAGAAAGGATGAGCTGGCCTTTTTTGTCTTCCTGGTTTTCGATGAAGACTTCAACGGTGTCGCCCACCTTGATGTCGGGGTTGTAGCGGAATTCGCTCATGGGGATGATGCCGTCGCTCTTGTAGCCGATGTTAACCACTGCCTCACGCTTGTTGAGTGAGATGATGGTACCTTCGATTACGTCCTTGTCACGCACGGTGTTGAGCGATTCATCATAGGTTTTGGTGAGTTCCTCGCGGGTTTTTTCGCCCTTGGTCTCACCGTTTGCATACGCTTCCCAATCGAAGTCAGCGATCGGGGAGTTTTTTACTTCTTCAGTCATTAAAAAATGGGGTTAATAAATAAGGTTAATTACAAACTGCTCTGGCTATTGGCCGAAAAGCGCTGCAAAGTTAGTAATAAAATTCCAACCAGCAAGATGTTACGGGTGTTTTTCACTCTTTTTTTCAAAAACTTTTCCGGGGGCCTTTCAAAGTGCCTCATGCAGATGGGAACGATTGTGCGATATGACTCCAAATTAGGCATAATGGTCTTAATTTTGTTGCGGAAGGCTCTTAAAATAGTGGAATTTGCTTAATTTTGCAGTCAAGATTGATGGTCGATTATGATAAGAAGGTTTCTCATCCACGTTTTCACTCTGTCATGTATGCTTGTTGCTGTCGGCGCGGCCGGCGGTTGTGTGACCGCTTCCGCTCAGTCGACTCTCTGTGATTCGCTTCCCAAAAGCTCTACCCGATGGATACATCAACTGATTGAAAACGGCTTTCTCATCCATGATACGACTGTCTGCTATCCGGCTTTTCCGCGGTTTGCGCTCAATGTCTACAACTGGGGGGACAAGACCTTCAATTCATACGACAAGGAATATGTGGTCGGCACCGGCAAGAACTGGAAGCTCCAGGGCAAGTCATACGGCTGGCTGGAGACCCAGACTATGCTTTTCCCGAAAAACTCACTCATCTCCATGCATTCGAATCTCTTTTCGGATGCTGGAGGCTATATAAGTTTTATGGCTGTTAGCGTGGGCTATATGTGGAATATCGACAAGCTTTTTGACCGCGATACAAAGCGGCGTACTTTCAATTTTGATTTCACCTGCTCGCGCTTTTTCATTAACTACAGCAAGGTTTCATCGGAGGGAGGAATGATCCTCACGCGTTTCGGAGACTACAACAATGGTAAAGATTTCCGCTATGATTTCGACGATGTCAGCATCACGACCGCAAGCCTCGATGCATATTATTTCTTCAACCACTACAAGTATTCACATGCGGCTGCCTATACCTTTTCGAAATATCAGCTGCGGACAGCAGGAACTGCGATCGCAGGCATAAACTACGGTGAGCAGAACACAAATATGGATTTCAGCAATCTTCCCAAAGAGATGCTCGAATATCTCCCTTTGCAGATACCCTCATACCGTTTCCACTATTGGGATGTCACTGCTCTCGGAGGCTATGCCCGCAACTGGGTTCTGAAACCGCGCCGATGGCTGCTGAACATGACGGTCATGGGGCTGCTCGGATATAAACGCACCTATGAAGATGCTACCGATGGAGCCAGAAATATGCTGGCCAACGGTTATCGTGCGTCGTTCAGCTGCGTGTATAACCACGGGGCGTTTTTCGCCTCCGGACAGCTGCGGTCAAACGGGTCGCTCTACTATAATTCAAATTTCACTCACTTCAGCTCCTTCAATTCCCTGACTCTTCTGGTGGGTATGAGGTTCTGACGCCTTGGCGGGAAGAGCTCCCGCTTTGCCCTTGTCCGCGAGATAGCGCAATAGAAGAGCGGTGACGAAATATAGTCCGGCAAGTAACCATAGTCCGGTGTAATATTGTCCGATATCGGCGACGGTCGCGCCGTTGCTGTTGATGCGTATGAGAGCTTCGATTCCAAGCGTGGAGGGGATGAGGTCGGAGATCATCAGCCAGAATTTATTGAACGCATAACGCGGCCATGTCAGACCGGAGAGGAAGAGGAACACGACTGAGGTGAACACTACGACGAGGAGACTCGACTCGCGTTCGCGCACGAAGATCTGGATGGTCTGGCCGAGGAAGGTAGTGGCGAGGAGCACTACGAAGACTACCGGCATGAAGTCGAGGAAATGGCCCACATGAGGCAGGGCGAACATGTAGGGGATGATTTCAAGGATGTAGTAGCTCAGGGGGATGTAGACCATCAGATAGCACAGTGATTTCCCGAGCACCGTGGCAAGAGGTCCGGCATTATATGCGAGCGGGTCGATGCCATTGTTACGGCGTCGGCGGTCGCGGGCCGTGCCTGCAAGCATGGTGATGCCGAGGAGCATACTCTGCTGGAGGATGAGCACCACGATACCGGGCATGACAAAGGATGCGAAGCCCTGGGTGACGTCGCCAAGGAAGTTGGCCTGTGAGTTGACCGGGAGGCCGTCGATGGTACTTGTGAGGAGTCCGCCGGAGGCGATGCGTTCGGATGTGATGCGCAGAGCTTCGTTCATCTGGACGTCGGTCAGCGAGAGAAGATACTGACGGAAGCGGATGAGCAGCGACATGTCGGCATAGAATGAGGCGACGGCCTGTTCGCCGCGTCCGATGCGTGTGCCATAGTCAGCGGGAATCTCCACGATGCCGTAGCATTTCTTTTCGTGCCATGCCTGCTTTGCCTCGCCGAGGTCGGCGGCATAGCCGATGATGTTGATGGTCTGTGTGGCACCGAGCTCTCTGACAAGTTCGCGGCTCTCCACGCTGCGCGAGTGGTCGACGACGACGGTGTCGATCTTTTTGACCACCTCGGGGTTGTAGATGAGGGTGTAGACCACGGGGTAGGCGATCGGCAGGGCGAAGAAGAAGAGGAGGACGCCGATGTCGGTGAACACAAGCCGTGTCTCCCGGCGCCACACTCTAAATAAGCTTTTTATCCAGTTCATAGTCGGTAATATCTGTTCGGTTGGCGGAGCATTGCATCCCGGATGCGGGTCAGTCTACATAGATGGGGTTGGCCATGTGTCTGGCCAGACGGCGGAGTCCGATGACGGGGAGCAGGAGGAAGCCCAGCAGTGCGATGTAGTAAAATCTTGAGTAATATAGCGCGATGCCGTTGAGAGCCTGGTCGATGTAGATCAGGAAGTAGTATCTTATCGGCACGAGGTAGGAGAAGATGGCGACTCCGCCATACATTTTCTCTACCGGGAAGGAGAAGCCTGCGATCGAGAAGCAGAGGATGCCTGTCAGCGAGAGGATACTCATGGCCATACGCAGGTTGGGGAGCATCTCGGTGATGAATACTGCGAAGGCTTGAGAGGCCATCACGAGGAGTATCATGGCGAGAATCATGTTGAGCGGATTGCCGTTGAGGGGGAAGTGGAGGAAGCCGAACATGATCCCTTGCATGGCGAGCCCGACAGCGGTGAAGATGACTGTCTGAGGGATGAGTTTGCCGAAGAGTGCGACAGCCATGTTGCCACGGGCCATCCTTAGCCATTCGACCGAGCTGCCTGTCTTTTGCTCCTGACAGATGCTGAAGGCTGTCATGAGGAAGACGAGGAGTGCCAGCAGGCAGGGAATGAACGATTGGGAGAGGTAGATGGAATAGTTCATCCACGGGTTGTTTAATCCATGGGAGCGGATGACGACAGGCTGGAGGAGTGAGCCGGCAAGTGATTCATTGACACCCATCCCGACAAGGGTGGTCTTGACTATGCCTCCGCTGGTGGTGACGGCAATGGTCTTGAATCCCTTGAAGGAGAGAGAACCGGGGACGAAAACGGTCATGTTGGAGTAGAACGACAGTGTCGGGGTGTTTCCGTTGATGGCTTTTTTCTGGAAATCGGCCGGGATATAGAAAAATCCGAATATCTCACCGCCTCTCACCTTGTCCATGGCATCGTGGAAGTTTTCGGCGTCGGCCGTGATGTCGATCAGTTCGCTTGCGTTGAGCGCACGCCCCACTTTGCGCGACAGTGAGCTGTGGTCGAGATCCACCATGCCTACGGGGATCTTGAGCGGCAGTCCTTCGCTCATGAGGTTGAGGAAGAAGAAGGTGCAGCCGAGTGGCACAATCAGCATCATGAAGATGTAGATTTTGCGTGATGTGAGGCGGCGTAGTTCGCGTTTGATTATCTGTAGAAGCATGGCTACTCTTGGTTGTGGGGATGTTTGTCTTTATGAGGAAGCGGAGCGTGGGGAGAGTGTCACTTGAAGTAGACGACACTCATGCCGGGGCGTAGTTCGGGGATAGCTTCTGTGGTGTGGGCTTTGACCTCAAATGTCTTGCTGTCCCATTGGCCTGTGGCTTTGGTGGCTTGCCATGTGGCATAGCTGCCGAGGTCACGGATGTAGAATATCTTGGCCTTTACTTTCTTCTGGTCGAGTGCCGGAATCATTATCTCGATCTCGCCACCCATAGGCATGTCGTTGAGGAGTTCCTCACGGACGTTGAAGGTGACCCACTTGTCGCTGAGTTTGAGGAGGCTCATGATGGGGGCTCCGAGCGATACGAGCTCGCTCTCTTCGGGATAGACGGCGTCGATCTGACCGTCGCATGGTGCGATGAGATATTGGTCCTCAAGGAGGCTCTGGACTTCGGCCACACCACCTTTGGCTACGTTGACCATGGCAGCTGCGCTCTCTTTGTCCTCTTTCTGGGCGCCTGCTATGGCGAGATCGAGCTGGCTCTGTGCGGCTTTGTGGGCTGCGACAGCTGCATCGTAGGCAGCCTTGGCCTCATCGCGTTTCTGTTCCGACATGACTCCCTCGGAGTAGAGATTCTGCATGCGGGTGTAGGTCTTCTGGGTGATCTCTACTGCGGCTGCTGCCTGGCTGACGAGGTCGCGTGCTGCCTGGACGATCTGTTTGCGGGTGCCTGCGTCGACCTTTTGGTTCTGAGTGCGGGCTACAGTCTCCATTCCTTCAGCCTGCATGAGTTTGGCATCGGCGAGCGAGGAGTGGATATGTACGAGTGTGTCACCGGCCTTTACCTGATCGCCTTCGTGGACATAGATCTTCATCACTCGGCCGGGGAGCTTGCCGGAGATGCGGATGGAGGTGGCGTCGGCCTGACCTTCGACGATGTCCTGCGGTTTGTTGAGGAAGCAGAAGCCGAGGATGGCGAGGATGATACAGATTATCATCATGATGCCCATGGCAGCCATGAGTATTTTG
Source organism: Staphylococcus sp. (assembly GCA_023665865.1). Taxonomy (GTDB): domain Bacteria; phylum Bacteroidota; class Bacteroidia; order Bacteroidales; family Muribaculaceae; genus Duncaniella. Next base: position 1,299,975 of record JAMPDC010000001.1, read on the forward strand.
TTTTCGCGCTGTTCGGGAGTAGCGGCGGGATTGTTTTTTGTATCTGACATGATCCGAAAGATATTATAAGGTTGATTTTTCTATTTCTTTTGATTCGGTGTGTGGAGTTTGGGGAAGTCTTATTTGGCTACCGGGGCGCTGACGTCGAGGCGGCCGAGCACTTTGTTGAGATAGACGTCGCAGAGGTAGACGTCGATGCGGGCGTCGACATTCTCGGAGTGGGCTTTGAGCCATGCGGTCTGTGCTTCCATGACGTTGTCGACTGTCATGACGCCGTCGCGGAATCCGAGGTTGGCACAGCGGAGATTCTCATCAGCCTTAGCGAGGTTGGTCTCAGTCATGTTGAAGGTCTTGATGGCTTCCTGAGCTTTGAATGAGGCTTGGTTGACCTGGAGGTCGATCATCTCTTTCGCGTTGTCGAGTTCGAGACGTGCGGCTACGGTCTGAGCTTTGGCTGCCCGGAGTTTGTTGTAGTTGCCACCCCAGTGCCAGATGGGTACGGTGAGCATGGCGCCGACTGAGAACATGCCGTTGAACTTCTTCTGGAATCCGTTGAACATGTTGGGGTTTGAGAAGGAGTATGAGCCGACAAGGGCGAGGTTGGGCATCATCGAGGCCCGGGCTACGTTTTCTTTCTCCTTATAGATCTTCACTCCGAGTTCGAGAGCACGCAGGTCATCGCGCGAGGAGTAGACATCCTGCATGTTGTAGCTGTTGGCGATTGGGGCGGAGGCGGTGACAATCTCGGCATCCTCGTCGGCGAGGGTGAAGGTGGTGTGGACCGGGAGTCCGCATACCTGTGCGAGCGCCATGCGTGAGAGCACGAGGCCGTTTTCAACTTTGGTGAGGTCGACCTGGGCTGAATTGAGCTTGACATCGACTGTTAGCTGGTCGCGCTGTGTGGCCACACCCTCTTTGACCATCAGGGATACGTTGTGGCTTAGGGTGTCAAGAAGATTGACATAGCTGACGGCGAGTTTTTCCTTTGCTTTGAGAGATACGACCTGCCAGTAGGCTGCGTCGACGGCATAGACGACGTCCTGCGCGGCATTGTCGTGCATGGCACGGGCGAGATTCTCGGCATAGCCGGTGATCTTGTTCATCGCCACGATCTTTCCGCCCATGAAGATGGGTTGTGTGAGTGTCACGGCTCCGAAAAATACGTTGTGGAGGTCATAGCTCAGAGCGTCCTTCGGCAGATAGGCCATCTGTTCGGGTATAGGCTGACCGTTGACGGTGATGGGCTCGCCGGTGATGGGATTCTTGACGAGGTTGAATTCGTAGGATTTCGTCTCAAGATTGAATGTCTTGACCGGCAGCAGCTGGTCGGAGCCGAAGACCGACACACCCTTCTGGTTATACATATATCCGCCTGCGAAGTCGATGGCCGGGAGGTAGGCGGCAAAGGCCTGGTCTTTCTCATAGCCTGCGACCTTGATCTGCTGTGCGGATTTGCGAAGGGTCTTGTTGTTGGCCAGCGCCATGTCGCGGCACTGTTCAAGAGTGACCACACTCCCCTCGGGCACTGTGACGGTCTGTGCTGTCACGCCAAGGGCACACAATGCCATGAAAGCGAGGAATAATCTTCGTGTTGCCATGTTCTGTTATTTAGGAATCTTAGTTGAAACGTGTTAATTAGTGATGACCGCGTGTATTTTTGATATAATAGGGTCTGCAAATATAACTTCTTTACAACATTAAAAGTTTAAATTAACATAACGATAATTCAACTGTGATGGCGAAAAAGTGGTCTGTTTGGCGGATGTCAGTACAGGCATGCATATAAACATATATATAAAGAAGATTCCGCCGGCCGGGATGTGGGTGGCTGACGGAATCAATAGTGCGGGAGTTGTTATTACGCCGGATTATTTGCGTCCGAAATCGGCCGGGATCTCTCCCCACACGGGGGTGTCCCAGGTGAGGATAGGGTTGGTGATCTCGTGGGTCTGCAACCATTTGGTGGCGCGGTCTATGAGCTCAAACAGCTTGGCGTTGCGGGCGCTTGGAGTGAGTGTGGTCTTAGGGTGACGGTTTCTGACCCATGAACGGGCTGTCTTTGAGTCGGTGTAGATCGGAGTCGAGGTCTTGCCCTGGCTGTGGAGCAAGGCGAGTCCGTGGACGAGAGCGAGATATTCACCTATATTATTTGTGCCCCCTTCAAACGGGCCGGCATGGAAGATGCGTTCTCCCGTCCGGACCCATACGCCCTGATACTCTACCGGGCCGGGATTTTTGGAGCAGGCGGCGTCGACGGCGAGGGCATCGAGCTGGATTTCGGGGAAGGCTTCGTAGTTGATCTTGACTTTGGGCGCTGAGGAGATGGCTTTGAGGAGGTCGAGCTGCTCGGCAGGGTCTCCGCGATAGGCTGCGACGGCGGCCTCCTGCGAGTCGAAGCTTTTGAATTTTGCGTCGGGGTAGCCTTTGATCTGAAGCTGACATTCCTCCCAGGAGTCAAAGACGCCGGTCGCGTAGCCGTTCCAGACGACGTAGAATTTTTTTCTCGGTGCCATATCTGTGATTGCTGTAGGGTGGTGTTGTGTGTATTATGAAAGCGAGAGATAGATGCTGATGTCTACGCTGCGCATACCGACGGTGCGTGCGATGACCGGGTTGACCACGCGTCCGAGGAAGGTGACGGTGGCTTTCTGGATGCCGGGACGGAGTTTGAGGGCATTGCTGACCCCCTCACAGTCGACTATCGAGTCCATCAGTGTCAGGAAGGTGTTGCTCAGAGCCATTGCGGCGGTGCGGGCGACGGCACAGCCGGCATGGGTGTAGCAGATGCGTGTGCCCTCTGAGGCTCCACGTTCTTTTGATGCGAATGCTGCCGCGAGATCGGCGGCCGGCATTGCCGGGAACGCTTTTCCGGTTTCCGATACGAGGTCAAAGCAGAGGACTCCGCGTTTCATCACTCCGGTCAGAGTGCCGTCGATTGCAAAAGGCTCGTGAGTGGGTGTGACGATGACCACGTCGGCACTGCGGAGTGCGTTTTCGAGCGTGTGGGGATGGAGTGTGGAGCTGATGACCCACGGCCCGAGCTCCTGTGAGGCCCGGCGGAGGGAGTAGACATCGTTGTCATACATGCGGACGGTTGCCCCCAGGCCCATCGCTGAGCGTGCGGCAGCCGAGGCTGCGATTCCGGAGCCGATGATGAGGACTTCGCAGGGGATGATTCCGGCCACGCCGCCAAGGAGTATCCCTTTCCCGCGCGAGGAGTCGGCAAGGAGTGAAGAGGCCATGGCCACGGAGGCCCGGCCGTCGATTTCGGCAAGGATGTCGGCAAAGGGGGTGCAGCCGTGGGAATCTTCGATGAGGTCAAGGGCTATTGTGATGACGTGGCGACGCAGCAGCTCGCTGAATGTCGATGAGTCCTGGGATTCGGGTTTGAGAAGGGTGAGCAACATGGCTCCCCGGCGGAGCTTGTGGGCGTCGCGGGCTGTCAGCGGGGCGAGATGGACCACGATGTCGCAGCGCAGGGCTTCCTCGCGGGTGGTGATCTCCACTCCTGCCCGGGCATAGCTGTTGTCTCCATAGTTGATGCAGGCTGCGGCGTTGGCTTGCATCTTCACCTTGAATCCGCGCTCGATAAGCTGTGCAGCGGTCTCGGGAGTGAGGGGGAAGCGGCGTTCCGATGGATAGTCGCAGGTCGGCAGGCCGATTGAGAAGCCGCGGTGGGCTGTGCAGGTCTCCTGTGGTTGCTCCTGAGGTGTGGGTATCTCCTGTCTCATGGCTGTAGGTTGCTGGTTGTACTATTTTTTATATGTTTGACTTCGCCGGGAGGCCGAAGCGCTCGATGAAAGCGGCGCATTTCTCCTCTATCTCGTCTTCATTCTCAAGGGTGGTGCTGTCGAAGGTGACGGCAGCCTTGCTGTAGTGGGGCATACGGATGGCAAGTTGCTCGCCGATGAAGCGGTCGAGTTCCTCGTCGGAGAGCGAGGCGATGAGGGGACGCTTTGCGCGTCCGCGTTTGAGGCGTTCGAGCAGGCGTTGGTGGGAGGTCTGGAGCAGGACGGTCAGTCCGCGCTTGTTCATGAGCTCCATGTTGTCGCCGAAGCAGGGAGTACCCCCGCCGCAGGCCACGAGTGTGTTGTCCATCTCGCTGACCTCGATCAGGGTCCGGCGTTCGAGTTCCCGGAAAGCAGCCTCGCCTTCGTCGGCGAAGATCTCGCGGATTTTCTTGCCTGCCTTGGCCTCGATATAGTCGTCGAGATCGATGAAGCTGATGTCGCAGCGCCGGGCGAGATTGCGGCCGAGGGTCGACTTGCCGCAGCCCATATAGCCTATGAGGAAGATTGTTTTCATTGGTGCTTGCTGTTATTTACGTGAGGGGATGAGGTCGCGCAGGGTGATGCGTTCGATCTTCATTGCCATGATTATATAGCCGATGAGGAGAGGAGTGCGGACTATCATGTTGAGCCAGGGCTTTGCTTCTATGGCGATGACCTCTGCGAAGATCCACAGAGCCATTGCGGAGACGAAGTAGAAGACGAGGCGGGAGACCTGGTAGCCGATGGGATATTTGACGAGGCCGACGGCATAGCTGACAGCCATCATGCTCGCGTAGCAGCCAAACGATGCCCAGGCACATCCCATGTAGCCGATGCGCGGCACGAGGAGGATGTTGAGCGCCACGGTGATGACAAGGCCGAAGAGCGAGAACCACATCCCCCAGATGGTCTTGTCGGTGAGTTTATACCACAGCGAGAGGTTGAAGAAGATGCCGAAGAAGAATTCGGCCACCATCACCAGCGGTACCACTTTGAGTCCGCTGAAGTAGCTCTCGGCTATGAAGTGGCGCAGGATGTCGAGATAGAACATGACGGCCAGGAAGATGACCATGGCGAAGATGACAAAATATTTCATCGCGTCGCGGTAGCTTTGCAGCTTGTCCTCTCCGCGGTCTTTGGACTTGGCGAAGATGAAGGGCTCGTAGGCGAAGCGGAAGGCTTGGATAAACATCACCATGACGATGGCTATCTTCAGGTTGGCGCCATAGATGCCGAGCTGCGACATGGCTTCGGCTTTGTCGGGGTAGAGTTCGGGGAAGAGGATGGAGTAGAGGGTCTGGTTCATCACTCCGGCTATGCCGAGCACGAGGAGGGGGGCTGAGTAGGCTATCATCTCGCGCCACAGTGCGGGGTTGAAGCGGTAGGGGAAGCCGCGGAGTTCGGGGATGAGCAGCAGGAGGCTGACGGTCGAGCTGATGAGGTTGGCGAGGAAGATGTAGCCGATGCCGAAGTCAGGATCGTAGAACCAGGAGATCCATCCGGGAGCCTGGCGCCAGAGCCAGGGGCAGATGAGGATGAAGAAGAGGTTGAAGCCGATGTTGAGCCCTATGTTGACGAGGCGGAGCGAGGCGAAGCGCATCGGGCGTTTGCGGAAGCGCAGGTAGGAGAAGGGGAGGGCACAGAAGGCGTCGATGGCTACCGTGACGGCCATCATGACGACGTAGCTCTCGTGGTGGGCACAGTGCATGGCCTCGGAGATGGGGCCTATGAGTGAGAGCACTATGGCGAGAAAGGCCGTCGAGCTGACGCCGAGCGAGATGAGCGAGGTGGAGTAGACCTCCATCGGGTCTTTGTAGCGCTCGTGGTTGGCGAAGCGGAAGAAGCCCGTCTCCATTCCGTAGGTGAGGATGATGAGCGCGAGGGCGACGATTGAGTAGACGTAGTTGACGACACCGTAGGCCGATGAGGGGAACATTTGGGTGTAGAGCGGCACCAGACACCAGTTGAGGAAGCGTCCGACGATGCTGCTGAGGCCATAGATGGCCGTGTCTTTGGCGAGAGACTTTATTCCTGCCATGAAGTTAAGGGGTTTTAAGTCGAGAATCGTGAGTCGTGAGTTTAGTCGTGAGTTTAGTCGAGAGTTTAGTCGGGAGTCATTAGTCGTAAGTCGGGAGTTCAGGGCTGGGAATACGGAGCGCGTAGCCAACTTTTAACTTTTGACTTACGACTAATGACTCTCGACTCTCAACTCTCGACTTTCGACTCAAAACAGTGTCCCCATCCGGGTCGGGGGATTGAGTTTGAGATGGGTGTAGGCGAGGGAGGTGACTTCGCGGCCGCGGGGTGTGCGGCGCAGGAAGCCTTCCATGATGAGGAAAGGTTCATAGACCTCCTCGATAGTGTCCTGTTCCTCACCGATAGCTGTAGCTATGGTGGAGAGACCCACCGGGCCACCCTCAAACTTGTTGATCATCGTCAGCAGCAGCTTGTGGTCCATCTCGTCGAGCCCGTAGCGGTCGATGTTGAGGGCTTCGAGGGCAAAGCGTGCGATCTCCGGAGTGATGTCACCGTTGCCTTTGACCTGGGCGAAGTCTCTGACGCGCCTGAGCAGGGAGTTGGCTATACGGGGAGTCCCGCGGCTGCGCATGGCTATCTCGTGGGCTGCCTCTGCCGTGCATTTCACTCCCAGGAGGGCCGATGAGCGGAGGATGATGCGCTCCAACACCTCGTGGCTGTAATATTCCAGATGGCAGTTGATGCCGAAGCGTGCGCGCATCGGGGCTGTCAGCATGCCCGAGCGGGTCGTCGCGCCGACGAGGGTGAACGGCGAGAGAGAGAGCTGCACCGACCGGGCTCCGGGGCCCTTGTCGATCATGATGTCGATGCGGTAGTCCTCCATTGCCGAGTAGAGATACTCCTCCACCACGCGGCTGAGGCGGTGGATCTCGTCGATGAAGAGCACATCGTTCTCCTCAAGCGAGGTCAGTATGCCCGCGAGGTCGCCGGGCTTGTCGAGCACAGGGCCCGATGTCACCTTGAAGTTCACCCCGAGCTCATTGGCTATGATGCCTGCCAGGGTGGTCTTGCCGAGTCCGGGAGGGCCGAAGAGCAGCAGATGGTCAAGAGCCTCCCCGCGCATCCGCGCAGCCTGCACGAACACCTTGAGGTTTTCAACCACCTTCTCCTGACCGTTGAAGGAGTCGAAATATGAAGGGCGCAGTGCTTTCTCGAAGTCCTTGTCGGCACTGACGCGGTCATGTATGTCGAAGTCTGTATCCATGTTTTGTCGTTAAGCTACAAAATTAGCAAAATCTTGCCGATAATCGCACCCCGCCGGACCATTTTTGGAGATATTTTCAAATTTGCCTACCTTTGCACGACAACACGAAACCATGGACAGAAGAGATTTTGAAATAATGGCTCCCGTCGGGAGCTATGAGTCGCTCCACGCGGCCATCGAAGCCGGAGCAGACGCCATATACTTTGGAGTAGAGGGCCTTAACATGCGCTCACGCTCGTCGGTCAACTTCACGCTCGACGACCTCCGCAACATAGCCTCGATCTGCGGCGAGGCAGGGGTCAAGACCTATCTGACCGTCAACACAATCATCTATGACAACGAGCTCGACAAGATGCGCTCCGTCATCGACGCCGTCCGCGACAGCGGCATCTCGGCCATAATCGCCAGTGACATCGCCGCAATCTCCTATGCCCGCAGCATCGGGGTGGAAGTTCACATATCCACGCAGCTCAACGTCACCAACATCGAGGCCGTGAGGTTTTTCTCTCAGTTTGCCGACGTCGTCGTCCTCGCCCGCGAGCTCAATCTCGACCAGGTCAAGGCCATAGCCGACGCCATCGACCGCGAGGACATCCGCGGCCCGCGGGGAGAGAGGATACGCATCGAGATGTTCTGCCACGGAGCCCTCTGCATGGCTGTCTCCGGCAAGTGTTACCTCAGCCTCCACGAGATGAACTCAAGCGCAAACCGCGGAGCCTGTACTCAGATCTGCCGCAGGGGCTACACGGTCACCGACCGCGAGACGGGCGATGAGCTGGCGGTGGAAAACAAGTATATCATGTCGCCCAAAGACCTCAAGACCATCCATTTCCTCAACAAGATGATCGACGCAGGCGTGAGGGTATTCAAGATCGAGGGGCGTGCCCGCGGACCGGAATATGTCAAGATCGCAGTCCGGGCCTATTCGGAGGCCATCGACGCCATCTGTGCAGGAGAGTTTACCGACGACAAGATAGCCCGCTGGGACGAGGAACTCTCGAAGATTTTCAACCGTGGCTTCTGGGACGGCTACTATCTCGGGCAGCGCCTGGGCGAATGGTCGGCAAAATATGGCTCATCGGCCACACGCGTGAAGCGCTACGTGGCCAAGGGAGTCCGCTATTTCCCAAAGCTCGGCGTAGGGGAGTTTGTCATGGAAGCCGGAGAGCTTCACGTCGGCGACGAGGTGGTCATTACCGGAACCGACACAGGAGCCATCATCATGACTGTCGAAGAACTGCGTCTGGAATACGACCCCGTACCCTCAGTGAAGAAAGGCGACAACTTCTCCATCAAAGTCCCCCGCAAAATCCGCCCCTCAGACCGGTTATATATCTGGGAGAAAGTATAGAGAGTCGAGAGTCGTAAGTCGAGAGTCTTTCTCGGCAAGCTGATGACGTGAGTTGGCTCCTGCCGGAGGCAGGGTGGTTATGATGAAACCCCAGGCAGCGCCTGGGGGTGGACAAGGCATATAGAATAACAGCCTCGGAGAGGCGCTATATACGCGTGGTATATGTCTCTCTGCCACAACTCGCCTCTCCGAGGCTCTGGGATATGCGTGCCGGATGGCCCCCAGGCCTTGCCTGGGGCTTCCGCATGATCTATCTGCCTCCGGCAGATATGAGTTCTCAGTCGAGAGTCATGAGTCATGAGTCGAGAGTCATGACTCATTAGTCGAGGGGTCAGGGCTGGAAATACGGATCGCGTAGCCAACTTTCGATTCTCAACTCTCGACTCATGACTAATGACTCATGACTCTCATGTCTCAAGTCTCAGAAGAGACGCTGAGCTGAGACAAATTCTCACAGTCCCGTCATCCGTGAGACTTGAGACTGAGACACTCCATGCGCACCGGACTCTTTTTTTCATCGCCGTTTGCATTATCGCACCTTTTCACCCTCTGTCGTGCATTAACTTTGCATTACAGATACGATACAGTCTCTCTTGACCCTGTGCTCCATTATATAAAGAGTAAAGGGAGGGGGATTGTATTTATATTTTTCCGTCTATCGACTTCAAAATAATAGCATAGCTATATATATATACTCCGCGATGGCGGCGTAGCGGGCAGCGAAGATAGCAGCGCGGGCAGCGGAGCGAGTAGTGGAGGCAGCGGAGCGTAAGCCGTAGCGGTCAGCGCAGGTGTAATCCCCAAAGGTCGAAGGTCCGACCACCGGAGCGATAGCAACCCGACCGGGTATAGAGTGGGTATATAGTACAGGTTACGCCACTGTCACAATTCGCCTTGCCCTCCGCCACAACTCGCCTCTCTGAGGCTCTGGGATATGCGTGCCGGATGGTTCCCCCAGGCAAGGCCTGGGGCTTCTGCATGATCTATCTGCCTCCGGCAGATATGAGTTCTCAGTCTCAAGTCTCACGGATGACGGGACAGTGAGAATTTGTCTCAGCTCAGCGTCTCTTCTGAGACTTGAGACATGAGAGGCGTTAGTCTGGAGTCATTAGTCATTAGTCGGGAGACGCTCGACTTACGACTCTCGACTTACGACTTACGATTCTCGATTCTCGACTTTCAGCTCTCCCTTCCGGTTTACGGTCACGGTGATTTGTTGGGTGGAGTCGGCGGGGTTGAGGTTGACGGTGCCGATATGTGCCTCCGAGAGATTGACTGAAGGATTAGAGTCTTTAGCGCCGGTGACAGTGAGGCGGTCGACGCGGTCCGTTGCAGTTTCGCAGGTCAGACGCAGCTTGGAGCAATCGCTGATGGTGAGCTCAGTGATGTTTGTCGAGCCGGAGAGCTTCATCTTCGGGCTGTTGCCTACGGAGAGGACCGATAGCTCGCAGCCTTTGAGAGTCAGTCGGTTTGTTTTTCCGACGGTCATTTCATGAGCTGTGAAATCCTGCAAGGTCAGCGAACCGTAGGGGTTGTCGGCATAGCTGAGACAGCCCGCAGGGACGGTGATGGTGAGGCGGAAAGTGTTGTCGTAGGAATCGGTGTCGGCATAGGACAGGCAGAGCGTGTCGCCCTTCATCTTGTGGATTAAAGCGTCCTTGGCTGTCTCCGAGCAGGTCATGACGGGTGTGGTGACGCTGTCGGTGGCACGGATGGTGATTTTATATGGGTCGTCGACCTTCAGGGCTGAGAAAGAGGGGAGTGTGGTCTCCACCATATTGCTTGTATCGGCCGTTGTGAAGTCGCGTCTGTCGGGTTCGTCGCTCATGTTGAGGAGGAAGAAGAGGCTCACGGCACAGACGGCTGCCATGCCGGTGAGGAAGGCTCCGATGAGGATATATGTTGTTTTTTTCATTGCTTGTTGTTGGTTAGGAAGGTTTCATACATTGCTTTGACCTCTTCGGGTGTAATCGAAAGGAGCATCAGCTGGCGGAAGAAGTAGGCTGCCTCTCCACCTTCGAGCAGGGTCTTGCGTCGTTGGGCGATGACGGTCTGAGCAGCGCTGTCGGCGATGAAAAAGCCGATGCCACGGCGGTTGAAGATGACCCCGAGACGTTCGAGATGCTCATAGCTGCGCATGACGGTGTTGGCATTGACCTCGAGAGTGGCGGCATATTCCCTGACCGAAGGGATGCGTCCGCCCGGGAGGAGGGTGCCCGCGATGATGTCGTCGCAGATCTTGTCGGCGATCTGTAGGTAGATGGCCTTGTTGCTTTCCTGGAAATTCATAGGCTGCAAGGTGGGGGATTACCAACGGTTGATGATCTCGGCTTCGCGGTAGCGGCGGTAGCTGAGCCAGTAGTTGAAGAGGGTGAGGAGGCCGAAGAGCAGGCAGCCGACGATGAAGGCGTGGGAGCCGTCGTTGTCCGTCAGCCATTCGAAGCGTGGGCCAGTGTAGTGCTTGTTTTCAAGGTCAAAGGCGTGCACTATGCCTATGGCCACCCAGGAGTAGACGGTCTGTATGGCAAACAGTGCCAGGAATGTCTTGAGGAAGACCCATCTGGTCCAGAGCAGTGAGCCAAGCAGGTAGAAGGACTGGAGGAAGAGGTAGCCGAGGATCATCAGGGAGAATCCGCGCCAGCTCAGGTCGTTGCCGATATAGTCCCAGAAGAGGAAGGGGTCGATGCGGATGCCATAGATGATATAGGTGTAGAGCGCGCGCAGGAGTTCGGTTATCCCGAAGAAGATGAAGAAGGCTGCGAGGCAGACGGGGACGGCGATGATCCAACGGTAGAGAAACTTCTCGAGCTGCGAGGCGGGTGTGGTCAGCATGCCCAAGGCTCCGGCCGGGGTTGAGAGCTGCTTGAAGGAGGTCGAGGCCATCAGGAGGCCGGCGATGGCGAAGAGCGGTGTGTACCAGCCGATTTCAATCATCAGCACTGTCCTCTCGAAGTCCTCCGGAAGCTCGGTGCTCAGCGTTAAGGATATGGTGGTTAGGAAGCCGATGAGAAAGAGTATGCCTAAGAGCGAGCATGACATCAGGGTGAGTGAGCGCCACTCTTCACGCAGGTTTTTTGCCGTCAGACGCATCATGCGGTCGAGGCTGAATGTCTGGTTTTCGGTCATTGCTTGTCGGATTTAGGGTTAGGGATGGGTGTGAACATTTTGGCGAGCGTGTCGGGCTGTTGGAGCGACAGTTCGAAGAGTGTCTCGAGGTTGAGGTCGGTGTCGGTCCCGTCGGTGTTGGGGAGGATGACGGCTGTGCCTTCGAGCGAGGGCTGCGCGTAGAGGGCCGATGAGATGAGCTCGGGCGAGGTGGTGGTGAGAAACTGTAGTTTGGACGTGATTTGGTCGATCGGACGGTTGAAGAGCACCCGGGAGTTGTCCATGATGATCACATGGTCGAGCAGGCGATCTATGTCGCGCACCTGGTGGGTCGAGATGATGATGGTGCGCTCGTCGGTCATGTTCTGGGCTATGAAGCGGCGGAAGGCGCTCTTGCCGGGGATGTCGAGGCCGTTGGTAGGCTCGTCCATCAGCAGCAGGGAGGTGTTGCAGGCGAGTGCGAAGCTCATGAAGGCCTTCTTCTTCTGTCCCATCGAGAGGGCCCCGAGGTTGAGGTTGGGATCCATGTCGAAGATGGCGAGGTGGCGGTGGAGATCCTCCATCGAGAAGCGCGGATAGAGGGGTGCGGCAGCCTTGACGTAGTCGTGGAGAGGGATGCGGGGGAGGGTGAACTCTTCGGGGACAATGAAGATGTCGGAGAGGACTGCGGGAAGGCGCAGACGGGTGTCGGTGTCCTTGAAAAGCACCTTGCCGGAGTTGGGGGTGAGTGCCCCGGCGATCAGATAGAGCAGCGTCGACTTGCCGGCGCCGTTGCGCCCGAGCAGACCGTAGACTCCTCCGGCTTCCACTCTCAGATTGAAGTGGTCGAGCACCGGACGGGCCTTGCGCTGATAGGAGAATGTGAGGTTATCGATTTTTAGCATAATGGTGTATTAGTATAATAGTACACCGCAAAGGTATGTCGCTTTTTTGAACTGTGCAAATATTTACGCAGGAAATTTACGAGAAAAATCCCACACGGCTGACAAGCAGGCTCTTAAACGCAGCGACTCCGCAACGTCATGGGGCTGTCCATAGCGCTGCGGAGCTGCAGGGGGGAGTGTGTGGTAGTGTTGAAGTGTGTGGAGGAGGTGTATGAGACCCCCGTGTGGTGTCACTCAACCATAGCCGCGATCTGTGTGGGGGTGAGGGAATTGTCGCGGATGACGGTCTCAGCATCGTAGCGGTCGAGGAACTCTTTCTTCAGGCCGAGGGTGATGACCTTGACGGGTGACTCACCGAGGTAAGCTGCCACCTTCTGGCCGAAACCGCCGTCGGTGATGCCATCTTCGAGCGTGACGACAGTCTTGTAGCCACGGAGCGAGTCGAGACAGCCGCAGTCGAGCTGCGAAAGGTTGCGGGGATTGATGAGGGTAGGGTTCTTCCCCCGGGTGCGGAGCAGCTTGGCAGCCTCGGAGGCTATGCCGAAGAAGTCGCCGGCACCAATGAGGGCTATCTCCTCGCCTTGCTCCACGATGTCGTAGCTGAAGAAGTCGACGTCGACAGGACGGTCGGAGTGGACCACGGGGCCGCCGGGAGTGCGGATGACCACGGGATGATCTGTCTGGTCAATGGCCCAGTCGAGCATGGAGATATATTCCTCGGCAGTGGCAGGGGCGAGGAAGACGAAGCCGGGGATATTGGAGATGAGCGGGATGTCGAAAAATCCCAGGTGGGTCATGTCGGGGATGCCCCACACTCCTCCGGCGAAGTCTACGATGACAGCCGGGAGACCGTTGATGGCTATATCCTGCGAGAGCTGGTCGTAGGAGCGCTGGATGAAGGTGGCCATGACGCCAAACACCGGGCGGCAGCCACCCTTGGCAAGACCTGCGGCAAGGGCGGTGGCGGCTTGTTCGCAGATGCCGACGTCGACAAACTGGTTTCCTGCCGTGGCTCTGCGTTCGGGAGTGAAAGCGAGGGCACCCGGCGTGCCTGCGGTGATCGTGACCGTCTTCGGGTCGGAAGCCATGCGGATGAGCATGTGGCGGGCAAACATCTCGGTGTAGTCCTCGGCATCGTCGGGCGTCAGCGGCGCTCCGGTCTTGAGGTTGAAGGGAGCAGTGTAGTGAAACTCCTCCTTGTTTGCTTCGGCTACGGGGAGCCCCGCACCCTTCATGGTGTTGATGTGGATGAGAACAGCGTGGTCAGTGTCGCGCACCGATCTGAACGCCTGGATGAGAGCCTGGAGGTCGTTGCCCTCCTCGACGTAGATATACTGGTAGCCCAGGGCGCGGAAGATATTGTTGGCGGCAGTCCCGTTGGTCTTGCGCAGCTGTGAGAGGTGGTCGTAGAGCGCTCCGTGGTTCTCCGCGATCGACATCTGGTTGTCGTTGAGTATGACAATGAAGTTGGAGCCGAGCGTAGGGGCGAAGTCGAGGGCCTCGAGAGCCTCGCCGCCTCCGAGCGAAGCGTCGCCGATGAAGGCGATGACGTTTTCCTTGCCATGCTCCAGGTCGCGGGCCTTGGCGAGACCGGCAGCGAGGGCTATGGAGGTCGAGGTGTGGCCTATCTCGAAGAGGTCATAGTCACTTTCGCGCGGGCAGGTGTAGCCGGTGACGTCGTCATAGTGTTGCGGGTCGATGAAAGCCTCGATGCGGCCCGTGAGCATCTTGTGGACGTAGCTCTGGTGGCTGACGTCGAAGACAATCCTGTCGGCAGGGGCGTTGAATACATAGTGGAGCGCTACGGTAGCCTCCACCACTCCGAGGTTGGGCCCGACGTGGCCTCCGTGGGCTGCGAGCTTCTTGAGGAGGTTGGCACGGAGCTCCTCGCTGAGCAGACGGAGATCATCGATGGCCATATCCTTGATATCGGCGGGAGAGTGGAGCGAATTGAGATTGATTTCCATATATTAATGTGTAGATATAATTGTCGGTTGGGGATTAACGCTACAAAATTAACATATTCAGCTGTGAAATGTTTTACCCCTATTGATGGCATAGCTACCGGAATTGCCTTACCTTTGCATAGCAATACGAAAACCCGCCTCACGATGACAGCCGAAACCATCACCCTTGAAGAATTCACCTCCCGCATCTCAGCGGCCATCTCGTCGGCCCCCGGTCTGCATGCCGTCTGGGTCACGGCCGAGACCTCCGACGTCCGCAGGGCCATGCACTGCTATCTCGAACTGATACAGAAAAATCCCGTCAGCGGCGAGCCTGTGGCCCGTGCGCGCGCCACCATCTGGCGCTCTGCCTTCGCGCGTATCGACGCCGACTTCGCGGCTGCCACCGGAAGCCGTCTGGCAAGCGGGATGAAGGTCCGTGTGCTCGTCACTGCAAACTACCATCCTGCCTACGGCCTTTCGCTCAACATCACCGACATCGACCCCGCCTATACCATGGGCGATCTCATGAGACTGAGACTGGAGATACTGTCACGCTTGCAGAAAGAGGGAGTGCTTGAGCTCAACCGCGCCCTCGAATGGCCCGAGGTGCCCCTGCGCATAGCCGTCATCTCGGCTCCCGGAGCGGCAGGCTATGGCGATTTCATCCACCAGCTCTACACCAACCCCCGCCGGCTGCGCTTCTCGACCCGCCTGTTTCCCGCCCTCATGCAGGGCCAGCAAGCACCCGCGGCCATCATCTCGGCCCTCGAGGAGATAGCGGCCGAGGAGGAGGATTGGGATGGCGTCGTCATCATCCGCGGTGGAGGTGCCACGAGCGACCTCGCAGCCTTTGAAAACTATGACCTCGCAGCCAACATAGCCCAGTTTCCACTCCCGGTCATCATCGGCATAGGCCATGAGAGAGACGTCACGGTGCTCGACTACGTGGCCAACATGCGTGTCAAGACCCCCACGGCAGCCGCTGAATGGCTGATAGGGCGTGGAGAGACCGCGCTTGAGCTCCTCGACTCCCTCGCCACGGAGATCCACCATACGGCATCGTCCCTCATCGCAGCCTCCCGCGAGCAGCTCGCCTACATCTCAGCCCGCCTCCCCTATCTGCCCCAGGGAGCGGTCGACAATTCCCGCCGGCGCCTTGACCGCGCGCTCGTAGGGCTGTCGGAAGCCGTCCGTCAGCGCCTGCACCCCGAGTTCACCCGTCTCGAAGCCGCCGGAGTGAGGCTGGGAGCCGCCTGCGCCACCATCATAGAGCGTCGCCGCCACCGTCTCGACTCCTTTTCCGAACTCATAGCCGTGCTCTCGCCCGAGGCCACCCTGCGCCGGGGCTATTCCATCACCCGTGTCGACGGCCATGCCATAAGCTCCGTGTCTCAAGTCTCACCCGGGACGGAGATTGAGACAACTCTCGCCGACGGAACAATCCGCTCTAACATTCTTTAAATTCCTTTAATACCTCACTCAGCAACCCCTGCGGCGGTTGAGGCGTTATAATGCTGTACTAACGATTAACTAAACACTCAAACAATATGGATTCAATACAGCAAAACATCGCCAACCAAGCCGGCGATTTGTCCGCCCAGGCTGCAAAGGTTAGTGCTGAAGCCGCAGAAGTGGCTGCAAAAGCACAGTTAAAGGCCGACAAAGAAGAGATAGCACAAAACGCTGCCGAGGCCCAGGCCACTGCAAGCCAGAAGTTTGCCGAAGCCAAGGAGGCAATCAGCGACAAGCTCTCGGATGCAGGCGACAATATCTCTGACAAGGTCAATGAACTCAAAGAGAAAGCCTCACCTCTGATCGACAAGTTGAAATCAGGCGCAGCAAGCGCCCTCAACTCAATCGCAGATACGGCGTCGAATCTTGCTGACAAACTCGATTGATTTCTCTAATATCATAAGTTTTAGAAACACACTTCCCCCGGGTCCCCGTGCCGCTCACTCACCACCACCATGGCACGCCGAGACCGCGGGGGATTTTCTTTTTGTCGAAAGTCGAGAATCGAGAGTCGAGAGTCGAGAATGGAGAATCGAGAATGGAAAGATGGCTACGCGCTCCGCATTTCCAGCCCTGAACTCTCGACTCCCGACTTACGACTCCCGACTGACAACTCATATCTGCCGGAGGCAGATAGATCATGCGGAAGCCCCAGGCAAGGCCTGGGGGACCATCCGGCACGCATATCCCGGAGCCTCGGAGAGGCGAGTTGTGGCAGAGACATACACCGCGCATATAGCGCCTCTCCGAGGCTATTATTACATACGGCTGTCCACCCCCAGGCCTTGCCTGGGGTTTCATCACAACCACCCTGCCTCCGGCAGGAGCCAACTTTTAGAGTCGTAAGTCGTAAGTCATAAGTCGAGAGTTGGCTACGCGATCCGACGCCATTCAGCCCTGAACTCCCATCTCATGACTCGTGACTAATGACTCCCGACTCTCGACCCTCAATTCACAAAAAACTCTTGCATTTGACGAAAAAAACTCTTACCTTTGCAGCCGGATAGACACACACTGTCTCCCCCGAGGCGCATGTGGCGTAATTGGTAGCCGCGTTAGACTTAGGATCTAATGTCTCCGGACGTGGGGGTTCGAGTCCCTTCATGCGCACGAAAAGAAACCGCTTATAACCCATCACAGGTCGTAAGCGGTTTTTTCTGTTCAGTTCCGGTTGTGTCGGGGGTCAGATGTCCTGGCTCTCGATGTCGTTGAGGAGTTTGATGGCGTCGATATATTGCATGATGCCTTCCGAGACTTTCTGAGCGTCGTGCATGGCGTGGACTACGGTTGCGGGACGGTTGGTGACGTCGCCTCCGGCAAATACACCCTTGCGTGAGGTCATGCCATAGGGGGTCTCGCGCACGAGCACGTAGCCCTTCTCATCGACCTTGATTCCCTCGGTCGAGGAAACGATGCGGCTTGCAGGCTGGCTGCCGACGGCGAGGATGACCTTGTCGGCGGGCATGGTGACGGTCTGTCCGTCGCACTCCACGATGGCCTCCCTGATGGCTCCGTTTTCGCCACGGAGCTCCCGGATGGAGGATTTCCATGAGAATTTCACGCCTTCGTCGACGGCCTCGTCATATTCGGCGCGGAGAGCGCTCATGTTTTCGATCGAGCGGTGGTAGAGCACGGTGACCGAGGCTGCATCCATGCGCAGGGCTGTGCGGGCGGCGTCCATGGCTGTGTTGCCGCAACCGACGACGAGGACATTGTCGCCCGGCTTGACGGGGATTTCATCGCGGCTGATGAGGCCGGAGTTGTAGAGGCTCACGCGGCGGAGGAAGTAGATGGCCTGGCGGACACCCTCGAAGTCGTTGCCGGGGAAGTTGAGTTTCTTGGGCTTGCCGGCTCCTGTGCCCATGAAGATGGCGTCGAATCCTTGGTCGAAGAGGTCGTCGACGGTGAGGTCGCGGCCGATGGTGACGTTGCAGTGGATGTGGACTCCGAGCTCGCAGATTTTCTTGATTTCGTGGCGTACTACCTCTTTCGGCAGACGGTATTCAGGGATGCCGAGCATCAGGACGCCTCCGGCCTCGGGCTCCATCTCGAAGATCTCTACGTCGAAGCCCTTGCGCGAGAGCTCGCCGGCGACGGTGAGTCCGGCAGGGCCTGTGCCGATGACGGCCACACGTCCGCGTGTCTTGGGGACGAGTTTCTCGCGGGTAAGGTTCATGGAGCTGTCGAAGTCGGCCACGAAGCGCTCGAGCTTGCCGATGTTGATGTGGGCGTCCTTCTTGTTGAGGATGCAGTGGCCCTCACACTGGCGCTCGTGGGCGCAGACGCGTCCGCAGACGGCGGGCAGGTTGCTCTTGGCGTTGATGATGGCCATGGCGTTGCCGAGGTTGCCCATAGAGAGCTCGTGGATCCATTCGGGTATGTCCTGGCTGATGGGGCATCCCTTCTTGCATTGGGGCACTTTGCAGTTGAGACAGCGTTTGGCTTCCTCGATGGCCTGGAGCATCGAGTAGCCTTCGTTGGAGGAATCGTGAAGATTGGAATTCATATTGTTTGTGGTTCAGACAAGATTTTTACAGATAGCGTGGTTTTGCTCACTCATGAGCCTGCCGGGGGCCGTCGTGGGTGTAGTGGAAGTAGTCGAAAGCCGTCTGTCCGGCTGCGGAATCATCGGGCGAGGTAGTGTAGGCGTAGATGCCTGTGCGCACCCCTTTCCAGAAACCCTCCTTCATCTCAAATGGCTCGCCGAGGGGACGGAAATCTTTCCCGTCAAGGCTGTAGCTGTAGGCAAACGAGTTGGCCGGGGCGTCGATCGAGAGGCGCAGGGTGACTTCTGCCGGCTCTATCTTCCCGGTGAGTGGGACCGAGACTTCAATGAGGCTGTCGCGCTCAACATACAGGCAGGGCTTTCCATCCGTCGGGTCGACCATGACACCGGCACCGTTGAAGCTCTTGCCGAGGCAGGCGAGTCCGCTTCTGTCGCCGGGCTTCATGGCGGAGAAGTCGAGCTTTATCTCGGCCTCAGAGCGGTAGCCCATGATCTTCTGTGTGAGCTGATTCCTGGCGAGGCGCAGCCATGAGGCATGGATCGGTTTTATGGTCAGCCAGCCTTCGCGCTCAGTCGTGGAGACCATCCCCGGCACGGGATTATGGTTGGTCTGCCATTGCAGTCCGGGTTGAGGGGCCGAGAAATCGTCGGAAGCCTGCGGGGTGTGGGCTTGGGTCTGAGAGGCGAATGGCTTCTTGCAGATCTTCATCGGTTCACCGACGCCGTTGCCGTCATAGTCTGTCCCGATGACGGGGTAGCCATCCTCGGCCCAGCTGACAGGCTGGAGGTGGAGCACACGTCCGCGCACTCCGGCCGATTGGAAGTGGTAGAACCACCAGTCTCCGTCGGGAGTGTCGACGAGCGAGCCCTGGTGAGGACCGTTGGTGTCGGTCGATCCCTTTTCGAGCACGCGCTTCGCCTCGTAGGGGCCATAGACATCCTTGGAGCGCAATATGGTCTGCCAGCCTTTGCTGACACCCCCTTCGGGTATGGAGATGTAGTAGTAGCCATCCTTGCGGAACATCTTCGGGCCCTCGGCCACCGGGCCGTGGTAGACTTTCGTACCCTCGTCGAGCAGAGTGCGTCCGTCGGGGCTCATGCGGTGGATGATGATAGGACCGGCACGGTGACGGCTACGCACGAGATAGGCGCTTCCGTCCTCGTCCCAGAAGGGGCAGGGGTCCTCCCATTTGGCCACGGCCTTGACGACGTGGAATGGCGTCCAGGGGCCGGCAGGATTCTCGGCGGTGGTCATCAGCAGCCCCTCCTCGGGTGTGCAGACGAAGATCCAGAACTTACCGTCGTGGTAGCGCAGGGCGGGAGCCCATGTCCCCTCGGCATATTTCGTCATCGCGTCATAGCCGGGGAAGTCCATGCTGTCATAGACGTTGCCGATGATGTGCCAGTTGACCATATCGTCCGACTCCAGTATGGGCATGCCCATGAAATGAAACTCCGAGCAGGTCATGTAGAACTTGTCGCCGACACGGATGATATCGGGGTCGGAATAGTCGGCGTTGAGGACCGGATTGGCAAATGTCCCGTCGCCCAAATCCCCCCATTGCGGATTGTCGGCCCGTGCGATAGAAGTCGCAGACAGTGACACCGCTATGGCTATCATGGCCGGGATGAAGCTTTTTATTCTCATTACAATAAGGACGTGGTTGGTTTTACGGTGCAAATTTACGTAGTTTTTTTGTGCCCATGTTGAAATTTGTTTACAAATGTGGGCAGAGTATGTATGTTTTGGGATTTTTTCGTTAACTTTGCGAGGTGTAGGTGCCGCAAAAAGGCCCCGCACGCTCTTCTATACCCTGAAACCTAAGCAGGAGCCTAACCTGTTAATAAACACTGTGCACATTATGTCGATGATGTCAATACTACGTCGAGCTTTCGGATTCTCACCTGACACTGAAGAGGAAGAGGGTGACTATGATCCCACTGTCCCAACCTATGCCGTCAGCACCCGCCCTGCTGAACCGGTGCAGACCACTGTCGCAGATAGTGAAGAGAAGCCGGCTCCGGCCGAAGAGACAGCCCGTGACAGCTCCGGAGCGCTCTCCGACGATAAGTTGCCGGCCGACATCTTCGATGCCGTGATCGAGATTTTCAACCAGGCGCAGCCCGACTTTGTCAGGGAGTGTCTCAATGTGGAGGCCCAGCGGCAATATATACTCAATTCTCTCTCAGAAAGTCTGCGTGGACGGGTCTCGACAGCTATCTCGACAGGCAACCGCGGATGGCAGAAAGAGAAGGAGGGGCTTGAGAAACGCATTGCGGAGCTTGAGGGCGACGACAATGAGCTCACACGTCTGCGCAAGGACAACCGTCGCCTGCAGCTGAGTGTCGACCGTCAGAAACGCGCCCTGCTCGACCGCATCAACGATCTGGAGTCACAGGTGGCACGTCAGACTGAAGAGAAAGAGCGCTACTACACCCGCAAGCGGCTTCCGGAGAGCGAGGAGCTCACCAAGGCCAATGCCCGTGTCAAAGATCTTGAGAGCGAGCAAGCCGCACTGAAGGCCGAGATAAGCACCCTGAAAGCAAGCGCCGACCATGAGCAACCGGTGGAAGCAGAGCCGGTGGTAGATGTCGAGGCTCTCAAAGCGGGTTTTGAGCAGGAGAAGGCTCAGCTCGAACATGAGAAGGCCGAGCTTGCGAGCGAGTGCGAGCATCTCAGGGAGGAAGTGGCACGCCAGACCACACTCAAGGAGCAGCTCGAGATGAAAACCTCCATGAGCGATGTCATGATCAACGATCTCCGCAATCAGGCCGCGGCTGCACGTGGCGAACTGGAGAAATTCCAGCATGAACAGGAGGCCGTCATGGAGCAGATCAAGACCCAGCTTGACGGATTTGAGGATCTCAAGGCCCGGAAAGACGCCAAGATCAATGAGCTCCAGGAGGCTAACACATCCCTGCGACAGACCATCGAGACAAACCTCTATAATCAAGCCAACAGTGAGATGAAGCTGCGCCGCGAGATCAAGGATCTGAAAGCCGAGCTTGACAGACTCGCCGGCTCCAAGTCAGAACCGGTGGCTCCGCAGCCCGTCGAACCATCCTCGGCCGCCGCTACCCCGCGCGATATCTCCGAACCGTCGGCTCCGGCAGTCCCCGAAAAGCCTCAGCGCCGCCGCGGACGCCCCAAAAAGGTGAAAACCGAGCCTGAACTCGACAGCACCGACTGGTTTGCCGGAGCCAAGCATGACGACCCCGATTTCGGTTACCATGAGCCGCCCCGCCGTCCTGTCAACGACAACGAAGCGCAACTCACGCTGTTTTGAAACGTATCTGAACCTATCCGATTGTACGAAACATGAAAAAGTTAATCACATATCTTGTCCTGGCCTCAGCCATGATCCCGGCCTCCTCGGCCTCTATCTCAAACAATCCTCAGCTGGCGCCCTACGTCTCGCCTCAGAATGGTGTGGCAAGGGTCGTCAAGCCTGCATACCTTCCCGACGGTCTCAGCTATCTCGCACTGTCGGACGACGCCAAGAGAGTAGTCAAATACGACACCCGGACCGGTAAGGAAATCGAAACCGTCATGGATGTCACCCACACCCGCGACGTGACAATTCCGTCGATGGAATCATTCACTCTCAGCCCTGACGGGACAAAGATCCTCGTGCGACGTGAGACGAAGGCAATCTACCGCCGCTCGTCAATGTCGAAATTCTACATCTACGAGATCCGCACGCGCCAGATGCGTCCTCTGTCCGAGAAGTTTGAATATCAGCGGGAACCGCTCTTCTCACCCGACGGACGTATGGTGGCCTTCGTAGGTAATGACAACAACATCCACCTCCACAAATATGACTATGGGACAGAAGTCGACGTGACCACCGACGGCCAGACTGACCATATCATCAACGGAGTCCCCGACTGGGTCTATGAGGAAGAGTTCACCACCTCCTCGTCGATGGCATGGGCTCCTGACAACATGACGCTCTGCTATCTGAAATATAATGAGACCGATGTCCCCGCATTCAGCTTCCCGCTCTACGAAGGCACATGCGAGCCGATGAAGCAGTATGCGCTCTATCCCGGATCGTTTACCTACAAGTATCCCGTGGCCGGCGAACCAAACTCGAAAGTGACAGTCCATAGCTACGATATCGACAACCGCAAGACCAAGAATCTCGATATACCCGCGAGATACGAATATATCCCCCGCATCGCTTTCGGCGGAGATCCCGACCGTCTGATCATCGAGACTCTCAACCGCGAGCAGACCCGCCTGGAGCTCTTCAGCATGAATCCGCGTTCCAATGTGGCCAAGTCGATCCTTGTCGAGGAAGAGTCGGCATGGCTCGAGCCTGTCACCTATGAGGATATCACCTTCAATGCCGACAACTTCGTCATCCTCTCGGCACGCACCGGCTATACCCATGCCTATCAGTATAACTATTCGGGCACGATGACCCGTGCGATCACCAAGGGTGACTTCGATGTGCTCGCCTACTACGGCAAGGATGCGCGTGGCAATCACTATGTGCAGTCGACGGCCAGCGGTGCTGTCAACAGAGTCGTCTCACGCATCGATCCCAAAGGCGTGATGACCAATATCACCCCCGACAAGGGTTGTGCATCCGTGTGGTTCACTCCCGCGATGAATTTCTATGTGAGCAACTACAGCAATGCCCAGACGCCGCCGGTCTACACCCTCCGCACCATCGCCGACAAGGATGTGCGTGTGCTTGAGGACAACGCTGACGTGGCCCGGAAATATGCCTCGGCTCCGAAGCGCGAGTTCCTCACCGTCACTACCAATGAGGGTAACACCATCAACGCCTATATGCTGAAACCGGCCGATTTCAACTCATCGAAGCGCTATCCGGTCATCATGACGCAGTATAGTGGCCCAGGGTCACAGCAGGTGCTTGACACATGGGCCATTGACTGGCCTCAGTATGCAGCCATGGACGGCTATATCGTCATCTGTGCCGACGGACGTGGCACGGGTGGACGCGGGCGTGCCTGGGAGACCGTGGTCTATAAGAACCTCGGCTACTATGAGACCATCGACCAGCAGGCCGTGGCACGCTGGGCTGCCTCACAACCCTATGTCAATGGTGACAAGATCGGTATCTGCGGTTGGAGCTATGGCGGTTACGAGTCCCTGATGTGTGTCTCGACACCCTCGACACCCTTTGCGGCAGCCGTGGCTATCGCCCCCGTGACCGACTGGCGCTACTACGACACGATCTATGCCGAGCGCTACATGCTCACCCCGCAGGCCAATGAGGACGGCTATCAGACGTCGGCTCCTCTCTCGGCAGTCGGCAATCTGTCGGTGCCCCTGCTCATCATGCATGGCACGGCTGACGATAATGTCCATTTCATGAACACCGTGCAGTACACTTCGGCCCTTCAGGGCGCAGGCAAGTGGTGCGACATGTTTATCTACCCCAACAAGAATCATTCAATCTACGGTTGCGACGCACGCCTTTCGGTCTATTCCCGCATGCTCGCCTATTTCAACACCTATCTGCGCTAAAGGCCGGATACTCTCTATATATTTATTACTTGACCTAATGTCACAACAACACATTACGAACGAAAGAGCGATTTTCACACTCTGGCTCAACTGGACTATCGGTGTGGGAGCGCTCGCCGTGCCTGAGTTTGTCGGACTTTTCGTCCCGAAGCTCTGGCTCCCTGTCATAATCCTTGCCTTGATATTGCTGCTGTATCTATATCGCAACACGGGCCGTAAATTCCAGGCCTCGTCGTGCGATCTCATCCAGACACTTTGTTTCCGCACATTGTGGATCAGCGCCTTCATCATGCTCCTCATCGGAGTCATCTACACCCGCGGTTTCATCTTCCTTATCTATCCGGAAGAGATGTTGAATCCGAGTATTCCCTATCTTGGAGTCCTGATTGTCGCACCGGTATCGACGCTGGTCTGTGTGGTGGCTATGCTCCAGGGACATGAATCGAAGGTATGCCATGACTGTATCATCAACTACGGCACTGCCTCGGAGCGTGGTTTTCTCGGCAAGATTTTCTTTCAGGAAAGCAGCTATCAGTTGCGCACACTCCTCCTCCTGTCGGCCGGAGTTTCGGTTTTCACCTGGATTTACTATGCTATTTTCTATGTCAATGTGAATCTCAACAGTTATGACCGTTTCTTCTACAACTGGGTGCCGACACTGGTGTTTATCTTCTCGTCGATCTTCTTCGGCATGCGCTATTTCTCGCTCTGGGGATACTATTACAACCATATCGAGCTGAACCCCCACGTGAGAATGAACGGATCTGCTGTCCGCTTCATCCTCCTCTGTGACGACAATATCTTCCTCGGCCGTGGCGAGGATTTCCACGACACTCCCGACGGTAACAAGTATGACACTCCTGTGGCATTGACATTGGCTCACAAAAACTCTGTCTCTATCGAAGAGGCCCAGGATCATTTCCACAACATGTGCGGTCTGGAGCCGGATGAATATTCAATCCGTTTCATGTATAAGAGCACTGACCTTTCAGGGCTTAGCAATGTGTTCCACTTCATCTGCTCGCTGCCGTCGAAGGATGTGCTTGAGAGCACCTCTCTCCATGGCCGCTGGTTCAATCTGTCGCAGCTTCAGCGTCTGCTCTACAACCGCGATCTCTCCCATGTCATGGCTGCTGAGATCCATCGGCTCTACACGGTGACGATGGCGTGGAAGACATATAATATCGAAGGCCGCCGTCTGTATAAGATGAAAAACTACCGCCCGGCCTTCCGCCTGAAAGGTATCTCTGACTGGGAGGTGGATTTCAACAATCCGCAGTGGCTCGATGTGGCCCGTTTCAACGAGGACAAACCCTTCTTCCGTCTGCGCAAGCTCTTCAGGCGTTCGCGGAGGGATTAAGCCGTAAAAGAGAGAGAGCGATAAATGAAAACTCCATTGATTGTGATAACCGGCCCTACAGCCTCGGGCAAGACCCGCAGGGCTGTGGAACTCGCCCGTGAGATCGGGGGGGAGATAGTCAGTGCGGACTCGCGTCAGATCTATCGCGGGATGGACTTGGGTACGGGTAAAGATATGGAGGAATATGGCGAGGTGCCCGTCCACCTGGTAGATATCTGCCCTGCGGGCTACAAATATAACCTCTATGAGTTTCTGCGCGATTTCGACAGTGTTGCCGACGGGATCGAGAGCCGGGGCCATAGGGTGATTCTCTGCGGTGGCACAGGGCTCTATGTCGAGAGCGTACTGAAAGGGCTTAGACTGCCCGAGGTGCCCGAGAATCCCGCGTTGAGGCAATCGCTCGAGGGAAAGACCCTCGGGGAACTTACGGAGATTCTGTCGTCGATGAAGGCGCTCCACAATGTCACGGATGTCGACACGGCCAAGCGTGCCATACGTGCGATAGAGATACAGACCTACTATGCCGAGCATCCCGACGCTGCCCGTCAGGCCGAGCCGCATCCGCTCACTGATGCCGTGGTCATCGGGGTTGAGATTGACCGTGAGGCCCGCCGCCGTCGCATCACCGAGCGGCTCCATGCCCGTCTTGATGCAGGTATGGTTGATGAGGTCAGGGGCTTGCTTGACTCGGGAATCCCCGCCGCCGATCTGATCTACTACGGTCTGGAGTATAAATTCCTGACGCTCTACATCACCGGGGCCATGAGCTATGACGAGATGGTCAGTGGCCTGGAGATAGCCATCCATCAGTTTGCCAAGAGGCAGATGACGTGGTTCAGAGGCATGGAGAACCGTGGTTTCCCGATCAACTGGATCCCCTACGATCTGCCGACCCGGGAGTTCAATGCCCGTGCGCTTGAGCTGATAGGATGAACTTCACGGTAAGATATATAAGGATATGACGAAAGGCGCTGCCGATGACCGGGCAACGCCTTTTCTATGTCGTGGACGGGTGGAGTTGTATCATATCTCAGGGGAGACGCTATGGTGAGACGGTGTCTCACGTGAGTCTCAGACGAAACGCGGGGTGGCGAGATGGGAGCCGCGGAGGAAGTCGGCGGTGGGCATGCGGCGTTTGCCGGGAGCCTGGAGGCTTATGATCTCGATGCTTCGGCTGTCACCTGTCCCTACCCACATCCGGTTGCCGTCGACGACGATCTGTCCGGGGGCTGCCTGACGGCTGTCGACCCTGGTCTCGAATATCTTCACTGCTCCGACAGCGTTGTCACCGTCATGGAGCTCAGACCATGCGGCGGGATAGGGCGAGAGACCGCGCACGAGGTTGTGGATCCTCTCTGCGGGAAGATTCCAGTCGATGCGGCAGGTCTCCTTGAAGATCTTGGGTGCCGGCGTAGGCTCCGTGTCGCCGATCAGCCTCTCCTGCGGTATGGGAGCGAGAGTGCCGGCTATGATATCGTCGATAGTCTTGATGGTGAGGTCGGCTCCGAGCATCATGAGGCGGTCGTGGACGTCGCCCACGTTGTCGGTCGGGAGGATGTCGATGCGCTCCTGGGCTATGATGTCGCCGGTGTCTATCTCGTGTTTGAGGAAGAAGGTTGTGACGCCGGTCTGAGTGTCGCCGTTGATGACGGCCCAGTTGATGGGAGCGGCTCCGCGGTAGCGCGGGAGGAGTGAGGCATGGAGATTGAAGGTGCCGAGGCGGGGCATGGTCCAGACGACTTCGGGGAGCATCCTGAAGGCGATGACGATGAAGAGGTCGGCGTTGAGCGAGCGCAGTTCGTCGACAAATTCAGGGTCTTTGAGCTTGACGGGCTGCATGAGGTGGAGTCCACGGGCGATGGCAAACTCCTTGACCGGCGATTGGTAGAGCTTGTGGCCGCGGCCTGCGGGCTTGTCGGGCATTGTGACGACGCCTACGACGTTATATCCGCCGTCGACGATGCGACGGAGGCTTTCGACGGCAAAGTCGGGGGTGCCGAGAAATACGATTCTGAGATTGTCCTTTGTCATTATACTCTGATTGTTCAGTCCTTGATGTCGAGGGTGCCTGATTGGGCGAAATTCTTGTCGATATCCTGTTCGGTGACGGTGTAGTTGACGAGGTCGCCGGAGAGAAACTTGTCATACGACGCCATGTCGACCAGTCCGTGGCCCGAGAGGTTGAAGAGTATGACTTTTTCCTCGCCCGGTTTGAGCTTCCTGACCTCGCGGATGGTTGCGGCTATGGCGTGGCATGATTCGGGGGCGGGGATGATGCCCTCCGCACGGGCGAAGAGGCAGCCTGCCTCAAACGATTCGAGCTGCTCGATGTCGACGGCTTCCATGAGACCGTCCTTCAGCAACTGGCTGACTATGGTGCCTGCACCGTGGTAGCGGAGACCTCCAGCGTGGATGTTGGCGGGTGAGAATTTGTGGCCAAGGGAGTACATGGGCAGCAGAGGGGTGTAGCCCGCCTCGTCGCCGAAGTCATAGCAGAACTTGCCTTTGGTCAGCTTGGGACATGAGGCCGGCTCGGCTGCGATGAAGCGCGTGTGGGTCTTGCCCTGCTCGGCTGCAATCTTGTGGCGCATGAAGGGGAAGGAGATGCCTCCGAAGTTTGAGCCTCCTCCGAAACATGCGATGACCATGTCGGGATATTCGCCTGCCATCTCCATCTGTTTCTCTGCCTCGAGGCCGATGACGGTCTGGTGGAGGGCCACATGGTTGAGGACTGAGCCGAGGGTATATTTGCAGTCGGGGGTGGTGCGGGCAAGCTCGACGGCTTCCGAGATGGCGGTGCCGAGCGAGCCCTGGCAGTTGGGGTTGACGGTGAGGATGTCTTTGCCTGCGCGGGTCGACATGGAGGGTGAGGGGGTCACCTGTGCGCCGTAGGTCTGCATGATGCTGCGGCGGTAGGGCTTCTGCTCGTAGGAGATCTTGACCTGATAGACGGCTGCCTCAAGGCCGAAGAGCGAGGCGGCATAGGAGAGCGAGGCACCCCACTGGCCGGCTCCGGTCTCGGTGGTGACGTTTTTGACGCCCTCTTTCTTGCAGTAGTAGGCCTGGGGGATGGCTGAGTTAAGCTTGTGGGAGCCCATCGGGGAGACACTCTCGTTTTTGAAATAGATGTGGGCGGAGGTGCCGAGGGCTTTTTCGAGGCCGTAGGCTCTGACGAGAGGGGTCGAGCGGTAATACTTATACATCTCGCGCACCTCTTCGGGGATGTCGATCCAGCGGTCGGTGACGTTGAGCTCCTGGTCGCAACATTCGCGGGCGAAGATCGGGTAGAGGTCCTCGGCTTTCATCGGCTCGCGGGTCTGAGGATTGAGCGGAGGGAGGGGCTTGACGGGCATGTCGGCCATGATGTTATACCATTTGCGGGGGATCTCTTCTTCGTCGAGGAAATATCTTTTTTTCTTTCCGTTCATAGTCGTGGAGTGGGTTAGTGGAGTTGTGACGTGAAACTGTTTTCTATGTGTTTGAGGAATGGAGTGTGCAAATATACGGCTTTATGCTCAAAAAACGCCCATCAGAGGATAGCTATTTTCGCCCGCCGTCCGTCGGAATAGCTGACGATGTAGACTCCGGCAGTGAGACTGGAGGTCTGCGTGCCTGCGTAGGCTCCGGTGAGGGTGTGGATGGCGGTGACGGTCGTCGGTGAGGTTGCCGTGGGGGTGGAGACCGAGGTGGTGGCCCTGTCGCGGACGGGGCGGATGTTCATGCCCAGATGGGCCGAGCCGGTGAGGAGCATGGCAGACTCGGGGAGGAGTGCGGCGTAGGTGGGAGAGATGAGGTTGCACACGGGGATGCCTATCGATGAGAGGTCTTCGGTCTCAAAGGCGAAATCGGCAACGTAGAGGGTGCTGTAGAAGCCTTCATAGACGATATTGCCCTCCGACATGTAGCCAGCCAGGGGAAAGGTCAGTGCGGTACCATTGTCAGAGGCGAGTACCACGCAATTCATGGTACCGATTGTCTCCACCCGGAGCTCTGTAGAGTCGAGGAGCTCGGAAAATTCGGCTGAGGTCGGCATCCTCCATCCGTCGCCGAGGATCCGGGCGGCTGCGTCGTAGGGTGTCCCGATGAGGTTTTCCGTGCCGAGGTCATGACAGAGAAACATGTCGCCGTCGCAGTGGACATAGGTCTCCCAGTTGTAGACCTCCTTTGCCGTTGTCTCGCCGAAGGCATAGAAGTCGCCTGCCTCCCCGGGTGTTGAGGCCATGAGGTTGCGGTCGGCCCAGATGACGCTGAGCCCCATGTCGACCGGTTGTGGTTCGGAGGCGAGGGCCTGCGGGATGGAGACGAGGAGCGCGAGGGTATAGATGATACCGAGGGCTATGGCACGCCTGGTGGCTTCGAGCATGGTCTTGGTGCTGAGTTTGCGCAGGATGTTGGAACGGTGATACTCGATCGATTTCTCCGTGATGCCGAGTGCGGTTGCTATCTCGCGGTTGCTTTCGCCCGAGGAGAGGCGACGGAGCACCTCGATGTCCTTGGCCGAGAGGATGCCGCTGGCTTTCAGCACTTCCTGGCGTCGCTCGTTGAAGGTGTTGCTTCTGTAGGTCCCGCCTGCTGCCACGGTCTGGATGGCCAGGAGGAGTTCGGCGGTGTTGTCGCCTTTGAGCACTATGCCCTCCACGTTGGCCTTTATGATGGCGGAGATGTTCCAGAGTTCCTCGTGCATGGTGTAGATGACGGTCGGTTTGCCGAGGCCGCGGGAGCGCAGCTGCTCGATGAGATTGAGGCCGTCCATGCCGTCGTTGAGCGAGAGATCGATGACGTAGAGGTCTATGGTCCCGATGTGTTCCGCACACATGAGCGCTTCCTCGGGCGAGGAGGCCTTGAGCACTTTGAAGCCCTTGCGCGCCAGGACGCTTTTGATGCCTTCGAGCACTATGGGATGATCGTCGACGATTAAGAGAGTTGTCATAGTTGATTGATGTAGAGAGTGTATGTTTCGTCCGTCCTGCAAGTCTCCACCGTGGCTCCGATGATTGCCGCGCGGGCCTTGATCGTCTGGTTGCCTATGCCTGCGGGCGAGGTGGCCGAGGCGTTGCCGGGGACGATGCCGTTGTTTTCGATCGTGAGTCTGAACTTGTCGGTGCCGTCGAGGGTGATCCGGATCTCGTTGCAGTCGGAATGGCGGATAGCGTTGCTGACAGCCTCCTGCACTATGCGGTAGAGCTCATGGTTCTGCTGGGCGGTCAGTGAAAACCAGTCGAAGGTCCCCTCGTCGGTCAGATGGATGTATCGGCCGGGGAAGGTCTCGTTCTGTTTCCTCACGAAGTCAAGCAGCAGATTGGGCAGCATGGTGTCGAAGAATTCCGGGGGCATCATCTCGCGTGAGATCATACGGACTTTCCGGGCAATGTCGGTCAGAGTTTCGGCTATACGCTTATGGTCGTTGTCGGCGAGGCGATATTGCAGCGCGAGGAGCCTCCCGCCGATATTGTCGTGGAGCTCGCGGGCCATCCGTGTGCGCTCCTGCTCTATGCCGCGCAGATATTCCTCCTTCTTCTCGATGGCGTTGAGGCGCTCCTGGAGTCGGTGGCGACGGCGATACCACACGGCTGCCGCCGTGCTGCCGCAGAGGGCGAAGAGGCAGATGAGCACTATGCTCACCATCAGCCAGCGCTGACGGCTCAGACTGGCAATCTCCATCTCCTTGCTGAGAGTGTCGTAGCGCACGGAGAGGTCGGCCAGCTCATGGTCGATGCTTGTCCGGCGCAGCGAATCGAGGGCTGCGTAGGCACGGCTCATGCGGGTGTAGGCGCCGCGGTAGTCACCCATATTGGCCAGACAGTCGGCGCGTTCTGACTCGATGACATCCGGCGCTTTCCCGTGTGACCCGAGCGAATCCAGCTCACACATCACTTCCCATGCCTCCCCGTAGCGGTGCTCGGCTTGCAGAAGGAGCGCTTCGGCCGTCAGATAGTTGCTGTAGGCCTGATGGCTGCGGGGATAGCCCTCCACACAGCGGCCCATCTCGCCGATAGCCTCGCGGGCCTGCGGGAGGGAGTCGAGAGCGATATATGACCTCACGAGAGGCGTGAGAAACTTGATGCGGTAGAGCGGAGCTGTCAGCCGCGAGAGTCCGGCGTAGGGCCTCAGTTCGCCGACGGCTTCCCGGTAGTTCCCCTCCTTCATCAGTATGGCGCCCACGGTGCCGATGGCCGAAACCATAGCCGTAGTGTCGGCAAGCTCCCCGGCCAGTCCCAGCGATCTCCGGGCGAAGTCGAGAGCCTCCGGCAGATGATTGTTCTCGGCATAGACCACGGCGAGCATATCTGCAAACGTCTGCTGCATCTCGACATTGTCCTCCCCGATGGCTATCGCAAGCCCACGGTTGTAGCAGGCGAGGGCTGAGTCGTAGAGCTCCACGCGGCGATAGACGATGCCTTTGTTCTGTTCCCCCTGCATGACGGCCTCACCCATCCCAAGAGCACGCCCCTCGGCTATCAGAGTGTCGGCAAACGCGCCTGCCCCCTCGAGATCGCCCCTGTTGAGCAGGGCCACGTCGCGCTCGATCATCACATAGAGCCTCAGCGAGTCGCTCATCGTGCAGTTGGCAAGCAGCGAGTCGGCAGTGGAGATAGCCTTGGCATAGTCACCCTCGGCACCCGGACCGGCGACAAGCATGAAGGCTTCTTCTTCCTCATCGGGGGCGATACAGGCTTTGGAATGGCTGAAATGATTGCAGCTGCCCAGAAGCGGCAGCATCATGAGCGGGAGCAGGACTGAGAGCCACACATTGCGTGCAGCAGAGAGAATGAGTCGGAGCATTGTGTGAAGAGATGTGGTCTTGAAGAGATGTGGCTGGACTAAGAGACGGGCAATCGGCTTATGTGTAAAATACAGTGGTGGTGAGGGGGTGATGCGATGCAAAAGGTAAGTGCGGCGGCGATAAATACAAATATCCGCAAGCGGTGCTGACGGGCAATCACTTGCGGATATCATCGGTGCTCGAAGCGGGACTTGAACCCGCACGGTCGCAATGACCAAAGGATTTTAAGTCCTTCGTGTCTACCATTCCACCATTCGAGCGAACCTCGGTGCAAAATGACTTTGCGCTGCAAAGGTAAATCTTTTTTTCGTCAAATGCAAGAGTTTTTGTGACTCTCGACTCTCGACTTACGTCAACGGCTTGCCGCTTTCGAGCTTGCCGAGAAAGACTCTCAACTCCCGACCCCGGTACCGGTACCACGGTTTTGGCCCCTACGGGATGGTACCGGGTACCACTGGGTTCCGCCCCGTGCGATGGTACCGGGGAACCCATTGCGGTTTCGCGTCCAGGAATCATCTTGCAATGTCGGGTGTCTCTGAGTGTGTCAGCCTTGTTGCAACAGCCTTGCCCTCCGCCACTTTTTCTTCCCATCGCTATCCCCTCTGCGATGGTCATCCCGAAGCGTCGCCGGTCTCCACGGCCACCGCTGATTCCCCCGGTCAGCAATGATTTTCTTTTGAAGTCGATAGACGGAAAAATAAAATACAGTCTCCCTCCCTTTACTCTTTACTATTACTTAGAGCACAGGGTCACGAGAGACTGCATAGGATATGATGATGCAAAGTTAATGCACGGCAGAGGCGAAAAGGTGCGATGATGCAAAACACCGACACATTTTCTTCACACGGGTTCCCCGGTACCATTGCACGGGGCGGAACTCAGTGGTACCCGGTACCATCCCGTAGGAGCCAAAACCGTGGTACCGGTACCGCACAGGGAGTCGTGAGTCGTGAGTCGAGAGTCGAGAGTCATTAGTCGGGAGATGGGAGTTCGGGGCTGGAAATACGGATCGCGTAGCCAACTCTCCATTCTCGATTCTCGATTCTCGACTTACGATTCTCGATTCTCGACTTACGACTCTCGACTCTCGATTCTCGACTTACGACTCTCGATTCTCAAATCCTTTCCAGTACGGTTGCGACGAGGTCGTGGACGGCGGTTTTGTAGTTGGGGTTGGCGTCGTTGTTCATGCGGTTGGCTATGATGGAGCAGACGGTCATGGCGCGGTGGCCCATCAGTCGTCCGAGGCCCTGGAGGGGAGCCGATTCCATCTCATAGTTGGTCACCTTGCGGCCTTTGTGGCGGAACTCTTCGATGCGGCGGTTGAGGTCGGGGTTGGCCAGTGGCAGACGCAGCTCTCGTCCCTGCGGTCCGTAGAAACCTACGGCGGAGATAGTGTTGCCGCGCACCATGTCGTCGCGCCCTATCTGATTGACGAGCTCCTCGTCGGCGTTGACCACGTAGGGCTTGGCCCAGAGGGGATTCCAGCCTACTGACTCGCAGAAATCATGCTCGAAGTCGAGGTCGGCCACCTCATTGCGTCCCGCATAGTAGTTGAGCACACCGTCAAAGCCGATGGCTTTCTCGGCTATCACGGGGGTACCGAGTTTCAGCTCGGGCTGGAGGGCACCGGAGGTACCGATGCGCACGAGGGTGAGGCGCCGCTTGGTGTCGCGGACCTCGCGGGTCTTGAAGTCGACGTTGGCCAGGGCGTCGAGCTCGTTGATGACGATGTCGATGTTGTCGGGGCCGATGCCGTGGGAGAGACACATGATGGGTTTGCCTTTATATGTTCCCCCGATGGTGTGGAATTCGCGTGAGGCTACGTCAAAGTCTACGGTGTCGAAGAAGGATGCCACCATGTTGACGCGTGCGGGGTCGCCGACGAGGATCACGCGGTCGGTCAGCTGCTCGGGGCGGAGGTGGAGGTGGAAGACTGAGCCGTCACTGTTGATGATGAGCTCTGATGGGGCTATGATTTTCTTTTCCATGTCTGGTGAGGGTGTTTTTGATGATTATAGAGGATTGTTTCGGTCATTTGGGGCGGTAGCGTCCGCCGGGTATTGCGAGGATGAGCGAGCGGAATTCCATGTCGATGAGCATGGCCATGAGCCGTGGGGTGGGGATGTCGATGCGGGCGCCGAGTTCCTGGAGGGTGACCTCTCCGCGCTCTGTCATGATGTCGACTATGGTCTGCTCCTCGCCGGTGAGTGTATCGAAGAGGCTGGGGGTGGTGGTTGCGGTGTCGGTAGCGGTCTGCCATCCCATCTGGCGGCAGAGGTCGGAGGCCGAGGTGATGACTCCTGCGATGTGGGAGGCGATGAGGGCGTTGCATCCGGAGGAATACTTGTCGGTGATGCGTCCGGGGAGGGCGAAGACGTCGCGGTTGTAGCCCGCGGCGAGGCGTGCGGTGACGAGAGCTCCCCCTTTGGATGCCGATTCGACTACTATGAGGGTGTCGGCGAGACCGGCCACGATGCGGTTGCGGGCGAGGAAGTTGCCCTTGTGGATTGCGGTGCCTGAGCGGTAGTCGGTGAGGAGTGTCCCGCCGTTGTGGAGCATTTCGATTGCTGTCTGGCGGTGTTGGGCGGGGTAGATTGTGTTGAGTCCGTGGGCAAGCACGGCGGCTGTCGGGAGTCCGGCTCTGAGGGCAGCGCGGTGGGCGGCGATGTCGATGCCGTAGGCGAGTCCGCTGACTATGAGGGGCTTCTCGGGCAGGAGAGCGGCGAGGTCGCTGATGAGGCGCTCGACGAAGTCGTTGCCGTAGGCAGTGGCGTGGCGTGTCCCGACGATGGAGATGACGTGGCGGTAGTCAAGCCTGCTGTTTCCGAGCGCGTAGAGCATCAGTGGAGCGTCGTCGCACTGGAGCAGACGGGCGGGATAGTCACGGTCGGGGAAGTAGAGAGGGGTGATGGAGGCCGACTCGATAAACTCAGCCTCCCTGCGGGCTTCGGCAATGGCGGCGTCGCGGGTGGCCCGTGAGAAGAGCTTGTTGTTGAATCCCATCATGGCCGACAGTTGTGTCTCCGGGAGCGCGAAGAATTGCTGCTCCGACCCTACACGCTCAAGGATCGGGCCTGCGAGGGCGGGGGTGAGGGAGCGCAGCGAGGAGAAGGCGATGCGATATGTCAGGAGGTCGGACATGTTTTTTTTAGTCGGGAGTTGAGAGTCGAGAGTCGAGAGTTTAGAGTCGGGAGTCGAGAGTTGAGAGTCGGGAGTTCAGAGGTAGTCGCGGAAGGCTTCGGCGAGGATGTCGCCGCGGGAGAGGCGTCCGCT
Organism: Staphylococcus sp.; assembly: GCA_023665865.1. GTDB lineage: Bacteria > Bacteroidota > Bacteroidia > Bacteroidales > Muribaculaceae > Duncaniella. Next base: position 1,335,216 of record JAMPDC010000001.1, read on the forward strand.
TTCGAGGCAGACCACTGTGACGAGCGCGTGGACCACGTGGGCGCCGGTGGCGGCGTTGTAGATGTCCTGCACGAAGATGAACCGCGGGCCTTTGCGCTGCATGCTCAGGCGTGACACCATCGTCTCGCCCAAGGTCAGGGAGGTGAGATATTCTATTTCAATCTTGCGCACGACGGGGTCGAGTCCCTGCTCCTGCATGGCGCGGAAGGAGGTGCCGGCATGCTCGCAGAAGTCATGGCGGGTGATCTCGAGGTAGTGGAGGTAGTTGGCGTTGTTGACGATCCCTTGGGAGTCAACTTCATAGTCGCGGACTTTGATGGTCGTTTCGTAGGTGGTGGTAGTGGTCATTGTGCTGCTGTCTCAGGCATTATACAGATAGCGCTTGATGGAGCGCTTGGGGGTCTTTTCAAATTCGTTGGCGATGAGCTGGATGCGGTCGATACGCTCGTAGGGGGCCACGAGGCGGTTGAGGTCGGTGCGCACCTGCTCCATCAGTTCCGGGAGGTTCTCGTTGGTGATCTTGTCGCGGTCCATGGCCTCATAGTCGGGATAGACGAGGGCGATGAGGTGTTTGCCGCGTTCGACGACGAGGCTCTCCGAGACGTATGGCATATTGTTGAGCTTTGCTTCGATCTCTTCGGGGTAGATGTTCTGGCCGCTTGCTCCGAGGATCATGGTCTTGTAGCGTCCGCGGATGAAGATGGTACCACCACCGCCCGAGAGGAAACCGCCGTTTGCAATGGTACCGGTACCATCACCGCCGGCAATGGTACCCATGTCGCCCGTGTGGAGCCAGCCTTCGGCGTCGATGACAGCTTCGGTGGCCTCGGGGTTCTTGAAATAGCCCTGCATGACGTTTTCGCCGCGCACACAGATCTCACCGGGGATGCGCTCGGGGTCGCTGCTGTCGGCAATCTTGCTCTCCATCGACGGGAGAGTGCGGCCGGAGGAGCCGACGATGAACTGGCGCCAGGGTGTGTAGCTGATGAGGGGGCCACACTCGGTCATGCCGTAGCCGACGGTGAAGGGAAACTTGATGCGGTGGAGAAATTCCTCGACCTCATGGTTGAGCGGAGCGCCGCCGACGATCACTTCCTCAAACTCGCCTCCGAAGGCCTCGACGAGCTGATTGCGTATCTTGCGGAAGATTACGGTCTTCAGCCCTGGGATCTTCAGGGCGCGTCTGATGGCCGGCTTCTCGATGATGGGGCGGAGCTTGTTGCGGTAGATCTTCTCAAGGATCAGCGGGACGCAGATGATGAGGTTGGGGCGGACTTCGCTGAAGGCCTTGAGCAGCAGCTTGGGGGTCGGGAGCTTGCCGAGAATGGTGACGTGGGTCCCGACGGCGAGGGGGACGAGCATGTCGAAGGCACATCCGTAGGCGTGGGCCAGCGGGAGGAAGGAGAGGGCGCGTGAGCCCCGGAAGTGGAGGCGGGAGCGGGCACCGAACCTGACGTTGCCACCGAGGTTGCGGAGGGTCAGCATGACACCCTTCGAGAAGCCCGTGGTGCCCGAGGTGTAGTTGATCTCGGCGAGAGTCTCCTCGGGGATGTCGGGATAGTCGACGTCGGCAGTGGTGAAGCCGTGAGGGTAGCGGCGGCGCATCTTGTCGGGGAGGCGCTGGAGAAACTTCTCGGCAGTGCGGTTGGTCTCCGGATGCTCTGCAAGGACTGCGCGGCGGTCGAGCGACATGACGGCTCTGACCTTGGGGATCTTCTCAAACTCCATGTTGTCAAAGATGCTCTCGTTGATGAAGAGCATGACGCTGTCGGAGTGGTTGATGATATGCTGGGCGTCCTGGACGTTGAAATCGTGGAGGACAGGGACGACGACCGCACCGTAGGTCAGCGTGGCCATGTAGATGACCACCCATGAGAGTGAATTCTTACCCATCACTGCGATCTTGTCGCCGCGCTTGACCCCACACTCCCTGAAGAGCAGATGGGTCGTGGCTATGCGTCGCGCCAGGTCCGCGTAGGTCATGGTGTGGCCTGTCCCAAACTCGCTCAGGGCCGGAAGTTCCCAGTTCTTGCGGAAACTGGATGCGTATATCTGCAAAAGATTCTCGTTGCTCATAAATGAATAGGCTTGTTAATGGTTTGATAATCATATAACACTGATTACCAGCCTATTGTTTTGGCGCAGGCGGTCATTGATGATTATTCTCCCCGTAGGTTCAGACCTTAAACTACACAAAATAACTAAAAATCACCCGAATATCCAAATTTTTTCCCGCTCCGCAAGCCGTCAGCCGTGCGGGGATTTCCATCGTCTCACCACCCCGTCTCCCGTGAGACTTGAGACAGACACCTCCCTCCGTCACCGGCCTGAGCAAAAACAGCAAGGCCACGCCCGGAGGCATGGCCCTGTATGAGAGTGACGGGAAGGGAATGGTCAGCCGTCCGATTAGAAATTCTTCTTGATGTATTCGCGGAGAGCTTCGTTTTCGGGATCGACTTCGAGGAACTTCTCGTAGTATGCACGGGCCTGCTCCTTGTCGCCGGCCTTGTTGTAGTAGCTTGCGATGTTGTTGTAGGCGCTCTTGTAAGCGTCGGCATACTTGGTCTTGTTTGCGGGATCCTCATCGTAGGCAGCGAGCATCTGCTTGTAGGTCTCGACGAGATCGGGAGTGATCTCAGCACCGTCGCGGATCATCATGAGGGTAGCTCTGTTGCGGTAGAGCGGGCCCTTGTTGGCAGCCGACTCGATGGCGAGGTCAACGTATTTGATACCGTTGTTAGCAGCCTCAGCGCGCTCTGCAGAGCCTTCTGGGAGCGAGATGCCGAGGTTCTTGTAGCGGTTGGAGAGGGTGAAGTAGTCGTTGAGCGAAGCGTCGCCTGCGTCAACAAACTTCTGCATGTATTCGGCAGCCTTCTGATAGTCCTCGAGGTCGGTGTACATCGACGAGATGTTGGCCAGAATCTGCTTGTTTTTCTCAGGATTGAGCTCATAGGCCTTGGTGTAGGCTTCGATAGCTTCCTGCGGACGGCCAAGAGCACCGAGGACGTCGCCATAGGTGGTGTAGTCAGTAGCGGTGAATGTAGCGTCGCCGTGGGCGAAGAGCTTCTTGGCAGCCTCTTCAGCACCTGCAAAGTCCTCGAGGGCAGCCTTGTTGAGCATCACCATGCGCTGCATGTAGGCATTGTTGGGGTCCTTTGAGAGCACCTGGTTGGCCACGTCGAGCGACTCCTGATATTTCTTGCCGAAGTAGAGGAGGCCTGAGTAGCGCTGCTCGTCACCCTGGAAGTGGTTGGGGTTCTTGATGTATTTGCCATACTGCTCGGCAGCTTTGGTGAACTGGTTGCCGTCATAGTATTTCTCAGCGAGCTCGCTCTGCGCAAGGGCTGAGTTGGGGAGCTTCTCGTTGAGCTCGACGAGCTTGCCGATGGCGAAGTCGGGGTTGACCTTGTTGTAGAGGTTTGAATACTTCACGTAGGCCTCGGGATTCACGTCGCCGGCTTCCTCATCATAGATGATAGCCTGCTCGTAGTATCCTGCAGCCTGACCGATGTCGTTTGACTTGGCCATATCGCCCTGGAGGACGTAGATCTGAGCCTCTTTATTCTTCGACACCTTGAGGGCGTTAGCGATATTCTTGTCGATTTCCTTGGCATAGGCGGTGGGGTCGACGTTGAAATATGCACGTGCGATGGCAGTCATCAGCGAAGCGTCTTTCTTGTTGTTTTCAAGAGCTTGCTTGAAGAAGCGCTCAGCTTCTGACTTGTTGCCGTTCTTCAGAGCGATCTCTCCAAGGCCCACATAGTTGTAGCCGTAGGTGGGGTTGGCCTGCACGCCTTTGTTGAAGTTGTCGGCAGCACCGGTAAGATTATTCTCACGCATGTCGAGCGATCCCAGATAGAAATAGGAGATAGCCTTGTCGGTCGAAGGATCGTTGATGGTCTTTTGGAGGATGGTCTTAGCTTTGTCGAAACGATCAGCGTTGTAGTAGTCAACACCGTCCTGGTAGCCACCCTGGGCGAATCCGGTGAGGGCGAAGCCTCCGAGGATCAGGGAGAAGATGGTACGAATTTTCATGTCCGTTGGTTTACTATTTTTTTATTCTTTTTGATTTTGATATTCCGTTGATTATCACTCTGCCGAAGCCGGCATCGGCTAAGATGTCGGCCATGTACGGCTCGGAGATGTCGCTCCCGGTAGGAAGGAGCCTATTTTATAGGCTAACGAAAAAAAAGTGTATTTATTTCCGATTGCAAAAAATTTTAAGTCTGCACACATATATAATTATGTACTCCGGGTTCACTCTACCATCACCATGCGCGGTCTCACGGTGGCGGGCAGTATTCCGGTCATCTGGATGAGTTTCTGTCCCTGGAATCCGGTCACAAAACTGAAGAAACGGTGAGAGATCGTCCCCCCGGGAGCAGTGGTCACCATATAGACGGAACGGTAGAGAGGATAGCTTCCGTCAAATATATATGCCTGATAGGGTTTATAGGCCGTCACGACATCGTTGCCGCGGACTTTCAGAACCTTGACATCCTGATTGAAGTCGAGCTGCGTGGTGTCGCTCTTCTCGACAGCCTGGGCAAGCTCCTCGACCGATTTCTCACGGCCTTGCATGTCGCTCGACACCCAGCTGACACCGATGACACCCATGGCGTTTTTGTTGGACGCAACCGCCTTGAATACATCAGGATTCGACTTGACCGCAGTGACGTTGGGCCCGAAATCTTTCCCGTTGAGAATCGAATCGCGCATATATTTCACAGTCGACGACCCCTGATGGTCAAAGATAACCGTGATATCCCCGAGCTTACACGGCTCGACCTGATCCCAGCGGGTCACGTCGCCCGATAGAATCTCGGCAATCTCCTTGCGCGAGAGAATCTCCACAGGATTCTCCGGATTCACGATGATGGCAAGAGCATCGACAGCTATACGTTGCTGATGCACAAGCTTCTTATGGCTGCGCAGATAACTGACTTCCTTCTCGGTCAACGGACGTGTGATGACGGCCGACTTGACATCGCCCATCGCCATGATAGAGTCGATACACTCATTCTCAGGAAGATAATAGGCGAGCACATCCTCCTTCGGATAAATATACTCATAGACATTGATCTCCTGCTCCAAAATATTCTCAAAAGATTCATCACAGGCAATCTTTGCAAGCGGCAATGGCTGCATAGAGGCCTTCTTCCCGCCACATCCGGTCGACATGGCTGCGACAAGTATCAACGCCGCTGCTGCGGCAACGCTTCTTAATGTCTTTATCATTGAGCAGAATGTATGATGTCAGAATATATGAATTGAAGGGAAAACTCATCGGAATGATGGGATGACCGGGACAAAGACTCAATCTTCACGGTCATTGCCATAGCCGGGATCTATGCCCTTGAACTGTCGGTAGGCACGCCAGATACCATACGCGGTAAACATGCCGCCGCCGACCCAACGAATCCATTTCCACGACGGGAAAAGAATGTCAAAATAACCGCAGAAAAACAAGACACCTACTCCGACGTAGATGACTATCATGATGATGCCGAAAATATTACGCATCGTAGCGGGAGTTCCGGTAGAATTTCGTTGAGCACTCATAGCTGTATAGTTTAAACGTTAATTTTATTTATTCAACAAAGGCCATTGCGGACCTTAATATATAAAACTAACACTTCATCAAATCGAAAGTTCGCTGTAGCATCGCCTTTGTTACACCACATCAGCAGCCACAATCCGTACTTAGGCTGTAAAATTAGTGAAAAATTATCAAATCCCTTAAAAAACCGGTGTAAATTTAAAACCTTTAACACAAACAGCTAAAAAACACTATCAACATCCCTATCCCGGTCAGCATCCACGACATCCCCATGTCTCCACGCCACCTACGGCTTAATGAAAGAGACAGGAATTTGTGACTCCCTCCTGAAATGATCGATATTACGCTTATAATTAAACCGATAAACGGCGTATGACTGCTCGCGGAAAACAAACCGCGAAAAAATATTGCAAAAAAGATGGATAAAAATTTGCACAAACCAAATAAAACCCCTACCTTTGCAACGCAAAAACGAAAACGACGCAAGTCATTCGCCAAGCAAACATAACAATGGTGCCATAGCTCAGTTGGTAGAGCAAAGGACTGAAAATCCTTGTGTCCCCGGTTCGATTCCTGGTGGCACCACCTCAAAAATCGCTAATAATCTAACTCACAGATTGTTAGCGATTTTTAGTTTAATAAGATTTGGGCGAGTTACCTATAAAGTTACCTATGACTATGC
>JAMPDC010000001.1:1341557-1351888 GCA_023665865.1 Staphylococcus sp.
AACTCTCCTATTTTTTTGAAATTAGTATTCATGGTGCAAATATAATAAAAGTTTCTTATTTGAGAAACATTTGAATAAACTAAGTGTTCGATGGCTCTATCTTTTTCTCTCTGCGAAACGAGGTGCAGATGCAACGCTTGGCTGTGTCTGGTCGAGTGCCGTCAACCTTTAGCTCGGCGAGGCTTTTACGGTACAGACAAAGAAAAAAGCCGAAGCATCTGCTTCGGCTTTCGTGACCCCGGAGAGGCTCGAACTCTCGACCCACTGATTAAGAGTCAGTTGCTCTACCAACTGAGCTACGGAGTCTTGCTTGTGAGAGGTGTTTTTCTCATTTGCGATGCAAAGGTAGGCAGTTTTTTTCAGCCCACCAAATATTTTTGTGAGTTTTTTCGAAAATTTCTGCGTTTTTGTGAATTTTATGTGTTTTACGCGAATTTTTAGCCACTTTTTCGGCATATCCGGCAGTCTTTTTCAGGCACAATCTGAAAAATCGATGTGAGTGAATGATTAAAACAAGACGTCAGAAAATTCAAACATACACAATATATAATCGCGTTTCGTGTCACTTCTCCGCCCCGGGATAAAAACTCCACTCACGAAAAGTTAAAATCATTGACACTTCAAAAAAAATCCTTACCTTTGCACTTTCAAATTTTCAAGCACCAATCATTAAGGACAGCAACCATGGGAGGTTTCTTTGGCTCGATATCTACCAAGCCTTGTGTCAACGACTTGTTCTACGGCACTGATTACCACTCTCACCTCGGCACCAAGCGTGCAGGAATGGTGACTTTTGATCCCGCCGAAGGGTTCAACCGCACAATCCACAGTCTTGAACGCGACTATTTCCGCTCCAAATTCGAAGACGAGCTCGACAGATTTGTCGGCTGTCAGGGGCTCGGAGTCATCTCCGACACCGACCCTCAGCCGATCATAGTCAACTCTCATCTCGGGCGCTACGCAGTGGTCACAGTCGCTAAGATCAACAACATCCGCGACATCGCCGCCGAGCTCCTCGAAGAGCGCATGCACTTCAGCGAGCTATCGGCCAACAACATCAACCAGACTGAACTCGTGGCACTGCTCATCAACATGGGCAAGGACTTTGTCGACGGCATCAACCTCGTCTACAAGAAAATCAAAGGCTCATGCTCGATGCTGATCCTCACCGAAGACGGCATCATCTGCGCGCGCGACTATCTCGGACGCACCCCGATCGTCATCGGACAGAAAGAGGGAGCCTATGCCGCCGCAAGCGAGACCGCAGCCTTCCCCAACCTCGGCTACAAGACGGTGCGCGACGTAGGGCCCGGCGAGATCATCCGCCTGCGGGCCGAAAGCATGGAGGTCCTCCAGGCCCCTGCCCGCCGCGAGCAGATCTGCTCCTTCCTCTGGGTCTATTATGGCTTCCCCGCCAGTGACTACGACGGCATCAACGTCGAACACATGCGCGAGGCCGGCGGCCGCAAGATGGGCCAGGAAGACCCCACCGAAGCCGACTGTGTCTGCGGCATCCCCGACTCAGGCGTAGGCCACGCGCTCGGCTATGCCGAGGGACGCGGCATCCCCTACCGCCGCGCTGTGTTGAAATACACCCCCACCTGGCCCCGCAGCTTCACTCCCGGCAACCAGTCGCGCCGCGACCTCGTGGCCCGCATGAAGCTCATCCCCAACCGCGCCATCCTGGACGGCAAGAGTGTCGTGTTCTGCGACGACTCCATCGTCCGCGGCACCCAGCTCCGCGACAACGTCCGCACCTTCTTCGAGTGTGGCGCCAAGGAGGTCCATGCACGCATCTCCTGCCCGCCGCTGGTCTACGGCTGCCCCTTCATCGGTTTCACCTCCTCGAAGAGCGACCTCGAGCTCATCACCCGCCGCATCATCAAGGACTTCGAGGGCGACCACAACGCCAAGCTCGACGTCTATGCCACCACCGGTACCCCCGAATATGAGCGCATGGTCTCGGAGATCGCACGCCAGCTTGAGCTCACCACCCTCAAGTTCAGCAAGATCGAACACCTCATCGAGAGCATCGGTCTGCCCAAATGCCGCCTCTGCACCCACTGCTTCGACGGCACCGGCTGTCACCCCGACGAGGCATGGCGCGAGGACCACGAATGATCCCCCCGGCCAATCCGGGCGGTAACGCTCCCCGGCTATTGACCGGCCACACCTCTGCCGGAGCGATTTGCAACACGACTCACCACACATAAACATACAGAAAGAAGGGACAGATGTCAACAGCATCCGTCCCTTCCTTATTTTATATTTATAATTTAGATTATGTATGTCATGACGTCAGGTCAGCAATTCATCCCTAAAACACATAGCCGACATTGATCGAGAAAGTCTGTGCGTGTTCGCCGACATGCCTTTTCAGCATATTGTTGAGCTGACGCTGGTAGCCGAAACCAATCTTATAGTGATCGCGGACCACAAAACCGATCTGTGCATCGACACCGACCTGGAAGCGTCGCATATAGGCACCGTAGGGATTGCTGATGTCCCATGTGCCCCCCTTGTCGGGATTATTCTCGTCATAAAACACCTCGTGGCTCACACGGCCACCACCGAAAAGACCATAGCCGACATACGGACCGACGGCTGCATAGATCCTCTCATGCGCCCCGAGTTTGAATCCATAACCTATGTGGATTGGCAACATGAGGGAATAGGGGGTCATCTTCTCCTTGAATGTCTCATATTCAGGCGAGTCATAGTAGTAATGCGTAGCGGAGCGCGTCCATGGCTGCGATGAGAGTTTGAGGGCAGCGTCGAGAAATACGTTTGAACTGAGCGAATATTCCCCCGTCACTCCGATGTTGAAACCACAATCGGTTTTCGACGTACCGGTCGCCTTGGAGAGATTAAGACCTGCATCTACACTCCAGCGGATCGGAGACTGCGCCATAGCGCCACCGGCAACGGCCAACAGGCACGCTGCGGAAAAAATCAACTTTTTCATTGTTAGTTTTGATTGGTTAATAGATATTTGTTGAAAGTACGTGAGTTGTGCTTTTCGCTGTCGCAAAAGTATGACATTATCCACACAATCGCATAGAAAATTACGCAAATTATCCATAAAATTAACTAATTTATCTATAGCAGCAGGAGTTATAGTACAATTATTACCTTTCAACACGCCATTTATACTATATCTATCGAAAACCGACAGTTACTTCATCACAATATTCTTAAACTCCTTGGTCACTTTATTATCCGGACGCTTTGATGAATGGAAGTCAGCAATTATTATATCCAAATACATATTAAATGAACTAACAGTGCCATATAACTTCCAAGTACCCCTACCGGTTTCAATATGTGTGGAAATAACATGACCCGCGGCATCTGCAATCAGGAGGTCGCCGATATGTATAACGTCTTCAGCATATTTTGTACCAAAATTTTTCTTTCTATAAGTCTGAGTTTTAAAAGCAAAAGTATCTCCAATTCTGCCTACAGATAGAAAACTTGTATATTTATCGTTTTTCACGCTTGCCTCGCATGTTTTAACAATACTTGTATCCATAGGTCCAGTAGGCACGGCTGCCAACAGCGATGCTGTAACCAACTCATCTCCAATCACAACGTGACCGTCACTCGTTGCCACCAGCGCCATATCCTTATCCTCAAATTTCAATCTGGGAGTCACATCCGTCTCATCCTCTTGATAAAAGTTATATGTGTCTTCATATTTCTCAACAAACGATGCAACCTCCTTGCCAAACGCACACGAATCAAGGGATTCATCGTCAAATATTGCCTCCAGCTCAGCATCAGCCTGTTTCCATTTCACGTATGCGCTCTCAAAGCCCAGATCGGTGAGATACTCAATCCGGCTATCTGCATCCATGTTTTTGAGCTGAGATATCATATTGTCATACGCAGCCTTATCACTAAATTTCAAAACCTTTTCAGATGGTTCACCCGAACGAGAAATTTGTGGTAGGTAATCCGATAGAGAAACAATTTCCACACCTTTTGTTGATGCGTCAGAAACTTTCGCAGGTTCATCATTGCTGCATGAGAACATGGCAGCGGAAATAGTTAATACTGAAAGGAATTTAATTGATGTTTTCATGAAATAAAATAATTTAAATCTATAAATTTATATTTAGTAAAATGAGTTAAAATACTATTGTCCCATAATAATACTGGTCATTTTCTGTATGACAAACTATATCATATTCACCTTTCAATTTGGGTATTTCAAATACTTGACAATTCTCCGTTACCAATACCATATAAATTGGATATTCTACATCACCAATATAGATTTCAGCGGATTCACTCTCTCCTCCAATAAATTCGACCATTAGTTTACCCGGAGAATAATAGCATCTTATTCGCTTCTTGGAGGGCATTCGGGGATAATCCTTCCGTCTTACCGGAGTTAAATCCGCTTTATTATCATATTCTTCTATATCTAATGGCTCCTTTGCAGAGATAGAGAAATTTGGGGCAACAAATGCACATAATAAAAATGCAAATAATGAATAATAGAATCGTTTCATAATTGTCAATGATTTTGATGCAAAGTTAGTGCAAAGAGCTCCAGCAGCCACCAAAATCATAACAATATAATTAGACTCCAATCCTGCACAAACAACTAATTATCAATATAATACAAAATAGTCTAATTCTATGTTTAGTCTCAAACCCTCCATACAGCATAATCTAAACTGATTATCAATCTTTTACACCTCAGCCCTTCCAATTTTAGCAATCAAACATTCGTATTATCCTGGTATCCACATATTTATCCAAGCACATCAAGAAAATAATCCTTATATTCACTGTCCGACTCCTTGATTCGATTCTTTAAACGCTTCCTACGAGAGTAAATCGCTGACATTCTATCCTCGCCAAGAAAGAGCGCAATAGCAGAGTTTGAGAAGCCAAGAATGGAATAAAGAAACATTCTATAATCAACGTCTTTTAATCTCGGGAATTCAGAATAAAACTTTGTCACCATGCCATCATAGTGCTTATCGGCGTAGGAAATCAACTCAAGATATTTATCCTTATCTTTAGAAATATGGTTGATCAACGACTCTACTTCATCTGAGATTCTCTTTTTTGCGATTGATGAATTGGGGTTTTCGTAGAAGATCCTACAAAGATTGTCAAGTTCCTTAAATCGATCTTCAAATAAAGCCTGAACAGTTTCTCGAAAGCTATCCTCTTTCGTAGCGATTAGTTTCTGAAACTTATGCGCTATCTCAACATTACTATCCATCAATATCCTTTGACGTGCACGATAACGAAAAATAACAACTACTACAATCACACATATAATTAAACAACCTGCGATGACACTATATAATTTTACACGCGAAGCTCTTAGTTGCGCGTTTTTTAACACAGTATTATATTCATGATAGTTGAGAACAGTCCCGGAGATATTGCGGGTATACATTGACTGCACAAGTTTTCCTCTTTCTGAATCCCTTTCTTTCACAACTACGAGTGCCTTTTCTATCGAATCAAGCGCTAAATATTTCTCATATTGCAACCACAGGTTTAGACTCTTCCTATCTGACTCAGGAACACTATCTATGAAATCCCTATGACTACGAAACAACCCATTTTTTATATATGATATGGCAAGGTATATCGAATCTTCCGCTTCCGCACTGGACAAATGGCATACTTCACCAAAAGCTTTAATAGACTCATCATAATCATCCTTTGACATATAGCTTACGCCCATCGTACGCAGAGCCTCAGCTTTTAAAAAGTCATCATTGCATACGTATGCCGAATCCAAGGCTTCTTTCGAATAACTCAGGGTCTTGTCATATTTCTCGTCCATGAAATATGCCTTTGCAAGATTCATCAACGCGTAATTGGTATGTGGCTGCTTGTTGATAGCCTTGAAATTATCATATTCTATGTGAGCAAAGCGTATATCCTCCAGGCCGTTAAATGTCTCATGGTAAATATTTGATATAGTTCTTGCCGAGATCGCTATCCAAAACTTCTCGTCGAGCTCGACGGCAAGATCATAGGCCAGCATTGACGCAAACAGGCCCTTGGGATGGTTGCCGAGGTCGGAATTGATCTGTCCCTGATAGTGATAGGCCATCATCAGATGATACTTGTCACCGATCCTGTCGAAATAGTCTATCGCAAGCGAGACGACAGAGTCGTCGGGGATCTCCATAAACAGTTTGCTCTCCGCCTGAGTCAGAAGCAGATGATACATGGCCCTTTGCCGGTCGCCACGGCAATCATCCGGCCCGAGCGCGCGCAAAAGCGTAAGCGCTGAGTCGGGACGCTCGTCCATCACTGCCTCCGCAAGCTCCAGGGCGCGTCCGGCCTTGCCGGTCGACAGCCCGCAGGATGCCAGGACCACACAGAAGAACAAAATGACACTATACCGCATGACAATTAAACCTTACAACATCCCCCCGGCGCCTCACCGCAGGTCATGGAAACGATAGCCCACACCGATCATCAGGTTGTTGGGGTTCTTGAAACTGTTGAGCTGATAGCCAATGTGGAGAAAGAAACTCTTGGTCAAATGCGCCTTCAGGGCAAGCACCTGGTAGAAGTTTTTCGCATCGCTGTTACCTATTATATTATAGCCGATGCCCGCATTGATCGAGAAGATGGGCATCACCAGCTCGCCTCGGGCCGAAAGTCCCCACGACACCTGACGGAAAAACGGCGGGCGGTAAAACTTGATGTCATCGCCATAGGTACCCTCCACCCAATAAGGTTTGAGGCCGGAGCTTTCGTCATATTGCACATCAAGCGAGACGCCGGCGCGGAGGAAGCGGTTGAAGTTATACATCGGAGCGAAGTTCAATCCGCCGATGCCGAAATGTCCCGGGAGCACCTCGCTGCCGTCCATCTTCTTGCGGACAGCACCATAGATGACGACGTCGTAGCTCAGGTGAGGTCTCACCGGCTCCTCGATGTTTGTCCCGTCGGTCAGCGTGCGGGTCTGAGCGGTGGCGTCAAAGGTATATGTCACCCCGACGCGCCCGCCGATGGTGTTGACACCAGGATTGGGCCAGGAGGTGTTGCCGTTGGAATAGTGGGCCATGTCGACACCAGCCGCAAGACTCCAGTGGGGCGTCAGGCGGTAGCGGAGCATGAGCCCCATATTAATATATGCGTTGACCGGCGAGCCCACCACGAGATTGAGAGGAGTATAGTCGGGATTATACTTCTTCCAGCCGAAAGATGCACCGAAGTTCCACTCGTAGTCAAACGTCAGCCCCTCGGCCACCTTGAAGATCGGCGCCCCTTGAAAGAGATAGGCACACACGGGCGTCCCAGTATTCGCCGGAGCGAAAAAGGTGTTGGCCGCCACACCTATGCCCTGGTATGCTCCCGGATAGAGCCGCCCCTGGCGGGTAGCTTCTGTGTAGGAGAAAGAATATTTCAGATGTGCCGAAGCTCCGGCGTCACGCTCCTCGCCTCCGGGATAGATATCCCTGATATTCTTACGCGCTCCCGCCACATAAGCCCCTCTGAGATCGAGACCGAGACGGTGGTTGACCTTGACGGCGCAGCTGTCGGCATCGCTGACAGCCGCAACAGGCAGCACCCCTCCCGAAATGAAGATGGCAGCCATGAGAACATATTTCTTGATATTACTGATTGTTTCCATTTGACAGTGACGTTATTTCGGTTTTCAGTTCATAGTCCACGGGCTGCTGGACAGAGACATAGACATTGATTCCAAACTCCTCGCCGGTGCGGGGGTTGACCAGTATGAGCGTGCCATTGGTGTTGATACGGAAAAACTCGCCGGACAGCCAGACCTTGGCCATAGTCATCCCCGGCACCTCCACACGGTAGACCTCCGAGAAGCTCTTGCCGTCAGCGAGGGGATAGTCAGGCGCCGTGAGGATGTCGGCGCGGAAACCCATCCGTGTCTTGAACCCCATCAGCCCGGGCTTGCCCGTAGCGGGGTCATAGGTGGGATACTCGATCTCCAGACCATCGAAGTCAATCGGCTCGGCGTAGTTGGCCTGCATGATGACAAACATCTTGAAATAGTCGCTTATCGAAACGGACTGGTGGATCGCTCCCCCGCCATAGTTTGAAATAGTCATGACGTCGCGGCGGTCAGGCTCGCGGCGATATTCAAACGGTGTGGTATATCTGAACTCGACAGCCTTGTATACCACCTTCCCGTCATACGATGAACCTATGCGGTAGCTGACCGTCTCCACACGGTAGTCATACTCCAGCTTTATACTCCCGACGACATCCTCTCCGAGGGTATTGCGGACGGAGCGGATGGTGATATACCCTGAAGGGGAGCCGGAGACCTCATACTCGGCATCGATATTACTGACGACCATGCGCTCGGGTAGCACCGAAGACGACGAGGCATTGTAGATATCCACCGAGCCTACCCGCGAGAATGACGGGCCGCGCGAACCGTCGGCATAATATGTCTCACAGTCATAGCGGCCGTCGAAATACACCTGGATCTTGCGCAGACCGTCGGTCGGGAATGTGACAGTCCCCTCGCCGCCGTCAGGAATCTCAAGCTCGGTCACCGACGGAGCTTCACCATGCTCAATGAAAATATCGCTGTTACATCCCTGAGAGAGCAAAAGCAACATCACAATAAAAAAACAATTAAAAAACGGTCGGGTCATTACAGTTACTATACTTAGAAATTGTTTAAGATTGGATATGGAGGGCAAAGATAATTAAATAATTCCACCGCCGTGCAGAGATGATTGTAAAAATGCAGGGAGGCGTAATAATAAATGTTAACGCAGGTTATAAATGGAAAAACAGCCAAAAAGTATGGTCAAATGGCGCTAATTAAAAGAAAATTCGTATATTTGCAAGCTGAAATCGGAACCTGTCCGGCTTCTACCATCGAAAACCGATCAAAAAAATCATTAACTAACTCTTTTTAATACATCACTTTAACACATGCAAAGCAAAGGATCTTTGGGAAGTGTTGTCGCAGGTGTCATCGCCATCTTCATGGTGCTCATCTGCCTTTTCTACCTCTCTTTCACTCTGGTGACCAACCACTACGAGTCAAAAGCGGCGGAATATGCAGCAGTCGAAGCAGCCAAGGACAACAACAGCCCTGAAACTAAACGTAAAGCCTACAGCGAGTACATCAAGAACATCGCAAACGAAAAGGTTTATTTAGGCTATACTTTCAATGAAGTACAGAAACTCGGTGTAGGCCTCGGTCTTGACCTCAAAGGTGGTATGAACGTCACCCTCCAGGTTTCAGTCCCCGACATCCTTCGCTCAATGGCCAACGCTGAGGGCAACCCATATTTCGACCGTGCCGTCGCAAGCGCTGACTCGATCACCCGTGCCAACAAGAGCAACGACTTCATCGACGTCTTCTGCAACGAATACCGCAAGCTCGATCCCCAGGGCGACCTCTCTGTCGTGTTTAAGGATCAGGTGAAACGCGGCGACAACATGGACGCTATCAAAAACGCTCTCCGTCAAGAAGTGAAAGACCGCGTCAGCAGCTCGACCAACGTCCTCCGCACCCGTATCGACCAGTTTGGTGTCGTAGCCCCCAATATCCAGGAGCTTGAGAAAGACGGTCAGATCCTTCTCGAACTTCCCGGCGTCAAGGAGCATGACCGTGTGCGTGACCTCCTCAAGTCAAGCGCAAACCTCGAATTCTACGAGACCGCCAACTTCAACGACATCGCCCCGATGCTCCAGAGCCTCGACAACGCACTCCGCGCTGACTCAACAGGCAATGGCAAAGGCCTCTTCGAATACTTCCTGCAGGTAGGCAACCCCGCCAACATGATCGGCGTCGGCTCTGCAACCGAGACTGCCCGCGACACCATCAACGCCATCCTCGCTACCAAGACAGCCCAGGGCATCATCCCCGCCAACATCAAGCTCGCCTGGGAATTCAAGCCCCAGATCGTACAGGTCGACGACTCTGTCCGTGGCAAGCGCAACCTCAGCATCTATCAGCTCGTGGCCCTCAAGACCACCAACGGCAAGCCCGCACTCAGCGGCGACGTCATCACCTCTGCCACCAGCGACTATGACGCTATGCAGGGCGGCAACTATGTCTCCATGAACATGAAGCCAGAGGCAGCACGCCAGTGGGCACGCATCACCGCTGCCAACATCGAGAAGCAGGTAGCCATCGTGCTTGACAACCAGGTCTACTCAGCTCCCCGCGTCAACTCTGTCATCGAAGGTGGCCGCTCACAGATCACCGGCGACTTCACCACTGAAGAGGCAAAGGACCTTGCCAACGTGCTCAAGAGCGGTAAGATGGCAGCCAAGGTCGACATCATCTCCGACACCGTCATCGGTCCGTCGCTCGGCGAGCAGGCCATCAAGGACGG
>JAMPDC010000001.1:1351988-1480134 GCA_023665865.1 Staphylococcus sp.
TCATCTCCGACACCGTCATCGGTCCGTCGCTCGGCGAGCAGGCCATCAAGGACGGCGTATGGTCATTCATCGTCGCCATCGTCCTGCTCATGATCTTCATGTGTGTCTTCTACGGCTTCATCCCCGGTCTCATCGCCAACATCGCGCTCATCTTCAACATCTTCTTCACCTTCGGTATCCTCGCCTCGTTCCAGGCAGTGCTCACCCTCTCCGGTATCGCCGGTATCGTGCTCGCACTCGGTATGGCAGTCGACGCCAACGTGCTCATCTACGAGCGCACCAAAGAAGAACTCCGCGCCGGCAAGAGCGTCCGCACCGCCATCGCCGACGGTTACTCAAACGCCTTCTCAGCGATCTTTGACTCCAACCTCACCTCTATCATCACCGGTGTGATCCTCCTCCTCTTCGGCACAGGCCCCATCAAGGGCTTCGCCACCACCCTCATCATCGGTATCATCTGCTCATTCTTCACTGCCGTATATCTTACCCGCCTCATCTACATCATGTGCGCTAAGACCAAGGCATTCGAAAACCTCACCTTCACCACTCCCCTCTCTGCCAAGATGTTCTCCAACACCAAGTTCAACTTCCTTGGTGCACGCAAGATCAGCTTCGGTGTCGCAGGTGCTGTCATCGTGATCGTGATCGCCTTCCTCTTCGGCCGTGGACTCAACCAGGGCATCGACTTCTCAGGTGGCCGCAACTACGTCGTGCAGTTTGACCATCCCGTCAAGACCCATGAGCTCCAGGCTCAGCTCGCTCCCCTCTTCGAGGGCGCACAGCTCAGCGTCATCACCATCGACGACGACACCAAGGTCCGTATCTCTACCAACTACAAGATCGACTCTGAGGACGAAGGTATTGACAACGAGATCACCAACATCCTCTACAAAGGCCTCCAGAACCAGCTCAACGGCATGAGCATCGAGGACTTCTCGACAACCAACGAGAACATCGGTATCATGTCGTCGCAGAAAGTCGGCCCGACCGTGGCCAACGATATGCGCACCGATGCCTACATCGCAGTCATCCTCGCGCTCCTCGCCATGTTCTTCTACATCCTGCTCCGCTTCCGCAACGTAGCCTTCTCGCTCGGTGCGCTCGCAGCAGTCGCATTCACCGCGTTCACCATCATCGGTTTCTACTCAATCTTCTGGGGCGTCTTCCCCTTCGCCATGGAAATCGACCAGTCGTTTATCGCAGCTATCCTGACCGTCATCGGTTACCAGATCAACGACACCGTGGTGGTATTCGACCGTGTGCGTGAAAACATCGGCCTCTATCCCAAACAGAACCTCTTCACCACCATCAACTCATCAATCAACTCGACCCTCGGTCGTACAGTGATGACCTCATGCTCGACACTTCTCGTGCTCCTCTGCATCTTCATCCTCGGTGGTGACGCCATCCGCTCATTCGTGTTCGCAATGATCTTCGGTGTGGTTATCGGTACATTTGCAACCATCTACATTGCAGCTCCCGTAGCCTACCTCACCGATGCCCGCCGCAACAAGAAGATCGTGAAGGCATAAACAAGACTTCAATCCCATCCGACATTAAGTCAAATAGAGTGTATCGACAACGATACACTCTATTTTTTTTGCCATTAAAACCTGACTTTTTACCGCATGCGGCGCCATGAAATGCTAAACAACATCAAAATTCTTTTCGTTATTAAAGAAATTAATACGAACTTTGCCAATCCCCACACCCTCTCCACCGTCTGCAACCCTACCGATTGATATGGATAACCGACAAACCGACATCCAACCGCACGACCGCACGACATCACTGCCCGTGCGGATAGCACGTTTCTACATCGACGGTTTCCGAAGCATGACGGTCGGAAAAAAACTGTGGATACTAATACTCATCAAACTCTTCATCATCTTTTTCGTCTTCAAACTCTTCTTCTTCCCCGACATACTTTCGCGCGACTACGACGACGATACCCAGCGCGCCGAAGCCGTCAGAACCTCACTTCTCAATCGTTAACTAATTCTCAATTCACGATTCTCAATTCTCAATTCAAAAAACTATGGATGATTTGATGACCGTAGTCGACTGGTCGCGTTGGCAATTCGCCCTAACCGCCATGTACCACTGGCTCTTCGTGCCCCTCACCCTCGGACTGAGCGTGATTGTCGGCATCATGGAGACAATCTATTACCGGACGCGCAATGAAAAATGGCTCCGCACAACGAAATTCTGGATGACCCTCTTCGGCATAAACTTCGCCATGGGTGTCGCCACCGGTATTATCCTTGAATTTGAATTCGGCACAAACTGGTCAAACTACAGCTGGTTTGTCGGCGACATCTTCGGCGCACCGCTCGCCATCGAAGGCCTCTTCGCCTTCTTCATGGAGTCGACCTTCATCGCCGTGATGTTCTTCGGCTGGAAGAAGGTCAGCCCCGGCTTCCACCTCGCCGCCACTTGGCTCACAGCACTCGGAGCCTCTATCTCAGCGCTCTGGATCCTCATTGCCAACGCCTGGATGCAATATCCTGTCGGCATGGAGTTTGACCCCGGCCAGATGCGCAACGTCATGGACAATTTCTGGGACGTAGTCTTTTCGCCTGTGGCAATCCACAAATTCTTCCACGCTGTGTTTGACGGCTGGGTAGTCGGCGCAGTCTTCGTCTGCGGCATAAGCGCATGGTTCCTCATGAAGAAACGCCGCCGCCAGATGGCTCTTGACTCAATCCGCATCTCGACCGTAGTCGGTCTCGTCGGCATCCTGCTCACCCTCTGGACAGGCGACGGCTCCGCTGTCGACGTTGCCCGCGTGCAGCCCATGAAACTCGCGGCCATGGAAGGCCTCTACAAAGGAAAGGTCGGCCAGGATCTCGTCGGTCTCGCAATCCTGAAGCCCGAGAAAGACCGCGGCGACGGCACTGATCCTTTCTACTTCGACATCTCCATCCCCTACGGTCTCTCAATCCTCGCCAACCACGACCCCAACACCTTCGTCCCCGGCATCAATGACCTCCTCGAAGGCATACGCCTCACTCCCGAGGGCGACACCATCCGCACCGACTCCTACGCCGAGCGCATCGTCATCGGCAAGCGGGCCCACGAAGCCCTGCGCGAGTTTGACCACGCCATGGCCAAGGGTGACAAGGCTGGCATGGAGGAAGCCCGCGCCCGCCTAAAGGAAAACTACCGCTACTTCGGCTACGGCTATCTCGACAATCCGGAAGACGCAGTCCCCCCCGTGGCTATGACCTTCTATTCATTCCGCGTCATGGTGATGGCCGGCGGCTATCTCCTCCTCTTCTTCATCATCGGACTCATCGGAATCATCAAGGGGGGCGGACGCCTTTGGGAAAACCGCCTCTGGCAATGGCTGTCCATCCTCTCGATCGCCATCGTATGGATCTGCTCCGAAGCCGGATGGATCACAGCCGAAGTCGGCCGTCAGCCTTGGATCATCGAAGGCCTCATGCCTACACGCGCAGCAATCTCCGCAATCTCATCGGCCACCGTCCAACTCACATTCTGGATGTTTGCGGCAGTCTTCACCGGCCTCCTCGTGGCTGAGATCACCATCATGCTCAACCAGATCCGCAAGGGCGCGTCCGAAAGCGACCACGACGAATATTAATCGGATATTAATAACCATCTAACTCGATTTCAATATATGGAACTTGAATCCTTACAGATATACTGGTGGCTGCTGATCTCTGTGCTCGGCGCCGTCCTGGTCTTTCTCCTCTTCGTCCAGGGAGGACAGACATTTTTGCTCGGAGTCAGCGATTCGTCCGAGGCATCGCGCCGCATGATCTCCGCTTTCGGCCATAAATGGGAACTCACTTTCACCACCCTCGTAGTCTTCGGTGGCGCCTTCTTCGCCTCGTTCCCCCTCTTCTACTCCACCAGCTTCGGAGGCGCCTACTGGCTCTGGATGCTCATCCTCATCAGCTTCGTCCTCCAGTCGGTCAGCTACGAGTTCCGTTCGAAGAAAGGAAACGTCTTCGGCACACGCACCTACGACTTCTTTCTCTTCTTCAACGGCTGTGTCGGCTGTATCCTCCTCGGTGTCGCAGTCTCGATGTTCTTCTTCGGCGCTGAGTTTTCGGTCAGCAAAGGCAACATCCTCGATGCTTCAGCCCCGGTGATCTCTACCTGGGCTCCCACCCACGGCTTCGAGGCGATCTTCAACTGGAAAAACCTCATCCTCGGCTTCGCAGTCCTCTTCCTCGCACGCACCCAGGCCGCGCTCTACCTGATGAACCACAATCCGCAAAATGACGCCTTCTTCAAGACCAACCGCCGCCGGGTGCTCGTCAATGCCGTCATCTTCCTCGTCTTCTTCCTCCTCTTTGTCGGGCTCGTCCTCACCACCGACTCCCTCCAGACTTCATACGACGGCAGCATTGACGGACGCCCCAGCACCTTCGAGCTCCGTGAATTCAAATACTTCTTCAACCTCATCGAGCTTCCGGCAGCCCTCGTCGCCTTCCTCGCCGGTGTGGTCATGGTGCTCTACGCGATCATCCGCTCGGCCTTCGCCCAACACTGGACCTGCGGCATCTGGTGGAGCGGCATAGGCACAGTCCTTGTAGTCCTCGCCCTCTTCTGGATCGCCGGCTACAACAACACCCCCTACTATCCCTCGCTGACCGATCCCGCCTCGTCGCTCACGATCTTCAACAGCTCGTCGAGCCACTTCACGCTCACCTGCATGAGCTGGGTATCGCTCATCATCCCCTTCGTCCTGGCCTACATCGCCTACGCATGGTATGCCATGGATCGCCGCCACTGATTCCTCCTCCCATTCCGGAAAACAATCTCTTACCTTAATACCACCCGACAGGGACGCTCACCCGTAGAGCGTCCCTGTCTCTAACAAACCAACCATTACACATTTTACCCGCATGACTCTACGGAAACTCCTAGCCTCCGCGACTCTCATGACCGGAGCCGCACTCAACTGCGCCGCCGACACTCCGACCAACGATGGCATCCCCTACCTCCTCAGCCAGACCATCGACGTCAGCCGCGACTTCTCGGATTTCGCAAACACCTACTTCTTCGCCGACTCTCTCTCTGCCTTCGACACGTCGACCGGACGCGGACTCATCAACTGGAAACGCCAGCAACTGATGCCTCGCCAGGCTTTCAACGCCAACACCTATCTCCACCAGCCACTCAAGAGCCTTGACTTTCCTGACACAGCCTATCCGCAGAATCCCGACCTCGCCTTCAGCATCGAGCCGGTCAACAGCCGCACCATCCGCCTGCGCGTCCACACCTCGCCGGTAGTCCCCGCCGACCACGACTCGACATCCATAATGCTCGCCGGCCCCGTCCCCTCCGACAATTCCGCATGGACGGTCACCCGAAGCGACAACGGCGACATCACCTACTCATCGCCCGAAGGCAGCCTCCGCATCGAGGCGCAGCCCTGGCGCATAGTCATCCTCGACGCCGAAGGCAATGAACTCTCCCGCACCCGCACATGGAGCGACAACGATTCCACCCAGATCAAAGTCCCCCCGTTCAGCTTCATCAAGCGCGGCTCCGACAATTCCCGCTCCATCAATCCCGTCCTCTCCCTCGCTCCCGGCGAGCGCATCTACGGTCTCGGTGAAGGCCCCGGCCCGCTCAACAAAGCCGGTCAGAAACTCAACCTCTTCGTGACCGATCCCCAAGGTCCCGAAGGCCCCGACATGTATAAACCTATCCCCTTCTTCTTCAGCAACCTCGGCTATGGCATCTTCATGCACACCTCCGCCCCCGTGACCGCCGACGTCGGACAGAGCTATATCGGTGCCAACAAGCTCTTTATGGCCGACGAGGATATGGACTTCTTCATAATATGGGGAGACCCCAAGGAGATACTCAGCGAGTACACCGCCCTCTCCGGACGTCCCGAGATGCCTCCGACCTGGAGCTTCGGCACCTGGATCAGCCGCATCAGCTATTTCACCGAAGATGAGGGACGCGACGTGGCCGCGAAGCTACGCGAAAACCGCATCCCCGCCGACGTCATACACTTCGACACCGGATGGTTTGACGTAGACTGGCAGTGTGACTACGAATTCTCGCCCGAACGCTTCAAGAATCCCCGTAAGATGATCGACGACCTCGGCAAGCAGGGCTTCCACATCTGTCTGTGGCAGTTGCCCTACTTCGTGCCTGGCAACAAATACTTCCCCGAACTCGTCGAGCGCGGCCTGGCTGTGAAAAACGGACGCGGGACCCTCCCCTACGAGGATGCGGTCCTCGACTTCACCAATCCCGAGACCGTCAAATGGTATCAGGACAAGCTCGCCTCGCTCCTTGAGATGGGAGTGGGAGCTATCAAGGTCGACTTCGGTGAGGCCGCGCCTCTCAACGCCGTCTACGCCAACGGACGCACCGGTCTTTATGAACACAATCTCTACCCCGTGCGCTACAACAAGGCCGTCGCCGATGTCACCCGTCGCGTCAAGGGCGACAACATCATCTGGGCGCGCTCGGCCTGGTCCGGTTCGCAGCGCTATCCGCTCCACTGGGGTGGCGACGCGGCAAGTACCAACACCGGCATGCTCGGCACCATCCGCGCCGGCCTCTCGCTCGGCCTCAGCGGCTTCTGCTTCTGGAGCCACGACATGGGCGGCTTTGTCACCTCTACCCCCGAGCCACTCTATCGACGCTGGCTCCCGATGGGCTTCCTCACATCCCACACCCGTGCCCATGGCGCGCCTCCTACCGAACCGTGGCTCTATGACAATCCTGAGTTCACTGACTACTTCCGCCGCTGTGCAGAACTAAAATACTCCCTCATGCCCTACATTGAGAAGGAGGCCCGGAAGTGTGTCGAAAACGGATGGCCGATGTTCCGCGCACTGCTTGTCGAGTTTCCCGACGATCCCGGAGCATGGATGGTGGAAGACCAATACATGTTCGGCTCCGACATCCTCGTGGCCCCCTTCCTGACCGAGACAGCCTCCAGACAGGTCTACCTCCCGGCAGGACAGGACTGGGTGGACTATCAGAGCGGCAAGACCTACGCTCCCGGATGGCACAAGCTCCAGGCCGACGGCCCGGTCAACTGCGTCATCATGGTCCGAAAAGGTGCCACTATCCCCACCGTGGCCCCCGCCCAGTCAACCTCACTCATCGACCCCTCGACCCTAACTGACAAGACCTATTGAAAATCCGACACAACGCAAAACAGAGCCATAGACGACGCAAGTCTCCTATGGCTCTGTTGATATTTATTGAGGACGGATGGCTGTCTTGAATCCCGCTTATCCCATGGTCTTGAATGATACTTCAATCTGCCTTCCCTCCCTATCAACCGGGCATCTTGCTCTCATACATGCCTCCTCCATCGACCATGAGGTTTATTCCTGTTATCCATGAGGCTGCCTCACTCAATAGGAATATAAATGCATGAGCTATATCAGACGGTGTGCCACGGCGTTTCATCACAATCGCATCGGATATCTTCTTAAGCATTGCAGGATCATATCCTGCCTCTAATGTGGCATCGCCATTGTCGACTGATCCGATCACCACCACATTGAAACGTACTTCCGGACCTGATACGACAGCCATGGAATGTGCCATATTTATTAGTCCTGCCTTGGCAGTGCTATATTCTATAAACTCAGGAGAAGGGGTGTCTCCTACCATAGAACCCGAGAATACCACTGAAGCATTTGGCTCCTTACGGAGGTAAGGCATGCAGAATTTTGTCATATTATAGGCAGAGACAGTATTCAGCTCGTATGACTTTACCATTTTATCTGTGTCCGAGCCCCATAACGGTGTAGCCTTACCCCAGCCTACATTATTTATCAACCCGGATATTTTCCCGAATTTGCTCACCACTGTATCGACAAGGGCCTTCAGATCCGACTCTTTGGTCGCATCTGCCTTGATTCCAATACAGTCTGTCCCTGTGACTTTTGAGATATCCTCAGCTATAGCTTTCACTTTGGGCTCATTTATATCAGTAAGAACGACATTTGCACCTAAAGAGGCACATTGCCTGGCCGCCTCACTGCCGATGGCTCCGGCAGCTCCTGTAATAATGATGACCTTGCCACGGAAATCAAATAGTTTTTCTGCAATGTTCATAATATTTTTCAAATTAAGTAGGAATAATTATCAGTCAAGAGTTTGATCTCCACCTCCGTTTACAAAAAGAACCTGTCCGCTTATCCATGAAGATGCAGGCGATGCAAAAAACAATACAGCCCGGGCTATGTCGCTGACTTCTCCAAGACGTTTGATCGGAGTGTGTCTGAGCATCTTTTCCTGAAGTTCCGGTGTCAGTATCTTTGACAACGCAGCAGTCTTGGTGGCACCCGGACCAACGTTATTTATTCTTACTCCCATCTCTCCGAAATCATAGGCAAGATTGGCAGCGAGATGATTGAGAGCGGCTTTGGACGATGCGTATATACACATATTCTTTTCCTTATCTATGGAACTCATAGATGTGATGTTGACAATACTCCCATATCCGGATTTTTTCATCTCAGAGACCACAAGTTTTGACAGATATAATGGTGCAAAGACGTTGATTTTGTAAATGCGTTCCACATAATCTTCATCAATTTTGAAGGGGTTTTCGCGTCCACCGCCTCCAAGACCTGCATTGTTTACAAGAATATTAACAGTGCCAAAATTGTTGATTGCGGTGTCAACAGTCTTATGTATATCATCAAAATTAAGCACGTTGCATGCGGAAGCGACGGCTTTTCCTCCCCCGCTCACTATATCTTGCGCCACGCTTTCCGCCTTATTGATATCAATGTCGCTTACCACGACAGCAGCCCCGGCCGAAGCCAGGATCTGAGCGCATCCTTTGCCGATCCCATCTCCGGCACCTGTAACGATAGCGACTTTTCCGGTCAGATCAAATAATTTGTCAAGAGTCATATTTTCAACATTTATAAATAGATAACTGTCGCCACGCTTATATCAACGTGACATTATATTAAATACGCAAAAGTGTAATGACCGGTTTTTGAATATCCCTTAAATCGGCGATATGATAAGTATTTTTAATCTTTCGTTTTTTTAACATGTTATTCTCCACCACCCCCGCCCCGACACTACGCAAACAGAGCCATAGACGACGCAAGTCACCTATGGCTCTGTTGATATTTTATTGAGGACGGATCTTAGAGATCGAAGAATGTCTTGAAGGCCGCGATGGTATAGGCATGGTCTTTTGTAGCCATGGTCTCGCGGGCAGAGTGCATGCCCCAGATGGCCTCACCCATATCGACACCCCGGAGATCAATCTGCGAGGTCAGGATGTTGCCGAGTGTCGAACCACCCAACACATCACTATGGTTGACAAAATACTGGCAGGGCACGCCGGCCTTCTCGCAGATCGAGCGGAAGACAGCGGCCGAGTCAGCATCGGTCATATACTTGCAGTTGGCATTGATCTTGATAGCCGGACCACCTCCGACTACCGGGTGGTTGGTCGGATCATATTTTTCCGGATAGTTCGGGTGGAAAGCATGAGCATTGTCGGCCGACACCATAAACGACTTGCAGATGGCGCGGAGATATTCCTCCTCACCGCCACCGAGACAGCCGACGATGCGGCGCAACATCTGGCAAAGCACCGGCGAGGCAGCGCCCTGCTTGGTGCCTGAACCTGTCTCCTCGTTGTCGAAGATAGCCATGACACGGGTCTGGGCGGTCGACGAGGTCTCGAGCAGGGCAGTCAGCGCGCCGTGGACCATCGAAAGGTCGTCGAGTCGGCCGGAGGTCAGAAACTCCTCATTGAGCCCGACCAGACAGGCGGGAGTGGTGTCGTAGAGCGACATATCGAAATCAAGGATATCTTCCTGACGGCAACCGACAGCCTCGGCAATGGTGCGCAGGAGCAGATTGTCTTTCTCGGCCGCATCTTTCACGATGGCGATGACAGGAAGCATGTCTTTCTGCTTCGAGAGTGGATTGCCGTCGTTGACCGCACGGTTGAAATGGATGGCGAGATGGGGGATGGTCAGCAGCGGACGGTCGAATCTCACAATCTCAGTGCGGGGATTGAGGGGATCGTCCGTGCGGAGCATCACGCGGCCAGCCATAGAGAGCGGACGGTCAAACCAGGTGTAGAGGATGGGGCCACCATAGACCTCGACGTTGAGCTTCACCACTCCGCCGTCGGTCAGCATCTCGGCGTGGGGCTTGATACGGAAACAGGGCGAGTCGGAGTGGGCCGAGATGATACGGAAACCCGAGGCAGGGCCTTCGGTCGACACGACAAAGGCGAAGATGGCGCTTGAATTCTTGATCATGTAATACTTGCCGCCGGGCTTGAGCTGCCACGCCTCGCGTGGATCGAGCTCGACGAAGCCGGCGTCGTCAAGCTGACGTGCCGCGGTCTTGACGGCAAGAAAATTAACAGGACTCTTGTCGAGAAACTCCATCAGGGAGCGGGCGGTGACTTTTACATCTTCCATCGTAATTGAATTTAAGGTTATAAATACATATAGGTTATATCTATACTCACACGTTGATCAGAATCCCTGATCGAAGAGGCTCTTGATTTCTGGCCTGAGATAGCTGTCGACCTCGTAGGGATAGACGGCCACGTCGACCGGACCGAGAGCGTAGGGGCCGATGTCATAGGGATCGTAGTGGAAATAGAGCGCATTGTTCGAGATATACGGCTGACCGGGATAATTCAGCTGATTGACAAAGATGCCTGCGCGCTCAAGACCGCGGACGGGCACTGAGAGCTGGCGGGCGAGGGCCTCTGTGATGACAGGGACTATGGAGTCGGACGTCACACCGGGACGGAAGATATTGTCAAAGTCGAGCACCTTGCCCAGAGCGAAGTCATAGGTGAAGGGGCGTGTCACAGTCATCGGATGAGCGCCACCGAGATACGACGACGAGGTCACCTGATAGGTGATCATCTCCTCGTCGAGATCAATCACACTGACGGTCACGCTACCGAAATAGGTCATCGAGTCGGCCGGGAGAGTATCGACAGGCACGACACTCTTGGCACCCTCGACGATAGAGGTATCGTTGATGTAGCGGCTGACGGCCTCGCGGATCGAGGTGGAGGTGGTGTCGGAATATGCGAACCCCAGCAGCGAGTCGCGCAGCACCCTGATATCATTGCCGCCCATCTTCTCAGGCCACTGGACCGACGTGAACAGCTCGAGATAGACGTTGCCGTAATCCGTTTCGACGCGATAATTCTTGTCGGCGGTAATCAGTTTCTGATTGACCTCAAACTCAGTGATACCATCGTCAGCGGCATCACTCTTCTCCGCTCCGCCACAGGAAGTCAGCCCGGCGGCAATAAGCGGAAGACCCAAAAGATAATATTTCAGCTTCATAAGACAATAAGGGGATAGCATGCGGCAACAGCCGTGCAAGTTCATATACATTCTAATTTACAAAATTGGATAAAATTTTCTATTTACGAGTATAACACCCGGCATACGTAACAAGTTTGTAACACAAAAATCAATATTTCCATCCGCAAAACAGGACACTGTAGCGCCGAAAAAGGCCAAAATGTCGGCAAATCCAAGCCCTATTAACATCTTTATACTTTTCTATAGCTTGAAGTTGAGAAAATTTTGGTAACTTTGCACCGCAAATGTGGAAAATCATTTTCACATTCGCCCCTGAAATAAGAAATTACTAATCAAACTTACAATTTTAAAACTATGTCTGAAATTGCATCTCGAGTTAAAGCTATCATCGTTGATAAGCTCGGTGTTGACGAAAACGAAGTAACCGAAACCGCTGAATTCACTAAAGATCTTGGCGCAGACAGCCTCGACACCGTAGAACTCATCATGGAATTTGAGAAAGAATTTGGCATCACTATTCCCGATGACCAGGCCGAGAAGATCAGCACCGTACAGAACGCTATCGAATACATCGAGGCCAACACCCAGAAGTAAAAACCGGTCTTGCGGCCATATTGCGGCTGCGCTCTGACCGAGCCAACAAAGGCTCCCCACGCCAATCCCCAAATTGCAGCGCGGTGGAGCCTTCTTCTCAATTAAAGAGGTTATTAAAAAAAGCCTTCAAGGCTCCTCACCTCCATCCCCCTCCCTTTCACAAAACATATCATTTTGCCAATGGAATTAAAACGAGTAGTGGTGACCGGCCTCGGCGCCATCACCCCCATAGGCAACGATGTTGAGACTACTTGGCTCAACGCCGTAGCCGGTAAGAGCGGCGCCGCTCCCATCACTCATTTCGACGCCTCAAAATTCAAGACCCAATTCGCCTGCGAGGTCAAGGACTACAATGCCAACGACCACTTCGACCGCAAGAAACTCCGTCAGCTCGACCTCTATGCCCAGTATGGCATCGTCGCTGCCCGTCAGGCAGTCGCTGACTCAGGCATTGAAGAAGCCTCAAACCTCGACCGCAACCGCGTCGGCGTAATCGTCGCAGCAGGTATCGGCGGCCTCCACACCTTCGAGGAAGAAGCCGGCTACTATGCCGTCAACGGTGCCGAACAGGGCCCCAAATACAACCCCTTCTTCATCCCCAAGATGATCGCCGACATCGCTTCGGGCCACATCTCGATGGAATATAACTTCCACGGTCCCAACTTCGGTGTGGTTTCAGCCTGCGCATCGTCAAACAATGCCATCATCGACGCCTTCAACCTCATCCGCCTCGGCAAAGCCGACGCCATCGTCACCGGCGGTGCCGAAGCAGCCATCTACCCCGCGGGTGTCGGCGGCTTCAACTCCATGCACGCCCTCTCGACCCGCAACGACTCGCCCGAGACCGCATCGCGCCCCTTCAGCGCTTCGCGCGACGGATTCGTGATGGGCGAAGGTTCAGTTGTCCTCGTCCTTGAGGAACTCGAACACGCCAAGGCCCGCGGCGCCAAGATCTACGCCGAAGTTGCCGGCGGCGGCATGAGCGCCGACGCTTACCACCTCACCGCAACCCACCCCGACGGCCTCGGTGCGAAGCTCGCCATGAGCAACGCTCTCGAAGACGCAGGCATGAAGCCCGAAGACATCGACTATATCAACGTCCACGGCACCTCGACCCCCGTCGGCGACATCTCTGAGGTCAAGGCTATCGTCGAACTCTTCGGCGACCAGGCCCACAAGCTCAACATAAGCTCGACCAAGTCTATGACCGGCCACCTCCTCGGTGCCACCGGTGCTCTTGAGGCCATGTTCTCAGTCCTCGCTGTCAAAAACGACATCGTCCCCCCCACCATCAACCACGAGGAAGGCGACGAAGACGAGAACATCGACTATTCACTCAACTTCACCTTCAACAAGGCCGAGAACCGTCCCGTCCGCGCCGCCCTCTCCAACTCATTCGGCTTCGGCGGCCACAACGCGACTGTAATCGTCAAGAAGTACGAGGAATAATCCCCCTCCGAAAGATTTCTCAATAACAACAGCCATAGCCACAGAAGGTGTGCGGATCAACTCTTCGCACACCTTCTTTTTATTTCACAGCATATTTTCCCGATAGATACTCTCCACCTATGTCAAGACTCTCCCTTATATTCATATGCCTGTATCTGATGGCATCATGCAAATCGCCGGACGAAAGAGCGGTTACAGCTACGCCTGATGTGACACAGCCCGACACCCCACCCTCCGCACCAACCACAAGAGACTCGACAGGAGTATTCCTCGTCGTCGACTCACTCGATCTACCGGCAGCATCACTGATGATCTCCGTTGTCAACAACACCGACTCCCTCTATTCCACCGGCGATTACTATATAATCGAGAAACATGTGGGCGACGAATTTATCACTATGCCATACAAGCCCGTTGTTTTCCGGGGCTTAGGCCATGATATATCACCCCGCTCCTCCCGCCAATTCACGATAGATCTATCTGATCTCGAAGGGACGTTTGACCGAGGGGACTACCGGATAACAAAAAACGTCGTCTGCAACTACAGATACAAGACAATAACCACACTCTTCCAAGTAGAGTAACAATCATAGATTGTCCCTTTCGATCTTAGTCTTTCTGTATCTTTTCCATATCCCGTCTATCTCCTCTGACCACAATTTAGACGTCGGCAGTTAAAATATGAGTTAAAATATGTGAGCCACACCTAAAAAGAGTGAAAATCTTTTGGTTAGACGGGAATAATTTCATAACTTTGCAGCCGAGTTTTGTGGCACATCCTTAAAAAAGGGCTCTGAATGATGCACCCAGCCCTGATATGAGAATTGAGATGGCGGCCACAAGGCGCTGTGACTTATATAATTAGTAAAAACAAAGAGATAAAAACCAACAGCCATGTCAAAAGTTTGTCAAATCACAGGCAAGAAAGCAATGGTGGGCAACAATGTGTCGCACTCAAAGCGTCGCACTAAGCGCAAGTTTGATGTCAATCTCTTCAACAAGAAATTCTTCTGGGTTGAGGAGCAAGCTTGGATCACCCTCACTATTTCTGCCGCAGGCCTTCGCACCATCAACAAGAAGGGTCTCGACGCTGCCATCAAAGAAGCAGCCGCAAAGGGTTATATAACTGAAATCAAATACTTAGACATTTTATAAGAAGATGGCAAAGAAAGCTAAAGGCAATCGCGTTCAGGTCATCCTCGAGTGTACTGAACACAAGGCATCAGGCATGCCCGGTACTTCACGTTACATCACTACGAAGAACCGCAAGAACACTACCGAGCGTCTGGAGTTGAAGAAATACAACCCCATCCTCAAGAAAGTTACCGTTCACAAAGAAATTAAATAATTCACTGACTCATGGCAAAGAAAACCGTTGCATCTCTGCAAAAAGGCGAAGGCCGCACTTACAGCAAGGTCATCAAGGTCGTTAAGTCGGCGAAGACCGGTGCCTACACCTTCCAGGAACAGATGGTTCCCAACGACGCTGTCAAGGACGCTCTCAAATAATCGGGAAACTCCACGACTCCCCCACATACCAAACGAAATTCAACCCCGGACCGACAGCCGCAGCTGCCAGTCCGGGGTTTTGGTATATCGTACATGATACTAAAAGTGCTTCCGACCCCTATCCCTCTCCTGTTGACCCGTTTGAAAGCCATTTTATGTTGCGCAACATACTCCTGCGACACCTTTGAGGCGTGCAAATCATTTTTTTCGGTCAAAGTTTGTTTTTATCGGAATAAAAATATAAATTCGTGACTTGATAGGCGACATATAGTCTGAACACCCGTGTGGAACACCTGTCGTGACTGCCTTCTCTCCCCTCCGGCAGCCGCATCAATTCTAATATCATCAACAGAAATCTAACAATCATATTAATCATACCTTTACATGAGCTATCTGAAATTTGATAAAAACCTCATGATTAACCTGGAGCAGTCACTCCCCAAGGAGATGCTCCGCACCAATCAGTCGGGGGCTTATCACTGTACGACGATAGTCGACTGCAACACCCGCAAGCAACACGGACTCCTCGTGGTCCCCGTGCCTGAGCTGGGCAATTCGTGGCATGTCATGCTGTCGTCGCTCGACCTTACCGTCTACCAGCATGGCGCTCCCTTCAACCTGGCCCTCCACCGCTACCGCGGAGGCGTCATGAGCCCCAATGGTCATAAGTACATCCGTGAGTTTGACTGCGAGAGCGTCCCCCGCACCACCTATCGTGTCGGAGGCGTCATCCTCACTAAGGAGAAGATCTTCATCTCCAACGAGAACCGCATCCTCATCCGCTACACTCTCGTCGAGGCCCACTCGCCGACGACTCTCCGCTTCCGCCCCGTGCTCGCCTTCCGCGACGCCAACGAGCTCTGTGTCGCCAACAATGCCCTCGACCCGACCATTCCAGAAATCAAAAACGGAGTCTCAGCCTGCCTCTATCCCGGCTATCCGCGACTCTTCATGCAGTTCAGCCACAAACCGACATGGACCTACGAGCCAAACTGGTATAACGGCTTCGAATATGTCAAGGATCTCGAGCGCGGAGTGCCCTACTGCGAAGACCTCTGGGTGCCCGGCTACTTCGAGGTGCCCATCAAGAAGGGCGAATCGGTCATCTTCTCAGCCGGTCTTAGCGAAGTGTCGCCCCGCTCGCTCGCCAAGATGTATGAAAACGAAATCGCACAGCGCACCTGCCGCACTTCGTTCTTCAACTGTCTGAAAAACGCCGTCAAGCAGTGTTACCTCAACGAAAAAGGCGCGATGTATCTCCTATCAGGCTACCCCTGGGGCAAGATCCTCGCACGCAATACCTTCATGGCACTTCCCGGTGCCACCATCGCCATCAACCATCGTGAAGACTTCGAGCGCATCGCCGAGACTGCCCTCAAGGCACTCAAAAACTTCATGACTACCGGCGAGAACGACAAGCGCATCGGCGGCATCGACCTCCCCGACATCCCTCTCTGGGCCATCTGGGCGCTACAGCAATATGCCAAGGCCTACGGCCGTGACGATGCCCGTCAGAAATACCTCCCCGTGGTCCGCGAGATCATGAACTTCATCCTCGCACAGAAACACCCCATGCTCAAAGTCGACGACAACGGCATGGTCATCTCCGATGGTACCGACAAGCCGATCTCATGGATGAACGCCTCGCTCGGCGGACGCCCCATCATCCCCCGCACAGGCTATCTCGTGGAGTTCAACGCCCTTTGGTACAACGCCCTCGTCTTCGCCTCCAAACTCAGTGAAGGCACCCCCGACGAGCAGAAGTTCAGCGAACTCGCCGACAAGATGGCCCAGCCATTTGTCAGCACTTTCCTCAACGACTACGGCTACCTCTACGACTACGTCAACAATACCTACGCCGATCCCTCGGTGCGCCCCAACATGGCCATTGCGATCGGACTCGACTACTCGCCGCTCGACCGCCGTCAGCGCAAGAAGGTGCTCGACATCGTGACCCGCGAGCTCCTCACACCCAAGGGTCTCCGCACCCTCTCGCCGAAGAGCTATGGCTACCGTCCCAACTACCTCGGCTCGCCCGAAGAACGCGAGATGGCGCTCCACAACGGCCCCTCGCGCCCCTGGCTCATGGGCTTCTACTCCGACGCCTATCTGAAAGTCTTCGGCATGAGCGGTGTCAGCTACATCGACCGCATGCTCATCGGCTTCGAGGATGAGATGACGAGCGGCTGCATCGGCTCACTCTCGCAGCTCTACGATGCCAACCCGCCCTTCACTGGCCGAGGTGCCATCAGCCACGTCACCAACGTAGCCGAGGTGCTCCGCACGCTCACCACACTCAAAAAATTCATAATGGACTAAAATCTTCACACGCCCATGAAAGCTTTAATGTTCGGATGGGAATTTCCCCCTCACATCCTCGGCGGTCTCGGTACTGCCAGCTACGGTCTCACTAAGGGTATGTGGGAGTGTGGCGACATGGACATCACATTTGTCATACCCAAGCCCTACGGCGACGAAGAGAAACACTTCGCCCACATCATAGGCATGTCGCAGGTGCCCGTCGCATGGCGCGACGTCAGCCGCGAATATGTCGCCGAGCGCATCGGCAATGTCATGGACCCCGACTTCTACTTCCGCCTCCGTGACCACATCTACGCCGATTTCAACTATATGCACACCAACGACCTCGGATGTATCGAATTCTCAGGCCGTTACCCCGACAATCTCGTCGAGGAGATCAACAACTACTCCATCTGTGCCGGCGTCGTGGCCCGCACGGTCGACTTTGACATCATCCACTCTCACGACTGGCTGACATATCCCGCCGGCATCCATGCCAAGCAGGTGTCGGGCAAGCCGCTCGTCATCCACGTCCACGCCACAGAGTTTGACCGCTCGCGCGGCAAACCCAACCCCACGGTGTTTGGCATCGAGAAAGACGGCATGCACCACGCCGACCACATCATCACCGTCTCCAACCTCACCCGCGACACCGTCATCAACAACTATGGCATCGACCCCGCCAAGGTGACCACTGTCCACAATGCGGTGACACCCCTCACCCCCGAGCAGCTCAATGTGCCCGAACACAAGAGCAAGGACAAGGTCGTCACCTTCCTCGGCCGCATCACCATGCAGAAAGGCCCGGAATACTTTGTCGAGGCAGCCGCCAAGGTGCTCAAAAACAATCCCAACGTCCGCTTCGTCATGGCCGGCAGCGGCGACATGATGAACAAGATGATACTCCTCGCCGCCGAGCGCGGAATCGCCGACCGCTTCCACTTCCCTGGTTTCCAGAAAGGCAACCAGGTCTATGAGATGCTCAAGGCCTCCGACGTCTACATCATGCCCTCCGTCTCCGAACCCTTCGGCATCTCGCCCCTCGAAGCGATGCAGATGGGCGTACCCTCGATCATCTCGAAGCAGAGCGGATGTGCCGAAATCCTCACAAATGTCATCAAGACCGACTACTGGGACATCGACGCCATGGCCGACGCCATCCACTCGATCGTCACATATCCGGCTATGTACCAGCAGCTCCGCGAGGATGGTCTCGCCGAAGTCAATCAGATCACCTGGGACAAGGCCGGACGCAAGGTCATCGACATCTACAACAAGGTGCTCGGACGCTGAGACTCCAACACAGCCCACATCCGTGCCATATCAATCTAAACAACCTCTAAAAATCAACCACAATATAAGATATGAAAGCAATCTGCTTCTACTTCCAGATACATCAGCCGTTCCGTCTGAAAAGATACCGCTTCTTTGACATAGGCAACGATCACTACTACTATGACGACTTCGCCAACGACGACATCGTCAGCCGCATCGCTCAGCGCAGCTACATTCCCGCCGCCGAGTCACTCCTGAGAATGATCGAGGCTACAAACGGTAAATTCAAATGTGCGCTCTCAATCACAGGCACCGCCCTCGAGCAGTTTGAGCAGTATGTCCCCGAGTTCATCGACCTCCTCAAGAAACTCGCCGACACCGGATGCGTCGAATTTCTCGCCGAGACCTATGCCCATTCCCTCTCATCGCTCGCCGATCCCGACGAATTTGCCAGCCAGGTGAAAGTCCACGACGAGAAGATCAAGGAACTCTTCGGCCAGACCCCCAAGGTGCTCCGCAACACCGAGCTTATCTACAGCGATGAACTCGCTCCGCAGATCCTCTCGATGGGCTACAAGGGTGTGATCACCGAAGGAGCAAAGCACATCCTCGGCTGGAAGTCGCCCAACTATGTCTACAGCGCCGCCTCCGCTCCAAAGCTGAAAATATTGCTGAAAAACGACAAGTTCTCCGACGACATCTCGGAGCGTTTCAGCAACACCGCCTGGGACGAATATCCCCTCACCGCCGACAAATATATCAACTGGATCGCCTCTACCCCCGACGAGGAGCAGATCATCAACCTCTTCATGAACCTCGAAGTGTTTGGTGACTTCCAGCCCCGCGAGACAGGCATCTTCCAGTTCCTCGAGGCACTTCCCCGCTTCGCCGAGGAGAAAGGCATCGAATTCTGGACCCCGTCGACCGCCGTTGCAAAACTCAAACCCGTCGCCGAACTCTCTGTCCTCCACCCCATCTCATGGGCCGATGAAGCACGTGACACCTCGGCATGGCTCGGCAACAAGCTCCAGAACGAGGCTTTCAACAAGCTCTACTCTGTCAGCGAGCGCGTACGTCTCTGCGAAGACCGCCGTCTCAAACAGGACTGGTATTACCTCCAGGCTTCGGACCATTTCTTCTACATGTCGACCAAAAACATGCACGATGGCTCCGTCCATTCCCAGTTCTCGCCCTACGACACTCCCTTTGATGCCTTCACAAACTATATGAATGTCCTCGCCGACTTCATCGTGCGCGTCGAGGAGCAATACCCAATGTCGATCGACAACGAGGAACTCAGCTCGCTCCTCACCACCATCCGCAACCAGGAACGCGAGATCGAGGTGCTCAACAAGGAGGCTGAGTCGATGCGCAAGAACATCGAGCACTTCAACGAGGAGCATCTCCTCCGCGAGAAAGCTGCCGAGGAAGAGAAGCCCGCACCCAAACGCGGCCCCAAGGCCAAGAAAGAAAAGGCTGCCGACGCTCCCAAATGCAAGCGCGGACGCAAGCCCAAAGCTGCACCCGAGGCTCCTGCTGAAGAGCCAAAGGCTGAATAAATCCATCAGGCAGCCCACCACTGCCGACATCACAAACGGGACTATGTTATAATTTTTTTAACATAGTCCCGTTTTAATTATACATGTATGACTACCGATGAATCAAATGGCGAACTATGTATTATTTGACGGCCCAGGGGTCAAGGACTTTATGGCCGGACTTGAAGAGGGAAGCGGCCTGGAATGGGATGCCCTGACGTGCGATGGCCGTCCTCACGTAGCCAAATGGCACCGTCTGCTCAACTACATCCTGTTTCCGCTCCGATTCGTCCTCGGCCATAGACACATCGGCCGTGTGGTGGCGTGGCAGCAATTCTACGGGATCACCACTGCTTTATATAACCGTCTGCTGCCCCTACACCGCTCCATGCGCCTGACCATCATGACTTTCATCTATAAACCAAAGGCAGGTCTGGCAGGCCGGTTGTTTCACAGCTACATACGTATGGGGATCAACAGCCGTAATGTGGTCAACATTGTGGTCTTCTCGGAATCTGAGGTCGCCTTATACTCCCGCCTCTTCCCTAAGGCCGCCGATAAATTCAAATATGTCCCTCTTGGTATCTCCAGACTCGTCCCACCGGCCGACGTGACGTCAGGCAACCATATCTTCACGGCGGGCATGAGCAACCGTGACTACGATTTCCTGTGCACTGCTCTCGCGGGGACGCAATATGATGTCAGGATCGCTTGCCCGGGGGTCAAAACACCTGCGGGATGCAACAATATCACCGTCCTCAATGACTGTTACGACAAGGATATGCTTCGGGAGCTTGCAGCTTGCCGTGTGGTAGTGATACCGCTAAAAGACCGCAATATATCTTCCGGACAACTGATGCTTCTTCAGGCCATGCAATTCGGTAAACCCGTAATCATCACCCGCACCGACACTATAACCGCTTATGTCCGCGACGGTGAGACGGCTATAATGATCGACAATGATTGCGACCAACTGCTTGATGCACTCAACCGGCTCTATACCGATGCAGAACTATACCAACGTATGTCGCTCAACGCCGCCAACTCTGTATTGAAGGATTTTTCGGAACGCCGGCTCGGCTACAACATAGCTGCGATGGCGTGATTACCACAAGACGCCTCTCCGAGGCTATGAGGTGGGGATGTCTGACTTCCCCGGGCGTTGCCCGGGGCTTCTGCACAATCACCCTGCCTCCGGCAGGGCCCCCGGCAATCCGCAATATCACATCCGTCACCCCGCCACCATAAGCCGTGCCGGAGGCTCTGGAAAGCCACAGCAAGCCCTGCCGGAGGCAGGGTAATCGTGATGAAACCTCAGGCTTCAGCCTGAGGACAGCAGCCATCACCAACACAAGCCTCGGAGAGGCGTCTCGTGGCATACAACAATAATTTTTCCGGATGTTTTTGCATTATCGCACCTTTTCGGGCCACAGACGAGTGTAATTTTGTTGGTGAAAACAAAATTACATCCTCAAAATCCATATTCATCATGAAAAACCCCTCAAAGAAACCAATCCTACCCGTATCGAAAAAATTCCACACCTACATCACCGACCGTATCAACGATGCCTGCCGCACGATCGGCGACAACGATGATGCCGCGGCCAAAACACTCGCTCTGGTAAACCGCTACATCACCACCGGTGAGTGTGACCTCACAGACGCAGATGCAATCGTAAGACTTATATTCACCCTGCTCCGACCCGAGATCGACCGGGCCATCAGCCGTTCGAAAGCCGCCCGTCTGAGAGCCGCCAACCGCCGGGCGGAAAAAGCTACAGAGCCTACACCCATCGTTCCCGCTCCTGAGCCGGAGCCATCCGCAGTCGCCGACGAAATGACTGAGCCCGGACACTCCTACCGGAGCCGGGGAGCCGGGCGCCGCGGATGGCACAAGGAAAAATTCACGTGGAAGCGCCGCGGTTGAGGCGTCACGGCTCCCGCTGACGACTAAGCTTCCCGAGCTGTTTGGGCGAAAGAACGGTGTGTTTCGACGAGAAGCGTATGTTGTTCATCTCCCTCGGTGAGAGCTTGACCGCACTCTTCAGCTGCGGACGGATGATCTTTTTTACAGCCATAGTCATTAGTTTAGGAGATGATACATTATCTCTGATCCGACATTCCCGACGTGGAGCCACCGGCGTCGTCCGGATCAGACTTGTCAATGAGAGGCAAGAGTCTGTTGAGCGCGAGCAGGACAGTGAGATATGTCAGCCCGAGCACAAAAAACTCGATGCGCAGCGGGAACACTCCCCGCAGCCAACCCCCGCCGAGATAGCAGAAAAAGAGCAACCACAGCGAAGCCTGGACGCTGACACAGAGAGTACACCACACTTTGGCGCGGAATTTCTGATACCAGATGCTCCAGAAAGTGAAAGGAAGGCAGCAGACGTTGCAGGCCGCCAGATAGCAGATCCACTGCGGGAAGAGCAGCAGCGTCAGCAGGCTGACAGAGAAGTAGGCGAAACCCACCTCACTCCATCCGAAGATGCCGAAAAACTTCGAGGCCTTCATCTCCAGCACACTGTCGCAACCACCGGCCTGAAGCACACCACAGACCTTGTCGGCAGCCTTGTTGGAGATCTTGACCGACTTCTGGACGAGCATGTATGTAAGCCACAATCCGAAAATGTCGATAAGCGCCAGTCCTACCGTCGACCATGAACGGTAGAGTCCATTGGTGACGAAAGCATAGAGAAACAAGGCCACGGCACCCGCCACGAGCACCCATTTCTTAGCCTCCCGGATGAAATTGTCACGCTCATGGGCCGCATAGCCCGGCTCACCCGACTGCCCGTCGGGATAGGCAAGGAGCACCTCGCCGGTCCAGGCCGTCAGAAACTCATCGAGCGGCATCGTCTCCGGAACGCCCTGAGTGATATAGCTTATCTCTGTCGGCCCGACAGAGGTGACAATGACAAAGCCCCCGGGCGTGTGAGCCAAAA
Organism: Staphylococcus sp.; assembly: GCA_023665865.1. Classification (GTDB taxonomy): domain Bacteria; phylum Bacteroidota; class Bacteroidia; order Bacteroidales; family Muribaculaceae; genus Duncaniella. The sequence continues at coordinate 1,374,900 of JAMPDC010000001.1, forward strand.
AGGGCCCCTCGAGTCCGGTGATCTCCGACTTGTCGGCCAGACGCAGCGCCTCACTGTCTATGCCATAGCTGCCGAGCAGCTTCACAAGACCGAAAAGCGACTTGAAAGGCATTGTCAGGAAAGCGCGGTCGGAATACTCACGCGTATGCCTGACTCCCAGTTGTGTCAGGAAATCACTGAATAGAGTTGCATTGTCCATCTGCGTGGCCTCCCCTGCTTAAAGATAGGATTCGATTTTCGACAGGAGCACTTCGCCGTCGGTCTCACCCGTATGGCGCCACTCTTCCTTGCCGTTGCGATAGATGATGAAGACAGGGATCGAACGTATGCCGGCCTCATCGGCTGCATCACTGTTTTTGTCGATGTCAAACTGATAGACAGGCACACGGCCTTCAAGCAATTCCTTGATCTGCTCAACGACAGGCATCATCTTGTGGCAATGGGGACACCATGAAGCATAGAATTCGACAAAGACTACCGGAGAACTGTTGATAACGTCATTGTATGTCATAAAAATAGCGTTTTAGAGAGTGATTATACTGTCTCTAAAACGCTACAGGACGTGGGAGAGTTGTCGGATTAACGATTATTCACAGCGGCGCAGGAGCTTGATGGCATTGATGAGCACGCGTGTTGTCGCAGCGTCGATCACTCGGCTGCGGTTGCCCGGAAAATGCTTCGATTCAGCCTCGCAGACGGTCATCCCGCTGGCTGTGGCGACGGCAGCCGCCATGCAGACTGTGCCGACCGGCTTCTCCTCGCTTCCGCCACCCGGGCCGGCGATGCCGCTTGTGGCCACCGCCACGTCTGCCCCGGTCGCACGGAGCACCCCTTCGGCCATCTCACGAACCACGGGGAGGCTGACGGCGCCGTTTTCCTCGAGGGTAGATGCGCCGACACCGAGAAGATTTATCTTCACCTCATTGCTGTAGCTGACGACAGTCCCGACAAAGACGTCGGAAGCTCCGGCATTGAGAGTAATCTCATGCGAGATATTGCCGCCGGTACAGCTCTCGGCTGTGGCGAGTTTCAACCCGCGCTCGCGGCATACTTTGAGTAGGATCTGAGCCGGCGAGAGATCCTCGGTGGCGAGGACGGCGTCGCCGAGCATAGCCACAAGCTCCGCGGCGGCTCTCCTTACCTCAGCCTCGATAAACCCGCGGTCAGGATGCGCTCCGTCGATGCGCAGGCGTATGAGTCCCGGCTTGGGGAGATAGGCGAGATGGAGATGCGGCGGAAGGGCTTCCTCCCAGGGAGCTATCTTCTCGGCAAGACCGCTCTCGGTATAGTCAGTGACCATGATGACAGCATGCTCTATGTCGACATCAGAGCTATATTTGCGGCGCAACTGCGGGAACACTTCGGACTGAAACATCTCCCGGGTCTCGAAGGGGACGCCGGGCATGGCCACAAGCACCTTGCCATCGCGCTCAAACCACATGATGGGGGCGGTCCCGACACGGTTCTGGATGACACGGCACGATGTTGGCACTATGGCCTGGGCCGCCGTCAGATCGTTGAGACGGAATCCGCGGCGGCTCACGATATCCTTCACGTTTTCAAGCACGGCGGGATCCTCGACGAGTTCTCCCCCGAAATAGTCACGGAGGACACCCTTGGTAATGTCGTCCTTGGTCGGGCCGAGCCCACCGGTGGTGAGGACGACATCGCTCAGCTCAAAGGCGCGGTCAATGGCACGGCGGATTTCTCCGGCCTCGTCGCCCACGGCCTGGACATCATTGACCTCCCAACCGTAGGGAGCTATATGGCGGGCAATCTCACCCGAATTCGTATCTGTCACCTGGCCGAGCAGAAGCTCATCGCCGATGACTATGACTGAGACTTGCATTTATTCTTATGTATTGGGAAGTTATATTGGATCATACCTGCACGCGGGCGTAGGGGACAGCGTCGTAGCGACAGAACTGTTTGTCAAGATATTTGAAATAGGCAGCGATGGCCACCATAGCGGCATTGTCGGTTGTGAAGAGACGCGGGGGGATGAAAGCTGTCAGTCCGCGCCGCTTGCAATAGTCGGCCACGGCATCGCGCACACCGGAATTGGCCGAGACGCCGCCGCCGATGGCAACGGTCTTCACTCCGGTCTGCTTCACGGCCTTGTCGAGCTTATCCATGAGGATGTCGATGATGGTCTTCTGGAGTGAGGCCGCGAGATCGGCCTTGTTTTCCTCTATAAAATCAGGGTTACCCTTCAGTTCATCGCGGAGAGTGTAGAGAAAAGAGGTTTTAAGCCCGCTGAAACTGTAGTCGAGCCCCGGGATATGAGGCTTGGCAAACTTAAAGCGCGAGGCATCACCCTCAGCTGCGAGACGGTCGATGTGGGGACCGCCGGGATAAGGTAAGCCCATCACCTTGGCACACTTGTCGAAGGCCTCGCCGGCGGCGTCGTCGATAGTCTGGCCGAGGATTTCCATGTCGTTATAGTTTCTGACGAGGATGATCTGGCTGTTGCCACCCGAAACGAGCAGACAGATGAACGGATAGTCCGGCACCGGATCCGACTCCTCGCGGCGGATGAAGTGGGAAAGCACATGGCCGTGAAGATGGTTGACATCGACAATGGGGATACGCAGACCGAGCGAGAGCCCCTTGGCGAAGCTCGTCCCGACCAGAAGCGAGCCGAGCAGACCGGGACCGCGGGTGAAACCGATGGCCGTCAGATCGGTCTTGGAGATGCCGGCACGCTTGAGAGCCGTGTCGACGACCGGAACAATGTTTTGCTGATGCGCACGCGAGGCAAGCTCGGGAACTACGCCTCCAAACTCCGCATGTACCTCCTGGGAGGCTATGACATTACTGAGCAGCACGCCGTCGCGGATGACGGCCGCCGATGTGTCGTCACACGACGATTCTATGCCTAAAATTACAATGCTCATGAACAATATGCCTGTTGATTATTGTGCAAAATTAGCAAATTCCCCCGAGACGGGAGAATTTTAGACGCCAACGGTAACAATCGGGCGACCAAAAAAGGCCGACAGCATCCCTATCGTAGCGATCGTGAAGTTATGCTGACCGCTTAGCCACTTTGTAATCTCGCTCGGACGCCGACCTATAGCATCAGCAAATTGTTTCTTGTTCAGACCACGCTCAAGCATCAGTTCCTCAATCCGGTCTGAAATTTGGAATGACAGATCCACTTCCTTTCTGACTACTTCAGGAATAGGGCCCAACATTTCATCAAGTGATTTAGCCGTACGTTTCATATCTCAAAAATATTATCAGTTTCTATCATTGTCTCGGTAAGGGTTACAGAACCATCCTTGACGCCTTGTCTCAACAAAGCCTCAAATTTCTGCAAAGTCATGACATAACCACGCAAAGTATCATCTTCCTGATATGTACGGGTCAATTTTACACCACCATTACCAAGTATCAGAATCTTGTCTGACAGACGAAGACAATATAACCTGAGTTTAGATGCTGTAACCGGTAAAGCTACGACAGAATCGCCAGCCTTACCTTCACGACGGAAATATCGCTCCTTAGCGCCTACATGAGCTATTTTGCTGATGAAAGCGGCAATACGTGTATAATCCTCGTTATACTCGGCACTATGAATGAACTTTGAAACAAACTTTTCAAATTCACTCTCCATATCACGAAGAAATTGCAACGTATAGATAGTGCAATTATCGCCTTCGGTAATCAAGTATAGCTCAACTTCACTCATATAGTCTGTTTTTGTCCGCTTATTATTCTAACACAAAGTTAGGCAAAATATTTCACTTATGAGTGTAATTTAACTCAGTTTTTACTTTGCCGGACATGAAAGCGGCCCGGAGTTTCCTTTCGGTAACTTCGGGCCGCAAACGTCAATTATTGTTTTAGTCAGAAAAGACTCGTAGTAAAGTTTCTTTCAGACTCAAATGATTGATGACTTTCTCCCCTCTTCGGCGACTCTTCGCCCGGGCCGGGTCTCCTCCGAGACCCTCTGTGGTCAGCCGGTTCAGACGGCTGCGGGGAGCAAGTTGACAGAATTGTTCAAAGTGTGTGTGTTCTTATGCTTCTTTCTATAGAGTCAATCCTTATTCGGGGATTGCGAAGATCACGATACGGTTCCAGTCGTTGGTGTCGTAGACCTGAGTGTTGCTGCCAGCAGCTTCGAGGACGAGGCGGTTGGCATCGATACCGTAGTCATTGACGAGGATGTCAGCGACAGCCTGAGCGCGGCGCTCAGAGAGCTTCATGTTGTAGTCGGAAGTACCGGTGTTCTTGTCTGCATAGCCACGGACAACGATGGTGGTGCCGGGGTTGGCCTTCATGTATTCAGCCATGTTGTAGACATTGACCATTTCTTCAGAAGAAACGTAAGCTGAGTTGAGCTTGAAGCGAACGGTGGGGAGGATAGCGGTAGTCTCGGTCACGACGGTAGCCTCAGCCACTTCGGGGCAAGGAAGCTGAGCTTCAGCGGCTGCGAGAGCGGCAGAAGTTGTAGCGAGGGCGCCACGGAGGTCGTTGATCTGAGCGTTAGCCTTGTTGATATAGTCGGTGTAGTCACAGGGATTGTAGCGCTGGAACTTCGAACCGGTGAAATAGAAGGTGAAACCACCGATAGCTGAGACGTTGATGTCGACGGGACGGCCATAGGCTTCGTTGTTGAAGTTGTCGCCGTAGAACTGAGCGCGGCCTTCTGCGAAGAAGTCAACATAGTTGCTCAGACGGAAGCGGAGCTGGAGACCTGCTGACACGGGGAGGAGCCACTGGTTGTGCTTTACACCGCCGTTGTTGCGGTCCATGATGTTGCCTGCGACGGGCTTGTAGTTGTAGACAAACGAACCACCGAGACCGATAAACGGAACGATCGAGAACACGCGGTTGGGATTGTAGCCACCGATCGAGTTAAACATATCCCACATGAAATCAACATTGAGGTTGGCGACACGTGCGGAAGTGGTCACACCCTGATTCCAGTGGATCGAACCATAGTTGGCCGAGAAGCGGAATCCTAAATAAGGAGAGATCCAGCGGCCTACGCCGAGATTATAGACTGCGGTGAGGTGACGGCTGTCATCGCCTCCGTCGCTGCGGCTGTTTTCAACAAAGGGAGACTGGATACCGGCGCCAAGCTGGAGGAACCAGTTGTTTTTCCACGAACCGGGAGTATAATAGTCCTTGCAATCAACTTCCTGTACAAGGACCGGTGTCTCCTCGACAACGATACCGGAGATTGTCTCCTGTGCCTTAGCTTCATTTGCGCTCCAGAGCATACCGCCCAAAGCTGCTACGATTAACAAATTTCTTTTCATTTCTCTCATAAAATTAAAAATGAAACACGATTTTTTAGTAAACTCTTGTTTTCTTAAATAGATTATTATTTCAAAATGCGTTTGCCGCCCTGTTCACCAATGAGACTCGCTTGTCTTCCGAACGGCAGCAATGTCGATGTCTGTCGCATTTTGATTTTATAACATTACTACACTTTTATTTGTTCATTGGAGGTTCAATTAATCTAAATTTTAACATTTGAGCTCCATGTTTCACCCCCGCAGACCTATATTATATAGCGATTCATGAAGCAGGGAGTGTTGCAGGGGTCGATAAGTGACCGTATGGACCGCGACTCCACGCCCGTGGCTCTACATATATTTTATATCGCTGTTTTCAACTCTGTTCGGGAATAATTTGTTAAATTTGCATCGTGATAACTCAGCCCTCATTGAAATGACAGCAATCGACATCTTTCTCATATTGATTTTTATCGTCTCGGCCGCGCTCGGATTCCGCAAGGGAATCATCACCCAGCTCGGCTCGGTCGCTGCCATCGTGGTGGCTATCATCGCATGCCGCATGTTTGGCCAGTCGGTAGGTGAGCTCCTCTTCGGCAGTCATCCCGAGTGGGAGGGATCGAGCCTGACGCGCTACGGAGTGTCGATCGTCAGCAACTGTATAGTCTACATCGTGGTCTACTATGCCGTGATCATCATCTCCAGACTTCTGCACACCGTCACCCACGCCATCCTCCTCGGCCCGCTCGACCACATAGCCGGAGCAGCCTTCTCGGTGGCGAAATATGCGCTCGTCGTCAGTCTCGCCCTCAATCTCTACATCGTCTGCGTGCCGTCAACGACCCTCATATCAAAATCACGCCTCTGCAGCGGCAAGGCTGTGGAACTGGTGATCGGTTTCGCACCGTGGCTCCTCGACACTCTCCACCCTGTCGAGCATGACACTGTCCAGAGTCCCACTCCGGTGAAAGTATAATTCTCTCCAATGATATCGAACCATACGTTCCTGTTTTTTTGACACGAAGAAATAATGGAAACAACAGATAAAAACAACAACGTCAACGAAAGCGAGCGTCTCATCAAAAACGCCACTTCCGACGAATATAAATACGGCTTCACCTCCGACATCGACACCGACATCATCCCCGTCGGGCTCAACGAGGAGGTGGTCCGCCTCATCTCAGCCAAAAAAGGGGAACCGGAGTGGCTGCTCGAATTCCGTCTGAAAGCCTTACGCCACTGGGAGACTCTCAAAATGCCGGAATGGGCACATCTCAACATTCCTCCCATCGACTACCAGGCCATCAGCTACTACGCCGAGCCCAAGGCCAAGAAAGGCCCCGAGAGCCTCGACGAAGTTGATCCGCAGCTTCTCGACACCTTCAACCGCCTCGGCATTCCCCTCCAGGAGCAGAAAGCACTCGCGGGCATGGCTGTCGACGCCGTGATGGACTCGGTCAGCGTCAAGACCACCCACCGCGAGAAGCTGGCCGAGAAGGGCATCATATTCTGCTCGATTTCGGAAGCTGTCAAAGACTATCCCGACCTAGTGAAGAAATATCTCGGCTCTGTGGTGAGCTACCGCGACAACTTCTTCGCGGCGCTCAACTCGGCTGTCTTCTCCGACGGTTCGTTTGTCTACATCCCCAAGGGTGTGCGCTGCCCGATGGAGCTCTCGACCTACTTCCGCATCAACGCCTCGGGCACCGGCCAGTTTGAGCGCACTCTCATCGTCGCCGACGATGATGCCTATGTCAGCTACCTCGAAGGTTGCACTGCCCCGATGCGCGACGAAAACCAGCTCCACGCCGCTATAGTGGAGATTGTGGTCGAGGATCGCGCAGAGGTCAAATATTCCACCGTCCAGAACTGGTATGCCGGCGACGCCGAGGGGCGCGGCGGTATCTACAACTTTGTCACCAAACGCGGACTCTGCCGCGGCGACCACTCGAAACTGTCGTGGACCCAGGTGGAGACCGGCTCGGCCATTACGTGGAAATACCCCTCCTGTGTGCTTAAGGGTGACTACTCACGCGGCGAGTTCTACTCCGTCGCCGTCACCAAAAACTATCAGCAGGCCGACACCGGCACCAAGATGATACACATCGGCAAGAATTCCACCTCGACAATCGTGTCGAAGGGCATCTCGGCCGGACATTCACAGAATTCTTACCGCGGACTCGTCAAGGTAGCCAAAGACGCGACCGGTTGCCGCAACTACACCCAGTGTGACTCCCTGCTGATGGGCAGCCACTGCGGGGCCCACACATTCCCCTACATCGACATCCTCAACGATACCGCCATCGTCGAGCATGAGGCCACCACGTCAAAGATCTCTGAAGACCAGCTCTTCTACTGCAATCAGCGTGGCATCCCGACCGAAGAGGCGATCGCCCTCATCGTCAACGGTTATGCCAAGGAGGTGATGAACAAGCTGCCGATGGAGTTTGCCGTCGAAGCCCAGAATCTGCTCCAGATTTCACTCGAAGGATCTGTCGGATGATGGAGACACAGGCCATACCCCACCGCCAGTCACCGGCACTGCGTCCGGCGCTCTACCTCATCCCCTCGACCATGAGCGACGCCCCGGTCTCCGACGTGATTCCCGACGGAAATCTCGCCATCGTCCGCGGTGTGAAGCATTTCGTTGTCGAGAACGTCAGGACCATCCGCCGTTTTCTCAAGCGCTGTGACCGCGACATCGACATTGACTCACTGAGTTTCACAGTGCTCGACGAGCACACCCACGCCGAGGATATAGCCCCGATGCTCGCCCCGCTCGCCGCCGGGCTACCGGTCGGAGTCATCTCCGAGGCCGGTTGTCCCGCCATAGCCGATCCGGGAGCCGACCTCGTGGCCATCGCCCAGGAGAAAGGCTATGAAGTCATCCCCCTTGTCGGGCCGTCGAGCATCCTGCTATCGCTGATGGGATCGGGATTCAACGGACAGAGCTTCGCCTTCATCGGCTATCTTCCCCACGAAGCCAAGGCCCGCACTCAGCGGCTCAAAGACCTCGAGAAGAGAATCAGGATTGAAAAGCAGACCCAGATATTCATCGAGACCCCCTATCGCAACAACAAGCTCATCGCCGAGCTTGCGGCCACTCTCCCGGGAGGTCTGAAACTATGTGTCGGCTCCGACATCACCGGGCCAAAACAGTCGATCATAACCCTCCCGCTATCAAAATGGGCGAAAAGGAAATATGACTACGACAAAATCCCGACCATCTTCCTCCTCAACTACTGACACCGATATTTGAACCACCCAAAATAACGCACTACAATCTTGGCAAAATCGCACAAAAACTCCAAACAGCATTTCATGCCCGGGCTTTTCGACGGCCTCGATGACTTCAACGAAGCCACCGATAGTGACTTCCGCATCATTCCGGACAAGAAAATGGAAGAGATTGCCAAGGAGATCCAGCGTGAGCGCAAGCGTCCCGACGTCATCGACGAACTTCCACCGATGTCGGCCGGCCAAAAGGTATTCTTCATGAGTTTCGGCTCCGGAAGCTCAGGCAACTGCTCCTACATAGGCGACCGCGACGGCGGCTTCCTCATCGACGCAGGAGTGGAGGTTGCGAAAGTTGTCGAGAGCCTGCGGCGCAACGGTGTGTCGATGGACAAGGTGGCAGGCATCTGTCTGACCCACGACCACGGCGACCACATCCGCGACGTCTACGGTCTGCTACGCCGCTACCGTCACCTGCGTGTTTTCTGCACGCCTAAGACTCTCAACGGCATCCTGCGTCGCCACAACGTCTCGCGCCGCATCAAGGACTACCATGCCCCGATCTATAAGGAATTTCCCTTCCGCATCGGCAATTTTGAAGTGACAGCCTTTGAGGTCATGCACGACGGTGCCGACAACGCGGGCTATTTCATCACCCACGGCGACGTGAAGTTTGCCGTAGCCACCGACCTCGGTTGCATCAGCGAGCGCGTCGGCCACTATATGCGTCTCGCTACCCACATCATGATCGAGGCCAACTATGACCTGCGGATGCTGCGCGAGGGACGTTATCCCGAATACCTGAAAGCACGCATCGAGGCTGACAACGGCCACCTCGACAACCGGGTGACGGCGCGTTTCCTCGCCGAAATCTACACTCCGCAGTTGCGCAACGTGTTTCTCTGCCATCTATCGCATGACAACAACACTCCCGAGAAAGCTGTCGAGACCATAGCCGCCGCACTCTCCACGGTCGGAGTCAGCAACCTCGGCAACGGCTTCAACTGTCTGAGCGATCCCAACCTCCCCCCGCCACAGCTCCACCTTGTGGCACTCCCGCGCTTCGAAGCCTCGCCGCTCTATCCGTTGGAACCGCTCTCAGCTGTCTGACACGCACATTTCTATCCCCTCTTTCTCCCACCACTCCACTCCTGACACCAATGATTACTCCTCAAAAATATCTTGACAGCTTGCCCGCCAATGCCCGCAGACATTTTCTGAAATGGAGCAAGTTTCTCCACGATAAGGTTGACTTCAACATGCCCGACAGCGACCTCCATGCCAAGGAGCATTGCGAGCGCGTGTTGCTCCACTCTCTCGCCATCTCAGCTGCCGAGATGGGCGACGATGACACCGAAGCGCTCGAAATCCTGGCTCATGCCGCTGATTTTCATGACACACGCCGTCAGGATGAATATCTTGACACAGGCCACGGCGCCCGGGCAGCCGTCAACTACGCAGAGTTCTGCAAGCGACACCCGGACGATATCTCCTTCCACCCTGAGGCTGCCTGTCTCATGCGCTATCATGACCTTGACGACCGTCAGGGCATAGAGGCCATACGCAGAGATTTTCCCTATAAGGCCGAGAGGGTCGAGAAGCTCTACAGTATTTTCAAGGATGCCGATGCTCTTGACCGCTGGCGGCTCGGTCGTTGGGGGCTCGACGAGAAGTATCTGCGCACGGAAACGGCACGCCGACGTGTCGACATGGCGCGCGAACTTGTGACGGATACCATGGATCCGAAGGTCCTCGCACACTACGATAAGTTGATGGATGACCTCATGAAAAGCCGCAGAGGAAATACCCCAAAGTAGAAATCTGCCACGAGACGCCTCTCCGAGGCTGATTTATGGGGTGCGCACACTAACCCCAGGCCAAAGCCTGAGGTTTCAGCATAATATATCTGCCTCCGGCAGACACAGGCTTTTACAGGAAGAGACAGGCGTCGCCATAGGAGAGGAAGCGGTAGCGCGGATCGGCGAGGGCGTAGTCATAGACCGTCCGCCAATCAGTATTGCCGCCGTCCTTTCCGAGAAAGGCGGAAACAAGAAGCAGAAGCGTGGAGTGAGGCTGGTGGAAATTGGTGACCATGCCATTGACCACGCGATAGTTGTAGCCCGGAGCAATCATCAGGCGCGTCGAAGCCACAAATGTTTTCTCGCCGGTAGAATCGAGATGTGAGAGCACGGCTTTCATCGCCTGAGTCACCGAAAGCTGAGGATGAGACGACTCGTAGGGATACCACTGAGGAAGCACATCGGCACTCTCTCCGGTATAGAGACGGCAACCGAGATGATAGAGGCTCTCAAGGGTGCGGACTGAGGTTGTGCCGACTGCAATGACCGGACGGTCACCTCCTTCGGCAAGCTCTTCTATCAACCGGCGGTCTACGGCGATAAACTCGCTGTGCATGGTGTGATCGCCGATCAAATCTGATTTCACAGGCTGGAAAGTCCCGGCGCCGACATGGAGTGTCAGCTCACGACGCAGGATGCCGCGGCTGTCGATTGCCGAGAGCACCTCGGGAGTGAAGTGAAGCCCGGCGGTGGGGGCTGCGACAGAACCGTCGATATGAGAGAAAACCGTCTGATAGTTGCTTGAGTCACTCTCCTCCGTGTTGCGGTTGAGATAGGGCGGGATGGGGATCTCGCCGACTGCCGAGATGATGCGCGAGAAGGTGATTGAATTATTGTCCCACGTAAACTCCACTATCGAGGTGTTTCCTTCGCGGCCGACACGGGTAGCAGTAAGTGTCAGCGACTTGCCGTCGATCACGAGGGGCATGCGGAGCACACCGCAGCTCCAGCGTTTGGAATTACCGACAAAACAGGTCCACGTGCAGCAGCCGGTAGTTGCGAAATTGCAGGCGTAATCGGCCGGCGCCACAGGTTCGAGACAGAAGATCTCGACGAGAGCTCCATCGTTTGCCTCACCTTTGCGGAAACGCAGGCGTGCATTGATGACACGCGTATTATTGTAGACGAGCATCGATCCGGCGGGAAGCAGATCGGGAAGCTCGTTGAAGACATGGGTCGACAGACTGCCGTCGGGGCCCTTGACAAGCAGCAGACAGCGGTCACGCTCAGCGAGCGGATGCTTGGCTATGCGTTCGTCGGGAAGGGGGTAGTCGAAATTCTCTATGCGGATATGGCGGATTGATTTGGCGTCGGTCATCGTGAAAGTTCAATAAGGTCAGAAATAGCTTTGTGTGGATCGGCCGCACCGAAGACGTAGCTTCCGGCCACGAGGATATCAGCACCGGCTTCGATGAGCTCGGGAGCCGTGTGGAGGTTGACTCCACCGTCGATTTCGATGGTGGCCTCCGAACCGGTCTCGGCTATTAGCGCACGGAGCTCACGCACCTTGCGGAGAGTGTTGGGGATGAAGCTCTGCCCTCCGAAACCGGGATTCACGCTCATGAGAAGCACCATGTCGAGCTCGCGGATGATGTCGCGCAGAAGCATGACAGGGGTCGCGGGATTGAGAGTCACCGCAGGACTCATCCCGGCCTCACGGATGGTGTGGATGACACGGTCGAGATGCGTACAGGCCTCAAGGTGGACATTCATCACGGCAGCGCCCGCATCGCGGACAAGACCGACGTAGCGTCCCGGATCCATGATCATCATGTGGACGTCGAGAGGCTTCTCGGCAATCGTGCTGATAGCCTTGATGACGGGGAAACCGATGGTGATGTTGGGGACAAACATACCATCCATCACGTCGATGTGGATCATCGACGCACGGCTGGTGTTGACCATAGTGACGGCGTCGCCCAGACGGGCGAAATCGGCCGAAAGAAGTGATGGAGCTACCTGTATCATACTGACTGTGGTCTCCCCGGCTGGGGAGTTGTGGTATTATTGTGGTGGGTGATGGTTAGATGCTGGTTTTGGGGCGCGGCTTGAAGGCGTTCCATAGGATTACAGCCACGCAGATCACACCGATGGCGATGCCGATATAGGTGAGATAGTCGTTATATTCCTCCACCTTGGCATAAAGCTGTTCCTGGGGCACCATTTTGCCAAGCCAATAGCCGAGAGCTCCGAGGACGATGTTCCATGTGAGGGCGCCGAGGCCGGTGAAAATGACAAACTTACCGATATTCATACGCGCGAGACCTGCGGGAATCGAGATCAACTGGCGCACGGCGGGGATGAGACGGCCGACAAAGGTGGAGATGGCTCCATGTTTGTCGAAATACTCCTCAGCATGGCGGACTTTGGACTCGTCGATGAGACAGGCGTGGCCGATGCGGCTGTTGGCAAACTTATAGACGATGGGACGGCCTATCCACACAGAGAGATAGTAGTTGATGAGGGCGCCTATGATGGCACCGACTGTAGCAAGCCCGACCACAGCGAGGATATTGACATCGCCCTTGGTGCAGGCAAGGTAGGCGGCAGGTGGAACTATGACTTCGGAGGGGAAGGGGATGAAGGAACTCTCGATGATCATGAAACCGAGGACCAGAAGATAGACTGTTGTCGGACTGGCGACAAAAAAATCAGCCATGATGCCGGCCGGATCAAAAATCGCAAGGAGCGGGAGAAAATCAAACATAATCTGTGTATGAATCTTATTAGTGGAAATTTGGGTAATGTATGTATATAATACAAAACAAGGCCCAAGTGTTCACAATGCAAATTTACATATTAATCTCAAGAAAAGCAACCGTTGCGGCACGGCGCGGCGCCACGGATGTTCGTTCAGATGAGATTCGCTTTGTGGAACAGTCCGCGATAGGCAGCGGCCTTCTTATCGACGGCGAGAGGATAGGCGCGTGATGTAGACGGCATGCGGGTGATGAAAAGCTTTCGTCCATCTGCCGGCCAGACCGTCTCGACCCACTCACCGATCTTCGGCAGTGGCGAGGATGTGAGCGATGCAAGGACTCCGGCCGCTTTCTCGCCGGTCGTGGCGATGACGTGGCAACCGGGCATCCGTTCGAGGAGCGCGCCGAGATTGACCGGCTCCACAATGTCGAGAAACTTGTCGGAGGCATTGTCCTTGAGCCTGCGGACCGCGGCACCGGTGTCGTGGAGCGCTATGCCTTTCTCCTCAAGGAAACGACGGATGAGAGGTTCGTCAAATGTCCCGTCGGGCAGACGGAAGTGATTGACATCATTATAGAAAATTATGCCCATGACGCGCCAGAAGTCATTGGTCTTGTTGGGGTAATAGAACTCCATTGACCAGCGGATAGGTTTGGGAGGGAAGGTGCCCATGATGAGGACACGGGCATCTGCGGGGATGAAGGGCGGGAACGGATGGCGTTCGAGCGGAAGTGAGTCTGAGGTCATGACAGATTTTTCTATATGTAACGCTTTGACTGGTATATCTGTTGAAAAAATTGGCGGGACGGGATTGGTTGCGACAACCTCTTCCGCCCCGCCCTGCTCTACTTGTGGTTCCTTATTTAGCTCAGTCGGCGGCAAGGAGTTTTGCCGCAAGTATTCTTGCAGACTCACGGCAGCTTTCAAGATTTCCGGAAGTCGGAGCATGTTTGATGGCAACCGGCTCGACGAGACATTCGGTCTTCATGGCCTCAAGATAGCCGCTCATGACCTTGACTGCCTGCTGGGACCATGAGCAGGAGCCCATGATGATGATGTCGCGGTTCTTGATGCCGCGTGTGGCTATGGCATCCATGACACTCTTGACCGGCGGGAAGAGAGTGTCGGAATATGTGGGCGCTGCGATGACAAGTCCGCGATGGCGGAAAATGTCGGAGAGCATGAAGCTGAGATCGGAGTTAGAGGCGTTGTGGACGGCGATGTCGCGGATTCCGGCTTCGGCAAGGGCCTGGGCTGTAGCCTCGGCCATGGCTTCAGTGTTGCCATACATTGAACCGTAGATGATTGTCACGCCGTTGTCCAGGGGTTCGTAGCGGCTGAGACGGTCGTAGAGCCCGACGACTTCCGACAGGCGCTGACGCCACACCGGGCCGTGGGTCGTACAGACAGTCGAGATCTCGACTCCGTCAAATTTCTTGATAGCTCGCTGCACGAACTGGCCATATTTCCCGACGATGTTGCTGTAGTAGCGCACCATTTCGGGGAAGAAGCGGTCGGTGTCCATGTCGGTGTCGACGACCGCTCCCGAGAGAGCGCCGAAGCAGCCGAAGGCATCGCCGGTAAAGAGGGTCTTATCCTCTTCGAGATAGGTCATCATGGTTTCGGGCCAGTGGACCATCGGGGTGAGGCTGAAACGGAGTGTGACATCCTGGCCAAGCGAGATGCTGTCACCGTCCTTGACAGTGAGAGTATTGGTGTCGACCCCATAAAAGCCCTTGACCATGGTCAGAGTCTGGGCATTGCCAACGATAGTGATGTCCGGGTAGACCGCACGGAGCATGCTGATGGCACCGGAATGGTCGGGCTCCATGTGGTTGATGACAAGATAGTCGGGCTGACGGTCGCCGATGAGCTCCCGGATGTGGTCGATCTGGCGCAGGGCATAGTCAGATTCAACTCCGTCGATGATGGCACACTTTTCGGAGCCCTGGACGAGATATGAGTTGTAGCTGACGCCGTAGGGGAGCGGCCACATGCTCTCGAAGAGATGGGAGGTGCGGTTGTTCACACCGATATAGTGTACGTGGCCGGAAATTTTTGTAACATTCATTTGGTCAACAATTTTTTCGGAATACAAACCGGGGGGTTAAGATTATAGCTGAAAGACGTAATAACAAAGGCCACGGCATGGATATGACCGCGGCCTTTGACTTTGTATTGTTTTCCGGAGGGGTCGGAAAGATTATTCCTTGATACGCTCAACGTAAGAGCCGTCGCGGGTGTCGACACGCACCTTGTCGCCGATGTTGCAGAAGAGGGGCACGCGGATCTCAGCGCCGGTCTCGAGAGTTGCGGGCTTGAGAGTGTTGGTAGCGGTGTCGCCCTTGATGCCGGGCTCGGTGTAGGTGATCTCAAGGACTACGCTGGTGGGCATCTCGCAGGTGAGGATGGTGTCGGAAGCGGCGTGAACCATAGCTTCGCAGATGTCACCTTCCTTGAGGAACTGCACGCCGTCGATGCTCTCGCCGGGGAGTGCTACCTGCTCGAAAGTCTCGGTGTGCATGAAGTTGTAGCCCATGTCGTCCTTGTAAAGGTACTGGTAGGGGCGGCGCTCTATGCGGACTTCGTTGACTTTGACGCCGGAGTTCCAGGTCTTGTCAAGGACACGGCCGGTCTTGACGTTTTTGAGTTTAGTGCGTACGAAAGCGGGGCCTTTGCCGGGCTTCACGTGGAGGAATTCAACAATGAAGAAGTAGTTGCCGTCGATGTCGAGGCACATACCGTTTTTAAAATCAGCAGTTGTTGCCATGAATGGTTAATGGTGTTGTGTGTGATTGGTTAAAAATGTTGTCTCGTTTTGGCAATCATCAGTCGGCACAACCGTCGCAACCGCCACCGCAACCGGAGTCACAGCCGGAATCAGAGCAGCCGCCGCAGCAACCGCCGCCACAGCTGGGATGGAGTTCCTCGGGAGTAGCGTCGCGGACAGTCACGACCTTGCCTTTGAACCGCAGGTCTTTGCCAACAAGAGGATGGTTGAAGTCCATGACCACATGGTCGGGGGTGACATCGAGCACCTTGCCGGTGATGCGATATCCCTCGCCTGTCATCATGGGGATGTAGGCGTCTTTCTTGACAGTCTCGGCGTCAAACTTGCCGTCGACCATGAAGATGCTCTTGTCGAGCTTTGCCACATCGTCGGGATTATAGGGGAAACCCTCTCCGGCAGCGACGGGGACGTCGAATTTCTGGCCCTGTTCGAGGCCTTCGAGCGCGCGCTCGAGGGGAAGGATGAGGCCTTTTGTGATGCCAAAGATAAAACGTTCGGGCTCTTCGTCAATGACGTTGTGGACGAGAGTTTCGGTGCCGTCGGGAGCGACCTCATAGAGGTCATAGCTTATTTCGACATATTTGCCGGGGAGAATTTTTTCCATAAATCTGAGTAGTTTTTTTAGTGGGGTTGAACTTCGTGGAGTATCATCGGGGGGAGATCAGGCCTCTCCGGGAGTCACTCCTGCGAGCTCGGGGTCGATCATGATGCGGCCGCAATATTCGCAGACGATGATTTTCTTGTGCATCTTGATCTCCATCTGCTTCTGCGGGGGGATGCGGTTGAAGCAGCCGCCGCAGGCGTTGCGCTGGATGTAGACGACACCGAGACCGTTGCGTGCGTTCTTACGGATGCGCTTGAAAGCGGTGAGAGTGCGGGTGTCGATGCGGGGTTCGATTTCCTTGGCCTGAAGGCGGAGGCGCTCCTCGTCTTTCTTGGTCTCGGAGACGATCTCCTCAAGCTGGTGACGTTTGTCGACGAGGATATGGTTGCGGTCGGCAAGCGACTCCTCGGCGGCCACGATGTCGGCGCTCTTGGTCTCAATCTCGCGGGCATACTGGTTGATGCGCTTCTCGGAGAGCTGGATCTCGAGGGTCTGATACTCTATCTCCTTAGATAACAAATCAAACTCACGATTGTTGCGGACGTTGTCAAGCTGCTGCTTGTAGGTTTCGATCTGCGACTGTGCCTGCTCGATATTGTTTTTCTCCTTGACCATTTTGACGCGGAGTTCTTCGATCTCGGCGTGAAATTTGTCGACGCGTGTGTGGAGACCTTCGATGTGGTCTTCAAGGTCGCGCACTTCCTCGGGGAGCTCGCCGCGGATAGTCTTGATGCGGTCGATTTCCGAGAGGATGGTCTGGAGCTCGTAGAGCGCGCGGAGGCGCTGCTCGACTGACAGTGTCTGTTCTGATTTATTTTGCTCTATCGCCATATATGTTATGTGTAGGATTTTTGTTCTTCAGACGTAGCGCACCGGATTGTGTTCAGCGCGCGATTGCCGGACTGCAAAGGTAGGAAATTTTTCTGAAATTATGGCCGAAAAAATTGACTTAGTGCAGATTTCGCTCTCAAAGTGACCGGTGTCGACCATGAGAATATCTTTGCCGAAGTCAACGAAGTCGTGGTAGCGGATGTCGGACGTGATATAGGCGTCGGCGCCACAGGCAATGGCCGCCGCGACAAATTCGCCGCCCGATCCGCTGCAAAGCGCCACTCTTTTCACTCCATCCATCGCGGCAGGGCCTTCGGAACGACGGACGACCGGGGCACCGTAGACCTCCTTGACGCGGGCGATGAAGGTGTCGACACTGACGGTGGTGGAAAAGTCGCCGACGATGCCGAGTCCGGTGTCGGGAGATCCGGGCTGAGGGTCGAGGACACTCATGCCTTCGAGTCCCAGCATGGAGCCGAGCTTGTGGGAGACGCCATGCGAGGCGCTGTCGAGAGCGGTGTGTGAGGAATAGACTGCGATACCCCCCGAAATAGCAGCAATCACCGCACGCTCCACAGGGGTAGCGCCGGTGATGTGCTTGAGTCCTTTGAATATCAGAGGATGATGGGAGACGATGAGATTGCAGCCTTCGGCAGCGGCTTCGGCGACCACTTCGGGAGTGACGTCGAGGCAGAGCATCACCCCGCGGCAAGGCGCGTCGGGGGCAAGCGGGCAGAGCTGCCAGCCGGTGTTGTCCCACTTCTCCTGGAGTCCGGGAGAGGCGAAGTCTTCAATGCAGCCGATGATGTCGGCAAGGGTCACGTCGGGATGCTTCGCACTCATGGGCCTATTATTTCTTTTCCTCCTTGAGGTCGAGACGGATCTGGAGCTCGTCGAGCTGCGAGTCGTCGATTGCCGAGGGAGCATCGATCATCATGTCGCGGCCTGAATTGTTTTTCGGGAAGGCGATGACATCGCGGATCGAATCAAGGCCGGCGAGGATGCTGACAAAGCGGTCAAATCCGAAGGCGAGACCGCCGTGGGGGGGCGCGCCGAATTTGAAGGCGTTCATGAGGAAGCCGAATTTATATTGCGCGTCCTCCTCGGTGAGACCGAGCAGACGGAACATCTTGTCCTGGAGTTCAGCCTCGTGGATACGGATTGAACCGCCACCGAGCTCGTTGCCGTTGACCACCATGTCGTAGGCAGTGGCGCGGACTGCACCGGTGTCGCTGTCGAGCAGATGGATGTCGTCGGGGTTGGGCGAGGTGAAGGGATGGTGCATCGCGTAGTAGCGCTGAGTCTCGTCGTCCCATTCGAAGAGGGGGAAGTCGATGACCCAGAGGCAGGAGAACTTCTGCGGGTCGCGGTAGCCGAGGCGTGAACCCATCTCAAGACGGAGCTCGCAGAGCTGCTTGCGGGTTTTCATGGTCTGGCCGGCAAGGATGAGGATGAGGTCGCCGGGCTTGGCACCGCAGCGGTCTACCCACGTGCGGAGGTCATCCTCGGTGTAGAATTTGGACACTGACGACTTGATTGCGCCGTCGGCCTCGACCTTGACCCACATCATACCCTTGGCGCCGATCTGGGGACGCTTGACGAAGTCGGTGAGCTGGTCGAGCTGCTTGCGGGTGTAGTCAGCACAGCCGGGGGCTACGATAGCGCCGACATATTCGGCATCGTCGAGCACGGCGAAGCCTTTGCCGCCGGTGAGGTCCTTGATCTCGACAAACTCCATGCCGAAGCGGGTGTCGGGTTTGTCGGATCCGTAGAGACGCATGGCGTCGGCCCAGGTCATGCGGGGGAAGGGCTCGGTGAAGTCAATGTCCTTGACATATTTGAAAATGTGCTTGACAAGCCCCTCAAACATCCGGAGGACATCTTCCTGGTTGACAAACGACATCTCGCAGTCGATCTGTGTGAACTCAGGCTGACGGTCGGCACGGAGGTCTTCGTCTCGGAAGCATTTCACAATCTGGAAATAACGGTCAAAACCGCTGACCATCAGGAGCTGCTTGAAAGTCTGGGGTGACTGAGGAAGAGCATAGAACTCACCGGGATTCATGCGCGAGGGGACCACGAAGTCGCGGGCACCTTCGGGAGTCGACTTGATGAGCACCGGAGTCTCGACCTCAAGGAAGCCCTTCGAGTCAAGGTAGCGGCGGATCTCGAAGGCCATGCGGTGGCGCAGTTCGAGATTGGCACGCACGCAGTTGCGGCGCAGGTCGAGATAGCGGTATTTCATGCGGAGATCGTCGCCACCGTCGGTGTCGTCCTCGATAGTGAACGGGGGCACCTCACTGCGGTTGAGCACCTTGAGCTCCGAAGCGATGATCTCAATGTCGCCGGTAGGGAGGTTGGGGTTCTTGCTGGTGCGCTCGGCAACCTTGCCTGTGATCTGCACCACAAATTCACGACCGAGATGATTGGCAGCCTCGCAGAGAGCCGCGTCATTCTCAATGTTAAACACCACTTGGGTTATACCGTAGCGGTCGCGCACGTCCACGAAGGTCATGCCGCCCATCTTGCGGGCACGCTGCACCCAGCCGGCGAGGGTCACTTCCTGTCCGGCATCACTGAGGCGGAGTTCGCCGCATGTTTTCGTTCTATACATAGCAGAACTGATATCTATATTTTTGTGTTCGGGTTGATTAAATTCTTTCGCAAGCGGAAGCTGCTCCGCGGGAAGTCCATTAGCTTCCAACGTGCAAATTTACAAAGAATCAGATAGAAAATCAAAAAAATATTTCGGGGGTCGGGACGTTATAGAAGAATACAGCTGATTTATCACCCCTCACATACCATCGAGTGATGAAATGAACTGACAGCTGTGACAGCGAGAGATCGAAACGATGGCAGACAATAATAATGATGTAATAAATATCGATGAGACTTTCCGGCTCTACTACAGGCCGCTCTGTCTCTATGCGCTCCACTATCTCCGGCAGGTCGAGAATGCCGAGGATGTGGTGCAGGACTGCATGACCGATTTTCTTGACCGTGTGCGCGGCTGTGGCGAAGTGGCCGACGTGAAGTCATATCTGTTCATGATGGTGCGCAACCGCTGCCTCGACCGGCTGAAGAGAGAGAGTCTCATTGACCGCAACCGGACTCCGGAGGAACTCGACGACACCTTGGATGAGAGCGACTATGAGGAGGCAGCCTTTATCGAGGCACGGTTATGGACGGCGATCGACTCTTTGCCGGAGCGATGCCGCGAGGTGTTGCTGCTGAGCAAGCGCGACGGTCTGAAGTATGAAGAGATCGCCGAGGAGCTGGGCATTTCGATCAACACTGTCAAAAATCAGGTGAGCAAGGCTCTTAAAGTGCTCAAAGAGGGCTATCAGCGTATCTACACATTCTTTTTCGGATAAAAAAATCCATTGTCCGATAATTTTTTTCAAAATGGCATAGTAGTTTTTTGCTCCATTCACGTCTTAGAAGAAAAAAACATCGGAATGGAAAAAGAAAACAGACATCTGAAATTTGTGCTCAGACACTATGTCCACGGTGCGTTTGACACCCGCCGGGCCATCGGAGAATATCGTCAGTCACATCCGACGGAGCGCCGGGTGTTCAGAATCATCTTGCGTACATTGACCACAGCAGCAGCCCTGGCCATCCTCACCACTCTCGGCTATTATCTCTTCATCGCCCCCGGAAAGCCTGTGGTGCTTTATGCCGGCGCTGACAGCGCCACCTACACTCTGCCCGACAGTTCGGAAGTGGTGCTCTATCCCCACTCCACCGTCTCATACCGCGACAAGGATTTCGGGAAAGATGGCCGACGTGTCGAGATGGCCGGCAAGGTGCGGTTTACGGTCACACGCAAGCCCGAAGCACCCTTCGTAGCCACGACCGGCCGTGGAGCCATACGTGTGCTTGGCACGCAATTCACCATCGACGCATACGAGAGCGACTCGATCGGAGTGTCGGTCAGCTCGGGCAAGGTGCTGTTTACCCCCACGGGTGAGAGCGAGGGCCTCGTGCTAACCCAAGGCATGAGCGCCTGTCTCCTCGCGGGCCATGACCGCCCTGAACTTCTCGGCAATAATAATGCTGCCGATAATGACAACACAGCCGGCACCGGCAATCCGCATTTCATCTTCGATGCCACTCCTCTCACCGAAGTCCTCGCCCGTCTCTCCGGCCATTTCAACGTAGAACTCACCTGCGCCGACGGCCAAGGCAAGACACTCACGGCAGAGTTTGACGGCTCAGACCTCAACGAAATCATAACTATCATAGAAAAATCGCTCGGCGTAAAGATCGAAAGGAAACCTCGGAAATGAAACGGATGTCATCACTCTCAACGGCAATCCTCGTCCTCCTCATCCTTCTTGTGAACACATCAACCCTCTGCGCCTCCACACGGCGACAGCAGCCTCTCACCGTCAAGCAACAGATGGAGACTGTCAGGGAGCGCTATGGTGTGAAGTTTGTCTACGACGCATCTACAAAGCTCAACATCCCCTGTCGCGGCGACCTCAGCACATCGGGAAGCAGTCTCAGCCGGACGCTCGGCGAACTCTTCAAAGGCACCGGACTGAAGTGGGAAGTGCAGGGAAAATATGTGATCATCGTGCCCCTCGCGCGCTATACCATCAGCGGATACGTCAGCCAGAGTGATGGCGAGACGGCCATCAACGCCACAATCTTTGACCTCGTGACAAAAACCGGCACCGTCACCAACGAGCACGGCTACTATTCCATCTCCCTGCCCGAGGGAAACCACACCCTCCAGGTCAGTTCATTCGGTTGCGGAGAGAAGGTGGAGACCGTCCGGCTCGACCGCAACATGACGCTCAATGTCACGCTCTCGCCCGGCGAAGAGTTGCAGGAAGTCGTCGTGACCGCCGACCTCAACTCGCCTCTCGCCACCACCCAGACCGGCAAGATCTCACTCTCGGCCAAGGATCTGAAACGCGAATATGCCCTCATGAGCTCCCCGGATGTCGTCAAGATCATCCAGAACCTCTCGGGTGTGGCCGCGGGCACCGAACTCATCTCGGGCCTCTATGTCCATGGTGGAGGAAACGACGAGAATCTCTTCATGCTCGACGGCACCCCGCTCTATCAGATCAACCATCTCGGCGGCCTCTTCTCGGCCTTCAACACCGACGTCATCAACAACATCGACTTCTACAAGAGCGGATTTCCCGCCCGCTACGGGGGTCGACTCTCATCGGTGGTCGATGTCCGCACCAGGGATGGCAACATGAGCGAATATCACGGCAGCTTCAGCATAGGTCTCATCGACGGCCGCATCCAGTTTGAAGGCCCTATAGTCAAAAACCGCACCTCGTTCAATTTCGGCATGCGCCGGACTTGGCTGGATGTGCTCACCATTCCCGCATTTGCCATCTACAACCATACCCACAAAGATGAGGAAAGCAAGATGCGCTATGCCTTCCACGACATCAACGCAAAGATCACCCACATATTCTCGCCGCGCAGCCGGGCGGACATCAGTCTCTATTCAGGAGAAGATGTCTTCAGCGCCAAAGACAAATACTACCCGACAGAGGGAATGGCCGACGACAATGAGTATTCAAAGCTCAAACTCAAATGGGGCAACCTCACTGCTGCGCTCAACTGGAAATACAGCTTCTCGCCGAAACTATACACTGTCTTCACAGCCATCTATACCCACAACCGCTCCTATCAGAACTATATCGATTCCTACAAGACATATAACCCCGACGATGACTATGCCGTGGTCGGTATCGTGCACAATGAAAACAGCAGCCGCGCCACAATCAACGACTTCGGGGCAAGGATGGAGACTGACTACCGCCCCGGCCAGACCCACCACATCCGCGCCGGCGCAAACTATCTCATGCACTTCTTCAAGCCGCAGAACTCACGGATCAACAACTTTGTCGGCGACGGCACCACGACAGATTCGATGACAAACAGAGTCTACCACTCACTGCGGGGACATGAGCTGGCGGTGTATGCCGAAGACAATATCGCCGTGGCCGAGCGGTGGCGCGTCAACATAGGGCTCCACTTCGCGCTCTTCAACATCCCCGGCAAAACATACGCCTCGCCCGAGCCCCGCCTCGCGCTGCGCTACCAGGCCAGCGACCGCGTGACACTCAAGGCTTCCTACACCCGCATGAGCCAATACATGCACCAACTCTCAAACTCCTATCTCAACCTTCCGACCGACTACTGGGTTCCCTCGACCGCCACTGTCGCACCCTCAAAGTCCGACCAATACGCGGCCGGTGTCTATGTCATGCTTCCGGCAAAAGGATGGCAGATGAGCGCCGAGGGATTCTACAAATCAACCCGTAATCTCATTGAATATGACGGCGGCAACTCGCTGACACCTTCGTTTGATAACTGGGACTCACACGTCAGACGCGGACGGGGACGCTCCTACGGCATGGAGCTTGAAGCCGGCTATGGCAACGGACGCATGGAGGTGAGCGGTTCCTACACCCTGTCGTGGAACAAGCGCAACTTCCCCGGCTTCCACCACGGATGGTTCAGCGACAAATTTGACAACCGCCACAAGCTCAACCTCAACATGAGCTATAAGCTCCGCGAGGGTATAGATGTATATGCAGCATGGAGTTTCCACAGCGGCAACCGCATCACCGTCCCGGAACAGCTCGCCGTCTCGCCTGTCATTCCCTCTCCAGGAGGCAACCGGTGGCTGACCGGAGGCATGGATCCCGGACAATATGAATGGATCTACGACAAGCCCAACAATATAACTCTCGCGCCTTACCACAGGCTCGATCTCGGCATCAACTTCCGGAAGATGACCAAGCGAGGCCATGAACGCATCTGGAACATCAGTATCTACAACGCATATTGCCGCATGAATCCCTTCTCGGCAAAAATCGTGCAGAAACCCGACGGGTCATTCAAAGGCAAGGCGACCGCCATCTTCCCAATCATCCCCTCGTTCAGCTACACTCTTAAATTCTGATTCTCCGACCTATGAAAGTTTCAAAATATCTGCCCGGGCCCGCCACGATCCTAACCGTGGCCCTCATCACCGCATCGTGCACTTCGGAATTTGACATCGACGCCATCGATGCCGGCTCGAAAGCCGTGGTCTACTGCATGCCGGCCGCCGGCTGCGACACCACCGTCATCCAGATCTCAAAGACAGTCCCTGTCACTCAGACAGGCGTGCCTCCGGCCGGAATCCCTGACGCTGAGATACTGTTTACGGTCAACGGTGAGCCACAGCCGGTAATGTGGACAGATAAGAAGGCCGGGATGGTGCCACGACAATGCTACTATGTGGTGAAGCCCCTGAAAGAAGGTGACCGCATCGACATAATAGCACAGGTCGAGGACCTGCCGACGGTGAGCTCATCGACAACCGTACCGGCGTCTTTTCCGTTTGACAAAGTGGAGACAGGCACGAGCTCAACTGAAACCGGGACCATGCGCCAGTTCAAGGTGACGTTTACCGACGACGCAACCACCGGTGACTACTACGGGGTGAGGGTGTTGAGAAAATCAATATTCCGCACCGGCAACTACAACAAGTGGCAGGACGAATGGACCCACTATTCGACGGAGTCCGTCGTCATCGAGCCTGTCGACTGTTCCGGCGAACCTCTCCTTAACAATAAGGTGGGACTCGACGCCACCTTTGACTTCGACTTCAACTACTATCAGGATCTCTACATCTGGGACGACGGCGGAGTGTCGGGGCGCAGTTACACACTCCGGCTCAACGTCCCCCTCACGACCGACAGCATCGTGGACGAGGACGACTACTATATGTATGATCTGACGGAATACAAAATCTGTCTCTACCGACTGTCGGCAGAGATGTACAGGTTCGTCAAATCATTCAACGATATAAACAATAATGAACTGGGACAAAACGGCCTCGCCCCTATCCGTAGCCACTACTCAAACATCAGAGATGGCTTCGGGATAGCAGGCGCATGCAACATTTTCGAGACAGAGTGGCTCGCCAACAGCGTCAGCGTGCCGAGGCAAGCGTCAACTGAGGAGCTACAGAGTTGGCATCAGAACTACCGGCTTCAAAAGGCCGGAGGCCGGGGGCCATGTCAGTGACCTGGGCCTTCGGAGCGGGAAGCGCCTGCGCTTCCAGACCGATGGCCGGAGAGTGTGAGGGGGATACTGACGTTGATTCGGGCGACATCGCAAAGATTGCGCCAAGAGTGGCGAAAAGGACAAATGTGGTCAGCGAGAGCTCTTTTCTGTTGTTCATAAGACGGGTTTAAGAAGGTGTGCGGTTGCAAATTTGAGTTTCAGTGATCGGGAATTCCCAAGTTATTCTATAACTACAACAACTGTTAACCTATTTTAGATTACGCTCGGCGATTTTTCTTGCGTTTTCTTTGTTATTTCCATCAAAAGGCCGTAAATTTGCCTTAATCACAATTCTAAGTCAAATTTACAAACTGATACCATCAGGTTTTCTCATTGTTAAGGGATGGGAAGACTGAAAAACTAAAATTAACCCCCTAAAAATATATGGAAAACGAACAACTGCTTAAAGAAGTGACCGCCAAAGCCCAGATCTGGCTCGGCGAAGGTTACGATGAAGAAACCCGTACGGAAGTGAAACGCATGCTCGACGCTGACGACAAGACCGAGCTCATCGAAAGCTTCTACAAAGATCTTGAATTCGGCACCGGCGGTCTGCGCGGCATCATGGGTGCAGGTACAAACCGCATGAACATCTACACTGTAGGCGCCGCCACCCAGGGTCTTGCCAACTATCTCAAGGAAAATTTCAAGGATCTTCCCGAAATCAGCGTTGCTGTCGGCCACGACGTCCGCAACAATTCACGCAAATTCGCAGAGATCGTAGCTGACATCTTCTCGGCCAACGGCATCAAGGTATATCTTTTCGACAGCTTCCGCCCCACTCCGGAACTCTCATTCGCCATCCGCCACTTCGGTTGCCAGAGCGGTGTGAACATCACTGCCTCCCACAACCCGAAGATCTACAACGGCTACAAGGCTTACTGGGAAGACGGCGCTCAGATCATCGCTCCCCACGATGTCAACATCATCAACCATGTCAACAACATCAAGCGCGAGGACATCAAGTTTGAAGGTGACAAGTCGAAGATCCAGATCATCGGCGCAGACGTCGACAAGATCTATCTTGAAAAGATCAAGGGTCTCTCGCTGAGCCCCGACGTGATCGAGCGTCACAAAGACCTCAAGATCGTCTACACTCCCATCCACGGTACCGGTGTGGAACTCATCCCCGATTCGCTCCGCAACTTCGGCTTCACCAACATCATCCATGTCCCCGAGCAGGACGTGCCCAGCGGTGACTTCCCCACTGTTGAATCACCCAACCCCGAGGTGCCCTCAGCCATGGCTATGGCGATCGCCAAGGCCAAGGAAGTCAATGCCGACATCGTGATGGCTTCTGACCCCGACGCTGACCGCATCGGCTGTGTCATCCGCGACAACAGCGGCGAATATGTCCTCCTCAACGGCAACCAGATCGTGATGATCCTCCTCAACTACATCATCACCCGCAACAAGGAACTCGGCCTCCTCAAGGGCAACGAGTTTGCAGTGAAGACCATCGTGACCACCGAGACCATCAAGGCAATCTGCGACGCTATGAACGTGCGCCTCTATGATTGCTACACCGGCTTCAAGTGGATCGCAGCCGTGATGCGCGACAATGAAGACGTGCTCCGCTATCTCGGCGGCGGCGAAGAGAGCTACGGCTTCCTCGCCGAGACTTTCGTCCGCGACAAGGACGCTGTCTCAGCATGCTCGCTCATGGCCGAGGCTTGCGCATGGGCCAAGGACAAAGGCATGGACTTCCAGGCCATGCTCGCCGACATCTATCTCAAATATGGTTTCAGCCATGAGGTAGGCGTCTCTGTCGTACGTCCCGGCAAGACCGGCGCCGAAGAGATCCAGGCCATGATGAAGCAATTCCGCGAGAATCCTCCCAAGTCACTCGCCGGAAGCCCCGTCACCATCATCAAGGACTACGGTTCGCTCGACCTCATCCACACCGACACCAAGGCTGTGGAGAAACTCGACTTCCCCTGCACCTCAAACGTGCTCCAATACTTCACCGCCGACGGTTCGAAGGTATCGGTACGTCCTTCGGGAACAGAACCCAAGATCAAATTCTACATGGAAGTCAAGGTGCCCATGGAGAAGGTTGAGGACTACGACAAGTGTGGCAAGCTCGCCGCCGATAAGATCGAAGCTCTCAAAAAGGATCTCGGCATAGCATAAATCGCCTCCTCTTCCGCTCATGGTTTTTTAGCTTGCTGCGGAGAGACTTAAGCATAATGACAGACTTTATTTCGGTGGAAATTTAACAACACCGATATAGAGTCTGTTATTTTTATGTACATTTGCACTAATCTGACATCTACAATATGACGACTATGACCTCTACAAGCTTGCAAGACATTGTTTCGGCGATCAGCGGAGTCCTGACCGACTACGTCATGGTGACAGTGTTGCTCGTGACGGCCTTGTTTTTCACCATCGCCACCCGCGGTGTGCAGTTTCGCATGGTGGCCGAGATGCTGCGTCTGCTCGTGAGATCGGGCAAGCGCGACAACGACCGCCGCAAGTATGACGAACCTCGCCACGGCAACATCAGCTCCTTCCAGGCCTTCGCCCTCTCGATAGCCTCGCGTGTCGGCACCGGCAATCTCGCCGGCGTCGGTACGGCCATAGCCATCGGTGGGCCGGGTGCTGTGTTCTGGATGTGGATCATAGCCATCTTCGGAGCGGCAAGCGCCTTTGTGGAGTCGACCCTCGCCCAACTCTTCAAGATCAAGGGGGAGAAATCGTTTATGGGTGGGCCGGCCTACTATATACTCAAAGGACTTCACAAACGCTGGTGGGCGGTGACGTTTGCGGTGCTGATCACCCTGACCTTCGGCTTCGCGTTCAACTCAGTGCAGTCAAACACCATCGCCGACGCCCTCCACTCCTCTTTCTCCATCCCGGCCTCTGCAACGGCATGGGTGGTGACAGCGCTGACACTGATCGTCATCTGGGGCGGAGTGCAGAGAGTGTCGAGATTCAGTGAGATAGTGGTTCCGGTGATGGCCGTAGCCTATATCATCCTCGCAATAGTCATCATCTGTCTCAACATCCGTCATTTCCCCGACGTCATGGCCATGATCGTCGAAAACGCCTTCGGAATCAAGGAAGCCTTCGGCGGGACAGTGGGTTCGGCTATGATCATGGGCATCAAACGCGGTCTCTTCAGCAATGAGGCGGGCGAAGGCTCCACGCCCAACGCCGCCGCGACAGCCTCTGTCTCCCACCCCGTCAAGCAGGGACTCATCCAGGCGCTCGGAGTCTACACCGACACCCTGCTCGTGTGCACGTCGACGGCGTTTATCATCCTCTGCAGCGGTATCTTCATGGATGGCCACGACGGCATAGTGCTGACCCAACATGCGATTGACGCCGGTCTCGGCACCGGCTCAAACATCGGGTCGACCTTCGTCAGCATCGCAATCTTCTTCTTTGCCTTCACAAGCATCATCGCCAACTATTACTACGGCGAGACAAACATACGCTTCATCCGCAACAGCGACGCGCTCATCAACGTCTACCGTCTGCTTGTCGGCGGAGTGGTCTATGCCGGAGCCGTGATGTCGCTTGATCTCGTGTGGGGATTCGCCGACATAACGATGGCTCTGATGACTCTCTGCAACCTTGCGGCAATCATCATGCTCGGCAAGTATGCCCTGCGGGCGCTCGACGATTACCGCAGTCAGCGCCGCGAAGGCAAAGACCCAGTCTACCACTCCTCGACAATCCCTGAAATCGAGGCGGAAACTGAGTGCTGGAGATAACCTGCCATATAATATAAGAGGATACAGAAAAGACAAAAATAACAGACCGGATTATTTTCAACAGTGGAAAATATGGTCTGTTATTTTTGTCTTTTCTGAATTTCCGTACCGGCCCGTTTACTCTTCGGTGCCGGCAAATTCCATGAGGTAGGCCTTGATGAAAGCGTCGAGGTCGCCGTCCATCACACCGTTGACGTCGCTGGTCTGGTAGTTGGTGCGGTGATCCTTGACACGGCGGTCGTCAAAGACATAGCTGCGGATCTGTGAACCCCACTCGATCTTCATCTTGCCGGCCTCGATCTTGGCCTGTTCCTGGAGGCGGTGTTGCAGCTCCTTGTCGTAGAGAATTGAGCGGAGTTGGCGCATGGCGTTCTCCTTGTTCTTGGGCTGGTCACGCGTCTCGGTGTTTTCGATGAGGATTTCCTCCTGTTCGCCGGTGTATGGGTCGGTGAACTGATAGCGGAGACGGACGCCCGACTCCACCTTGTTGACGTTCTGACCGCCGGCACCACCCGAACGGAAAGTGTCCCACGAGAGGAGCGCCGGGTCGACCTTGACCTCGATGGTATCGTCGACCAAGGGGGTGACGAAGACGGAAGCAAACGAGGTCATGCGCTTGCCCTGGGCATTGTAGGGGGAGACGCGGACGAGGCGGTGCACACCATTCTCGCTCTTGAGATAGCCATAGGCAAAATCGCCCTCGACGTTGATCGTACACGATTTGATGCCGGCTTCATCGCCTTCGAGAAGGTTGGCGATCGAAGTCTTGTAGCCGTGGCTCTCACACCAGCGGAGATACATGCGCATGAGCATCGAGGCCCAGTCCTGACTCTCGGTACCGCCGGCACCGGAGTTGATCTTTAGGACTACACCGAGCTTGTCCTCCTCGCGGCGGAGCATGTTGCGAAGCTCAAGCTTCTCGATCATGTCGATGGCTGTCGCATAGAGTCCGTCGATCTCGCTCTCCTCGACGAGACCCTCCTTGAGAAAGTCCCATGCGAGCTGAAGCTCATTGACGGTCTTGTCGATCTCCTCGTAGCCGTCGATCCATGCCTGGATGTCCTTGATTTTTTTCATCTGTGCCTGCGCTTCCTTGGGATGCTCCCAGAAGTCGGGCACGTGGGTGCGGAGTTCTTCCTCCTCTACTTGGATTTTCTTGCTGTCGATGTCAAAGATACCTCCTCAGCGCCAGCTTGCGCTCAAAAGTCTCTTTTAATTGTTCCTGGGTAATCATATTTCTGTTACGATGAAACGGGTTAAAAATTCACTTGAATTAAATAATAGTGCAAATTTACGCATATTTTATTAATTTTGCAGCATGCAATGGATAACAGACCTCTTCTTCAGCCACACGGCTCTTCAGGCGGTGATAATCATCTCGATAATCATCGCTGTCGGACTCGCATTCGGTAAAATCCGGGTCTGGGGCATCTCGCTCGGGGTCACTTTCGTGTTTTTCGCGGGTATCCTCGCGGGACATATCGGTCTGTCGATCGACCCGACCATCCTGCACTACACCGAAAACCTCGGTCTTGTCCTCTTTGTCTACGAACTGGGCCTGAAAGTGGGTCCCGGCTTCTTCGGGTCTTTCCGCAAAGGTGGACTGGAGCTCAATCTGCTCGGTCTGGGAGTGCTCTTGATAGGGACAGTGATGGCTGTGCTCTGTACAGTGTGTCTCGGTGTGCCCATAGGCGAGGCCACCGGTCTGCTCTGCGGGGCCACCACCAACACCCCGGCTCTCGGCGCTGCCCAGCAGGCTCTTGAGCAGGTTGGCATGTCGGCCAACGGCGCAGCTCTGAGCTGTGCGGTGACCTATCCGCTCGGCGTCGTGGGTGTGATCCTCGCCATCATACTTCTGCGCAAACTGCTCATGCGCAAAGGAGAACCGCTCTCCACACCGGTCGACGACGGTGAGACGACGTTCATTGCCGAATTCAAGGTCTGCAATCCTGCCATCTACGACATGACTGTCCGCGAAATCTCGGCAGTCTCAAAGACCAAGTTTGTCATCTCGCGCCTGTGGCGCAACGACACCGTGAGCCTCCCCGACTCCGACACCGTGCTCCATAAGGATGACCATCTGCTCGTCATCACTACCCCGGAAGACACCCCCAAACTGAAAGTGCTCTTCGGCAAGCAGGAGGCACGCGACTGGAACAAGAAGGATATCGACTGGAATTCCATAGACAATCAGCTCATAGCCCGGCGCATCGTCATCAGCCGCCCGGCCATCAACGGCAAGAAGCTTGGCTCGCTGCGCCTGCGCAACCAATATCACATCAACATCAGCCGCATCAGCCGCAGCGGTCTGAATCTGCTTGCGACTCCGGAGCTGATACTTCAGCTTGGCGACGTGCTCAATGTGGTCGGCAGTGCGGCCGACATCGAAAAGGTGGAACAGATACTCGGCAACACAGAAGTAAAGCTCAAGGATCCAAACCTTGGAGCCATCTTCATCGGCATAGTGCTCGGTCTGGTCATCGGCTCCATTCCCATCATGGTACCCGGCATCTCCACCCCGATCAAACTCGGCCTCGCCGGCGGTCCGATCATAGTCGGGATCCTCATCGGACGCTTCGGCCCGCAATTCCGCCTCGTCACATACACCACACGCAGCGCCAACCTCATGCTGCGCGGAATCGGCCTGTCGCTCTATCTCGCCTGTCTCGGTCTCGAAGCCGGCGCGCATTTCATCGACACCATCATGCGTCCGGAGGGACTGATGTGGATTCTGCTCGGCTTTCTCATCACCATTGTCCCGGTCATCATCATGGGTTCGGTAGCTATGAAATTCTTGCGTCTCGACTTCGGTCTCACCTGCGGTATGCTCTGCGGAAGCATGGCCAATCCGATGGCACTCAACTATGCCAACGACATTGTCCCCGGCGACTATGCGACCGTCAGCTATGCTACCGTCTACCCGCTCTCGATGTTCTGCCGAGTCATCGTGGCTCAACTCATCATCCTTTGCTTTCTGTAGTCCACCTTTTATATATAATTAAGGTGTCATAAAAAAGAAACGGGCCAATCAGAAGATTGACTCGTTGGTATGCGTTGTCAGAAGTTCGAGAGCTTTCATCCCCATCACAGAATTGCCCTTTTCGTTGAGCCGCGGACACCACGTGGCCACGGCATAGCGCTTCGGATAGACTGCTCCTATGCCTCCGCCGACACCGCTCTTGCCCGGCAGTCCGACGAGATAGGAATATTCGCCCGCGTCGTTGTAGAATCCACAGGTCTGCATGATGGCATTGATCCGCTTGACCTGTGAAGATGTCAGGCCGACGTCGCCGAAACGAAACTCCCTGTCGCGGTCGGCAAAGGGGAGAAATGCACGCGAGAGCTGGCAGCAATTCATCTCGACCGAACATTGCAGGAAGTAGAAACGGAGGACGGCCTCGATGTCGTTGGCAAGATTGCCGTAATATTTGAGCATATTGGCGATCGCAGCATTGATATAGCCTTTCTCGCGCTCCGAAGCGGCGACCTCGCGGTTGTAGTCGACGGTCTTGTCTCCAGAAATCTCCCTGATAAAAGCAAGATAATCTTCTTCGGGATTGTCGAGGCGCGACATCAGAATGTCGGCAAGCACGATCGCGCCGGCGTTGATGAACGGATTGCGTGGGATACCTCTGTCAAGCTCAAGCTGGATGAGCGAGTTGAAGGCTGCGCCCGATGGCTCCTTCCCCACCCGTGTCCAGAGGCCCTCGCCGAGAAACGACAGCGCCATTGACAGAGAGAAGACCTTAGTGACACTCTGGATTGAAAACCGCTCGCCGACGTCGCCCCACTCGTAGATCTGACCACCGGTCGTGGTGATGCAGATTCCGAAACGGTCTGGATTGACCTTGGCCAGAGCAGGGATATAGTCGGCCTGGCACCCGACAGTGCGCAGCGGTTCGATCTCCGCTGCAATTTCCGATAAGATTTTTCTGTAGTCCATAGCTATCAATATGTCACTTCCCAGAGATAGAGAGCGTGGCCGGGCATCGATGTCCCGGCGGCACAACGGTCACGCCTGACAATAACTTCGGCAAATTCACCGACAGTCATCTTCCCGCGCCCCACGTCGACAAGAGTCCCGACGACAGCTCTGACCATGTTGCGCAGGAAACGGTCGGCAGTGATGACGAAAACCCAGGCTCCGTCGCCGAGAGGTTGCCACTCGGCGCGGGTGACGCGACAGATATTGGTCTTGGCATCAGTGTGGAGCTTGGCGAAAGATGTGAAGTCGGAGGTCGAGAGGAGCAGCGCTGCAGCCTCGTTCATCTTTGCGAAATCGAGATTTTCGGGAGCTTTCCACGAGAGAGGGTAGAAGAAGGGAGACTTCCGCGTCACGGCGTAGTAGTGGTAGGTGCGCGAGGTGGCGTCGAAACGGGCGTGCTTGTCCGGTTCGACTTCATAGATCTCCTCGATGGCTATATCCTTGCCGACGATAGCGTTGAGCTTGCGCACAAGTCCCGACGGTTGGTCAAGGG
This sequence comes from Staphylococcus sp., assembly GCA_023665865.1. Taxonomy (GTDB): domain Bacteria; phylum Bacteroidota; class Bacteroidia; order Bacteroidales; family Muribaculaceae; genus Duncaniella. Next base: position 1,408,465 of record JAMPDC010000001.1, read on the forward strand.
GCTCCTCGAGGTCAAAGTGGGCCACCATCATGCGTGCATTGACGCCCGTGTCGGTGCGCCCGGCACCGACGATCTTCATCCCGCGGCGCATGACGGTCGACAGCGCGTCCTCGATGACCGACTGGACTGTCACCTCTCCCGGCTGACACTGCCAGCCGTGGAAAGGAGCGCCCCGGTAGGCCAGACGCATGAAGTATCTCGTCTGTCCCACGGCCGTCAGTCTTTTTCGATGTAAGTGTAGCCGTAGAGGCCCGAGCGGTAGTTGCTGAGAAACTCGCGGCCCTCTTCGGGGGTGATTTTGCCCGATTTCATCGACGATGTAACCCAAGCCTCGACGTTGCGGACGAGTTTCTTGGGGTTGAACTGCACATAGTCGAGCACATCGGCCACAGTCTCGCCGTCGATGATGCGGTCGATCTCATAGCGGTCTTTGTAGACGGAGATATGGACGGCATTTGTGTCGCCGAAGAGGTTGTGCATGTCGCCGAGGATCTCCTGATAGGCTCCGACGAGAAACACTCCGAGATAGTATGGGTCGCCCGGCTTCACGGGATGAACCGGAAGGGCGTTTGCAACACCGCCGTGGTTGGAGATGAAGTTTGAGATCTTGCCGTCGCTGTCGCAAGTGATGTCCTGCAGCGTGCAGGTGCGTGTTGGTTTCTCGTCGAGGCGAGAGAGCGGTATGATGGGAAACACCTGGTCGATAGCCCAGGAGTCGGTCAGAGACTGGAAGAGGGAGAAGTTGCAGAAATATTTGTCGGGCACCATCTTGGCAACCTTGCGCAACTCCTCGGGCGCATGCTTCATGCCGGCGGCGATGTCGCCGACCTCGCGGGCTATGCTCCAGAAAAGTTCCTCGATCTGAGCGCGGGTGCGGAGGTCGAGCATGCCGAGGCTGAAGAGGTCGAGCGCTTCCTCGCGGATCTGGAGAGCGTCGTGCCAGCTCTCGAGCAGGCGCTGCTGGTCGAGCTTGTCCCAGATCTCATAGAGCTCCTTGGCAAGCTCATGGTCTGTATCCTGAATATCCTTTGAGTCTTTCCAGAAGGGGAGCTGGGTAGTCTCGAGCACTTCAAAGACGAGCACCGAATGGTGGGCGGTCAGCGAGCGACCGCTCTCGTTGATGATGTTCGGCTGCTTGATGCCGTTTTTGGCACAGGCATCGACGATGGTAGAGACGGCATCGTTGGCATACTCCTGGATGCTATAGTTCATCGAGCTGCCGGAGGCTGAGTTGCGGGTGCCGTCGTAGTCGACACCGAGGCCACCGCCTATGTCCATGAAGTCGATGTCAAAGCCCATGTTTGTAAGCTGCACGTAGAACTGCGCAGCCTCGCGGATGGCAGTCTTGATGCGGCGGATTTTGGTGATCTGGCTACCGATGTGGAAATGGATGAGCTTCAGACAGTGCATCATCTTGTTGCGCTCCATGAAGTCGAGGGCTTCGAGGAGCTCCGAGGAATTGAGGCCGAATTTCGAGACGTCGCCGCCACTTGTCTCCCACTTTCCCGAACCGGAGGAAGCGAGTTTGATACGGATGCCGACATTAGGATCTATGCCGATGCGCTTGGCCACCTCCGAGATGATGCGCAGTTCGTTGAGCTTCTCGACGACGAGATAGATCCTGCGTCCCATCTTCTGGGCGAGCAAAGCCAGCTCGATATAGGTCTGATCCTTGTAACCGTTGCAGATGATGAGCGCGTTTTCCTTTATATTTGTCGCAAGCACGGCGTGGAGCTCAGGCTTGGAGCCGGCTTCGAGACCTATGTTGAACTTCTCGCCGTGGGTGACGATCTCCTCCACGACCGGACGCATCTGGTTGACTTTGATGGGATAGATGATGTAGTTCTTACCATCATAGTTATACTCCTTGGATGCGACAGCAAAGCAGTTGGAAATTTTTTCGATACGGTTGTCGAGAATATCCGGGAAACGCAGGAGCACCGGCGAAGTGATGTCTCTCACCTGGAGCTCGTCCATCACTTCACGCAGGTCAACAGATGCAAATCCCTCACGGGGGGTCACGGCGACGTTGCCTTTCTCGTTGATTGAGAAATATTTCCGTCCCCAACCCTGAATGTTATACAGCTCTTCGCTGTCCTCAATGCGCCATTTTCTCATCGGCAATCTTCGATTAAATAATAATATATATAAATAGGTATGGATATGATATCACCGAACAAAAGTACAATTAATTCACGAAAACAGCCATTTTTTAAACATTATTTTTTTAAAATTTGGTATATTAACGATAAAGGTTGTATCTTTGCTACTGAATTGCGTCTGATTTATATTAACGTAACTCATATACTATAACCCCACATTTTTTTGCTATGGACAAAAAATCCGCTTTCTCTATGCTCCTTGGCTCGGCTCTCATGCTGACAGGATGCGGAAAAAAGATGAATCAGTTTGCTGCTGATTACTTCTCAACCAACCCCAACCCCCTCGAAGTAGTAGGGCAGAACGTACCCGCTACCGTAACCGGTAACATTCCCCCGAAGTTCTTCGTGAAGAATGCTACAGTCACCGTCACTCCCTATCTTACCTTTGACAACACCGAACTCGCCGGCAGCTCAATGACCTTCCAGGGCGAAAAGGTGCGTGGCAACAACCGTGTCATCTCTTACGACAACGGCGGTACAGTGACTATCCCCGTCAACTACGTCTACAAGCCCGAAATGCAGCGCTCTGAGCTCTACCTCGGTTTCACTGTAGACCAGAAAGGCAAACAGTATGTGCTTCCCCGCGTGAAAGTCGCTGACGGCATCATCGCCACCGCAGCTCTCGCCGACGCAGGTTCTGTAGATCCCGCTCTCGCAGCCGACAAATTCCAGCGCATCATCAACGAAAAATACAAGGCAGACATCCTCTTCCTTATCAACGTTGCCAACCTCCGCGACAACCAGCTCAACTCTGAAGAGATGAAGGCTTGGAACGAGCAGGTAGCAGCCGCCAACGCTGATGACCGCCGCGAAATCAAGGAACTCAACATCGAGTCCTACGCTTCACCCGACGGCCCCTATGACTTCAACGCACAGCTCGCTGAAAAGCGTGAATCAAACACCAAGGGCTATCTCGAGAAGAAACTCAAGAAAGACAACATCACCGAATTCGGCGAACTCACCGCTAACTTCACTCCCGAAGACTGGGAAGGCTTCCAGAAGCTCGTCTCTGAAAGCAACATCCAGGACAAAGACCTCATCCTCAGCGTCCTCAAGATGTATAAGGATCCCGAAGTACGCGACCGCGAAATCCGCAACATGTCAAGCGTATTCGATGAACTCGCCGAGACTATCCTCCCCCGCCTCCGCTACTCTCGCCTGACCGCCTCTATTGACGTCATCGGCAAGAGCGACGCTGAGATCAACGCTGCATTCGACAAGGATCCCTCAACCCTCACCGTTGACGAAATCCTCTATGCCGCTACCCTCACCAACGACCTCAACCGCAAGAAATCAATCTACGCTGCTGCTGCCAAGCTCTATCCCAACGACTACCGTTGCTTCAACGACCTCGGTATGGTGCTCTACCAGCAGGGTGACTACGACGGCGCTATGTCTAACTTCAAGAAGGCTGCCGCCATCAATCCTTCAGCTCCCGAAGCTCAGATGAACCAGGGTCTCGTTGCCCTTCTCAACAATGACTTCCGCGCTGCAAACCAGGCCTTCGGCAAGGCAGGTGGTCTCCCCGAACTCGGCTCTGCCCTCGGTGTCTACTACCTCCAGCAGGGTGACGTCAACGCAGCTGTCAAGGCTTTCGGCGACACCAAGAACAACAATGCAGCTCTCGCCCAGATCCTCAGCAAGGACTACAGCAAGGCTAAGAACACTCTTTCTGCTATCCAGAACCCCGACGCCACCACTTACTATCTGATGGCCGTCCTCGGTGCCCGCACCAACAACGAGCAGATCGTGCTTTCTAACCTCCGTCAGGCCATCAAGCTCGACAACACTGTTGCCAAGCAGGCTGCCAAGGACCTCGAATTCGCTCCCTTCAATCTCTCTTCTGTTCTCTAATCAGACGATAGAATTGTAAGCATAGCCTCCGGCCTCCGGTATCCACTCCGGATGCCGGAGGTTTTTCTTTTTTTCGCCCCGCCGCAACCAACCATCATGAGCCGCAAAACGTTGTTGAATATATACGGATCAACTCACCTTCATCACCAGGCAAACCATTATGACAGAGGGAACTTCAAGCCACAGGCTCCACCACTACATCACGGCCGCGACGAGATGGATCATCATCACCTTGTCGGTCATGCTGATCGTGTTTATCTCGATCGATACATTCAACGGGATCAATTTTCTCGAAAACCACCGGTATATGGTGTTTCAATTCTGGGTCTGCGTCATCTTCATGGCCGACTTCATCTTCGAGCTCGCCATCTCGTCCGACAAATGGCACTTCGTCAGGACTAAGTTTCTATTTTTCCTCCTCTCCATCCCCTATCTCAACCTCATCAGTCTTCTGCATATCGAGCTGACGGACCAGCAGCTGTTTTTCATCCGCTTCATCCCTCTCGCACGCGGAGTCATGGCCATGGTCATAGTGGTCGGAGCCTTCTCGCGCAACAAACTGACATCATTCCTCTCGTCCTACATCATCACCCTCGCCTCGTTCATCTACCTCGGTAGCCTCATCTTCTACTACTGCGAGAGCGGGGCCAACAGCGAGGTGACCGACTTCGGCTCGGCGCTGTGGTGGGCGTGCATGAACGCCACTACTCTCGGATGTGACATCTATCCCGTGACAGTCCCCGGGAAAGTGCTCGGGTGCATCCTGTCGGTCGGGGGCATCATCATGTTTCCTCTCTTCACGGTCTACATCACCTCACTTATACGCAACTACGCAAAATCCCACAAAATTTATCAGCAATAAATTTTCCCACACACTCAAAAAACCGTAACTTTGCACTCTCAGACGAGTCCCCCCTCATCAGCTGAAATCATGGAACAGACAAAGCGGCCAAGCATCGACCGGGTGATAGGTCACCTGTGTAGCATCGACGATATGCGACATGTATGCCCCACCCGATCGGGTGAAGGTGAACCCCTGCTGTCAAACAGCTCCACACGCCGCATCGTCGAGCTCGCCTCGCGCCTTATGTTTCCGGGATTTTTCACGGAAAGCGGTGGCGGTCCATCGGTCATGCGCTCGGTCATGACTCTCGAATGTCACGAACTTCACGATCTTCTCGTCACGCAGATCACTGCCGGACTTTGCTTTGACCGCAACAACTGCGAGACCTCCCTGACCGAACTGCGCTCACAAGCCGGCCAATGTGCCGACATCTTCGTCGAAAGCCTCCCCGCCATACGCCATATCCTCGATACCGACATCGAAGCCACCTATCTCGGTGACCCCGCCGCAATCTCCCACCACGAGGTCATCGCCTGCTATCCGGGCTTCCGCGCCACCATCAGCTACCGCATAGCCCACCGCCTCTATGAGCTCGGGGTGCCGATCGTCCCGCGCATGATCACCGAGCTGGCCCACTCCGACACAGGCATCGACATTCATCCGGCAGCCACTATAGGCGAGCGCTTCGTCATCGACCACGGTACGGGTGTGGTCATCGGTGCGACAGCCATCATCGGCGACAATGTAAAAATATACCAGGGCGTCACCTTGGGCGCCAAGAGCTTTGTGACCGACGACTCCAACAATCCCGTCAAGGGTATTCCCCGCCATCCGATCATCGGTAACAACGTCGTCATCTACTCCAACTCCACCATACTCGGACGTGTCAATATCGGCGATAATGCCATCATCGGCGGTAACCTCTGGGTGACACGCGATGTGGAGCCCGGCGAAAAACTCATCCAGGCCCGCGCCGACAATTTCCGGTCGTCGCGCTGACGTCACACAGGCGCCCTCCATCCACCCCCCCCGACGGATCTCTCAGGCGGAAAAGCAACCAAGAAGAAAAGAAATAGAATCAGCATATTATTCAGAAATAGAATGGAACAACGTTTTGAAATGGTCGCCAAGACTTTCAAAGGTCTTGAAGAAGTGCTCGCCGAAGAGCTCCGCCAGATCGGAGCCGTCAATGTCGAGCCCGGCCGACGCATGGTCTCCTTTGAAGGTGACATCTCAACTCTCTACCGCGCCAACATCTGCTGCCGCACAGCTCTCAGCATCCTCAAACCAATCTACAAGTTTATCGCCAAGGACGCCGATTCGCTCTATGAGATGGTGAAGGAATACAACTGGAGCGAGGTGATGACTCTTGAGAAGACTTTTTCCATCGACACGACCACTCACTCTTCGGAGTTCACCCACTCGCGCTTCGTGACCTACAGGGTCAAGGACGCGATCGTCGACTATTTCAAAGACCGTTTCGGGCCCGACAAGCGCCCCGGCGTGCGCCTTAACGATGCCGACGTGATGATCAACGTCCACATCGACGGCGACCGCGTCACTCTCTCGCTCAATTCATCGGGCGAGTCGCTCCACAAGCGCGGATGGCGTGTGGCCCAGACCGAAGCCCCCATCAACGAGGTGCTTGCCGCCGGCATCATCCTCAAGAGCGGATGGCGCGGCGACTCCCCCTTCGTCGACCCGATGTGTGGCTCGGGCACCTTCCTGATCGAGGCTGCCATGATCGCCGCCGACATCAAGCCCGGATCCTATCGCAAGGACTTCGCTTTCGAGCACTGGCATGACTACGACAGTGAGCTCTTCGAGAAAATCATGGAGGAGTGTTCACAGCACCGCGACGTGAAATTCAAGATCTACGGCGCCGACGTCTCGCCCAAAGCCGTCGCCATCGCCGAACGCAACATCCTCTCGGCCGGTGTCGACGAGTATGTCAACCTCCGCATCAAGGCTCTCCAGCAGTGGGACGCCGCTCCCGCCGACGGCACTCCGGGTGTCCTCGTCACCAATCCCCCTTACGGTGAGCGTATCAACACCGAGGACATGGAACTCCTCTACAAGCTCATCGGCACAAAGCTAAAGCGCGTCTTCCTCGGCTATCACGCATGGATCATCTCGTCAAACCTCGACTGCCTGACCGCCATCGGTCTCACTCCCTCGACCAAAGAGGATATGCAGAACGGCGGTCTTGACTGCGAACTGCGCGAATACGTGATCTTCGAAGGCACCAAGAGCGAATTCCGCCGCGAAGGAGGGGTGCTCAAGGAGGAGGGCAGCAGCCGTCCCGAGCGCAAACGCCAGGAGCGCAAGAGCGACCGCGAGTGGAAACGCGACGCCCGCGAGAAAGGCATGGGAGGCAAGGAGGCCGGTGGATTCCGCCGCAAATCAAATCCTCTCGAGGACAAATATCGTCCGAAAAAGGGTGGCTATGCCCGCAACGAGGAGCGCCGCCGCAAATTCAAGGAGGAGACCGCCGCACAGAGCGAGGCTGAGGAACTGCTCTCTCGCCACCGCAACCCCCACGCGCTGAAATCGCTCGGCGAATCGCCCAAACGCCCGTCAATCCCCGCTCCCGAAGGTCCCTTCATGCGCACACGCCGCCGCTGGAAGCGTCCCGACAGCAACAACAGCAGCGAAAACCAAGGAGAGAACCAGTAAACACATATCCTTAAAAACAACCATCTTACAATATACCAGTCATGTCAATCCAACAGAACCTCAACACTCTGCGTCACCCCGTCAGCAACACTCCGGAGAAAAGCCCGTTTAACGCGGGCGAGACCCTTGCCGAACAGGGCGAGAAACTCCGTGTTCTTCTTCTTGGTTCAGGAGGCCGCGAATGTGCCCTCGCCTGGAAAATCTCTCTTTCGCCGCGCCTCGAAAAGCTCTTCATAGCTCCGGGCAACGGCGGGACAGGAGCCTATGGCGAAAACGTTGCGCTCTCGCCACTCGACTTCAAGGCTATCGCCGACTTTGCTGCCGCCAATAAGATCGACCTCATCGTCGTCGGCAACGAAGATCCCCTCGTCGCAGGTATCTTCGACTACTTTGCCGGCATCGAAGGCGCTCCGCTCATCGTCGGCCCTTCCAAGGCAGGCGCCGCCCTCGAAGGAAGCAAGGATTTCGCAAAGCAGTTCATGGTTCGCCACAATATCCCCACCGCGCGCTATCAGAGCTTCACAGCAGAGACCGTCGAGGAGGGCTGCAAATTTCTCGAGACCCTCAAAGCCCCCTACGTCCTCAAGGCCGACGGTCTTGCGGCCGGCAAGGGAGTGCTCATCATCGACTCGCTCGAAGAAGCCAAGGCCTCGCTGCGCGAAATGCTCGGAGGCATGTTTGGCCAGTCGTCGGCCACAGTCGTCATCGAGGAGTTTCTCAAAGGCATCGAATGTTCGGTCTTCGTGCTCACTGACGGCAACGGCGGTTACCGCATCCTCCCCGTGGCCAAAGACTACAAGCGTATCGGCGAGGGAGACACCGGCCCCAACACCGGCGGCATGGGTGCAGTGAGCCCCGTTGTCTTCGCCGACAAGGAATTCATGCGCAAGGTTGAGGAACGCATCATCCTCCCGACTGTCAACGGTCTCATCGCTGAAGGCATCACCTATCGCGGCTTCATCTTCCTCGGACTCATCGAGGTTGAGGGAGAGCCGATGGTGATCGAATATAACGTCCGCATGGGTGATCCGGAGACAGAAGTCGTGATGCTCCGCATCGCCTCCGACCTCCTCCCGCTGCTCGAAGCAGCCGCCCAGGGCAATCTCTCGACGATGCCTCTCGCCGAGGATCCCCGCTTCGCAACAACTGTGATGGTCGTCTCGGGCGGCTATCCCGGAAGCTACGCCAAGGGCAAGGTGATCACCGGTGCCGAAGACAGTGTCAACGCCATCCTCTTCCATGCCGGCACCAAGCGCGAGGCCGACGGCGAGCTCGTCACTTCCGGTGGCCGCGTAATCGCTTGCAGTGCCTACGGCAAGGACATCGACGAAGCGCTCGCCAACAGCTATGCTGCTGCCGACGCTGTGACCTTCGACGGCAAATATATGCGCCGCGACATCGGTCAGGATCTCAAAAAGTTGACAAAATAACAAATACACACTCTGTTGAATGACTCGTAAAGAGGTCACTTTCACACGAATCATACGGTCGCGGGGGATGGCAGTGCTCTTTTCCCTCGCGGCCATATTCATGACGCTCCAGGCCTATGCCTTCGGCAAAATCCCGGCCCTCACCGACTTCCGGACAATCGCCTTCCCCACTCCCTCGGACTGGCTGGGCGACTCATGGCTGTCGATGATCGTCAACATTGCGCTGACGCTCGGTGTCGGCGGCATCATGCTCGTCATCAACCGGCATTTCAACCTGCTGCGCACCTCATCGGCTTTTTTCGCCGCCTATTTCATCTTCACCATGGGCTGCGTACCGATGGTGATGGGTCAGCTCAGTGCCTCTGTGTTTCTCGCCCTGATAATAGTCGGCGGGATATGGCTGATGTTCAGCGTCTACAACACCGGCGCGAGCAACAGGCGCGTCTTCCTGATGTTTTTTCTCATCGGACTCGGCCAACTCGTGGAATACACCTTCCTCTTCTATGTCCCCCTCTTCATCGCCGGACTGGGCCAGATGCGCATCCTGCGTTTCAAGAAACTTTTGGCCGCCATCCTCGGCAATGTCACGCCGGCATGGATCGTATGGGGACTCGGATTGGCCGACCGGCCCGATCTGCCCGTCATCGAGTTTACACCCCCGGCGCTCATACTCGCCAGTCCGCAGTCATGGCCTATGCTCGGCTCCGTGGTCCTCTCGCTGCTCACCGGCTTCTTCATCGGCACGCTCAATCTGCTGAAGATCATCGGCTTCAACGCCCAGGCCCGCGCCTACAACGGCTTCCTGTCGCTGCTGTCGATAGCCACCGGCATTTTTGCGATAGTCAACTTCACCAACATCTGCTTCTATGTCACCCTGCTCAACGCGTGTGTGGCCTTCCAGGTAGGCCATTTCTTCCGCTTCACCGGCATGAGGCGCGGCTACGTGGTCGTCGTCTCCCTCATGGTCGCCTATCTCGCCATATACACATGGGCGATGCTGACACCTTTTAACTGACATGACTACATCCGATCTCAGAATTGTCGCCGACCGCAACATACCCTTTATCCAGCCGGCTCTTGCCGGTGTCGGTACCACACTCTATCTTCCCGGCGATAAGATCACACCGGAAATCGCCCGCGACGCCGACATAATCCTCACCCGCACCCGCACCCGCTGCGACGCCAGGCTGCTCGAGGGCTCGCGCTGCTCATTCATAGGCACGGCAACCATCGGAACCGACCACATCGACCTTGACTACTGCGCGTCGAGAGGCATCACCGTGGCCAACGCGCCCGGCTGCAATGCTCCGGCTGTGGCCCAATATGTGCTCGCGGCCATCCATGCCACCCTCCGTCCCGGCGAGACAATGGCCGACAAGACGCTCGGCATCATCGGCGTCGGAAATGTCGGATCAGTGCTCATGCGTTGGGCCGAGGGGCTGGGGATGAAAGTGCTCGTCAACGATCCTCCACTTGAGGAGCGCGGCGACAGTCCGCTGCACTTCTCATCGCTTGAGGAAATAGCCGGGAAATGTGATGTGATCTCCATCCACACCCCCTACACCCGTAGCGGAGAGCATCCCACCCACCACTTGATCGGAGCCGATTTCCTGGCAACGGTGAAACGGCGCCCGATGGTGATCAACGCTGCCCGTGGCCCTGTGGCCGACACTATGGCCATGAACCGTGCGTCGGCCGACGGCTCAGTCTCATCACTTGTCATCGACTGTTGGGAAGGAGAACCAGACATCGACCTCACCCTGCTCGGCAACTCTCTCTTCGCAACTCCCCACATAGCCGGCTATTCCTATCAGGGAAAGGTGAGAGGCACATCGATGGTACTCGTAGCCCTCGCCGGGCATCTGCGCTCACATTTCGGTCTTCCTGTCACCGCCGACGAGCTTCTGGCCACTCTCCCCACCCTCCGTCCTGTCCCGGACACCATCACAGTAGAAGAGATCGGCTATGACATCGCCGCCGACACACGCCACCTCAAGGATGTGGCACCTCAACTCATACCTTCCACCTTCGAGACCTTGCGCAACAACTATGATCTGCGCAGGGAGCCGGGACAATAACACCATATAATAATCCATGGGATCAATCTTCAGCGAAAAAAACATGCTCGAAACCCTCGCGCCATATCTGCCCGAGGGCCAGGAAATCAAAGCCGCAATCCACGCGATAGTAAAGGAAATCACCATCAAGCGGCTCTTTGTCGACGTATGTGTCGACAACCGCATACTCCATCCGGCATCCGGCGCAGGCCTGTTGGCATTGAATAAAAGCAAGGTGTGTAGCTTTGACGCATATTTCGGTTTTACGGACAAATATATGGTCATGGTGCCATGCGATCCCGAGGAATGGTATTACGAGTGGCTGACCGTCGATGACAAAAACACCGCAGAGGTCCTTGCCCCCTACGCAATCCGCCTGAGCGAACCGATCGAACAATCCGACATCATGCTTTGCGACCCTCTGAGCGACATCGAGAGCGCAAAGGTGAAGAAAAACTGGATTGGGGCCTACAACTGCGATATCGAATTTGGCTGCGGCGACACCATGCGCATCCAGCTCCCACGCCTCGGCGGACTCGGAGGTGGCATGCCCAACCACGCCCGCTACCGCGACGCCATAGTCAACCTACTGCAAAACATCAAGCGCTGATCCGTAAAGACCAGCGCTTGATGTTTTAGTATGAAGTTTCTTTATTAAATCATTTATCCTGTTCCACTTTTTTATATCTGGCAGGAAATCCATAGACTGTAACACGCAGGACATCCCTACCATTTTTCAAATGGGTGAACTGGGGATTAAACAACGTTGCACAATTATACTTCATAATAGCCTCGATCAAAGCTAATCGTTCCGCTTCATGGACCGATACATTATGTAGTTTGACTTTACCCTCTTCTGTTGACACATCTATTGTATAAGAGACACCGGTGGGATCCAAGTCCATTGTAAGCTCATTATAACTGACAATCGTCGGATTCACAGTTGTACGGGCATTTACTTCAGTCGCTACACTTCTCCATATATTACATGAATTCATGGTTGCCAAGAAGAGAGTTACAGCACAGAATATTAATTTTTTACACATAATACGATATTAGAATTTATAACTTATGCCTAAACCTATTGCATGATGAGAATTATTAGTTCTCAACACATCTACACTCGCGGACAATGTGCGATTTCCACTCTTCAATATATCATATTCCATTAATGAAGAATTATACACTATGTTCCTTTGAGGTTTATAACGATTTGACAAAAGATTAAACCCTAAATACCATAAAGCACTGGCTCCGATACCGCCTGCGGCAGCTCCAATAACAGTTTCTATCCCATAATCAGAACTCCTTAGAACTCCTGCGATTGTCAATCCGGTAGCTAACAGAACTCCACCTCCAATCCACGCCACTCGTTTATAACGTTTGGATTTTGCTATATCTACATTCAATGATTTATAGTTTCTAAGCAGATCCGCGTCAGACATCAGTTGTTGTCCATAATCCAAGACAGTATTTCTTTCCTCAAAATATTCCTTCTGCCCATTCTCATACGTGATATAATTCACCTCATTTTTCTCCATAACGTAGGTCGGGCCATCCAGATAAGGATATTTCTTATACTTAATTTCCGTAGCGGTTATTTCCACTATTTTTGATAAAACCGTGGATCCATCCTTTTTTACAATAACATCTTCCGCGTATCCGACAACGGCTACTAACATCAGGAATACGATAGCTGTTACAAATCTCATAATTTTCATAGAAAAAACACTGTAGCCATTGACTCCCGACAGCCGATAAAAATTAATAAATTAACCCCATAATACATAAAAACGTGGAGTCAGCTCAATCGCTCATTCCACGGTATAAAGGCCTTCGCATTGCCCTCCTTATCGAAATGAGCAACGGATGACCCCACACAGACGTATATATAAGTCCAATCCGTTTAAGGAGAAAGTCCTCAAACGAATAGTGAGTATATAATACATCACCGGGACGTCATTGTTGCTTTGTTCTGATAAGGAGTTGGGAAGTTGCGAAGTTCTTATACCGTCAAAACAAAAGCGTCAAGTACGCCTTATGAATATGTGAATCAACTCCACCTCTACCCTCCGGCAAATACGTGGAATTGACAGATGCAAAGATAGGCTTTTTTCTTTTATCCCATGTGTAATTTTTATTGAAATTTACATATCATTGATAAATCACCCACCGATCCGCTCCCCGGCCTATTGAAATAGGAGATGGCTTTTTGTTATCCGTGAAATTTTGCTTACCTTTGCAGCGATAACGGCCGGGCAGGATGCTCCTGACGGCCCGTGATTGTGTAACTTATTCTATTTATTTTGGATACAGACCCTTTACCGGCCACAGAACAGGTGGCAAGCCTACTTCTTGACATTATCAACACTCCCCTCCTGAGCGTCTCAACCATGGGCACGAGCCAGATTGTGGCTCTTGTGCTTGCTGTGCTCGCCCTCTTCATCTCAGGCTTCGTCTCCGGGAGTGAGATCTCATTTTTCTCATTGACGCCGCTGCAATACGACGAGCTTGAAGACAGTCCGTCGGGCAACAGGGTACTCCGCTTGCTGCGGACCCCCGAACGTCTGCTCGCAACGATCCTGATCATCAACAATTTGGTCAATGTGACCATCGTCGTGCTCTGCAACTTTGCCCTCGGACCGATATTCGCAGGGATGAGCGCCGTGTGGAGCTTCATCTTGCAGACCGTCATCCTTACCTTCCTGATCCTTCTTTTCGGCGAGATTCTTCCGAAGCTATATGCCAACTCCAACAATATGGGCTGGGCCAAGATGGCTGCGCCGGTGATGGAGGGTGGCATCAAGGTCTTCTATCCCCTTTCGTCGATCCTCGTCAAGAGCGGAAGCATCGTCAAGAAAGTCGTCACCAAGAAAGATACCACTGTCACTGCCGACGATCTCTCGCAGGCGCTTGAGATAGCCCAGGTCAGCGACAATGACAACAAGGATATGCTCGAAGGCATCCTGAAGTTTGGCGACACGACCGCATCGGAAGTGATGACACCGCGCGTCGACGTGACCGGCCTCGATGTCGACGACGATTTCGCCGAGGTGATGAAGGTTGTGATCGAAAGCGGCTTTGCCCGTCTCCCGGTCTATGAGAATAACATGGACAACATCAAGGGTGTGCTCTATTCCCGCGACCTTCTGCCCTATGTAGGGCGCAAGGAGGAAGGATTTGAGTGGCAGAAATTGATGCGCGAGCCATATTATGTCCCCGAATCACGCATGATCGACGACCTTCTCGAAGATTTCCGCTCTCGGCGGGTGCATCTGGCTATCGTTGTCGACGAGTTTGGAGGCACACAGGGCATCGTGACACTCGAAGATGTGCTCGAGGAGATTGTCGGCGACATTGACGACGAATATGACGTGGAGGAGAAGACCTACCGCCGTCTCCCCGACGACACATATATTTTTGAAGGCAAGACGCTGCTCAACGACTTCTTCCGTGTGACAGATCTCGACGAAGAGGAATATGCACCTGTCACGGAAGACTGCGAGACGCTTGCCGGAATGATGCTCGCCATCAAGGGTGACTTCCCCAAGGAGAAGGAGTCGATCGTCTATGGCCGCTGTCGTTTCCTTGTGCTGTCTATCCATCAACACCGCATAGTCAACATCCGCGTCAAAGTCATGCCTGAGGTGCAGACCGACCAAATGACCGCGACCCACTCCTGAAAGCCGATGATCTCTCCCGGCAAAAAGAATCAGAACACACATTCCCGCCGCCACACCGCCGCTGTCGCAGCCGTGGTGATGGTTCTGCTCTCTGTCCTATGCTCGTGTGGCGGCGGGCAGCAGTCGCCTGTCCCAAAACCCGAGGGGTGGCCACGCATCGAGATGCCGGCTCCGGAGTTCACCCTCCATCGGCATGACGGCGTCGAACTGCTTTTCAATTCCAACGCTACCGTCAACGCCAGGCGTGAAGGCGAAGCCATGTGGATAGATGTCAGGTATCCCAATGCGGCGGGAGGGCAGATATTTCTCAGCCTCACAAAAGCCGACGGAACCGATGCGCTGCAGGCCGCCATCGACAACCGCCACGAACGCATGGCTCTCAACAGCGGCGGTGCGAGCACCGAACTGACCGAACTCGTATCGGAAGGAGGATGGGTGTGCGAACTTGCCGTCACGCGCAGTTCCGTCACCACTCCGGTCCAGATTCTTGCCTATGACCGTGAAGGTCATATCCTCTCCGGCGCCCTCTATTTCAACCTGCCGGCGGGTGCGGCTGCCGACTCGATCTCACCGGTGGTCCGCGCCGTCGGCCGCGATCTGACTGAAACACTCAAACATCTTCGCTCCTCATGACGCCTATCATCTCCACCGGGCAATATGATCTCTACGCTGCGCCTATCCCCACCGATGAGGCCGCGACCCGACATGAACGCGAACGCGCGGCAGCGGTCACGCTCATCAGGAGCGTGTTTGGTGAAGATGCCGGACTTGACCACACTCCCGAGGGAGCGCCGGTGGTCACCGGGACCACCCGTCCGGCACCGGTCTCACTCTCCCACGATACACACAGCTGTCTGCTCGCCGTCAGCCGCGATGGCCGGCCTGTCGGCGTCGACATCGAGCAAGCGCGAGCCCAGCTCACGAGAGTGTGCGGCAGGTTTCTCACCGACGCCGAACACCACCGCTTCGAGCACTGCGACGACAGAGACAAAACCACTTTCCTGCTACGCTGCTGGACGGCTAAAGAGGCCGTCTACAAATGCGCGCTCACGCCCGGACTCGGACTCAAGGAAATAGAGCTCCACCCCGATGGGACGGCTGCGACTGCAAGGGGTATAATATATAATATCAAGCACTTCCGCCACGGCGACGACGAGATTGTCGCAGCCGCGTCATTCTCCTTACCACAGACAGAACTTTAGTCGTGACAGAGGCGTTGTTTATGATATACAACAAGCTCTCTGTCTCAACTACATGGACCGTTCATACTTACATCACAAGATTTCGCTCCTCACGTTTGCGCTGGCATTGATATTGATACCTGCACTGCAATCGTGTGGTTGCGGGTGTGGATGCTGCTGCGACGAACCCGACGTCAACAAGCCGGCCGTGTGGTATATGACAAATGTGGTTGCCTCGTATGACCGCGAGTGGTATTTCCCCACCTCCCCCCGCTATGACTGGACTGAGCATTGGCCCGACAATCTCGGGTTGGAACCCAACTCGCTGCTGTTTCCGCTACCGACCGGACTGAGGGTAGCCACATATACCTCGGCCGACAAAGCCGGCCACCACAATCTCGACACCTTTGGCGGAGATGTCCTCATGGACGAAGAGACCACGGATCTGCTGCTCTACAACAACGACACGGAATATATCGTATTCAGCAACCCCGACAGTTTCAGTGAAGCCACCGCCACGACGCGCCGGCGCAACATCGCCACCTATTCCGGCAACCGGAGTGTAGGATCCGACACGGTCAGCGAACCGGTGAGAAGCCAGCCCGACATGCTCTATCTGAAAGCGCTCCGCAAAAGCGTCCTTGATTCAATCGCCGATGCGGAGAGCCGAAACTCCCAACCGGACTCGGTCCACACTCTCGACGTGATGCTTGAGCCGGCCGTCTATGTCTATGTGGTCCATTTCACATTTGACAAGGGTCTGGAGCATGTGCTCAACTCCTCAGCGGCCATCTCCGGAATGTCGGCCGGTGTAAACCTGAGCACCGGAAATACCCTCGACGAGGCCTGCACTCTGATCTTTGACTGCACCCGGAGTTCCGACGGACTGACGGGAACCATGATGAGCTTCGGAGCGCCGGGCTATTGTCCCTCAAATCAAAAACTTTACAATCCTAATAAACGTTATGGTGTTACATTAAGGGTCGTCCTTTCAAACACTAAAATTCTCTCGTTCACAGCCGATATCACAAGTCAGATGGCTGCACAGCCGAGAGGAGGAGTGGTGATGGTGACAGGCCTTGAGATAAAGGACGAAGACGCCAAGCCCGCGGGCGGCGGCTCGTTTGACGTGACAGTTGATCCCTGGGGAGAGCCCAATGACTATGAGATCAATCTCTGACAGCACTGCCGCCCATCCTTCAATCATCTTTTGAACTAAATAACATTATATTCATTAACACTCAAAAACACACTATTATGAAAAAGATTTTCCCAATGGCCGTGCTCGCACTCGCAGCGATCGGCGCTGTGAGCTGTAGCAGCGACGACGATGAAAAAGGGCTGAAAGATCCGACGAAGGACGCCATCTCCTTCAACCGCCCCTATGTGGTCAACTCGGTCAAAGACCGTGCGGCCTCCGCTAACATTGACTTTGACAGCTTCTACGTGTGGGGCTTCGTCAACTATCCTGACTCCTACATCTTCGACAAGAATAAAGTGACAAAAAACGGCAGCGAGTGGGTCGTCGACAAAACTGAATATTGGTACACAGGCCAGAAATACTACTTCTCGGCCATCGCACCTGTCAGCGAGGATATCATCTTCAATCCTGTGACAGAAGCTGCCGACAATTATACCGGCGGCGGTACCATCCAGTTTGACAACAGTGTCAACAACGGCCGGACCGACCTGGTCTATGCCTTCTCAGGCCCTATCAGCCACGAGACCACCAGCAGCATCACCAAGGTTGGACTGACATTCAACCATCTACTCTCAAGAGTGATGTTCACGTTCACTAACAATGTTTCCCAGGCGACCTCGCTCGTGATCAAGAATCTTACCCTTCAGGGCGTCTATGCCAACGGCATCATCGACCTCAACGGCACAAATACGGAATGGCAGCCTACCGGCACACTTGATATCACCGACATCAAAGCTGACACCAAGATCGCCAACACAGAGAAGGTCATTTCGGAATCACGCCTTGTGATCCCGACAACCGAAAACTACGCAATCAGCTTCACCGTCGAAGTCTACAACGGCAAGCAGCTCGTCGCAGAATACGACCACAACGTCTCTCTGCCTGAAGTCACCTTCGAAAAGGGCAACAGCTACAACTTCAACGCGACCTTCACAAGCCAGAACCTCAATCCTGAGACCACACTCGAACCGATTAAATTTACCGTCGACCAGGTCAACAGCTGGGTTAAAAACAATGTTAAAACTCCCGTCCCCGGCGCATAAGCATCGGAGATCATAAAAGGTTTGCTCAAACAACACACGTTTTGAAACATCCATTACTCATATCGACACTATTTCTCTCTATCCTCTTCGCCTCGTGCTCCGACAATGACGAGCCCGGCGGAGGGGAGAGGGGGAAATATGTCATTGAGTTTTCCAGACCATTTGTCAACCACATCTCACGTGCTGCCGGCCCAAGCACCGGAACACCCGGCTTTGACGCTTTCAACATCTATGGCTTCGTGAGCACCCCGGATTCACATATCTACGAGGGTGACATCGTCAGCGACCAAGGAGGCAAGTGGGTGTGTGAACGTCCGGAATACTGGTATCCCGACCAGATCTACCATTTCACCGCACTTGCGCCGGCCGATGGCAAAGGGGTGAAGTTCGAGCCCTCAACCACCGTTACCGACAAGCCCTCCGGCGGAGGCACCGTCAGCTATGATCTTGCGCAATCACAAGGCGCGGAAGACCTGCTATATTCTTTTGAGACCGTGTCAACCGCCCGGATCTTTCCGCCCCAACCGGTCGAGATGCAGTTTGACCATCTGCTGTCGCAGATAAAATTCACCTTCTACAACGAGCTCAACAATCCGCACTACTTTATCAATGTCAACTGGATTCAGATCAACAATGCCCCGTCGACAGGACGGATCGACATGACCGCCGAAGATCCGGCATGGCAACGCACCGACGGATCGACCACATGGCTGCCTGTAGGCCAGGCCCACGTAATCCATACCGGCTCGCCTGTCAGCTCGCCGAGTGTCTGCGTGCTGCCGGTCGACATCTCAGGCATGTCAATCATGCTGAAGATCCAGGTTTTCTTCACCAAGGACCCCTACGGACAATCGGGCTACGCCGTCACCGACGAGCACACCGTCACCGTTCCCTTTCCGCCAGTCACTTTGCAGCGCGGACGCTCTTACAATCTGATATGCCATCTGACCAACACAAATGTCGATGGCGACGGCGACAAACTGCAACCGATCTCATTCACCGTCACCGAATGGGGGTGGATGTGGGACTATTTTGAAAATATCTGACATGCGCTCACCCATCTAAACGATTTTCCTACAATGCGATTCTCCATCAAAAAAATACAACTGTCATTGCTGCTCGCACCGTGTCTGCTGGCAGCCTGTGGCGACGCCGACGAACCGTCGCTGCCTGTCGCCCCGCCTCCCGGCGAGACTCAGGTTGCCATCGGTTTCACCTCGACTGTCGAAGGGATCAGTGATCCCGAAGTCACCGCCTCGCGTTCAGGCATAGTCAAGGATGTGGAATCAATCCGAGTCTACGCTGTCCAATGGAATTCAGACGGCAAGATTGACGGCTATCTGATGGAGGACGAACTCGTCTCACATGCAAAAGACGGGACATGGACAACCTCCGTGCCCTACTACTGGCCGGATTCGACGAAAACCCTGAGTTTTTTCGCCTACTCACCCTCCAACCTCAAATGGGAGTATAGAAATCCGGGCTCAGACCCCTATCAAACCCAATTTTTCTATGAACCGCCGCTTGATCCGAAAGACCAAGTCGACATCATCACTTCAGCGATCATCAATAAGATCAACTATTCGGCCACCCCAAGCAAGAAAGTGGATCTGCATTTCGGTCACCGTCTTGCCCAGGTTGTCTTTGACGTCAAAGGGGATGCCTCGCAACTGCGTTCGATCACACTGAAAAATGTGATCGGCTGCGGACTCTACAATTTCGGCGAAAGCTGGGACACTCATACCTACAGCGACTGCATCGTCTCATATACCGTCGACGTGCCGCCAGATGGAAAGTTTGGCGATGACCAACGCCTCATGATCATCCCGCAACAGACCAAACCGGGGTGCACGATCGATGTGAAATACAACGACGGGACCACCAAGAGCGTGGATTTCGCCTGGAAAACCCTCCACATGGGCGCAGTCGGCCACATAGTCATCAATTTGCCAAGCAAGTAGACATTCTTTTTCAATTCATCTCGTGATAGTTAAGGATCGTCTCCACGAGATATAGCGCCCGTATGTCGGCACGGGCCACATCCATGTCGTCATAGCAGGGATTATCGCTGTGCAGGATGACCATCCGCGGGTCGTGATGACGGCGGAGATACTTCACCATTCTGTAGTCGTCGAGTTCCACCACATATATCTGCCCCCAGAAAATGTTGCGCAGATCACTGATCGGTCGGATTGCGACATAGCCTCCGTTGACGATACGGGGCTCCATGCTGTCGCCCCTCACCTTTACAATATTGGATCCGGGAGATATTCCAGGCACAGAAATAGTGCCGACCGGCTTGATCTCGCCAAAGAGCTGCTCAAGACTGCGGCAACCGGCAGTCACGTCTATGTCATAGACAGGCGTACCGGCCGGAACCGGCTGCGGATCAAGCGATGAACTCAATGCAACCTCGCGTGCCACGACAGGTTTTTCGAACGGAAGGCCCACCCCTTCGCGCAACCATATCTTTGACACTCCCATGTCGACCACTATACGGTTGATCAATCCCGAGGTCAGCGGAAGTTTGCCATTGAGTATTTTAGAGAGATTTGAAGGATCGAGACGCAGCAGAGCTGCCATGCGGCGCTGGGACAGACGGCGCAATTCCATCAGATAGCGCAAGCGTCCGATGATCTCAGCAGTGTCGGGGCGTGTAGAGTCTGGCATAGTTATTAACATCAGTTATTAACATTGGTGTTTTACCAACAAAAATACAACATTCTCATTCCATTGCCAAGTTAAATAACATTAATCGCTATAAATCAATCCGATATGCCCCGCAGTGCAATAATTCTAACCGAGGTTCACGGAAAAGTTATTAACATTGCCCTCGACAGTTATCAACACTTTTGACCGGAGTTATTAACATCGTAGCAGCAGAGTTATTAACACACAAAGATATGTTTTAAACATCTCAATGGCACTTTTTAAACATTTTACCACGGATTTATCAACACAAAACATGCACTTATCTACACTCTTGTCGGGTTTTCAACACACAATGTTAATAACTATGTTAATAACTATGTCAATAACTCATCCACGCCTCATGTCAGCCTGGGAGAGCGGAGTGCTTGCAGAGGGCAATGTTAATAACTTTTCGAAATAAATTTTGCAAAAGATTTTGTCAATTCAAAAAAAGTCTCTACCTTTGCCCTCGCAAAAGCAAAAATGATGGCGAGATAGCTCAGTTGGTTAGAGCGTCGGATTCATAACCCGGAGGTCCCGAGTTCAATTCTCGGTCTCGCTACAAAAAAATCGGTCAGACTCGATGAGTCGGGCCGATTTTCTTTGAAATTACAAAAAGAATTTGTAATTTTGCCCCGCATTTTTCGGACAATCAGCGGAAAATGCTGCCTAAGCGGTCACTCCGCCGGGCATTGAGTCCTGATTGACACATTATTAATTTAAATTCAATAATCAAAGAACCACAATGATCATCGTACAAGTAAAAGAAGGTGAGAACATCGAGAAAGCACTGAAGAAATTCAAGCGTAAATTTGAAAAAACCGGCATCGTACGCGAGCTCCGTTCACGTCAGGCTTTCCAGAAGCCCTCTGTGACCAACCGCAAGAAAATGATGAAGGCTGTTTACGTTCAGCACCTCCGTGCTAACGAGGAGTAATCAATCATCCCCCAGTCAATCTGATTTTCGAATCAACCGAAAGGAGGCTGCTTACCCCCCGGACATCACCCGAATTTATTTGAATAAGATACAAGCTATCGTAGCGGTGAGGATTGGCAAAAGCCAGTCCCCATCGCTATTGTTGTAACTACCCCACCCTCTGCCGCCAGATGCTCATCAAACTCAACCGCCACATATTATCCGCCCTCATGATCCTGCTTCTCGCCGTCGCTACGGCGGGCTGCCGCCACACGGACGATGTCACGGACAGCATCTACAGCTGCGGGGAGTTTACAATCTATGCCGACAGCATCGTAAGCCGTTCGGCAATCTACAGGGCCGTCTCTCCCACACAGATCAGCGGGCTGCCGGCGATCGCAGCCGACAGTACGGGTGCGGCGGTCAGCTACCGCTCGGAGCAGAGCATGGCCGACGCGCTCTTCGCAAAAGCGCTCAGCCCGACGGCAACTCCGGCCACCCCCGAAGAGATCTATCTCAGCCTCGGCCTTCTCCACCCGGAGGAGGCGATGGGAGTCCTGCGGAAATGGGCCGGCACAAAAATCAACGACAACGACGGATTCCCCTACTCCGCCCTCTGTCCCTACTGGGGTGCAGCTGCGTGGGAAATCTATTGCGCCACCGGATCCAAGACATGGCTCCGCGAAGCCTACACGACGCTGACCTCCATGCTCAACCGGCAATGGCATCTCAACTCCTCGCCGCTTGCGGAGGAGCTGAAATGCGGCATGGCAAGACGCGACCCGGCCACCGACATCTTCTATCCCGGCTGGATGGACGAGATGGACCGCTTCGAGACCTTCGGCACTGCCGTCAACATCCACCGGGCCGCCTCTCTGAGAATCGCCTCGCAAATGGCTGCCGAACTCAGGCTCTATGCCGAGCGCGAACTCCTCTCTGAATCCGAGAAACTGGCCGCAGCCATCAACGACCAGCTCTGGCTTCCCGACATGGAGCGCTACGGTCAGTATCTCTACGGCCGCCACTACCCCATCGTCTCGACAGTCACTGACTATGAAGCCGACATGCTGGCAGTGCTCAGCGGCATAGCCACCGACGAGATGGCGGCCGCGATGGTAGCCGCTCTTCCGGTCATTGCCGGAGGAATCCCGACAGTCTATCCCTACATAAACCCGGCGACCCCGCTCTCACCGACCGTAGGGACGCTCTATGGACTTGCCGCTTCGCAAGTCCACAATCCCAGAGCCTTCATCCACGCGATGGCCTCGTTATGGAACCTCACTCTCCACAATGATCTCCCGGCCCACTGGCCCGCACTCGTCTTGAAAGGACTTTTCGGCATCAGGATGACACCCGAAGCCATGGAACTGCGCCCGATGGTGCCCGAGATATTCACAGGTGTCAAACGCATAGAGGGACTCCGCTACCGCGAAGCCATCCTCGATATCGAACTCCACGGCACAGGCGACCGCATCGCTTCGTTTATGATCGACTCCATCAACTCGACAGTCCACGCCATCGATGCCGCTACTGAGGGACGACATCAGGTCACTATCACTCTATCGGGCAACGACATCAACTCAAAGCCACTGCGGATAGTCGAGCCCGTGACCGTCCCCCCGGTGCCGGATATCAAATGGCCCACGCAGACCGACATGAAGATTGCCGATTTCGACAAGCTCACCAACTATGGCATCTATCTCAACGGAGTCCTCGAAGAGACAATCACAACTGACAATTACCATCTTCATCCCGGGAAAGAGCCTGTAGTCGTCGACATTGTCCCGACAACCGACGGCAATATATCCGGCTTCTCACCGGCTGCCCATATCTATGCCCCCGAAGGTACTCTCGTCACCATCCACGCATCGTCGATCACACCGCGGCGTCCACCACGCCACTTCATAAAGGATCCCGCCACGGCAACAAACTATATAGAGCTCGCCGCACGCCATAACACCCGCATCACCTGCTATGTCAACGTCCCCTCGGCCGGCGACTACTTCCTGACCGTAGGCTACTCCAACGGATGGGACCGCTGCGCCCTGCGCACTCTCAGTGTCAACGACCGCGACACCGATGTATTGCTCTTCCCCGCGCGCCAGCCCAACGACTGGGTGAAAGTCTTCCCGTCGACCACAGCGGTGGTGACGCTCGAAGAGGGTGTCAACAAGCTCGCGCTGACCTACATCCGCGGCACCATATTGCTCAACAAAATCAGCCTGCTGAAAAAACAATGAAAACAATCGGTATTCTTTCAGACACTCACTCATGCTGGGACGACCGCTATGCGGCACACTTCAAAGACTGCGACGAAATATGGCACGCCGGCGACATCGGCGATATCGACATAGTGCGTCGCCTCGAAGAAATCGTGCCTGTAGTGAGAGCCGTGCGCGGCAACATAGACCACGGCGACGTCTGCCGCCGCTGCCGCGAGGTCGAGATGTTTGAGATCGAGGGAATCAACGTGTGGCTGACCCATGTGGCAGGCTATCCCGGCAAATATGCGCCGGGAGTGAAACGCAATCTGCTTGAAAACCGCATCAACCTCATGGTGTGCGGCCACTCCCACATCCTGAAGGTGATGCCCGACCCCGAGCTTGGGCTGCTCCATGTCAATCCCGGTGCCGCCGGCTACCACGGATGGCAGAAAGTGCGCACACTCATCCGTCTGACCATCGACTCCGGCGCCGTCAGCGGCCTCGAAGTCATCGAACTTGGAAAAATCAAGATCTGAACCAATCCCACAACATCTTCCTCCCGCCCCCCTATGACCATCCGCCCAGTCTGCCCGAAAGACCTTCCGGCAATCACAGCTATCTACAATCACTATGTGACCACTACCGCCATCTCTTTTGAGACCGAGCCTGTCAGCCTCGAGGCAATGACGGCGCGCATCGAAGAGTTTGCCCGAAGCTACCCCTGTCTCGTGTGTGAAACCGAAGGCCGGATCGCAGGCTATTGCTACGCCCACGCATGGAAGACACGTGCGGCCTATGCGGGGACACTCGAAACCACCATCTATCTCCACCGCGACTTCTTCGGCCGTGGCATCGGAAGAGCACTCATGGAGCGGCTCATCGACGAGTGTCGCCGGGCCGGTTTCGACTCGCTCATCGCCTGCATCACCTACGGTAACGAGGCAAGCTGCCGTCTCCACGAGAAATTAGGCTTCAAAAAAGTCTCCCACTTCAAGGGCGTCGGCCGCAAATTCGACCGCATCCTCGACGTGGTCGACATGCAGCTCCTCCTACACGAATAGCTACCACCGCTAACACAAAAAATTGCATCCGTCGGGCCATCGCTCCGGGGGACTCCCGGCAGCTTTTCCAGACGGATGCGTAATCTTTATATCTTTCTGTATATTTAACAACAGATGACGGCTCTTTGTTCTGTCTCCGTAGTTAAAATTTCTGTTTTTCAGAACGAGAACTGGGCGAGAGCGCCGAGACGGCGAGCCCAACCGTGGGTTCCGTCGAAGTTCTGACGCTTGCCGACATTGATCTCACCGCCGAAACGGATGCGCGGAGTGACATCCCAGAAGAAATTCAAGGCGCTGTAGAGACCATATTTGTAATCGCTGCCATCGGCACGGCAGCAAGGCAGATAGCGGCCCTGTCCGAAGGTTGCCGACATGAAGATCTGCGGTTTGAAATTGTATTGCAGACCTACGAAATAGCCCCAACCGGGCACTGTGCAGAGCTTGCCTGGACATTTGGCACACTGCACGAGGTCATATTTGCCGAGGAGAAAATCGCCACCGAAATTAGAATATGAGCGGCCACCGTTGACAGTGCCATAGACTGTGAGCGGCTCCACGGGACGGAACACTGTGCTGAGTTGCAGACCCCAGCCCACGGGCTGATGGTTGCGTCCGGTGACGAGGTCACGGTAAGGGAGGAAACGCATGATGCCGGAGAGACGCACATGCTGGCCCGTAGCCCATTCATATTGCATCATGGCTGCGAAGTTGGGGACAAAGAGGCTGCGGGCTGCTGCCTGCTCGTTGTCGGCCTGTATGGTCATGTCGGGGGTCTCGACCGAAGCCGCGATATACATGCCTGTCTTCTTGAAGTGGTGCATATAGCGGACGAGAACGTTAGTGGCATCCATCTTCATGGTCGGGCCGTTGGAGTCGATGGTCGGAGGCACGGCCGCACCGTCGCCGAAAGTCGAGGAGGCGTAGCCGATGGTCCAGTCATTGAGAGTCGCATAGGCCTTCTTCAGATGGAAGTCACGCCCCTGATAGCCGTTGAAATTCGCTTCGATATAGAGCTGATAGTGTCCGAGGCGCTTGTTGCGTCCGATGACACGGAAAAACAGGGCAGTACCTGCCGGAGTCGTCCCGAGTTTCTGACGGTTGAGCTCGTCACGTTGCGTCGGGATAAAATAGGGGGAGAAACCGGCCACTCCTGTGGTGCCCCCCCAGTCATAGTAACCTCTCATCCTGACCAGGCCGCCGATACCCATGGCGAGCTGACTGTCGCGGCTCATGAAGAGAAAATAGGGAGCCTGCGGATCCTGGAAGCTGCGGAACTGATCATAGTAGAAATTCTCCACAAGATTGCGGATAGAATCTGCCGCAGGATCTGAACCCTGACCGAAGAACACGACCTTATGGTCATTGACAAGAGCTTCGTGTTGCTCCTCGACAGGGCTCGTCGCCGACACAACACCGGCTGAAGCTACCAACAGCAGCAGAGAAATGGCACTACGGATGATTTTCATAATGGCGGATGAATTTTTGTGGTAATGGTTAAGCTGAATTTTTACTTTTTATAACATTTGGATATGTTTTTCGGTTCAGCGGATGAAAATTTTTTCAGTTTTTTGCAAGATTTTTGATTTTTAGAGTAACGTTAGCCCCCTTTTTACGTCTATTATATAGAACACGGAATTCTTGAAGGCACAAAACCCGATACATGAACCGCAGTGAGTTTGAACAGATGGCGCCAAAGCTCCGGCAACGCATTGTCAGCATGGTCAGAAATCTGTCGGCCGAAGCCGACGGAGATCTTGCCGACGATGTGGCCCAGGACACCATGCTCAAACTCTGGACCCTCCGCGAGCGGCTTGATGAATACCGCAGCGTCGAATCGCTCGCCGTGGTCATAGCCCGCAACCGTGCCATCGATCTTCTCCGCACAGCGGGCAACTGCGACCATGTGGGGCTGGAGGAAGCCGGCGACCTCAACACCATTCCCTCGCCCGAAGAGAGCATGATCTCACGCGAGGATGCCTCGGGGATCCTCAAAGTGATGGAGTCACTCCCCTCGATGCAGCAGACCGTCATCAGGATGAAACACATCGAAGGCCTCGAGATCTCAGAGATAGCAGCCATCACCGGATCATCGCCCGGCGCCATAAGGGTCGCTCTCTCAAGAGCCCGTCAGAGTATAAAGGACATTTTCATGCAAAGACAATCATGACAGATATCGACAAAACAAAAATCACACAGATGATCGACAGCTTCCTTGCCGGCGAGACAAGCCGCGAGGAGGAGCAGCAGCTCTATGCCTTCTTCAGCGAAGAGCAGGATCTCCCGCAGGAGCTCGGTCAATACCGCGAGATGTTCGGCTGGTATGCCTCGCTCGGAGCACTCGCCGACACCGGGGCCGGGACTGCTGAGACTGCCATCGCTGCCGAAGCTCCGAAGGCACGCATCCTCCGCATGGGGCTGCGCCAATGGATGAGCATCGCGGCCGCCATTGCCGTCATCTTCACCTTAGGCTTCTTCCTCCGCCCATCCTCGTCAACAGAGATTCCCGATGACTATTATGCCTATGAAGGGAGCTACATCATCCGCGACGGCAAGAAAATCACCGATCTGAAAATCGTGGTGCCCGAAATCCGCCGCATGGAGCGTATGGTCGACGAGAGCATCAATGCCATCGACACAAGCATCCGGGAAGCCGACGGTGCCTTCGACGCCTCTCTCGAATCAAGCTACGATATGTCTGATCCCTCGGTCAAAGAATTGATTGAAGGAGTCTTCACCAACTGATTTCATCTACAGTACCATCTATAACCAACCATAATATATATTCTTTCTACAAATGAAGTCAATCCGTCATATCTCCACTCTCCTGTTCGTACTGCTCCTCTCGCCTCTCGCCGCTTTAGCCCAGCAGTCGATCGACTCGGCTGTCAAAGCGCTTGAAAGCTCCAAAAGCGTTACAAACGAGGTGTATTCCGAACGCCGCAGCCCAAAGTCGCGCGAGATTCTCCGCTCTGACCGGGTCTTCAACTTCACCGATGCAAAAATTGCCGGGAAGATTATCGAGGCAATACGCAAGGAACGCAACAAAGCCTCCGCATTCAAGATGAACACGACCAAAGGCAGAGCTGTCTACACCATTACATTTAATAATCCCAAAGGCCCCTACGCAAAATATACCCTCATGCAACGCGGCAACACCTGGATTATGTCGGTCATCAAAGGCTCTTCGAAATCCCGTGATTTTGACGACGACAGCTCCATGATCATTGACCTTGACGGCTGTGACAGCGACGTGGCCTATGATATTCAGGACACAGACTTCTGCGACAGCAACCAACTGGTCATTTCCGTCACACAGGAAACTGCAAAAGCCATGCGCCAGGCGGCGCGCGAAATCCGTAAGGAAGCCCGCCAAAACCGGAAGGCTGCACGCAAGGAGAGATCGTCCCGACAAAACAATCGTGTTGTCAACACTTCTTTCTCAACATCCACATCCACCTCAACCTCAACTTGTGATGATGACGACGACGATGACGATGACGACGACCATTCGTCATATACCGTCACCTATATCCACAGCTGACTCCGTTCTTACCTGAGAGGGTGTTTAATAAAATAAGACACAAACGGGAATGATTCCACCGGTATTCGGAACCATTCCCGTTTGTGTCTTATTTTTCTTGCTTCCGCCAGATCAGAAAGGAAGATCGTCGGTTGCCGACGGAGTGAGGTCGGGAGCCGGGGGAGCGGGAGCGGCAGAGGGAGCTGCGTAGCCCTGGGGCATCTGCTGGGCGGGACCGTAAGCAGCCGGAGCACCATAGGCAGCAGGAGCGCCTGCGGCTGGCACACCGGGATCCTCGGCCTTCCATGCACGCACCTCAACATACCAACGGCCATTATACTCGCGGCTGTCGATATCAAAGCTGATTTTCACCATCTGTCCCACCTGGAGGGGATATTGGTCGACGCGGTCGCCGAAAAAGTTGAAGAACACTTTGCGGGGATAAGTCTCCTGAGTCTCAAGGACATATTCACGCTTCTTCCAAGCGTTTCCCTTCTGAGAGGTGCCACCCACTTCGGGGAGGGCCACAATGATTTTACCTGTTACTTCCATGTTTGGATATTGAGTTTTTTGTTTCTACAGATTTTAATGCCATTGCCACTCAGGGGCAAAGGCTGACTACAAAAGTAGTCAAAATTCCCCGACTCTCCAACAAAACCGCCCCACCAGTTATCAACATTCTTTCCACATGCCCGTCAGACCACCTTCATCCCGACGCAAAATATCCCTGTGAAAGATCGGTATTGGATCATCTCACGTCAAACTCAACATAGACCGTATCATCTTTGTGAATGTGTTCTCCTACAAATATATTCTTTGCAAGCCTGTAGTGACCCGGCACAAGATTTCGGCCATAGAACCACGGCTTTTCCGTCTTATTACGGCTCGAATGTGGGAATAAGATATAGGCTATGGAATTCCAGACGACATACACCACACTGTCATTTCCCTGATAGCGGCTATCCACTTCAACTTTAGTCCATCTTCCATCCTCTGACCGCGTCTGCAATCCGAACCATTCTCCGTAAATCACCACCGAATCAGTCTGATTGCTTATTTCCAAGGATATCGAGTCAACGGGGACTTTCATCTCATCAATGTTGAGTATCTCAAGAGTCACACCCGGAGTCGACGAATAACTTTTCTGGACCGGGACTTCCGGTATCTCAATCTTTTCGCCTAAAAAGTGAGGACGTTTGCCAAGCCATAGGTCGAGCATCATCTTGTCGCGTGCGAGCCATTCGCGCAAGGCAAGCCGTGTGCGCACCCACCTTCCGGCCCTCAACGGAGCTGCTATAGCCACCGCATCTATTCCATTCGCTTCAGCTAAATACAGTGCCCTTGCGCAGTGGTCGCTCTGCGAAATTATTGTCAACGAGTCGCAACCGAACACCTCTTTAGCCCTGACCACAGAATCAAGAGTCCTGAATCCGGCAAAGTCCAATATGATTCTACTCTCCGGCACTCCGTGTGAGATCAGAGAATCCCTCATGGCCGTAGGTTCATCGTATCCTTTCGTGTGATTGTCACCGCTCGCTATGATGAAATCTACCTTCCCTGCGTGGTAGAGCTGAGATGCGATGTCGATTCTATTGGTAAAATATGAATTCGGACGTCCATACCGGTTCAATGGATTAGTCCCCAGCAACAGAGCCACCCTATTGTGAGGGATTGAATCCACATTTTCATAGATCCTGCTTTCAGTCACTGACTCCACTCTCCTATTCACAATAATCGTAAAGAGAATCATCAACGCCACACAAATTGCAAGACTCACCACAATACTTTTATATGCTCTTTTCATCGGGCCAAGGGGAATATTAATTATATTTCAAAACTTACGGTCATAATCACCTCTATTAAACATACTCACTTGATAAATCCACCCATATCTTTATAGATAGGAAGAATTTATTACTTAGACAGCCAATCTATCCGAAAAAATAGATTATCTTTGCCGTAGTAAAAACAAAACCCGATAGCTTGATATACAGGGGCTACCGGGGATCAACACTGCAAAGATAGTGTGATTTTTCTAACAAAACAAATTTCGGAACAAAGAAGTTACCTCGAATCGTGAATTTTATAGATTTTCAAAATATAGTATCGGAGGCTACAACGTTACCTCGATGCGTGCGATAACGATCCCGTAAAAACGCTCAAACTCTATCAGGCCAACGTTCGTGTATCTTTGGAGATGTTTGCTATTGTAGGGGCTTTTGAGATTGCCATCCGCAATGCTATCGACAAAGCTATGATATCAAATTACGGATCTGATTGGCTAAGGGACGCTGTGCTGCCGGGAGGTTTCTTTGATGTTCCACAATGTCGCTCCCATTCACAAATCATACATTTTGCATACAATAAATTGGCGAACAAGCAGATTTATACTCACAGCCATCTACTTGCAAAAATGGAATTCGGCATATGGAAGTATATGTTTTCAAGTCCACAATACCGCGCATCCGGCCGCATTCTCTTGCGCATTTTCCCAAATAAACCGACTTCAACCCGGCATATCCAATATAACAATACGACCATTTTCAACGAACTGGATCATGTAAACTCTCTTAGAAACCGTATAGCTCATCATGAACCAATTTGTTTTCCAACAGGCAAGTCCGAAATCACAACTGATTATATCGAATGGATTTACGCTAAGATAGAAATGCTTTTAAACTGGATGGGCATTAATCCGACAGATTATCTCCAAAATTTATCTGAATTTGTCTCTTCAAAAAACGAGATCAATAATTTGAAAGAAGATAATTAGGAATATATCATTGCCGGTATCATTGTATTTGGAATCGATCTGATTAATCACATGACAACATGATTAACTCGTGATTCATGGGGTCTATGATAAAAGGTGTCTGAAAAAATTTAAGCCCAATCATACCGGCAAATTTATCAAATGATTTTAATTTAGTAGTTACTCCAACGGAAACATCGTTAAATCTAAAGTCACCGATTGTCAACTCTTCAGCATATAATCCCTCTGCAATTACTTTTCCTTCTTTGTTTTTTGCGACGGATAAAGAAATCTTACTGTTTTCCAACATCTCCCTTAGGGCATCATTGTTCTTCATAAGAAACAATAATGCCGCATTTCCAAAGTCGACTATGAAATCGGAATCAACAGATGTAGAAATTGTATCGGTCTTGATCTCTAAATTCGTATAAACAACAGGTATTCCATCGATGATTTCATACTTAAAGCGTTGAATTATTGACTTATCTATCGAATCTGTAAATTTGAAAATCCCGGATTGTAAATCTATATAAATAAATTGATTTGTTTTGTTATTGGAGGTATAGTTTTGTAAAGGCAATGCAATACCTTTATAATCTTTCAGGATGAAAACCTTTCCATCATACGTCCCATTCCCGATCTTTATATCTTTGTCAAGAATATAATTAATCGAATATAGATTTTGATGGAGGGCTATTTTTGCATTCTCCATTTTCCGACCTCCGTTATAATCAAATTCCGGAAATAGCTTACTAAAAATCGAATCTCCAATCAACAATCCCGGGATTGCAGACTCCAGCATTATTTCTTGATTTGAATGGCCATTTATCTCAGATCGAAGGTAATAATGTCCTTCATGTTTCTTAATATCTGTTTCATTATTAGCACTTGCAATAAATGTAACCCAAATACATAGCAGAGGTATAATATATCTTGCAATCATAGCTTAGTATATTCTAATAGTTATGCTCTTTATTATCATTCTCAAATACGCACATCTGACAGATTGCGATTTAGCTGAGTTTGATTTCTATGGCAAAGTTACAAAAAAATCGAGCATATCAACAGATTAGCTCGATTTTAAGTTGCCTTAAAGCACTAACGTCTTGGCTGAGGGTTATGGTCTGAGGAGGCGCACATGGAAGATGCCGCCGGCGGTAGTGGCCTCACGCGAGCGGAAGCTGACAGTCACTGTCTCCTTATCTTCGAGCATGGAAGCGGGGATCTTATATTCCTCCTCGACAAAGCGGTCGGCTTTCCAGCGATCGGATATGTTTTCCGAAGCAAGCAGCGCATCATCGACATAGATATCAAACTCGCGCGCTCCGGACTCATTGCCCCAATAGCGCAGACGCAACTGCAACGCCGCCTGTCCGCCGGTGCGCATCCTGTAGGAAAAATAGCCGCCGTTTGAGGCGTCGCGCCAAGGCTCACCGTTGAAATTGCCCGTGCGGGAGCCTTCCGCGCTCATGAAGTGGTCAGCTTCAGGCTGCTGCTCGCCGGTGTTGACGGCATCAACAGTCCGGCTGTCGAGTTGCAGACGCTGTTGCTCCTCGCGCTGTGCCTCCTCCTTATACTCGGCGTAGCGGCCGGGAGTCATGGCGAGCCAATACATCATGTAGCGGCTGTCGTGGATGTCGCTGAACGGCTCAAGCAACAGATCGGCATACTCTCCGTCGAAAAGCCCGTCGACTTTATAGGCGCGGTGACCCTCGACCTCCACGGGTCTCATACAGTTGAGTTTACCCAGGAGGTCGTCACGCTCACCGACAAGCAGCGGGGTGTCGAAGACTGAGACCAGACGACCACCCGCGATGTGGGCCCAACGGCTGTCATCGGCCACGAGGCCGGGAAGCTCATCACACTTACCGTAGCGCGCACCGAGCACTATCGGGCCGCGGAGGATAGCCACATAGTCAGGCAGATAGTTGAGTTCCTCGATAGTCACCGGCATGTTCATCGCCAGCTCTACCACATCGCCGTTTTTCCATGTGCGGTCAATAGTCATATATGACGCCGGCGACGAGGCGGCAGCGATCCTCTTACCGTTGACGCGCACCTCCACACTGTCACACCAGCCGGGGTGGCGGAGCTTGAGAGCCACACGCTTCTTGCCTTTGGTGCTGACCGTAAGAGTGGTCTTGCCCGTGTCGGGAAAATCCGTCGTCTGCGTCACAACCATCCCTTTTTCCTTCCAGTCAAGACTCGAGGGGATAAAGAGGTTGATCCAGAGCGAGTCGGCATCATGGGTGTAGATAAACTGGCCATATTTGCCATGATTTTCCATCCCGGTGCCGACACAACACCACATGGCAGCATTGGGCTGCGAATAGACCCGATAATGCCCCGGACGCGCCGATGTGAAGTAGACATAACCTCCATGGCCGGGATGCTGGGATGAGAGGATATGATTGTAGAGCGCACGCTCATAGAAATCGGCATAGCGTGCATCACGGCTCATGCGGAAAAGTCCCTCGGTGAGTTTGAGCATATTGTTGGTGTTGCAGGTCTCAGGTCCCTCGCGCTCGTCGACATAGCTCTTGGCATCGGCCTGCGAGGCGAAATGCTCACGCCGGCTGTTGCCTCCGATGGCAAGCGAGCGGTTGCCGACGACTGTCTCCCAGAAGAAGCGGGCGGCACGGTCATAGTCAGCGTCACCGCTCAGCTCGGCGATGCGCTGATAGCCCACGACTTTCGGCACCTGTGTGTTGGCATGCTTGTTGTCGAGATTGTCACGGCCGTCGCGCATACTGTCGAAAAGTTCATGGTGGGTGAAGCGGCGGGCGGCATCGAGATACTTTTTCTCGCCCGTCATGGCGTAGGCGTCGGCATATACCTCATCCATACCGCCGAACTCATTGCCCAACATCGCCTCCATCTGCCCGTCGGAAAGCGGAGTGATGACATCCAGGCCCCAGTCACACATGCCGAGGAAGAGCTTGCGGGCCTGCGTGGAGCCGGTGTAGACCCAGGCATCACGCAGACCGGCGTAGATCTTATGGACGTTATACCACGGCACCCAATACTTCCATATCATCCCCACGTTTCCAGCCTTGATCGCGGCCCAAAGCTCATCGCCGCCGGGCACACCGCCGACATAACCGTCGCCACGAGCTTCGGCACAGCGGGTGAGCTCGCCGACCATATAGTCGAGGCGCGCTCTGAGCTCCGGATTGCCGGTAGCAGCACTATGGATCGCAAGCGCCGACAGATAATGCCCTCCGATGTGGCCGTCGAGTCCATCCCAACAACTGAAACTCTCCCCTTTCGGCGGCAATCCGGCAGCCTTGAGATAGGGCGCGAGCAGACGGTCTGTGTCATAGCGCAGGAGCACCTCGGTGTTCAACTCCATAGCATGTCTGAACGGACTGTCGAGCAGCCTGACGTCGGCAAGGTCAAATTCATTGCCATAGAGACGCGACTGTGCCGACATTCCCGCCACGCACAACAATGATATAAGTAGAAGTATGGATCTCATTTGTTTTTACTATCTAAATTGTGGTTAAAACCTGACAGAAACTTTCCTGCCGGTATATTTGATTTCTTTTTTCACTCCATCGGGAGTGACTGCGGTAAATTTCCGTTCGTGCAACATGCCTGGATACTTTCCCGAGCGGGAGCCGATGGTGAGAGTGCGCGAGCGGTCATTCCAAGTCATGGGTATTTCCGAATACGCACCCTTGAGATAATTATAGTTGTCGCCCTCATCCTCATAGAGGGTGAAAGTGGCATCCTCGCCGGGATAGATGCGGAGAGTCATATCATCCCACGGTTTTTCAGCGGTATATTGAAGATCGGCGCCGATAGGCAGGATTGATCCCGCTCTCACATAGAGAGGCGAACGGGCCAACTGTGCATCAGCATCGACATTGCGTCCGCCTTCGATATACTCGTTGGTCCAATAGTCATACCATCCGGCACCGGCAGGGAGATAGACGCTATATTTCTTTGTCTCCGACCAGTCGACAGCCGGCCACTCGTCAGGGGCCGCGGCATCGTCCGACTTGTTCCAGCCGCTTTGCTCATCAGTCTTGACAACCTTCTCCTGAGTGTAGAGCGGATCCACGACCGGACACACCAGCAGATTGCGGCCAAACATGAACTGACGGCCATTGTCCCACACATTTCTGTCGTCCTTGAAATCCATCACGAGAGCTCGCATGAAGCTGTCGTCGTTCTCGCTGACCTGACGGGCCGTGCTGTAGATGTAAGGGAGAAGATTGTAGCGCATCTTCACGGCCGAGAGCAGCGCGTCGTAGACAGGTTCGCCCGGCTCACCATAGTAGTATAGCTCGCGGTACACATCGGTGCCATGACTACGCATCATGGGTGAGAAAAGCCCGAACTGCATCCAGCGGACATAGAGTTCCTGATACTGCGGATTGCGGGTCGCGGAATTGTCCATGTAGTGACGGTTGTAGGCTCCGGCAAAGAAACCGCCTATGTCGGTGTTGACATTTGGATTGGCCGTGAGGGTGTAGTTGAGACAGATAGGCACCTGGTTGCGCAGTGATTCCCATGAACTACCCACATCACCGCTCCAGGTATTGGCGCCGTAGCGTTGCTGACCGGAGAAATAGGAACGGGTGAGGATAAACACACGCTTGAGCGAGTCGACAGCCCGCTGATGGGAGTCAACACCCCCGACAGCCATGAAGGGGAAGAGGTTGCGGACGGAACGATATGAACCGGCCGAACATTGCTCGTCAAGATCTGAATCCTTATAGTTGACATGGTCGGGATCAGTCGAATCCATCCACCAGGCATCGATGCCCATTTCATGAAGACGGGAAAGATTGTTCCAGTAGATGTCGCGCGCTTCGGGGCTGTAGCAGTCGTAGACACGCACGCCCGACGGATAGTCCTTGCGCGGAGGCCACGAAGCCAGGCCCGACTCAGGCCATGTTTCAAACGAGAAAAGATAGCCCTTCTCTTTCAACTCACGATAGGGCTTGGTCTGAGGGCCGAAACTCGACCAGATGCTGAGGCTGATGTGAGCGTTATTGTCATGCACCTCGTCGATCATCCGCTGCGCATCGCTGAAGTCCTCGTTGATAAACTCCATAGCGTTCCAGGTATAGTTGGAACCCCAATATTGCCAGTCCTGGATGATGCCGTCAAACGGAATCCCGGCTTTGCGGTACCGGCGCACCACATCAAGGAGTTCGGCGGAGGATTTGTAGCGCTCACGGCTCTGATGGAAACCGTAGGTCCATAGCGGCAGCATGGGGACTTTGCCCGTCAGATGGCGCATCTCCCGGATGACACCGTCGGCATCACCGCCATAGAGGAAATAATAGTCCACCGACTTGCCGACCTGACTCTCAAGGTCGAGAGAAGCACCGCCGTCGTCGAGAGTCGTGGGCGAATAATTGTCCCAATATATGCCGTAGCCTTTGATGCTCTGGAAGAAATGGGCGAAGTCCTCGAGGTTGGACTGCTGCATGAGCCGATGTTCGCCACGCAGCGACATCTTTCCGTTCTGCATCATGCCTACACCATAGATGGGCTCGTCAGCGTCAAGAGTGAATCCCTGTTTCACCTTGTAGGCACCCTTATCAATACCCTCGGAAATCGGGGTGAACAGATAGCTGCCCTCCGACAGCAGGGGCGAACCGTCAGCTGTAGCAAACACCACCTTGCCGCTCCTGTCATCGACTGTGACTTTCAAGGATGAGGACTGATAGGTGGTCACTCCCTCACGTTTGCTTTCCTTGACTTTGACTCTGTCCGGAACGGCTGTCACGACAAGCGAGGCCGCAGCATCCGCCACTCCGTCGGGTGTCTTGACGACACGCACGATGTCGGGTGTGAAAAACTCGATTTTTACATCGTCAGCGACCGCAGGAGCAAGCGTCAGGGCCGCGAGCAAGGAGGCGAGAATATATTTACACTTATCCATTAGCAAGAGAATTATTAAGGTTTTTACAAAGATAATAAAAATCAGCGGGTTTTACTCAACATTGCAGCGGCATAGCGGCGTCCGAGCTCACGGTAGCCCTCGGCGGTGAAATGCAGTCCGTCGGGTGCGCCGGGACAATCCTTTGACGAGACCACCGCGCAGTTGGGAAGCACCTCGGGAAGAGTGTTGACAATCTCATTCATCGACGCGCAGAGCCCACCGGACTCCGCCGAAAGCATCTCCCCTGCCACGAGAGGGACATCGGTCGCCTCAAGCCCGAGATCGGCAAGAAGATGATCGTAGATATATTTCACCTTGGCAGGCCACTCCTTGTCGCCCGTATTGGATTCGCCCTGGTGAAGAAGTATTCCCTTGATCACCCCCACCCGTTTGGCTTCACGGGCCATATCGAGGAGGCGTCCGTAGGGGTTGTTGTCATAGTGCAGGGCCATTCCTTTCAACCAGTCGGGCTGAGAGGCGAGATGGGTCGCACACGAATCGGGATGAAACAGCTCTATGCGGCATCCGCCGACAGCCACATTTATGACACCGACCTTGACACGCGAGGGCAACCTCTCGGTCATGGCGCGTCCGAAATAGTCGGCAGGGGTCAGGCCTGTATTCTCTCGCGCCAAAGGGGGGACGGCGGCACACCACTCGCCCTTCCGTCGGTTGAGCCCGGGCATGTCGACTGCCGGGAGCATGAGAAAGCGATCGTTGACGAAGTCCGTATCCTGTGACTCATAACGGGCGTTGCCCTCCATGTTTGACTGTCCGAGACAGAGATATACGTAGAAGTCCGGATCGGGACGGTTGGTGATGACAAAGGCGCCGTTGGTGGGCATGGTGACTTTCACACGCCCTTTCTTGTCGGGTTTGCAGTCCTTCACAGAACCGTTGAGGGCTGAGTCGTCGCCGTAGAGCGCAAGCGGGGATTTCAGCAGCTCAGCCGGCAGCTCGACGGAGAGTTTCACCGGTTCGGCCAAGGCATTGACTCCCGAGATATACCACACACTGCCATGACGACGTGCCATCACAAGATACTTCCCGGGATAACCGTCTATGAAACGGGTCTCGTCCCACGTCGTCGGCACCTCCTTCATAAAGTCGATAGCCCACTCAGGTGCATCGGTCAGATTGTTGGGCGCGAGTGCAAAATGCTGCACCGGACTCTGAAACAACACCGCAGTAGCAAGCGCGAAGACATCCGACGTGCGGCGCACCGAGCCCTTAGGTGAATTGTCGGCGCTGTAATATCTGTTGAGAGCGCTACCGCCGAAATCCATGCTGCCGACAGTGTTGCGGATGATCGGATGAAGAGTAGCGTTGAAAGCCTCCGAGTCACAGCTCCCCTGCGAGAAGTGGAGGTTCTCGCTTGCGAGCACAGCCTCGCTCGCGGCATAGTTGGGATACATGCGCTCCCACCCGCGCGGAAGAGTGCAGCCGTGGAACACTACAAGCAGACCATAGTCATTGGCGTCAGCAAGGATATCATGGTAGAGACGCATGGTCTCCTGCTTGTCACCTCCGAAGAAGTCGACCTTGATGCCACGGATGCCATTGTGTTGCATCCATGCCATATCCTTACGGCGCTTGACGATATCGTTCATCACACCGCGCGGCCCTTGTGGAGCATCGTTCCAGGCTCCGTTTGAGTTATACCAGAGATAGAGATCCACTCCCCTCGTCTTTCCGTAGGCAGCGAGCTCAGCCACCTTATCATACCCTATCTGAGAATCCCAGAGGGCATCGACGAGCACACTTTCGTAGCCCATGTCAGCGGCAAAATCAATGTAGCGTTTCTGCTCGTCGAAATTGCAACTGCCGTCCATCTTGATGATCCAGCTCCATGTGCCCTTTCCGTAGCGGTATTTCTTTGAAACATCGTAAAGAGGCTTGACCACATCCCAGGCCACCGTAGTCTCCGCAATGGGAGCAAGCGTCTCTCCGACGGTGACGGTGCGCCAGGGGGTCAGTCCCGGAAGCGCAATGGCAGCCGAAGTGGAGCCGAAACCGTTTTGCTCCCCGGGCTGAGGATAGGCTATCGTGTAACTGCCGTCAGTGTTGCCGGTCAGATGTGAGCCGCAGTAGTCACCCGCTATTCCGGTCTCCGAGATGAGAGTCCATCCATCCTCACCGTTGCGAAACAGGCAGGGGAAGGTGTAGCCGTTGCCCCATCCGTTTCTACCGGCCGGCTCGTCAACCGTATATGAAGTCTCATAGCTCGGCGAGGTGCGTGCGAAGCCCCCCATCGGGCCGCTCTGCGGACAGAGGAAGGTAGTCGTGCCCTCGGGCATGGCAAAACCTGTCGCTTCTTCCTCGACAATGCAGCAAAGAGTCTCACCCTGCGGACGCACGCGGTAGCGGAAGGCGACATTGTTGTCGCTCACTTCAAAGATGACATCAAAAACCTCCTTGCCGCCGCTGCTGAAAGTCACCTCTCCACGGTTTGCCCTGTAGTCAACATGGCTTTTCTTTATATTCGGAAGCGAATAGCTGTCGCTCACGGCTGTCGGCCCTGAATGGCCGGTCAGCTTGAGGTCCTTTGTATAATCACCGATATTGGTCCGCAGTCCGAGAGGCGACCGGCGGAGGAAATCTTTGCCGTCAAGCTTCACAGCATAGCCGGCCTGACCATCATCATCGGTGACAGTCACTACAGTTTTCCCATCGGGGCTTGAGATTGTGAAATCAGTGCTCCATGCCGCAGATGATGACAGGCAGAGAGCAAAAGTGATGAGTTGCTTTAACATTGTCGATTAGAAAGTATGGTAGTATGGTATTTGAATTTATTTCATTCTGTCACGGCGACTTTGCAGGTGCCGACGATATAGATGCCCGGGGCGAGTCCCTCGGTGGCTGTAAGAGGATCGACCTGCGATCTCACTTTGACACCACAGAGATTCCATACGTCAACCGGAGCGGCATCAAAGTCAATGGTCACGGTGTCGAGGCCTGACTCTCCGGAAGGATTGTCGCTGACATAGACTTTTGATATGCGGAACGGAGCGTTGCCCAACGACCAGAAGCCGGCAATGTAGATGTGGGAGGGATCGAGTTTGCGTCCTGCATCGGAACGCAGATCTGCAAGATCGAGCACCGCACGGCCATTGTTGCCGAAGTCGGCCATCGCAGGGTCTGTCCAGTAATTGTCCTGATCGTAGACACGGAAAGAGACTGCGGCATTGTTCGGGCCCTCCATCTCAGCTATGAGATAGCGGTAGGCGGAAAGGTCAAGGGCGGCAGGATATTTCCATCCGGCAAAACCATATTTACCGGTAAGGATTTCGTGGGTCGAGGGGTCAAACGAGCCGTTTTCCCAAATCGAAGTGTTGAAAAATCCGCGCCGGAAGGGGAAAGGTGTGGAAGTGAACGTCATCTCCCTTTCGTAAGCCTTACCCCCGACCGTATAGGTTATGGTGACAGGGGTCGAACCGATGGAATTGGCCGTGAATTTGCCGTCGGCCCATGACACGACCGCCGGATCGGCAATGGCGACCTCGACGGGAGCACTGACCGTCGACTGATAGCCCTGCGAATAATCGGAGACAAGGGCCATACCGACAGAATTGCCGGTCATTATCACGCAGTCATCACCCTCGACCGGAGTCGAGAAAGCAAGCCTTATGCTTGCAGGCTCCGGCAACTCATCTCCGGCATATTCCTTGAACCAATGATAGATGGGCCACGGACATGCTTCCGGATCATTGAGCACGGTATAGTTGCCACCGACAGCCGGCTCATCCCTGAAAGCAGCGAGGAGTTCGCATCCGGTGAACAGCAGCCAGCTGACATTGCCGCTATTGTCGGCGAGAAGTTTGAAGTTTGCGCCGAAACCCTCACCGAGCATCTTGCCGGTGATGCTTTTGCCCCACGAGGCTTCATATTTAGACGGAGCCCAGTCCATCTCGGTCACCATGACAGGTGCGAAATCGGCCATAGGCTTGATCTGCGCATCCCATCCGGCGGAAAACGCCGCGAAACCTCCACCGTAGCTTCCGCCAAGCTCATGGCTCGGTTCGATGGCGTCGCTGCCATACCACCCGGGATAGACATGGACGGCATAGCCGATATTGTCACCCTTGACAGGATATTTTGCGAAGCCGGCATATTGCGACTGGTAGCCGGTGCCGGGGATCCAGAGAATATTCCCGCAACCGTTGCCACGCATGAGGTCGACAATCTCCTGGAAAAATTGAGTCAGGCTCTCGAAACAGGCGTCGGTATTCGAACCATACTGACCGTCGGTCCCCTTGATATGGACCGGCTCGTTGGCCAGCTCAAACATGATGTGGGGATTGTCAGTGAGGCGTTTTTGGGCCGAGACATAGCCCCACACGCGCTTCAGATAACGGTGGTAGGCATCGCCGACCGCGATTCTCTCCGGGCAGACTCCCGGAGGGCGCATCACGACATAGAGCCCCTTTGAAACGGCATACTCAGCCATCGGGATGAACACTTTGTAGAGATAGGTCGTGAATCGGTTGAAGTCGAAAGCCGATATATCATTCTCACCGGTGGTCTGGACGCCGGGAGTGTTTGACCAATATGGATCCATGTGCAGGCGGATGA
Organism: Staphylococcus sp.; assembly: GCA_023665865.1. Taxonomy (GTDB): domain Bacteria; phylum Bacteroidota; class Bacteroidia; order Bacteroidales; family Muribaculaceae; genus Duncaniella. The sequence continues at coordinate 1,450,214 of JAMPDC010000001.1, forward strand.
AACTCATGCGCCATCCTGCAGCCAGCATCTCGTCGATTTTCTGCTTGTTGTAGGCGAGACAGGCATCCACATCATAGTTTGACCATTTCTTGCCCTGCTCGTTGAACCACGGGCTGTAGGTCTGGGCGAAGCCATGGAGATTGACGGTGTTGCCGGCACCGTCGACCAGATAGCGTCCGTCGACATGAAGTTCGGGCATATCCATCCCCGGCCATGCAAGGGCGGGAGCGAAACCGGAGAGAAGCGCTGCGACCGCACAGATAAATCTTGTCATGATTCTCATAATCATTCGAATTTCCACCAGTCAAAATTGAACAGTTTAGGACCTTTGCGCCCCTTGAACACGAAGTAGAGATCATGTAGGCCTGACACCTCCATGAGAGCTGGGGTCTCGAGATAGCTCCACTCTTCCCATCCGCCTGTGCCGGGGACGTCGAGGACAGCGACAAGATCACCACCGATGCTGTCGGTGCGCACCTCTATGCGACCGCCACGGAGCGCACTCGCTACCGACGCACCGAAGCGCCGTGGGCCACCGCTGTTGAAATTGACATTGGCCACCTTTATGTAGTCGCCATCGTGGATATCACTCACATAGACACCTGTATTGGCATTGGGTTCTGTAGCCACCCCTTGTGACCATGCCATAGTCTCGGCCTCCACACGGCGGAAGGGATCAAAGGTTCCCACCGCGGGAGCACCCTCGCCGGTCGGCATGATAGTCGGGATAGTGCCGTCGGGATTATATTCAAACGGCTCGACGGCCACACTGCGTGCAAAGCCGCCTCCTCCGGGAAGTTTGCCGTTGTGATAGAAGAAATATGATTTGCCTTTATAATCAATGATACCGCTGTGGTTAGTGAATGAATTTGTATCGGACAGCGGCATTATCTCGCCCATGTATTTCCACGGCCCCGTCGGGTGGTCGCTCATGGAGTAAGCGATATGCTCCGGCACTCCACCGGCGGCATAGACAAGATAATATTTGCCGTCACGCTTGAAAAACCAAGGCCCTTCCGTGTAGTTGTCACGATACTTCTTGCCTTCCACCCTATCCTTAGGTCCCGGTGCTCCAAATCCCTCGACAGTCTGTTCAATCTTCCGGACTTCACCGTCAAAGCTGACCATATCAGGATTGAGTTTCACATAATATATCTCCGGGTTGCCCCAGTAGAGATAAGCCTGTCCGTCATCATCAACAAACACCGTCGGGTCAATATAGTCCCAGCTCCCGTCGGCGAGCGGTTTGCCGATGGCATCCTTGAAGGGGCCAGTCGGCGAATCGGCTACAGCGACACCGATAGCCATAGTCCCCGAGAGCTTGGAGTGGATCGGGACGTAGAGATAAAACTTTCCGTTGCGGGCAATGCACTGCGGAGCCCAGGCGCGGTCGTCGCCCCACGAGAAATCCTCGATGGCAAGCGGCGAGCCGTGGTCAGTCCAGTTGACCATATCCGTGGTCGAATACACACGCCATTCCTGCATCCAGAAGAAATCGGCATTGTTCTCGTCATGGCCGGTGTAGAGATAGAGTGTATCATTGTAGACCATCGGGGCCGGATCGGTCGTATAGCATGTCTGTATTATAGGATTGTCGGCAAGCATAGTGACTGTGCCGGAGGCGAGCAAGCCTGTCGCCATCAATATTTTGCTCAGAGTTTTCATGTCTTTGGAAGGTATTTATATTATGATATTATTGTCAGGAATTTTGCTTGAAGATGAGGGGAAGAAATTCGTTGAGACACCGGCGCCATGTGAGCCATTCGTGATGGGTGCCCTCCGAAGAGTAATATGTGTGGTTGATACCTGCGCTTTTCAGGGCCTCGCTGATCTTATCGCTCCCGAAATTTTCCTCTGTACCCATGCCGAGAAAGAAGGTATGCACACGTGTGTTGAAATCAGCGGCGTCATTGAAGATACCGCCGTAGGCGTTTTCGAGGCCGTCGGCGAGAAAGAAAAGCGCACCGCTGAAGGCTCCGATATGCGAGAATTTGTCAAGATTGTAGAGAGTGGTCTGGAATGTCTCGTGTCCTCCCCACGAAAGTCCGGCCATCGCGCGATGTTCGCGGTCGGTATAGGTGCGGAAGGTCGACTCTATGAACGGGATCAGCTCATTGAGCATGATTGGGGTGAACGACGCGCCAAACTCATCGCGCGTCTCGCCGGGACGGGCGCCGAAAATGTAGCTGCAATTACCGTTGTCCATGACGACGATCATCGGCTCACACTTTCCGGCTGCGATCTGATTGTCGAGAATGTTGGCCATCTTACCTTGCTCGTGCCAGCCGCGTTCATCCTCCCCCATGCCGTGCTGGAGGTAAAGCACCGGATAGCGGCGCGAGTGATCGGTCTCATAGTCGGCGGGAGTGTAGACGTAGCATCGGCGCTCGCGCGCTTCGATGTCCGAGTAATACTTACATTCCCTCACCTGTCCGTGGGCTATGTTCTTGTCAAAGGTATAGTAGGCGGCAACCTCCGGCTTTTCAGGGATCTCTATGCCACCGGCCTTGCGGCCACAGCCATAGAAGGTCTCGCTCGCAGGATCGACGACCGCCACACCGTCGACAAGCATGAAATAGTAATGAAAACCCTCTACGAGTGGCGAGGTCGTGGCAGTCCACATGCCCGCATCATCGCGGATCATGTCATATTTTCGCCCGCAGATGTCGACCTTGACATCCTTGGCCTCGGGCGCATAGAGCTTGAAGGTGGCCCGCGACCGGTCATCGACACAGGGGTAGTTAGCTTCCGGAATATTTGTCACTGCCGGCACACCCTCGGCCGGGGTATAGCCCGAAGCCTCAACGGAGATAAAGAGTGTCAGGGCTACGGTCAACAGATGAGTTTTCATTTTGGGTCAGATAATTGGTTAGAATTGATCGGTTGTTTGAGAAGATGCATGGTAAAAAAAATCACCGCCGGGAGGGAAGTGCATACCTCCCGACGGTGAACTGACCATTACCCGAATGGTCTCTTTCTACCAAAATAATGAACTATTGTTTTACTTTCCTGCAAGGCCATCGGCAAAACCGCCGTAGGCAGGCTTGCGGCTGAAGCTGAGATTCCAGAGGCCGATAGGCTCACCGGCGCGCCAGCCAGAACCGGCGGGGCTGTCGGTCATGGCCCACTGGCAGATGCCATATTGCTGGTTGACGGGGATGATCTCGAAATATTTGTCGATCACAAACTTATAGTAGGCGGCCATTGCCTGCTCCTGTTCGAAAGTGACATTTTCTGTCTTGACTGTATTGCCGTTCTCGTCACAAAGTCCCATGTCGAGCTCGGTTATGCGGACAAGTTTGCCGGAGTTGGCGAGGAGCTGGAACATCTTGACGACATGAGCCTCCTTGGATGCCTGAGTCTCGGGATTCATGTAGCAGGTGATGTGCATCTGCGAGCCGATACCGTCGATTCTGGTCACACCATCCGACTCCCACTGCTCGATCCACGAGATGAGACTCTTGAGTTTCTGGTTGTCGTCCCAGTCCGACTCAAGGTTGTAGTCGTTGACAAAGAGCTTCAGTTCATCGGGATTACCGCCGTTCTCCGCAAAGTATTGACGGGCGAACTTAACGGGTACACGCACGAAGTTGTCGCCGAGATAATCCTGCCAGAAGAACTTGTTTGAGGGATCGTCGGTGGTCGCTGCGTGCTGGAGATCGTAGCGCTGACCCCACGGACCGCCGGAGATAGCCTCATTGACGACATCCCAGGCCTTCACACGTCCGCCGGTAGCTTCCATCATGCCCTTGATCCAGCGTTCCATCTCAGCGGTGAGCACCTCACACTTCTCTTCGGGCGACATAGGCAGCTTGTTGAGCTTCTCGACCCTGTAGACAGAGATTGAGCGGACGTCAAGAGTAGCGTCAGTGGTCTGCGGTTTGAAAATCACGTCATAGGCACCGCCAGTGACGCCGGACATACTGAGGCGAACCCTATTATGTCCCTCATTGATCATCACCGGAACAGAGATAGCCTGCGCATCTCCTCCCCAGCCGTTTTGCATCGTGAGTTGCACGCCTTCAGCCGCCTTTGAAGCTGTGACGTCGAGATAGATGACATAGTCACCCTCGGTGAGCTTATTCTCGTCGGCGGGAAGGATAAAGAACTGCGACCAGTCGCCGGTGGGAACAAAGTGGAGACAACCGTTGACAACCGGAGGCTCGCAACCCATCGGATAGAAGGGGAAGGGGCCATCCTGGTAGGTCTTTTCATAGACGAGCGTCTCGACTTCGACAGCCGGAGCCTCGGAGTGGGTGATTTTAACCCATTCGATCTCGAGTTTACCATCGTAGGTGCCGGGCTGGAAAACCACGAAGCTGCTCTCGGTGGTAAGACCGTCGAAAGTTACCGAACACTCGCTCCACTCGTCGGTGAAACTCATCTTCTTCTCAAGTAGAGCGCCCCAGTTGCCAAGCTGAGCGTTGAGCTCGCCGGCCTCGCTGCCACGGATACGCGCGGTCACGGTGTAGGTGCGGCCGGGGACGGTCGAAGCGCCGTCGAGCACGAAGAACTGATACCACTCGCCGGGATATTCGGGGACGGTCAGGATGCCGTCGATGATCTCGGGAGCATAGCCCATGACGTAGAAGGGAAACGAGGTGTCGCCCTTGAAACTCTTGACTGCATCCTCGACTTCGTTTTTCGCATCGGGATCCACATCGAGCTCGCGGTCGGCGATGAGACTGTTGAGCCACTTGACATTCTGCTGTTCGTGCCAGCAGAGAGTGTGGCCGTAGACCTCAAGACCGGCCTGCTCGGCCGCATCAACAAAGGAGGTGACGGTGCCGAAGTTCATCTCGCCGTCATCGCCGACGACCGAGGCATATTTCATCGCATTGCCGGCTGTGATCTGATCGAAATTGGCATTGGTGATGCGGTAGACCTGACCCATCTTGATATAGTCGGGAGCTGAGACACCTGCGCCGAGTTTGAACGACGGATTGATGTTGGCGCGCTCTCTGAGATAGTCCTTCAGATTGCCGTAGGCATTGAGATACTCATATTGCGCGATGCTCTGAGGCTTCTCGACGAAGTAGTTGTCGATCTCCTGGTCGGCACATCCCGTGAGGGATGCACCGACGAGGAATAAAAGCCATAGTTTATGATTGGTTTTCATTTATGAGCGTGATAAATTGTGGTTAGCGGATAGTGTAGCTGAATGTTTCCAGTTTGCTCTGGCGGTCGCGGGCCACGAGGGTCTCGGTGACATTGGCGGTATATTCCGCCATAGCGCCGGTGGCTTCATTGACTACATAAGGGATGGTGTAGCTGTAGGTCAGCTCAATCATGTCGCGGTCGGCGTTGCCCCAGGCTTTCACGGCACCATGATAGGTGTACTTGCCGTTACCCGAAGCGGAACATCCGGGAGTCGCGGCGCTGACGGTGACATTGCCATTGGCGTCGATATCGACAAGAAGATCGCAGGAGATATTTTTCTCAACTTTCGCACCTGAGGCCGAAGTGCAGGCCACCGAATGGCTGATACTGTAGTGAGAGCCAGACAGGGACTTGGAGGTGAGATACTTGATATCGGCGCTCTCCCAGTTGGCTGCGTTGCTCTCGGAGGAGAAAGCCACACCGTTGTTGACTCCCGACACCTTCGACTTGCTCAGCCAAGTGCCGGCCCACTGGTTCTTATACTTTATCGCATAGATGGTATAGTTCTTGGGGAGAGTCGACCACTGTGAACTCTGCACATAGCTCGGAGCTGCACCGTCAACCTTGGGCTTGCCTTCGAGGATGGAGTCGGAGGCCGATGTGATGCGCACGGGGAGCACATAGCAGGTGTTGACCGCATCGGGATCGGCGAAAAACGCATCCTCAAGATGCACCTTGAGATAGCCGAGCACCTTGCCCTTCTCGATAGGCACCTTGGTGTCGTTGAGGAAGGTGTAGTATGACGGCGGGAGCAACTTCATCTCCGACCCGTCGGCAAAGGCCATACCCTCGATCAGCGTGGGATCAACCTCAAGCTGCGCCCAACGGGTCTTCTTGTTGGTATTGACACCACCAAGCACCGGGCAAAGCTGGAAGATGTGGGCATTGTCGAGGCTGGTGTCATATTCGCCGTCCTCACCGAGAGTGATAGTGCGGACCGGTGTCTGCTGCGCAAACGAGATGGTCTGATAGATATAGTCGGGAAACTCCTGGCTGCCATTTTTGCATGATGAAAGCGCCAAAGCCATGCCGAGAAGTGAGAAAATTACTTTTTTCATGATTTCAAATTTGAGTTTTGAGAATGTTACCAACCCTGGTTCTGTGAAAGTTCGCTGAATTTAAGCACCTCAGAGTAAGGGATCGGGCCATAATACATATAGTCCTTGTAGTTGCGTGTCTCGACGTCAAAGACGTTGAAGACTCCACCCTCGATGCTCATACCTGTGGCAGTTGAGTTGAGATTTGCTTTCCAGCGGCGGAGATCCCAGAAACGATGCCCCTCGAAGGAGAGTTCGATGCGACGCTCGTTGCGGATGAGCTCGCGCATCTTTTCCTTGTCACCCTTGATCGACTCAAGATAGGCGTCGCCGTTTTCAACACCGACACCGGCGCGCTGGCGGAGAGCCTTGACAACATCGTAGGCCGAATAGCTGTGCGAACCGGCGCCCATCGGGCCCCAGGCTTCGTTGGCGGCTTCGGCATAGAGAAGGAACATTTCAGTGTAGCGGATACGCGGGGTGTAGTGATACTCCTCGGTCGTACCGTTGGGGTCAAGGCTGATGTCGGTGCGCAAGAGCTTACGGAGATAGTAGCCTGTGCGGGTCGACGAACCGTTGAGCTTGTTGAGCGCGTCATTGTTGGTACCGTCGGCGGCTGTAGTGATGGTAGCGTTCGAGAGACCCATGGTCATACCGTTGTAGGTGACATAGGCAGCGAGGCGCGGATCGCGCTCGGCGTATGGGGTCGAAGCATTGTAGCCGGCGCTCTGATCAGTGATCGGATAGCCGTTGGCCATCGGGAAGGCATCGACAAAATTCTGTGTCGGATTCACGCGGCCTTTACCATAGATCGACGGAGGATAGTTATCAGCCTCAAGTGAGTTTGACTTAGAGCGCTCGCTCATCCAGAGCACTTCGGCGGGAATAGTGGCCGAGGTGATGTTGTTGATGTCGGTGACATTGCAATACCAAGTCCAGCCGGTGGGGTCCATACCGGCCACGCCGCCGATATGGTCGAGGACCTTGGCGCCGGCGTCGGCAGCCTCTGCCCAGCTGATGCCTGAACCTTCGGCAAAGGCAGGACTCGCGCCGAGAAGGTTGAGCTTGGCGAGGAATGCCTCGACAACTCGACCGGAGATACGGCCGCAGAAGTTATTGCCAAACACTCGGGTCACCTGGCTCATCGCAGCCCCTGCATAGCGGCTCTGGATCTTGCTCATCTCAGCAGCGTCGCCATATTCCCAGGGAAGAACATCAAGAGCCTTGGCGGCATCGCGGCGGATGGCCTCGACACACTCCACAAACGTGTTGCGGGGAATGTTGAAGTTCGATGACTGGTCTTCGGCTTCCTCAAGGATGGGCACACCGAGCAGACGGCCGTCGGTCGAATAGCCGGCGTGTGACTCGAGCAGATAGTAGTTATACATTGCACGCAGAGCATAGGCCTCGGCCTTCTCGCGGTCGCAGAACATCTGGGAGACCATCTCGTCGTCGGCCCAATGGACGCGGTCACATCTCTCGAGGAACATGTTGAGATACTGGATGGCCGATTTGCACAGAGTCCAGCGGTCAAAAGCATTGTCCGACGAGGTCCATGAACCGGCAGCCGCCTTACGATAGCTGTTGGTAGGGTCATTGGACACTGCATCGTCGGTCGCAACCTCGTTGAACGAGTATGAGCCGACAGGAATGCGCGTGTAGCCGTTGGCGAGGATACCCTCGGCATACTGGGCGTTGTTATACATGTGGTCAATGCCCAGATTGTTCTCTATAGCCGGCTCAAAGAGGTCGTCGCACGACGCAAGCATCGCAGCTACAGGTATAAGGAATAGATATTTTTTCATTATTTCAGTTTTTTGCCGGATTAGAAATCAAGTTTGACACCGAGAGTGTAGACACGGCACTGGGGTGACGAGCCGACGTTCATTTCCATGAGCTTGCGTTCCTTGGCGATAGTGGCGAGATTGTCACCGCTCACGTAGACCTGGAGACCTTTGACAAACTTGTCGCGGAAGAGCTTCGAGGGAAGGTCGTAGGTCAGCTGCACTTTGTTGAGATAGAACGCATCGGTCGAATAGATCCAGTAGTCAGAAGAGACGAAGTTGAGTTCGCTGCCCTGGGTGGTCAGACGGGGATATGTGGCGGTTGTGGCTGTCTCGGGAGTCCAGCGGCCACGGACAACTTCCGAATACTTTCTGTCGCCGTAGACTGCATAGTAGCTCGAGCTATTTTTGAGACCGTGACCGCCATACTGGCCTGAACCGGCTGCGAAGAGGGTGAAATTGTTCCACTTGGCGGTGAGGTTGATACCCATCACAAAGGGAGCTCTCCACCTGCCGATCTCCACCATATCCTTGCCGTCGATGACACCGTCGCCGTTCTGATCCTTATATTTGAGGTCGCCGGGGCGGGTGTTGCTGTTGATGACAGCCGATGAAGCGACGTCGGCCTCATCCATGAAATAGCCCAGACACTCATAGCCGCGCATGGCATCGGCGGAAGCACCTGTCTGACGGAGCCAGTCATACTCGACAGTCTCGTTGATGCGGACATTCTTCGAGGTGGCATACATGCCGTTGACTCCGAGGCTGAGATCAACCTTGCCGATCTCCTTGTTGAGATTGACACCGAAATCGAAACCGGTGCGGCGCACATTGTTATAGTTGATGTAGGGACGCAGGTCGGAGACAGGCCAGTAGCTCATGAAGTAGTTGGGATAGGTGCTTGAAGCAATGGTGAGCTGGTCGTCGAGATTGATGTTGAAGAAGTTGGCGTTGAGACGGAGAAGGCCGTTGAACATCGTGGTGTTGAGACCGATGTTAAACTCCTTGCGCTTGACGAAACCGAGATCGGGATTGCCGCCTCGCTTGGAGTCGGTGGTCTGCATCGAATTGTTGGTCTCGCTCCAGCCCCACCACGTTCCGGTAGAGGTAAAGATGTCGGCATACATATAGTATTCTGCGATGTCGATGTCCTGGTTGAGGAGACCGTAGGAAGCGGTGAGCTTGAGATCGTTGAGCCAGTCGACGTCCTTGAGCCATTCTTCCTGAGTCAGACGCCAGCCGAGAGAGGCTGTCGGGGAGAAAGCATTGCGGTGGCCGGGGGCGAGCTTCGACGAGTGAACGACGGCGCCACTGAACTGTGCGTAATATTTGTTCATGTAGTCATAGGTAGCGTCGAGGCCGAGGTTGGCGTTGCTCGTGCGGTGATACTCGCCTGAATACGAGATCTGGTAGCCGTTGGCGAGGAGGAGAGCACGCAGATGGTGGTCGTCGCCGAAGGTGCGGTCGTAGTCAAACTGAGCGTTGAACGTGATGGTCTGACGGTCAGTGCTGCCCGACACATTCTGTGTGGCTGTCGACTTGTCGAGGTTGAACTTCGTGAGCGACGAGATCATGTCGTAGCCGAGAGCGTTGTCCCACGATGCCTGAAATGTCGCATAATCATTATTGATCGAGGTGACATAGCTTGTCGAGTAGTCGACCGCATACTGCGCGCGGAACTTCAGACCCTGCAACACGCGGGCCAGATCGATGTTGACACCGAGGTCAAACTGGAACTGACGACTGGTGTAGGTGTTGTGGCCTGCGGCATACATTGCAGCGAAGGGATTGGTGGAATTCTGCTGCGTACCGCCGAGGAGATACTTACCGTCGACAATGTGCGCGCTGTTGTTGATATAGGTCTGCGAATTCTTGTCAGAGGGATCGATCGCCCAGATAGGAATCAGCGGCACGAGGGGAGCCTCGCCGGGCTGAGTCGGGCGCAGGGTTGAGGATGCGCTCCAGAAGTTGGAGTTGTCGCTGCGGACATCATAGAACGAGGCACTGGTGTTGACCCAACCGCTGATCCAGTCGTTGAGACGGAGATCGATGTTGCCGCGGACATTCAGGCGGGTGGTGCCGTTATTCTTGCCCTCGCCGAAGTTGATGAGGTCATCGACGTGATAGAGGCCTACGTTGGCATAGAACTTGGCAAACTTGCCGCCGCCACGAAACTCGGCTGTGCCGTCGTAGCGCATGTAATTCTTCTTCAGATAGTCGCTTGAGAAGAAATTGATGTCGGGATAGCGGAAGGGGTTTGTGCCGGCCGAATAGTTGTAGATATCCTCCTGCGAGAAGGCGGGAGCGAGACCGTCGTTGGCGAGAGCCTCATTGTAGAGAGTGGCATACTCGGCCGAGTTGAGATATTTCGGATAGCTTTTGGGCACATAGAGCTGGGCGTTGCCGCGCACACTGACCTTAAGGCCGCTGTCGATGCCTCGCTTGGTGGTGATGAGAATCACACCGTGGGCGCCGCGGCTTCCGTAGAGCACCACTGCCTGGGCACTCTTCATGAAAGTGATCTGCGCGATTTCGCTCGGAAGAATGTTGTTGGCGTCGCGGGGCACACCGTCGACCAGCACAAGCACCTCGCCCTGGTTCCACAGCTCACCGTTATAGCCCCCGACAAACGACTGCATGTCGCTAAGGCTATAGGTAGAGTAATCCTTTTCGATAATCTTCTCCATATCGACCTCCGAGACACCGCCGAGAAGATTCATCTTGTCGACCGTGCGGAAGGCCACATGGACTTTGGTTGAGTCCAGGAGTTCCTCGGCGCCTGACGAGGCTGTACCCATCATCACCAAAGCACTCAGAGTTAAAATTTTATGTATCTGTTTCATGAGATTCTAATTAAAGGTAATTACCAGCCGGGGTTCTGCTTGAAATCGGCCGACATATTGCAATCCGCCTTCTTGAGGGGGAGCCAATAGTGCTTCTCAGTGTAGCTGCGGGCCACGATGACCTCCTCATGCCAGCCACTGACGGCGTTGTTCTCGGGATGAGCCTTGTCAAACTCTCCGCTGCGGGTAAACTCGACTGAGGTCTTGTTGGCATACTCGGGCTTGTCGAGAAGCAGCCAGCGGCGCAGGTCGTTGAAGCGGTGGCCTTCGAATGAAAGCTCGACAGCACGCTCGCGGCGAAGCTCGCTCATGAATCCGTCAAGGCTGCCGGTGAATTTCGAGTTGACCTCCTCGACGCCGGCGCGGGTACGGATCTTGTTGATGGCATCGAGAGCCGAGAGCTGGCAGGCCGACGATTTGCCGGTAGGAGTCCCGGTGGCCTGGGCGGCTGCCTCGGCATACATCAGATAGACGTCGGCGAGACGCAGATAGCTGATGCCGATGGTGAACTGCGGTGCCCATCCCCAGCCGTCGTCATAGCGGTTGCAGGTGGGATGGAGGAACTTTTTCAAGGCATAGCCGGTGCGCGAGGCGGTGTTGACGTCGCGTGAGGAGCCTCCGGTGAAGAGCTCGATGTTGGGGAGCGGACACTGGTAGTTGTCGGTGATGAAACAGCCGTCAAACACGATGTCGTTGTAGAAGCGAGGATCGCGTCCCTGCCAGGGGTGAGTCTGATCCCAGCCTGACTGCGGATCGTCGATAGGAAGACCGTTGGCCATACCATAGTTGTCGACATAGTTGGCACAGGGGCTGAGGTTGTTGCCGCCACCGTCGGGATGGTAGGGGGTGGGGACATACTGGAGGGCGAGACCATAGCGGGTGTTCTGCCAGGGATCCCATTCGGGTCCGCGGAAGAGGACTTCGGTCGAGCCGGGCATGCGGCCATTCTGTCCGTAGGAGTAGAAGACATCGGCAATGCTCTTGTAGTCGACGAGAGCATACTGGGTCTGGCCGGTCTCGATGAGGTTGAGGAGCTCACCGAAAGTGTCGGCAGCCTTCTGCGCATATTCCTTATTGTAGGTAGTGGCGCCGGTCGACTCCTTGTTCATCAAAGGCGAAGCTGCCCAGAGATAGTTCTTGCCGAGATAAGCGAGAGCCATGACCTTGTTGATGCGGCGCTGGTTGTTGCCGTTGGTGATGACGCTGATCGAGGTTTTGTCCCAGTCGATGGGGAGGAGATCGGCGGCACGGCGGAAATCGGCGGCAGCCTTGTCGGCACATTCGTGATAGCTGAGACGCGGACGAGTGAGCTGTCCGTTGGCGTTCATCACCTCATCGATGTAAGGGAGACCGCCGAAATATTGCATCAGCATGAAGTGAAACCATCCGCGGAAGAAGAGGAGCTGGCCTTCGATGGCCTTGCGCTGCTCGGCGGTGGCGTCGGTAAGCAGTTCGAGATTCTCGAGACCCATGTTGCAATGACGGATACCCCACCATGCGCAAGGCCAGAGACCTTTGTTGAAACGGTCTTTTTTCTGTGAGTCGAAAGCACCGCGGTCGAGCCAACCGGTACCCCAGCCGTCAAACTCGCTCTGCCAACCCCAGAAGTCACCCTGGTCAATCTTGTAGACCATGTGATAGTTGATATTGGCGCTGGTGACCTCATCATCGCCCCAGTTGAAGGAGTTAGTCCAATAGCCCTTGTCGAAAAGCGGGATGTTGTTGTAGAGCAACTCGACAAAACCCTGGAAGTTGGTGAAATCCTTGTAGGGTTCGGTAGCCGAGATGTCGGATTCCTCTGATTTGTCGAGGTAGTCGGTACATGCGGTGGCGCCCAGAAGCACTCCGAGGCTAAGCAAGCCGGCTTTTATATATGCAAACTGTTTTTTCATTGTTTAAGGCGTGTTTTTTAGATATCAAACTTAAAGCCAAGGTTGAAACGGCGGACAGTAGGATAGGCTCCCTGCGATGCGAGACCGGTGCCTGCGAAGTTTGACTCGCGGTCGTCGGGCATGCGCGACCACATCCAGAGGTTATTGCCGTTGAGATAGAGTTTGAACATGCTCATGCCGAGTTTCTTGACCCAACCGCCGTGCCAGGTATAGGCGATTTCGGCGTTCTTCAGACGGATGTAGGAACCGTCGTAGTGATAGCGGGTACCCTCGTAGTAGGAAGGAGTGGTGTTCCAGCGCGGGAAGGGACTGTCGGCGTCCTGATTGATGCCTGACCAGTAGGATCCTTCGTCAAAGACGTTGTTGAGATGATTGTTGAGCGACTTGAAGCCTACGTAGCGGTTGACGTTGGTCACACCGTAGAACTGCACGAAAGCGCTGAAGCCTTTCCACTCGAAACCGATGGTGGCGTTGTAGGTGTTCTGCGGAGTACCAGTGTAGCCGTAGGGAGCCGAGTCGTTTGAGTCAATCACACCGTCGCCATTGTAGTCGACAGAGATGTATTGGCCGGGGAGCTTGTGGTTGTCGTTGGTGTTGTGTTGGGTCATACCGATGACCTCATCCCAGTTGTTGGCAAATCCTGCCGTGTAAGTGGCGTGATCCTGACCGATTGCAAATCCTGTGTTCTTCTGATAGTCGGGAGTAAGCTCCGGATCATCGTATGAGAGGATCTTGTTGGTGGCATGGGTCATGTTGAAGTTGCCCCAGAGGTGGAAGTCGCGGCCAAAGGTGTAGTTGAGACGGAGCTCAAGCTCGAAACCAGAGGTGCGGACACGGCCGAGGTTGGCGGTGGGGGCAGTGGTGCCGTAATAGCTGGGCACAGCGCGCTTGTTGCCCGAAATGAGGATGTCGCTACGCTTTTCGCGGAAGAACTCGAGGCTACCGGCTGCGAGGTGATTGAAGAATGAGTAGTCGATACCGAGATTCTGCTTGATGGCCTTCTCCCAGTGCACGTCGAGGTTACCTACGGCTTTCTCATAGAACCATATATAAGGAGATTCCGTCTTTTGATTGATGCCCTGGAACGACTGACCGCCATAGCCCATCTGTGTAGCGTAGAGCCAGCGTGCGGGCACATAGTCGTCGCCGACCTCACCGTAAGAGTAACGAACCTTGAGCATGTCGAGCCAGCCGCGCGAGAAGTTCATGAATTTTTCCTGAGTGATCATCCAGCCGACAGCGCCCGAGTTGAAGAAGGCGAAGCGATGCTTGCTGCTGAAACGCTCCGAACCGTTGTAGGCACCGTTATATTCCAAGAAATAACGGTCGGCGAAGTTGTAGGTGACACGGAATGCCCAGTCCTCACGATAGTTGGTGAAGTCGGAGCCGTAGGTGTTCTCCGTGCGGTTGAACACACCCATGAGCGATACATCGTGGGCGTCAAACTTGCGTGCCCAGTAGAGCTGGCCCTGATAGAAGAGGTTGCGGACGGTCTTATTGTTGTCGACCTCACCGCCGGCTGTGTTCCACTTGATACCTTCATTGAAATCAAAGCCGGTCTTGTTGTCACCGACCTGCGAATAGGTCACCTCGCCGGTGATGGGGTTGATCCATTTCTGCTGATAAGCGTTGTAGAGGTCATTGATACCGCGACCGGTCTCGACGAAGACATTGTCCCACGACACGAGAGCCGATGCGCGCAGACCCTTGGTGATGAAGCTGAGATCCTGTTCGATAGTGAAGTCGGTGTTGATGCGGGTGGTGGTCACCTTCTCCGCACCTGCGAGAGCGAGGTTTGTCACCGAGTTGGGCGAACCCTGGGTATCGAGGGGATAGTAGCCCCAGGTGCCGTCGGAGTAGCGCGGGAGGAATGTGTCGTGGGGAGCGCTGTAGGCAGCCTGCCAGAGCTGAGAGGTGCCCCAGTCGGAATCGTTCATGTTCCACGGACGCTTCTTCTCACCGTTCATACCGAAGAGGTTGACCTTGAAGACTGTGGTCGGGGTGATCTGGAAGTCGAGGTTGGAGCGGACGTTCACACGGTTGTAGCCATAGCCGGATTTGTAGCCGCGGCCATTGTCCCAGGTGCGGAAGAGGTCACCTTCGTGGAGGAAGTCGACGGCGGCAAAATATTTCACGTTCTTCGTACCGCCGGCCACGTTGATGTTGGGATTGTAGGACATTGCGTAGTCCTTGAAAAGTTCCTTCTGCCAGTCGACATCGACATAGCGCTCCCACTCGTCGCCGGGGTTGCGGTACTTATCAATGAGAGCGTCGGGATAGATGCTTGCCCAGGTGTCGGGATCAATGCCGAGTTCACGCTCGATGGCGCGGTTGCGGATGAGCATGGCGTCGGCCGAGCCGAGAGTCTCGGGAAGTTTCGATACGACCTTTGCGGTGACGTTCATGCCGATCGAGATCTTTGCACGTCCCTCCTCGCCACGCTTGGTGGTGATGAGGATGACACCGTTGGCACCTTTCACACCATAGACGGCGGTTGCCGAAGCGTCTTTGAGGACTGAGATGGTCTTGACCGAGCTGATGTCGACCGAGCTCATCGGACGCTCGATACCGTCGACGAGAATGAGAGGGCTTGAACTGTTCCATGAGCTTGCGCTACGGATAACGATCTGCGGATCTTCGTCGCCGGGCATACCGGTCGATGAAGTAGTCACGACACCGGGGAGGTTACCGGTGAGAGCGGCACCTACGCTGCTCACACCGCCGGCACGTTCGAGGGTCTCGCCTGAGGCCTGGGTGATGGCGCCGACGATCGATGCTTTTTTCTGCTGACCATAGCCCACGACAACGACCTCATCGAGCATCTCATTGTCGGGGACGAGGGTGACGTCAACGACATTGCGGCCGTTGACCTTGATGGACTGCGCGACCATACCGACATACGAGAAGTCGAGGACCGCTGTCTTGAGATTGGGGACATTGATGCTATACTGACCGTCAATGTCAGTCGAAGCACCTTGATTTGAGCCTTTCAGGAGAACTGTGACTCCGATTAGTGGTTCACCGGTGTCGTCAACCACCGTACCCCTGACCGTATCGGCATGTGCCCACACCGTACCTATGCCGATGAAGAGCAGCAGGAGCGAAATGCAACGAAATACTTTCTTTACATTTTCCATTGTTATTAATTTAAAGTAATATAAAAAGATTGGTTATCACGCGTTAGGAATAGTTCAGATTCAGATAGCGTTTGAGGCGTAGAGTCCGATTGTGGTTCCTGTGAAGCCGCCGGCATTGGCGGTGGAGGTGTAGCCGGCATCAACGCCGGATGCAAGCTCCTGCCAGGTTTCACCACCGTCAGTGGAATAGGAGAAGGCAAGGTCAAGGCCTTTGGAGTCAACTTTGAGTTTCAGAGTGTGGGTGCCTTCGGCAAGCGTCTGCGAAGCGAGGTTCTCAGGGCCGTTTTCAGTTATCTTTCGCAACACAACACAATGACCCTTTTCGTCGCGGGTCTTGGCAAGGAGATATTGGTGTGTCTCATCTTTCATAAGCAGGAGTCCTGCACATTGCTTTTCATGTTCGGGATCAAAGGTGACACCTGTGGTCGCTGTGTAGTTATGATGGTGGATGCGACGACCGATATAGGGGATGACTGCTTTCTCTGAAGAGGTCACATCACCGCAGTTGATTGTGAGGAAACCGGGATTGGCCGTGAGTGAGTAGAAATTATCGGCCGTACCGCGGAGTGTCATCCAGTCCATACCGAGCACTGAGTCGCCAAACTCCTCATTGCGCGCGAAGTTTCCGAAAGTCACATCGGCTTCACGCACGACTCCGTCGCGGCGCAGCTGCATGGGGACAGCCTCACCCTCGCGGGTCATATAAGGCCAGCCGTCGTCAGTCCATTTGACCGGCATCATGAAAGTCTCGCGTCCGAGATTCTCCTTGTCGCCCTCGACGGGACGGCAGGCGAGAAAGACGGCCCACCAGTCACCCTCCTTGGCCTGCACGAGATCGGCATGGCCGGCGCAGGTGATGGGGTTGGGGCGGTTGCGGTCGAGAGTGCGCTGGGTGAGGATCGGATTACCCTCCCAGGGAGTGAAGGGGCCGAAGGGAGAGGGACCGCGGTAGATGACCTCGCTGTGCCAGGTACTGGTGCCACCCTCGGCTGTCATGAGATAATATTCTCCGTTTATCTTATAGATATGCGGGCCTTCACACCATATGGGCTTCTCCTCGAGGCGGCAACCTTTGTTGACGACGATCTTGCGCTCACCGACACACTTGTCGGTAGCCGTGTCAAACTCGACCACTCTCACTGTACGATGGCCGGGGTATTCCGGTTTGCCATCGGGGGCATCGTCATTATTGACGATGTAGCCTTTGCCATCCTCATCAAAGAAAAACGCCGGATCTATGCCCTGGACTTCGGGAAGCATGATGGGGTCGCTCCACTCTCCGTAGGGATCCTGGGTCTTGACGAAGAAATTGCCTGAGCCCACGTTGGTAGTGATCATATAGTAGGTCTTGTTGGCGGGATTGTAGGCTATCGCCGGAGCAAAGATGCCACCGCTCACATGCTGCTTCTCCATGTTCTGCAACTGAGAGGGACGTGAGAGGACGTGGCCGACCTGCTTCCAGTTGACAAGGTCACGACTGTGGAAGAGGGGGACGCCGGGAAAGTAGGTGAATGTCGAAGTGGCAAGGAAATAATCACCCTCTCCGTTGGTGCAGATCGAGGGATCGGAATACCATCCGGGGAGGATGGGATTGTAGAAGGAGCTTCCATCCGCCAGAGGGTTGGCATTGTAGTAGTCATCATTGCCCTCGTAGGTAAACGAGTCAAAGATGGCCACTGACTTCTGCGGCTCTATGGTCTTGGAGGCGGAGGCAGTCGTGCAACTGTTCCACAATGCAAGCATGGCGGCTGAAACCGAGATTAAGGTTAGTTTTGCGTTCATGAGTCAGTGTTGATTCTTTTTGTGATGTGATGGTTCGTTAATCATTGCAAATTTATGTTATTGCGCACGCAAGCATATTTTCCTACGGCTCCATTGCTTTCCGATTTAAACCATCACACTTATACGGATGAATCATTCTCGTTCATTTTTGTAACCCGCATCCGCAACAACAATTTAATTCTCAATACTTTATCCCACATGTATAAAAACCGAGAGAGGATCCATCACCAAGATGAATCCTCTCCCACAAAAGAAGCTGTTTGTGCAATACGTGTGTGCAACTAATCAAAGGGAAACTTACCTTTCTAACCTAAAAGACAATCTAAACTTACCAAAATGAACTTATAGCCTTGAGTATTTGAAATAGTCGACGTCAACATATCCGCCGGTGGAAGCCGTCGCATAGTTGTAGATAGCGAAGCGCGTTCCCATGAAGAAGCGCCGGTAGTCGAACACCATCTTGAAATCCTTGCCGATGCTCTTCCAGTCGGAGCCGTCAGTGCTGTAGGCAAAGGTGGCGATATCACGTCCGGGGCTGAAATCGGCATTGATCTTCAGATGGACCACGGGGCCGCCGAGGGGGATACGTTCGATCTCTTCATCGGCGACCGAAGCGACCTCATGGGCCTTCGTGCCAAGCGCGACGGACGATGTGGAGGCGCAGAGCCAGGTGGCACCATCGCTATCCTTGACCACCGAGAGCAAGCCGGAGTCACCGTTGAAAGCCGCAAATCCGGCCACATCGCCTGGCTTCATCCCGGAGACGTCGATCTTTATCTCGCCCTCGCAACCTGGCCCCTCCATGCGTTGGGTGATGGTGTTGGGAGCCTCAAAGAGATTGCCGACGACGCGGGCGGTCGTCAGACGCAGATGGCCCGGGCGCTCTGTCAGCGACCATGCCGAGGGGATGTCATTGTGGTTCCACTCCCAGAGTATTGATTTATTTCCGTCGGCAAACTCATCGGACTCCACTGTGACGGCACCGTTGCCCGACACAATGCTTTTGCTGACAGTCGCCGGGACTTTTCCGTCCTCATCGCCGAGCATCGGCCATCCGTCCACCCAACGGCAGGGGTTGAGAGTGAGGATGCGCCCCACTCCACCGCGATCCTGGAAGATCATGCCCCACCAGTCGCCATCGGCGCCGTCGACAAGACAGCCCTGGCCGACGTAGGGAAAACCGCCGAACTCCGACTGCAACACCACCTTCCGTTCATAGGGTCCGGTGATGGAATCGGCGCGGTAGCAGAGCTGACGGCGCGGCTGACCGGCCGGCCAGGCGATGACCATGGCATAGTATTTTCCATCATGCTTGACCACTCTCGACCCTTCGTGGAGTCCGGGTTGCGAGGGGTCGGGGCTGATGACCACTTGGTCCACCCCACCCTCCTTGACAGCCGAAAGATCGGGCTCAAGCTCACGGAGACGGATGTCACCACTGCCGGAGAAGACGTAGACACGTCCGTCGTCATCAAAAAAGAGCGACGAGTCGTGGAAATGATCGAGACGGGAGACGAGTTCCCATTTCCCGGCGGGGTCGGTAGTTGAATATATATATGATTTATACGGTTCGTCGTTGGGCGAGAAGAGCGCGTAGAATTTCCCGTCGTGGTAGCGGAGCGAGGTAGCCCACTGTCCCTTACCGTAGACTGTGCCCCCGAGAAGATCGTAGCGGGGATTATCCGTAAGCTCATCAAAGACATAGCCTATTGTCGTCCAGTTGACCAGATCGGCCGAACGCATCACCGGACAACCGGGCATCAGGTGCATGGTCGTCGACACCATATAATAGGAGTCTCCGACGCGGATCACGTCGGGATCCGGCACATCGGCCCATATGACGGGATTCTGAAAAGACTCGGCTGAGGCGGAGGGAGCCGCACCGCTGACGATAGCGGCCGGGCTTGCAAGCGCAAGAAGGATGGATAGAGTCAAGGTCTTTATCATAATGCAAATCGGGAAGCGCGGGGATGTCAGTCGCTCTCCCTTTCGATGCAAAGTTATATAAATTTCACCGGACGGAGATTAATCTGTCGCTCAACGGGGTAAACCTCCGGATAGTGGGGGTTAAGATTTGTCGCATAGTCGTTCAAATTTGTATCATCAAGGCTAATCGCGTGTATGTTTGCTGTTTGGGGCCGGAATTTTTTGTAAATTTGCACTACATACTTGAAGTCTGAACCATGAAAATAATCCGAGTATTATTTATCCTTATTTTAATCGCAGCATCCGTGCCCTGCGCAACAGCGATGCAGAACACGCGTCTGTTCAACGACCGGAGCCTCGTCTCGTCGAACTACAGCAGCTTCTGTCTTGACAGCGACGGCTCCCTCTGGATCGGCACACAGTCCGGACTGCTGCGTTTCGACGGTGTGAGTTTCGACAAATATCAGCATGATGAGAATTCCGAGGTCTCTCTGAGCGACAATCGCGTGCTGAAAATCATGCGCGACTCTGCCGACCGCATCTGGGTGGCTACCTGCGAGGGCCTGAATCTCTACGACAAGGACAGCGACTCTTTCCGGCGCATCAAGCTCCCCAACGTTGATTTCTACGGATATATCGCCGACATCTTCCAGCAGGCAAACGGCGATATCTACTTCATGGCGTCGGGAATCGGCCTCCATGTCATCGACTTCTCGTCAGGCGAACCTGTGGCGGTCAGATTCATGCCTCTTGACCAGAATTTAGTGAACATCAACACTCTCAACGAGACCCCATCAGGCGATCTTGTCGTCGGGACCCACGGAGGTGAAGTCATAAAGCTCTCGCCCAACGGACAGAGCCGTGTCTATAAACTCACGGACTCTTACATGAGGATTATCATTCGTGACGCATCCGACAATCTTTTTATCGCCACCACCGAGAAGGCATGGCGATGGGATCCGCATAGCGATGTCTTCGAAGAGATAAAGATCGAAGGAAATACGCCGGTGCTCCACTGCGCCGTGCTGACACGCAACGGAGACATACTCGTGGGTACTATCGGCGGTGGACTCTATAAACTCGACAAGGACGGAGACACGCTCTATCGTTTCGGCGAATACCGTAACTCGGACGTGGATCTCGACTGGGCTCGCATATCAACGATCTATGAGGACCCGCTCCACAACCTGTGGATGGGTTGCTCACACCAGGGCATCGTGATGGCACCGACCGAGAAGATCCCGTTCAACTATATAAAACTCGACAATATACTGCCCAAATATTCCGGAGGGGCCACCGCCATCTGCGCCGTCCCGGGCGACCGGTCAATCTGGGTCGGAGTCAATGACGGACGTCTGCTAAACCTTGACAGATACGGACATGCGCTCTCAATGATCCGCTTCCCGGCAGACGTCACTTCAGTCCATGCCTCCGGATCGGGTAAAATCTATGCCGGCATCGACAACAACGGCCTCTATGAAGTGGATCCGGTCAGAAAGACGTCACGTCAGCTGTTCCACTATCCCGGCCGCTACCTGGCCTCAGCCGTTTCCGAAGACAATGACGGAAACGTCTATATCGGCATCCACGGCGAGGGTGTTGTCAAACTCAATCCGACCACTCTTGAGCAGAAATGGATCACAGACAAAAGTGGCAAGCGACTTGGCAAATGGATCTCGACTCTTTTCTGCGATTCGCATGACAGAATGTGGATCGGTATTTTCGGATCCTTGGGTTTCTATGACACTAAGACCGATGAGTTCCACCCGTTGTCCGAAAACTACTCATTTATGCAAAAAGGAGTCCACAACAGTTTCGGTGAGGATAAGAAGGGCCGTATATGGGATGCTTCAAGCAACGGCATCATTATGATTGATCCGGACGACTTCAGTTATGAGCGGCTGACTACCAAGGATGGCCTCTCGGAAACATTCTGCTCGTCGATCATCTTTGACAATGACGGCAATGCCTGGGTCGGTACCAATGAGGGCATAAACCGCATCGACCCCAAGGGTGAGGTGACGGTGTTTCGCGCCGGAAGCTATATGTCCGATATCGGTTACTCATCGGCATGTGCAGGAGGCGACGGGCAAGACCTGTTTTTCAGCGGAAATAACGGTGTCACCTTCTTCAATCCTGCCACGCTCTCTTCACACCGCTCTGATCTCGACATATCAATCTCAGGTTTCTATCTGAATGACAGGAGAGTCACCCCGTTGACAAAAACCGAATCCGGAAGCGAAAACGTGATAGCCGACGACGGACACATCAATCTCTCCTACCGCAACAATCCGCTGACTCTGCACATGTCGACACGCGATTTCAGATCAGTCGACAATCTCTTCTACCAATGGAGAATACCGGGGCTCGTCAACGAATGGGTCTCGTCGGCTCCCGGCAGCAATGTCATCACTCTTCCCCACATACAGTCGGGGACACATGAGCTTCAGATACGTGGATGTGAAAACGGTGAATATTCAAAGATAAAGACCGTGATGATCGACGTCTCGCCGCCGTGGTATCTGACCATGCCGGTCAAGCTGGTGTTTTTCGCACTTATCTGCATCCTCATAGCCTTGGCGGTCATGGTGCTCAGGAAGAAAAACAGCGAGCGGATCAACGAGGAGAAGATAAAGTTTTTCATCAACGTCTCCCACGAGATCCGTTCTCCGCTGACCCTCATACTCGGCCCGCTCGAACGGATCATGAAAAAGGAACACGACGCCGAGACGGCCAAGAATCTCAATGCCATCCACCGCAACGCCAACCGCATCCTGGCACTGATCAATCAACTGCTCGATATCCGCAAAATCGACAAAGGAAAGATGGTGCTCAGTTGCTCGGACACGGAATTTATCAGCTTCACCCGCGACCTCGTTGAGATTTTCCAGCCACAGGCTCTCGAAAAGAATATCACTCTCGGTTTCAAGACCGCCACGCCCGGACTCGACAGACTCAACGTGTGGATTGACCGCAACAATTTCGATAAGGTTCTGGTCAATCTCATCACCAATGCCATAAAATATACCCCCGAGGGTGGAGACATATCCGTCGAAATCAACCATGGATATGATCCCGACATGGGTGACTATGCCGAAATCTCAGTCACTGACACAGGTATCGGCCTTGACGAGAAGAATATCGACAAGCTCTTCGACCGTTTCTACCAAGGCAAATTCAACAAGGGCGCTGTGCCGCTCGGCTTCGGAATCGGTCTTGACCTCTGCCGCATGCTCGTGGCGCTCCACAACGGCACCATCACCGCCGCCAACCGCACAGACACCCGCGGCAGCCGCTTCACGGTGAGAATACCCGTGTGTGACAAGAGTATCGGCTCAGGTAGCGGGGATGCGGTGGTGGCCGACTCCGCTTCCACCTCGCAGGAGCAACGCAAGCGTCTGCTCGTCCATGACTCCGCCATCGCCAAGGAGGTAGCGGTCAGGAAAAACCGCAATGTCTCCTCTGTCAAGATTCTGGTGGTCGACGATGACGCCGAGATCCGCAACTATCTGAGCGATGTGCTCGGAAATCTCGGCAAGGTATCCCAGGCAGTCAACGGCGAGGAAGCCATGCGCAAAGTGATGTCGCTCAGACCCGACCTGGTGATCAGCGACGTCGTAATGCCTGAGATGGATGGCCTGCAACTGCTGAAAACCTTGAAATCAAACGTGGAGACCAACCATATCCCCGTAGTCCTTCTAAGTTCCAAAAACGATGTGGCCGACCGCATGGCCGGTTGGGACAAGGGTGCCGACGGATATATCGGCAAGCCATTCAATATCAACGAGCTGCTGGCCCTTATCGACAGTCTGCTCGACAACCGTCTGCGTCTCAAAGGCAAATTCTCAGGCCGTCAGGAGCAGGACGACAAGATTGTCACCCCCGAACTTAAGGGCAACGACGCAGTGCTCATCGACAAAATCGTCCAGGAGATCAACGACCATCTGGAGGATACCAATCTCAATGTCGAGAAGCTGTGTCAGGAAGTAGGTCTCAGCCGCGCGCATCTCAACCGCAAGATGAAAGAGCTCTTCGGGTTGACTCCGAGCGAGTTTATCCGGAATATGCGTCTGCGCAAAGCCTGCGACCTTCTGAAGCAGGGGGATATCGACATCTCACAGATAGCCTACAGCGTCGGATTCACCTCCCAGCCACATTTCTCGACCGCCTTCAAACGCTTCACCGGTTTCTCGCCGTCGGAATACCGCGCGAATGTCAATTCCGGACAGGCGGAGCCCTAATGATGCGGAGGTTGAAAATTTAAGGGGGAGTTTTCGGAATATATTCGCCGATTCTGTGTAATTTTGCACTATGAAGCGCTATCTTAAACATTTATTCCAGCTGATACTCTCTCCGGCCAACGGGTGGGAGGATATAGAAAACGCCAAAGATCAACCACGCGACATCTCTACCAAGGGCTATTATCCGCTGATCGCTCTGGCAGCTGTCAGTGTGTTCATGCAGGGAGTCTATCACAATGTTGACTTCCTCGTGCTCTTCATGAGGATGATCGTCACCTTCATCGTCTATTTCGTGTCGTATTTCTTCGGGGTCTTCGCCTTGTCGCTATTCGTGGAACCGACGCTCGAGGGGCACTACAACGAGAGAAACGCCCATACGTTCACGCTCTATTCGCTCGGTCTGCTCGCTGTGATGGCTCTCATCATCAATCTTGTCCCGATGACTTCGGCGCTGTTTACGATTCTGCCGTTCTATGTGTTTTATGTTGCATTGATCCAGTGGAAAGGTGTCAGATATATGAATGTCAAGACCGAAAAAACCGGCATATTCATGATTGTCTCCATCCTCGGTATCCTCGCACCCCCCTATTTCTTCTACTATCTTTTCTCGCTCATCATCGGTTGAGCCTATAAAAATTGTATTTCCTATGATATCCAAAGATATAAACATCAAAAACAAACGCGCTACCTACGACTATGCCATCGGCGATACGTTTACCGCCGGCATAGTGCTCACCGGGACGGAAATAAAGTCCATCAGACAGGGCAAGGCGTCGCTGGCCGACACGTTCTGCTATGTCGACAAGGGTGAGGTGTGGGTGAAAAACATGTATATCGCCGAGTATTTCTACGGCACCTACAACAACCATGCCGCCCGGCGCGACCGCAAGCTGCTGCTCAACCGCAAGGAGATTGCCAAGCTCGAGAAAAACGGCAAGGAGACGGGATTCACCATCATTCCGCTGCGTCTGTTCATCAATGACCGCGGGCTTGCGAAACTCGTCATCGGTGTGGCCAGGGGCAAGAAGGAGTATGACAAGCGTCAGTCCATCAAGGAACGCGAGGATAAGGTGACGATGGCACGAATGATGCAGAAATAAGCCCGCATATCCCTGCCTCAGGGCACGACAAAGATTATATCGGTCTCCCCTCCGGAGGCCACAGCATGAAACCAGACTGCTTCGGCGGTCTGTTTTTTCTTCTTTACGGACTTAAGTGCGAGAGTCGTGCCATCGATCTCTACCGATGTGCCTGGGAAGGTCGAATCGGCCCTCATGTCGCCGAGGCTTATGCGGACGCGGGTAGAATTGTCGAGGTCGATGAATTCATAGCTACCGCCGGGGATTTTCTTGACGAGGACACCTCCGCGGTCAAAACGCAGGCGCGTGGCCGCGCCCTCGTAGCGGAGTGTGGCATCGGCGAGTTCCTTGGTGAAATTAACCACCGGATTGTCCGGATCGGGGCGCTCGCCACCCTGCGGTGGATCGGGCTCTTCATCATCCTTGTTTCCGGGAATGTCAGGCTCTCTGTGGGGCATGTCGGAACTTCTGTCGCAGGCTTCCCAAGTCAATGATATGACTGCGACGAGGAGAGCCATAAGCAAGCTGTGGAGTGATCGTGACTTCATTTCCGCTCTATTTTGATGAGTAACTGTCCTCTCTCGCCGGTCGACTTGGAACTATAGGTAAATCTGTGTGTCCCCACACCGAGCTCTGCGGCCGGGAGCCGACTGAGAGATGTAGGCAAACCGTTGATCTGCCAGCTTGCATCGGCCGGTATCCACGGCGAGTAGAGATCAATGGTTTCATCAACAGTATAGCTGCCCCGCAGAGCCACCGGGGCGCCGGGGAGCAGAAAGGGATCGTCCATACGGTCGCCCCAGAGATGTTCAGCCAGCTCAGGATAGTCAATGAAGGGGTTGCGGTTGCCCTGGAGCCGCTCGGCGAGCAGATTGCACTGCGATTCGTAGGCCGTCGGGGGATAGCGGCGGTGCCAGTCGAGAAGGAGTGGGATGGCATAGGCGCTCAGACCGGGAAAGGAGGCCGTGGTCATCATCATGTAGGCCCTCGGAGTCCAGATGCCGGTGTGATAGACGGTCGACATGTAGAAATATGCCCTTGCAAGCTGCCCTCTGAACTGCTGCGGCGGGGAATACAGCTCGGTCTGCGTACCGTAGATTTCGCCAAGCCCTACGCTCCAGAATGAATTGTAGAATGACGGCTGAGTGACCTCGCCGGGGACGAGATCACCGCGCAATCTCTGAGTCTCCACAGTCACAGCCATGAGGTTGAGGATGTCGGCGGCAACCATGCTCCGGTATTCTTCCGGAGCATTTCCCCACCACTCGGCAGGAACTATACCGGTCCAGATGTATGGGGCGGGAAGGGTGCCGCCCTCGACGCTCACGCTGGCGCCGCTGAATGGATCGGGCATTGTCAATGTCAGGGCCGACAGGTCGGCTGAATGAGCGGGCTTCGAAGCGGCGGCCACTGCACTGTGGAGAGCCTCGCCCTTCTTACCGTTAAAGGGCACTTCCGGCCCTGCTATGGCAGAGACGGAAATGCCCAGAATGAGTATGACGGAGACAGGGAGTCTCATAGCGTCGGGGGAGATATGTGGTTGAGGTGAGAGATTTTCAGAGAGAATCTCCGGTAGCTTGACCGGAGCGAAGCAGGATGGAGGAGGCGCTTTTTATACGTAACCGCGCACGATGCCACGCTTGGAGTTGCGGACGAAGAGGATGATCTCGTCGCGCTCTTTGGTTGCGGGCAATTCGGCTTCTATACGCTCGACGGCATCTGAATTGTTGAGGCCTGAGAGGTAGAGATAACGGTAGGTTTCCTGGATGTCGCGGATAGTCTCGTTGGTGAATCCACGGCGGCGGAGACCGATCGAGTTGACTCCGGCATAGGCGATAGGCTCACGTCCGGCCTTGACATAGGGAGGGATGTCCTTGTTGACAAGCGCACCGCCTTGAAGCATTACATGGGATCCGATGTGGCAGAACTGGTGGATGAGAGCGCCACCGCCGATGACGGCATAGTCGTCGATGACAACTTCGCCCGCACACTGGACGGCGTTTGACATGATGACGTTGTCGCCGACCACACAGTCATGGGCCACATGACAGTAGGCCATGATGAGACAGTTGCTGCCAACGACTGTCTTGCCTTTGGATGCAGTGCCACGGTGGATGGTCACACACTCTCGGATGACAGTGTTGTCACCGATTATTGCCACTGATTCCTCGCCACGGAATTTGAGATCCTGGGGAGGACCTGAGATGACGGCACCGGGGAAAATTGTGCAATTCTTGCCGATGCGGGCACCTTCCATGATAGTCACGTTGGAACCAATGCGGGTGCCTTCTCCAATCTCGACGTTCTGGTCAATAGTCACAAAGGGATCAATGACTACACTCGGATGGATCTTGGCTGCGGGATGAACGTATGCTAACGGTTGTTTCATTATTTTATACCTGCGATAATATGTTTATGTGAGGCCGTAAGATTATTTGTTTTTGATAATCTGCGCCATGAATTCACACTCGGTGACAATCTTCTCTCCAACGAAGGCATAGCCCTTCATCATGGCGCAACCACGACGGAGCTCGGTCATGAAAGATACATGGAAGATGAGAGTATCGCCGGGGACAACCTTCTGGCGGAACTTCACGTTGTCGATCTTCATAAAGTAGGTGGAGTAGCGCTCGGGCTCGTCAAGACCGCTGAGCACGAGGATGCCGCCGGTCTGTGCCATGGCTTCAATCTGGAGCACACCGGGGAGCACCGGCTCCTGGGGGAAATGGCCCTGGAAGAATGGCTCGTTGGCGGTGATATTTTTGACACCTACGATATAGTTTGTACCCTTTTCGATGATCTTGTCCACGAGGAGGAAGGGGTAGCGGTGGGGGAGCATCTCGCGGATACGGTTGTTGTCCATGAGTGCTTCCTTGTTGGGATTGTAGATCGGAGCCTGCACTTCCTGATGCTTGATCTCGCGGCGGATTTTCTTGGCAAACGAAGTGTTGATCGAGTGGCCGGGACGTGTTGCGATGACGCGGCCCTTGAGAGGACGGCCGATCAGAGCGATGTCGCCGATAAGATCAAGGAGCTTGTGGCGCGCGGGCTCGTTCTCGCTGGTGAGAGGCGCATCATTGATATAACCGAATTCACTTACATCCTTTCGGGGGACATTCATGAGGTCTGCCAGACGGTCAAGCTCTGACTGTGCCATGGGGCTGTCGTAGATGACGATCGCATTGTCGAGGTCACCACCCTTGATAAGATTGCCCTTGACAAGAGGTTCGATCTCACGGACGAAGACAAATGTGCGGCTCGAAGCGATCTCAGACGCAAAATTGTCCATCGTGTCGAGAGTGGCAAACTGATTGTTGAGGACCACAGAGTCGAAATCAATCTTCACGTCGACAGAGAATTCATCATCGGGGAGCACGAGAATCGAGGAACCCGACTCTTCATCGCGGATCTCGATTTTCGACTTGATATAGAAGAAATCCTTGTCGGCTTTCTGATCCTGGAGACCCACACGGGCAATCTCTTCACTGTAGAAGCGGGCGCTTCCGTCAAGGATAGGGAGTTCGGGAGCATTGACTTCGATGAGCACATTGTCAACACCGGCGGCATAGAGCGCAGCCATGGCATGCTCGATGGTTGAAACACGCGCGTCACCCTTTGCGATGACTGTTCCGCGGTTTGTAGCTACTACATTTTCAGCAAGTGCATCAATCACCGGCTGGCCTTCAAGGTCGACACGCTTGAATTTGTAGCCATGGTTTTCAGGCGCAGGAAGGAAACGCGCCTCAATCTCAAGACCTGTATGAAGGCCCTTGCCGGTGAGCGTAAACTCGCCGTTTAATGTCTTCTGATTCATATATTTGCTTGATGTTTTCTTATTTTATCTTTTTCTCCAGCTCCTTCACCCTTTCGTAGAGCGAACCGAGCTTCTTGACGTGGACAAGACTGCGGGCATACTCTCCCATATCAACCGCAGGGGCTCCCATCACCCTCTCACCGGGCTTGGTGGGCTTGCTGACACCGCTCTGCGCACCGATCTGCGTGCCATCGGCAATGGTGATATGACCGACAAATCCGACCTGGCCGCCGACCATACAGTGTGCGCCGATCTTTGCCGAACCTGCGACACCGGCCTGGGCAGCCATCACCGTGCTCTCGCCGATCGAACAGTTGTGAGCGATCTGGATAAGATTGTCGAGCTTCACACCCTTTGCAATGTGTGTGGCACCCATCATCGCACGGTCAATCGTTGTGTTCGCTCCGATCTCGACATCATCGTCAATCACGACATTGCCGGTCTGAGGGATTTTCTCATACCCGCCATCGACAGGCGCAAAACCAAAACCGTCGGCACCGATGACTGCTCCCGAATGGATGATGCATCTGTTGCCGACCTTACAGCCTTGATAGATCTTCACACCGGCATAGAGGATTGTACCCTCACCGATCTCACAACCGTCACCGACATAGACCTGTGGATAGATCTTCACACCGGCCGCGAGCTTAACTCCCTTGCCGATATAAGCAAAAGCGCCGACGTAGGCATCCTCGGGAATCTCAACCCCCTCCGATATAAACGACGGCGTCTCAACACCCTTCTTCTCAACCTTGGTCATCTCTGTCACCATCTCAAGCAGACGTGCGACCGTCGCATAAGGATCGTCAACACGGATGAGTGTGGCCTTTACAGGGTGTTCGGGAACAAAATCTTTCTTCACAAGCACAACAGATGACTCTGTTGAATAGATGTGGTGTGTATATTTCGGATTTGCAAGAAACGACAGAGCGCCCTGGTGGCCCTCCTCGATTCGCGCAAAGGTGCTGATTTTCACATTTTCATCACCTTCAACTATACCATTGACAAGAGTCGCAAGCTGTGACGCAGTGAGTTCCATTTATGATTGGTGAATTATTTCTTTGATAACTAAAAATCGTTGCGAATAGGACATAGATAGTCATTCACGTGCAAAATTACAATATTTTTACGTAACCTCAAACAAATCCGCTAAATAACGCATTACGTCAAGGCATAAAAAAAGTCGGGTCTGAGACGCTCGGAGCGTTTTCAGACTCGACTCGTAG
>JAMPDC010000001.1:1480234-1574636 GCA_023665865.1 Staphylococcus sp.
CCCTCACCGCTGTGAGGTTTGCTTCTCAAAAGCGAGTGCAAAGGTAGTGACTTCCTACATTCCCTCCAAATTTTCCATGGTAATTTAACATAAATTTAACAGTTAATTTACTAATCATTCTTAAATAGATCAACAACTGGTCATTTTCACCCGTTCAGTCCTAAATATGCCACTCAGCGCACTCTCAAGCCCGACACTGCCAAAGTCTATATTAACGTTAACAAAAAAAGATGTCCGCGTCAATCCCGACGCAGACATCCGTCATGAAAAATATTTATGTTGCTTATCTGTTTACTCGGAATTTCTGTTCGCCGGTCGTAAGGAAAGAGATCACCTGACGGGCAGCGGCAATACCGGCATTGATATTTGCCTCTGAAGTCTGTGCTCCCATCTTCTTGGGCGTGAAGAACACTCTGTCGCCAAAGCGCTCTTTGATCTCCATTGCGCGCTCAGGAGCCACGTCGGCAGCATACTTGATGTCGGGACGCTCGTCGAGCGCACGGATGAGGCCCTCTTCATCGATGACCTCCTTGCGGGCGGTATTAATGAGTAGACCACCCTTGGGCATGGATGCTATGAGCTCATAGCCGATCGACTTGCGTGTTTCGGGAGTGGCAGGGATGTGGATCGACACTACCTTGTTGTTGCGATAGAGCTCCTCGACAGAGTGGACCGGCGACACGCCGGCATCTTCCATCACATTGTCGGGGCAATAGGGGTCGAGAGCGGAGACGTTCATCTCAAAGCCACGGGCGATGCGGGCCACATTGCGTCCCACCTGTCCGAAAGCCTGAATACCGAGAGTCTTATCCTTGAGCTCAGTTCCGGATGTGCCGTTATACATGTTGCGACACATCATCACTGCAAGCCCGAACACCAGTTCGGCAACAGCATTTGAATTCTGGCCGGGAGTGTTCTGCACACAGACATCTGCTGCAGTGGCAGCCTCAAGATCCACGTTGTCATATCCGGCGCCTGCACGGACAACCACTTTCAGATTGGGAGCTGCGGCGATCACCTCGGCATCCACCTTGTCGCTGCGGATGATCAGCGCGTCGGCTGTAGCCACTGCTTCGAGGAGCTCCTTGCGGTCGGTGTATTTTTCCAGGAGCATAAGCTCCGCACCGGCCTCCTCAATCACTTTACGCATGCCATCGACAGCCACAGCTGCGAAAGGCTTCTCTGTCGCAATAAGTACCTTCATGATTATATATAGGTATTTTTAATCGTCAAATCAGTGAGCTTTCTCAAATTCCTTCATAGCATCGACAAGCGCCTGGACGCTTTCGATGGGAAGAGCATTGTAGAGCGATGCACGGAAACCACCTACTGAACGGTGGCCCTTGATGCCTACAATACCGCGGGCCGAGCAGAAATCAACGAAGTCTTTCTCAAGCTCCTTATATTCGGGGGTCATGACGAAAGTCACGTTCATGATCGAGCGGGAGTCGGGATCAGTCACAGTGCCGACAAACATCTTGCTTGAGTCGATCGCGTCGTAGAGCAGAGCAGCCTTTGCGAGATCGCGCTTCTCCATCTCCTTCACGCCGCCGAGCTCCTTGTAGTAACGGAGAGTCTGAAGAGCTGAGAATACGGGGAGCACGGGAGGAGTGTTGAACATCGAACCCTTCTTGATGTGGGTGCGGTAGTCAAGCATGGTGGGGATGGGACGGTCGACATGACCGAGAGCGCTCTCCTTCACGATCACGAGGGTCGCACCGGCAGGGCCGAGATTCTTCTGTGCGCCGGCATAGATGAGATCATATTTGGAGACATCAACCGGGCGAGAGAAGATATCTGACGACATATCGGCTACCAGAGGCACCTTCACATCGGGATCCTTGCGGAGCTCAGTGCCATAGATAGTGTTGTTGGTGGTGATATGGAAATAGTCCAGATCCTCGGGCACGGTATAGTCCTTCGGATAGAACGTGTAGTTGGCATCTTTAGAGGAAGCAAGCACTTCTACTTCGCCAAAGAGGCGGGCCTCCTTGATGGCATTGGCTGCCCAGGTACCAGTGTCGAGATAACCGGCCTTGGTGCGCAGCAAGTTGAAGGGTGCCATGCAGAACTGAAGGCTCGCGCCACCGCCGAGATACAGCACATGGTAGCCTTCGGGCACATCCAGGAGTTCCTTGACAAGAGCCTGGGCCTCGTCCATGACAGCCACAAACTCCTTGCCACGGTGTGAAACTTCAAGAATCGACAATCCGGTTCCTGCAAAGTTCAGGATGGCATCCGCCGTGTTTTTGATGGTGTATTCACTCAAAATTGACGGACCTGCATAAAAATTATGTTTTTTCATAATGAAAGAAGGTATTATAGAAAAAGTTAACGTGCGATTGGTCGAAATCCGTCGACGCTTGACGTTACGGCTTTCGTCCGCAAATTTAACTATTTTTTCATTCGCTCCAAATATTAAGCGGGAAAATTATGGAAATTT
The DNA here is from genome assembly GCA_023665865.1 of Staphylococcus sp. GTDB lineage: Bacteria > Bacteroidota > Bacteroidia > Bacteroidales > Muribaculaceae > Duncaniella. Next base: position 1,482,678 of record JAMPDC010000001.1, read on the forward strand.
TTCAGCAATTAGCCCCCAATTTTTGCACGGCATTTGTATTATCGCACCTTTTTCGGGGTCGAGCATGATTAAATTTGCATCATAATCACAAAAAATATCCATCAACGATGAAAAAACAACACTCCTCCGACAAGACGAAGAAAAACATCCGCCCCGTTTCCGAAAAATTCTATCAGTCAATCAACGAGCGCGCCATCGCCGCAGCCAACGTCGTCGGCAACCCGCTGCTTGGTGTCGACGTCATGATGACCATTGACACATATATTAATATAGGTGTCCAACCCTCCGGCCGTTCCGGCGAAGTCATGCTCATCTTCACCCTACTGAAACCGGAGATCGACAAAGCCATGGCCCGCTCAGCCGCCGCGCGAAACCGCCGCAGGCATCGCTCCACCGAAACCGTCGCTGAGACAGAGTCACAGAGCCTCGCCACATCAAGCAAAGAAGAGAGCACACCCGTCGAGGAAGAGCCATACGCCAACCCTCCAATCGCTCCCCTACCCGTCCCCGTGCAGGAGAAAACCGCTGCGCCATGCCGCTTCACCGGCAACCGCCGTGAGCGCCGCCGACAGGAGCAGGAAGAGCGCCGTCGCGCCAAACGACGGTTCATTAACAAATTCCGGCCGTCTGTTGACACACGCTTTGCCAAATGACCGTTACACATTAAATTTGTATCCGTGACTCAACTTTAACACTCCTTATGCGTTGTTAAAGATGTTAGCAAAGGCTATCAGTGCAAAAATAACAACTCATCACACAATCAGAAAATGAACATTCATAAAATCGGTGAATCGCTCAATTCAAGATTCACAAGCAACACCAATCCTGCCGCACCCCACCACTCTCACAAAAAAAGATCATGGATCGTCATCGCACTGGTGATACTGATCATCTCTGCGGCAATATATTTCTTCCTGCGCCCGAAGACCCATGACGCACCGCTCCCGATTGTAGAAGTAGAGACCGTAGGCACCGACGACATCAATATATATGGTGAATACGTAGGCCGCATCCGCGCGCAGCAGTTCGTCGAGGTCCACGCCCGCGTCGAAGGCTACCTCGAAAAAATGCTCTTCAAGGAAGGCTCCTACATCCAGAAAGGACAGACCCTTTTCGTCATCGACCCGAGGCTCTACAAGGCACACGTCAACAAGGCACGCGCGCAGCTCAACAAAGCACGCGCACAAGCCCAGAAAGCCGAGCGCGACCTCAACCGCATCAAGCCACTCTATGCCCAGAACGCCGCCTCCCAGCTTGACCTCGACAACGCCACCGCAGCTTTCGAGACCGCCAATGCAGAGGTCATCGTCAGCGAAGCCGACCTCACGCAAGCCGAACTGACCCTTGGCTACACCAACGTCAGCTCCCCGATCTCGGGCTACATCTCCGAGCGCGTGGCCGATATAGGAACCCTCGTAGGCCCGTCGGGCGGCAAGTCGCTCCTCGCAACCATCGTCAAGAGCGACACCGTCAGAGTCGACTTCTCGATGACAGCCCTCGACTATCTGCGCAGCAAGGACGCCAACGTCAACCTCGGAGGCTCTGACTCCAAACGCAAATGGAACTCCTTTGTGACCATCACCCTCGCCGACGGCTCAGTCTATCCTCACAAAGGTCTCGTCGACTTCGCCGATCCGCAGGTCGACCCGAAAACCGGCACTTTCTCCGTCCGCGCCGAGATGCCAAACCCCGACCGCAGTCTCCTCCCCGGCGAGTTTACCAAAGTGAAAGTGCTCCTCGACGTGCGCGAAAAAGCCATCGAAGTCCCCACAAAGGCTCTCGTCATCGAAAAGGGAGGTGCATATATCTATGTGGTGCGCCCCGACAGCATCGTTGAGCGACGCTTCATTGAGACCGGCCCCGAGGTCGGCAACAACACCATAGTCGAGCGTGGCCTCGCCCAAGGCGAGAAAATAGTGGTCGAGGGCTACCACAAGCTCTCCCACTCCATGAAGGTCAACCCCGTCCCCGCCCCCGCCGACGACACTGAAACCGCAAAGGAAAAATAACACACACTCCCCCATCTGCTGACAATGAAAAAGAATTTCTTTCTCGACCACCCGGTCTTCTCCATAGTCATATCCATAGTAATATTCATTGTGGGTGCGATAGGGTTGATGCTGCTCCCGGTCGACCAATATCCCGACATCGTCCCGCCGGTCGTCAAAATCACCGCTTCCTATCCCGGAGCCGACGCCCAGACCGTCACCCAGGCAGTGGCGACCCCAATCGAACAGGAGCTCAACGGCACCCCGGGCATGATCTACATGTCGTCGTCAAGCTCCAACTCCGGCGGCTTCACCGCACGTGTGACCTTCGACATCGACACCGATCCCGAGCTCGCCGCCGTCGACATCCAGAACCGCGTCAAGATGGCCGAGTCGCGCCTCCCGGCAGAGGTGGTCAAAAACGGCATCTCTGTCTCCAAAGAGACCGCCAGCCGCTTGCTGACCATCACAATCCTCTCCGACGACCCTAAGTTTGACGAAGTATATCTCAGTAACTACACCACTCTCAACGTCGTCGACCCTCTGCGGCGCATCCCCGGAGTCGGCAGCGTCAGCAACGTCGGCAGCCGCTACTATGCCATGCAGATCTGGGTCGCGCCCGACAAGCTCGCCGACCTCGGTCTGACCGTCAAGGATATCCAGAACGCCCTCCAGGACCAGAACCGTGAATCGGCCGCCGGTGCGCTCGGCCAGGCCCCGGCCACCGACATTGACGTCACCATGCCCATCATCGCCCGCGGGCGCCTCTCGTCGGTAGCCGAGTTTGAGGACATCGTCCTCCGCGCATCGCCCGGCGGCGCCATCATCCGCCTCAAAGATGTGGCCAGGGTGTCGCTCGAAGCCTCCAGCTACTCGACCGAGTCAGGCATCAACGGCGGCAACGCAGCCGTCCTCAACATCAACATGCTCCCCGGCGCCAACGCCATGGAAGTGGCCGAGGCCGTCAAGGCTGAGATGGAAAACATCGCCAAATCATTTCCGGAAGGTATCTCCTACAGCATACCCTTCGACATGACGACCTATATCTCCGAGTCGATCCACCACGTCTACCGCACCTTTTTCGAAGCTCTCATACTGGTGATCCTCGTAGTCTTCCTCTCCTTGCAGAACTGGCGCACGACCCTGATCCCCGTCATCGCCGTCCCTATCTCGCTGGTCGGCACCTTCGGCATCATGCTCATGTTTGGCTTCTCGCTCAACATGCTCACGCTCCTGGGCCTCATCCTTGCCATCGGCATCGTGGTCGACGACGCCATCGTTGTCGTCGAAAACGTCGACCGCATCATGAACACCGAACACCTCTCCCCCTACGAGGCCACCGCCAAGGCCATGAGCAACCTCAGCGGCGCGCTCATAGCCATGTCGCTCGTCCTCTGCGCGGTCTTTGTGCCCGTGAGCTTCCTCCCTGGCATCACCGGTCAGCTCTACCGCCAGTTCACCATCACCATCGCCGTATCGGTCATCATCTCGACCATCGTGGCGCTGACACTCTCGCCCGTCATGTGTGCCAAACTCCTGCGCCCGGCCTCACGCCGCAGGAAAGCCAAAATTTTCCGCCTCATCAACATCTGGCTCGGGCGTGGCAACCGCTTCTATGGCCGCACAATCCTCCGCACGATCCATCATCCCAAGCGCATGTATGCAGCCTTCGGACTCGCTCTGGTGTTTATCTACATGATGAATGCCCTCATGCCGCGCAGCTTCATGTCGCAGGAGGACCAGGGATATTTCACCGTCGAGCTTGAGCTTCCCGAAGGCGCCACCGTCGAGCGCAGCCGTGAGGTGACCGAACGCGCCATGGACTATCTGCTCGATGACCCGGACGTGGAATATGTGCTCAACGTCACCGGCTCCTCGCCACGCGTCGGCACCAACCCCGCCCACTCGCAGCTGACTGTCATACTCAAACCCTGGGACGAGCGCACCACTACCGACATCGCCGAGATCCGCACCCGTGTCCGCGAGCAACTCGAGAGCTATCCCGAAAGCAAAGTCTACATCTTCTCGCCGGCCATCATCCCCGGCCTCGGCAGTTCGGGCGGAGTCGAGATGGTGCTCGAAGCACGCGGTGATGCCTCATACACCGACCTGCAAAACGCCGTCGACACCCTCATCCACTACGCCTCGCAGTCATCTGTCATCTCGGGACTCTCGACCTCAATGCAGGCCGACATCCCTCAGCTCTACTTCGACGTCGACCGCGACCGCGCGAAAATGCAGGGCATACCCGTCAGCGACATCTTCTCGACCATGAAGGCCTTCACCGGGTCGATCTATGTCAATGACTTCAACATGTTCAACCGCATCTATCGTGTCTACATCCAGGCCGACGCCCCCTACCGCTCGCGCCGCGACAACATCAATCTCTTCTTTGCCCGCGGAGCCGACAATACCATGGTGCCGATCTCGGCCCTCGGCACTTCACGGTTCACCACCGGCCCCGGCACCATCGGACGCTTCAACATGTTCAACTCCGCCACCATCTCCTGTGAAGCAGCCCACGGCTACAGCACCGGCGAAGCCATGGACGCCCTCGAGAAGATCGTACGCGAGAAACTACCCGAAAATATCGGGGTCGAATGGAGCGGTCTGTCCTATCAGCAGAAACACGAGAGTGGCAACACCGGCCTCGTGCTCGGACTCGCCTTCCTCTTCGTCTTCCTCTTCCTCGCTGCGCAATACGAGAGCTGGAGCGTACCGCTCGCCGTCATCCTCTCCCTCCCCATAGCCGGAGTGGGCGCCTATCTCGGCATCTGGGTGTGCGGGCTTGAAAACAACACCTACTTCCAGATCGGACTCGTGATGCTCGTCGGTCTTGTCGCCAAAAACGCCATCCTCATCGTCGAGTTTGCCAAAGAGGAAGTCGACAAAGGCGCCGACGCTATCCACGCCGCTCTCACCGCAGCCCGTCTGCGCTTCCGCCCGATCGTCATGACCTCCCTGGCCTTCATGCTCGGACTCCTCCCCCTCCTCTTCGCCTCGGGCCCGGGCTCGGCCGCGCGCCGCGACATCGGCACCGGAGTCTTCTTCGGCATGTTGGTAGCCATCACCATCGGCATCGTCTTCGTTCCCTTCTTCTTTGTTGAAATCAACAAACTCATCAGCAAAAAACACACGAAATGAAACGCTTCATCCCCATCATAATACTCCTCCTGACACTATCCGGGTGCTCAGGGGTCAAGAATCTCACCGTCCCCGACACAACAATGCCCGCAGCCTTCATGCCGGGCCTCGAAAGCGACTCTGCATCGATCGCCGACATCGCATGGTGGAATTTCTACGGCGACTCCACTCTCTGCCACATCATGCGCATCACTCTCGAAAACAACCGCGACCTGCTCAAAGCCGCCTCGCGCGTCGAGGAGATGCGTCATCTCTACGGCATCGACAAAGCCAACATGTATCCCGAAATAGGAGCGCTCGTCGGCGGTTCGTATGAGACCAACAACTATGGTGGCACCGGGACTACCAAGGATCCTGAATATGACCTGAAATTTCCCATCTCCTGGGAGATGAATCTCTGGGGAGCGCTGTCGTGGGCGAAAAAACGGGGAGCGGCAAACTATGCAGCCTCGGTCGAAGACTTCCGGGCGATGAAGATGACACTCATCGCAGAAGTCGCCTCGGCCTACTTCCGTCTAATAGCACTCGACAACGAGCTTGCCATCGTCCGCCAGACTCTCGCCACACGCAAGGAGTCGCTCGAACAGGCACGCATACGCTTCGAAGGCGGCCTCACTCCCGAGACAGTCTATCAGCAAGCCAAAGTGGAATATGCCACCGCTGCCTCGCTCGTCCCGAACCTCGAACGCCAACTGACTGCCGCACGCAATGCGCTCACTCTCCTCATGGGGGAATATCCGCGTGAGATCTTCGACCGCGGTGAGCTTGCCCTCAATATCATACTTCCCGAGAATCTGCCGACCGGCCTCCCCTCCGATCTGCTGAAACGCCGCCCCGATGTCCGCGCCGCCGAGCAGCAACTCGCATCCGCGATGGCAAACGTCGGCTACACCTATGCCGATCGCTTCCCCCGTCTGCGCATCGGTTTCACTCCGGGTTTCGAGAATGATGAGCTGCCAAATTTCTTCAAATCACCCTTCACCTATACACTCGCCAACATCACAGGCCCGATTTTTGATTTCGGACGCAAAAAAAAGAAATATCAGGCTGCCATTGCCGCCTACGACCAGGCCCGCTACTCCTACGAGAAGTCGGTCATCCAGGCTTTCACCGAAGTCAACACCGCGATCTCGACCTATCGCCGCATCAAGGAGACCACGAAACTTAAAGTGGAGCTGCGCGACGCAACCGTCAAATATGTCCAGCTCGCCCATCTGCAATATCGCGCCGGCTCACTCAGCTATATCGACGTGCTTGACGCACAGCGACGCTACTTCGACGCACAGATCGGCGTCAGCAACGCTCTACGCGACGAATATCTCGCCCTCATAAACCTCTATAAAGTCCTCGGCGGCGGTTGGGACAACCCGACTCAAAAAAACTCGTGAGCCATACCCGCCTCTTGCCGAAGGACAGAGAGATACGATAGGAACTGTTTCTTTTATTCTTAGAGAATGTAAAAAAATTGACCTCTTGATATCCTATTTCTGTTTCGGCAATTTCTTTGTCGTTTTCTCAATTTTCTTTCTGTTAGAGGCCACCCTTCGTTCAACCTTCTTTATATCTTCAGCGGCTGGTAATTCTTCCGGGCGAATACCACGCTGCCCAAGCATCTGCCTTACGCTTTGATTATTTTGTATGTGTTCACTTGTTATTGGAACCTCTCCATGCAAATCTTTCTGCTCAACATTGTAATTCGTCATTTCGGTCGCAAGATTCTTTGCTGCAATAGTCAGTGTAGGCAAGAAATCTGCGAGAGGTCTGGATGACTTAATGCCAAGTCGATGCTTCATATCTTCTGTTGTGTGTCCACCAAACAATGCGGTGTCACCTTTGGAACGAATACGTCCAAAGCCCCTGTCATCAACACCTCTCTCAAATATATTTCTTGAGAGTTGTTTTTCAGATGCTCTCAGTCTATCCCTCGTTTCCAAGCGGGAAATTTGGTCAATATGTTCGGCTATAAGCTCTGCTTTTCTGGTCTGAGTGGCAAAATATCCTTGAGCGAAAGCTATTTCTTCTTTTTTCGGGTCGCCATTCTGAGCAATGAGATAACATGCGTAACGAGTGAGCATGAAATCCGAGATTTCGCGCTTTGCACCACTGCCGAGAGCAACCATTTTCGTGACCTCACGAAAATGGTCCTCGACATTGATTCCCTGCGTCTTACAGGAATCAACAGCTCGACCTATCGCCACAAGAAAATTCTCCCATCGGGCATAGCCCAACAACACTTGAAGTTCACGGGCAAACCAAACTTCTATTTGTTCGCTCCCATCATCACTCTTAATATACTGCTGAATACTGTCAAACGATGACTTATGTTGATTTATTCTTTGTAAATCCATATTATGGGATTGTTATTATAATGCAAAATGTGTTTTATGTTTCTTTTTCTTCAAGCGCGGTGGATTCACGATTTCTTAGGATTCCAGCGCTCGTTCTGGAGGGCGGCGGAGCGCATCTCGGCGGGATTGTCGCAGGGAGTCCACAACTGACGGTGTCCTAATTGGTCGGGCATGAATTGCTGCACCACAAAGTTGCCGGGGTAATCATGTGAATATTTGTAGTCACGTCCGTAGCCCATATCTTTCATCAGCGAAGTTGGTGCGTTGCGCAGATGGAGCGGCACCGGCAGATCACCTGTCTTCTCGACAAGATCAAGCGCGGCGGCTATACCCTTGTAGGCAGAGTTGCTTTTGGGCGACAGCGCCAGATAGACCGTACACTCCGCGAGCGGGATGCGCCCCTCCGGCATTCCGATCTTGTGAATCATGTCAAACGTGGCATTGGCAAGCAGCAGCGCGTTAGGGTTGGCCAGGCCGATATCCTCAGCCGACAATATCATCAGACGCCGGGCTATGAACTCCGGATCCTCGCCCCCCTGTATCATTCTCGCCAGCCAATAGAGGGCGGCATCGGGGTCAGACCCTCGGACACTCTTGATGAAAGCCGAGATGATGTCATAGTGCATCTCTCCGTTCTTGTCGTAGGCAGCGGGATTTTCCTGAAGACAGTCTGTGACGAGCTTGTCGTTTATCACCAGAGGTTCACCCTGAGGCGTCGACTGTTCGAGCAGGTCGAGGATATTAAGCAGCTTGCGGGCATCGCCGCCGGCAAAGCGGAAGAGCGCCGTAGTCTCCTCGACCTTCGCGCCGTGGGCCCGCAGAGTCTCGTCGCCGTTGACGGCACGGTCGAGCAGCAGCTTCAGATCCTCCTCCTCAAGCGGACGTAGTGTATAGACCTGCGCTCTCGACAGCAACGGACGGATCACCTCAAACGACGGATTTTCGGTCGTCGCGCCTATCAGCGTCACCACTCCGCTCTCCACCGCACCCAGCAGGCTATCCTGTTGATTCTTGCTGAAACGGTGGATTTCATCTATGAAAAGTATCGGGCGCCCACCGCTGAACATGCTCATCGAGTCGGCTTTACACCGCTCCAACACATCGCGCACCTCCTTCACCCCGGAATTGACGGCCGAGAGAGTGTAGAAGGGCACATTGACCGAATTGGCTATTATCCTCGCAAGCGTGGTCTTCCCTACCCCGGGAGGGCCCCAGAGAATAAACGAGGATATCCTGGAGGACTCAATCATACGTCTGACCACCCCGCCGGGCCCGACGAGGTGAAGCTGTCCGATATAATCGTCAAGTGAGCGCGGACGCAGGCGCTCGGCAAGAGGTTGATTCATAGTAATTGCAAATTTAGCAAATCCGGCGCAAAAAACCACCACCTCACACCCCCGGATTTGCACCCCGACAATAAAACCCGGCCTGCGGAGGGTGCCGCGGGCCGGGTCTATATCATTTAATCTTAAAAATCTAATAGTAAAGCTGACTTGCGTCTGTTACTGACGGGTGGGTTTCATGTCGTAGGAGAGCATCGCAAGCGAGAATCCCCAGTAGATGAAGGCGAGCGAGGTAAGGAAACTTGTCATCGCCATGTCCTGGACCCAGCCGGCTTCAATGAAGAAGAATCCGATGAGCATCAGAAGGATACCGTTGATGAGATAGACCCACCAGTAGCGGCGTCCGCTCTGCATCACTGAGCTGCAAAGAGCGCTGATGCCCCAATAGATGAATATGAATGCAATGAAGTAGGGAAATACCATTTCCGAGAGGACGATGCTGCGGACGAGCATGAAACCGATGAAGATATCGATGATGCCGCCGGCCAACCACCAGCCCCAGCCTTTACCACGGTTTGGACCGGATGCGACAAGAAGCTGCACCACGCCTACCAGGACAAGAAGCCAGCCGAAAATCTGAGAAGCTACAGCGTAGCCTGCTGCCGGCCAGAACCAATATGCAAAACCGCAGATCACCATCAGGATGCCTGCAAGGAGGACTACCCACCAATAGTGAGTCTGACCCCAAAATTTTTCAATGAGCGTTTTCATAACGACTTATGTTTTGATTAATAGTTGAAATTTATTTTCTTTTTTACCTTATATCAAACCGTGAAATAAATCCGTCGTCCATCGGCGGCTCTCATATCACTCGTTGTATTATAATAACATTTCTATTCAGAAATTTGTTGACTGTCACGCTATTTTGTATCAGCCCCGGCTATATGCTATCATTGCCATCCGCAACCTCCGCGGCCTGGAGCAGATAGCGCTCTATGAGGGCGGCATACTGAGGAGTGGCCTTGAACCGTCTGATCTGCGAGTCGAGAGTGTCGGCAAGCGCTTTGTTGTCCTTATCGACGACCCATGACTGGAATTGGGTGAAGGAGACCGGTGTCGAGATGTCGACATCGGGATAATCCTTGGCAAGCATCGAGGCCTTGGCACTGTTGATGACGGCGCGGGGGATCTTGCCGAGGGCCGTCAGCATAAACAGCTGCTCGGCGCTGCGGATTGAGTCGTCTCTCACGTAGATCGTATCGCCTATCTCACGGCTGAGATTGCCGATACGCTCTGCTGCCGGCGAGCCTTCGAGGGCCCACACTTCTTTTCCGGCAAGGTCAAGCCGCGAACGGATAGTGGTGTCGAGACTGATCAACACCTGCTTGTCGAGATAGACCGGTTCGGTGAAATGATAGCTCTCGCGCCGCGATGTAGTCACGGGGAGGTCGGAGATGACCACGTCATACACTCCGTTTTTCAAATCGTCGAGCGCCTCATTGACCGAGGCTATGGGATAGAACTTGACATTGTCGCCATAGAGCGCCGCCATCTCCTTCATCATCTCATAGTTGAATCCCGCGAGCGAATCGCCGTAGCGGTAGAGCGACATGGGAGAATAGTCGATCGCCACATTGATGGTGTCGCCGCAGCCGCGGACATATTCATAGCCGTTGCGGGCGATCGGTGTCGAACATTGGCGGACCGTGACCACCACGGCCACCGCTATGAGTGCGAGCGACAGCACTATGCCGCCGCGCGGACCGCGGAGAAATGAAAGGAGTCCTTTTTTACCGGGAGTTTTGCCGGGGATATTTGAATTTGTTGCCATATAGAAGCCGGTTGTTTTATATACACATTACATATAAAACAACCGGCCACGCTATATTGGTCGAAAAAATTTTTTTCGCGTCAGTTATTGAAGTCGACAATCACGCCCATCTGAAACCTGCGGGGATTAAGCGGATAGTGGGGCATCGAGAAATAGTTGCTGCCGCCAAACATGCCCTGGTTGACATGTGAGAACAGCACGAAGAAGCGCGCGCGCGACAGCTTCATGTTGGCATAGACGTTCATGAACGGATAGTTGCCACACTTCACCTCACTCTGGTTGTAAAAGGCCATGGTCGAGGGCTGATATGATGGAGCGTAGTAGCTCGTGTAGTAGTCGAGGTCGACACCGAGCTGCACCTGCAACACTTTTGCCACACGGAAATAGAGAAAGAGGTTGGAGTAAATGGCGAGCTGCGGAAGAGGAAGGACACTCTCGTCCGACGATTTCTGATAGACTACGGTGTTGCGCCAGTTGAGCGCACGCCACTGAAAATCCTGCTGCAACTGTGCGCTGAACACCTGAACACTCCCCCCGTTCTGCACAGGGAGCATCTCGGGGCCGAAATAAATGTAGTTCTGGATATTCTCCGCCCCGACATTGACACGGGTGCCGGTGTGTGGCAGATCAAGGATGCCGCCGAAACGGACGCGGCGTATTTTACCGAAGTCATTTTCCCACGCGAAATGGTTGGAGATGAAATGCTTCATGAGATAGGGGGCGGTGGTGTTGCTGAAATGGCCGTAGCCCTTGATGGTGACAGTGTCGCCGAGGAGCCGTATATGGGTCGAGACATTTCCGTCGGCCTTAAACTCACCGGCAGCCGCGCCTACGAGTCCGATACTCGCAGTGGCTTCATAGTTGAGCAGTGTCCCCCGCTGTTTGACCAGCTGTGCGCCGACATAGAGAAGATTTTCGGTCTCCTTACCCTTCATCCGTGAGTCAAACGGATAGGGCGTCAGCCCTTCCGGTCGCTCCACACCTGAGATGGCGAGCGTATCGGTGGTCTGCTTGTAGCTGCGCAATTCGTGGGTCACAAAGGCTCCGAGTCCGGCCTTGGCATACTTGTTGAAGCCTTCGAGCAGAGATATGCCGAGGGTGTTGCGGATCGAGCTGTATTCCGTGTGGTCAGCAGTCCCTGTCGCATCAATATAGTGGTTTGTCCAGAAATCTTCTTCCGACGAGTTTGTGTTGGAAAATCTGTGGCGCGAGGTCTGATAGTTGAAAGTCCAGATGAAACTCGACACCGGCACATAGTCCCGCACGACCACAGAGTCATTCTCATCCTTCTCCTCGTGCCAGTAGCCCACCTTGTAGCGGTGGTTCATGTAGAACTGCTTGCCGGCCACTCTTGATGTCGATCCGGAGAGATTTGTCGGGATGCTCTTGGGGTTGATCGACGACACACCGCCCTGCATCTGCGCCGGATCAAGGATATAGAGATCGTCGGTGATACCGCCGTTCTCCTTGTTGACCATGTTGTAGGCATTGAAAAATCCCTGAAACTCGTAGCGGTCACCTGTATATGATCCGGAGAGGCCCCAGGTGAAACCCTTGGCGGCCTGGTTCTCATAGCTGCCCTTCGAATAGGGATAGTTGACGAGAGCACCGATCTGTGTCCTCTTGTTGACATTTCCCGAGAAAAGCAGGCGGAAATAGTCCTGGGCCACCTCTCGGCCACCACCTGTATTGTAGCCGACTTGCGACATGGGGATACGGGTGTTGAAAAACCTCATCGTCTGCTCGTTTGGGAGCCAGAAGCGCTTTGCATCGCGGAAAAAGAAATCGCTCATCGGCTCGCTCTGCATGAAAAGCATGTCTTTGCCGACGGAGGCCTGATTGCCGGTCGTGGCAAATGCCGGGGAGACAGCCGAGGGGACAGCCGTCTGATAATAGTTGTAGAGAAGTGTATCCATCGGCGCGCGCTCCCTCAGTCCGAGCGGCTGAAGGATGCGCCATGCGTATGAGAGCGAGTCGGCCGGAATATCTTCGGCCCGTGCCGACCCGTAACCGGCCAGAAGTATAGTGATAATGATGAGGATATGCTTTTTCATAAGTAGCTGCAAAGTTACACTAAAATACCCACATAAAAAAAATTATCCGTCATCACGACGAATAATCTTCTTACCTTAAATCTAATACCATGAAAAACTGATGCAAAGGTAGGGAGTTTTCATGACACTCCAAATTTTTATGTTTAAAAACATATTCTGTTTAACATTATTTTAACCAAGCATCCGAATTAGCGAATAGATTTTAAACTTTCTACACACAATGTGTAAATATTTTTAGATTTGTTAGGAATTGCTGTTTTTTATCATTTCTGTCGCATCATAAAGTTGATCACCAGCCATCCGCCGAAAATCTGCATCAACATTCCGGGAATTCCGATGCGGAAATCCTGACAGGCGAGAAAAAAGTCACCTTTGAGAGCCCATTCGCCGAGAGTCCCGGTGATCTGATAGGCCATTACGACTGCAAAAAGCAGCGCGAGAGACACTTTTTTGAACCGTGAGGCGGCAGCTCCGGCAAATCCGGCGAGAAGCACCGACTTGAGCATGATAGCGGGAAGCGCTGCGACGGCCGGCATCGTAAACAGCAGGGCGTTGACCACCGGTGAGGCCAAGGCTGTCAGCAGCCCGACGCGCCAACCATATTTATAGGCACCGACGAGGGTGAAAAAGTAGATCGGCAGCCAGGTGACTCCTCCGAGATGGACGAGATGAAACAGCTGGGGCACGATGACGTTGCCGACGATGAAGAGCGCGGCCACCGAATATGTTCTGAGACTGCCAAACGGCAGAGAGTGGAGTTTGAGAGTTGATTCCATTTCTATTGATCTTCTATATTTGCTTTTTTGATATGTTTTCAAGAAAATTTCCGATGATAGGCAGACACTCCTCAGCCGTCAGGCAGTCACGACACAGGCTCTCGACTGGACAGGGGCCGTCGCCTCGCCGATTGATGATATTCGCTACCCGCCTCCCATAGCTGACTGGCACGCCGGCAGCTTCAAGTAGATGTAACGCCGGTTCGCTGACCACATCGGTAAAGAGACCCGCAACCTTGCCGGCCACCATTATCGCAGCCGCACCTTTGCCGACCACCTTGTCGGCGATAAAGGCACCGTCGAGCAGCGAGGGATAGGTGGTGAGGAGGCGGTAGAGATCCTTGACTCCGCGCTCATGGCAGACTGTCGTCACTCCGCCGGCACTGACTATCACGCATGAGCAGTCTCCCTCATGAAGACGCCCAATGGCTCTTTGCCGTGTTGCTTCGTCAAGCGCCATAACGTCAGCCTTCGGTCTGTTTGAGTTCCTCGACAAATCCGTCTATGCGGTGAAGCTCGGCGGGAATGTCGATCGACTGGGGGCAGTGGGGCGCACATTGGTTGCACCCGATGCAGTGGCTTGCCTGACGCAGCCGGGGCACCGAGCGGTCATAGCCGACAAGGAAGGCCCGGCGTGCACGACGATATTCCTCCCCCTCGCGGGTGTCGGGCACATTGCCCTCGTTGACACACTTGTTGTAGTGGAGAAGTATGGCGGGGATATCCAGTCCATAGGGACAGGGCATGCAATACTTGCAATCGTTGCAGGGGATGGTCGGATAGTGCATCATCAGATCGGCCGTCGCATAGAGGAAGTTGACCTCATCGTCGGTCAGAGGTTTGAAGGGCGCATAGGTGCGCAAGTTGTCCTCCAGATGCTCCATATAGGTCATGCCGCTCAACACTGTCAGCACCCTCGGAAATGTCCCGGCAAAGCGGAAGGCCCACGATGCCACACTCCTCTCCGGCTCCTGCTGTTTGAGGCGGGCGACGACGTGGTCGTGGAGATTCGACAGGCGTCCGCCGAGCAGCGGCTCCATGATGACGACCGGGATGCCGCGCTTGTCAAGTTCATTGTAGAGATACTCGGCGTTGGTGTTGCGCTTGTTGATCTCCTTGGCGTGCTTCCAGTCGAGATAGTTCATCTGAATCTGCACGAAGTCCCACTTATATTCATCGTGTTTCGACAGCAGATAGTCAAACACACGGATGTCGCCGTGATATGAGAAACCGAGATTCCTGATGCGTCCGGCCTCGCGCTCCTTGAGCAGGAAGTCGAGGACTCCGTTGTCGACATAGCGCCCCTCGAAAGCCTCCATGCCATCCTCGCCTCCCATGCCGATGCCGTGGAGAAGAAGATAGTCTATGTAGTCGACCTGCAATTCCTTGAAAGAATTGTGATACATCTTGAGCGACGCCTCGCGCGACCATGTCGAGGGGGAGAAGTTTGACAGTTTGGTGGCGATGAAATATGTGTCGCGCGGATGACGTTTGAGCGCTATTCCTGTGGCCTTCTCCGAGAACCCCTTGCAGTAGGCAGGCGATGTGTCGAAATAATTGACGCCATATTTGATAGCCGTGTCGACGAGATGATTGACTGTCTCCTGGTCTATCACCTCATTGCCATCGGCATCGGTCGTGGTCGGCCAGCGCATGCAGCCGTAGCCGAGGAGCGAGACGTTTTCGCCGGTCTTCGGGTTGGTGCGGTATTCCATCTTTCCGGTCTCAAGCTCTGTCGAGGCAGTCCGGTTGCCTGTCACGGCATTGTTTTTTGAATCGCAGCCGGCCATGGCCACACCGACGACCGATGCTCCTGCGCCAAGCCGCTTGAGGAAACTGCGGCGGTCAAGGCCCTTTATATTTTCGTGTTTCATCTGGATTTTCTTTTGTGCATGGATTAGATGATGCGATGGATTTCGTGGCCCTCCACATAGATGGCGCTGAATGGGCGCGAGGGACATAGATTCTCACAGGCGCCGCAACCGATGCAACGCTCGCTGTTCACCACCGGAATCTTGACCGAGGTTTCGTCGGCAGGATCGGAGGCTACCATGAGGATGGCACCGACAGGACAGTGGCGTGCGCAGTTGCCACACTCCACTCCGTCGGTGAGCGGGATGCAGTTGTCTTTCACCCACACTGCATGTCCGATCTGGATCGACGATTTGTCAGCGACATCGATAGGCCTGATGGCTCCGGCAGGGCAGACTTCGGAACACTTTGTGCACTCGGGGCGGCAATATCCGCGTTCATACGACAACTCGGGCTGCATGAGTGTCAGGAGGTCGCCTGAAGGACGGAGCACTCCGTTGGGACAGACCGAGACGCAAAGCTGACAGGCGGTACAATGCGAGGTGAGGTTGGCTATACTCTTCGCACCGGGGGGCACTATGCGGGTCTTGCGCACCGGGATTTTCTTGTCGGTGATCGCCGCAAGGCCGCCGTCGACGGTTTTCTCCTGGGCTTTGGCTGTAGCAGCGACAGCCACGGCTGCACTGACACCGAGAAATTCACGGCGCGAGCTGTCGACCTTGGCGGCCGCAGCTGAAACCTTCTGCGACGGCTCTGCGACAGCCGGTTTGCGACGGGTGTAGGAGATGGCTCCCTGGTGGCATTTCTCTATACAGTCCATGCAGGCCACGCAGCGCGAGTAGTCAATCGAATGATTCTTGCTGTCTATGCAGCTACCCTTGCAGTTCCGCGCGCAGAGTCCACAACCGTTACACTTTGATGTGTCGATCACAGGCTTGAAAACCGAGTAGCGCGACATGAAGCCGAGCAGAGTACCGACAGGACAGACGGTGTTGCAATACGTGCGGCCGTTGCGCCACGAAAGTATGGCAAGAATGACCAGCGTAGCTACAGACACAATGAGCGTCGATGTCCCGCGGAGCCACATGTCGACCGTGTAGAAGGCATAGCTCTCATGCTCTGCGGCCCAGTCGGCGAGCAGATTGTTGCCCCACTGCCACAGCGGAGCGAGCAGGCTCTGCACGATGCGCCCGTAGGCGCTATAGGGGGCAAGGAGCGCGAAGACCGATCCAAGGCCGAGCGCTATCGCAAGCACCATCAGGGCGAGCATCACGTAGCGCAACGCGGTTTTTGCCGGAGAGAAACTGTAGCGGTTCCTACGGGCTTTCTTCCCGAGCCATCCGAAACCGTCCTGCATGATGCCGAGCGGACAGATGACCGAGCAATAGACGCGGCCAAAGAGAAGGGTGAGCACCACCAGCCCGACGATCACTCCGAAATTGAGAGCAAGCAGGGCCGGAAGAAACTGGATCTTCGCAAGCCACCCGAACCAGGCATGGATGCTGCCGCTGAAATCAAGAAACAACAGTGTGATTAGCACCAGTACGATAACAGACAGTATCTGTCGAATTTTCTGTAGCATTTGGGGTTTGATAATTGATTGGCTATTCTATGCGCAAATTTAATTTAATTTTTTCATATCCGCCAAACACTTATTCCCGTTACCATTACCAATATTACAGATTTCCATCCTGACATCCACTATAAACACGCCGAACGGGAGCCACTGCACGACAGATCGTGGAGCGACTCCCGCATTTCTAAAGGATTGGATATTTAGAAATCTATCAGCGTCACTATTGGGCTATCGAATTCGCCATTCTATATTATCGGCCGCTTCTTTCCATGCTTTGTTAGTTGAGAAATTAGTCAACAGCTCATCGTCGGCGACATAAAAGATCACGTTGTCCGACACTCCACGCAAGATGTTATTATCAACTGAACATACGCGGGTACACTTGCTCAAATCAACCCATTTGAGACTGATGCAATATCTGAAAGCAGCCTCTTCAACATAAGTCACATTTCCTAATGTAATTGTCTCCAAACCGTTGCATTTTTCAAATGCTCCATGTCCTACCACCGTCACTCCCGTTCCGATGAATGAAGTGAGGCCTGTTCCATACAGAGAATATGTCCCCAAAGTCTTGGCTGAGGACGGAAGACTGAGGCTGGTCAAAGCTACACATCCATCAAAGGCCGACTCCGGTAGCCCGGTGATGGAAGTGCCGCTGAGGTCTATCGACATCTGCTTGCCTGCGCTTTTGAGAAAAGATTTAAGCGCCTCGAAGTCTGAATCGGCCAGAGAGCCGGTGAGCTTAAGGCTGTTGCCGGAGCCGACAGCCTTTGAGATCATGGCTTCGGTGAGCGAACCGGCGCTCACATTGAGAGTCGGCCCCGTGATCGGATCGGGTTCGGGGTCAGGATCCGGGTCAGGAGTAGGATCGGGAGTCACAATAGGATCATCCGGTTTGGGGGTATCCACTCCACCGCCCTCCTCGGGTGTCAGATCGCTCTCCCAACTGCCGTTGACTTTGATCGAAAATTCCTGACCGCCGAGTGCCATGGCCCGGATATTACCGGTGAGGACTGTGCGGTGATTGAGCTGGAAAGGCACATTGGCAAACTCTTTCTTATAGGCCGTATTGACTCCATTCGGCTGATAACTCAACACGAAGTCCTCCACGAGCATCGAGGGGCTTCCGCCGTCGGTCGTCTCAGCGCCGGGTGCGAGCATATAAAGCGCGATCAGCTCACCGCTCTCATTTCCGGCGGTGACTGTCGCCGCTTGGGTGACAGCTTTTGTGCCGGTAGAGGTGATTTTATTCTCAAGCACATTCAGTGTATAGACCTTGCGGGTAAAAGAGACCGTCACCTTATCGCCAACCGTAAGATCCTCATTGCCGGAATGAGCGATCACAAGACGGCTGACCGCATGGGTGAGAGTCACACTCTTTTTCACTCCGTCGGGCTTCGCCTTCATGAGCCCGGCGAAAGCGATCTTATTGTCGGCAGCGGCAGTGACGGTTTTGAGAGAGGTGGTGTTGTATGCATCCTCACCGCCGTCGGCCCAGAATACGAAGGTGTATTCCTTGGATTTCTCAAGATTGTCGACGGTAAACGAGTAGGTGCCGCTGCCGGTCACACTAAGCTGCTTGCCAACCTGAGTGCCGGTCACGGCATCATAGACCTCCATCAGACAGCGCACAGGAGTCTCGTCGGCGACAGTTGCCGCACGCGAGGCTATGTCGTAGTCCAGTCCGACTTGAAAGCTTACACTTCCGCTCTTAGGGTCCGGCATCAAATGTGAATCATCCTGACATGCCGATGACAGAAGCCCGGCTATGACAATGATCAGAGAGCTAATCTTTGTTTTCATGATAGGTGGTCTATGTTGGTTTTTATTATATGGTTTGTCTAAAACCTGATTACTATGTCGTCATTCCATTCGGTATTGACTGTCACTCCGCTTCCGGACAAGGCGGCCGTAAGGAAATTGCCGGTGACAGTCGTGAGACACCCACGCCTGTAGTCCACTCTCAGTCCCGGAAATGAGGCCAGCTGCCGTCCGCCGTCATCGCTGACTATCAAGGTCAGTGACAGGAAAGAATCCGTGACAGGGCTGAAGACCATGTCGTGGGCGACCACTACAGCCTCAGCCGGCGGAAAGTCATCGGCGACAGTCGCGGTGGAAGTGTAGGCGATTCCCGCAAGAGCATCGTTGGGCCGCCCGCTTGTCACGTCGAAGGCCGAAGGGAGATAGTATTCATAGCGGAGTTCAAACTCCAGAGCCGCAACGTCGGGATATTTCGCAGGATCGTCGAGATGCAGGCGATTGTATGCCGCGACATCGTTGGCTATTAGACGGTATTTAGCATGGGGACGCTGGAGATATACATTGCACTCCCGCGCCTCGCCACCATCAAGGCTGATGGCTGAGACAAGTCCATAGGCTGCCTCCTTGCTGTCGTCGCTGCCCCGATATGAGCCGGCGATTACCGAGACGGATTGCAGATCGGAAGTGTCGTAGTGATTGTCGGCTGCCGGTCCGCGCGAGTGATCCACCCAGATCCTGAGATCATATTTCCCTTCCGGAAGCTTCAGCGTGGCCTTGCAACTTCCATCTGCAAGCATAGCCGGATTTGAGACGGAGCGCGTCAGTCTCGACAGAGTCTGCGAGGGAAACACATCGACTATGCAGCGCAGCGAGGCGGCATCATCGCCACGGCTCCCACGGCCTGCCACTGACATATAGTCCTGATAATCACCCGCAGGAATACGCAGAGTCAACGTGATGGTCGACGCTGTGTCGGCAGTCGGGCTTTTGTGATGATGACATGCGTTCAACATCAGAGCCATGACCACACATATTGATTTCAAGATGATGCGGAGAGGGACTTTCACTATTTTGCCGGTAATGTTTTCAGTAAGGTTTGGTCTGCGGAGAATGATCTTGGCGATCGGCGAAAGCTAAATGTATTCTCTCCCGACTACAGTAAGGCTGCAAATCATTTAAATTGCAGAACAAACAATTTCATTTACGCACTAATCAAATCATTTTTCTGTTTTTGCAACTTATAGCCCCGCTTTTCCATGCCGCATATCTTGCCGGAGCCCACAATGTTTTAAAACGCATCTGACATACCCGAAAAATCTACATTTCATAACATATACACCGGCAAATGATAACAAAATGATACTTTTTATACATTTTTTCAGTAAAAAAAGCTTAACAATAAAATTAAATCACTACATTTGCAGAATACTTAACAGTACAGCCATTAAACCACAGTGCATAAGTCGTTTATCAATCATATTCCTGTAAATCAGACATTTATTCCCCCACAATCATCTCTTGTTCTTATGAGAAAAATAATGCTATTTTGTGCATTTCTACTATTAGCGGTAGTCAATGCAAGCGCACAGAACGTGCGTGTGACAGGGCAAGTGCTTTCTGCGGAAGATGATCTGCCATTGATCGGAGCCACAGTGCGTGTGCAAGGCACAAGCATCGCAGCGGCTACCGATGCCAACGGCGAATTCACGCTCTCCGGGCTTCCCGCAGCCAACAAGCATCTTGAAATCTCCTACATCGGTTTTCAAACAAAGGTTGTCGACATCCAACCTAACCTGAAGATCTATCTTGAACCTCAGTCAGAAATGATGGACGAGGTAATGGTCGTAGCTTTCGGCAAACAGAAACGCGAATCGTTTACCGGCTCGGCAAGCGTGGTCAGCTCGGCCGACATCGAGCGCCAGCAGGTGACCAACCCGCTTGAGGCCCTCAACGGCAACGTGACCGGCCTGCAAATGACCGAGACCAACTCCTTCGGCAGCGACCCGTCGATCACCATCCGCGGTATAGGCTCGATCACCGCCGGCACAGAGCCTCTCATCGTGCTCGACGGTCTCCCCTACAACGGCTACTACAACGACATCAACCCTGCCGACATCGCCAGCATGACAGTGCTTAAAGATGCAGCCTCCAACGCTCTCTACGGTGCCCGCGGTGCAAACGGCGTCATCCTCATCACCACCAAAAACGCCGGCCGCTCCGCAACCAAAGTCACTTTCGGAGCAAAATGGGGCGCCAACTCCGACGGACGTGTCAAATATGACGCCATCTCCGCTCCCGGACAATACTACGAAGCCCACTACGCTGCAATGCGCAACTACTACATGAATTCGCAGAAGCAGTCATTCAACCAGGCCCACCTCAACGCCAACAATGTGCTCGGCGGCGACATGGGTCTCGGCGGCCTCGGCTACATGATCTACACCGTCCCCGAGGGGCAGACCCTCATCGGCACCAACGGACGCCTCAATCCCAACGCCGTCCTCGGCAACCGTGTGGCCTACGACAATCAGATCTACACACTCTATCCCGACGACTGGACCAAAGCCGGTCTGCGCGACGGCTTCCGCCAGGAATACAATGTGAACCTCAGCGGTGGCAATGAAAAATATTCCTTCTACGGCAGCCTCGGCTACCTCAAGAACGAGGGTATCAACTATGGCAGCGACCTCGAGCGTCTCACCGCCCGCCTCAAGACCGAATATCAGGCCTACGACAATCTCCGCCTCGGTGTCAACGCTGGCTACACCCACTCGGTGACCAACGTAATGTCGGGCGTCTACAATGTCATCTCTGAAATCGCCCCCATCTACCCCCTCTATGTCCGTGACGGCAACGGCAATATCATGCACGACGAACACGGCAAGGTCTATGACTACGGCTCAGGAAACAACGCCGGCCTCTACCGCCCCTATGACATCAACGGCAACTATATCCAGGAAGACCTCCTCGAAGTCAACAAAAACAGCAGCAACGCCTTCAATATCCAGGGCTATGTTAACTATGACTTCCTCAAACACTTCCGTCTGACCGTCAACGGCAGCATATATGTCACCGAAAACCGTATGAACTATGGCTACAACCCATATTACGGCTATAACTCCGAGGAGTCGATCAACGGTGTAGTATCTGTCTACCACTACCGCACCACCGATACCAACTACCAGCAGCTCCTCTCATATAACAATATGTTTGGCAAACACACCATCGACATCCTCGTCGGTCACGAATACTCGCGCTCTACCCAGACCGAGCTCTACGGTTCGCGCAACAATGTGGCCATGTATGACCAGAACATCGAACTCGACGGCGCTATCACCGACGGCTCGATGGGCAGCTACGTCAGCAACTACAACGTTGAGGGCTATTTCATCCGCGGACAATATGACTATGACAACCGCTACTTCGGTTCATTCTCCTTCCGCCGCGACGGCTCGTCCAACTTCCATCCCGATCACCGCTGGGGCAACTTCTGGTCGATCGGCGGGGCATGGATCATGACAAAAGAAGATTGGTTTCCCAAAAACAAGACCGTCAACATGCTCAAGCTCAAAGCCTCATACGGCGAGCAGGGCAACGACGCCATCGGTTCATATCGCTACACTGACACCTATACCATCTCCAACTCCGACGGCAAGGTGGCCTATGTGTTCTATCAGAAAGGCAACCCCGACATCACCTGGGAAACCGTCGGCAGCTTCAATGCCGGCGCAGAGTTTGAACTCTTCAACAGCCGTCTGCGCGGCGGACTCGAGTATTACATCCGCAACACACGCGACATGCTCATGTGGTTCAACGCTCCCTACTCTCTCGGCTATACCGGCTACTATGACAACATCGGAGACATGCGCAACACAGGTCTCGAACTCGACATCGCAGGCGACATCGTGGCTACCAAAAACTTCACCTGGACTCTCGGCATGAACCTCTCGTGGGAGAAAAACCGCGTCACTTATCTCCCCGAGGAGAACAAGCGTGCGGTTGTCGACGGAGTCACCGGCTACAGCAGCGGCTCGCTTTACTACGGTGAAGGTCTCCCCGTCAACACATGGTATCTCAAACGCTATGCCGGAGTCAACGAGAACGGTGAGGCTCTCTACTGGGCCACCCGCACCGTCGACGGCCAACAGGAGGAATACACCACCACCGACTACTCCGCGGCAGCCTACCACCTCTGCGGCTCAGCCCTCCCCAAACTCTTCGGCGGCTTCAACACCTCCATCAAACTCTACGGATTTGACATCAACGCACAGTTCAACTACTCGATCGGAGGCAAGAAATATGACACCGTCTACCAGAGCATGATGACAAATCCCAGCGGCTCGCTCGTCGGCCAGCAGCTCCACAAGGATGTATTGCAGGCATGGTCACCCGAAAATACCGCAAGCGATATCCCCCGCTGGCAGTACAACGACCTCTACTCAGCCTCTGCCTCCGACCGTTGGCTGACCAACGCAAGCTATCTCTCATTCCGCAACCTCACCGTCGGCTATACTCTCCCGCAGAACCTCGTCAAGCGCATCGGCTTCTCGAAAGTCAGAGTCTATGGCGCGGCTGAAAACATCGCATACTGGACCAAGCGCAAAGGTTTCGATCCCCGTATGCTCGCCTGCTATGGAGCATCTGCCGGCTATGCCTACCCAATGCGCACAATCTCCGGCGGTCTCAGCGTGGAATTTTAGTCTCCCGTCACCTCTAAATTCGATCAAAGATGAAAAAACAGATTATATATACGTTCCTCGCGGCTGCAATGGCGCCCTGTCTCACAAGCTGTCTTGAGGAATTTACACCGACAAACATCGCCACCGAAAACCAGGTGCAGAACGCCGAAAAAATCTCTCTCTCAAACGCGATCAGCGCCTACATGAACACCGCCACAAGCACGGCCAACGGCGGCACCACCTACGATGCCGGCTTCATGAGCTTTGCCATCACCCGCGATGTCATGACAGCCGACCTCCCCATCTACGAACAAGCCTATGACTACTTCTCGGTCTTCGGCTACAATACATATCTCGGCGACTACACCTTCGAACACCTCCACTGGCAGCGCTATTTCGGACTCGTCCAGAAATGCAACCTCCTGCTCGGTGTGGCCAACCCTGACAACGCCGATGATCGCGTCTATATGGGCAACGCGCTGACATATCGCGCCATGGCCTATCTCGACATGGCCCGTCTCTACGAATACCGCCACACCGACGTCGGCTATCTCGACCAGCGTGGTGAGGCAATCAAAGGACTCACTGTCCCCATCGTCACCGAGAAGACCACCGACTCAGAAGGCCGCAACAATCCCCGCGCGCCCTTCTCGACCATGTATCGCTTCATCCTGACCGACCTCAACAATGCCGAGGAGTATCTCAGCGACACCCACGCGGCCGATTCGAAGATCAATGCCTGCCTCGGAGTAGTCTACGGCATGAAGGCCCGTCTCTATCTCGAACTCGGAACCCGTTTCACCCTCCATGCTGAGGATCTCGACAAGCTCACGGCAGGCGATGCCGATGAAAGCGCGGCAGACTTTGACAGATTCGGCATCAACAACGCCGCAGGTTTCTATGCCAAGGCTGCCGAATATGCCCGCAAAGCCATTGCCGAAGGTTTCACCCCGACGTCGCAGGCCGAGTGGTTTGACACCAAAAACGGCTTCAACACCCCGATCTCGTCATGGCTCTGGTGTATCACCATCTCACCCGAGGATCCGATCGCCACTTCGTTCGTATGGCAATCGTTTGTCTCCTTCATGTCGCCTGAAGCCAACTGGGGTCTGGCATCACCGACCTACAACGCCTCGCGCATGATCGACGCCCGTCTTTTCGGCACAATCCCCGACAACGACTGGCGCAAGACCACCTGGATCGCGCCCGACGATGTGGCCGACCTCACCGCCTACAATCAGAAATATGCCAAAGGCACGTCAATGAGCTACAAGGAGTGGTCAAACCTCGGGGCATACGTGGGCACCAAGTTCCATCCCGCAGGTGGCGACCGCAACTCTTCCACCACCGGCAATGCAGTCAGCTTCCCGCTGATGCGCATCGAGGAGATGTATTTCATCGAAGCTGAAGCGACAGCCCGAGTGTCGGGAGTGGCAGCCGGAGCCCAGCTCCTCGAATCGTTCATGAACACCTATCGCTACACCAACGGCTCCTACACCTGCAAAGCCACCGGCATCGACGACTTCACCGACGAAGTGTTCAAGCAGAAGCGTATCGAGTTCTGGGGCGAAGGCCAGATCCTCTGGGACTACCGCCGTCTGGAGAAAGCCGTCACCCGCGGCTATCCCGGCACCAACCACTACTCGCAGTATCTCTTCAACTCCTACCCCAACGCCGTAGCTCCCTGGACCACACTCTATATCCCCGACAGCGAGAGCAACTACAATGTCGGCCTTGTCCTCAACCCCGATCCCTCAAACGCTATACCTCTCTGGTCTGAAGAAAACTAATCAAAGCGCTCAATCATGAAATCAATATATCAATTAGCATTTGCGGCACTCGCAGTCTGCCTGCCGCTCACTGCCTGTTCGGATGACGACGATTACGTTCCCGGCGAAGTGGCTCCCGCCGATTGCCCCTCGGTCTACTTCCCCATGCAGTCGACATATTCCCACACTTTCACCTCCGACGAGACCCGTAAGACATTCGATCTGACCGTCTGCCGTCTCGAAGCCGGCGAGGCCATCTCTGTCCCCGTCACGATCACCTCGGATGTCGAGGGATTTTCCGGAGCAGCTACAGTCGACTTCGCAGCCGGCGAGAAGACAGCCATCTACACAGTCGACTGCGCCGACATCCCGGTTCAGAGCGAGTATGCCGTGACAGTCTCCATCCCCGATGATTATGCCAACCCCTACGCCGAGGGCACGGCTGCGGTCACCGTCAAGTCACTCATAGCCGACTGGGAACTTTGGGCAGAGAACGCCGAGTTTACTTTCAGCAACTACTACTCGCCCATCCACACCAACATCTACGCAATGCGCGGCACCCGCCGTCTGAAATTTGAAAATTTCCTCGGCTCAGGCCTTGATCTCCAGGTTGAGGTCGAGGATATCGACAAGGATGTCACCTCCTATGCCCGCATGTATCCTCTCAACAATGCCGATCCCTACGTCAACTACTATCCCCAGGACGCATTCGAGTGCTGGTATTTCTACGATCAGGCAACCGGCAACTGGCCGCAATGGAGCCCCGACGGCACATCGACGCCCCAGATTGAGTTTGCTCTCTGCTATGGCTACGACGCCTCGTCGAACTACAAGTACACCTACATTCTCCCCGACTACAACTCGGGCTCATTCACCTTTGAGTTATCATATACTGACGGAAGCAGCGCCTACGATTACATCAACTTCTCCTATGGCGAACCGCTCTTCCCGATGTTCTAAAAACAGAATATTCCAATGAAAAAAATAAGATTTTTCGCAGCCGCTCTGTCTTGCGTCATCTCATTCGGACTATTTTCATGCAGCGATGACGACGACGCATTGAAATCCACGCTCAAAGAGCCTGTCCCCGCGACTGTGGCCGGATCCGTCAGTTCACTGACTTTCGAATGGGACAAGGTGGACCAGGCGACACAATATGGATATGAGCTGACCGACCAGAATGGCGAAGTGGTGAAAACAGATGTCACCAAGACAACAGCAGTCAAGTTTACCGGTCTCCGGCCCGCCACCACATATACACTCAGTGTCTGGGCCTACTCAAAGGTCTACGGCGATGTCGGTTCATCTAAAATCGCAACCCTCACGGCCACCACAGCCTCGACCGAGGCTCTCGCCGCCCCGCAGCTGACAGCCACTGTCGCCGCCGGCACAGCGACAGTCAACTGGGAGGCCGTCACCAACGCCACTACCTACGCATACTCCTACTCTGTCCCCGACAAGGCTACAGGTGAGAGAAACGTCGTCAGCGGCGAGACCTCTGACACCTACATCGAGATCTCCGGACTGCCACTTAATGAAGAGTACACCGTCACTGTGACAGCCAAGAGCTCAAACGAGGTCTACACCGAGTCAGAGCCTGCGAGCGTCAGCTTCACGATGACCCACACTGAAGCGTGGACCGTCACCGGCACCTACACCAGCGCCCACCTCGGCACCACCTTCCCCGTGACCATGACCGCCTATGATGACAACACCTACATGCTCGAAAGCTGGTATGGTGTCAATGGCTACAACTTTGAGTTCTCAGTCAGCGGGGACGGCACCGTCACTCCCACGGGCGACTACAAGACCAACAGCAACGGTGACTACGTGATCCCCACCGGTGTCGCCGAGATGCCCGACGTCTATCTCTCGATGAGCAACGTCTCGACCTTCTCCGGCAACGAGCGCAGCGGTCAGATCTCCATCCGTACCTGCAACTACGGCAACGGCACCGACACCTTCACGTGGATACCCGCACGTCAGGAAATCTGGCGCGTCACCGGCACATATCACAGCCATATCCTCAACGCGGACTACACCGAGACTCTCATCGCCTATGATGACCAAAGCTACACTCTCGAGCCTTTCTATGGCGTCGGCGGCTACAATCTCGAATTTAAGATCGGCACTGACGGCATGGAGATCATCAATTACTACGGCATCTATGACTACGGCTGCTGGATCGAGACCGGCATCGACGATGACGAATACTGGGGCATCTACATCTGGCCTTGGGAGAATTTCTCTTACATGACCGGCAACAGCAAGAGCGGCGCCATAAACTTCTACACCATCGCTTCGGTAGGTGACTGGGGCTACGACACTTTCACCTGGACAAGTTCAGACGACTCGCTCTCCATCGATGACCTCACCGGTGCCTACACTTTCTACACCTCGGGCCAGGAACAGCTCGAGAACTGGCCGGAATGGAGCCGATTTGACTATGCCGACGCCTACACCGTCACCAAATCGGCCACCAACCCAAATGCGCTTGTCTTCGACAACTTCTACTGGTATGACTATCCCGTGGAAGGTGTTGTTGACCTCAACGCCATGACTGTCACCTTCCAGCCGCAGGACATGGGCTACTATGTGTTCGCGGCCGAGAGCGGTCAGGGCGATCCGGTGGTGGGCACCATCGACCCCTCCGGTAAAACAATCACGATTTCCGGATGGTCAGTCTGGTGGAGCGGCACCTCGTATATCCAGAACGCTGTCACTGTTTTTGAAAAGAACTGACGGCTGATCACACATTGAATTCTCGGAGAGAAGACCGGTTTTTGGCCGGTCTTCTCTTTTTTTCATACCGTTATCGCAGTCACGGGAATGTCTGTATTCATGTCACATTACAATAAGCCCATATCCGGAAATTATTTCCATTTTTTTGCATTATCGCACCTTTTCCTCGACATTTTTTGCTAACTTTGCGCTAAGTATTGGATTTTCAGCCGCGAAGCGCTATCAATAAGCTGAGACTGACATCCTTGCCAACCTGTAGACCAAACATTATTAAGTATCCTAAATCTAAAACAATAAGCTAATGAAAAATTGTAAGTATCGCGGAGTGGTCGTACCTATGGTGACACCCGTGACCGCAAAACAGGAGCTTGACACCGCCGCTGTCGAGCGTATAATCGAATTTTTCGCACAAAATGGAGTCGCACCTCTTCTGATGGGCACCACCGGCGAAGGCAACAGCGTTTCGGCCTCCGACGGACTTCTTCTTGTCGAGACCGCAGTCAAGGCTGCCCGCGGACGCATCCTCATCTATGCCGGACTGACCGGAAACTGCTTCTCGGAGCAGCTTAAACAGGCCGAAGCCTATACCAAAGCCGGGGCCGACGTCATCGTGGCCACCCTCCCCTCCTACTATGCACTGACTGAAGAGCAGATGTATGGCTACTACAAGTCGCTGGCCGACAGCATCACCGGCCCGCTGATGCTCTACAACATCCTCGCCACCACCCACATGTCGATCCCCGTCGACGTGATCCGCCGTCTCGCCGACCATCCCAACATCGTTGGCCTCAAAGATTCCGAGCGCGATCTCGAGCGCATGAAGCAGTGTATCGCCATCTCCCGTGAGCGTGAGGACTTCACTTATTTCTGCGGCTGGGCTGCCCAGTCGGCCTTCTCGCTGTCGATCGGCGGCGACGGCATCGTGCCCAGCACCGGAAACTATGTCCCTGACATGTTCGCAAAACTCTATGACGCAGCCGTGGCCGGCGACATGGACACCGCCAACCGCCTCCAGGACGAGACAAACGAGATAGCCAAGATCTATCAGGCAGGTCGCACTCTTGGGCAGTCACTGACCGCTCTCAAAGTCATGATGCAGACCAAAGGTCTCTGCGAGCCGTGGATACTCATGCCCCTCACCCGCCTCTCAGCCGATGACGAACAAGCCATAATCGCCAAGCTATGAACGATATCCACTGGATTGACTACCTGATAGTCTTCCTCTCCATAGCCGCGGCTATCGGAGCCGGCCTCTATTTTGCGCGCCGACAGAAGGACACAAGCACATATTTCGCCGCCGGCGGCCGCATCCCGGCCTGGGCGGTGGGAATGTCAATTTTCGCCACCCTGATCTCAAGCGTGACCTTCCTGGCCTATCCCGGTGCGGCCTATGCCGACAACTGGATTCTTCTCGTCCAGGGCCTGATGGTCCCGCTGGTACTCCTCGCCCTCATCGGAGTCATCGTGCCACTTTTCCGCAAGGTGGTGAAGCTCTCGACCTATGAGTATTTCGAGCGCCGCTTCGGACTTTTCGCCCGAATGTACAGCTCCTTTGCCTTCACTCTGGGCCACTTCTCGAAGGCCGGCACAGTGTTTTTCCTCGTATCGATGGCGCTGTCCACCTTCCTTGATTTCAACATCTATGCCATAGTCATCATCCTCGGCGTGACCATCATCTTCCTGACCCTCCTCGGTGGCATGGAAGCGATCGTGTGGATGGACGTCGCTCAAGGCGGCCTCCTCATCGGCGGCGGCCTCATCTGCGTGGCGCTGCTCCTCTTTCTCCCCGAAGGTGGCCCGGCCGAGGTGCTGCACATCGCCGGCGAGTATAACAAGATCGACGTCGGGCCCTACGACTGGGATCTGACGCAGCTGACATTCATCGTCATGGTGCTCAACGGTATCTTCTACGCTCTCCAGAAGTATGGCACTGACCAGACCATAGTCCAGCGCTATCTCGCCGCCAAAAACGACACGGATGCCAAGAAAGCCGCCTATATCGGCGTGTTGATGAGCGTGCCTATCTGGGCGCTGTTCATGTTTATCGGCACCTGCCTCTTCGCCTACTATCATTCATCCGGCGCCCCGGGTCTCCCCGACGGGCTAAAGGCCGATGAAGTCTTCCCCTACTTCATCAGCAACGAGCTTCCGGTGGGCATCCGCGGTCTCATCATCGCAGCCCTCGCCGCAGCTGCGATCTCGAGCCTCGACACTGACCTCAACTGCCTCTCGGCAATCGCCGTCCAGGACTATTACGTGCGCTTCAAGAAAAACGCGACCGACAAGCAGCAGCTCCGCTTCGGCCGCCGCATGGTGGTCCTCTCGGGTATCGGCGCGGTCGGCGTGGCCATCCTCTATATCTCGTGGGGTGGTGAGGGTGTCCTCGGCGCACTCTTCTCGCTCTATGCCATCTTCTCGGCCGGCATCGTCGGCATCTTCCTCCTGGGGCTCTTCAGCCGCAGGGCCAACAAACAGGGCCTCTATGTCGGCATCGCAGCCGCAGTCCTCTTCACCGCCTATGCCGTCCTCACCTCGACCAAGGTCGATATCCACGGCACCGGCGTCAAGGAGACACTCCTCGATCTCGGCGACTGGAACTTCACCCACCACAAATACATGCTGGGCGTCTACAGCCACCTCATCGTGCTCGTGGTCGGCTATCTTGCCAGCTACTTCTTCGCCGCACCGCTGGCAGCCAAGGAGCTGACAATCTTCGGCTATCTCGAAGAGCGCCGCAAAGCCAAAGACAATCAACTCGAAGTAGAATCAATCTGATATAGTAACTCAAATGAAACCCATAACTCTTTTGCAGCCGCAGAAAATCGTATTCGGTTCGGGCTGCATCCAGACTTTCGTCGAAGACTATCTGAAGCTTGGTCACAAACGCCTGTTCGTCCTGACGGCTCCTCCCATCGTCCCCCTCATCGAGCCGGCTCTCGCAGAGCTCAAGGAGAAGGGCGTGGCCATTGAGGTGTTCCAGAACATTCTCGCCGAGCCGACACTCAATGAATTCAACTCCATCCTCAAGCTCGCGCGCGACTTCGGCGCCGACAGCGTGGTCGGTGTAGGCGGAGGCTCAGTGCTCGACGTCGCCAAACTCGTCGCAGCCTTCATCAACAGCGATCAGGAAGCAGCCGACTGCTTCGGCACAGGTTTCATCAACAAGAAAGGTGTATGGCTCGCCTGTCTCCCCACCACCGCCGGCACCGGCAGCGAGGTCTCGCCCAACGCTATCCTCCTCGATGAGCGTGACAAGCTCAAGAAGGGTATCGTCAGCCCCTATCTCCTTGCCGACGCAGCATACGTCGACCCCAAACTCACCATGACAGTCCCCGCGAAGGTCACCGCCGACACCGGCATGGATGCCCTCACTCACTGCATCGAGGCCTACACCAACAAGTTTGCCCATCCTGCGGCTGACATCTATGCCCTCCAGGGCATCCGCCTCATCGCCGCCAATCTCCTCCGCGCAGTCAAGGACGGCTCCGACGTCGAGGCACGCGAGGCACTCGCTCTCGGCTCGCTCTACGGCGGTCTGGTGCTCGGCCCGGTCAACACCGCTGCCGTCCACGCACTCAGCTATCCCCTCGGTGGTGAATTCCACATCCCCCACGGACTTTCCAACGCCATCCTTCTCCCGTCGGTCATGAAGTTTAACCGTCCGGCCAATCTCCGCAAATATGCCGAGGTAGCGATAGCCTGCGGCGCCCCCGCCGGCAAGGATGACGACGAGACCGCCCAGAACGGTGTCGACTTCATCTGCGAGCTCTCCAAGGCTGTCGGCATCCCCCAGAAACTCACCGAACTCAACATCCCCCAGAGCGCCGTCGACCGCATGGCCAAGGCCGCGATGGAAGTGCAGCGCCTGCTCAAAAACAATCCCCGCGAGGTCTCCGAACAGGACGCCAAAGATATCTACAACTCACTCTATTGAATCATGAAACCGATTTTAGCACTCACCATGGGTGATCCCGCCGGCATCGGCCCCGAGATCACCGTCCGCGCGCTCAGCCACCCGGAGACCTACGAGAAATGCCGCCCCATCGTCACCGGCGATGCCGCCGTGATGCAGGAGGCCGTAAAGCTTCTCGGCTTCGACTTCAAGATCAACGCCGTCACCGACGTGAAGGACGCTAAGTTTGAGTTCGGCACCATCGACGTCTACGATCTCAAGTGTGTCGACATGTCGACCTTCCGCTTCGGCGAAGTCCAGGCCCAGTGTGGCAACGCTGCTTTCGTCAGCATCCGCAAGGCCATAGATCTCGCGCTCGCCAATGAGGTAGACGGCACCGTCACCGCTCCCCTCAACAAGGAGGCGCTCAATCTCGCTGGCCATCATTTCGACGGCCACACGGAGATCTATGCCACCTTCACCAACACCAAGAAATATGCCATGATGCTCGCCGACGAGAACATCCGCGTCATCCACGTCTCGACCCATGTGCCCCTGCGCAAGGCGTGTGACCTCGTCAAGAAGGATCGCATCATCGAGGTGACCGAGCTCATCGCCGACGCCTGCAAGCAGTTTGGCATCGAGAATCCCCTCATCGGCATCGCCGGCCTCAATCCCCACAGCAGCGAGAACGGCATGTTTGGCTTCGAGGAGGCCGAGGAGATCATCCCCGCCATCGAGGAGCTCCGCGCCCGCGGCTTCAACGTCGACGGCCCCGTGCCCCCCGACTCAATCTTCGCCAAAGCGAAGTGCGGTAAATATGACGGCTGCGTGGCGATGTATCACGACCAGGGCCACATCCCCCTGAAGGTCTGCGCCTTCAACTGGAACAAGGAGACAGGCAAGATGGAGAGCGCAAACGGTGTCAACATCACCCTCGGACTCCCCATCATCCGCGTCAGCGTCGACCACGGCACAGCCTTCGACGTTGCCGGCAAGGGAATAGCAAGCGACGACGCCATGGTGCTCAGCATCGACTATGCCACCCGCATGGCAAAATACCGCCTCGGCGTCAAGGACTGACAGCGATGATAGCAGTTATCGCCGACGATATCACCGGCGCGGCTGAGATGGCGGGCATAGCCCACCGTCTCGGGCTGCGCGTGAGCCTCACGATGCACCCCGATGCCCCCGGGGGTGACTGCGATGTGCTCGTCGTTGCCACCGACACCCGCTCGATGAGCGAGGAGGTGGCCCGCGGCGAGAGTGCAGCCGTGGCGCGTGCGCTCGATGCGAACCCCGCCGTCAGCCACATCTTCAAGAAGACCGACTCAGCTCTGCGCGGACATGTGGTGGCCGAGCTGGAGGCTATTCTGGCCGAGACGACCTACAGCCGCGTGCTCTATCTCCCCGCCAACCCCTCGAAGGGGCGCACGATCTCCGGCGGCGTCTACTACATCTCCGGCACTCCGCTCAGCGAGACCGATTTCTCCTTCGATCCGGAGTTTCCGGCCCTCACGTCGGCCCTTGGCGAGCGCTTCGCCGGCTGCCGCGATAAGGGGATCGACTATGCCGACGCCGAAACCGCAGGCGACATCAGCCGCCTTGTCGAGGCCACGCCTGCCGACACTCTGCTCGCCGGCGCTGCCGACCTCTTCACTGCCTTTTTAGGAAAATATGCCCCCGCCACCACTTCCACCACGCCCTCAGGCTTCAGCCTGAGCACCGATGACAGCATAGTGGTCTGCGGAAGCACCCAGAGCAAGGCCATCGACTGCGGTATCACGGCCTATCCGATGCCTACGACGCTCTACGACGGGCTCACGACGCCCGACGGCTGGATCGCCGAGCTGTCCGACGCCTATCGCCGCGAGGGTGCGCTGATCATCGGCATGAGTGACCGTCACCGCACGGGCAAGGAGAGTGCCGTCTATCTCCGCGAGACGATGGCTACAGTCGTCGCAGCCCTCTGCGGCGGTGTCCGCCCCCCGCGCGAACTCGTCATCGAGGGTGGTGCCACAGCCTTTGCCATACTCCGGCGCCTCGGATGGGACACCTTTGTCATCACCGATGAGATCGCTCCGGGAGTGATCCGCATGAGGAGCTCTTCGGGGACGGGGGTCACCATGAAGCCGGGGAGCTATCCCTGGGGAGGGCTGTTTTAGCTCAATCAACTTATAGCCTCGGAGAGGCGTTTCGTGGAAGCATCACTTGTGTCACGAGACGCCTCTCCGAGGCTATATATATGGGTGGGGAGATGTCCCCCGGACCTTGTCCGGGGTTTCTGCACGATGTCTCTGCCTCCGGCAGAGATGAGTTGAGAGTCGTGAGTCGTGAGTCTCCGGTAGGGATCCAACGGCACAAGCCGGAAATAGGAAGGGGGGTACAGAAATTCAGAATTGACACAAATAACAGATTATTATATTATACTTTGTTATTTGTGTCAATTCTGAATTTCTGTACCTTTTTTAGCTGAAGTAGGGATACAAAAAAAGGGTAAGCTTACTACATCGCACCGCTACAACCCGATACCGTTGCTTCGATCAAGACCTGGCGGAGTTCTCGGGGAGCTGGTCGTGTAGGACTTACCCGGCTGCAAAGGTACTACTTTTTTCCGAATCCACAAACATCACCACTAACTTTTACAAGGAATTTTACAAAAAACAGGTCCAACAGCAATGGCGACGCATCCCGGTTATCCGCGCGTCAGAAGGATACAGATGGCCATAAGGTCAGACGGGCATCGACCTCCCGACAGATACAGCCTGCGGGAGGCTCTGCCGGAGGCAGTGTGGTCGTGATGAAGCCCCAGGCAAGGCCTGGGGATAGCAATGTGATAACCGATATAGCCTCGGAGAGGCGGCTTATGGGCGCACGACTACACCTCTCCGAGGCTATTGTTGCGTATGTGTATGGCTATCCCCGGACCTTGTCCGGGGTTTCTGCACGATGGCTCTACCTCCGGTAGAGCTTCTGTAAGTGCGTAAAGAAAAGGGCCGCGCAAGCAGCACGACCCTCTTCTTTGCTTTTCAATGTAGTATTATGACGATATTATTCTTTATAGCGCAACTCACATCCGGGGAGTCCGGCTTCAATAAGCTTATTGCACTGATTAATAATCTCAGTCTCGGATTGATTGACATCTATGGGCATTTTGTAGATTTCAACTACTCTCGCATCGCGCACGATATTCCTTTCAATCTCATCAACAGTAGGAATATCAGGCAATGCCAAATACTCATCATAAGTCCAATTTGTAAATCCAGTCATATAGCCTACTATACCCCAACCATTGAGATAGAAACCATTAGACAGTTCAACAGGTCTTTTGTTTAAGGAGCCTTTGATTCCCGGCAAAGCCACTACATGCTGCCTATTCTCATCAAGCATGACAGTTACCAAATGAGCATAATCACCATTTAATTTATAGATTTGTATGCTGGGAGTCACATTAAACTTAACATCATTAGTGTTGTTTTGTGGTTCATCGCTACTACAACTTGCAATAAACACGCCTAAAAGAATGAATAATAAACTAATTTTCTTCATGATACATTGTTTTTAATTATTAAATTTTACTAAAGATAAACAGTGAAGAACAGGGCTTTATTTCTAAAATTTCCATTTTGGGTATGGAAAACGTCATCATTAAAATATCCATTATCCTCTCCATTCCACCCCCAATTAAACCAACTAAGCATACTTTCAGAAATTACATTCTCAACCTCAGTCCATTCCAAAGAGCTTATGGGCCTAACATATTCTATCATTTGCTTCTTCATATATTTAAACCCATCTGCAATCCACATGTGTCCCATATCATTTTCGTTAAAGCCACCAACTATGATTATACCATCTTTCAGATTATAACGTATACATTGCTTGTAATAGCTCTGGGTCGCAGTGAGTTTAAAACCAAATGACAATGCTGCTTGTCTGATTCCATTTTCGGTAGTTCCTGTTCCATACTCAAAAAATGAATTCTTATATTCACTCCCAGCACGTTTTCCTATTTCTCTAAGCAAAGAGGCAATCGCATCGTGCGGAGAATTCGGTTGGCAACAATAATCCGAGGTACCAATAGTATGCCGCTTCATGTTAGGCCAATCCAAATCAATAATTTCATTATTACGATACGTCAATTTTATCGATTTTGGATACTCAAAATAACTCATAGCCATTCCCAATGCAGTATTACTACAGCCTGTTAGTCCATTGTCACAATATTTTCCATATATTCCACTCTGATCCCACTCCACATCAACTCGTGGTGAGACAGATACTGAATCCAAGATAATTTCTTCTCTTTTAACTTCCTGGATTTCAAATGGCGAATTTGGATTTGGATTTGAAGGATTTATCGGCAGCCCAGCCGAATACGCGACAGCCATATCTATGAACATGGTGAGTCCGGGATTAGTACATTCCTCTGCGGTTGTATAGTGGCCGGCCTCCGTTACTGCAAGGAGTGATTCCCCCGAACGGTTTGCACAGATCACTGCATAGCCTGCATTATCCTTGTAGTTAAGGACATAAAGGAGTGTATCGGCATCGCCGGAGCGGGAAGTGCCGGAAGTGACATAACTGATACCGGAAGAAAGGTCCAACTCGCGGGCAACCGAAGCTCTTGATGATTTTGAGCCATCATCGAGCAATGAGCGTGCATCGTTGGCAATCTGAATAGCCTCATCAAGCGAGCGCTTTTCAGTCATTGTAGTTACAGTTTTCAGATCAAGCTTTGACGACTCCGGCTCTTCGACTGCATCCGAGCTACATGAGGCTACAAGAAGCCCGACAGCAAGAAATGGGATAAGAGTTTTCATGATGAATGTATTTAATATGATTATAGTTAAATTAATGTCTCGCCGATATATGTGACAGAACCTATGTTGATAGTTATGACCACATATCCTTTAAATCCATTTAGAGGCACAACCATTTCAGGGTTGAAACATCCGCCATCTGAGGCGATTTCCGAGCCGGATATGCCATCAGTAATCGTTACCAATCCCATAATTGAGTTTTCAGAAACTATTATAATATTCTCGCCATCGAAGTAACAAGAGACGGGAATATAGGCTGGTGCCTTGGGAATAATAAGGTCATCATTTTTCCCAGTATTCAACGTTATCTTTTCTTCGCCCTTATCATCAGCTCTAACACCAGATAACATAAAGAAAGAAGATATAAATAATGTGACCAATGACACTATAAGTCTATTTTTCATATTGTTTGTTGTTAAAAGTTACGGTAGCAAAGTTAGGGGATATGCGGACTTTTAGCAAAAAATCGGGCCTTAATCAACCTTAAAATTCAGGCGATTCAGCTGATATAAAGTATTAATTATCAAGTATTTACACAAAGGACTAAAAATTATTTTCTTAAAACCGCCTCAAAAGCGAGATAAAACACTATTAATCAACACGTTATACAAAATAACACATCTATCACACAGCTATATCATTGAATAGCAATTAATTACCTTTAGTCAAATTTAGCCGTCGGAGGATTTCGGGCGCCTCGGGTCCCGCTGCCGTAAGGATGGCTTTCTTCAGGTTGCTTTTGGCCGTGTATATGGAGCCAAGGTTGGGTTTAGACATGAGTACCGAGATAGTCTCGACGCTGAAACCGACATAGAGATAGATGGTGAGTTGATAGTGCCAGGGGCGGAGGTCGGGACAGAGGTCACGGAAGCGCGACATCCACCCGTCTGAATGACGGTCAATAAGGGCTTCTATCTCCGAGAGCATCTCGGGAGACTGCATCTGGCTGAGCACACCAACCACCTCACGGCGGAAATTCTCACCTCCTGCGGGCGTCGCCGCCGGATGGCGATACCAGGCATTGCAGAGCGCGTCGACCATCTCAAATTTCTGACCGAAGAGGGCATTGAGCTCAGTCTGTAGGGCTTCGGAGCGTCGGGAGTTGGCATGGAAATCTTTCTCCAACATGGTGAGACGGAGCATGAGCTGCGCCTCACTCGCACGGCGCGCCCGCAGACGGGCGCGATAGGCGACAAATCCGAGAATAACCGCAAGCAACAGGAGAATAGCGACAGCTGTGAGAGCCATATTAAGCTTACGCGCTTGCCGGGCCGAGGCTGCATCCTCGCGCGCCCGAGCATTAAAGTATTCTCCCATCAAGAGAACCTTCGGATGCGTTATGTCAGACTCATTATAATCAGTCTGCCCATCGCCCCACTCAATCGCATAGTCATACCCCTCACGATAACGCCCTAACTTACCATAAATTCTGGCGAGATTGTAATCTACATAAAGCGAATCGCGGGTAGACGTCCTATCAATGAGAGCCGAGTCCACTGCACAAAGAGCCTCCTCATATCGCTCAAGTTTATATAAGGCATTGGCGAGTTTAGACCACTGATAAGACTGTAGCCCTCCTTGCCGAAGTTTCAAGTCCAACAAGTCAGTAAGAGTTTTGTCATATTCTTTTGTCACGCTATGGAGTTGTTCTCTTGAGCGAAGCATGGCTATCCACAGATGGGTATGAGCATATTTCACCGAATCCACTGCATCAAGGACACTGCGGGCCTTGTCATACTGGCGCGTCCAGGTGTAGCCGTCGGCTATGAGATAGTCCATCCAGTCGGCGTGGGTCTGCTTACCGGCAAGGAGAAATTGCTCTTTGGCTTTCAAGGCCCAACTGAGGGATTCGGACATGATATAGATACCTGAGTAGACAATGGAGAGCTCACGGGCACTCATGGCTGCATAGAAGTGGTCGCCCCTGTCGATGGCAATATTGTAGGCTTCATGGAGCTGAATGAGCGCCTGCTCATAGTCCTCGCGTTCGTAGAGGAAGTAGCCGTAGTAGAAAAGCGTCTGAGTCTCCAGACTGTCGCGGCGTCCGGCATAGTAGCGGAGGGCTGGCATGAGAGTGGAGTCGGAGTCGTAGGGACGGTATGACTTGTCGGAAGCCTTGGCGAATAGGAGCTGCCGGCGGGCAACGCGGGCGGGATCGAGGGCTGAGGTGTCGATGGCGGAGACTATGGCAAGGGCGGAGTCGGGGGCGGAGTCCATGAGGATGTCGGCCCGGCGGAAGGCGGCGTCGGCTTCACGGGCGGTGTGGCTGCAGGCCGCAAGGAGGGTGGCCGCGACGAGCGCTGCGACCGCAAGGATGAGGGTGAGGGTACTATGTGGGCGGTTTGTTGACATTTTCGGCGGCAAGTTAATGATTTTTATCGGCTTTGGCAAGCAGATTTTCGGGAAAAATCGCCACTGACTACTGAAAAATAATTATGAGCGGGGGCTGAGCGGGCCGAAAATTACTTAATTTTAGGTATGGTGGATGCGGCGGGGAGATAGTAATTTTGTAATGTGAAAATGAGACAGCCCCGCAGCCTCATTTCACAAAGATAATTGTACGAAATTTGATAAAAAACACTTGGACAATATTGAAGCGCAAGCTCACCGCTGACATAGCGAATAAACTGGCTTCTGTAATCTATTTTTGAAATTGATGCTATTGTTTAAAACGGCGTGGCCGATGGTTGTGAAACCCTCCACCACGCCGGTTTTTTGTGTGTTATTTTGTGTTGTGAGGGAATGGGGTGGATGCTGCCGGAGGCAGTGTGATCGTGATGAAGCCCCAGGCAAGGCCTGGGGGGAGCAATGTGATAACCGATATAGCCTCGGAGAGGCGACAGCGTGCGGTAACAGTATGTCGCCTCTCCGAGGCTATTATGAGGGTGCGGTCGGCCTGCCCCAGGCTGCGCCCGGGGTTTCGGCATAATGCACCTGCCTCCGGCAGGTGAGAATATGTGGGATCCCTGACGGGCGTGGGTGGCGAGACTATGAGGGATTCTACCAGGTGTTTTCCTCCGGAGCGGGAGGCTTGCGGGGGATTGCTATTTGTTGAGATTGTAGACGGTGCGGCGGACGTAGGGTTTCAGGCCGGGCACCTGACGGGCAATGGCGTCGGCGGCGATGCGCGAGACGATGATGCCGCCAAGGACGTTGAGGTGGGTATTGTCGATGCGTCCTTTGGGAGCAAACTCATAGACCCCGACGGGCATCCACATGAAGAGCTCGCGTGATGCGTCGCGTCCGAGCCCCTGGACGAGCTCATGGGTGAGGGTGTTCATGTCGATGAAAGTGACGCCCATCTCCTCGGCCACGTTGCGGGGCGCGATGCGATAGTCACCATGGGTGTCGACAAGAGTATCCCCCTCGGCGGGATAGTTCTGGAGTCCGTCTTTCCATGTCTTCTGGCGGTCGTCGGTCTCGGCGGCGGCAATGCCCCGTGCGGGGAAGTTGCGGCGGACGATGGAGTTCATGAGGATAGGGGTGGCGCCTTTCTCACGCGCTTCAGTGACGAATTTGCGCAGATTGTCGTCGAAAGTCGAGCCGGGGATGGTGTAGCGGTCAGGACTCTTGGCCTTCTCGTCGTTGTGACCGAACTGGATGATGACATAGTCGCCCGGACGTATGAGCGAGCGCACCTTGTCCCAGCGGCCTTCGTCGATGAAGCTCTTCGAGCTGCGGCCATTGACGGCATGGTTGTCGACCTTTACAGGGCCTTCGAGGTAGATCGGGAGCATCTGGGCCCAGCCACGCTCCTGGTTCTCCTTGTCGAGAGGTTTGTTGGCCATCGTTGAGTCACCGATGGTGAAGATTGTGATTGTGTCCGAGGGCACCTGAGCGGCCATTGTCATCGCCGGGAGTGCCAGTGCTACTAACAGGGATTTTAAAGATTTCATGATAAGGATTGGTTGGTTGATGCAAAATTACGCATAATAATTGTTATATCGAAAGATAATTTCTATTTTTGCATGCAACAAATCTTAGCCTATTCACAATGACAAAGTCCACGCTATCAGACATAATACCCAAACTACGGGCATATTTCTCCACTCAGCCGGTCACTCGCGCATGGCTGTTTGGCTCTTACTCCCGCGGCGAGGAGTCGGAGAACAGTGACGTGGATATTCTGCTTGAATTTGACGAGAAAGCCCATGTCTCGCTTTTCACGATGGGAAACATGTATTCGTCGCTCACCGAGCTGCTTCATCGCGCAGTGGATATCGTTGAGAAAGATACTCTCATGAATTTCGCCATAGCATCTGTCGAAAAAGATAAAATACTGATTTATGAGAGAAATAATCCGTGATCGTGAACGAGTAAGACATATGATTGAAGCCATTGACCAGATCCAAGATGCCCGTCGGCGTTTTTCAGAGCATGATCTTGTCAATGATCCGGTTATTTTCTATGGACTCGTCAAATGGGTGGAGGTGATTGGCGAAGCTGCATATAAAATTACAGAGAACACACGATGCGATTGGCCCGACATCCCCTGGAAATCAATAATCGGCATGCGACATGTGCTGGTCCATGGCTACTACCAGATAAAGCCCGAGAGACTTATGGCTACAATCAGTGAAGAATTGCCTGAATTGCGGGAAATATTGGCAAAACTATATGCCCGATTAAGTTGATATTTTCAAATTGGGCAGAGAGAGGATACTTCAATCTCCCTCCCCTACACTTGATTGCTTTAAGGAAAAGTGCTAACTTTGCAGAAAATCCTTAAATCAAGACTGATGACAATCAAACACCTGCTTTTTGCCGCAGTGCTCGCTATGCCCGCGCAGCTCTTTGTCTCCTGCGGAAGTGCCTCGGCCATTGACCGTCAGGCACTCGTCGGGCGCAACAATCCGCACATCACAACCATCGATACCCTCGCGTCGCTCTCGGTCGGCAACGGCGAGTTTGCCGTGACCGTCGACGTCACCGGTTTGCAGACCTTCCCCGAAGTCTATAGCAACGGTGTGCCCTTGGGCACCCAGAGCCAATGGGGATGGCACAGCTTCACGAACCCCGACAGTCTCCGCTTTGAGGAAACGCTCAAGGATTTCGACTTCGGCCGCGGACGGCAGGAACCCTACTCCACAGAGTTTAAGGAAGCGGGGCGCAACAAGGACGCGTCCGTGTGGTATCGCGTCAATCCCCATCGCCTCCATCTCGGCGCACTCGGTTTTGCCGGACTGACACCCGACCGCATCAGCGACATCGACCAGACACTCGACATGTGGAACGGCGAGATCCGCTCAGATTTCAAGGTTGACGGAGAGGCTGTCAGCGTCAAGACTTACGTGCATCCCGACCGCGACATGATGGCCGCGTCGATCAGTTCCAAAAACCATCTTCCCGTAGCGCTCCGTCTCCCTTATCCCACAGGCGGACATTGTGACGACGCCTGCGACTGGGATGCTGACTCGCTGCATCAGACAGAGATCGTCAGCCTCTCGGAGAGCAGCGCCACTCTGCGCCACAGTCTCGACTCGACGGTCTACTACATCAATCTGTCATGGACAGGGGCTGAGTCGCCCGTCATGAGCGGACGCAACACTGCGACCATCACCCCGACGGCCGACGACTGGACCATCACTGCAACCTATACCCTCGAACCCTCATCATCGCCCGCACCGACCGTGGCAGAGACCCGCGAGGCTACCGGCAAATACTGGAATGACTTCTGGCAGAAGGGTGGCGCGGTCGATTTCAGCCGCTGCACCGATCCGCGTGCCGCTGAGCTCGAACGCCGGGTGGTGCTCTCGCAATATCTGCTCGCCATCCA
This sequence comes from Staphylococcus sp., assembly GCA_023665865.1. Taxonomy (GTDB): domain Bacteria; phylum Bacteroidota; class Bacteroidia; order Bacteroidales; family Muribaculaceae; genus Duncaniella. The sequence goes on from JAMPDC010000001.1 coordinate 1,524,932, forward strand.
GTGTGCAGGCTCTACCCCGCCTCAGGAGACAGGATTGACCTACAATTCATGGTTCGGGAAATTCCACCTGGAAATGATCTGGTGGCACCAGGCCCAGTTTGCCCTCTGGGGTCACGAGGATCTGCTCAACCGCACCCTCCCCTGGTATGAATCGGCCGCAGGTGTGGCACGCGACATCGCCTCACGCCAGGGATTCAAAGGTCTGCGCTGGATGAAGATGACCGATCCCTCGGCGCTCGAAGCACCCTCCAAGGTCGGATCTTTCCTCATCTGGCAACAGCCACATCTGATCTATCTCGCAGAACTGGCTTTCCGTGCCAACTCCGACTCCACCATCATTGACCGCTACTATGACCTCGTGCAGGAGACAGCCGAATTCATGGCCGATTTCGCCGACAAGGATTCGCTCGGACGCTATACACTCCGCGGCATCATCCCCGCTCAGGAGACCCTCCGCGCAGCTGAGACTGTCAACCCGCCCTTCGAGCTGTCATACTGGCACTTCGGGCTCAACACCGCCCAGAAATGGCGTGAGCGCAAGGGACAGGAGCGTGTCAAGGAATGGGACAAGATCATAGCCTCGCTCTCGCCTCTCGCAGCCAAAGACAGTCTCTATCTCGCTGCCGAGACCGCGCCCGAGACCTACAGTGACATCCGTCTGACCTCCGACCACATGGCTGTCCTCGCCGCTGTCGGTATTCTTCCGGCATCGCCGTTGGTGAAAAACGACATCATGGACAATACCTTTGACTGGGTCTACGACAACTGGAACTGGGACAAGACCTGGGGTTGGGATTATCCCACCACCGCTATGAACGCCGTCCGCCTCGGCCATCCCGAGAAGGCCATCAACGCCCTGCTCATGGACAAGCGCACCAACACCTATCTTCCCAACGGCCACAACTACCAGGACAAGCGCCTGCGCTGCTATCTGCCGGGCAACGGCGGCCTGCTGACGGCTGTCGCGCTGATGTGTGCCGGCTGGGACGGTTGCGAAACTGAAAATCCCGGTTTCCCGAAGGATGGCACCTGGGATGTGCGTTGGGAAGGCATCAAACCTATGCCATAACCTCATTCTGACCGACAGATGAAAGTCAAACCGCTCGTCGCCGCGATCCTCATCACTGCCACCTCACTTCTGACCTATGCCGGAAGCGGGGTGCGCCCGCATCACTACAGTCCGTCCGGGACCTCGGCGGTCGCCGTCGATGGCACCTCCCGCTTCAACCGTGCGCTCTATGGCGCCCACACAGGCTTCCACATGGAGTGTTCCGACATGACTGAGTTCGGGATCTATCTTCCACACATGGGAGGCAATCTGAGACTGACACTTCCGGAGGGGAAATGCACGGCAATCTATACCCCCGGCCGCATGGACTACAAGCAGGGAGGTGTCGAGGTCGAGGCTCAGGTGATGCGCAGCGAAGACATGGCGCTCTGGCGGCTGACAAATACGTCCGGGAAGAGCGTGACGATACCGGTGCGCTTCGGAGGTGTAGCCGACAAGGGATTCTCGCGCAACGGTGACCTCGGCGTCGACGACCCGACATGTTTCGACCTGAAGCCGGAATATTGCGAGGGAAACATCTATGAGGTCGACAAAGATGTCGTCACCATCGAATATGGCCGTAAGCAACGGTCAACGCTGACCCTCGTCATCCCCGCCGACAACCATACGATCACCGATCTCCCGACCTACGAGGGGATGATCACACTCAAGCCCGGCGAAAGCAAATATATCGCGCTCTTTCCGGCCGGATCAAACGCCGCAGCAGTCTCCGTCGAAGCTCTCATGGAGCGGGCGGAGAAGGAGCGGGCGGAGATAGCCTCGTCGGTCAGCTTCTCCACTCCAGCCGGATGGCTCAACCCGCTTGGAGGAGCATTGGCGATAGCGGCCGACGGAATCTGGAGCGGACAGGCGTGGCTCCACGGATCAATCGGCTGGCGCACACCTCACCTCGGTTGGCGCGGAGCCTATACGGGTGATGCAATAGGCCGTCATGACCGCGCACTGACCCATTTCCTGACCTACGCCGACAATCAGATCACTGACATCCCTCCCGTCTACCCACATCCGCGCCAGGACTCTACACTCAACCTCGCCCGGGCCGAGAAGCGCTGGGGCACACCGATGTATAGCGACGGTTACATCTGCCGGCGACCGGGAAAGAAGAATGAGATGTCGCACTACGACATGAACCTCGTCTATGTCGATGCTATGCTGCGCCATTTCCGCCACACGGCCGACACTGCCGCCATGCGCAGGCTATTTCCCGTGATCAAACGTCATCTTGCCTGGGAAAAACGCAATTTCGACCCTGACGGCGACCATCTCTATGACGCATATTGCTGCATCTGGGCGAGCGACGCCCTCTACTACAGCGGAGGTGCCGTCACCCACTCATCAGCCTACAATCTTTTTGCCAACAGACTCACCGCCCGCATAGCCGAGCTGCTCGGTGAAGATCCCACACCCTATCTCGCCGAGGCCGACGGCATCGCCGCCGCCATCGACAGCATACTTTGGATGGCCGACAGAGGCCACTGGGCTGAGTATCGTGACGCGGGCGGTCACCGGCGTCTCCATCCCGGCGCCGCTCTGTGGACCATATATCATGCCATTGACTCGGAAATAGCCGATGAGTTCAAAGCATACGCAGCCACCTGCTATGTCGACCGTGAGATACCCCACATTCCGGTTGAAGGCGAAGGTGTGGAGGAAGGACTGTTCACGCTGTCGACCACAAACTGGAAACCATATTCGTGGAGTATCAACAATGTGGCCATCGCCGAGGTCATGCACACGGCCCTTGCCTATTGGCAGGCCGGACGCGCGGACGAAGCCTACCGCCTTATGGAGAGCGTGGCCGCCGATAATATGTATCTCGGAGCCTCTCCGCTCAATTTCGGTCAGATCAGCCACTATGACGCGGCCCGTGGAGAGTGTTACCGCGACTTCGCAGACCCGATCGGAGTGTGGAGCCGAGCGTTGACTGAGGGGCTCTTCGGAGTGCGTCCCGACATGCTCGCGCAGCAACCTACCGTAAGGCTCGTGCCCGGTTTCCCCTCATGGTGGACAGAGGCGGAGATCTCGCTGCCAGACATAAGCTACACCTTCAAGCGCGAAGGCTCAAGACTGCACTATACGATCGACAACCGTTACAGCTCTGACCCGAATCTCGAACTGACCGTGGCTGCCAAAGGCGTGGCTTCGGTGAAAGTCAACGGACAGGAAGCGAAGTGGCATCCTGCCGGGAACTCAATCGGCACACCACGCATCGTCGTTGACGCCGGCAACGCCAGACATCTCGACATCGAGATCGTGGAGAGCGATAAGTTCATCCCGTCGTCCACAGGCCGTGTCCGTATGGAGGGTCCGGTGAAATTCAGCGAGATGACCGACGGCACTCTCGCCTATTGGGAAGTTGAAACCGGCGAATTGCCAAAGTCCGCCATACCCTCGCCCGGATTTGACGACGTCAACAGTGCCCTTTGCTCGCCGGTAGACCTCAGCGGATACTATAACGCAGCCGTGACCGACATCTTCCGCAACGAGTATCTCTCCCCCCGTCCTGCCGTCACCACCCTGCAGTTGCCCAAACAGGGCATAGGAGAGTGGTGTCATCCACAGCTCACAGCCGACATCGACGACTCGGGGCTGCGCAGACATCTCGCCTCGACAGGCGGACTCCTCGAGACCGAAGCGGGAGTAAACTTCAAGCTCCCGGCCGAGGGACGCAACATAGCCTTCACATCTCTCTGGGACAACTATCCCGACAGTATCCGCATAGGGCTTCAAGGCCACGCCTCACATCTCTATCTGCTTATGGCAGGATCGACCAACCACATGCAGTGGGGAGTGGACAACGGTGTGGTCCGTGTGCGCTACGCCGACGGGACAGAAGAAACGACACCTCTCGTCAACCCTCACAACTGGGCGCCGATAGAACTCGACTTTTACCACGACGACCATGCCTTTGCCATGGCTCCTGGCACCCTGCCCCCCTACAGAGTACACCTTGAGAGCGGACACGCGAGCCGGCGGCTCGGCGACGAGCTTGGAATCACCGGAGCAGGTGACCGCTACATCAAGGGTGGAGCCGGAATCATGCTCGACATACCGGCGGATCCCGAACGCGAACTGTCGTCACTCACCATTGAAACACTCTCGGGCGATGTGGTCATCGGACTGATGGGTCTCAGCCTCCAACGCCCGCTATAGAACCAACAACAATCATCACTACCTCCAATGCGAAAACTAATACTAACCGCCATATCGCTGCTTGCGGCGGCTTTCCAACCAATAGCCGGAACTGATGTCACCGACTGGTATCCGATCGTTACCGAAAACCGGCCCTTCGTCCGCTGGTGGTGGCTCGGAAGTGCCGTCGACTCCATAGGTCTGACCTATAACCTTGAGCAATTTGCCGGCAAGGGACTCGGAGGTGTCGAGATCACCCCGATCTATGGTGTCAAGGGCAACGAGGTCAACGACATAGACTTTCTCTCGCCCGGATGGATGCAGATGCTCGGCCACACGATAGCCGAAGGTGACCGCCTCGGCCTGCAGATCGACATGAACAACGGCACCGGCTGGCCTTTCGGCGGTCCGGAAGTAGGGATCGAACACAGTGCCCGCAAGCTCGTGGTCGAGAAATGGGACGCAGCTCCCGGCAAACGTTTCACCGCCAAGATCGTCCCCTCCGACAAGCGGCAACGCCCGGTGGCAACCCTCCAGTCCATCATCGCAGTCAACGGTAAGAAGCGCGCCATCCTCACCGACAAACTCAACCGTGACACCATCCTCAACTGGAAGGCCCCCTCAGGCGAGGGGGAGTGGACTATCTACGGTATCTTCTGCGGACGCACACTCCAGAAAGTCAAGCGTGCAGCGCCGGGGGGCGTAGGTCTCGTGGTCAACCACTATGACAGTGTCGCCGTCAACCGGTATCTCGACCGCTTCGACAAAGCCTTTGCGGAGTCAGGATGCCGTGTGCCCGACACATTTTTCAATGACTCCTATGAAGTCTACGGTGCGGACTGGACAGACAATTTCCCCGAAGAGTTCCACCGTGACCACGGCTACAGCCTTGAGCTCTACATGCCTGAATTTCTCGCCGAGGATAAGCACGACGAGCTCCGCTCACGCATAGTCCACGACTACCGTCAGACTCTCGGACGCCTCTTGCAGGAAAACTTCACCAATGTGTGGAGCCGGCGCGCACATGCTCTGGGCGCCCGCATCCGCAACCAGAGCCACGGATCGCCAGCCAACATCATCGACCTCTATGCGGCTGTCGACATTCCCGAATGTGAATCATTCGGGCAGACCACCTTCAATATCCCCGGACTCAACCAGGACGGCCCCACACGCCCGAGCGACGCAGACCCGGCAGTGCTGAAATTTGCCTCATCCGCAGCCCATCTCACCGGCAAGCGTCTCACTTCAGCCGAGACATTGACGTGGCTCACCGAACATTTCCGCACCTCCCTCTCCCGCTGCAAGCCGGAGCTTGACCAGATGTTCTGTTCGGGTGTCAACCACGTCTATTTCCACGGCGCACCCTATTCGCCCAAGGGGGTTGACTTCCCCGGATGGATGTTCTATGCATCGATCAACATGTCGCCCACCAACAGCATCTGGCGCGATGCCGACGCCCTCTTCAGCTACATCTCCCGCTGCCAGGCCTTTCTCACGGCCGGAACTCCCGACAATGACTTTCTACTCTACTTTCCCATCGATGAGGTGTGGCAACGACAAGGTGGACGCCCCTATATGATGTTTGAGATCCACCGCATGGACGAGCGTATGCCCGACATCAAAGGTGCCGTCCACGAGATCATTGACGCCGGCTATGACTCCGACTATCTCTCGGACTCACTCCTGATGCGCCTCAAGACCGGGACAGAGGGGCGCATCGTAGCCGATGGTGGTGCCGAATACGGAGCCATCATTGTCCCGCCGACACGCACCATGTCGCCCTCGACTCTCCGACAGCTGCTCAAACTGGCCGATGAGGGTGCCACAATAGTATTCGCTGGCAAGATCCCATCGGATGTGGCCGGACTTTCAGACCTTGAGAGACGACGTGGAGAGCTTGCATCACTCGCCGTCGGTCTGCCGGCCGTCGACTCAGTCCCGAGTGTCACATCAAGAGGCAAGGGACGCATCATCACCGCCCCCGACATCACCACCGCGCTTCCCCTCATCGGCTGCGAGCCGGAGACCATGCGCTCGGAAGAGGGTCTCTCAGCCATCCGTCGCCGCAACGAGGCAGGAGGCTACAACTACTTCATCGCCAACCTCACCGACCGTGAGTGTGATTCGTGGGTCAAACTCGGCCGCCAGGCTGTCAGCGCGGAGATTTTCGATCCGCTCAACGGAATCTCCGGCCTTGCAAAGACCCGATCCTCGCGCAGCGGCACCACAGAGGTGCGTCTGCAACTCGCACCGGGACAATCATTGCTGCTCAAGACCTTCCCCGAACGCCACGACGAGCTGACGCCCTGGAAATACATCGAGTCAAAAGGCTCACCAATCGAATTCAAGGATGGTTGGGCCATCACGTTTCTTCAGAGCGAACCGGCCATCGACGGCACCTTTGCCATTGACAGCCTCGCCCCGTGGACCGAGCTGGCAACCGAGGCGGCCAAAGTCAATTTCGGCACTGGACGCTACACTATCGAGTTTGATCTGCCGGAGGCAGCCGATGCCGACGACTGGCTCCTCGATCTCGGAGATGTCCGCGAAAGTGCAGAGGTCAGTGTCAACGGCCAGCCGGCCGGCAAAGCATGGGCCGTCCCCTTCACCCTCCGTATCGGCCATCTGCTCCATCCGGGCAGCAACAGCCTCACGATCGACGTGACCAACATCCAGGCAAACCGTATCGCCGACTATGAGAGACGCGGAGTGGAGTGGCGCATCTTCAAGGACGCCAACATAGCCTCGGTCACCAATGCTAAAGTCTTCACCTTCGGAGACTGGCCCACCCTGCCCGCAGGTCTCAACTCCACCGTCCGGCTCATCCCCCTGAAGTATTGATCAATCACACCAATCAGCAATATGAAAAAAACATTTCTACTCGCCATCGCCCTGCTCATGGGGCTCCCGGCCTTTGCAGCCAAGAACTCATCATCCGAAAGTATACCTCCACGCCAGGAGACTCTGAAGACACTCATCAAGGTCAACGACCACTATCTTAAAAAGCATCCCGATCCTCTCGTCGGCATACCCTACTACTCGCGCAAGAAGGTCTATGAGGCCAATATCTGGACCCGTGCCGTCTATTTCGAGGGACTTATGGCTCTCTATTCCATCTATCCCGACAACCGCTACTATGACTACGCTTACGATTGGGGCGAGGGCTTCAAATGGGGTATGAGACGCGACGACACCACGACCCGCAATGCCGACAATTATTGCTGCGGACAGACCTATGTGGATCTCTACCGTCTCACACCCGAGCCAAAGATGCTCACCAAGACAAAGGCTTGCATGAACATGCTCATCAATACTCCGCAAGTCGACGACTGGACCTGGATCGACGCCATACAGATGGGTATGCCTCTTCTGGTGAAGATGAGCGCACTCACCGGCGATCCTCGCTACAGCGAGAAGGCTTTCAAGATGTATGAATGGTCACGAAACACTCTCGCCGGCGGTCTATTCAACGAGAAAGAGGGACTATGGTGGCGCGACAAGGATTTCGTTCCCCCCTACACCGAGCCTAACGGTAAAAACTGCTACTGGTCGCGCGGCAACGGTTGGGTTGTGGCCGCACTCGTGCGTGTGCTCAGCGAACTCCCGGCCGACGCACCTCACCGCGACCTCTACATCAAGGACCTCAAAGCCATGTGTGAGGCAGCCCTTAAATGCCAGCGTGAGGACGGTTTCTGGAATGTCAGCCTCCATGATGACAGCAATTTCGGTGGCAAGGAACTGACAGGAACCGCTCTGTTTGTCTATGGTATGGCCTGGGGTATCAACAACGGTATCCTTGACCGCGAGACATATCTCCCCGCCCTCACCCGCGCATGGAACGCAATGGTAAATGATGCCGTGCATCCCGACGGCTATCTCGGTTATGTCCAGGGAACAGGTAAGGAACCGAAGGACGGACAGCCTGTGGCCTATGATTCCAAACCCGACTTCGACGACTACGGTACCGGCTGCTTCCTCCTCGCTGGCTCAGAAGTCTACAAACTATAATCGGATAACCGGCCGGTTATCCGATTATCCGATCTAACTCCTATTCTTAGATTTGATTCTATTTCCGAGACAATTTTAGATCTTAATATATGATGAGTTTAGCAAGTTTAATTGGCTTGCAGAGAAAAAACGTCTGAAGAAAGATCTAAAATTGTCAGGAAAGAGATCAAAAATTTCTTAGATGTTCGTCAGTAGACATGTGAATTAGCCAAATAACTCCGAATGAGAGCCAAGGCGCAGCACCCCGATTTGATTCTCAGTTTCGTCAATCCAAATCAGCAGAAAATCGCCTTCGACATGACATTCCATGCAATCTTTATAATCCCCCTTCAACATGTGAGGGTTATATTCTTTTGGAATCGGAATCTCATCACGTAACATCTTTAATATTTCCACAACCTTCTCCATCTTCTTTGGTTGATTGCGGAATCTCTTGGCATCCTTTTTATATTGACTTGAAAAACGAAGAACTTTCATAAGCCCATAGACTTATACATAGCTTCTACACTCGACACATCGAGTTCATCTTGCAGTTTTCCGGACTTCGCTTCTGCAATAGCAGCCCGTGTGGTTTCGTTAGGCTCTGAATATGCCAAATCCAACAGAGCACACTCTACAAAATTATTAAGACTGCGATTCTGCTTACGTGCCATTTTCTTTAAACGCTCGATGAGCTCCACAGGCAAGCGGAAACTCTGAGCTTTTTTCTGTATTGCTATATCCATTATGAATTCTTTTGTGTGCAAAAATAATACATTTGTATTACAATAACAAGGAATGAGGTTCTTTTGATCAACTGCTACGGATATAAAAAGAATCAGCCTCGCAATCCGGTCGGGATTGCAAGGCTGTCGGTTTTAGTGGCGGGGACAGGACTCGAACCTGTGACCTTTGGGTTATGAGCCCAACGAGCTACCACTGCTCCACCCCGCGATGTCATTTTCGTGGTGCAAAGGTAGGAACTTTTATTGGCGCCACCAAATTTTAGGACACATTTTAGTGTTAAATTTTGCTAACACCGACTTTGTTGCTTGCAAAATGCGGGTTTCGGACGTTATAAGTTTAGGGAAAATCAATTTTCATCACCCCGAGGAGGGATTTTCACAGCTTATTTCGTACTTTTGCACTTATGCTAAACAGAAGTTCATTTTTCTCACAGATGCCGCCGGTCACAAAAAATCTGATTATCATCAACCTGATAGTCTGGCTGGCGATGTTCATATTGCCGTCACGCCTTGGAGTTAGCCTTGAGAGCTTTGGTGGCCTCCACTACTTCACTGCGCCCGACTTCAATCCGGCACAGTTGCTGACCTACATGTTCATGCACGACACCGGAGGTTTCGCGCACATATTTTTCAACATGTTCACCCTGTTCATGTTCGGCATGACCATCGAGCGCGCTCTCGGCAGCCAGCGCTTCCTGTTCTACTACATCTCCTGTGGTGTCGGCGCAGCCCTTATCCAGGAACTGACCTGGGCATTGACGTGGGAAGACACTTTCGTGCGTCTTTTCGCCAATCAGAACCACATCGACTTTCCGGAAGCGAGAGAATTCATGTCGACAGCGCTCGGCCACAACTTCACCTCCCAGTTTCTCAACAGCTTCATCACCGTGGGCGCCTCGGGTGCCATCTACGGTATCCTGCTCGCCTTCGGCATGCTCTTCCCCAACCAGACAGTCTATCTCTACTTCGCCGTCCCCGTCAAGGCCAAATGGATGGTGATCGGTTGGGGTGCCATCGAGCTGCTCATCGGACTGAGCGAGGCCGCAGGCAAGCCTGACGGCATAGCCCACTTCGCCCATCTCGGGGGAATGATATTCGGCTTCCTGATCATCCTCTACTGGAAAAAGAAAGGCACCTTCAATGGCAGTTATTGACACTATCAGGCAGCTGGGCCGCAATTTCAACGGCTCGACGATGCTGATGAAACTCATCTGGGTCAACATCGGTGTCTTTGTCGCGCTGCGTCTGGCTGCTATCGTGTGTGTGTTCTCAGGCAATCCGGCCTTCCTCAACCACATCATGAGCTATGTGCAGCTTCCGAGCAACACTCTCGCGCTCATGACGCGCCCGTGGACGATAGTCACATATATGTTCGCACAATACGACGTGCTCCACATCCTGTTCAACATGGTGTGGTTCTACTGGTTCGGGTCGCTGTTCATGATGGTAGCCACCTCGCGCCAGCTCTTCGCCCTATATATACTCGGAGGTCTCGGAGGGGCGGCACTCTTCCTGCTGAGCTACGCCACTCTGCCTGGCCTCGCATGGCACAGTGGAGTGCTCATCGGCTCGTCGGCCTCGGTCATAGCGATCGTCACCGCAGCGGCCATACTGATGCCTGACGTCAGAATCCACCTTCTGCTCATCGGCAGCATCTCACTCAAATGGATAGCCATCGCCACGATCGGCCTCGTGCTCATCGGCGTCACCGGCAGCAATGCGGGCGGTGAGATAGCCCACATCGGCGGAGTCATTGTCGGGGCGGTCTATGCCCTGCGCATGCGCCGCGGCCACGATATCACCCGTCCGTTCAACGAAGTCTTTGACCGGATAGCCAACTTCTGGAACCGCTTTGCCTCGACAATCTGGAACAGCTTCGCCACCCCGTCCGGAAAAGGTTCCGACAGCACCGCGCGTCAAGCATCCAAACCATCGTCGGCATCCTCAGGCCGACCGCAACCGTCGGCACCGAGCTGTAGCGCGGACGACCGCGAGGCGCTCGACGCCATCCTCGACAAGATTAAAAAATCAGGCTACTCCGCCCTCACACCCGAAGAGCGGCAACGCCTCTTTGATGTCAGCAAGAAAATAAAGTGAAACTCCGCCGTCCACATCGCCCCGTCAAGTCTACAATCCTCGCCATCGGCGTGGGGATCAATCTTTTCGTAGCCATGCTCACGGTTTTCTCGGCCTATGGCGGCCTGTTTGACCCCGAGACCAGAGTCATCGCCTCGCTCGCAGCAATGGTGCTTCCGGCACTTCTGCTCGCCGGGATAGCTCTCGCTTTGATCGACCTCTTCTTTGACCGAAGGCTCCCGCTCATCATTGCCGCCGGGTGGCTCGTGTCGCTGCCTTCAATCCTTGTCTTCTCCCCTCTCCATGCCGGCCACCCCAGACTCAACGCCGAGGAAAAGGCGAGATCGTTCACGTTCATGACCTACAACGTGCTCCATCTGTGGGATTTCCGCGGCGAGAATCCGCAACTGACACAAAACGCCACCCTCGGCTACATACTCGCGGCAGACGCCGACATAGTCAGCCTTCAGGAGCTCGAGATGCTCCGGCCCGACAAGACCTGGAAGGTGACGCAGGCGCAGATCGACTCCGTCAAGGAGCGCTATCCCCACCGCATCATCGACGCTAAGAAGCAACTGACAGTGCTTTCGAAATATCCCGTAGAACTTGTCCGCACAAGCATCGACGACAACCAGGCTGACCTCATCGACTGCTTCAGACTCGATGTCATGGGCAGGGAGCTGCATCTGCTCAACGTCCATCTAAAATCCATTGGTCTCACTCCGGAGGACAAGGAACTCTACAAGGAGAGCATGTCTATCCCCGAGACAAAAGGCGAGCTCAAACGTGAGCTCAAGGAGGTGAAATCGCAACTGCTGACCAAACTCGCCGAGGCATTCCGCATCCGGGCGCGTCAGGCACGCGATATCTGGGCTGTGATCGACTCTATCGGAGGAGCGTTTATAGTAGCCGGAGACTTCAACGACATACCCGACTGCTATGCCATCCGCACCATCCGTGGCAAGGATATGCACGACGCATACGCCGAGGCCGGCTTCGGGCCGACCATCACCTATCACGGAGACCGCTTCTACTTCCGCATCGACCAGGTGCTTTACCGCGGGAACTTCCGTGCGGTGGACATCGTCAGGGGAAACATCTCGTCGAGCGACCACAACCCGCTCCTGACCACATTCCTATTCCAAGATCAAGATCAAAATCAAGATAGACACTGATACCACGCAAAACATTATCACATCACTTCAAATTCATGCTATGAACAAGATTTTAACCGCCGCCCTCGGAGCCATCCTGCTCCCGGCAGCACTTAGCACCCCTACTGACATGCGCGCAGATACCCGTCAGAATCCATTCCTGGTGCCCTACGACACCCCCTTTGAGATTCCTCCGTTTGACAAAATCACCTATGCCGACTATCTCCCCGCCATCGAGAAGGGTATAGCCGAAGAGAAAGCCGAGATTGCAGCTATCGCCAACAATCCCGACACCCCGACCTTCGACAACACCATCCTTGCGATGGAAAAAAGCGGCGCTCTGCTCCAGAAGGTCATGCTCGTCTTCGGAGCCCTCGACGAGACCGACAACAACAAGGATATGCAAGCCATCTCTGAGAAAGCCTATCCTATGGTGTCGGCTCTTTCAGACGAGACAATGATGAACGACAAACTCTTCCAGCGCGTCAAATATCTCTATGACCGCCGCGACCAGCTCGGACTCGACGGCGCGCAGAAACGTGCGCTCGAACTTGCATACAAGAATTTTACCCGCAACGGCGCGCTTCTCTCAGCGTCCGAGAAGGAACAGCTCAAGGCTCTCAACAACGAGATCACCCAGCTCCAGCTGACATTCAACAAGAATCTTCTCGCCGCGACCAACAGCTTTGAGCTCGTGGTCGACGATGCAGCCCAGCTCGCAGGCATCCCCGCCGGCATCGTGGCAACAGCCGCCGAAGAGGCCAACAAGCGTGGCAAAGCCGGCAAGTGGGTGTTCACACTTCACGCTCCCAGCCGCCTGCCGGTGCTCAAATTTGCCGACAACCGCAACCTGCGCGAGAAAATGTATCAGGCCTACATGAATCTCGCATCAAACGACCCCTATGACAACCGCCCGATCATCGGCCAGCTTGTCAAAGCCCGTGCCAAGAAAGCCCATCTCCTCGGATTCAAGGATTTCGCCTCCTACATGACCGACAATGTCATGGCCAAGAATCCCGAAGCCGCACGCTCACTCCTCATGCAGGTGTGGGGCCCGACAAAAGACCGTGTGGCCGAGGAAGAGGCAGAGATGCAGAAATATATCGATGCTTCAGGCGAGAAATTCAAGCTCGCTCCCTGGGACTACTATTATTATGCGGAGAAAGTGCGCCAGCAGAAGTTTGACCTCAACGAGAATGAAGTCAGCGCCTACTTCTCTGTCGACAACGTGCGCAAAGGCATCTTCACCCTCGCCGAGCGTCTCTATGGCGTGACCTTCACCGAACTCCCCGACGCCCCGAAATATAACCCCGAAGTCAAGGTCTATGAAGTGAAAGACAAGGACAACAACCATGTCGCAGTCTTCATGACCGACTACTTCCCCCGTCCTTCCAAGCGCCAGGGTGCGTGGATGAGCGAATTCCGCGGAGCGTTTGAGGACGCCGACGGCACCTCCGCCCGTCCCATCGTCTACAACGTCGGAAACTTTACCCGTCCGACAGCCGACACCCCCGCCCTCCTCACCATCGATGAGGTTGCCACAATGTTCCATGAATTCGGCCACGGCCTCCACGGCATGCTCACCAAGGCCAAGCTCCGCAGCCAGGCCGGCACCAATGTCGACCGCGACTTCGTGGAACTCCCCTCGCAGATCACCGAACACTGGGCTATGGAACCGGAACTCCTGAAAGAATTCGCCTTCCACTACAAGACCGGCGAAGTGATCCCCGAATCGCTCATCAACCGTCTCCAGGCTGCCTCGACCCACAATCAGGGCTTTGAGCTCACCGAGCGTGTGACTGCTGCCCTCCTCGACCTCGAATGGGGCTCACTCAACCCCGCTGACAACGACAATATTGACGTCGATGCCTTTGAAAAGCAGGTGGCAGCCAAACTCGACATGCCGTCGACCATCGCCTACCGCTACCGCTCACCCTACTTCAAACACATCTTCGGCGGCGACCAGTATGCTTCCGGCTACTATACCTATCTCTGGGCAGAGGTACTTGACACCGACGGTTTCGAGCTCTTCTCTGAAAAAGGTATTTTCGATCCCGAGACAGCCAAGTCTTTCAAGGAAAATATCCTCGAAATGGGTGGCAGCGAAGATCCGATGACCCTATTCAAGCGTTTCCGCGGACATGAGCCCAAGGTCGACGCCCTCCTGCGCAACCATGGCCTCACACCCGCCAAAGAAAGTGCAAAGGGTGGCGACATCAATGTCCCCGGCGGCAAATAATTGCAAATTATTGTTAAATACCGACCCAAATACAATAAAAAATCGCTCAAAGATAGGCTTTTTCAAAAGAAAAGCCTATCTTTGTTTCAGCAATTAAATCGGATACATAACAATTTGCGAAACCCTAAAATTCACAAATAACGTATTCTTTCTAAACTATTGCATATTTAGAACCAACCTACGTTAACTAATAAGTGAATCATAGGTTACGATAAGGCAACTCGTGAGAGTAGCCTTATTTTTTTACCATATATGCGGGGGTGGATGTCAGGTCTGAAATCTGTATTCTGGGCCATTGTAGTGGGTAAAAGCTAACTAAATGAAGCCGGATTTATTGTATCAGCCACTGATTTGCGAGGTTAAATTTTGTCAATTCAGTTGCGGGGATGGGCAGAAAATGATAAATTTGCATTACAATTTTACAATATATCATCAAAACACCTTTATTTACTTAATATTTTAACCAATTCTGCCTATCGAAACATTGCTACTCTAACCAATCAACTTAGACTACAATGGAACATCTGACTAAGCTTTCCGACCAGGAATTGGTCGCTGCTTACGCCAACAACAACAATGAAGCTTTTGACGTGCTTCTGCAACGCCACCAGCAAAAGGTTTACTCCTATATCTTACACATTGTGAAAAACAAGGATGTCGCCGACGATATTTTTCAAGAAACTTTCGTAAAGGCCATCATGACCATCAAGCAAGGACGCTATACCGAGCACGGGAAATTTTCCGGCTGGCTCACACGCATAGCCCACAACCTCATCATCGACTACTTCCGCCAGGAGAAGATTGAAAACTCCGTGTCGGCCGACGATGAGACCACCGCTGTGCTCAACCGCCGCGATCTATGCGAGGGTAACATCGAGGATGCACTTGTCAGCACACAGATAGACACCGACCTGCGCCGCATCGTCATGGCTCTCCCCGACGCCCAGCGCGAGGTGCTCGTCATGCGCTTCTACCGCAACATGTCGTTCAAAGAGATAGCTGAAGCCACATCTGTCAGCATCAACACAGCTCTCGGACGCATGCGCTACGCGATCATGAACATGCGCCGCATAGCAGCCGAAAACAACATAGCTCTTGCAATCTGAACTGTCCACACCACAATCATTGCGGCTCCATCGGGGGTCGCAATGATTGTATAGGCCCCCTTCTCTCCCTCTTCCGCCGCAATCCCGCCCCACAACCTCGTTGGAGTCCATATCATCACCGCCACTATCATCAATCGTCAATACACAAAAAAATGTCACGTCAACTATTGTTATGTCTCCTCCTCCTTTCATTTATCGCCCCCGAAATCTCAGCTGCTGGAAGCGCGGCCGCTGAAGAGGAGACGAAGATCGACCTCATGCCTAAAATCCACGGCGCATTCCGCGCCCGCTGGGAATATGACACTCCAAATGACCGCAACCGCTTTGAAGTGCGCAATGCCCGAGTGACACTCAACGGCATGATAGCTCCGACAATCGACTACTTTTTCCAGACCGACCTCTGCGATCAGGGCAAGATGAAAATCCTTGACGCATGGGGCCGCATAGCAATCACAGACGGCCTGAAATTTCAGGCCGGACAATTCCGTCTCCCCTTCGGTACCGACTGTTTCCGCGCTCCGGCCAACTATGTGTTTGCCAACCGATCGTTTGTCGGCGGCACGCTCAACAATATCCGTGGCGTTGGCGCCAAGCTCTCCTACACGCTGCCTCTGCCCGAGAGCTCCTCGCTGCTCATCGAAGGCGGAGCCTTCAACCGCACAGCCATGGCCGACCACACGATATGGAATTCCGACATGGTCTTCGCCGGAAAAGCCGTCTATACCTATGATCACATAAAGATTGCCGCCGGCGCTGAGACCATAATCCCCGACTCCGTGCGCATCAATGCCTTCTCCGGATCAGTGACATGGACCTGCGGTGGATGGACAGTCGAAGGCGAATATCTCAACAAGCATTTCGTCCACCGGTCCTCGCGCACCGGGCATGGATATAACTTCTTTGTCGACTACGGATTTCCTGTAAAGGCCGGTGTCTTCAACCGCGCGTCGGTCCAGGGCCGCTTCGACGGCATGACAAAACAGAGCTCCGGAATCTACAACACGGCCCACGTTCTGCCTCTCAATCTTGAGGCAAGAAACCGCATCACGGTAGGCGGCACTCTGACCTATGCCTACAAAGCCGTGCACTGCGACGTGCGCCTCAACTACGAGAAATATTTCTATCACGAGGGAGTAGTCCCGGCCGTAGGTGCCGACGATAAGATCTGCGCCGAAATGGTGATCAGGTTCTAAGCACTTCCCTATAGACGTCAACTGTCTGCGCGGCTATGCTATCCCAATCGTAGAGACTGAGATCATAGTCGCGCGGTGAGTTTGCGGGGGCGGAACATTTGCGCACCATGTCCTCGGCGAGCTCAGCCACATCACCGACATGGTAGAAATCAGTCTTATCCAGACAGGAAAGACGGTTAGCGTCAATATCACTCACCAAAACATCGAGGCCATAGCTCATACCCTCAAGGAGGGCTATGGGGAGTCCTTCGTGGTAAGATGACATCACGAAGAGTGAAGCGTTGGTCATCACCTGATTCAGCTTCTCGCCCTTTATAAACCCGGTCAGGACAACGCCATTCTCCTTCGCCATCTGTTTGAGCGACAGCGAGTAGGCATCCTCATGGTCACTGTCGCCGGCGATCACAAGCCTGAACTTCGACCCAAGTCCCGAGCGGCGATAGGCCTCGATGAGATCGTGAAAACCTTTCTCCTTGACAAACCGCCCGATGGCAAGGATATAGGGACTGCCGGCAATACCGAGTTGCTGCAGGTATGAGTCTGACACGGATTTGACCGGACGGTTGACACCATTGAATATGAGGCAGGAATCCGTGCGGCCATATTCTGCCCGCAGGATGTCGGCAATGACGGTCGAGATGACTATCACCTTGTTGGCAAAACGCGTCCCCATCCGCTCGCCAAGGCGAAGGATTGTCTTGGCCATGCGTCCCCACTTCTGACGGTTGTAGTCCGGGCCATGATTGGTCATGACTACTTTCAGCCCGAGCAGACGGGCGACCGGAGTGACTATCGCAGGGCCTATGGCATGAATGTGGACAATGTCAGGATTCAGACTGCGGGCCTTGATGAGAGCGAGGAGTGTGTGAATGATAGCTTCAAAGCTCTTTTTGCGCGGGGCATAGACATCGATGAGCTTCACACCCCGATACTCGCTGATACGGTTGTCAGTGGTGATGTATGGCGTGCGGCGTATGACCGTCACCTCATGGCCCATGGCCGCTATGCGGGGATAGAGCTCCTCACAGTGCGTCTCGACGCCTCCAAGAATATCCGGGATCCCTCGCGTCCCGACGACGACTATCTTCATGGGCTATATTATTTAAGGATATTGTGTTGATACGTTGAGTTATGACAGGTTCAGTCGAGCTTGCGCATGACACCCTGCTCCGGATCCTGCCCGACATCATACCAGCGCTTGTCGAGGATAGGTCTGAGCCCTCGGAGGGAGCGGATCTTATTCTTGATCGCCCATCCGAGCGGATGACGGATATATTTGTGCATGACAGGCGACGCAGTGCCCACCATCCAGCAGTTTTTGGGACATTTCCTCACCTTTTCCCTCACTCGCTCAGCCTGTTCGCTAGTCCAGAGTTCCATGAAGGGAGCATCGTGGATGTTGCCCATAGAATCTTTCCACACCTTAGCCTCCAGTCCATTGCAGGGATAGACCTCACCCCAGGGGTCAATGAAGAAGTTGGCCGAGCCGGCCTCGCAGGGGAGCATGCGGCGATTGCCCTCGATGTAGTTGATAAGACCCATGTTGAAAAACGCACGGAACCACGACTTCGGATGATTCTCCTTGAGCTGCCACTCGATCAAGGTCTCGAAATCGCGGCAGACGGTCTCACGGTTGGTGATCTCATTGTCGTCCTTGTGGAAGTAGTATGAATTGTGGAAGGCAGCCGTTGCAAATTCCAGTCCGAGAGACTTTGAGAGACGGTAGAGCGACAGCATATCCTCGGAATTATTGTTTGAGACAGTGCAACCGAAGCCGATATCCTTGACACCCATCTGACGGAGCTTGAGCAGAGTCCTCAGACCCTTGTCGAAACCACCCTCACGTCCGCGCAATTCATCGTTCTTACGGCTGAGGCCCTCGATCGAGATACGGATGCCGATGTTGGGGAAGCGGCGCGCGAGCGCGATCACTCTCTCCTCAAACCATCCCGAAGTGGAGATGACGATGCGGTCAGTGTGGCGGAAACACTCCTCGACGATCTCCGGAAGATCCTCACGGATGAAGGGTTCACCACCCGTCAGGTTGATAAATTTCAACTTGGGCAGCGAAGTGAGGTCAGAGGCCTTGATTTCCTCCTTCTTATCGGTGGGATACTGCCAGATATTGCACATCTGGCACTGCATCGGGCACCTGTAGGTCAGTATTATTGACGCATCGGTCGGTTTTATCTGTTTCATCAAACTTCTTTAGTCTATAAATTTTATCAGCGCAGACCGTAGGCAGCTTCAAGCCTTGAGAAATGGTTTGCGGAGGAGAAACGCCGGAGCGCATTATCTTTTATCATTTCGCGGTTCCAGTCGGCAGTGCAGGCCTTGAGCAGACTCTCACGCAGATCCTCGCGGTCGCCACAGTCAAAGATCAATCCATCACGGCCCGACACAATCAGCTCGGGGATGCCGCCGATGTCAGCCCCGACAACCGGAGTGCCCAACGAGAGAGATTCTATCACACTCAGAGGATTGTTTTCATACCAGACCGACGGGACGACCGAGAACATCGCACCCTTGAGGAGCGATCCAACCTGCTCACCCGAGAGGGGACCGAGAAACTCGATGTTGGAAGCAGTGGCATATTTCGCGGCCAATTCCTCAGCCATAGGGCCGCCACCCGCCACCTTTATCTTATATGGGAGTCCGGAGGCAACCTCAAGCAGAAAATCGACACCCTTTTCGGCCGACAGGCGCCCGACGTAGCAATAGTAGGGCTCCGCTGCGGCCGGGACTTCTCCTGCTGCGGCAGCCCCGAGCCTGTCAGGGTCGATGAAATTGCAGTTGACAAGCAGCTTGCCGTCACTGTAGCCTGCCTTCATCATCATCCGCTTCATAAACTCGCTCGGACAGATGAAAGCGTCGACATTGCGCTCAAGCACATGCCGGTTCCATCTGAGAGCCTCGAGCCACCCGATGACGCTTGCGGCGAGGGAGCCTTTCATGCAGCGGCGGCGCACGACGGCAAAAGGACTGCCCCCCACACAGTCCTCGCAGACCCCGTCGGGGGTCAGGCAACTGTAGGAAGGACAGATGAGTTTATAGTCATGGAGAGTCCACACGACCCGGAGGCCCCGCTCATGGGCCATCACGACAAGTATGGGCGAAAGATAGCTGTGGATGTTGTGGAAATGAACGATATCGGGCCGGAATTCATCAAGAACCGCAGCAAATCTGCTCCTGACATCGTCGAGACCGAACACACGCCTGACAGCGGCGAGCTTCCCGGACACCGGTCCGGAGAAATCGACCTCCGGAGCGAAATGGCGCGACCATTCCGAGGGTATGTTTTCAGAATAATCCATCGAGAACACAGCTGTCCCGAATCCCTGCGCGGCAAGCAGCCGCTCGAGATTGATCGCACACACGCAATCGCCCCCGCGGGGATAATAGAACTTGTTAACTATCAATACTCTCGGTTTCATATTCTAAAATAGGAAGTGGTAAGGTACCTGCTACAGACACAGCGCATCCGTGAGTGTCGGTCACTGCACAATCATAGATTAAGGTCAACACATCTTTATTTAATAAACTTTCCGCAGGCCCAATTATTGTGTATCGGGAAGGAAACATTTAGCGCATATTGAAAAACTCCGCCATTTGGAAAGCCCGTGAATTTTACGTTTGCTCTTTTTGCAGAAAATCACTAACTTTGCTCCCGAATATCTTAAAGTGTGTTTTTATCCTCCGTGTTTTTTATCTATTATCATGAGTAAAGAAAACGTGAAACACCGTGGCGTTGTCGAGAAAGTCGGGCCCGGCTACATCATCATCCGCACACAGGACGAATGTAAGTGTGACGGATGTGCGATCACCGCACTTTGCAACAGCAAGGACGGAGGGAAAGAATTGCTGACCATCGACACACCCTCGTCGGCCGATTTCACGCCCGGCGACCGCGTCGAGGCAAGCGCCTCACCCGGTTCCACCCTTCAGGCAGCCTGGTGGGCTCTGATCCTTCCGACCATAGTCTTTGCCGGCGTGACACTCGCGTGCCGCTTCGGGTGTCCCGAAATGGGAGGCTGGTCGCTGGCCGTCGGTTTTGCCGCCCTCGCGCTCTATGATCTCTTCCTCTACCGCCAGCGCAAGCGCCTCGCGCAGAAAGTCAGCTGGACGGTCACCAAACTCTGACCTCACGATGGCTAAAGTCTGAAAACTCAATATCTATTCATGAATTCATCTACCTTACCATGAACATTATAGTAACTTCAATCATTGTCCTCGGGATTATCGGCATCGTCGGAGCCGCCGTGCTCTACATTGTCGCCAAGCGCTTCCATGTGCATGAAGATCCCCGTATCGATCAAGTTGAGGCGCTTCTGCCCGGCGCCAACTGTGGCGGCTGCGGCCGTAGCGGCTGCCGCGACTTCGCTGCCGCCTGTGTATGCGCTGATACCCTCGACGGACTCAACTGCCCCTCTTCGGGTAGCGCAGTCATGAAACAGATCGGCGACATCGTCGGCCTCACAGCTGTCGAAGCCAAGCCGAAAATCGCAGTATTGAAATGTAACGGCACCTGTGACCTCCGTCCGCAAGTGGCCCGCTACGAAGGCGCTCCCTCCTGCGCAGTGCTTGCATCGCTCGGAGCCGGCCAGACAGGCTGTCCCAACGGCTGCCTCGGCTGTGGAGACTGCGTGGCCGCCTGCCCCTACGACGCCATCGAGATGAACCTCGAGACAGGTCTGCCCGAAGTGAAAGAAGACAAGTGTGTCGGTTGCGGTGCCTGCGTCAAAGCCTGCCCGCGCGCCATCATCGAGCTCCGCTATAAAGGGCCGCGCGGCATGAGAGTCTATGTCGCCTGCTCAAACAAGGAGAAAGGCGCTGTGGCGATGAAAGAATGTAAAGTCGCATGTATCGGCTGCTCGAAATGTGCCAAAGAGTGTACACACGACGCTATCACCATCGCCAACAACCTCTCATATATCGACTATGAGAAATGCAAGTTGTGCCGCAAGTGTGTCGATGTCTGCCCGACCCATGCCATCCACGCTGTCAACTTCCCGGTCAAGAAAGCTGCGCCGGCCAAAGACAAAGTCGAAGAAACAGTCTGATACCCTGATAAATAGAAGCTCATGAAACTGCATACGTTCAAAATCGGCGGTATCCATCCCGCTGAAAACAAGATTGCCGCCGGCAAACCCATCGAGAACATGCCTCTGCCGGAGGAAGTTGTACTCCCGGTCGCACAACATATCGGCGCCCCAGCCAACCCAATCGTAAAGAAAGGCGACAAGGTTCGCCGCGGCGACTGTGTGGCAGAGGCCGGAGGCTTTGTCTCCGCCCCCATCCACACTCCCATCTCCGGAACAGTCACCAAGATCGACGTCTGCCGCACCCCCCAGGGTCTCCCCGTCCAGGCCATCTACATCAAGAGCGACGAGGCTGACCGCCAGGCTGATGCCGACAGCATGATGAACCGCGAGAAGCCTGTCCGCAGCGAAAGTGAAATAGCCGTCCTCGATGGAAAAGCCATCATCGACATCATCAAGAGCGCCGGCATCGTCGGTCTCGGCGGTGCAACCTTCCCCTGCCACGTGAAACTCTCGCCCCCTCCCGGCTCAAAGGCCGAGGTGGTGATCATCAATGCCGCCGAATGTGAGCCCTGTCTCTCATGTGACGACATGCTCATGCGCGAGAACCCGGCCCAGATCGTCAAGGGTGTGGAACTCCTCATGAAAGCAGCCGGAGTCAACCGCGGTGTCATCGCCATCGAGAATAATAAACCTGAGGCTATCGCCGCACTCACCGCTGCCGCTACCGGCTCAGCAGGCATTGAAGTCATGCCCATGATGGTGAAATATCCGCAGGGAGGTGAAAAGCAGCTCATCGAAGCTGTCATCGGTAAGGAAGTCCCCTCGGGAGGACTGCCTATCGCCACAGGCGCTATCGTCCAGAACGTAGCGACCGCCTATGCTGTCTATCGCGCCGTGGTGCTCGGCGAACCTCTCATGGACCGCGTGCTCACCCTCCACGACGGCGAGACAGGCCGCAACATGCGCGTGCCGTTCGGCACAATTCTCGCCACCCTCGTCGGTGACCGCCAGCCCGAGAAGATCATCATCGGCGGCCCCATGATGGGACGCACCGCCTCCACTCTCCAGACACCGATGATCAAAGGCACCTCAGGCATCCTCCTCGACAGCCGTTACGCACACCGCCGTGAGGCCGAAAACTGTATCCGTTGCGGAAAATGCTCTGAAGCCTGCCCGATGGGTCTCGAACCCTTCCTTCTCGCCACACTCTCACGCCTGAAAGAATGGGACGAAGCAGAGAGCCAGAAGATAGCCAACTGCATTGAGTGTGGTTCATGCAGCTATGCCTGCCCGGCGTCGCGCCCGGTCGTCGACTATGTGAGACTCGGCAAGCAGAAAGTCATGGCCGCCATGCGCGCACGTGCCGCAGCCGCAAAGAAATAAGCGACTGCCACAGCCGAAAAAATTGAAAAAAGTGCCGGATGATTAAATCCGGCACTTTTTTCATATCATATTCAACAAATAATCCTTATCTTTGCAGCAGGATATAAGAGGAGCAACCGCCCCTCGCAGTTAACCTTAACCACTTACCATTCACCCTTAACGCATAACTCATCATGACCCACATCTCAGACCGCGTTCAGGCGCTCGCACAGTCAGCGACGCTGGCTATGTCACAGAAGAGCAACGAGCTCAAAGCCCAGGGAGTAGACGTCATCAACCTCTCGGTTGGTGAACCCGACTTTGAAACCCCGCATCACATCAAGGAAGCCGCCAAGCGCGCCATTGATGAAAACTTTACGTTCTACACCCCGGTGCCCGGCTACATGTCGCTCCGCAAGGCTGTGTCCGAAAAGCTCGCAAAAGAAAACGGCGTCAACTTCGCTCCCGAGCAGATCGTAGTGTCAAACGGTGCGAAGCAAGCTCTCTGCAACGTCATACTCGCCACTATCAACCCCGGCGACGAGGTCATCATCCCGATGCCCGCATGGGTAAGCTATGTGGAAATGGTGAAACTCGCAGGCGGCACAACCGTACAGATCCAGGCCGATATCCACCAGGACTTCAAGATCACACCCGAACAGCTTGAGGCAGCGGTCACTCCCGCCACCCGCATGATCCTCCTCTGCTCTCCCTCGAATCCCACCGGTAGCATCTACTCACGCGACGAGCTCCAGGCTCTGGTCAACGTGCTTGCCAAATATCCCGACATAATGGTGCTCGCCGATGAGATCTACGAGCACATCAACTTTACAGGCGCGTTCACCTCACTCGCCTCATTCCCCGAAATCGCCGACCGCACCATCATCATCAACGGTGTCTCCAAGGCATACGCGATGACTGGCTGGCGTATCGGCTATTGCGCTGCTCCCCAGTGGCTCGCAAAGGCTGTGACCAAACTTCAGGGCCAATATACATCAAACGCCTCGTCAATCGCACAGAAAGCAGCCGAAGCCGCCTACACCGGACCGCAGGATTGCATAGCCGAGATGAACAAGGCATTTGAACGCCGCCGCAATCTCGTGGTCGACCTTGCCTCAAAGATACCCGGACTCAAAGTCAACCGTCCACAGGGCGCTTTCTACCTCTTCCCCGAGGTCAGCGCCTACATCGGCAAGACCACACCCGAAGGCAAGCAGATCGCATCGTCGGGCGACCTCGCAATGTATCTCCTTGAGAAAGGCCATGTCGCAACCGTCGACGGAGCCGCTTTCGGTATGGAAGGCTACATCCGTCTCAGCTATGCTACCTCTGACGACAATCTCCGCGAGGCCCTGCGCCGCATCGCCGAGACTCTCGCCTCTCTTAAATAAACTGAATTAACGAACCAAAACATATCCCGTGACCGGGTCTGACTTTATAGGGCAGACCCGGTCTCGGGATGAAAGGGCCCATCCAAATGGTGCCCGATAAACCTTCAAACGAATCAAATGGATTTTATTGACGAACTTACCTGGCGCGGCATGATCCACACAGTCATGCCCGGAACAGATGAACAGCTCAAAAAAGGCATGACCACGGCCTATCTCGGCATCGACCCGACAGCCGACAGCCTGCATATCGGGCACCTCTGCGGCGTGATGATGCTCCGTCATTTCCAACGCTGCGGCCACAAGCCCCTGGCACTCGTCGGCGGCGCGACAGGCATGATCGGTGACCCCTCAGGCAAGAGTGCCGAACGCAACCTCCTTGACGAGACAACCCTCCGCCACAATCAGGAGGCTATCAAAAAGCAGCTCGCAAAGTTTCTCGACTTCGACAGCGACGCCCCCAACAAGGCTGAGATGGTCAACAACTACGACTGGACAAAGGACGTAACCTTCCTCGATTTCGCCCGCGAAATCGGCAAGCACATCACCGTCAACTACATGATGGCCAAAGACTCCGTGCAGAAGCGCCTCAACGGCGAGGCCCGCGACGGCCTCAGCTTCACCGAGTTCACCTATCAACTCCTCCAGGGATTTGACTTCTACACTCTCTACAAGGATAAGGACTGCAAACTCCAGCTCGGCGGCTCGGACCAGTGGGGCAACATCACCACCGGCACCGAACTTATCAGACGTAAACTCGGCGGCGAGGCATACGCCCTCACCTGCCCGCTCATCACCAAAGCCGACGGCGGTAAGTTTGGCAAGACCGAGAGCGGCAACGTATGGCTCGATCCCCGCTACACATCTCCCTACAAATTCTATCAGTTCTGGCTCAACGTCTCAGACGCCGACGCCGAGAAATATATCAAGATTTTCACCGAGCTTACCCGCGAAGAGGTTGCAGCCCTCGTCGAAGAACAGGCCCAGAACCCCGGCGCGCGTCCCTTGCAGAAGCGTCTTGCCAAGGAAGTGACGACTATGGTTCACTCAGCCGAGGAATATGAGGCTGCCGTCGAGGCATCGCAGATACTCTTCAGCAACCACGCCAACGAGACTCTCAAAAAAATCGACGAGGCCACGCTACTCGCCGTCATGGAAGGTGTGCCTCAGTTTGAAGTGAAGCGCAGCGCCATCGAAGAGGGTGTCAAGCTCGCCGACCTCCTCACCGACCTTGCCCCCGTCTTCCCCTCGAAGGGCGAGATGCGCAAGATGGTCCAGGGTGGCGGCGTCAGCATCAACAAGGAGAAAATCTCCGACCCCTACGCTCCCGCTTCGACCGACATGCTTCTCAACAATAAGTATATCCTCGTCCAGCGTGGTAAGAAGAACTACTTCCTTCTCCACGTCGCCGACTGAGACTGAGACTTTTTTCAACCGCACATACAATCCTGACGACAGGGACTCCTCAAAACAGAGTCCCTGTCGTTCTTTTTTTTCGTCCACCTTGGATTATTGGAGCATAGAGCGACACAATATTCTCCGCGGCAAAGCGTTATAAAAAGTGATGAATCATCACTTTCACATACAATCGCAATGGCTCCGGGCATCCTGGCGGATGCTCGTGATGATTGTCGGCGTCCTGATGCTCGCCTCCGCTCCCGCTGCGGCCCAGAGCCTCAACGACAAGCTGATGAACCGCCCCTATGCTGACCTGCGCCGCTGGCACCTCGGCTTCTCGGTCGGTGTCCACACCCAGGATTTCTCCTTTATCCACAACGGATACACTACTGAAAACGGCGAGCAATGGTTTGTCGAGCAGCCGGGATTTCAGCCGGGATTCTGTGTCAACGGTCTCTTTGACTACCGCCTGGGCACATATTTCAACCTCCGCTTCACCCCGGGTATGTATTTCGGCAACCGCGATGTCACGATGCGTGAATACAACAGCGGCACCGAACTGCGCCAGAACCTGAAATCGGCACTCGTAGTCCTCCCGGTCGACTTGAAATTCTCAGGACTCCGCTACCGCAACGCACGCCCCTACATAACCGCCGGTATCATGCCGACATTCAATGTGGCTAAGCAGAAAAGCGACTATCTCCGCACAAAAACCTCCGACTTCTTCCTCACATGCGGATTCGGTTGCGATTTCTATCTTCCATACTTCAAATTCAACCCGGAGATAAAATTCTGCTTCGGTATCGGTGACAACCTCCAGCATGACCGCGACGACATCTCTGAGGAGCCCGACAAACTTAAAATCACACAGTCGCTCAAGAAGGCCGTCTCACAGATGGTCGTATTAACCTTCTATTTCGAATGACACACAGACCAAACTACTTTTCCAAAGCACTGGTATCGCTCGTAGCAGGTCTGATACTGTTGCTGACCCCGACCGTCGCCCAAGCCCAGGGCGACGCCATGCTCACGCAATACTGGGCACTCCCTACATACTACAATCCCGGAGCCGTCGGCGACAGCGACTATCTTCGCATCAGAGGAGCAGGCCGCTTGCAGTGGATCGGTATCGACAATGCCCCGCAGACCTTTCTCGCAGCCGCCGATATGCCCTTCAAAGTGTTCAACAAGCGTCTCGGCACAGGTCTCGTGGTCCAGCAGGAATCCATGGGCCTTTTCCGGAACCTCACCATCGGTGCCCAGATCGGCTACAAGCAGAAACTCTTCAAGGGAGAACTCACCATGGCTCTTCAGGTAGGTTTCTTCAACGAGCAGTTCAAAGGCTCGGAGGTCTATATCCCCGACGACGACGATTTCCACACGCCTGAGGACGAAGCCATCCCTTCGAAAGACGTGGCCGGCAATGCCCTCGATCTCGGAGTGGGACTCTTCTATACCCACAAGAAATTCTGGGCCGGTGTCTCGCTCATGCATGCCAACAACCCGACCGTGACTTTCACCGACGATACCCAGAGCGGTAGCCTCTCGCGCGCCGACGACATCAGCGGCGGAGACAGCGGAAGCAGTTCTGAAATCACAAAAAAATATCAGTTCACCGCACAACGCGCTGCATATTTCATGGCCGGGAGCAATATTCCTATTAAAAACACGTTATTTGAAGTGATACCATCCGTCATAGTCCGCAGCGATTTCACCTACACAGATTTTGAAATCACCGGTCGGGTCCGCTACAACAAGCTATTCACCGCCGGGGTCGGCTATCGCTACAACGACGCTGTCTCGATTATGCTCGGAGCCGATATCAAAGGTATATTCATCGGCTACAGCTACGACTATCACCTTTCCGACATTTCAAAAGCCTCTTCAGGCAGCCACGAGCTTGTCGCAGGCTATAGCCTTAAACTTGATTTTTCTGAGAAAAACCGCAACAAACACAAGAGCATACGCATAATGTAACTTATGAAAAAGATTCTCCACATACTTTTCGCTCTGACCCTCCTATCAACAGCCATTTCGTGTGCTACCGGGAGCCGCACAGCTTCAGGTGGCGAAGTGACCGGTGTCGGGGCCACATCCTGGGCCGAGCCCACCCCCTATGGCATGGTTCTCGTCTCGAGAGGTTCCGTGAAGATGGGCCCCTCCAAAGCTGACTCCCTCTGGAATCTGCGTGCTGACGCGCGCGGTGTCTCTGTCGACGCTTTCTGGATGGACGAGACTGAGATCACAAACTCGAAATACAAGCAGTTTGTGTTCTGGGTGCGCGACTCCATCATCCGCGAGCGCCTCGCCGACCCGGCCTATGGCGGCAACGAGGAGTTTAAGATCGAGGAAGACCGCGAGGGCAACCCCGTCACTCCTCATCTCAACTGGAACAAGTCAATCCCCTGGCGCAATGCCAATGAGGACGAACAGCGTGCCATCGAGAGCGTCTACCGCACCAACCCCATCACCGGTACACGCGAACTTGATCCCGAGCAGCTCAACTACCGCTACGAGATCTACAACCACACCGAGGCTGCCCGTCGCAAGAACCGCCTCAATCCGGCCCGACGCGAGTATAACACCGACAAGCCAGTCCCCACCGATCTCCCGATCATTTCCAAGGACACCGCCTATATCAACGACGAGGGTGAGATCATCCGCGAGACAATCACACGCGGTCTCACAGGCGACTTCGACTTTGTCAATACCTATATTGTCAACATCTATCCCGACACCACCGCGTGGATCAACGATTTTGACAACGCATACAACGAACCATACGTCCGTCTCTACTTCTCGCACGGCGGCTACAATGACTATCCCGTCGTCGGTGTCAGCTGGGAGCAGGCAAACGCTTTCGCAAACTGGCGCACCGACTTCCTCCGCCGCTCGCTCGGACGCGACGGTGTCTATGTGGAGCCCTACCGCCTCCCGACCGAGGCCGAGTGGGAATACGCAGCCCGCGCCGGCAAGAGCGAGAACATGTATCCCTGGGACGGCGACCTGCCGCTGACCGAAGATCAAGGCTGTTTCTACGCCAACTTCAAGCCTCAGGAAGGCAACTTCGTCCAGGACGGACAGCTGATCACCTCGCGCGTCGGGACATATTCGCCCAACGACTTCGGCCTCTATGACATGGCCGGCAATGTCAGCGAATGGACCTCGACAGCCTATACCGAAAGTGTCAGCAAGCTTACAAGCGACCTCAACCCCGAATATCGCTACGACGCCGCTATCGAAGACCCCTACAAGATGAAGCGCAAGATCGTCAGAGGCGGTTCGTGGAAAGACGTGGCCCACAATATCCGTTCCGACATCCGCATGTGGGAATATCAGAACGAACAGCGTTCATACATCGGTTTCCGCTGCGTGCGCTCACAGATCGGCTTCGCCAAGGGCACCAAAGCCAAGAAATAATACTCATCCTCCGACACAATCCAAACTTTACTCCGACCATGACTAAAGAAAAGATAAAAAATCAGATAAGCACCATCATGCGATGGGAGGGTGGACAGCGCCTTTTCAACGCGGCCTACAGTATCGGCGCCGCGATCGTGATCTGGGGTGCCCTCTTCAAAATCCTCCACCTTCCCGGTGGCAACACTCTCCTCTGCATCGGTATGGGCACTGAGGTACTCATGTTTATCCTCACCGCCTTTGACCGTCCCCCGAAAGAATATCACTGGGAAGACGTCTTCCCCGAACTTGACGGACGCGAGAGCGATCCGCGCGTCATCCGCGGCGGAGGCTACACCGGTCAGGCCAACGGCATCCCCTCTGCCGATGGATATGTCACCGACGGCTATGCCCGCGAGGCTGTAGGCCTCCCTGCCGGTGTCAACATCAGCGAGGAAGACAGCCTCGCTCTCAGCGAAAGCATCAAACGCATGTCGACTGCGGCCGAACAGCTCTCGAAGATGGCAGAACTCACCACTGCGACTCAGGAATATCTCTCACAGATGTCGGCCATCTCAACCCAGATGGAACAGCTCCGCCAGACCACAGAGTCGCTCAACGCCGTCTCCAACGTGCTCCTCGACAGCTACCGCGCCATCACCGAAAACTCGGCGTCGATCACCGAGAACTCCCGTGGCTACATCGAGCGTATGGGTGATCTCAACCGTAATCTCGGCGGCCTCAACACCATCTATGAGATCCAGCTCAAAAGCGTCTCGACTCAGCTCGAATCCATCGACCGCGTCAACCG
Source organism: Staphylococcus sp. (assembly GCA_023665865.1). Lineage (GTDB taxonomy): Bacteria > Bacteroidota > Bacteroidia > Bacteroidales > Muribaculaceae > Duncaniella. The sequence continues at coordinate 1,555,034 of JAMPDC010000001.1, forward strand.
CGGCATAAAGGACATACGCGACATGTATGAAAAGAGCGCTTCGCAGAGTGCACGCTATTGCGAGGAGACCGAAAAGATGGCCCGCTACATGCAGCAGCTCAATCAGGTCTATGAGAAAATGCTCCATGCCATGACCGTCAACATGTATCGCCCGATGATGAACGACATCCCCGGCGCCAAATCGTCAGGCATGACCGACTAACTCCCCTCCACTCCCAAAAGTCAATCATTTCAAGATTTGAAACCTAAATAAATGGCAGAATCAGTAGTAAGACTTTCCCCAAGGCAGAAGATGATAAACCTCATGTATATCGTCCTCACCGCTATGCTTGCGCTCAACGTTTCGAGCGACGTGCTCGACGGCTTCGTGCAGGTGGAGGACGGTCTCGCGCGCACAAATGCCAACATGGGGCGCCGCAACGACGCGGTCTATTCGCAACTTGAGGCTTTCACCGAGCAGAATCCCGGCAAGGGTATGCCCTGGCTCGAGAAAGCCAACGATGTGCGCCGTCGCTCGGCGAATATTTTCACCCTTGTCGACTCCCTCAAGCGCGCCATCGTCATCGAGGCTGACGGCCCCGAAGGAGATGTCAGAAATATCAACCGCCGCGACGACCTCGATGCTGCCGCCTTGGTCATGCTCGCTCCCGGTGGCAACGGTGGCAAGGTCCTCCACTCGGCCATCGACCAGTACCGCGACTTCGTCACCTCGCTCGTCGCCGACTCCGTCAAGTGCACAAGTATCCGTGAAGCTCTCTCGACGGCTCCCTACAAGCGTCCGGGCACAGTCACTCCCCAGCTCTGGGAAGAGGCCAAATTCGAGCAGCAGCCGGTGGTCGCCGCGGTCACTCTCCTCACCAAGCTCCAGAACGATATCCGGTATGCCGAGGGTGAGGCCCTGGCCAATCTTCTCGCAGCTGTCGACGCCGGCGATGTCCGCGTCAACGAGCTCAACGCCTTCGTCATCCCCCAGTCGCGCATGGTCATGCGCGGTGGCAAATATAGCGCCAATATCGTCCTCGCAGCAGTCGACACGACCGCGCGTCCCACCATCTTCGTGGCCGGCAAGCAGCTCGGCAACGAGAAGGGTCTCTATGAATTCGTGACATCCTCGACCGGAACCTTTGACTATAACGGTTACCTTGAGGTGACCCATGGCGACGGTTCGTCGACCCGACACCCCTTCTCCTCCAGCTACACCGTCATGGAGCCTACAGCCACTGTCTCGGCAACGATGATGAATGTCCTCTATGCCGGCATTGACAACCCGATGAGCATTTCTGTCCCCGGAGTGCCCATGAACGCCGTGAGCGCCACCATGACCAACGGATCCCTGACCCGCAGCGGCGACAACTGGATAGCCCGCCCGGCTAAAGTCGGGGAGAACGCCACCATTACCGTCTCGGCCAATATCGACGGGCAGAATCAGACCGTCGCCACAACCTCCTTCCGCGTCCGCAAACTTCCCGATCCCGTGGCTTTCATCACCTACACCGGTCAGAACGGAGCAAAAGACCGCTACAAAGGCGGCACACCGCTCTCGAAAACAATACTGACCTCAGCGCCCGGCATCAACGCGGCCATCGACGACGATATGCTCAACATCGACTTCCAGGTCCTCGGATTCGAGACCGTCTTCTTCGACCAGATGGGCAACGCCATCCCCGAAGTCTCGCAGGGAGCCTCGTTCTCTCAGCGTCAGAAAGACCAGTTCAAACGTCTGTCACGCGGCAAACGCTTCTACATCTCCCGCATCCGCGCCAAGGGTCCCGACGGCATCGAGCGAGTGCTCAGCCCTGTTGAGGTTATTGTCAATTAAAATTTAAAGGCTATAGCAGCCCATCATCCCAATCAGACCAATCCGCGGGGCACCAGTCCCCACGACATTCAATATACACACCACCATACACTGTTCACACAATGAAGAAGATTCTTCTTACCGCCATAGTGATGCTCATCTCAGCAGCCGGTTTCGCTCAGGAATCGAGCAGTAGCTCTGTCGTCAGACGCCGTGGAGCCGACGACCGCAACAAGGCCGGCGCGACACAGGGTGTCACTCAGCGCATGCAGGCTCACTACGAAGACTCACCCATGACTGACTCTGAGCTCCAATGGATGCGCGTGATGTATCGCCAGCTCGACCTTACGAAAGACGAGAACGCCGCCCTCTACTATCCCGACGAACCGATAGCCGGTCAGGAAAATCTCTTCCGCATCATACTCGGACGCATGGCCGACAATCAGCTTGCCGCCTACGAGTATCTTGACGGACGCGAGGTCTTCTCCGATGACTATAAAGTCAAGATGCGCGATGTGCTCGACCGCTTCCACATCCTCTATACCGACGCAAAAGGCTCGACCGAGAAAAATCCACGCTTCACGATCGAGGAGGCCGACGTCCCGGCATCGGAAGTGCTCACATACTACATCATCGAACGCTGGGAATTTGACAAACGCTCCAACCGCATGCGCACCCGCATCGAAGCGATCTGCCCGGTGCTCCACCGCGCGGGCGACTTCGGAGGCGAGGCGGTGAAATATCCCATGTTCTGGGTGAAATATGACGAACTCCGCCCCTATCTCTCCACCCAAAACATCTTTACCAACGACGACAACAACCTCGCCACCTGCACCTACGACGACTATTTCCAGCTCGGGCTCTACAACGGTGAGATCTATAAGACACGCAACTTGAAAAACAAGTCGCTCATGCAGCTTCACCCCGATCCCGAGGAGCTCGCCCACGCTCAAGACAGCATCCAGAAGCGTCTCGACAGCTATGAGGACAAACTCTGGGTTCCGTCGCTCGAAGAACTTGCCGCACGACGCGAAGCCGCTGAACAGGCTGAACTCGCTGCTGCGGGCGAAACTTCAGAGGTAGCATCTGATGGCGTACAGGCGGATGCTCCAAAGACCGTCAAACGCACCACCCGCTCATCACGCGGATCGTCAACCTCGACTGCAAGCAAGAGCAAACCGGCCAAGAAGGTCAAGAAACCAAAGTCGGTCAAAAGCTCATCATCGTCGAGCGCCGTCCGCTCTGTGAGAAACCGTAAACGATAGACTGAGTCTCTCTCTTCCCCTCTCTCCCCATCCATCACATTATTTTTTCCACCCACACCCTCCCCCGCCGCAAGGCACGGTGGTCGTCATCTCAAACAAAGTCCTTTCTCACAGCTTGCTAACTTAAGGACAGTGACACCGCCGCAGGGGGAGGGTTTTTACATATCCGGATATGACACAAATAGATAGAGCCGCAGGGTTGAGAATTCCTGCGGCTCTGTCTATTTGAGATATGTGTATCTGTTTTACTTGCTAAGCGTGAAGCGCTTTCCGTTCCACTCATAGACGAGATTGGGACGGAGATATTGCGAGAGGTCATCGTAGACCGCCTTGTCGAGAAACTGGGAGAGGTTATTGGTGAGCGTCAATGTCTGCGAGCCCGGGGCTATGCGGTAGGACGACAGCATGAAAGGCACCTGCATCGTCACCTCCTCAGGATTCTTCTGGCCGGCCTCAGTCAGCCACTCTGGCCAACCGGGTTTGGTGAAGAGGCTTTCAGCCGGCAGAGGATTCCAGTCGGCATCAAAAAACTTGATGGTTGAGTCAAGGCCGGGAGTGGCCACAGTGTTGATCAGGGCAATGACTGTGCCTTTCTGTCCCTTCAACTCAACAAGCTGCATGGCTGAGGAGTCGGTCAGCTTGACGGTGAGCGACTCGGGGGTCAGTTCGGTGATGACCGAACGCCCGTCGAGAGTGTTTTGCGAGGGTGTCGACATTCCGTTCTTGAAATAATCGACCATATCCAGACGGGTATTGCGGTCGAGGAGCGGAAACACACTCTGTGGTGCCGACGTGAACAGATCGGCAACTGATGTCTGCGCAATGCCGGTCAGCGATGCAAACAGGAGCGCAAGGGTCAGAAAATGCTTTTTCATTACTTATGAAGTGCTTATGTAACTCTTATTTTTTTGACGGTGGCCAAACTGAAAGGTTTAAGCCATCACTTCTTGTTTTTCTTCTTATCGGCGATTTTCGAGTAGTCACGGTCGGCATCAGCGATCTCACTGTGGATCCGTTTACCATAGAAATCCGCACCGGTGAGAGCCCCGACCACCTTACGGGCATCTGATTTCTTTACATCAAACAGCGAATAGCCCTGGAGCAGGTCGATACGGCCTACATCGACACGCTTGCCGTTGACAAGTTTGTTGAGCATCTCGATCAGATTTCCGGCAAAGAAGCCATCGCGCTTGCCGACGTTGATATAGATGCGCTCCATGCCGCGCTCGGCAGTGCGGCGGTCTTTCTCCTTGTCGTTTTTCGGACGGTCGTGTTCCTTACGGTTGCGCTCCGACTTCGATGGCTTGGCATCGATGAAATCAATTCTGGGAGCATCCTTATAGTAGTCAAGCAGACGATTGAACTCGAGCGAGATGACGCGCTTGAGCAGATCCTCCTCCGAAAGCCATTCGAGCTTGCGGGATATGCCGGGAAGATAGGCGGCGATCTCCTCTTCGTTGACTTTCACGCGCTCAATGCGGTCGGCCAGATTGTAGAGCTGCTTCTCTATGATATGTTCAGGCGTGGGGACATCCTTATGTTCGAAAGTCTTGCCGATGATGCGCTCGATCTCACGCAGACGACCCTTCTCACGGGAGTGGATGATTGCAATGGAAACGCCCGACTTGCCGGCGCGGCCTGTACGGCCCGAGCGATGGGTATAGACGGCTGTATCGTCAGGCAGACCATAGTTGATCACATGAGTGACGTCATCGACATCGAGACCGCGGGCGGCAACGTCGGTTGCGACAAGCATCGTCACCACGCGGTCGCGGAATTTCTTCATGACAATGTCGCGCTGCTGCTGGGAAAGGTCTCCGTGGAGAGCCTCGGCATTGTAGCCGTCACGGATAAGATTGTCGGCCACCTCCTGAGTGTCGCGGCGTGTGCGGCAGAAAATAATGGCGTAGATATTGGGCGAATTGTCGACGATACGCTTGAGGGCAAGATATTTGTCGCGCGCATTGACCATATAATATATATGACGCACGTTCTGGGCACCCTCGTTGCGCGTACCGACCACGATCTCCTCATAGTCTTTCATGTAGCGCTTGGCAATCTTGGCTATATCTGCAGGCATCGTGGCCGAGAAGAGGAGCATCTTGCGGTTTTCGGGGACATAGGAAAGGATCTCCTCAAGAGAATCGAGGAAGCCCATGTTGAGCATCTCATCGGCCTCGTCGAGCACCACGGTCTTTACGTCATCGAGCTTGACAACTCCGCGTTTGATAAGGTCGATGAGTCGGCCAGGGGTTGCGACGATGATCTGGACACCCTTTTTCAACATGCGGATCTGGCTCTCGATACTCGAACCGCCGTAGACGGGGAGCACCTTGACAGCAGGGATGTATTTCGAGAAATCTGCGAGGTCACTGCCTATTTGCAGACAGAGTTCGCGGGTCGGGGCGAGGATGAGCGCCTGCGGACGGTTGATCTCGGGATCCACACGCTGGAGCACAGGCAGACCGAAAGCGGCAGTCTTTCCCGTTCCGGTCTGAGCGAGTGCGATTATATCGTTGGCGTCGCCGAGCAGACGGGGTATCACACGTTCCTGCACCGGCATGGGATTTTCAAAGCCAAGATCAATGATGGCTTTACGAAGTGGTTCGCTAACGCCAAGTTCTTCAAATGTTTTCATTATAATATAGTGTTTTTATAGAGGCCTGTCTGACATTTGACATCAGATGCCCCTTGGTTTTCCGGATTTACTTGCTGATGCAGAGACACCAACATATATATAACCACTTCGCATTGCCTAATGTTCCTATTTCACCCACAAGGTGGGATTGAGCTTCTGGCGCTCGTTGCGGATTTCAAAGTGGAGAATACTGCGGTTCGAGTCATCAGGGTCCGAATAGATCTTTCCGAGCGATTGTCCGGCTTTGACATTGTCGCCCTGCTTGACATTGACCGAAGCAAGTCCGGCATAGATTGTGATATATTTTCCGTGGCGGATCATCACGATGGAGTTGAAGCCATCCTGCTTGAAGATCGCCGATACTTTTCCTGCAAATACCGCTCTGGCCGCACTGCCGTGGGCGACCTCGATGTCGATACCGGAATTGTCGGTCTCGACATGCTTGAGTGTCGGATGAGGCTGGCGTCCGAAACGGCGCACGATCTTATATTTACCGGCAACAGGGAAGAGAAGCCGACCCTTGTTGGCTGCGAAAGAGCCTGTCAGCTCCGAGGCGGCAGTCGAAGCAGCCGTCTGTGTGCGGGCATTGGCCGAGGCCACCTCCTTTGCTGAACGCTCTCCGACGTCCGAGCCATCGCTTTTCGCAGTCGAGGCTGAGGCCGGGGCCTTGGTTCCGGCCTTGCTCTTGGCCTTGGCTTCAGCAACAGCCTTGCGCCGGGCCTGCTCTTCCTCACGCGCTATGCGTGCCTGCTCTGCCGCAATGAGGCGGTCGAGTTCACGGTCAAGCGCTGCGGCTTTCTTTTTCTGTTCGTCGAGCGAGCGTTTGAGCGCACTGTCCTCCTTGCGGAGCTTGGTCACCATCTCCTTTGACTCTTTCTGCTGCCGGGTGAGCGTCTGCTGGGTCTCCTCCGCCTTTCGATAGGCCACGTCCTTATTGTGGCGCAGCGATGTCAGATGAGCACGACGCTCAGCTATACGGTCTATACCCTCCCTGATATTAGCGGCCTTCCTCTCACGCCATGCCGCGAACTGACGCAGGTAGCGGATGCGGCTGTAGGCCTCGGAAAAACTTCCGGCTGAGAAGATAAACGATATGTCGCTCATGGTATCGTAGTGAGGTTGCAATTCCTTCATGGCTTTGAGATAAGCCTTGCGCATGTCGTCGAGGTCACCTTCGAGACGGGTGATAGAGTCGGCAGTGACAGTGATGGCCGAGCCGAGGGAGTCGATGTGTGACCGCAGGTCGTTGACCTTCGATGTATTGGCCTCGATGTCGGCGTTGAGCGAATTGAGGCGGTTGAGCTGCCGGTTAAGCTCCTTGCTGTTGGTCTTGAGCTTGGTGGCAGTCTCCGAGATTTTCCGCTCGGTGGATGTCTTGTCTTTCTTCACGGTTTCCATTGTCCGCTGCGGTGTGCGGGCCGACGACCTCTTGCGTCGGCTCTGTGCGTCGGCGGGAGAAAAAGCGATGAGTATAGCCGCCAGTATGACAGCCATGCGTCTGCTCCAGATTTTGATGCACTTTGACATATCTCAGGAAGAATTGTGACAATTATCGGTTTTTTATACGGAAGGAGAGAGCGGGCGTGGTGGCATCACTGCTTTTTCAGCTTGCCGAGGATCTCGGCCGCGCGGACTCTCTTGTAGCCCTTGGGAGCTGACCATGCTTTGGCATAACCACGGCCCCATTCAGCCTTGGAAGGCTTGATCTCAATGCCGCCGGTAAATGTACCTTTCGCCGTCGGTGCGGAGATCATGGTCGTGGCTGCCACAGGTCCGGTGGCAGTTGTCGAGAAGTCGGAATAGTCGGCCGTGATCGGTGCGCGCCCAGGGATATTGACCGTGAGAAGTTCGAGATTGCCGGTCGGGGTGTCGAGGGTAAAGTCATAGTCCATACCCATCACTGAGCGCGTAGGCGTGATGGTCCACGTGGCGGCATTGCCACCCAACTTGCAATCTGAAAGACGGATGCCATCCTTGCCAACGACAAAAGGACGTCCGAGCAACAGATCCTGCACATTTCCGACCGTGGCCGGAAATCCGCCGAAAAGATCATGAATACTCTCGGCGAAATATATCTTTTCAAGTTTATAGGTGGCATAGACACTGTCGGTCGTCACCATGACGGTCGCCACTTCCATACCGAAAAACCGGAGCGAGAGATTGATCAAACGGTCACGCACCATAGTCATGGTGCCTCCGACACTAAAACGCTTAGGGCTCTGGAGATTGAGCGTCACCGGCACCTTCATTTCCTCCCAGCCGCTGTAGCTCCCCTCGAGCGATCCGAACAGTTGCTCAAGCTGAGCCTTGCCGAGAGCCGAGGCATTGCCGGTCTCATATCCGGCCGATGTGCCCGACGACGCACTGCGTCCGGAGTGGCAGGATGCGGTCAGGAGAGTGATGAATATCGAAAACAACAGACAACCCGCCATACGGCGGGTGTCGCTAAGCAGTATGAATGATGTCATTTGAAGAAATATGTCTTATGTTTCACTTTCTTTTCAAGGAGCTTATTGTCGGGGGCAAGTTTGAAAGCCTCTTTCCAGAACTCCAGAGCGCCGTCGGGATCACCGTCCATGAAATAGATGTCGCCTGCATGCTCAAGCACTTCTTCCGACTGTTCGCCGGCCATGATCTCAAGCGTCCGGTCGATGATCTCGCGGGCCTTTGCATAATCCTTGCGTTTGAACAGCACCCAGGCATAGGTGTCGAGAGTAGTGGCGTTGTCAGGTTCGGCCTCAGAAGCCTTTTCGACCATGGAGAGAGCCTTGTCGAGATCGCGGCCCTCGCAGGCGAGATAGTAAGCGCAGTTGTTGAGCGCCATGTAATTGTCGGGGTTATAGAGGAGCGACTTCTGGTAGAATGTAAAGGCACTGTCGGCCAATTCCTGCCCGTAGAGATTGTCGGCGATGGCACCATAGATACTCGAGAGGGTCATGACATCGGTCGAGTCGACATATTGCAGCGCATTGTTGTATTCGATAGAGGCTTTCTGCCGGTCACCCTCCTGCGCATAGATGGAACCGAGCACAAGATACTGCTTGCCATCCTCAGGATAGTAGCGCAGGGAGCGCTTGATGGCATCGCGGGCCTTGTCGAGCTCGTTTTCCTGAAGATAGAGCGACGACAGCATCTGCCACCCCTCCTGATCGGCAGGATCGAGATCAAGCGTGCGTTCAGTCTGCTCGGCCGCTTTCACATAGTCGTGCGTAAGTATGAGGTAGCGTGAATAGAGCGAATGGATGTCATGCTCATGGGGATGTTGCTCGATCAGCACGTCAAAGAGCTGACCGATGCGCGGGAGCTGGGTGGAATCGCTATACATCTCCTGGATGTAGCTGCGGAGAATCTCAAGTTTCGTGTTGACGTCGAGGTCTTTCTGGATCAAAGCCTGGAAAACTTCATTGTCAAAGGCAGCGCTGTCGCCAAGCGACTTATAGAACTGTGCGCGGGAATAGTATGCGAGACCGTTGGTCGGGTCGATGACACAAGCGCTGTCATAAAACTCTTTCGCACGGTCGCTCAATCCGAACATTGAGTAGATGTCGCCGGAAAAGATCTGGAACTCGACGTTTTTCGGCGAAGCCGCACGCAGGCGGTCAACCTCACCGAGAATCGAAGCTGTGTCCTGGAGAGTGTAGTAGAGCTTGATTTTTGTCGACGAGAGGGGTATGCTCATGCCCTCCGACGCTTCAACGGAGTCGTAGACGGCAATGGCACGGTCACGGTCGGCATCAGTGCCACCCTGTCCGAGCACGTTCGCGTAGCGGTAGGTGATCTCAAGATGGTCGGGATAGTAGGTGTGGAGCCGTTTCCATGTGCGCAGAGCCTCCTCGCGGTTGAGGAGCTGCTCGTTGAGCATCGCATAGCGCGAGCCATAGTAGAGATCCGAGGGATTCTCCTCGGTGTAGGCCCGCAACAGATCTATCGACTTATCGAGCAAGGTGGAGTCGATCTGTGACAGACGCAGCAGATAGGGCCACAGCTCAACCCCGAGATCCTTGTCATCGGCATTGAGTTCGTGGGCTCTCTCGAGCAGCGAGAAGGCGGCATCGAGTTGCCCCTGTGATTTTGCCCGGAGTGCTTCGAGATAGATATAGTCAGCTTTGCGCGCATCCTCGCCCGATGATAGATCCCGACGGCTTTTGGCCATCAGTGAAAGCGCACCGAGCACGATGACTGCCAGAATGAGGATGGGAAGTTTTTTCATTTGACGAAATACGGTGTGGAAAAGTCTCAGTCGACCCCGGTGTGACCGAAGCCACCGTCGCCGCGCTCGGTCTCGTCGATACGGTCGACCTGTTCCCAGGCGACATGGACATATTCCTTGATCACGAGCTGCGCGATGCGCTCACCGTCGGTGATAGTGTAGGGTTCGTTTGAGAGGTTAATGACAATAATTCCGATTTCACCACGATAGTCCGCATCAATGGTTCCGGGAGTGTTGACGAGCGAGATGCCATGTTTCAAGGCAAGCCCCGAACGGGGACGCACCTGACACTCATAGCCCTGCGGGAGCTGCATGCGCAGACCGGTGGGGATCAGGGCCCGTTGCAGAGGCTGCAGGGTCAGTGGTTCCTTGAGATTTGCACGGACATCCATCCCGGCAGACGAGTGGGTCTCGTAGGCAGGCAGTGGATGTGAGGAGTCATTGATGATTTTTACCTTGATATGTTCCATAGATGGAGCCGGAGAAACGGTTGAAAATAGTCGAAAGTGAAATACTTATTATAATTAACAAGCGAAAGTAGCAAAAATCTTTCAAATCCGACGAGTTTTTATCCAGGAAATTGAAATGTCGGCCGTAAAACACCCCTGAAAGCCCCTCTCTACAATGGTTTTGACACAGGAATGTCATAGTGTCGAGTGTGAAATTTTCTTTAAATCGCAGTGATTTTAGCGTGTTTGTGAGATTTTTAGTAACTTTGGGGCTGATATTCGGAATTCTCACATTTATCATTAGACAAGCTCGTGAAAATCAAATCAATAATATTACTCGGCATCCTTCTTCTTTCGGGAGCCGCTTATGTTTCAGCCGGCACCGACAACGTAGCCGAAGAAGTAGCATGGGTCGTGGGCGACCAACCCATCTGGAAATCAGAAATCGAGGAAGCCTATCAGAACATGCTTTTCGAGAGAGTGCCCATTGCAGGCGACCCTTATTGCGTTGTCCCCGAGCAGCTTGCCATCCAGAAGCTCTATCTCCACCAGGCCGATATGGACACCATCGAGATTGCTGACGCAATGGTGTTTCAGAACGTCGAGATGACCATCAACGGCTACATCAACGACCTTGGCTCGAAGGAGAAAGTCGAGCAGTATTTCAACAAGTCTATCCCTGCACTGCGCGAGTCGCTGCGCGAGATGGTGCGCAGCCGAGGCCGCGTCCAGGAAGTGCAGCGCAACCTGACAAAAGATATCACCAGCACTCCGGCCGAGATACGTCGCTATTTCGACAAACTTCCTGCCGACAGCATCCCCTGGGTGCCTCTCCAGGTCGAGACTCAGATCCTCACAGTAGCTCCTGCCATCCCCCGCGAAGCCATCGAGGATGTGAAAGCCCGTCTGCGCAACTTCACCGAGCAGGTCAACAAAGGTGAAAGCCAGTTCTCAACCCTCGCAATCCTCTATTCGGAAGATCCCGGCAGCGCCAGCCGCGGCGGAGAGCTCGGTTTCAGCGGCCGCGCCCAGTTTGTGCCGGAATTCTCGGCTGTCGCCTTCAACCTCAACGATCCCAAGAAAGTATCGAAAATCGTCGAGACTGAATATGGTTTCCACATCATCCAGCTCATCGAGAAGCGCGGTGACCGCATCAACGTGCGCCACATCCTGCTCAAACCTAAAGTTGACGAGAAGGATCTCACCGAGGCCGTCACCCGCATGGACTCGCTCCGTACCGACATAATAGCGAAAAAATTCACCTTCGAGGATGCAGTCTCCATCATCTCACAAGACAAGGATACCCGCAACAACCGCGGATCAATGGTCAACAACAACACTGGCTCGACCCGCTTCCAGATGAGCGAGCTTCCTCAGGAAATAGCCAAACTCGTCAACGACATGGAACCGGGTGACATCTCGAAGCCCTTCATCATGCTCGATCCCAAAACCCAGCATGAGATCGTGGCTATGGTCAAGCTGACAAACCGCATCCCGGGCCACAAGGCCAACATCAGCGATGACTTCCAGCTGATCAAGTCGATGTATGAGACCTCGCGCCGTCAGGAAATCCTCGACACTTGGCTGGCCAATAAAATCAAAAATACATATATCCGCATCGAAGACGGCTGGCGCGACTGCGAGTTCCAGAACAAAGGCTGGGTCAAGCAGCAGTAAGGACAGAACCGATAATCATCCTGCGTCCTGATGAAACAGTCATCAATACTCGCACTTTTAGCGGTCGCTGTCATCTCGCTCCCCGCGATGTTCGCACAGAATCCAAAGGATGGCGAAGCTAAGGCTCCCGCGCCTAAGACGGCTCCCGCGCCGCGCAAGAGTGTGATCCGCCCCACCATCCCGCAAGCCGACCGCCATGAACCGGGCAAGGTGTTTCTCGAGAAAGCCGACAGACTCATGTTTGACCAGGCGAGAGATTCCGACGTGCAGATTCTGGTAGGCAACGTCATGTTCCGCAAGGGAGACATGTTCATGTATTGCGACAGCGCACGCTTCAACGAGAAAACATCCTCGCTCGACGCTTTCAGAAACGTGCACATGGAGCAAGGCGACACCCTCTTTGTCTATGGCGACGAACTCTACTACAACGGCATCGAGGAGCTCGCCGAACTGCGTGCATATCCCGGCAACCGCGTCAGACTTATAAACCGCGACGTATCGCTGACCACCGACGTGTTTTTCTACGATATGGTCAACGAGGTCGGTTATTATGAGACCGGCGGCACACTCACCGACAAGCAAAACATACTGAAGTCGCTTCAGGGATACTATTACCCGAACACAAAGGACGCATTTTTCTATCTAAATGTCGACCTCACCGGGCCGCGCCCCAACGACACGCTGAGAATGTTTACCGACTCGCTGACCTACAACACTGCCACCAACATCGCCCAGTTGATGTGTCAGACCCTCATTGTCAGCAAGGATGGAGAAATCAACTCAACCTCCGGTTTCTATGACACCAATCTCGGCATGGCCGATCTCTATGACCGCTCGAGAGTCCACACACGCCGCGGCAACTATCTGACAGGCGACACACTCTTCTATGACCGGGAGAAAGGCTTCGGCGAGGCTTTCGGCAACATGGTGCTGACTGACTCAGCCCGCCGCTCCGAGCTCAGGGGGGACTACGGATTCTATAACGAGCTGACAGATTCAGCCTTTGTCACAGGCAACGCTCTCGCGCTTGAATATTCCAAGGCCGACACGCTCTATCTCCACGGCGACACCATCAGCGCCTACATGCTTGCCGATTCATCCAAAGTCACCAACGCATACCACCGTGTCCGTTTCTTCCGCAACGACATACAGGGACTCTGTGACTCACTGAGCATAGTCGAGCGCGACTCCATACTATATATGTATTACCATCCCGTCATCTGGAACGGCGACAACCAGATCGTCGGCAACGTCATCTATCTCCATTTCAACGACTCGACCACCGACTGGGCGCGTCTGCCGGAATCAGCCATGGTAGCGCAACATGTCGGGGAGGACTGCTACAATCAACTTGTCGGCGACGACATGACGGCGTGGTTCAACGACTCGACCATCCGCCGCCTCTATGTCGAGGGAAGTGTCCAGCAGATCATGTTCCCGATGGAAAACGACTCGACCTACAACAAGTTTGTCTTCTCCGAGAGCAGCTATATGGATGCATACTTCAACGGCAACGATATCGAGCACCTCATCATGTGGCCTGAGACCACAGGTAAGGCCACACCACTCTATCTGGCCAAACGGTCATCATACTATCTACAGAATTTCCGTTGGTTCGGACCGCTCCGCCCCATGTCGCCTGACGAAATTTTCGACTATCCGTCAGAGATGGCCGATCTGAAATCCATGCAGATATTCTCGAAGGTCAGGCCGGATGCCTACACCATACGCGGCACTGTCACCGGACGTCCGAAACCACTCGAACCGGCCGCCGACAATATGCCCGGTCCCCAGACGAAGACCAAACTTCCCGGCAGAGCGGCGCTGACCGACTCACTGCGCAATATCTCCGACTCCCTCGGCCTCAACACCGATTCGCTAACCCTGACCCCGGCGGGTCTTGATGTCCCGGAAGAAGAAGCCACGACTGCTCCCGTCGACACAGGCGCGTCGGAAGAGGATGAAGGGCAGGAAAACAAGCAGCCGGAGAGCCCTGCGGAGCCCGCAGCCATAATCCCCGATTCTTCAAAACGCAACAGCAATCCAGATACAAAAGCATGAGCGATGTCATCCGTCTATTGCCCGATTCCGTAGCCAACCAGATTGCGGCTGGCGAGGTGATCCAACGACCGGCCTCGGTGATCAAGGAGCTGGTTGAAAATTCCATCGACGCCGGAGCGACTTCCATCACCATCATCCTCAAGGACGCCGGCCGAACCCTCATCCAAGTCATCGACAACGGCAGCGGCATGAGCGACACGGATGCGCGTCTCGCTTTCGAGCGCCACGCGACATCAAAAATCCGCAAAGCCGACGACCTCTTCGCTCTCTCGACCATGGGATTTCGCGGAGAGGCGCTTGCATCTATCGCCGCCATCGCGCAGATCGACCTCCGGACAATGCTCAAGGGGGAGACGGTCGGCACACGCCTGATCATCAATGGCTCAAAAGTTGAAAGCCAGCAGCCGGAAGCCTGTGCACCCGGCAGCAACCTGATGGTCAAAAATTTGTTTTTCAACGTGCCTGCGCGCCGCAAGTTCCTGAAGAAGGACTCTGTCGAGATGAGCAATATCATGAGGGAGTTCGAACGCCTGACCCTCGTCAACACCGGCGTAGACTTCACTCTCATAAGCAACGACGTCACTCTCCACTCCCTCCGCCGCACCTCCTTCAAGCAACGCATCACAGATCTTTTCGGCAAATCGGTCGGCAAGCAGCTCATACCCATCGACACGGACACCTCCATTGTCAGGCTAAGCGGATTCATCGGCCTTCCGGAAAATGCCCGCAAGCGCAACCAACTGCAATATTTCATGGTCAACGGACGCAATATGCGTCATCCCTATTTCCACAAGGCCATCATGCAGTGCTACGAGCGTCTTATCCCGGCCGACGAGCAGCCAAACTATTTCATAAATCTCACCGTCGAGCCCGAGACAATCGACGTCAACATCCATCCGACCAAAAGCGAGATCAAATTTGAAAACGAGCAAGCCATCTGGCAGATACTCACAGCCGCCGTGCGCGAATCACTCGGACGCTTCAACGCCGCCCCGGCCATAGACTTCGATGTCGACGAAGCCCCGGAAATCCCGGCCTTCTCCCCCGACGGATCCAGCGCGCCGGAAGTGGAACTCGATCAGGACTACAACCCCTTCCAGACAGGCTCCCGCGGATCAAAAATCTCGGCATTTATCTCCGACGGAGAGGACGATGAGGAAGCCCCCTACAATCCTCTCGCCGATTTTCCGGCCGCGACACGCAGCAGTTCCACCGGTCAACAGGCCGCAGGCCGCAAGGCTTCGGCCAATTTCCAGGATTGGGAAAAACTCTATAACGACTTCGTCAAGAAACGCGACGACGGCTATGCCTCGATGGTGGAAAGCAAGGTCAATCTGCCTGAAAGCGAACTGGAGCTCGACGACACTTCGCCGTCAAACGCCACACTGCAAATCAAAAACTCATATATACTCACCCCGTCGCGCGACGGGCTTATGGTCATCGACCAGCATCGTGCCCACAAGCGCATACTCTACGACAGTTATCTAGCCAAGGCCCGCGAACATGCCTTCGTCTGCCAGACAACCATGTTTCCCGAAATTGTGGAACTTTCTCCAGCCCAGAACGCCATACTGACCGACATCGCGCCATCGCTTGAGGAACTGGGATTCAACATCGCACCTCTCGGCGACAATTCATGGAGCATCACCGGCCAACCCTCAATCATGACCGGCAGCAACCCGCGCGACACCCTCCTCGGCATGATAGAGACCATCACCGAGTCGGGCGATGATCCGGCGGCCTCTCTTCAGGAACGCATAGCGCTCTCCATGGCCCGCACCGCCGCGATCAAACGCGGACAGCCGCTGACGGCGGCTGAAATGGACCATCTTATCAGCGATTTGTTCAAACTTTCAACTCCGGCGCGAACTCCAGAGGGCAAACTGGTGTTTACTATCATAAATCTCGACGACATCTCCGGTATGCTCGGCTGAGATTTCACCGTGCATCCGCAAATTCATCACTCACACCGCAAATGATCATCCGTTTTATACTGTGTATCATCCTTACGCTGACATTTGTCACTCCGGTCACTGCCGGGGAGGCTGACGACTGTCGTGACGTGACTGTATCACTGCTGACCGCACGCGCCGGAGCCGATATCTATCAGCTCGAGGGACACACAGCCCTGCGCATACAGCATCCGCTGCGTGGCGACTATGTGGTCAACTGGGGTCTGTTTGACTTCAATTCCCCCAACTTCGTCTACCGCTTCGTCAAAGGCGAGACCGACTACATGGCCGGAGCTGCCGCCACCGAGCATTTCCTGCGCATCTATGAGCGCGAGGGCCGGGCTGTGGTAGAGCAGATTCTCAATCTCACCCCCGAACAAAAATGCCGCATAGTCGAGCTGACCGATATCAATCTTCAGCCCGCCAACCGCGTCTATCGCTACAACTATGTCCTCGACAACTGCGCCACCCGCCCTCTCGCCATCATCGAGAAAGCGATCGGCGACACTCTCCGTCTCGGCGCCAAGCCGGGAGTGCCCGTTGAGGCAACCGAAACATTCCGCAGCGCGATGACCCACTACCATAGCAACTATCCGTGGTATCAATTCGGCATCGACCTCGCGCTCGGCTCCGGCATCGACCGCAAGATCAGCTCACGGGAGATGTCGTTTGCTCCGGAAGCACTCGAGCAGATGCTCGCTGACGCTACTCTACCCGACGGCTCGAAAGCAGTCAGCGACACCACGACACTCACCGGCTCAACCGGCACAAGCGCCATCGACGGCCCCACACCGTGGTATCTCGCACCCAGATTCTGGGTCTTTGCGGTGCTTATCCTCTCACTCAGCCTTTCAGACAGCCAGTGGCGCAGGAGATCGAAATCGCCCGGCATAGTCGCTAAGATTTTCGACACCGTCGTCTTCTCCCTGATGGGTCTCACCGGCTGCGTCATAGTCTTTCTCATCTTCATCTCAGTCCATGAGGCCACCTCGCCCAACTGGCTCCTGCTCTGGCTCAATCCCCTCTGTTTTATCGGGGCTGTAGCCGTGTGGTCAAAAAGGCTTGAAAAGTTGTTAGTTTGCTATCAAATTGTTAACTTTGCACTACTTATTCTCCTCCTGATAATCTTCGGATTCAACATTCAGGTCCCCAATCCTGCCTTCATCCCCTTGATCATGGCTGATGGAGTGCGGGCATTGGCATATATAGTCACATATAACAAGAAAAACCGATAAAAATACCGATGTCCCAACGCAAAAGCCGTCAGATAAGTACCCGTCTCGCCAGTGTGCTCGTAGTCTCACTGGTGACGATAGGCATCGGTGCGTTCACACCCCTGCGGGCGCAGTCAAAGCGTCCGGCTCTCGTCGTCGGCATCATAGTTGAAGGTCTCAACGCCGACAACATCAACCTCCTGCGCGACAACTTCGGCAAGGATGGCTTCAACCGTTTCATCAACGACGGTGTCAGCATAGAGAACATTGATTTCGGCCCGGGCGTAGACGCCACCGCAGCGACCGCCATACTCATGACCGGAGCCGCCCCCGGAGTCAACGGCATCCCCTCGGCCCGCGTCTGGGACAGAGAGACCAAATCTGACTACCCCGTCCTGCTTGACCCCGCAAACATAGGCAACTTCACCGACGAGACATTCTCGCCGCAGGCACTGAAGGTCTCCACTATCAGTGATGAGATCCGTATTGCCGACGGAGGCATAGGACTTGTCCACTCCGTGGCCCCCGACGCCCAGGTGGCCATACTGCTTGCCGGACACGCAGGCAACAGCGGCTTCTGGCTCAATGATTTCAACGGCAAGTGGAGCACCTCGACATTCTACAAGGATATACCGGGCTCAATCGCACGCCGCAACTATGGAGTGACCCTCTCAAACCGCCTCGACACCATCGCGTGGGTTCCTTCAATCCCGCTCGAGCAATATCCTGACCTCCCGGAATACAAGCGTCTCTATCCCTTCCGCTACACTTATCCTGCCCGTGATGCCAACCGTTTCAGAGCATTCAAAGCCTCCGCTCCAGGCAACCATGAGGTGGCAGAGACCGGCATCGAATATATCTCGTCGCTCAAACTCGGCGAGAGAGGCGTCACCGACATGCTCAACCTCGGGTTTAACGTCAGCCCCTATCTCTACTCCCGTGAGGCTGACACACGGACCGAGACCATGGACGCCTATCTGCGTCTTGACGCCGACATAGCCAGCATAGTCAAAGCCGTGGAAAAAGGTCCCGGTCTGGCAAATTCGATCATCTTCATTGCCGGAACACCCGCTCCGACCAACAGCAAACGCGATGACGAACGCTGGAACATCCCCTCCGGACAGTTCTCTCCGCGCAGGGCCGTATCGCTGCTCAACATGTATCTCATGGCTATCCACGGCAATGGAGAATATGTCAGCGGCTATCATAACGGATATTTCTATCTCAACCGCAAGTTTCTGAAGGAGCTTGACCTCGACGAAGCCAAGATACGCCGCGAGAGCGCGGAATTTCTAACCCGCATGAGCGGTGTGAGCACCGTCTACACCATCGACGACATCATGGAGCGTCGCGCAGGCGACGACCCGCTCGCCATGCAGCGCAACACCTCTCCCGTCCATGCCGGAGACCTTCTCGTCACAGTCAATCCCGGATGGGAAATCTCTGACGAAAGCGAACAGGTGCAGCCCGGCAGCCAGCAACAGGTGGTCAGAAACGTGGCTACCACCAATCCTTTCTACATGCTCGCCCCTTCGACCATCCCGCAGACCATCGACTCAACCGTCGATGCCCGCGTGATAGCGCCGACCGTGACGAGGATCCTGCGCATCCGTTCGCCCAACGCCGCGTCGCTCCCTCCGCTCCGTCTCCAGACCAAGTGAGACCGCCGGGGATTAAAGGAACACACACTCCACTCTCTCCCGGACTATAAATTTTCCAATATTTTACATTAAACCGTATATAAAGAACCAAACCATATATGTCACTTCAATCATTCCTCACCAAGATTTTCGGCAACAAGTCGACACGCGACCTTAAGGAAATCGAGCCTATCGTCAAGAAAATCGAAGCTCTCGGGCCTGAGGTCAAACAACTCACCATCGACCAGCTCCGCGAACGCATCAACAATGTCCGCGCCGATATCGCACAGACAATCGCACCCGAGCAGGAAGAAAACGACCGCCTCAAAGTCGAGGTTGAGGAACTTCCCTTTGACCAGCGTCAGCCCATCTGGGACAAGATCGACCAAAATGAGAAAACCATACTCGACAAGATCGAAGATAAGCTCAACGAGCACCTCCCTGTGGTGTTTGCCGTAGTCCGCGAAACCGCGGCCCGCTTCGCTGCCAACGAAACTATCGTAGTCAAGGCCACCCAGCTTGACCGCGACCTCGCCGCCCAGGGCAAGGACTTTGTCAGCATCGACGGTGACAACGCCATCTGGAAAAACCACTGGCTCGCCGGCGGCAATGAAATCCACTGGGACATGACCCACTACCGCGTGCAGCTCATCGGCGGTATCGTGCTCCATCAGGGCAAGATCGCCGAGATGGCTACCG
>JAMPDC010000001.1:1574736-1720122 GCA_023665865.1 Staphylococcus sp.
TCAACGGCATTTCATAGAGTGCCTGTAACTCTTCCTCGGTGAGATAAATCTCGACTGCCTTGTCGCGGTCTTCAATCTTATTTTTGACTATGAGCGATGCGGCGCGTTGGTTGTCATGGACACCGTCAATAAAAGCGGCGTTGATAAGTGCTTTAAGATTTGTTATGTGCTTGTTGACGACCTTGGGCATATAGCCATGCCGCCGGAGATAGTTGATATAGCGGCTTACAAAGGCGCGGTTGATGTCAGCCCAACCGAACTGATGCAAGGGGTCGAAGCCCTCGTAAACTCCAACGTAACTTTTCCATGTCTTGCAGGATCCGGCTGAATAGTCCTTGCTGCCAATCTTCCGCGCGCCGCTCTTAATGTCTTCAACAAACTGAACGAGGAACGGCCAGATAAGACGGTTCTTCTCATCTTCGATACGTTTCTTCTCCTCGGCTTTCTTACGGGCTTTTTCTTTCGCCGCCTCTTTCTTAGCCAAAGCCTTGCGTTCTGCTTCGGCGGCTTCCTCCATTGCCTTCCGTTCAGCCTCGACTTTCTCCGGCTCAGAAATGTAGCGCACATCCATGTCAAGAGCCTCGCGGTCAAAATTGAGTTTGGCGAGGTGGGATTTAACGATGCCTTCAATCTGCGTCAGTTTTGCGTGGAGTTGGTAATTCTTTTTCTGATGTGCCAGCCACGCACGGGGCGAAGCAGTCGCTTTGAGCCACTCGCTCACCTCCACTTGTAGGAGCGTCGAAACCAAGAACATCACATCAATCTTGCGGGTAGGTACGCGGATAAACAGTGTCGCCGTTTCTTTCTTCAAATCCTTGTTACGGACATAAAACGGGGTCAATTTTTTCGGAGATGGTGTTGTTGCCATCTATTTTTCGGTGTTAAATATCATCCGTCGTGATTCACAGTCGTTCACAGTCAATTACTTTGGTTCTCTCGGGGCAAGTAAACATTTCTTGCATAGTATGGCGAATACAGATAAACCAATATCAAAACAGTTTTTCTTAGAAATGTAGGCTGTACATATTTACATATCGTCTTTTGATATAACTTTGCAGTATAGAATAAACCTTATTGCCCATAGGTGGCAATGCAATATATGTTTGTATGAGTATTTTAATAAGAGATGCTGTTGCGGAAGATGCTGGTACGATAGCGGAAGCAATCGTCATGGCGATTGGTGAGGATTTAGCTATAAAATATTGTGGCGATGATTATCCGGTTGTAATGGATGACATAATCATGACAGACGGCACTCAATTCAGTTATCACAACGCATTGATTGCTGAGGTTGACAATATCCCGGCTGGTGCTATAATCGGATATGATGGAGGTAGCATTAAGCAACTTAAAGATAAAACATTTTCTGTAATAAACAAATATCATTCAGAGTTTAAAGCATCCGGAGCTGAAACAGGCGAAGGAGAATACTATCTTGACGCTATCGGTATTTTACCACAATTCAGAGGTTGTGGTGTCGGCAGCAAATTGTTAACCGCAATGTGCAACAAAGCATTTTCCTTAGGTCATAAAGTTGTCGGACTGTCAGTTGACGACGAAAATCCAAACGCTGAGAAACTATATAGAAAAATAGGATTCAAATGCGTTGGTGAACAAGATTTCTTAGGTCACACATTAAGACACCTGCAAATCAAAAAGGAGTGGATTAAACAATGAATCGTTGTTTAATAATTGGAAATTCATAATTTGTGAATATCCAAATTGTGTGGTCTCGATTACCAATCAACATGGGCGATGGAAGCAAATGAATTCTCCCGGTTGATGGACATAGCATGTACAGTTTCGCTTCTGCGATACTCGCCTAATCACTTTCTGTTGCCATTCACCACAAGAAATCGTATTGCAACGGCGGTATGTCAATGGGCTTATCCACTGCTCTTGGTTGCGGATTCGATACCGATTTTAATGATTGTTGGACTATGTAGGGGGTGTTGCTGAACCGTGGCATATTACCGCTCCTGCAGACCTTTTCTCTGGCAGTAATGCCACATTTCTTTAGGTGTTCCAATCCGAAGCCACCAAAAAGCATCTCGAAATATCCTAAGTTACCTGATACCGCACTTTCGATTATAAACTCATTCGTAAGAGTTGAAATTTTGTATCTTTGCGTTGTTAATACTAAACATACAAATCATTAACGTAAGAACCTATGTTTCCTCTTGAAAAAGAATTTGGTTTAAAAGAACTAAGGCATAAATGCGGTGGCGCGGCTTCCCGTGTATTTGGATTTATCATGTACACGCGGAGTCATTCCTATATAACGAAAGTTTTGCGAGATGTTGACTTTTGGGCTGAGTTAGATGAGATTTCTGGTCCGAGATGGCCGATATTCGCCGTAAGGCCATTGGCCCAAGGATATTATGACGCTCCAAGCCAAATCGATCCGGGATTGTTTTGTCAGATGGTTCCAACATGGACTGAACCAAATGAAAATCGAAAAATATCTTGATGTCTTTTCGTTAGAGGAATCCAGTGATTTGCCTTGTTTTGTTGTGTTTATCTGGAATGATGATAATGAACTTGAGCAGATGACATGTAAGCTGAGTAATGATAATTTAGAGGCCGCTTTTGACTCGATAAGAGAGGTCGTATCGATTATTGCAGAGTCTGAACGGAAGATACGGCCACCATATCGTAAGACGGATAGAGTATATAGAAATGCTATAGAAACTCTCAAGTCGCACTTCGTCCATAAAAAAATCAAGCGATCGTTTCAATACTTCTCCTATATCTATGACTTCATCTCTAAGTTTTAGAGTGTGATGAGTTGTGGGATAGATATCTGTTAAAATCAAGGATTTTTTGTACTTTTGCGTGTGTGCATGTGACGTGAATTCGTCATTCCCAAAAAGTAAAACGAAAAAGAATATCCGGTCATGTTTATAACTATTCTTACATACAAGAAACCTCTGAGTGAGGTTGACAAATATCTTCAGGCTCACCGCGATTATCTTGCCGAGCATTATGCCGCCGGTGATTTCATTGCGTCCGGGCCGCAGAATCCGCGCATCGGTGGTGTGATAATGATAAAAGCCGCCGACCGCGAGGCTGTCAACTCTATTTTCTCGCAAGACCCGTTCAACATCAACGGTATCGCTGACTATCAAATAGTGGAATTCACTCCGACAATGTTCTGCGATGAGCGGATGAAAGAGATTTTGTTATAAGATTTCATACCGAAGAAGCAGGAATAAATATATGAATAGATTTCTATTGCCTATAATAGGCATGGTGTCAGTCGCACTCAGTGCATGTACTGCCGCCAATAAATCAGCAGATGGCGGCGAGAACATTATGCCTGACGCTGCTTGCTTGTCTGGCGTATGGCATCTTGATTCTTATCGCATAGATTGTGAGTCAACGCAATTTGATGCTACATCAGGATATAGATTGTCATTCAGTGGGCCGGACAACACATTCAGCATATCCACTGACTGCAACATGATTAGTGGGGAGTTTAGGGTCACTAATGATACTATCCGCTTCAAAAATGTGCTCGTTACAGAAATGGCTTGCGACAATATGATTGTTGAGCAGGATATGTTGCGACTGCTCAACGACAGTTCGGCTTATGCCGTGTGTCTTGGTGATACCCTTGATTTCACAGCTCCATATATCGGGTCGGCCATATTTATAAAACAGTGTGGAGAGAAAAATGCTTCTGCTTGTGAGAGCTTGATTGGAGAATACATAGACCCCAATGATGGCTCGACTCTTCAGATCAATAAAAGTACAGATTCAGAGGCAAGAATCAGAATCAGCTTGTTCAGGCTGACAGACATTGATGATGGGATTGGTAGAGTATCCGATGACACATTGTCATTTACAGCGACAGACGCCGCCGGCCAACCGATAGAAGGCAAGATCACCATTGAAGGAGAGAATGTCACTTTGGTTTTCACCGGATCGACATGGGAGTATCTACCTAATGGCACCACCTATCATTTTAAGCGCATTGGCTGATTCTTGACAAAAAATTTCGATGGATTGGGGAAAATAGAAAAACAACCATTAGTAACTTATGCCAACTAATACGATTGATTACCCGTTTGAAGATGCCCCGGATACGGCAACCATTATCTGTCGACATATTGTGGAGGATAATGCTCCGATATTGTACGTCTCGCATGATGAAGATGATGGTATGTGGCAATTCTTGTGTGGTAAAGATCATGAAACAAATGATGCAAAATTAGTATCATTAAAATGGGTCTATGACCATGACCCTTCTGTCGGTCTATTGAAAGATCTACCCATAGGATATGTTGCAGAGAGAAGCTCGGTCCACGACAAGTGGACTATAAAAAAAGGATAAAACGCAGACCATCAATAATACGATTGCAGATAATGTGCCTGCCATTGTGCCCATTCTGATGTCATGGGAATCCACTCCTTTTACATACTCATAATCTGAGCCAAAAATAGTATCTTTGCAGGTGATATGAAGAATTTGATATGGATATTGCTTATCGTAGCCGTCAGTGTGGTCTCATGCTCACGGCCAGCGTCATATTACGAAGGTATTATAGCTAATGCTGAGACCCTTATCACAGATGATCCTGATAGTGCGTTGTCAATTCTTGAGATTATAGACCCGACAGAATTGTCGGCTGATTCCCTAAAGGCAAAATACCACTATCTTCGAGCTTCAGCACATGAGATGCAGGGCCACGTCATGCTGGCGGATTCGATGATCCGCCATTCGGTGGATTACTATAAGGATAGAGATCTGCCCCTTGCCATTAGAAGCGCTACATTATTTGCTTTATATAAATTATGGAGAGGAGATGGCAGAACTGCCATCATGGAGCTTGATTCTTTGTCAAGCCTCACAAATGTGCCTGACAGCTTATTGATTTACCCATTGTTTAAGAGGGCTTATTGGGGAGCAAAAGTTTCGGATGTGGATAGTGACAGAGCGAATATCCGACGCTTGCTTTCGATTGATAAAGATTCAGCCGCCCATGGCCTATATAAGTATTGGCTCTATATCGACTATCTGTTGAATAGTGACAGCGATTCAGCTCTTGTAGTTTTGGATGAACTGATTGACAAAGCTATCGCTGATAGTGCTTATTCACGGCAATTCAGTTATGAGTATGAGAAGATCGGAACATTGGAAGGCCTGGGCAGATACGAAGAGAGCCTGGAACTGGCCGACAAATTCCTGGAAAAAGCACCTGGAAATTCAATAAAGCACTATATTCATCTCTGGAAATCCTTGGCTCGTTTCAATATGGGCCAAAGGGACATGGCTATTCAGGAATTGGAAAAGGCCGATAGCTGTGCCTCGGTCATTTCCGACGCTGAAAAAGGTTATTATAATAGTTTTGCCTGCGTCCTTTATGCTGTTATTGACTTTCAAAAGACCGGCAAATTAAAATTGGTCCCGCTGGCGAGGCTAAACAATACTCAAAAAGACAACTTGCTTCGCAGTCAGTCCATACGGCGTGAGTCTGAGCAGAGTGCTCTTCAACTTGAGAATAAACGACTGATCCTTAAAGCGAAAAATGATCGGCAGATGGCTATAATAGTCATAATCGTTCTTGCCGGCTTCCTTATTTCGGGAATATTGCTTTGGTATGCGTTGAACAGGAAGCGAAAGGCTATCGAGATAGAAGAGCAGGTTGAAACTTTGCAAAAGATGGTTGACGAGTTGAAGGTTTCGGCCTCACCATCTACCGGGCAGGAAGCGTTGCGCCGCGCGATGCTTCAGCAACTCGGCATCATAAAAATGGTAGCCGAAACGCCGACTGAGCAAAACCGCGAGATGCTTCGTAAAATCTCCTCGATAGACAGTGACACGAAAGGTGGGCTTGTGAATTGGAATAATGTGTATGAAATAATCGACAATCTGTATGCAGGTTTTTATTCCTATCTCCACCGGCGTTATGGGGATGTGCTTACCGAAAGGGAAGAGCAGATCATAGTTCTCATGATGGCCGGATTTTCGACAAAGGAAATCAGTGTCATAACTTCACAGACGACTGCTACGGTCTATGTGCGCAAATCATCTGTCAGGAAGAAAATCGGCGTGCCCGAAAAGGAAGATATCGTGGCTTTTCTCCATCAGGAGGTCTCCGCTTAATGCCGATTTAAACAGATAAACGCAAAGTTTAAGATTTTAAGAATAATGATTCTTGATAGTCAGCGTGTTATGCGTAGCTTGTTAAGACTTTTACTTTTGTAGTTAAGATTGCTTTAGACATAATTTTGCGATATGAAAATCAAAAATTCTATCGTAATATGAACGCAAAAGACATTATCAGAATCGCAACGGCATTGGTGGTTATCATCACTATGCCTACAGTTGTCATAGCCCAAGAAGCGGCAGACACAATCGCAGCCCGGGAACTCAACGAGGTGGTAATCCAAGCGCCGAAGGTCATCCGCAAGGCCGACATGGATGTCTATAATCCATCCAAAAGTGCGGTTGACAATTCCAAAAACGGTATGCAGCTCCTCCGCAACCTCATGATTCCGACGCTCACCGTCAATGACGCTCTAGGCTCTATAAAAGCCGCCGGTCAATCGGTGCAGGTGCGTATCAATGGTCGGGAATCGACAATAGAACAACTCCAGGCTCTTCTGCCTGAAACCATCAAACGTGTAGAGTGGATTGATAATCCCGGCCTACGTTATGGGGGTGCGAATTATGTGCTTAATGTTATCGTTGCCAATCCAACGCTTGGAGGGGCGCTTATGGCTGAAGCTCAACCTGCGTTAAATTGCGCGTTTGGCAAATATAATGTATCCGCAAAATTCAACACCGGACGTTCGCAATGGGAAGTCGGCGGCTACTTCAAGCTTACTGATGGGATGAAAGCTCACCGTGACTACACCGAGACATTCACATGGCCGGACGGGAGAGAACTAACACGGACAGAGACTCCGCTTAGTGGTAAGCTGAACAATACTCAGGGCGCCGGTTGGCTTACCTACAACTATATAAAACCTGACACGACTGTGTTCTATGTCCAGTTACTTGCCAATCGCTCTTTCTCAGATCTGGCCAACTATAAAGGTCTCTTGTCACTTAGCAGTGGGGAGCAGGATATACTTTTGAATGATGTGACCGGTCGGGAGGGTACGACACCAAGTTTCTCGGCATACCTGGAGCAACATTTTGCACATTGTCAGACACTCGTCGTCGATTTCAATGCTTCATTATATACCGGACATTCGTATTCAGACTATCGTGAAAAATACGAGGATGTTTCGGACTATATAACAGATGTAAGCACCTATATCAAAGACCGCAACCAAGCCTACGGACTTGAAGCGGACTACATAAAACAATGGCGTTCGTCCAAACTGACTGCCGGAGCATCCTATACCGCTAACTGTAACCGTTCACTCTACGAGAATCTCGGTGGTGAGATTTTCCATCAGCGTCAGGACAAGGCATATTTCTTCACTGAATATTTTCAGCGTATAGACAACGTCACTCTTACCGGTGGACTCGGTGCGCAATACACATCTTTCAAGTTCAAGGAAACCAATCAGGGAAATCACTCATGGAATCTTCGTCCGCAAGCCACCGTGACATACTCGTTGAATCAGAATCATAATTTCAGATTGGCTTTCACTTCCTGGCAGTCAGCTCCATCTTTGGCCGAGACCAATATTGCGCCTCAGCAGCTCGACGGATTCCAATGGCGTATAGGTAATTCAAACCTGAAAACATCGTCATCCTACATGCTGACATTCCGTTACGGCCACAATCTGTTCAGTCAGCGTGTCAGCGGTTCGTTCGGGGCGAGAGCATATACAAGCCCCAATGCTATAACTCCTTATCTCTATTGGGACAATAACCGGCTCATTACTTCATACGAAAACAGCAAAGGCTTGCAGAATCTGAGTTTCTGGCTCGCCGAACAGATACAGATTATTCCGAATTGGCTTATGTTTTCGGGCACACTCCAGTATAAAGCAGAACGCATGAAGGGCAATGCTTATACTCTTTACAACCATACATGGAGCGGTGATGCCGCCTTGATGTTCATGTATAAGGGATTCCAGCTCGTATTTCAATACGTGAGAGCCCAACGCGACCTCTGGGGTGAGAAAATCAGTTGGGGTGAGGATTTTAATGTCATAGCCGCTGACTATAACTGGAAAAATTGGCAATTCTCTGCCGGTATGCTCATCCCCTTCGGCAAATACGATCAAGGATCGAAATCCCTCAGCCAATGGAACCGCAACGAGCAACACACGCGCCTCGACATGCGTATGCCATACATAAGTATCAGCTACAACCTCCAATGGGGACGACAGAAGCGTGGCGCCAACAAGCTGATCAACGCCGATGCAAACGTAGATCATTCAACCACCGGCGGAAGATGATGCGTGTGTCATTCTATCCGGTAACAGCCGGATAGAATGACATTGAAATCTCGATATTTCTTTGTACTTTTGCGTGTCACAGGACGAGATATTTGAAATATGTTCCAGACCTTTCGTAAAAATATTAACCCCGATGAACAGAATCTTTGAAATATCCGATATTGAAGAGTTGCGTGAATATCTGTTGAGCTGTGGCGATAAGGAGATTTTGCGCGGGCAGCTGTTGGATGCGTTTCAGAGATACTCGCACTACCGTAATGCCTCGGAGTGGAATTTAGCTGTTAGGGTCTGTGAGGCTCTTGCCATAGTAGGTTGGGGGAGTCACAAGCCTGTAGAGGCAATAAGAGGCGCATATTTCAACGGCAATCCAGACACATGTTTTCTTGACCGCAATGCCAAACCCTGCTATCTCGACGCCGTGTGGTCGAAACGTAAGGATGGTGTTGCCATAGACTATACCCGTTCGTTTTCCCACGAAAACTCCGGCAGTGGGAGGCTCATGTCGGAACTGATAGGGATACAGGTCGGGGAGGTGCAGGATATAAAACTGGACACACAGCGAAACTGGATACCTAAAAATCCGATACGCATAGTCCGAGGGCTTGCTAATTGCTATAGCGGTTCCAGACCGGTGGTCAAGAGCATAGACAATTTTCTGATGCCGGCGCTCAACGCCTGTATGCGTCCCGAAATGTATGGTTCCGATATTGACATAATTATCTTTAATTTATCGTTCAGTTTCTACGATAACTATCATTGCAAAACCAATCATATAATTGCAGACGAGTCACTCAAACTCCGACACAAGGATTTCTATCCGAAATTGCTTGAGATGTATTCTCTGAAAGAGATCGAGGACAATGGCTATTATCTTAGAAACCGTTTCACCTATGGACCTTTTCGGAAAGAGACGGGGAATGTGCGTGTCGATATAGTGTTTGAAAAAGAATTCAGCCAAAAGACAGTGTCTGTCCAGAAAGAATTATTGAGTGGTTATCTCATTCATGCAGCCCAACATCTGGCAAAGCGGTTGCATCGGAAAATAAACTACGATTTCCCGCTCATGATCGCTGATTTCAAATCGGTTTTGGAAACCTGGGCTGAGGGGACTACGGATAAGTTTTGATGAGTGACTGACATTTTGTTTGCAAATCAGTGTAACAACGTCGCGGATTTTTCGTCTAAGATATATAAACCATTCACAATTATGCTCAAATTCATTGTTTCAACATTGCTGCTTTCGTCCACGTTGGCAGCGTCGGCTCAGGTGCCAACAGACAGCCTTTCTCTTCAGAGTGACTCAATCGGGACACAAGCACTTGGCGAAGTCGTGGTCGAAGCCCGGACCCAACGTGTTGTGAAGAATGGAGTTGAGTATTATCCTGCCAAGAAAACCAAGAAGATCTCACTCGACGCGACCAGCCTGTTGCTCAATATGCAGATTCCGCAACTGAACATCGATCCTGTCAGTAAGGCCGTCACAACGATTGCCGGCAAAGGAGTGTCTGTTTTCATAGACTATATTCCGGCTACCGAGCAGGACATCCAAGGTTTGCGTCCGGAAGATGTCGTGCGCGTGGAGGTATTGAACTATCCGGAGGATCCGCGGTTTAAGGATGCGGCTCATGTGGTCAACTTCATCATGCAGCATTACGAGTGGGGCGGTTACACAAAGCTGACTGCCGATGGGCGGACTTTGGCCAATGATAATGTGAATGGGAATGTTTTCTCCCGTTTTGTCTACAAGAAGTGGACATTTGATGGCTCTGTAAACTCTTCATGGTCACACACAGGGCAAAACACGACAAATCAGATCTCAACTTTCCGGGACATTGAGTTTGATGGACTGCACTACGATGAGGTGACACGCGACATGCGTTACGGTGACGACTATCTGTCCCGTGACAATTCGCAATATGCGTCGCTCACAGCGCGCTATCGCAGTGATAAGACTTTCGTGCAACATTCAATCTCCTTTGGCCGCTCAGCCACTCCTCTGGCGCGCTACGGATCGGATGTGGGCTTCAAGGGTATTGATCTTGACAATGTCCCCTCCCTGAGCCGCGACAAAATGCAGATGCTTTATCCTGCCGTTCGCGGCTACTACATGTTTTGGCTTCCGAACGATAATTCGATTGTAGCCTCATGGAATTTTGTCTATGGATCGACAAAACGAAGTTCCTTCTATCAACTCGGCGATTTCAGTCCGATTATCAACGACAACAGGGAGAAAGTCTACTCTCCCACTGCAACGGTGCAGTATTATAAGAAACTCCCCCATAACAATGCCTTCCGCGTTGACCTGATGACTTACAACACCCTCTATGACACCCGCTATTTCGGCTCGGACAACAGCCGGCAGAAATTGTTGTCATCTGAAAACATGCTTTTCCTTATCTACACCCAGAGTTGGGATAAACTGAGTCTCTATTCACGAGTGGGTGCATCATACGTCATCGGCCGTGTCAACGGTATCACCACTCTTGAGCAGTGGAATCCACGCCTGGGATTGCAAATGGAATATCAGATCAGCGACAAACACTCGGCAACCATCGAGGGATGGTGGGGCAACTCTCATCCGGAGGCCTCGACCGCAAACGATGCGCTCGTTCAGTCAAATGAGCTACTGTGGCTGCAAGGTAATCCGGATCTGAGAAACACTCTCTTTGCATCTGCATCCGCTTCATATACCTATATCCCGACAAATAAACTTTCGCTCTCAGCTGTGGTGGAATATGAAGGCAATCCTGATAAACAGGCCTATCGCTTCTACTCTATGCCGGGCTATGATGGGCTCATCCGACAGTCGGTCAACAGTGGCGACGCACATTCCTATTCAGCGTGGCTCTCGGCCAATCTGAGGCTCTTCAATAACTCTTTGAGTCTTCGTGCAAGCGGACAGGCTCAGCGTATTGTTCTCACCGGTTGTGACTCCCAATCGCTCAACAAGCTTTTTGCAACCGTCTATGCCCAGTATTCAAAAAGCAACTGGTCAGCTATGCTCTACTATCAGTCGCCTCAGAAGGAACTCAATGCGTGGACCAACGGCTTCCGTTCACGCTACAAGTGCACCTACGGACTCAACGTCAATTACGCCGTCGGCGATTTCAAGGCGAGTGTGCAGTTCCGTAATTGGTTCAGACGCAACGGTTACGTGGACTCCTGTTTTGATTCGCCGCGCTATGCTGAGGTCAACCATCTGTGGAGAGCATCTCTGTCGCGCAGTCTTGCCCTCACCTTGACCTACACCTTCAACTATGGTAAGAAAGTCTCCAACCAGAATGAACAGCAAGGCGATAGGGGAGTCGGAAGCGCAATCTTGAAATAAACCGCTCGATTTAATGTAATGAAACAGATTACAATGACTTTAAAAACAGATATTAAATATATGAATAGAATATTTTCATCACTTATATTCGGCCTGCTTACTGTGGTAGCTGTGGCACAAAATGCGTCCATAAAGGTGGAATATACCGAGAAATATGAGAACTGGACAGGTGCCAACCGTGTGGAGAAGTTCCTACTGCTGGCCAACAATGACGAATCGCGCTATTTCAGCCCTATGACCCAGATTGTCGACTCCATGTTGTCGACCTCCGAAGGGGCGGCTCAGTTCAATGCCATGGTAGAGGCTGCCAATGCTGCGGGGCGGCGCCCGGCTCTTCTTCCCGGCAGCCGTACGTATATCCTCAAATCGTGGCCGAAAGCCGAGATGAAATGCTTTGAGGAAGCCGTCGGGGAGTTGGGCAACTACACCGAACCTTTGGATGAGTGGAGTTGGTCAATTTCTGACTCGACAAAAAATATTTTAGGCTACGATTGCGTTATAGCAGAGACCGACTACCACGGACGCCATTGGACCGTGTGGTTCACTCCCGATCTTCCCTTGCAGAATGGCCCTTGGAAGCTCAGTGGCCTCCCGGGGCTTATACTCGCCGCTGATGCCGACAATGGCCGCTATGTTTTTGAGGCTACCGGTATCGAGGCTGTCAATCAACCATTTCCCCGGAAGATATACGGCCATGATCTGAGCGAAAAGATGGACCGCAAGGAGATGCGCCGGATGACCTGGACTTTCTACAATCATTCGGGAGCGCAGATGGCTGCCCAACTGGGTGTCAGCGGTGTGCCAGAAATATCGCTCCCCGAGGGCTTCGACTTGATTGAGACAGATTACAAATAATTCACACAATATGAACAGACTGTTTACGATCCTCTCCCTCTTCATCATCACTATTGCTGCCTTTGCGCAGGAAAGAGCCGCCATCGAGGTTAGCTATAGGGCTACTGAGCCGAATCTGAAGACCGGCAAAATCAATCGGCCAAACAAGTTTATCCTCCTTGCCGGCGCTTCGGAGTCGAAATTCTATTCTCCAATGACGGAATATCTCGACTCTCTCCAGTCCACTCCCGAGGGAGAGGCTAAGTATAAGGAAATGGCCCGTGGGGCATTTATGAGCGGGAAACAAGATAAGATTCCCCGCCCTGACGGTAGCTACTATGTCGTGAAGTCGGTCAATGACAACACCATGAAGACTTTCGACATCAACGGCATGGAGAAATATCTCATCGAAGAACCTATGCCGCAGTGCGGATGGGAGATTGCCGACAGTACAAAGACTATCCTGGGTTATGAGTGCCAGATGGCTACGGCCGACTACCACGGCCGCACGTGGACAGTCTGGTTTACCCCTGAAATTCCCATCACCAATGGTCCTTGGAAACTCGGAGGTCTTCCCGGAATGATATTGGAAGCTGCCGACGCTTCAGGACTCTACACTTTCGAGGCCACCGGCTTGCAGCAGTCTTCGCGTCCCATCATACCCGTCTATTCCTCTGACGCCTACGATCCTGTTGACCGTAAGGAGTTCCTTAAAATGAAGCGAAAGATGATCGACAACACAATCTCCGAGATCAACGCCCAGCTCAGTGGTCTCGGCATTTCAATCGCCTCCATCTCACCCACCGCCCCAAACAAATCCCGCAAAGAACTCGACCTCATCGAAACCGACTATTGATTATCCGCTCATCATCTCTTTACCGTGTATTTTAAAGCCTATTAGCACTGATAGTGTGATTTTAGTCATACCGTCAGTGCTATAATTATTTTATATGTTTATAATATGAAGCATGAAAAATTTCGGTGTGGAAATTTGGAAGTGATTTGTGTTTATGCTATATTTGTGGTATTGAAATAATATCATTTTAATATCATATATGATTATGGAAAATAAAGAGTATGAATATCGGGGCTTTGTCCTTAATGGCTTTGCGATGCTTGCCGTGCAACTGTTGCTCATTCCGGCTTTGATAATATTATTGTTGCTGTTGCCTGATGCTCCCCTCTGGCTCACCGTCGTAGGGTGTCTGTTGCTTGGATTTGTATGGATCGTGTTGTGGTGCGGCATCTTCACTCAGCAGCCGAACCAGTCGCGTGTGATGATATTCTTCGGTAAATATTGCGGCACTTTCCGTCAGACGGGTTTCTTCTGGGTAAACCCCTTCATGGACCGCACAAAGATGTCGCTCCGCATCCGCAATATGGACATCGAACCGATAAAGGTCAACGACAAGATCGGCAACCCCGTGATGATTGGCATGGTGCTCGTCTGGAAGGTGAAAGATACGTATAAAGCCGTGTTTGATGTCGACAGTCCTGACGTCGGGCTTGTCTCAGTACAGGCTTCAGGTCAGGGGGGAGCTAAAGGACGTGATGCCGCGCTCAGCGAGTTTGTAATGATCCAGAGCGATGCTGCCTTGCGCGAGGTGACCGGTCACTTTGCCTATGACGATACCGACAATTCGACCGGTGAGATCACCCTGCGTGGCGGTGGTGAGGAAATCAACGAGCTTCTTGAGACGAAAATCAACGAGCGTCTGGCCATGGCCGGAATCGAGGTTGTCGAAGCGCGTCTCAACTATCTCGCCTATGCTCCGGAGATCGCAGCAGTCATGCTTCGCCGTCAGCAGGCATCGGCCATCATCTCGGCACGTGAGAAAATAGTGGAAGGAGCCGTGACGATGGTTAAGATGGCTCTTGACCAGCTCTCGGCCGAGCAGATTGTCGAACTCGACGAGGAGCGCAAGGCAACGATGGTCAGCAACCTGCTCGTGGTCCTCTGTGCCGATGAGCCGGCCCAACCTGTACTCAATACCGGTTCATTGTATCAGTAATTTTCTGTTATGGAAAAGAAAGGGCAGAACAAGGGTTTTCTGTTGCGTCTTGATCCCGAGACAATGGAGCTCGTCGAGCGATGGGCTGCCCAGGAATTCCGCTCAGTCAACGGGCAGATTCAATGGATCATAAACGATGCGCTCACACGCTACAAACGGAAACCTAAAGCAAAAGCTTCACGCAAAGAAAGCGAGTGAATATAAAACTAAAGCACCGGCCGTAACGTCAATCTCTGACTCACGGCCGGTGATGTTTTTTTTCGAGTGGCAGTGTGAGGCTACCTGATGACGAGTCCCTCAGAGTCCGTGGCGACAATGGCCTCACGTTCGTCGGGGTTGATAGTAGTCACAACTACGTTGTCAAACGTTATGTCGCGTGTGTGGTTGAGCCAGAAGCCCTTGGCGGGAAGGATGCCCCACATGGTCGACTCGGGATACTCCGCGCGCTTCTCGTCGGTCGGTGTAGCAGTGATTTTCTGACCTCCCTGCTGACGGATGCGGATGTTGCGGAGCTCCACGTCGCACACAGGGTGTCCTTCAAGACCGGTGATCGATGATCCCGACGGGCCCGCCTCGTCAATCATGATGTCGTGAAGGCAGAGGCGCTCCATTGTTCCAACTCGTTCCACTGGGATGTCGGCTGAGTATGGGCGTGCGCGATCGGCCAGACGGATGAAGATCGGCGATTCAGTCCCGCGGATAGTGATATCACCAATGTCAACGTTGCTCATCGTTCCACCGTCAACAATCTCAAGCGAGATGGCCGAGTGGCCGATGCCTCCTGGATAGCCGAAATATTGGCTTGACTGGTCGGCCGATGGTTTCACCGTTATGCCGCGGATGATTATGTTGCGGAATCCTCCGTTGGTCTCCGTCCCGAGTTTGATGGCGTTGCAGTGGCTCGACACTACGCAGTTGCTGATGACGATATCCTCGCATAGCCGTGGCGATGTGCTCTTGAGTGTGATACCGTCGTCGTCAGAGTCTGCGATCATGTTCGAGACAGTCACATCGTGACACCCGTCGAGGTCAAGCGCATCATTGTTATAGTTGTTGCGGTTGACGACGGTGATACCATCGATGTTCACCTTGTCGCAGGCGAGATAGTGTTGCATCCAACAGCCGGAATTTTTCAGTGTGACGTCGCGTAGCCTCACACCCTTGCAGCAGATGAAGCGCAGCAGATGCGGGCGTGTGATACCCTCATCGTTCCACGATAGCTTCGGGAACGCCTTGCCGCGTCCGTCGATGGTTCCCTCGCCGGTGATGGCTACGTTTTCCGCTCCGTCGGCATATATCAGCTGTATGGTAGGCGTGTGGGTGCGCAGCGACACATAGTCGGTCTTCACGGGGGTATAGTCATTGATATCGGTGCTCCCGAAGAGTGTAGCCCCGTTTTCAAGATGCAGGGTGACATTACTTTTCAGAAAAATACTCCCCGTTTTGTAATGCCCGGCAGGGATAAGCACTGTACCGCCTCCGTCAGCTGTGCAGCGGTCTATGGCAGTCTGGATCGCGGTGGTCGACAGCGCTGTCGTGTCGCTCACAGCTCCGAAGTCAGTGATGTCGTATGTTTCAGCCACGGCAGCCATCGGCAGCAATAGCAATGCTGCCGTGAGCGCTCGTGTAGTCCGACATAGTTTCATTGCTGATATCCTCATTGTTCTGCAAAGGTTATCTCGATAGTCCCGACATCCTGGAGCTTGATATTCTTGTTGGCCGACTTGACATTGGTGACACTCAGATTTTCGACAGGCATCTCAGGCAGACCCTTGGCCTGGATGAGCAATCGGCAGGTGCCGACCTCGATGTTATCGACATGGATGTTGCGGAATACCGGTGTCACCGTCCCGACCGGCTGTGCGGGCAGACGTTCGGCAAGCGCGCCGAGCCATGAGGGGCTCCCGAGCATATCCATCTGGATGGCAGGACCGTTGGCGTTGTCGATGTGGATATTGTTGATCCAGATATTCTCAGCGCCACCGCCACGTGGACGGCGGGTCTTGAAGTAGAGAGGCATGCGGGGATTCTCCATCACGACATTTTCGGCATACACGTTTCTGATGAATCCGGCGGTTTCAGTCCCGACAGTAATTCCTCCTACGCCGCGCTTTACACGGCAATTCCGTATGACAACGTTTTCAGTCGGACGTCCGAGTTTCACAGCCTCTTCTCCGCGTCCGGCCTTGAGGGTGAAGCAGTCGTCGCCACAGTCGAGGGTTGTGTTCTCGATAAGGGCATTGACGCTTGAGTCGATGTCAATGCCGTCGGTGCGTGGATGACCGTGGCTGTTGACGGTGACACCACGAATGATAATATTTTCGCAGTAGACCGGGGCGATATTCCAGAAGATGGAACCGTCGAGCGTCACATCCTCAATGAGGATATTGCGGCAGTTGACAGGCCCGATGAAAGTAGGCATATAGATCTTCTCAAGAGTTGCAGTGCGGGCTTGGCCCGACTCGATATTTTTCTCGGCCGTCACTGTCAGTCCGGTGTCCATCCTTTTGGTGATCTCGCAGTCGCGGTCCGGGCCCTGGAGATGTCCCTTGCCTGTCACAGCGATGTTTTCCTGACCATAGGCATAGATCATGGCACCGAGCGATTGGACGTCGGCTCCTTCATAGCGGGAGGCTACTGTAGGGAGATAGTCGTTGATCTCACCGGTAAACTCGAGGGTCGCGCCCTCTTCGATGTGTAAATC
The DNA here is from genome assembly GCA_023665865.1 of Staphylococcus sp. GTDB lineage: Bacteria > Bacteroidota > Bacteroidia > Bacteroidales > Muribaculaceae > Duncaniella. Next base: position 1,591,982 of record JAMPDC010000001.1, read on the forward strand.
GACATTGCTTTTCAGCATCAGTCGTCCGGAGAGCCATTTGCCGGCTGGCACTGTCACACGGCCGCCACCCTGTGCGGCTACCCGGTCGATGGCTTTTTGTATTGCAGTTGTGGCCACGCGTCCTTGCTTGGCCCCGGTTTTGGTGATACTGAGTTCACGTGTAGGGAATTCAGGCGCTTGCATGGCTGTTACAATATTCACAAATTCAGGAAGTTTGGTTTCCTGAGTCTGCGCGGTGGCTCCTAAGCCGAGCGCGATCAAAAAAATGGCGATTAGTCTCTTCATGTACGTTAGATCTTGGATTTACTTTGCAAATTTAAGCTTTTCTGCCCGTATTCCCGAAATAATTGCTAAATTTGTAGCATGAAGCCTTGCCGTTTACTCGTCTATACCATGATTTTAGCCGCACTCCTCACAGCCTGTGGCAAAAACCGTTCAGCCGGGAGCAAAGTATATCCTGACCGTGAGCGGTTTGAAGTCATAGGCATAGATATCAGTTCCCATAATGGTGAAATTGACTTTGAGAAAGTGGCGGCCGACGGAATTTCTTTCGTCATAATCAAGGCGACCGAAGGCGGGACCTTTAAAGACAAGAAATTTGTCGACAACCTTCGTCGCGCCCGCGAGGCGGGTCTGAAAGTTGGGGCCTACCATTTCTTTCGTTTCGATACCCCGGGCTACATGCAGGGGCTCAACTTCCTCAACTCAGTGAAGTCACGCTCGCTCGACCTGCCTCTTGTCATTGACATCGAGGAGTGGGCCAATCCCAACAGCCAGCCAACGCCGATGGTGCTCAACCGTCTGTCCGAAATGATTGACCACCTCGAGGACCATGGCCATCGGGTGATGCTCTACACCAACAAAAATGGCTTCGCCCGCTTCGTTCGCGGTCGTCTCGAGGGCTATCCGCTTTGGATATGTTCGCTCGTCGACGAGCCTACCGACATCGGCTGGACACTATGGCAGGGCACCCACAACGGGCGAGTAAGCGGCATCAATCATCCGGTCGACATCAATGCCTTCACAGGCACTGTCTCCGAATGGGAGACTTTTCTGAATCCAGAACAGTGACCGGCGCAATAATGACCTGTCAATCCACGTTCTTACATAGATAAACCTGTCCAATTACCGACACACTCTTTTTACGTATTTTTCACACTTATATTCCCTCCTTATCACAGTCATTGACAATGAGAACATTTGTCCGCAACATACTGATACTTCTCATCATACTCATCGGAGCCACCGGCCACATCAACGCCTTTTCGCTCGACACCTACGCTTCATCTTCTGTCCTTTCCGAAGGGCGATGGGTCAAGGTGAGCGTCAGCGAGACCGGTCTCCACTTCATCTCGACTTCCACTCTGCGCTCATGGGGGTTCTCAGATCCTGCCGCGGTGCGCATCTTCGGCTATGGCGGAGAACGTATCTCCGACCAACTGACACGCGATCTCTATGTCGACGACCTCCCGCCTGTCCGCTTTGAGCAGACGACCGGGGGCATCGTGTTTTTCGCCAAAGGGCCGGGGACATGGACGGCAAAAGCCTCCGGCGAGTTCACACATTCGCTTAATCCGTATTCCACTGTCGGCTATTACTATCTGACTGACTCGCGCCCCGATACCGATGCGTCAATCCCGACCGAGGGAAGCGGGCCGACGGCCAATGCAGCCACTACATTCACTGAGCGGCTCTATCATGAGTCCGAGATCTCCACTCCGGCCGAGAGTGGCCATCAGCTTGTGGGCGAGGATTTCCGCTTCACACCCAAACGCACCTTCAATTTCCCCTTGACAGGAAGAGTGGAGGGAACGGAAGTGTGGATGCAGTGTGAATTTTTCGCCAAGAGTGCTTCCGATGCCGTCCGTCTGACATTCACAGCCAACGGCGAGACTCTCCCATCGGTCAGCTCAGACTGCGTAAACGCTACAAGCGAGTGGGGCAACACAGCTACTATCACCAAGACATTTATCCCGCAAGGCTCGACACTTTCACTCGGGATAGCTATCTCGATTTCAAGTCCGGTCTCGCTTGCCAACCTTGACCGCATAGCCATCAACTATACCCGTTCGCTGTCACTTCCTGCCTCGGGCAATCTGCTGTTCACCTCCTCGACACGATCACTGAAACTTGCAGGTGCGAAAGCCTCAACCCATGTATGGGATGTCACTGACCCCAACCGTCCGATTGCCATGCCTGTCAGCGAGGGTACCGATGGAACCGCCGGCTGGACCAATGACTATAACGGACTCCGTTCCTACGCAGCGTGGACCACGACAGCTTCCATGCCGGCTCCGCGTCTTGTTGGGAAAGTAGCAAACCAGAATATACATGGTGAGGATACCCCCGACATGGTCATCATTTCTCCTTCACAGCTTCTGGAGCAGAGCCGTCGTATTGCTGATCTTCATGCCAACGGCATTGATAGTCTGAAAGTGCTTGTGGTTACCGACGAGCATGTCTACAATGAGTTTGGCTCCGGAGCTCCCGATGTGAATGCACTGCGCCGTATGCTTAAGATGTTCTACGACCGTGGGTTCTCCGCGTCATCGTCCAGTAAGCTGAAATATGTTCTTCTTATGGGTGGCGCTCACCATGATCATCGTCGTCTGACATCTGCCATGACAGCCAGCTCGATTATTACGCTTCCGATATGGCAGACGGATCTCTGCAATAGCGAGCTGTCCTCCTATTGTACGGATGATTTTATTACCTTTCTTGAAGACAATTCCGGTCTACGCATGTCGACTGATGCTATGAGCATCGCGGTGGGCCGTATCCCTGCGCGTAGTGTCAGTGCTGCCAAATGTTATGTCGACCGTCTCATCTCCTATACCCGCAATCCCTTGCAGAATGAATGGCGCAACCGCATCTTCATGTATGCCGATGAAGGCAATCTTGCCGAACACATGGTTCAGAGTGATACTTTCGAGAGTAATGCCCGGGCAGTGGTGTCGGACCGCGATCTGACATTCCACAAAGTGTATATTGACGCCTACGAACTCCGTAACGGAACTTCAGCCGAAGCAAAGACCAAAGTATCGACGCTCTTCAATGACGGTGTTGTCCTTTGGACATACATAGGCCACGGTGCCCTCAATAATCTCTCCGGCGACGGCATTTTCACCCCGTCATATCTCAATAGCCTCTACCTCCGCTATCCGACCTTCTTCTATGGAGCCACCTGTTCATTCGGACAGTTTGACGGAAACTCCACGTCAGGTGTCGAATCATTTATCCTGACCGACGAAGGTGGTGGCATCGGTGGCCTGACAGCTGTGCGTCCGGTCTATATTGTCCGCAATGGTATTCTTACCGCTGCACTTGGAACGGAGATGTTTTCGCGTGCCGAAGATGGCAACTACCGCAGCGTTGGAGAGATTATCCGCCGTTCAAAGAACGCCACTATGCCCGACGACAACATACGCCGTTATGTCCTGTTCTGTGACCCGGCGCTCCGCCTTGCAATTCCGTCAAACAATGTCCGTATCCTGACTGTCGACGGCAAGGAAGTGACCTCCGACAGCCAGCCGACACTTGCTGCGCTATCACGCACTTCCCTCACCGGCGAGATCTGTGATCCCAATGGCAAGCGTCTGGAGAATTTCAACGGCTGGGTATCGCTTTCGCTCTACGATGCGGAGCGAAGCATCACCACCCTGGGCCGTGGTGACAAAGACCAAGGCAGGCAACATACTTTTGAGGAGCAAGGCGAACGTCTCTACGCAGGTCGTGCCAATGTCGTCAACGGATTCTTCGAGGCTGTGATTGCAATGCCCGGAGAGATAGCCGACAATTTCCGTCCTGCCACTCTCTCGATGTTTGCCGCCGCCGAGACTGGCGAGGAAGCCACCGGTGTGTGTCGTGATCTCTATGCCTATGGACTTGACGAAAACGCGGCTCCCGACGATGTCGCTCCCGTAATCGAATATCTCTATCTCAACCACGAGAGCTTCAAGCAGAATGATGTTGTCGATGCGACTCCAATGCTCATTGCCCGAGTGAGCGACGATGTGGCTCTCAATATGTCGGCTGCCGGTGTTGGTCATCAGATGACAATACGCATCGACGGCGATAAAAACTATACCGATGTGTCATCGCGCTTCACTCCTGACAACGATGGCACTCCGGCCGGCACAATCCTCTATCAGCTTCCCGAGCTCGCTGCCGGCAATCACACCGCGACGCTTAAAGTCTGGGATACCGGAGGCAATTCGGCTTCCGCCTCGCTCGATTTCTTTGTCGATCCCAACATCGCGCCCAAGATCTTCGATGTGTATTCCGATGCCAATCCGGCCACCACAGAGGCTAATTTCTATGTGAGCCACAATCGTCCGGAGGCTACGCTGACCGTCAAGATTGAGGTCATTGACCTTGGCGGCAACCACATCTGGAGTTCGGAGACAAGAGGCCGTGCCGACATGTACACCTCAAGTCCTGTCACCTGGAATCTCACCAATTCTGCCGGTTCGCGTGTGGCAAGAGGCATCTATCTCTACCGCACCACTGTCTCATCCGGTGGGGAGAGTTCCACACTCACCAAGCGTATCGCTGTCGCTCCTCATTAACATTTGGTCGATTGAACTTTTTAGCTTTCATAGGTTTTTAATATTGTATATATTTTTTAAATCATTATGAAAAAGCTATTTCTATCAATCGCTGTTCTCGCTGCAACCTGTATGATCTCTTGCAGCTCAGAGAAGAAAGCCGAAGACAAGGGCGCTGAGCTCAAGGCTAAAATCGAAAATTGTACAAACCCCGACAGCCTCAAGATCTATGTTGATCAGGCTAAGGAATATGCCGATAAACTTATCAAAGAAGGCAAGGATGCAGATGCCGAGACTTTCATCAACGAGATTGCACCTGCTGTCAAGGCGAAAGATCCTGTTGCGGCTGTGACATTTGCCGGACTTGATCTCAAGGCAAAAGCTGACTCTGCCTTCGAGGTAGTGAAAGATGCCGCCGACTCGACCAAAACAGCCGTCAGCGATAAAGTGTCTGACGCCAAAGAGGCTGTCAGTGAAAAAGCTGAGGATGTCAAAGATGCAACCAAAAGCGCGGTGGATGCTGCCAAGACCAAAACAGCCGAGGCTGCACAGGCCGGCGCCGACAAAGTGAAAGACCTCATGGGTAAATGATCTCCCTTCGCTAAGATGAGAAAATAAAAACCGGGTCCGGTTCCTGCGTTCAGGAACCGGACCCGGTTTTTATTTTCTTGCCACATCTGTCAGCCCTCACTCCTTGGGAGTGGTGAGGACTGAGTTGTAGAGATCCGGCTTGGTGATGATCTCGATAGCCTCAGCGTAGATCGGATCGAATGGAGAGACGAGGCGCGAGTAGACCGATTGCTCATAGATGTCACGCCCGATAAGCCCTTTGACAATCGCTTCAAGTATCGGTTGAGAGCGTTTATACTCCTCTTCGTTGTAGTTGACGCCATCTTTTGTACCCTGGTCAATCAGACCCTGCATGAGCTCGGGAGTGACCTTGAAACCGGCTATATAAGCCTTGTCGTCGGGGTAGAGACGTTTGAGCTCTTCACGGTGTTCGTCGACATAATTGACACAGAAATTGTTGAGGGCTCCTTTGGCGATGAGATCGCGGTAGTAGGGCGAGTACATCGTCGTGTCAATAGCGACAAATTTATCGGGCATGATGCCTCCTCCGCCGTAGACCGGACGTTTAAGCCGCTTGGTGAAGAATCGGAGTGAGTCGGCGAAGTGATGAATACTATCCTCGTTTGTGAATTCTCCTGCGTTGTAGCGCTTGATCATGTCGAGTTCATAATCTTCGTCATCGCCGTTGGTATAAGGCTTCTGTATGCAGCGTCCGGAGGGTGTGTGGTAGCGCGACACTGTGAGACGCATCATCGAGCCGTCGGGGAAGGGGAAGGGGCGCTGCACGAGTCCTTTGCCAAAGGTCCTGCGTCCGACGATCACACCGCGGTCATTGTCCTGGATCGCTCCTGAGAGAATCTCGGAAGCTGACGCTGAAAACTGGTTGACCATCACGACCACGCGGCCGTCGCGGAAATCTCCTTTCTTGTCAACTACATACTCTGCCACCCCGTTTTTGGGCGACTCGGTATAGACGATCATGTCACCCTTGTCGAGAAACATCTCGGCAAGATCGGTTGCGGGACGCATGTAGCCACCGCCATTGTCCGTCAGGTCGAAGATGAGGTGGCGCATGCCTTGGTTGCGCAGATTCTTCATCGCTTCCTTGACCTCCTCGGTTGTTGTCTCGGCGAAGCGGGTCAGACTGATGTAGCCGACAGAGTCATTGACCATGTAGGAAACGTCGACACTATAGAGCGGGATGTCGTCGCGGACCACTCTGAACTCAAGCGGCTCTGCGCTGCCCTTACGGATGATCTTCAGGTTTGCCACAGTCCCCTTTGGACCGCGGAGCACCTTCATGATGTCGGTGTTTTTCTTCTTGACGCCGGAGATGATGGTGTCGTTACACGAGATGATACGGTCGCCCGGCACGATGCCGATGCGCTCCGACGGACCTCCGGGCACTGACTCGATGACATAGAGTGTGTCGTTGACCATCTGAAAACGGATACCTATGCCGGAGAAGTTGCCGTCGAGAGGCTCTGTGAGCTGACGGGTCTCTTCGGGAGTAGAGTAGGTGGAGTGTGGGTCGAGGGTCTTGAGCATAGCGACGATTGCCTCGGTCACCACCTTGGTGGTGTCGATCTCATCGACATAATATGTCTCTATGATCTGCTCGGCAACGCGCAGCTTGCGCTCGGGGGTGAGCTGTATGTTCTGGCCGACGGCTGCCGTCACTGCGGCTACCGTCAAGGCTATGGCGCATAGGATCTTTTTCATATCGGTTTCTTGAATATACGTGTGTTTGTTTGAAAAAAACGCTGTAATGTCGCGTTCTATTGCTGATCAGGGTAAAAATTCGCTGACGTCGTGGCCATACGACTCCAGTTCCCTCACTACTGACGATGAAACAGCGGCATATTCTGGCAGCGTGAACAGCAGCAGGGTCTCGATGCCGGAGATGCGGCGGTTGATGTCGGCAATGTTGCGTTCATACTCGAAGTCGACCGTCGAGCGCACTCCGCGCAGCATCCAGCGGGCGTTTTCGCGCCTGCATGCATCGACTGTCAGTCCATCGTAGGAGATGACACTGACTTTCGGCTCGGCTGCATAGAGCTTTCTTATGGCCTCGATACGCTCCTCGACGGTCGGCCCTCCGTTTTTGCCTGAATTTTTGCCTACGGCGATGACCACACGGTCAAAAAGGGGCAGGATGCGGTCGACGAGTGAGCTATGGCCGACGGTGAAGGGGTTAAACGACCCCGGAAACAGGATTGTGTTCATTCTTTCTCTCAACTGATTTCGGAATCATCCTCGACCACGAGGTTCTCGATGATGAAATTCTGGCGCTCCATCGTGTTTTTACCCATGTAGAACTCCAGCAGCTCGGCCACAGCGTCCTCCTTGCGCAGTGTGACGCGGTCGAGACGCATGTCAGGGCCGATGAAGCCTCTGAATTCCTCGGGCGAGATCTCGCCGAGACCTTTGAATCGGGTGATCTCTGCGTTGGCTCCGAGCTTCTCGATAGCTTCGAGGCGCTCCTCGTCGTTGTAGCAGTAATATGTATCTTCGTTGGGGCCACCGCTGTTGCGCGCCCCGCGTTTGGTGGTCTTGTGGTTTCGAACGCGGAAGAGTGGCGTCTGCAACACGTAGAGATGCCCTTTCTTGATCATGTCGGGGAAAAATTGCAGGAAGAACGTCAGCAGCAGCAATCGGATGTGCATACCGTCGACATCGGCATCGGTTGCGATGATGACTTTGTTGTAGCGCAGACCGTCAATACCCTCCTCGATGTTGAGGGCAGCCTGCAGGAGATTGAACTCTTCGTTTTCGTAGAGTATCTTGGCCGGGACTCCATAGGAGTTTTTCGGCTTACCGCGCAGAGAGAACACCGCCTGTGTGGCCACATCGCGGATCTTGGTGATGGATCCGGCAGCCGAGTCACCCTCGGTGATGAATATAGACGATGCCAGTTTCTTCTCCTCGTCGCCTCGGATGTCGTTGAGGTGCACCCGACAGTCGAGCAGCTTTTTGTTGTGGAGATTGGCTTTCTTCTGCTTCTCGCGGGCGAGTTTCGTGATGCCGGCCATAGCCTTGCGGTCGCGCTCGCTCTCCTGGACTTTCTTCAGGATGATGTCGGCTATGTCGGTGTTGCGGTGGAGATAGTTGTCGAGCTCGGTCTTGATGAAGTCACCGACAAATTTTGCCACGGTCGGTCCGTCGGGCCCCATGTCGCGGCTGCCGAGCTTGGTCTTGGTCTGCGATTCGAACACCGGCTCCTCGACTTTGATCGACACGGCGGCGATCATGCCGTTGCGTATGTCGGAATAGTCGAAATCTTTCTTGAAATATTCCTTGATGGTGCGCGAGACAGCTTCCTTGAATGCCGTGAGGTGAGTGCCACCCTGGGTAGTATGCTGTCCGTTGACAAACGAATAATACTCCTCGCCGCGCTGGTTGGCGTGGGTGATGGCCACCTCGATGTCGTCGCCCTTGAGATGGATCGGCATGTAGAGCGGGTCTGTGGTCATCGTGTCTTTCAGCAGGTCAAGCAGACCGTTGCGCGAGATGTAGCGCTTGCCGTTGAAGATGATGGCCAGCCCCGTGTTGAGGAAGGTATAGTTTTTCAGCAGTGGTATGATGAAGTCGTCCCTGTAGCTGTAGTCGCGGAAGATTGTGGCGTCGGGCGTAAACTTCACGAGAGTGCCGTTGGGCTCGTCGGTCGGTTCGATGTCACTTTCCTCGACCATGTCTCCGCAGCGGTAGAGCACGCTTTTCATCTGCCCGTCCCTGACGCTTTGGATGAAAAACTCCGTAGAGAGAGCGTTGACGGCCTTGATGCCGACACCGTTGAGACCCACGGATTTCTTGAAAGCCTTGGAGTCATACTTGCCGCCGGTGTTCATCCTCGACGACACATCGACAAGCTTGCCCAGTGGCACACCGCGTCCGTAGTCCCTGACGAGAACCGACCCGTCGGCCACGTCGACCACGATCTGCTTGCCGAAGCCCATCATGTATTCGTCGATGGCATTGTCGAGCACCTCCTTGATGAGCACATAGATGCCATCGTCATAGTTGGAGCCGTCGCCGAGCTTGCCGATATACATGCCCGGACGCCGGCGTATGTGTTCCTTCCAGTCAAGCGTCTTGATGTCGTCCTCGCTATAGTTGGCCGGCTTAGGCTCGGAGGCGGTGACAGAGTCCGCGGTGCGATTCTCCTCCGCGGAAGCCTCAATATTGCCCTCGTTGAAAAAGCCGGTGCTTTCTGCCGATAAATCGTCGTTTTGTATCATTTTTTATTTCTACGGAATACTTCTCCCGCAAATTTACAAAAAAATCGCCACATTCCCGCAGTAACTTTCCCCGTTTTTATTAACTTTGTTCTGTCTAACCGACCACACAGATGTCAAAAATCATCCTCTATATATTTTCCCTGCTCTTCCTTGCGTCATGTTCAGACTCCACGGGAGTCGGACAGCAGTTGCGCGAGGCCGAGTCAGTCATGGACCAATATCCCGATTCGGCTCTCAGGATTTTGCAGACCATCAACTCGTCCGATCTCCGCTCTGACCGGGCGCGGGCACTCCACGCTCTGCTCTACTCCCAGGCGCTTGATAAAAACTACATAGATGTCACCGACGACTCGCTCATTAACATCGCCGTCGACTATTTCAGCCATTCCTCCGACACGCGCCACCACATGCTCTCGCTTTACTATCAGAGCATCATCGCAGGTTACCGTCAGGCTTATTCCAAGAGCCTTGTATCGGCATTGAGAGCCTACAGCCTTGCCGGCGAGCTTGACGATAAATTCTGGTTGGGTCTTACTGCGAGAAATATAACCGACATATATTTTTATAACTATTGTGCGGTCGAGGAACTTAAATATGCCCGGATAGCTCTCGACAATTTCAGTCAGACCGACCGCCGCAACTTCATGCACTATGCCATCTGTGACCTCGCCCGCGCCTATCATACCAATGAGGACTATCCTGAAGCTATCCGCATAGCAACCGAGCTTCTTGACACGGCGGCTGTCTATAATGATCCGATACTTGCAGTGCGTGCTCAAAGACTGATAGGACTCGCCTCACTTGGCGCCGGAAATATATCCGATGCCCGCGGCGCCTATGATGCTCTCCGAGCTAACCCCACGGCTACTCTTACCGATTCCGTCTATTACGCTGTGCTCAGTCTTAAAATGGGGGAGCGATGGCCTGCAATCTCCGATATAAAACGCTGGATGGCTTCGCCGGCTATCTCATCGGTGGCAAGTGGTGTGAGGGCTTGGATGAAGTATAACTATTATCAAGCTCTTGATTCCACATCCAAGGCTCTAAGTATGAAGAGGGAAGAGCTGCATGTGAATGACAGTATATTCAAGCAGTCGCGTCGTCAGAATCTCGCCGGAACTGTCATGGAGTTCCATCACTATCAATCGGAACTCGACCATGCCAATCTCAGACTCTCACGGATCCGTTCACTGCTAATCTGCCTGACGGCTATGGTAGTCATTGCCATAGTGCTGTTGCTTGCCCGCCGCCGCGTAAGGCGTCAGCAGGCGCTCATCGAGCAATACCATGCCATGGCATCCGATCTCCGTCTGCTCCTCTCCGAAGCCACTGCTGTCAAGCAATCGGTGCCCATCACGGCCGACCCTATGCCACTTCAGCCAGTTGCGCCGTCAATGTGCAGTCTGGAGAATTTCATTGCCGATTTCGACTCCCTTTGCCGAGATTTCCGGCGCGACGATTCTCCCGAAAGCCGCCGGCATACGGCCGAGGGCGTAGGCCGTATGATTGATTCTTTCAGTGCCGACAATCATAAATTTCAAGAGTTGGAGAGCTATGCTGATTATCGCTTCGATTGCATTATGTCGAAACTCCGCCTCGATTGCCCCGGCCTCAAGGAGATTGACTATCAAGTTTTCCTCCTCTCCCGACTCGGATTCTCTATAGCTACAATGGCGCTTCTTCTACGTGGCGACGACAACAAAACCTTTATCTATAACCGCCGCAAGCGTCTGCGCGAGAAGTTCCGAGCCATCGACGGTCCCATGCGTGACGTCTATCTTGAAGTCATGGCATGAGGAGCATTGAAGCTGTCCGGACCTGTTTTTCGTAAAAAAGTGTAGCCACATCTTAGTCATTGGCCACTTTTATCTATTTCGGTGGCTATTGATAAATCATTGATCTTTAATAATATATACCACCACTAAAGCAAGTGACTAAAAATTAGCTTTAGTCGCCCATGTAAGATACTGATTAATAAGGATTTATAAACTTAGTTGACTAATAGAATTTCGTCTGAAAAGTTTTTGATTTGGGTTTTGTTACATATCTTTGCGACTGTCAACACTATTACGGAAACCAATAAAATCACTAATCCAAAACTTATAATTATGAATATTATTTCCAAACTGACAGGCATGAGAGTATTGTTGGTCACTATTTGTCTTATGGGGTGTTTAGCCTTCATTTCATGTGATAAAGATAATTGTGGTTATCCCGGTAGTGTTACCTTTTCATCAAAAGGGGGTTCAAAAATAATAAGGACAAATGAAGATATCAACTTAGTCTATATGCAGATCCTTGATTATGATGGAGAGGGTAATTATAGTGATCAAGAAAGAGAAGATTCACTAATTGTCACATATCAGTGGCTTACTGCTAAAGCAGCTCTTTATGGCAATGAGATAGAGCTTATAGCCGAACCTTCGCTGTCGTCTAAAAAACGTACACTATATTTAGATGTGAATGAAGATATTGAAATAAAAGTAACTCAAAAATAGCAAGACCTATCTTTATATAAATAAATGTGATGGCCTCACGGATGTTTTTATAATTATCCGTGAGGCTTTATGCAAATTTAAGAATAAAGATACTGTCTGTTGCTTGTTTAATTAGTGCATCGTTGTTTTAAATAAAATTTAACTAAAAATATATAGTTAAAAATTTTGTAAATATAATTGCGTGACTTATCTTTGCGTAAATCATAACTGACTCATTAACGCTTTTCCAATGATCACACTGCCGACGGCAGCCTCACTGTTCTCATTAGCCACATTATATTTAATCAAGCAACATGAAAAAGTTTCATCACATATTAGCTATAATGCTATCCTTACCTTTTTTAGTCCATGCCCAAGGTGATTGGACTATACAACGGACTGAGGATGGTCCGGCGAAATTGGCTGAGCGAATTCCGCTTGGGAAAAGCTATATGGAGTGTGTCTATGACCATACCATATATGATCCGGTCAAAAATATAACTGAGGTTAAAGATTGGATATTGGAAATTGGCAGAGATGCGATTTTTTATAGAGACTATGGTGTTTATAGGGTAGATTCTGTCATTGATAAAGACTATCCGGACGGATATATATTGTGTAGCGAATATGATGAGATTGAAAGGAAATATAATTCACACCCTAACTATGAGTTGATTATTGATTTAAAACAAAATACGCTTACTCATTATCAGCAAGTTTTCATGGATAATTACAATTATGAGGAGCCGATACCTGCGTTTGACTGGACTATCACTGAGGAGGAAGAAGAATTGTGTGGATATGCTTGCAGGAAAGCGACGACATCATTCCGTGGACGTGACTGGACGGCATGGTTTGCCGAGGAGATTCCCGTGAACCGTGGCCCTTGGAAGTTCAGCGGTCTGCCGGGGTTGATACTGAAAATGGAAGATAGTAAGAAAGAACACATCATAGAGGCTTATCAGATAAGGCAAAGCGACAGACCCTTCTGGAGATATACTCATTCGACAGCAATGAAGACCGATAGGCTTAACTTCAACAAAATGTTGACTGACTACATGACTAATCCAGGTAATTTTATAGTCGGTCAACCGGGAGTCCCTATGGGCGCGGATGGCAAACCGGCAATAAAAAATAGACGTCGCTTCTTCAACCCCATCGAGTTGGAGTGACGGCAAGGGGAGCTGCTGCCGGAGGCAGCATAGTCGTGCCGAAACCCCGGGCTTTGCCTGGGGCAGCCACGAGGATAAGAGGAAATCCTCGGAGAGGCGTCTTATGACTGCACGGCTAACTCTCACATAAACCGCCTCTCCGAGGCTCGATACTACCCATCACGCTCTTCCCGGGCGTTGCCCGGGGTTTCAGCACGATCACGGCTGCCTCCGGCAGCTATGGCGTAAATTATCAACACTAAGTCAAGCAACATGAAAAAGTTTCATCACATATTAGCGATACTGCTATCCCTTCCTTTTTTAGTCCACGCTCAGGGCGATTGGACTATAGAAGGATATGAGGATACAATGGTGGAAATAGGGAAAGGGATACCACTCGGCGTAAGTTTCATGGAGTGTGTCTATGACCATACTGTCTATGATCCTGTCAAAAAGAAAACTCGTGTATATGATGAGATTTTAGAAGTAGGCAGGGATGCTTTGCGATATGGAGATTATGGACGGTATCGCAAAGATTCCGTCATGGCGAAAGATTACCCTGATGGAAAAATAATGTTCAGTGAAAGCATGAGACTTGCGAAAGAGTATGGAGTCAGAAGTTCATATACTATAATTGAGGATTTAAGGCAAAACAAATTGTTGTTTTACCGTCAGATTTTCATGGATAATTACAATTATGAGGAGCCAATCCCTCAATTTAACTGGACTATCACGGAGGGGGAAGATGAGTTGTGTGGCTATGCTTGCCGGAAAGCGACGACATCATTCCGCGGACGCGACTGGACGGCATGGTTTGCCGAGGATATCCCGGTGAACCGTGGCCCTTGGAAGTTCAACGGCCTGCCGGGGCTGATACTGAAAATAGAAGACAGCAAGAAAGAGCACGTCATCGAGGCCTACCAAATAAGACAAAGCGACAGACCGTTCAGTAATGATATAAGTCCGTCATCAATAAAGACTGACAGACTTAACTTCAACAAAATGATGAAAGATTTTATGACTAATCCCGGTAATTTCCTTGCAGGCCAATCTGATGCGCCCATCGGCCTCGACGGCAAACCGGCAATAAAAAACAGACGTCTCTTCTTCAATCCTATCGAGTTGGAGTGACGATCCGACGATTTATTGTCACGGCTGCCGGAGGCAGCACAGTCATATCAACTTACTACACTTAATCATGAAAACAAAGGTTCTTACCATCATTTTATTTGCTCTTGCTTTTTGTGGCTTTGCGTTGCCAAGCGAAGATTCAGCTCCAAATGAAGCCAGAAGAAAAGCTATGTATGGTAATCAGGAGGTGATTGGCCGAAGCTATATGGAGTGTATCTATGAACATGCGAGCCATGACCCGGTGCTTAATGAAACGAGATATACCGACGGCATACTTCAGATAGGGAAGAATGTGAGTATATATCGCCTTTATCTTACCTATCAGCGAGACTCTGTCGTAATAAGCAGGAATTATGATGTCTCAAGAGAAGAATTCAGCAAGCTGTCAAAAAAATATAGCGCCAAAAATAATATGTTGGTCAAGAACTTTGCAGACAAGACTCTGTCGGTTCATTATACAATCCCGTTTGACAAATATACCTACACCGAAGTTATCCCGCAGATGGATTGGACACTCTCCGACGAGACTGATGAAATCGCAGGCTACAGGTGCGGGAAGGCAACTGTGGATTTCCGCGGACGCAAATGGACGGCATGGTATAGCGAAGATATCGCCGTCGACAACGGGCCATGGAAGTTCAACGGCCTGCCGGGACTGATCATAAAGGTTGAAGACGACAAAAAGGAACATGTCTACCAAATGATACAGCTCCGCAAAAGCGATAGCGAAATTTTCCGGATACATTCTTCGTCTGAAATCAAGACCGACCGGATGAATTTCAACAAGGCTCTCAAAGACTACTGTATGTCACCCCCAAATTTTATCGTCGGCCATCCATTGGTGCCGAAAAATGCAGATGGCAGTGCTTTGATGGCCCCCAAGCGGGTATTCTACTCTCCGCTTGAGAAAGAGTAGGGGATGTTTCCCACCGAAAATCTATAATAAGGAACAATTTTAACCGCTCCCTGACAGTATGAGACATATTTACCAGACACTCTTCCGGCTGCTTGCCGTGTGCATCCTGACAATGATCTGTCAGGAAGTCCGCGCGTGGCAGATCAGCGGTCATGTGGTCGAGGCATCCGGCGAGGCTTTGCCGGGTGTGGTGGTCAAACTTGTTGACGGCAATGGAAAGACTGTCGCCTTTTGCTCGACAGACAACAAGGGCTCGTTTACGCTCAGACGCAGTCAGGCTCCGGATGGAAAATGGATGGTAAGTTTCGCCTTTCTTGGCTATGAGACCAGGAAATTTCCGGTGGAAAAGGTGAACGATGGTATGAAAGTCGTGATGAGCGACGCACCGCTGGAGTTGAAAGAGGTTGTTGTCAAGGTAGCTCCCATCAAAAATATCGGCGACACGTTGGTCTACGATGTAGCCTCGTTCCGCAGTGCCGCCGACCGCAATATAGAGGACGTCATCAAGAAATTGCCCGGTGTCGAGGTGGCCTCAGGCGGTACCATCTACTATAATGGCGAGCCGATCAACCGCTTCTATATCGAGGGTCTCGACGTGGTGTCGGGACGCTATGCGATTGCTACAAGAAATATCTCGCCCGACGATATAATGTCGGTCGACGTCTATGAAAACCACCAGCCTAAGCGGGTGTTGAAAGACCTCTCGATCAGTGATAAGGCTGCAATCAATCTGACTATGAAGAAGAAAAGCATGCTGCGGCCGGTGGGCAATATCACCGGTGGAGTAGGGCTTGATGACAATAGCGACGTCAAGTGGCTCGGGGAACTGTTCGGGATGTTGATCTCTCCATCATCGCAGATATTGCTGACCGCTAAGACCAACAATCATGGTAACTCATACGCCGACGAGACTCAGCAACTCATCTCCGGCATGAGAGAAAAAAGCTCGCAGGCGAGCAAGCTCTACGGGGAGACTCCGTTCGGCACGGCCAACATCCCTTCGGAGCGCTATTTTGACAACCGTTCCATCTCAGCCTCGGTCAACTCCATCAGAAAGTTCGGGAAGTATGGCAAGCTCGGCATCACCGCTGACTATAATGACGAAAACAACCGCACCGACAACTCCGAGACCATCGTCTACAGCAACGGTGACAATCCTGACATCAATTTTCACGAGGAAGTGAGAAGTCATCCCCACTCGCGCGAGGCAAAAGTCAATGTGAATATCGAAAACAATGCCCCGCAGACATTTTTCACCGACAAGATCAGCTTCCGCGGACGCTTTGCCGACAACCGCTATGACATAGTCAACTCAGGTCGTGTCAACCAGCAGTCGCGCACTGATGACTACTATATCAGCAATCTCCTTGACGGAACGTTTAAGAAAGGACGTCGGCTGGTGGCCTTCAGTTCCGATATCTCCCTTGTCACTACCCCGGTGAGCCGGCTCTGTGCCTCGCAGGATGAGGTGTCGCTGCTGTCGCAGTCGGGCAGGGCACTGTCGTTCACTACTTCTGAGAAGGCTTCGGCCTCTCTCAGTCTTGGCTCGGCATCATCGCTCGGAGTCAATCTCAGATTTGATTCCGCTTATGACCTTTTCAAATCCGACTATTCCACAGGCACCGACGGTAGTGTGGCCAACAATGTCAGGGGCTATGACCTGAAGGTGGTCACCGAGCCTGAATACAGGTATAAGCCCGGCTACACGTGGTCGCTGAGTGTGCGTGTGCCCCTCAGCTACACCGCCATGAAATTTCACAACCGCATCAGCGGCAAGGAGTATCCGACCGACAGATTTGACGCCGGTGTCAATGCCTCGTTTAACATTCGACCTTCGGGCAGCTTCCGCGCCTCGCTGACCCTGCGTCAGCAGAACTCTCTTGGCGGCATCAGGGACTATATAGTCAATCCGGTCTACATCACCTATCGCCAGCGTTCCACTTTCGGCTCAGGTGATCTCAATAACCGCGAGACCTACGGCGCTACGGCCAATATCTTTTACCGCGACCCGATCAAGGCATTTTTTGTCACTCTTCTGGCCGGCTACCGTCTCAGCAGGGACAATGTCATCTCCGGCAGCGATGTCACGACCGACCAGGTCGCCAGTTCTGTGTCAAACTCTAAAAACAGCAGCCGGATGTTTAACGTTGACCTGACTGTTTCGAAAAACATGCGAGACTGGCGCACTACCTTTACTCTTGACGGCCACATCGCAGTCCTCAGCCGTAAGGTGTTGAGGCAGAAACTGCCATATACGGTGAGCAATACCTCCTATGTCATCCATGCGGCTGTCAACAGCAATCCGATAGCCAGTATCATAGACGTTTCAGCCGAACTGTGGTATAAACCCTCCGTCCAGAAAATATCTGCAATGGGTATGCGCAACACTGTCGACGATATCGTCGCTCAGGGAAATGTCTCTGTCCATCCTTTCAGACGGGTTGAGGTATATTCGGAAGTCTATTGGAGCAAAGTATCGGTAGCAGCCGGTACCTCTAAGAGCAGTCTGTTTGTCGGTGCGGGCGTGCGTTACCATAAGAAGCCCTTTGCAGTCGAGCTCAGCGGGAAGAATCTGACAAACACTAAGTCGTATTCCTACACCTACTTCATGGCGTCAGATCTTTATAGCCACACCTTCTCACTGCGCCCTGCGGAGTTGCTGCTGTCCGTTAAATATACTTTTTAAAACAACAGCTTAAAGAATCACTCCTCAGGACCCGGGGTCTGATAGGCTCCGAGGTTGGGTGAGGGGAGGCGGGGAGTGCCGTAGAAGTCCGTTGCTCCATGCGAGGGGATGAGGTTGACGTCGGCGGCTCCAATGGCCGGCGAGCCTGGCTGGAGACGGTAGTCGAAGAGATAGTCGTTGCGGACCGTGAAATAGAGCGGGTCAGCTCCCCAGATGCAGTCGATGAAGTTGTCGTCGTCGGAACCTTCGCTTTTCAGCAGACAGCGGCGGAGGGTGACGGCTGTGCCGGTGAGGTCGCCTACCGAGAGGTCGGGCGAGAGACCGTAGATGATGCAGTTGTTGAATGTGGCCTCAAGGAGCGGCGCCCCTGAGCCGTTGTCGGTCTCGGTGCTGAAATGATCGAGCTGTATGGCAGGAGTGGTTGGATAGACAAAAAGATAATAGTTGGCGAAAGTGCAGTTGTCGGCCGTGACCTTGCCACCTCTTAGCAGCAGTAGCCCTGAGCCGGCCTCGGCTATCTCACAGCCGGTCAGCGAGAGCTCGGAGTGGATGGCTGAGAGGGTGTAGCCCGCACTGTTGCGCAGACGGCAGTTGACCATATCCACCTGCGAGAGCGAGTCGGCATGGAGGCCGGAGACAGTATTGATGATTTCTGTATGGCTTAGCCTGTTGCCCCGGCTTTCGGGGGCGAATTGCACTCCCACCCATTGCGACGACATTACTTCAAACGATATGTCGCCGACGACGTTGCCCGTGCGGTCGCCACCCAGTCTGACCGGGGCAGCGGGGGTGCCCTCGGTGATGAGAGTACCATCGACGCGCATGAGCGCACCGTCATGGAAATGGAGGGTCGATCCGGCTCCTATGGTCAGGGTCGCGCCTTTGGCCACAATGAGCGAGTCGTAGATCTGATAGGGGTAGGTTGCGTCAAATCGTGTGTCGGATCCTATCACAGTCCCGCGCAGACGCTCCACGTCCTGGCCGGTCGCGTTGAGCACCACGCTCTGTGTGACGCCGTTGGTGGTGAAGTCGATGATATCGTTGAAATCAGTCAGTTCAGGGGCTCCGTTAGGTCGCAGTGTCGCCTCCACAAAGACATAGATGGAATCATTTGGGCGGATCTCCACATTCTGGAAACTCGTCCCTGAAAAACCGTCGACATTTATGCGAAACACACGCTCACCGCTCCGCAGCGAGATATTGCTGATGCTGAGGATGCGGTCATGACGGTTGTAGACCATGAAACGGTTGGTCGGAGTGGGCTGGTCGGTGAATACGACGCCCATTTTCAGCGTGTCTACCGAAAATTCGGGCTGATCGGATGGCGACGTAGTGATGCCGTCCTCGATGCAGGCAGGGAGGACCGAAAGGAGTATGAGAGCAAAAAATATACTGAGGAGTGTTTTCATCGTCCGTTGAAGAGCTGGGAGGGTTAGTGTAGGGTTATCCCGCTTACTAACCAACGGAAAACAAGTCCTTTTATTGCACCGCGGAGCTTATCTGGTCTTGGCCTTTTCGAGCTTCATCGGTGTCTCCTTTTTGGGGGCGCGCTGAGGAGCTCCATGTTGCCCCCTTGATGGCGGCGGAAGTCTGTTGGGGACAATGGCGGTCGCTTCCTCCTCCTTCTCTTCCCGTCCGGCATTGTCGTTTTCAGGCTCCACAACCTCCTCTTCGGAACTACCGCTGCCCGCAAAACCGGCAAGGTGATGACGGATGCTGTCATTGGCGGCTGAGAGAGCGCTACCGCGGTAGATCTGATGTCCGGTACTGTCAGCTACGATAAAAAACGGCACCGACGGTATCTGGAGAGAACGGATGGCCGTATTAGCCACTCCTCCCTGCACCCATGCCTGAGGCCAGCGGGCGCTATCGTTGCGTATGCTGCCGGCCCAGATGGCGCTGTCGCCCATCACGCTCACTTCCACAGCTTCCAACCGCCGTTTGGGAAAATCTTTTGTGAGTTCCTTGAGTGTGCGCCTGACGCTGTCCCCTTTTTGGGTCCCGATAAACACTAAGATGCTGTAGCTATGGCTCGACGGCCAGTAGCGCACCACGGTGTCTTTCCTGTTGTGGTGGCCGCAAGATAGTGTCATCGGCTTTACATTGCCTCGGGCGGCTGTCGATACCTGTTCGCCGACCATTCCGGGATAGGCTCCGACTACCCATGTGGGTCTGGCCTCGGGTTTCAGCATGTTGACAAGAGAATCGGCTGTGAGTTCATGGCCTCTGGCTGCGAATTTGGTGACCAGCAGCATAGCCGACGATATTCTGTCGGGATGCTTCCTCACTTGTTCAGCCACAAGCCTGTTGATGGCGGCTGCGTCGCGGCTGCTCATAACTTCGTTGTTCTCGCTGATGAAAGCGGCATATTCTTTCGAGGCATCATTGCCGCTGATCTCTACCTTGCCCGGATTCTGGAGATCCATCTTCACCTCAAGTTCATCGCCGTTGCGGGCCACGCAGGTGAAGAGAGGCTCATTGTCGATTGTGAAGACCTCGACGAGAGTTATGTCGGGCGACGCTCCGCGCAGCGTCACTTTTCCATCGACAGGATGGAAGGAAGCACGCTGTACGCCACGGGTCGTGTAGTACATTTCGACGCCCCGCGAGTCAAGCCCGCTGATTTCACACTTGATAGTGAATTCTTCGTCATTGCCGCAGCCGGTGAGCGCGACAAACAGGATGAGCAAATACAGATGAATATAGCGCATGACCGCAAAATTAGTAAAATTTGCTTATATTTGCACTCTCAATTCTCCTAATTTCTTCATTCTTCGTTATCAATCGGATGAAAACACTTTTACGCCTCGTGATGATAGTTGCGGTGCTCTCCGGCATCGCCGCTCCTCATGCTTCAGCACAGATTGTCAATATCGGAAACGAGGGGATCAATACCGACAGCGTCCGCCGTGCGTTTGACGATAGTCCATATTTCGGGCTGTATAAAGACAACTATTTCATTTTCGGTTGTCCGGTAGGTCAGAAGGTGAGGCGAGATAATTCCAACATTAAATTTCAGATCTCCATAGCCCAGCGCCTGACCCGCTCCAATCTTCCTTTCGGCACCTATCTCTATCTCTTCTATTCTCAGAAATGTTTCTGGAACATCCTCGAAAACTCTATGCCAATGACCGATCTCAACTTCAATCCGGGTATCGGTCTGACCAAACCGCTCTTTGTCAAGGGGCGCTTTCTCGGCAAGGTGGGTCTGATCATAGAGCATGAATCAAACGGGCGCGACGGAGCTGCCTCCCGTTCATGGAACCGCATCAGTCTGGCCGGAAGCATCATGATCGATCCGCAGATTGTGGTCCATGGCAAAGTGTGGATTCCCATTATAGACGGGTCTGAAAACAAAGATATCCTGGATTATTGTGGCATCTATCAGATGGGCACAGCCTTCACCTCGGCTAACGGGCGCTTCGGTCTTGCCGTAAATCTCGTGAAGCGCAAGGGCTGGAGGCTTAACTACAACACTACTGTCGAGATCAACTACCGCATCTTCGCGCGCGACAATCAATATCTTTTCCTGCAATACTACAACGGCTATGGCGAAGGTCTTTTGGCCTACAAGGAATTCCATTCCATGATCCGCGCAGGCATAGTCATCAAGCCTAAACTTTTCAGTGACTATTGACCCTATATAGGCATACATGCTAAAACGACCGGCAACGGTGGACAGATACATGTCTCTGGTTGCCGGTCGTCTTGCAAATATCACAAATCTATTTACTTAGCGCTGTCTTTCAAGACCTTGATGGCTTCATCATAGTCAGGCTCAGTGGTGATTTCCTCAACGAGATCGCGGAAAATCACGCGGCGGTTCTCATCGAGCACGAGTACGCAACGGGCGAGAAGTCCGGCGAGAGGGCCGTCGACGAGTTGCACGCCATATTTCTGACCGAAGAGCGGTGAGCGGAAGGCCGAGCCAAAGAGCACATTGTCGATATTCTCGACAGTGCAGAAGCGGCCCATGGCAAAGGGAAGGTCCATAGAAACGCAGATGACAACCACATCATCGAGCTTTCCGGCTTCCTCATTGAAGCGGCGGACGCTACGGGCGCAGACTTCAGTGTCAAGGCTGGGGAAAATGTTGAGCACTACTCGCTTGCCGGCAAAATCCGAGCAAATTAGCTGCGAAAGATCCTTACCGGCGAGGTGGAAGCAAGGAGCGGTTTCTCCGATTGTCGGAACTGTGCCACAGGTATGGCAGGGTTGGCCTTTGAAAAATACTGTTTCCATATTCTATTTTTGTATATTGTTGTTTTTATATGATTCCGGTATTGTCGGCTCAGTTGACGAGCGCCATTGTCTGTAGAACAATGTTGCGGAGCTCCTTGTTGAATCCGAGCACTACATTTTTCACATTTCCGTTGCTCCCGGCCATGATGATGACCGGAAGAGACGCCGCGCCACAGTCGCGGATGAGAGAACGGCCGTTCATCAGTAGATGCTCTCCCGGACGGATGGAGGGGACTATCGCTTCGATGCCGTCGATGTTTGTCGAATTGAACACCCAGATGACGTCAGCAGGAGTGGGAAGCGCGTCGACAGCTCCGCGCAGATCGGTGACGATTTCAGGATTGAATCCGGTCGTGGGATCGAGGAGTGCGATGATTGTGGGGACAGCGAACCGATCGCCACGATGATAAGTGTAGCGCTCGCCGGTGGTTGTCGGCAGAGAGAATGTCGGCAACTGCGTGCCGGCGAGATTCTCGATGCGGAAATTATTTTCCCGATACTTCTCAAACACCTCCGGATAGACAGCCGAGAGCCTATTCTCCGAGAGCTCAGGACATTTCATTTCTGAAGGATAAGTGTATGCAA
This sequence comes from Staphylococcus sp., assembly GCA_023665865.1. Lineage (GTDB taxonomy): Bacteria > Bacteroidota > Bacteroidia > Bacteroidales > Muribaculaceae > Duncaniella. The sequence continues at coordinate 1,614,525 of JAMPDC010000001.1, forward strand.
CATACATCGACTGCTCTGTGATCTGCCCCGGGTTGCACTCGGTCTCTATCCTGAGCGGTAGATATGACTCAGCGTCAAACAGAAATTCCTTCTCAATGGCCGTCACATCATTGACAGTCATGACGCTCTTGACTTTCACAGCCTTGCGGCCGTCGAAATTCACATCCGGTATGACAGTCAGCGCGTATGCCGGGTCTGAGCTCATTTTCGAGATCTCACGTGCGATATAGGCCGGGTAGAGGTCGGTAAACTGAGCCGAAGCCTGTACTCCCTCCGAATTGCCTCGCTTCATGAAGGGGATTGAATCCCACTCGGTGTGATATTCCTGAAGCCGTTCGTTGCGATAACGGTAATGATGTCCGTCGAAATAGGCTGAGAAGCCCGTGACTTCTCCCGAAGGAGTCTCAAGGCTCCACTCGGTCAGATACGAGCAGGGCGAAAGCCTGTCTGACGGGGTGGGGGCGGATGAGAGATCGATAGTGTAGACCACATCTTTCTCACTCTGCGGCAGCGACACGCTGAAGCTTGCCTTGCTTTCGTAGCAGCCGGTCTTTTCAAGCACCGACACGATATCAGCTATCCCCTGTGCCCATAGGCCCAGGGGACATAATGCTGCTAACACCATTAACAATCTTGATTTCCCTTTCATAAACAATAGTTGACGTTCACTATTAACAACGCAGTTTTGGCCAAATCAGTTCATGACCACGAAAAAAAACGCCACTCGAAGTGACGAAATGCCAATTTTCATCGGGAGGCTGACCGATAGTCCAAATAATTTTGTAAATTTGCGAATTAACTCTGAGTTCAGCCATTGAGTTCAGAAAACAAAATGTCGAGAAATGAAGTTAGTAATTCAACGTGTGACCGAAGCGTCGGTTTCTATCGGCGGAGAGCTGCATAGCTCGATTGGTCCGGGATTGATGGTGCTCGTCGGAGTAGTCGACGGTGATACTCCCGACGATGTGCGCTGGCTCGCCGCCAAGTGTTGTGCCATGCGCATATTCGGCGATGAGGCCGGTGTCATGAACCGTTCCATCATCGATGTCGGCGGCGATATGCTTGCCGTCAGCCAGTTCACGCTCTGTGCCTCGACCCGCAAAGGCAACCGTCCGAGCTACATCCGTGCCGCAGGCCATGATGTAGCCATTCCGCTCTACGAACTTTTCTGTTCTGAATGTCGGGCTTTGTTGGGCCGGGAGGTGAAAAAGGGTGTCTTCGGAGCCGACATGCAGGTAGCTCTCGTCAATGACGGTCCCGTCACAATTATTATTGACTCAAAACTCCGCGACTGATACAGATATGGACAATCATAACTCCACTGCCGACGACTCGATCACTCTCCGCTCTCTTCAGGCGACGGTCGATGACTGGATCACCACTGTCGGTGTCCGCTACTTCTCCCCACTGACCAACATGGCTATTCTCGCAGAGGAGACTGGCGAGGTGGCGCGCATCATGGCCCGGACTTATGGTGACCAGTCGTTCAAGGATGGAGAATCACCCGACGCTCTCGCCGATGAGCTCGCCGACCTGCTCTGGGTGCTCACAGCCATCGCCAACCAGACAGGAGTGGATCTCACAGAGGCCTTCAGACGCAATGTCGAGAAGAAGACCAACCGTGACAGTCTCCGTCACATCCGGAATCCGAAACTTTCCGACAGGAAATAACAATACTTAAGTCAAACTCTAAAACAAAACGACTCACCATGGATAAATATCAGCAAGTCCTTTCTGAAAGCCGCGTCACTACCTCTGACGCGGAAGTCTCAGCAAAAGTAGAAGAGATCCTCTCAAAGCATCTCGCTGAAAACAATACCCCCGAGGTTCTGAAGAAGATTTTCAACTCCATCGACCTCACTACGCTCAAATCGACTGACTCCCAGCGCTCGGTCGCAGATTTCACCGAGCGTGTCAACGCCTTCGCTCACGAACATGCCGACCTTCCCAATGTCGCTGCAATCTGCGTCTATCCCAACTTCGTGCCTATCGTGCGCACAGTTCTCGACTGCTCTGATGTTGATATTGCTTCTGTCGCAGGTTGCTTCCCCAGTGCACAGAGCTTCATTGAGGTGAAGATCGCCGAAGTCGGTCTTGCTGTTGAGTCGGGTGCCGATGAGATCGATGTCGTCTTCGGACTCGGAGACTTCTTCGACAAGGACTACGAGGAAGTGTGCGATCAGCTTTCGGAGATGAAACATTCATGCCGCGACTCTATCATGAAAGTCATTCTTGAGACAGGCGCTCTCAAGACGGCCGAAAATATCCGCAATGCCTCGATTCTGTCAATGTACTCAGGCGCAGACTTCATCAAGACATCGACCGGCAAGGAATACGCCGGTGCATCACTCGAAGCTGCCTATATAATGTGTGAGTGCATCAAGGAATACTATGAGAAGACCGGACGCATGGTCGGCTTCAAGGCTTCGGGTGGCGTCTCGACTACTGAAGAGGCTCTCAAATACTACACCATCGTCCACAGTGTCCTCGGTGACCAGTGGGTAGCTACCAACGAGTTCTTCCGCATCGGCGCCTCACGTCTTGCAAACGCTATCCTCTCTGATATACTCGGCGAAGAAACCAAATTTTTCTAATAAATAGCAAAGAGTAGTGTCCGGAGCTGAACAAGGAGATACAATTCACAGCTCCGGACCCTCACTCCATACAATTCCATCCCCCTTTCCCTATGAAATACTGGATCATTATCGACGGCGAACAGCGCGGACCTCTCTCTGTCGAAGAAATAGCGTCGCTTCCCGGTCTCAATGCCGCCACACCTGTGTGGTATGAAGGCCTGGGCGATTGGACTACCGCGGCTGCTGTCCCTGAAATAGCCGCATTGCTGTCAAACTACACTGCCAATCCAAATATGGGTGCGTCAGGATTCAATCCCAATGCCGGCTCATGGCAACAGCAACAACAACAGTCGTACGGTCAGCAGACCTACAACGCCAATCCCTACGGCTACAATGCAAATCCCTACGGTGGCTATAATCAAGGCTATGACCCCAACCAGATACCGCAGATGCCCTCCAACTATCTCATTTGGGCCATTCTCGCAACCATCTGCTGCTGCATCCCCAGTGGTATCGTCGCTATCTTCTATGCCGCCAAGGTCTCTCCGGCCTACTATCGCGGTGACTACGCAGCTGCCTTCGACGCATCGTCCAAAGCACAGCTTTGGGTTATAATCTCCTTTGTAGCCGGTCTCATCTGGGCACCCTTCTCAGTCCTCTTCTCGGCTCTGCTGTGATACAGCTCCAACGTTACCGGACTCTGCTGATAGTGCTCGGGGTTCTGCTGGTCGCCGGTCTCCTCAGTCTCTATCTCTTAGCCGAACCCTCCTCCGGCCTCTATCCGAGATGCATGTTCAAAGAGCTGACCGGCCTCTCATGCCCCGGATGCGGATCCCAACGTGCACTCCACGCCGTCATACACGGCGACCTACGTGGCGCTTTCTCCTACAACGCACTCCTCATTCTGGAGATTCCGCTGCTTGCGCTTCTTGTCATCTCTTCCTTGTTCTCCGACAGGATGCCAAGATTGAAACGTTTTCTCGGTGAGAGGGTCTTTATCCTCCTCATCCTTGCAACAATCATTATCTGGACTATTGTCCGCAATATATTTGACGTATGATAACTCTGCCATCGCGCCAGCTTTCGCTAAGGATATTGCTTTTCATAATCATGGTGTCGGTCACGGTTTATTTTCTCCCCCGCACAGGCGAGAACCACTACACCTTTGAAGAGGACCGCCCATGGAGCTACGCGCTTCTGACGGCACCATTCGACATCCCGATCCATCTCGATTCCGTCAGTGCATCGAAAGTCAAGGATAGTATTGACGCTCATTTCGAGCCGGTGTTCACGCGCGACCTCACCACTGAGAAAACCATCGTCTCCGACTATGCCACAAGGCTCAACGCGGCGACGGATCTACACATCACACCGGCCCAGCGCAACCAGATCATCAATGAGATACGCAAAGTCTACGAAAACGGCATTGTTGACCGCGAGACCTATGCTAAAATCACCGCAGGCAAGCTCCCGGCGGTGCGTTTCATCCACGACAATGTTGCAATAAGCCTTCCCACGACCAACTATCTGTCAGCCTTCCGTGCCTATGAGCATCTTGACAGTGTGTTGCGTGACAGAGATGTCCGTCAGGCCATATCTGCGACAAAGCTCTCGCAGATGCTTCACCCAAACATTCTCATAGACTCCGTGACTACCCGCCGTCTGCGCGACGAAGCCTATCAGAAAGCCATGGCTCCGGTCGGCGTCATCCAGCAGGGCGAGCGTATCATCGACAAGGGCGACATCGTAACCCCACGCCTCGCCACAGTCCTGCGCACCTATGAGAAGATTGCCAATGAGCGCGGCAATGGCGCCATATCGCAACACTACTACCCGGTGGCCGGACAGATACTCTACATGCTTATCCTCTATGGTGCTCTCTATGGCTATCTCTACATCTTCCGGCGCGAGTATTTCGACAACGACCGCACCGTGATCTTCCTCATGACACTTATGGGGCTCTTTACCCTTTTTGCCTTCGCCATGGATGCCGGTTTCAGGATGGGTTTCTACATCACGCCCTTCACCATGGTGCCGATCATGGTGTTGATATTTCTCGATTCCCGTACAGCTTATTTCTGCCATCTCATCCAGGTGTTGATCTGTGCCATCATATCCTCGTTTGCGCTTGAGTTTGTATTCATGCAGTTTATTGCCGGAGTCGTTGCCATAGATTCGCTCAAAGATCTCAGTCGCCGTTCGCAGCTGATACGCACGGCCGCGCTGATATTCCTCGCCTACACGCTGTGTTATATCGCAGTGGAAATAATGCAATCGGGCTCGCTTGCAAAATCGGAGGGACGCGTTTACGGTGCCTTTGCCATCAACGCCATCCTCATTTCGTTCAGCTACGTGTTGATGTTTCTTGTCGAGAGAGTCTACGGATTCACCTCCCGTGTGACTCTCGTTGAGCTCAGCGACATCAACAATCCCCTCCTCCGTGAACTCTCTGAGGAGTGTCCCGGTACATTCAACCATTCGATGGCCGTCAGCAACCTTGCATCGGCGGCAGCTTCGAGAATCGGTGCCAACGTGCAGCTCGTGCGTACAGGCGCCCTCTACCATGACATAGGCAAGATCAAAAATCCCGCTTTCTATACAGAAAACCAGCATGGTGTCAATCCCCATGATGCCCTCGATCCCACCCAGAGCGCCCGCATCGTCACCGGACATGTGCTCGAAGGCCTTGCGCTTGCTGAGAAGGCAAAACTTCCGAAGGTCATACGCCAGTTCATTTCCGAGCATCACGGAGCCGGCAAAGCACGCTATTTCTACACCACCTATTGCAACGCCCATCCCGATGAGGTTGTCGACCCTGCCCAGTTCAGCTATCCGGGGCCGAATCCTCAGTCAAAGGAGACCTCTCTCATCATGATGGCAGACTCGATCGAGGCAGCCTCGCGTTCGATGACCGACCACTCTCCGGAAGCTATCTCGGCTCTGGTCAACAAAATCATCGACGCGCAGATAGCCGAAGGTCTCCACAACGAATCGCCCATCTCGTTCCGCGATGTCAACATCATCAAGGACGTCTTTGCGCAGCGTCTCCGCACCATGTACCATTCGCGTATCTCCTATCCTGAGCTGAAGAAGGCTCCGGGCGAGCAGAATCAACCTGCATAGCCCTCTGAATCTTCAGAGGTTGAGAAAAAGTAACCTCTACATATCCAAACATAGTTAATATGTCAAAAAAAATTATCTTTCCTTTCTTGGCTGTCGCTTTCTCCGCGGCTGCCTATGAGCCTGTCACTCTTCCCGTGATTCCACCTGACCCTCAGATCGAGGCAAAAGTCAAAGAGACTCTTTCGCGTATGACCCTCGAAGAGAAGATCGGTCAGATGACTCAGATCCAGCTTGACATCCTCGGAGAGACCGGGCCTGATGGAAAATTCCGTATCGTGCCAGAGAAGCTCGACACAGTCATAGGAATCTATAAAGTCGGCTCTATTCTCAACGCTCCCTACTCCTATTGTCTCGATGCGGAATCGTGGAACGTCGTAATTCCTCAGATCCAGGAAGCCTCGATGAAATATATGGGCATCCCTTGCATCTATGGTCTCGACCAGAACCATGGTACCACATATACCAATGGTGGCACCCTCTTCCCGCAGAATCTCAGTGTCGCCGCTTCCTTCAATACCGAACTTGCACGTAAAGCAGCCGAGATCACAGCCTATGAGACACGTGCGAGCGACTGTCCCTGGACTTTCTCGCCGACTCTTGACCTTGCCCGTGACCCGCGGTGGCCACGTTTCTGGGAAAACTATGGTGAAGACCCGCTCGTCAATGCTCTTATGGGTGCGGCAGCTGTCCGTGGCTTCCAGGGCGACGACCCCAACCACATCGACCGCAACCACATCGCTGTCTCGCTGAAACATTTCATGGGCTACGGCATCCCCTTCTCCGGCAAAGACCGCACTCCGGCCTATATTTCACCCTCCGACCTCCGCGACAAGCATTTCGCGCCCTATCTTGAGGCGATCAAAAACGGTGCTCTTACCATCATGGTCAATTCTTCCTCGATCAATGGTACTCCCGTCCACGCCGATCCGATCCTCCTCACCCAGTGGCTCAAAAACGATCTCCAGTGGGATGGCTTGATCGTGACAGACTGGGCAGACATCAACAACCTATACACCCGCGAGAAGGTTGCAAAGGATAAGAAAGACGCTATCCGTATCGCCATCAACGCCGGCATCGACATGGCCATGGAGCCATATAAGGTCGACTACTGCGAGATCCTCAAGGAACTCGTCGAGGAGGGCGCGGTGCCCATGAGCCGTATCGACGACGCTGCCTCGCGTGCCTTGCGCCTTAAATATCGTCTTGGCCTCTTCGACCAACCGAACACCTTGCTCAAAGACTATCCCAAATTCGCCTCAAAGGAGTTTGCCGACGCAGCTCTCGATGCTGCCGCAGAGTCAATGGTGCTTTTGAAGAATGATGAAAATATTCTCCCGCTCCGTCAGGGTGCCAAGCTGCTTGTCACCGGACCGACAGCGGTATCCATGCGCTCGCTCAACGGTGGCTGGTCCTACACCTGGCAGGGTCATCTGACAGACGAGTATGCCAAGGACTACAACACCATTTTCGAGGCTTTGACATCGACATTTGGTGCAGACAATGTCAACTATGTCCCGACAGTCACCTTTGATCAGAAAGGCTCCTATCAGGACGAGACCGTGGTTGATTTTACCGACGCAGCAAAGGCTGCCGCTTCAGCCGATGTGATTGTCGCCTGTATCGGTGAGAATTCCTATTGTGAGACTCCGGGCAACCTCTCAGACCTGCATCTCTCCGTCAACCAGCGCGAGATGGTCAAGACTCTGGCCGCTACCGGCAAGCCTGTCATCCTCATCATCAATGAAGGCCGTCCGCGCATACTTGCCGACATCGAGCCTCTTGCCAAGGGTATCGTCGACATCATTATCCCCGGAAATTTCGGTGGCGACGCTCTCGCTCAGCTCCTTGCCGGACAGCGCAACTTCTCCGGACGTCTTCCCTTCACCTATCCCCGCGAGATCAACTCGCTTGTGACTTACGACTATAAAGTCAGCGAGGAGGTAGGCAAGATGGAAGGTGTCTATGACTATGACGCCCGCGTCAACGTCCAGTGGCCTTTCGGCTATGGCAAGAGCTACACCACGTTCAGCTATTCCAATCTTAAAGTCGATAAGAAGGAATTTACTGCCGACGATATCATCACCGTGACTCTCGACGTCACCAACACCGGCACGATGTCGGGTAAGGATGCAGTGCTCCTGTTCTCGTCCGACCATGTGGCCTCTGTTGTCCCTGACAACAAACGTCTGCGTGCCTTCTCAAAACTTGCCCTCATGCCCGGCGAGACACGTAGCGTAAGCTTCCGCATCCCGGCCTCAGACCTTGCCTTTGTCAACGCCGCCGGCAACTGGACTCTTGAGGAAGGCGATTTCACCCTCACCGTCGGTAATCTTACCCAGCCACTCCGCTGCACCTCTACCTACACATGGTCAACCCCCAACATTTGATTTGAAACGTAACAGAGATTAAAAAAAAGAATCCGCAACGGCTGGTAGTAAAGCTGTTGCGGATTTTATTTGTATTCCCGTAGGGAGTCGAACCCTAATCGTCGGAACCGGAATCCGATATTCTATCCATTGAACTACGGGAACATTGCGTCGGGTCTCTGATGGATTGAGAGGGCGAAAGTGCGCCTTTAACCAACGATTGAGATGCAAAATTAGTGATTTTTTCGTATTTTTGCAAAATATGCTTCAAATTTAGCAATCGACATTAATGGACGTAAGAATTGAACCTTCCTGGAAAAAAGTCCTTGCCGACGAGTGGGACAAGGATTATTTCAAGTCTCTGACCGATTTTGTGCGTGGCCGCTACATGCAGCAGACCGTCTTCCCGCCGGCCGGAAAGATTTTTGCTGCTTTCGACGCCTGTCCGTTCGACCAAGTAAAGGTCGTCATCCTCGGTCAGGATCCCTATCCCGGCTACGGGCAGGCCAATGGACTCAGTTTCTCTGTCAATCCCGGAGTGGAGCTTCCGCGCTCATTGCGCAACATCTATCGTGAGCTTCAGGACGACCTCGGATGTCCGCCACCTCCCACCGGTGACCTCTCATCATGGGCGCGTCAGGGCGTGCTCCTGCTCAACGCTACCCTCACTGTCGACGCCGGTGCCCCCGCATCGCATCAGGGTCAGGGTTGGGAGACCTTCACCGACGCTGCCATCCGTCATCTTGCCGAGCAACGCTCAAACCTCGTCTTTATTCTCTGGGGAGCCTATGCCCAGCGTAAGGGTGAGTTCATTGACCGGAACCGTCATTGCGTCATCACCTCCCCTCATCCCTCTCCGTTGAGCGCCTCGCGCGGTTTCTTCGGCAGCCGGCCATTCTCGCGTGCAAACGCCTATCTCACCGCCAACGGTATCTCCCCGGTGGACTGGTGTGCCATCAACTGACTTAATCCTTTTTTTTGAACGATGAAATACACTCTCGGACAACGTCAGGAGCTCGCGCGTGAGCTCCGCAAACAAGGTCTCAACTGCTGCCAGTGTGTCACCATGGCTTTCGACGACCTCACTGCGGCTGACCCGCAGCTCCTTGCCTCCATTTCAGCCGGATTTGGCTCCGGCTTTGGTGCCAGCGGTGAAGTCTGCGGCGCCATATCGGGTGCCACAATGCTCACCGGTCTGCTCAACCCCTCGCTCTCTCGCCCCGACCTCTACAGGCAGGTGCGCGAGACCATGGCCGAGTTCAGTGCTATCAACGGCTCCTGCATCTGCCGCGAGCTCAAGAAGCCTGGCCGCAAACCCTGTATCGACCTCATCACCGATGCTGTCGCCATTCTTCACAAGCGCTTTGAAGCCGATGGATATTAAGCGTCTCCTCCTCTTGCTATTCCTTCTCCTGTGCTGCATGACCACGGTGCTTGCCGATGATATGGACACGCGCCAAGGCATCTTTAACCCGTCATTCCGCTCTCTGCGTGTGACTCTCGGCGACAACGACTTCGCCCCGCCGGTCGTGATGCTCAACGACAACTCATCGCGCCTCACTGTCAGTTTCGACGAACTTAGCGAGGAGCGCCGGTTCATGCGCTACGAGCTCATCCACTGCGATGCCCGTTGGCGTCCGGAAGGACTCGTGGCCTCTGAATTTCTCGATGGGTTCAACGAGGGTGTGGTCGAGGACTACGACTACTCCCGCGCCACGCTCGTCCACTATGTCCACTACACTATCACTATTCCCAACAACGATATACGCATCACCCAGCCCGGCAACTATCTCCTCCGTGTCTACGATGAGACCGAGCCCGACGATACTCTCCTTCAGGCGCGTTTCGGCGTCTCGGATTTCTCGGCTGTCATAGGAGCGGGTGTGACATCGCTGACCGATATTGACACAAACCGCAGCCACCAGCAGCTGAGTGTCACCGTTGACCTGAGCCACGTCACCGGTGTCGACGACCCGTTCAACGATCTCATTCTTGTCGTCAGCCAAAACGGTCGCCCCGACAGCGAAGTCATCCTCACAGCCCCGCAGAGGGTTCTCGGACGCCGTGTGATCTACGAACACCTACGTCCTCTCATCTTCCCAGCCGGCAACGAATACCGCCGATTTGAGACCGTCTCTACCGGCTATCCCGGCATGGGTGTGGCCGACATCTCATTCGAGTCGCCCATCTACCACATGACTCTCTACACCGACACCCCGCGTGCGGCTTCCTCATATAGCTACGACAGCACCCAACATGGCCGCTACTTCATCCGCGAGTCTTCGTCGTCCGACTCCGACACCGAGGCCGATTACGTCATGACCAACTTCTCGCTTGAGATGCCTGAGCTCTATGGCCGCGACATCTTCATCGACGGCGACCTCACGCAGCGCCGTTTCGATCCCTCCTCGCGCATGGTCTACAACCATGCCACCGGCCGCTACGAGCAGTCGCTTCTCCTCAAGCAGGGTGCCTACAACTACCAGTATCTCACCGTCCCCTCCGGCTCTGAGCGTGGCGCCACAGCCCCCGTCGAGGGCGACTACTACCAAACAGTCAACGAGTATCTCATAAAGGTCTACCATCGTCCGCGCGGCACACGCTTCGACCGTCTCATAGGCACCTCCATCATCTCCTCTGCCTCCCAACTTTGAATCAACAATATGGAAGAAGAAACCAAAGAAGAAATTATGCTACAGATACAGGATACCCTCGTGTCGCTCGACCTCGCCGAGGTCTTCTTTTGCTGCGACATAGAGAAATGCAAAGGTGAATGTTGCATCGAAGGCGACGCCGGAGCGCCGCTGACCGCTGCCGAGCGCGATGAGATCGACCGCCTTCTCCCGGCCTTCGCCGACCGCCTCCTCCCCTCGGCCACGGAGCGCATCCGCGAAGCCGGCACGAGCTATGTCGATGAGGAGGGTGATCTCGTCACCCAGATTGTCGACGGACGCAACTGCATCTACACCTGCTACGCTCCGGGTGGCATCTGCCAGTGTGCCATCGAGTGTGCTTTCAACGAAGGCAAGACCGGCACCTTCCGCAAACCATCATCCTGTGCACTCTATCCCGTGCGCCTGACCGAATACCCTACCTTTACAGCTGTCAACTATCACCGATGGAAGATCTGCAAGTCTGCCGAACAACTCGGGCGCAAGCTCGGAGTGCGGCTCTATCAGTTTCTTGAAGGCCCGCTGACCGCACGTTTCGGCAAGGAATGGTATGATGAACTCAAACTCGCCTGCGAGGCCTACCTTGAAGAATACGGGGAAACCACAGAATAGGGTACAGAAATTCAGAAATGACATAAATAACAGATTATTTTGGGAGTCAATGCTCTCTAAAAATATTTAAGTCTGTTATTTATGTCATTTCTGAATTTTTGTACCCCCCCCAAAAAAAAATATATAAAAAAACCGGCTGCGCCATAAGCTTGGCACAGCCGGTTGATCTTTTGGTTCTTGTTCTGATGGATTAGAGGATGCCCTGGCCGATCATAGCGTTGGCAACCTTCATGAAGCCTGCGATGTTGGCGCCCTTCATGTAGTTGATATATCCGTCAGGCTCAGTGCCGTGCTTCACACACTGGGTGTGGATATTCTTCATGATCTCATGGAGACGGCGGTCAACTTCCTCAGCGCTCCACTGGAGGTGCTCGGCGTTCTGGCTCATTTCGAGACCTGAAGTAGCCACACCACCGGCGTTCACAGCCTTACCGGGAGCGTAAGTAGTCTTCGAAGCGAGGAATGTGTCGATAGCCTCGGGGGTGCAGCCCATGTTTGAAACTTCAGCCACGAGCTCTACGCCGTTTGCCACGAGTTTCTTTGCATCTTCGCCGTCGACCTCATTCTGGGTAGCGCAGGGGAGAGCGATGTCCACCTTCTGTTCCCAAGGCTTGCGGCCTGCGAAGAACTTGGCGTTGGGATATTTCTCTGCATAGGGAGCGACGATATCCTCACCGGTTGCACGGAGATAGAGCATATAGTCGATCTTCTCGCCTGAGATACCGTCCGGGTCATAGATATAGCCGTCGGGGCCGGAGATGGTGACCACCTTTGCACCGAGCTCGGTAGCCTTGAGGGTAGCGCCCCAAGCCACATTGCCGAAGCCTGAAACGGCCACTGTCTTGCCCTTGATGTCGTCTTTCTTCTCGGCGAGCATGCTCTGGACGAAATAGAGAGCGCCGAAACCGGTAGCCTCAGGACGGATGAGTGAACCGCCGAAGTCGAGACCCTTGCCGGTGAAAGTACCAGTGCACTCGTTGACGAGTTTCTTATACATACCGTACATATAACCGACCTCGCGGCCACCTACGCCGATATCGCCTGCGGGTACGTCGCGGTCAGGACCGAGATTCTTCCAGAGGCCGAGGATGAAAGCCTGGCAGAAGCGCATGATCTCAGCGTCGCTCTTGCCGCGGGGCGAGAAGTCGCTGCCACCCTTGGCGCCACCCATCGGGAGTGTGGTGAGAGCGTTTTTGAAAGTCTGCTCAAAGCCGAGGAACTTCAGGATTGAGAGGTTTACTGATGCGTGGAAACGGATACCGCCTTTATACGGGCCAATGGCGTTGTTAAATTGCACGCGGTAGCCGATATTGTTCTGGACTTCACCTTTATCATCGACCCAGGTCACGCGGAAAGTGACGATACGGTCAGGCTCGACCATGCGCTCGATGATTTTTGCTTTTTCAAATTCAGGGTGCTGGTTGTAGACATCCTCTACGCAGATGAGCACTTCCTTCACTGCCTGAAGATATTCTTTTTCGCCCGGATGCTTTGCCTCCAGGTTGCTTAAGATGGTGTTGATATCCATGATAAAAGAAATTAGTGGTTGGTGTGTATTGATGATTTTGGTTAACGCTGCAAATGTAATAATTTAATTTGATAGGACGGATCAAAAAAATCGAAAAAAAACTGTCTCGATGTTGTATAACATATCGAGACAGTTTTTTTCTTGGCCTGACGGCCCTTGATGTTGTCTGAGCGGAGTACGCTCAAGGGGGTTTCTGTGATTATTCGCCGGGGATGATAGCTTCGCTGGGGCAAACTTCTGCACATGAACCGCACTCGATGCAAGTATCGGGATCGATGTGATAGATGTCGCCTTCTGAGATAGCGTCAACGGGGCATACGGGCTGGCAAGTGCCGCAAGCTACGCATGAATCGGTAATAACGTAAGCCATGATTGTTTGATTTTGATGGTTAAGATAATTGTTACGAAATAATTCTCATTTTTCAGACGGCCCGGGGCCATCTTCATACGAAATTGTCTGCAAATGTAATGCTTTTCGCTCGAATAATCCAAATAAATTCACTAAAATTCACTTATAAATTGTTACCGTAAGGCCACACTGAATATATATAGTTACAAGCATGGAGCCTGCCTCGGAGAGGCGGTGTTAGTGTTGTCGTGAGGATTCGCTCTTCTTGCCTCTCCGAGGCATGTGGTTGGGGGCGTCATATCCCCCAGGCGTTGCCTGGGGTTTCATCATGATATGCCGACCTCCGGCCGGCCGCGGGGCATGCCATGATATGTGGGGCTATCATCGGCGGTGGGGATATGCGAGCTCCCACCGGCGGGCGGTGGGATATGTGGACCTGCCGGAGGCAGGGCAATTATGCAGAAGCCCCAGGCAAGGCCTGGGGACACAGATGCGCCCCCGATACATAGCCTCGGAGAGGCGGTATGTGTTCGTGGCATTGGGGTATAAAAAAAATCAGGGCGGCCTGATGGCTGCCCTGATTGTAGTCTATTATAATAGGGGGGGATTAGAAGTTCATGAACTTCTTGCCGTTCTGGATGAGGACGCCCTTGTAGTCCTTGTTTACGCGCTGGCCCATCACGTTGTAGATGGGAGCGTTTTCATTGAGCTCGTCAGCAACGATGTTTTCGATACCGTTGGTGTCGCCACCTTCAGCAGTGGGGTATGCGAAAGTCATGGGAGCGGGAGCCTCTTCGCCGTCACCGTAGATAACAGCAGTGGGAGCTTCAGTTGAGAATACGAAACCGGGGCAAGTCATCTTAGATCCCTGTGCGCCGAAGATGTAGTTGCAACCTGCGTAAACGGGGAACATCATGACACCGTAGCCATTCTTCTTGACGTCGGGAGCGTCTGCACCGAGGATGATCTTTTCGGGCCACATGATAGTGGTACCGCTTACATACTTGTCGAGATCAGCTGCGTTGAGATCGAGGTAACCGTCTTTGTCAGCGGGGAGTGAGTATTCGAGACGACCGGTAGGGAATTCAGGAATGTCAGTGAGCTGCATTCCGAGAGTGTAAGCTTCGCAAAGCTCACCTTCACCTGCGAGACCTTCGAACACCCAGTAGTTCTTGTTGGTAGAATACTTGCTGGGGATAGTGAGGTAGCCATCCTTTTCTGCAGTGTACTGGAAAGCTGCACCACCGGTAGCGGCAGTAGTGACTGACCAGCCTGCGGGGTTAGCGGTACCTACAGCACCGCTGCCGACGCGACCAAGATCAACGCCGTTGACTTTGAGTGAGTTGTAGCCGTTGGCATCGATGCCACCGAGGCCCCAAGAGTCAGCGTAAGCGAGTTTGAGGGAACCGACACCGGCAGCCTCAGCGATTACGATCTGACCGTCAACCTGAGCCTTATCAGTAGTGAGGCCGTGGTTTCCGCCTTCAACCCAAGCGGATACAACTTCTGCCGATGCGCTGAAAGTCATTGCAAGAGCAGCGAGAGCGAGTAAATTTTTCTTCATTTTGATTGATTTTAGAAAAATGGTTAGTAAATAAATGAATGGTAAAGATTCTTTTTATCAGATTATGAAAATCCGGCGGGGATGCGGGAGCGCAGCCCCGCCGGATATGAAATCTATTGATTGTGTTGAAACGGTAAGTTGAAAGTGATAATCAAAATGAGTGATTACTGCTTCTTGCCTTCAAACACGTAGTCGTAGGTGTAAGTCACACGACCCGAGCGGATAGTCTTGGAGAAAGACATCTTAACATCACCGCCAAACGATACGGAGCCGGTGAAGGGAGTTCCGAGGCCGTTTGTTGTGAGCGGATTGTGGAAAGCATACTGGCCGGTCTGATAGATGACGTTGCAGGTGCTCTCGAGGCTGGTGAAAGAGCTGAAGCTCATGTTGGCATCATCGCAGGCGATGGTTACAGTGCCGACGTATGCCTCGCCTGTTTCAGCAAGAGTGACGGTACCATCGGCAACTACGGGAGCATTGGTCGAGTTGCGCTGGGTCTTGGTCCAGGTTCCGGCATAGGTTCCGGCAACCTCTTTCTCCGGGTTCTTGGGAGTGCCGTGGCCGGGGATTTCTGCTTCTTCGCGGCAGCTCGACAGAGTGAAGACGAGAGCTGCGATGAGCAAAAGACGGTTTATTAATTTATTCATTGTTGTTTCTGTTTTGACGAATTTAACTGAAGATTAATAACCCGGGTTCTGATCCTCAAGGGTCATCGAAGTGTTGTTGTTGATTTCGGTTGCGGGGATCGGACGATACCACTTGGTCTCACCCTTTGAGTTCTGCATGTCGGCTACGTTGTCGATCGAGCGGGCGAATTCGATGTTGTAGCGGACGAGCTGACGGGTGCGGCGGAGGTCTTCCCAACGGGTGCGCTCTGCGTAGAGCTCACGTGCACGTTCGTCGAGGATGAGGTCGAGCGGAGTGGCTGTCCAGCCGCTGGTGACGGTGTAGGGAGCCTCGTATGCGCCAAATGAAGCGAGGTTTGCGAGACCTGCACGGTTGCGGACTGCATTGACCTTGGCGAGAGCGTTGGCTTCCTGACCTGCGAGGAGGTAGGCCTCAGCTGCGATGAGATACATATCGCTGACGTGGAAGATTACGATGTCGCGGTAGCAGTTTGATGCTGTCACACATTCGCTCTGGGGATCATCCCACTTCTTCACGCAGGGTGAGGAACCGAAGCCGGCCTTGATAAACTCAGCTGTGCTCTTGGTCTGCTTAGGCTGGATAGAACCGTCAGTGTTGAAATACCAGATGCTGACATTATCAGAGTTCATCACGCAAGCGAAGGGGAGGTTGTTGCCCATTGTATTAGTCGGGAACTTCTTGGTCTGGGTAGAGTGGGCTGCGAGGTCGGCAAGGACTTCCTCATCGGTAGTGTATGAAGGATAGAACTTCACAGAGATAGGTTGTTCGGCGAGTTTGTCGGCTGAGAGGTTCCAGTAGGCGAGGTAACCCTCGGTGCCCCAGACTGCGGTTGAACCGGTGACGGTAGAGTTGTAGTTGGTGGTCATGAAGGTGCCTTCATAGCGCTGGTCACCGCGCTCAAAGAGCTCCATGGCTTTGTAGGATACAGAGTTCGTACCGCCTGACTTGGTTCCCTTGTGGCCGGTGGCAACGCAGTTGCCGTAGTAACCCATGTAGTCATACATAAGCGAGTGTCCACCGGTTGAGACGTTGCCGGGGAAGCCGGCGCGGTCATACTGGACTGAGAAAATTTCCTCAGCATTGCCTTCATTTGAGGGAGACCATTTGTCGGCGAAGCTCATGGTGAGCTGCACACCGTTGATGGCTTTCTCAGCCCAATCAGCTGCGGTCTTAAACATGTCTGTGTTGGTGACAGTGTAAGTGCCGCGAACCTCATCGGTCATAGTGGTGCCGAGATCCCAGGCAGCTGCAAGAGCAACCTTGGCAGCCAGAGCAGCAATAGCCTGCTTGCTTGCATGTCCGGTATGGTCGGTGTTGGGGAGACCTGCGTTGTTATATGCATTGGTCAGATCCTCAAGCATGGCGGGATACATCTCAGCGAGGGGAGTACGTGGATAGTCTCGGGTCGCACTTTCAATATAGTTTGTCACATAGGGGACAGAACCGAATTGCTGGGTCAGATAGTAGTAGCCCCAGTTGCGGAGGAAAGTCGCTTCGCCTACAAGTTTGGAGTCATTGGCATATTTGATGACCGCATTTGCGTAGTTGATAGCATTGTAAGCTTTCTTATAGAGATCTGAGACTTTGCCATCCTCTGCATTAAGGTTGTAGAGAGAGTAAGTTCCGTCGTCAGCGCCACGGGCATTGATATAGAGGTCAGCGCCTTGATCGGTGAGCTCAATCATAGTGGCGATATCTTTGAAGCAATAGTAGGACGCTGTCAGGATTTGGTCGGGATTCTCCTTGAAGTAATCCTCTCCGTTCTGGTCGGCGTTCGTCTTGTTATCTGCATCAAGGAAATCCGAGCATCCCGAGAGAGAGAAGGATGCGAGCAGAGCCAAGCCTAAAAATTTATATGATTTCATCGTGTATTTTTAAATCTTAAGAATTAGAATTTAATGCTTGCACCAATCTGATATGAGATCACGCTCGGACCCTGATATTTGAGAGCTGCGGTAGCCCATTCAGGATCATAACCTTCATATTTGGTGAAGACAAAGGGGTTGGTGACGGTGAAGTAGAGACGTGCACGCTGGCAACCGATGTGCTTAAGGAGCTGGGGAGCAAAAGAGTAGCCAACAGTGATGTTTTTCACTTTCATGAATGAGGCATTTGTCACCTGACGGGCTGCCTGGAAGTAGGTGAGTTGAGTACCGATACCGTCAGAGTCACCGCAGTTGGGGGTCGGCCACTTGCCGTAGTGAGTCTCTGTCTGATAGACGGGGTTGATATAGGTACCGTCGTCACGCATACCGTCGCAGTCGATGAGTGTACCGGCGGGAATGTAGTAGTCAAACATCATCTTGCCGCGGCCACGGTCATGCTGGTCATAGTAGTCACCACCGAGGAAGGGAGAAGCAACCTTGCCGCCAACGCTTGCATAGAGGTTGAACGAGAAGTCGATCGAGCCACCCTTCTTGGGGAGGTTGTAGGTCATGTTGGAGGTAAAGCTGCCGGTGAAGTCAGGCTGGCTGTCAAAGATGACTTTGTCATCGTCAGTAATCTGGCCGTCACCGTTTACGTCGCGGATGATGGGCTGGCCTTCAGTGAGACCGTATGTTGCGTAGTAGTAGTCAGCTGAGCGGACAGTCTCGCCGGGAGTGAAGCCCTTGTCGATGGCGATCTGGTGGTTGGGGACAACCATGTTGCGGTCGCTGACGATGCCGTCCCATGCCCAGGTGTAGACGTTGTCGAAAGGCCGGCCAACGAAGAGCCACTTGCTGACATCGCTTGAAGAAGCGAAGTCACCTACACCGTTAATCTCGGTAACTTTGTTGCGGTTATGAGCGAGGTTGAGGGTGGTGGTCCATTCAAAGGTGCGGTTTGTGATGTTGATGGTGTTTAGCGAGAGCTCGATACCATGGTTATGGACACGACCGATATTAGTCTTCATTGTGCCGCCACCTGCCTCGAGAGGAAGTTCGACGGGGTAGAGAAGGTCGTTAGACTTCTTGTTGTAGAACTCGATAGAACCATTGATGCGGCTGTTGATGAAACCGAAGTCAAGACCGAAGTTCCATTCGTTTGAAGTCTCCCATTTGAGAAGTTTGTCGACAATACCTGTCGGATAGAAGCCCTGTGAATAGTCGGGTCCGAAAGGATAATAATAAGGGCCGTCAATGCCTACGATAGTGGCGAAGTTACCGATACCGGCATTGTTACCGGTCTTACCGAAGCTGGCACGGATCTTTAGATTATCGATCCAACTGATGTCACGGAGGAAATTTTCATCGCTGATGCGCCAAGCGACAGCAACTGAGGGGAAAGAACCCCAACGATATCCGTCAGCAAAGCGAGATGAACCGTCCCAACGCATGGTGCCGGTTATGAAGTAGCGGCCCTTGTAGTTGTAGTTGGCACGGAGTGCGTATGAAAGCATGCTCCATTCGTCGTAACTTGAGTATACTCCCTTTGTTTTGTCGTCCGGATTTGATGTCGGACTTCCGGATCCGATATTCCACCAGTCAGTACCATCGATCACGCCGTTTGCCACAATCTGGTATTTCTCAGTCTCTGATTTCTCCATAGAGAAAAGACCCATGAAGTTCACGTTGTGAACATCATTGAAGGTACGGTTGAAATTGATGGTGTTGTCCCATACGTATGAGAAGCTTGTACTGTTTAGAACTTTGGCTTCGCTTGAAGAGGGATCGCCACCGGCGTAGGTCATACCTGTGTCAGGATCGATATAGCCGGCGAAGGTGCCTTCGCGCGAGCTGCTGTAAGAAGGAGCGAAGGTAGTCTTCACGTTGAGACCCTTGATGATGTCGAGCTGGAGATAGACATTACCGAGAGCACGGTATTGACGTTTCTCGTGTGTCTGGTTCTTCATCGAGTAGAGGGGATTGACGAAGTCGGAGAACTGGTGGTCGTCAGTACCGAGGGCACCTTTGGCACCGGGATAGCGGTTGAGCTTGCCATCAGCGTCGTAGGGCTGCATGAAGCAGTTGACACGGTAGGCATTTGAGATGGCGCCGTCGTCAGCATACTCGGTGTCGATGCGGGCGAGGTTCATGGTGAAACCTGCGCTGAGCACCTTGTTGATGCGGGCGTCAACTGATCCCTTGAAAGAGTAGGTCTTGGAACCGTCGCCGCGGTAGAGACCATCCTCGGAGTTGTAGCCGATACCGAAGTGGTAGCTTGCAGTCTCGCTGCTGCCACCTACGGCGAGGTAGTGGTTCTGCTGGTTACCGTCGCGGGTGACAAGTGAGGGCCAATCGACGGTCTCGCCATTGGCGATCATCTCTCTCAGACGGAAGGGTGAGGTGTAGTCGTTTTTGGTCTCCTGGAGGAGTGCCTGACCGAGTTCGACCTGAGTCTTGGGCGCGTATGCGGTCTGCGGACCGAAGGGGGTAACGGCATTGGTGAACTTGGCAAAACGGTAGTTGTAGAACTCCTGGCCGTCCATGAAGTCCGGCATGCGGGCTGCGTGGTTGATACCGTAATATCCGTCGTAGGAAACAGAGGTCTTGACGCTCTTGTTGACGTTGAGACCGCCGCGGGTTGTCACCATGATGACACCGGCAGTCGCACGCGAACCGTAGATAGCGGTTGAAGATGCGTCCTTAAGCACGTCGATACGCTCGATATCCTGAGGGTTGAGGAAGTCGATGTCGTCGCACATCACACCGTCTACGATGTAGAGAGGTTTGGTGTCGGAGTTGATTGAAGACTTACCACGGATCTGGACATCGTAGCTGCCATTTGCACGGCCTTGAGTCTTAACGATGTTCACACCGGGAGTTGAACCCTGGAGTGCTTCGATGGCAGAGGGAGCACCCTTGGCGTTGAGGGCTTCGGTGCCGACTGAAGAAACGGCGCCGGTGAGGTCGCTCTTCTTCATTGTGCCGTAACCGATGACAACAACGTCGTCGAGGATTTCAGTGTCGGGTTCCATGGTCACGTCGATAGTGGTCTGGTTGCCGACTTTGACAGATTTGGTTTTATAACCGATATAGGTGAACTGGAGGGTAGCACCGGCAGGGACTGAAAGGGTGTAGTTACCGTCAAAATCAGTGGCAACGCCTGTGGTGGTGCCTTGCTGGATAACTGACACGCCGATCATCGGCTCGCCTGTCTCATCGACTACAGTACCTGTAATTTGGTGTTTCTGGCTACTTGCCTGTGGAACGGAAACATTGCTCTGAGCCTCAGCGCCGGCTGCGTTGGCGACAATGCCTGTGCCACCGAGCATGGCGAGGGTGAGCAATCCGCAAGCCCACTTTCTGTCGACAAATGTCGCGCTGTGGAGTGATGGCAGAGATTTTGGCCTCTTTTTCATGATGGTTTACTAAATGTGGTGTATAATTTGATTGTGTAATTGATTTAGGCTAACAAACAGCTAAGTTTTTCGTGGTGCGATTTTGACCCCAAATTTGTAGAAATGTGATAAAAACGACCAATAAATTTTAAGGTAATTCTGTGCAAAATTAGCACAAAAAACAATTCCCGCAAAATATTTAACACAAAAATAAAGGCATTAACATTTTGGAATCGTGGTGATTGGGCCAGAGCTGCGCAGGACTTTTTGTATGAAACCTTAATTTAGAAAAAATAGGTTAAAAAAAGCAATCCCCGATTCCGGATGCCTTATCAGGCTATTGGAAACGGGGATTGCGGGGCAGATAGATGTTAGGATGTTAGCGGTATGGCCGCTTAGTTATTGTTGTTTTTACACTCATTCCTGGAGGAATCAGCTTACGACAATTTTTTTGTAGCGGGGGACAAGAAGCTTCATGATGCACCAGCCGACGAGGTAGGCGACACCACAGATGCAGAAGACGATGAAGTAGCCTGCGGGCTTGCCTTCGAAACTCATGAACGACATGTTGGTCTGTGCGGCATAGTCAAAGAGGATGCCTGAGCAGTAGTTGATGAGGAAGGATCCGAGGCCGCCGGCCATGCCACCGATACCGATGATGGTTGCGATGGTCGATTTGGGGAACATGTCGCCTGCGACTGAGTAGATGTTGGCGCTCCATGACTGGTGTGCGGCACCGGCGATACCGATGATGATGATCGGGAGCCAGGGTGACATCGAGCTGAGAGGCTGTGCGAGCACCGCGAGAAGGGGGAAGACGGCGAAGATTAGCATTGCTCTCATGCGTGCGGCGTAGGGGTCGACGTTGATGCCCTTGCGTGCGGCGCGGTCGATGAAGATTGTCGGGAGCTTACCGCCGTAGATGGAGAGCATCGTGATCAGATAGAGCACGAAGATCATCAGCATGCCTTCACCCGATGAGGTCGAGAGCTTGAAGACGTCGGTGATGTAGGCGGGTGTCCAGAAGAGGAAGAACCACCAGACGCCGTCGGTCAGGAACTTGCCGAAGAAGACGGCCCATGTCTGGGGATACTTGAAGCACTTGAGGAAGGGGATGGTTGCTGTCTCGCTGTCCTCGACTTCTGCTTTCTGCTTGGCTGATTCATCGGGGGTGTCGTTGTCCTGCTCGATATAGGCGAGCTCGGCGGCATTGACGTGCGGGTTTTTGGCGGGTTCCTTATAGAGGAAGATCCAGAAGCCCATCCAGACAAAGCCGAGGGCACCGATGATGATGAAGGCCATCTCCCAGCCGTTGCCCCAGCCGATGCTCTGGAAGTATTTGGCGAGCGGGCCGATGGTGAAGGGGGCGATGAGGGCGCCGACAGCTGAACCTGCGTTGAAGATTGAGGTTGCATACGCACGGTCGCGCTTGGGGAAGTATTCGGCGGTCACCTTGATGGCGGCGGGGAAGTTGCCGGCCTCACCGAGAGCGAGGATGGTGCGGGCTGCGAGGAAGAAGTAGACTGAGACAGTGGCGATGGTTATGGCGAGGTCGCCTGTGGCCTGCACGAGACCGGCGGCGTCGTGGAGACCGAGGGTGGCTTCAGTGGCCATGCCGCAGACTGCGTGGAGGCAGGCGCCGGCTGACCATACGCCGATTGCCCAGAGGTAGCCCTTCTTGGTGCCCATCCAGTCGATGAAGCGTCCGGCCAGAAGGTTGGCTACGGCATAGACGATGGAGAAGACTGCGGTGATGAGGCCGTAGTTGGCATCGGTCCAGTGAAACTCGGGAGAGATGAACTCCTTCCAGGTGAGCGAGAGCACCTGGCGGTCCATGTAGTTGACGGTCGTAGCAAGGAAAAGCAGGGCACAGATTGTCCAACGGAAGTTGGTCATTTTCTGGTTTGCAGCCGAGAGTGGGGAGGATACTGCTGCCATACTTTAGAACTTGAAGTAGTTTTTGGCGTTGTTGTAGCAGATATCCTCGATCATCTGGTTGACACGTTTCTCTTCGTAGCCGGTGTAGGGGATGAGTCCGTTCTCGACGTCATTGCCGACGAGGTTGCAGAGCGTGCGGCGGAAGTATTCGTGGCGGGGGTATGAGAGGAATGAGCGGGAGTCGGTGAGCATACCGACGAAGCGGCTGAGCAGACCGAGGAGCGAGAGGGCGTTCATCTGCTTCTCCATGCCGTCCTTCTGGTCAAGGAACCACCATCCTGAACCGAACTGGATCTTACCTGCCACTGAGCCGTCTTGGAAGTTGCCGAGCATTGTGGCGATCACTTCGTTGGCGCAGGGATTGAGGTTGTAGAGGATGGTCTTTGTGAGTTTGCCGCGGGTGTTGAGGGTGTCAAGGAATTTGGCGCAGGCCTTGGCGGTAGTGAATTCGCCGATTGAGTCGAAGCCTGTGTCAGGACCGAGGAGCTTGAACATCTTGGTGTTGTTGTTGCGGATGGCTCCGTAGTGGAACTGCTGTGTCCAGCCTGACTCATAGTCCATTTCGCCGAAGACGATGAGCATGGCGCTCTTGAACTTGAGGATTTCTTCCTTGGTGAGCTCCTTGCCGCCATAGACTTTGTCGAAGATGGCTTCGATCTCGCCGTCGGTGAAGTCTTCGGCATAGAATTCCTCGATGCCGTGGTCTGAGAGGCGGCAGCCCATCTCTTCGAAGAAGTCATGACGCTTCTGGAGGGCGTCAACCATGTCCTGGAACTTGTTGATCTCCACTCCCGATACCTCGGCGAGCTTTTCGACGTAGGCGCGGAATTCGGCGGGGTTTTCTACGGCCATGGCCTTGTCGGGACGCCATGTGGGGAGCATTTTGATCTCGAAGCCGCTGTCGCGCACCTGCTTGTGGTATTCGAGAGAGTCGACGGGATCGTCGGTTGTGCAGACGGTCTCGACGTTGTAGCGGCGCATGAGGCCGCGGGCGGTCATGTTGGGATCGTTGAGGAGCTTGTCGTTACACTCGTCGAAGATCTCGCGTGCGGTCTCGGGGTTGAGGAGCTTGTCGATGCCGAAAGCGGTCTTGAGCTCGAGGTGGGTCCAGTGGTAGAGAGGATTACGGAAGGTGTAGGGGACTGTCTCTGCCCATTTCTGGAATTTTTCCCAGTCGGTGGTGTCGGTGCCGGTGCAGAAGCGCTCGTCAACACCGTTTGAACGCATTGCGCGCCATTTGTAGTGGTCACCGCCGAGCCAGATTTCGGTGATTGATTTGAAACGGTGGTCGTCGGCTACCATCTTGGGGATGAGGTGGCAGTGGTAGTCGATGATAGGCATTTTAGCCGCGTGTTCGTGGTATAACTTCTGGGCAGTCTCAGTCTGCAACAGGAAGTTTTCGTCCATGAAAGGTTTCATGATTGCAAATTTTAAGGGTTAAAAAACAAGGGAGGAGAGAGAGGATGACGGGCGCTTAGAGTGTCACACCGTTTTTGAAGATAGAGATCTCGTGGATGCCGCTCTTCTCGGAGTTGACTTCTTCGCCGGAGGCTACCTTGAGCACATAGGCGATGAAATCGGCGAGAACGTCGGCCATCGAGCTGTCTTCGGCGAGGCGTCCGGCGTTGAAGTCGATCCATGTGGGCTTGCGTTTTGCGAGTCCGGAGTTTGTGGAGACTTTCATTGTGGGAACAAAGGTGCCGAAGGGGGTGCCGCGGCCTGTGGTGAAGAGCACCATCTGGCAGCCGGCAGCCGCGAGAGCGGTTGAAGCTACGAGGTCGTTGCCCGGAGCCGAGAGGAGGTTGAGGCCGTGGTTGTGGATGCGCTCACCGTATTCCATCACGCCGAAAACGGGGCTCTTGCCCGATTTCTGTGTGCAGCCGAGGGCTTTCTCTTCAAGAGTTGAGATGCCGCCGGCCTTGTTGCCGGGCGAGGGGTTTTCGCCGACAGGTTCGCCGTGGCTGAGGAAGTATTCCTTGAAGTTGTTGATGAGCGAGACGGTTTCGCCAAGGAGCTTGTCGTTGGCGCAGCGGCGCATGAGGATTGTCTCGGCACCAAACATCTCGGGAACTTCGGTGAGGACTGTTGTGCCGCCTTCCTGCTCGCAGAGCCAGTCGGAGAATTCGCCGAGAAGGGGGTTGGCTGTGATGCCGGAGAAGCCGTCTGAGCCACCACACTTCAGGCCGATGCGGAGTTTTGATGCGGGCTGGACTGTGCGCTTGAAGGTGCGGGCCTGTTCGTAGAGACCACGGAGGACGTTGAGGCCATATTCAACCTCGTTGCCTTCGACTTCCTGGCAGACCATGAACTTGACGCGGTTGCGGTCGTAGTCGCCACAGAATTCCTCGAACACTTTGGGCTGGTTGTTCTCGCAACCGAGACCGACGACGAGGATGCCGCCGGCGTTGGGGTGGAGCACCATGTCGCGGAGGATTTTCTTGGTGTTCTCATGGTCGTCGCCGAGCTGGGAGCAGCCGTAGTTGTGGGGGAAGGCGAAGATGCCGTCGACGCCCTCGGCATTTGTCTCTGCGTTGAGGCGGTCGACGATCTGCTTGGCGATGCCGTTGACGCAACCGACGGTGGGGATTACCCACACTTCGTTGCGGATGCCTACCTGTCCGTCGGCACGCTCATAGCCCATGAATGTAGCTTCGGTTCCCTTGAGGGCTGAGCCGGGGGCTGCGGGCGAGGGGTTGTCGATGGCGATGTCAGAGTAATCGAGCTGACCTTCGAGGTTAGTCTTGATGTCGTTGTGGTCAAGGAAGGCGCCACGCTTGACGGCGTGACGGGTGTGACCGATAGGGAAGCCGTATTTGATTACGTTTTCACCATCGGCGATGTCGCGCAGGGCAAACTTGTGGCCTGCGGGGATGTCGCTGACAAGAGTGATGTCGTCACCGTCGACGTTGACAGTCGTCCCCGCGGTGAGAGGGTTGATGGCGACTGCAACGTTGTCGGCAGGATTGATTTTGAGGAAGTCCTTCATCGGGATATATGCTTAGGCTTCAACAACTTCTTTGACGGTCTCAAGCATGCCCTTGTCCTGGATGGAGTCAAGATACTTGACGACGAGGTCGGTGAGGCCGGGGATCTGGTTGAGATCGCCGTGCTCTTCGCCCCAGATAAGGTCTTTGGCTGCGAGGACACCTTCGGCAACCTTGCGGGTGTCGCCTGTCGACCAGAGCTGGGTGAGGAGATCCATGATCTTCTGATCGTCTTTCGGAACGATTTCAGTTCCGTCCTCACGCTTGCCGCCCTTGTAGTAGGTGATGAGGGCTGCGAGACCGAGCACGATACCCTTGGGAAGCTCGCCCTTGCGCTCGAGATAGGTCTTGAGGCCGGGAAGGTCGCGGGTCTGGAATTTCGGGAACGAGTTGAGCATGATTGAGGTCACCTGGTGGTCGACGTAGGGGTTGTTGAAGCGTTCGAGCACGTCGGCGCCAAACTTCTGGAGCTCTTCCATCGGGAGGTTGAGGGTCTGCATGAGCTCGTCGAACTGCACTTTGTGGATGTATTTGCCGATGATGGGGTGGTTGCAGGCGTCGCGGACGATGTTAACACCGCTGAGGAAGGCGACGGGCGAGAGCACGGTGTGCGGGCCATTGAGGAGTGTCACCTTACGCTCGTGGTAGGGAGCTTCAGAGTCGGTGATGAGCACCTGGAGGCCGGCCTTTTCAGCGGGGAACTCAGCGCGGAGCTGCTCGATGGAGATGTTGGATGCACGTTCGATGACCCAGAGGTGGAAAGCCTCGCCCTGAACGACGATGTTGTCCTTGTAGCCGAGTTTTTCCTGGATCTCGTTGATTTCCTTGCGGGGGAATCCGGGGACGATGCGGTCAACGAGGGTAGCGCAGACGTAGCAGTAGGTGTTGAACCAGGTCTTGAATTCCTCATAGTCACCGTCAAACTGGTCTTTCCAGAGTTCGATATACTTGTTGATGATTTCCTTGAGGTGGTGGCCGTTTTCAAAGATGAGCTCGCAGGGCATGATGATGAAGCCCTTGTCGGGAGCGCCGTTGAAAGTCTTGAAGCGGCGGTAGAGGAGCTGGGTGAGCTTGCCGGGATATGAAGCAGCGGGACGGTCGGCGAGCTTGCACTCGGGATCGTAGGCGATGCCGGCTTCGGTAGTGTTGGAGATGACGAAGCGCATCTCGGGCTGGTCGGCGAGAGCGAGGAAGGCGTCAAACTGGGTGAAGGGGCTGAGGCCACGGCTGATGACGTCGACACGGGTGAGCGAGTTAACTACCTCACCGTTGAGACGGCCCTGGAGATTGACGTGGTAGAGGCAGTCCTGACCCTCGAGGAGCTGCATCACGAATGCGTCAGGGGTGCCCTGAACAACTACTACCGATGAGTTGAAGTCGGTCTTGTCGTTCATGTTTTTGACAATCCAGTCAACGAAGGCGCGAAGGAAGTTGCCTTCGCCGAATTGGATGATTCTTTCGGGAGCCACTGCTTTGGGAGCGGTGAGTTTGTTTAATGCTTTCATGATTAAATTATTGTGATGTTGATTAGTTGTTAGTTTTCAAGGGAGGGGGTAGACCGGATATATGTGTCGGGTTTGGGGTAGCAATACGCTATTGCTTTGCAGTTGGATCCCAGCCGGTCTCGACGGCAAAGACTTTTCTGAAGTCGAGGCAGTCGGCCACCTGGCTTTCGGTCAGGATGTGCGACCACTTGACCCGGGCCTGCGGATCGGCGCCGGGACCGCGGGAGCCATATTCGCCGTAGCGGGCGGTGAGCTCATTGTCGGTGTTGTTCCAGTTGTGCCAGCCTTCGGGTCGTATCTGAGCGCCCATCTCGCAGTTGATGAAGACGGTGTAGGCATAGGGGCGCCAGGGGCGTCCGAGATACACTTTTTTCACCTCGGGAAGTGCGCGAAGGGTGCAGTTGTCGAAGATGTAGCCATATTTGACATCCTTGGGTGTAGACGCGGCTGTGATGTAGGAGTCGCGCTTGCTGACGATGTCACAGTTCTTGAAATAGGCTGTGGCGGGGCCGAAAATAAAGTCTGTGGTGCCCTCGATGTAACACCCCTCGAAGTAGAGGCGGCTGTTGTGGCCGGCGGTGAAGAGGGTGTCCTGGTTTCCGAGGAAGCGGCAGTTGACAAATCGGAGCTTGTCGCCTTCGGTGTGGAGCGCCACAGCCTGTCCGAGCTGGGGCGCATTGTTTTCGATTGTGATGTTTTTGAAGAGCACATCGCAGGCGTCAACCTTGACGGTATAGGTGCGGAAGGTGCCCATCTTGTCGATGTTGGCGTGGTGGTCGAAGGTGATTATGGTCTTCTCGACATCCTCGCCGATGAAGTCAACGTTCTGTAGCCAGGCGGGGATGACCACTTTCTCCTTATAGACACCGTTGGCTATATGGACTGTGACGGTATAGTCCATGTAGGCGCGGATGGCTTCAAGAGACTCGGTGATGGTGGTGAAGTCGCCGGAGCCGTCCTGATTGACGTAGATCTCGCGCTTATATTCCGCTGCCGAGGCGCCGAGCGAACTGACGGCGCCTGCGAGCAACAGCAGAATTGATATGATACGAATTTTCATATTTCAGATTTCAGAACCGAATGATTACTCAGAACCGATGATTGTGGATTTACTTTGTGATGCGGAACCAGTCGACATCGAGCCAGCCGCTGTCGTTGCTCTCCCAGTTGCGCACGCAGAAGAGGCCGACTTTCGAGCCGATCCAATGTCCGCTCGTGAGGCTTACGGGCTGTCCGAACTGGGTGAATTTCTTGCCGTCGAAGCTGTAGTAGAACACGGCCTCACCCTTGTAGTCCTCCTTGGATTTAGGGGTCTTGACGCCGAGACGCTTGATCTGGACGCGGAGATAGATGGGCTTGTCGGCATCGATCTTCACGGCCTCGACCTCAGCCTCCGGCTTGCCCTTGTTGGCGCTGACGGCCTGGACTTCGGTGAGATAGATGCCGTCGGCACGGCTGTCGAGCGCGAGCGCACCGTAGTTGTAGCCCATGACGGCTATGCCTGCGCGCTCGCCGGCGTCAACCTTGCCGTTGCGCTTGCGGGGGTGGAACTGCACCTTGGCGGTCGCAGTGAAGTTTTCAGCGGGAAATTTCTGGAGCAGCAGATTGGAGGCGTCATAGAGGCGGGGGCTGTCGGTGGTCTTCTGCGAGAAGAGGCGGAGAGTGCCGGTGTTGGCTTCGAAGAAGTGCCAGAGTGCGTTGGGATTTCCCTTCCACTGCCACTGCAGGCCGAGAGTGGTCGAGTCAAACTCATCGCTCTCGACGGGGTTGACGGCAGGATAGGTCTTGCCTACGTTGGGTTTGCGGTATTTCTCGACGGGTTCGCCGCGGCCGTCGCCGTCGGGGTCAACGCCGATGACGGGCCAGCCATCCTCGCGCCAAGCCATGGGCTGGAGGTGGACCACTCGTCCGTACGGGCCCTTGTCCTGGAAGTGGAGGAACCAGTGCTCTTTGCCGTCAGGGGTGTCGACCCAAGCGCCCTGGTGGGGGCCGTTGATGTTGGTGGTGCCCTGGTCCATCACGTTGCGCACCTCGTAGGGGCCCCAGGGGCTCTTCGAACGGAGCACTTCCTGCCAGCCGGTGGCAACGCCTCCGGCGGGGGAGAAGATGTAGTACCAATCGTCCACCTTATATATTTTTGCGCCCTCGATGGTCTCGTTCTCGATGTGACCGTCGTAGATGACGCGGTCCTGACCGATGGTCGATTTACCGTCGGGGGTCATTTCGATCATGCCGAGGATACTCTTGACTCCGGCGCGGCTGCCGGCATAGCCGTGGGCTATGTAGGCCTTGCCGTCCTCGTCCCAGAGGGGGCAGGTGTCGATGATGCCCTTTGCCTTGTGGACATGGACAAGCGGCTCCCAGGGGCCGGCGGGATCCTTGGTCTTGGTCATGAAGATGCCGAGGTCGGGGTCGCCATAGTAGATGTAGAACTCTCCGTTGTGGTAGCGGATGGCCGGAGCCCACACGTGGTTACCGTGGCTGGGGTCGGGGGCAGCCTGTGCATATTCGGGCATCTCGGCGATGGCATGGCCGATGATGGTCCAGTTGACGAGGTCTTTGGAGTGGAGGATGGGGAGACCGGGAATGTCGCAGAAGCTTGACGCGGTCATGTAGTAATCATCGCCGACACGGACCACGTCGGGGTCTGAGTAGTCAGCGTCGATGACGGGGTTCTTGTACTGGCCGTTGCCCAAGTCGGGTGACCATACCTTTGAGATGTATGGCTTCTGGTCAGCCCACAACCCTAAGGTTGCGGCTGCGGCGAGAGTCAGCAATGTGAAACGTTTGCTCAGGTTCATGATGGTTAGAATAAAAATATCTCAGGCAGAACCCCGGTCTCCGGCGGCTCTTCGCCCGTCACGCAAGCGCATGACTAACCGAAAGAATATTAGCCGGTTAAGGTAAGTTTTTGAGAGATATAGATTTAAGAGTGTAAAATTTCTTCCAAAGTTAATGATTTTATCTTGAAATTCAACAAACTTTTAAAATAATTAACAGCTTGCCGGCCACCGGATGGTCAGTAGAGGCTGCGCCGGCAGCTGATACAATAAGACATCGCGTGGCAGCATGGCTTGTCGGGTGAGTGACTGCGGAGAGTGGACGAAGGCGTTATTGTTTTCTTGGCCGGTGCGCCAATGGTAAGCCGGATAGGGGGAGCTTTGTCGATAGAGTTTCATTGTCGGTAAGTGTTGAGGTTTTCTTTCTGCCACAAAGATAAGCCCCTCACAAACCCCAAAAGGTGCGATAATGCAAATTTGCCCCGAATTTTCAGCCCGTTTTGTCGATTGTGCAAAGTTTCGGATAAATTATGCAAATAACTATGGTTTTAAATACGATATATTTGCAGGCGTACAGAATATATTCGGAATAAACCTAATAAGACTGTCGGTCTATTAATTGGGTTTCAAAACCAAACTTGCATAATTTAAATCTTGAATTATTTACTTCGTTATGAAAAACAGTTTGCTATTAATCTTTCTTCTTCTTTCATTAGTCTCACTTAACGCGCAGGAGTGGAAGCCTTATGGAGCGCAAGGAGATATAGTCAAGCCCTATTACCGTCCACCGGTTATCGATAGGAGTGTTTTGGAATGTGTCTATTCTCATAAAGAATATGACCCTTATTTTGATAAAACCGAAGAAAAATTTTATATTCTTGAGGCCGGAATAAATAGAAGCAAATATGCCAGCTATCCTAATTATCGTGTTGATTCTATTATAGAAAAAGATTTTTCCAACCAGATATCAAGGAATCGCTATTCCAATCTCAGGAGGGAATGTTCAGTGTATGGACAGACACCTACATGTGTCAAGGATTGTGAAAATAATAAGCTTTCTTACAAACGTGCGCTATTGATGGATATCTATGTCTATACTGAGAGTATCCCTGATTTCAACTGGAAATTGGTGGAGGGTATCGACACAATTTGCGGGCAGGTGTGCCACAAAGCGACCTGCGATTTCCGTGGAAGAAGCTGGGAGGCATGGTATTCCAATATCCCTCAACCCAACGGCCCGTGGAAATTTCATGGATTGCCTGGTCTGATAATGAAAGTGGTTGACAGCAAGAGCGACCACGTTTTTGAAGCCATTGCATTGCGACAGAGCGATAAGGATATCTGCTATGGTCAAAGTAAGAGCACATTTATCACTAAGCGAAAACAGTTTAATGTCATGTGTAACCGCTATATGACAGATGAGCAGCAAAATTTATCGGAATTTGCGGAAGTGAAAAATGCTGACGGATCTGAGATGGTGCTCAAAAAACACCGCCGTCACTATAATCCTATTGAAATAAGTGATCTCGAGTGAATGGCAAAAAGTGGCAATGTGATGCTATAGATGGGAATTTTATAGAAATTTATTATCTTAATGATGTATTTAAAGATGATTTTTAATTAAAAAATTAATAAAAATAATTTGGTTTTATAAAAATTAGTGTTTATATTTGCCAATGTTAATAGTTGACGCAAATTACAATTCAGTGCGTTGGTTTTACGCATTAATATTAACTTAATATTAACCCCTTAAATTAATCCATTATGAAGAAATTCATCGTATCGCTCCTTTTAGTTGGCGCATGTGCAGGTATCTCAACC
Organism: Staphylococcus sp.; assembly: GCA_023665865.1. Classification (GTDB taxonomy): domain Bacteria; phylum Bacteroidota; class Bacteroidia; order Bacteroidales; family Muribaculaceae; genus Duncaniella. The sequence continues at coordinate 1,646,251 of JAMPDC010000001.1, forward strand.
GCTACAGTTTTGTTTATAGGTAGTTGTGGCAAGGCCACTTATACTATCGATGTTGATGAAATAGATCAGGAAGAGTGTTCCGAAGATTATAGCTCATGGTACAGAGATTTAAACTACCTTCTCTGTGGGGATGATAGTGATAATTATGATATTATAAGATAACCGATTTTGTAAATAAGAAGAGGCAGTAGAATGCTTAAATAAATAATTGGATACTTTCTGCTGTCTCTTCTTGCATTTATATAATTTCCCTATGAGATTTCTGTCATTACTAAGCCTGCTTCTTCTCTTATTCATGCCACTTGGTGTGTTTGGACAGGAGAATATAGATAAGCGAGATAGACTTAAAAATTATCGTCTTAGCCCGACGATTGACCGGAGTGTGCTTGAATGTATCTACTCTTACAAGGTCTACGATCCGCATTTTGCCCGCACGGAGGAACGGTTTTGGATATTGGAAGAGGGTAAAATGCGGAGTAAATATTGGAGCTATGGTCGTTACCGCGTCGACTCTGTCATAGTAAACCATCTTTCATGTAAAATTTCGTCAAGAAACTTAGACCGGCTTGGATCAAAATATGATTCAAGAAGTGATCCTTTGATAGTAAAGGATAAAAAGAACGGCACTCTAAGCTATAATCATGGCTTTTTGCTGGAGTACCATATATATGAAGAGCCAATTCCCGATTTCGGGTGGAAATTGATAGGAGGGATGGATACAGTCTGTGGCTACACTTGCCGGAAGGCGGAGTGCGATTTCCGTGGCCGTAAATGGACTGCATGGTATTCCGAGATTCCGCAGGACAATGGCCCTTGGAAGTTTCAGGGACTCCCCGGTCTGATCCTGCGCGTTGAAGACTCGACAAAAGAACATGTATTTGAAGCTGTGCATGTGCGTAAAAGTTGTAAAAATATAGGTTATAACAAGGCTGTCTATACACAGCATACAACCCGTGAGAAATTCAACAAAATGTATAATGAGTTTATGACCAATACCCGTGTCTTTCTCACCGGGTCTAATTTACCTGTTGAGGGCTCTCCAAAGTTTGTCGAGCGCCTGTTCTATAGCCCCATCGAGACGAGTGATCTCGAGTGAAATTCAAGATTTTAATCACCTCAAAATATTATTCCAATGAAATCACTCCATTTTTTCAATCTGCTTCTTTTCTTGTTTTCTTCTCTAAGTGCTTTTAGCCAGGGCGGTGGTAGCAAAGGTGATATAGTGAGGGATTATCGTCGTAGTCCGACGATTGACCGGAGTGTGCTTGAATGTATCTACTCTCATAAGGTCTATGATCCGCATTTTGCCCGCACAAAGGAGCGGTTTCACATCTTGGAAGATGGAAAAAACTATAGTAAATATTGGGCTCATGGCGACTATCGAGTAGATTCGGTTGTGGTTAATCATTTGTCATGCAGGGCATCCCGAAACCAATTAAATATGCTCCATAGTAAATATAATACCAAAAATGAACCATATATAATAAAAAACAAAACGGCCTCAGTTTTGACTTATATGCAGCCGATGCTTATGGAATATCATCTTTATGAAGAGCCTATTCCAAAATTTGAGTGGCAACTTGTCAGCGGTACAGATAGCGTGTGTGGTTATGTGTGTCGCAAAGCTGTCTGCGATTTCCGCGGGCGGCAGTGGACAGCCTGGTATTCGGAAATACCGCATGTCAATGGTCCGTGGAAGTTCGAGGGGCTGCCGGGTCTGATCCTGCGTGTTGAGGACTCAAAGAAGGAACATGTTTTTGAGGCTGTAGCAGTGAGGAAGAGTGACAAAGAGATTACATATAATTTTAACAGCAAGAACCGAGAGCGTACAACCCGTGAGAAGTTCAACAAAATGTATAATGAATACAAGACCAATACCAGAGTCTTTCTTGCGGGTGGTCATCCTATCATAGAGAACGATGGCTCCGCACAATTTGTCAAGCGGATGTTCTATAACCCCATCGAGACGAGCGATCTCGAGTGAAATTCAAGATTTTAATCACCTCAAAATATTATTCCAATGAAATCACTCCATTTTTTCAGCCTACTTTTTCTCTTGTTTTCTTCTTTAAGCGCTTTTAGCCAAAGCGGGGTCAGCAAGGGGGATATAGTGAGGGATTATCGTCGTAGTCCGACGATTGACCGTAGTGTGCTTGAATGTATCTACTCTCACAAGGTCTACGATCCGCATTTTGCCCGCACGGAGGAGAGATTTTGGATATTGGAAGATGGAAAAAACTATAGTAAATATTGGTCTCATAGCAAATATCGAGTAGATTCGGTTGTGGTCAATCATTTGTCATGCAGGGTATCTCGAAAACAATTAAATATGCTACAGCGCAAATATGATGTCTCTATTGATCCGTATGTAATAAAAAATAAAGTGGCCTCGGTTTTGACTTATATGCAGCCAATGTTTATGGAATATCATCTTTATGAGGAGCCTATTCCAAAATTTGAGTGGCAACTTGTCAGCGGTACAGATACCGTGTGTGGTTATGTGTGTCGCAAAGCTGTCTGCGATTTCCGCGGGCGGCAGTGGACAGCCTGGTATTCGGAAATACCGCATGTCAATGGTCCGTGGAAGTTCGAGGGGCTGCCGGGTCTGATCCTGCGTGTTGAGGACTCAAAGAAGGAACATGTTTTTGAGGCTGTAGCAGTGAGGAAGAGTGACAAAGAGATTACATATAATTTTAACAGCAAGGATCGAGAGCGTACAACCCGTGAGAAATTCAACAAAATGTATAATGAATACAGGACCAATACCAGGGTCTTTCTCACCGGGTCTAATCTGCCTATTGAGGGCTCTCCGCAATTTGTCGAGCGTACTTTCTATAACGCAATCGAGACGAGCGATCTTGAGTGAGCAGGCGTGACTGCTCCCCCCCCCCACCTTTTTTATTTATTTCATCCTCAAATCACATTTTATGCGAAAATCACTTTCTGTTTTGCTTATGATCTTTCTTATGGTGTCGGCAAGCGTGCGGGCACAGTCTGAATCTGCGACTGTAGCGGGAAGTGTGAAGGATCGCAAAGGTGAGACGCTGATAGGAGTGGTGGTCAAGCTGCTCGACCCCAAGGGTGAGATGCTGGCCTATGCCGTGAGTACCCCCAAAGGAGAGTTCACACTGCGTTTTCCCAAGTCGCAGGCCAAGGGCGCAAAGGTGGAGTGTAGCTACATAGGTTACAGCACTGTCACTCTGCCCCTGCCCGCAGCCGGAAGGATGGAAGTGGTGATGGACGAGGCCCCCTACGAGCTCAAGGAAGTGGTGGTGAGAGTGCCACCGATCAAGTCGGTCGGCGACACTCTGACCTATGATGTGGCCTCGTTCAAGAGCGCTGCCGACAGAAGCATTGAGGATATCATCAGGAAGCTTCCGGGGATTACTGTCGACGACCGGGGACGCATTTCCTACAACGGCGAGGCCATCAACCGCTTCTACATCGAGGGACTCGACGTGGTGTCGGGGCGCTATGCCATTGCCACACGCAATATCTCGCCCGACGATGTGCAGTCGGTCAATGTCTATGAGAATCATCAGCCCAAAAGGGTGTTGAAAGACGTGGAGTTCAGCAAAAACGCAGCTCTCAACCTCACACTCAAACGCAAAAGTCTGCTCAAGCCGATAGGCTATGTGAAAGGTGGAGGCGGGGTCGACGAGGACGGCTCGGCTAAGTGGCTCGGCGAGGCTTTCGGCATGTTTATCGCCCCGAGTTTCCAGTCGCTCGTCTCGCTCAAGGGCAACAACAGCGGCATAGCCTATTCGAGCGAGACAGCGGTGCTGATCGCCGAACACGGGATGAAACTCGCGGGAAGTCCGGCCTACGAGATTTTCCCGGTGACTCCTTTCGGCTCGGCGAAGATCCCGGCCATGCGCTATTATGACAACCGCTCGCTCTCGGCCTCTGTCAGCACGCGCATACGCCTCGGCAAGGTGACTACCCTCGGCGTGACAGCCGACTATTCCGACGAGGACAACCGCTTCAGCAATTCACAGAGCATCACCTATATCAACGGCGATGATCCGGCGGTGAGACTCAACGAGTCGGTGGTCAACAATCCTCATCTCCGCGAGGCAAAGCTCATCTTTGACTTCGAACACAACTCCGACAGTAAATATATCAAGGACAAATTCAGTTTCACGGGCCATTTCAATTCCAACCGCTACTCGATCTTCAACGGCGCGAGGACGCATCAGCGTGTAGCCACCGACGACTACAATTTCAACAATCAGCTTGATCTGACATGGCGCAGCTCCACTTCGGTCTTCGGCTTCAGCTCCATAATCTCGGTGGGCAATACACCGGTCAACCGCATGACGGTCACCGGCGACACTATCCCCACGCCTCTCAGCCAAACGGTGAAGGGTTTTGCCTTCAACACTCTCGAAAAGGCCGGCTACATGTGGCGGCTGAGCTCGCATGCGAGTCTGGGTGTCGACGGTCGCTTCAACTCCTCCTACACCCGTCTGCGCAGCCTCAACGATTGGTCTGACACCCCCCGCAATGCGAACGACATCGCCGGCTATCAGCTCGAGACCACCCTTGAACCCTATTTCCGCTACGTTTTCTCATCGGTTTTTTCGGCCAAACTGAGTGTGCCGCTCCGGATGACGAATATAAAATATGATGACGAGCTGACCGGCAGGGACTATCCCACCGATCGCTTTGATGCCGATTGGCGTCTATCGCTGACCTACAATCCTATGGCCGGTGTGAAGTCCTCATGGTCTGTCGGGCGCACTACCACCCTCGGCAGCATCCGGAATTATGTCCTGAATCCGATCTACACAACCTATCGCCGCTCATCGGTGCCCGGCACGGGTGTGTTGGGCGACTCTCACGGTATATATGCCAACGGCTCCATCAACTATCGCAATACGATCGAGGGATTTTTTGCCTCGCTCGACGGACTTTTCCGGCGCTCGACGAGCAACCGTCTCGGCAGTGTCTCCACTTCCGGCGGCCAGATTGAATCGACTGCGGTCAATTCGAAAAACACGTCAGACATGCTGACCGCTACGCTCAATGTCTCGAAAAATTTCCGCGACATCTCCACGATTGTCGCTTTTGCCGCCAATATCACCGACAACAACAGCCACGTGATGCGTCAGCATCTCGGTTATCGCGTCGATGCCACCGCCTGGGGCTGTCTGCTGACTGTGACTTCCTTCCCCATACGAAACCGTCTGAGTGTTAAGGTTGAGGGTAAGTATGACCGTTCCGGCCAGAAGATCGACAAGCTGGGCATAAGTAACTCCATGCACGACATTTCCGGTTCGGCCACTCTGTCGGTGTTTCCCATCAAGGCGTTCGAGCTCTCCGGTGCGTTTCAATACTATGATCTTGATGTCGCCGACGGTCTGCGCAAGCGCAGCGTCTTTCTGAAATGTGGAGCCCGCTATACCGCCCGGAAGTTTGAGGTCGAACTCAATGTCAACAATGTCACCAACCGCCGCTCCTACAGCTATTCATATTTCCGGGAGTCTGACTTCTATGCCTATTCCTTCGGCCTCCGGCCAAGAGAGATCATAGCCTCGCTGAAATATTCGTTCTGAGCGGAGTGGGAGGGTGAAAAAAAGGTACAGAAATTCAAAAAGGACAGAAATAACAGAAGACTTTTGAAATATAAATCTCTGTTGTTTCTGTCCTTTTTGAATCTTTGTACCTTCTTAAGGAACGGATTCAGGATGAAGCCTTATTCCTTGCAGAGCTTGCCGTTGATGTAGAGGTCGTGGAAGTTGACGTTTTTGGTGAGACCGCTGATGGAGTTTCCACCGGAGGTCACGCCGTCGAAGTGGCAGTTGTCAACGTTGATGTTGTTGATGTTGCAGATCTCTTTGAAACCTTCGATCATCACACCATATTTGCTCGACTTGCAGGTGATGTTGTCAAGCCATACGTTTTTGACTGTCGGGGGGAAGCTGCGGTCGCAAGCCTCCTTGGGTTCATAGACGAGGTTGATCTTGAGCACAGACTCCTTGCACTGGCCGACCTCTACGTTGCGGACATAGATATCCTCGATGACGCCACCACGGCATGCGTTGGTCTTGATGCGGACCACTCGGTCAAGCTCGGGGCTGTCCATGACACAGTTTTCAAGGAAAAGGTTCTTGAAACCGCCTGAGATCTCGCTGCCGACCACGATTCCGCCATGACCGTTCTTCATCTGGCAGTTGCGGACGATGATATTCTCGGAGGGGATGCCCTGCTCGCGTCCGTCGCGGTTACGTCCGCTCTTGATAGCGATGCAGTCGTCGCCGGTGTCGAAATAGCAACCTTCGATCAACACGTTTTTGCATGATTCGGGGTCACAGCCGTCACCGTTGGGGCCGTCGTTCTGGATGTGGACACCTTTGACGGTCACGTTCTGGCAGAGCAGGGGATGGATCACCCAGAAAGCCGAGCGCAGAAGTGTCACGTCTTCGATGAGCACATTCTTACACTCCACGGGGTTGACGAGCTGTGGACGCATGCCGTAGCCCTCGCCGAGGATGCGCTTCTCGACGGGCACGCCATCCTCATTCCACTCCTGAAGGAGCGGACGGCCGATGTTTTGGGTGATGGGGCCGGCGACATAGCCGCGCTTGCCGCTCATCTGCCACCATGTCTCGTTAGATGCTCCGCCGTCGATGGTGCCTTTGCCTGTGATGGCGATGTTTTCCTGCTTATAGGCATAGATCATGGGCTGATAGTTGTAGCAGTCCATGCCCTCCCAACGGGTCTTCACGAGAGGATACTGGCTGGGATCATAGACAAAGAGGAGTGTGGCACCCTCCTCGAGATGGAGGTTGACATTGCTTTTGAGAGTGACCGGTCCGGTGAGCCAGGTTCCGGCAGGAACGACGACGCGTCCGCCGCCCTCGCTCGAGCAGAGGTCGATCACTTTGTTGATGAGTTCGGTGTAGAGAAAGCCTTTGGTCTTTGATTTCTTGCCGTAGTCAAAGAGTTTGTAGTCTTTGTCGCGGAATGTAGGGGCCTTGATCGATTTCTCGATCTGTGGGTAGATCGTGGCCCACGCTTCCTTGGCGTCGACAGCCTTGGTGCATGACTGGCAGGCGGACTTGGCCGCTTTCTGATTGCAACACTGGTTGCTGCTCTGCGCAAGGCCTGCGAGGCCCACACACATCGCCGCAGCGATTAATGCAAATTTCTTCATGATATTGGTTGATGAATTTAGTTACTTAAGCACTTGTTGTCGGCTTTTTTGCAAAATTACTAACTCCTGGCCAAAGAAAAAAACGCCACACTGATTTTTTCCCCTAAAAATCCCCTCGGGAGCTTGACTCAGATGAAATCTGACGTACAGTATGCGATTAATTTTTTGTTCATTAACTGAAAAATCCTTAAATTTGCACCGACTAATACCAATTTCTAAACTTAAATAATGAGCCAGTTTATCACCATTTCACCGTCACCACATGCGCAGACGCCGGTAACGGTAAAGAAGCTGATGACTAATGTCATCGTAGCTCTCCTTCCGGCCGTGGCGCTTGCTCTCTACTGCTTCGGCATCGGCGCGGCAATAGTCATAGTCACTGCCATTGTCGGATGTGTACTTACCGAATATCTGATTTCCCGCTTCATGATGGGAGAGAAACCGACCATCGGCAACATGTCGGCCGTGCTTACAGGTCTTCTGCTCGCACTCAATCTGCCGTCCAATCTACCGATCTGGACCGTGTTGATCGGTTGTGTTGTCGCCATTGGCATCGGCAAGATGACATTTGGCGGTCTCGGTTGCAACATTTTTAATCCCGCGCTTGTCGGCCGCGTGTTCCTGCTGCTGTCGTTCCCCGTACAGATGACCACATGGCCGCTCCCGATGGAAAACCGTATGAATTATCTCGACGCCACTACCGGTGCTACGACGCTCGGTCAGTTGAAAATGGCGCAGATCGACGGTTCAGAGGTCGATCTTCTCACCCAAGCCCTTGGTTTCACCGGTGGTTCGATGGGTGAGATCGGAGCCATAGCCCTCCTGCTCGGCTTCATCTATCTGCTCTGCACCCGCACCATCACATGGCACATACCTGTCGCTATCCTTGCAACTGTCGCCATCTTCTCGGCATGTATCGGTGTCAACGTCGGAGTGCAGCTTCTCACCGGTGGTCTGATGCTCGGCGCTATATTCATGGCTACCGACTATGTGACCTCTCCGATGAGCCACGCCGGCATGATCATCTATGGTGTGATGATCGGTATCATCACCGTCGTCATCCGTCAGTGGGGTGCATATCCCGAGGGCGTTTCTTTCGCTATCCTTATCATGAACGGTCTCACTCCGCTCATCAACCGCTATGTCAAACCCCGCAAATTTGGAGAAGGGAGGGTAGCCGCATGAAATCATCTCTCGTAAATATGGTGCTTTCGCTTGGCATCATCACCGTAGTGGCAGCAGCAGCTCTTGCCGGAGTCTACACCGCAACCAAGGAACCTATCGCACAGGCCAAAGCCGAGAAGCAGAAGGCTGCGATCGGCCAGGTGTTGCCCGACATACAGTTCAACAACAATCCGGCCGACGAGGCTTCGGAAGTGACAGTCGACGGCGAGACCGTCACCGTCTTCCCCGCCCGTCAGGACGGCGAGCTTGTCGGCATAGCAGTCGAGAGCCATGACACCAACGGCTTCTCAGGCCTTATCACCGTGATGTATGGCTTCAATCCGGCCGGTGACATCACCGGTTATGCCGTCATGCAACACGCTGAGACCCCCGGCCTCGGATCAAAGATGGGTGAGTGGTTCTGCAATCCCGCCCACAGCATCATCGGCCTTAACGCCGCCAGCTCCAACCTCACTGTCAGCAAGGATGGCGGAGATGTCGATGCGATCACAGCTGCCACAATCTCGTCGCGTGCGTTCCTGAGAGCGCTCACACTCGCCAACCAGGCTTCACAACAATTTGCCGCACAGCAATAAATCCCTCATCAAGCCATGAACGATAAACTTAAAATACTTTTCAACGGTATTATCGCCGAAAACCCGACATTCGTGCTGATGTTGGGTATGTGTCCCACTCTCGGCACCACTGGCAGCGCCCTCAACGGCATGAGTATGGGACTTGCCACAATGGCTGTCCTCATCTGCTCCAATGTGGTGATCTCACTCATCAAGAATTTTGTGCCCTCTAAGGTGCGTATCCCTGCCTACATCGTCGTGATCGCGGCCTTCGTGTCGGTGCTTCAGCTCGTCATGGAAGCCTACGTTCCATCGCTCTACGCCACTCTCGGTATCTTCATTCCCCTTATCGTGGTAAACTGTATCGTACTCGGACGTGCGGAGGCTTTCGCCTCGCGCCACGGTGTCCTCGACAGCTGCCTTGACGGTATCGGCATCGGCCTCGGCTTCACCATCGCGCTCACACTCCTCGGTGCCGTGCGCGAGTTCTTGGGAACAGGTAAGATTTTTGATCTCACCATCTATCCCGAGCAGTTTGGTTCGCTCGTCTTCGTGCTTGCCCCCGGTGCGTTCATCGCCCTCGGTCTTCTCATCGCGCTCTTCTCGAAACTCCGTGCGAAATCCTGCTGATACTTTATACTTAGTCCTTAAAACTTAATACTTAGCTAAGTTTATGTTAGAATATATTTCCATCATCATAACGGCAATCTTTGTCAACAACATCGTATTTGCCCAGTTCCTCGGCATCTGCCCCTTCATCGGTGTTTCGCGCAAACTGTCGAGTGCAGTCGGTATGGGTGCGGCAGTGACTTTCGTCATGCTCCTTGCCACAGCCATCACCTGGCTCCTTCAGGACCTCGTCCTCACCCCCTTCGGGCTCGGGTTCATGCAGACAATCGTCTTCATCCTCGTCATCGCCGCTCTCGTGCAGATGCTTGAGATTATCCTCAAGAAGATTGCCCCGGTGCTCTACAGTGCGCTCGGTGTGTTCCTTCCCCTCATCACCACCAACTGCGCCGTGCTCGGTGTCGCCATCACTGTCGTCCAGAAGGGCATGAACCTCGGCGAGAGCATCGTCTATGCCTTGGCAACCGCAGTCGGTTTCACCATGGCCATCGCCATCTTCGCCGGCATCCGTGAGCAGCTCGCATGGACATCTGTTCCCAAGGCCATGCGCGGTGTGCCCATTGCCATGATTTGTGCAGGTCTTCTTGCCATGGCCTTCATGGGCTTCTCAGGTATCAAGATCGGCTGATAAGCTAAAGCGTAATATATTAGTAAGCTAACAATAAGGCAGAGCCTTTCTGACTGTCCCTGACGGGCACGATGAAAGGCTCTGCTGTTTTTGAGTTGGTACGTATCACATCTGTACTTCCCGTAAAAATCGCTATCACGGGTCTATCGGTCGCAGTTGCCGCAGTTTGAGCAACCGTTGCAGGTCATGCGCGAGCCGCATTGACGGCACTCTTCTCTGAAAAACGGGGTGTAGTCCGGCAAATCAAATATGCTTGCCCCCGTCGGGGTCAGATCGAATTTCGGCTTTCCGTTGTAATGACTCAGGCCGGATTTATTGGCTTGTTGGCTTTGGATCCGCTTAGATGGAATCCGGTAGGTCTTCTGATCTTTGATAAATACGGTGCCGGTCTCGATGAAATTGAAAGTGACATCGTGACGCCCACACTGTTCGGAAAGGGATCTGACCCATTCATAGCGGCATGGACGGGCACCGTCGTAGTTCTCTCCGCCACACAGCACCTGTTCGATACATCCGGATGCAAGATAAGGCTCTGCATCTATGGCTCCGATGAGTGGAGCAGCCATGAATCCTTTGTGTATGGCGGGAAGCTCAAGAAGAATCGGGAGACGCTCATCTGCACGCCTTTGATTCTCGCACGTCACGGAGAGCATCACGTTGCGGTAGCCATCACCCCAGTCGTGAGGTAGGCACTCCTCTATCCGGTGAGCACGTTTTGTCAGCAGCAGAAAGGCGATGTCAGTGCGCTGTTTCATCATCTGCCATGCCTCCGTCCGCCACCCGTCGGCTTCCTCGATGAAGAAATCGGTAGAAAGTCCTACGTATAGTTTCATGCCCGGCTTAAGTTTGAAATTGCCGTGGCGGTCGCGTCGCAGAGGTAGGTTGAAATTGGCCGTGCGGGTGATGAGCGATGTGTCAATGCCACGTTTGCCATCGAGAAAATACATGTAGCAGTGCTCGCAGCCTTCGCTGATTTTGCGGCAGCCGTGCCATGGATTCCAGATGATCATCGGGCAGCTATCTTGTCGAAGTTTTCAACTGCCCATGATATAAGCCCGCCTAACACCGGCATGAGGCTTTTTCCAAGAGAGGTGAGTGAATATTCGACGCGAGGGGGGATTTCCGCATAGACGTGACGGGAAATCAGGCCGTCGGCTTCGAGGCTCTTGAGCGTGTCGGTCAACACTTTGGACGATATATCCGGTATGGCTTTACCGATCGCATTGAAGCGGGTTGCCTCGTTTTCTGCGAGCACGCAGAGGATGAGCATGGCCCATTTGCCGGAAAATCTTGAGAGGATGTTGCGCACCGGACATTCTGAAATGCGGGTGTATTTTTTCAAATTTTTTTCTAACTCCAACGGCTTCATTTTCAAAATTTGTTACCTGGAAGTAAGTGTCTTACCTTTCGGTAACGTCTTGTTTAATCGGGATTTGTCAATTATCTTTGCACTGTTAAAACGAAAGTGGCTTACTGCTGCAAAGTTAGTGAATACTGAATAATAATCAAAATATTTAAAACTATGAGTGAAGTAAAAGTTTTGAACAGTGGCGAAAAGTTTGCCCACGTATCAATCGGCTCTCTTCATGGCTTTGAGGGGAAACAGTTTGTAAAGGATGCCACCGGAGCAACCTCGTGTGAGATCTCATTCGGGACACTTCCTGCCGGTGGGGCGGTGCCTTTCCTCCACAGCCACAAGGACAATGAGGAGAATTATATAATTCTCAGCGGAAAAGGTAAATTTCAGGTAAATGATGAGGTGTTTGACATTGCAGAAGGCTCGGTTGTCAGAGTCTCGACCAATAGCGACCGCAATCTTAAATGCACCTCGGATGAACCGATGACTTATGTCTGTATCCAGGCTAAGGAAGGCTCACTCGGGGGCTACACGATGACCGATGCTGTAATCACAGAGTGTGTGAACAAACTGTAAACGCATAAGGCAGTCATAAACATGAGCAGGAGGCGGACACTTGGGATGAGTGTCCGCCTCCTGTCTGAGTTATATAAGGCCGGAGATGGGGTTTTAGCCCATGAACATTGATTCGAGTGCATAGACAGCGATGCCGGCGATGTAGCCGACGAAGGCGATCCATGTGAACTTCTTGAGATACCAACCGAAGCTGATTTTCTCGAGGCCCATGACCACGACACCTGCCGCGGAACCGATGATGAGCATCGAGCCGCCGACTCCGGCACAGTAAGCGAGAAGTTGCCAGAAGAGTCCGTCGCATGCAAAGTCGCCGGTCTGTGCGATAGGATACATCTCCATGCAGCCTGCGACAAGAGGCACGTTGTCGACGATGCTTGAGACGACACCGATGACACCGGTGACGAGGTAGTGGTTGCCGTCGGAAACCTCGTTGAGCCACTGTCCGAAGGCTGTGAGCACGCCGGTCTCCTGAAGTGTTGCTACGGCGAGGAGGATACCGAGGAAGAACATGATGGTGGCGAGGTCGATGCGTGAGAGAAGGTTGGCCACTCTCATGCGGCTGCTTTCGGCCAGACCAGCACGGTGGTTGATGAATTCAGTGATACACCACAGGACGCCAAGCGCGAGAAGGATGCCCATGAAGGGGGGCAGGCCGGTGAGCATACGGAAAATAGGTACGAAGATCAGGCCGCCCACGCCGAAGAAGAGGATGAGCTTGCGGTCGGCCGGTGAGGTGGATGATTCTTCTTTTCCCTCTTCCTTTTTGGGTGCGACGACGTCTCCCTTAAGATAAAGAGATACACACAGCGCAGAAACCACGACAGATACAATCGAGGGAATGATGAGTTGGGAGATGACTCCACCTGTTGAGATCATGCCTTTGATCCAGAGCATGATGGTGGTCACGTCGCCGATCGGCGAGAAGGCACCGCCGGCGTTGGCAGCGATGATGATGATGCCTCCGTAGATCATGCGGTCTTTATGGTCTTCGATAAGTTTGCGGAGCACCATGATCATCACGATCGAAGTCGTGAGGTTATCGAGGATAGCCGATAGGATAAATGTCATGGCAGTGATGCGCCATAGGAGAGCTTTCTTGCTCTTGGTTGCGAGTGCATCGTGGACGAAATAGAAGCCACCGTTGGCGTCGACAATCTCAACGATGGTCATCGCTCCCATCAGGAAGAAGAGTATCTCACATGTCTCGCCCAGATGATGGAGCAGGAGGTTTGAGGTTTCCGACTCTCCGCCTATGCCACAGGCATAGAGGGTCCAGCAGACAACGCACATCAGGAGTGCGGGCACGGCTTTGTTGACTTTCAATACGCTTTCAAGCGCGATACACAGGTAGCCGAGGATAAAAAATATTACAATAGCAGTTACCATTTTGTAGATGAATTATTTCATGGTTTATAGGTAGTTGAACGTATTTGCGACTCGTTTCTTGCAGGTTGGATTTCAGCAACCTTAAAAAATGGCTATTTCGTGCAAAGGTCGCAATTAAACTCCGGACTTCAAAATTTGAGAAAGTGAAATAATGTTGCCGGTCGATATTTAGTAAGAAAAAATCGTTATATTTGTTGTTAGTAACGACAAAGACATAAAGAAAATATGAAACTTGACATACGGCATGAAGCGATGACACTCTATCTCCAGCCCCTCCGCGAAGGCGGGTCGCTGCCGGGATTGGTCGAGGCTTCAGACGGATTTAAATATGTGGCGAAGTTCCGGGGTGCCGGTCATGGGACCAAGGCTCTCATAGCTGAGTTTATCGGATCGGAACTGGCGAGGGCTGCGGGTTTCCGTGTCCCGGAGCTGGTGATGCTTGATCTTGATGAGGATTTTGGCCGCACGGAGGGTGATGAGGAGATTCAGGATCTGCTCCGGGGGAGCACAGGGCTCAATCTCGGGGTGCATTTCCTCTCCGGAGCCATGACCTGGGATGTGATAGCCAACCACACCGATGCACTGACAGCCTCGTCGCTCGTGTGGCTCGATGCGTTTCTGACCAACATCGACCGCACCGCGCGCAATACCAACATGCTTCTGTGGAACCGCGAGCTTTGGCTCATTGACCAAGGCGCGTCGCTCTACTTCCACCATGCGTGGTCCGATTGGGAGAAAGCCGCACTCAGCCCTTTCCCATACGTCAAAGACCATGCGCTGCTGGCGGAGGCGTCGATGCTGCCGGAAGCTGCCGAAAGGATGCTGGAGCGGATTACTCCGGAGGTTATTGACACTGTTGTCGATGCTGTCCCCTCGGACTGGCTTGAAGCTTCCGGCTCGCCGGCCACGGTCGCCGAACAGCGCGATGTCTACCGTAATTTTCTGAAAACACGATTGTCAAATTCTGAAATTTTTACCAACCATGCCATTGCAACCCGACAGACACTTGTATGAATATTCCGTAGTCCGTTTTCTCCCCAGAGTAGAGCGGGAGGAGTTTGTCAACATCGGGCTTGTGATGATGTGTAAAAGGCGCCGGTGGATAAAGGTCAGGTTTCAAGTCGATGAATCCCGGCTCAGATGTTTCTGTCCGGGAATTGACACGGAAGCCTTGTCGTGTCAGCTCGAGGCTTTCATGAAGGTGGCCGAGGGGTGTCGCGGGCCCATCGGAGAGCTTGAGCCTCACGAGCGTTTCCGATGGCTGACTGCGGTCAGAAGTGCCTGCCTGTCGACTTCGCGCCCGCATCCGGGACTGTGCGATGACCTTGAAAAAACATTCGACCACCTCTTTAGTGAGATGGTCGAAGTTTAGCGGGAATAGTAAAGGGCCTGGTGCAATTAATCACCTGAGATGGTTTCCTTCAGGCGTGACCACACTGAGGGCGATGCCATGCGTAGATGCACGTTTACTTCTGAGTTGGATTTGTTGAGGAAAATGATCGAATTTCGCAACACGAGCGCGATATAGTCCTCAAACTCGAGGATCTCATGTATATGTTTCAGCGGGATTGTTGCAAAGGGCGACGAAGGGTCGACACTACCGATGAAGAGGTCGTTTTCGTCAATGAAAATACCGTGGTTTTCCAGGGCATAGTCAAAAAGCAGACCGAAGTTGAGTTCGTCGGGCGAAGCGGGTGGGCGGTTATATTGCTTATAGATCTTTTCAATCAGTTTTTTCGTTACCATATCATTAGTCTATTTAGTGAAAGTGCCGGTGTCTCTACCGGATGACTGTTCTTTTGTCTGACTGACTGTTCACGGTTTAGGTGATAACGTGAGTAGAGATGCTGATAACGTGATTGCGTCATAGCGCTCAGATGAATGTCTATTATAGAAACAATCCTTTTGGATTAAGGTTTGCAGCAGACAGTAAAAAATCGTGGTAATAGACGGAAATTTTTCAACAACTAATGATTTTGTGTGTCATTAGGAAAACACATGCAGGAGCACAAGTTTTAATATCACGATTAAAATTCATGCCCCTGCGTGTGGATGTAGGGTATTTATCTCTTAAGCGAGGAATCCGAGGAGGACACCGGCTGCTACAGCCGAGCCGATCACACCGGCCACGTTGGGGCCCATGGCGTGCATCAGTAGGTAGTTGCTCGGGTCATATTCGAGACCGAGGTTGTTGGAGATACGGGCCGACATGGGCACGGCAGAAACGCCGGCGTTGCCGATGAGCGGGTTGATTTTCTTGGATTTCGGCAAGAAGAGGTTGAAGAACTTCACGAAGAGGACACCGCTGGCCGATGCGATGATGAAGGCCATGAATCCGAGGAGGAAGATGCGGATAGTCTCTGAGGTGAGGAATTCGGATGCCTGGGTCGACGCGCCGACAGTCATACCGAGGAGGATGGTAACGATGTCGGTGAGAGCGTTGCTTGCGGTCTTGGCGAGACGGTTGGTGACACCACATTCGCGCAGGAGGTTACCGAAGAAGAGCATGCCGAGAAGGGGAAGGCCTGAGGGGACGACGAAGCAGGTGAGGATCATGCCCACGATGGGGAAGATGATCTTCTCGTTCTGCGACACGGCGCGGGCCGGTTTCATCTTGATGACACGTTCGTTTTTGGTCGTAAGCAGGCGCATCAGCGGTGGCTGGATCACAGGCACGAGGGCCATGTAGGAGTAGGCTGATACCGCGATCGCACCCATGAGGTTGGGGGCGAGCTTCGACGAGAGGAAGATTGCGGTGGGACCGTCGGCACCGCCGATGATGGCGATCGCACCGGCCTGGTCGGGAGCAAAGCCAAGAAGGAGGGCGACCATGTAGGCGCCGAAGATGCCAAACTGCGCAGCGGCGCCGATGAGCATGAGTTTCGGATTTGCGATGAGGGCCGAGAAGTCGGTCATGGCACCGATGCCGAGGAAGATAAGCGGGGGATACCACCCGGCGCTTACGCCATTGTAGAGAATATTGAGCACAGATCCCTCTTCGTAGATGCCGATCTCAAGTCCGGCAGTGGTGTTGAAGGGGACGTTGCCGATAAGGATACCGAAGCCGATGGGCACGAGGAGCATCGGCTCAAAATTCTTCTTAATAGCGAGCCAGATGAAGAACAAGCCCACGAGCAGCATCACCAGATGTTCCCAAGTGGCGTTGTAGAAACCCGTCAGGTGCCAGAACTGCTGGAGGTTTTGATATAAGAATTCGCTAAACATAGTGTTTGAAGTTACTTAGATGTGAGGTTGTCAAAAAGTGTGATGTTTTGGAGACACTCACTCTATTTATTCGAGGGTCATGAGGGGAGCACCCTGGAGCACAGAGTCGCCTGCGCTCACGTTGATAGCTGCAACCTTTCCGTCGTGGCCGGCGTGGATGGCATTTTCCATCTTCATGGCCTCAAGGACAGCTACGGTGTCTGAAGCCTTGACGGTATCGCCGACCTTTACGTTGATCGAGATGACCACACCGGGGAGGGGTGACTCGACAGCTACGCCGCCTGCCTTAACCTGGGGCTTGTTGATGACTTTGGCTCCACTCTCAGTGCGGGGAGCAGCGGAGGGACGGGGTGCCGACACGATAGTGACGGGCTTTTCGGTCTTTTCGAGCTCCACTTTGTAGGGGACGCCGTTGACCTCGACCTGGGCGATGTTGTTGTCAATATCGCCGATTTTCACCGTGTAGGGGTTGCCGTTGATTCTATATTTATACTCTTTCATTGCTTTTGATTGATGTTTCAGTAAATGAAGCTGATTCGGGGGGATTAATGGTGAGTCAAATTAACGACGCGGAAGCTCGCGGAGGCTATAGATCTTAGAGCTCCAGGGAGAGTATGCGCGGCGCACCTTGTTGATGGTGAGGATAGTGCTTTCGCGGTCATGTGCGTCAAGGTGCTCGGCGAGGGCTGCTGAGATTGCAGCGATCACTTCGCCGGAATCCTGCTCGTGGTGGTGAGACTCGGTCTCGCCGTCAGTGCCTGCGAGGGCCTGGACCTTGCGTTTGCGTGATACGGAGGCGCCGATGCTGTTGATGACATAGAAGCAGATCGAGAGGACAAGGAGGGCGGTGAAGACAATACACATTGCCATGACTGCCATAGCGAAGCCATGGGGATCATGCTCGGCAAAGCTGTCGACCTTGTTGTTGGTGCTCTTGATGATGTTGTTGCTCGAGGGAGTGATGTAGAGCGATTCAGAACCGTCGCGCACTTCCCAGTCCTCGGCATTGTTGATGCCACCTTCGCCATCGACTTTGCGGGCGTATGACTGGCCGGGGAGGAGCGAACCGGGGATCACGATCTCGTCGATGAGGCTATTGCCGTCGGCGTCATAGATGGCGATATAGTTGTCCTGGCCGGGAGTAAAGACGAAATTGGTGTGGAATGTGCCTTTGTTGGGCTCGCCGTCAGCCCAGAAGAGGATGTGCTGGCGAGCGGGGATCTCGGTGTTGACATCGCCCAGAGGCACGGGGTAAAGCTTGTGGTTGTCACGGTCGTTGGTGAGGAAGACGCTTGAGATCTCAAGCGGGGCAAAGGTTGAGTTGTAGAGCTCAATCCAGGCCTGGTATCGTCCGAAATCGTCGACCACGCTTGTAGAGTCGTTGACGATCATCACCTCGTTGAGGCGAAGACCGCGACGGCCCTGTGCGGAGACGATCGAGACGCATGCGAGAGTCACCAACAGCAGCGTTAAAAGTCTTTTTTTCATAACTTTTGTTGAGATGATTAGTAAGAGTTACAGGCTGTCCGCATCCGGCCTTCAGGCCGATAGCCTTGACGGACCGGACACGGAAGTGACCCTCTTAGAGAGGTATATTGCCGTGCTTTTTGGCGGGGTTGACAACCTTTTTGGTAGCGAGCTGCTGGAGGGCACGGATGATGCGGAATCGGGTGTTGCGGGGCTCGATGACATCGTCGATATAGCCGTAGCGTGCTGCGTTGTAGGGGTTGCAGAAGAGTTTGTTGTATTCAGCTTCTTTTTCCTGGAGCACCTTGGCGGGATCTTCGGCAGCTTTTGCTTCCTTGGCGTAGAGGACTTCGACTGCACCTGCGCCACCCATCACTGCGATCTCTGCAGTAGGCCATGCGTAGTTCATGTCGCCGCGGAGCTGTTTGCACGACATCACGATGTGGCTGCCGCCGTAGCTCTTGCGGAGAGTCACGGTCACCTTGGGCACTGTAGCTTCGCCGTAAGCGTAGAGGAGTTTTGCACCGTGGAGGATGACACCGTTGTATTCCTGACCGGTACCGGGGAGGAAGCCGGGGACGTCGACGAGGGTGACGAGAGGAATGTTGAAGGCGTCGCAGAAGCGCACGAAGCGGGCACCCTTGCGCGAAGCGTTGCTGTCGAGCACGCCGGCGAGGAATTTGGGCTGGTTGGCCACTACGCCGACTGCCTGGCCGTTGAAGCGTGCGAAGCCGATGATGATATTCTTGGCATAGTCGCGCTGGATCTCGAGGAATTCACCGTTGTCGACGATGGCGTTGATGACCTCATACATGTCGTAGGGACGGTTGGCCGAGTCGGGGATGATTTCGTTGAGAGAATCCTCGAGGCGGTCGATGGGGTCGTTGCACTCAACCAACGGGGGCTCTTCGAGGTTGTTCTGGGGAATGTAGCTGAAGAGTTTGCGGATGATGCGGAGGGTTTCCTCGCCGTCCTCAGCTGCGAAGTGGGCCACACCGCTCTTCTGAGAGTGTACGGTAGCTCCACCGAGCACTTCCTGGCTCACGTCTTCGCCTGTCACGGTCTTGACGACCTTGGGACCGGTGAGGAACATGTAGCTGATGCCCTTGGTCATGATAGTGAAGTCGGTGAGAGCGGGAGAGTAGACGGCGCCACCTGCGCAGGGGCCGAGGATGCCTGAGATCTGGGGAATCACACCGGATGCGAGGATGTTGCGCTGGAAGATCTCTGCATAGCCTGCGAGGGCGTTGATACCTTCCTGTATACGTGCGCCACCCGAGTCGTTGAGACCGATGACGGGAGCACCCATCTTCATGGCCATGTCCATGATCTTGCAGATCTTGAGGGCCATGGTCTCGCTCAGCGAGCCTCCGAATACGGTGAAGTCCTGAGCGAATACATATACGAGACGTCCGTCAATAGTGCCGTAGCCGGTCACGACGCCATCGCCGAGATAGCTTTTCTTTTCCTGACCGAAGTTGTAGCAGCGGTGGCGGACAAACATGTCGATTTCCTCAAAAGAACCTTCGTCGAGAAGCTGGGCGATACGCTCGCGTGCGGTGTATTTGCCTCTCTCGTGCTGTTTCTGGATGGCTTTCTCGCCACCACCCAGGCGAGCTTCTTCGCGGAGGGCGATAAGCTCTTTTACTTTTTCAAGCTGGTTACTCATCTGTTGGGGATATGATAAGAATTTGGTGATATGATTTCTACTGGTCGATGATTATTTCTTGTTGGGGTCCTCGCAGAGTTCGATGAGGGTGCCACAAGTCGATTTGGGGTGGAGGAAGGCAATGTTGAGGCCTTCGGCGCCTTTGCGGGGAGCCTTGTCGATGAGAGCGCAACCCTTTTCAGAGACTTCGGCGAGTGCGTTGGCTACGCCGTCTTCGATAGCGAATGCGATGTGCTGGATGCCGCCGCGGCCGCCGTTTTTCTCGATGAATTTTGAGATAGCGCTTTCGGGGGCTGTGCCTTCGAGGAGCTCGATCTTGGTCTGACCTACCTTGAAGAAGGCGGTGCGCACTTTCTGGTCTTCAACTTCTTCGATGGCAAAACATTTAAGGCCGAGGGTGTTTTCGTAGAATGCGATTGCTTCCTGAAGGTTGGGCACTGCGATGCCCACGTGTTCGATGTGTGAGATATCCA
The DNA here is from genome assembly GCA_023665865.1 of Staphylococcus sp. GTDB lineage: Bacteria > Bacteroidota > Bacteroidia > Bacteroidales > Muribaculaceae > Duncaniella. The sequence goes on from JAMPDC010000001.1 coordinate 1,666,557, forward strand.
TGATAGGGTGATTGGTTTGAATAGATTTATTCGTAAAACATTCGGTTAACTGTGAGAGCTGACGGCCTCCTCTCGTGGAGAGCTGGGCTTTCACCGTTGCAAATTTAAGGATAAAATCGTTTATGACAAATTTATAATTAACCAATAATTGATTAATTCCGTATTATTTTGGGGATAATTCTGAATATGTTCGGCCAAAAGTGGAAGTCTATGTCATGTTTGGTCAGTTTTCGGGGTGTAGCGGATAGAAGATGGTAAACAATATGCGTTTATGGAGCGTTGATAGGGAAGATTAATTAACAATATGAAAGATTATGGAAAAATATGTATGCGAAGTTTGCGAATGGGTCTATGACCCCGCTTTAGGAGACCCTGACAATGGTATCGAACCCGGCACATCGTTTGCCGATCTTCCCGACGATTGGGTGTGTCCCGTCTGCGGTGTCGGAAAGGATGAGTTCAAACCTGTAGAATAAACAGAATTGACATAGAGCAAGAGCAATAAAAAAGTCCGGAAACAACGGGACTGACACGCACATGGGTGCCGGTGGTGTTGTTTCCGGATTTTTTTGTGTCCGCGCGGAAGCGGAGTGAGTTCTGACGGATCTTATGCCTTGGCTGCTACAGCTGCCTTTTCGATGGCGAGGCCGCGCTTATAGTTCTCGATGTAGACATTGAAACCTTCGACATCCTCCGGAGTCGGGGCGATTTCAGTGCCGGCGTCGCCGAGAAATACAGACTCGTTGAGGAAGCCTGCGAGTGACAGCGAGCGCTTGTTGTTGACAAGATATGAGGCGAGGAGTGCGATGCCCCATGCGCCACCTTCGCCGGCTGTCTCCATGACGGAGATTGGCGAGTTGAGGGCGGCGGCAAGGATGCGCTGGCCCACGCCTTTGGTCTTGAATAGACCTCCGTGGCCGGTGATGCGGTCGACTTCGACTTTCTCGTCATTGAAGAGGATGTCGTTGCCGATTTTCAACACGCATACAGAGGCATAGAGGTTGGCGCGCATGAAGTTTGCGAGGTTGAACTTGTCGGAAGCTGAACGGACAAACAGCGGACGTCCCTCCTCGAGCCCTGTGATAGGCTCGCCTGAGAAGTAGTTGTAGGAGAGGAGGCCGCCGCAGTCAGCGTCGCCGTTGAGTGCGTTCTGGTAGAGCAGCCCATAGACTTGGTTCATGTCCACCGGGATGCCGAGAAGCTGCTGGTATTCCTTGAAGAGTCCTACCCAGGCGTTGAGGTCAGAGGTGCAGTTGTTGCAGTGCACCATGGCCACGAGGCTACCGTCGGGGGTGGTCACCATGTCGATCATTTCGTAGGGCTTCGAGAGCTCTTTCTCGAGAACGATCATTGAGAATGACGATGTGCCGGCCGAGACGTTGCCTGTGCGCTGGAGGACGGCGTTGGTAGCTACCATGCCTGTGCCAGCATCGCCTTCTGGGGGACAGAAGGGGATTCCGGCTTTGAGATGGCCGGAGACGTCGAGTCTGCGTGCTCCATCTTCGGTGAGGCAACCGGCGTTTTCACCGGCCACGAGCACTTCGGGCAGGATATCGGCGAGTTTCCAGGGGAAGCCTTTGGGCGCTACGAGCTTGTCAAACTTCTCGACCATTGAGGTGTAGTAGTCTTTGGTCTCGGGGTCGATCGGAAGCATGCCGGAGGCATCGCCTACGCCGAGCACCTTGCGTCCGGTGAGCTGCCAGTGGATGTAGCCGGCGAGTGTGGTGAAAAATTTGATTTCTTTCACGTGTGGCTCGCCATTTAGGATGGCCTGGTAGAGATGGGAAATGCTCCAACGGAGAGGGATGTTGTAGACGAAAAGCTCCGAGAGCTCGGCGGCCGCCTTGCCGGTATTGGTGTTGCGCCAGGTGCGGAAGGGGACCAGGATTTCATCGGTGTCGCCGAAGGGCATGTAGCCGTGCATCATGGCGCTGATGCCGATGGCAGCGAGATTTTCGATCTCAATGTCATATTCCTTGCGTACGTTTGCGCGGAGGTCGGCATAGCAGTCCTGGAGACCATACCAGATGGCTTCGGTGCTGTAGGTCCAGAGACCGTCGGATAGCTGGTTTTCCCAGTCGTGACAGCCTTGGGCTATGGGGCGGTTCTCTTCATCGATGAGGACGGCCTTGATTCGGGTAGAGCCAAACTCGATGCCGAGGATGGCCCTTCCCTGTTCAATGGTGGTCTTAGCTGCGGGATTCATCTGTCGGTCAGCTTAGAGATAGAGTGATTTGTTGAGCATGTAGTAGACCTCGCCCATGCGGAGAGAGTTCTTGAACGATTCGATCTGGGTATCCTTGTCGATGTGGACCATCTCGATGCCTGCGATCTCTGCGTAGTCTTCCCAGAATTCGGGAGTGATAGCGTAGGAGAAGCAAGAGTGGTGAGTGCCGCCTGCGAGAATCCATGCAGTAGCGCCGATCTCAAAGTTGGGCTGGGGAATCCAGAGCGCAGAAGCGACGGGGAGTTTGGGGAGGGGTTTGGATTTGATACACTCGACGTCGTTGACGATGAGGCGGAAGCGGTTGCCCATGTCGACGACGGTTGCAGTCACGCCGCTGCCGGGTTTGGAGGTGAAGACGAGACGTGCGGTCTGCGATTTGCGCACACCGATTCCGAGGAAGTGTACTTCGAGACGGGGACGCTCCTCTGCGATGAGGGGACACACTTCGAGCATGTGGGCCTGGAGGATAGAGCTGTTTTTGCCGTCGAAGTTGAGGGTGTAGTCCTCAAGGAAGGAACAACCGCCTTCCATGCCGCGGGTCATCACCCAGAGAGTGCGGTAGAGAGCTGCTGATTTCCAGTCGCCTTCGGCGCCAAAGCCATAGCCTTCGGCCATGAGGCGCTGTGATGCGAGACCGGGGATCTGGTCGAAGCCACGGCCGGTTTCCTCGACGTTGAAGTCGCCGAGATCATCGAAGTTGGTGGTGAAGCCCTTTGCACCCTTGTCTTTGAGCATGGCGCGGAGTGTGAGCTCAGCCTTTGCGGAGTTCCATACCTTCTGATAGGCTTCGGTGTTTTTGTCTTCAAGAGCTGCGTCGTGGGCGTAAAGACGGAAGTATTCCTTCACGAGTTCGTCGACGTCGGCGTCTTTGATCTCGTCGAAATATTTCATAAGCGAGCTGAAGGGCATGTAGTCGACATGGTAGCCGAGGCGGATTTCAGCCTCTACCTTATCGCCGTCGGTTACGGCAACGTTGTTCATCTGGTCGCCGAGGCGGATGATGAGCATGTCCTGAGCGTCGGCCCAGCCGATGCAGACGCGCTGCCATACGGCGATGCGCTTGAGGGTTTCGGGATCTTTCCAGTAGCCGGTGACAACTTTGCGGCGCACACGCATGCGGGCGCAGATGTGGCCGAACTCACGGTCGCCGTGGGCGCTCTGGTTGAGGTTCATGAAGTCCATGTCCATGCTGTCCCAGGGAATTTCTGCATTGTACTGGGTGTGGAAATGGAGGAGGGGCTTGGAGAGGACTTTGAGACCGTGGATCCACATCTTGGCGGGTGAGAAGGTGTGCATCCAGGTGATGATGCCGGCGCAACGGGGATCGTTGTTGGCGGCTTTCATGATGTCTTCTACTTCGTGTGATGAGTTTGCAGTGCCTTTGTAGACGACTTTCACAGGAAGAAGACCGGAATTGTTGAGGCCGTCGACCATTTCTTTAGAGTGAGCGTCGACTGAGACGACTGCATCGCCTCCGTAGAGGAGCTGGGCACCGGTGACCCACCATATTTCATAGTTTTCGTACATAGTTTTTTTGATTTATTTGGGTTATTTATTCAGATTTTAAATTTAGGGTGTGAGAGATAGACGTGGTCGTTGAATCGGTAGAGACTGGCTCCGCGACGCGACCCTGTCTTGTCTATGAATTCCGTTTTCTCGATGCAGTCCATCTCGGCGATGCGTTTTCGGAAATTGCGTTTGTCGAGCGTCTCGCCGAGTATGGTCTCGTAGAGCGACTGGAGCTGTGTGAGCGTGAACATGGCCGGGAGAAGGTTGAAGCCGATGGGTTCGCGCGAGCATTTGCGGCGTATGAGGCTGAGTGTCTCCTTGACCATCTGCGGATGGTCGAAGCCGAGCTGGGGGAGGTCGTGGATGTCAACCCAGACAGCCTCGTGGGTGGCGAGGAGGTCAAGGTTGTATTCGTCGGGGCCGAGCAAGGCATAGTAGGCCACGGAGATGACGCGCTCTCCCGGGTCGCGGTCGATGGCGCCAAAGGCGTGGACCTGCTCCATGTATATGTCTTCGAGGCCTGTGAGCTGGCGGAGCACACGGCGGGCGGCGTCGTCGACGCTTTCGTCCTCCTGGACAAAGCCACCCATCACCGACCACTTTCCCTTTTCAGGCTCGAAGCGGCGCTTGGTGAGGAGAAGACATAGCTTCCCCTCGACCAGGCCGAATATGATGCAATCGACTGAAACGAAAAATCTCGGATTGTTAGAATAAAACATCTGCGACGGTATCAGAGTTTAGTGTCGGTTACCAGAAGTAGATGTAGAAGGCTACTGTGATGCCGAGGATGATGATGGAGTTGATGACATCCCAGGCGTTCCAGCTTGCACGGGTGGCGGCACGCTGTTCGGCGGTCGATGTGCCGAACACGAGGCCCTGGATCTTGGTAGGTTCTGGAGCCTTGGTGCAGAGCGATACTATGATGCCGACCGCGAGACAGAAGACGAGCATCCATCCGCAGAAGAAGAGCCAGTTGCAGTCATAGAAGAGATACTGGAACCATGAACCGTCCTCGCCGGGGATGACAGCTGCGTTGCTGTAGTAGACCTTGGCTCCGAGGCGGGTGAGGCCGATGATGAGGCCGGAGAGGAGGGCCCACATGCCGCCGAGGGCTGTGGCGCGCTTCCAGAGGATGCCGATGAGGAAGGCTGCGGCGATACCGGGAGCGAGAACTGACTGGACATCCTGGAGATAGAGATAGAGGACGTCGCCGACGGAACGCATCACGGGAATCCAGAGGATGCCGAGGATCACAATGACGACAGTGGCTGCCTGACCGATGCGCACGAGTTTCTTCGGGTCGGTCTTCGGTCGGAAACGCTGGTAGAAGTCAATGGTGAAGAGGGCTGCAGAAGAGTTGAAGAGCGATGCGAGCGATGACATGAGCGCCGCAAGGATACCGCAGACGATGAGACCCTTGACGCCGGCCGGGAGGAGCTTGGCCACGAGGGTGGGGAAGGCGGCGTCGGAGTTGACGTTGCCGTTGGCGAGCATCGGGAGGAAGCCCTCGCTACCTGCGGCGATGTGCTGCTGGTGGATAGCAAAGGCGATCATGCCGGGGATGAGGAAGAGGAACACGGGGAGAAGCTTGAGATAGGCTCCGAAGATGGTGCCTCGGCGTGCTTCTTTCTCATCTTTTCCGGAGAGGACGCGCTGTACGATGAATTGGTCGGTACACCAGTACCAGAAACCGATGACAGCCGAGCCTATGAGGGCACCGAGCCAGGGATAGTTGGGGTCGTTGTTGTCGCGGATAAGGTTGACCATCGAGTCACCGTAGTCATTGACCTTGACTTCAGAGCAGATTCTCATCATTTCGTCCCAGCCGCCGAGTTCTTTGAGTCCGAGCACGAGGATAATGAGCGAGCCGAGAAGCAGGATGGGAGTCTGGAGAACTGAGGTGTAGAGGACAGATTTCATACCGCCGAAGATGGTGTAGAGAGCGGTGATGAGGACGAGTCCGATGGCTGCGATCCAGAAGAAGTCGATGCCCCAGAGCTGTTCGATGCCGAACACCTGCTGGAATACGAGGCCGCCGGCATAGACGGTCACAGCTACTTTGGTGAGCACGTAGCTGATGAGTGAGATTGTCGCAAGGATTGTGCGCGACTGCGGATTGAATCGACGTTCGAGGAATTCAGGCATGGTGTAGACCATGGAGCGGGTGTAGAAGGGCACGAATACCCAGCCGAGCAGAAGGATCATCCAGCCCTGGATTTCCCAGTGGGCCATAGCCATGCCGGCTGAGGCACCTGAGCCTGCGAGACCGATGAGGTGTTCCGATCCGATGTTTGAAGCGAAGATTGAGGCGCCGATTGCAATCCATGTTGCGTCCTTGCCTCCGAGGAAGTAGTCAGCGGCGTTGTTTTGTTTCTGACGCATTACCCATACGATGACTCCGATGAGTGCGAGCGCGAAGATGCCGATGACAAGCCAGTCAAGAAATGCCATAGTTTTTGGTATTGATTACAGTATTTAGAAGATTAAAAAAACAGTTGTTATTTGTCGTTTGAGAAAGCAAACACTGTGTGGCTCTTGTATGTGTCGCCGGGACGGAGGAGAGTTGAGGGCCATTCGGGTTTGTTGGGGCTGTCGGGGTAGTGCTGGGTCTCGAGGCAGATGCCTGTGCGCTGGTTGATCACCTTGTTCTGCTTGCCGGTGATGGTGCCGTCGAGGAAGTTGCCTGAATAGACCTGAATACCGGGCTCGTCAGTGTAGACAGTGAGCACGATGCTGGTCTCAGGCGATGAGAGGATGGCTGCGGGGACGTTGATGTCGCCCTTGGTGTCGAGGACCCAGTTATGGTCATATCCGTTGCCGTTGCGGATCTGCTCGTCGTCGGCGTTGATCTCCTGTCCGACGGGCTTAGGCGCTGTGAAATCCATGGGCGAACCGGCCACGGGACGGATTTCGCCTGTTGTCATATAGGTTGAGTCGACCGGAGTGAAGTTGGCAGCGTTGACATAGAGGAGATTGTCGGTGATAGGTTTCGCCGGGTCGCCGTTAAGGTTGAAGTAGGCATGATTGGTCATGTTGATGACTGTAGGTTTGTCGGTAGTTGCTTCGTAGGCGATGTCGAGGCGGTTGTCGGAAGTGAGAGTGTAGGTGACGGTCGCAGTGACATTGCCCGGGAAGTTGTTGTCTCCGTCCGGAGAGTGCATAGTGAGGACTACTGTAGAGTCATTGGGCTGTTCTGCGTCGTAGACTTGATATTGCCAGCCTGTCGGACCTCCGTGGAGGCAGTGTCCGAAGTTGTTGGTGGGGAGCTGGATGGTGTCGCCATCGATGACGAGGCGTCCGTGGTCGATGCGGTTGGCATAGCGGCCGATGGAAGCGCAGAAGTCTGTCTCGTTGTTTTCGGGATAGTAGGCGGCTATGCTGTCGAATCCGAGCACAACATCGCGGAGTTGTCCGTCATTGGCCGGAACCATGAGGGAGACTATGCGGCCTCCGAAGTTGGTGATGCAGGCTTCCATGCCGTTGGAATTCTCAAGAACGTAGAGGGCCGTTTGCTTGCCGTTGTATTCGCTGTTGAATTTCTGCGGGTCAAGACCGGATTTTGTCAGAGTGGCTTTTTCGTTGCCGCAGGATGAGATGAAGAGAGCTGCGCCGGCTCCGATAGCCGCGATGGTGAGTGGAATTCTTTTCATGAATTGATGTAAGTGATTAGGTATTAGTGGGATGCTGAGTGTTGACGGGCTGTTGGGGATGAGAGATAGGTCATCTTATAATAAGTGTAAAATCTACACTTATTTCATATTGCAAATATAGTATAGGTTTATCTTCTTGCAAAATAATTTTTTATGTTTAACAACATAAAAATGAAAAACCTCTGCCATACTCACTGTTATGTGGCTTGGCAGAGGTTGATGTCTGTTGTTTAGGTCTCGGGATGTAACTGCTGATACATATATGGTGTGTGTATCCAGGCGTCGTGTGAGACCGGCAGCTAATCTTCTTTGGCTCGGTTCTTAGCTTTTGATTTAGATTTAGATGCCGAGGAGTCCATGTCTTTTTCTTCCTTGAGGTCGATTTCATTACGGTTATGGTCGACGACTTTATATTGGAGGTAGGCGAGTGACTCGTCGGGGATGATGCGGAAGTTGAATCCGAATTCAAGTTGCCAACGGCGATAGAGCGAGGGGAAGCCTTTTTTGAGGTAGGCCGACACGAACGGGTGGACGTAGAGAATGAAATTTTTGATTCTCAGAGTGTTGACGAGATAGTCGAGCTTTTCGTGGAGCGTGTCGGGAAACAGGAGCGAGGGGCGGACTTCGCCTTTGCCATGACATGAGGGACACTCCTCTGAGGTGTCGATGTCAAGTGCGGGACGGACGCGTTGGCGGGTGATTTGCATCAGACCGAATTTGCTGAGAGGCAGGATGTTGTGGCGGGCACGGTCATTGGCCATGACTTCGCGCATGTGCTCATAGAGTTTCTGGCGATGTTCGGCCTTGTTCATGTCGATGAAGTCGATGACGATTATGCCGCCCATGTCGCGCAGTCGGAGCTGGCGTGCTATTTCGTCGGCGGCACGGAGGTTGACTTCAAGCGCGTTGCTCTCCTGGTCGGGAGCGGCTTTCGAGCGGTTGCCTGAGTTGACGTCTATGACGTGGAGCGCTTCAGTGTGTTCGATGATGACGTAGGCACCCGATTTGAAAGAGACTGTCTTTCCGAATGACGATTTGATCTGTCGGGTGATGTTGAAGTGGTCAAAGATGGGCACATTGTCGTCGTAGAACTTGACTATGTCTTTGCTTTCCGGCGAAATGAGGTTGACATACTTTGAGATCTGACTGAAAATTTCCTTGTCGTTGACGTGGATGCTCTCGAATGTCGGGCTGAAGACGTCGCGGAGCATTCCGACGATTCTGCTCTCTTCCTCAAATATGAGTGCGGGGGCGGTGGCAGTGCGTGCTTTGGCGACTGTTTCTTCCCAGCAGCGGAGCAGGGTCTTGAGTTCGTGGTGGAGTTCGCGGACGCTTTTTCCTTCAGCTGAAGTGCGGATGATGACCCCGAAGTTTTTGGGCTTGATGCTTTCGATGAGCTGGCGGAGGCGGAGTTTTTCCTCCGTAGTCTTGATTTTCTGTGAGATTGAGATTTTGTCGCCGAAAGGAATCAACACCATGTAGCGTCCGGTGAATGTGATTTCGGTTGTCAGACGAGGGCCTTTGGATGATATCGGCTCCTTGACAATCTGGACCATCAGTTCCTGGCCCGGTTCGAGCACATTGGTGATGGAGCCGTGCTTGTCAATGTCGGGAAGGCGCTTGATTTTAGAAATGGTGGTGTCGGGTTTCTTGTCGACGAGGAGTGCCTTAAGGAAGGCTGAGTAAGTTGAAAACTGTGAACCGAGATCCAAATAATGAAGAAAAGCGTCCTTTTCGTAGCCTACGTTGACGAAGGCGGCATTGAGGCCTGGCATCAGTTTCTTGACTTTTGCCAGATAGATGTCACCGACGGCGTAGGCGATGTTGCGCGCTTCCTTCTGTAGGGAAACGAGCCGTGAGTCCTCAAGCAAGGCTATGGAAACCTCGCTGGGCTGTACGTCTACAATTAGTTCACTCTTCATTAGTCGGTTGTGTGTGGATCTTTTAAAAGATTCTTTGGTTGGGGTGAGAGGTGGAGGGTTGCTGGCGCGGCTGTCGTGTCAGCGGGAACGTTGGTCTGACGTAACAACGCAAAGAACAAACCTTTAGGGGGCTTCCTGTGGGCGCGCCGTTAAAGAGTTTGTTCTTTGTGTTATTTACGCATCTACGCAAGAAGTTTGTAGCCGGGACTACTTATTTCTTCTTGTGACGGTTTTTGCGAAGGCGTTTTTTACGCTTGTGTGTGGCCATCTTGTGACCTTTTCTTTTTTTTCCGCTGGGCATAGTTGGAATGATTTATGTTATAGTTGACAATAGATGTTGTTTCTGTTTTTTATTTGAGGTCTTTTACCTCTTCCATGAACACCTTTGCAGGCTTGAAAGCGGGGATGCGGTGCTCGGGGATGATGATGGTGGTGTTCTTTGAGATGTTGCGGGCGGTTTTCTCAGAACGAACCTTGGTGATGAAGCTACCGAAACCACGGAGGTAGACGTTTTCGCCGTGTGAGAGTGACTCCTTCACGGTTTCCATGAACTTTTCAATGGTTTCGAGCACATTGGCCTTGTCGATGCCGGTAGATTTCGAAATCTCGTTGACGATGTCAGCTTTAGTCATTACAATATTAATTTATAATTGGTTAATATCTTTGATGTTGCGACTTTGCGGGTCGCTGGTTTTTTGCAAGTGCAAATATCGGAACTTTTTTTGAATTTTTCGCTATATTTCAAGTAAAAAATTGGATAAAATTCACTTTCTCACCACTTTAGGGCTATTGGTGGGGGATAAGGCTCTCCAAATAGCACAGGCGGGGCGTCACGAGATAGGTCCCGGCGTCGGATATTTGCGTGGCGGCGGGATCGAGGTGGATGGCGTTCCAGCCTGAGCGGATGGCCCCCTCAATGTCTGTCGAGCGGTTGTCTCCAACCATTGTGTGAGCCTCTGGGTCATTGTTGCCGGCCCGCTCCATGGCATAGACATAGAGTCGTGTATCGGGTTTGTTGACTCCAATGTCGTCACTGAGCACTACGAGGTCCACCAGCGGAGCAAGGCCTGTGTTGGTGAGTTTGCGGTGTTGCACATCGGTGAAGCCGTTGCTTAATATACCTATATTATAATCGTGCGCGCGCAAGTGGGTGAGGATTTCCCTGGCTCCGTCGATGAGTGCAGTCTGTTCGGCGAGGCGAGTGAGGTAGATTTCATCAAGCTCCCATGAGAATTCGCGTAGTTTCTCCTCTCCGTCAGTCCAATGCGGGCGGAGTGGGGTGGCGAAACGGTCGCAGCGCAGGAAGTCCTGCGTGATTTCTGCGCGGCTGTAGCGGTCCCACAGCGAGTGGTTGTGAGTCTCATAGGTCGCAACCCATTCGTCCTGGTCCGGATAATAGCGGTCCAGTCCACACTCCTGGTGGATGATGCGCAGGGCCATCCGCGAGTTGGTGTGGAAGTCGACGAGCGTGTCGTCAAGATCAAACCATATCCATTTAGAGTTCATTGAATTTCCACCATTTATATGACATGTCCGGAGAGTCAGTGACGTCGCCCCCCTCATGGTCGCGGAGGAATCTGACGGCACGCAGCGTGACGGGCAGGATTAATATTTCGTAGAATGTCTTAAGGAATGTCTGGGTGAGTATCAGCAGTCCTATCTCTGTCCATGGCAGTATCCCTCCGAAGGCTATCGGAAAGAAGATGACCGAATCGACGCCTTCACCCCAGAGCGAGGATACGATCGCGCGCAGTGAGAAGCGTCGGCCTCCGGAGGCTACCTTCATGCGCGACATGACATAAGCGTTGACCATCGAGCCGCAGAGAAATGCGATGAAACTCGCGGCAAAGATGCGTGGAACAGCTCCAAAGATTGTGACCATCGCATCCTGGCCGTTCCAGGAGTCCGCTCCCGGAAGCCAGATTCCGATCTGGAGCAGGAGAGAGACGAAGAGATTCATCGCAAAGCCAAGCCAGATGACGAGGCGCGCCTTGCCGAAGCCGTAGACTTCGACGATGCAGTCGTTGAGAATATAGGAGATGGGAAAGACGATGACACCGGCTGTGATGGTCAGCGGACCGAGGTCGACTGTCTTTATCTCCATGAGGTTGCTGACGATCAGGCAGACACAGAAGGTGACTGCGAGCAGCATGAAGGTGACAGAGATTTTCACTTTGCTCATCGGCCGGCTTCCTCCTTTCTTTTAAGTATGAGATCGGCGAATTCGCGTACACACCCCTCTCCGCCACGCAGGTTCATGACGAGTATGCCGGGGATATTCTTGACCTGACGCACGGCGTCGGCGGGACAGGCTCGCATGCCTGCCGCGCTGAGGAGGCCTATGCAGTTGACATCGTCACCGATATAGGCAACTTCGTCGAGACTGATCGAGAGCGATTCGCAGATATCGGCACAGGCTTCGAGCTTGCCTCCATCGCGCTTACCCTGGACGAGGAAGTCGAGACCAAGCTTGTGAGCACGCCGTCTGACGAGCTCCGTGTCCTCACTGGTGATTATGCCTACCTTTATTCCTGCCTTCTGGAGGAGCTGGAGCCCCATGCCGTCGCGGGCGTGGAATTTCTTCATGACATCTCCGTCGGCGGTGTAATACATACCCCCGTCCGTGAGGGTACCGTCGACATCTGTCAGAAACAACCGTATATTTTTCATGTCGGGATAAAAGTCGATATAAATGAAAATAATGTATCAGTATGAATTACGAGGGTGCAAAATTACTCAAAAAAAATCTATTACTCCTCTAAAAATCGGTTAATTCTGTGTAACTTTGCACACAGATTCAATCTTTAACCACCTCTTATTCCCCCTTTATGCAGGAAAAGATTATTATTCTCGATTTCGGATCGCAGACGACGCAGCTCATCGGTCGCCGAGTGCGCGAGCTTGGTGAGTATTGCGAAATTCTGCCCTACAACAAGTTTCCCTACGATGATCCGTCGGTAATTGGTGTCATCCTTTCGGGTTCTCCTTTCTCAGTCTACGACGAGAAGGCCTTCAAGACAGAGCTTGACCGTCTGCGCGGCCATCTGCCCGTCCTTGGCATCTGCTATGGTGCTCAGTTCATAGCCTATACTTCGGGCGGAAGTGTCGAGCCGGCTCCCTCGCGTGAGTATGGACGTGCGCACCTGACAAAAATCGACAGTTCAAGCCCCCTCTTCAAGAATATTCCCGTCGGTTCGCAGGTGTGGATGAGCCACGGCGACACTATCACCTCCATCCCTGCCGGCTTCAAGACCATCGCTTCGACCGACAAGGTCGCCATCGCTGCCTATCAGGTGGAGGGCGAGAAGACCTGGGGCGTACAATTTCATCCTGAAGTCTATCATTCGGAACACGGCACCCAGCTCCTCCGCAACTTCGTCGTCGACATCTGCGGCGGTAAGCAGGACTGGACAGCCGAATCGTTTATCGAAAGCACCGTAGCCCAGCTCAAGGAGCAGCTTGGCGACGACAAGGTTGTGCTTGGCCTCAGCGGCGGTGTTGACTCATCGGTGGCTGCAGTGCTCCTCAACCGTGCCATCGGCAAGAATCTGACATGTATATTCGTTGACCACGGAATGTTGCGTAAAAACGAGTTCCGCAATGTGCTCCACGACTATGAGTGCCTTGGCCTCAATGTAGTTGGTGTTGATGCTTCCGAGAAGTTCTTCAGCGAGCTGGCCGGTGTCACCGAGCCTGAACGCAAGCGCAAGATCATCGGCAAAGGCTTCATTGATGTCTTCGATGAGGAAGCGCATAAGATCAAGGATGTGAAGTGGCTTGCCCAAGGCACCATCTATCCCGATTGCATCGAGAGTCTCTCGATCACCGGCACGACCATCAAGAGCCACCACAACGTAGGCGGTCTTCCCGAGAAGATGAATCTTAAGCTCTGCGAGCCTCTCCGTCTGCTATTCAAGGATGAGGTGCGCGCCGTAGGCCGTCAGCTCGGCATGCCGGATCATCTCATCAAGCGTCATCCCTTCCCCGGTCCCGGTCTCGCAGTCCGTATCCTCGGCGATATCACACCCGAGAAGGTGCGCATACTTCAGGATGCCGATGATATCTTCATCCAGGGTCTCCGCGACTGGGATCTCTATGATAAGGTATGGCAGGCCGGCGCTATCCTCCTTCCCGTGCAGAGCGTGGGTGTCATGGGCGATGAGCGTACCTATGAGCGGGCCATCGCTCTCCGTGCTGTGACGTCGACCGACGCGATGACAGCCGACTGGGCTCACCTTCCCTACGATTTCATGGCAAAGGTCAGCAACGATATCATAAACAAAGTCCGCGGAGTCAACCGCGTCTGCTACGACATCTCCTCAAAACCACCGGCAACAATCGAGTGGGAGTAATCCTGCTATATTACCATAATAAAAGACGCCGGCCTGTCAACTCGGCAAAGCAGTGGACAGGCCGGTGTCTTTTTTTGTCTGTTCGGGCGATATTTTAACTAAAATCAGGACGTTAGAAGCATCATTGAGGGTGGAGAGAGACGTAGGCATAACATTTGTTAGTATTCCGGGGCCCAAAAGGTGAGTTTATGTGAATTATGTGAAATAATATTGCAATATGTGTTACATTGTAACAATTTTGTAATCTTTGTTAAGGTTAATAATATTCAGTAAATCAATATATTATGAATTTTGTAACAAGTTTGACATTGAATTAACATATTTTTACATTAAAAATATTTGGATTGAGAAAATCGGTTGTAATTTTGAAGTGTAATCAAAAAAACAACACCATTACAGACTGCCTCTTTAACCATAAAGGACTCTCTCAAACGTTCAACTTAATAAAACACAAAATTATGGGAACTCAGGAATTTCAGACAAAGCTTATGAGCCTCCAGGACAACCTGCTCAACTTCGCATATATGCTCACTTCAAACCGCGACAATGCTTACGATCTGCTCCAGGACACCACCCTGAAGGCCCTTGATAATGAAAGCAAGTATGTTGACAACACCAACTTCAAGGGTTGGGTTTTCACCATCATGCGCAATATCTTCATCAACAATTACCGCCGTGTTGTCCGCTCGGCTACAGTGATTGACCAGACTGAAGATCTCTATCACCTCAACCTCTCACAGGATTCAGGACTTGAGACTCCCGAGGGTTCTTTCGGAGCCAACGAGATCTCAGACGCCATCAACGCCTTCCCCGACGAATATCGCATCCCGTTCTCCATGCACGTCGCAGGCTACAAGTATAACGAGATCGCTGAGAAGATGAATCTCCCCCTCGGCACTGTCAAGAGCCGCATCTTCTTCGCCCGCAAGAAGCTCCAGGAGCGTTTTGCCGACTATCGTTGATTGAGAAGAGCTAAAGATATGGTGTTTTCGGTAGATTGACAATTTAAAGTAAAAAAGATTGATTGGTTTAATAATATAATTTGATTGGTATAAAATTAAAGACTAAGTTTTTCATGTTAAGGTAATTACAATCTATACTATAGGATTTAGGACACACACCTTATTACAGGAAGCGGCTGCGAAGATGATTCGCGGCCGCTTCTGCTGTGTGGTTTATATGCGGTTTGGGGAATTGAAACTTCAGTCCCGGCGTTCAGTAATGTGTTTGATGACGAGCCCGGCAATGGTCAGACCGAAAATTGCGGTTATGTGCATGAGAGATCCATTGACTTGGGCTTTTTCCGGACGCCATCCTTCAGAGAGGTCTGCCGTAGCTGAGTCGCAGTCGAACTCCTCGCCTCTATTCGTGAGGAGTTCGTCGCTGTAGACACATAGAAACTTCTTGGCCGGGCGTCGGTCGAGTTTCTTGAAGCGCTGCCGTAGCGCACGTGCGAGCGGACAGCCCGACACTTTCCAGAACTCTGCGACCTTGATTCGGGTCGGATCAAGCTTGAGCGCAGCACCCATCGAGGAATAGAATTTAGCTTTCGTACGTGTTGCCATTTCGATGAGCAGCACTTTGTCTTTGAGCGAGTCGATAGCGTCGATGATGTAGTCATAGCTGTCGAGATTGAAGCCGGATGCAGTCTCGGCATTAAACACTTCCTTTATCGCCTTTATCTCGGCGGTAGGGAGTATGGAGAGCAGACGGTCGCGTAGAGCATCGACTTTCACATGCCCGACCGTGGCTGTGGTGGCCATGAGCTGACGGTTGATGTTGCTGACACAGACGATGTCGCTATCAACTATTGTCAGATGTCTCACGCCGGTACGTATCAGGCTTTCCGCACACCATGAGCCGACACCTCCGATGCCGAAGATGATAACTTTTGCCCCGGCGAGGCGCTCCATGCTCTCATCGCCAAGCAGACGGTAGGCGCGGTTCAGTATGGCTTTTTCCGATTCCATGTTGTTTTGGTATTTCTGTTAAATCAAATGCAAAAATACAAAAAATCAAAGAGCGCATAAAAAAGTAAAGGAGCATAAGCCGGCTTATGCTCCTTATACTTTTTATAGTTGGCAGTCTTTTGACGATCAATTATTCTTGATGTAGTCGACGATCCATGCGCCGACAGCGTCAGTGCCGTATGCAGCTCCACCTTCAACCTGGATTTCGGGAGTGCGTACGTTGGCATCGAGCGAGGCATTGACAGCTTTGCGGATGAGAGCTCCCTCTTCGGTGAGGTTGAAATATTCGAAGAGCATGGCCACCGAAAGAATCTGGGCGAGCGGATTGGCTATATTCTTGCCCTTTGCCTGAGGCCATGAGCCGTGGATGGGTTCGAAGACAGGTGTCTTTTCGCCGGTAGAGGCGGAGGGGAGGAGACCCATCGAACCGGAGATGACTGAGCCTTCGTCGGTGAGGATGTCGCCAAAAGTGTTTTCAGTGACCATCACGTCAAAGAATCGGGGCTCCTGAATCATGCGCATGGCGGCGTTGTCGACATACATGTAGTCGGTTTCCACGTCTGGATACTGCGGGGCGATCTCCTGTCCGATCTTGCGCCAGAGGCGTGAGGATGCGAGCACGTTGGCTTTGTCGACGATTGTGAGATGTTTGCGCCGACGGCGGGCGTAGCTGTAGGCTACATGGAGGATGCGTTCGATCTCAGGACGCGTGTAAGCATTGGTATCGTAGGCGCGTTCGTCACTTTCAAACTTTTCGCCGAAATACATGCCGCCTGTGAGTTCGCGTATGCAGATGAAGTCTGCGCCTTCGACGAGTTCTGAGCGCAGCGGTGATTTGTGGATGAGACATTTGAAGGTCTCGACGGGACGGATATTTGCGAAGAGGCCGAGCTTCTTGCGCATTGCGAGCAGGCCCTGCTCCGGGCGCACCTTGGCATTGGGATTATTGTCAAATTTGGGGTCGCCTACAGCCGAGAAGAGCACGGCGTCAGCCCATAGGCAGGTCTGGAAAGTCTCTTCGGGGAATGGATCTCCGACTTTGTCGATTGCGTCTGCGCCACAGATGGCATAGCGGTAGTCAACGGAATGACCGAATTTTTCACACACGGCTGTCATGACATCTACGCCTTGACGTGAGATTTCAGGACCGATGCCGTCGCCGGGAAGGACTGCGATTTTCAGATTCATGATATGTTTATATTGTTGTTGTTTTTTGATGATTACTGTTTTTTGCCTGTTGGCCGGGGAGGGTCTCAAGGAAGTTGAGCATCTTGACTGTGGCCTGGATAGCGGCTTCAGTTTGGTCCGGATCGAGACCGCGCGTCTTGAAGACGTTACCGTCAAAGTTCCATGTGATAGTGGTGTGGACGAGGGCATCGCTCTTGCCACCCGGAGGAATGTTGACGGAGTAGTTGACGAGTGTCGGGAAGGTACGGTTGAGACGGTTGGTGTAGATGCTGCGGATTGCACGCATGAAGGCGTCAAACTGACCGTCGCCGACGGCTGACTCCTGAAACTCCTTGTCGCTTACGATGAGTTTCACCGTTGCTGTCGGGCGCAGCCCTTGGGTGAGCGTGAGTGCGTAGTTGTCTACGCGGACGTCGGAGGGGAGGGTGGGGTGCTTGAGCACATCTGCGATTATGAAGGGGAGATCGCCTTGGGTGACTATTTCTTTCTTGTCGCCGAGAGCGATGATGCGTTCTGTCACCTTTCGGATATCGCTGTCGGTCAGCTCGATGCCGAGAGCCTCGAGGTTTTTCTTTATGTTTGCTTTGCCGGAAGTTTTGCCGAGTGCATACTCGCGCTCGCGGCCGAAACGCTCCGGCAGAAGATCGTTGTAGTAGAGCTGATTCTTGTTGTCGCCGTCGGCATGTACGCCTGCACATTGGGTGAAGACGCTGTCGCCGATGATAGGCTTGTTCGGAGGGACGAGGATGCCGGAGAAGGATTCGACTATATGGCTGACCTTGTTGATCTTGCTCTCATCGATGTCGGTGGTGTCGCCGAGTTGATCATGGATGACGGCGACGGTGCTTGAGAGAGTCGCGTTGCCGGCGCGCTCGCCGAGACCGTTGATGGTGCAGTGGACTCCCTTTGCGCCACCTTTGATGGCTGCGAAGACATTGGCCGTAGCAAGGTCATAGTCATTGTGGGCATGGAAGTCAAAGTGAAGACCGGGATAGTGCTTGACAATCGTGTGGACATACGACAGAGTGTCGTAGGGATTGAGGATGCCAAGAGTGTCGGGAAGCATGAAGCGGCGGATGGGGAGGCCTTTGATAGCATCCATAAGGGCGAAAACATAGTCGCGGGAATGTTTCATGCCGTTTGACCAGTCCTCGAGATAGATGTTGACTTCGAGGCCGGTTTCCCGGGCGCGTGTGACTTCGGTTGCAATGGCTGCGAAGTGTTCGTCTGGCGTCTGCTTTAGTTGCAGGCGGCAGTGTCTTTCAGAGCCTTTGGCAAGGAGATTGATGACTTTTCCACCGACGTCACTTATCCAGCGGACAGACTCGCCACCGTCAAGAAAACCGAGCACTTCGATGCGGTCAATGTAGCCTGTGCGCTCTGCCCATGCGCAGACTCTGCGCACGGTTTCCCGTTCTCCGTCCGAAACGCGGGCTGAGGCTATCTCGATGCGCGGCACGTGAAGCTCCTGTAGGAGCAGGCGGGTGATGGCAAGTTTCTCGGAAGTCGAGAACGATACTCCTGAGGTCTGCTCTCCGTCCCGGAGAGTTGTATCCATTATTTCAACGTACATGCCTTTGTTAAGATAAATGTGGTGTGTAAAGAAATTTAGAGGTGTCGGAGAGTATATGTAATGACTATGTGTGGATGTAGGTATCTTTGATAAGTCTGCCGTGGAAGGTGTCAACCCGCTCCACGGCAGACTCTCTGCTGTCGCTTGTCCGGGCTATCGGGCGGCTTCCCAAGCCTCGATGTCTGATTTTTTAGAAATCAGATACTCGATATCGTCAAGTCCTTCGGACAGGCATTGTTTCTTATACGCGTTGATGTCGAAAGTCTCGCTTTTGCCTGTGGCGAGGTTAGTGATGGTCTGCGAAGGCAGATCTACTCTTACTTCCGTCTTTGGATCGGCTGCGATGGATTCGAACAGCTCTGCGAGGAAGGGCTCGCTGACCACTACAGGGAGCACAAAATTATTGAGCTCATTGTTTTTGTGGATATCGGCAAAGAAGCTTGAGACAACTACACGGAAGCCGTAGTCATGTATGGCCCAGGCTGCGTGCTCGCGGCTTGAACCGGAACCGAAGTTTTTTCCTGCAACGAGGATGCAGCCGGAATAGGTCGGGTCGTTGAGCACGAAGTCTTTCACCGGATTCCCGTCCTTGTCATATCGCCAGTCACGGAAGAGATTGTCGCCGAAACCGTCGCGCGATGTGGCTTTGAGGAAGCGGGCGGGGATAATCTGGTCAGTGTCCACATTTTCCATCGGCAGAGGGACACAGGTAGATGTTATGGTGGAGAATTTTTCTTTCATGATGTGATGCGAAGTGATTACTGAAGGGTACGGGGATCTGTGAGTACACCGGTGACAGCTGTTGCTGCCGCTACGAGCGGGCCGGCGAGGATGGTGCGCGAGCCGGGGCCCTGGCGTCCCTCGAAGTTGCGGTTGGAGGTCGAGACTGCAAGCTTCCCGGCAGGAACTTTGTCTTCATTCATGGCCAGACAGGCCGAGCAGCCTGGCTGACGGATTTCAAAACCGGCCTCGGCAAGGATCTTGTCGAGGCCCTCCTGACGGATCTGGGCATCGACACCCCATGAGCCGGGCACGAGCCAGGCCGTGATATTGTCGGCTTTCTTCTTACCCTTGACAAAGTTGGCGAAGGCGCGGAAGTCCTCGATACGGCCGTTGGTGCAGCTGCCGAGAAATACGTAGTCAACCGGAGTTCCCGCGAGCACCTGACCGACCTTGAAGCCCATGTAGTCGAGCGATTTCTCATAGGAGATTTTGCCCGCTTCATCTTCAGGATCCGGTGCGGGGATGGGATCGTTGATTCCTATGCCCATGCCCGGATTTGTGCCGAAGGTGATGCGTGGTTCGATATCGGCAGCGTCAAAGTTGATCTCGCGGTCAAACTGTGCATCGGGATCGGAGGGAAGAGTGCGCCAGTATGCGACTGCTTTTTCCCACTCTTCACCTTTGGGTGCGAACTCACGGCCTTCGACGTAGGCAAATGTGGTTTCGTCAGGAGCTATCATGCCTCCGCGGGCACCCATTTCAATAGAGAGATTGCAGACGGTCATGCGTTCCTCCATAGAGAGGTTGCGGATGGTGTCGCCGGCATATTCCACGAAATATCCAGTGGCGCCGCCGGTCGTCATCTTGGCGATGATGTAGAGTGCGATGTCTTTTGCGGTCACACCGGGGCGCAGTTGGCCGTTGACATTGATGCGCATGGTCTTGGGTTTGGGCTGAAGGATGCACTGCGATGCAAGCACCATCTCCACCTCGCTTGTGCCGATGCCGAAGGCTACGGCGCCGAAAGCTCCGTGGGTCGAAGTGTGGCTGTCGCCGCAGACGATAGTGTAGCCCGGGAGCGTCAGGCCGTTTTCGGGACCTATGACATGGATGATACCGTTCTTGGGATGTCCGAGGCCGAAAAGCGTCACCCCAAACTCAGTGGCGTTGCGTGTGAGGGTCTCGACCTGGTTGCGCGAGACGGGATCTACTATAGGTTTGTCCTGGTTGAGGGTGGGGATGTTGTGGTCAGGTGAACAGAAAGTGCGCTCCGGACGGAACACTTTGAGACCGCGGTTGCGGAGACCTTCGAAGGCCTGGGGGCTGGTGACCTCGTGGCAGTAGTGGCGGTCGATATAGAGTTGCGACGGACCACCCTCGATGTTGTTGACAACGTGGGCGTCCCAGATTTTATCGAAAAGAGTTTTTCCCATGGAGAAATGATATAGTTTGAACCTTTGCGGGGATTGCTGTTAGCGGACAAATTTGTTGATGGCGTCGATAAAGGCTTCGGCACTTGCTCCGACAATATCGGTGTTGGCCGAGAATCCGTAGTAGGGGATGCCTTCATGTTCGACAGTCATGTGAACCTTGCCGACATCATTGCTGCCTTTGTTGATTGCCTGGATGAGGAATTCCTTGACGAGCATCTTGCGGTGGATGATGAGCTTGATGGCGCTGATGGCAGCATCAACAGGGCCGTTGCCTGAGGCACAGGCCTCGAATTTCTCTCCGGCGATGTCGAGACCGACGCTGGCTACCGAGTGGACGCCGACGCCGCTGGTGACCTGGAGGAAGTCGAGCTTGATGCGGTTGGATGCCTTGCGGTGAGCGCCGGCGATCATGAGCACGTCATCGTCGTTGATCTCCTTCTTGCGGTCGGCCAGTTTGAGGAATGCTTCGTAGGCCTTGTCGAGGTCTGAACCTGAAAGCTCGATACCGAGGACGTGGAGGCGGTGCTTGAGAGCGGCGCGTCCACTGCGTGCAGTGAGCACTATTGAGTTCTCATCGATTCCTACATCCTTCGGGTCAATGATCTCGTAGCTTTCGCGGTTCTTGAGCACTCCATCCTGATGGATGCCTGAGGAATGGGCGAAGGCGTTGCGCCCGACGATCGCCTTGTTGGGCTGGACTGGCATGTTCATGAGGCTGGAGACCATGCGGCTGATGCTGGTGATCTTGGTCGCGTTGATATTAGTGTCGATACCGAGATCCTTGTGGGAGCGGAAGGTCATGACGACCTCTTCGAGAGAGGTGTTGCCGGCACGCTCGCCGATACCGTTGATGGTCACTTCAGCCTGACGCGCACCATTGACGATACCGGTGACGGTGTTGGCTGTCGCCATGCCGAGGTCGTTGTGGCAGTGAGTGGCTATGGTCACCTTATCAATACCGTCGACGTGGTCGATGAGATATTTGATTTTCGCACCGAATTCGGAGGGCAGACAGTAGCCGGTAGTGTCAGGTATGTTGATGACCGTGGCGCCGGCGCGGATGACAGCCTCGACCACCCGTGCGAGATACTCATTGTCGGTGCGCCCTGCATCTTCGGCGTAGAACTGCACGTCTTCGACAAATTTCTTAGCGAAGGCGACGGCTCCGACCGCGCGCTCGAGGATGTCGTCGCGGGTAGAGTTGAATTTATACTTGATATGATAGTCTGAAGTGCCGATGCCGGTGTGGATGCGTGGATGTTTTGCATACTTAAGCGCTTCGGCAGCAACGCGGATGTCGTTTTCGACAGCACGGGTCAAGGCGCAGATCGTGGGCCAGGTCACGGCTTTGGAGATTTCAACTACCGAATTGAAGTCGCCGGGACTCGACACGGGGAAGCCCGCTTCAATCACGTCGACTCCAAGAGACTCAAGCGCCTTGGCAACTTCGATTTTTTCTACTGTATTGAGCTGACAACCCGGCACTTGCTCTCCATCGCGCAGCGTCGTGTCAAAAATGAATAAGCGGTCACTCATATCTCGTCTTATATTGTAAGTTTGTGTGAATTTTTGGAAACTGTGCCTAAAACAATCATTTCCGGATAATATATCTGAAAATAATCAGGCGCAAAGGTACGAATTATTTATAAAAATTCGCAATAAACTTACAAATTAAATCTAAATTGCGCTCGATTCTTAGAAAATAATAAGTATCATTTCTGTTATGCCCACGCAATCTGCGCCCGAGAGTTAATTTACATTAATATGGCGGATGGAAATTTCTGGCAAGGGATGAATTGTGCTAATTTTGCAGTGAGATACATGCTGACACGTATCAATCTGATTTCATGAAGCACAGTGAGTTTTTGAAGTTTATTGCCTATCTGCAGATCATCGGCATAGTTCTTGTCGTTGTTGGCCATTCTTTTCATGAGTATCCTGACGGGGAGATGGGGCATACGATGCTGCTTTACCGGATGCTCTACAGTTTCCGTATGCCGCTCTTCATGTTTGTGTCAGGTTTTCTTATGGTGTTTACCACTGTGCTCAGGAGCGCGACCCCGTCGTGGGGACGCTTTGCTGTTGGAAAATTGCGGCGGCTGTTATTGCCGTTTCTTGTGTTGTCGCTTGTCACCTTCGTGCCCCGTGCGGCTATGTCGGGTATGGCTGACGACCATCTCGGGCTGAGTGCCGGTGAGATGTTGAGATCTCTTGTCGATGGTTCGTGCCTCGTCATTCCCTATTTTTGGTTTCTTCAAGCGAGTTTCACTCTTCTTATTGTTAGTTACGCCTTACTTCGTGTGGCTCGGTTGACAGGTGTAGGAGACCGGATAACCTACCCGCTGTTGATTCTCCTTTTTGGCGTTCTTCCATGGGTCGGGCTTGACGATGTCAGATATTTTTCCGTGTTCATGACGGTGAAACTCGGCGTCTTCTTTGCTCTTGGGGCTGCTTATGCACGCTCGGCATCTATGGTCGACAGGGTGGTGCCATGGACATCACCTTGGTTTCTTGCGGTGGCGGCCGCTGTCTGGGGGAGCTTGTTTTTCCTGACCGAGACGACTGCCTGGAGTCCACTCTGCTCGCTGGCAGGTATCGCCATGGCTATATCGCTTGCGAAGATGCTCGAACACCGGCAGATCGGAGTGCTTGACCATCTGATAGGGGCAAACTATATCATATTCCTGCTGTCGTGGTATTGCAATGTGCTCACACAGCAGGTACTCCACCACTATGTGGAGCTGCCATGGTGGATCTACACTTTGCTATCGATCTTTTCAGGTATCTATATTCCCTGGCTCTTCTACCGCTATATGCTTCGTCACCCTCAGGGGTTTGCCGCACGTTTTGGAGTGAAATTTCTCGGCCAGTCAATAAAAAGCAGGGTCTGAAGGCTTTTGACCTCCGGACCCTGAATAGTATATGGCTTAAACACCCTCTTAATTCTCGAGAGCCTGCTCGATATCCGCGATGATATCGCCAACATCCTCGATGCCGACCGACAGACGGATGAGATCGGGAGCCACACCGGCTTCACGCAACTGTTCGTCTGAAAGTTGACGGTGAGTATGGCTGGCGGGATGGAGCACACAGGTGCGTGCATCTGCGACGTGGGTGACAATGGCTATGAATTTCAGGCGATCCATGAATTTGATGGCATCCTCGCGGGTCCCTTCAAGACCGAAAGCGATGACTCCGCATGAGCCATTGGGGAGATACTTCTGTGCGAGGTCGTGATATTTATTGCCGGGGAGGCTGCAATAGTTGACCCATTTGACTTTCGGGTTTGCCTCGAGCCACTTCGCCACAGTCATTGCATTCTCACAGTGGCGTGGCATACGGAGATGGAGTGTTTCCAGTCCGAGATTGAGAAGGAAGGCGTTCTGAGGCGACATCATCGAGCCGAGATCACGCATGAGTTGTGCGACGGCTTTGGTGATATATGCCCCTTTGCCGAACGATTTAGTGTATGTGAGGCCGTGATATGATTCGTCGGGAGTAGTCAAGCCGGGAAATTTATCGGCATGTTTCTCCCAGTCGAAGTTACCGCTGTCGACGATAGCACCACCGATGCTGACGGCATGGCCATCCATATATTTTGTGGTGGAGTGGGTGACAATGTCGGCACCCCACTCAAATGGGCGGCAGTTGATGGGGGTCGGGAAGGTGTTGTCAACAATAAGAGGCACTCCGTTGGTGTGTGCGATACGGGCAAATTTCTCGATGTCGAGCACCTCGCCTCCGGGATTGGAGATTGTTTCGCCGAAGAGCACCTTGGTGTTGGGGCGGAAAGCTGCCTGGATCTCCTCTTCGCTTGCGTTGGGATCCACAAACGTGCAGTCGATGCCGAGTTTCTTGAGCGTCACACCAAAAAGATTGTAGGTGCCACCATAGATGTTTGACGATGAGACTATGTGGTCGCCGCTCTCACAGATGTTGAACACGGCATAGAAATTAGCTGCCTGTCCTGATGATGTCAGCATGGCGGCGACACCACCTTCGAGTGCTGCGATCTTGGCTGCGACAGCATCGACTGTAGGGTTTTGAAGGCGGGAATAGAAATAGCCTGAGTCTTCGAGGTCAAAGAGCCGGGCCATCTGCTCGCTTGTGTCATATTTGAAAGTAGTGCTCTGGATTATGGGAAGCACGCGCGGCTCACCCTTGGCCGGCGTCCATCCGGCCTGTACGCATAGTGTCGAGGGTGAATATTTCTTGTCGTTGTTCGTCATCTGAAAAGTAATCTGTGTAAATGATTGAAATAGCACGGGGATAAATCAAAGGCCTCCCTTTTGAAAAAATGATTTTTCATAGGGGAAGCCTTTGGTTTGGTATGGCTAATGTAAGTTTGCCTTAGGCATTCTTAACTTTGTCAACGATAGCCTTGAAAGCGGCGGGATTGTTGAGCGCGAGGTCAGCGAGGACTTTGCGGTTGATCTCGATGCCGGCTTTGTGGATGAGGCCCATGAGCTTAGAGTAAGAAAGATCTTCAAGGCGGGCAGCTGCGTTGATACGCTGGATCCAGAGGGCACGGAAGTTGCGCTTCTTGTCCTTGCGGTCACGGTAAGCGTAGGTGAGACCCTTTTCCCAGGTGTTCTTGGCTACGGTCCACACGTTGCGGCGGCAACCGAAGTAACCACGGGTGAGTTTAAGGATTTTTTTGCGGCGAGCTCTTGAAGCTACATGATTTACTGATCTTGGCATTTTAAAAATGGATTGTGAACGTCAGCGGCACGTCAATGCACTTAGATTCATTTTTTAGGTGGCTGTCCGTTCGGTTAAAGAATTGAATTAGAAATCACGATTTTAATTACAAGTGAAAACCGGGCCTTTCTTACTTGAGGGCGAGGAGCTCCTTAACGTTTGAAGCGTCGCAGTTGGCAACGAGTGAGAAGTGAGTCAGGTTGCGTTTCTGCTTTTTGGTCTTCTTGGTCAAGATGTGGCTCTTGAAGGCGTGTTTTCTCTTGATCTTTCCTGATCCGGTAAGGGCGAACCTCTTTTTGGCACCGGAGTTAGTCTTAATCTTTGGCATTTGTTGTGATTGTTAAATAATGATTTTAATTCTATGTAGTGGCCGCCGGCCGGAGCCGGCGACACGCTTTTAGCTTGGTTTATTTTTTCTTGGGGCTGAGCATGATGATCATGCGCTTGCCTTCGAGGACAGGCATCTGATCAACTTTGCCATATTCCTCAAGGTCATTGGCAAAACGGAGCAGGAGCACCTCGCCTTGTTCCTTGAAGAGGATGGAGCGTCCCTTGAAGAAAACGTAGGCTTTCACCTTGGCGCCTTCCTGAAGGAAGCCGATGGCATGCTTGAGCTTGAAGTTGTAGTCATGGTCATCGGTCTGAGGTCCGAAACGGATCTCCTTGACTACTACCTTGGTCGCTTTTGCCTTCTGTTCCTTCTGGCGTTTCTTCTGCTGATAGAGGAACTTCTGGTAGTCGAGCACTCGGCAGACCGGGGGCTCGGCGGTCGGTGAGATCTCGATGAGGTCGAGACCGAGACCGTCGGCGATTTTCAATGCCTCCTGGATGGGGTAGACGCCTGTCTCAACGTTGTCGCCAACCAGTCGCACTTCACGTGCGCGGATGTGCTCGTTGATAGCGTATGGTTCCTCTTTACGACTATTGGGAAGAGGGCGGCGAGGGCCGTTGTTGGGGCGCGGTGGGCGCGGGGCGAAAGGTTTTTTCTCCATTCAGGGGGGTTATTGATTAATCATTTCGTTGACTTCTTGAGCCAAATCGTCTGCAAAGGTAGCAATTTTCATCGAACCTTTATCACCTTCACCCTGTTTTCTTACAGAAATTTCACCATTTTCAGCTTCTTTTTCACCGACAATGAGCATGTAGGGTATTCTTTTGAGCTCGTTGTCACGAATTTTCTTGCCGATTTTTTCATTTCTGTCGTCAACTTGGGTACGGATGTCGAGGGCGTTGAGCTGCTTGGCCACCTCGTAAGCGTAGTCGTTGAACTTCTCAGAGATAGGAAGGACCACAGCCTGCTGCGGGGCGAGCCAGAGGGGGAAGCGGCCGGCGGTGTGTTCGAGAAGCACGGCGACAAAGCGCTCCATCGAGCCGAAGGGGGCGCGGTGGATCATCACCGGACGGTGCTTCTGGTTGTCAGAGCCGGTGTATTCGAGCTGGAAGCGTTCGGGGAGGTTGTAGTCAACCTGGATCGTACCGAGCTGCCACTTGCGGCCGAGAGCATCCTTGACCATGAAGTCGAGTTTCGGACCGTAGAAAGCGGCTTCGCCATATTCCTTGCGGGCTTTGAGGCCTTTCTCCTCGCAGGCGTCGATGATGGCCTGCTCTGCGAGATGCCAGTTTTCGTCGGAGCCGATATATTTCTCCTTGTTGTTGGGATCGCGGAGCGAGATCTGAGCTTCGAAGTTGTCAAATTTGAGCGCCTTGAAGATGTAGAAGATGATATCCATCACCTTGAGGAACTCTCCCTTGATCTGGTCGGGTGCGCAGTAGATGTGGGCGTCATCCTGCGTGAAACCTCTCACGCGGGTCAGGCCGTGGAGTTCGCCACTCTGCTCGTAGCGGTAGACGGTGCCGAATTCTGCAAGGCGCAGGGGCAGGTCACGGTAGCTGCGGGGGAGTGCGCGGAAAATCTCGCAGTGGTGAGGGCAGTTCATCGGTTTGAGCAGGTATTCCTCGCCCTCCTCAGGTGTGTGGATGGGCTGGAAGGAGTCCTTGCCATATTTTGCATAGTGGCCTGAGGTCACATAGAGATTTTTGTTGCCGATATGGGGAGTGATGACCTGCTGGTAGCCATACTGCTTCTGGATCTTGCGGAGGAACTGCTCAAGGCGGTCGCGGAGAGCTGTGCCTTTCGGGAGCCAGAGGGGAAGACCTGCGCCGACGTTCTGGGAGAAGGCGAAGAGTTCCATTTCCTTACCGAGCTTACGGTGGTCACGCTTCTTGGCTTCTTCGAGGAGCACGAGATATTCGTCGAGCATCTTTTTCTTTGGGAAAGTGATGCCATAGACTCTGACGAGCTGGTTGCGCTTCTCGTCGCCACGCCAGTAGGCACCGGCGAGTGAAGTCACCTTGACAGCCTTGATGGGAGCTGTGTTGGGGATGTGCGGGCCACGGCAGAGGTCAGTGAAAGAGCCCTGGGTATAGGTGGTGATGTGGCCATCCTCAAGTTCGCTGATGAGTTCACACTTGTATTCTTCGCCACGGTCACCGAAGAGCTTGAGAGCGTCGGCTTTCGAGATGTCAGCGCGCACGATCTCCTGCTTCTGCTGGGCGAGCTCGAGCATCTTTTTCTCGATGCGGGGGAAGTCGGCCGAAGTGATGGTGTGCTCACCCGGATCGATGTCGTAATAGAAGCCGTTTTCGATAGCCGGGCCGATGCCGAATTTCACTCCGGGGAAGAGTTCCTGGAGAGCTTCGGCGAGAAGGTGGGCCGACGAGTGCCAGAAAGCGTGCTTGCCTTCGGGATCATCCCATTTGAAAAGACGGATTGACGCATCCTCGGTGATAGGACGTGAGATGTCCCACTCCTTGTCGTTGACAGTTGCGGCGAGGATGTCGCGTGCGAGTTGTGACGACAGAGATTCTGCAATCTGGAGGGGAGTGACGCCGCTCTCAAACTGCTTCACACTCTGGTCGGGGAAGGTGATATTGATTGTTGCCATTAGTTAATGTGGTGTTTTGGGGAGCCATACGAGCGACTCCTATTATTTTTCAGCTTGCAAAGATATGAAATATTTCTTGAAAGACACCTTATAATATCATGAAAAATCAGCAGGTAAGCCCCAAATTCGTTTAAACTCATTCCTCCATAGATCTCTTGGCGCCGCATTTATTGCAGGATACCTGAGGAGGATGAGTTGGAAATGGAAGGCTCGTCGCCTCGTTTCACCTTCTTTCCAAAACCGAAAGTATATGTCGCGGATATCTGGACAAGTGCATGGCTATGGCCGTTATAGAGTTGTTCACGTGTGTCATACCACTTGCTCTGCATCTCCTGGATCTCACTACGCCAATTCCATCGGGTGAAGTTGACGATGTTGGCTTTCACATTCCAGTCGGAATTTGACCACCCGATAGCTACATACCATTCACTCTTTTTTTGGGTCCAGATACCGTTGACGCTTCCATCCGGACCGCCGGACTCGGAGATGTAGGTCAAGGCAAAATTCCAGTTACCAAGATAATAGCGCGCCTGGGCGTATCCATATATGCAAGAGTGGTTGATGTCGTATGGACGGCCGTTGTGGTTGAGCACTTGTGCGACTGAGGCTGTAAATGCCAGGCTCCTGTTGAGAAATCTTGCAGTACCTTTTATTCCGTATCTCCCCTGTGCATATACACCGGCCGGTTGGCTAATTGTGCGGAGTATGCCATCGGGTGTTGCTTCATAATTGAAGGCATATCGGTCGCCGACAAACCATCCGGATGCGAAAGCCGAAAAACTGAAGTTATTGCTTGGAATCCAAGTGTAATTCAAATTGAAATCATAGCTTTTGAGCGGTATGAGATGCGGGTTGCCGGTATATTTTAGGAATGGGGAAGATGTGATGACGTTTTCACTCTTGAAACTTGGCAGAGGTTGCTTGGTGCTGTAGTGGAAGTCGGCGGTGAAGGAATGTTTTTTCCTAAGGGTGTATTGTAGGGAGATGTCGAAAGATGGGCGCGATGGCTTCTCGACAGTTTCGCTAAATTCCAATCTATCCCAGTCATAACCGAAGCCGAGAGTGGCATATAGATTGTTTGTATTGATGCTGTAGGAAATGCCAAGCCCCAATCTCGACGATTTGATCCTGTCGAAGGAGGACGCGGAACCATAGTATCTAGTGCGGTTATACTCGTGGTTGCCGTTCATGTAGGCTATAAGATTTCCGTATTGTCCGAAATTATGACTGAATTTAAGCGAACCCTTTATCTGTGAAGTGTTGTCATCAGCACTATTGATGATTTTCGAGAAACCTTCTTCTATATAGGCTGAATTTGTTTCGCTATGTGTGAATACATAGGATGGTGTGAATGAA
Source organism: Staphylococcus sp. (assembly GCA_023665865.1). GTDB lineage: Bacteria > Bacteroidota > Bacteroidia > Bacteroidales > Muribaculaceae > Duncaniella. The sequence goes on from JAMPDC010000001.1 coordinate 1,696,106, forward strand.
AGAGTGTTTTCTCTCGGAAGAACGAAGAAGTAATAGCCGCTGTAGGCGAGAAACCTCGAGTTTTTATCTGATGTAGAATCGTAGTTCGATGTCGCAAACTGCTCGGTGTCATAGGTTACGATGCCATTGCTGTCAGAATGGGGGACTGTGTTGACGCTTGCGTTGAATTGGGATGATGCCTGGATTTTGTCAGAATGATAGGATGCCCTCAGAGCTGCGAAATACTGTTGGTTCTCTGTCTTTGACGAGAGAGTCTTGGATGTGCGGTCAAAAGTTTGTTCACCGCCATCTTCCTTAGGTAATCTGAAGGTTTCCCGGAGGTTGGAGCCGTAATGACTGTTGTTCATATTAAAGCCGTAGCCCATTATATCATAAGTCATTTTCTTGTACTGCAATTTCATATTGCCCAAAAGTTGTTCCGAAAAACTGATGAGGTTGACATGGCTGAAACCTTTGATATAACCGCCATACTCATATTGTTGCATTATAAAATTGACTGCATACGGCTCCCCTTGCAGACGAGGGTCGGATGGATACTGATAGAACTCTACTCTTTTGACATCTGCTATCCTCATAGCTTTCAAGTCGTTTTCAGAGGCGGGAATGTAGTCGATGAAGGCGGCGACTGGCTTTCCGGTATTTGTCTTGATGCTTCCGCCAGTGATTGCATCGAGCTGTGGTATGGCCATGTGAGCAAGCAGGTCGGCGCCAGACTGCGATGCGTTTTTATGACGTTGGGTTGGAATATAGACAGACCGGTCGGTCAGGAGGCGTGCATTTTCGGCTTCAACTTTTACCTCGTTCAGTTTGATTGCTTGCTCAGATACTATTACAGTCCCGACGTTATAGGAATTACACCTATGATAGGTAGTCTGATAGCCTATGCATGAAATCTTGGCCAGGACATCTTTCCGATCGCAGGGAATTGAAAAACTACCATTGCCGTCAGTGATACCATAAGTGATGACAGTTGAATCCCTGGGCGTGAGGAGCAGGACTGTAGCAGCGGCAACAGGTTCGTGGTCCGTCCCGACAACCTGACCGTTATAGATAAATTTCCCGTGCTGGAGCGCTTCGATATAGAAGGAGTTTTTATTACGGGTGACACTTATCGGATTGAAACCGATGATACGGCGAAGGGCGCAATAGAGATCATCTGTGTCTATGTGGGCGGAAGTTTGGTAGTTGTCAAGCTCCTTGTAGATAAAAGCGATGCTTATGTCTGGGTGATCGTGTCCCAGTCGGATGAGCGCTTGCGATACAGGAGTGTCCTTGAAAGTGTAGGAATACTTTTTGGCCCCTATTGGCATGACCACAGCGAGGGTTATAAAGATAACTAAAATCTGTCGCATGGTTTAGTCGATTATTAAAGTTGTTCCGTCAAGACGGATGTTGAGTTGCTCAAACGAGTTGAGTTGCTCCACGATATCGCCAATACCTAAAGTTGGGTCGTATTTATAATAGAGATGTAGGGTCGCCGCTTCAGGATTCCTGTATTCAAGGGTCAGCCCGTGCTGTCGGGCCAGGGCTTTGAGGATTGTGTCGAGTGATTCATCTTCAAACAATACAGGAGTAACGATCGCCGGTATGGAATCATTTGTCACAGCGACTGAGTCTTTGCATACAACGGTTGTTGGCAGTGCTGTATCCTTCTCCGCAGTCTTTGTCTCGCGTCTACTCTCTGAAAAATTGAGAGCGATGGTGGTCCCGATGGCAAGGGCGGCGATGGATGTGAGGGTCACGACAGCGATGGAAGCAGCGCGTCCTCCGAGATGCAGCAGGCGGAACCGTTTACGGAAATTACGGCAGTTAAATGTTTCCCACTCCGCATCGACATCCGCACTGATGTTTTTGGACTTAAGTGTGGATTCAGACTTGCACAGGAGATTATAGATCTCGCGGGTTTCCGGATCGGCAAGGATTTTGGCTATCTGCGAGGAAGAGTAGTGTTCGGGACGCTCGATAAGGTCAAGCACGATGTCATACTTATCCATTTTGATTGAGATTCTTACGGATTATTACTAATGCCTGACGGACATGCTTGTAGACGGCATTTTCGCTGATTCCTAATGTCGATGCCACTTTTGAGAACCGGAGTCCGTCGATAAAGCGCAGCTCCATCACTCTCTTGCATTGTGGAGTGAGGTCTCCATTTATGATCTGGTAGATTCGTACTATTGTTTCGTCATCGGGCCAGTCTTCGGAGTCATACTCGTCATTTTCAAGAAAGTATCTGTTGGTCACACGCTCGCGTGTCCCCATGTCGCGGATTAGATTGAGGCAACGGTTACGGACGGCCGAGAGAAGATAGGCAGTCCCCGGGACATCAGGCATGTTTCTTTTTCGGGCATCATCAAGCAGGGTGGCAAACACATCATGGACGAGGTCGCGTGCGGAGTCTTCGTCGTGCAGAAGCCCAACGGCCAACCGGAGCATCTGTAGGTAATGTGTTTTAAACAGCTTTTCTATGTCGTTCATGTTCATCATACATTAATTAGACACACAAGTTCCCATTTACTAAACCTCAACTGACAATTTTTTTAATCTTTCAAAAATTAGCCGTTATGTGCCGTTGGCAAAAGTACGCAAATCCTGCAAAACACGCGACTTTTTTCACTACCTTTGCAGTCACGATGAAGAAGATTGACAATGCAACTGTCCAGCGTATCCTCGATGCCGCAGATATAGTCGAGGTGGTGAGTGACTTCGTGAGTTTGAAGAAACGCGGAGCCAACTACGTCGGGCTATGTCCTTTCCACAACGATCGTTCGCCGTCGTTCTATGTCTCTAAGGCCAAGGGCATGTGTAAATGCTTCAGCTGTGGTGAAGGTGGCAGTCCAGTCAGTTTCATCATGAAACTTGAGCAACTCTCGTTTACCGAAGCTCTGCGCTATCTTGCGAAAAAATATAATATCGAGATTGAAGAGCGAGAGATGACCGACGAGGAACGCCGTGCCGAGGGGGATCGTGAGAATATGCTTGCGCTCAACGACTTCGTGATGCGGCATTTTGAGAAAAATCTTCACGATACGCCCGAAGGACGCGACATCGGTCTCTCATATTTCCGCTATCGCGGCATCAGCGATGCCATGATTGAGCGCTTCCATCTCGGATATGCTCTCGAAGAACGCGATGCCCTCTTCAAGACTGCTACGGAGCGAGGCTACAGCGAACAGTATCTTTTCTCTACCGGCGTCTGTACCCGTACGGAGGATGGTCGTGTCTACGACCGTTTCCGCGGACGAGTGATGTATCCTATACTCACTCTCTCCGGCAAAGTGGTGGCTTTCGGCGGCCGCACTCTTAGCAAGGAGAAGAAAATTGCCAAATATGTCAACTCCCCAGAGTCTGAAATCTATCAGAAGCGTCGTGAGCTATATGGACTCTTTCAGGCTAAACAGGCCATCTCGAAAGCCCAGCGCTGCATCATCGTCGAGGGATACATGGATGTTATCTCCATGCACCAGGCCGGTGTCTGCAATGTCGTGGCCTCGTCGGGTACGGCATTGACAGTCGAGCAGGTCAGGTTGATCAAACGTTTCACCAACAACGTCACACTGATCTATGATTCTGACGCTGCAGGCATCAAGGCCTCACTCCGTGGAATCGAGCTTCTGCTTCAGGATGGCATGAATCTTAAGGTGCTCTTGCTTCCTGACGGTGAGGATCCGGATTCTTTTGCCCAGAGCCATTCGTCGACGGAGGTGGAGGAATATATAGCAGCTCATGAGACCGACTTCATCAGCTTCATGGCCCGGGTCCTTATGGAGGGTGCGGCCGATGACCCGACGCAGCGGGCGACGGTCATCACCCGCCTTGTCAAGACAATCGCGTTGATCCCTGATGAGATCACGAGGAGCGTCTATGTCCAGGAGTGTTCGCGCATCCTGTTCATGGACGAGGATATATTGCGCAGGGAGGTCGGCAAATATTATAATGAATTCAGGCTGAAATCGCGTGAAGACCGTCAGCGAGAGGAAGCCTTCACTGCTTTTCCCGATGAGGCTGCCATCCCGGTAAACACCGGTGGAGCTGTCGGGCCGGCTGAGAGTGCTTCGCCGCAACCGGAACCTGTCAAGGATGAGGCCACGCGCTTTCTGCGTACCTATGAGCTGGCTCTTATACGGCTCGTGGTCAAATATGGCAACTTCGCTTTTGCCGAGGGTATTGACGCCGATGGCAACAATGTCCCGATGACGGTGCTCGAATATATAGATTCAGACCTTGCGATGGACGGTATAAGTTTTGTCAACAAGGATCTTGCCCACTTCTTTGACGTGGCTCTCCGGCTTAGCCGTGAAACCTGGGACGCAGATCTCCGTCGGCGGCGTCTGGAGCTGGAGGAGCGCCGTAGCAAGGAGTTTGCTGAAGGTGTTGAGGCTATCAGGCAGAAAGCTACGGATGTCGGGAGCATTTCTGCCATGGAACGTTCGCTGCAGGAGGCGGTCGATGCGTCCTATGCCCGTGCTATTGATGAATTTTCAGAGTCATATCTTGCAAGACTCATGTGTTCGTCGCCCGACGACGGAGTGCGCAACCTTGCGACTGACCTTGTGGTCGAACGTCATATACTCAGCAAGGTCCATACCAAATATGCCAAGATCGACACAGAGCTGGATCTGCTCGGGGAGCTCGTCCCGCGGGCGATCAACGAGCTCAAAGATGCAATCCTCTGCACTCAGCTCAACGAGGCGCGCAGCCGCTTGGCCGCATGTGGCTCGGACTATGAAAGCGCTATCGCTCTAATGCGCGAGATTCAGGAGATCGAGAGTTCTCGATCCGAACTTGCAAAGCTGATCGGCGACCGCGTCATCGCGCCACGCAAGTGACAGCGCTGTTCCGGATGACAGCCGCACTGCCAGAAATTTTAAGGGAGACGAACCTCGCGGTCAGTCTCCCTTTTCTAATCTACAATCTTGTAAAAACACATATATTGAAAAAACGATTCCTTTGACAGTTGGAGTGTAATGGAATCAATGGCTTCTTTGAATGTGGCTCCAGTGATTGTAAATGTAGCAAATGTTGTAAATGAATGTTAGGGTTTAATTTTCTTTGTTGAATCTATATAATACATCTATCCTTGATAGTCTTTGAACTTTTTTATCGGTGGGGATGGGAGATGAATTTGTGGGCTTTTGGTTTGTTTTTAATGTTTGTCAATGTGGGTTTGTAGGATTTCGACTATGCAAAAGTAAGTAAAGACTTAAAATAAACAAAAAAATGGAGGCATAATCGTTGAAAAAAATAGAAAATTTTTGATTCTGTACCCGCCTGGTAGACAGAAATGTAGATGTTTTGGCGACAGGATGGACAGGAGGCCTTGCAGACTGTCGCGCGAGTGTCACAGTCATCGCATGGCTGGCCATGCGTGAATCATCATCGTTCAATCTTTCATTTACGATTGTTAATCTCTTATTATGTTTTTTTTACGCACGTAAAATGGTAGTTAACGAAAATCTTGTTAACTTTGCATCTTGAAAAAGTGTTTAGACTCCTCTAAACACCCATGAAACAATGAAATAGCAAACAAACCCGCCTCTGTCGGGAGGCATAAATCGCATTATGAATAAAAGATTCCCGCTATACACACTGTTGACTCTCATCTTGATGGGCATTGTCTCGGCATGTAATTCCAACTCTGAAACATTTGTGTCAGAGGGAGATTTCAGCAACTGTTCCGTGACATCGTTCAGCCTTGTGAAGGACGACAGCGTGCTTGCCCATCTTGACTCAGTCTTCTTCTCCATTGACCTGGTTAATGCCGAGATATTCAACGCCGACTCGCTGCCAATGGGCACTAAGGTCGACAAGCTGCTCGTGAACGTCGGCACATCGTCGGCCAGCGGCTGTGATATCACATATCGTATTCCCGGAACGTCGCGCGACACAACCATCAATTTCCTCCAGAATCCCAAAGACAGTATCAACTTCGCTGATGGCCCTGTCAAGTTGCTTGTCACTTCCTACGATGGCCTCTCCAAACGCGAATATACGGTCAAACTCAATGTGCATAAGGTCGTGCCCGACACTCTTTTCTGGGATGATGCCGCCCTCCGCACTCTCCCGGGCAAACTGGCTGCGCCCACCGCACAGAAGACTGTCGAATATCAAGGTAAAGTATATTGCTTCACGACCGACGGCTCGCAGAGCTCTATGGCTGTGACTGAGAATCCATATTACAACGATTGGGAAAGCTCAATCGTAAGCCTGCCTGCCGGTGCGGATATCAAATCGCTCTGCGCAAGCTCGGCATCGTTCTATATCCTTGACTCGGCCGGTCAGCTATTCGTTTCTGCTGACGGCCGTTCATGGCGTGCGACCGGTGTGCATATCGACTATCTCTACGGAGGCTATATGGACAAGGCTGTCGGTGCACGTAAGGACGCCGACGGGTGGAAACATGTCACATATCCCGCTTCTGCCGAAGTGGCAGTCCCGACCGGTTGCCCCGTAAGCGGTACGAGCCAGCTTGTGGCCTACGAGACCAAATGGAGCTCTTCGGTTCTCGCTCTTTTCATCGGTGGCCGCGATGCCTCAGGCACGCTTGTGGGTTCTACATGGGGCTACGATGGCAATCGTTGGGCCAAGGTGAGCACCCGTGATATCGATGAGACCGAGGATGTGACGCTCTTCCCCTATTTCACACCGCGCGTCAGCTCGACCAACTGGAGTGTGACAGAGCGTTCCGCCCTCATTGCAGTCGGCGGCCGCTATGAATCGGAAGACGGTATCGTCGCCTCCAACCTTGTCTACGTATCCTATGACCAAGGCATCACCTGGGCCGAGGCTTCGAGCTATATGCAGCTCCCGGAATTTATCCCTGCTTTTGCTTGCGCACAGGCCATAGTGGTTCCCACCGAAATGTCTGTTGACAACGGTGGCAGCTCCCGTGCAGGTGTCGACGGATGGCTCCCGATAGGCCGCACTCCGCTTCCCGCATGGGCAAGTCCGGTTCCCGTGGCCCTCAGCCGCGCTGTCGCTCCGGTCGATGAATGGGAATGTCCCTACATCTATCTCTTTGGTGGAGAGGATGCCGACGGACTCCTCTTCGACACTCTCTGGAAGGGTGTCATCCGCCGCTTCTCATTCCGTCCCTTATATTAATAATGTATAATGAACGCAAAATCTCTCCTGTTCAGCATAGCTCTATCACTCTGCGCTCTCGCAATTCCCGCGCGGGCGCTTGCCCAGACGCAAGAGAGCGTCGAGGAATATAAATTTGACATCGGAGCCGGCATCGGCATGTCGGGATATCTCGGTGAAGCTAATGGTGGCAACCCGTTTGCCCATCCGGGAGTAGCCTTCAACGGCACTTTCCGCTATCTCATCAACACCCGTTGGGCCATCCGCGGAATGTTGACAGCAGTCTCGCTCAGTGGCTCTACGGCCGATATTGAAAATGTGCTCCCCGAAGGGAAAGTCTACGATTTCAAGTCGTGGGCCTACGATCTTGGCGCCAGAGCCGAGTTCAACTTCTTCAACTACGGCATAGGCGAGACCTATAAGCGCCTTTCGCGCATCTCGCCCTATCTCAGTCTCGGTCTCGGAGTGACTATGGCCAACTCCGGTGGCGATACATCCGTAGCCATGAGCATCCCGATGGGACTCGGTGTCAAATACAAAGTGCGTCCGCGCCTGAATCTGGGTCTCGAATTTTCGATGACCAAAGTGTTTGGCGACAAGGTCGATAGTGCCGAACTCACAGATCTCTACAAGATCAAAAGCTCATTTCTGAAAAATACCGACTGGTATTCGACAGTCATGGTCACCCTCACTTATGAGTTCGGCAAACGTTGTGTCACCTGTCATCGCATAGATTGATTACAGACGTCGCAACATGAAACAGTATAGTTAAAAACCAAAAACAATCTCCCGCCCGTCGCCCGACGGTTTTTCAAACCATCCGCCGGGTGCATATACAAAGAGAGAATATGACAGAAGAAATAGACAAAAATAGTCTGCCGCGCCACGTAGCCATCATCATGGATGGCAACGGCCGCTGGGCCAAGGCCAGGGGCCTTGACCGAAGCGAAGGGCATGTCGAGGGCGTCAACACAGTGCGTCGTATCACTGAGGTTGCCTCCGAACTCGGCATAGGCTATCTCACGCTCTACACATTCTCCACCGAAAACTGGAATCGCCCGCAGGCCGAAGTCGACGCCTTGATGCACCTTATAGTGATAGCGATCGAGCGCGAGACCCCCGACCTGATTAAGAATAATGTGCGCTTGCAGATGATAGGCGACAGCTCCCGTATGCCTGCCGAAGCCTACAATCGCCTGCAGCAATGTATCGCCGACACCTCCCATTGCACAGGACTCACACTCGTCCTGGCCATCAGCTACTCATCGCGGTGGGAGCTCGTCGATGCCGCCCGCCGTTTCGCTGAAGACGTCGCCGCCGGTCGTGCGAAGGCATCCGACATGAATGGCGACGCTGCCTTCGAGGCTTATCTGACCACCGCAGGCATGCCCGATCCGGATCTTCTCATCCGCACAGGGGGCGACCACCGAATCAGCAACTTTTTGCTATGGCAGATAGCATATTCGGAAATATATGTGACCGACACCTACTGGCCTGATTTCTCGCGCGAAGACTTCATCCGTGCTATCAAGGACTTCAAAGGTCGTGAAAGGCGCTTCGGCCTCACTTCCGAACAACTTAAATAACCGAAATCCATCCCTCCACACAAACGTTTGACCAATGCGTCTCAAATTTATCACATTCCTGCTCTTTCTCCCTTCGCTAATCGTCTCTTTTGGTGCCTCTGCCCAGGCTCCGAGCGATACGGTCTACAATCCGAACATACTTTTCACCGGTCTGCCGAAGACCTATGAAATCGCCGATATCCAAGTGAAAGGCGCCGATAACTACGAGGACTACATCGTCATCGGTTATACTGGCCTGAAAGTGGGCGACATCATCACCGTCCCCGGTACAGACATCACCGATGCAAGCAAGCGACTCTGGCGTCAGGGCCTCTTCTCAAAAGTACAGTTTACGATCGACAAGGTCGTCGGTAACAAGGCTTATATCACCATCAACCTCCGCCAGCAGCCCCGCATCGGCGAAATCAACTACAACGGAGTGAAGAAAGGCGAGAAGCAGGATCTCGAGGAGGCACTTCAGCTCCGCAAAGGCAACCAGATCACCCAGAATATCGTCAACCGCGCCGAAAATATTATCTCGAAATATTTCAGCAACAAGGGTTTCGGTAACGCGACTGTCAAAATCAACCTGACCGATGATCTCTCACACCCCAATGAGGTGATCGTCGACATCAACGTTGACAAAAACGACAAGGTCAAAGTCCACAAGATCTATATTGAAGGCAATGAGGTCATGACTGACAATCAGCTCCAGCGAGTGATGAAGAAGACCAACGAAAAGGGCAAGCTCCTCAACCTTTTCCGTCAGAAAAAATTCGTCGAGTCCGACTATGAGGATGACCTCAAGCGAATCATACAGAAGTATAACGAGAAGGGCTACCGCGACGCGGTGATCCTCGCAGACTCTGTCGTGCCTTTTGATGAGAAGACTGTCGATGTCTATATCTCTCTTGATGAAGGTAAGAAATATTACATCAACGACATTACCTGGGTGGGCAACACGGTCTTCCCCACCGAACTTCTTCAGGCCGCTCTCGGTATGGAGCCCGGTGACGTCTACAATCAGAAACTCCTTGATAAGCGTACACGCGATGATGAAGATGCCATTTCTACCTACTACATGGACCGTGGCTACCTCTTCTTCGATCTAACCCCGATTGAGAAAAACGTCAACGGTGACTCGATTGATCTTGAGATGCGCATCATCGAGGGCCCGCAGGCCAAGATCAACAACGTCATCATCAATGGTAACGACCGTCTGTATGAGAAGGTGATCCGCCGTGAGCTCCACGTGAGGCCGGGCGAACTCTTCAGCAAGACCGACCTCATGCGTTCGGCCCGCGAAATTGCCCAGACCGGACACTTCGACCCTGAAAACATGGACATCCGTCCCGAACCGAATCAGGAAGACGGCACTGTCGACATCCTCTTCAATCTTGAATCGAAATCCAACGACCAGTTCGAGTTCTCGATGGGTTGGGGCCAGACAGGTGTCATCGGTAAGGTTGCCATCAAGTTTACCAACTTCTCGATCAAAAACCTCTTCTATCCCAACAGCTACAAGGGCCTCATCCCACAGGGTGATGGTCAGCAACTCACCATCTCCGCGCAGACCAACGCCCGCTACTATCAGGCCTACAGCATCTCCTTCCTTGATCCGTGGTTTGGTGGTAAGCGACCCAACTCGCTCTCCGTCTCCGCCTACTATAGCCGTCAGACCGGTGTAAACTCATCGTACTTCAACCAGAACTATATGAACAATTACCTATATTCATATAGCGGTCTCTACAACACCGGCTACTACAACAATGACTATTACGGAAATTCTTACGAAAACGCCTACGACCCCAACAAGTATCTCCAGATGCTCGGTATTTCCATCGGCTTCGGTAAGCGTCTCAACTGGCCGGATGACTACTTCACATTCCAGGCCGAACTCGGCTACAGTTGGTATAACCTCAAGAATTGGGAATACCTTCTGAACATGAACAACGGTACGGCCAACTCTCTCACCCTCGGTCTGACCCTCGCGCGTAACTCTATCGACAATCCTCTCTATACCCGTTCCGGTTCCGACTTCTCGCTCAATCTTCAGCTGACTCCTCCCGTGTCGCTCTTCGGCGATAAGAACTGGGGCAGACTCTATGAAATCGCTCAGAACCGTAAGGGTGATGCATCCAGTACAGAGGTCAACAATGCCCGTCAGGAGCTCTACCGTTGGATCGAATATTGGAAGTTACGCTTCAAATCGCGTACCTACACTCCGCTCAACAGTGTCGACAGCAAATATACCCTCGTGCTCATGACCCGCGCAGACTTCGGTCTTCTCGGCAGCTACAACAAGTATCTCAAGTCACCCTTCGAGACCTTCTATGTCGGTGGTGACGGTATGTCGGGTTCCTACACCTACGCTCAGGAGACCATCGCCCTCCGCGGTTATGACAACGGTCAGCTCACTCCCTTATATGGCGGAGGCGGTTATGCCTATACCCGCTTCGGTGTCGAGCTCCACTTCCCGTTCATGCTCCAGCCGACAACAACCATCTATGGCCTGACCTTCCTCGAAGGCGGTAACGCCTGGACTTCGGTCAAAAACTTCTCACCGTTCGACCTCAAGCGCAGTGCCGGAGCCGGTATCCGCATCTATCTCCCGATGATCGGTATGATGGGTATCGACTGGGCCTACGGTTTCGATTATGCCAACGGCCAGAAGGGCGGTTCGCACTTCCACTTCATTCTCGGACAGGAATTCTAACCCTCCGGCAGTCTGATTAAACTTTTCACACGCTGGCGTGTCTATATTAATATAGCTAACATTACAAATACTTTAACATCGCCTAAGGAATGAAAAAGATTTTCCTGACATTAGCACTCATCGTCGCATGTTTCAGCGGCGCCTACGCCCAGAAGTTTGCGCTTGTCGATATGGATTATATCCTCTCCAATATCCCCGCCTACGAGATGGCCAACGAACAGCTCAACCAGATCTCACTCCGTTGGCAGAAGGAAGTGGAGGCTGTGGCAAAGGAGGCTGAGACCCTCTACAAGAACTATCAGAACGAGATGGTCTTCCTGACCGACGAACAGAAGAAAAAGAAAGAGGAGGAAGTCCTGGCAAGCGAGAAAAAAGCTGCCGAACTCCGCCAGAAGTATTTTGGCCCTGACGGTGAACTCTACAAGAAACGCCAGTCGCTCATGAAGCCTATTCAGGACGATGTCTACAACGCCGTCAAAAAAGTCTCGGAGGAGCGTGGCTACCAGTGTATTTTCGACCGCGCGTCGGCCGGCGACATCATATTTGCGTCTCCGCGTATCGATGTCTCCAATGAGGTCCTTGAAAAGTTAGGTTATTCCAAATAAAATCCCTATCTTTGCAGCGCTTCGGATGAAGCACCGATTCCCGTTTCGCCTACAGATTTAAGAATTATTGTAATATTTAAAAAATAAAACTTCACAATACAACGATGATCAAGAAATTACTGCTCGCAATCATGATTGCGTTCCCCATGAGCCTCTTCGCCCAGAAATTTGGTGTTATCAACACTCAGGAGCTCATTCAGGCACTCCCCGAGGTCAAGAGCGTCTCTGAACAGATGGAAGCTGCCACCAAGAAATATGAAGATGAGTTTGCAAAACTCCAGGAAGAGATGAACAAGAAGTTCGAGGAGTTCCAGCAGCTCGACGAAAATACCCCCTCGACAATCAAGGATCGCCGCACTCAGGAACTTCAGGAAATCGACGCCAAGATCCAGCGCTTCCGCGAGACTGCACAGCAGGATCTCCAGCGTCAGAACCAGCAGCTCATGGCTCCTATCCAGGAGAAAGTCCTCAAGGCAATCCAGAGCGTAGGCGCTGAAGGCAACTATACCTTCATCTTCGAAAACGTTCAGCCTATCTATGTTGGCACCGACGTGACCGATGTCACTCCCGTCGTTAAGACCCGCCTCGGTCTCTGATCGATAAAGTGATTTTTCAAGACTGAATCAATCATACCCGTCCGCCATGTCATCCGCACTAAGCGGATCTCATGGCGGACGTGGATGTTAATATCAAGACACCAATACCTCCAACCACCAATCGATTTCGCCTCACTGCTATGTTACGGATCAAACGCATGGACATCTTCATCCTGCAGAGCTTCGTGCCTCTGTTCATGATGACGTTCTGCATCTGTCTTTTCATCGTGCTCATGCAGTTCCTGTGGCGTTATATCGACGAACTTGTCGGCAAAGGTCTCGGTGTCGATGTCATCGGAGAACTCTTTTTCTATGCGGCTCTCACGATGATTCCGATGGCGCTTCCGCTTGCCATCCTTCTCGCCTCGCTGATGACTTTCGGCAACCTCGGCGAGCAATTTGAACTTACTGCCATGAAAGCCTCGGGCATCTCGCTCCTGCGCACCATGGCGCCGTTGATCGTGCTGATGGTATGTATAGCCACCGGCGCTTTCTTTTTTCAAAACAATGTCCTTCCGGTCGCTCAGACCAAGATGTGGACGCTGCTCTACTCTATGCGCCAGAAGTCACCGGAGCTCGAGATTCCCGAAGGGGTGTTCTATGACCAGATCCCCGGCTACAATCTCTTCGTTCAGGAGAAAAACCGGGAGACCGGTGTGCTCTACGAGGTGATGATCTACGATGTCTCCAAGGGGTTCGAGAATTCGTCGATAATCCTTGCCGACTCGGGAAAGATGTCGATTACGCCCGATAAGACACATCTCTTTCTGAAACTCTGGAACGGCGAATCGTTTGAAAACCTTAAGGATGCCGGTGCTTCAAACATGAGAAACGTGCCATATCGCCGCGAGTCGTTTGACACGAAAGAGATCATGCTGAAATTCGACACCAATTTCAACCGCATGGATGAGCAGGGTATGCGCAACCAGTATGTCGGTAAAAACATGGCTGAGCTCCGCGCTACCATTGACTCTGTCGGTCTGCGGGTGGACTCCTTAGGCGCTTCCTATGGAAACTCCCTGCGTGAGTTCCCATATCTTGGTGTCCGTAACTATGACACCCGTATTGATAGCGGTGAGATAGTCAGGACACGTCGCCCCGATGTCGCCATGGCCAAGCCGATGAATGTCGATTCGCTCCTGCGTGGTTCATCGTCGGGACAGAGGCTCAACTACCTCAACCAAGGTCTGGCCAAAGCGCAGCGCATGCGTCAGGAATATGAATACAAGAGTATGATGATGGCCGATGAGATGAAGAGCATGCGTCGCCACGCCATAGAGTTGCAGAAAAAATTCACCCTCTCGTTTGCCTGTATCATTTTCTTCTTCATCGGTGCGCCGCTTGGAGCTATCATCCGCAAGGGTGGACTCGGCACCCCGCTTGTCATCTCCGTATTCCTCTTCATCTTCTACTATATCATCGACAACATGGGCTATAAGCTCGCCCGTGATGGCAAGTGGGAGGTCTGGGAAGGTATGTGGCTTAGTGCCGCGGTGCTGTTGCCTCTCGGCATATTTTTCACCTACAAGGCGGTCAATGATTCAGCCGTATTCAACAAGGATGCCTATCTCAACTTCTTCCGTCGCTTCTTCGGCGTGAGCGAGGTGCGCCATGTGGAGATGAAAGAGCTCGTCATGGATGAGGTCGACACAGCCGATGCTGTCGGCCGTCTGGAGGTGCTGAAAACCGATGTCGCAACTTATCTCAAGGACAATCCTTCCAAACAGAACTATGTAGACTACTGGCTTCACGGATATGACCGCGATGGGCTCCACCGCCTGCGTGACACGATCGAAGCTGATGTTGACTATATCTCCAACTCACGCGAGAAAATGGTCTTGCTGAAGCTTATGGATATGCCCATACTGCGCAGTCTGTGGTTCCACCAGCCGTCAACCCGCAGGTGGCTTTCGTGGACCATGATGCTGCTTTTCCCGCTCGGTCTGCCGATATGGTTCTACGGACGCAAGATGCAGATGCGTCTGCGTGACGAGTTGCACACCGTCAGCAAGGTCGACGGGCAGCTCATCGAACTCCTTTCGGCTAAACCCGTTTCCGATTGAACACTCTCGATAACAACCTCTAATATATCCGTATGGAAAACAAGATAAAGTTAGACAATATAGAAGATGCCATCGCTGATTTTCGTGAAGGCAAATTTGTCATAGTCGTCGACGATGAAGACCGCGAGAATGAGGGAGATCTCATCATCGCAGCTGAAAAAGTCACCCCCGACGATGTGAATTTCATGATAACCAATGCCCGTGGCGAACTCTGCGCTCCGCTGTCGCTCTCGCGTTGCCGTGAACTCGGCCTCGAGCGTCAGGTTGAGGACAATACCTCAATGCTCGGCACTCCTTTTACGGTCACTGTCGATCTTCTTCCCGGCTGCACTACCGGTGTCTCGGCCCACGACCGTGCGGCTACCATCCGAGCCCTTGCCGATCCGACAGTAACACCCGAAATGTTCGGCCGTCCCGGCCACGTGCATCCTCTCTATGCCCAGGATGCCGGAGTGTTGCGCCGTGCCGGTCACACTGAAGCGGCCATTGATCTCGCCCGTCTCGCCGGATTGCAACCGGCCGCATCACTTATCGAGATTCTCAACCCTGACGGTACCATGGCGCGTCTGCCGCAGCTTCGCGCGAAGGCCGACGAGTGGGGGCTGAAGCTCATCTCCATCCGTGACCTGATCGCCTACCGTCTGCTTAAGGATTCGCTCGTCGAGGAGGGTGTGGAGGTCGACATGCCTACAGCCTACGGACATTTTCGTCTGATTCCATTCCGCCAGAAGAACAATGGCCTCGAACACATAGCTCTTATCAAGGGCGACGTCAAGGGCGACGATCCGGTGCTCGTCAGAGTCCACTCTTCGTGTGCGACCGGCGACATCTTCGGCTCGATGCGCTGTGACTGCGGCGAGCAGCTCCACAAAGCTATGGAACTGATCGACAAGGAGGGCCGTGGCGTCATCGTCTATCTCAATCAGGAAGGTAGAGGCATAGGTCTGATGGAGAAAATCAAGGCATATAAACTCCAGGAAGAGGGGCTTGATACGGTCGATGCCAATCTTCACCTCGGACACAAGGCCGACGAGCGCGACTATGGTGTCGGTGCGTCGATCCTCCATATACTCGGAGTTTCCAAGATGCGCCTGATCACCAACAATCCTGTCAAGCGCATAGGGCTTGAAGGCTATGGTCTTCAAGTGGTCGACAATGTCGGTATTGAAATTGCGCCCAACCGCTACAATCTGCGCTACATGCTCACCAAGCAGCAGCGCATGGGCCATACGCTCCACATGCCAGGCTCTGTCCAGGACTAAAAGACGATGGCTCTTGCGAGCCAGTGACCGGCGTAGGCAAGCAGCAGACCTGCCGTGAAACTTATGCCTGCATATAGCGCTAAGGTCGTGAAGTCGGAAGTTCCGAAAAGCAAGTAGTTTTCGTGGATAAAGGTTGAGAAAGTCGTGAACCCGCCACAGAGCCCGATAGTCAGAAACGCTTTCATTTCGGTTGAGAGGGTGAATCCGCGGTCAAGAGCGCCATATATCAGACCTATTGCAAAGCAACCGATGATGTTGACTGCAAATGTCCCCCATGGAAACATGCTGCCGCCGGAGTGGCCCTGTATCCATTGACCGAGCAGATAGCGCAGACAGCCGCCGACGGCGCTGCCACATGCGATATAGATCAGTGTCTTTAACATAGATAAGAAAATCGGATGAGTGCGGAGAGTTAGTTGTTCTACTCTTCGCACTCATAGTGTACGTGGTGGTGTGCGGAATGACATTCGGTCAGGTTGTGGTCGATGATGAGATGGCGGTTTGCCATACCGGCGATGGTCGACATCTCGTGTGACACAAGGAGCAATGTGGTGCTCTTGGCAAGTTCCTCCACAATGTCATAGATGTGATGCTCGAAACGCTTGTCGACATAACTGAGCGGTTCGTCAAGGACGAGTACATGCGGGCGCGAGATGATTGCCCGGCCGAGGAGTGCCCGTTGCAGCTGGCCCCCCGAAAGATTGCCTATGCTTGCCTCCGCATGGCTTTCGAGTCCCATCAGCCTGGTTGTCTCCTTGACACGCGTGCGGATCTCCTCTTTTGACAGTTGCTCGCCTATGAGGCCGGAGGCTATGACTTCGCTTACGCTTATTGGGAAACGGGAGTCTATGAGATTTTTCTGCGGTAGATAGCCGATTGAAAGATCTTTGGTCTCTTTGCCGTCGTGATAATATGTGACAGTGCCTTCCGTCGGTTTCAGCAAGCGCAGCAGTATTCGTAGCAGAGTGGTTTTTCCTCCACCGTTAGGCCCGGTGATAGCGATGAAATCACCTTGGCGGACATCGAAGTTGATGTCGTTGAGCACTGTCTTCTGTTCCCAGCGCTTGCTGATGTGGCGCAGGGCTATGATTAGTTCACGCTCTTCTTGCTCCATTGTTTCTATTTGTTGACACCGCCCGTGGCAATGGCATCGGCGATTGCAACCATCTCATCTTCCCAATGGTAGGAAAGAGGGTTGATGCTGACGCGGTTGACATCAAGCTGGTCGCTGAGGGTTTCGGCCTGACGGCTGTCAAGATCTTTTTGGTAGAAAAAAAGTTTCACATTGTGTTCGGCAGCTTCGTCGATGACATGCTTCAGGCTACCCATCGCCATCTCTTTGTTGTCGGAATTTCCGGCAGGAATCTGGACCAGATCGTAGTCGCGTGCAAAATAGCTCAGCGATGGATGCCATACCATGAAGGCTTCGCCGGAGTGGGTGGCGAGCTTTGCGGCAAAGGCATTGTCGAGCGAGTCAAGATGCTGTGTGAGCCGCTCATGGTTGCGGGTGTAGTAATCGGCATTTGAGGGGTCGATCTCCACCATGGCCGACAGCATGTTGCGTGCTATGATCTTAGCATTTTTGACAGAGGTCCATGTGTGTGGGTCGATGGTTCCGTGAGGGACACCGTCGTGCGAATGTGTACCCGTGATGGGGACAATGCCGAGCGATGTGTTGAAAATCGGCAGATCCGGTTGCTCGGCATGGATTTTGTCGAGTATCGCCTCCTCAAAGCCGATATTCCCGATGCGGAGGAAGCCGATCGATTTCGAGAGGTTGAGGATATGGTTGACCGACGGATCAAATGTCTCGGGGTTCGCGCCGTTGGCAATCAGGGTGCGCACCTCGATGCGGTTGCCGGTGATCTGCTCCAGCAGATATTTCTGGGGCTCGATGCTTACGGTGACGATAGGAGGCGTGTGGGATGGTGATGAGCATGCCATAAGCAGCCCGAGCCACGCCACGACGGTTGAGATTATAGCTATATATAGAGGGTTGGTTTTCATCTGTGCATAAATATTTGCAAATATAAGCATTTTTTAGCAATTTAAATCAATTTGTTAAGAAAAATTTATAATTTGCATTTTCGCTGATGATAGCCGGACGGCGAATATCTCTAAATCTTGAGGGCTACCTATGAATTAATTAAAGGTTTTTTATTACCTTTGCAACTTGTAACATTACAAGGAAAATAATACATTATCCATTCACATAACCGAAATGGCAACACAAGACGAGGTTTTTAAGAAAATAGTAAGCCATGCCAAGGAATATGGCTTCGTGTTTCAATCAAGCGAGATATATGACGGTCTGTCGGCTGTCTATGACTACGGTCAGAACGGTGTCGAGTTGAAAAACAACATCAAGCGCTATTGGTGGGACTCAATGACATTGCTCCACGAGAATATCGTCGGCATTGACTCGGCAATCTTTATGCACCCGACCATCTGGAAGGCTTCAGGCCATGTCGATGCATTCAATGATCCTTTGATCGACAACAAGGATTCCAAGAAGCGCTACCGTGCCGATGTGCTCATCGAGGAGCAGATTGCGAAAATCGACGACAAAATCGACAAGGAAGTGGCCAAGGCTGCCAAGCGTTTCGGCGAAAGCTTCGATGAAGCCATGTTCCGTCAGACCAATCCCCGCGTGCTCGAGCATGTGGCCAAACGCGATGCTCTCCATGAGCGTTTCGCCCAGGCGATGAACGATAATAACCTCGACGAACTCCGCCAGATTATCATCGACGAAGAGATCGTCTGCCCGATTTCAGGCACTAAAAACTGGACAGAGGTCCGTCAGTTCAATCTGATGTTCAAAACTGAGATGGGGTCCACCGCCGACGGCGCCATGACTGTCTATCTCCGTCCCGAGACCGCACAGGGTATCTTTGTCAACTATCTCAACGTTCAGAAGACCGGCCGCATGCGCATCCCCTTCGGCATCGCCCAGATAGGCAAGGCTTTCCGCAATGAGATCGTGGCCCGTCAGTTCATCTTCCGTATGCGTGAGTTCGAACAGATGGAGATGCAGTTCTTTGTCCGTCCCGGTTCAGAAATGGAATGGTTCAAGAAGTGGAAGGAATTCCGTCTGCGCTGGCACAAGGCTCTCGGCCTCGGTGACGAGAAATATCGCTACCATGACCACGAGAAGCTCGCACACTATGCCAACGCTGCCACCGACATCGAATTTCAGATGCCTTTCGGCTTCAAGGAAGTCGAGGGTATCCACTCGCGCACGAACTTCGACCTCTCGCAGCATGAGAAATTCTCGGGCAAGAAGATCCAGTATTTTGATCCCGAGCTCAATGAAAGCTATACCCCCTACGTCATCGAGACTTCCATCGGTGTCGACCGCATGTTTCTCTCGGTCCTCTGCTCAGCCTATGAGGAGCAGGAACTCGAAGGAGGCGACAAGCGTGTGGTGCTTCATCTTCCTGCCGCACTCGCCCCTGTCAAATGTGCCGTCATGCCGCTCGTGCGTAAGGATGGTCTGCCCGACAAAGCCCGTGAGATTGTCAACGAACTCAAGTTTGACTTCTCTACCCACTATGAGGAGAAGGACTCGATCGGCAAGCGCTACCGCCGTCAGGATGCGATAGGAACACCCTTCTGCATCACAGTCGACCATCAGACACTCGAGGACAACACCGTCACTCTCCGCGAGCGCGACTCGATGGAGCAGAAGCGCGTCAAGGTTGAGGATCTCCATAAGCTCATCCACACTGAGGTATCGCTTAACGCTCTTCTCCGCAAGCTCGCGTAAGCGTAACGAATAAGATTAGTCCTGTCCGTGCGGCGCATCCACGCGCAGTGGTTGTGCCGCATGGCAGATTTATCACCTATCATAACAAATGCAATCAACTCCCTCCACACATCTATGAAGAATTTCAAACTACTGCTGCTCCTGACCATCCTTGTCCCGATGCTGTCATCGTGCAACTACAACTCACTCGTTGAAAAAAAGCAAGGTGTCGAACAGTCATGGGCTGAAGTCCAGAACCAGTATCAGCGCCGTGCCGATCTGATCCCTAACCTCGTCGCAACAGTCAAAGGCTATGCCTCACACGAAAGCGAGACCCTCGAGAAAGTGACTGAGGCGCGTGCAGCCGCCACTTCGGTCAACATCAATGCCGATAATCTCAATGAGGAGACTCTCGCAAAGTTCCAGGCAGCGCAAAATCAGCTGACAGGAGCCCTCAAGTCGCTCCTTGCTGTCTCAGAGGCCTATCCCGATCTCAAGGCAAATGAAAACTTCCGCGACCTCCAGGTGCAGCTCGAAGGGACTGAAAACCGTATAGCCACCGCACGTGGCCGTTATACTCAGGTCGTGGCCGATTATAATACATCAATCAAAAAATTCCCGACAAATATCTATGCCGGGTGGTTCGGCTTCGAGTCGCAGCCGCAGTTCTCAGCCGACGAGTCGGCACAGCGTGCCCCTGAAGTCAAATTCTAAGCCTTAATTATGTCAAAAATAAGATTTATCCTACCCCTGCTTTTCCTCACTGCGATCGGAGCGGGCTTCACCTCATGCGGTGACGATGACAACAACTGGGACAAGTATGAGGACTGGCGCATAGCAAATGAAGAATTCTTCGATGAGCAGCGCTATAAGCTTGAGGATGGTGTCAACTACTATCAGACACTTACCCCGAGCTGGAACACCTCCGCCCATGTCCTCATCCGCTATCTTAATGATCGCAGCAAGACAGTCGGTAATCTTTCGCCGCTACTGACCTCTACTGTAGATGTCAAATATATCGGTCGTCTCTACAATGGGGTGGCCTTCGACTCGTCGTTCACTCAGGTGGCATCATACGGCGACAGTCTTTTCCGCACCACTCCTGGTAGCGTAATTCAGGGCTGGACCATCGCGCTGACCGATATGCGTGTGGGCGACAGTGCCCGCATCGTCATCCCTTACAATCTGGGCTACGGTGTCAGCGGATCAGGTGCGATTCTGCCTTACTCGACCCTCGTCTTTGATGTGAAGCTCGTTGATATTCCTTACTACGAAGTACGTCCTTGATAAACGATGGATTTTAAGTTAGAAGCGACAGCTCCCGGCACTGCCGCGCGAGCCGGTGTGATCACGACTGACCACGGACAGATACGCACTCCGATCTTCATGCCTGTAGGGACTCTCGGAAGTGTCAAAGCTGTCCACCAACGCGAACTGCGCGACGATATCAAGGCTCAGATCATACTTGGTAACACATATCATCTCTATCTGCGCCCGGGCATCGAAATCCTTGAGAAAGCCGGTGGTCTGCATAAGTTCAACGGCTGGGAACGTCCGATCCTTACCGATAGCGGTGGCTTTCAGGTGTTCTCACTCTCGGCCAACCGTAAGCTGACCGAGGAGGGAGCGTGGTTCCGCTCTCATATCGATGGTTCCAAGCATCTGTTTACTCCTGAGAAGGTCGTGGATATCGAGCGCTCGATCGGAGCGGATATCATGATGGCCCTTGACGAGTGTCCTCCCGGCACCGCAGAATATTCCTATGCCCGTAAGTCTCTCGACCTTACCCACCGCTGGCTTGCGCGCGGTTGGAAGCGCTATAAGGAGACCGAAGGTAAATATGGTTACTCTCAGGCCTATTTCCCGATTGTCCAGGGTGTCACATATCCCGATCTGCGCCGCGAGTCGGCAAAGTTTGTCAGCGAGCTCGGGGCCGACGGCAACGCAATCGGCGGTCTGGCTGTAGGCGAGCCTGCCGAGGTGATGTATGACATGATAGAGGTTGTCAACGAGATACTTCCTGCCGACAAACCTCGCTATCTGATGGGTGTCGGCACGCCCGCCAACATTCTTGAGGCCATAGACAGGGGTGTCGACATGATGGACTGTGTAATGCCTACTCGCAACGGTCGCAACGGCATGCTCTTCACCCGCCATGGCATCATGAACATGCGCAACAAGAAGTGGGCCGACGATTTCTCGCCTCTTCAGGAGGATGGACCGAGCTATGTCGACCGTGCATATTCAAAGGCTTATGTGCGTCACCTCTTCATCGCCGATGAGATTCTGGCTATGCAGATTGCTTCGATCCATAACCTTGCCTTCTATCTCTGGCTGGTGGATGAGGCCCGTAACCATATCATTGCAGGCGATTTCAATACCTGGAAGCGCGACATGCTGGAGTGTGTCACCCGCCGACTGTAGTAAAATCATGTATTATTGTAAGAGAGTGTAGAGCGAAAAACTGTGAAGATACTTGATTGGTATATCATAAAGAAGTTCCTCGGAACTTATATATTTGCGATAGCCCTGATTTTGGCCATCACGGTGATGTTTGACATCAACGAGAAGCTCGATGCCTTTCTCAAGGCGCCGCTCAAGGCTACGGTCTTTGACTACTTCCTGAACTTCCTGCCATATTTTGCCAATCAGTTCAGCCCACTGTTCACCTTTATCGCTGTAATCTTCTTCACTTCCAAACTCGCTGACAATTCCGAGATCATAGCCATGCTGTCGACAGGCATGAGCTATCGCCGCCTGTTGCGCCCCTACATGGTCAGTGCGACTGTCATCGCCATCGCTACCTACATACTCAGCGCCTATATAATCCCCCCTGCCAATGTAGAGCGTATCGACTATACCAATACCTATGTCAAGAACAAGCGCGTGGATTATGGAGCGAATATCCAGCTTCAGGTGGCTAAAGGTCAGATTGCCTATATGTCGCGCTACGACAATAACAACAAGACAGGCTACAAGTTCTCGCTTGATTCACTTGACGGCAAGCGCATCGTGTCGCGTCTGACCGCACAGACTATCCGTTGGGACACTCTTCACCACTGGACTGTCAGAGACTACATGATCCGAGATTTCGAGGGCGAACGCGAGAAAATACGCCGTGGCTCACGCCTCGATACCATAATAGCTATAGAGCCGCGTGACTTCCTCATCTCTAAAAATGATCACGAGATGATGACTTCGCCCGACCTGCGGGAGTACATCGCCCGGCAGAAGGAGAGAGGTGTGGCAAACATCAAGTCGTTTGAGATCGAAAACCACAAGCGCTACGCCATGACTGCTGCGGCCTTTATTCTCACAGTCATCGGAATGTCGCTTTCATCGAGAAAGATCAAAGGTGGTATGGGTGTGAATATCGGCATTGGACTTGTGTTGAGTTTCAGCTATATTCTTTTCATGACAGTCACCTCTACTTTCGCCATATCAGGCTACACATCCCCGATGGTTGCAATGTGGATTCCCAATATCCTCTATGCTATCATAGCTATGGTGTTATACTATAAGGTGTCACATCAGTAAGGGAAAGCATCAATAAAAAAGTCTCAGCTATCCGAAATATTCGCCGGATAGCTGAGACTTTTTTATGTGGGTGTGTTGCGGCTCTACATTCCAAAGGTCAGAGTGGTCAGATAGCGCAGGCCTGACGACATGCTGTTGGCTCCGAACGATAAGGTTATATAGCCGTTGTTTCCGCCGAACCATGTAGCGTTCATGCTGCCTACAGAGTTGTTTACGGCAACCGGCATACCATAGGTCGCCACGAGGGCATTATAGACGTTGTTGTAGCGCGCGAGATCATAGCGCGGGGTAGAGTAGTAGAACGATGAGGCATCAAGGCCACCGTTGCCATAGTAGAGGGCTGCATCAGTCCAGATATAGTTGAGAGCCGAGACATTGCGCAGATACACCACATCATTGCTGTAGCCGTCGACTGTATATCCTTGGTTGAAGAGATAGTCAAGCGACAGATTTATGGCTGTGCCGAAAGTCAGGCCGAGAATACCGCGGATGACAGGCAGTGGTCTTGCAGGGCGCCAGCCGCGGGGCGGCATCGGACGGTAGTGAGGACGGTGCATCGCCGGACGGTAGGGACGATGGGGCGGATTGATCATGGGCGGACGTACAACAGGGTGGTGATTGCCTCCGGGGTGCATGTTGCCGGGACGCAGATTGTTGTGGTGATTTCCGTTGCCGGGGCGGTTATTGTTGTTGCCGGGGCGATGGTTTCCTGCGTTAGCACCGGGACGTTGGTTGTGGTTGAAGCCCGGACCAAAATTGAGCCCGTGATCATTGCCGGGACGGTTTCCGTTGCCGTTACCCATCGAGGGACGGTTGTTGTTATGGTTTCCGTTGCCGTTACCCAT
>JAMPDC010000001.1:1720222-1872561 GCA_023665865.1 Staphylococcus sp.
TGCCGTTACCCATCGAGGGACGGTTGTTGTTATGGTTTCCGTTGCCGTTACCCATCGAGGGACGGTTGTTGTTATGGTTTCCGTTGCCGTTACCCATTGAGGGTCGGTTGTTGTTATGGTTTCCGTTGCCGTTACCCATCGAGGGTCGGTTATTGTTATGGTTTCCGTTGCCATTACCCATCGAGGGTCGGTTATTGTTATGGTTTCCGTTGCCGTTACCCATTGAAGGGCGGTTGTTGTTATGGTTTCCGTTGCCGTTACCTACCGACGGGCGGGTGTTATGTCCTTTGTTGTTTCCAACAGATGGACGGGCGTTATGATGATTCTTATTGCCGGAGTTGCCCGGACGGTTATTCGATCCTCCACGGCTGCCATCGGTAGTCCGTTCAGTGCGTCCACCGTTTGTTCTTCCCTGGCGATTGTCGGCCATAGTCATGGGAGCAGCAAGCGCCCCACATAGCAGTGCTATGGATAGGTTGCGTAATAATTTGTTCATATCCGTTGGTTTGTTAATGGTGGATGAAATTGTGCTTTAATAGTTAGAACAAATCCGCTACGGAAAGTTTAATCTTTCAAAAGTATAAAATAGCTTAAAAAGAGAAAGGCATGCCATCAGTGATTGGTGACATGCCTCAAGTGAAAGATAATGGTATCTTTATTATTCTTCCGGAGTCTGGGCCGGAGTCTCGGCAGCGAGGGGATTCCAGCCCTGGGCACGGAGAGGAATCTCTGTGCCGTCGCGTGTGATCATCGCACATCCGAGTTCAGGTTTGGTGATGTGGCCGATCAGCTTGACGCCGGGAAGTTTCTCAATCTGCTCGTGGCAATGGAGGGGGACAGTGAACAGTAATTCGTAGTCCTCACCACCGTTGAGAGCCGCCGTCACAAGGTTCATGCCGATTTCCTCAGCCATGATAGCTGTCTGATAGTCGATAGGGATACGGTCCTCATAGATGCGACAACCGGTATCGCTCTGCTTGCAGATGTGGAGCAGTTCGGAGCTCAGACCGTCGCTGACGTCCATCATGGCGGTAGGAACTATTCCTGCTTTTGCAAGCTCCTCGACTATGTCGCGGCGGGCTTCAGGCTTGAGCTGTCGTTCCACGAGATACTCCTTGCCCTGGAATTGGGGCACGAAGTCTTTCTGTCCGGCAGAAGCCACTTTTTCGCGTTCGAGAAGCTGGAGGCCCATGTAGGCCGCTCCAAGGTCGCCTGAGACGCAGATAAGATCTGTGTCTTTGGCACCTCCGCGGGTGACGACTTTATCGGCAGGAGCCTCGCCGATACAGGTGATGGAAATAACGAGTCCCTGGCGCGACGAAGTAGTGTCGCCTCCGACGAGATCCACGCCATAGATCTCACAGGCAAGACGGATGCCTGCGAATAGCTCCTCGATATGCTCGACAGTGAAGCGTTTTGAAATGCCCAGCGAGACTGTGATCTGCTTCGGCGTTCCGTTCATCGCATAGACATCAGAGAAGTTGACAACGGCCGACTTGTAGCCGAGGTGCTTGAGCGGCACATAGGTGAGGTCGAAATGCACACCTTCGAGGAGGAGGTCGGTGGTGACGAGGGTATCGGTGTCATGGTTGCGCAGGATGGCGCAGTCGTCGCCCACGCCTTTGACTGTCGAAGAGTTGACTGTCTTCAGACCTTGGGTGAGCCTGTCGATGAGACCGAATTCGCCTAATTCAGAAATTTCCATGTTTCTACTAATTCTTATGTTTCCCGGAAGAGTAGGGAGGGTGAATCGTTTCTATCAGCAGCGGTTGACAAGTTCTTTCATGATCTCCAGACACTTGGGCTGGGCGATGAGAGCAGCCTGCTGCACTTCCTCGTGGGTGGGTACCTGAGTGACATCCTTGCCACCGAGGTCAGTGATGACTGAGAGACCGAACACACGCATGCCGGCATGGTTGGCTACAATGACTTCGGGGACAGTCGACATGCCGACGCAGTCGCCGCCGATGATGCGGTAGTATTCATATTCCGCCGGTGTCTCAAATGTGGGACCGGTGACACCTACATAGACGCCGTGCATGAGACGGATCCCCTTTTCCTCGGCGATTTTGTCGGCGAGA
Source organism: Staphylococcus sp. (assembly GCA_023665865.1). Lineage (GTDB taxonomy): Bacteria > Bacteroidota > Bacteroidia > Bacteroidales > Muribaculaceae > Duncaniella. The sequence goes on from JAMPDC010000001.1 coordinate 1,722,304, forward strand.
GCCATAAGTTCCTTATCGTAAGCATTGGTCATTGCAGGGAAACGCGTGCCGAGTTCATTGTAGTTGCGGCCGCGGAGAGGATTTTCGGGGAAGAGGTTGATGTGGTCAGTGATGACCATGACATCGCCGACCTGAAACTCCTTGTTCATGCCACCGGAAGCGTTGCTGACGAAGAGAGTCTCGACGCCGAGCGCTTTGAACACGCGCACCGGGAAGGTGACCTGTTTCATGTCATAGCCTTCGTAGTAGTGGAAACGGCCCTGCATGGCGATGACACGTTTGTCGCCAAGTGTGCCGAAGATGAGGTTTCCGCTATGTCCCTCGACTGTGGAGACAGGGAAATTTGGGATTTCTGAGTAAGGGATATAAATCTTATCATCCATGTGATCCACGAGGGCGCCGAGGCCGGTTCCGAGGATGATGGCGGTTCTTGGCATTTCGTCCACTTTGGTGCGGAGAAAATCTGCGGTCTGGTTGATTTTTTCTAACATGTTCTTATGATATTGATGATTATGGTGACGGAGAGGGGGGACTGACGAGGGGGGAAGGTATCAACGAGGCTGTATGGGGCGGTCCCACGCCTGCCGGTTAGCCTATGGCTCATTAATTTTTAAACAAACGTGACTCGCGGATAGTTTTTTCAATGCCGGCCGTGAATTCCTGCTCGCCGCGGTCGATGAACTCTACTTTTATAGGGACGTAGAAGATGGATTTTTTTAACCGGTGTGGGAAATATGGATTGTTGAGAATCCTGACAGCATCTTTTTCAGTTGTCACGATATACTTTTTCTTTCCTTTGAGTTCATCAAACTGGCGTGCGATTTCCTCCATGTCTGACGATGTGAAGTTGTGGTGGTCGGTGAACCGCTTGAGCTTCACTGTCGCCTTGTGGCGGCGGAGATAGCGCACAAACGGTTTTGGATTGGCTACGCCTGTGACCACAAGGATTGATGATTCCTGCCCCTCAGCATCGAGCGAGGGGATTTCAGGCGCATCGTCGGGAAAGACCGGGACGAGGTGTCCGTAGTTGTAGCGCGAGAAATAGAGTTTCTGATACGGGAAGAGTTTGAGATTCTCCTCGAAGATGCGGTATTGCATCGGCTTCATGTCGATCGGACATTTTGTCACTACCACGATCTCGGCGCGGTTGAGAGCCCGCGAGGATTCACGCAGCCGTCCGTAAGGCAGAAGTTTGTCGTTGAATACCGGACGGTTGTATTCAGTCAGTATGATGGAGACCGACGGCTTCACGTAGCGGTGTTGGAAAGCATCGTCGAGTATGATCATGTTGAGGTCAGGATTGATCTCACGCATCTGTCTGATGCCCTCCGAGCGCTTCTCACAGACAGCCACGGTGATGTCGGGTCCGAATTTGCGGTAGATCTGATATGACTCATCGCCGATGTCCTCAGGGCGTGACTGGGGAGTGGCGAGCACAAAGCCTTTGGTGGCGCGTTTGTAGCCGCGGGATAGGACTCCGACGTTGTATTTGCCGAGCATTGACTGGACAATATACTCGACATGCGGAGTCTTGCCTGTACCACCCATGGCGATATTGCCTACGACGACGAGCGGTATGTCAAATTCCTGTTGTTTCAGCATGCCATATTCAAACATCTTGTTGCGCACGGCCATACCCATCCCGTAGAGTTTCGAGATGGGGTAGAGCAGTAGCATTGACAGAAGTTTGTTGCGGGCCAAACCAAGAAATTTTTAAGGAAGTTAACGAATGATGTGTTGTCAGAGTTCGACTTCAACGAAGTCCATGCGGCACTGCATTGTCGACATGCCTTTGACGCGCTGGATTGTCTCATAGAGTGTCGACATCTCGCCAAGCTCATCGCGCACGATAGAAGCCTTGATATTGTTGCCGGCTTCGATGAGAGCGGCATACCATTCCTGCTTCACGTCAGGATAAGTGCGGACTGTGTAGGTCTCCACGTTGAGGTTGGCAGCCATAGCGGCGATAGCGGCGTCGAGACCACCGAGCTCGTCAACGAGTCCGAGTCTGAGAGCTTCACGTCCGTCCCACACGCGGCCTTCACCGATCATCTTGATTGAATCCTGCGACATGCTGCGGCCTTCGGCACAACGCTTGGTGAAGAGATCATAGCCACGCTCGACATACGACTGCATAGCCGCTGCCTGGGCCGGTGTCATCGGTTCCATAAGCGAGGGGAAGTTGCCGTTGGCATTGGTCTTGACAGTGCCGGTGTTGATGCCGAGTTTTTCCGACATGAGGCGTTTCGCATTGGGGATCATGCCGAAGATGCCGATTGAACCGGTGAGGGTGACAGGCTCGGCAAAGATCTTATCGGCGCCACAGCTGATGTAGTAGCCGCCTGAGGCTGCATAGTCGCCCATTGAAACATAGAAAGGTTTGCCGGTGATAGACTTGTATTGCTCGAGGGCTTCCCAGATCTGTTCTGAGGCAAAGGCGCTGCCACCACCCGAATTGACATACATGACGAGGCCGTCGATGTCGTCTTCTTCAGCGAGATCGAGGATCTGAGGCACGAGGTCGGTAGCTACAATGCCGTTGCCCGATTCATCAGTGATGTCACCACATGCATACAGGACCGCGATGGTAGCCCCCTTGCCATCGCCTTTCTTGTTAATGTCGGCAGTCTTGGCATAGTCGGCTGTGCTTACATATCTGACGTCTTTTGCTTTCTCACATTCAGTCAGACCGGCAATCATCTCGTCAAATTCATGGTGATAGGCGAGGACGTCGGCGATCTTCATGTCTACATAGCTTTCGGTGGGTGCTGTAAAGATGAAGTTGTCAGCCCAGGCGTTGACGGTGTCCACACTGACTTTGCGTCCCTCGGCGATTGTCGAGGCGATTGTCTGCCAGATGTTGCCGAGATAGAGCTGTTGCTGTTCGCGTGAGGGCTCGCTCATATTGTCAAGGATGAAGGGCTCTACGGCGCTCTTGTAGGTGCCGACCTTCACGACCTGCACCTCTACTCCGATTTTCTGGAGCAGCTGGTGGAAGAAAAGTGTGGTGGCTGAGAGTCCGTGGATGTCCACCTGACCGATTGGGTTGATATAGATACTGTCGGCCGACGAGGCTATATAATAGTCTCCCTGGCTATACATGTCGCCGTAGGCATACACCCATTTGCCGGGAGCCTCTTTCTTGAATTTGCGCAAGGCTGTGACGATAGCTGCGCGCTGCGCCACTCCTGCGGCCGAGCCTTGACAAGAGATGAGTATTCCGTCGATGCGGTCGTCGCTTGCCGCAGCTATGATGGATCCTGTGATGTCTGAAAGAATCTGCACATCCTTGTCCTCACCATTGACGACGCTCATGAAGTCAAGCTTGGGCTGACGGTCAAGGATTGACCCCGAGAGGTCAACGTGGAGCACTGAATGTTTCTTTATGTCGGTTGTCGAGGAGCCTATTGACGATGCGGCTGCCGCACTGATTACGATGATTAGTCCTACCATTGCCAGCAACAGTGAGAACCATATTCCGGCAAGTGTGCCAAGAAAAGAGATGAAAAATTTTTTCATTCTGATTGGTTATGAAGTGAATTATAGCGCTAAAACTCTACAAAAGTACGACATCGATACGTCAATTACAAATTTTTCCGCCACTTATTACATATAGGTCATATCGAAGGATTGTTTGGATGTTTCCATACGGGCATAATAGTGTATAAATAACACTATTTTGTCGATCAAGTGGCACAAAATGTGAGCGTTGCGGGTGTGCAACTGTGAAAAATGATACTTTTTTAACAAAATTATGTCAAATATAGTCAAATCTACGATGGATGATACTTTTTTTGCTTTAAAAAATGAAATAAATGTTTACCTTTGCGAAGAAACCTTTAGGATTGCATCGCACAAACCTAATAGACTCATTATTCTCTTCTTGCCTTGACCATGAATAAGATTATCACGGAAATCACGCCTCTGTCAGAGAAGGATTGCTTCTACTTAATCGACAGATATAAAGATCGTTTTACCTATCCTGTGCACCGCCACGGTGAGTATGAGCTCAACTTCGTGGCCAACTGCTCGGGAGCTCGGAGAGTGGTTGGTGATTCGATCGAGACTCTGGGGCAATATGACCTCGTGCTCATCGGCAACGGCATCGAACACGGTTGGGAACAACATGAGTGCATAAGTGACAAAATCCGGGAGATTACGATACAATTTTCGCCTGATCTCTTCGGCAAGACCCTGCTTGCCAAGACTCAGATGTCGAGCATCAGACGCATGCTCGAGATTAGCTCGAATGGTGTGGCATTCACGACTGAGGGGATAATGAAAGTGTATCACAAACTTGACAATCTGACTAAAATCGAGTCCGGCTTCTACCGTATGCTTGAGCTCATGGCGATCCTCTATGAGCTTGCTGAAGACGGCCACTACCACAAGCTCTCGAGCTCGTCGTTTGCTTCTCTCCGGCCATCGGGCGACAGTCGGCGTGTGAGGAAAGTGAAAGACTATATCAACGCCAACTATAAGGAGGATATCCGTCTCAACGAGCTTGCAGAACTGGTCGGGATGACACCGACAGCTTTCAGCCGATTTTTCAAGTTGCGCACCGGCCGCTCGATTTCCGACTATGTCATTGACATCCGTCTCGGCCACGCTACCCGTCAGCTTGTCGACTCGACTACTTCGGTCGCCGAGATCTGCTATGGTTGCGGTTTCAACAATGTCTCGAACTTCAACCGCATTTTCAAGAAGAAGAAAGGACATTCCCCCAAGGTGTTCCGGGAGATATACCAGCACCACAAGGTGCTCGTGTGAGTTCCTTCTCTTCAAGCCGTAACCAAGGAATGGAAATTTGTAAATAAACCATCACATATCAACAGTATTCATACTTTCCTATCAGACGACTTATGAAATCTCTGCTCATCACTATCGCATCGGCCATGCTGCTGGGCGCGTTTGCCGCCTGTGGCTCCAAGACATCCGGGGCTTCCGCCGAAGAACTGTCGGCTGCCGACACCTCTTTTGTGACCCCGCTTAAAGTAGAAGGGACCGCACTCGTCAATAACCACGGCGACACGGTGGTGCTCAACGGACCCTCTCTTGGATGGCACAGCAACTGGGGCCGTTTCTATAATGAGGGCACTGTCAAGGCGCTGAAAGAAAAGTGGGGTGCCAACATCACACGTGCGGCAATCGGCGCACATCCTTCCGGCGATTGTGTCAACGGATATTCCGTCGACTCGGCCAACGCTGTCAATCTTGCGATGAAAGTCATCGACGCAGCGATTGCCAACGATATGTATGTCATCTGCGACTGGCACTCTCATGAAAACACTCTTGACGATGCAAAGAAGTTTTTCACAGTCATCACCGAGAAATATGGTGACTCACCCAATATTCTCTATGAAATCTGGAACGAGCCTCTCGATATTTCATGGCAGGAAATCAAGGACTACGCCAACGAGCTGATACCTGTCATCCGCCGCAATGCTCCCCATTCGGTCATCATTGTCGGCACTCCGAAGTGGGACCAGGATGTCGACATCGCTGCCGAGGCACCGCTGAGTCAGGATAATCTTCTCTATTCCCTGCACTACTATGCGGCAACCCACAAGGATTGGAACCGCGACAAGGCTGAGAAAGCGATCGAGGCCGGACTCCCGTTGATAGTTTCAGAGTGCGGATCGATGTTGCACACCGGTGACGGTCCGATCGACTATGAATCCTGGCAGCAATGGATGGATTTCGCTGATCGCCACAAACTGTCGGTAATCATGTGGGACATCGCCGATAAAGACGAGTCATGTTCGATGATATCTGCCTCGGCATCCGACAATGGTATGGACTGGACTGACGCTGATCTCAAGGAGTGGGCCAAGCTCGCACAGAAAACCATCAAGGAGCGCAACGGCGTGAAGTAGTGTTCACCCCTCTCCATCTGCGCCACTCTCCCTGAACCAAGAAATATCAGATAGACAAACCTCACATTCTATGAGCAATATTCTCACCCGACTTTTCCCGCTGCTACTCGGATCTCTTCCGTTTGCATCATCTGCAGTGGAACTCCCCGATATCATAAGCGACAATGCCGTGTTGCAGCAAAATTCCGAAGTGAAACTCTGGGGTTGGGCCAAGCCCGGCCTCACGGTGACTGTCGCTCCTTCATGGAGCGGGGGTAAGACTTCGTCCGCTGTCGCCGATAAGGAGACAGGCCGTTGGGAGTTGACCGTGGCTACTCCGGCAGCTTCTTTCACGCCTCAGTCGATCAGCTTCGACGATGGCGAGACGCCGGCGACGATCGACAATGTGCTCATCGGAGAAGTGTGGTTCTGCTCAGGACAGTCAAACATGGAGATGCCATTGCGTGGATTCTGGTGTCAGCCAGTCGAAGGCTCGGCGCAGGCCATCGCCTACTCTGGCAAGTATCCCGGCATCCGTGTGGCCACTGTCCCGAAGCGTGCCGCCTACGAACCTCAGGAGAAAGTCGAGGGCAAATGGATGCTCTCTGAACCGAAAAACGCTCATGAATTTTCGGCGCTCGCCTATTTCTTCGCCCGCTCGCTCACCGATATGCTCGACGTCCCTGTCGGGATCATCAGCTGTGCCTACGGAGGGTCGAAGGTTGAAGGCTGGATGCCGAAATGGAAACTAGACGAGTATCCCGGTTGGGATGTGGCGAAAGAGAAGTCTACGCCCGACTCTGTGCTCCGCGAGTGGGAACGCATCAATGTGATGTATAATGCCATGCTCCATCCTCTCATAGGCTATACCGTCAAAGGCTTCCTATGGAACCAAGGCGAGTCTAACGTCGGCCGCCATGATGAATACCCGGCCCATCAGCGTGATATGGTCGAGATCTGGCGCAATGAGTGGGGCAATGGTGAGCTTCCTTTCTACTTCGTGGAGATTCCGGGGTGGAAATATGGCGACGGCGAGCAGACGGCGGCCGCCCTTTTCCGTGAATGTCAGCATCGTGCGGCTGAAATCACTCCAAACAGCGGTATCGTCTGCACGACTGACCTCGTCTATCCCTTCGAGCTTGAGGATATCCATGCCCGCAAGAAGCAGGAGATAGGGGAGAGGCTCGCCTTTATGGCCGCCAACCGCACCTATGGTGTCGAGGGAGTGCCGTCGTCCTATCCTGCCTATAGTTCTGTCGATCTGCTCGGCGACAAGGCTGTGGTACATTTCAAAAACGCCGATGCCGGTCTCAATCCCAATATGAATATCTCCGGTTTTGAGGTCGCCAGCGACGACAGAGTCTTCTATCCGGCCACGGCTACCGAGGATTGGAACGAGCGTACCATCACTGTCTCTTCTGATAAGGTCAAAGACATTAAGGCTGTCAGATACTGCTTCAACAATTTTGCCATCGGAACGCTCAAAGATATGTATGGCATGCCGCTCATCCCATTCCGTACCGACAGTTGGGATGATGCCACACGCCGGCAGTAACAGCAATGAAAATACAATAAGATAACAAATAGGCTCTACAATTTCTAAGCTAAGATTATCTAACAATTATAAATTATTTGCAGATTCATCCAACGCCATGAAAATCCGTAAACAACTGATGATTCCGACATTGCTCGGAGCCTTTGTCGCGGCCTGTTCGACAGGTGGCGCGTCATCTTCATCACAATCATCTTCATCACAAACCGGTTTTGTCACTGTCCGCGACGGAGAGTTTAAACTCGGTGATTCCACTTATAGATATATAGGTACAAACTTTTGGTACGGTCCCATCCTTGCCTCCGAAGGTCGGGGTGGTGACCGCGGGCGGCTTGCGCGTGAGCTCGATTCGCTTCAAGCTCTCGGAGTCACTAACCTTCGTGTGCTTGCGGGAGCCGATGGTGCCGAAGGGCTCGCCTCACACATCGAACCGACTCTACAGACGGCACCTGGTGTCTATAATGACACTCTCCTCAGCGGACTCGATTATTTCATCGCCGATCTCGAACGCCGCGACATGAAGGCAGTCATCTACCTGAACAATGCCTGGGAATGGAGCGGAGGCTTCTCGACCTATCTCGAGTGGGCCGGCGCCGGTAAGGCTGTCAACCCGGCCGATGCCGGCTATCCGGCCTACATGGCCTATGCCGCCGGTTTTGTGCGTAACGATTCCGCACGGGCACTTGCCGCCAGGCATGTGGCTAACATCGTGGGGCGTGTCAACACTGTCACCGGCAAACCATACGCCGAGTCACCGGCGATCATGTCGTGGCAGCTCGCCAATGAGCCGCGTCCTTTCTCTCAGGAAAGCATGCGCCCCTTCGCCGACTGGATCGGTGAGACAGCCCGCCTCATCAAGAGCATCGATCCCAACCATCTTGTCTCGGTCGGCAGTGAAGGTTCATGGGGTTGTGAGAATTCGATGGATCTCTGGACGGAGATTCACACCATCCCTGAGATTGACTATGCCACCATCCACATCTGGCCCTACAACTGGAGCTGGGTGAAACCTCAGGCGATAGCCGATAGCGTCGACATCGCCATCGCAAATACCGGCGACTATATCAAGGCCCACCACGAAGCCCTTGCTGCGGCTACTGCAGCGGCCGGTGTCGCATCCAAGCCTATAGTGCTCGAGGAATTCGGATATCCGCGCGATGCAATGGCGATCACACCGGGCTCTCCCGTCACAGGCCGTGACAGATATTATGATTATGTCTTCGGAGAAGTTGCCTCGGGCGGCCGTCTTGCCGGCGTGAATTTCTGGGCCTGGGGCGGATTGGCTCAACCTGCCCATGAGACCTGGCAGCGCGGCGATGACTACACCGGCGATCCTGCTCAGGAAGCCCAGGGACTCAACTCTGTCTTCGCCTGCGACAGCACTACCATCGACATCATCCGTAAAGGGGTGTCAAAACTACACTAAAACCGTTATTTCCACCCCTTTGACACTTCTTTGCTTAAAAAGTGTTATTAGGGGATAAAATAGTGTAACTGCCAGTGGATGGTTTGCACTACTTTTGCTATGTCATAATTTGCTTGTTTTTAACCAATCATTACAATAAGCAGACCTTAACACATCACATTCAAATGAAAAAATAATTAATCTTTTACCTTAAAATTGCAATATGAAAAGTAGAATTTTGGACTTTCGGGGTCTGTTGACGGCGTTGCTGTTATGCTTCATGCTTCCAGCTGCCGCACAGGTCTCTGTGAAAGGTATAGTGCAGGATAAGTCGGGCGAACCGCTTATCGGCGCTACAGTGCAAGAGAAGGGCAATACAGCCAACGGTGTAGCCACAGGCATCGACGGTGATTTCACGATCAAAGTGAAATCTGCAAAGGCCACTCTCGTCGTGACTTATGTTGGAATGAAGGCTCAGGAGGTGGCGCTCAACGGCCGCACTGACCTCACCATCACCCTTGAAGAAAACTCCGAACTCCTCGACGAAGTCGTGGTGGTCGGCTATGGTACTATGAAAAAGAGTGACCTTTCAGGTGCCTCGTCATCACTCAACGAGGATGCGATGCGCGGCTCGGTCATCACCAACCTTGACCAATCGCTCCAGGGACGTGCGACAGGTGTGCAGGCAGTCTCCACCTCAGGTGCTCCCGGTTCATCATCTTCAATCCGTGTCCGCGGTCAGGCTACAATCAATGCCAACGCCGAACCTCTTTATGTGATTGACGGTGTCATCGTCCAGGGTGGCGGTAACTCAGGCTCCGATTTCGGTCTTGGCGACGCTCTCGGTAACGGTAAAGTCTCTACTGTGTCTCCTCTCTCGACCATCAATCCCTCCGACATCGTCTCGATGGAGATCCTCAAAGACGCCTCGGCCACCGCTATCTATGGTGCGCAAGGCTCAAACGGTGTCGTGCTCATCACAACAAAACGTGGTAAGGCCGGCGAAGCCAAATTCACCTACGACGGCATGGTCGCATGGAATCACCAGAGCGAACGTCTCGACCTGATGAATCTCCGCGAATATGCTGAGCTCTACAATGATTTCGTGTCGCAGGGCTATGCCAAGTCCAACGACTACTACAGCGATCCCTCCATTCTCGGCAAGGGTACCAACTGGCAGGATGCAATGTTCCGCACCGCCTTCCAGAATCAGCACCAGATCTCAGCCCAGGGTGGTACTGAGAAGGTGTCATACTACGTATCCGGTTCCTACATGAATCAGGAAGGTACCGTCATCGGTTCTGACTTCGAGCGCTTCTCTTTCCGCGCCAACCTCGACGCGCAGCTCAAGTCTTGGTTGAAATTCGGCATGTCGTCAACTTACGCCGACACCCGTGAAAATCTCAAGCTCGCCGATGGTAGCCAGGGTATCATCTACTACTCACTTACCACACTCCCCGACATTCCTATCTATGATGTCGACGGCAACTATTCATCGATCGTCCGCGAAGGCTACACCAATCCTAACCCCATCGCGCTTGCGATGCTCGACAAGATCGAACTCCACCGTAAGAAACTCTCCGGCAACTTCTTCTTCGACGTCACTCCTCTCGAAAACCTCACTTGGCATGCTGAGTTTGGCTACGACGTCAGCAATTCGAAAGCCGACCGCTTCAAACCCACCGTTGACCTCGGCACATGGGTGCGCAGCAGCAACGAAAGCGCCATCAACAAGAACGACTCATGGTTCTGGCAGTTGAAAAACTATGTCACCTACAATGGCGAATGGAACAAACTCAGTTACACCGCCATGGTTGGTCAGGAATGTTGGGAATCATCCTGGAACAACACCGGCATCTTCGCATCTGGTCTTCCCTCAAACGAGGTCCACAACCCTGCTCTCGGTAACAAGTCTTCATATAATATCAGCGAATCCTTTGGCAGCTCGGCTATGGCTTCGTTCTTCACCCGTGAAACGCTCAACTGGGACGGCCGCTACCTCCTCACCTATACTTACCGCTACGACGGTTCGTCAAACTTCGGTCCCGACAACCGCTGGGCCGGTTTCCACTCTGTGGCAGGTGCATGGCGCTTCTCAAATGAGAAATTTTTCGCCGGTATCACCGACTGGTTCAACAATGGTAAACTCCGTCTCGGCTGGGGTCAGACAGGTAACGCCAACATCGGCGGATATGCCTGGGGTACTGCGATGTCGCGCATGCCTTCAGCCCTCGGACTTGGCTATCGTCCCGCCAACATCCCCAACACCGCTATCAAATGGGAGACTCAGGAGCAGTGGAACTTAGGTCTCGATCTCAACTTCCTCAACAACCGACTCAACCTCGTTGTCGATGCCTATATCAAGACTTCAAAAGATATGCTCATGTCTCTCCAGCTGCCCTCCTATATGGGTACTCTCGGCAACGGATCCTCAGCTCTCGCAGCCCCCAAGGGCAACTTTGGCGAGATCGAGAACAAGGGTCTTGAAATCGAACTCACAGGCCGTCCCTTCGTAGGCGACTTCGAGTGGGAATCAAGCATCCAGTTCTCCTTCAACCGTAACAAACTCAAAGCGCTCTCCGGAACCTCCAACGCACAGCTCGTCGGCTACGGCCAGTGGAGCGACGTCGTTTCCGTCTCTGAGATCGGCCAGCCTCTCTACAACTTCTACGGCTACAAAGTCGACGGTGTCTACCGCGATTACGAAGACCTCGTCAACTCTCCCCACGACACCGCTGTCTATCCTTCTGATGGCAATTTCAACAAGAGCAACACTGTCTGGGTCGGCGACCTCAAGTATAAGGACGTGAGCGGCCCCGACGGCAAGCCCGACGGCGTCATCGATGAGCATGACCGCACAGTCATCGGTAACCCGATGCCCGACTTCACTTTCGGTTGGACCAACACCTTCCGCTACAAGAATTTCGACCTCTCGATCTTCCTCAACGGATCCTATGGCAATGACGTGATGAACTATCTCGCCATCAACCTCACAAACATGAAGTCAACATGGACCAACCAGCTCAAAAGCGTCGGCGATCGTGCCCAGATCGTGCCCATCGACCCAAATAAGGTTTATCCCGTAGGCCAGAATTGGTATGACGACATCGAGAATGTCCGCGTCTCAAACTGGAAGACCAAGACTCCCGCAGCGCGTCTCAACGACCCGGCTGACAACGACCGCATCTCAGACCGCTACATCGAGGATGGTTCTTATATCCGTCTGAAAAACATCACTTTCGGCTACACCTTCCCCCGCAAGATGCTCAAGCGCCTCCGCATCGAGAATCTCCGTCTCTATTGCAACCTCCAGAATCTCCACACCTGGACCAAGTATTCAGGCTATGATCCCGAAGTCGGCGCTTCGACCCAGGATTCGTCAGGTCTCGTCTACGGCCTTGACGGTGGTCGCTATCCCTCGCCCACAACTTACTCCTTCGGATTAAATCTCTCTTTCTAATCCTAAAACTGTGAAACAATCATGAAATTTATCAACACATTCAAATATACCGCTGTCATCGCCGCTCTCGGTCTCGGTCTCACCTCATGTGACGACTTCCTCGATCGCCCGGCTGAAGACAACTACAATGCAGGTAACTTCTATCAGAACGACGAGCAGTGCTACCAAGGTGTCAACTACCTCTACAACTCACCCTGGTATGACTTCCAGCGTGGTTTCATCAAAGTCGGCGAGGTGCTCTCCGGCAACATGTACATGGGTAGCTCCCCCTATCTCACTTTCACAATCAACGGTACCGACGAAGACCTCGTCAACATGTCCTCGTCTCTGTGGGCTGTCATCGGCCATGCCAACACTGTCTATAAATACATCGTTGAATCCTCCGGCCCCTCACAGACAGCTAAAAACGCTACCGAAGGCGAGTGTCTGACCTGGAAGGCTATGGCCTATTTCTATCTCGTCCGCACGTTTGGAGATGTGCCCATCGTCCATGACAACTCTGCCGACATTGCCAACGGTTCCTACAGCACCAAGTTCAAAGTGCAGCGTGCCGATGTCTACGAATACATCATCATGACCCTCGAAAAAGCCCTGGAACTCCTTCCGAAGAGCGCTGCAAAGGGACGTCTCGACTACTACTGTGCCGAAGCTCTCCTTGCAAAGGTCTATCTGACCCGTTCGGGTCTCGGACAGCAGGGCACACGCAACCAGTCTGACCTCGACATGGCTGCCAAGCTCGCAAAGGATGTCATTGACAATTCCGGACGTCATCTTCTCCCTGTCTACTCAGATGTGTTCCGTCTTCAGAACAACGACAGCGAAGAGTCGCTCATCGCATGGCGCTGGAGTGCCGGCCGCGATCCCTGGACTCAGCAAAACACTCTCCAGAGCGACCTTGCTCCCGTCGGTTTCGACGAATTCGGTGACTGCTGGGGTGGCTACGGCGGTCCCTCAGTCGACCTTCAGGACGCATTTGGTATCGATGTCATCAACACTAACCCCGACAACCGCATCGACACCGACACCCGCCGCAAGGCTGTCATGATGCTCCCCGGTGACCACTACGAATACTTCTGGACAAACAAGGGTGGTTTCAACCCCCTCCGCTTCTGCTACGACACCGAAGACTACGGCAAAGGTGGTCCCGGCGAATGGCAGTCACCCACAGGTGCCTACAATGTGAAGCATCTCTACGGTAACAATGCCGACCATGAGGCTGCCACAGGTGTTTCGGCCGGCAACATGTACAACCAGCTCGCCACACATATCCTCCGCCTCAGCGACGTCTATCTTATCTATGCCGAGGCCATCATCGGTAACTCTGCCTCTACTTCCAACGCCGAAGCTCTCGCAGCATTCAATGCGGTGCGCGGACGTGCGATCCCCGGCACCACACCTCTGACTTCGATCACATTTGACGATGTGTGGAAAGAGCGCCGCCTCGAATTGGCAGGCGAAGGTGACCGCTGGTATGACTATGTGCGCCTCGCTTACTACGATACCCAGCGTGCCATCAACGAGCTCGTCGGTCAGCGTCGCAACTCCTACTGGAATCTCAACGATCTCTTCAAATACTACTACGAGACCGGCGTTTGGGACATCTCTAAGGCCGCCCAGACAAGTGGTGGCGGTGAGGCCGGCTACGATGAGACCACAAAGGCTCCCAACGTGACTGCCAGCAGCTTCACTCTCCCGTTCCCGACAACCGACATCTCCCTCAACAAGAACCTTCTCGCTGATCCCATCCACGAGAATGTCCGCGAACTCTATGCCTACTAACCCCTCTTAAACCGTAAGCGTAAAAATGAAAAATATATTCAACAATAAATGGTTTCTCGGCATGGCGGCTCTTGTGCTTGGAGTGACTGCTGTCTCTTGCGAGGACCAGCCCGACAAGTTCGAGCTTACTTCCGGCAAACCGGTGCTCAAATATGTGCGTCCGGCCGGAGCTGCCGCTTCCGACTCTCTTCTGACAGGTGCCTATCTTGACAATCTCGTTTGTCTCGTCGGCGATAACCTCACTTCTATCCATGAGCTCTACTTCAACGACCAGAAGGCCGTCCTGAACACAAGCTACATCACCGACCACACTCTCCTTGTCGGAGTCCCCGGCGGTATTCCCGAGGTTGTCACCAACAAGATCTACATGGTGACTAAAGACGGCGAGACTGTTGACTATGACTTCAATGTCCTCGTGCCTGGTCCCTCTGTGCGCTCAATGTCCTGCGAATATGCTCCTGCCGGAAGCGAGGCCACGATCTATGGTGACTACTTCATCGACGACCCCAACGTTCCCCTCCGCATCACTCTTGCCGGCAACGTCGAGGTTCCTGCTGAAAATATCACCTCGATCACCAAGACAGCCATCAAGTTCATCATGCCAGAGAATGCGCCCGCCGGTTATATGAATGTCATCTCAATCTACGGTAGCGGACGCTCTGCCTATCAGTACCGCGACTCGCGCAACATCCTCTTTGACTGGGATGGCTCGCACGGCGGTCTCGCCACCGGCCACGGTTGGCGCAACGGTGTCATCCACGAACCCGGTACCGACGCAGGTATCGAAGCCATCGACGGCAATTATCTCTATTTCGGTGGAGCCGACATGCTCGGTGACATAGGTGGCACATGGGCGGAAGACCAATTCTGTATGAACTACTGGCCCGAGCCCTCTGCCGGCTTCCCCTGCCTGCAGGACATGCCCGACTTCTCGAAACTTCTCGCCGACTACACTCCGGAGGAACTTCAGATCAAATTCGAGTGTCTCGTGCCCTCGGCTTCTCCCTGGTCGTCATCCGCCTTGCAGATCATGTTCACACCCTCCTCGCTCGTCGACTATTCGAATGCAAGCAATAGCTATTACAGTGAACCGACACTCGCCCGCGGTCTTTGGAATCCCTGGCAGTCCACAGGCTCCTTTGACACAGCCGACAAGTGGCAGACTGTGACCCTTCCGCTGAGCACTTTCACCTTCAACCATGAGGGCGGCGCAGCTTCAGGTAAGCTCAACGCATCTAATTTCGACGGTCTGACTCTCTTCATCTGGCACGGTGGCATCGCAGGTACCGACTGCTCGCCGGTCGTCTGCATCGACAATATCCGTGTAGTTCCCATTGAATAACCTCTTCTAAGAACACAATCATGAAACATTTCAATAAGCTCACGGCTGCCCTTATGGCATGCCTGCTGATGATGTCGGGAGTCGCTTTTACCGCCTGCAACGACGATGACGACGATTTCAGCACTCAGCAATATGTCGGAGGCGTATCGCTCAACGTATTCGGCCCCTGTCCCGTAGCCCGTGGAGGTGAACTCCGTTTCCTCGGTTCCGGACTTAAGCAGATCCAGTCAATCACACTGCCCGGATCAGGCGACATCACCGATATCAAGGTCATTTCTGACAATGAAATCCGTATCGTCGTTCCTCAGGATGCTATGCCCGGCCACGTTGTCCTCCATTCTTCTAAGGGCGACATTACGACCAAGACACTCCTCTCGTTCACCGAACCTATCTCACTTGAGTCCATCTCACCCCTCACCGCCAAGCCCGGAGAGACAATCACCATCACCGGTGACTATCTCAACCTGATCGGCGAGGTCATCTTCACCGATGAGGTGACTGTCTCTGAGGAGGACTTCATCTCCCATACCCGCTCTGAGATCCAGCTTGCAGTGCCTGCCGAGGCTCAGACCGGCAAGGTCATTCTCAGCGACGCTGCCGAGATGCCTAACTGGATCTATTCTGACGACGAGCTCACCGTAGTTCTTCCCTCTGTCGAGGCTGTCAAAGACCTCACGAATGCCAAGCCCGGCGAGACCGTAACCGTCAAAGGCGAGAATCTTGATCTTGTCACCAAGGTCGTGATGCCCAACGGCGATGAGGTCGACTACTCTGTCGAAGGCAACGAACTCTCCTTCATCCTTCCCGCCAACGTATCCGATGGTTCCATCCGCATGGTGCCCGCGTCGGGTGTGGAAGTCGCCATCGCTACCATCGGTGTCGCAGTTCCCGAAGATGTGGTCGCAGTTCCTGCCGCCGACATCTGGGCCGGTGACGTCGTCAAATTCAAGGGCGTCAACATGGAGCTCGTGACCGCAGTCCTCTTCCCCGGCGTCGAGGAAGCAGTCGAGCCTGCTGAAAAATCCGCTACCGAAATCTCTGTCGCAGTTCCCGAAGGTGCTCAGAGCGGCAATGCAGTCCTCCAGACAGGTTCAGGTGCCGGCGTGGAGGTTGAGATCTCTACCCTCAAGCCCGAGGCCATCGCCTACAATCCTGCTCCCGCAGCCCTCGCCGGTCAGCTCACTGTCAGCGGCCGTAACCTCCAGCACGTAGTCGCCATGACCTTCGCCGGAGCTACTGAGGTTGCAATCTCCAACCCCTCGGCCACCGAGTTTGCCATCACCGTTCCAGCAACTCTCGCGGCAGGCAGCAATGAAGTGACCCTCACCCTCTCCAACGGCGAGGTTGTGACCGTCGATCCTATCGAACTCTCAGCTCCCGAATGTGCCTACGCAACAGTGCTTCCCGGCGAAGAGACCGAAATCCGTGCCGGCGAGACATTTGTCGTGACAATCGCCAATGCCGACAAGCTCACAGGCGTAAAAGTCAACAACAAAGATGTGCAGTATATACTCAATGGCGAGAGCCTCATAATCCAGGTGCCCGAAAGCGCCGGTAAGAGCAGCAATTTCACCCTCGTTTCTTCAAACGGTGAAATTTCCTACGATCTCGCCGTCATTCCCGCAACACATGTCGGCATGACTATCTGGAGCGGCATGTGGGAAAACACTTCTTGGGGTGGCAACCAGGATCTCGCCTGGGGTGGCTATGACTGGTCGCAGGTTCCTGCCGGTGCCGTCCTCACCCTCTACATGACTCCGCTCGTGGCAGAAGGCGAATGGTGGTGCGTATCTCTCCGCCATGCCGACGGTTGGGGCAACCTTCCCGATCCCATCCCCGGCCAGTATGACACTCCCGCCGACGGTGTTCTCGCTGTCTCTCTCGATGCCAACGTGCTCGCCGACATCCAGAACAACAACGGTCTCGTCATCACCGGTCAGGGCTATATCCTCAACAAGGTGACTATCGAATGGGAAATCTCGCTTGAGACCGTCATCTGGAACGCAGGCTGGACCTGCTCCGGTTGGGGTGGCAACCAGGATCTCGCCTGGGGCGGCTACGACTGGGATTCAGTCAAGGTCGGCCAGATACTCCGCTTCTATCTCGTGCCGACTGTGGCAGAGGGCGAATGGTGGTGCGTATCTCTCCGCCACGGCAGCGGTTGGGGCAACCTTCCCGCTCCCATTCCCGCTCAGTATGACACTCCCGCTTCTCCGCTTGAAGTCGAGCTGACAGCCGATGTCCTCGCTGACCTCCAGGCAAACGGCGGTCTCGTCATCACAGGCGACGGATACTTCGTCTCTAAGATCACTATCGAATAAATCAATTTTCGGACCCCCGGCCGGGGTAGGGCGCTCGGCTCTGACCCCGGCCACAGGGTTTCACTACGAAACAATACCATAAATGAACAAGTTCAACTATATGCTTGCAGCGGCTCTGGTCAGCTTTTCCATGACCGCTTGCGACGATGATGACACCTATGGCATGATGGACGAGCTCCCGATGGTGACCCGTTCTATTTCCGTGGCCGAAGGTGCTTCCGTGAGAGCCGTGAATCTCTCGGATATCACTGTCAACTACAACAACCTTGTCGGACTCAACCCTGATTGCGCCATCACTCTCAACGGCGCTCCGGTTTCCGCGAAAATCAATCCTGAAAACGGTATGCAGATCATCATCCCCGTTGATCTGACTCCCTATCAGGACTACACCCTCGTCATCCCCTCAGGTGCGGTCTACCGTGCCGACGACAACACAGTCGTCGCCGATGCCGTGACTCTGAACTTCAACACCAAATCGGGTATCAACACCACCCTCGTCGCCTCAGCGCCGATCAACCCCAACATCACTGCCGAGGCCAAGGCTGTCTACAATCTGCTTACCGAAAACTATGGCAGCAAGCAGTTCTCCGGCGCTATGGGTGAAGTGGCCTGGGGCACCGGTTTCACTGACCTCATCGGTACCACGGCCGGTAAATATCCCGCTATTGTAGGCTTTGACTACATCCACCTCGCATCCTCGCCCGCCAACTGGATCGACTACGGCGACATATCGCCCGTCAAGTCCGTATGGGATGCCGGCAGCATACCTGCCATGACCTGGCACTGGAACGTCCCCGTCTCCAAGCCCGGTGAGCTTTCTCTCTGGTCAGGCGAGACCGCGATGCCCGCCGACTGGTCGGGCAACATCCAGATCACCGACGATGCCGCCAAGGAGCTCCTTTCAAAGGCTGTCGTCAACGCCGTCATCACCGTCAAGACCAAAGATGTCAACCCCGGTGCACAGGGCTCGATCAAAAACAGCGGCTGGAGCGAACTCGCTTCCGGTCTCGAATATTTCGACATCTCAGGCGACTTCTCAGTGACCCTCACAGCCCCGATGGTGGCTGAAATCCGCGAGAACGGTTTCATCATCACCGGTCATGACTACACCGCCACCGAGATTACCCTCACTGTCCCTGCCGGCGGCTCACTCAGCTACAATGCGAGCACCGATGAGTTTGTGGCTGCCAACGTCCTCGTTGACGGCTCATGGGAAAACAGTGTCGCCGTTGCCGACGTCGAGAAACTCGCAGGCTACCTCAAGCTTCTCCAGGATGCCCACATCCCCGTGCTCTGGCGTCCGTTCCATGAAGCAGCCGGTGACTACACCTGGGGCCACTGGTTCTGGTGGGGCAACTCCGGAGTCGAGACCACCAAGCAGCTCTGGGATTGGCTCTACGACAAGCTGACCAACGAATATGGCATCAACAACCTCATCTGGGTATGGACAGTGCAGACTTCCGACGAAGGCAAGCTCGCCGACATCTCAAAAGTCCGTGCGGCTTATCCCGGCGACGATAAGGTCGACATCGTGGGCACTGACCTCTATGAAGACCCCCTGTCGACACAGACCACTCAGTTTGACCTTCTCTACAACCTCGTCGGAGGCCACAAGATGATAGCCCTCACCGAGTGTGGCAACCTCCTTGACGTGGACTCTGCCTATGAAGACGGCGCTCTCTGGAGCTACTTCATGGGATGGTATGAGCAGAACGACAATGGCCCTGCGTTCATCGAGTGGAACCTCGGTGGCGAATGGTCGACAGTGCTCAACAATCCTCTCGTTTTGAACCGTGGTGATTTTAATTTGAAATAATCATTGGCGAAGGGATCCGGCTGTATCCCCGGCGGAGACAGCCGGACCCCTCACTTTTTTTAAACAACCTCTAACAAGTTCTAACTATTTTCAATAGTCAGACCCCCACGTCGCTCAGACAATTTCCCTAAATTTGTAAATCAATTCAAACATCGATTTACTAACCCTATTATATTCTTCTTTTATACGATTATGAAATACGGCTATTTTGACGACAGCTCATGCGAATATGTCATCACCGAACCCCGCACTCCGTGGCCTTGGATCAACTATCTTGGCAATAAAGATTTCTTTTCACTGATCTCAAACTCGGCAGGTGGCTATAGTTTCTACAAGGATGCGAAATTCCGTCGTCTGACGCGCTACCGCTACAACGGTGTCCCGATGGATGCCGGTGGCCGATATTTCTACATCAAGGACGGCGACACTGTCTGGAATCCCGGATGGAAGCCGACCAAGACTCCTCTTGATTTCTATGAGTGTCGTCATGGCATGAACTACACCATCATCACCGGTGAGAAAAATGGCCTTCAGGCCCGTGCCCTCTTCTTCGTTCCGCTCGATACTCATGCTGAGGTGACAAAACTCACTCTTACCAACAAGACTGACAAGCCCAAAAGCTTCAAACTCTTCTCATTCATGGAGTGGTGTCTCTGGAACGCCGCCACTGACATGGAAAACTTCCAGCGCAAC
The DNA here is from genome assembly GCA_023665865.1 of Staphylococcus sp. Lineage (GTDB taxonomy): Bacteria > Bacteroidota > Bacteroidia > Bacteroidales > Muribaculaceae > Duncaniella. Next base: position 1,742,527 of record JAMPDC010000001.1, read on the forward strand.
TTCTCGACCGGTGAGGTGGAGGTCGACGGTTCGACCATCTACCACAAGACCGAGTATAAGGAGCGCCGCAATCACTATGCTTTCTACAACGTGAATGTCCCCGTCGACGGCTTCGACACCGACCGCGAGACATTTATCGGACTCTATAACGGCTTCGACGAACCGGATGCTGTCATCGAGGGGCGCCCGCGCAACTCTGTGGCACATGGCTGGTCGCCGATTGCTTCCCACTATCTTGAGATCACACTTGCTCCGGGCGAGAGCCGCGACCTCATCTTCATGCTCGGCTATGTCGAGAATCCACAGGATGAGAAATGGGAATCAAAGGGCGTCATCAACAAGACCCGTGCCCGTGAAATGATGGCCCGTTTCGACACGCCTGCCAAAGTCGACAAAGCTTTCGGCGAGCTCCGCGCATATTGGGACGATCTTCTTGACCGTTTCTCTGTCAAGTCGGGCGACGAGCGTCTCGACCGCATGGTCAACATCTGGAACCAATATCAGTGCATGATCACCTTCTGCTTCTCGCGCTCCGCTTCCTTCTTCGAGAGCGGCATCGGGCGTGGCATGGGGTTCCGTGACTCAAACCAGGATCTGGTCGGCTTCGTGCACCAGATTCCCGAGCGTGCCCGTGAGCGCATCATCGACATCGCCTCAACACAGTTTCCCGACGGAGGCTGCTACCACCAGTATCAGCCCCTTACCAAGCGAGGCAACAACGACATCGGTGGCGGCTTCAACGACGACCCGATGTGGCTCATCTTCGGTACCGTAGCCTATATCAAGGAGTCGGGCGACTTCTCAATCCTTTCAGAGAAAGTCCCCTTTGACAATCAACCCGGCTCCGAAGTCCCGCTCATGGATCACCTCAAGGTCTCGTTTGACCACGTCGTCAACAACCTCGGCCCCCACGGACTTCCTCTCATCGGTCGCGCCGACTGGAACGACTGTCTCAACCTCAACTGCTTCTCCAACGATCCCAACGAATCATTTCAGACAACCGAAAACAAGACCGAAGGCTCCAAAGCCGAGTCGCTGATGATAGCCGGACAGTTTGTCATCTACGGTCAGGAATACGTCGATCTCTGCCGTCACCTCGGACTCAATGATGAGGCTGACCGCGCACAGCAGCATGTCGACCGCATGATCGAGGCGATCAAAGCCCACGGCTGGGATGGCCAATGGTTTCTCCGCGCCTACGATTTCTATGGACGTAAGGTCGGCTCCCACGAAAACAAGGAGGGCAAGATCTTCATCGAGTCGCAGGGATGGTGCACGATGGCCGGGATCGGTCTCGACGAAGGTCTCGTTGAGAAGTCTCTCGATTCCGTGAAGAAATATCTCGACTGTGAGCACGGTATTGTCCTCAACAATCCCGCCTTCACCGAATATGTCATGGAATATGGCGAGATCTCTACCTATCCCGCCGGCTACAAGGAAAATGCCGGCATCTTCGCCCACAACAATCCCTGGGTCATCATCGGCGAGACAGTCCTCGGCCGCGGCGACCGTGCGTGGGAATACTACCGCAAGATCTGTCCGGCCTATCTCGAGGACAAGAGCGATCTTCACAAGGTCGAACCCTATGTCTACTGCCAGATGACAGCCGGCAAGGATGCAGCCAAGCCCGGTGAGGCCAAAAACTCGTGGCTGACCGGTACCGCTGCCTGGAACTGGTATGCCATCACCCAGTTCATTCTCGGAATCAAGCCCTCATACACCGGTCTGTCCGTCGATCCCTGCATCCCAGCTGAGTGGGACGGCTTCGAAGTCAACAGGCGTTTCCGTGGTGCGGACTATAAGATCACAGTCAAGAATCCTTCCCACGTCAGCCGAGGCATCAGCTCGCTCATTGTCAATGGCACCCCTGTCGGCGGCAACGTCATCCCGATGCAGCCTGTCGGCTCTGTCAACACCGTCGAGGTCACGATGGGATAAAATAGAAATCACGTAATTTTGCTAATGAAAACCAAACTCCTTCTCTTTGTCGCTCCCGTACTGCTGTCGGCCTGCGGCTCTGCCAAAACTGAAAAGGCCGCCGAGCCGGTGCAGACTCCGGCTCAGAGCCTCATCGCGCGTCTCGACTCAGTGGCAGCATCCGGAAATTTCTACTTCGGTCATCACGACGACACGGCCTATGGCCACACGTGGCGCTACGTCCCCGGCAACTCCGACGTCAAGGCTGTCACCGGTTCCTATCCCGGTCTCATGAACTGGGATCTCGGCATGATAGAGCTTGATTCCGCCCGCAATCTCGACGGTGTACCCTTCGAGTTTATCGCCTCGGAGATCGCAGCCCAGCATGCCCGCGGAGGCATCAATGCCATCAGCTGGCATCCCCGCAATCCGGTGTCGGGTGGCAATTCGTGGGACGTGTCGACAACACCGCTCCATAGCCTCGCCACCGACTCCGTGCTCTCGGCCAAGCTCGATGGCTGGATTGCTCGCGCTGCCACCTTTGTCTCCTCGCTCAAGGATGCCGACGGAAATCCGATCCCCGTCATCTTCCGCCCATGGCACGAGAATAGCGGCTCATGGTTCTGGTGGGGTAAAGACCACGCGACTCCTGACGAATATATCGATCTATGGAAGAGAACTCGCGCCGGTTTCGATGCCAAAGGTATCGACAACGTGGTCTGGGCCTACTCCCCCGACAAAGATCTCACCCCGGAGGAGTATTTCTCCACCTACCCGGGCGATGACTACGTCGATATTCTCGGCACTGACATCTACCATTTCGGCGGAGAGGCAGGAGTGGACGAATATGTAGGCCGCATCCGTTCGCAGATGCCCTTCGTCGTCGAGGAAGCCCGGAAGCGCGGCAAGGTAGCGGCCTTTACCGAAACCGGACTTGAGGGCCTGGAAGTCTCCGACTGGTACACCCGTGTGCTTCAGCCGGCCATCAAGGATCTTCCGGTAGCCTACGTCTGCGTATGGCGCAACGCCATCGAGAGCGAGAAGCCCGACCACTTCTACGTCCCGTATCCGGGCCATCCCGCTGCCGACGACTTCAAGAAATTCGCCGAAACGTCAGGCGCCATCTTTGTGAAATAGAAACAATAGTGTACATTATACATCAATACTACTAATCCTTGGTAACATTACAATGAATATTTTCGACTACCGCAAAAAACTCGTCCTTGACCGCTACGAGGATCTCGTGACGCGTAAAAATACCCCGATTGAAGGCAATGGTGTCTACGAACGCTATGTCAATCCGGTCATCACCGCCGAGATGGTGCCCCCGTATTGGAAATACGATTTTGACCCTGAGCGCAATCCATATTTCATGGAGCGTATCGGCTGCAACGCCACTCTCAATTCGGGTGCTATAAAGTGGAACGACAAATATATCCTCATGGTGCGTGTCGAGGGGAGTGACCGCAAGTCATTCTTCGCCGTTGCAGAGAGCCCCAACGGAGTCGACAACTTCCGCTTCTGGCCCCATCCCGTCACCATGCCCGACACCGACGATCCCGCCGTCAACATCTACGACATGCGCCTGACTCATCATGAGGATGGTTGGGTCTATGGCCTTTTCTGCGTCGAGCGCCACGACGATTCACAGCCGGGCGACCTTTCGGCTGCCACTGCCGCCTGCGGTATCGCACGCACACGCGACCTCGTCAACTGGGAGCGTCTCCCTGACCTGAAATGCAAATCTCAGCAGCGCAATGTGGTGCTTCATCCCGAATTTGTCAACGGGAAATATGCCCTCTATACCCGTCCGCAGGATGGTTTCATCGACACCGGCAGTGGTGGCGGCATCGGCTGGGCACTCATTGACGATATCACTGCTGCCGAAGTCAAGGAGGAGATGATAATCGACCGCCGTTACTACCACACCATCAAGGAAGTGAAAAACGGCGAGGGCCCGCACCCAATCAAGACCTCCCGCGGCTGGCTCCACCTCGCCCACGGTGTCCGCGGCTGTGCCTCAGGTCTCCGCTATGTGCTCTATCTCTACATGACCTCACTCGAAGAGCCATGGAAGAAGATCGCATCGCCCGGTGGCTACTTCATGGCCCCCGTCGGCGAGGAGTATATAGGTGATGTGATGAACGTCCTCTTCGCCAACGGCTGGATTGCCGACGAGGATGGCAAAGTCTACATCTACTACGCATCGTCCGACACTCGCATGCACGTGGCCACCTCGACCATCGACCGCCTTGTCGACTACTGTTTCAACACTCCCCAGGATGGTCTCTCCACCTCCGCTTCCGTGAGAACTCTCAACGAGCTCATCGACCGTAATCTTGCAATTCTTTAACCATAGTGATAAGCGGCCGCGTATGCAAGTCTGACATCCGTCGCAGGTGTCGGGCCCATACGCGGCATCGCTGCTTTAAAACTCACATCTTACCTTAAACATACAAAGAAAATGGCTCCTCTCAGTCAAAAGATAGGCTACGGCTTCGGCGACATGGCTTCGTCAATGTTCTGGAAAGTCTTCAGCTACTATCTCCCGTTTTTCTATGCAAATATTTTCGGCATCAGCCTTATTGATACCGGTGTGCTTCTTCTCGTGACCCGCATCTGGGATGCTGTCTCCGATCCCATGATGGGCATTGTCGCCGACCGCACCAAGACCCGCTGGGGCAAATACCGTCCCTATCTCCTTTGGGTAGCCGCCCCCTTCTCGATTTGCGGCATCCTCCTCTTCACGACTCCTGACTGGGCCTATGGTGCCAAACTCGTCTGGGCCTATATCACCTATATACTGATGATGACCGTCTATACCGGCATCAATGTCCCCTATGGAGCCATGCTTGGCGTCATGACCGACAATTCGCAGGAAAAGACCGTCTTCTCCTCATTCAGAATGTTTTTTGCCTACGGCGGCTCCTTCATCGCCCTCTTCGCCTGGGATCCCCTCTGCAAACTCTTCTCTGGCAGCTTCGGCATGTCGCCTCAGAGCAGTTGGCAGTTTGCCATGATAGTCATCGCCGTCTGCTGTTTCGTCCTCTTCCTCCTCTGCTTCTACTTCACCCGCGAGCAGCTCACCACCGTCAGCAGCGCCTCGCTTGGCAGTGACCTCAAGGCTCTCGTGACCAACAAACCCTGGTGGTTGCTCAATGGAGCCTCACTCTGTTTCAACCTCTTCAACACCGTCCGCGGTGCCACCGTCGCCTTCTTTTTTGCCGACGTCATCGGAGGTGAGCAGCACATTGCCATCTTCTCTCTCTCGATTCTCTTCTATTCCGGTCTCTTCCTTGGCGTGGGCGAGGTGGCCAATATGGTCGGAGTGGCTCTTGCGGTGCCCATCACCAACAAGATCGGCAAAAAGCCCACATTTATCCTTGTCGATGCTCTCCTGATCCTCTTCAGTGTCATCTTCTTCACACTCTCTCCCGAGTCAAATGGCGGACTGCTGCTGATGCTCCTCCTCCAGATCGTCATCTCTGTGCTGACGGGTGTCATGTCGCCCCTTGTGTGGTCGATGTATGCCGACGTCAGTGACTACTCTGAACTCAAGACCCGCACGGCTTCGACAGGCCTCATCTTCTCCTCCGCGTCAATGGCCCAGAAGTTTGGCGGCGCCATAGGCGGTGCAGCCGTCATGTGGCTCCTCAGTGCCTGCGGCTACGTCGAGAACACCGATGGCTCAGCCGTGGCCGCGACGCAGCCTGCGAGCGCCATCACCTGTCTTTGGATGCTCATGACCTTCATTCCCGCTGCCGTCGCCTTCCTCTCGATGTTGATCGTGTGGCTCTATCCGCTCGGCACCAAGGAGATGGCCGACATCGTGGCCCGTCTTAAAGTCCAGCGCCTCAAACCAGTCGACGTCGACCCCGACCAATATGTAGAACCCTGATCTTATCTCTGAATCAATGTCCTGTAACATATCTGAATTTCGCTCTCAGCTACTCGATAATCTTACCGGAAATATCCTCCCCTATTGGATAGACCGGATGGAAGACCCGCGCGGCGGTTTCTACGGACGCCGTGACGGTGACGACAATCTTGACGCCGATGCGCCCAAGGGGGCCATCCTCAACGCCCGCATCCTCTGGAGCTTCTCGGCTGCATATATAGCCACATCCAATCCCGACTATCTTGCCGCAGCCCGTCGTGCCTATGAATATATCTGCTCCCGTTTCATCGACCGGGAGCATGGCGGCGCCTATTGGAGCCTTGATGCCGACGGCAACCCCCTCGACACCAAGAAGCAGTTCTATGCCATAGCCTTCATCATCTACGGTCTCTCGGAGTATTACCGCGCCTGCGGTGACGAAACAGCCCTTGAGCTCGCACTCAGCCTCTTCAATGACATCGAGGCCCATTCACTCGACCGGGCAAAGGGTGGATATATCGAAGCCACAACCTGCGACTGGCAACCGATCGCCGACATGCGTCTCAGCGACCATGATGCCAATGCCTCGAAGACAATGAACACGCATCTCCACATCCTCGAGGGCTACACCAACCTCCTCCGTGCTCTCAAGGAGAAGCAGGGTGGGGAGGACAATGAGCGACTGATTGCGCCCGTAAGGGAAGCCACAGCCAACCTGATCCGCATCTTCCTCGACAAGATCACCGATAGGCGCAGTGGCCACCTCATCCTCTTCTTCGACGATGATTGGAACCCGCAGCCGGGGGCCGAAAGCTACGGCCACGACATAGAGGCCTCATGGCTGCTCCTTGAGAGCGCCCATGTCGTCGGTGATCCTGACCTGACAGCCGAGACTCTCGCAGTCACCTCCCGTATTGCCGATGCAGGTCTGCAAGGCCGCTGCTGGGACGGTTCGATGGTCTACGAGCGTCACCCGAATGGACACTACGACAACGACAAACATTGGTGGGTACAGGCCGAAAACGTCATCGGACAGCTTTGGCTTGAGCTATACCATGGCCGCAAGGGTCAGGTGGGCCGCGCATGGGAGTCGTGGCGCTACATAGCCGACAATCTCGTCGACCCCGAAGGCGAATGGCACTGGTCGTGCCGAGGCGCCGACGGTTCGGTCAATCGTACTGACGACAAAGCAGGCTTCTGGAAATGCCCCTACCATAACTCACGCATGTGCCTCGAAGCCGTCCGGACACTCTCCGAGTTGGAGTCGAGGGAGGGATAAGCACAAAGTATCTGCCACAATATAACAGAAGGGACAGAAGACCGCAAACGGCTTCTGTCCCTTCTGCTATATTTGTCAATGGCGAAAAGATTACTTTTCAAATTGCCAGTAATCGAATTTCATGAGATCTTTCTCACCCTCTGGGCCAATGAAGCGGAACACGAGATCGTGTACCCCTTCCACACCATTGACCTTGCAGCTTTGAGTCCGGAAGGAGCCCGGTTTGACCTGAAGCACCCCCACCGGTTTCCCCTCGGTGCTGTCGAGATACAGTTCGATCACACATCCGGCTTTGGCATCTCCTATGCGGGCTGAGAATTTCTTTGCGCCTTTGCCGAAATCCACACCGGCCACTCTCAGTGTCTCGCCGGGATCAATTCCGCTGACCACCCCAGATTGCAGCCCGGTCTTTTCGACCTCCAGTCCGTAGCCCCATGCCATAGTCTCAGCCTCCACTCTCTGATATGGATCAAGATGTTCTATCTGGTTGAGCGGGGCATCGCGCCAGTAGGCGACCTCGCGGATCGTGCCGTCGGGGTTATATGTCATCTCGGCCGCCTCGACGTTGCGGCGTTCGTGGTGATCTTGAGTCTCCATGCGCAGGACGTCATAGCTGTGGCCGAACACGTAGCTTTTACCTTTGTAGTCGACAATGCCGGGGTGATTGCCGCGCGTACGCTCTGTGTGGTTCATGATGTGTCCCTTGTAGCTCCACGGCCCGAGCGGTGAATCGCTCATCGCATAGCCGATACCCTCCGGGCAGCAGGTCGAGGCAAACGCCAGATAGTAATGGCCGTCACGCTTGTAGAACCACGGGCCCTCCTGATAGTCATTGATGTGGGGCATCTTCATGATCTCACCGTCAATCGACACCATGTCATCGTTGAGTTTGGCGCAATATATGTTGGGATTGCCCCAATACATGTATGCCTGTCCGTCGTCGTCGACAAATACTGTCGGGTCAATGTCGTCCCAGTGCTCACGCTGCCACACGAGCGGTTGTCCGATCGGGTCTTTGAACGGGCCGTAGGGAGAATCAGCCACGAGAACTCCGATACCATGTCCGTGGATGGGACAATACATATAGAATTTGCCGTTTCGCTCTACTACCTGTATGGCCCACGCACCGTTATCGCCGTCATACCATTTGAAATCATCGAGCGAGGCGACCGCCCCGCGGTCTGTCCAGTTGACCATATCGGTGGAGGTAAACAGGAGCCAGTCTTTCATCTTGAACCCATAGGCCTGTGCGTCATTCTCATCATGCGATGTGTAGAGAAACACTGTGTCATTGTGGACCATCGGCGCAGGGTCAGCTGTATATTTCACTTGAATGATAGGTTTATTGTCGGCTACAGATGTCAGGGCAGCGCCGGCAAAAACTAATGTGACGGCAAGTGATGGAAGTATTTTCATGAGTAATATCGGTTTTAGAGGTTAGTTACTATGCCGCAAAGTTATGCCGTATGGCTCTAAATCTGATTCTCCGGTGTATCACTTGCGTTATTATTTGTATCAAATATAAAAATAAAGGGGACAGAAGCCGCTTGTGAGCTTCTGTCCCTCTGTCATGTGTACATCTGTCCCTCTTGTATTACCGGGACAAAGTTGTTATTTACCTACAAACACTCTGTATTCGCCGGGTTTGAGCGCTGTGGGGAGCTGGGCGGCCTCGCCGGTGAAGTAGTCGATGGTATTGCCGTCGACAGCGGGGGCGGCATCCTTGAATTCTACAGCCTCCTCCTCAGCGCCGAGGTTGACAAGCACTGTCACGCGTGAGTCATCCTTTGTGCGTGAGAACACATACAGGTCCGGGCTTTCGGTCACGAAGCGCACCATCTCACCGCCATCCTCGCCGGCAAGGAGCGCGGCCTGGTTGTGCTTGAGATCGTTGAGCTTCTGGTAGAATCGGAAATACTCGTTGCGCGGTTCCCATTCGGGAGCTTTGTCCTTTACGAAAAATTCCAGAGCGCGGTTCATGCCTGTTTCCTGGCCGGTGTAGATGAGCGGCATGCCGGGGAGAGTGTATGAAAGCACTGCGAAAGCATCGGTCAGATTGCCGAGACGCTCGAACTCGGTACCCTCCCATGAGTTCAGGTCATGGTTGGTGATCATGTTCATCAGATAAGTGTCGCGGGGATAGTCGGCAGCCTGCGAAGCCAACAGCGAGTCGATGTCGGCTGCATGACGGACGGGGAAAGTGCGCATCTCTCCCTTGTCGTTCTTGAAACTATATTGCCCCGAAGTGGCTGCGATCTCGCTGAAGAGGTCTTTCATCGGCCAGTTGTAGCCCATGTCGAACCCATTCTTCTGAAGAGCCGGCACACTGGCCTCGGCGAGCATGAAGAGGTCGGGTTTCACAGCCTGGAGCTGCGGACGGGTCTCGTCCCAGAAGTCGACAGGCACTTCCATGGCTACGTCGCAGCGGAAACCGTCGACTCCGACCTCAGTGAGCCAGAATTTGAAGGCGTCGACCATGGCTGCGCGCATCTCGGGATTGGAATAGTCAAATTTATAGACGTCGGTCCAATCGTATGGGCCAAACATATTGCCGAGCGAATCCTTGGCATACCAGTCGGGATGCTCCTCTACCCAGGCGTTGTCGCAGCCGGAGTGGTTGGGCACCCAGTCGAGGATCACCTTCATGCCGAGATCGTGGGCTTTCTTGACAGTCTCTTTAAACTGGTCAAGCGTACCGAACTCAGGGTTGAAAGCCTTGTAGTCCTTGACGGCATAATAGCTGCCGAGCTCTCCCTTGCGGTTTTTCTCGCTGATGGGATAGACCGGCATGAACCAGAGGATGTCAACACCAAGCTCTTTCAGTCGCGGAAGCTGTTCGGCAAAGGCGGTGATGGAGCCTGAGTCGGTAAACTGGCGCACATTGACCTCATAGATCACGGCATTTCTCGACCAGTCGGGATGCTTGACGGTGGTGTAGGTTGAATCGCGCTGCTCGCTTGCGGTCTCACCCTTCTTGGATGAGCACGACACTACTGTCACCGTGACAGCGGCGACAGCCAGGATGCTTAGAAATAATTTTTTCATCTGTCAGTATTGGAAATGAATGTTAGAAATTGAAAATGATGTCAGTATGATGCCGCGAAGATACGAAAAATATCACAATAATAACAGCCTGTTCATCGTTACTTTAACATCGCTATAAAAAAGGTGCTCTGCGCCACTCTTCACGAGCTTGCGCAGAGCATATAATCAAAAAGCTAATTCTGTCGCTGTTGCTGTATATTTGACACAATGAACGGCTGATGGTTTAATACTCTCTCTTTATTTTAACTCAATTTAACTACTTGAAAACTATTTGATGAGCCAGTCTCCTGCCATACCACTCGAATTGCTTGCCCCAGCCCGCAACGCCGACACAGCCATCGCCGCCATCACAGCCGGCGCCGATGCTGTCTATATAGGAGCCGGCAGCCACGGTGCGCGCCGTGCTGCCGCCAATTCTGTCGCCGATATATCGCGCGTTGTGGAGTTTGCCCACATGTTTCGGGTCAAAGTCTACGCAACGGTCAACACTATCATCTATGACGATGAGCTCCGCGATGTCGAGCGTCTTGTCGGCGAACTCTATCGGGCCGGTGTCGATGCGCTTATCGTGCAGGATATGGCCCTGCTGCGCCTTGATCTGCCCCCGATCGAGCTACATGCGAGCACTCAGTGCGACATCCGTGATGCCGACAAGGCACGTTTCCTCGCATCGGTAGGCTTCTCGCGTCTCGTCCTTGCACGTGAGCTCTCGCTGAAGGAGATTGATGAGATACACAGGGCTGTACCCTCGACTCCGCTCGAAGCCTTCATCCATGGCGCCCTCTGCGTCAGCTACAGCGGCGACTGCCGTGCGAGCTTTGCCGCCACAGGGCGCAGTGCCAACCGAGGAGAGTGTGCCCAGATCTGCCGTCTCCCCTTCGATCTTGTCGATAGCCACGGCAACACCCTCATGGCCTCGCGCCATCTCCTCTCTCTCCGCGATCTCAACCGCTCCACCGCAATCCCCGAAATGGCGGCTGCGGGAGTCACATCATTCAAGATCGAAGGCAGGCTAAAGGATGAGGCCTACGTCAAGAATACCGTCGGTGCCTACAGCCGTATTCTCGACAGGCTTGTCAGCGAGAGTGACGGACGCTATGTCCGCCAGTCGGCCGGCTCGGTGCACCTCGGGTTCAATCCCTCGCTCGACAAGAGCTTCAACCGAGGCTTCACACCCTATTTTCTCACCGGCAAGGCTCCCGCCCGAGGGATGGCCTCGCTCAATTCTCCCAAGGCCACGGGCACAAAGGTCGGAGTGGTCACCGACTGCAAACCGAAGGTGATCACCGCGCGCCTCGACGCGCCTCTCGCCAATGGCGATGGCCTCGGCTTCTTCACCTCGTCGGGCATCTTCCAGGGCTTCCGTCTCAACAGGGTGGAGGGCAATAAGCTATTTCCCGCTTCCCCGCAGTCGATTCCTCCGGGCACACCCCTCTACCGCAACCGCGACAAGGTGTTTGACGACCAGATAGCCTCTGCCAAGACCTCGCGCACGATTTCGGTCGATATGGTGCTCCGTTCGATCCTCCCCGACAGAATCATACTCGAACTGACAGATGACCGTGGCTGTTCGGCAGTAGTCTCGTCCTCGGTCCCGCCGCTGGAGAAGGCGGTGACACCTCAGGAGGGCCCGCGCCGGCGCATACTCGACAAGCTTGGGGGTACCGTCTACCGCTCAGGGCGCATCGTTGACCTTGCAGGCGATTCCTTCATCCCTGCCTCGGCGCTTGCTTCCCTCAGGCGCGACGGCATCGCTGCGCTCGACCGTGCGGCCCGCGCGGCATATCGCTACGGCTATCGTCTTCCTGAGCATTTCGACGTACCGCTCCCGATGGGTGAGTGTCTGAGCGTACACGACAACGTGGCCAACTCGCTCGCACGGGAATTCTATCTCTCGCACGGGGCCACCGATATAGCCACAGCCATCGAGACTGCGGCTGCCGGATCGCAGGCTTTCAGAGAGCCGGTCATGACCACCCGCTACTGTCTGCGACGCGAACTTGGAAAATGTCTGAAGGATCCCGCCGGAAAAGATTGGACCGGCCCACTGACGCTCGTCAGCGGTTCCACCCGCCTGCGTGTCGACTTTGACTGCAAGGTCTGCCGCATGAATCTATATTCGGTCTGAGCCGCATGCTATGATTCCATGAACACCAGATAGACTGCCGCTATCAGCAGGCAGAAAGCGAGGAAATGGTTCCAATGGAGCGCCTCGCCTTTGAAAAACATGATGGTGAACACCGTGAAGATCACCAGTGAGATCACCTCCTGAAGCACCTTGAGTTGCAGCAGGGAAAACTGTCCGCCGTTGCCTGCATAGCCGTAGCGGTTGGCGGGCACCATGAAGCAATATTCAAACAGTGCGATCACCCACGACAGCAGTATGACTGTGTAGAGCGGAGTGTTTGACGTGATCACTTTCATTTCAGAAAGCTTCAGTTGCCCATACCAGGCGAAGGTCATGAAGATGTTGGAGATGATGAGGAGTCCGAGGGTTAGCCATCCGTTCATAGGGCGTGAGGTTTTCGGTGTTTATAATACTATTACGCGTTTGTATCAAAGAACACAGAGTGTGTCTGCCCCGTAGTGGGGGTATTCACACTCTGTTTCGTTTTCCGTCGCTCAGAAGCTTCTCATTCTCTTCTCGCTGTCGGGATTGGCGAGGAGCTTGTCGAGCTTTCCGGACGAGATATAGTCGATGAGTATCTGGTAGAGCACCTCGGGGCTTTTGGCTATGACGGTACCGCGGCTGAGCGGCTCCATGTAGTCATTGCCGGCGGCGAGATAGTCGATGGTGGCGAGGCGATATGTCTTGGCCGGGTCGATGTTGCGTCCGTCGACAGTGGCGCTGTTGATCTCCTTGGTTGTCGGATCATAGAGGACGTTGACGTTGCTGCTGACACCCTGTCCATCCTGGGCGGCCATGATGGCGATGTTGTCGAGCAGGTCGGAGCCTTTGATATCCATGACGACGATTGAGTTGTCAAACGGAGCTATGTCGATTACCGCACCCTGGGTGATGGTTCCGGCGGGGAGACTGTTGCGGATACCACCTTTGTTCATGATCGAGAGATCAACGGGCTTGCCGCAGAGTTCAGCGCCGCGGAGTCTGACGAAATCGCTGAGCAGATTGACCATCTCGGGTGATTTCCGCTCATATTCCACCGGAGTCTTGCCGATCTCCTTCGAGCGCATTTCCTCGACTTTCTTGCGGTAGGGAGCTATGATATTCTCGATGGCAGTGCCGGCGCGGTCGTCCAGACGGCTGTCGACCGGAATTAGACGCGCCTTCACCTCCTTGGTCCGGAGATTGATGTCGATTTCACCGAGGTTGACACCGCTCGAGCCGGTCTGGAGCACGGAGATGGTGTCGCCGTCGGCATTGGCCACTCTCCATGAGGGAATCCCCTGACGATTGTCGGCAGGATCGATGACCGTGTGTGAATGTCCGCCGATGATCACGTCGATATCATGGCTGTTGCGGGCGATATCCACATCGCTGTAGCCCTGCTCTCCGTCATATCCGATGTGGGTGATGGCAATGACCATGTCGATGCCATCTTTTTTCAGGTTGGCTGCCTCCTCGTTGGCGGCTTTGATACCGTCGATATACTTTACCCCCTCATAGTTGGCCTCAGTGACGATGCCTGCGGGGTCGAGATTGATTGCTATGAACCCGACGGTCTTGTCGCCTACCTTCTTGACAAGCGCTGGGGCAAAGAGTCCTTCAAGTGTGCTGCCCGTGAAGTCATAGTTGGTGCTCAGACGGTTGGCATTGAGTTGTTTCCACTCCTTGGCAAGCTGCTCCATACCCTTGTCAAACTCATGGTTGCCGAGGATCTGTATGTCATAGCCGAGAGCGTTCATGACCTTACGCTCCACCTCGCCGCCGAAGAGGGTGTAGTAGAGCGAGCCCTGCACGGCGTCGCCTGCATCGACGAGCATGACATTTTCGTGTACCCCTTTGACACTGTCGATGAGCACCTTGCGGCGTGACACTCCACCCTTGTCGTGACGGTCCGGATCAATGGCCGAGTGGGTGTCATTGGTATGGAGGATGATGAGATGATCGCTATCCTCGTTGTGCGATGAGCAGCCGCAGGTGAGCCACAACAGAGTGGCGGCGGCTCCGAGAGCGAGCAGTTTGGTTGGTTTCATGGGAGAAATATCTTGGTGGTGATAAGTATTGGCTATTGTATATTGATCAGCTTATGGGTCTGGAGTGACAGTCGCCAGTGGGGATGGGCGAGGATATATTCGATGGTCTCGCGGGTGTTGGAACCTCCTTCATAGTCCTGAGAGCTGCAAGGCTGGAGGAAATAGTGCATCGCCGGCAGACTGTTGGCCAAAGTCTCTACATCCTGACCTTGATAGACGACTTTCAGCTCGTCGATGGTGCGCAGTCTGACGGCTGTCTCCCCGCTGTTGTCACCCTTTGGCGAGCAGGTGACCCAGTCGATCCCCTCGGGGAGCCGACGGGTGCCGTTGGTCTCGATCTGGATGAAATAGCCGGCGTCGTGGAGCATGTCGACGAGCACTTGGTCGAGTTGCAGCGACGGTTCGCCGCCGGTGATGATGAGATGGCGGGAGGGATAGGCCGAGAGCGCGGCGATGATCTCGGCCGCACTCATGGGAGTGTGCTCCTCATGGCGGGTGTCGCAGAATCCGCAGCGCAGGTTGCAGCCGCTGAAGCGCAGAAACACTGCCGGTGTGCCTGTGAAGTAGCCCTCGCCCTGGAGGGAGTAGAATATCTCGTTTACGCTGTAGTTCATATCATCCGTGTCAATCGACTACGTAGCTTGCAATATTGCCCTCGCTCTCCTGCACGTCGACGCGGTAGCAGTGGGGGATCTGTTCGCATATCCAGCGTGCGATGTTCTCCGCAGTGGGATTGAACGGAAGGAGTTCGTTGAAATTTCCGTGGTCAAGATAGCCGACGATTTTCTCTTTGATATGGCTGAAGTCGGCCACCATCCCGTCGGCGTTAAGCTCGGCGGCGCGGCAGTGGACGGTCACTATCCAGTTGTGGCCGTGGAGACGGGAGCATTTGCTCTCGTAGGAAAGCTGCAGGTGGTGGCAACCCGCAAGCTCGAAGCGTTTCGTGATGTAATACATTTCGTGAGTTGGAGTAGAGTGGAGTGTGGGGGAGTTGGGGTCAGTTCTTGTCTCCGGCAGGGTGGAGGCCATGTTCGGCCGCGATCTTCATCATCAGTTCGCGTGCCTCCTCATAGTCATTGTGGATGATGCCGTCGAGGATAGCGTTTTTGATCGCAGTCTTGATGATTCCGATGACAGGGCTGCCTGTGATGCCGAATGTCTCCATGATTTCGTTGCCGTCGACCGGCGGCTTGAAGTTGCGGATGTGGTCACGCTCGTTGAGATCGACGATCTTGTGGCGCACGAGGGCGAAATTGTCGAGGATGCGGCGCACTTTCTCCTGATTCTTCGACGTGATGTCGGCCTCACAGAGAGTCATGAGGTCTTCGAGATCATCGCCGGCGTCGTTGATGAGACGGCGGACGGCCGAGTCGGTCACTTCGTCCTCGACAAGGGCTATCGGACGCATGTGGAGCTCGACGAGCTTGGCCACATATTTCATCTTGGCGTCCTGCGGGAGCTTCATACGGCGGAAAATCCTGGGGATCATCTTGGCGCCGATGAAGTTGTGGTTGTGGAAGGTCCATCCGAGTTTCTCGTCCCAGCGCTTGGTGACAGGCTTGGCTATATCGTGCATCAGCGCAGCCCAGCGGAGCCAGACGTTGTCGCTTTTTGCGGCTACGTTGTCAAGCACAGCCAACGTGTGGTAGAAATTGTCCTTGTGTCCGCGTCCGTTGACCACCTCAACCCCCTTCATCGCTGCGAGTTCGGGTAGTATGAGTGTCAGCAGCCCTGACTTGAGCAGCAGATCCCAACCGGTCGATGGCTTGGGGGAGCGCATGATCTTCATCAGCTCGTCGACTATGCGCTCGTGGGAGATGATCTTTATGCGTCCGGCATTGCGGCGTATAGCCTCAAAGGTTTCAGGATAGATGTCGAAACCGAGCTGTGTGGCGAAGCGGATGGCTCTCATCATGCGCAGCGGGTCGTCGCTGAAGGTCACATCGGGATCGAGCGGGGTGCGGAGTATGCGTCGCTCCATGTCCCCGAGGCCGTCGAAGAGGTCGATCAGTTCGCCGAATCCGCTGCGGTTGACGCGCAGGGCGAGGGCGTTGACGGTGAAGTCGCGGCGCGAGAGGTCTTCTTCGAGTGTCCCGTCCTCCACGACCGGTTTGCGGGAGTTGCGGTCATAGGATTCGCGCCGTGCACCGACAAACTCCAGCTCCACGTCGCGGCGCTTGACCTGGGCGGTGCCGAAGTTGCGGAACACGTTGAGGTGTGTGCCGCGTCCGAGGCTCCGTGCCACGATCTCGGCCAACTCTATGCCTGAGCCTACGGTCACGAAGTCGATGTCTTTCGACGGACGTTCGAGGAAGAGGTCGCGCACACAGCCCCCGACGGCATAACAGGGACGGTCGATCGAGTCGGCCGCGTCGCCGATCGCGTGGAAGAGCGGTGTGTCGAGTTTAGCTATTATATTTTCTAATGATTGCATGGTGATGGGGGTCGGGAGTCGGGAGTCTTTCTCGGCAAGCTCGAAAGCGGCAAGCCGATGACGAGAATCGGGAATCGTGAGCCGGGTCAGACGTCGAAATATTTGATTTCCTCGGGAGCGGGGGTCAGACACTCGACATGGTCAGAGTGGACGGCGTATGTGTTCTCGATGCCGACAGCTCCTGTGCCGGGGATGACAAATTTCGGCTCGAGCGCTATGACATTGCCTGCGGCGATGATGTCGCGGCTGCGGGGTGCGATGACCGGCAACTCGTTGATCTCGATGCCTAAGCCGTGGCCGATGAAGGCTGCATGCTGGCGATGGCCCATGTAATAGGGATGGAGGTTACGCTCCTTGACAATCTCCTCGGCCTTGGCGTAAAGATCCTTGGCAAGGGCGCCGGGGCGCATCATGCCGCAGAGGGCACGGTGGATGTCGATCGAGCATTGGTGGGCCTCCAGCGCGAGCGGATTGACGTCGCCGAGAGCAAAGACTCGGGTCATGTCGGTCATGTAGCCGTCAAAGTTGCCGTTCATGTCGACCATGATGGTATTGCCTGCTTTGATCCTGGTGCCGTCGGCTCCGACCGGAAGCGACGGATCGAGACCCTTGCCTCCCATGGCGAAATCGTAGGGCGACGGGGAGTCGGCGTTGTCACCGACGAGCACATTGCCCATGTAGAGCTCCATCGAGTCTCCACTGATGCGGAACTGGCCGAGGCAGCCTTCGAGACGGCTGATGCGTTCGATCTCCACCTGAAGTTCCATATCGGTCATGTCGGGGAGGAAGAGGCGGGGGATACGGCTGTAGACATGGACATGCTTCACACCTGAGCGGCGGATCATGTCGATCTCGAAATCAGTCTTCACGGCGCGTGCCCGGCGCATGGCGACCGAGGCGTTGGTCAACTTGCTTTCGGGGAAAATCCCCTTGAGACGCATGGCTGTGGAGTAGGGGAGCACGTCGAGTTCGAGTCCGATGTCGGAGGGGACGTTGAGCCCGATGCTCTGGGCGATCTCCTCAGGCTTGCGTATGTAGACTACTCCGTCGCCTTCGAGCTCTACGGGGCGACGTATGAAGAAAATCACCGGCCCGTCGAGCGGGACATAGATATAGCCGGCATAGACGCGGCCGGTGAGATAATATTTGTTGGCATTGTCCGAGATCAGAATGGCCGACATCTCGAGTTCGGCCATCTGGGAGCGGACGTGGTCAAGACGACGGTTGAATTCATCAACCGTAAGCAGCATCAGCTTATGTTGGTCAATAGCTTGCATGTAGTCTTTGTCTTGTGGATGAGTGACAGAGCGTGATTATTCCTCGCCTACCTGATCGGGTGAGATGCGGATGAGGGTGAGTATAGGCTGGCCCTGTGAATTTTTCATTACAGCCTGATCGGTCGATGCTCCCTGGATGCAGGTGTCAACCTGTTCGAGCGCGAGGAGGAAGGACTGCTCGGTGGCAATCGCGGGACAGGTCATACGGGTGGTGGCAAGATCTTTGAATTCGATGCCGTCACCCTTGTCGAGATTGACAACGATCGAGCCGTTGAGCACATTGCAACCTGCATTGCCGTGGATCTTACACTCATCAATGTCGATGACAATCTTGATGGCAGTATTGGCGGGGACAGGGGTGCCCTGGATGGTGGTCACTTGCCATGCGCCGTTGAGAAACGAAAGGTTGCGCTTGCGCAGAGTCATCAGAGCGGTGCCGGCGGCAGAGTTGAGGGTGACTGTGTTATCGTCGACGATGCTGTAGGTGGCCACCTGGTTGAGAGCGCTGTTCATCATATTCTCGTATGGCGCGTCGGCACAGGCTTTGAGCGAGGAGAGAAACTCTCCGTTGGGTTCGAGCTTGTTGCCCTTGACGATCCATGAGCCGTTGAGGTAGTTGCAGCCGTTGAAGGCGATGACGAGAATCGCGGTCTTGGCGTCGGGGATCGCCTCGAATGTGATCTGGGGATGATTCTCACCGTTGACCACTACGTTTTTGCCGTTTATGTTTGTGACGGCCCAACTGCCGAGCAGAGGTGCTGTCTGAGCCTCGTCTGTGGCAGAGATTTTTTTGTCGGAGGTGCCGACCTTGGTCGCGGTGACTTCAGCCTTGTTGTTGGTTGCGGTGGCTCCCGATTTAGTCAATGTGCCGCAGCTGCTGACGAGTGAGGTGATGGCGATTGCAGATGCAAATAGTGAAATTAATTTCATAATTATGGATGTTTTTTAGTTGATGTCGCGTTTGAAGAGTCCGCGGCCTTGTGGCGGTGGCGGACATTCAATGATTAAACGATTGAAGACGTGTATTTGTGCGACACCTGTTATAAGAATTGATGAGCCGGCCGGCTAATCGCTGTTGCGGCCGCTTCGAACGGCAAAAGTAATCAATTTCGCAGAGATATGCAAAGAAGCTTTGCCGGGGGATAGTAGCAACTATCTTTGACGGGCCGCCTTGCGCTCGCGGCGCTTGCGTTGCTGCTCGAGCAGACGGCGCTCGCGGCGGTTGAGCAAGGGAGGCTTGGCCGGCACTGTCGGTGCTGTCGCTGCCGACTCTTCATGGATCGCTGCGGTCGCAACATCGGTGGCGACAGATCTCTTTGCGAGACCCTTGCGTTTACCGGCCCGCTGACGGGCCTTGGCAGAGCGGTCGATTGCTTTGTCGATCTCGGGACGGAGGATTGAGAAGACGAGACGCACAAACATGTCGGCATCGCCGCCTGGAGCTATGCCTTCGGATAGATAGATGTCGACGGCGGTCTTGGCCGAAGCCGTGAGAGCGTCGTCAGCTCCGACAGCAGCGGCTGCTGCCGAGATGCGTGAGTCGAGTTCGAGATAAAATTTTCTTGATACCGGAAGATTGGCCGGACATTTCGCTTTGGATGCTGATGGAGTTTTCATTGCCTTTTCGGGGTTTTGGTGTGAGGGTTAAATTTACAGAGCAAATTTACGACCCGTCACTCCCCGAAAAGGTGCGATAATGCAAAACCGGTGCAGATTTTTTTCCTCTATTCTTCCTGCGCGGGACTACTGCTCCTTTGCCATCACACCGCGCAGAGCGTTGGCGAGTTGGTCGGGACAGGATGTCGGCTTGTTGCCGCAGCGGATCCCTTCGAGCCGGGCTACGACATCCTCGACCTTCATCCCCCTGACAAGAGAGGCTATGCCCTGGAGATTGCCGTGGCAACCGCCGGTAAAGCAGACATCGCCGATCAGACCGTTTTCGACCTCAAAAACTATTTCGCGCGAGCAGGTGCCGCAGGTAGTGTAGTGATATTTCATGATTTCTGACTTTGACATTGATGTTTTGACTGCGCAAAATTAGACAAAAAAACGGTTTCTTCCCTTCTATTTATAGAAGCGCGACTCATATTTTACGATTAAAAGTGCTATAATCCGATAATTCTCACTACCTTTGCAGTAGTAAATTAACCTAAATGGAACATAACTGCAAGCAAGATTTGCTCGACAGGCGCTATCTGCGCATGGCACGTATCTGGGCCGAAAATTCCTATTGCGAACGCCGTAAGGTCGGCGCGCTGATGGTCAAGGACCGCACGATAATTTCCGACGGTTTCAACGGCACTCCCGCAGGCTTCGAGAATGTCTGTGAGGATGAAGAGGGATTGACCAAGACCTATGTGCTTCATGCCGAAGCCAACGCGATCACCAAAGTGGCCCGATCTAACAACTCGGCCGAGGGCTCGACGCTCTATGTCACCGCTTCCCCTTGTCTCGACTGTGCCAAACTCATCATCCAGTCGGGCATAAAGAGAGTGGTGTTCAATGAGCACTACCGCATCACCGACGGCATCGATCTGCTGAAACGTGCCGGAGTGCAGTGCTGCCACATCGCAGATGTCGGACAGTAGGAGCTGCCGCCATGACACGCTTGCATGAATGAGACAATCAAAAAGCTATATATCTATTTCTATCTGTAAAAACCTTCTATGAACAACCGTCTGAAGAAAACATCCGTGTGGATGCCGCTTGTCATAGCCATATCGCTGGTAGCCGGCATGTGGATGGGCAACCTGTTTTTCAATGATTCGGCCAAGTGGAGCTCACGGACCAAACTCGACACGATGCTCGACATCATCGAACGTTCATACGTTGACGACATCGACCCCGACAGCCTGCTCGAAGCGTCGTTTGCTGGCATCCTGTCTCATCTCGACCCCCATTCGGTCTACATCCCTGCTGCCGATCTCCAGAATGTCAACGAGGAGCTCGGAGGCTCCTTCTCAGGCATAGGGATTTCCTTTAACCTTCTCAACGACAGCATCAACGTGCTCGAAGTCATCTCCGGAGGCCCCTCTGAGAAGGCCGGGCTGCTCCCGGGCGACCGCATCGTCGCCATTAACGATACGGTGGTTGCCGGGCAGGGCTGGAGTGATGTCAAGGTCAAAAGCTCGCTCCGCGGCGAGAAGGGAAGCGTGGTGAAACTGACAGTCCACCGCCACACTTCGGCCAAGCCTCTCGACTTTGACGTGGTGCGCGGCGATATACCGATGACTTCGATCGACGCTGCCTATATCATAGCTCCTAAAGTCGGCTATCTGAAGCTTAGCAAGTTCAGCGCCAACACCTACAGCGAATTCCTGACCTCAATGATGGACCTCGTGTCGGACGGAGCCGAGAAATTTATCCTTGACCTCCGCGGCAACGGAGGCGGATTCATGGAGCCATCGGTGCTCATCGCCAACGAGTTTCTGCCGGCAGGCGCACCTATCGTCAGCATGCGCGGCAAGGTGGCCGACTCTCGCCCGACCGTCAGCGACGGATCCGGAGCATTCCTCGGCAACGAGCTCATCATCCTCATCGACGAAATCTCGGCAAGTTCAAGCGAGATTCTGGCCGGTGCCATCCAGGACAATGACCGTGGTCTCGTCATCGGACGCCGCTCGTTTGGCAAAGGACTCGTGCAGAATCAGATGGAGCTCCCCGACAGCAGCGCCATGCGCCTGACCATAGCCCGCTACTACACCCCCTCGGGCCGCTGTATTCAGAAGACCTATGCTCCGGGCACCGATTATGACCGCGATATCCTCAACCGCTATGAGCACGGTGAGTTCTACAGTGCCGACTCCATCAAGTTGGACAAGTCGCTGGCGTTTGAGACCGTGCACGGTCGCACCGTCTACGGCGGAGGTGGCATCATGCCTGATATATTTGTGCCCAACGACACCATCGGCATAACGTCATATTATCTCAACGTCCTCAATGCCGGTCTGATCCAGAAATATACCTTTGACTACACCGACCGCAACCGTCAGCGTCTGGAGAGCGCGAAAACGATTGATGCCTTGCTCAAACTTCTCCCCGACGACGACACTCTGCTGCTCGACTTCGTCAGCTACGCCAAGAAAAATGGTGTGGCTCCGCGCAACTATTACATAAACATTTCCCGCGATCTGATTGTTAACCAACTGAAAGCCATGATTGCGCGCAATGCACTCGGCGTCCAGGGCTACTATGAGGTCTACAACGAGGTGGACCCCACGGTGATCGAAGGTCTTGATGCGTTTGAGCGCGGGCAGTCGGCTTTCCCGATAACAAACACGACAAACGAAAGGGAATAGACCTGATGAAAAAAGATGATATTAGGCGCAGTGTGAAGGCCCGCAAGACTCTCCTCAGCGAAGAGGAGAAGATGATGGCCGCCGAGAGAGTGTTCAATCTTCTGGAGCAGACGGCAGATTTCATGCTCTCTGACAGGATATTGATGTATCATTCACTTCCCGATGAGCTGTCGACCCGCGCCTTCATCAGAAAATGGGCAGGGAAGAAGCACTTCTATCTTCCGCGAGTCAACGGTGTCAACCTTGAGATTCTGCCCTACGATGAATCGCGTCTCGCGCTCGGTTCGTTTCACATCGAGGAGCCGACCGGAACCGACACGTCGGCGGTCAGCGACATGGAGATGATCCTTGTCCCTGCTGTGGCCTACGACCGCTATGGCAACCGCGTAGGGCGTGGTAAAGGTTACTATGACCGTCTTCTCGCCGGAAGCCGTGCGCGCAAGGTCGGCGTGGCCTATGATTTCCAGCTTGTCGACGAGATAGAAGCGGACCCACACGATGTCCGTGTCGATGTTGTCATCACCGAAAACCACCACATCGTCATCCGTAAGTATAAAGGATAACCCCGCCGGGTCTCACCACCCCGACGCATAGCCACCACCACTGCAGCGCCTGTGTCCGATCAATGATTGACACAGGCGCTGTGGTAGTCTATGAGGGTTGTCATGGGTGATTTTTCGATGTGGCCGACCGTGAGGCCGCAGCGGGCGGCGCCCCTGCGGAGCTGGGATGAGAAGTGGAGGGCGATGGAGCCGGTGAAGTTGATGGGGAGCGTCGGGGCATTGTCGTAGGCGAGTATGTTGAAGCGGAAAAATCGCTCAAACTCGTCGGTGACAAAGCTATCGATCTCCGGAAGGTCGATGTGGCGCGAGAGGAAGGGGGCGAAGGAGGCAAGATAGGCGTTGGGACGCTCGCGGCGGTAGACGCGCTCGATGATGTCGGCAGCCGTCAGATCAGGGTATGCTTCGCTGAATAGAGTGCGGATGTTTGCAGGGAATTGTCCTTTGAAAAGCATGCCGAGGAAACGGCGTCCGAGCACCGCTCCGCTTCCTTCGTCGCCGAGGATGAAGCCGAGAGGCGAGACTGAGGCTATGATGCGCTCCCCGTCATAGAGACAGGAGTTGGAACCGGTGCCGAGGATGCAGGCTATGCCAGGCCGGGTCCCGCAGAGGGCACGTGCCGATGCCAGCATGTCGCTCTCGACATGGCAGATGGCTGTGGGGAAAACTTCCGCAAGCTCCGCCGCCACTTTCGGGCAACGTTCGCCGGCGCATCCCGCTCCATAGTAGTGGATTTCGGCTATGCGTGAGGCTTCCGCCACGAGTCGGGCGCCCTCCTCTCGGAGCAGGCGGGTGAGAGTGCCCGGAGCACAGACGGCTGCGTTGTGGCCGGAGGTTTCGAGGTGGAGGGCCGGGTGGCGTTGGTCGTCGAGGAGCACCCAGTCAATTTTGGTGCTCCCGGCATCGGCTATGATGATCATTGCGTGTGAATAGTGATTGATTGTGAGATTATACGGTGGCTGGTGTGTGTGATCACTCGTAGAGAAGGTATATTTCAGCCCGCGACTTGAATCCCTCGACGTCTTTTGACCAGAAAGGAGCAAGGTCAGCCACGCTGTAGCGTTTGGTAAAGAGGGCCCTTACCTGCTTTGACCCGCAGACCTTGTCAAACATGTTGAGTCGGGCCGGTGTGGCTTTTGCAAAGGCTTTGTGGGAGGGATAGAGTGCGGCGAGTTCCTGCATGATGTAGAACTGCACAAGTGACAGAGGGGCAGTGTCGACATCTGTCACATAGACTTCCACTCCGTTGAGGTTTTCGCCTTTGGACATGGCGTAGAATGGCTTGTAGTGTATAGGGCGGAAGGCTATACCGGGGATATTCTGTGCCGTCAGGCGGTCGGTGAGCTTCTGGGCATCGATCCATGTGGCACCTGCGAGTTTGAAGGGGAGAGTGTAGCCCACACCGATCGACACATAGTCCAGCTCACCCATGATACCGGTGGCGGGATAGAGAAGAGCGGTGGTGGGGTCGGGGATATGGGGTGAGGGGAGTACCCACGGCATACCGGTTTTGGCGAAAGTCATGTCGCGGTGCCAACCCTCCATCGGGATTACGGTCAGCTTGGCTTTCAACCCATCGTTGAGGAGCCCTTCGCCGTTGAGATAGCGTGCGAGTTCGCCCGGGGTCAGACCATAGATGTAGGGGATGGGATATTGGCTGACGAAGGAGCGGCAGGAGCTTTCGGCGATGTTGCCCTCAACCTTGTTGCCGCCGAGTGGATTGGGGCGGTCGAGAACCATGAATTCCTTGCCGTTTTCGGCCGCAGCCTCCATGGCCAGTCCCATGGTCGAGATGAAGGTGTAGCTACGGCAACCGATGTCCTGGATGTCGTAGACAAGGACGTCGACATCCTTCAGCATCTCAGGTGTCGGTTTCTTGGTCCTGCCATGGAGTGAGTAGACGGGGACGCCGGTCTTTGCATCGACTTCATTGGCTACGGATGCTCCGGCCAGATGGTCGCCTCTGACCCCATGTTCCGGCGCAAAGAGTGTGGTGAGTCTGACGTCGGGGGCCTCGGCGAGGATGTCGATGGTGGAGCGCAGTGAATTGTCGACACCGGTGGGATTGGTGATGAGGCCCACACGCTTGCCTTTAAGCTCTTCGAAACCGTTGGCCCTGAGCACTTCTATGCCCGGGAGAACGGCGGCAGGGCTTGTCGCGGCGGTTTCGCTTCTTGAGTCGCGGTTACCGGCATCGGCCGTGTCGGCAGATGTGGAGGAGCCACACGAAACGGCTGCTATCGAGAGAATGAGCGAGGATATGAATCCGGTCATGATACTACTTGATGTTGTTGGTTTTTTCATTGTCATAGAGGCTTGAGATGGTGTTATAGAGAGAATAACAAACATCCGGCGTCACATGGCTGTATTCTATTGTCGTTTTTTTAATCCGAAAGCGGGGTCGATCTTGATGAGATAGGTTACGCCGATGGTGGCGACACAGCAGATCATCGTCCAGATGAAGAAATAGCGGTAGCCGATGGTCTCCTCGATCCATCCGGCAGCCATGCCGGGGAGCATCATGCCGAGTGCCATGAATCCGGTGCAGATGCTATAGTGGGCGGTGCGGTGGCGCCCCTCGGAGAAGTAGATGAGATAGAGCATGTAGGCCGTGAAGCCGAATCCGTAGCCAAACTGCTCGATGAAGACGCAGATGTTGATGGTCAGCAGCGATGGCGCGGCGGCAAAGCTGAGATAGACAAAGGTGAGGCAGGTGAGCGACATGCTCCAGGCCATCGGGCGCAACCAGAAGCGGAGGCCGCGCCGTGCGGCAAGAATGCCGCCGATGATGCCGCCGAGGGTGAGACCGATGATGCCGACGGTACCGTAGACGATGCCGACCTCTTCGGTCGAGAGGCCGAGACCGCCGGCCGATGCGGGATCGAGGAGGAAGGGATTGATAAGTTTGACGAGCTGTGCTTCAGGAAGGCGGTAGAGGAGCATGAAGATGATGGCTACACCGACCTGCTTCTTGCGGAAAAATTCGGCGAAGACACGGATGAACTCACCCCAGACCTCACGTCTGCTCAGCCGGTGTGCTTCCGAGGGGCGTTCGACGCGCGGGAGTGCCCACGTGTGGTAGAGGGAGAAGGAGAGAAACATCACCGACAGTATGCCGAAGAGGATGGCCCAGGAGAGTGGAATGTTGCCGGTCGATGTCTCGAGCGCGCCGGCGATGATGACGAGGACTCCCTGGCCTACCACGTTGGCGATGCGGTAGAAGGTGGAGCGGATGCCGACGTAGAGCGACTGCTGATGCTCAGTCAGGGCGAGCATATAGAAGCCGTCGGTGGCGATGTCGTTGGTCGCGGAGGTGAAGCCCATGAGCCAGAACACGGCGAGCGTCAGCGAGAAGAAGAACGATGTCGGGAGTGCGAAGGCGATTCCGGCAAAGGCGAAAGCGATCAACCACTGCATGGCCAGGATCCAGCGCCGTTTGGTGCTGATGATGTCGACAAAGGGGCTCCAGAAGGGTTTGATGACCCAAGGAAGATAGAGCCAGCCGGTGTAGAAGGCTATGTCAGTGTTGGAGATGCCGAGGCGTTTATACATGATGACCGAGATGGTCATGACGGCGACGTAGGGGAGACCCTGGGCGAAATAGAGGGTCGGTATCCAGGCCCAGGGATTGCGTTTCTGTCCGGTGGTTGGTGCGGTAGAGTTGTTGTGATGGTCAGTGGTTGTCATTGCTTTGCTGGTCAGTATAGTTTCGAGAGAGAGGAGCCTACGTAGTAGTGGGCGAGGATTTCGCGGTAGGAGTAGCCGCGCTCACCCATGATGGCGGCTCCTATCTGGCAGAGGCCTACACCGTGCCCCCAGCCTGCACCGTGGAGGATGAAGCGGGTCGGGATGCCGTCGCTGTCGGTCTCGGGGACATCGACTGTGAAGGCGGAGCTGTAGAGATGGGTGTCGGAGAGAGTGCGGCGTATCATCAGCTCCTTGCCTATGACGCGCTCCCCCTTGGTGCCGACGATTTTCAGCTCGCGGATGCGTCCCGACGTGCCACGGGTGAGGGGGATGAGGGCTTTGATGGCGCCGAGATCCTCGCCGAGGCGCGAGGCTGTGAGGCGTGAGATTTTTTCCTGAGAGATCTCTTCGGTCCATCGGTAGAAGTCGGGCGTCTCGCGGTCATAGCCGTTGAGCACCTGTGAGAGCACCCGACGGTCGGCAGTGTTGCAGAAGGCTTCAGGTTTACCGAGTATCCAGGCTGCGGCGTTTTCCTCAACCGTGAGGTCGGGATAGTCGAGTTGATCGACGGCGTCGCGCCGGGCCTGAAGATAGGGGCGCGGATCGTCGTCCCAACAGGTCTCGAAGAGTTCGAAGACACCTCCGCAGCATTTAGAGAAGCGTGTGTCGCAGAGCTGTCCGTCAAAGGTCAGCACCTCGCCGCGTGTATCGGCTACAGCTCCGGCTGCAACCGGAGTCGAGACGCGGCTCAGACCCTGGTAGCGCTGACAATGGTCGTCGGCGCAGACGTCGAAGTTGCGGTGATCCTCGCGGTCCCAATATCTGATCGTTGCCTCTCCCGGATTGAGGGCGCGGAGTTCGCGGGTGGCGGGGAGCGGCGAGCCGCCGCGCTCCATCATGGATAGCACCCATCCGCGCGAGATCACGGCATGGGCGCGCAGGAGTTCGAGCGAGGAGGTGGAGCTCATCTCACTCGAGATGACGCTGACGAGATAGTCCTCGACGCTGACGATATTGATGGCTGTGAGCTTGCCACCTTCGACGATCAGACGCAGGGCGCCGCGGAAACGTTGGTTTTCCTTACGCTCCCAGTGGAAATCGACGCCGATGGTGACTCCCTCAAGTTCGAAACTGTCGCCGAGATAGGAGGTGGGTTCGAATTCGAGCGAGGTATAGGTGGCACCGTTCCAGCTCAGAGCCATTCCCGACTCGCTGACAGTGGCTGTCTGGTGTCCGCTGACTATTTCTCCCAACGGGAGGGTGTAGAGTCCGGTGAGGGTAAAGGATAGGGTCGGCGCGCTGACGATGCCTACTTTTACGTGTGGTTCGTTTGTCATATTCTGCAAGTAGCTTTGTCTGCAAAATTACACAAAAATTTGGCTCAATCATCAAAACCTGTGCATGGATGATGAAAAGTGCAGAAGGAGGGTGGAATGATTGATGCCCTATAGCGAAATTTTTCAAAAATCATGCAAAAAACAGTTCGGAAAAATTTCGGAAATTGAAAAATAGTTCGGAAATAGTTCGGGAGTAGTTCGGAAAAAGTTCGGTAATTGTGCGGAATTTCAAATTCCGCACAGAAATATTTGCTTTTTAGAAAGGGAGCTAATGGATATGTAAATCTGATGATTACACCTTTCTGATGAAACAAAACAACCCCCTTCCTGGGCCTATATGCACCTTTTCGATTTGTCCGATTTGTAAATGAGAGCGGAAAAGGAGCGGAAGAGTGCGGAATTAGTGCGGAAAAAGAGCGGAAGAGTGAGCATCAGAGCGGAAAAAGAGCGGAAAAAGAACGGAAGAGTGCGGAACGTGTGCGGAAAATCGCTGCAATGGCTTGGTGGATAGAGTGATATAAATTCCGCACAAATTCCGCACAAAAATAATTGCTTTTTTGAAAGATAATCCGTAAGCAAGCGACATGGACTCCTATGGCCATGAAACAAAACAGCACCATGTTTTGTCAATGTTATAAACGAGACGAAGGGCTTTATCGCACTGTGAAGGTGCGGTAAAGCCCATTGACTTAGTTCGTGTATAGTTTCTTGTTTATTTTAACCCGGAAATGATTCTATTGAAGATGTCGGTTGAGATTCCCACTTCGGAGAGGATGGCTGCGGCTGTCGGGGTGTCGATGCGGTCGAAGTCGTCCTGACGCGAGCAGACGATGGTGCCGAGCATTTCGATAGTGGCCGGACTGACGAGCAGCGGGTTGGATGAAGCGGAGTAGCAGGCGGGACGGTGCTTGCTCCGGGGGATGATCAGCGTGCGGATGGAGTCGGGACGTTCGGGGTTGACGCGCATGATGATGTTGACCATCGGTTCCGGATCGGAGTCGGCGGGAGCAGCGCACGTCATAGCATCCTGTAGGCGGATGAAGAGCCGTTTGAGAGAACTGTCATCGGCTCCTGACTCAATGACGAAGCAGGGGTAGGGCGCAGCGCCACGGTCACAGCCGTAGAGAGTGGCGTCGCCGTCAGATGTCAGAGGCACCATGCCTTCTGAGTGGTAAAAGTTACCGGCGAGCGAGCAGGGTGCGAAGGCCTGGAAGTGGAAATGGTCGGGAGCCGAGGCTCCGGCACGCGGGCCGTTGTAGAAAACGAAGAGACCTTCGCCGGCACGGGCAAGAGCAGCCATGTCGGTGATGCGGTTGCCGCTGATGAGCTGAGGCGCGTGGGCGCGTGAGGCGATTGTGAAGTGCATAGGGGCGAGGGGATAAGGATTGACAAGCACTTCATAGCCTCGCCATGTGAGAGATTTCTGTGAGGCCGGACGGTTTGACTGGCAGAGGAAGCAGGGGCGCGCGGCGATGCTTCCGGCGTCGGTGCGTGCGGTGATGGAAGCCCGGCGGTGGTTGGCGAGCATCTTGGCGAGATGCCACTTACCGTCGGAGGGGAGTGGAGTCGGACGGTCGAGACGTATGGTGGCATAGTTTGCCATAGTGAGATCCCATGTCAGCAGCTGGGATTTGAAAAATTCTGTGAGCCGGCCCGAGCCGAGCTCATGGGATGCGGCCATGTCGCGGCGCATGGCCTCACTGCGGTTGGCCTCGATGCGGGCCAGAAGCTCGATGGTGCGTATGCGGTCTTTGTAGAGATTGTTGGCGTTGACGCGCTCCTCGCTTAGAGCATGGTCGGAATTTCCCTCCCAGCGGCGGCATGAGTAGAGCGATTGATAGATGCGCCCGATGGGGTATTTCCGGCTTATGGCCAGTCCCATGGCATAGTCCTCGCCATAGCTGACGTCGGGGAAGTTGATCTCCCGGGCTATAGGAGTAAAGAAAGCTCGCGGGGCACCGAGACCATTGATGCGCAGAGCGTTGTTGGGCCCGTTGCCGTCGGTCCACTCCGCGTGGTCGATGAGTCCGGGCGGCAGAGGATTGCCGTTGAAATCCGTGAGGCTGTAGGAGCCGATGACCATGGCGCAGCCCCGCTCGTGAAACTTGTCGACGATGAGCTGGAGAGTGTCCGGGCGGCTGTAGATGTCGTCGCTGTCGAGCTGCACGGCGAAACGGCCGCAGTGGCGCGAGTGTATGCCGAGATTCCAGCAACCGCCGATGCCGGGAGCAGGGCCGGGCATGAGGGAGGTGTCGATGATCTTCAGGCGCGGTTCGCCGGCGGCAATGTCGGCGAGGATCTCCGAGGTGCCGTCGTCGCTGCGGTTGTCGACGACGATGACGTTGAAATCAAAGTCTGCCTTCTGGGTCAGCGCACTGTTGACAGCGTCGGCTATGGTCCGGCAACGGTTGCGGACGGGGATGATGACCGAGGCTTCGACCGGAAATTGGCCGGCACGGGTGTTGACCGTGCGGAAGGCTGTTGGATCAACGTAGGCCCCGACGGCTCGGAGGTGGGCCGTTGCAGCACGCTCCATCTCGATCTGCGAGAGGCGGTTGCGCGGGTCTACATAGCTGAATTGTGCCTCGCCGTCAGAGCCGTCAGCGGTGGCCTTGGGGGCGGAGGAGTAGAGCGGCTCCATGATGTGGATAATCTTGCCGAGGCGCGAGAGACGCAGACGAAGGTCATACCATCCGGCAGCCTCATAGTCTTCGGTCATTCCTGCAACGGCTTCGCGCAGCATGGCAGTGTTGACCAGCGCTATGTGGCCGAAATCGAAATCATCTCGGAGGGCGCCCTCCTGATAGTCGATTAGGCGATGGAGTGTGTGGGAGTCGGTGTCCTTGTCGGGGGTGAGATAGTCGGAGTAGACCATTGCGGCACCTGTCTCGCGCAGGATGTGCTCCATGCGCTCACGTCCGTGGGCGGTGAAGGTGATAGTGTTGTCGGCGAGAGGTATGATAGTGACGGATCCGTCTGAATGTTGCGCGAGTCGGCGCATAGCTTCGGTAGAGAGCCGTGAGATGGTGGCGGATGTTTCCATAGAGAAATGTGAGAATGATTGGAGTATGTGGTATTGTTATCTGGACTGGCGACGGCGCTTTCGAGTTTCGTCGCGCTCTTCACCCTCGCGTCGCTCACCTTGGGCGAGATCGCGGAAGTTGCGGAAGGGCGGGACGGTAGGCCGGGCTTCCTGACCGACTATAGCGAGTGTCTCGGGTATGATCTTGGGACGCGCGCCCGGGTGACTGCCCTCGGGAGCGGTGAAGAAGTCGAGAATCTGTGCCATCAGCGCGTCGCGTTCGTAGGAGCCGGTAATAGTCTCGAAGGGGAACCCGAGCGCGACCGCGCGGTGGGTGCCCGGATCGAAGGCCACACCTGCGATGTAGTCATTTTCGGTGTAGCGGAGTATCGGGCCGGCATTTGTCGTGTCGAGCGGAGCGAATGATTCAGGCGACTCCACGGCATAGCAGTCGGAGTTGAGTTGCTGGTTGAAGTTTAGCGAGAGGCCGCCGCGGAATTCCGTGTAGCGCGAGCGCACCTCACGGATCTTGCCGGTGACTGTGGCCTTGGCCTGACGCCATTGCAGACCAAGGACGGTGTGTCCGAAATTGATGTCGGCCACGCGCTCGTCGGCACTGCTGAAAGAGTTGTCGAAGAGGTCGCTGCCGAGGTAGCTGCCCGAGACCAGGAGTGAGCCGCCGGTGTTGGCAAACTGTATGAGGCGTTGCTTAAGTTCTTCGGTGAAGGGCTTGAATTTACGTTCCTCTGAGGTTCCGACAGTGATTTCCTTCTGCTTGCCGAGGATGAGGTCGACGATGCGCTGGCCGGGGACATTCTCGACAAAGGCATCGACACCGCAGGAGATGAAGGGATAGCCTGCGGCGCGTATAGACTGACCGTGGACATAGACGAAATCAAATGTATTGCCGGCGAAGAGCTCCGTCTCGTGGGTTGCGCGGCTCGCACCGTGGCCCGGGGAGTCGTTGGTGGTCCACTTGACTTCGGGCCTGAATTCGGTCTGATGACCGGTGAAGTGGATGTCGCTGATGTAGGGGACTCCGTGGTCTTCCTCATAGTCGAAACCGACCTTGCCGTCGGCATAGACTTCGGCGGGCCCGGAAATGCGGGTGAAACCGTTGACGATCAATACCTGTGGTTTTTGCGAGCCGGGGATGTCGCAGAGCGAGAGGATTTCAGACGGGAAGCTGATGCCTCCGTCGTTGGCGGCGACAACCTTGTAGCTGTAGATGCGGTTGTCCTCCGGACGGACGGTCAGACGCGGTTGGTCGACCACGGCGAGTTCGGTGAAAGCACCGCCGTCGACGCGCTCATAGACTATGTAGTATGTCGGCTTGGCTGTCGGTTCGAGGGGATCGTCGACGCCCTGCCATGTCAACACGTAGTCTCCATCAAAACCGCTGATGCTGAAGTGGCTGACGGGGAGAGGTTCGACTACGTAGGGGACGCCGTCGACCTCGTGGAGATATTTAAGGATACCTTTGTAGATGGCGCGGCTGACCGTGAAGCGGAAGGTGGGGTCGAGACCATAGCGCATGTCGGCGAAGTTCTGATGGCTCATGAGCTCGATGAGCATCGAGGGCACGCGCGGTTCCATCGCTTCATGGTAGGGGCGGTCGCGGAGTTTGCGGCGGTTCCACGTCGGCTCATAGAGCTGGCGTATGTCGTTGACTACCTGATCGGTCACGAGCTCGGCATAGCGTTTTGAAGTCGTGCGCGACGAGCCGTTGCCGAGGGCCTCCCCCTTGGTGTAGACGATAGGGAGGGTGCCGATGGTCGACGTGGGGTCGGCTGTTGTACCGGCATCCGTGTG
Source organism: Staphylococcus sp. (assembly GCA_023665865.1). Taxonomy (GTDB): domain Bacteria; phylum Bacteroidota; class Bacteroidia; order Bacteroidales; family Muribaculaceae; genus Duncaniella. Next base: position 1,775,230 of record JAMPDC010000001.1, read on the forward strand.
GAAGGCAAACGACAGGTCGACAGGTATGCCGAGACCTTTTACTCCGGGAAGCTCCGAGGAGCCTCCGGCGAGATAGTTGACCCATATGCCACGCGACTTGTAGTCATCCTCATAGTCGTTGGCTCCGTCGGTGACACTGTAGACGCTCGACGGTATGCCCGCCCACTGCATCCAGTAGCGCGCACCCTCGGTGAAGCGTGGATAGGTGCTGACTTCCGGCTCTCCGCCCTTGACAGAGCGGCCTACGTTGCCCATGCCGCCACCGATTTTCACAGCGTCGGCGGTGACTACGGTGCCGGATTCCGTCGATATGTTGGAGAGTTCGACCACAGGGAGGCTGCTGCGTCCGGCTGCGAAGGGGAAGGAGCCGAGATAGATCCATGTGCCTCCGCCGATGCGCTGGTTGACTTCAAACTCCTCGCTTCCGGCAAGGGAGTTGACGGTATAGCGTGCGTCGCGTGTGCTGTTGGGCAGGGAGGCATAGCTGACGTAGACGGCATAGGTGCCGGCTTTCTCAAAATCGGCATACCACCGTGCGGTGGAGGCCTTGCCGGCGTCGCTGACGGTCTTCACCTCTCGCACTGTGCCCATGCGGAAGGGATTGTCGGTACCGGTGAGCATCTCTTTCCTGTAGGCAAAGCCGGGGATGCCGCTTGCGGTCTGCCACTTGTGGCTGCTGTTTTTCTCCTGATAGCCTTTTGCGGCAAATCCTCCGTCCATGTCGACAATGATCTCAGTCGTATTCAAGTCGCGCTCGCGTGGCGTCAGCACGTAGGCACCGGCGTTTTCGAGCATCGGGATGAGATAGGGGAGCACGTAGGCCTGTGGATACAGATCCTCCACGGTGCCCATGAGGCGTGCGCGCTGCCACGCCCAGCGGTCTTCATTCTGGTCGAAGTAGCGGCCATGGCTCTGCCAGAGGGCAATGTTTTTACCGGCGAGACCTGACTTGGCCTCCGGTGCGTCGACGCGTCGCACGAATGGCTGACGCTCCGGACGCGGAACTTTTGGGGCCGCGGCCACCTTGGTGGTCTTGGCCTTGCGGGTGTTTTTGGTCCGTCGAGGTGCCCCTGACGCGGTTCCCGCGCCGAGGACACAGAGTATCATGAGTAGTGACAGTATCTTTTTCATAAATCGTGGCCTCCTGTCATTCTATAACACCGCCGTGGGTTGGGTAAAGTGGCCCGAAGTGGTAAAAAAACTTCAATTTCAACAACTTTCGCTTTTCACGGCGGTCAATTAAACCTTTTTAAACTATCGACAGAGGCCTTTGTGGAGGTAAAGTTAAGAAAAAACGGATAATGACACAACCCCGGCACCTCAATTTATGGAAATTGCGGTGCCAGGGCTGTGGTGACTATATCTGCCGGAGGCAGATTGATTGTGCACAACCCCGGGCATGGCCCGGGGCCATTGTCACACCCTCTAATACGCAGCCTCGGAGAGGCGTCTCCATCACAAGACGCCTCTCCGAGGCTGATTTATTCCTTTATTGACTTCCCCTCCCCCCATGTTGAAACATGGGGTTTCAGCATGATCAACCTGCCTCTGGCAGGTTTTTCCTTAGTTCACGACGGCGGTCGGTTCACAATGGCAGGAGGATGCACCTTAATAGTTGATTTGTAGAAGTGCGGCTCCTCGGATGACCGATATTACCCTTAGAGTTTGTTGACTCTGCCTACAAAGAGGATTGAGCCGGTTGAGGTCTCCTCGATTACAAAGGCAAACGGACGATCAATATGGAAGTCTACGGATGATGTAGGTAAATACTCCTCATACCATACTTCTCCTTTTGAAACTACCGAGGCCACAGTGCCCTTCTCGTCCACTTCAATCGAGGTGTATTGATCAACGGTCGAGAGGCTGACTGCTTCATCGGCCATCGCAGAGAGGTCGGCATCGGAACAGTAGACCTCTTTTATGCCAAGACTCTGAAGATATTTGTTGATTTCAGTTTTGGTTTCGATTTTAAACTTAGGAAATTCCAATTTGACTTCGGGGACTGTGGAGTGTGATTTCCATTCGGCCCATGCAGCTCCGTCGAGTGATGCCAACGCCTTTGAGAGAGAGCCATCTTTGGAGGGAAGTATTATAGTCATGGCGTAGGCGTAATTACCGTAGCTTAAACGCAAAAGTTCAAAATCCGGATGTTTGTAGTAAGGCGAGTATAGCGATTGACACATAGTCGGAGTCTTGACCACAGATCCGTCTGCATTGTTGAAATCCTTTTTGACGGTCTGGTCAGCACTAAATGGACACTTCCATTCCCCTTTGAAATAGATGGCATTGAGAAGCACAAGTCTGATGTTGACATCGTATGGCTCTGTAATCACCGAATTGATCAGTCCATCGGTGTTCGATGAGCACCAGTTGTTGATTTTCATAATCGACTCCTGTTTTGTCAAATCGAGACTTGAAGTTCCAGCGCGATAGTAGTCAGCGATAGCTTTTGAATAGGATGGAAGCACGTTATAGCCTTTGTTAAACCAAGCGGAATTGGCGCTGCGCAAGGTGGTTTTCTTGTCGGCCTTGGGCAGCTCTGTCAACAGGCGCTTGCAGAGGTCGTTGAGTTCATCTATTGAGTTTGTGCCCATGGCGGCGGTGATTTCGTCGAGGGTCTTGCCCTGTGCACCGTTGGCCAGCATGCCCATGACAAACTGCGCGCTCAGTGGCGACACCATGAAATTATCTTCCTCCGAATTGCCGTCGAAATAGCTAAGCATATTCAGACCGATAGAGGTGTTGGCTTTCACAATCTCCAACTCTGTCGGGTTGAGATTTATATCCTTGCGCTCATTGCTACCGGAATCATCCGAATCACTGCTGCAAGATGTAAGAATAAACACAGACGTCAGAAATAAGAAAAGGTTACTAAAATGCTTCATGCCAAAAAGGTTTTAAAAGGTTTAGATGAAAAAGATATAATGGTTAATTGTCTGCAAGATAGGGATTTTTATATATGCTTGCAAATTTTTGCTATATTTTTACAATATTTAACTTTAAGTTTGTGAATTGGTGCGGTTTAGATTGATATTATTCATAAATACTCTCATTAGATCAAAATATACGGAGAGGCGGCTTGTGATGGAGCCGCCTCTCCGAGGCTTGTTATTCCTTTATTGACTTTCTCTCCCCCATGTTGAAACATGGGGTTTCAGCATGATTAACCTGCCTCCGGCAGGTTTTTCTCGGTTCACAATGGCAGTCAGTTCACAGCTGCGGTCGGTTCACGACGGCAGGTTTTCCTCGATTCACGACGGAGGTCGGTTCACAACGGTAGCAAAGGTCCGGGCGTGATGAGGTGATTCGGGGAATCAGTTGTTGTGGATTGTGAGGATGAATGAGGTGCCGTTGGCTATTTCCGGATCGAGCTCGAGGGAGCCGTTGATCTTTTCGGCGCGGAGTGCGCAGATGGGTAGGCCGAGACGGTCGCCTTCGGAGATGTCGTGTGGAGTGGAGAAGGCAGTGAAGATTGTGGCGCGTTCCTCCTCGGGGATGCCGGGGCCGGAGTCGGTGACGATGAACTGGTGGACCTTGGCTCCGCGCTTGCGGTAGGTGAGTGAGATTTTACCGCCGTCGGGTGTGAATTTCGCCGCATTTTCGAGCAGGTGGGTCAGGATTTTCTCCACTTCGACCGGGTTGATCCTTGCGAAACCCTTGGTACCGTTGAGCACGAGGGTGGCGCGGGGCTTGAGCAGCAGGCGCACTTTGGAGGCAATGGTCTCGCAGAACGTCGAGAGATTTACGTCCTCGAGAGAGTCTTCGGTGGCAGGATCTGAGTTGCCTACGTCGGAGAGTTCGCCGACGCGCTTGACGTAGCCGCGGAGGTTCCGGACCGAGGGGTCGTTCTGGTCAAGGCGCTCGAGCGTAGGCTCCATCTGCGACGACATGTTGTGGAGGATCGCGCTTTTGGCTGCGCTCTGAGCGTTGGCGGCTTCAACATTCTTCTTCATGCGGCGGTTTTTGGAGAGTATGCGCCAGTAGAAGATCGCGCCGATGGCGAGCGCTGCGAGAGCGATGACAAAGAGGGTTATGAAGGTCACGATCCAGCCGGTGCGCGTGGCGATGGTGTGGTCTTTTTCAGCGATAGTGTCCTGCGATTCCTCATATTCCTTTTTCACCTTGCCGAGCTCGGTGTCGGCGTTGGCTGCCTCGATTGAATCAGACCATGCCATGTAGTTCTCGTAGGTATGCTCGACAAGTTCGGCATCCCCGACGGAGACGGCGCGGTTGATGAGGTTGCGGTAGGCAGTGTCGGCCGCCTTGTAGTCTTTCGAGTTGTCAAACTGCTTGATGAGGCGGGCGATGCAGATGTCGCCCTTGTTGTTCTGGTCGATGGAGTAGTAGTATTGCGCTTCGTTGAAGAGCATATCGTTGGTGATCTCCTTATTGTTGGCTTTTTTGGCGAAAGTAGCCATGCGTGAGAGTGATTTGGCGGCGGAGGCATTGTTTTTTATTCGGCGATATGTCTCATAGCGGGCTTTCTCGGTAGTATAGTAGACAGCCGGGAGCGAATCGGCTGTGACACCGGCTCCGGCGAGGGCCTTGTCGAAATTGCCGAGCAGTCTGAAAGCCCCGTCATAGTTGTGGGCGTCGGCACAGACGGCGGCAGCTGCGGCGGCTGACTTGGCCGCAGGGAGATACTGGCGGGCTGAAAGGCGGGCGTTGTAGTCTTTCAAATGTCGGTTCAACTCGGTTTGGCTATCTGCCCACATCCCGAGGGCAGCTACGGTCAGAGTCAGGACCAGTGTTATCAGTCGTCTCATAGTTGTATTTAATAGTTGGTTGCGTGAAGAGAAACTTAAGTAGTATTATCTAATAACTTAACGTCGCGGCGCGACTTAAGGTTTAGCTTAAAATCCGCCCTGACGGTTGATTTTTTTTGAGGAAAGTCCGGGCTTATTAACATTCCGGGTAAGTTATCAACATTTTAACACGTTTTGGGGGGTGAAAGAATGAGGATTAGGAATAAAATTGCTTACTTTGCATCAGAAAATTGATAATAAACGCCTTATGGGTAAAATCATTGCTATCGCCAATCAGAAGGGCGGTGTAGGAAAAACCACAACGACAATCAATCTCGCGGCCTCGCTTGCCTCGGAAGGGAAAAAGACGCTCATCATCGACGCTGATCCGCAGGCAAACGCGACGTCGGGCTACGGAATCGACCCAAAGTCGATGGCTTCGTCGATCTACGAATGTCTTGTCGACGACTACCCCATGGCCGGTTCGCAGGTGTCGACCTGCTGCGAGAATCTCGACCTCATCGGTTCGCGCATCGACCTTGCCGGTGCTGAGATCGAACTGATCAACAAACCCTCGCGTGAGAATGTGTTGAAAAGATCGGTCGCAACCGTCGCCGACAAGTATGACTTCATCCTCATCGACTGCTCGCCCTCGCTCGGCCTCATCACCGTCAACGCGCTGACAGCGGCCAACTCGGTCATCATCCCTGTCCAGGCAGAATATTTCGCGCTTGAAGGAATCACCAAGCTCCTCAACACCATCCGCATCATCAAATCGAAACTCAATCCCGGCCTGGAGATCGAGGGCTTCCTGCTGACGATGTATGACGCACGCCTGCGTCTTGCCAACCAGATCTATGAGGAACTCAAGGGGCATTTCGGACCGATGGTGTTTGACACCGTCATCCCCCGCAACATCCGCCTGAGCGAAGCCCCGAGCCACGGCTTGCCCGCGCTCCTCTATGACTCCCTCTCGCGCGGCGCCACCTCACACATAGCTCTCGCCCGTGAGCTCATTGCCAAAAATTCTCTCTAACAATACCTCTCACCATCCCCCAATCCAGCAATCATGCAGCCAAAACGTCCGGCACTCGGCCGAGGACTCGATTCGCTCATCGCAATGGACGACGCTCCAGCCCGCGGCACTTCGGCCATAAACGATATTGAAATCTCACGCATCTCTCCCAATCCCGAGCAACCGCGCTCGCTCTTCGACGAGGAAGCTCTCGAGGAGTTGGCACGCTCGATACGCGAACTCGGAATCATCCAGCCTCTGTCGCTGCGCAAGACCGGGCCCGATTCCTATCAGATCATAGCCGGCGAGCGCCGCTACAGGGCTGCCATCAAGGCCGGTCTGACCACCGTCCCCGCCTACATCCGCACCGCCAACGAGACCGAGCTCACCGAGATGGCTCTCATCGAGAACATCCAGCGCGAGGACCTCAACGCCATCGAGATTGCCCTGACGTTCAAAAAGCTCATAGACCAATATGAGCTCACGCAGGAGCGTCTGAGCGAGCGCATCGGCAAGAAGCGCGCCACCATAGCCAACTTCCTGCGTCTGCTCCGTCTGCCGGCTGAGGTGCAGCTCGGTCTGCGCGACAAGAGCATCGACATGGGCCATGCCCGCGCCCTCCTCAGCATCGACGATCCCAAACTCCAGCTCAAACTCTATGAGCAGATCATCAAGCAGGGGCTCTCCGTGCGTAAGGTTGAGGAACTGGCCAAGAAGTATCAGCAGGCCGCCCTTGAAGGGAAGCAGCCGGAAGAGGAGGCGAAAAGATTTTCTAACAATGATTATGATATTTTAAAAAATCACCTGTCGCAGCGTTTCAGCACCCCCGTCAAGCTCACCTGCGACGCTTCGGGCAAGGGCAAAATCTCATTTTCGTTCCGCGATGAGGCTGAACTTGAAAGATTAATTGCTATCTTTGACACTGCAAAGCAGTGAGCTGGCACAACGCTCGCCTTATAATGCACTTGTTGAGGCGTGCAAATGCTTTATGCTCAGTATAGTAAACAGAAATGCAATCAGCAGCGGAAAAAGATAATCGCAAAATCAGACCTCTCCTCAGTGTGATTGTCAGCATGATTCTTGTCGTGCTGACATGCCCGTTTAACATTTTTTCTGAAAATTTACCATCGGAAGTGTCGCTGTCAGCCGACAGTGTGGAGACTGCCTCCAAAACTCAGCCGAAGAAACCTGTCAGACCCACCCGGCGCACCACTTCGCCCATCAGCAACCTCCCCGACAGTTTCCCGGTCGGGAAGCCTCTGGAGACTCCGGCCTATGTCGTGGTCGACAGTGTGGCCCTCAGCGGCGATTCGCTGGCTGTCGTGCCGGTCGACAGTGTCCCCGTCGGTCCGGCACCTCTTGTAGCTGCCGCCGATTCAGCCACCGTTAATAAAGAGAGTGGCGAGAGGGTGTTCACTTTCAATCCCGACCCGACCCGCGCGGTCTGGATGTCGGCGCTCTTCCCGGGTCTCGGTCAGCTCTACAACCGCCGTTACTGGAAGCTGCCGATTGTCGTCGGTGCTTTCATGGGTCTCGGCTATGCCACAAACTGGAACAATACCATGCTCTCGGACTATACAAGGGCCTACTCCGACATAATGGACAATGACCCCACGACCAACAGCTACATGGACTTCTTTGCTCCGACAGTCAAGGAGGAGGACCTCGACAAGGCATGGCTGACGAGTCTGCTCCAGCGACGGAAGAATTATTTCAGACGTAACCGCGACCTGTGTATCATCTGCATGGTCGGTGTCTATGCCATCGCTATGCTCGACGCCTATGTCGATGCCCAGCTCGCGCACTTCGATATAACCCCGGATCTTAGTGTCGACATCGCTCCAGCGATCATCCCGAGCCAGAGTTCCAAGGGACTCTCGATGCCCGGTGTCGGCTTCTATTGGGCCCTGAATTTCTGACAAAATCGCTCTCCAAATCACAAAAGATAATACCATAAGATGAAGAAATCAATCCTTGCCACGTTGCTTGCCGTTGGACTTTCGACATTCTGCACCATCAACGCACGGTCGATTCTTGACATAAAGCAGTCGATCACCGACGACAATATCATAGCTCCCGAAAGCTTCGAGACTCAGACCCGTCTGCTCGAAGAGAATTTCTATCTGAAAAATTATGTGGTCCCCGGCGTCGACCTCGGCAACGGCCAGAACGCTACACCCAGAGAATATGAGGAGCGGCTGAAAGTGCTCCCGACCGTCATCGAGATGCCATACAATTCGATTGTCGGCAATTTCATCAACATGTATCTCAACAAGAAGCGCGGTCTGGTGGCCGATATGCTCGCGCTCCACAGCTACTATGGCCCGATTTTCGTCGAGGAGCTCATCAAGGAGGGTATGCCCACGGAGTTGCAGTATCTGCCAGTCATCGAGTCGGCCATCGACCCCAACGCCATCTCGCGCGCCGGTGCCGCAGGCCTCTGGCAGTTCATGCCCGCCACCGCCAAGGGACTCGGCATGGAGGTCAACTCGCTCGTCGACGAGCGCAGGGATCCACGCCTCTCGTCGCGCAACGCTGCCCGCTATCTCAAGCAGCTCTATGAGATCTACAATGACTGGTCGCTCGCCATCGCTGCCTACAACTGCGGTCCCGGCAACGTCAACAAGGCTCTGCGTCGTGCAGGCGAGGGTAAGAAGGATTTCTGGGAGATCTATGAATATCTTCCGGCAGAGACACGCGGCTATGTACCGGTGTTTATTGCTGCCAACTATGTGATGAACTACTATCCCAAACATGGCATCTCGCCGACCATCATCAAGCGCCATCTGACAACGGATACTGTCGTCGTCGACAAATATGTCCACTTCAACCAGATCGCCGCTGTGCTCAATATTCCTGTCGATGAGATCCGTATGCTCAACCCGCAGTATCTCAAGGATATCATCCCCGGTGACTACCGTCCCTACACCCTTACGCTCCCCACGCAGCAGTGTCTGAGCTACGTCATGAGCGAGAAGCGCATCGTCGACTACGATGCCGAGCTTTATGCCCGCCGCAGTCATGTAGAGCCGGGAGCCAATGATGCGCCTGTGCTCCCCGTGAGCGACAATGGCGCCGCCAATCTTGCACAAGCGAGCCAGCAGACGCTCAATGCCGAGGCTAATCAGGAGATTGCCCAGGCACAGGTGACGGAACGCATGACAGTCAAGACCCACGTGGTGAGTCGCGGTGAGAACATCCGCGACATTGCCCGTCACTATGGAGTCTCAGCCACCGATATCAAGCGCTGGAATCAGCTCAGACGCGGCAAGGTGAAGGAAGGCGACAAATTGAAGATCGAGGTGTTTGAGCGCGTGAGTCCCGAAGAAGTAAAAGTTGTCGCCGCTCCTGAGGTGGCTCAGGTCAGCCCGCAGGAACTTCGTGAGGCCGTGACCTCTGAGTCTCAGACTTCCGGCTCAACAGCATCAGCCGCTACCACAAAGGCTGCTGCAGCGCCTGCAAAAACAGCCGCTCCTGCCAAGAAAGCGACAACTACAGCTAAAAAGAACACTCAGTCCGCCGCTCCCCGTAGCCACAAGGTGAAATCGGGCGACACTCTCGGTGCCCTCGCAAGAAAATATGGCACAACTGTCGCTGCTATCCAGGCTGCAAACGGGATGGGTAAGAGCACCAGTCTCCGTGCCGGCCAGACGATCAAGATTCCTGCCAAGAAGGCTACATCCAGCCGTCGGCGCCGCAGATAAGCGGATAGATTGATCAGGATATTAACGCACACAGCCCCGCGATTTGTTTGTCGCGGGGCTGTGTGCGTTGATATGATTTCTGTCTAATCGAGGCCGAAGGTGTTGCGGATAGCCTTGCGGATCGAGAGGGCCGGTGCGCGGTCATCCTTGAGGATCGTGAGGATCGCGCGGATATATGAATCCTTGTCGTCGCGCTTGAGGCCGCATGCACGGGCCACGTGGCTTTCAGAGATCATAGTCTTGCGGTTGTAGACACGCAGAATCTCCGCGTAGTTCTCCTCATGTACGTAGCGGCGGAAATCACGGCAATATTGCTCGTATATGCCGCGGGGGTTGATCGACTGGGAGAGGTCGTTGATGTGTTCCTCAAGCTTGTTGATGTTTGCGAAGCGTCCGTCGATGCGGTGTTCGACGGTTTTCTTGACGATGTGGCGCGTGTGCATCAGTGCCTGCTGCCTCAGATCAGTCTCGAATAGACGGATGATCGATTTCTTGACTTTCATGAATACGGTGTTCTCGTCGCGGTGATAGTGGCGTGCGACTGAACGGATCACTTCCTCGATCATGAAAATGTTTTCAATCTCAGCCACGTCGGGCACGAAAATCTTTTTCCCCCGCAGATAGTTGACTTCTCCTGCATCGCGCCTGTCGCGGTCGACTATGCCGCGGGCGTCGAGGTTGTGGAAATTGCGGAGACTGTTGAAAGTCCTCGTGGACTCGATGACGCGGTCGCAGCCGCCGAGCGATTTGACAGTGTATTCGGGAAAGATGAGGGGGTAGAGCTTGGCGTCGATTGAATTGACACCGTCGCCCTCGATGAAGAGCACCGGTTTGCGTGCGCCGACAATGGCGAGAAAGACCTCGTCGTTGATGCCGTCGGCCGATGTCATGAAATCATAGTCCCACTCTCCGGCGGCAGGATCGCAGCCTTTGACCCATACCGTCACGCCATCTCCGCGTGTGGAAGCGAAGGAGAGATCGTGGGTGATGTAGATGAAGGTGCAGTCCCGGCGCAGTTGCTCGATGCTGTCCCAGAGTGAGCGTATGGAAGAGGGGTGGAGTAGAAGATCGGGCGACTCAACGAAGACCACTCCGTTTTCGGGCGCAAACATGGAGGCGCCGATATAGTAGAGCACCGCTTTCTCGCCGGCCGACAGTTTGGCGGAGGAATAAGTGTCGTCGGAGCGCTCGCTTCCGAAGATCATATTGCCGCTTTCGATGAGCACCTTATTGTCGGGGAATACTTTTTGCCAAAGACTGATCAGGCGGTCGAGGCGTGTGGTCGGGAGCTTGTCGCGTGTGGCTTGGCGTGGCTTGCGGCGCTGTGTCTCTACACTGTGATATTTAAAGTCAATGAGGTTGAGCATCTCCTCGTGGAGCAGCAGGGCCAGCAGGCGCTCGAACTCTCCTTTGATGTCGCCGCGGATGATGCCGTTGTTGCCACCGGTGGCCTCATGATAGAGCATGTCTATAGAGCCCGGCATACGGCTCTCGTCGTCTTTGCCATAGATGGCTTTGATTGCCGACATTTTGAACGACAGAGGGCCGAGATCCTCCATCATCCTGTTGGCAAAACGGGTTTTGCCGGAGCCGTTGGCTCCGATGATTATCATCTGGTGATTGTCGGCGGTGTCGATCGACAGGGGAGCCGAGTTTGTGCGGGGAGGAAGAGTGATTCTCATAGGGGATTGTCAGTTGGAGCGTTGGTATTCAGATGGCGACATGCCGACAAGGTGTTTGAAATACTTACCAAACGATGACTGGTTGGGAAAGTTCAGTTCGTAGCTGACTTGCTGGATGTTTTTCCCGGAGAAACGCAGCATGTTTTTCGCCTCGAGTATCACGTAGTCGTCAATGATCTCGGCTGCGGACCGGCCGATCGATTCCTTGATGATGAGCGACAGATATTTCGGGGATATGAAGAGCTTTTCGGCATAGAAGGATACCGAGCGCTCCTTGCGGTGGAATTCATGGACGAGCTTGATGAAGTCGTTGACATAGATTGATCTGCGCGAGCGCTGGCGGCCGGAGTCTTCCGCCGGGAGTTTCCTCGCCACCATCTGCAGGAGCTGGTAGGTGAGCGCTGCTATGATGCTGCGTGCGATCGACTTTGAGTAGACCGGATCGGAGTGCAGTGTGTTGTGGTGGAGAATCTCATAGTAAGCCTTGAGCAGATTAGCTTCCGCCGGCTCTATCTTGATGACCGGTTTACGGTCGATGTCGGATGCCGAAGGGGGGATGGCGCCGAGGACGTTCAGGTCGTAGTTGACATCATGGAGGAAATTGCTCGAGATGAACAGCAGATAGCAGTCGAGCCCTTCCCAGTCGATTGATTTCAGCTCGATGAAAGAACCGGCTTTGGTTACGGTGATGGAGTTTGGGACGAGGGTCGCCGGTTTGAGATTGATCTCTATGTCCATGCTTCCGGAGAAGCACAGGATCCACACCATGCTGTCGAAACGTACCGGGCCGCGGTTATAGTTGTCGGAGCCGCGGTCTGCTTCCGTGATGCGCGCAAAGACGTAGTCATCATTGAGTGTTGAAAACTCAGTGGTGAAATATTTGAGCGCTGTCAGATGCGAGAGGTCGATAGTATTTCCCATAGGAATGATTGAGTGGGGGGAATGGAGAGCTGTTGTCGGTAATGTTATGTTGCAGTGGCAAAATTAGTGTATTTATGGTTATAATGCCAAAATATGGAGCGAAATTTGGTTGTTTAGTTGATAAAAGTTCCAATTTTGGCCAAAATGTGCAAAGTGAGGTCTGTCTGAGGGATAATCACGGTGAATTGCCGGATGATTTGGATAATTTCACGATAGTTAGTAATTTTGCGGACTAATTTTCCACACGTTCACTATGGAACAAGAACTTAAGAAAACCCTTTCACAGGATCCCGACGGACTGCTGACATACGAGTATATCGCCAATCATATCGGAGAGTGTGATGATATAATGGAAGAGCTTGTCGACAATATGATCCTGGTCGATCCCACCGGCCAGTTCATGGTGTCAGCGGCCCGCTATCTCTATGCCATCAATCCGGAGACCTATGCCGGTTCGATCTCACGTCTGATAGCCAATGCTATCGAGAAGGACCGAGAGCGCCGCTATCTTCCTGACCTCATTACCGCCATCTGGGGCAATGACTATGAGGAGCGCGCAGCCGAGCTTGCGGCTACCGACGATAACTTCCGCCGCATCTACAAGCGCATCACTCCTGCTTCCGGCATCTGAGGCGCCAATAATTCAACCTCCACATCTCTGACATGAATATTGTTCAAGTCTTTCCCGGTAAAATATGGGGAGGAGCGGAGCAATATATTGACGATCTTGGCAGCGAGCTGAGTGCGCGCGGCCATAACGTCATATATGTATCCCGGTTCTCCCGTCCCGTCATCACTCATCTTGAAAAGGAGGGGAAGGCCTGTACTCCGATCCGATTCAGCTGGTCGCTCGACAGCCGCGCTGTCAGAGAGCTGTCAGAGATAGTGAGGGATGCCGATGTAGTCAACATCCATAGCACGAAGTTTGTGCCGCTTGCCATTCTCGCCTGTCGCAGGAGCGGCAGCCGGGCGCGTGTCATCCTGACGCGCCATGAGGCTCACCGCACTCCGGTCAATCCGCTGTTGCGCGGCTTTTTCAGGCGGCTCGACAAGATTGTTTTCGTCTCGGCACTTGCCAAAAAGACCTGGATTGGGTCAAACCGTTGGTTTCCGGACGATAAATGTACCGTGGTCCACAACAGTATCCCTCCATATTCCGACCGACCGGTCGAATCGCTGCGGGAGAAATATGGCATATCGCCGTTGACGCCGTTGATTGTCTTCTCCGGGCGTGTCAGGGAGTCAAAAGGATGTTCGGATATCATACGCGCGCTGTCGACGATTGCACAGCGCGACTTTGCGGCTGTCTTTCTCGGCAGCTGTCATCCCGCAGGCTATGAGCGCCAACTCATGAAGCTCGCCGGAAAGGGTAGGATCGCTGACAGGGTCCACATCTACGGTTTCACGTCCGATGCGCGCCAACTTATGAGCCAGGCCGATATCGGGGTGTCGCCATCGATAGTGCGCGATTCGTTTCTGCTGTCAAACATCGAGTTCATGCAAAACGGAGTGCCCGTCATCACGACCGACAATGGAGGCCAGCCTGAATATATCACCTCGGGCGTCAACGGGATGCTCGTGCCTCCTAAGGATTACCAAAAGCTGGCAGCGGTCATCGCAGACATGCTGGACGACGAGAAGCTGCGCCGCCGTATAGGGGAGACGGGCCGGGAGTATTTCAACGCACACTTGTCCTATGACCGCTTTGTCGACCGTATTCTCGAAGTCTATGAGGATAAGGCTTGACAGATGGATTCCAAGCCCGGCCGCTTAACGAAGTTTTAGACAGACGGTTGGTGGAAGTCGGCGGAAATGTAGTATTTTTGTCAAAATTTGAATCATGAAATATATAATCTCAATTTTATTGGTGCTTGCTGCCGTCATCGGCATTAAAGCGCATAACACCACACCCGAAATGGATACGACAACCACTAACCCCGGCGATGTGAAAGTGCTCCTGAAGACAACCATGGGCGACATCACCATCCTTCTCTACGGCGACACTCCACGCCACACCGAAAACTTTGTCAAACTTGTGAAATCAGGTTTCTACGACGGCCTGCTGTTCCACCGTGTCATCAACGACTTCATGATCCAGGGCGGCGACCCCGACTCGCGCGAGGCCGGCAAGGGCAAGATGCTCGGCGAGGGGGATACGGACTATCAGATCGAGGCCGAGATAGATTTTCCCAAGCATTTCCATCATCGCGGAGCCATTGCGGCAGCCCGTCAGGGAGATGCAGTCAATCCCGGGAAGAAATCGTCGGGCTCGCAGTTCTACATTGTCACCGGCCGTAAGTTTTCGCCCGGTCAGCTCGATGCTATGGAGCAGAAGGCTGTGATGAAGAAAAAGCAGGAGGTTTTCGACCGTCTGTCTGTTGAATACCGCGACAGCATCATGGCCATGCGCCGAAACCGCGACCAGGCCGGCCTCGACGCGCTCCGCGACAAACTCGCCGAGGAGACAATGCGTCTGACCGCCAACGACTCGACCTTCTTCACTCCCGAACAGCGCGACATGTATGTGCGCGAGGGTGGCACTCCGCATCTCGACGGCTCCTACACTGTCTATGGCCGTGTTATCTCAGGGATGGACGTGGTCGATAAGATCCAGCAGGTCGAGACAGATGGAAATGACCGTCCGACAGAGGATGTGCGCATCATCTCGGCCACTGTGCTTCCTTGACATTTTTTTACTTTAAGGTAGGGTGGATTCTCATAATTTAACCCTACCTTTGCATTTGACAAGCCGTGGCTCTTCAGCAAAGATTTTCTCTGCCCGTATATTCCAATAGGTTAAAGACAACACGTTCAGTCAACAGGACTGTCAATATGAACCGTCGCTTGTCAAAATGGTTAAAATAATAAAAGGAGTGTCTCACCCATTCACCCACTCCAACTAAAAGATTAACGTTATGGCAGAAATCAAATGTGTAGGCATCCTGACCTCCGGAGGTGACGCCCCGGGCATGAATGCCGCTATCCGTGCCGTGACACGTTCGGCCATCTATGGCGGTCTCCGTGTCAAAGGCATCTATCGAGGGTATAAAGGATTGATTACCGATGAAATCCAGGAGTTCAAGACGCAGAATGTATCAAACATCATCCAGGCAGGCGGTACGATTCTGAAGACTGCACGTTGCAAGGAGTTTACCACTCCCGAGGGACGTCAGCTCGCGTTCGACAACCTTAAGCGTCATGAGATCGACGCGCTTGTAGTCATCGGCGGTGACGGCTCGCTCACCGGTGCCCGCATCTTCGCAAATGAATACAATTTCCCGATCATCGGTCTGCCCGGTACGATCGACAACGACCTCTATGGCACAGACTCGACCATCGGCTACGATACGGCACTCAACACCATCATGGAGTGTGTCGACAAAATCCGCGACACCGCCACCAGCCATGAGCGTCTCTTCTTCATTGAAGTCATGGGCCGCGATGCAGGCTTCCTTGCTCTCAACGGTGCGATAGCATCGGGCGCTGAGGCTGCGATCATCCCTGAGATTTCGACCGAGGTCGACCAGTTGGCCGAGCTTATCGAAAACGGCTTCCGTAAGAGCAAAAACTCGTCGATCGTGCTTGTGGCCGAAAGCCCTGTCACCGGTGGTGCCATGGGGCTCGCACAGCGCGTGAAGGATGAATATCCCGGCTATGATGTGCGCGTCTCGATTCTCGGACATCTCCAGCGCGGCGGTTCGCCTACGGCCCATGACCGTATCCTCGCTTCGCGCATGGGTGCGGCAGCTATTGACGCTCTCCTCGAGGAGCAGCGCAATGTGATGATCGGCATCCGCAACGACGAGATTGTCTACGTGCCCTTCTCCAAGGCTATCAAAAATGACAAGCCGATCAACAGAGAGCTCCTGGAGACTCTGCGTCGCCTGTCAATCTAAAAAAACACCGGGCATAGCCCGACCCATTCACAATATCACTCAACCACACAGTCAGCATCCGCCAATGATAGAGGTAACAGACATCCATAAGAGTTTCGACAAACTCCAGGTAATAAAAGGGGTCTCTCTGACCATATCAGACGGCGAGATGCTCACGATTGTGGGGCCGAGCGGGGCAGGGAAGACCACACTGCTGCAAATCATCGGGAGCCTTGAGCGCCCCGACAGCGGCAGCGTGAAGTTTGACGGTGAGGATATCACCAAGATGAAAGACTCCAAGCTTGCGCGCTTCCGCAACCGCAACATGGGCTTCGTCTTCCAGTTCCACCGTCTGCTTCCTGAGTTCACGCTTGAGGAAAACGTGGCTCTACCGGCACTCATCGCCGGCAAGAAGCGCTCCGAGGCCTTCAGCCGTGCAGGGCGATTGCTGACAGAGCTTGGTCTTGGTGCGCGTTTCGACCATCGTCCGGCACAGTTGTCGGGAGGAGAGCGGCAGCGTGCGGCAGTGGCGCGTGCGCTTATCAATGATCCGAAAGTGATTCTTGCCGACGAGCCTACCGGCAGTCTCGACAGCCGCAACAGAGCCGAGCTCTACAAGCTGTTTTTCGATCTGCGGGTGGCGACAGGCAAGACTTTTATCATCGTGACCCACGACGATACGCTCGCTCTGAATTCCGACCGTGTCATCCGTATGCAGGACGGACTTATATTGTAACAACACTCATCTCATCACTATGCGCCTCACGATCCCACGCACGATTCATCATGTTTCCACCCTCCTCTTCCTCCGCTTCGTTATGCTGATAGCGATACCGTTGGCGCTGGGCTCATGCTCGGATGATGATGGCGTCGACGGCCCGGTCGACATGGCTCTGTGGGATATCGTGACCTATACCGGCCCGGCTGTAGGTGGAGGAAGCGTGTTTGAGTTCCGGCAGGTTGACGACAGCCCGCTCGTCACTCTCACGTCCACCCGCGTCATGCCCTCTGAGCTTGAGGCCGGAGCGAGAGTGATGATCTGCTATATCCCTGAAAATGGTAAGGCCTATACCTCCGGCCCGATTGACCTGCGGAGCGTGGCACGCGTCAACAGCGCAGATGCCGAGTTGGAGTGGAAGAGTGACTATGATGTCTGGAACCGCGACAAGGTGTATGTCTACAGTGCCTGGCGCAGTGGAAACTATATCAATTTCCATCTGCGTCTGACCTATTCGACCGAGCCGCGCATCTTTTCGCTTGTCCTCGATCCGTCGACGGCCGACAGTGATGTGCCTGAATTCTATCTCGTCCATATCATGGCTCAGGAGACCGACAATCACGACCGTGCATATTTCGCATCGTTTGACATAGAGTCGGTTTGGTCACGCCGGGAGGTGAAAGGAGTGAGAATCCATGTCGCAGACACCAACCTCGCTAAAGATATTTTTACATTCAGCAAGGCGAATTAACAGAAAATAGCAGTTAAACCTTTATCCTATGGTAGATTATGAATATTACACAACTTTTTACCAAGTGTGCCAATGGTTAAAGTTTTATTAAAATCGTCGCCATGCAAATATTTATCTCTAAATTTGTGTTGAAAAAGTATATTTTCAACGAGGCTTCCATATCCCTCCCCGGCCTCATTTTTTTCAACTAACCGCTGATTTTATATGGCAAAAATCATAGGAGCTGTCGACATCAATCAAGAGCGCTGTAAAGGGTGCGACCTCTGTGTGGTGGCATGTCCTTGTGACGTTCTCCAGCTCCAGCCCAAGGAAGTGAATGACAGGGGATACCATTTCGTATCTGATGTAAATCCCGGCCAGTGTATCGGCTGTGCCGCATGTGCCACGGTTTGCCCCGACGGCTGTATCACCGTCTACCGTGTGGTCGACAAATGATGTCAGCTTCCGCCTAACAACACTCATTCATAACTCACTAAAACTAAAGGCGCGAGCCCGCGCTGACACACACATATATATGGAAGAAGAAGTCAGACTGATGAAAGGCAATGAGGCCGTGGCCCATGCAGCCATCCGCTATGGAGTGGACGGCTACTTCGGTTATCCCATCACACCTCAGAGCGAGATCCTCGAGACTCTTGAGGAGCTGATGCCTTGGGAAACGACCGGCATGGTAGTGCTTCAGGCTGAAAGTGAAATAGCAGCCATCAATATGGTCTATGGTGGCGCTGCCACCGGCAAAGCCTGCATGACTTCCTCATCGAGTCCAGGCATAAGCCTCAAACAGGAAGGTATATCATATATAGCCGCCGGCGAACTTCCGGCGCTCATAGTCAACTGTATGCGCGGAGGTCCCGGTCTTGGCACCATCCAGCCCTCGCAGGCCGACTATTTTCAGGCCACAAAGGGTGGAGGTCACGGTGACTATCATCTGATAGTCCTTGCCCCCGCATCCGTGCAGGAGATGGCCGATTTCGTCGGCCTCGGCTTTGATCTCGCGTTCAAATACCGCAACCCCGTCATGATGCTTGCCGACGGTATCGTCGGACAGATGATGGAGCGCGTAGTCCTGCCTCCCCAGCGCCAGCGCCGTACCGATGAGGAGATAGCCGCCCAGTGTCCCTGGGCTGTCACCGGACGTCCGGCCTCGCGCAAACCGAACATCATGACTACTCTCGAGCTTGATCCTGTCATGATGGAGCGAAACAATCTCCGCTTGCAGGAGACATATCGGCGCATCACTGAAAATGAGGTGCGTTTCGAGGAGCACTGCACGGAGGATTGCGACTATCTCATCGTTGCCTTCGGTTCTGTGGCCCGCATCTGTCAGAAAGCCATGGAGGAGGCTCGCGCCGAAGGAATCAAGGTCGGCATCCTGCGCCCGATCACACTCTGGCCTTTCCCCTCGGACGAAGTGAAGCGCCTGAGCAAGCAGGTGAAGTCAATCCTCGTGGTCGAGCTCAATGCAGGGCAGATGATCGAGGATGTCCGCCTCAGTCTTGAAGACAACGTCCCCGTCCACCACTATGGCCGCATGGGCGGTATAGTCATGGATCCCTCCGACGTGCTCGAATCACTCAAAAAACTCACTGAAAAGTAAACGTCATGACCACTGAAGAAATCAAACAGGCCTGCAATATCGTCGAGACAAAGCCCCGTCTGCTCAACGATGCGACAATGCACTATTGTCCGGGCTGCTCACACGGTGTGGCCCACAAACTCGTGGCAGAAGTCATCGAGGAGATGGGGGCCGAGCATATAGCCATCGGTATCGCACCGGTAGGATGTGCTGTCATGGCCTATAATTATATCGACATCGACTGGATCGAGGCTGCCCACGGACGTGCTCCCGCGATAGCGACCGCTGTCAAGCGCCTCAATCCCTCGCGCCTTGTGTTCACCTATCAGGGCGACGGTGATCTCGCTGCCATTGGCACCGCCGAGACCATACATGCGGCAAACCGTGGCGAGAATATCGCTATTATTTTTATCAACAATGGCATCTATGGAATGACCGGTGGCCAGATGGCCCCGACCACTCTCGAAGGACAGGTGACTTCGACCACTCCCTATGGCCGCCGTGTGGATCTCAACGGCTATCCGCTGAGGATCACCGACATCATGGCGATGCTCGACGGCACGTGTTACGTCACCCGCCAGAGTGTCCACACCGCTCCCGCCGTGCGCAAGGCCAAGAAGGCTATCCGGAAGGCCTTCGAGAACTCCATGCAGGGCAAGGGGACATCGATAGTTGAAATAGTCTCCACTTGCAACTCCGGATGGAAAATGTCGCCTGAAAAGTCCAACGAATGGATGGTCGAGCACATGTTTGAGAAATATCCTATCGGCGACCTGAAAGATACGACACTCTCTTAAAACAGATAGATTATGAAAGAAGAAATCATCATAGCAGGCTTCGGCGGACAGGGAGTGCTCTCAATGGGTAAGATTCTTGCCTATGCGGGTCTCATGGACGGCCTTGAGGTCACATGGATGCCGGCTTACGGGCCTGAGCAGCGTGGAGGCACGGCCAATGTGACCGTTATCCTCTCGGATTCGCCGATCAGTAGCCCTGTGCTCAACACTTATGATACAGCCGTCATCCTGAACCAGCAGAGTCTCGACAAATTCGAGTCGGAGGTGAAGCCGGGCGGTACGCTCATATATGATCCCTATAGCATCCACCATGCGCCTACACGCACGGATATCAATGTCGTTTCAGTTGAGGCGATGGAGGCTACGTTTGAGCTCCCATCGAGCAAGGCCTACAATATGGTGCTTCTCGGAGCGCTCCTCAAGGTCCGGAATCTCGTGCCGGTCGAGGCCGTCATGAAAGGTCTCAAGAAGACGTTGCCTGAGCGTCACCACCATCTCCTGCCGATCAACAAGGAGGCTATCCTCAAGGGGATGGAACTGGTGAAAAATCAAGAGTAAAACTTCAGATTGATTATAAAGTCATGATGGTGCGGCTCACACGCGTGTGGACCGCACCATCAAGATTTTTGTATGGTGGTGACATTCATTTCCTGCCGTCGTTGAGCAGTGTCAGTGAGTCGCTGTATTGCCGGCCTATGGGGAGAGTTACGCCTGAGATAAGTGTGACATCTTTGCGTGTGAAGCTCTTGATCTTGTCGGCCGCGATTATGTATGAGCGGTGGATGCGTATGAAATCCTTCTCCGGGAGCATTGAGCCGATGGCTTTGAGAATGACGCGGGAAACGGTGCAGACACCATCTGTGCGGAAGATTTTCGAATAGCCTTCCATCGCTTCGATATAGATGATCTCGTTGAGGGGAATGGTGATATTATTGTATTCCTGCTTGACAACTATGCTCTTGTTTGCCGGGGTTGCGTGGCGGGTGTAGTCGATGCGGCGGATAGCCTTGCTGATTGCTGTGGCGAAGCGGTCGTAGGAGAAAGGTTTGTGGAGATAGTCGATGGCATCAAGGTTGAACCCAGCGAGCGCATAGTCGAGATAGGCGGTGGTGAAGATGAAGCAGGTGTCGCCGCCGAGCTCACCGGCGATTGTGAGGCCGTTTAAGCCCTCCATTTCGATGTCGAGGAGGGCGAGGTCATAGTTTCCCTGTCTGATGGCTTCGAGGCCGCTACGCGGGTCGGAAAAGGTCGTGAGCTCGATCCCTCCGTGGCGTTGGGAGAACTTGCGTATGACTTCGAGCGCGAGAGGCTCGTCGTCGATGGCGATACAGCGGATGTTTTGTATCATGCGAGTTGGATTTTAAGGTCAACGATAAACTCGTCGTCCTTCTCGGTGACATCGAGCGAGTGTGTGGCCGGGAAGAGACTGTTGAGGCGTGCGCGGCAGTTTGTGAGACCGACGGGAGGAGACTGGCGCACGGCTTCCGCACGTTTCATGATGCGGTTTCTGGTGTGGAATCCGAGGATGCCCCCGTTGAGAGTGAGACTTATGTCGATGGTGCAGTCGGTGTGTGACGATGTCCCGTATTTGAAGACGTTTTCAAGGAAGGTGATCATGATCATCGGAGGGATCATAGCCGTGTCGTCGTCGACTTCGTGTGACCATCTGACCGTCGTGTGGTCGTTGAGACGCATGGACTGGAGATCGATGTAGTTGGTGATGTATTTGATCTCCTCCTTCAGAGGCACTTTCTCGGTGTCGACGCTCGTGTAGGTGTATTTTACTATGTCGATAAACTTGATGAAGGCGTCTTCCGCTTTGTCTGAGGTTCCGATGATGAGACTGTAGATCGAATTGAGGGTATTGAAGAGAAAATGAGGGTTGATCTGCGCTTTGTAGACTGCCAGTTCGGCATTGTTTTTCTGAAATTCAAACTCCCGTTTCAATATGAGCTGGTGATACAGTTCCTGGATGAATGACATGGATAGCGCATAACCTATGACGAGCGAGCTTGTGAGCCATACGATGTTTGTGAGGCTGCGCGTCTGGATGTCGTGATAGAGCTCAGTGAGCGCGTTGGCATTGAATGTGACTTCGGGGATAGGGTAGAGGGTGAGGAGGTAGGTGCAGATTATGTAGCTGGAAATGACGGCTGTCAGAGCGAGATATTTTTTCTCGATGAAGAGTTTCGGAAGATTGAGGAAACGCACGATAAAATATGCCGCATAGAGCCATCCTATCATCAGGTAGGTGAACTCCGGATAGTAGCGCAACCATGAAGTGACCGGCGCGAGCACAAGGATGAGCGGCATGAAGACCAGGCAGAATATCAGATTGATTACCAGGCCGATTTTTTTCTCTAAGATTTTCACATTGCAAAGTTACCGTTATACGGTGAACGTTGCAAGATATGACCATGTTGTTTATTTGCAAATTTCAGCTGTTCGTTTACACATCCTTTGACGGTTGATTGCCCGGATGTAATTTTGTGGCCATACATTACAAACAGATGAAACATTTATCACTTATAGTTGCTTTTCTTCTCATCACGTGCCATAGCTTGCTTGCCGAGACTCCGGCTCTGCCTGTCGATGAGTCTGCAACCGGGCCTGCTTTGTCGGGACGCAATGTCTCGGGTATAGTGCGCGACGAGAGCGGTATCCCGATCATCGGGGCTACCGTGGCTCTTGACGGGCACCCCTCGGTCGGCACCATCACAGATATCGACGGCCGTTTCAGGCTCAATTTTGACCTTCCGGAGACGGACAGTCTGAAGCTTGAGGTTTCCTACATTGGTTATGAGACTGTCACCATGTCTCTTAAGCCTGGTCAGCGCCATTATGCCATCACCATGCAGGTCGTTAAGACCGAGCTTGATGAGGTGGTCGTGGTGGGCTACGGTTCGCAGCGCAAGGTTGATCTGACTGGGTCTGTGGCCTCTGTCTCCAGCGGTGCGCTTGCCGATCGTCCCATCACCAATGTCACCACCGCTCTCGCCGGTTTGGCATCGGGCCTGACCGTCAGCAATACCGGGGGCAATACTCCGGGCTACGAGTCGCAGAGCATCAGAGTGCGCGGGCAGGGTACTCTCAATGATGCCGCTCCGCTCGTTGTGGTCGACGGCATGACCGGCATAGCACTCAGCGATATCAATCCTCAGGACATTGAGAATATCTCGATATTGAAAGATGCGGCATCGTCGGCCATCTACGGCTCGCGTGCGGCCAACGGAGTGATCCTTGTCACCACCCGCCACGGTCTCGAATCGGCCCCGCGTCTGACCTATAGCGGCAATGTCTCGTTTGAGACCGTGGCCAAACGTCTCAATCTCGTCACCGACTATGCTGACTTCATGGAGATCCAGAACGCTGCCCTCGTCATCAACGGCCAGGCTGCACGCTTCTCGCAGGGGAAGATTGACGAGTGGCGCAACGATGCCGGCCGCAATCCGACCATCTATCCCAACACTGACTGGCAGGATCACATCTACCGCAATCCATCGGTTGTGCAGAATCACAACTTTGCTGTGACAGGCGGAGGGCGGCGTGTGCGCTATAACATGTCGTTCGGCTACGTCGACAATCCCGGCATGATCTACTACACCGACTATTCCCGCTATCAGCTGCGGGCCAATCTTGATGTCAATATCAAGCCTTGGCTGAGTGTCGGCACAAATCTGTTCGGATATATTGACAGCAATAATCCCTCGTCGGAGAATGCGGCTGCCGGTGGCGATGTCATCTTCGGCTCCGGAGCTTTCAACACAGTCCCCGGCATGACCCTCTACGATCCTGTCACCGGACTCTACGGTGGCATCCAGAATCCTGAGGAGGAAAACGTCAGCAATTTCAATCCCTATCGCCGCCAGTGGTTCTACAAGTCGGAATTCCCGACCAAGACGCGCCGTACTGTGGCCAAACTCTATGGCAGCCTGAAGCCGATCAAGGGTCTGACACTCCGCGCATCGTTTTCCTACAACTACTGGACCCGCCGTGTGGAGCAGCATCTGACCGACCGCGACCTCTACCGCTTCACGGCCGAAGGGCCTGTGCTCATCAGGGAGGGAGTCGTCCGCACATATATCCGCCGCTACAACTATGCCAACACCTACCGCTCCTCGGAGCTCACCGCGAGCTATGATTTCCGCATCTCGGGACTGAGCGGTTCGGTGCTCGCCGGCGCGAGCCAGGAGTATGACAAGAATGAGAAAGAGAGTTTCCTGCGCTATGATCTCATCGACGATTCGCTGACATCTATCGACGCCGCCACCACCAACGGTCCGATCAGCGGCAACTATACGGAGTGGGCCATGCGCTCATATTTCGGACGCATCAATCTTTCGTGGGAAGACAGATATCTCCTCGAGGCCAATATCCGCTCCGATGGCTCGTCGAAATTCGCACCTGGCAAGCGCTGGGGCTATTTCCCCTCCGTCTCCGCCGGTTGGCGCATCTCCGAAGAGAGTTTCATGGATCATACAAACGACTGGCTCAACCAACTGAAGTTGCGTGCGTCCTACGGTTCGCTGGGCAACAACGCCACGACGAGCTACTATATGTATCAGTCGCTCTTTGCCACGGCCAACTATGTGCTCAACGGCAATATCGCCGGCGGTTTCGCCCAGACAATCCTCTCGGATCCCAATCTCACGTGGGAGAAAACCTACATGACCAATGTCGGTGTCGACTTCGCCTTCCTCAACAGCCGCCTCTCGGGTAGCTTTGATATCTACAACAAAGATACCAAGGGTATCCTCATCTCGCTCCCCGCTCCGCTCGAGCATGGCACGAGTGTGGTCCCCAACCAAAATGCCGGCGAGGTCAACAACAAGGGTCTCGAGCTCGACATCCACTGGAACGACCGCATAGGCAAGGTGGGCTACAGTGTGGGCTTCAACATGAGCTACGTCCGCAACCGCGTCACCAAGTTTCAGGGCGATGTCTCGTCGATCGATGATGTCTATAAGACTCAGGAGGGGCGGCCGATCCGTCAGCTCTATGTGCTGAAAGTGGACCGCATCGTGCGCGATGAGGCCGATCTCGCCTATGTCGACGGCCTCGTTGATGCCAATCCCGACTATTTCGCCACCTATCAGCGTCCGGAGCTGGGCGATTTCCTATATGCCGACACCAACGGTGATGGAAAGCTCGACAGCAACGACCGTGTGGAGATCGGCGGTGGAAGCCTGCCCAATTTCACCTACGGTATCAGCCTCGGACTCAACTGGAACAATTTTGATTTCAGTGCGCTCTTCCAGGGGGTGGGGGACTACAAGGTCTACTACAACAACCAGGCCTTCCGCTTCGTGACCGTCATGGGGCAGTCGCTCAACAAGGACATCACCGACAACGCCTGGACTCCCGAGAATCCGTATGGCTCGAAGTATCCCGTCCTGCGCAACAGTTCTAACGGGAAGAACAACATTGCGAGCGATGCCTTCGTCCACAATGCCGCCTATTTCCGCTGCAAGAACATCCAGTTGGGCTACACGGTGCCTCAGACCCTCACCCGCAAGTTTTTTGTCGAGAATCTGAAGGTCTATGCCAGCGTCGACAATCTTTTCACCATCACAAGTTTCCCCGGCCTTGATCCCGAAGTCGGAGCGACAGTGGGCTATCCTACCGTCCGTCAGTATTCCGTCGGTCTCAACGTCACATTCTGATAAATCGTCACATCATACATGGAATCAGCTATTACTATAAAAAAGACACTCATTCACTCTATCCTCAGCGCAGTGGGTCTGGCCACACTGTTGGGTCTTTCGGCTTGTGAGAGCCTTGACTACACACCCGCTGACCAGATGTCGGGACAGACATTCTGGCAGACGGAAGCCCACGCGCGTCAGGCAGCCGTCGGCATGTATGCCGCTATGAAAGCTCCCTGGTGTTTCGGTATGGAATTCACCTTCGACATGTGTAGCGACATCGCCGACGGCACCTCCCCCTGGGCCGATGTCTCGCGCGGCACCTCATTCACCTCCGGCAGCGGCGGTGTCCAGAATCATTGGCAGCATCTCTACGAGCTCGTCCATCGCGCCAACACCGTCATCCGCAACGTTGCCAAGATGCCAATCAGCCGCGAGACGATCGACCGAGTGACCGGCGAGGCGAGGTTTCTCCGCGCCATGGCCTATTTCCGCATGCTCAACTGCTGGGGTGGGGTCCCGTACTACGACGAGAGTTGCGATGTCAACCTCGAGTTTGCCAATCTCAAAGCTCCACGCTGTCCGGCCGAGGAGCTCCGTGGCCATATACTCGCCGATCTTACCGAGGCGATCGAAAAGCTCCCCGTAGCCTGGGGCGACAGTGATCTCGGGCGTGCCACCAGAGGCGCGGCCTATGCTCTCCGAGGCAAGGTCTATCTCTTCAACCGTCAGTGGGAGGAGGCTGCCGCCGATTTCGAGGAGATCGTCAACAACCGCAACGCTGACTACGGCTACAGTCTCCATCCCGACTACAACCAGCTCTTCCGCCTCTACAACGGCCTCCACAGTCCGGAGATGATCTTCTCCATCCAGTCGATCGACGGCAACACTTCGGGCTATGCGCTCGACATCGTGTCGTATTTCGGCAACAAATCCACCATGCGCCTCATAGCCGGCAACGCCATCGTGCCCTCGACGCGCCTCGTCGACATGTATGAGAATCTCGACGGTACCCCCTTTGACTGGGACGCCATCTTCCCCGGCTTCAACGCCGCTGACCCCGACACTCGTCGCAGCCGGCTGAGTGTGGCCATCGACCAGGGCAGCACCTGTGTCACCGACCTCCTTGACTGCGACACCACAGCTGTCATGGATGCCTACCGCAAGCGCGACCCGCGCCTCTGTCTCAACGTCATCACTCCCTATTCCCACTATCTCGGTACCGATGCCGGCTCTAATCCGAGAGACAAGCAGTTTGTCATCGCCGATCCCTCAAAGGGTGGAGCACCCATGGAAGCCATGGCATTTATCCGCAACTCCGAAGGCTGGACGTCATACTTCTGGCGTAAATGGATCCCCACCGGTAACCTCGACGGCTATTGGGGCGAATATAACCGCACACCCTACGAATTTCCCCTCATCCGCCTCGCCGATGTCATCCTCATGCTCGCCGAAGCCTACAACGAGACCGGTCGCGTCGACGATGCCGTGGCTGAGGTCAACAAAGTCCGCGCACGCGCAGGCATGCCGCTGCTCAATTCAGGTCCCGGATGGCTCGCCGTCGCCGACGCTGCCTCGATGGCCGAACGCATCCGCCGCGAGCGTGCCTGCGAACTCGCCGGAGAGGGTCAGCGCTACTGGGACCTCCGCCGCTGGGGACTCCTCCAGGCCTCTGTCACCGATGCACGCGACATCCTCGGCAACCTCATGTACACCCGCACCTACCAGCCGCGCCACGAGCTCTGGCCCATACCCCTCGTCGAACTCGAACGCAACACCAACCTCACCCAAAACCCCGGTTGGTAATTCATCCGCAGCGTTGCTTACACATCCATAAATCCCCGGCTTCCCGACCCCACAGTCTAAACTCACTTGGGCGGGAAGCCTTTATTTTTTAACAGAATACCGAAAACCCTCACCCCCTCCAATCCGTTATTCATATACAAACCGAGATGTTACAAAACGGTTACAAAACTAAGACGTAACAAACTCACAATCTCTCACACACTATAAAGGATGTAAAACTATGGAACAGACGATCTACTCACGCTTCAAGCGACTCGTCAACAATGACCCGGACCATCCTGCAGTCATCGACGAGCGCACCTGCGTCACCTACGCAGGCCTCGACACTCTTGTCGACACCCTAATCTCACGCTTCCCCTCCTTCATACCCGCACGCGTCGGCATAGTCATGGACCACAGCGTCGAAATGATAGCCTCACTTCTCGCCGTCATCAAGGCCGGCGCAGCCTTTGTCGCAGTCGAGCCCGACTTCCCCCCGGGACGACTCGTCACCTTCCTCGTCGAAAACGGCATCGACTTCGTCATCACCCAGGAGCAACACGCCCACCTCCTCAACGACTTCAACCGCCTCATCATCCGGCCCGACGTCTACGTCGACCCAGCGCTCCACCCGCTCCCCGACCGTTCACGCCCCGACCGACCCGCCTACATACTCTACTCCTCCACCCCCGACGGCTACCCGCTCGGAGTCGCCGTAGGCAACTCGCAGGTCATCCACTTCACCGACTCATTCGGCAAGACATTCAACATCAGCCCCGACGACATCCTCCTCCAATTCTCAGCCTGCATCAACAACATCTTCATCCAGGAAGTCTTCGGCGCGCTCCTCAACGGCGCAGCCATCGCAATACCCTCCGTCGCCACACGCAACGACCCACAGCGACTCATCCGCTTCATCGACGACCAATATGTCACCATCGTCAGCGGATTCCCCTTCCTCATGACCGAACTCAACGCCGTCGAAGCCCTCCCCGTCACACTCCGTCTGCTCATCAGCAGCGGAGACACCCTCCACGCCCACGCTGTCAGCCACCTCCTCCCCCAGATCACCCTCTACAACACCTACGGCCCGCCCGAAGCGACAGTCTCGGCCACAGCCTACTGCGCAAACAACGGCAACATACTCCCCGACGGCACATACCCCATCGGCCGCCCAATCAACGGAACCGACATTCTCATCCTCGACGACGACCTTCGCCCCGTGGCCCCCGGACAGCCCGGCGAAATATGCCTCACAGGCGACGGACTCGCCGACTACTACACCGGCGACCACCGAGCCGACATACAACCCTTCGACACCCTCCCCGACGGACAGCGCATATTCCACACAGGCGACATCGGCCGCCAGCTCCCCGACGGAAACTTCGCCTACCTCCATCGCAAAGAGACCGAAGTCAACATCCTCGGCCGAAAAATAGTCACCGGCGAAATCGAACGCGCACTCCGCACATCCGACGAAGTCAAAGACTGCACAGTCCTCCACTACACCGACGAACAAGGCTCAGCCTACCTCGTGGCCTACGTAGTCCCCGCCACCCGCAACTTCCGCCTATCATGGGTCAAAAACCGCATGGCACAATACCTCCCCGCCTACATGATCCCCGAATTCTTCGTCCTCATCCCCTCCCTCCCCACCGACTCAGCCGGAGCCGTCAACCCCCACGCCCTCCCCGTAGTCCTCAAAGACACCAAAGTCAGCTGACACACCTTAATATATATTAACCTCTCCCTCTGCTGAAATAGGTACAGGAATTCAGAAAAGACAAAAACTACAGAATAGATTATCCTGAAAAGATTATAATCATCTGTAATTTTTGTCTTTTCTGAATTTTTGTACCCATTCCCGCCTCCCGATTCTCGACTCTTGACTCTTGACTTTCGACTCTCGACTCCCGTCATCGGCTTGCCGCTTTCGAGCTTGCCGAGAAAGACTCCCGACTCCCCATTCCCCCTGTCGGAGACAGGGACATCATGCAGAAACCCCGGGCTTCAGACCGGGGGAGAACCCATCCCCCATCACACAGCCTCGGAGAGGCGTCTCACCATCCAACTCAAAAAAACACATCTGTTAATATAATAAACCACACCCCACCACCGTATAATATACGTTGCAACCCCCAAAATCCACCTATCCGATCCCCGCAGAAGCCCCGGAAACCCCCACTTCCGCCTTCTGTTCCCTCCCAATCGGCCATTCATCCCGATTTTCACAAATTTTAGCTCACAACTTATCCACCCATTAACCTTTATTTTCTAATTTTACAGATAATTTGTTAAATAACCCGTTGCAGATCCCTACATTTCGCACATTTTTCACGATTAACGTTCTACTTAACGTTATTTAACGCTTGGGGGGGGGTAATTTGTGAACTTTTATTTACTTTTGTGCTGACTATAGTTGATTGGAATTAATGTGTCGCGACATCAACACACCCATATCTTAGTCCCCGCGGAGACGTCACGAACGTCCATAACAAATTGAAACCCAGTTTATCGCAAACTAAACAACAAGTGCAAAACAAATATTAATTTAAACTTTAAATCATGAAAAAAGAAGTTTTACTTTCTTTATTGATGACCACACCAGTGGCTTTCCCGGCCCTTGCTGACATTAATCTTCCCGACTTGACTAAGCCCGGCGAAAATGGTTCAGCATGGAAATCTGAAGCCAGCAGCTTCATTGACGGCTATGGCGTCCATGATGGTACTGGTATGTACTGTCCGGTTGGCATTAAGAGCATTTCTCGTACTCTCACTCTCCCCCAGGGCGAATATGCTATCGAACTCAACGGTACAAACTGCAAGCTTATCGTAAACGAGGCAGGTGATGCAAATGTTACTGTCATAACTAACCGTCAGAAAGTAGTTACAGGTTTCAAAGTATTATCCGGTAAAAAGCAGTCGGTAACTGTTAAAATCGTTCCTGTAAACGCTAATAAAGACGACAAGGGTAACGTTGTTGAGGAGGATTTCTATTTCAGCAGCCTTGACCTTACTCTCAAGTTCAATTTCTGGACTGAGTATAACGATACTTACAAGTCTTCTTTCGAGAAACTCAGCTATCCCGAAAATATCTGGGGTAATGTTAATACCTCTGAGACAGCTATCGCTCTGCGCGCAGCGCGCGAACAGCTTGTTAAAGAATATCAAGCAGCTTGGGATAATCTCAACGCAATCGGAGATAATCAGACTCTTGATACTTACACCAAGTTTGAACTTTGGGCTAATCCCAATGCTCTTGAGGTTTCTACCAAGGCTCTTGCTGCTAAGATTGACGAGCATAATGCTAAAGTTAAAGCAGAGAATACTCGCTTTGAGAACTTCACAACCAACACTGGCAACAAATCATATTATACTTGGGTGCAGGAAGACCTCGTGCGTAAGGCCGAGTCTCTGTCTAATGATATCAAAGCTGTCCTCGCAGACAAGAATCACAAGGACTACCAGTATGTGAAGGATCAGAAGTTTGATGAGCGTTGCGCTGCTCTTCTTGAGGCTCTCCCCGGACTCAAGACTCTCATCAACGAGACCTTCCCCGCTGATCTCATGGAGACTGAGATTGATATCAAGAATCTCCAGGATAAAGTTACTGCACTCGACAACGAGTATCAGGAACTCAACTCATTCCTCAACGGTGCGTCAGAGGATATGCTCGCTTACAATAGCTTCAACTCAAACAATAATTATCTTGAGGTCCTCAAAGCATATCAGCAGGCGCTTATCGATCTTTCTGAGGATCCCGCTACTCCCAAGAAGGGTTATCCTACCAATGCTTTCGCAGAGAAGATGGTCGAGCTCTCCATTCCTATGGATAAGGCTATGGATGCTGCAAAAGCGTTTGTTACCGTTAAGGTTGTTAACGGCGTAGAATCTGCAGTCCTCAATAATATTTCAGGTGCTGCTACTCAGGGTAAGGCTCAGGCTGCTCTCGAGGCTATCGCTGAAGCTTCTGACCTTATCACTGCTAATATGCAGGAATGGGCTGACTTCACAGCTGCTCAGAATGCAGAAATGGCTACCGCTTACGCAGACGTTGCTGCTGCAAACACTACCCTCAAGGATGTCACTGACAATCTTGCTGTTCCTTCTCAGTTCCAGAGCCAGTATGACAAGCTCGTCAACAATGTCAAGGCCGCTATCGAAACAATGAAGGGCGTAATTGACGCAGCTTACGGTAAGGATCTCGCAGCTCCTGCTACTTACGCTGACCAGAAAGCTGAGGTTGTCGAGCAGCAGGGAATTCTTGACGACTTCAATATTAAGGCTGGAAACCTTAATGACGTTTACGGTTCATACAATGACCTCAAGGCAGATGTCAAGAAAGTTGACGTTGATGGCTTCCTCGAAGGTCTCTATGCCAACGACTATGCTGAGATCGACGCTCTCTTTGCCGCTCTCACCAAGATCGACGACAAGACCAAGATTGACGCTATCAAGGATCGCATCGAAACTCTCAAGAGCGCTTCCGGTGATCTCGTGGAGGCATTTGGTAATGCAAACGTCATGACTGACTACAATAGCTTCGTTACCTACGCAACCACTAAGAAGACTATCCTTGACCCCGCATCCAAGCTTTGGACCAACACTCTCAAGCAGATGACCGATGCTAAGGTCGTGAAAGGCGTTAATGATATCAATGACAAGATCAATGCTATCATCAAGGCTCACACTCCGACTTCAGTCATGGATACCTACAACTCGATTGTAGCTCTCAACGTAAAAGCCGGCGAGCTCAAGGATCAGATCAATGATTACCGCAAAGACTTCACCAAGAAGGCTTCTGCTGAGAACCTTGCATACGCTCAGGCTAAAGTTAACTACATCAACGAAGTCCTCGCTAATGCAGTATTTGCTAAGTCAGAGGCCGGTGATGCTAACAAAGCTGCTGTTGAGGAGAAGGTTGCTGCCCTCCAGACCAAGATTAATGATCAGGAAAGCAAAATCAACGGTGGTGACGGCTCTGTAGAAAAGACTTACAATGAGATCGATGCCAAGATCAAGGGCTTCGTCAATACAGATGTTCCTGCTATCGAGAAGCTCATCAAGAAGACTATCGATAACTACGCTGCCTACAATACCCTCCTCGCAGAACAGACTAACCTTGTCAAGGAAATTGACAATGTCAAGACCACTGCGATGAATGTAGCCAAGAGCCCGGCCCAGGAATACTACCTCGGTCTTATCAACCGCAACGCTAAGAAGACCGGTTACTATGACAAAGCCGATGCTATCGCAACTGATATCAATAATGCTTACGCTGCTATCAAGACCGATGAGTCTAAGAGCGCAGCCGCTCTCAAGAGCAGCCTCTCTCAGACCATTAAGGACTTCCTCAATGGTACTGTAACTCCTCTCAAGGGCGCTATCGCACTCAACGAGCAGTCACACGACGAGCAGCTCCAGGCTTCTACCAGCGTACGTACTGTCCTCTCAAATATCGAGGCTCAGCTCAAGGCTACTGCTGACCAGGGTAACTTCAACCCCTTCGAGGCTCAGCTCAAGAAACTTTCCGAGGATCTCCTCGCTCTCGACCGTCAGGTTACTACCGAATATGGCAAGGGCGCTTCAAATGCTCTCTCTCTCGGTGGTATCGTAGCTAAGTATGACGCGATCGCTGACGCAGCCAAGGCTATCCTCGATGAGTTCACTCCAAACTACAACAAAGCAGTTGCAGAGGAGAACGAACGCCTCCTCGGCGAATTCGGTTGGACCAAGCTCAGCAAGGAACTCAACGATACTTACTACAACTCTGTCCAGACATTCATCGACTTCGCTTACAATGTGACCAACCTTGGCTACAAGGCTCACATCGAGGCTAATGGCGGTTTCCACGATATCAGCGCTCTCTTCACCTATCAGCCTGAAATCGGCGAGATACAGAACGCAGTTCTCAAATATGTCCTCGAATGTAACTCTGTAGTTGATGAGAACGGTAAGCCTCACGACCCCGAACTCATCACTGAAGAGGGCCTTGCTGATTGGATGCGTGATGCTACTGCTCTCAAGGCAGACATGAAGGCTGTCGGCGACAACGCTCTCGCTCAGGCTAACGCTTTTGCTGAGTCTTACTGGCAGAAGATCTGGGAAGATGCAACCAATGGCGCTCCCGCTATCTACGCTGCTAACGAGGCTACTCTCAAGGCCGGTGGCGTTGATGACAAGTTTGTCATGGTTCCCGATCCCAAGGACAACAAGAAAGAAGTTAAGAAATATGTTGTCACCGTCCTCCGCGATGCTCTCGCAACCGGTACAACCGCTATCGCAAATGCCAAGAACCTTGCTTATGTCAAGACCGACAAGGGTGAACTCACTGATACCCGCAAGGAAGCTCTCGGCAGCGTGATGAACGAGATCGCCAACGAGCTTGACAAGGTTAAGGCCTTCACTCCGGCTGAACTCCAGACCATTGCGATGAACATGTGGGTTGCTTCTCACAAGGCAACTACCGATCGTCTCACTGAGATGAACGCTGACTTCGCAAAATTTGACTTCGTTTCTGCTGACGCCATGAAGACTCCGAAGGAGAACTTCGATAAGGCTGTCAAGGCTATCGGCACTCTCAATACCAAGGCAGTCAAGGTTAATGAAGGTCTCCTCGGCGAGAAACTCAATGACTTCATGACTGATCTTGAGACTGAATGGAATAAGGCTAATGACGAATACACTGCAATTAAGAAGATCAACGATACCAACTCTGCCAACAAGGCTCTCTTCGATGCCTATACCGCAGATATCGCTGACCTCCGTGCAGACTTCAAGGTCCTCTGTGACTTCGGTGGCACTCTCGCAGCTGATAACGCTTGCCTCGCTCAGATTGCAAACGCTATCGCTAACCTTGAGAATATTGTCAACGGCAACAAGGCTGACTACACAGAGGCAGTGAAGACTACTATCGTCAATGCTGTCAAGTCTATCAAGGAGAATACCATTCCTTCAGGCTACGGTGAAGTTGCTAAGGCTGAGGTCAAGGCTCTCCAGGGAATGGTTCTTGAGCTCCGCAGCTCATGGGCTGAGGATTCAAAGGACGGCAAGGATATCGATCTCGATGCATACCGCACTCAGATTGACGACTTCGAGAAGACCTACATTGTTGGTACTCCCGAAACTCCCAGCCTCCTCCAGCAGGTTAACGATATCATCAACGATCCCGAAATCGAGTCTGTTGAGGAAACTATCGAACCCCTCGTTGCCCTCGGCGCTGAAATGCGTGCTCTTGAGGCAGAACTTTCTGACATCCAGATCGCTCTCAAGAAGAGCTGGGGCAATGACATCCTCGGTGATCTCATCAAGGATCTCTCTGCTACTTACATCGCAATCGACAACAATATTTCTTCTCTCACCAACTACGATGAGACACTTCAGGAGAAATATGGTGAAGAGTTCGAAGGCTTCAAGACTCGCCTCGATGCCATCAAGGATGCTTGGGAAGCTGCCGGCAACAATGCCATCATGCAGGAAAACAACTACACTGACGGCATGAACGCTCTCGCCGCTGAGGTTAACGATGCTCTCGCCGCTGTCAAGGCTGACCAGAAGGTTATCGATACCCACCGCGCTGCTTACGCTGACCTCAACGCTAAGTATGAGGCTCAGGTTGCCGCTCTCGATGCTATCAAGAACCGTCTTGCTGACGACGATATCTTCTTCGTCAAGGATACTGAAAAGGTTGACGAAAAGGGCAATGTCGTTAAGGATTCAGAAGGCAAGCCCGTGATGATCAACGAGCAGCAGGAAGAATTCCGCGCCGATATCGCAGCTATCGAGAAGTCTCTCGCCGAGACCCTCAAGGATCTCAACGAGCAGAACGCCAAGGGCAAGATGAACGAGGATTCAGTTCTCAAGAACTGGGACGGCGACAATGCTATCCCCGCTGCCGTTACCGCTCTCAATGGCGAAGTTATCGCAGCTATCCACAATGCACTCAAGCCCGTGATGACTGACGAGCTCACAGCTCTCTACGAGGGTATCAAGAAGGCTAACATCCTTCCTGCTGCCAAGAAGGAGATCCTCGCTCAGTATGCTGCTCTCGGCGAAGACGCTGCTAAGGCTGTCAAGGATCTCGAGGACAAGGATGGCAATGCTCTCACCGGTGACAAGCTCATCGATGCTCAGATTGCAAACATTGCTGCTGTTCACGCTATCCTCGACCGTGCTGAAGCTCTCGTTGCCGCAGGCGCTGAGAAGACCTTCATGATCGGTGACCTCGACAGCAACGGTGACGTTGACATCCTCGACGTTCAGGAAATTATCACTCTCGTCGGTGAAGGCGCTGCATACGAAGACCTCGATGAGGTTAAGGCTGCCGCAGCTGATACCAACGGTGACGGTATCCTCGGTGTCGGTGACGTCGCAGGCGTTATCAATGCTTCGCTTGTCCTCCCCGAAAAGGCCAAGGCTCCCCGCTTCGCACCCCGCGCAGTTGTTGACGGTGCCAACATCGTTGCCGCTGAGTTTGTCAGCGAAGAGGCCGGTGTTCGCCGCTATGCAATCAACATCCAGAACGCAGCTTCAGTTGTCGCTGGTCAGATTGACCTCGTACTTGCTGAGGGCATGACTCTCGTTGATGTTGTAGCTGCCCAGCGTGCCGCTAACCACGATGTTGCTCTCTTCCACAATGGCATCGCCAACAAGCGTGTCATCCTCAGCAACCTCGAGAACGCTGCAATCGAAGGCGCTGCCGGTGCTGTCATCTATGTTGATGTCATCGGTGAAGGTCAGGTTAACGTTGACAATGTTGTCTTCGCTGACAAGTCATCTGTTGAATATCGCTTCGCTAAGCCCGAAGGCACTACCGGTATCGAAGATACAGTTATCGACGGTAACGGCAGCATGAAGCAGCGCATCTACAACGCTGCCGGTCAGATGCTCCGCGGTATCCAGCGTGGTGTCAACATCATCCGCAACGCTGACGGTTCTGTAACTAAAGAGTACCACAAGTAATCTTTGACAGATAATATCCTATAAGCAAGCTGTGCCGCCGGCTATATCAAGGGCGGCGGCACAGCTCTCTTTTTTCTCCTGCCAATCTTATAGTAAAATAAAAATCATTATCGCAATGAATTTACTCAAAAACTCGCTTGTGTCAAAGCTGATGCTTGTCGCTCTCATGCTTGTGGGTGCAAAAGCTATGTCGGCCGAGTCCAAGTTATATATCGAGCCTGTTGTCGTTGATGACTACAAGGTAAGATCTATCCCTGTTGTCCTCGAACATGATGGCACCATGGGTGCGCTCAACTTTGATATTGAGCTCTCGAAATCTCTCGAATTCGTTTCTTCAGATTTCGATAAAGCAATTACCCGTAACCCTGACTTCGTAGTTATTGCCAATGGTCAGCAGATGACCGGTACCGTGAAAGTTGATGCCGGTTACCAAGATTCTCAGACTGCCCGTGTGATGGTCGTTTCACGTCGCAATATGCCTTTCCCCACCGAAAAGGGTATTGTAGCTTATGTCAATGTGAAGGCTAAGGCTAATTCACTTGACAAGACTATCGAGGCTAACCCCGAGTTGGCTATCACTGTTAAGCGTGTCACTGTCACTACTCCTGACAACTCAGCTCACGAGACACTTGCTGACAAGACTTATGACCTCTCTCAGATTTCAGAAATCAAGCTTGCTGTCACTGACGGCGACGTGACTATGAAACCCGGCGAGACTGCAAAGGTTATGCTTAATCTTGTCAACAACGTGGATGTTGCCGCCTTTACATTCGATGTTGAGCTTCCCGAAGGTTTCTCAATCGACGTAAATGACTGCGGTTTCACTTCTCGTGCGAGCAACGGCGCTTGGCTTGATGCTTTCCCCAACAAGACCAACCCCAACATGACCCGCTTCATCGTCACTGATATCGCTACCAACCACGCTTTCACCGGCAAGTCTGGTGATATCATGTGGCTCGGCATCAAGGCTCCCGAGTCTTTTGATGACAAAGTGACTGTCAAGGTTACTAAAGTAGAAGTTGGTACTAAGGAGTCTAAGACTTTCTATGGCCCCGATTTCAATTTCAATATCATCAACGCCGGTCCTATCGAGGAAAACCGCGTAGCTGCTAACGCTGCTGCTCTCCAGGCTGACAAGGACGCAATCGCTGCTCTCCAGGCTGCTCTCGAGGCTGCCAAGACTGCCGCTGCTGAGAAATATGCCGCTTTCGACGCTACTGCCGCCGTTGCTGCTATCAACACCGCTATCGCAGCCCTCGACAAGAAGGCTGACGACGAAGCTGCCCGCGTAGAAAAGGAAGGCAACTATGTTCCCCAGGTAACTGAAGAAGCTGTTGCTCCCGTCAACGCTGAGATCGCCGCTCTCGTAACTAAGGCTAACGAAGCCCGCGTAGCTGCCAACAAGGCCGCTTACGATGCTGACATCGCCAAGATCACTCCCTTCGAAACCCAGCTCGCCATGGCAATCGCCCAGGTAGCCGGCAACGAAAACTACGACGTGACTGCCGACAAGGAAGCTGCTGAGAAGGCTATCGCCGACGCTAAGGAAGCTGCCGCTGCCAACCTCGCCAAGGTTGCTGAAGAAGGCGTCTACGCTTCTACCCTCGACACAACTCCCATTGCAACTGCTATCGCAGCCATCGCCAAGAACGCCGACGCTGCAACTGCTGAAGCTGCCCGCGTAGCTGCCAACAAGGCTGCCAACGAGGCTGAACTCGCTGCCATCGCTGCTGTTGAGACCAAACTCAACGAAACTCTCGCATCTGTAGCCGAGACTTATCCCGACTATGACGCCGCTGCTGAAAAGGCTGCTATCGAGAAGACCATCGCTGACGCTAAGGAAGCTGCCGCTGCCAACCTCGCCAAGGTTGAGAAAGAAGGCACTTACGCCGCTACCTTCGAAGCTGCTCCCGTTGAAGAAGCCATCGCCGCTATCGTAGCCAACGCCAAGGCTGCTGCCGACAAGGCTGCTGCTGAAGCCCTCAAGGCTGCCAACGACGAGGCTAAGGCTAAGGCTGACGCTGAAGTCGCTGCTCTCAACGATGCCCTCAAGGCTGCTGTTGCTGAGATCGCCGAATCTTGCCCCCTCGTAGCTGAGCTCTACAATGGTGAAGCTGAGGCTGCCGCTATCGCAAGCCTCGAAAGCGCTATCAACGCTGCTTACGAGAGCCTCACCCTCGCTGCTGACTACGACAACGTGATCGCTCCCGCTGCTGACGTCAAGGCTGCTATCGCAAGCCTCGTTGAAGAAGCTAAGGCTGCTCAGGCTGCCGAAGAAGCAGAGATCGCCCGCGTTGAAGCTAACAAGAAGGCTTACGAAGCTGAACTCGCCGCTATCCAGCAGCTCCTCGACGAGCTCCAGGCTGAGGTTGACAAGTTTGACAAAGAATGGACTAACCTCCAGTTCGAAACCCGTCTCGGCGTTGAGAACTACATCAACAGCCTCGGCACCAAGGTTGAGAACGAAAACAACCGCGTCGCTTCTGAAGGCACTTACAACAACCAGATCAAGGATTCTGACCTCGCAATGGCACGCGGCCTCATCGCCGAGTACGTTCAGAAGGTACAGACCTCTGGCATCGACTCAATCGTAGCTGACGAAAACGGTGCAGTACGCATCTACACCATCGACGGTGTTCGTCATGACCGTCTCGTTCCCGGTGTTAACATCATCGTTAAGGAAGACGGAACTACTACCAAGGTTTACGTTAAATAAGTAGTTGAACCTACCCCTATAGGCGGGCCGCGCCTGATAAGCGCGGCCCGTCACTATTCAAGACAACCGGGAAAATTTGTATTTATTGCACATTTGGTTATTTCCGATAACCGAACAAACTTTTTACCGGAGGCCGTCCATCATCGGGAGATGCTGGACGGCTTGTTTTTTATATTTTTTCTCAAGGTATGCTCTTTTTTCGTATCTTTGCGCGGTAAAAAAGATTGTTTGATATGATACTTCAATGCGCCGTTCTCTTCGCATTTCTTGCGTTGGGAGAACTTGTGGTATATCTGACCGGCATACCCATCCCGTCGAGCATCATCGGCATGCTCCTTCTCGCCGCCTCGCTCAAACTGAGGCTTGTCCGCCTGATGTGGGTCGACAAAATCTCCGACTTCCTTGTCAAGAATCTCGGTTTCTTCTTTGTCCCCGCAGGCGTCGGGCTCATGCGTTGCCTCGGCCTCATCGCCGATCAATGGCTGCCGATTGTCTGCGCCTCCGTCCTAAGCACCTTCATCATCATTGCTGTCACCGGGTGGGTCCATCAAATCACCCGCCGCACTTTCTCGTCGCATCATCACCGCCGTGTAGCATAGCTTTAACGTCACATGGAATTTCTGCAAAACAAATTTTTTCTCATTGCGCTGACCTTTGTCGTCTTTCTCGCATCGAAACTCTTTCAGCGCCGCACGGGCATCGCGCTCCTCAATCCTATCCTTGTCTCGATCATCGTCCTAATACTGATCCTCAGTGCTACCGGTGTCGACTATGAGACATATGCCGCCGGGGGAGAATATATTGATTTCTGGTTGAAGCCGGCTGTCGTGGCCCTTGGTGTCCCTCTCTACCGTCAGCTCGAAAGTATCCGTAAGCAGATGCTGCCGCTCCTCCTCGCGGAGGTGGCCGGCTGCGTGGCCGGAGTAGTGTCGGTTGTGCTCATAGCCGAACTCCTCGGTGCGAGCAAAGAGGTAGTGGTCTCGCTCGCACCAAAGGCGGTGACGACACCTATAGCCATGGAAATATCGGCGGCTGTAGGGGGCATACCCTCGCTGACAGCAGCTGTCGTAGTGTGTACCGGAATTTTCGGGGGGATGGCGGGTTTCCGCATGGTCAAGATGAGCCGCATCAAGAGTCCGATCGCAGGTGGTCTGTCAATCGGCACTGCATCCCATGCCGTCGGGACAGCCTCGGCTATGGAGCGCGGGGAGCGCTACGGAGCCTTCTCGTCGCTTGGTCTGACGATCAACGGACTCCTGACAGCGCTCCTCGCTCCGATGATACTTGCTATGTTGGGCTACGGCGTGTAGCTGGTCGAGACTATTTGGCGGGTTGTGTCGGTTGTGCCGGTTGTGTTGGTTGCGCAGGCTTCGACTGAGGCTGCGCTTGCGCCGAACCATTGAGAAGGTTGACGGTGGTGACGTCGGTACCCGACGGGTCGTTGAACAGGCGCAGGCCGAAGGCTTGTGCAGTGACAGCCACATGCTCCATCACCGCGCTCTGGATGGCTTCGTATGCAGTCCATTTCGTTGTGTCGGTGAAACACCACACCTGCAAGGGCAGGCCCTCGCCGCTCGGCTCCATCAGCCGCACGAGTATCTGTTCGTCGTTGCGGATGGCGGGATTGTTGAGCAGCCATTGGCAGAGATAGATGCGGAATAGGCCGAGATTTGTCCGGTCGGAACCATTGACAGCGGCCAGTCCGGGATCGTAAATGAGATGTCCTTCTGTCTGCAACTTCTCGACATAGGCCTTCATTATCGGGAATTTCCCGCAGAGGTCGGAGATCATTTCCGGTGTCGAGGAGACAACAGTGTCCGAGTCTATGATAAATGAGCGCATGATGCGTCGGCAACCGCTCGCCGTCATGCCGCGCCAGTTCTGGAAAGATGTGGATATAAGTGTGTAGGGCGGTAATGTCACTATGGTGTTGTCAAAATTCTGTACCTTGACCGCTGTCAGCGAGACGTCGATCACTATACCGTTGGCAATCGTCGACGGCACGACAATCCAGTCGCCGACGCGCAGCATATCGTTCTGCGACAGTTGCAGCCCTGCAACCAGACCGAGAATACTGTCCTTGAATACCAGCATCAGCACCGCAGCGAAGGCGCCGAGTCCTGTCAGCAGCTTCACCGGCGATTTGTTGACGAGGATGGAGATGCAGATGATGATGGCGATAAACCATAGGATGCCGAGAATAGTGTCGAGTATGCCGCGCAATGGCAGATTTTTGCTGTTGCGGGTCTCGTCGAAGCGCAGCCATACGAACGATGTGACCGAGCAGATGGCCTTGCAGACCACAAAGGTAGTGTAGATAAGCATCGCACGGTAGAGCACGATGTTGAGCGTCGATTCGGAAGTAAACGCGAAGGGGAGAAGCCCCAGGAGGACGAGCGGGGGGATGATGTGGCTGCAATGGTTGAGCACCTTGTGCTGTATGAGCTCTTTGCCGAGGTCGCTGTGGCGTATGAGCATGAATTTGCGAACACCGAAGAGGATTACTGTCCTTGCGAGCCACCCGAGGAAGAGCGCCAGACAGAGTATGATCGCGGCATAGATGACTTCTTCGAGAAGGCTATGGTCAGAGAGTCCGATGACGTGCAGCCAGCGCTGTATGTGTCCCAGTAACCATGCGGCCACCTGATTTGAGGGTATTAATGCGAGTTTCATAAAAAAACAATAGTTGAAGTTTTGTGAGTGAGAGTTTAGCGTATGTGATGAGCCCCTGCTGATAGCGGTTGCTTGTATTATCTTAACACATAATTGTCGGCCGCTGTTTGCTCGTCACGCGAAAGCTTGCTAAATTTGTTGTCATGAATCCAGCTATACCACTGACCCTGCTTCCTCTCTCGATACTTGGAAGCGTAGAGTTTTATGTCATCGCCGCCGTCATCGCTGCCGCGATCCTTGCGTTTACGGCTCGCGGTGGGGCTAAGGGGCCGGTGCGGCAGTATCTGTTGCCGGGAGTGTTGAGCAAAGCCATTGAGCCGCGTGAGGCCTCCATAGAGCTTCTCTGCTGCGATGACGGGAGTGTCGTGCTCCATCGTCATGGTGTGGCCGGTATCACCCTCAGCGGCGCTGTGAGCCTTGCTGTGGAGGTCAGTGGTTTTGATGTGCGTATCAAGGAGCGCACGGTCGCCGGTAAGCGAGGCGACACGGACGGAATCGACACAGCCAGTTTCGTGCTCGACTTCATGGCTCCGGAACGCTATTTTATCAGCTACACAGCCGAAGATGCAGGCCTGTTTGCCGCTCTGACACTCCACAACCGTCCCGGAATCCATGTCGAGAAGCGGATGCAGTGAGTCTGTGAACTTAACCACACATAAAGCAGCCCCCGGAACTGAGTCTGAATCTCAGTATCCTGGGGCTGCCGGCGTTATTAGACTATAATCAAACGTTATTTCAGTTCGAAGGGCACGATGGCGCGGATATCGGTCGACGATGAGCCGATGTAGGCTCGGAATTTTCCCGGTTCGGCAATCCATGAGGCTGTCTGCGGGTCATAGAATTTGAGAGCGTCGGGGCTGACGGTGAAACTGACCGTCTTCTCCTCGCCGGGAGCGAGGTCAATCTTCTCGAAGCCTTTCAGCTCCTTGAGCGGACGGAGCACCGAAGCTTTGTCGTCGCCGATGTAGAGCTGCACGGTCTCCATTCCCTCTCTGTCACCTGTGTTCCTGACAGGGATGGAGATGGAGAGCGATTCTCCCGGGGCTATTGTCTTGGCCGAGGCTACGGGCTTGCCATATTCAAAGGTCGTGTAGCTGAGACCGTGGCCGAACGAGAAGCTCGGAGCAATCTTCTTAGTGTCGTGCCAGCGGTAGCCGACAAGAATATCGTCGAGATACTTCTCGCGGATAGAGTCGCCGGGATAGGAGATGGCGCCGAAGTGGTGGGCCGAATTGTCCTCAAGTCTGACAGGGAACGAGAAGGGAAGTTTGCCTGAAGGGTTGACCTTGCCTGAGATGACATTGGCGATAGACTTTCCGGCCATAGAGCCGAGATACCAGCCTTCGACAATAGCGGGCACATCTTTGGCCCATGAGGTCTCCACGGCATTGCCCGAGAGGAGCACAACCACGATGTCGGGGTTGGCCTCGGCGAGAGCCTCGATGAGTTCGGGCTGTCCGAAGGGGAGCTCGTAGCTCTGGCGGTCATCGCCTTCGCAATCCTGTCCGTGGTTTTTGTTGAGACCACCGATGAAAATCACGACATCGGCTTCGCGGGCCATGGCCACAGCCTCGGTGCGGAGCGAATCCTGGATGGCAGCCGGAATCTCCTCGACGTGGCCATACA
Source organism: Staphylococcus sp. (assembly GCA_023665865.1). GTDB lineage: Bacteria > Bacteroidota > Bacteroidia > Bacteroidales > Muribaculaceae > Duncaniella. The sequence goes on from JAMPDC010000001.1 coordinate 1,818,420, forward strand.
TCGGACGGCCTGCGCGGTAGCCCTGGGCATATTTCACCTTGTCGCCATAGATCTCGCGGAGACCCATGAGGGGAGTGACATTGTCTTTCACCTTCAGCTCGCTTGAGCCGCCACCTTTCATTAGGTCGCGTGTCGCGTTGTCGCCGACAACGAGGATTGATTTCACATCCTTTGACAGCGGTAGCAGACGGGGACCGTTTTTGCCGACGGGATCATTTTTCAGAAGCACGATGCCCTGGTTGCCGATCTCCTCAGCCACGGCATAGTGTTCGGGAGAGGCGATTGATCCGAAGGGCTTGTCGCGGCGCATTGCTGTGCGGAAATTCAGGCGCAGCAGACGGCGGGCTTTGTCATCGAGGGTCGACATCGGCACCTCTCCCTTCTCAAGCATGGCAAGATATGGTTTGGCAAGGTAATAGTCGTCGGTTGTGAACTCTGATTCAGAGGTCAGACCATTGGTGTAGGAACCCATCTCGAGGTCGAGTCCGTTGAGGGCTGCTTCCTTGGTGTCGTGGGCACCGCCCCAGTCAGTGACTACCACACCGTCGTAGTTCCAGTCACCTTTGAGAATCTTGTTGAGTAGCATGTCATTGTGACAGGCGTGCTGGCCGCGGATTTTGTTGTAGGCGCCCATGATGCTCCAGCTGTTGGCATCGACGATCGCGCTCTTGAAGGCCGGGAGATAGATCTCGTTGAGAGCACGGTCGGAGAGCTCGACGTCGATGTGGCCGCGCCAATGCTCCTGATTGTTGAGAGCAAAATGCTTGACACAGGCTGCGACACCGTTCTGCTGCATGCCGGTGATATAGGGGACAACCATGATTGAGGCAAGATAAGGATCCTCGCCCATATATTCGAAGTTGCGGCCGTTGAGAGGAGTGCGGTAGATGTTGATACCCGGGCCGAGCATCACATCCTTCTCACGGTAGAGAGCCTCCTCGCCAAGAGCATTGCCATAGTCGTGGGAGAGGGTGGGGTTCCATGTCGCAGCAAGAGCCGTGAGCGCCGGGAAGGCAGTGATCGAGTCATTGGTCCGGTTGGAGTGTCCCCAGTCATTCCAGTTGATCTCCATGCGGACACCGTGGGGGCCGTCACTCAGCCAGAGATCAGGGATACCCAGACGGGCCACGCCGGGTGATGAAAATTTACCCTGTGCATGGATCATGTTGATTTTCTCCTGTGTCGTCATTCTTGAGAGGGCGTCCTCCACGCGCTGGTCGAGCGGGAGGCTCTCATTCTGATAGACCGGGATATCTTTGGCCGCAAACAGGCTCAGACCTGTGAAAAACAGCGGCAGAGACAGAAATTGACGTAATGGATTCATAGGTATGGTTAGTTGCTGATTGAGTTTATCACGGTTGTGAACGGTTGGAGCCCGTCGGAAGTGGCGGTGACAGTCACGGGGCCGGCGGTGCCGTTGTTGCGGACAATAAGCATCGCTTTGCCATAGAAAGCCTTGCGCTTGTCATCCTTGAAGCGCTCGAGAGAGATGGGTGAGCCGTTGTCGACTCCCTCATTGCGCCCTGAGCCTTCGACAGTGAAGTTGACGAGATTGTCGGCCCAGGGGCAGAGGTTGCCATCTTTGTCGAGGATTTCCACGAGCACATAGCTGAGATCGCTTCCGTCAGCCTTGATCGTGTTGCGATCGGGTGTAAGGCGGATGTGGTGGGGAGCTCCGGCGGTACGGATCTCGTCGGTGGCCACAATGCGTCCGTCCTTACGGCTGACAGCCTTGACTGTGCCCGGCGTGTAGTTTACGCGCCAGGAGGCGTGATATTTACCGGGTTCCGGATGACGCACGCCCTGCGACTCTCCGTTTATGAAGAGTTCTATCTCATCGGCGTTGTTGTAGTAGGCCCACATGTCTATTTCCTGCCCATCTTCCCAATTCCAATGGGGGAAGAGGTGGAGCACATTCTTGTCGGGGCGCCACTGCGACTGATACATGTAGTAGACATCCTTCGGAATACCGGCGAGGTCTACGATGCCGAAGTAGGAACTGCGCGCGGGCCACCCGAAGGGGGTGGGCTCGCCGAGGTAGTCGAATCCGGTCCAGATGAATTGTCCAGCTATGTAGTCCTTCTCATCGACATGACGGAGAGTGCCTTCATGGGTATTGCCCCAGGGCACGTGGCAGTTGTCGTAGGATGAACAGGAGAATGACGGATCTTCAAATGGTATGTCCCAGCGTTTTGGCCAGATGAACATAGAGTCTGACGGCATACGGTAGTAGCCGCGTGTCATGAGAGCTGAAACACTCTCCGTGATGATGAATGGATCGTCGGGAAACCATTTCGGGACTGAGTCAAACCAGTCGTCATGGTAGTTGTAGCCGATGATGTCGAGCGCGCCGGAGCGGAAGAGGTGGTTGCCGGGATCAGGCTCGTTGCATCCGGCCGTCACGGGACGCGAGGGATCAAGCCCGCGCACCATGTCGGCAAGTTTTCTGGTGAGGAGCGAATTGACACTCATACTGTCGCTCTCGGAGGCCAGCATGTCTTTGCTGTGTCCGAAATTTAGTATGAGGTTGGCCTGTTCGAGCGAGAGAGTGTCGGCTTTTGCGTCGCTCCACTGCTCAAGCACCTCGTTGCCGATGCTCCACATGATGACCGATGGATGGTTGCGGTCACGGACGACGAGATCACTGAGATCTCTCTCGTGCCATTCGGGGAAGTAGCGGGCATAATCGTGTGAGGTCTTCTTTTTGCGCCACATGTCGAAAGTCTCATCCATGACGAGGATACCCATGCGGTCACAGAGGTCAAGGACTTCGGGTGCGGGAGGATTGTGGGAAGCACGGTAGGCATTGGCTCCCATTTCCTTCAGGATCTCAAGCTGGCGTTCGATGCCGCGGGTGTTGACGGCAGCTCCGAGCGCTCCCAGATCGTGGTGCATGCAGACTCCGTTGATTTTCATGGGCTTGCCGTTGAGCGAGAAGCCAGTCTTGGCGTCAAAGCTGAAATAGCGCAGACCTGTAGTGGTCATGTAGGTATCGAGCAGCTCGCCGGTCTTCGCGTCGGCTACGAAAGTGGCCAGAGTGTAGAGATAAGGGTCGTCAGTGCTCCACAGATGAGGATTTTTGATTTTTATATCCGCATTGACGAGCGCGGTCGGATGCTTTTTGTCAAGTTTGACCGTCTTGTCGACACTCCTCGCTATCATCTTGCCGTTGGCGTCGATGAGCGAGCTGTAGACGCTGACAGATGTGGCTTTTGAAGTCTTGCTGACAAGATCTGTCGAGATATTGATGGTGGCATCGCTGTCGGTGACGACGGGGGTGGTCACGTGCTGACCCCAGAGTGGGATATGGATGTCGCTCAATGTGCGAAGCCAAACGTTGCGGTAGATGCCGCAACCGCTATACCAGCGCGAGTTTGGCTGCTCGGCGTTATCGACCCGCACGGCAATGACATTCTCGCCATCCTTGTCGAGCCACGGGGTCAGGTCGTAGCTGAACGAGGCATAACCGTAGGGACGTGTGCCGAGTTCGTGCCCATTGATGAAGACTGTGGAGTTCATATAGGCGCCGTCAAAGTCGACCGATATATGCTTGTCGCGTTGCTCAGGAGTGAGGGTGAAGGTCTTGCGATACCATCCGACACCACCCGGCAGAGCGCCTCCGCCCGTGCCCGAAGGATTGTGCTTGTCGAAGTCTCCTTCGATCGCCCAGTCGTGGGGGAGTGAGAGGGAACGCCAGGATGAATCGTCGAAATCTTTTGTCGCCATTTCAGGTGCATCGCCGAGGTTGAAGCGCCAGCCGTCGTTGAAGGAAACGGCCCGCGGATCAGCTGCGGATGCGGAAAAAATGGCCGCCCCGCCGATGAAGACGAGGCAAGCCACTAGAAAAGAATTTACCTTAGAGAACATTGGATCTATTGTGTATCAGATTGGATTGTCAAATATGCCGGTTGTTAGAGTTTGACATTTTTAGCTGCACCGTTGTAAGCAACTTCTACACCCTTGTTGTCGCGGTTGTAGCCTACGGGATGATCCTTGGAGACAAGGATGATGTTGAAGCGGCGTGTCTGGATCATGCCGGGATATCTGCCGACGCGCTCGCCGATGGTAAGGGTTGAAGTCTCGTTGTTCCAGGTGAAGGGGATCATGGCAAAGTTGCCTTTCTCGTAGTTGTAGTTCACGTTTTCGTCCTCATAGAGAGTGAACTCACCGTTTTCGCCTGCGTAGACATAGAGGTTTATGACGTCAGCCGGTTTCTCGTCGCTCCACTGCATAGCGGGACCGAAGGGGATGATAGAGCCTGAGCGGACGAAGAGAGGTATGCGCTCGTAGGGAGCGGGGACATTGAGGGTCTGACCGCCGTTGATCTCCTTGCCTGTGTAGAAATCATACCATTCAGAGCCTGCCGGGAAGTAGACCTCGCGCGATTTTGCACCGTAGGTGTAGACGGGAGCCACGAGGAAGGCCGGGCCAAACATATACTGGTCGCCGATGTTGCGTGTGGCTTTGTCGGAGGTGAAGTCCATCACCATGGGACGCATGATGGTGTAGTCCTTGAAGTGGGTCATGCCGGCGAGAGAGTAGAGATAGGGCATGAGGTCGTAGCGGAGATTTGTATAGTAGACAACCGATTTGTAGGCAGGGTGATTGTCGGAGGCAATGTTGAAGATCTCACGGTAGGGCCACTGACCGTGGGCGCGGAACATCGGTGCAAAGGCTCCGAACTGATACCAGCGGGTGTTGAGCTCGCGCCACTCCTTGAGGTCGGGGTTCTCCTTGCCTGTCTTGAGATATTCCTTCTCAGCTGCTACGTAGCGGTCTTCGACGCAGAAGCCGCCGATGTCCATGCTCCACCAGGGTATGCCTGAGGCCGCGAAGTTGAGACCAGCTGAGATCTGGGCTTTCATGTCCTCCCAGCGGGTGGCGATGTCTCCGCTCCATGTTGCGGTCGAGTAGCGCTGCTGTCCGGCGAAACCTGAGCGGGTCAGCAGGAAGACGCGGTCATCGTTGGTCTCACGCTGTCCGTTATAGATAGCCTCGGCGTTCATGAGGCCATAGGCGTTGAAATATTTTGTCGAGGGACCGAGAGCGGTCGGGGTGATGAGATCCTTGCGATACTGGAGGTCGGTGCAGTCGCGGATGTTGGGCTCGGAGGCGTCCATCCACCATGCGTCGATGCCAAGAGGCACGTAGTGGTCTTTCATCTGGTTCCAGAAAAGTTTGCGGGCGTCGGCGCTGTAGGCGTCATAGAATGAGCCGAGATAGCCGGGGCCTACCCAATCCCTGATGCTGTCGGTGACGGGGAGTTTGTACATCCAGCCGTTTTTGTCAAATTCCTTGTAGTGTTCGGTAGTCACGTAGAATTTGGGCCATACCGAGATCATCACGCGACCGTTCATCTTGTGGATTGAATCAACCATGCCTTTCGGGTCGGGGAAGCGTTCGGGATCAAACTCATGGCTGCCCCAAGAGTCCTGACGCCAGTGGAGCCAGTCGATGACGATGTTGTCGATGGGGATGTTGCGTTTGCGGAACTCGGCGAGGGTAGAGAGCACCTCTTCCTGAGTGTTGTATTTCTCGCGGCTCTGCCAGTAGCCCATGACCCATTTGGCCATGATGGGAGCTTTGCCGGTGAGGGTGCGGTAGCCACTGATGACATCGTCCATGTCTTCACCATAGACGAAGTAGTAGTCGATCTGGTCCTGCATCTCGCCCCACCAGCTCATGTTGAGCTGCTCTTTGTCATCGACAGGAGAGTAGACTCGCAGACCGCAGTATGCGACTGCTCCGTTGGGCTCCCATTCGATTTTGATGGGAACGCGCTTGTCTTTTTCAAGATCGACAGAGAATTTGTAGGAGTTGGGGTTCCAGGCAGTGCGCCAACGCTCGGGGACCACTTCCTTGCCGTCGATATAGACCGACATGTAGCCCGAATAGTAGAGGATGAATTTGAATTCGCCGGATTCCGAGGGTTCGATCTCACCTTCGTAGGTGACATGTGAGCCGTAGTAGTTGAAATCCTGCGGTAGATTCACGACATGTTTCAGTTCCTTACGGATAAGGTGTTCGAAATAGATAGAGTCTTCGCGCTGGACGAGGGTTTCTTCCTCAGGTTTGGCAGGGACATAGGTGCCGGTTAGCGCACCCTCTTTGCCCTCCTTGTCGTAGAGTTTGAACACTTGTCCAAGCTGCTTGTAAGGAGCCGGGTTGCCGAAACGGCAGAGTGAATAGCTGTCCCAGAGGATGCCGTAGTTGTCAGTGGAGATTACGAAAGGCACAGAGACCTTTGTATTGTATTGGAAGAGCTCTTCGTTGAGGCCCTTGTAGTTGAATTCGTCGCTCTGGTGCTGCCCGAGACCGTAGATGCCTTCCTCGTCATCAAGCGATTCGAAGACCTGACGGACGGTATAGCCTTTGGTGCCCTCCACTTCGATGGGTGAGAATTCGCGTCCACCCTCAGCTTCGGCCACGATGAGTTTGCCGTTCTTGTCGTAGAACTTCACGTCGCCGGTCGACAGAGAGACGGTGGCATGGACTTCAGAAGTGATCACTGAAACGGTGGAATCAGTCTCGGCGATAGTATATTCTACTTTCTTGTCCTGTGGGATCACGACAAGGCTGTTGTCTTCGGCAAATTTTTTGTCGGGGGTTGCCGATACTCGGATGATCTTGTCGCCGAGCACCTGGAGACGGACTTTGCGGACTGAATTGTCGCCGGTCGAGGCTACGTTGACAATGACACCATGTTCCGATTTCTCATATTTACCCGTCGCACACGACACCGCAAGGAGTCCGGCGAGCAGGGAGGCAGATAGAGTTGTTAGTTTCATAGGGAGATTGGGTCGGTATGTTTGGTTGTAAAAGTGTTTTGAAAATTCTGTGTTCCCGGAAGGTGATGATTATACAGTTTTCACGGACGATTGTGAATACAAAGTTAAGAAATACATCCCATAGGGCCGGTAAATGAATGTTGGCCCTATGGGATGCAAATGATTTTTGGAGAGGTTGAAATGTTAACTTATACGGGACAATTTGTTTCCTTGCCCTCCTTATCCTGATAGACGGAGGGGAGTACACCGAACTCTTCTTTGAAATACTTGCTGAAGTATTTAGGGTTGTTATATCCCAGCTGGAATGCGATTTCAGATACGTTGAGCTGGCTCTCACGCAACATTTGCGCCCCGCGTTTCAGGCGTATGAGGCGGATGAACTCGACCGGGGTCTTGCCCGTGGTGGCTTTGAGTTTCTTGTAGAGATGGACGCGGCTCATCCCGAGGTGGCTGCTGAGCTCTTCGACCGAGAGATCCGGACGCTTGATGTTGCTGACGACATATTTGACTGCTTTCTCCACCATTTTCTCGTCGAGCGGTGTGATCTTGATGTCGTCAGGCTCGGGGTCGATGAGCGAGCGTCCCGTCTTGCGCGAGAGCGAGATCAGTTTTTTCATCTTTATGATGAGGAGTTCGACGTTGAACGGTTTTGTGACATAATCGTCGGCTCCGAGTGTCAGACTCTCGACACGGGTCGACATATCGTGTTTGGCCGTGAGGATGATGACCGGTGTCGATGAGTGGGCCGGGTCGGCTTTTAGGCGGCGGCAAAGCTCGGCACCGTCTATGCCTGGCATCATCAGATCGGTGAGGATGATGGCCGGGCGGATTGAGGCCAGGAGTTTGAGGGCGGCTTCGCCATCGTTGGCGGTGATGACGTGGAAGTCGTGGCTAAGTCCGTCACGGAGAAACTCGATCATGTCGCGGCTGTCGTCGACGACGAGCACTGTCGGTTTGTCGGACCCGGTCCCAGCCGGTGATCCCTCTTTGATATCGATCTCATTGTCGGTCAGCCCGGAGAGGGATATTGGATTGTCTGAGCCGGGAAGATGGACTGTCTCTGCGACGGCCGGGGACTGAGTGCGGGAACCGGAGCTCTTGATGAGGGGAAGGGTGATGGAAAACTTTGTACCTCCGCCGGGATTGTCCTCTACGGTGATGGTGCCGTTGTGGAGCTGGATATATTCGCTTGCCATGCTGAGGCCGATGCCGTTGCCGGTCATGGTGGAGTCGGTCGGGGTGTTTGATGTCTGGTAGAAGCGTTCGAAAATGTGGGTTTTGTCAGAGTCAGAGATGCCAATACCGGTGTCGGTGACGTCAATAGTGACATTTGTGGCGCTTGCTGAAAGGGCGACAGTGACCTCGCCTCCTTCAGGAGTGAATTTGAAGGCGTTGCCCAGTAGGTTGATGATGGCTTTGTAGAGCTTGTCTTCGTCAAACATGACGTAGAGCTCGGTCGTAGAAGAGGTGAAATTGAGCTTGATGTTTTTCTTCTCCGATAGATTGGCGAATGAGTGGCAGACGTTTCTGACGAAGTCCACAAGCTCACCCTCGGCCAGATGGAGCGAGAGACCTGTCACCTCGTTCTTGCGGAAGTCGAGGAGCTGGTTGACGAGAGTCAGCAGTCTCAGAGCGTTGTTGCGCATGAGGGTGAGCCGGCGCAGCTGCGCGGGGTCAGATGTCTCCTTTATCATGCTCTCGAGCGGAGACACGATGAGGGTGAGAGGGGTACGGAGCTCGTGGCTGACGTTGGTGTAGAATTTGAATTTCAGCTGATTGACCTCCTCTTGTTTCAAGATGGCATCCTCGCGCCGCTTTTCGTTGAAACGATGGCGCTCACGTCGGCGTATCAGGCGATAGACGGCGTAGATGAGCAGTATGAGCAGGATTGTATAGATGATTTTAGCCCAGGTGGTGAGCCAGAATGTCGGATGGATTTTAATCTTCAGTTCTGCGGCCGATGAGCTCTCGTAGCCGTCATTGTTGCGGGCTTTGACAAGCAGACGGTAGCTTCCGGCCGGGAGGTTGGCGTAGTAGGCCCGGTTGACGCCCGGTTCTGTCGTGGTCCAGTCTTTGTCAAAACCCTCGAGTTTGTATTGATACGTGGTTTTCTCCGGAAGTATATGATTGTCGGTGCCGAAAGTTACGGTAAAAGAGGTCTGTCCGGGCCACAATTCGAGTGTGCTTCCGCGGTTGGGGGATGATTTGAGGACTATATGTCCGTCTATCTTCTCGCCGATCCTTACTTTCTGGCTGCCGATGTAGATGTCGGAAAACATCACGCGCGGAAGACTGCGGTTGTAGACGATGTTGTCGGGTATGAAAGAATTGATGCCGTAGAGGCCGCCAACGAGCATCTCGCCGTTGGGCAGAAGGGCAAATGAACGCTGATTGAAATCGCTGTTTTGCAGGCCGTCGTCGCCATCGTAGCGATGCATCGTGTAGGCGAGTTTGCCTGTCTTGTCGTCAAACTGCACTTCGACCGCTATCAGTTTGCCTCCCTCAGCCACCCAGATCTTTCCGTTGCGGTCCTCTTTGAGTCCGAGGATGAGGTTAGGGTGGGGGTTGGCGCTCGCAAGATTGAGCGACACGAGGTGGGAGCGCTTGGGGTCGTAGAGCTTCAGCCCGTGGGTCGATGCTATCCAGAGGAGCCCGCGGGAGTCGAGGATGATGTCGTTGATGCTGGTGTTTTCAAGCCCGGGAATCGAGGTGAAGGTGCCGTCGGATGTGTTGAGGATCGAGACTCCGTGGGATGTGGCTATGTATGTCTGTCCGTTTTCCCCTGATGCAAATTTGATGATATAGTCGGCTGAGAGTCCGGAGTTGGCAGTGGTATATTGTCGGGCCGACATGTCGGCGGGGTTGAGGTGGAAGAGTCCGCCACCGAGTGTGCCGACCCATAGAGTCCCGTTTTTGCCTTGTGAAAGTGCCCAGGTATATTGTTTGTCAAGATCTGTCCCTGTCAAGAGGATTTCTATGTTTCCGTTGCGGAGCCGTTTGAGCCCGCTTGTGTATGATCCGACGTATAGCGAGCCGTCAGGGGTCTCGAGGAGCGATGTTATCGCGCCAATCTTTGCGGAGGGGCCTATGACAGTCGACACAGCGTCGGTCTCCGGTCGCCATCTTAGGAGCCCGTCGCCGTCGGTGCCGAGCCAGACTTCCCCTTTGTCGGCTGATGAGGGGAGGATGCAGTTGACATCCGGGAAATTGCGCAGGGCAAACTTGCGCACACTGGGATTGTAGCAATATAGACCTTTCTTATATGTCCCGATCCAGAGAGTGCCACCGTTGTCCTCATAGAGGGCGGTGACGGTGTTGATCATGTCGGGTTCCGAGGAGTTGGCTATGTTGACAAAGCTGAATCGACCATCTTTCTTCACCACCTGTTCGAGCCCGCAATGATCGCGTCCGATCCAGAGAGTGCCGGAGTGGTCCTGTGTTAGAATCTTGACGGGGGCGCTGCCGCGGTCGGGTGGCAGGAGGTCGTTTAGCCATTTGGTGTGGGCAATGTCGTAGACCCACAGCTGCTCGTTGTTGAAGACCCAGCAGAGACCATCCCGGTCATATTTCAGGAGGAAGACGAAGTGGCGCCCGTTCATCTCCTTGGTTATCAATGAGTCGGTGCGTGTGACCTCACGCGTGGCCGGTGCGAGTATGCGCATGGTACCTTTATTGTCGATGGTGACGGTGCCGTAGGGGGTAGAGGATATGTCGGTGATCTCGCAGTTGAGGAAGGCTTTGTGACTGATCGGTTGTGGCTTGGCTGTACCCGGTTCGAGATAGAAGAGTCCATTGGCAGGTGAGTGTAGCCACATGCCCTTGCGCTCGTCGATTGTGATGTGGGATGGGATGAAACCTATGCCGGATTTTTCAAGGAATGGTTTGATGTCGGAGGTGATACGGTCGGTCACGGGATCGTAGATCGAATATTTCTGGCCGGAGTAGATCCACAGATGGCCGTCGGCATCCTCCTGGATTTCCTCGATGTAGTATTCGAATGTATCGAGCATCGAGGTGTCGGCCGGCGCGTAGTTCTTATACGTGTAACCGTCGTAGCGGTAAAGGCCGGCTGAGGTGCCGATCCAAAGAAAACCGTCTGAATCGCTGTGGAGGACGTTGATTTTGTTGTTTGATAACCGATTGACCGTATCAAGATGTTTCAGGGGGATTTCGCGTCCTGAAAATGCGAGCGGTATTAAAGCGGTGAATATTAGAATGAGAAGACGCATGGAGTTAACATTTAAGGCTGTGTTTTGTATTCACAAAGTAAATCAATGTTCGGAAAATATGCAACTTTTGGCGGGAATTATTGTCTATTAACATTTTGTTATATTACGTAACATAATGATTGTCAACGCGTAGTTGGCTTATTTGGAACATTTAAACCCTATAAATATAACATTTCAGGCTATTGTGTGTCAAAAAGCAACATATATATTAAGACGAAAAATTTGGCTGATAGAAAACGTCTCGTTACATTTGTTCACGTTTATTTGGGAAATACCCTAAAAGGGTAGCCCGGATTGACGATAATTGAAAAGTACCTATAGCCTGATCCGTAGCTGAGTCTACGATGAAAAACCGATATTTCGGCACAAGCCGGATTTCCCTTGTTCTAAGACAAACCTAAGAAAAATTACTTACGACGACTATCATATCAGAAAAACGAATTTCAAAACTTCACTTGACAACAACAATAAACAATCAAAATTAATTAACCTGTAAAACTAAATCTATTCATCAATGGGAAAAAATCTAATGGAACGGTGCACCCCGCTGCATCTTTTCCGGGTTGCCCTTTTGTCACTGTGCCTTCTGGCAGGAATGACACTCTCGGCAGCTCCCCTGACCGTCTCCGGTACGGTCACCCAGGCCTCGGACGGAGAGCCGTTGATCGGCGTGAGTATCCTCATCAAAGGGACCAGCCAGGGTACAATGACCGACATCGACGGTAACTACACTCTGAAAGCCGACGAAGGCGCAACGCTCGTCTTCTCCTATGTCGGTTTCACCACCCGTGAGATCACAGTCAACTCCAGCCGCATGGATGTCGCTCTCGTTGAGGACACCGAGATTCTCGACGAAGTGGTAGTAGTCGGCTATGGTGTTCAGAAAAAGAAACTCGTGACCGGTGCAACAGCTCAGATCAAGGGTGACGACATTGCAAAACTCAACACCACCTCGCCCCTCCAGGCAATGCAGGGCCAGCTCGCCGGTGTCAGCATCGCAAGTGAGTCAGGACAGCCCGGTTCGGGCATGAAGGTGACCATCCGTGGTCTCGGTACCATCGGCAACGCCTCGCCTCTCTATCTCATCGACGGTATCGGCGGTGACATCTCAACCCTCAACCCCGCCGACATCGAGAGCATCGACGTGCTCAAGGATGCCGCCTCTGCCGCTATCTACGGTGCGCAGGCTGCCAACGGCGTTGTGCTCATCACCACCAAGCAGGGTAAGGAAGGCAAAGCCAAAGTGACATTTGACGGCTACTATGGCTGGCAGAGCGCTGCCCGCAAAATGGAGATGCTCAATTCTCGGGAGTATATGACCATCATGGACGAAGCGCAGCTCAACAGCGGTCTCGCTCCCTACGACTGGGCTTCGATGAACTCAATCTGGCGCACTAATGCCAACGGCGAATCCACTCTGATCGATACAGACTGGGTCGACTCGATGTTTAAGGACAATGCCACCACCCAGAGCTACACTCTCGGTGTCACAGGCGGCTCGGCCACCTCAACCTACGCTATCTCTCTCGGCTATCTGAACCAGGAGGGTATCGTCGGAGGTCCGGACGTGTCAAACTACTCCCGCTACAATTTCCGTGTCAACTCTGACCACAAGCTTCTCGGCAATGTCCTCACTGTAGGCGAGCAGGTCAGCTTCGTGTATCTCAAGAGCAGAGGTATCGGCGTCGGCAACCAGTATAACAATACTCTCCGTGGCGCATTCTCCGCAACTCCTCTCTCTCCTATATATAATGAAGAGGGAAAATTCAATGACACTACCGGCAGCGATTGGTATCAGAATGACGGTAACCCTTATGGAAGCATGATGGTCAACACCAACAATCAAACCAAAACCGCTACCTTCAACGGCAATGTCTATGCTCAGCTTGAGCCGATCAAGAATCTGCGTGTGCGCACCGTCTTCGGCGCCGTCTATAATTCAAGTGAATATCGCAGCTACACTCCGATCTATCAATTCTCACCCTATGTCTACAGCACGGAAACCCGTGTGTCGCAGAACATGAACCACTCTCTCTGCCTCACCTGGACCAATACCGCTACCTATGATTTCAGCATCGCTGACCATGATTTCAATGTGCTCGTCGGTATGGAAAGCTCACGCTACAGCGGCACATATCTCGGCGGAGGTCAGGGTAAGCTCAAGGAAGGCTTCGATGACTGGGTTCACGGATGGATCAGCAACGGTACCGGTTCGACTCTCGGCGAGAACGGCGTCAGCGTGGCCGGCAATCCCCACGATGAATCCCGTACTGTCAGCTATTTCGGCCGTATCGGTTGGAACTGGCAGGAGAAATATATGGTCAATGCCACAGTGCGCCGCGACGGTTCATCGAACTTTGCCAGTGGACACCGCTTCGGTACCTTCCCCTCAGTTTCAGCAGGCTGGAACATCTCGAACGAAAACTTCATGGAGTCAACCCGCACATGGCTCGACTTCCTCAAGATCCGTGCGAGCTGGGGTCGCGTAGGTAACCAGAACATCGACGCTTACCAGTATCTCGCTCCTATCAAGAACCAGAACACCCACTACTACTTCGGCCAGTATCTCGGCCCCAACGGTCAGTTGATGGACTATTCTACCATCCTCGCCAACAACTGGGGTGCCTATCCCTCACGTCTCGGTAATCTCGACGTCACTTGGGAAACCTCTGAGCAGACCAACGTCGGTTTTGACGCCCGTCTTTTCAACAGCCGCCTCGGTGTCAACTTTGACTACTATATCAAGAAGAACAAAGATTGGCTTGTCGTAGCTCCGATCCTTGCCACCGCCGGTACTGACGCTCCCTTTATCAACGGTGGTGATGTCAAGAACCACGGTGTCGAACTCGCCCTCAGCTGGACTGACGTGATCGGCCGCGATTTCTCCTATAGCTTGAGCCTTAACGGTGCCTATAACAAGAATAAGGTAGGTTCAATCCCCAGCGAGGATGGCATCATCCATGGTGAGACCAACCAGCTCTATGAAAACGCACTCGAATTCTACCGCGCTGAAAACGGTATGCCAATCGGTTATTTCTGGGGCTACAAGACAGCAGGTATCTTCCAGAACCAGCAGCAGATCAACGACTGGATCGCAGCAGGCAACGGTGTGCTCCAGGGCAGCACTGTGCAGCCTGGTGATGTCATCTATGTGGACGTCAACCATGACGGTGTCATCAACGACGACGACAAGGTAGACCTCGGCAACGGTATGCCCAAGTTTACCTACGGTTTCAACATCAACCTCTACTACAAGAACTTCGATCTCGGCATCACAGCCAACGGTGCAGCCGGCTACCAGATCGTCCAGAGCTACCGTAACCCCAACGTCAAGCAGGCCAACTACACCACCGCTATCCTTGACCGCTGGACAGGCGAAGGCACTTCAAACCGCATGCCCCGTGTGACCAACGAAAACATCAACTGGCAGTTCTCTGACCTCTACACCCAGGACGGCGACTATCTCCGTATCTCAAATCTTACCTTCGGCTACAACTTCGCTCCCCTCATGAACCAGAAGTGGTGTAGCCAGTGCCGTCTCTATTTCCAGGCCCAGAACCTCCTGACATTTACCAAATATGACGGTATGGATCCTGAAATCGGCTATGGTACACAGACTTGGGTTTCCGGTGTGGATCTCGGATACTATCCCCGTCCCCGCACCTTCCTCGTAGGTGTCAACCTGGCTTTCTAAATCCCGTTATTAATTCCAACGTCCAGATTTACAACAATGAATAAAATTAAATATAATGTTTTGACTCTCGGTCTTGTGGCTGGTCTCGGGCTTTCGTCGTGTGGCGACAGTTTCCTCGATGTATCGTCAAAGGTAGAGTCCAATACTGAAAACTTCTATAAAACCGAGACCGACGCCATGCGTGCCCTCATCGGTTGCTACGACGGTTGGCGCCAGATTTCGTCCAACCCGGGCATCAACTTCTATGTTGCATCAACTATCATGTCTGACGAGACCTATGGCGGCACCGGCAACGGTGACGGCTTCGGCTATCAGGTCATCGATGGTTTCAACACCTCAAAGTCGCCGAGCGACATGACTCTCTACACAACTGACTGGAAGGTTTACTATTCCGGAGTCTACCGTTGCAACGAGCTCATCACCCGTGAGGAGCAGATCGCATGGACGAGCGAGAACACACGCGGCCTCTACATGGGTCAGTGCCGTGCGCTCCGTGCCATCCTCTACTTCGACATGGTGCGCCTGTGGGGCAATATCCCTCTCTTCCTCGAACCCGTCAACGACAACCGCGAGCAGGCTGATCCCGCTGAGGTATATGCCGCTATTTTCGAGGATCTGAAATATGCTATCGCAAATATTCCGGAGAACGCTAAGTTTGCCGATGGCGACAGTGGCTACATCACCAAATATGCAGCCGAGGCCATCCTTGCCCGCGCATATCTCTACTACACTGGTTACTATGGTAAGGAACCCGGCTTCACAAATGCCGAAGGTGTCACCACCGGTACAGTCACCAAGGCTGAGGCCCTCGCAGCGGTCGAGGATATCATCTCCTCAGGCAACTACGGTCTCGTGAAGGACTTCAAGAACCTTTGGCCAGCCTCTTCGCTCGTTCCCATTCCCGGCAATGTAGGCTGGGACACCAGCAAATCTACCTATGCAGGCGACCAGAACGAGGAAATCATTCTCGCTCAGCGTTTCACTCCGACTCAGGACTATGACGGCAACAACGATTCAAACCGCTGGCTCGTCATGATGGGTATGCGTTCGCTCAACGCTTCGCCCTACGGCAAGGGCTGGGGTGCATGCACCGTCTGCCCCTCCTTTCTTGAGAAATTTGAGGACAACGATCCGCGCCTCTCAGCATCAGTCATCGACATGGATGGTGAAGGCATCGCCCAGGGTAATGATTTCAACAGTTCTTTCCTTGACTGGCGCGAATATACAGGCTACACAGTCAAGAAATATTCTCCCCTCGTCTATGGCAACGGTCTCCCCGGAACTAACTCAGACGGTACTGCCGGTTTCCAGGAGTGTAACGCCAACCAGTGGGTGATCGTGCGCTATGCCGACGTCCTCCTCATGGCAGCCGAGCTCGGTTCGTCTAACGCTTCGACCTATATGCACATGGTACGCGCCCGTGCAGGTCTCGATGATATCGCGGTCAACAAGCAGAACATCATGGACGAACGTGCACGTGAGCTCGCGTTTGAGGGTCACCGCTATTGGGATCTTCTCCGTCAGGGTGTCAACGTTGCCGCCGATGCCATCGCCGCTTCAGCCGGTACAGTGTTTAATGGTGGTGTAGAGGCCCGCGTCAGCTACGACAAGAGTCTCATCATCGCTACCAATGGTCTCAGCCAGATTCCCGAGGATCAGATCACACTCTCAAGCGGAGTGCTGAAGCAGAACCCGGGATGGAGCAGATGATAATGTGAAGGCATTGACTTTGCATGACTAAGTATTATAAAAACTTAAAAGTTAGAGTCTAAGATAATTTTCTGAAGAATCCTGCGTTTCATTATGGCACACAACTCACACATGGTCATACGAAAACGCACCCTCAGGCCCGACCTGCGACTCTACAACCTGTCTTGCAATGGCAAACCTTCAATCCAATAACCTAATTATCGAAATCTCTCTTATTAGATTTTAAACAATGAAAAAACAGTTGAAATATCTATTTTCGTTGTCGCTGAGCGCAGTGGTAATGCTTATGGGCACCACCTCATGTTCGCCTGACGATCACGAACTTTCGGGCCCGGTAGTTTCGCCCGAAGAACTTGTCGAGGGTATCGCTTTCTCCGTGACTCCCGACGCCTCCGACCCCAACACCATCCATCTGAAATCTCTCGTCAAGGGTGCTACTCCCGTTTGGCAGACTCCCAACGGCATTTCGCAGAATCCGGAGCTTGATCTCCAGTTCCCCTTTGCCGGTGACTATGAGATGACTTTCGGTGTGATGACTCAGGCTGGAACCGTCTGGGGCGAACCCTACACGATTTCCGTGACCTCAAACAACTTCGGTCTTCTTTCCGATGCTATCTGGACCAATCTTGCCGGTGGTGTCGATGAGAATGGCCAGGGTAATCCCAAAAAGTGGGTGCCGTGCAACAATAACTACGGCATCGGCGGCTGCTCGTCTCCCGTCATGTATATGAGCCCCGACGACTATCCCGAGCCCGTCTTCGGCTATGGTAACTGGATGCCTAACTGGGATCCCGGATTCCAGTCATGGCTTATCCCTGCCGATGACCCCTACATGGATTCTTCGATGACCTTCTCGCTTGACCCCGTGAATGGTTGCGTGGTTGAGATCGTGCGCAACTCTGCCGCCGGAGCCGAGACAGTGAAGGGAAAGTTCAATCTCAACATCTCTGATCCCAAGCATCCGCTGATCACTTTCCTCAACGGTGCCTATTCGCTCCACAATGTCGCTATGGATGGAACTTGCTCCAACTACACCAACGACATCCGTATCATCGAATGTACTCCCTACCTCCTTCAGATCGCAACAATGCGTACCAATGACGAAGGTCCCTGGTGGCTCGTGTGGAACTTCATCTCTGAAGATCTCAAAAACGATCCCTCGATTCTTCCGTCAGATGGCCCGGAGCTCATCGAAGGTACTCCCGTAAAGGAACCCGAATATACTGACCTCGCCACAGATCTCTTCACCATCTCAGGCGACAACGCATCGTATCTCGCTACCCAGACCACATTCCTTCTTGACGAAGAGACTCCCTACGACCTCATGTGGTGGAACGAAGCCTCTGCAGCATGGGAATGGATCAACGGCTACGGCTCGACATGGGCTCCCGCCTATGAGGCAGCCGATGAGTTTGCCCTTACCATCAACAAAAACGGCAAGGCTGAACTTGAGAACGCAGAAGGCGGTGCATCGACCACATTCACCATCGAGGGCAACAAGATTGTGTTTGCCGATGAAGTGACTCTTCTTACTTCCGGCAATGTAAGCATCAAGGGTAATGAATTCACCGTGATGAAATGTTCTGCTGACGACAATGAGGTTGTCTTCGGTATTCCTGTCGAGTACAATAACTCAGGTGTTGCCAGCAAGTATCTCTGCGCTAAGATGACCATCAAACCCATCTCCGGAGGTCAGACCGGCCCGACAGTCCTTAAGGTAAACAATGATAACATTCCTGCCAATGACCTCTTCTATCTCAATGATGACAAGTATATCCGCGTCATGCTCTACAATCCCTGGGCCGGCAAGGATGACAGCGCGTTTGCCATCGATCCCACGATGCTCAAGCTGAAGAAGAATCAGACTCTCACCGTCAAGTTTACCATTAGCGGTATCGACTGGACTGCTACTCCCAAGGCTGTCATTTGTGCTCAGAATGCCAATACCTACGGTTGGGATGCCGCGGCTTACGCAGCCTCACCTTTCGTGAAGGATTTGAACACTTCAGGCGAGACAGAGCTGACTTTCACCAACGAGACCGGCTCGACCTACAACTTCTATGGCAACGATGCGATTGAAATTTCAATCAATCTTGATGGCACAGCCTCAAGCACCGATCTCACCAATGCGGTTGTCAATATCACATCTGTCACCATCGAGTAATCACCACTCCAACCTTATCACAAAAAATGAAGACAAAAATATTTTTATTCATGTCGTTGTTCATGGGGCTGATTCTCGCTTCGTGTAACGATGATGATGACTACACAATCAACACCACTCCGATCCTCACCGAGGACTCTGTAGTCACCGGTTCGGCCGACGTTACGGCTACCAC
The DNA here is from genome assembly GCA_023665865.1 of Staphylococcus sp. Lineage (GTDB taxonomy): Bacteria > Bacteroidota > Bacteroidia > Bacteroidales > Muribaculaceae > Duncaniella. The sequence continues at coordinate 1,837,180 of JAMPDC010000001.1, forward strand.
CGCGACGCTCCACGGCACTGTCGATGGCATCCAGAATTCATCGTCTGCCTCCTATGCCATTGGCTTCCGCTACGGCTTCACTGAAAATGCTCTCACCGAGACCATCGCAGCTACTGTCGACGACAAAGTTATGACAGCTGAGCTTTCAGGTCTTACTGAAAACACAGTGGTCTACTATCAGGCTTACGTGACTCTCCAGGGCAAGGTGACCTTTGCCGGCGATGTCAAGAGCCTCATCACGACCAATACCCGAGTTGTCACTTCGGCTCCGACCGGTGTGACTGCCAACGCCGCCACTATGGACGGTAGCGCTACCGGCGCCCCTGCCGATGCAACCTATGGTTTTGTTGTAGCCGCTACTCCCGAGGAGGAGGCTGTCCGCGCAGGTCTCATCATTGCTGCTGACGGAGGTCCCTCATTCTCGCTTGCCTTCTCAGGTCTCGCGCCCAACACCACCTACTATTATGCCGCATACGCTGATCTCGGCACCGGTGTAGTCTATGGCAACATTGAGTCGTTCACTACTTCAGGCGTGAAGGTTGACCTTGACAACGATCTCGTTGACCTCGGTCTTTCCGTCAAGTGGGCCCGCTTCAATGTCGGCGCTGAGAAGGAAAATGATTTTGGCGGACGCTTCGGTTATGGCGACAAAACCGGTGTCAGCAATTCTATCGACTTAGCCCAGTATGCGTCAGCTGACATCTATAAGACTGAAAACGACATCGCCAACAGCGCATGGAGCGGATCTGTGACTCTCCCGAGTGCTGCTGACTTCGAGGAGCTCTTCAACTCCTGTCAGAAAGAGTGGACTGAGGTCGACGGTGTTGCCGGCTATAAGCTGACAGGCCCCAACGGCAACTCAATCTTCCTTCCCGCCGCAGGTTCACGTACGATCAACGATGTTGATGGAGCAGGTGTCACCGGTCACTATGCCACCGGTTCGATCAACGGTTCAAACAGCCAGTTTGCAATCTCCTACCGTTTTGATGCCGCAGGCTCTTCACGTACAACTTCGCCCGTATATCAGGCACTTTCCGTACGTCCCGTTTCGACAGCCCGCAATGCTGTCTTCAACAAGGAAGATCTCTTCAAGACTTGGGAAATCGACTACAATGCCGGTTCGAGCATCATGTTCAACGGTCCGGTATGGTTCTACGGCACAGCTGACTCATGGCGTACCGTCTCAAACAATGAGCCCGTCGTAGGCGACTCATGGTGTTGGGATGCCGATGCCTCAAACACCTGGGCGTTTGGCGACTGCACCGGTTACATGACCATCAACCCCGACGGTACCATCATCGTCAAGAACCAGAACGGCGACGAGCAGAGCGGTACCTATACTATCGACGAGGCCAACAAGACTATCACTGCGACTGTCGACCTCCTCGCTCCCGACAACTTCGTCACTCCTATGGTTGAGAACCGCAAGACCAACATCAAGATTCTCTCCCTCACCGCCGATAAGCTCCAGATGGGCTACTACCGCGACTCTGAGCCTGCAACACTCTCGGTCAACATGATTCCCAAGACCAAGAAGTATGGCTTCGCCGCCAATCTCCTCTGCGTGGGTGCCGACTGGAACGGAACCTGGGGCAGCGAGGTCGCTCTTCTGATGCCCGGCGAGCTTGACGGTGTCCACACCTTCAGCTACGACGGCAGCTGCAACGGCGCCATGGTCTTCAATTTTGACATCGCCGGTCTGCGTGCCGCTTATCCCAACGCTATCGTCTCTATCAAGGAGATCCGTTGCGATGGCAATGCTATCAAGTTTGACGCCAATAAGTTCTTCTATGGCGACATCGAGGAAAACGGCAATTTCCGTGTCGAACTCTTCAACATTTGGGGCAAGGGCTCAAACGGCGGTGTGGTTTCATCGCCCTTCAGCGCCACTACCGGTGACTCTGATCCCGCCTTCACCTTCGCTTCCAAGCTTGAGTTTGACTATGTGATCATTACCGAGCCTCACTTCACACCGACCTGGATCAACATCAATCCCAACTGGGGCGGTGACTGGGCCTACACTCAAGGCGCTTCGTTCAACATCGTGGTTGACGAGAACAACAAGCTCGCTTTTGATTCACCCGCTTTCGACATCACTCTCAATGGTACTGATTTCGCAGCAGGTTCAATCATGACATTCGCTCAGGTCGACAATCTGTATGACTACTTCCCCCAGACACATGCCACACTTGATGCCCTCTATCTCGACGGCAATTCCGTAGCCTTTGACGCAGCCATGGTGCCCGACACTTCTGACGGCGCCGCCTACCGTCTGGAACTCTGGAACATGTATGGCACCACTGCAAATGCAGGTTGTGCGTTTGGCACACCTGTCGACGGTGTCATCACAGGTCTTGGCTTCAGCCAGTCAATGCGCGCACAGTTCACCTTCCGCAGTCTGTTCAAGACAGTGGAATGGTGATCAGGCTCCCTCTGAACAGTGATATAAATCCAATATGAATAAGAGAGTGGGGGGCAGCCGTGGCTACACAGACTGTCCCCCCTCCTTTATATTTTCCCTTCTTTTTCCTTAAAAATAAATGAAAGCACTTAAAACACTTATTGCCTCAATGATGCTCTTTTGTGTCGGCGGAACCATAATTTCGTGTGACGACGACAAAGAGCCTTCAAAAGTTGAGTTTGTCACCGGTGATTTTGTAGTCAGCAAGACAGCCATTGCCCTTGCCGGAACTCAGGAGCAGACGCTGACCATCAAATCGCCTGTCGCCCCGACCGTGAAATCTGATGCAGAGTGGCTTCATGTCGGTCCGGTTGAGCGTGCGATGTCTTCAAAGATCTTTACATGTACTGTTTCGGCCGACGAGAACACGTCATACGATGTACGTTCGGCAACTCTTACCGTAACCGCCGGCAATGATACAAAGACTGTCAGCGTAGCGCAGTTTGGAGCCGAGACCGTCGATATCCTCTCGGCAGATCCTTCAGGAGAGCTTGATCCCTATGGCGGTACACTTAATGTGTCCTTTATCGCCACCGGCGAAGTCTCTGTAGAAAAACCGGCCTGGCTCGAGCTTTCGACCAGCCGCTCATTAATAGAAAATACCTATACATTTACATATAGCGCCAACGCGGGTGGCGAGGCCCGTGGTGGTGACATCGTCATTTCACTCGTTTCCGATCCGTCGATCTCGGCGATGGTTACCGTCAGCCAGGCCGCAGCCGATTTCTCGTCCAACATGAGCAGCACCGCAACCGAGCTCGCTGCAAGAATGTTTGCCGGAGTCAACATCGGTAACACCATGGAGCCGCCTAGCGGCGAAGGAACCTGGGGTGCTGCTAAAGTTACACCCGAATATGTCAAGGGCCTGAAGCGTCTTGGCTTTAACGCTGTCCGTATTCCCTGTGCATGGGACAGCCATGTCACAGATCCTGCCAACAACACCATTGACCCCGCATGGCTCGCTCGAGTGGATGAGGTTGTCGGCTATGTCGTGGCTGAGGATATGTATGCCATTGTCAATATCCATTGGGATGGCGGCTGGCTTGAGGAATCGTGTGTCAAAGGCTATGACGCAGCTGTCGACAAGAAGCAGCGTGACTATTGGACCCAGATTGCCTCCAAGCTCAACCACTATGACGAGCATCTGCTTTTCGCAGGCATGAATGAGCCCGGTCAGCAGGATCAGGGAGGTGTCAACAACTCTTCGATCGACGCGATGACCACCTATCAGCAGACCTTTGTCGATGCAGTCCGTGCGACCGGCGGAAACAATGCCTCGCGTTGTCTCATCCATCAGACTCCCTACACAAATATTGACAAGGGTGTGTCGTCGGCCTACAAACTTCCCAAAGATGTGGTTGAAAACCGTATGCTCGTGGAGGTACACTTCTACGATCCTTCCGATTTCACTCTCATGAGCAAAGATGGCGAATGGGGTGCAGGTTCGAAGGTCAAGCTCTACTGGGGCGCTGACAACCATGTGGCCGGTTCAGACCGTAACTGCACCTGGGGTGAAGAATCTCATGTCGACGCTCAGTTCAAGAAGATGCAGGACACATTCGTCTCGAAGGGGATACCTGTGATTCTCGGTGAGTATGCCGTGACCACCTCACGCTCTGTGACCGACTATCCCGATTTCAATGCCGACAAGTGGAAAGCAAGCCGTGCATGGTGGACTGAATATATCACACGTTCGGCCAAGAATCATGGCTGTGTGCCTTTCTATTGGGAGACCGGTGGCGATATCAACCGCACCAACGGCTCAGCGCTCAATCCATATCTGACCGATGCTCTCATGAAGGGAGCTGCTGACGGCAAGTATCCTTTCTAAATAATTTAGACTAAGCAAATTTTCCCGTAAATACTTACCGCCCCGTGCAAACAAATGTTTGTGCGGGGCGGTTTTATATTATATGAAGCGTTCAACTTTCAATTTATGTTTCGCGGCAGTAGCCACCCTCGGTCTTCCGGTGATTCTTGCCGCATGCGGGACTCCGTCAGGTGGCGGGGAGGAGACGACAGGTGCTGTTGCCGCGACGGATACTGTGACTGCTGTGGAGCTTTCGCTCGAATTGCCCAATGTGCCGTTGACTATTTCCGCGCCGCATGAGAAAGCCGGTTTCATCGCTATCCATTTCTGGGACAATCTCGATTTCACCGATAGCTCCAAAGCTCTCAATGTCGACTTCATGGAGCAGAATTTTGTGGACTATCTCTCGATTATGCCGGCAGTCATGGCGGCAGATCGTCTGAAAGCTTTCAGTACATTGATTGAGCAGGCGTCGGCTACTCCCGAAACCCGGGCTCTGATACTGGCTCTCGGCAAGAAATATCTCAATCATCCCGACTCGCCGATGCTCAACTCCGAGTATTATTCTGATTTCGTCAAGGTTGCCAATGCCGGGTCTCCGAATTCCTGAATGAGTTCCTGAAATCTCATTGCGCTCCCCTCGGAGATGCGTTCCATGGATTTTTTCACCTTGTCGAGCGGTTTGAGTTTCATGTCGCCGCTCTTTGAGTAGAACTTGTCGGCATAGCAGACGAGGCGCTCAAGTTTTGTCGCTGGCATATAGCTGACATTGGGATCGAGCGGCAGTCGCTGTTCATTGATCTCCTCGGCCGATATACCGGCGCCGGTGTGGCGTTCGGCAACTCGTGAGTCGCGCTCAGGCATGTTTTCATTGCGGAGCAAGGCCGCACCGAGCACACCATGACGGATGTATGGTTCTTTGCCTGTGCAGCCGATACCGGGAGCGTCCGTAAGGAAAATGCCTATGTCATGGAGCATGGCTGCTTCCTCGACTTCGTCGGACGGAAGACCGAGATGCCGTGACCGGTTTATATTGAGAGCAAGGTCTGCTACAGAACGGCAGTGGCGCATATAAATATCCCGCAAGCGGCTGCCTGCGGGATAATATTTGTCAATAATGTCTTGATAAGTCATTTACATCTATATCGGGTATCTTATTCAACGATTGTACACCAACCATGCTTATCCTCGATCTCGCCGAGCTGGATGCCGCGAAGAGTGTGGTAGAGCTCGGTAGTGATGGGGCCCGGTTCGCCGTTTTTCGAAACGATATATTTCTCGCCGGTATCGAGGTCGTGGATCTCGCCGACGGGCGACGCTACGGCTGCTGTACCGACAGCTGCGGCCTCATCAATCTGTGCGAGTTCGTCGACTGTGATGTGTCGGCGTTCAACTTTCACACCCATATCTTCGGCGAGCTGCATGAGGCTCTTGTTGGTGATTGAGGGAAGGATTGAGTTTGAGGCGGGGGTGATGTAGACACCATTTTTGATTGCCATGAAGTTGGCGGGCCCACACTCGTCGAGATATTTCTTTTCTTTCGGGTCGAGGTAGAGTACGGCAGAGTAGCCGAGCTCATGGGCATGCTCGCCGGCGGTAAGCGATGCAGCGTAGTTGCCGCCCACTTTCCATAGACCGGTACCGTTGGGGGCCACACGGTCATACTGGCGCATGATGCAGATATTGGTGGGTTTGAATCCGGTCTTGAAGTAGGGGCCTACGGGGGTCACGAGGATCATGAACAGATATTCGGTAGCCGGTTTGACGCCTACTTGTGCGGAGATACCGAGTTCGAGCGGACGGATGTAGAGCGATGCGCCTGAGCCGTAGGGGGGTACGAAACGTTCGTTGAGTTTCACGACTTTGAGCACCATCTCCTTGAATTTTTCAAGGGGCAGAGGCTCCATGAGGATTCCTTTGGCCGACTCCTGGATGCGGCGGGCGTTTTCTTCGAGACGGAACACTCTGACTTTGCCGTCTTTGCCACGGAAGGCTTTCAATCCTTCGAAAATTTCCTGGCCATAGTGGAGACAGGTGGCGGCTATGTGGAGGTTGACTTCTTCGCTCTGCGACACTTCTATCTCGCCCCATTTCCCGTCGCGGAAATAGCAGCGTACGTTGTAATCTGTTGGGATATAACCGAATGAGAGGTTCCCCCAGTCCAATTCGTTGTTCATTTTAGAGTGCTGTTTGTTTGTTTTCTGCAAAATTACGACAAAAAGTGCAAAATCCTAAGCAAAAACGAGGGAAAATTTAAAAATTATCACGGCAGAAATTCCGTGTAGAAAATATCTGTAATATCTGTGCTATGTGTTGTGACATTATTTAAAATCAGATGACTCAAGGAGTCTGATTGCATCACGGATAACATCCAATAGAGGAGGAATATCATTTTTAACAGTTTCAAAAACCACATCTGCATCAAGTTCGAAGTAACCGTGTGCGATATGATTGCGCATTCCCACTATTGCTCTCCATGGGACAGAGGGAAAATTTACTGACAAAAAATTAGGGATTATTCGATTGACTCGATTGATTCCTTCTCCGATAGCGGTAATAAGAGTGCAATCCGCAGCAAGTAACTGCATCCCGTATTGATTATTATAGAAATTCTCGGATGAAACAATCTCCTTATTCCAATCTATCAGTCGGGATATTGTTTCCGCTACGCTGTCAAGTGTCATAACAGCTCTTGATAGATCTGAATCAGAATATGGTGATGGCATCATTATCAATTTGGGAGAGGAATTTTTTAGAGAGATGTGGATGTCGACGGATTAAATCGACGGATGATTTCAAAATTGATTCCAGGAAATCTTTAAGAGCACTTATCAACAGTATTTTGGGTGGCATTTCAACAAGAATGTCAATGTCACTGTCTGCTTTGTTTTCATTCCGGGCAACGGAGCCGAAAATGCAAAGGCTTGTGACACCAAACTCTTCTTGAATCCGGTGCATATTTGTTTGTAGAATTAATATGCAGTCGTTGCGGTCACACATATCCAATAGATATACTGGGGCAATGAATAATAATATGCTATCTACAAAATTAGTAAATTAAATTCAAGTAGCAAAAAATTCTATCTGAATATGTCATGGGACTCATAATCTTTGTCAAGTGTGATAATGCCGACATCCCGCTTAGATGCAATAAATCCGAGATATGACTGGCGGGGTAGTCATGTCTCGGATTCAGTGCACGATTGGGGATCTGTGTGTGGTTATTTCGCTGTCAGGCGAAGCACTCGTGAGGAGTAGTCGGTGTTTTTGTGATAGTCAACCTTGTGGGTGAGGGGGATTTCAAGACCGTTTGACATGAGATAGCGTCCGGTGAAGCTTTTGCCTTCGAAGCTGAGGGGCTCTTTGTCGATGCGGTTGAGTTCGGTCACTGTATATGTTTTGTCGGGGTCGAGTCCGGCCATAACCACGCGAGGAAGTTGCTGGTTCATGAAGGTCTCGGTCTTCCACCAGTAGAAGACAGCATCGTCTTTCTCCGGTGTGACATACATGAGCGAAGCAACGCCCTTGCCATCGTAGGGTGATACGAGGCGGTAGATGTCGCCAAACTGGACTATGGGGCGGATAGTCTTGTAGTCGGCGATGGCCTGACGGCAGACAGCCTTGTCCTCATCGTTCATGTCGCGGGGCTGCATCTCGAGACCGAGGCGTCCGCTCATAGCTACGTCGGCACGGAATTTGACCGGGATGCGGCGGAATGTCTGATGGTTGGGTGAAGCAGAGATGTGTGATCCCATGGCGATGGCGGGGAAGAAGTAGCTTGTGCCCCATTGCATGTAGATGCGCTGGAGTGCGTCATTGTTATCGCTGGTCCAGAACTCATCAAACCAGGGGAGAATACCCCAGTTTGCGCGGCCGCCGCCACTGGCACAGGCCTGGATAGTCACGTCGGGGTGGGCTTTGCGGATGCGGTTGAGCACAGTCTCGAATCCCTTATGGAAGTCGATGTAGAGATGGCTCTGGTTGTCGGCAGTGAGATATTGCGAGCCGTGATCCATGATCGGTGCGTTGGCATCCCATTTGATGTAGTCGATCTCGGGATATTTTCTCATAAGGGTGTCGACAACGGTGAAGACGATGTCCTGCACCTTTGGATTGGCGAGATCGAGGACGAGCTGGGTGCCGCCACGCCCTTCGGTAGCAGGACGGTTGGCCGCTTTGATGATATATTCGGGATGCTGCTCATAGAGTTCGCTGACAGTGTTGGTCATTTCAGGCTCGATCCATATTCCAAACTTGATGCCGTTGGCTTTTGCGGTCTCGAGGAGGCCGTTGATGCCATTGGGGAGCTTGTTGGTGTCGACTACCCAGTCGCCGAGCGATGTGCTGTCGTTGTTGCGTGGATATTTGTCGCCAAACCATCCGTCGTCCATCACGAAGAGTTCACCGCCCATGTCGGCGATGTCTTTCATCATACCGGCCATGACTGGCTCGTTGATGTCGAAGTAGACGCCTTCCCATGAGTTAAGCAGGATTTTACGCTCCTTGTTGCCGTTGTGGAGACGGTGGTTGCGTCCCCAGCGGTGGAAATTGCGGCTGACTCCCGAGAGGCCTTCGTCGGAGTAGGTGAGGGCGAGCGGCGGGGTGACGAAACTTTCACCTTTCTTGAGTCGATAGGCCGAATTCTCTTCGTTGATGCCGGCGAAGAGGTGATGATAGTCACTGTCATCGGTGTCGATGAAGAGTTTGTAGTTGCCGGAATATTCAAGTGCGGCGCCGATGGTGCGGCCTGTGTTCTCCTGAGGCTTGCCGTCGAGCGAGAGCATGATCTCAGCGTGAGAGGTGTGGGAGTTGCGGGCACCGTCTTTGTTTTTGATCATCCGGACTCCATGATTGAGCGGAGTCTGGGAGAGTTTTCCCTCGTTGGCCCATGATCCGTAGAGCTGGGAGAGCCACACATCGCCGTAGCGCACGGGGAGATAGCCCGACATGAAACGGTTGAGCGTCACGGTGCCTTTTTCGTTGTTGGTCACGTCGATCCATGTCTCGATGACATCTTCGCCGGGATAGGTGGCATAGTTGACGTTGAGAATGAAGGGGTAGACCTTGTCGCGCATTGAGACGGTAGTGACATTGCGGCCGTCGGGATCTGCTGACTTGGTGATGCCGGTGACCTCGACGTCGGTTGTCATATTGCCATCGGCGTGCGTTATGCTGAGCGCCGATTCAGCCTGCGGGAATATGCCATAGACCGGATATGCGTCGCGGCCTATAGCGCCGGCTGAGGTGATTGCCGAACGGTCGGCATCGGAGAGCTTGTCGCCGAAGTGGAGTATTTTCAGCTTACCGCCGATTTCAGCGTCGAGGATCAGAGAGGTTCCCGGAGTGGAAATGTCGATTACTTCGCCTCTGAGTTGCTGAGGCCATGCCAGGCAGAGGGCCGCAGACAGGAGAATTAGACTCTGTTTCATGGGTTAGGGGTGGAAAGAATGTGTATAGATGGTTGTTGCTGATACAAAGATAGCCAATTCGCTTAACGTCGGCAATCCTTGTTGCGCATCGGGATAATAAAATGATAAAATAGTACCTTAAAAAAATGTAACTCAAGGTAACTTTGGTAATAATTGAGAGATAATTGGAGAATTATGTGTAATTTTGTAGTCCTTAAATTAATGAAACAACAAACAATCTCACATTTTATTCAAGACATTACAGATGAGAAAGCTTGCTATGACTTTGACATTGCTGTTTGCTGTGATCTGCAACATGGCGATGGCTCAAATTGTGAATCCCATAAAATGGTCGGCCAAGATTGATATGACCGGTGCCGACGAGGGGATGGTTGTCCTTGAGGCTTCGATAAATTCAGGATGGCACATGTATTCCCTCGACTGCAATCCCGAAGCGGGCCCGCAAGCCCTTGAGATCTCATATCCGAAACTTGACGGTGTCACTCTTGTTGGGAATCCTGTGCCTGACAAGGCTTCCCACAAGCAGTATGACGATATGTTTGATGCCGAGCTCGCATGGTGGAGCGGCAGTGTGAAAATCTCTCAGAAATTCAAGGCAACAAAACCTGAATTCACTATCGAGGTCATGACGGTCTGCCAGGCATGTGATGATGAGAGCTGTACGCCTCCTGCCCGCGATACTTTTACTCTTAAAGGTACCGCCAAAGTGTCGGCTCCGGCTAAGGAAACAGCTTCGCAGGCTACCGACGCGGCCGCTCTCAACGAGGTGGTGGCCGGAGTGGCCGAGATAATGGAAAATGATCTTGCCGCGACCGACTCTGTCGCTCCGGCCGATACGATCGCTACAGACTCAGTGCCATCTCTCGCACCCGCCGGTTCGTCGGCTGATCTTTGGGCTCCTGTCTCCTTTGACGGAACAGAGGAAGGTTCGTCCGGCTCCTCGCTGTGGGTCATATTCTTCTCTTGCTTCCTCGGAGGTCTCGTGGCTCTCTTCACTCCCTGCGTGTGGCCGATGATCCCGATGACGGTCAGCTTCTTTCTCAAGAAGAGTAAGGACAGGGCCAAAAGTATCATCGACGCGTGCACCTATGGCCTTTCCATCATAGTCATCTATGTGGCTCTCGGTCTGCTCATCACCATGATATTCGGTGCAAGTTCGCTCAATGCGCTTTCGACTTCTGCCGTCTGCAACATCATCTTCTTCCTCCTGCTTGTGGTTTTCGCCATCAGTTTCTTCGGGGCGTTTGAGATCAAACTTCCGGCATCGTGGTCTAACAAAATGGATGCTACGGCCGAGAAGACCACCGGTCTGCTTTCGATCTTCTTCATGGCCTTCACGCTGACACTTGTGTCGTTCTCGTGCACAGGCCCCATCATCGGTACCCTCCTTGTCGAGGCCGCCTCACAGGGCGATCTCTGGGGCCCGGCCATCGGTATGCTCGGCTTCTCAGTCGCTTTGGCGTTGCCGTTTATGCTCTTTGCAATGTTTCCGAGCATGCTCCGTTCAGCTCCCAGTTCCGGTGGCTGGATGAATACACTCAAGGTTGTCCTCGGTTTCATCGAACTCGCGCTCTCGCTCAAGTTCCTCTCCGTTGCCGACCTTGCCTACGGTTGGCACATACTTGATCGTGAGGCTTTCCTCGCATTGTGGATCATCATGTTCCTGCTTCTCGGACTCTATCTCCTCGGTCAGTTCAATTTCGCGCATTACGGTAAGGCTGACAGCTCTATCGGAGTCTTCCGCTTCTTCCTCGCGCTTTGTTCACTGTCATTTACCGTCTATCTCATACCCGGCCTCTGGGGCGCTCCGCTCAAGGGTGTCAGTGCCTTCGTGCCTCCATTGTTCACTCAGGATTTCAACCTCTATGGCGATGGAATCAAGGAGTATGACGACTATGAGGAGGGAATGAAGATCGCCGCTCAGGAGGGCAGACCCGTGCTTGTCGACTTCTCAGGTTTCGGTTGTGTCAACTGCCGCAAGATGGAGGGCGCCGTGCTCGACGATCCTAATGTCAAGGCTATGATCGCCGACAACTTCACTGTCATCAAACTCATGGTCGACGAGAAAAAGAAACTTCCACAGCCCATCACTGTGAAGGAATATGGCAAGGATGTGACGCTCTACACCTATGGCGATCGCTGGAGCTATCTCCAACGTTATAAATTCAACGCCAATGCCCAGCCCTACTACGTGATTCTCAACGACAAGGGCGAGCTTCTCTCAGGTCCGTTTACCTATGACGAGAACATCCCCCGCTTCTCAGAGTTTCTTGAAAAAGGTATCAAGGGTTACAAGGAGTAACAACAAAACTTCGGCGGACTCCGTTATATATACAAATATATAGCCATGTCGAAAGTCACCCTGCGCAAAGCCCTCCGCGATTTCGAAGCTCCCGAGCTACGGAATCTGCTCCTCGATGTCTATTCGAAGAGCAAGGAGGCCAAGGAGATTCTTGATTTTTTCGCGGAGCCCGACATTACGGCTAAAACTGAAGAATACAAAGCCATACTGACGAAAGAGGCCCGGCGCTACACCCGCCGGGCCTATCGTCCGAGGCTTCCGCGTCTGCGGGCTACGGTGCGTCGTTTCGCTATCCTTGAACCTGGCGACGAAGCAGTCGGAGAACTGATGATACATGTCTGCCTGACACTGATCTCGCTCGGTGCGACAGAAGCCTTGCGCGACCAACTCTATGACAACATCGCCAAGTATCTCGACGATACGGTCAAGTTTCTGGCCGACCGTCAGCTGCTCGCCGACAATCTTCCTCGTCTGAGACGGGCCTCCGAATCCATCTCCCAGCTCGGGCGCTTCGGCCATATGCGCAATCCTCTCTCAAAGATAGTCGGACAGGCGCTGACTACTGCTGAAAACTTACTCGAAAAAACTACCTAATTTATCAAAATACACCTTCCTATGGACAATTCAACATGGTGGACAGCTCCAACCGAGAGCGAAAACGGTCGCCTCATACTTGTGACAGGTCGTAAGGACGTCAAAAAATTCCGCGACAATCCCCGCTTCACAATCCGCGTCGAGATCACATGGCCCTATGAAGGTGATGCGAAAGGTATGCCCGACACCGAGACGTCAACTTTGATGGAGCAGGTGCAGGAGGCATTGCAGGCGGAGTTCTCGCGTGATCCGGTGGCTGTGCTTACCGGAATTTTCACCGGAGACAATCAGCGTGATTGGATTTTCTACACCCTCTCAACCCACATCTTCGGCCGTAAGGTCAACGAGGCACTTGCCGATTTCCCCCTGCTCCCGATCTCGATTTATACTGAAAATGACCCGGGTTGGGAAGAGTATGATGAGATGTCGGAGGCAGAAATCCATCTCGATTGATGATTGAGAGGATTAACATCATTTAACGGCATGAAACGGCCGAATTGTGAAATTTTCTTTAATTTTGTACAATACATGTAAATTTCCGCAGGAGAAATACTTTGAAGCGGTAGTTTCACGTTGTAAAATCAAGTGAGTCTCCGACAGGCTTTGCCGGTCATCGCGGCTCATGAAAAATATAAGTGCAATAAATACAAATTTTACTTTTAACTTTTTACTGTCCCCGCCCTGAGGACAGGGCCTGTGGAAAAACATTGTAGCAGGTCATGGTGTTTTATAGACGTAGGATAATATTAATTCTCACGTAAAGACACGTTTTTCAACATATTCGGATGTCAGGGCAAAGCAAAGCAAATATCAAGGATCGCAAGCCTGACCGCATGGAGCGTCTCAGACAGTGGCGGAAAGAAAATCTTTCCGACGCTCCCTTTGTGTTCATACTGTCGAGCATCGTAGGGATTCTCTCAGGACTCGGTGCTTTTGTGCTCAAACGGCTCATAGCATGGGTCTCGATATTTCTGACTTCTCATTTCCACGCTTTTTCGGGCAACTGGGAGTTGCTCCTGATACCCGTCGCAGGCATAGTGCTGACAGGTATTCTATGCCGTTATGTGTTCAGAGCGCATATTGCCCACGGAGTCGACCGGCTCATGAAAAATCTGCCTAAACACATCTACAACATCAAGCCTTTGATGACCTATGCTCCGATGCTTGCGAGTACGATAACGCTTGGTTTCGGCGGATCGGCAGGTTCGGAGGGGCCTATCGCCTATACCGGTGCGGCAATAGGCAGCAATATGGGGCGCTTTTTCCGTCTCAGCCCACGCATGATGAGGGTAATGGTCGGATGTGGGGCAGCGGCAGGCATCGCCGGCATCTTCAAGTCGCCGCTTGGAGGTGCGCTCTTCACTCTCGAAGTGCTGAGGGTACCGATGACTACGTTTTCAGTCCTCGTGCTCCTTGTGACTGTCATCGCAGCTTCGATGACTGCCTTCATGCTTTCGGGTTTTTCCCTTGACATTCCCTTTGATCCCGGAGTGGCGTTTGACCCCTCGCTGCTCCCCTATGTGGCGCTTCTCGGAATCTTCTGCGGATTCTATTCATTATACTATAGCTATATCATGAAGAAAATCGGATTGGTACTCGGCCATCTTTCCAATCCGTGGCTAAAGAATCTCTGCGGTGGTGCTCTGCTTGCCATCCTTGTGTTTCTTTTCCCGTCGCTCTATGGTGAGGGCTATGGAGTGGTGGGCCACGTCATCAACGGGGATTTTTCTGGCATAGTGCGCGACAGCATCTTTTCCGGAGCAATGTCTGACACGACCTTCATGATCCTTGTGGCCGGAGGTACGATGCTTGCCAAGTGTTTCGCCACTTCTGCCACCAACAACGGAGGCGGTGTTAGCGGTGATTTCGCTCCGACTCTCTTCGCAGGTTGTCTGACAGGTTTCTTCTTTGCCTCACTGCTTAACTCATTGTTCGGACTTGGGCTTCCAGTCGGGCATTTTGCCTTCTATGCCATGGCCGGAGTGATGGCCGGAGCTATCCGTGCTCCGCTCATGGCTATTTTCCTTACATGTGAGATGGGTGCTGCCTACTCGTTTTTCCTGCCGTTGATGCTGACGGGGGCGTTGTCGTTTGGAGTGGTCAGGCTTTTTACTGCCGACGGGTATTTCTCAAGCCATATCGACCGTCACAATGGTCTTATCGAACAGGTCAAGAAGGATTCCGACGGTTAATTAATGTGAAATTGGTGGCCGGGGTTGAATAACAGACCGATTCTGCGTAATTTTGCAGAATAATTCAAACAAAACAATCGACATGTTGGATTTCATTGTCTGGAACGCCGACCCGGTGCTTTTCCATATTGGTAACTATGGTCTCCGTTGGTATAGCCTTGCCTTCATGATAGGCTTTCTTATCGGCTATGAGATCGAGGCGCGCATCTATCGCCATGAGGGAGCGCCTGAAAAATGGCTCAGTCTTCTTCTGTTGTGGACCATTGCAGGTACTATTATCGGTGCCCGTCTCGGCCACGTATTTTTCTATCAGTGGGATGTCTATAAGCAAGATCCGATTAGCATACTCTATGTCTGGGAAGGTGGCCTTGCGAGCCACGGCGGCACGATTGGTATCGTCCTATGCGTGATCCTGTTTTCGATATTCACCACCAAGCGCAGTCCTCTGTGGACGTTTGACCGTCTGGTGATACCGATTGCCCTTGTCGGTGGACTCATCCGTCTCGGCAATCTCATGAATTCTGAGATCTTCGGTCATGCCACCGATCTCCCCTGGGGCTTTATGTTTGTGCGCTCGATGGAATGGCGCACGCTTTACTACGGACAGGCTTGTCATCCGACACAGATCTATGAGGCGTTGTGCTATTTCCTGCTATTCGGAATCCTGATGTGGATGTATTGGAAGAAGAACGCAGAGGAGCGTCCGGGACTGATATTCGGCGTATTTTTCATCGGTATTTTCCTGCCGCGCTTCCTCATCGAATTTATCAAGAATCCTCAGGTGGCATTTGAGGAAAACATGGCGCTCAATATGGGCCAATGGCTCAGTGTCCCCTTCGTCCTTCTCGGAGTCGGCTTGATAATCTATGCCATGTCGCGCCCGCGCCAGCATCTGACTTTCCCCAACCGCTTTGCCGATGAGCCGGAGGAGTCAAAAAAACGTCGTTAAGCGCCTCTTGAATGGAGAAAAATCACTAATTTTGCATCTCAATAAACCGATCGGAAATGATAGATAAGATAAACCAGCTTAAAGCTGAAATAGAAAATCTCGAAGCAAAAAATCTTCAGGATGTGGAAGCTCTCCGCATCAAATATATGAGCAAAAAGGGTTCCATTTCGGAACTTATGGCTGACTTCCGTACCGTCCCCGCCGACCAGAAGCGTGAGCTCGGTCAGAAGCTCAACGAGCTCAAGACCATGGCAACCGACAAGCTCGCGGCTCTACGCGAAGCTCTCGAACAGGCTGACAACGGCGCTGCCGACATCGATCTTACACGTACTGCGGCTCCGATGCCCCTTGGCACACGCCATCCGCTCTCGCTCGTCAGAAACGATATCGTCTCAATCTTCTCGCGTCTCGGTTTCACTATCGCCGAGGGTCCTGAGATCGAAGACGACTGGCATGTGTTCTCCTCGCTCAACTTTGCCGAGGATCATCCTGCACGCGACATGCAGGACACTTTCTTCATCCAGCACTCACCCGATGTGGTGCTCCGCTCCCACACCTCGTCTGTGCAGAGCCGTGTGATGGAGAAAAATCAGCCCCCGATCCGCATCATCTGCCCGGGCCGTGTGTATCGCAACGAGGCTATCTCAGCGCGTGCCCACTGCTTCTTCCATCAGGTTGAGGCCCTCTATGTAGACAAAAACGTATCGTTTGCCGACCTGCGTCAGACTTTGCTTTACTTCGCTCAGGAAATGTTTGGCCCCGAGACCAAGATCCGTCTCCGTCCGAGCTATTTCCCCTTCACCGAGCCCTCAGCTGAAATGGATATCTCCTGCAATCTCTGCGGAGGCAAGGGATGCTCGTTCTGCAAGCACACGGGTTGGGTCGAGATCCTCGGTTGTGGCATGGTGGATCCGAATGTCCTTGAAGCCTGTGGCATTGATTCGAAGGTCTACACCGGTTTTGCTCTCGGAATGGGAGTTGAGCGTATCACAAACCTGAGATATCAGGTGAAGGACCTCCGTATGTTCTCTGAAAACGATGTGCGCTTCCTCGAGCAGTTTGAGTCGGCACATTGATTGAAGTAACCACTCGTTTCGTCAAAATAATATCGCCGTCATGACCGTCAAAGAGCGTTATGCCCGTGTGATAGAATGGTTCTCAGCCGCCATGCCGGTGGCTGAGACCGAACTTCATTACGAAAATCCCTACCAGTTGCTTGTCGCTGTGATCCTCTCCGCACAGTGTACGGACAAAAGGGTCAATCTTATCACACCGCCGCTGTTCGAACGGTTTCCGACCCCTGAGTCGATGGCCGAAGCTACAGTGGAGGAGATTTTTGAATATATAAAATCCTGCTCATATCCCAACAACAAGAGCCGTTCGCTAAGCGGAATGGCCAAGCGGCTTGTGGAGGAATTTGGCGGTGAAGTCCCTGCTGATATCGACGCGCTCATGAGTCTGCCGGGTGTGGGGCGCAAGACTGCCAATGTCATACTGTCGGTGGTGTTCAACAAGGCTACTATGGCGGTTGATACGCATGTCTTCCGTGTCAGCGAGCGCATCGGGCTTACGACCAATTCGAAGACGCCGCTCATGACTGAAAAGGCTCTTGTCAAGCATATCCCGGAGGAGTTGATACCCAAAGCTCACCATTGGCTCATACTCCACGGGCGTTATGTATGCAAGGCGAGGCGTCCTGACTGTCTCAACTGCGGATTGACCTCAGTGTGCCGTTACTATTCAAAAAATTCTGATACAGATTGATCTTTGAAACATGATAAATCCATATATTTAAAATATGGTAGAGTCAACTTTTATTTTTATCATCGAGATTCTCGGTACGCTTGCGTTTGGTGTCAGTGGTGTACGTCTTGCAGCAAAAAAGCATTTTGACTGGTTCGGAGCCTATACGATCGGAGTCATCACAGCTATCGGTGGTGGAACTCTCCGCGATGTCTTGCTCGACATCCCTGTGTTCTGGATGCAGACTTGGCTCTATCTTGCAGTGACAGGAGTCTCGTTTCTGATTGTAGCGGCTTTCACCAGAGTGCTCACATCCGATTCAAAATCGCTGTTTATGTTTGATGCAGTCGGACTGACGCTCTTCGTCATCACCGGCATAGAGAAGACTCTTGTGGCCGGCTATCCCATGTGGGTGGCTATCATCATGGGTATGATCACAGGCTCGTTTGGCGGTATTCTGCGAGACGTGCTCATCAACGAGGAGCCATTGTTTTTCCGTAAGGATATATATGCGACAGCTTGTATCGGAGGCGGAATGATGTATTGGGTTACAGCTCTGTGTGCTGGTCCGGTATGGTTGCAGGAGGCGCTGTGTGTCATCACCATCCTCGTGCTCCGGTGGGGCGCATTGCGCTACGACTGGCATCTTCCCGAGATGAAGGAGCGTTCCATCCATGAAGCGATTGAGGAACGCAGGCGTGACCATCGCCGCCGTCGGGATTGATTGCCGAAAGGACTTTGATAAAGTAATATCAAACAAATACCCGCATTGCCTTTGTGATTGGCAATGCGGGTATTTGTTTTTGCTGTATATCTAAAGATATCTGATCGTTATTTAGCTACATTCTCGGTGGCAGCCGCAGCAGCTGTGGGAGTGTTCTCGTTGCCGGGTTTGAGCCATTTGTCAAACCAGCGGAAGAAGAGGCGCTGCCAGAGGATGGCGTTCTGCGGTTTGAGGATCCAGTGGTTTTCATCCGGGAAGATCACCATCTCTGCAGGGATACCACGGAGGCGGGCAGCGTTGAAGGCCATCTCGCCTTGCGATGAGAGAATGCGGTAGTCAAACTCACCGTGTGAGATCATGATTGGGGTGTCCCACTTGTCGACAAACTTGTGGGGCGACAGTGCGAATGTGCGCTGTGCAGTCGGATTACCTTTCTGCCAGAACGCGCCATAGTCGGGAGCTGTAGTGACGTCAGCGGGAGCATGGTCGGCACCACCGCCCATATCCCAGTTGGCAAACCACATCTCTTCTGTCTCGAGATACTGGGCTTCCATGTTGAAGATACCGGCGTGGGCGAGGAAGGCGGCAAAGCGCTTCTCGTGGTTTCCTGCAAGCCAGTAGGTTGAGAAACCGCCGTAGCTTGCGCCGGTGCAACCGATGCGGGCATTGTCGACATAGGGACGTTCTTTCATGAAGTCAACGGCCGCGAGATAGTCGCGCATGTTCTGACCGGGATAGTCGCCTGAGATCTGAGCGTTCCACTCAGTTCCGAAGCCGGGGAGACCGCGGCGGTTGGGGGCGATCACGATATAGCCGTTAGAGGCCATGAGCGCAAGATTCCAACGGTAGCTCCAGAACTGGCTGACAGCGCTCTGCGGGCCGCCTTGACAGTAGAGGATAGCGGGATAGGTTTTGGTCGAGTCGAAATCCTGAGGATAGACTGCCCAGACAAGCATCTGTTTACCGTCGGTAGTGGGAACCATGTTGCGCTCGACGCGGGGCATGTTGATCGACGCGAGAAGCTCAGTGTTGACATTGGAGATTTGCTTGACCTCGCCGGCTTTTGCGATGCAGACTTCGTTGGGGGCGAGCATCGAGTGGCGGAGTGTCACGATAGACTCGGAGTCAAGCGGGGCGAGAGCAGCATAGTCACACTCTCCGTCGGCAACGACCTTGACCTCCTTGGTGGCGATGTCGATCGAGAAGACGGGTACGTCTCCATCCTTGGCTGCAAGGAAGTAGATTGATTTTCCGTTGGGATTCCACGCGATAGCGTCGGCAGTATAGTCCCAGTCAGAAGTGAGTTCTGTTTTCTCGCCGGTAGTGGTATCGAGAAGGAAGATGCGGTTCTTGTCGGCCTCATAGCCGTCGCGCTCCATCGAGAGCCATGCCACATAGCGTCCGTCGGGAGAGTAGGCAGGAGCGGTGTCGTAGCCCATCATACCTTCAGTGAGGTTGCTGGTGGTCTTGTCGGCGATGTTGTAGAGATAGAGGTCTGAGTTGGTCGATACGGCATAGTCACGACCTGACTTTTTGCGTGACACATAGATGAACGACTTGCTGTCGGGAGTCCAGGCAAACGACTCGATGCCACCGAAGGGGCGCATGGGTGACTCGAAGCGGGGTTCGTCGGCCATGATGTCGACTGCCTCTGTGATTTCCGAACCGTCAAACGAAGCAAGGAAGGGGTGGGGAATCTCTTTGATCCATTCATCCCAGTGCTTATAGAGCATGTCGTCGATGAGACGGCCGGTTGCCTTGGGGAGATCCGGATAGAGATCCTTGGCTTCGCGGTCATATTTCACAGTCGAGACGAGGATGATGCTTTTCTCGTCGGGCGAAAAGAGGAAACCCTCGATCCCTTTCTCAAGTTTGGTGATCTGCTTGCGGGCAGATCCGTCAGCGTTCATGATCCAGAGCTGCGTCTTGCCATCTGTGTCAGGATAGGTGAAGGCAATCTGCGTGCCTTTGTTGATCCATGTGAAGTTGCCTTCCGACTTTGTAGTGCGGGTGATGCGCTGGAGGTCCGAACCGTCCGGGTTCATGACATAGAGGTCATTGTTCGAGCGGTTTTCCTCCACGCTTTCATAGGCGATTCCGAAGAGCACTTTCTGTGTCTCCGGCGATACGCTGACAGCCGAGACTCGACCCAAAGCCTCAAGCGCTTCGATGTCAAAGACA
Organism: Staphylococcus sp.; assembly: GCA_023665865.1. Taxonomy (GTDB): domain Bacteria; phylum Bacteroidota; class Bacteroidia; order Bacteroidales; family Muribaculaceae; genus Duncaniella. Next base: position 1,857,565 of record JAMPDC010000001.1, read on the forward strand.
CCGGTCGTGGACTTGTAGTCGGGCTTGTCAATGATATTGGCTTCAGAAGAGCTGTCGGAGCCTGCGCATGACGCGAGGACGAGAGCGGTAGCTGCCATAGCCATTATATTCTTCATGAGTTGTGTGTGGGGGGATGAGAGGGATAATATTATTTAATGAGATACTGTGACGAGATGGACTCGTGGGTGTGGACGCGACGGATAGTGTCGGCGAAAAGACGGGCCACAGAGAGGATTGTTGCCTTCTTGCAATTCTTGTTGAAAGGAATTGAGTTGGTAAACATCATCTCGGTCAGTGAGCAGTTGTCGACGCGCTCGGAGGCGGGATCAGACATGATGGCGTGTGAGCAGAGTGCGCGTACAGAGCGTGCGCCGTTGGCCATCATGAGGTCGGCAGCCTTGGTGATGGTACCGGCTGTGTCGACCATGTCGTCAACGAGTACCACATCTTTGTCGGTGACGTCGCCGATGACTGTCATCTGGGCCACGACATTAGCTTTGGCGCGCTGTTTGTGGCAGAGGACGAGGGGCACGTTGAGATATTTAGCGTAGCTGTTGGCACGCTTGGCGCCACCGACGTCGGGCGATGCGATGACGAGGTTCTCAAGCTTGAGCGACTGGATATAGGGGATGAACACCGATGATGCGTAAAGATGGTCGACGGGTATGTCGAAGAAACCCTGGATCTGGTCAGCGTGGAGGTCCATGGTGATGACACGGTCAACGCCGGCAGTGGTGAGCAGGTCAGCGACGAGCTTTGCGGCGATTGACACACGCGGTTTGTCTTTACGGTCCTGGCGGGCCCAGCCGAAGTAGGGCATTACAGCGATGATTGATGCGGCCGAGGCACGCTTGGCTGCATCGATCATGAGCAGGAGCTCCATGAGGTTGTCAGTGTTGGGGAAGGTCGACTGTACGAGATAGACCTCGCAGCCACGGATTGACTCTTCGAATGACACTTCAAACTCGCCGTCGGCGAAATACTGGATGTTCATCTTGCCGAGTTCGCAGCCTAAATCGCGGCAGATTTCCTCAGCCATGTAGTGAGACTTTGTCCCGGAAAAAACTTTGATTGGTGGAAGGGAATCAATCATGGGTTATGTGGTAATGATGAGTTTGGGTGCAAAATTACAAAAATTCCCTCGGCTATAGTGTTAAAAGCGAGGGAATTTTTGCCTATGATGTTAAATTAGAACAAGCAGAGGATGAGGGCCTGTGCCGCCACCACTCGGAGGAACATAGTCAACGGGTAGACAGTTGAGTAGGCAACTGCCGGAGCGTCTGATCCGGTTGAGTTGTTGGCATAGGCGAGTGCTGGGGGATCTGTGCAACCGCCGGAGACAAGACCCATGATGGTGAGATAGTTGATTTTGTAGACACCTCGGGCGATAAGGCCGACGACGAGCAGGGGGATGAAGGTGATCATGAAGCCCCAGATGACCCACCACATACCGGTGGTGTTGAAGACTGTGGCTGCGAAGCCTTGGCCTGAGGAGATGCCGACCGATGCGAGGAAGAGACAGATGCCGAGCTCGCGCATGAGCAGTGATGCCGACGAGGAAGTGTAGGTGACGAGCTTAAACTTGTAGCCGAAGCGGCTGAGAAGGATTGCCACCACGAGAGGACCGCCTGCGAGGCCGAGTTTCATACCAAAGCCCACGTTGATCGAGCCGACGATGATACCGAAGAGGATACCGACGAAGATGGTGATGAGGTTAGGCTGGTTGAGGCGCTTCATGGAGTTGCCGAGGCGTGTCGAGAGACGCTCTATATCGTTGAGGTCGCCGACAACGACGAGACGGTCGCCCATCTGCAGACGGAGGTTGGGAGACGCGAGGAGATCGACACCGGCACGGTTGACACGTGTGCAGTTGAGCGAGTAAGCGGTGTGGAGACGAAGGCTTCCGAGGGGCACACCGTTATATTTGCTCTGCGTGACGACGATGCGGCGTGAGTAGACCTGGCTCTGGACCTCTTCCCAATCAGACTGGTTCATCTCGATCTCGTGGCCGATGACGCCCTTGAATTTCATTTCATCAGAAGGAGTGAGGACGACGAAGATCTTGTCGCCGACGTGAAGCACGGTTTTTGAAGTCGGGATGACAACCTTACCGTCGCTGCCCATCAGACGTGACACTACGAAGTCGCAGTGGAGGATCTGGTGGAGATCATAGAGAGTCTTGCCGTCGATGAGGGGGTTGGTTACTTCAAAGGATACAATCAGCGGTTTCAGCTGAGAGCCTTCGATTTCTTCCTCGATCTGGCGGATTTCGTCTTCTGTGCGGATCTTGAATACTGCTTTGACGATGAGCATGGAGAGGATGATGCCGATCACGCCGAGAGGATATGCAGCGGCATAGCCCATGGCCATGGTGTTGATGGCTTCGGTTGTGCCTGCTGCCTGCTGGGCGGCTGCAAGACCCGGGGTATTGGTCACTGCTCCTGACATGACACCGACAAGGGCTTCGATCTGTGTGTTGCCGTCGATGTAGAAGATAGCGAGTGTGATGCAGACGTTGAGCACGATGATCAAGACTGCGAGAGCGTTGAGCAACACGCCTCCTTTCTTAAATGACGAGAAGAAACCGGGGCCTACCTGGATACCGATTGCGAAAATGAAGAGAATAAGGCCGAATTCGCGTACGAATTTCAGCACTTCGGGATTGACCACGTAGCCGAAGTGTCCCATAACGATTCCGACGAAAAGCACAAAGGTGACACCCAGTGAGATACCACCGATCTTGAGCTTTCCGAGGAAGATACCGGACGCTATGACAAAGGAGTAGAGCACAAGTGTGCTTGCCAGCTCCATGTGTCCTGGGCCGATAAGGTTAATTAACCATTCCATTGCTTTAGAAAACGTATAAAAAAATTAACAATCTTTCTTGTTGATGAATCCGGTGCGCGCCCGATAGGTGATGGCACCGGATGGAACCTAAAGGATTATAAGAGGATAGATGCGGATCAAACCTACTGATAAAGGCTTGGTTTTTTGCGCTGCAAAGGTAGATATTTTTTCGCGTTTTTTAACAAAAATATAGCCTGTTTTTTCAGTGATCCGTGGCATGTCCATAAGTTTTTGTTACGCTCTCAGTCCTCTGGCTGCGACTCAAACTCTATTTTCTTGTGGCGGAGGGTAGAGACGACGGAATTGTGGAGCAGGACAGAAGCGACGATGAGCGCACCGGTGAAACTGTAGTAGACGCCGAGATTTTCCATGCCGAAGCCGGTCGATAACAGCAGAAGCAGCGGGACTCCTACCATCAGATAGCTGACAATGGAAATCCATAGCAGAGGTTTGACGTGGGAGGTGCCTCTAAGTGCGTTGGCATAGGTCATCTGTACAGCGTCACCATATTGATAGAGAATCAGGGGGAAGATTAGTGTAAGGGCTGTCGAGATAACATCGGCGTCGGGGGTGAAGACGTGGATGAGCGACCGGCCGCCGAAAAGGAAGATGGCCGAGGCTATGGTGGCCAGCAGCAGATTGAGATGAAGACCGGCCGAGGTGATGCGTTGCATGCCATTGACATTGCGCATGCCGTTGTAGTTTGCGACACGAATTGAGGTGGCTACTCCAAAACTCATGTAGGTCATGAATCCAAGCTGAGCTATAGTGTTGACGACCTGGAAGGCGGCGAGCTGTATCTTTCCGAACCATCCGCAGACGATGGCTCCGAAGCTCCACAGGAAGCACTCGATGCCGCTCTGTATCATGACCGGATAGGAAGTGGCCCAGACTGTGCGTCGCACGGACGAAGTGTCTGCTTCACTGTCACGCGCACCCTCCATGTAGGGCTTGTAGCGGCGTGAGAAGATAAAAAACAGCAGTATGCCTATCATCGTGACATAGCGGGCCGTCATGGTGCTGATGCCGGCCCCGACGAGCCCGAGTTCCGGAAATCCCCAGTGTCCGTAGATGAGAGCGTAGTTGCCGAGGATATTGACTACGTTTGCTCCGAGGATCATCCACATAGGCGTGGCTGTGTCGGTGGTGCCGTTGGCTGTCTGCTGGCAGCAGTTGAATATGGCCATCGGCAGCAGGGTGGATAGGATGATGAGATAGTATTTTCTGATGAGAGGCAACAGTTCCTCGTCTTGCCCGAAGTGTCCGAGCATGAAATATAGTCCGCCCATGATGGCAGTGAAGGCGAGCGAGACGATGATGTTGATCTGTAGACCTCCTCGGAGTGTCACTCCGGCCTGATGCTCCTCTTTCCGGCTATAGAGCGCACCGATCAGAGGTGTCATTCCGGCTGCGAAGCCTATCTGCATCACAGTCGCTATGATAAAGAGGGAGTTGACGAAAGCTGCGGCTGCGAGCTCGTTGGTTCCGTAGGCTCCGACCATCATTGTGTCGGTGAAGCTGACGACAATGATGCCTACCTGAGTGATGAGCACCGGAAGCCCCAGGCGCCAGAGGCTTTTGTATTCGGGCATGTAGGCTTTCCAGAAGCCGGCCTTCCCTGTGATTGCTGACGGTTTCATAGTTTTTTGATGGAAAGTTAACATCATAAGCTCCACACGTCGCATTGTGGCCGACGTGTGGAGCTTATGATGAATGTTGTGGCGTGATCTCCTGAAAGGGGGAATCCCGGTCAGGAGGGGATTACGCTTGGTTGCTGGATTGATTATTCGCCCTGGGCGATAGTCTTGAACTCGTCGAGGCTTACGGTCTTCTTGTCGAGGTTGACAGTTTCCTCGATAGTCTCGTAGAGTTTAGAGGTGATCACCTGCTGGGTGAGCTGGTTGCGCACTTCGGGTTTCTCAAGCTGCTCCTTGGCGTAGCGGGTGATGATTTCCTCGTCGATACCGGTCATGCCGTACTGGGCAAACTGACGTGCGGTGAGGAATTTTGCGGTTTCCATCACTTCGTTGGGCTCAACCTTGATGTCGAGGGCCTTGAGGAGGTTGGTCTCGATGATCTCGTGCTTGATGCCGGCTTCCTGAGCTGCGAAAGCTTCATCGGGATTCTCAGCCTCAGCGAAGAAGAGCTTCTTGATGGTGGCAGCGGGGAGAGTCATGTCGCCATATTTCTCCATCATTGCCTTGTCAAACTGGTTGCGGAAGAGGATGTGGCTGTTCTGGGCGAGTTCGCTTGCGATCATATCCTTGACAGCTGCGCGATATTCCTCTTCATTGTGCACCTTGTCTTCGCCGAAGACCATCTTGTAGTATTCGTCACCGAGTTCGGCGGGAACGCTTACGATGATTTCAGAGATTGTCATCTCGAAGTCGCTCTTGATGTCGGCAGCGATAGCCTTGTCGACGTGGAGCATTGACGCGAGCTCTCCTGCATCACCTCCGGCAGCCTTGTTGGGGTTGAAGACAACCTTGTCGCCGGGTTTCTTGCCTGCAAATTTGGCAGTTTCTTCCTTGTCCTTGAAGTAGAGGGGGAAGACGATGCCGTCGGTCACCTGAATGGCGCCTTCATTCTCGCTTACGTTGCCGTTCTCGTCGAGCTGCATGAGAGTGCCTTTGACAACGCCGTCCTCGGTCATTTCCTGGCCGGGTTCCTGCTTGCCGAAGCGCTTGCGCATGTTCTTGTCCTGCTCGTCGATCATTTCGTCGGTGACTTCAATCTCGTAGAAAGGATAGGTATCTTCCTTGCCGAGTTTGATGTCGAGCTGGGGAACGAGAGCGAGGTCATATTTGAATTCCTGGTCGCCTTCCTCGAAAGCTTCCTTGACTTCAACGGGTACGGGATGACCCATGACGGGGAGATTGTTTTCGGTGATGTAGTCGACGACTGCGCGATAGACAGTGTCGTTGATGACGTCGCTTGTCATCTGCTTGCCGAAACGACGCTTGAGTTCGCCGAAGGGAACGTGGCCCTTGCGGAATCCGGGAATCACGTGGGTGCGGCCGAGCTCCTTGAGCTTTTTGGTCACGTCGTCCTTATAGTCGTTTTCTTCAATCGCCACGGTGAGACGGATGTCTACCGGTGAAATCTCTTCCTTGGTAATTTTCATTGTTTGATGTATATGTTTTTGTTTGATATTTTTACGCTTGAAGGCTGCGGGAGTTCCGCTTTGCGGGGCCTTCGCCTAATCAAGGTGCAAAATTAACAAAAAAATCCCGAATAGCAAAACTTTACATCACTGCGACTTTGACAGCGGTTGAGTCGACCTTGACGATGTAGACTCCGGGAGTGAGGATGGCGTCGGGGTTGACGGTGGTTCCGCTGAGTGTGTGGATGTTCATAGATGTATAGGGGGTGAGAACACGGATGCGGCCTCCGTCAATGACCACGACCGGACGCTCGGCCTCGGTGCGGTCGGCTGTGATGTCGTCAATACCCGACGAGAGATTGGCTCCGTAGACAGCGAATCCGCCGGCCGGGAGGGTGACGCCGGTAGCTGTGATGGCCGGTGTACCGTCAACGTTGGTTGCGAGCAGGGAGTATTTTGCATCGCTGAGGAAGGCTGTGGAGCCTGTCGATGGATTGGTCGGGAAGGGGATTGTGGCGTTGACGGTGTATTTCTCCGATGCGGGATTGACTACAAGATAAAGCTCTGTTTCGCCATCGGCAAGAGAGATATAGCGGGCTGAGGTGGAGCTGAGTTCTATGGTTGATTTGGCTGATTCGCGGAAGAGCGAGGGGTAGGCCTGACGGATGCCGCAGAGTGCAGCGAATGTGTCATGGAGTTTCTTGTAGTTCGGGCTCTCAAGGTCGCTCCAGGAGACTTTCTTAGGCGAAGTGTCGTTGCCGCCGCCATTTTTTGTAGTCTGACGGTTGCCGAGTTCCTCGAACTGCCATATCATGTGTGCGCCCGGAGATAGGAGCATCTGGGCTGCCATAGAGCCAATGCGCATGCAGACTCCGGCGAGGACTTTGTTGACTCCGGCTGAGGTTGAGTTGTAGGCGAGGCGCTCCTCGTCGTGGCTTTCAGCATAGCTGACGGTTGAGCCCCAGAGACGCTTGTCGTCATCAGGAGCATAGAAGCGGGCGAGGGAAGTGTTGCCCTGACCGATTACGTAGTTACGGGCAGCCCAGTTGACGTTGGCCCAGTTGATTTCGCCGTCGCGCGCCATGTCGTTTTCCTCCTGTGCGCCGGCGAGGTTTTCATTGATGAAGTAGACGTCGGGATTGGTCTTGACCATGTGGTCGCGGAGGGCTTTCATGCGGGCCACGCGTGTAGCGTTGAAGGCATTGGTGTTGTTGTCGTTGGGTGTGCCCCAGGTGTTGGTTGTGGCGTCGAAGGTGTTGCCGTAGCTGTCGTTGTTGCCGAGACCTTTGACGAGGTCGAAGCGGAAGCCATCGACTTTGTAGGCCGTCATCCAGTAGTCGAGGGCGTCGCGCCACTGCTGCTGCACGAGGTCACAGTCTTGGTTCCAGTCGTTGAGCACACTATAGGCGTGGGGTGCTGAGCCGTTGTAGAAAGGATTGATGTTCCGGCGCACCATGTCATACCAAGGGTGGCCGCCGTCGCTTTGGTTGAAGACGATGTCGAGGATCACGGCCATGCCTCTTTCGTGGGCGCCATCGATGAGCTCACGGTAGTCGTCGGGGGTGCCGTAGGCTTTGTCGGGAGCCATGTAGAAGTTGGTGTTGTAGCCCCATGAGTTATTGCCGTTGAACTCCATGATGGGGAGAAGTTCGATGGCATTGACACCGAGCTCTTTCAGGTAGTCGAGTTTGCCGATGACTCCACGGACTGTTCCGTTGCCTTCGGCCTTGCCTTCTGTGCCGGTGAAGTCGCGGATGAGGAGCTCATAGATGATGAGGTCGCTCTGCGGGACACCCTTGAAGTCTGTAACCTTCCAGTCGTAGGCGTCGCGCTCGGTATTGAAGACTGCCATAGGCACGCCGGTGATGCGGTCGGTAGGATATTTGGGCATGTCGGGGAATACGGTTGCCGGAATATAGGAGTCGTTGTTGCTGTCGATGACGAGGCGGGCGTAGGGATCGCCGACATTGATGCTGCCGTCCACATTATAATAATATATGTAGTCTTTACCTTTCTCGATGTTGTCAAGTGTGAGCCAGAAGTAGCGGGTGCCATTGTAGTCCTGATAGTTCATGACATATTCGGGCGCGGGAGTATAGTCGTTCCATGAGCCCATCATGACAACAGTATTCTTACCCGGGGCGGCGAGACAGAATGTCACTGAACCGTCAGAGTTGATGACAGAACCCATTTTGGGGATACCGCCGGGATAGTCTGCTGCTTTCGAGGCAGGGAAGTTGGAGGGGAAGATCTGTACGAAGATGTCGCCTCCGGCTCCTGTCTTACATTCCATGTCGGAAGATGCGCTGCGGAATACGAACGCAAGTTTCTCGATGCGTTCGTCGGAGGCGGTGATGCCGTAATACTCACGGAGATCGGGGATTTTCAGTTCCCAGGTGAAAGGTCCGGTGTAGGAGAGTTTGTATTTCTCCTGATTGTCACCCCAGGTGGGCGCGTTTTTCCATTGACCGTCACTTAGATTGGTGATGACACCGGTGTGGGCATAGACTTCAGTTGTCGCTGAGGCGCCTGCAAGTCCGCGGTTGCCACCGTCAGAATGGAAAGTGATTGTCACTTCCTTGGTGTTCTCGTTGATGAGGGCGGGGACAGTGGTGATCGACTGGGCAGACAGACCCAGAGTAGCCGATGAGATGAATATCGGCAGGAAATGGCGTAGATTTAATCTCATTCTTTAGATGTTTTTATTATTGGAAAAGAAAAGTAGTGTAGAATTGAGAATTGAGAATTGAGAATTGAGAATCGAGAGTCGAGAATCGAGAGTCGAGAATTGAGAGTTGAGAGTCAGAGGATCATCGGGTCGAAGTCGTCGGCCGGGATTTCATCGGCCGATTTGAGCGCGTGGATAATATTTTTAATAGTTTCAATAAATCCGATGACCATAGCTCCGGTGGCAGCGGGAGTGAGACGGTAGAGAGGGGCGAGTTGGGTGTTGTTGTGACGCCGGCGGTAGGCGCGGATGGTTTTCAATATGTCTTGTGCTTCGTCGAGCGCGAGCTGCCGTTGGCCGGTGCGTATGAGACTCATCAGGTAGGGGAAGGCTACGGCGGGCAGGAAGGGCCAGGTGCTTGCCTCTGCTTTTTCGTGATATATCCTGATGACTTCATTGAAGTTGAGGGCGAAGTAGCAGACTTCGATGAAGAAAGGTATGTCGGTGGATATGCCTTTGATACGGTCGTAGGTGAGACAGACAAGGGCGGCGGAGGCAAACTGTCCGTGGACCACGTGGCCACGAGCCCATTCGATAGCGTCTTTTTCGGTGATGAAACCCTCGGCGATGATGTTGCGCAGATATGGCTCTGCCTTGCTGCGGTCAAGTACGAGGAGGACATCTATGGCGAGCCGGGAGTGGATATGGCTTCCGAGATAGGACGTGAGCATGTCGATGGCCTCGGAATTGCGGTTACATTCGATCAGGGCGGCAGCAAGGGTTGAGACGTCGGAATCCTCTGCTTCGGTCGAGGCGATCACTTTGCTGTAGATTTCGGCTACGGCTTCGGGGCCGCGTTCGAGGCGATAGAGGGCTGCACCCTTGATGCGCATGCCCATGACTGAGTCAGGGTCGATGGCAAGAGCGTATTCCGATGATGAAAGTGCGCTTTCATAGTCCTCCCTATTGATCTGGACGGTGGCAAGGCGTAGCCAGAAGTCGAGTGTGAACGGTTCGAGCATCGTGAGCTCTTCAAAGAGGGATGCAGCTGTGGCAAGATCTTCGTTTTCTTCGGAACGGTCGGCAAATTCGTAGAGAAATGTCTGGGGATATGAACATTTGGCCTGGATCCGGTCCTTGTTGTCAGAAAGCCACTGTTCGAGCCGCATCTCCATGGCGTAGTCAGTGAACTGTATGATCTCCTCATCCTCGAAGTCGTCTGTGGAGTCAAGGATTTTCTCAAGTTCGGCTATGATCTCACCGGGCAGCATCGAGAGGTCTGCGTTTTTGGCGCGGAGATCAAGGAGTTTGTTGAGGATGCCCTCCTGTGTGACACGACCGTTGAGTTCCTTTGTGGTCTCGACATCGCCAAACGAATAATAGAGCCAGGCTCTGCGTGTGGCAAGGGCTTCGCTCTTCGGATAGTGTATGGCTCCGTAGAGCAGCACCTCCATCTTGACTATGTAGTTGTCGTAGTCGGAAGCGTAGTCAAATATCTCAATGAGGTCATTTTCGTCGAAAAAGGCCTCGGTATTGCCTCGCTTGACGACTTCTGATTCAAATTCTTCGTAGAGATCGCGGCGTTCGTTGCGTTCGTCCATGTATTATAATGAATAGTGAGATGTATAAAGCTTGGGAAATATCAAGTATCAACCGGGTTGCCGGTTGATACTTGAGTGAGGCTTATGCTTTATACCCGGAGCTGATGGCGCTCCATGAAATTTACGCTTTCCAGCTGTCTTTGAGGGCGATGGTACGGTTGAAAATCAACTGTCCGTCTTTCGAGTCCGGGTCGAGAGTGAAGTAGCCGATGCGCTGGAACTGGAGCGGGAGTCCGGGTTTGGCTATCTCGGCGAGATAAGGCTCAACCTTGATGTGGTCGACCACTTTGAGTGAGTCGGGGTTGAGCATCTCACGGAAGTCGCGTTCGGTTTCGGCAGCGGGGTTCTCGACGTTGAAGAGACGGTCGTAGATGCGGGCGGTGGCGTCGACAGCATGTTCGGCTGAAACCCAGTGGAGTGTACCTTTGACTTTGCGTGCGCTGCCGGGGAGGCCGCTGCGGGTGTCGGGGTCATAGGTACAGTAGATTTCCTCGATGTTGCCGTCGGCATCTTTCTTGACACCGGTACACTTGATGATGTAGGCGCCTTTGAGACGCACTTCGCCGTCGGGGGCGAGACGGAAGAATTTTTTGGGAGGATTCTCCATGAAGTCATCACGCTCGATGTAGATCTCACGGCTGAATGGCATCTGGTGTGTGCCTGAACCTTCCTCTTCGGGATTGTTTTCCATCTCGACGGTCTCTACCTGTCCCTCGGGATAATTGGTGATGATGACTTTGACGGGGTTGATGACTGCCATGCCGCGGGTTGCAACCTTGTTGAGGTCGTCGCGGACGGAGTGTTCGAGCAGCGAGATGCTGTTGAGGGCTTCATATTTTGTATAGCCGATGGCATCGATGAAGTTTCGGATCGAACGGGGTGTGAAGCCACGGCGACGCAGACCTGAGATGGTCGGCATACGGGGATCGTCCCAACCGGCCACGAGTCCTTCCTTGACAAGCTGGAGGAGTTTGCGCTTCGACATGACGGTGTAGGTCAGGTTGAGGCGGTTGAACTCAATCTGACGGGGGCAGTAGCTTTCGTCGGCGAGTTCCTTGACGAAGTGCTCGTAGAGCGGACGATGGACCACAAATTCAAGTGTGCAGATCGAGTGGGTGACACCCTCGAAGTAGTCGCTCTGTCCGTGGGCGAAGTCATACATCGGGTAGACTTTCCATGTGGTGCCGGTGCGGTGGTGTGGTGTCTTGATGATGCGATACATGATAGGGTCACGGAAGTGCATGTTGGGGTTGGCCATGTCGATTTTGGCGCGCAACACTCGTGAACCCTCTTCAAATTCGCCTGCGTTCATGCGCATGAAAAGGTCAAGGTTTTCCTCGACTGAACGGTTGCGGAATGGACTTTCGGTTCCTGCCTGGGTCGGGGTACCTTTCTGTGCGGCGATCTGCTCTGAGCTTTGGTCGTCGACATAGGCCTTTCCTTCTTTAATGAGGCGGATGGCGAGATCGAAGAGCTGGGGGAAATAGTCGGATGCGTAATACTCGCGGTCGCCCCAATCAAAACCGAGCCAATGGATGTCCTCGCGGATAGAGTCGACATACTCGACGTCTTCCTTGACAGGATTGGTGTCATCGAAACGGAGGTTGCAGGTGCCGCCAAATTTCTCTGCGATGCCAAAGTCCATGCATATAGCCTTGGCATGGCCAATATGGAGATAGCCGTTGGGCTCCGGGGGGAAACGGGTGTTGAGTCGACCCCCGTTTTTACCGGCCTGGAGGTCTTCCAAAACGAGTTGTTCAACGAAATTGAGTCCCTTGGACTCCTGAGGTGTCGTAGCTTGACTATTATTTTCCATGTATGTGAGAAAATATGGTTAAAAAGTATGTTTCTGTCTATTAAACTGCAAAGATAATCAGATTTTCTGAGCCTCCCCCTCGAATTGCCTGTAAATTTTATCGCAAGTGGAGAGATATTGTGAATTTTCGATGCCGCAGATGATCTTTTTTCACGCGGTTTGAGATACCGGACTTATTGTATGCGTGTTGGCGTATCTTGTATCCGGTTGCGTATCCTGCTGAGACTCACAGGTGTGATGCCGAGGTAGGAGGCGAGATTCTCAAGTGGGATCCTGTTGAGCAGGTGTGGCCTATCTTTCAAGAGCTGTTCATATCGCTCACGTCCGGTGGTGAACAGCTGTGGTATCAATGACATCTCTGCTCGCAGTATCTCTTTTTCTGCAAATGCACGGCCCCAGTTGGCGAGATGGATGTCATGGCGGTAGAGATCATGCAGTTGATTGATGGAAATCCTGTATAATACGCAGTCTTCAAGGGCTATGATGTTCTCATAGCCAGGTGTGCCGTTGATATAGCTCTGCATGGATAGCGCGACTGTTCCCTCTTCTCCAATCCAGAACGTTATGTCGCGCCCTTTGGCGAAGCAATATGCCCGGACAATACCATTCGCTATAAAATATACGCTGGGGCATACTTTGTCTGCTTCGACCAATAGGGTTCCTTTCCCCACTTCAATTCTGTCGGTTTTTTCAGAGATTCGGCAGAGAGATTCAGAAGGCAGTGGATGAATGTGTGTCAATATATCAGTAAGTTCCATGTGCAAAGATACGAAATTATCAAATGTAAAGCATTATGTCGAGGCTATTCCCTAACTTTGCCGCCGATATGAACTGGATATGCCTTATAATTGCCGGCCTTATGGAGGTCGGATTCACTTTCTGTCTCGGGAAAACCAAGACTGCGGCCGGGACTACCCAATATTGGTGGTGGGGAGGGTTTGTCGTAGCCCTGACCCTGAGTATGTATCTGATGGCCCGTGCTTCCCGGACGTTGCCACTTGGTACAGTCTATCCTGTATGGACAGGTATCGGAGCCGTAGGGGCGGTTATCGTAGGCATTGTTTTTTTCAATGAGCCGGCGACATTCTGGCGCATTTTCTTCATTACAACCCTTATCATTTCAATAATAGGACTTAAAGTTTTGTGATATGGATCATAAGATGCGAAGATTCAGACAGCAGCTTTCGCCGGAAGATGCGGTGGAGATTCTTGAACGTGGTTCTAACGGTGTGCTCTCGCTTGTCGATTCCGACGGGGCGCCATATGGAGTCCCAATCAGTTATGCGTATGATGGAGACGGCCACATCTATTTGCATAGCGCGGTGGCCGGGCATAAGGTTGACTGTATCAATTCGGAATCCAGATGCTCGTTTTGTGTGGTAGCGCAGGACCAGGTTGTGCCTGAAGAGTTCACTACTTATTTCCGGAGTGTCATAGTCTCTGGCAGAATCAGGATTGTGACGGATGCGGATGAAATTTATAAGGGCTTGATCTGTCTTTGTGACAAGTATAGTCCTGGAATTGACCCCTCTGATGAGATTGCCCGGTTTCTGAAAGTTGTCATGGTTCTGCGCATTGACATAGAGAGTATAACAGGAAAAGTAGCAAAGGAGCTTGTCGGGAAAAGGTGATTGAGCGTTGGACCGTGTAGGTTTGACACTCTTTGGGCTCAGGCTTGACGGCCGTTGAGATTCCCGATGATCATGGAGATTCCGACAAGAATACCGATTATCCATCCGCAGGCAGCCCCGCCGAGCGCACCGAAGAGCATACCGGCTGCGATTCCGATTATGGCGCCGAGTGCTATGCAGAGAAGACCTCCAAGATACGGGATACGCATGGCGACTATCAAGCCGGCAAATGTGATCGCAAACCATAACCATGATTTAGTGGCGAGGCCTGTGATGATAGCGGCGACAATGATCTGCCATGACAGGCGTTTGAGATTCTGACGCGCATTGTAGGAATCTGTTATAGCTTGGGAAAGATATTCGGAAAATGTTCTCGGCTTCATAAGTCAGAGGAGGGATGGGATTGTATTTGGATTGAGTTTAGGTCATTCTCGCACATATAGCGCAAAACACCTGAATAAACTAAAAACATCCCTCGGAGAAGGAATGTTCTATTGAACATGGAAACATAGACAGGTAAAAGTCGTCACAACGTCAAGATATGTAAGTTGATGCAATAGTAATTAATTATGTTTTAGTGACTTATGTTGTAATGTTAAGTCTCGGAGGACAATCGGAGGACAAAAATGTAAAGAGAAATCCCGCAACTCTTGATTTTCAATGAGTTACGGGATTTTACAGTGCCCAGAACAGAAGCAACCAAATGAAAGGGTATGCACTGTTATGGAAGCAGGTTCGAGTTTTGGGAGAATTGATAATATATTGATATATAGTTTACTAAAAATTAATCATTACAAAAATAGGTGTCATTCGTTTCCAATAAAAATCGCTTAATTTCATTTTGGGGGACAATTGGGGGACAAAAATATTCGACTAAATTTGGTAGTTAAGTCGTTTATTTGTAACTTTGTATATAGGCCATCGCAATATTAAAATGACTTAACATTTGGCTTAACGCCCCAAAATACTCCGAATATGGCAACAATCACTCGCTCCTTATCAACTAAGACTGACGGAAATGATCGCGTTGAATTTATGTTGAGAATCAACTCCAACCGTACAACTCGTGTGCGTGTCAGGAGTGGAATTTTCGTGCCCAAAGACAGGTTTGCTGATGGTAAATTTGTTTATCCTCGTGCGAATCCGAAGCTCACCGCAGAATTGAGAAGCATCGAGAATAAACTACTCAGTCTGGAGCAACTCATTTTCTCGCTTTGTGAGACAACCGCTCCTGAGAAACTTACAAAGGACTTGTTCGAGAAAGAAATTTATCGCCTCCATAATCCTAAGAAAGAGCGTAAGCCTAAAGAAGTGGAAGCGAAGCTGCAAAA
>JAMPDC010000001.1:1872661-2177920 GCA_023665865.1 Staphylococcus sp.
TCATTCTTGGCTACGATTGAATTTACCAGATTCCGATGAGTCAAGAAAGAGCGTCAAGTAAACGCTTTTCGTATGTCATTTGCCGACCCACCCACATTGCCCTTGACCGGGCTCTGCGATGCGGTCTGCGATCGCAAAGTTAGCAAAATGATTTCAGTTATACAATAGAATGTTCAGAATTGGGATATTAGAAAAGCCACTACCAGCCGTGTAGAACTAAGCGGTGGGTTTTCTTCTGTGTTTAAAATAAAACAAAACCCCGGAAACATTCATCAAAAAATGCTTTCGGGGTTTTGTCGGGTGGGTGTTTCTCAAATATTGATGTTATTTCATCAGTTTGTAACTTACGTTGTTCTGAACGATGATGTAGATGCCGCGCGGGAGGTTGGAGAGAGCGTCGGTCAATACCGATTTTGCTATCACGCGACCCTGGAGGTCATAGATGTCTATGGGGGAGTTGTCGGCGATCACTTGTGTGAGAGCCGAGAGGCCGTAGATGGTGCAGGTTGCCTCCAGATTGCTGCCATCGGTAGTGCGGACGCGGATGGTGGTCGATCCATCGCTGAGAATAGTCACGAGTCCGGACTGCGAAACCGTGGCCACGCTTTCGTCGTCAGAGCTCCAACTGAGTTCCTTATTTGTTGCATAGTCCGGAGTAACAATCGCTCTGAGCTGGCTTGATTTGCCAATCTTAAGTTCCAGCGTTTCCGGTTCGAGAATGATTTCGCTGACGAGAATCGGTGACACTGTCACGTGGCATGAAGCCTTGAGGCCGGATCCGTCGGTGGTGGATGCTGTGATTGTAGCCTCACCTATGGAAATCGCTTTTACCACACCGTTCCAGACAGTTGCAACGTCGGGGTTCGAAGAAGTCCATTCGATAGACTGTTGGCCTGAAGATTCCGGCATAACAGTTGCGGTAAGGGTCTCCTTGCCTCCGATGAGCAGGTTGAGTTCGGTTTTATTAATGACGAGCGAAGAGGAGAGTGCAGGTTTTACCGAGACGGATACAGATTTCGAGACTCCGGAGCCATCAGTCGCTGTCGCCGATATTACGGTCTCGCCGACCTTCAGTGCTTTGACATTACCCTCCGAGTCAATCGATGCGATATCCGGATTTGACGAATTCCATTTCAAGGTTTTGATGGTCGCATCGTCAGGAGTGACCGAGGAGATTATGCGTCTTGAATCACCGACACGCAGTTCGGAGTCGCCTGTATCGAAAGAGATCTGTTCGACGAGAATCGGAGACACTTTCACGTGGCATGAAGCCTTGAGGTTGGAGCCATCGGTGGTGGCTGCTGTGATTGTCGCTTCACCTATGGAAATCGCTTGTACGACACCGTTCTCAACCGTTGCAACGTCGGGATTCGAAGAGGTCCATTCGATAGACTGATTAGTAGCATTCCATGGTTGGATGTCGACATTTAAATACAACGTACTTTCTTTCCCTAATATAAGTTCGGCCGACTCTTGACTTATGGTTATGGAAGATACGGGAATGGGTTTTACTGTCAGAACGACAGAGGCCGATAAGTCAGAACCGTCAAGAGTGGTGACTGTTACGGTCGTTTCACCGATGGCTTTTGCCTCGACCCATCCGTTTTCATCAACAACCGCAATTTCCGGATTGGAGGAGGTCCATTTCAGTCGTTGGTTGGTGGCATTATCGGGGGTAATTCCTACTTTTAAACTGAAATGATTATTGACATGGATCTCTTCAGGTATGGATGACATGTCAATGCTGATAGCGGTGATCGGCCGGACAAACCATTCGTAGAATTGAGAGGATTGATCCGGAAGGGGCGTATCGTTACCATTGATATTGACGATATGACATTTAGAGAAATTCGCATTGCCATAGCAATTTTCACGATTGTTGAAATATAGCTTACCCAAGTTTACCTCACCAACCGGCATCGGGCTGAGAGTCGGAGAGAAAACAATGAAGCGAAGGGTGGGATAGGCATTCTCAGTCGTGACACGCGGGGTACCATAAAGTTTGAACCCCTGATTCTGTAACTCATCCGGGAGCACAATCATGTCGGAGGATGGCATGGTCATATCATACTGTAACGTGATGTTGACGAGAATACCGCAGTTATTATCGCTATTTCCATCAAGCCCAAGATTGGTATAGGGAAGTCCGCGTGAAAAATCATAGGCAGGCTGGGTGAGGGTGAACGATAGGGCTGCCGATCGTGACACACGGGAGTTGCCGGGACGTATAGGTGCCCCGACGCTTCCGCCGAAATCTTCGCTGGAATCATCCCAACCGCCGATACCGATATTCAAGCCCGTATTTGGAAGCAGTTTCTCAGAGAGGATTATATCGGCGAGATAGTGGAGATCCATATCGTCGACATTTCCGGAAGTGTTGAGGTCGTGGATATCCTTGTCGGTGTTCCCGCCGATGATAGCTTTGGCGAGGATCATCATATCGGCAAGGTCGACACGATCATCATTGTTCAGGTCCCCCTTGTAGCGGGTCGCGGCCGAAAGAGAGCCGAGACCCACCACAAAGGATGCGATTATAAATATAAATTTCTTCATAACAGTCGTGGATTATGAGCATGTCTAATTCCATCCACCGATTGAACCACCGATTTCAATCTTGGTCTGTGACGGATTCTTCGAAAGGGTGACAATGAGAGTGTGGGCATAGCCTTGCTTGAATGAGATCTTACCCTCCATCAGATAGCTGACTCCCTGGGAGACAACTTCGACGAGCGGACGGCGGCTCTCGATGTTCTGCGGGACCACGATGGCATGAAACTCGGTGTCGGAAATCTTCTGTGCGCGGATAGACATTGTTCCGGCATAGGAATCCTTGGAGACACCACCGGTCGAAAGGTCGATCGAAGCCGTGCCGACAGTGGAGTGGATGTAGACCTCACAATCGTTTGGAATATTGCCCTCGAAATCGGCGCCTTTCTCGAGTTTGACAATGGCTTTGCTCATACGGTGGGAGAAGGTGAGCTTGACGGGGGAGGCAGAGGCCTCCACGCCCTCTTTGTTCGCCCAGATAAAGTCGGAGGAGGTGTAGCCCTCGTGGGTCGATTGGTCAGACGCGAGAGTAAAGGTGTAATCCTCGGTGTCGTTGACCGAGGTGGAGTAGGGGTAGTAGGCATAGACATTATGTAGCCCTTTGTTCCAGTAGGCCTTTCTGCCTGACTTCCATGCCGAGCCGTCAAATGTGAAAAGTTCATTGTTGAGCTCGTTGCCACCGAGCTGGAGAGTGGCGCCATCGGCCACCATATAGATACCGATGCGGTCATTGTTCTCAAATTTGGTATCGGTGGCTCTTGAAGTCGCCTGCTCATACTCGCAGATGAAAGCGATTTCGTTGGCAGAGTCATTGACTTGAGGAGTGTCCTCGGAGTTGCAGGATGCGAAGATTGCAGTAGCTCCGATGAGGAGCAGGTTGTGATATAGTTTCATGATGGTTTAATATTTTTTCGATTTGACAATTCTTACAGGATGATGTAGTCCGGAGGCTGCATAGCTGTTTTCTTCTCCGACCATTGCGGCGCGTGAGGTCTGACCGGTCGAGCCCCACTTGTCGGAGTCGGTGGCGTAGAACTTCTCCATAGTGAAGCCCTCGCCGGAATATTCGAGGATACGCTTCATGATATCCTGACGGCTGATAGCGTTGAAGTAGGGGATACCATAGTTCATACAGGAGTTGATCTCAGAACGATAGACACCGCGGGTCTTTCCGTAGGCTCCTTCAAAGATATCGACGGCATTGCTATATCTGGGGTCGAAGATGAAGTGGTTCCAGGCCACATCGGTCATCTTGCCGGATATGGAGATGTTCTGATACCAGCCTTTCCAGTGGTAACCGGTGATCACTGTCTTTTCCTGATCGGAGATATATCTGTTCTTTGTGATTCTTTCCTCTGCAAGTTTACCGAAGGCATGGCCGCAGGCCTCATGCTGGATGATACCGCGGGTATCCATAGGATATGTCCCTTCACTTGGAGAACAGATAGCTATGGCAGAGCCATTTTCTGTGATGGTAGTGGCGCTGCCATACTCATCATTGTTAAGGGTCATGATGACCAACGATTGAGGCATCCTGTCCATCGTCAGGGGCGATTTCTCCACTGCGTAGTCAAACACATCGTCGACGTTGTCGAGTTGCAGTGAGCCGTTGCCGTCACAGTCGTGAGCATAGAATGTGCTGAAACGCGTGTTGCGCCATGTAGCGGTTGTGTTAACGCCTGTCTCTTGCGAAAGGGTAATGCACGCATAGACATTGAAGCGGTTGCGGTAAGTGGCGTAGGGTTCCAGGCCGAAGAATGCCTCCATCTGTTCTGTCACAAGATTCATATAGCTGCCGTCGGCAATGGATTCTGCATCCCATCCGTCGCCGATGAAGAGAACATCGATACCTCTGCCGACAGTCGCTTTCTGAAGAGTGACACACTGATCCTCGTCATATTCACAGTCATATTGGCTGACTGCACACGATGTCGTGATATCGGTCCCTTTGAGACCAAACACAATCTTCCCCTCACGTTTGCCACTACCTTTCGACAGAGAAGTGATGGTTAGACTGATTTCCTTCTTGTTATTTCCTTCCGTGGCTGTCAACTGACACCAGTCGGGCTTCTCAATCACCTCCCACTCGCCATCGCTGTTGATTACGAGAGTTTCGGAGTGTTGCGAATTAAGTGCGCAGGCTGTGGCCGGACGGCAGACGAAGTTAGAAGCCTCCGAGATGCGGCTGAACTCCCTCCAACCCGTGGCACGGCGATAGAGATCCACAGACTCTTTCGGCACTTCAAGTGTGAAGTTGGTCTTTACGATGCCGTCAAAGGGGCCGACATGCGTTGCTGTCCATTCAAAAGCGCTATAACGGTCTTCGTCAATATAGCTGACCAACGGTGGCTCGGGACTGTTGCATACCAGACGGTTCAACGCGCTGCACCCGTAGAAAGCGCCTCCTCCTACATAGATGGTTTCCTCTGGCAGAATCACCTCGCTTAGCAACGGACAACCGCTGAAGAGATATTCATTCACGCGCTGCACTTTCTTTGGGATTTCAATCGAGCCTTGGAGATATTTGCAGTTCATAAACGCACCGTCGCCGAGATAGATCAGATCTTCCGGGAAAATGATGCTGCTGATCTTGGTATTGGAAAAAGCCCTGTTTGAGATTTTCTTGAGAGTGGATGGGAGCATGAGCTCTCCTCTGAAATTGCAACCGTCGAAAGCTTCATTTTCAATCGTATGCAACCCTTCAGGGAGTGAGAGAATTCCTGTAAAGCCACACTCGGCAAAAGTGTTGGCGTAGATCACCTTTGTATTCTGTGGTAAAACCAGATTGCCGGTAAAAGGATTTCGGGCAAAGGCTCCTCCACCGATATTCTCCACACCTTCAGGTATGACAAGGTCGCCTGTAAATTTGTTCATTTCAAAGGCATAGTTACCGATTGTTTTGACAGATGCTGGTAGATTAAGTGTACCGGTAAATTGCGTCTGTGCAAAAGCTCCATCCTCAATAAATTCCAAAGTCGATGGCAGCGAGAGCTCCCCGACAAGAGTGGCGCAATTTGCAAATGCTCCGAGGAGATAACGAGATCCAACAAGTCCACTGTTATCGGGGGTATACTCGGTTTCACCAATTTTCTCAATTCCATCAGGAAGTATGAGACTTCCCATTAGGGCTGTGCGAGTAAAGGCTGAACTACCTATGATCCTGGTGTTTTTGGGGAAAACGAGATGAGTCAATGTTTGCTTTTCATACATCGCTTTTTCGGGGATTACATTCTCTCGTTCGCCGTCCCAGACTGTGGCCTCTAAAAGATTGAGCGATTTGAGTGCCGTACATTCTTCGCGCATAAACGTGAAATCCTCGGCATTGATTTCGCCCGTGATTTTCAGCCCGGTGATGGTTACTGGGCTAATCCCCTTGTCGTCCACTATCTGTTTGAGAGTACCGCGCTTATCGACATTCACATTAATGTATGTCCTGACTATTCCATCACGAAAATCCACGTCGTCGACCCAGGCCGTGATGGCTTCATCGGCGAGTGAAAACTCATATTCGCCGGTTGATTGACGGCGTTTCACGTCTATGGTGAACGTGTGGAGCTTCCCGGAATTATAGGTCATCGCGTCAGACTTGGTGAGATTGTAGCACACGCCGTCAACACTGATGGAGATTACATTCGCTCCGGCTTTTATAGTCTGCGGAACGACAACGGCACGCCAATCGCCATTATATTCGTATGGCGTCACGCTGATCGGGCCCTCTGTCCCGACCTCGACGCTGCCATCTTTGAGATTGATGGTCGAATTCGGGATGATATTTGACACTAACACGGTCTTTTCGAGCTTCTCCCACTCGCCGTCGGCAAATCCTTCGGCCGGACGTAGAGTCACCCTCACGCCGGCCATGAGATGGCTGAAGGTAAGGTCGACACGCGAAGTCGTAGGCATGGCTTTGTCAGCCTTGGCCCAGAGAAAATCGCTCGCTTCATAGCCGCCGGGTTCGGTTTCGCTTCCGGTCTGATCCTGACGGCGTGCGATCGCATGCGGCCACGCAGTCGGATCGGAAATCGATGAGTTGTATGGATAATACCCGATGATGTCGGCCGGAGTGTCCTTGGAGGTCCAGTAGATATTGGCGGCTCCGACCCAGGTGTTGTCAGTCCCGTTGAAACGAAACCTCATGTTTGAGGCATGGGCATCGCCATCGGTGATCTCCTGAGGCTGATTGCCGGTATAGTCGAGCACATAGACGCCCATGTTGTCCCCGTCCTCAAAACCGGCGTCCGATGCGCGCGATGCGGTGGGGTAGGCTGCTGACAGTGTGATCGGGAGCAGCTCGCTATCGGGACCGCCGGGTGCACCCATGCGGTCATCCGTACACGAGGCCATGAGCAGACCTGCTCCGAAGATTGACAGTAGATATTTATATGAGGTTTTCATCGTCTGCCTCCTTTCTTACCAAATTTGTAGTTTTTAATAAACACGGGCGCATTGCCGTGGCGTCTTGGCGCCGACACCTCAGTCGCTCCGCTTCGGGCCGTACTTGTAAAGTCGGGGCCAAGCGCACGGCTGTCGTTGGCATAGAACTTTTCAAGCGAAAATTCCTCGCCTGCAAGCTTCATGATGCGCTGGACTATCAGTTGCCGGCTCCAGGTCGAGAAGTAGGGCACATTATGGTTCATGCATGAATTGTATTCCGAACGATACACGCCACGGTTGTGGAAGTATCCTCCCTCATATATATCCACAATATCACCATAGTTGGGGTTGAATATCAGATGGGACCAGGGAACCTCCTTATATTTTCCGTTGAGAGATACATTGAGACCGAAACCGGAGGCATGATTGGCAGTAAGTTCTTCAACATGCCCACAGCAACTGCAACCGCATTTTTGGATGAAAGCGGAATGATAGATATATTCGTCTGCAAGCCAACCTAAGCCATGTCCACCGGCCTCGTGCTGGACAAGACCTCGTGCATCGTAGGGGTAGGCAGCCTCACTTAGGGTCACTACCGCACAGAAACTATTTCCAATAGAATATGTGATACCCTCATATATGTCTGTATTGCTTACAAGAATACAACCAACCGAAGGATCCGCCCGGTTGACAGTAGGAGTGATAATCTGTGCACAATAATCAAGGGCACTCATCCAGTCTGCGCTAAGTCGCTGCCCGTCTTTGGAGCAACCGTCGCCGGTGGTGACTTTAAATTTTGTATTCCGCCATCGGTTGATATTTTCAACCCCGCTGTCCTCGGAAAGAGCAAAGGCTGTGTAGACATTGAAATAATCGCGGTAGGTGGTGTAAGGCTCTACGCCGAAGAAATATTCCATCTCCCGTTTCATATCCTCAAGATACTTTCCTGAGGCGATATCCACGGCATCATAGCCGTCGCCGATAAAGGCGAGATTGATTCCCTTACCCTTGGTGGCAGATTGGAGGGTGAGATACTGGTCCTCGTCATATTCATAGTCATATTGAGCGACATTGATATGTGTCAGATGCTCTTCCTTGTCTTTGAGCTTGAATGTGATCTTGCCGGTTCTGTCAGAGGCTCCTTTTGCCATGGCGTCTACCATGAGGGTCAAAGTCGTTTTCTTTGACCCGCTTGTCTTGTCGATATGGCACCATGACGGACATGAGGTCATTTCCCAATCCGCATCAGCATTAAGGGTGATTTCACGTCTGCCACCCTTGTTAAGGACATCATATTTCGACGGTCGGGCCACAAAGTTTCGGTAAGCGGATATTCTTTTGAATTCCCTCCAGCCCGGTGCATTACGATAAGCCTCGACACTTTGTTCCGGAACTTCAACCGTGAAATTATCTTGCGCAATTCCCCAAAACGCACTTTCCGATAAGGTCGGTGGTTGGATCGCATTGCAATGAATGTAATTCAAATTATGGCAGCTGGCAAACGCATATTCTTCAATACGGATCAATTTGGATGGCAGGCTTAGAGCTTCAATTTTGTTGCAACCCAAAAAGGCATTATTTGCAATCACTTCAACTTGTTCGGGAATTTTCAGGGTATCTGATAATTCTGTGCAGCCAGCAAAGCAATCGCTTGGGATGAGTGTAAGTTGTGGCGAAAGAATGATATGCGTTATATTTGCGTTACGAAAACATGAATTTTTTAAGCTTACCACACTTTCAGGTATTTTTAAATCTATAGAAGAATTAAAATTATAAAATGCTCTGGAGTCAATGGTCTGGGCGTTTTTAGGCCATTCAATACCGGCTGGATTTAAATATCCTAATCCTGCTATAGTTTTTAGATTGGATGGTAAAGTGATCCATCCCTTGATGCCTGTCATTCCATCGAAGGCCTCAAGACCTATCTTTTCTACAGATTCCGGAATGTGCAGGTCTCCGGTGAAATGTTTACAATTAGCAAATGCAGACTCGCCAATTCCTATCAGACCTTCTGGAAGGAGCAAATCTCCGGAGAAATCACATCTATTAAATGCATCAGCTCCAATATACTTAAGAGTACTCGGTAGGGTAAGTGTACCGGTTAAATTATTGTGGTGCAGTATATGAAAACCTGGAATCACACTGGATCCTTCAAAATTATTGCTGAAAGCACTATTTCCAATACTAATAACACCTTCTGGAATTTCAAGGGAACCGCTTAAAGATGTGCCACAAAATGCGTAAGCATCGATGGCTTCCAATTTTTTTGGTAACACGCATGATTTTAGCGTAGGCATATTGCAAAACGCTAACTGTGGAAGTCTATTACCGATGATACGATTATCATTGACAATTACGTCTTGAATATTAATCGCTTCCAGATTAGTCATATTGGTTCTGAGATATTTGAAATCATCACCGTTCATCTGACCCGTGAGTTTCAGGTTGATAATCTCAGCAGGATTAAGTTTCAGTTCTGTGATGACAGATTCAAGACCACCGAACTTGGGGGTATTTACAACGATATATTCCTTAATTTGACCATTGTGTGAGGTGAGGTCGCTTTCCCATGCAGTTATAGCCTCGTCAAGGAGGGAAAATTCATAGTCACCTTTTTCTTCTGCTTTGGAGACCTCGATTGTGAATTTATGCATTTTTGAAGAGACATAGGTCATTTCCGTATTTTTCTTGAATTCATAGGTATGACCATCGATAGTTATTGCAAGCAGGGTTTTCGAGCTTTCCACAGTCTGAGGTATCACAATCGCACGGTAATCTTTCTTAGAGGGATTAGTGATGATAGCATCGCTATTGCTTCCGTCAAGTAATGTAGCTGTTCCTGTTGAGAGATCGACAGTCGCATTCAACTTTGTATTGGAAACAAGAACCGACTTGTCAAGTCGAGCCCATTCTCCTTCTTCAAAACCGGCACCTTCTATAAGTGTGACTTGAACTGCAGCAAGTATATGACGGAAAGTAAGCCATACCATCTGCGATGAAGGTAGGACAGCGATACTTTTGGCCCAGAGAAAATCAGAGGCCTCATAGCCGGATAGATTGCCGTCCGATGCGTCAGTTGCCTGATTGCGTTGAACCGATATAGGATGGGCTTTCACATCCGTCACGGTCTTTGAATATGGATAATAGCCATATACATCGATAGGCGTTTTATCATCTTGGAAATAGATCTGGCGGTCACCGGTCCAGGATAATGTTGATTCATTATACTTGAAGCAGACGTTGGTTGCAAGATTGGTGGTCGCTGACAGTTGGCCGGGATTGCCTGCAGTGGTGAAATTTACTGCATAGACACCTATGCGGTCGCCGTCAGCAAATCCGGAGTCGTTGGCACGCGACACGTTGACCTGCTCAATCGAGGCTTGGAGTTTCAGCTCTTTGCCCGAAGAGTCTGCGGGTTCCTCACGAAATGAGGAATTGTCGTCAGCACATGCCATTAGCAATAGAGATAGTATAGCTGAATATATGTATAGATTATAATGTTTCATTATTGCGGAAATTCAATTTTATCGTTTGCTATAAAGTCTTCAAGCGAAGGGGTGAGGCCCGCGCGATGCATGATCTGCTTGTAGATGGCGTAGCGTGAGATGGTGTTATAATAAGGAATATAGTTGCTCATCACGCTTTGCGCTTCGGAGCGCCACACACCACGGAGATGATCGCATCCACCTTCATACATGTCGACAATCGTACTGTATTTAGGGTGGAAAATGAAATCGCGCCAGGGAGCATCATCCATTTTACCGGAAACAGTGACATTTTCAAAGAGACCGCGGGCTTTCATGGCATAGTAGGTCGCCATCTTATTGCATCCTGGACAGGAGCATCCCTTGATAAGTTCAAAATGATGGATTTCCTCTGTGGCGAGGCCTCCGAAAGCAGCCCCGCCGGCTAAATTCTGGACGAGCCCGCGATTGTCGTAAGGATAAATGTCATTGGAGATACCAAGACAGGCAATGGCGCAGCCATCGTCAGCACAATGGTAGGAGGAACCGGCAAATGCCTCATAGTTGGAGAGCATTATGATGACCGACCGCTTGATAGTGCTGTTGTCAATGTGGGCGGAGACGGTTTTCACGTAATCTTTAAGTCTTGATGTCAGATCCGACACCCCGGGACAATCAATATCGGGGAAGGTAAATGAGAATTTGCTCTGATTTTTTGACAGAACGTCGGGAGCGCCGTCATCGGGCGAGAGGGAGATGGTGGTGCTGACCGTAAACATATTGCGGTAGGTCTTGAAAGGCTCTATTGCAAAAAATTGGTCAACGGTCTCCTTGACTCGCTTGAGATAGTCGCCGTTTGCAATGGATTGAGCGCCGTAGCCCTCTCCGACTATAAACAGTGGAATGGCATTGCCTCTGCCGGAGGCAGTCTGGAGGACTATTTCCTTGTCCTCCTCGTGGGCGTAGTCATATTGGTGGACTGTCATGTAGTTGGTGTAGCCGCTCTCCTTGAGGCGGAAGACTATGCGCCCCTCACGGTCGCCGGCTCCGGCGGAGAGTGGGTCGACTTTCACTTTGATTTCCTCCTTATAGTCGGCATGGTCGGGAGTGATATGGAGCCACGCGGGGATTTCGGCAATTTCCCAGGGGCCGTCGGCGTTTATGATCAGATCGCGGCTGATGCCTTTGTTCAGACAGGAGATCTCGGAGAGAGACAGACTGAGTTCATGGTGGGCTGTTATGCTGTGGAAAGAGCTCCAACCGGCGGCCTGACGATAGGCCTCGACAGAATTTTCAGGAACCTCTACAGTACAATGCGTCAGATCGACGTCCGGGAATGATGAACTATCGAGTTTCGGCGGTTCTTTCGCAAGGCACACAATAGTAGAAATGCTGGGACACTCAGCGAAAGCATTCTCTCCAATTATAGCTATATTTTTACCAATTTCAACATGACGTAGTTCTTCACAACCAACACAAGCCCATGGTAGAATCTGTTCCACATTGTCTCCAAGAATCAGACTTTCTATCTTTGTTTCGGAAAAAGGCCCATAAATATAATGAGAAGGGCGACCTCCGAATGCTTCTACTGCTATCGGGAGTTCGATAGTACCGCATATATTGGTTCCGGCGAAAGCATTTTTACCAATATCTGACAAGCCCGCCGGGAGTTTTATATCTCCGGTGAATTTACACCTATCAAAAGCCCCGCCACCTATTGAAAACAGACCTTTGGGGAATACAATCGGTGCTGAAAATTTCAAATCTTTGAAAGATTGGATACCAATCTCCTGAACTCCATCGTGGAGAGTCAGTGTAATTGCTTTTTTGAATCCCATTCCGTAGAATGCTCTTTCAGGAATGGCAGTTAAATTTAGTGGAATATCAATATTGCCATCAAGATCTGTTCCACATAACATGAATGCCGATTCCCCTAAGTATTTAAGATTTGCTGGGAGGGCAAACGTTCCGGTAATATTTCGAGAATCTGAAAATGCGTAATCACCGATATATGTTAGAGTGCTTGGTAGATTTAACTCAATCACAGCACTTGTATTTGCAAAACCAGATCTTTCAATCTGTTCAAGTCGTGATGGTAATACGATTGTGAAATCTCCGGTAGTATTACTAAAGGCTTGCGGTCTTATTATTTTGACAGACTCAGGTATAATGATAGTGCCTGATAACGTCAATAAATTTAAACAACTCGCACTTATCTCTGTGATATGATCCGGGAAAATGATTCTTCTCAGAGATACTTTCTTGGAAAAGGCTTGTTTGGGAAGTATGTCATCCGCAACTACGTTTCCTACTTTATCAAGTGCAATATTCACCATCCTCGCTTCCTTGAGATTGACTGCGGTGAGGGTTGACATGTCTTCGCGCATGAAGCGGAAGTCTTCGTCGGTGAGCTTTCCGGTGACCTTGAGATTTTTGACGGTTGTGTAGTCGGCGCCGGTGGACATGAGACATTCCCGGAGTGTGCCGGCAACGGGCACATTGACCACGAGATAGGAATTGGCCTCGAAATCGTGTGACGAGTTGTCGGCCTCCCATGGAGTGATCTGCTCACCGGTGAGTTCGAGCGAGAAGGAGCCGGAATTTTCGGTTCGGTTGACCTTTATGTTAAAGGTGTGGAGTTTCCCCGGGGTGTAGACCATCCCACCGTCGCGCACGAAGTTGCAGGTGACACCGTCGATGGTGATACCGATTGTCGACTTACCGGCGGCAACTGTCTGCGGGATGACGACGGCGCGGTAACACTCGTCTTCCGGATTCATGACGATGTTTCGGTCGAAGGCTCCGACGGGAGTGGCTGTGCCGGTCGAGAGGTCGATGGCCGAGGTGCGGACAGTGTTGTCGACCGTGACGATGCGCGGAAGTTTGGCCCACTCATCGCCCGTGAAACCGCTGCCGGGTTCGAGGGTGACCTTGACTCCGGCGAGGGCATGGACGTAGGTCAGGTTGATTTTGTTGCCGGGTGTTATCCCCGGGGTTTTGGCCCAGAGGAAGTCAGAGGCTTCATAGGCGCCCATGTCACCGTCGCCACCGGCGGCGCTCTGGTCGGTGCGCACTTCGAAGGAGTAGTTTTTCACGTCGGCCAGACCGTTGTTGAACGGGTAGTAGCCGTAGAC
This sequence comes from Staphylococcus sp., assembly GCA_023665865.1. GTDB lineage: Bacteria > Bacteroidota > Bacteroidia > Bacteroidales > Muribaculaceae > Duncaniella. The sequence goes on from JAMPDC010000001.1 coordinate 1,886,181, forward strand.
ATCGACACGGGTCTGCTGGTCGATCCAATAGATGTCGGTCGCTGGTGTCCACTTGCCGGATTCGGCGTTGAAACTCACGGCGACGTTGTTGGCTTGGTTTGACGATAGCGAGAGTGTGTCCGGGGCGTTGTTGCGGTAGTTAACCACAAAGACACCCATGCGGTCGCCGTCGGCAAATCCACTTTCGTCTGCACGCGATGTGTTGTCTTGGTCAATGGTTGCGCTGAACTCAAAGGGCAAGCGTTCGCTGTCGGGGCCGGCGAAGTAGGGCTGCTCGTCGGAGCAGGATGACGCCAGTAGCACCAATGGAAGCATTGCCGGGATGAGCCGTGCCTGTCGATAAGATTGGATTCTCATTGGGTATTTTTGAATGTGTGATTGGTCGTGAAAACAATGATGTCGGAGACAAATTTAAAAATATTTTTGGGAAAATTAGCAAAAATATTCCAAATAATTGTCTAAAAAATTAGCGATTTAGGGTAATCCCTAAAGTTTTTTTAGGGATTACCCTAAATCGCGTTTCCCACACATTTTGAGAATCCGGGAAAAGTATATCTGTATTTATGGTATCGCGGCACATTCCCGGACTTTCGTCAGGCAAAAAGAATAAGCCGGATTGTCGACGGGTGTGACAATCCGGCTTACCGGTCAGTTTATTATTTCACGAAGGAATATTAGCGCTGTACGCGGCCGTTGGCGTTACCGCCGGCGAGAGCCTTGACTTCGTCAACAGTGACGAGGTTGAAGTCGCCGGGGATAGTGTGCTTGAGAGCAGAAGCTGCTACGGCAAATTCGAGAGCCTCACCCTGGTTGGGCATGGTGAGAAGACCGTAGATGACACCGCCTGAGAAAGAGTCGCCGCCACCGACACGGTCGATGATGGGGTTGATGTCATAGCGTTTTGACTCATAGAACTCTTCGCCGTTGTAGATCATGGCCTTCCAGCCGTTGTGAGTGGCTGAGAATGACTCGCGGAGGGTAGAGATGACATACTTGAAGTCAAATTCCTTGGCCATAGCCTTGAAGATGCCCTTGTAGCCCTCAGCGTTGGTCTCGCCGCCTTCAACGTCTGCGTCAGGCTTGAAGCCGAGGCAGAGTTCGGCATCCTCTTCGTTGCCGATGCAGACATCGACATACTTCATGAGGGGACGCATGATTGACTGGGCTTTTTCCTTTGTCCAGAGTTTCTTGCGGAAGTTGAGGTCGACAGATACAGTCACACCGTGGCGCTTTGCAGCTTCGCAGGCAAGACGGGTCAGTTCGGCAGCCTTGTCGCTGATAGCGGGAGTGATACCGCTCCAGTGGAACCAGTCAGCGCCTTCCATGATTGCGTCGAAGTCGAAATCTTCGGGATCAGCCTCAGAGATAGCTGAGTGAGCGCGGTCATAGATGACTTTTGAGGGACGCATTGAAGCGCCGGTCTCGCAATAGTAGATACCTACACGGTCGCCACCGCGTGCGATGTGTTCGGTGTGCACGCCATAACGACGGAGGGCGTTGACAGCTGCCTGGCCAATCTCATGCTTGGGAAGTTTTGACACAAAGTATGCGTCGAGGCCGTAGTTGGCGCAGCTGACAGCGACGTTAGCCTCGCCGCCTCCCCAGATTACGTCAAAGTTATCAACCTGCACAAAGCGATGGCACCCTTCGGGTGAAAGGCGGAGCATAATTTCGCCTAAAGTTACTACTTTCATGATAATTAAGGAATTGTTATAATATGAATAGAAAGATGTATTATTTCATTTCGAGGTAAGTCACCTTGTCCATGTCGCCATAGTCGAGGTTCTCGCCTCCCATACCCCAGATAAACATGTAGTTCGATGTACCTGCGGCTGCGTGGATCGACCATTCGGGCGACATCACGGCCTGCTCGTTGTGGAGCCAGATGAGGCGGTTTTCCTGGGGCTCACCCATGAGGTGGCAGATGGCGTTGCCCTCGGGAACGTTGAAGTAGAAGTAAGCCTCGACGCGGCGGTCGTGGGTGTGGGCAGGCATTGTGTTCCATACGCTGCCCGGCATCAGCTCTGTGAGACCCATCTGCAACTGGCAGGGACCCTCTTCAAGCACATTGTTGGTGATGAGCTGGTTGATGTAGCGGTCGTTGCTCTCCTCCATGGTACCGGCATGCATGCGGTTGGCCTTGATTGAGCCCTTGCGGCCATCGATGGTGATGAGCTGAGTCTTATAAGCCTTGTGGGCGGGAGTGGAGTTGATGTAGAATTTGGCAGGATTTGCGTTGTCCTTGCTGCGGAAAGTGACATTCTTGTTGCCGCGGCCGACATAGATAGCATCCTTGAAATGGAGCTCATATTCCTTTCCGTCAACGGTGACAATACCATCACCGCCCACGTTGATTACACCGAGCTCACGACGCTCGAGGAAATACTGGGCCTTGAGTGGATCGATAGTCTCGAGGACCACCTCTTTGCCGACGGGTACCACACCACCGTAGATCAGACGGTCATACATTGAATATGTCAGATTGATCTTGTTTTCTTCCATGACTTTAGGCATCATGAAATGAGAGCGGAGCTGGTCGGTGTCATAGTGCTTCACGTCGTCAGGGTGACAGGCGCGGAGGATAGAATATTCTGTCTGAGCCATGCCGGAGAGTGAGATTCCCATAAGAGCGATAGCGGTTAAAAATTTTTTCATGAGTTATGTGTGTGGATGTTGATTCTTTTTCTTTAACAGGATTGAGAGAGAGGTGGATCAGTCAGTGATATGGCTTGATGCCGGGCGGCTGGATTCGAGTCTGATCATGCGACGGCGGTTCCACCATACGAGCCCTGCGGTGAAGACTGTCAGGATGGAGGCTCCGACATAGAGACTGATCGATTTGAAACCTTCGATACACCAGTAGATGGCGGCTCCGAGGGGACTGCCTGCAAAGTCGAGCGATCCGGCGAGGAAGCCTTCCGGCACCTGTACGGCCTTGTCATCGGGGTGGGCGAGAGCCACCTGGTGAGCGGCCTTGGTGAAATCGGGGGCCATCCAGGTAACGAGGTAGAGCGCGAGCACAAGCACTACAATACCTACCACAAGTGTCTTGAGCACACTTCCCTTGGTGTAGGGAAGCACGAGCGGGAAGATGTAGAACATACCTGCAAGCGAAGCCAGAGGAAGGAAGGCGTTGCCCGGAAGGATGACTGCGATGACGAGGGTGACAGGAATAAGGATAATTGATGCCACGAGGGTGGTCGGGTGTCCGATGACAAGAGCAGGGCTCATGCCGATCGAGAGACCTTCGGCGCCTTTGAACTTACGGGCAATCATCGAGCGGGTAGCTTCAGAAATAGGCTTCAGGCCCTCGATGAAGAGCACTGTCACTCGGGGGATGAGCTCCATGACGGCTCCCATCTTGACTCCGAGCATCAGAATCTTGGGGATATTGTTGACAATAGCGTCCCATGAATCAAACTGGAGACAGCCGATGACGATACCAACCACGATTCCGAGGAAGAGAGGCTCGCCGGCGATGCCGAATTTCTTTTTGAGACCTTCGGCGTCGATCTCGAGGCGGCTCATGCCCGGGATGCGGTCGAGGACAGCATTGATACCCCAGGCAAAAGGCACGAAACCTGCGCAGAACGGCTGCGGGATGCTGATGCCGTCCACATCACGGTAGAAGCTCTGGAACTTCGGTGCAGTCACGTCGGCAATCACAAGGGTGATGATATAGCAGATGATAGCTGCAAAAAAGCCCCATGCGATTGAATCGGCAGCAAAGTAGACAACGCCGCCGATAAACGCGAAGTGCCAGTAGTTCCAAAGGTCAATGTTCACCGTGCGGGTTCCCTTGATCAGAAGCAACAGGATGTTGATTCCGAGACAGACGGGGATGATGAAGGCGCCGACAGCCGTATTATAGGCTACGGAGGCCGCTGCGGGCCAACCCATGTCGAACACCTTGAGCTGCAGGTCATAGAGGTTGGTGATGGTCTTCAGAGGGTCTGACATCGAGTCGGTCAGCAGAGCTGTGACGATACCGAGACCGATGAAGCCCACACCAACTTTCAGACCGCTCATCAGCGACTTGTTGAAGCCGAGGCCGATGCAGAGTCCGAGGACAAGGAAGATTATGGGCATCATCACCGCTGCGCCGAGCGAGATGACATAAGCGAATACTGCCTCCATCACTTAGGCTGTTTGCCGATGTAGGCGAGGATGCCGCCGTCGACATAGAGGACGTGGCCGTTCACGAAATCAGATGCGTCAGATGCAAGGAAGACAGCCGGGCCCATGAGGTCTTCAGGTTTGCCCCAGCGGGCGGCGGGAGTCTTGGAGATGATAAACTGGTCGAACGGGTGACGGCTTCCGTCGGGCTGGAGCTCACGGAGAGGCGCGGTCTGGTCAGTTGCGATATAGCCCGGGCCGATGCCGTTACACTGGATGTTATATTCGCCATATTCAGAGCAGATGTTGCGGGTAAGCATCTTGAGACCACCCTTGGCAGCTGCGTATGCGCTGACAGTCTCGCGGCCGAGCTCGCTCATCATGGAGCAGATGTTGATGATCTTGCCATGACCCTTCTTGATCATGCCGGGGATCACAGCCTTGGCGCAGATATAGGGAGCGATGAGATCCACGTCGACCACGCGACGGAAATCCTCGACAGCCATTTCCTCCATGGGGATGCGCTTGATGATACCGGCATTGTTCACAAGGATGTCGATTGTACCGACTGTTGCTTCGATGTCGGCCACCATAGCCTTGACGGCTTCCTCGTCGGTCACGTCACAGAGATAACCCTTTGCATCGATGCCGAGCTCTTTGTATGCTTTGAGACCACGGTCTACGGTCTCCTGACGAGAACAGTTGAACACGATTTTAGCACCTGCTTCTGCAAATGCCTGGGCGATGGCGAGGCCGATTCCATAGGCCGCTCCGGTCACGAGTGCGACCTTGCCTTCAAGTGAAAAATTTACCATATTATGCTATTTAGAGATTTGGCTATGTAAGGATTGTTTCTAAACAACCTCTTTAAGTTCATTCAGGTAGATAAGGTGTATGGTTTTAGTTATCCAAAATCGGTCGTAAAATTAATAATTTTAACATTGTCACCCAAATTAAAGCCCTTAAAACTTGTAAAAATCTATAATTTGGACCGCATGCTAAATTTTATCGGCGCGATAGTCTGTGTTTATGAAAATTTTTGTTAAATTTGCCTCACTGATAATCTAAATCTAATCTCCATGTCACCGATTGACACAAAAGTCACAGCCCAAAAGGTTGAAAATGACCGCCGCATACTTGAGCTTCTCGCTCAGACATTTCCCGACATCAGCTCAGCCAGTACAGAAATCATAAATCTCGAAGCCATCCTGAATCTTCCGAAGGGCACCGAGCACTTTGTCGCAGATCTCCATGGCGAGCATGAAGCGTTTCGCCACATCCTGAAAAATGCTTCAGGCAATATCAAGCGTAAGGTTTCCGATATCTACGGCACTACCATGCGTGAGAGTGAGATCCGCCAGCTCTGCTCGCTCATCTATTATCCCGAGGAAAAGATGCAGATCATACGGGCCACGGAGGAGGATATGGTTGATTTCTATAACATCACCCTCCATCAGCTCATCAAGGTCTGTCAGAGTGTATCGTCGAAATATACGCGCTCGAAAGTGCGCAAGGCACTCCCGAAAGAATTCGCCTACATCATCGAGGAGCTTCTCCACGAATCGGGTGGTGAGTATGACAAACAGGCCTATTTCAACCGCATCATAGAGACGATCATCACAACCGGTCAGGCCGACGCGTTTATCGTGGCGATGTGCAATGTGATCCAGAAACTCAGCATTGACCAGCTCCATATACTCGGCGATGTCTATGACCGTGGGCCGGGCGCACACCTGATCATGGACACTCTCTGTCACTATGGCAACTGGGATATCCAGTGGGGTAACCATGACATGCTCTGGATGGGTGCGGCCGCGGGCAATGACTGTTGTATCGCCAACGTGGTCCGCATATCTCTGCGCTATGCCAATCTCACCACTCTGGAGGATGGCTATGGCATCAATCTCCTCCCGCTTGCCACGATGGCGATGGAGACCTATGCCGACGATCCATGCACTGAGTTTGTGCCGCGCATTGACAAGGAGAACTGCGAACACCCGGAGAAGACCCTGCGCCTGATGGCCCAGATGCACAAGGCTATCGCCGTCATTCAGTTCAAGCTCGAAGGTGCGATGACTATGAAACATCCGGAGTGGAACATGACTGATCGCAATCTCCTTCACAAGATTGATTTCGAGAAGGGAACTGTCGAAGTCGACGGTACCGTATATAATATGTGTGACACTAATTTCCCGACCATAGACCCCGCAAACCCCTACCGCCTGACTCCGGAGGAGGATCAGCTATTGGCCAAACTCCACCATTCGTTCACGGTCAGCACCGGCCTGAAGCGTCACATCTCCTGCCTTTTCAGTCATGGTTGCATGTATGGCATCTACAATTCCAACTTGCTTTTCCATGCCTCTATGCCTCTCAATGCCGACGGTTCTCTGAAAGACGTGGAGGTCAACGGACAGAAATATCGTGGTCATGAACTGTTCCACCAGATAGGGATGCTCGTGCGCTCGGCCTTCAACGACGACACTCCTGCCGCCGACAAAGACTATGCCCGCGACTATTATTGGTATCTTTGGTGCGGACCCGATTCGCCTCTGTTCGACAAGAGCCGCATGACGACTTTCGAACGCTATTTCATCAAAGATCCTGAAGCCCACAAGGAGGAAAAGGGATATTATTACAAACTCCGTCAGAACGAAGAGGTCTGTGATATGATCCTCGATGAGTTCGGTGTGGAGGGTTCACAGCGCCACATCATCAACGGTCATGTCCCCGTCAGGACGCAAAAAGGGGAGAGCCCGATACGTGCCAACGGTAAACTGATGGTGATCGACGGCGGATTTGCCAAGGCCTACCATAAGACTACGGGTATTGCCGGCTATACCCTCATCTACCACAGCAGCAACTTCGAGCTTGTGGAGCATGAGCCTTTCTCCTCGGAGGAAGAGGCTATACGCAACGGCACCGATATTGTCCGCTCCACAAAGATGGTCGAGCAGACATCGCAGCGCATACGTGTGCGTGACACAGACAAAGGCAAGATCCTCCAGAGTCAGATTGATGAGCTTACCGAACTTCTCTATGCTTTCCGCCATGGCATCATCAAGGAGCGTAATTCCGGAAAGATAGTGTTGTGATCACTTCCCTGCAATCTGAAAAACGGTAACAACAAGGGGTGCGGACTCTCTATCGGAAGCCGCACCCCGTTGTTTGCAGTTGTAGCAAAAGAATATTCTTTTATCTCATTTTTGATGCTTTTGGCAGATTGTAGGAATTTTGACGGGAATAATTCGTATATTTGTAGAAAGGACAACCTAAATAATAACCATCACATTATGAAACATTCATTGCATAATCCTTCACTTTTGGCTCTCGGTGCATACTGTATGCTTGGCATACCCTTTGCCGCCGGTGGAGCAGAGAAAGCCACTGTCACTCCGCTTTTTGACCGCGTCAATCCCGAAGTCACTATCCCGGCAGAAATTTATGGCCAGTTTGCCGAGCATCTCGGTTCCTGTATATACGGAGGTCTGTGGGTCGGAGAGGATTCTTCGATTCCGAATACAGACGGCTACCGCAACGATGTGCTCCAGGCTCTGAAAGATCTCAAAGTCCCGGTGATGCGTTGGCCCGGCGGATGTTTTGCCGATGAGTATCATTGGGTGGACGGTATCGGCCCCCGTGAGAATCGCCCGGTGATGGTCAACAGTAACTGGGGAGGCACTGTCGAGGACAACAGTTTCGGCACTCATGAATTCTTCAACCTTTGCGAGCTTATCGGTTGTGAGCCCTATCTGAGCGGCAATGTCGGCAGCGGTACCGTCGAGGAACTTGCCAAGTGGGTTGAATATATCACCGCGGAAAACGGTCCGATGGCGAAGAAGCGCAAGGAGAATGGCCGTGAGAAGCCGTGGAAACTCAAATATCTCGGCGTCGGCAACGAGAGCTGGGGTTGCGGAGGCTCATTTACTCCCGAGGCTTATGCCAACGAGTATCGCCGTTATCAGACTTATTGCCGTGATTTCAACGGAAACCATCTCTATAAGATCGCTTCCGGCGCCAGCGACTACGACTACAACTGGACGGATGTGTTGATGAAAAACGCCCGCAATCACATGAAAGGACTCTCGCTCCACTACTATACTGTCACCGGTTGGAACGGTAGCAAAGGCTCGGCGACGGAGTTCAGTGATGATGATTTCTACTGGACAATGGGCAAATGTCTTGAGATCGAGGATGTGATCAATCGCCATGACTCGATCATGACCTCCTATGATCCCGAAAAGAAAGTGGCTCTGATTGTCGACGAGTGGGGGACATGGTGGGACGTGGAGCCCGGTACCAATCCCGGTCATCTGTTTCAGCAAAACACTATGCGCGATGCACTCGTGGCTGCTCTGAGCCTGAATGTGTTCCACCGTCACACCGACCGCGTCAAGATGACAAACATTGCCCAGATTGTCAACGTGCTTCAGTCGATGATCCTCACCAATAAGGATGGACAGATGGTGTTGACTCCCACCTACTATGTTTTCAAGATGTATGCTCCTCACCAGAATGGAACCGTGCTCCCCCTCGATGTTCAGACTTCCATCCGTCAGGTCAGGGGCAACCGCTCCGTCCCGACAGTCAGCGCTACGGCATCGACCAAGGATGGAGAGACCAACATCACTCTGACCAACATTGACCTTGACCAATCGGCTGAGGTCACCATCCCTCTCGCCGGCATGAAGGTCGGCAAGATTTCGGGAGAGATCCTGACAGCTTCAAGTATTGATGACTACAATGCCTTTGGCGAGGCCGAGAAAGTGACGCTCCGTCCTTTCGACAAAGCCAAGATTTCAAAAGGGAATATCACAGTGACTATCCCGGCAAAGTCGATTGTCAATCTGAAGTTTTAGGAACCGGTTGAGATATATGAAAAAAAGTAGCGTGAGGGACTATCCTTCACGCTACTTTTTTTGATCAGGCTTTAATCCTGAGGATTATAATTTGCGGAACCAGTAGACTGTTGTCCCGTCATTGGTCTTGAATGTGGTGCCGTCTGAAACTTTCAGAGATTTGCTGACAACGGTGGATTCTCCGGATTTCGGGTTGAACATGGTCACACGGTATTTTCCGGGAATAATGGGGAGAGATATATCGTTAGTCCCCTGGGAGTAAACAATGAGACCCTTGTCGTTGCCGAGCATCTTGACCTCGTCCTTATCTGTCCCGACAATATTCATTGAAGTTGCGGCAGTGAGGAAGTCTGTGTCATTGACAGGGATAACCGGACAAGAGCCACCGGCCATGAAGACGGCCCAGGCCATGTCGGGATAGTTCTGCGCGTTGTAGGTGACAGCTTTTTGCGGGTATTTGCTGCGATATTCGCTGACAGCTTTGTATGCTTCATTGAATGTCACTTTGCCTACTTTCATCTTGCGGGCATGCTGACGCGGGGCGAGGTTTTTGCCTCCCTCCGGAGCATAGAGACCGTCGGTCTTGTAGTGCCAGTAGCGGATGTCGATGATGTCGACGATATCTGCATAGTGAGGATTGGCGAGGATTGCATCCTGCACATCCTTGGTGGTGCTGAGCGCTACTTTGGCATCCTTGCCGGTTTCCTTCTCCCAGGCTGCGATCTCGTCAAGCCAGAATTCCACGAAGTGTTGCGGACCGGTGTACTCGGCGCTGATGAGATGGACCACATTGGGATCATCCGCGAAGTTGTCGAGATTCATACGGATGAAGTTTTTGTGAAGCTCGCGGCGCACGGGATGGTTGACGTCATAGAACATATCTGCGACAAAGATTCGCTTGTCACCGGCAAAGGGTACCGGCTCCGGGAAATCAGTATCGTTGATATTGTTGGCTGAGCGCCATGGGGAGTCTACCCAATGAGCGCCGGCTTCAAGGATGTTGTGTTGGAAATAGTGCTCGTTGAAGAGCAGTTTGCCGGCTTCGGCTCCCTTGTCGGCAAACTCGCCGAGGCGGTTCCAATACCAGAGATTCGGACGGGTGAGATCATACTTGCTGAGACCGTCCCAGGCTGTCCCCTCGCCGCTGCGGGCAAAAGGTTGCTCATAGAACGGGGCCCAGACATCACCGTCGCGGCGGCGGATGCGCTCATGGTCGTCGCGGCGGCGTTCATACCAGAGACCATAGTTGTGGTCGAGTACGAGAATATCGTTTTCGACCATATAGTTAAGTGTCGAGTCGATACGGTCAGTGAGGCCGAGCCCTTCGCGTCCGGGCACGAAGCGGGTGACGTGGGGTTTGGCTTTGGGAAGATAGCTGTATCTGATTTTACCATTCCACCAGGGCACTTCATGGCGACCGCCGACAAGAGTTGCATTGTCCATGGTGAGACGGCCATTGACTATAGCATAGTCATGGGTGGAGGCAGGAGCTTCCTTGCATTTGATTTTGAGATCGTCGACATTCTTGAGTCCGGCTGTTGAAACTGAAGCTGTGAAAGGAGCTTCATCAATCCATTTTTCGAGAGTCAGGCGGGGGATGTAGGCTTCTTTAGCGAGTTTCATCGCTGCTTCGACAGTCGGGCTGCTTGTGGCGTTGGTCGCGCGGGGGAGAATACGTGACTGGGCCTCTCCGGCGTCCTGACCGAGACGGTCGGCGAGCTGGGCATAGAAGAAACTGCGCGGCTGCACGTGGTTGTTGGACTGAGCCCACTCTCCATTGCCGGAAAATTGGCCCCAGCAACCGAAGGCCACACTGATGGCATCGTCAGAAGGGCTGTAACATTCAAGTTCGGATGCCGTACACTGCCATAACACAGAGTTGGCACTGTTCCAGCCTGCACCGTTCTTGTCCTGACCGAGATTTTTCAACGAGAGGTTGTTACCGTCGATATTTACGATGTCAAAGAGGAGTCCGGGAGCCCATGCGTCGACCGAACCGCTGAACCCGAGAGCCTCATCGGCATCACACTGGACGAAGGCATTTGGGCCCGGAGCGATGAATCCGGCCGAGAAATCGTTGATACCGTTGCGGGAATAGCAGCGCTGGAAGAGAGTCTGCTGTCCGAGTGTGTGGAAAGTCGCGCGGCGCATACCACCGATTTCCGATACGGGGTCGGTAGCGACACAGTCTTCGACGGTGATTTTTGATGCGGTAGACTGGAGGATCACGGCGCTTCCGGCAAAATGACGGAATGTCACCTTGCGCACCCAGCAGTTGCGGGCGTTTGCGACGGTGATGCCATCCCAGGCATGATTTTCATCCTTGGGATACTTTGTGTCATAGTCCGAGACCAGTGTCATGTTCTCGACACCGACTTCCTCGATGCGTCCGGCCCAGGAGTAGGGGAGCACCATTGTCGTGCCCCACTTCTTGTCGAGAGCCATGCTGACAGGCGCATCAATAGAGAGAGCGGAGCCGTCGGCTGAATTGACGGCGCGGTCCCACACCATGTCAATATCACCGGGTTTCCATGATATGGCGCTGATGCCGCCGCCAAAAATGTCACACCCGAGCGAGGCTATCCATTCAGCACCCGACGGACGGAGTATGAAGACATCATCGCCGGCTTTCAATGCCGGTTTGCCGTCGAGTGTCATGGTTGTGCTGTTGACAGGCACGTAGCTGTCAGTGATGTTGAGAGTATCGCTCACGACCGGGTTATAGACACCCTCGATATAGATGACAGCGCCACGGTCGACGCCTGTTTTCTTGAGGATTGTCGACTTTTCATCCATGCCACGGAGCACTACACCTGATGCTGTGATCCGCAGAGGTGTCGAGAGCTGGAATTCACCCTTGTCAATGAGCACTGCGCCACGGTGACCGTTCTTGTCGAGCGGAAGAGAGGCGGCATAGTCGATCGCTTTCTGGATTCGGGCAGAGTTGTCGCCGGCTTTCCATGATACAAAGATAATAGGATTGACGTCGGGAATTGGAACGTTGGAGTTCCTGTAGCCACATGTCGAGTAGTCGAGCAGACGGTTGCCGAGAGCATCGGTCGTGTAGCTGATCTTGCCGTCCTTGACAGCAAGAGGAAACTCGCGGCCCTGACCTGTGAGAGCAATGAGACCGGCGAGACTGACGGCTAAAAGTTGTTTATACATAATGAAAAGTGGAGATGTGTTAAAATGCTGAAAGCGCTGCCATGGAGAAAAAGCAGCGCTTTATCAGCATTTTTCCTATTGGAATTGGTTTGTCAGATGGAGCCTCCGCGGGCTTTGATGCGTTCATACCAGGCTTCGCGTTCCTTTTTGAGGTCATAGCCACGCTTTGCGAGGTAGTTGTTGATGCGGCCCTTGTATTTTCCGAAGGTCTCATGCTTTTTGTTTGAAGTCTCTGCGTCCATGGCGAGCTCACGAGCCTCAACGAGCCATGCCATGATCTGGGCTTTCTCTTCGTCGGTGAGTGAGGGGATCATGTCAAGGTGGGAATTGTAGGTCACCATCACCACTCCGTAGGTCATGCCATCTTTCACTGCATCGATCTGCTCAGGTGTGAGGTAGAGAGAAAGGTCAGCGGGAAATTCGAAATGGCAACGGTAGAGCGCTGCGTCCTTCTCATTCTGCGCAGCCTGCACAGCCTCGTTTTTGGCATCGCCGGTGAGATTTTCCTTCGCAGCCTTCACTTTCTCATCGCGGACGGTGTAGATGTCGTTGAGTTTGAAATAGCGGTTGGCTATGATATTGGTTACCTCTTTGGCTTTGGCGGGGTCAGAGAGTTCGAGTTTGTCAGTTATCTTCTGGGAGCGCTTGACGATTGACTCGACATAGGCCGGATCGCGCCCCTCGGTGTTCAGCTCCACGGCCCCGGCGCTTAGAGCGAGCGCCGGGAGCATGAGGCCGATTAGATAGGATTTGGAGATTTTCATAATTTTCTTGATAGATTGGAAGACCGTATCACATCAGTTTGCCTTTCGATGCAAGAGTGTCGTAGTTGTTTCTCAGATCTGTCCAGTCGATGCGGTTCTTGGTGCTGATACCGTTGATATATTTCTCGATATTAGTGTAACCGTCGCCTGTGCAGTCGCCGTTGGCGTCCGAGGGGTCGTTGGGATTAAGGCCGTTGGCGAGTTCCCATGCGTCGGGCATACCGTCGTTGTCTGAATCCACGTAGGGAGTACCCTTATATTCGGGATAGCCACCCATCTGGCGGATGTCGGTGATGATGCCGAGTTTGTAGGAATCCTTGGGGAGACGGCGGTATCTGAACGAACCGTCCTCAGCCTGCGATTTCTCGGCGAGGCCGGAGGTGTCGCCATAGGCATCCTTGGGAAGTTTCTTCTCGTAGTAGGGGACACCGGTTCTCACTTCCTCGATGATACGCTCGTCGATGATGTCGCGGGTCGGGATGGTGGCACCGACGTTTTTCAAAACGTAGTCGTAAGCATCGTTGGCTGAAAGAATGTTGACATAGGGCATCGCAAAGGGGGTGTTGGCGCGCATGTAGTCGGTAAACTCACCGCAGTCGGGGTCGCTTTCGATCTGAATACCGCCAGCCCAGTTGTCGGCTGTGATTTCGGGATAGCCCTCCATGATGTTGCCTTCGGCATAGACGCGACCATAGACTTTGTGGTCGAGCTTGCTGCGGCCTGCTTCCGGTTTGAGGATACGGTGACCGATGTTGCCTTCCTTGGGAGTGGCGGGACCGGGCTTGTAGTAATTGTTGATCATGTTGAACTTGGCAGTGTAGTCGCCACCGTCTGATGAGCGGTGTACCCAGTTGAACACGATGTTGTTGACGAAGTTAAAGACACCGTTCCAGCCGATCGAAGGGTTGCGGCCCGAATTGCTGGCCCAGAGGTTGCGTGCAAACATGCAGTTCTCGCCACCGAGGGTTGAACCGAAAGCATGGTTGTAGGTGTCCAGTGCCTTGGCCGAGATTGTGTTCTGGATTGTCACGTTGACAGTGGGGAGTTTAAGCTCGGTGGTCTTGTATTGACCTTCGCTGGGGTCATACATGTGACGGTAGAAGGAGATGTTTTCGTCAAGACCCCACTCGGCAGAACAGTGGTCGATCATGATGTTGCCGACCGGGTTGCCACCGAAAGAATCCTCACGGTTGTGGACACGGCTGTCGCCGCGGCGGAAACGCATGTGGCGGATGACAACGTCGTGTGTATCTACCTGGAATGACTCGCCTGCGATGCAGACACCGTCACCGGGAGCTGTCTGGCCTGCGATTGTGACATAGGGGGCGCGGACGTAGATAGGTGTCTTCAGATTGATGACACCCGAGACGTTGAACACGATGATGCGTGCGCCGCCGGTCTCGCATGCTTCTCGGAATGAGCCGGGACCGCTGTCGTTGAGATTGGTGACAGTGATGACCTTGCCTCCGCGGCCGCCGGGAGAATACATGCCTCCTCCTTCAGCTCCGGGAAATGCGGGGATCGGAGCCTTGACCAGATCATCGGGACGGGAAGCCCAGGGCACATACGGGCGTCCCTCGCGGGCCTCTTTCTCAACGATGGGAAGTGCGACCTTCCATGCTGAGTCAGCGTGCTGACGGGCTGAGGTGATCATTGTCTGATATGTCTCGCGGGCATCCGCATTGAGCTGCGGATACTGCGCCATCATGGTCCCGGGGACCATGATGGAGGCAGCGTAGAGTGCTATGAAAGCTTGTTTACGGTTCATTTTAGAATTGTGATAATATGGTTAAGTCTATGGATTTTACTCAGCTTTGTCGGCGAGGGGGTCGAAATTACCGTTGGCACCACCTTGGTAGTAGTCACCCCAACCGATTGTCTGACGGAGACCTTCGTTGCTCGACTGTACGCCCTGCGGGAAACCGAGGAGGTAGTAGTTGGGCTCGAATTGGATGTAAAGCTCGACGTGGTTTGAATCGTATGAGTCGCCTTTTTTCTTCTTGCGGGTGAGATAGGTGCTATACCATTCCTTGAGAGTCTCGAGCTGCGGTTCAAGATCAAGGCGATAGTCGACAGCCTTGCAACGTGCGACGTCCTTGAGGGGGTCGGGATTCTCGCCGTTAGAGCCATACTTCTCACCGCCGAGGCCGTCGTTGAAGCTGTCTTTCACACGGAATTCGAGATTTTCGCGGCGCTGTCCGTTCATGGGAGTGAAGCCGAGATATGTGCAGGTGTTGCCACCCCAACCGGTGAGAGTCCATGTGGCGGGAGCGCCTGACACGGGCTTGGCACCACCGTCGAAGAGCATCCAGCGGCGCATGTCGTCGAAACGTTTGCCCTCATAGGCAAGCTCGATCTGACGCTCGTAGAGCACAGCTGCGAGACAGGCTGCCTGGTTGCTGCTGAGGTTTGCCTGAAGACCGAAGTCGCCGGTGTAACCAACGCGGCCGCGGATTTTCTTGAGTTGCTCGACAGCGACACTCATGTGGCCGGCGCCGGCTGCTGCCTCGGCATAGTTGAGGAGCACTTCGGCGTAGCGGATCTCCATGTAGGGAGTGGCCGACTGCTTGAAGCCGTTTGACTGAGCGAATACATAGCGGGGCGAGCCGTTGACGTCGAGGTCGTCGGTACGCTTGCGGATGTAGAAGCCTTTGGCGTTGCCGAGGAGGTTGTCGGGACCATAATTTGAGCCGCTTTCGACATTGTCGCGGTCTTCAACCTTGGTGTACCATACATAGTTCCAAAGTTCATAGGCATTACCCTTGAACGGGTTGTAGTTGGAATTGCTTGTCGGGTCACCGTCAAAAGCCCAACGCACGCCGGGGAAGGCGAAGGTGCGGTAGAAGCGGGGATCGCGGTTGAGGAAGGGATATTCAGCATCGTAGGTCTCGGTTGAGGCATCGAGAGTCATGTAGGTGCGGGCCGATGCAGGACGCTTGCCGTCCTTCATAGGGAACATGTCGACGAGCATCGCCGATGGGGTCTTGCCACCGCCACCCATAGAGTTCGAGGGACGGATGCCGTGCTCCCAACTGTTGTTGTGCTTGTAGTCGGGTGCTCCGCTTGCTCCTTCACCGATGGTGTTGTAGAGCGAAACGAAGACAGCCTCGCTGCTGGGCACTTCGACAAACATTTTAGCCCAGTTTGAAGCGTTGACACCGGGATTGCCATCGTATGCGAGGCCATAGCCGCAGGAGTTGATGACGGGGAGTGCCTCCTCCATGAAACGGTAGGCTTCTTCCCAACGGGACTGGTCGTTGGCGCGGTTGAACAGAGGGCTTGCCCACATCAGGAGGATGCGTCCCTTGAGCGCAAGCGCCGTACCGGTTGTCACGCGGCCATACATTTCTGATTTCTGCCAGCCGCCGTTGGTTGTAAACGGTTTGAGCAACTCGGCAGAGCGGTCGAGGTCATTGCACATGAATTCGATACATTCGCGTGTGGTCGAGCGGGGTGTGAATGAGCCTGCTTCGGGCAGAAGGACTTCGGTGATGATGGGCACACCGCCATACCATTTGACAAAGTTGTAGTAGCACCATGCGCGCAGGAAGTAAGCCTGACCGAGAAGCTCGTCTTTCTCCTCCTGTGAAAGGGTGCTGTTGGAGATGCCGCGGATGACATCGTTGAGGTTGCGGAGACGTCCCCACGCGTTGGTGGCGATACTGTTTGCCTGTCCCTGGAAGTAGTCGGGGAGAGGATTGTTACCGCTCTGTGATGTCAGGATGGCCTGGGGGTTGACAAAAGTACCGAAGCCGCTGTATTCCTCAGTGCACTGTGACTGAGCGTCTGAGAGGCCGGTGCTGTTGTTGCGGTGTCCGGGGCCGTTGCTTGCGTCGGGGAGACAGATGGCATAGATTTCGTCGAGACGGCCGCTGGCTCCGGTGTAGTAATTATATGCTTCCTCGCTGACATTATCGTAGTTCTTTATATTCTGGAGAAAGTCGTCGCTACAAGAGGCGAAGGCTACAGAGGCAAGAAACGCGAGGGTGATTGATTTAATTTTCATTGTGTGGTATTTTGTTTAGAATGAAAGGTTAAGGCCGACAGTGAACTTGCGGAGATTAGGATATGATCCGTAGGAGCCTGCCATGGGATCCATGAAGCTGTCGGGATAGGGATTGTAAAGGCTCAGGAGGTTCTGGGCAGTCACATTGAAGCGGCAGCTGCCGATGCCAACCTTGTTGACGAGCTTGGCGGGGATAGAATAGGCGAGAGTCAGACGGTTGAGTGTGACACGGGTGCCGCTCACACGCCAGAAAGATGAGGTCATGCTGTTGACCGATGAGTAGGCGAGGTTAGGATATTTCGCGTCGCGGTTTTCTGACATGATGAGGTTGCCTGATCCATCATAGATATCCTGGTAGACAAACATGTTGTCGGGATTCCAGAATGAAGGCATGTTGGTGTATTCAAGTGAGTTGCCGGGCTTGAGGGCTGCGGAGGGGACGAAAGAGTAGCCACCCCAGCTTGCAGCGATCTGACCGTTGAGTGAGAAGCCTTTCCAAGTGACGGTGAAGTTACCGGTGACATGGTAGGGGTTTGAACGGCCTGAGAGTTTCACCTGGTCGTTGTCTTTGTCAACAATACCGTCGGGGCCGGCGTATGTGCCGTCGGGCTGCATGGCTCCGCGCACGTCCTTGTAGATGAGCATACCGGGACGAACCTGGTCTTTAGTCATGCCGAGGTAGGAAACGATATTATTCTTGGCAAAGTATTCCTCGATATCCTGGAAGCTGCGGAACATGCCGATGCACTGCATACCCCATGAGCCTACATCCGAGCGGTGGCCTTTGGTGATCTGGCGGTAGGCATAGTCATTTTCCCAGTCGATCAAGAGCACTTTGTTGTCGGAATATCCGGTGTTGAGGGTCACTTTGTAGCTGAAGTCTTTGCCGACGCGGTCACGCCAGGTTGCCGAAAGTTCCGCACCCCAGCTGTCCATCTTGCCGATGTTCATCTTTGCAGAGGCTGCGCCCACGGTGCCGGGGACTGAAGCGACATAGTTGATGAGCATCTCGCGGTCCCAGTTGTAGTAACCGTCGATGTTGAATGAGAGACGGTTCTGGAGCACGTTGAAGTCAAGACCGAAGTTTGATTTGTATGACTTATCCCAGTGGGCGTCGCGGTTTGTTGACTGACGCTGCTTGTCAAGCGAGATGATAGCGCCTGCCTTGTCGTCGAGAGAAGTGCCGAACACCGGACCCTTGTCCTTGTTGGCACCATAGGTCTGCATCCAAGCCCAATACTCTGTGTTGTCACGACCGGTGATACCGAACGAAGCACGGAGTTTGAGATAGTCGATCCATGTCAGGTTCTGGTTGAACCAGTCTTCGCGCGACATCACCCAACCGGCCGATACCGACGGGAAGGTACCCCAGTAGTTTTCGGGAGCGAATTTGGTAGATGCGTCTGAACGGAGGAGGAATTCAAGGAGATACTTGTCCTGATATGCATAGTTTACACGGCCGATATAGGAGAGTGTGCCGGCTTCGGCGCGGAAGAAGTTGGTCGAGCCTTCACCGTCGGCTGCGTTTGACTGGAGACCTCCGAATTCGTAGGGGCCGGTCATACTGCCGTAGAGATATTCACTTTCAAATTCAGATTTCTCGATAGAGAAGAGGGCACCTACAGAGTGGGGACCGAAGTCGCGGTTGTAGGAGAAGGTGAGGTTCATCTGATAGTTGTCTGCACGGTTCATCTCGCGTGACACGTAAGAGTCTGAACCGCCGTTGATGACAGGCGCGCCGTTGTTGCCGAGCATGAAGTTGCGTTCGGTGAGGAGGGCGTTGTAGGCATCTTCCTGACCGGGTATGGGGGTGTAGAGGTGTGAGCCGCTACCGGAACGTTCCGACATATAATAGATGTTGTATTCCGAACCATACTGGTTGTTTTTGGAAGTAGAGATGCTCTTGGAGTAAGTGAAGCGTGCTTTCAAGCCTTTGAGGATATTGCTCCAGCCGAAGTCATATTCAAGAGAGGTGTTGATATTGAAATTGGAGGAGTTTGTACGGCTGTAGTCGCCTGAGTTCTGAAGAGTGTAGAAGGAGTAGTCCTGATCCTGGTTCACGCGTGAGTTGCTGGGACCGTAGGCTGCGAGGGCATAACCGTTGACCGACTCGGGGATATAGGTGGGATGAGTGAGCAGGAGGTTGTAGTCCTTCTCCTGGTTTGTACCACCGACTTTCACGTTGGGGACATTGCGCTTGCCGTAGTCACCGGATACCTGGATGCCGGCTTTGATCCATTTTTTGAGGGTCACGTCGACACCTGCACGGTAGTTCCAGCGATCGTAGTCGAGCTTGCCGAGGTTACCGTCCTGGTCGAAGTAAGAGATGCTGGCGTTGTAAGCTGCATTGCCGGTGGCGCCGCTGACACCTACACTGTGCTTCTGGGTGAAGCCGGTCGACCAATACTTGTCGAGGAGGTCATAGTTGAGATAGCGCATGGCGTTGAGCTCGTCGGCCTGGAAGAGGTCAAGACGATTGTTGAGAGTGGTGCTGGTGGGGTCGGCTGCGGTCACAGCGTTCCAGAGACGGCCATACTGGTAGGCGTTGAGCATCTTGGGACGTGAGACCTCGTCGGTGAAACCGACACTTCCGCTATAGGAGATGACGGGTTCGCCAAGTTTGCCGCGTTTGGTGGTGACGAGGATTACACCGTTGGCCGCACGGGCACCGTAGACAGCTGCTGCCGCGTCCTTGAGCACTGAGATGCTTTCGATTTCCGAAGGATCAAGGTTGTTGAAGGCGATGGCGCCTGAGTTCTGGTTGCTCTGACCGATGCGGACATCGTTGGGGTAGATGAAGCCGTCGATGACGAAGAGGGGCTCCTGTGTGCTGACGCCTATGTCACCGAGGCTGCTGGAACCACGGATGGAGAGGCGGGCGCTTTCGCCGGGACGGCCTTCGCCGCCGCTGACACCGAGACCGTTGACTACGCCGCTGAGCGAGCTGGCGAGGTTACCGTTGGCGAGGTCCTGGATCTCGTCCATGGGGACAGTGGAGATCGCGCCGGTGAGGTGGGCTTTCTTCTGTGTGCCGTAGCCGACAACCACGACTTCGTCAAGAGCTTGGGAGTCTTCCTTAAGGACGATTGTCTTGAGATTGAAATCGCTGACGATCTGGGTCACGAAGCCGATATATGAGATCTCGACCACTTTGCCCTTGGGGACTTTGATTGAGAAATTACCGTCGAGGTCGGTGACAGTGATGATCTGTGTATCGGGTACCTTTACGGTGGCACCCAGCAGGGGCTCGTCGGTTGAGTCAACGACGGTAGCCTGATAAAGGATGTCTTGCGCGAAGGCCGGGGTGCTTACCAGAAGCGCCAACAACGCGAAACATATTTTTGCTAAACTGTGTTTCATTTTGCGGTAAATTTAGATTTTGGGTGATTATTCATACCAGCGGGGGTCTCCGACGTTGGCTATAGAGGGCTTGAGGTTCACACCGCCATTGGCACTTGAGAAGTCAAGCTCCTGAAGGGGATTGCCTGCGAAGCTGAATCCTTCGACCTGGGTGGTGTAGGGCTGTCCGTTGGTATCCTTGCGGCCACCTGTGTCATTTGACTGAGGTGAAGTCACGTCGTAGGCCATGAAGTTGTTTGAACAGTAGCGCTTGTTGTTGGTATTGAGATACTGATAGATTCGGAAGACGTCGAAGAACATGCAGTTTTCAACTGTCTGGGTGAAGACGTTGTTGTTGAGCATGTTGTTGGCGAAATCCTTCTTCACGAATGTGCGGCTGAACGTACAGTTCGAGATAAGGTGTGTCGAAGAGTTGTCGCCCGAACCAAACACCTTTGTCGGCTGTGCATTGGATGCGTTGTTGTAGCGGATGAAGTAGGAGCTGTTGCTGTTGTCGGCATCATTGTTCGTGTTGTAGAACGTTGAGTTTTTCAGTGTCATGTTCTTGATGAGACCGTTGCCGCCATAGAGGTTGATGAAGGTGTCGTTGCTGCCACCGGCATTGTTGAGCTGGATGAGGCAGTCCATGATGCGGAAGTCATAGAGGGCCCACGGTTGCTTGTTGGTGTAGACAAATGATGAGGGGATGTTTTTCACCATGCACTCTGAGAACACGATGGGATCGAGCACGATATAGGCCTCGTTTGAACCGGGATAGCCGAGTGTCGAGTTGAGAAGCGACGGATCAGGTTCAGAACTGAGTTTAAGCAGCGATGAGCTTTCGCCGTTCTTCATGTTCGTGCAGTCGAAGTTGAGGAATTTGACCTGAAGTCCGGCCTGAGTGACAAGGGCAGCTCCTTCGCCCATGACGATGGTCGGATGATTGGCTTTGTTGCCTCGGAGTGTCACTTTGTGGAGACCGAAATCAAGCTCTCCGGCAAGTTCGTAGGTTGCGCCTGCGGCAAGTTCGAAGCCAACCTCGGTTTCCTGCGAAGAGGCGAGGAGGTCACCGATATACGATGAGAGTTCTACGCCGGTCGGGATGCTGATGGCGGGAACCATTGTGCTGAACTCGCATACTGAGGCCTGGAGAGCCGGCTTGTTGTTGAGCTTGTCGTTGCCAAGACTGAGGACGCTTATTTCATAGTTAGTGTCCTCAAGACTTGAGAAGAGCATGGTACATCCGTCGATCACGCTGTCGGTGACGACGGGGACAGGATGGGCGGGATCATCGACGATGGCGACATTGCAGAGGTAGCCACCGGCTCCAAAAACAACAGGCCATGTCACTTTCACACTTCCGGAACCGTCCGGATTGATAATGGTCGAGAAGCAGTCGGCCGTGAGTTCCGGTGATTCCAACTGTACGTTAGTAACGCCTCCGGAGAATCTCTCGTCGTCATCGATGCCGGTTGCACACGATGCGGCCAGAAGAATCAGCAAAGACGCACTACAGGTCTTAGTGGTTTTGAAATTCATGATATTAACAGAATAATTTATAGATGTGATGATTAAATGATTGGCAATCTTTGAATTTAAGGAGAGTGGGGAGGGAGAGTTGCCTCAGATTCACGTGACAAGTGAGGGATGGGCACTCTATATGATAGCTATTGTGTTGAGGGATCTTGGGGGGAGCTGAGCTCAATCACCCTGAAAAACCGTTTTCAGATATGATATATTGGTGCCGAAGTTTTTCTTTACGTTCCGGACGTCGTTCACGTCGCGGGAACGCTCGACAACGAGCCAGCCGCTCCAACCCATCTTGTCGAGTGTTTTCTTGATGGCCTGCATGTCGACTGCCGGATCCTTGTCGAGTGTAAAGCCATCGGTATTTGAACAGTGGATCTGGCAGATGCGGTCGCGGCCGAGGGCGCTCAGTTCCTTGCAGACGTCGCGTTTGTTGTCAAGCGCGGTCTGGACAGAAAAGTAAATCTTGACTCCCGGTGAATTGATCTCCTTGAGGAGCTTGATCTCATCCTTGGCACTGAGGGCGGTGCGGATGCCGATGACGAGGCCGTCGGCAGCTGCCATCTCGCCGGCTACGTGGAGGCGCTTCACCAGCTCCTTGCGTGCCTCTTTGTCGACAGTCCAATCCTCTTTGATACCGCCCAATGGAAGGAAGGCGACTTTCGAGTTCATTACGCGCATGGTCGAAAGACAGTCTTCAACGAGAGCTTTGTAGTTGCTGTGGGTCAGAAATGATTGTCCGTAGAAACCGGACATGGCCACCGAAGGGACTTCAATGGAAAGCCCGTCGGCAGTCTCGCGGAAAAGTTTGCGGAAATGAGGCTGGTGAAACTTATTGTCAAATGTGTCGCGTGTACCCAAACCGCCGACATCCATCTCGACACCGTCACCTTTCAAGTCTTTCATGAGCTGAAACGATCCGATCTTCTGTCGTTTCAGCATCATCCAATCACATGCGGCGATTTTATATCTGTGATCGCCAGTGCTATTGTCGGTAGCAATTACCGGAAGGGAGAGCAGCGTTATAAATAAAGCGCAAAAAAGTCTGTTTAACTTCATTCCTCGTGGATTTAAGGTATGTAACCGTAGTTATTGTACGTTTGACAAGGCGTTTTATACATTCATTTACAAGTGGTCCTAACATTCGGCAATCTGTGCATTTCAGTTTAAATTGTAGTTTTTACACTATTAGTTTTTTGACTGAAAGAACGATAACCGCTTGCAAAGTTATACATTTTTTTATAATTACAAACCCTTTTTTGAATAAAAAGTGTAAAATTAACACTCATGGCACTTATTGTAATTTGTCTCCATCTCAGAGACATGTTTTTTAACATGAAAATACAACATCTTTTCAGGCCTCCACCTTATTTATATAGAGAGGTGAACGATGATTTATATAGAAAGGTGAATGATGGGAAATGGACGTCCGGCATCGTCCTTCTCATCGCGGCCCGCGATGTAGAATCCGTGTGAGAGATAAAACTCCATTGCATGTGGATTCTGCTCATTGACGTCCACGAGTGTCGCGCCGCAACCGAGAGCGAAGCGTAGGAGCGCGGAGCCGAAACCTGAGTGCTGGAAGTCAGGGTCGATAAAGAGCATTTCGATTTTGCCGGCAGTGATTCCGATGAAGCCGCAAATCTTCCCGGCTGGAGCAGGGGAGATAGCTGTCAATCTGACTCCGGGGAGATAGCATGACGCCATCTTTGACCGGATCCCGGCAATGTCATCCTCACTGAGGAAATCATGACTGGCACGGACGCTCCGCTCCCAGATCTCGACGAGCTCCACAAAGTCGCGCTCGTCACAGTCTCGCAGATATGCCATTAGGTGATAGTTTTATTAGAATTGAGTTGATATTCAGAGATATTTGTTGATATGGCTGACCATCGCTGAAGCATCCTCACAGCCGACCACGTATTGCTTGCCATCTCTCAGCTTCAGTAGGAAGCAGTGGCTCCGGCTGCCGTAATAGCCGAAATCGGTACCGATCATGATGTCGTTGAAATATCCCCAATATCCGAAGTAGCCGCCGCTGCCGCAAAGGCGTAATCCTCCCGCGGAGGGATAGCAGGTATCGGCTGATAGGATCGAGTCGTAGGCAAATCTTTTCGTGCCGCCGAGAATCCGGCGGATGGCCACTCCATTTCCATCGGCTTCAACTGATTTCGGGCAGTAATAGAGTCCGGCCAGGGTCGCGGTTCCCATGATGAGAAGGAAGCGTATGAGCCTGTCTGTGTCGTCAAGCAGTGAGATTGTGCCGACGATGGTGAGAAGGACGACGACGGCGGTTGCAACGAGCGAATAGGTGCTGTATTTCACTTTGTTTTTCATATCGGTATGTTTTTGGGGGAGATTTTAGTCTGTTTCTTCAAGGATAAAGATGCTTTCGACCGGTTTGCTGAAAAATCTGCTGATCTTTAGCGCCAAAGGGGTAGATGGAAGAAAGCGGTTTTTCTCAATGGCCACAATGGTCTGGCGACTTACGCCAACGGCTTCGGCAAGCTGTTGCTGGGTTATGTCGCGCTCGGCACGTTCGACTTTAATCCTATTCTTCATCTTCAGTCATCTTATTGTATCGTTGCATCTCCAGGCGGAAGATGCAGACGAAGATGATCGGGAGGAGTGCGAGGTCTATGATGGCAAACATGAGAAACTCGACGCCGTTGAGCAAGACCGTACACATGATCAATATTACGACATAGGTGTAGAGGGAGTTCAATAGCGAAGCGAGACGTATAGATTGCACCATCTCATCCTCAGTGCGGGTTTTGGAGCAGACGATAAACAGTGAGCCTAAGGCTACACCGATGATTATAAGGTCGTTGACGATAGTCTCGGCCCTGCCTGCCAGCGGGAGCTCAGAGTAAAGGGCGAGTGTCCCGGCGATCAGTGACGGTATAAACAAAATCCATCCAATCGGTTGGAAACAGTGTGGGAAAAGCAGATTTTTCATAAGCATCGCTAATTAAGAGTTGACGTGATGAGTGCAAAAGTAAATAATATTTTTCAAAAAGTCAAGTAAACTTTACATCAAATTGACAGCGACTTATTTTTTTAAGAGTTAAACGATTGGAACCCGAAGATATATAGAATATTGATGATTGATGTGCTCTGGCTGCTTATCGGCGGCGTTGGAGGCGTTTGGCGAGGCGGCGTTGCTCCTGCTCCTGACGGCGGCGCTCTCGGCGGTTGCCGACGAAGATGCATGGCTCAGCCTCTCCTTCCGGTCCCGGGGCAGGGTGGGAGGCGGTGATCGCATCGGCACACGGCTCTTCCTCGACGGCCATGCTCACGACATCGTTTGATATGGCTGTAGACCGTGGCTCAGTCACGATGGTCGGAGTGGAGGCGCAACGTTTGCGGCGGTTTCTTGCGGCAGCTGAGCGTGCCATGGCCTTGTCAATCTCAGGTTTGAGGAGGACGAAGATGAGCATTATTTCGCCGGAGTGGCCGGAGGGTTGGACGTTGTCATTGATATAGGCATCGACCGCCATCATGATGTCTACGCCAAGCAGTGGCTTGCCTACGACATTGGCAGCAGCGATGGCACGCTCGTTGATTGACTGATAGAATTTTTCGGAAACAGGACGTGAGTTTTTCTTCGCCTTCTCAGTGGAGTGTTGTTTTTTCATCGTGGATGGATATTTTTTGTGATTACGATGCAAATTTAATCACGCTCCACCCCGGAAAAGGTGCGATAATACAAAAGCGTCGCAAAAAAATTAAGACCGGCTCCCGCGGCTTGGTGATCATCGACAAAGAATACGGGAGCGATTCTTATGAAAGAAAAGCTCCCGCACATAGTAGGTGTCACTCAGGTTATCTGTTGCATTTCGGACAGATACCTTTGATCATATAGTTGATGGAATGTGGAGTGAAGCCGTCGGGAATATCAACCATGGGCACTCTTGCTGTCTCAATACAATATGTCTCCTTGCAGTGCTCGCAATAGAAGTGGGCGTGTTGGTCGGCGATGCTGTGTTTATTCCCACTATGACATAACTCATACTTTAGAGAGCGGCTACCATCCTCTATCACATGAACCACATCCTTTTCAGCAAACAGCTCAAGCACACGGAAGATACTGGCCTTATCCATCGAGAACTCCAACGAGGCCTCCAAATCAGCAAGATTGACGGGATGCGAGGCTTTCATCAGCTCTTTCGTCACAAGAATCCTGTTGGCGGTAGGCTTGATGCCTTTTCCGTTCAATATTTCTTCAATATCTTTGCTGATCATATCCGGATATGTGATGCCTTGTTATGATAGTAATTAAGTCAGCCTATTGAAAATCCGAGATCCTCAATAACTTCCTTGATTGCGGCTGCGTCGGGGTTGCCTTGGATTTTTGTTTCGCCTGAAGCGAGGTCAACTGTGACTGACTCCACTCCGGGAAGTTTTGCGAGGTTTTTCTCTACCATAGCCTTGCAGTGGCCACACGTCATGCCTTTTACGATGATTGTCTGTTCGTTGTCCATTTTTTCTGATTTATTTGGTGTATATTTTCTAATAAGCGCGTTGATGAGCAATATTATGAGCAGGACTGAGCAAATGCCGGTAAACAGACATACATTAAGATGACAATTAGCATGACCTGCCACCAGGGGCATTGTAAACCAGTCGCGCGGCATAAGGTAATCAATACACATTCCGATGGCTATCGCGCCTATGATTATTGTACCAAGATATGTTGCGGCCGCTTTCCTGCCAAGTGATTTGCTCACGATAATGATTGATGCGAAATTGGCGGCCGGACCAGCCATGAGCAGCACAAAAGCCGCCCCCGGACTAAGTCCTTTGAGCATCAATGACAGTGCTATCGGTATAGAACCTGTCGAGCAGACATACATCGGCACGGCTACGATAACCACAGCGATCATTGAAAGCAAAGGGTATTCGGCAAAGAATGTGAAAAATCCGTCGGGGATGAATACTGTTATTGCGGCGGCGATCACCAATCCTATCATAAGCCATTTGCCTATATTCTGCACCATATCGACAAAACCATAGCGCAGCGCATTCTTGATTTTTCCGATAAAACTGTCGGAAGCCGGCGCATCGATGGTGTCAACCTCCGCATCACAGCTGTCTGTACATGCTTTGTCTTCACGGTTGACAAGCATCCCTCCGATGAAGGCTGTAACAAGGGCTGCCGCAGGTCTGATTATGGCAAACGCCGGCCCAAGCAGCGAGTAAGTTGCAGCAATAGAGTCAATGCCGGTCTGAGGTGTGGCAATGAGGAATGAGGTCGAAGCGCCGCGCGATGCTCCGTTACGGCGTAGAGATACAGCTGTGGGCAATACACCGCATGAACACAAGGGTAACGGCACTCCAATCAATGCCGCTTTGATCACAGCCCAAGCTCCCGGACGGGAGAGGTGGTTGCGATAAAATTTTCCGGGTACGAATGAGTAAAGTACACCGGCTACAAGGAAACCGAACAGCAGATATGGTGCCATCTCGGCCATCATGTTTATCAAAGAGTATATAAATTTCATACTGCAAAGTTACATACAGAAGTCAATTCATTTGTTATATGATTTCCGCATAGTTTTGCATAATTTACCCGATCCGGCTTGTCAAAGAGGGCGATGCACCCCGGTTGAAATATTGTCAGGCGCGATAATTGCAAACCGGTTGCATAAAGTTGTATGTAATTTTGCAGCGTTAAAAAATAATCTACGGTATAAACCGTGTTAAAACGTTATAGGAATATGAATAAGACATTTAAAATTGAGGTTGACTGCGCGAACTGCGCTAATCTCGTGGAAGACGCTGCAAAAAAAGTTGCCGGAGTGAAAGATCTGTCAATTTCTTTCATGACACAGAAAATGAAAGTCACTTTTGATGATGGCGCCGATCGAGAAGCCGTGATGGCAGAAGTGCTCAAGGTGGCAAAGAAGGTTGAGCCTGACTTTGAGATTCTCTAATTGATTAAGTCTGTTTTGATATCGGTCTGATTCTTTAAGCCAGATCATTCTCAATAAAAAAACATAAGGAATATGAATAGGAAACAACGTAATATGCTTACCCGCATCATAATCGCTCTGGTTATGACTGTCGGTCTGCTTTGTGTTGATGTGACCGGATGGCTTCGCCTCTCGTTATATCTCGTGGTGTACCTTATAATAGGCTACGACATACTGAAAAAGGCGTGGCTCGGCATTATCCACGGCAGGGTGTTTGATGAAAATTTCCTTATGGCTGTGGCAACTGTCGGAGCCTTCGCTCTCGCCATCTATGAGAAAAGCGGTGACTATCTCGAAGCGATCGCAGTGATGCTGTTCTATCAGATCGGCGAGTTCTTCCAGAGTTATGCCGTCGGCAAGAGCCGCCGTAACATCGCCGCACTTATGGATATACGCCCCGACTATGCAAATATTGAGCGTGATGGCAAGATTGTGAAGGTCGATCCGGACGATGTTGAGGTTGGTCAGACTATCATAATTCAGCCCGGGGAGCGTGTCCCCATTGATGGCGTTGTTATTTCCGGAGAGTCTTCACTCAACACCTCCGCACTGACCGGCGAGTCACTCCCACGCGAAGTAGGTAGCGGCGATGAGGTGATCAGTGGCAGCATCAATATGTCGGGTGTGTTGAAAGTGCGCACAACCAAAGAATTTGGCGATTCAACCGTGTCCAAAATCCTTGAGCTGGTTGAGGATTCAGCCTCACGCAAGTCGAAGTCAGAGAATTTCATTGCGAAGTTCGCGCGTGTATATACCCCCGCTGTGTGCTATGGGGCATTGGCGCTGGCCCTGCTGCCCCCGCTGTTCATGATACTGTTCAATAGTGCTCCCATGAGCTTCGTCACCTTTGAGACATGGGTTTACCGAGCATTGGTATTCCTCGTGATAAGCTGTCCCTGCGCATTGGTAGTCAGCATACCGCTGTCATTTTTCGCCGGAATCGGAGGGGCAAGCCGCGAGGGTGTGCTTGTGAAAGGCGCCAACATACTTGAGACACTATCAAAGGTAAAGACTGTGGTGTTCGACAAGACAGGCACACTGACCAAGGGAGTGTTTGAGGTCAATGCCTATCACGGTGACCACGACTAGGATATAGCCGACCGTAAGGCCCAACTGCTTGAATATGCGGCGATAGTGGAGTCTTCTTCTTCCCACCCGATTGCAAAGTCGCTGCAAAAGGCCTACGGTCATACTATTGACCGCAGCCGCATGAGCGATGTGAAAGAAATCAGCGGCAAAGGTATCACAGCCCTTATCGACGGCAAAAAGGTTGCAGCCGGCAATGAAAAACTGATGTCGGATTTAGGTCTTACACCCTGTCATTGCAAGACGGCCGGAACTATTGTCCATCTCGCCATTGACGGCAAATATGCCGGACACATTGTTCTCGGCGATGTTGTGAAGCCCACATCCGCCCAAGCCATTGCAGACCTTCACAAGTCGGGCGTGACACAGACAGTCATGCTGACAGGAGATACTCGTTCTGTTGCAGACCAGACCGCCGCCGGTCTTGGAATAGACAAAGTATATAGCGAACTGCTCCCGGCCGACAAAGTGTCGCAACTGGAACGGATACTCTCCAAATCAAAAGGCGATGACAAGGTCGCATTTGTCGGCGACGGCATAAACGATGCTCCAGTGCTCTCGCGTGCCGACCTCGGCATTGCGATGGGTGCGATGGGAAGCGATGCGGCCATCGAAGCCGCCGATGTGGTGCTCATGGACGATGATCCTCTGAAAATCGGTAAGGCGATACGCATATCGCGCAAGTGCTTGAAAATCGTGTGGGAAAATATCATCATGGCATTAGGTATCAAGGGCGTTTGCCTTGTGTTGGGCGTATTCGGTATCGTCAATATGTGGCTTGCCATATTTGCCGACGTAGGAGTGATGATACTCGCCGTGCTCAATGCCATAAGGGCCATGTATGTACGCAAAATATGATAGATGGCCATACCAGATACATATTAAAGGTCCGATGGCAACATCGGACCTTTATTGTATGTGTGTGTTTTTATTAGTTCAATCATAAGTGCCTAAATTTGTGAATGATCCAAAGACAATACAAGATCTATTGGAATAAATGATAAAATGATTGACATAATGGGAAACAGTGTTGTTTTTAGATCTCCATTTCAACGGCACAGATACCATTTGTCTGTAAATGCACCTTCATTCAGATTCCTTATATTCAAGGAAGCTTCCCTACTTGATCTTCTGAAATATATATCGGAGGACTGTATAATATAATTCAGCCGGAATGTTTTGTTTTCAAGCAAAACATTCCGGCTGTTCATTTATTATGTCGTCAATAAGTTTGAGTGTGGCGATTTCGTAATACTCATCTCGCTTTCAATCGGGCAATAGGTGTCTGAGTGCCGACTGCGCTGTCTCCGATTTCCACTAATATCTCACTGTCCGGAGATAATAGGATATCCATCCGTGATCCGAATTTAATAAATCCAAATACGCTGTTCTGTTGCAACATATCTCCGGATTTGCAATACGAGACAATCCTTCGGGCAAGAAATCCGGCAATTTGTTTGAACATCACTTTTTGTCCTGACCCGACACGGACAACTGCTGTCGTATGCTCGTTTTCCTCTGATGATTTAGGCAACCATGCTATAAGGAATTTTCCAGGATGATATTTGAAATATTCAACCACGCCTCCTATCGGCGACCAGTTCATGTGTATATTTGTCATTGACATGAATATTGAGATCTGGATCATCTCCTGTTTCAGATATTCCTTTTCAAAGACTTTTTCAACAACGACGACTTTACCGTCGCATGGAGCAAACACAAGTTCCTCATCGTGGATCACAACGCGCCGTGGTTCTCTGAAAAATGATACGATAAAAAACCAAAGCAATACAAGCAATATTGTGCCACATACTATCAAGGCGGTATTTTCGTGTGACACAAGCAATCGATAAAACACGAGCCATATTGCAAGACATATTAGCCCTGCGATTATTATAATCCTGTATCCTTCCTTGTTTATCTTCATTTTTATTCCGATTGAAGTTATTTGTTTTTGGGTGCAAAGTTCGGCATTATGCGGTGCAACCGGTTTGCAATTATTGTTCTGAAACATTGCAAACCGGTTGCATCAGGAAAACTATAACTTTGTGGTCGTAAAATGACCCACCTGTAAACCGTGATAAAATTTTCATAGGGATATGAACGAGATATTTTGTGAGGAAAATTTGATTTCAATCGTATGATAAAATTTGAATTATCAAAATGGTACGATTTATGCCTGTTTTGGCAGTGCGTTTTGATGATTCAGATTGTTATAATAGAAAATTCAAAAAACAGATTATGTAAATCTCTAAACCTTCAATGATAAATCATTAACAGATGACAATTTGAATCGCCCTTTTGATGAGAACAATTTGTCAGACTTAAATATATTAAAAAAGAGTATGGATAAGAACAAGATTGAGATTCTTAAACAGAAAATAAATGATGCAGATGCCATCGTTGTCGGCACTGCCTCCGGAATGTCTGCCGCAAGCGGACTAAGGTTTTATTATCAGGATGACGATGACTACAAACAGATAGCAGGAGGTCTACGGGAAAAATATGGAGTACACAATCTCTTTGATGCCTATTATGACACCCGCCTCACCAATGAGGAGCATTGGGCATTGCTGCTGCGCACTATCAAGCACCTTTATGAGGTGAAAACAGGAGAAACATACGTTGATCTGAAGGAAATTCTTGACGGTAAGAATTATTATATAGTGACCACCAATCAGGATGCGCAGTTGTTCAGGCTTTTCCCTGCCGACAGAATTACCCGTCTACAAGGAGATTCACGCTACTTCCAGTGCAAGAGACGTTGCCACGATGCCATATACTACAATAAGGATATGGTCTATGACCTTGTAGATAAGATTGAGGGTGACCGGCTACCGGCCAAGTATATACCAAAATGTCCGAGATGCGGCGGAGAAATGGTCGATTGGGTGCGCTCGCGTGAATTCCTGCAAGGAAAGGAATATGAAAAGGAGTTTGAACGCTACATGGATTATCTGCGGGCAAACATGAACCGGAAAGTGTTGTTCCTTGAACTTGGAGTAGGCATGATGACCCCGATGTTCATCAAAGAGCCGTTCATGAACATGACATATCAGTGGCCCGATGCGTTCTATGTGACCGTCAATCCGAAACATGCGATAATACCTAAGGAAATTGCTGCTAAAAGCCTTGATATAAGCGAGGATATATCCATCGTGCTCAAAGAGGTGTTAGGCAAGCCGACAGAACATCTGAAAAAGGTTGACAAAGGTGAGATTTTTGATTCCGGTAGAGTTTATTGATCATGACAAACGATATAAATAAAGCAAGAGGACTGATAGCCGGCGCCGATGCGCTGCTTATCGGTGCAAGCAATGGCCTTTCCATTGCCGAGGGCTACAATATATTTGCCGATAATGATATGTTCCGCCGGGACTTCGGCGAGTTCCGGAGCCGTTTCGGTATCCGAAGTGTGCTCGACGGGCTGTTCTTCCGCTATCCGACTCCGTCTGATCGACATGACTTTCTATCCAAACTTGTCAAAGATTGGGTTACTGACTATACTCCTTCAGAAGTTATGCTGAACCTCAAAAGCATTGTCGGCGACAAGGACTATTTTATCGTGACCACCAATGGTGACACACATCTTGAGGAGTCCGGTTTCAATCCCGACAAAGTGTTTGAGCTTGAAGGTACATTCGTCCAACTTCTGGAGGGAAAGCCTATTGCAGATAAATCCGCAGAACTGAATTCATTTATTTCTAAATACTGTGGTAAGAATCTGTTGGTCCTGGAACTTGGCATAGGGAGTCGCAACCGAATGATAAAAGAACCGCTCATGCAGTTTGTGGCACAGAATCCCTCGATGTCATACATAACGCTTAATCTGCCTCATGAAATATATATTCCCTCTCAGATCGCCGGCCGTTCGGTTGCGTTGACAGGGGATATTGCCGACACCCTCAGACAGTTGCGCCAATAATCGTCCGTGCTATAACATGTAAAGGGTATGGTGTAAGTTCAGACAATGCCTGAGGAACTGTGGTATAGGATTGATGAAATGATTGAAAACTTGAAAAAACAAGAAAAAATGAACCGACTGTTATTGATAATCGACCCTCAGAATGATTTCATAAACGGCTCACTGCCCGTCAGTGGAGCCGAGGCAGCCATGAACAATCTCGCAGACTACATTTCCCGTAATTCCGGTAAGTATGCTCTGAAGATTGTCACGGCTGACAGACATCCGTTCTTTCACTGTTCATTCACTGATTGCGGAGGTGAGTGGCCGCGCCATTGTGTGCATGACACAGCGGGAGCAGCTGTCTGGCAACCCTTGTTCCGCCCTCTGTATGAGACGGAGGGTGCCGTTCGTTTTCTCTATAAGGGAGAGAGTGAGAACAGGGATGAATACTCCATTTTCAAAAATCCGGAAGCCACGCGGATAATCCGCGGGTTGGTCGGGAATGAGAAGATAGGGAAGATAGACATCTGCGGACTCGCAGGCGATGTATGCGTTCTTCAGTCGCTCCGTGACGGCATGGAACTTTTCGGCGCTGAAAAATTCAATGTGCTGACAGCCTACTCGCCATCCATTGATGGAGGAGCAGCATTGATTGAGTTTATAGAAAAGCGAAAGTTGTCACGACTACCATAGGGATTCGCAACAGCCTGTTTGCCATAAATCTACATAGTTTCCAAAGATACAGCAATTTTATCCACTCTTGTATTGTCCATATCAACCACTTCAATGCGGAAGCCATTCCATGTGATTGTATCTCCGACAGCAGCAATCCTCTGAAGATGATTCATTATCAAGCCACCGATCGTAGTGTATGATTGAGGCATATATAAGTCCTCTTTATCAAAGTACGACAGGAAATCATATATCGTGCATCTGCCGTCAATAAGCCATTCATCTCCGGATTCACGTTTCACTATCATAGGCTCTTCAATTTCGTCAGGACAATTACCCACTAGGCCATCAAGAATGTCACGCAGAGTCACCACACCGCAGAATGATCCATATTCGTCACAAACGAGGGCTGAATGTACTTTCCTTGCTTTGAACATGTCAAGAGCATCATACACACTCATGTTCTCGGGCACATAGATCCCCGGAGTCACACTGTCCGAGAGGTTGAAATTCTCGCCGTTGAGCGACAAAATCAGTTGTTTCAATGAAACAATCCCGATAATCTCAGACTTGGAAGAGTCATAGACCGGATATGATGAATGGAGTTCTTGCGAAATCATGTGCATCACTTCATCGGAAGTCATGTTTACTGACAGAGTCGCTACGTCGCCACGAACCGTCATGATCGACTCGACCCGTAAGTCGCCGAGGACAAGGGCACGTTCCATGATATCCTGCTCGACTTCCCTGACCTCTCCGCCTTCTGTACCTTCCTTAATGAGAGATTTGATTTCCTCCTCGGTAACGGCCGAAGATTTTTTGTCAATTCTTAAAATTTTGGATATGGCGGATGTCGATATTGACAGGATCCATACCAGCGGGTAGGTGATTACAGATAATAATTTCATTCCGGGCGCGACAAGCCGGGCTATTGTGTCAGCCATATTCATGCCGATTTTCTTGGGTACAAGTTCACCGACGACGATTGACAGATAAGTTACGATCGTGACAATCACTATTTTCGACACTCCCATAGCGATGGTGGGTTTGACTCCCCATGTGATTAGCAGCGCCCCGAAATCATTTGCGATTGTCGCTCCTGAGAAAAGACCTGTCAGAATTCCGATGAGTGTTATCCCGATCTGTATTGTGGAAAGGAATCGCTCCGGTTCTTCAGCCAGTGCGAGCGCGACAGCAGCGCTCTTGTTCCCTCTTTTCGCATCAGTTGACAGTTTGGATTTTCGGGCGGAAATAAGCGCAACCTCCGACATCGAGAATATGCCGTTGAGAAGTATCAATCCACAAATAATGAGTATATCATCCATATATTATACTTACATCATATAGTTTTACATTATATAACAATGAGCATGGGCTTGATGTTGTTGATGTCAGTCATGTTTGTCATGCCTGTTGTTGAGCAACCTGACCGCCTCACCAAGCCAAAGAACTATGGAGGTGCCTCCGATTATTATTATCCAATCGGTAAGTTTTAACGGCTGGACACTAAAGAATTGACCGCCAACGCTCACGATCAGAATCTGTCCGACAACTATGATCAATGCGGTGAGTCCGAATCCGGAGCATCCTTTGAGATGCAGGGCTGAACGACCTGTTGAATATGCCCGCGCATTAAACATATTCCAAAATTGCAGGAAAACGAAGATTGTGAAGAAGAGCGATAGTTCATATCCACTTAATCCTGAAGAGGGGAGTAGGGGCACATGTCCGATGTCGGTAAGGCTTGTTATATCGGCATGCTCAAAGTAATACAACAATCCGAGCAGTGACAGGAAGAATATCATACCTGTGCCGATTATATCCTTCCACATTCCCGGGGTTATTATAAATGCCGAGCGGGACCTCGGCCTGTCACGCATCACGTCAGACGATGGCGGCAATGAGGCCAGAGCCATTGCTGCGAAAGTATCCATAATCAGGTTTACCCAGAGCATTTGTGTCACTGTCAAAGGTGACTGAAAGCCCATGAATGAGCCGCACAGCACAATGAGACATGCCACCACATTGACTGTCATCTGGAAAAGGATGAAACGTTGGATGTTGCGATAGAGAGACCGTCCCCACATCACGGCCTTGCCTATCGAAGCGAAACTATTGTCGATGATTGTGATGTCGCTTGCCTCCTTTGCCACTGAAGTGCCGTCGCCCATCGAAAGTCCCACATGGGCGGCTTTCAATGCCGGAGCATCATTGGTGCCGTCGCCGGTAACTGCCACAACTTCATTGTTTTTTTGCAGAGCCTCCACAAGTCTCTTCTTGTCCATCGGACGGGCACGGGCTATAATTTTTAACGCTCCTACCCGTGACGGAAGTTCATTGTCGGGTATCGCTTCAAATCTTTCGCCTGTGGTTATATTGTCCTCACTATCCTCTGAATCATTCCACAGTCCGATCTGACGGGCTATTTCAGTCGCTGTGCCGGGGGTGTCGCCAGTGACTATCTTTACATTGATACCGGCATCCAGTACCTCACGAATCGCATCGGGCACAGTGGCGCGTACAGGATCCGAGATGGCCACGATACCTGCCAGTGTCAGGTTTTCGGCAACCACAACTTTGTGATCTATGGCTTTTTCCTCCTCTGAAAGTTCCTGGTAAGCGAATCCGAGTGTGCGCATCGCCTGTTTCTGATAAGCTGAAAGCAGATTGTCCATCTGTTCCTGTGTCATGCCGCTATGATCGCGGCACATGGCGAATATCTTTTCCGGTGCGCCCTTGACATACAGGATTCTTTTGCCTTCGTGATTCTTTACAACGGTTGCCATGTATTTACGCTCCGTAGCAAATGGCAATTCTTCGATAACTGTCACTTCCGAGCGCAATTTCGCATAGTCCTGACCTTTACTGTCAAGCCACAGGATCAAAGCACCTTCAGTTGGATTGCCGAGCACTCTGGGCTTGTCGCCGGAGCGGTCGAGTTCCGCAGTTGAGTTGACGGCGATGCCTTGATATATAATCATGTCTTCACTCTGCGGGAGCAGGAAATCGGTCGCATATATCCTCATCTGGTTCTCTGTCAGAGTACCGGTCTTGTCGGTACAGATCACCGTCGTGGCTCCCATTGTCTCACAAGCGTGCATCTTGCGCACGAGATTGTTTGACTTAAGCATACGGCGCATAGAGTAGGCGAGCGAAAGGGTGACTGCCATCGGCAGACCTTCGGGAACAGCCACCACAATCAGTGTGACAGCTATCATAAATGATTGCAACAGGTATGAGATGAATGGAATCCAATCGAAAGTGGCTCCATCGGCAAAATACATCACCGTCCGTCCGACTACGATTACGGCTGCAAGGATATAGCTGATTTTTGAAATCAATTTGCCGAGGCCATCAAGCTGTTCGTTAAGCGGAGTCTTCGTGCCATTGTCTATAGTGGCGGCAGTAAATACTTTTCCGTTCTCGGTAGCATCACCCACAGCCGTGACCCGCATGATGCCATGTCCCTCGATGACGCGTGTCCCCCGGAGCACCATGTTGGATGGAAATGTGGCTTCCGCATCAAAAAGCGAGGGGTCAACAGTCTTTGAGCACATTGGTTCACCGGTGAGGGTAGACTCATCGACATTCATGGATATTGCTTCGAGCAGTTTGCCGTCGGCCGGAATGTCATTGCCCTGATTGAGAATCACAATGTCGCCGACCACCACATCCTTCTTGACTATCTCAGTCACATTCCCGTCGCGGATGACCTGTACCGGTTCGTCGTCATTGACTTTGTTGAGAAGATCGAATTCCTTGTCTGCTTTTTGCTCGAAGTAAAATGAAAGTCCCGAAGCGAGAAATATTGCGATAAATATACCCACAGGCTCAATGAAAGCGTCAGCACCATGTCCGAGCCAATACCACTCATAAAATGATATGCCCAACGAAAGAAAACCGGCTACTATCAGGATGATAATCATCGGATCTTTGAACTTTTCAATGAATTTTTTCCACGTGGGGACTCCCGGAGGCGGGGTCATGACATTTATGCCATGCCTCATCCGGCTATCCATGACTTCCTGCTGCGAAAGTCCACTCAATTCTTTTTCGATCATATATCGGGCCTTATTTTATGTTTCTTAAAAATATAAAACAAACATTGCAAAGAGACTGTTTTTGTCAGGAGCGCTGATGCCGGGAGTATCGGCGAAGTCATCAGGCGGAAACGGGGCGGGAGAAACTGCGGTAGTGCGACGGTTCGAGATTCAGTTTGCCGACGGCGCGCAGCATCTTGCGCAAAGACGTGACAAGTTCCTGGCTCTCCTGAAGGAGATTGAGATAAACGTATGCAACCGTCATATCGGAGGTGTCTCCGTTCTGCAAGAGGTCATAGACCTCTCTTGAGCTTCCCGAAAGAGTCTGTTTCACCGATTCGCAGCGTTTTCTGAGTGCGTCAATTTTCTCCGGGTTATTCTCATCGACAGTTCCTGCTGCATCACTGAAAATGGCGCACACTTCATCGCGGATAGATGAAAGCGACTTATGGAAACGGACGGGCAGCGGAGTGAAATTGTTGTCGACATGCTCCTTGCACACCTCATTGATACGTCGCAGATTATAGGTTATTGACATGGCCATGTTGTTGCTCAGGTGAAACCAGGTGCTTTTTTCCATAGCAATCTGCGGTGATGCTTTTCTGAAGCAGAGCGTAAGTTTACGCCGCTGACCTTTAAGCACATCTTTTTCAGTGACAAGGGATTTTTCAGCCGTTGATAGCAATTTCCCCTTGTCGTTGATAAATCCGTTGATTACGTCGTTGTAGACCGTAGCACCGAAAGTCAGAAACATTTTCTGCTTTTCGTTGATGTATATTCTGAGTAGTGGCCACACCTCTGAGGTATCCTCTGAGGAAAGAATCGTCTGGAACAGAGTGTCGTTAAGCACCTCCTTTTTCTTCTTGTTGAAGCGGATGTTGCTTCGGATAAGCATGGCGAGAGCGATTATGCCACCGGCTATCATGACGGGTACTCCACCCATGTGCATCAGACAGACTACCAGTCCGGCTCCGATAAAGGCGACTCCGGCGGTAATGAACCATCCACCGATTACCGAAATGACACCCGTGATGCGGAATACAGCGCTTTCACGCCCCCAGGCACGGTCGGCGAGAGAGGTACCCATAGCGACCATAAATGTCACAAAGGTGGTTGAGAGCGGGAGCTTCATCGAGGTACCCCACGCAATCAACATTCCGGCAAGCATGAGGTTGACAGAGCCTCTGATAAGGTCAAAGGCAGCGCCTTCTTCCGGTTGCTGCACGGTGGTATCCATCCTCTGCGAGATCCATCGTTTGACCCGTAGCGGTGTTCTTTCGCTTATCCAGGAGAATGTGTTGATCGCAGCTCTGACCAGAGATCGCCCGATTCTTGACGACCCGAAGAGTTCATCACCTTGATTTTGCGAGCTAAGCCCAACCGTAGTCTGTGTGACCTGACGGGCTTTCTTGGATGTGGCAAGCGACACGACCATTATCATACCTGCACCGATAAGAAAATAGAAGGGGGTACGTGCCGGCCCGTTCAGGCTGCTCATCATGAAGCCATGAAGATCTCCTCCTCCATTTGCTGCATAGTCCTGATAGGATGCGAGCGAGGTCAGGGGTACGCCAACGAAATTCACGAGGTCGTTACCTGCAAAAGCCATGGCAAGCGAGAATGTGCCTAAAAGCACAACGACTTTAAATACATTTACTTTCAAGAAATGAAGAAGTTGCATTATGATAGAGAACCCGATGAAACATACTCCCAGAATAAGAGCTGTATTATCACTAATCCATGACTTTAGTTCAGGAGTCATTATCGTGAGGTCCTTGATCCCCTTGATAAGCATGAAATAGACGATGGCAGTTGTAGCGAGACCACCAAACAATCCTACTTTCCATTTCATCCGGCTCTTGTATTCGAAGGTGAAAACGAGTCGTGAAAGGAATTGGACAATAGTCCCGAAGACAAACGCGATTGCGACCGACAGGAATATGCCGAGAATCACCGAGAGGGCTTTCTCGGTGTTCAGCAATTCACCGATCCCGAGTGTGTTTTCCGGCGCTGCGAGTTTGAACAGAGCTACCACAAACGTCGCACCGAGAAGCTCGAACACCATGGACACAGTCGTTGACGTAGGCATCCCCAACGAATTGAAGATGTCGAGCAGAATGATGTCTGTGACCATGACTGCCATGAAAATAGCTATGACATCGTAAAACGACAGATTCTCCGGCCGGAATATACCGTGACGGGCAATATCCATCATGCCGTTGCTCATCGCCGCTCCGATAAACACGCCGATGGATGCTACGATCATAACCCGTTTGAATGTTGCGGCCTTTGAGCCGATAGCCGACGACAGGAAGTTGACGGCATCATTGCTGACACCGACCGAAAGGTCGAATATAGCGAGCATAAAAAGGAATATTACTATTCCAAGAAAAATAAGATCCATATAATGCAGTATATTGTTGGTGCAAAATTCCGCATTATATGTTGCCGAAAGATAAATTTTTTGTTGCGTTTTTGTTAACTCAACCGGAAGTCAAACCGTAAGCCGCCGTCGTTTGATACCTTGATAGTGCCACCGTGAATGGCAATGGCATTTTTCACTATAGCGAGTCCGAGACCTGTCCCTCCCTTCTCACGCGAACGTCCTTTATCTATTCGATAGAATCGTTCAAAGATATGGGGAAGATGTTCGGCCGGTATGCCGCAGCCGTTATCACGTACTGTGATATTGCCTTGACCGTCAGCCTTTATCCATATATCAGTGCCACCGCTGTAGGAAATGGCATTGTCGATCAGGTTGCGGAACACTGATTCGATGAGCTGCCTGTTTCCTGTGATCTCTGTCTCCGGAACATCGACATGGATGGTCATGTCGCTCCGCAGTCTTTCGCCCTCGGCCACATGGTCAACGACTTCCCGCAAATTGATTGTCTCTTTTTCTATGACCTTTGCTCCGTCGTCCATTCTCGTGATTGATGCGACATCCTCAAGCATTGAGGTCAGCCGTTGAGTGTTGTCGCAGATACGGTCTATGAACTCAGCTCTTTTGCTGTCCGGAAGTTCCGGATGGTCGCGCAGGAGATCGGCACAGATCTTTATTGATGCGACCGGAGTTTTCAGCTCGTGGTTTATATTGTTTGTGAGTTGTTTCTTTAACCGTATTTTATCCCTTTCTTGCATGATTGCTTCCTGATGCCTGAGGTCTCTCTGTACATATAGTTTCACGATGTTTCCGGCGATATTTCCGAGTTCATCATGTGGGAAATCCCAATCCTCATATATCCTTTCTCCTTTTTCTGCTTTTTCTGCAAAACTGTTGAGATTTGAAATACTTGTTGAGATTCTGCGGGCGATGAAGTATCCGGCAATGCTTACCCCGACGGTGACGGCAAGCATTATCCATAGAAATGAGCTGTCGGCTTTGAGAAAGTCACGGAGTATGTTGTCGTATGGCGCTGCACTTCTTATCACCGTACCATCCGGCAGAAGGGTTGCGGAATAGAAATAGGGTGTATTATCACTTTGTGAATGTCTTCCGACAGAATATCCGCTGCCATTCCTGCGGGCTTTGATCACCTCCGGACGGTTGTTATGGTTTGTTTCCGGAAAGGGAGTCCGGTCATTGTTATCATAAATCACTTTTCCACTATTGTCAATCAGTGTGAGGCGAAGGTTGGGAATAGGAGTCCCGATGCGGCTTGCCACAGATGTGATATCTTCTCCGTTATCCATGTCATCGATGATGCGCCCGTTGTGCATCTGCAATTCCATGTTCATCAGCTCGGAGCGGAATATTTTTTCCCTGTGATACTGAAAGATTGTAAATGCCGAGACAAGCACCCAGCATAGTGCGAGGAGCGAGAGGAGCACTTTGTGATGGAATGAGAATTTAATCCTGCCAGCCATAACCATAGCCTGAACGGTTGACAATATTCTTGCCATAGGGGGCAATTTTGCTGCGCAGACGGGTGATATGAACGTCGATAGACCGGTCAACAATCACACTGTCTTGTGGCCATATACGGTCAAGAAGCTCCTCTCTGGTAAATATGCGCCCCGGATTTTCAAGGAATAGGGCAAGGATTTCGAATTCCTTTTTAGGCAGTTTCACTGTCTTTCCATCGACAGAGCACACGAGAGTTGAGCGGTCACAACTGATCCCGGTTGGCCTCCGTGGCTCTGTCCTCCGAAGCACTGCCGCCATTCTGGCAAGAACATTCTTAATCGAATAGGGCTTCGCTATATAGTCGTCGGCTCCAAGATTCAGCCCTGACACCATGTCGTCAACCGAATTTTTCGCCGTAAGG
Source organism: Staphylococcus sp. (assembly GCA_023665865.1). Taxonomy (GTDB): domain Bacteria; phylum Bacteroidota; class Bacteroidia; order Bacteroidales; family Muribaculaceae; genus Duncaniella. The sequence continues at coordinate 1,927,905 of JAMPDC010000001.1, forward strand.
AAGATAATCGGAATGTCCGAGGTATCCGGCCGTTTTTTCAGAATTTCAGCCAACTCAACTCCACTCATGCCATCCATCATGATGTCGAGCAGAATGAGATTGAACCTCTTCAGATCGAGATTAAGTGCCTCCTCTGCGCTGCTTGCTGTCTCGACCTCATATCCTTCAAGCTCAAGATAGGTCTGAAGCCCAACCAGCAGAGTCTCTTCGTCATCAACAATAAGTATCTTGTATTTGTCCATCATTGATAGGTCTCAAATAAATAGGTGTCATCTTAACATCTTAACATTAAAATGCACAAATGTGTTTCGGTTTACGCTAAATATTGTATTGATATAAAATGCAAATTCGCTGCAACTTAGTGAGTTACAGCGAATTTGCTGGCTGTTGCGGAAGGACAGGGATTCGAACCCTGGGTTCCCGTAAGGGAACAACGGTTTTCGAGACCGCCCCGATCGACCACTCCGGCATCCTTCCTTTGAAGCGTTAAAAGTGTCGGCTTATGTTTTCAACGGTGCAAAGGTATAAATTTTATTTTAAATAAACTTCTCCAGAGACCAAAAAAATCACATCCCGACGCCGTAATTGGCCATTATTTTTTGAATGGTAGCCCACGGCGCTCAAATGCGTCGATAAATGAGCCGGGAGTGGAGTTGAAAATTGAATATCCATTGGCGGCGGCATAGCGCTGGAGGCGATGGTATGATTTAAATGCCAGGTGGAAGCTGAGGAGGATGTCGTGGAGGCGCACGTTGCGATAGACCGAAGCAACACGCTTCTGCTCCGAGGAGTTGTCTTTATAGAAGTGGGGTTGGATGCTGACAACTTCATTCTCCTCGGTAACGCTCAGTGTTGTCAGCCATCCATGGTCAGCGCCGGCGACATATATCTCATGAAATCCGGCCCGCAGACCGGTCATGATAGCCGGCACCAGCACGTTGCGTGGGCGCGGCATGGCGAGTCCCGCTTTGAAGACTGCATTTTCAAACCATCCGAAACCTTCCGCGCCGGTAAAATTGAAGTTCTCGACTTTGATTTTTTGATTTGTGATGGCGAGCGACCGGGCACTGTGGCCAGTCGGGACATAGAGAGTCATTGGCCAGTCGACCAGCTCATTGAAGCGGCTGAACATTTTTCCGACATTCGGATCGCTGTCACGTCCGTCAAAGAAGTGCGGGTCTGCCAGAAGATACAGTTTGGGTCTTATAAGGGAAAACTCGTCGGCATTGGCTGCGAAGTTGAGGGCCATGGTGACGCTATCGGCCAGTGCTTCCTGATGATCCCTGATGAGATCGCCGAGCGATGGCCCGTTGCCCATGATGATGAGCGGTTTCCCATCGATGGCTTCCTGCCTTACAGTGACTGTTGACCGTCTTGATTGTAGCAGTATCTTGAGCAGGCTCTTTGCCGTAGCTCCTGTCTGCGAGCATAATGAGGATATCTTGTCGGAAAATTTCATGTGGCAAATTTACGTCTTTTATTTGGATTGATAAAAAAAACGGGGCCCCGGACTTTCCCTCTCAATGAGTGAGATGTCCGAGGCCCTGTCTTCGTAGAATGTGTGTGTCGAGAATTCCTTGTCTGCCCACTCGTGGGCTGTCTAAAGGAGATTTCTCAGTGTGCTTTTCATAAATATATAGGTAGAGAGTCTCTGTTATGTCGTCAAGTGAGTCCCGCTATTTCTCAACAGAGATGCGGGCGCTTGAAAATGCGTTAAGTTGCAGTTTGTCTGCAATCTCTTTGACAGCACGCGCAGCCTTCATAGGCACGCCGGCTTCATTAAGCTCAGGAGAGAAGGCCGCGATTGAACCGAATCCCGGGATGACTGCAAGGAAACCGCCTCCGAAACCGGAGATGGCCGGAATACCGGTGAGGATCAGCCATGTCTTTCCGACTTTCTTCGGGCCCTTGGCGGCGAGCATTGCGCAGATGGTCGCTGAGAGTGAGCCGTCAAACACCGGAGTATTGCTTGCAGGATTGATACCGTCGGCTGCGACAGTGGCACCCATTTCAGCCAACTGTTCGGTGGTCACAAGCATTGAGCGCAATCTGGTGTAGAGATTGAGGGATAGAGCTGCGTCGTCATAGAGTTCGTAGCCGGCAGCGGCGTATGAGTTGACAATATCCTTATCCTCATTTTTCTTTGAGGCGGCTTCATAGAGCTTGTCGTCAAGAACCGGCGTCGACCCCATAAGATCAATCATGAGGTTGGAAAGGATCTCCATCTTTCCGTCAAAGTCTCCGATCGGTTCCACGAGGCTTGCCGCACGCACCGCCTTACCGTGCATGCCTTTGACCTTCTTGCCTTCGTTTGCTGTGGCATTGCTGTCCGGGTTGCATTTGCAACCGCAGCCACATCCCTTTGTGAGCCCCATCTTATTGACATAGTCCTCGACTTTCATCTGTGTCAGAAGCTGTATGGCAATAGGGAGTCGGGAGATGGCACCCATGGCAAACTGAGCCTGACTATGGCCTACATCAAACTTTGTTCCGTCGGTCAGACGTATTGAAATTCCAAACATTCCGTCGTTCATTCCGGCGACCTTGTCGCTCGGGACGCCTCCGACATCGTTCTTGTGGTTATCATAAGCTTCCTGTACGGCCGATTTGATATCGGTTAGTTTGATTTTCCTATCCATAATAATATCTTTTTTGTTTGTCTATTTTAGATGTATGAGTTATCCTTACGGTTACTGGTATGGCAGGCTCTCCTGCCGGCCTTTCAAAGAGAATAACCATTATAGTCCCGCCTGGTTGTTGGCTTTAGAGAAGCTTAGACTATTTTATATTTTTTTCAAAACGTGTTAAAACCCCGTCCGGGCCACGTTAAAACCCTGTTTCCTGTCAACTTTTAGGCTTAAAATATGTTTTTAATTCTAAAGAATGATATTCTTCGTCACACTTGCGTCTGAAATGGTGTGGTGACGGATATCGGTAATAATATTTATTCTATCTTTTAAATGTTTGCCTATGACTCGCCTTGAAAAGACCATTCTTCTCCCGATGCTTCTTTTGATTATTATTCTCGGAGCCTGCTCAAACAGTATCTGGGATGAGATACCGACGCCAATCACTTCATTTATCGAGCAGTATTATCCCAACAGCAACGTTAAGGAGTTTAACACCACCGACAACGGCTATAAACTTAAAATCAACAACGGGGCGTCGTTTTCTTTTGATAATGACTATCGATGGACTTCGATTGACGGAAATGGTGTCCATCTGCCGGAGGTATTGGTCTACAATCAGCTCCCGCCTGCGCTGTTCAACTATCTTCAGGGCATAGAGGCACAGACATCGGTCTTCTCGATGTCACGCGACAGTACATACTATAAATTATTGATGCTCGATACTGTCATAACCTATGAAATAGCCACAGGTAAGATAACCTATCCCGATGGCAAAACGCTCGATTCCTGAGCCTGTCAGACAAATTGTCCGATAAGGACGATGGCTATCAACGCCGGTGCTATCCACTTGACAATAAACGCTATCACGCCAAACATGTGAGAGGTCAGTGTCCCGTGGTTTGTCAGCTCGTCGCGGAAGAAAGAGCGCGGGGCCACCCAGCCCATATAGATACAGAGTAGGATGCCTCCGACGGGAAGCATGATGTTGGTGGCCACTGTGTCGAGGAAATCAAAAATTGTCATGCCGCAGATGGTGAACCCGCTCCATGGGCCGACTGAGAGCGAGCAGATGGAGCTGAGGATTAGGAGAGGGAGAACTACAGTCAGCACCGCGCGTTTTCTCGACATTTTGTAGCGGCACTCCATAAACGCTACCGAAACCTCAGCGAGCGAGATGGTCGATGTGAAAGCAGCCACCGTCAGCAGGAGGAAAAATAATGCGGACCAGAACATTGTGCCTCCCATTTGGGCGAAGATTTCCGGAAGGGTGATGAAGACGAGGGCTGAGCCGGCAAGATTATGGTCGGCGAGTCCGAAAGTCATCACGGCAGGGAAGATTATAAGTCCCATCAGTATCGCAGTCCCGAGATCGAGGAGCGACACAGTGACAGCTGTGCGTGTCAGTTTTGTGTTGGCCGGATAATAGCTCGAATATGTCACGAGTATGCCCATAGCCAGACTCAGGGAGAAGAATGACTGTCCGAGTGCATTGACCACTGTCTTGGGGGTTACAGATGAGAAGTCGGGTGAGAGGAAGAATTTCACTCCTTCGGCAGCGTTTGGCAGCGACAGCGCCACGCCGCAGAAGATGAGAAGCAGGATAAACAGTATGGGCATCATGACGTTTGACATCTTCTCGATGCCTTTCTGCACACCTTTGAGAAGTACAAACAGATTTAGAAAGATCATCACAGCTGTCATGATGAGCGGACGGTAGGTACCGGTGATATATGATGCCATCTTCTCACTGAAGAGCGCTTCTTCAGCATCAATGCTTGAGGCGTCGGCTCCGGCATAGAGATCGCCTGTGACTGATTGGACAAGATATTCAAGTGTCCAACCGGAGACCACCATGTAAAACGACAGGATAAGGTAGGAGGCAAGTATGGCAAGCGCACCGACGAGCCACCAACCTTTTTTGTCGGGTGTCACGTTGCGGAATGCGCCTGTGGCGTCGGAGCTTCCTCCTCTGCCGAGCGAAAATTCAGCGGTCATCACGGGGATACCGAGTAGAAACACGCATGCTACATATATCAGCAGAAATACAGCACCACCGTTGGCCTGGGTTTCTGCCGGGAAGCGCCAGATGTTGCCTAATCCTACAGCCGAGCCGACAGTAGCGGCGATAAGGCCGATTTTGGAACCGAATTTTACTTTTTGCGACATTTACAACTTAATTATTTTCGCCGCCTCGCGCGGCATTGTAGATTACTCTGACGTTGATATGACAAGAAGGGGGGAGGGTTAACCGAATTTTGAGATCTTGCGGAGTAAGGGTTCGTTGAGTATCTTGATTTTTCGGCCGTCGACCACAATGATTTTCTCATCGCCGAAGGCCGAGAGAGTCCGGATAGCGTTTGAGGTGGTCATGTTTGAGAGATTTGCGAGATCTTCGCGGGCCATGTAGATCTTGATGGTCATGTTGTCGTCCTCCTCATATCCGTAATTGTCGCGGAGCACAAGCAGAGCTTCGGCAAGACGGGCACGGATATGCTTCTGGGTGAGATTGACAATCTTTGTGTCGGAATTTCCGAGATTGTGTGAGAGCTCATGGATGAAGAACATGGCCAGACGGTTGTTCTTACTGATCATTTGCTCGACAAGACTCATCGGTAGCGTCCCGAGGATTGATTCCTCAAGAGTTGCAGCCGACGAGACATAGTGTTCACGGGCAAAATAGGCTCTGTAGCCAAAATACTGTCCGGGTATGACGAGACGAAGTATCTGGACACGTCCTCCGACGCCGTCCTTATACTTTTTCACTTTGCCTTCGATGAGCACCCACAGAAATTCAGGCTCTTCTTTTTCGGCATAGATGATTTTGTTCTTTTTGTAATGATGAATTGTAAAATTATCAATCAGCAGACGTTTCTCTTCGTTGGAGAGAAGATTCCAGATTTCTGTGAGTTCCTTAGTGAGTATCTTGTCGATTGTACCTTTTATGATCATAAGCTGTGCCGTGCAACTATGTTATATAGCATATTATGTAGCGTGCAAATTTACCAACAAAATCTGTAAGAAATCTTACATATAGGTTAAAAAATCTTAATGCTTATTTGCAGATTACAAAATGTCTCCCGATTGTAGACTAAGCTTACAATTTGCTTGAATAAAACACGGGAAATTTTCCGGGCGTCACCGTCCGGAAAATCCCCGTATTCTATAATTGATGACCTATTTACGATTGTAGAATTGCAGGACGCGGTTACGGAGGATCAGTTCATACTTTGCCTGTACCTGCTGGGCGAGGGTTGTGATGTATTTCGACTGAGCCTGTTCCCACTCAGTCGCGTTGGCTTTGCCGTAGGTATATTTTTCGGTCATGGCATCGAGCGCAGCTTTGGCAGCATTGACGGCAGTCTTGCCTGCCTGAAACTTCTTTTCGGCGCCGAGAGCCTGCTGATAGGCGAGTCGTATCGATTTGTGAAGTTCGCTTTCCTGCTGCTGGAGCTGGAGCTGGGCGTTGAGTTTTCTTACTTTGGCCTGACGGATCTGATTGCGCGTCGAGAAGCGGTCAAAGATAGGAACTGACAGCGAGAAACTCAGGCTTTTCGAGAAGTTGTCGCGCATCTGCGAGCCGAAACCCGGCGATTTTTCGCGTGAGACTGTGTAGTAGCTACTGCCAAGGCCGGCGTTGAAGTTGACAGATGGGAGATAGCCGCTGCGGGCGAGCGATATGCCGTCGTCGGCCACCTTGATGCTCTGGCGGAGTGCCTGGAGGGCGGGATAGTTTGCAAGCGCGTTGTTGTAGACCTCTTCGGCATTGAGTAGTGCCATATTCTCATCATCTATGGGTTGCACGTCAAAGCCCGAGAGGTTGTCGAGTTCGAGGAGCTTGCCGAGTTCTATGATGGATGTCTGAAGGTCATTTTCTGAGTTGACCACCTGCACTTCGTCCTGTGCCACCTGGGCTTCTGCCTGGATGACGTCGATTTCAGGGACTTTACCCCCTTCGAGCAAGACGCGCTGGCGTTCGAGCTGCACGTTTGACAGGCGCAGCTGTTCGCGGCTCACCTCAAGGAGTTCCTTGTTGAAAAGCACCTGGAGATATGATGTTATGACGCTGAGACGCACTTCGTCGCGCGAGGCTTCGGTTTGCTGTTCAAGCATTGTCAGATTACTTTTGCTATATCTCAGCTGGCGAATGTTCCGGAGCCCCTGGAAGATTGGCAGAGACATCTGCGCGTTCCATGAGAACATCGAAGTGTTTCGGTTGGCGTATGTGTTTGACGAAGTCAGACCGCGGCCGAAATCCCAGCCTTGGTTTGCACCGGCCGAGAGGATGGGAAGAAATCCGTCCTTAGCCTCTGTCACTGAAAGCTCGCCTTGCATCCGGCTGATTTCGGCCGAACGGATGTTGAGGTTATGGTCCAAGGCATAGTTGATGCAGCTGTCGAGGCTCCAGGCTTCGGCGCCGGCGCTTTCAGCCAGCCCGAAGGCAAGAAGCAGTGGGATTATGATGCGTTTCATTGTTTCTATGTGATAATGTTGTTGAAATAGCACTGTAGGGTTAGGCCGTTATTTCTTTAGGGCACCGCGCAGGCGCACATCTTTGTCAATGCCATCCTTGATCTGGATATTGATGCCATCCGAAGTTCCGGTCGAGATCGGACGACGGTCGAAAGTCTGCTGCGGCACAGTGTCGGTGAGGATATAGACAAAGGTACTGTCACCCTGCCATTCGATGACACTTTCCGGGATGGTGAGCACACCCTCGGCTTTGCTGAGGCTCACGGATGCGTTGGCGCTGTAGCCGGCGCGGAGATGCTGTCCCTCAGGCACTTTGATGGCTGCTTTGATTTCAAAAGTGTTCGCGCCATTGGTCTCCACACCTTTCGGGGCGATGAGCTCGATCACGGCATCAAGCTCAAGATCGGGCAGGGCTCCGAGCGAGATCTGCATAGGCTGTCCGACCGAGAGGAGGCCGACCTCGGTTTCGTCGACCTTGCCTTCAAAGATGAGGTTGTTCATATCGGCGATGGTGGCAACTGTGGTACCGTCGTTCATCGTGTTGGCTTGGATCACAGAGCTACCGACCTTTACCGGAACGTCGAGGATGAGACCGGTGATTGTCGCGCGCACAAGCGTGTTGCTCTCCTTTGCGTTTGTCTTCGAGACACCCTCTTTCACGATGGAATAGGCATCTTCAGCGGCATTGAGCTCTGCTTTGGCTTGGGCGAGAGCCGTGGCGGTGTTTTCGAAATCCTCGCGGCTGATCACTTTCTTTTCATACAGCAGTTGATTACGTTCGTGCTTCACGCGTGCATCTTCAAGACTGATTTTTGCGGTGTTGATGCGCGAGAGAGCCGATGACAGTTGTCCCTCATCGGGTACGACTTTGATTTTGGCTATGACATCGCCGGCCTGCACCATATCACCCTCTTCGACATTTATTTCGGAGATGATGCCCGAGACTTGCGGCTTGATCTCGATCTCGTCGCGTGGCTCTATTTTGCCTGTCAGGACTGTGTTACGTTCGATGGTTCCTGTGGTCGGACTGACAAGTTCATATACCTCCTTGTCGGGTTGCGACTTCACGAAAAGATACACGAATGTACCGATAAATATTGCGGCGATGACACACCACATAAAAATCCGCAAATACTTCTTCATTGCTTTTATGATATGATTATGTTTGTTATTTCATTTAAACTATAAAACTCTCGACTCTCGATTCTCAATTCTCGATTCTTACTTCTGGCTCAGCGCCTCGATCGGTTTGATTCGCATGGCCTTGATGGCCGGAATGAGACCTGCGGCTGTGCCGAGCACGAGGAAGGTCACAAGAATGTAGACCGCTTGCAGGAATGACAGTTGGAAAGCCACTACTCCTCGATCATCCGTGAAGATGTGTTCGGCCACGGCAAGGAGAATGATTGCAAAACTGATACCGGCGATTCCCGCTATCGTCGTCAGCACCATACTTTCCGAGAGAATCTGGATGATGATGTCGCGCGGTTTCGCTCCGATGGCTCTCCGTATGCCGATCTCGTGTGTACGTTCCCTGACGATGATCCACATGATGTTGCCCACACCAATTATACCGGAGAGAAGTGTACCCGCGCCGACAACGAGCGCGAGAAGCGTGATGCCGAGAAAGACATTGTCGACCATCTTGAATTGTTCAGACACGTCGAAGTAATACATCGCACCCTCGTCGTCGGGCGCTACCGGATGGTTGCGTGCAATCAGTCGTCGGACAGTTTTCTCATAGTCTCCGGGCGCATAGCCGCTTTTGAACGTCATCATAAACATTCCGACCTTCGTGCCGAGATTGTAGTTGGCACGCATGGAGTTGTAGGGGATGATGATTGATTCGTCGAGCTCTGCACCCATGCTGATTTCCGAGGTCTGACCGGCTATGCCGACAACCTTGTAATATATTCCGTTGAGCGAAATCTCCTTGCCTATTCCCGATTCGTTGTTGAATAGCTCGTCGGCGGCTTTCTTGCCCACGACACAGACTTTGCGCGAGCGGGTATTGTCAGCCTCGTTGATGAAGCGTCCCTCATAGATTTTAGGAACGAAAATCTTAGAGTAGTCGCTCTCCACACCGGTAAGCATGGCGTTGGTGCTGTTTTGACCATAGAGCGCGTTTGCCCAACGGTTGTTGACGGCCGAAGAGGACTCGATTTCCGGAATGGCCCGGCGGATATTGATGACGTCCTGTAGATTGAGTTCGAGTGTCATGCCTTTGTTGAAACCGGCGTAAGACTTGGTCGTGCGTCCGGGAAAGACGATGGCAACATTGGTGGCGAAACCCTCGAAGTTTCTGCTCATGAAACTCTTCAGACCGGTCGATCCTCCTATGAGCATAGCGAGGATGGCAGTGCCCCAGAAGATGCCAAACGCCGTCATGAACGTTCGCGTCTTGTTTTGGGCAAGAGTGGTGCCTATCTCGCGCCAGTTTTCGATGTCAAATATGGGATTTTTCATTGCTGTTTCTGTCAAGAGAGGTTATTCATCGCGGAGGGCTTCGACGGGTTTGATCTTCAGCGATTTCATCGCCGGGAAAAGACCGGCGAGAGCGCCTGCGATTATCAGTACGACTGTGACCTGGATCGCTATTGCAATATCTACCGTCGGATCCTTGAGCGGCGAGCGGTCGCCTCCTGATTCTACCAATATTCCGATACCTTCCGAGACAAGCATCCCCAATACTATTCCGATATAACCGAAGAGGGTGGTTATGGCGACGCTCTCGAGTATGATCTGGCGCAGGATGCTGCGGGGTTTCGCACCGATGGCACGGCGAACTCCTATCTCATGGGTGCGTTCGCGCACGGATACAAACATGATGTTGCTGACACCGACGATGCCGGAGAGCATTGTCAGCAGACCGATGATCCATACGGCCATACCTATCGCACCCATGGCTGTCGATGTGGTCAGATAGTCAGAGAAGCGGTTCCATATCCAAAGTGAGCCACTGTCGTCCTCGGCGAATGTGTGTTGCCGTCCGAGTGTCGAGCGGAATCCTTTTTCCGCATTCTCGCTCTCCTCCAGTGTCTTCACATTGCTGAGCTTCACGGTGATGTTGTCGACTTTGTCCGATCCACCGCTCATCGCACGGGCCGTGGAGTATGGGATATAGACATCCCTGCGCCATTCTTGCTTGTAGGTTCCTACGATCGTAAACGACAGGTCGCTTATCTTCACGAGCTGGCCTATAGGATCGTTGTCGCCGAAGAGAGTTTTGGCCGACACCTCGTTGATTACAGCCACGCGTCTGCGCTGGTTGATGTCGTTCTGGTTGATGAAACGGCCTTTGATCATGTCAAGACCGCTGTTTCGGATCTCTGAGGGATAGACACCACGATAGCCTCCGGTGAGATAGTCCTTTGAACTTGTCACCTTGGCGGTGTCGTTGGATATCTGGGCTGTTACCTCCGACAGTACATTTGCATTTTGCGAGGCCAACACTCCGAGATCGGCATCTTTCAGCTTCACACGGCGGTTTTCCTTGAGCCCACGGAACGCTTTCTGTGCATAGCCGCCACGGATAGAGACTGTCTCCGTGTCGCGCTGCCCGAACATTGATTCCATGCCGTTGACAAGTCCACGGGAGACGCTCAGGAGCACGATGAGCAAAAAGATGCCCCACGACACGGCAAATCCTGTCAGAGCTGTGCGCAACTTATTGTTGCGCAGTGTGGCCATTATTTCACCTATTAGATCAAACATGAGTCTGGATAGAATTATTGATTGTAAGAGGGGGGAGTGGACCGGTTCAGATGATGCGGCCGTCGGTAATCCTGATGATACGGTTAGTCTGCTCGCCGACACCGGGGTCATGGGTGACAATGACGATGGTCATGCCATCGGAATTCAGATCGCGGAACACCTGCATCACCTCCTTGGATGTTTTTGAATCAAGTGCTCCGGTCGGTTCATCTGCAAGAATGATCGACGGTTTGGTGATGAGCGCTCTTGCGATTGCCACACGCTGTTTCTGACCGCCGGAAAGCTCGCTTGGCAGATGAGTGGCACGGTCTGCCATGCCCATGCGCTCGAGTTGCTCCATGGCGAGTTTGTTGCGCTGGCGCCGTGAGACTCCGCGGTAGAAGAGCGGCAGGGCCACGTTTTCGAGCGCGTTCTTATAATTAATAAGGTTAAATGATTGGAAGACGAATCCGATCATGTAGTTTCGGAGGTCGGCCGCCTTATTCTCACTGAGATCCTTGATGAGCACTCCGTCGAGATAATATTCCCCTGAATCGTAGTTGTCAAGGATACCGAGGATGTTGAGTAGTGTCGACTTTCCTGAACCTGAGGCTCCCATGATCGAGACCAGTTCGCCACGTTCGATTGTGAGGTTGACGTCTTTGAGCACATGGAGCGGCACGACACCGGGATAAGACTTATTTATGTCCTTAAGACTGATAATCATAATTGTTAAGCATAATGTCGGAGATTGTAGCTGGGATGCAATCTCGTCACAGTGTTGTCTTGTGAGTTTTACTTATTAGACGCATGATAAGTGGAATAGTTACACTTTTCCTGGAAAAAATTATAGGATTTTCGCGTGGTGAATTTAAACGATTGATATATAGGTGGATATAAATAAGGGAGACCCGCTCGTAAAAACGGCTGTGAGGCCAGTGATTTGCTGCCTGATCGGGCGGCGCCGCTCGACAAACCTGACAATTTTCCCGATAAAAATGATGGTCTCCATAAATATTAGGATATTTATTCATTTGATTGATAAGAAGTTAAAAATTGATTAAACCGGAGATGGTCATTAAACCTCATGTCGGTCATCCGGTCTTAAAGACAAACACAGCGCAGAAATGAAGCTGAAAATAAATCAGAAATTAAAACATAAATAATAAACCAATTAATAATTTGACGATTATGAAAAAGAAAGTATTAGGTTTGGCGCTTGCAGCAATCACAATGGTAGGTTTCACCTCCATGGCACAGACTGCCGCAGACTCAAATGGCAAATCACCCCGGCAAGAGAATATAAAAGGTAAAAAAGATATGAAGCAGGGTCGCAGGGCTGAGGCCAATCCCTTCGAAGGTCTCAATCTTTCCGAATCCCAGAGGTCACAGCTTGAACAGCTCAAGCAGAAGCGGCAGGCAGAGCGCACAGAGAAGGCAAAGGTTGCCAAAGCAGAGCGTAGAGCCGGCGCAAAGGCTGCAAAGGCTGAGCGTCGCGCAGCCCGCAAGGAGCATCTCGCACAGATCAAGGCTATTATCGGTCAGGAAAACTATGTGACCTATCTTGAGAACCTTGTGCTTGACTCACGCAAGGGAAAAGCCCACCGCGGTGGTAAGTCTTTCGCTCAGAAGCGTTGCAACGGCAAGGCGCACGGCAAACACAATTCCAATCGTGGAGGCAAGCAAAAGGCAAAACGGGCTGAGGCCGGGGTCTCACAGAGCAAGATCGGATCTTGATTCCCGTGATTCCTATATAGTAAATGTGGTTATCGACGAAATAATATCAAGTATGTAGTTAAATAGATTAGAATTGGTTATCTAAGGTGTATAAACAATCGGAAACACACGCAGACCATAGCACACACAATCATGAGTGAAGTGGGGCCGGGACAGCGCGATAGCTGCTCCGGCCCTACGCTTTTTATAGCGCTATTATGGGGCGGATTCCTTTTTTTATTGTATCTTTGTCAAAAGAGACATCCTGTCCGGATATATTTACAACCATATAAATTAAATACACAAAAACAGCGATATGAAATTTGTTTCATGGAACGTCAATGGCCTTCGTGCGGTTTGCGCGAAAGGCTTCAATGATATCTTTGCCTCTCTTGATGCAGACTTTGTCTGCCTTCAGGAGACAAAACTGAGTCCGGGAGCGCTTGACCTGGAATTTGAAGGCTACAGATCCTACTGGAATCTTGCCGACAAGAAAGGCTATTCCGGCACCGGCATCTTCACCCGTCATGAGCCTAAGGCCGTCACCTATGGTATCGGGATTGATCTGCATGACCATGAGGGACGCGTCATCACTCTGGATATGGGTGACTACTACCTCGTCAACGTCTACACTCCCAACTCGCAGAGCGAACTGGTGAGGTTGCCTTATAGGGTAGAGTGGGAGACTGCTTTCCGTGAATATGTCGGACGCCTCGACAGCGAGAAACCGGTCATTATCTGCGGTGATATGAACGTGGCCCATAAGGAGATAGACTTGAAAAATCCAAAGACCAACCGTAAGAATCCGGGCTTTTCCGACGAGGAACGCGCTGAGTTCTCAAAACTGCTCGAACAGGGCTTTGTCGATACTTTCCGAGCCATACATCCTACGCTTGAGGATGCCTATACGTGGTGGAGCTACCGGGCGAAGGCACGCGAGAAGAATGTGGGTTGGCGTATCGATTACTTCCTCATCAGTTCACGCTTGCTTCCGCAGCTCACCGATGCCAATATCCGCGCCGACATCATGGGCTCTGACCATTGTCCGGTTGAGCTATATCTGGCCGATTGATCCGGACTAAAATAAACCATATGGATAAGGCTACCTGACGATTCAAAGTCGGGTAGCCTTATCCATATGGTTTTATGAGTTAATATAGATCAGATTTTCACCTTGATTGACTTCAGAGACTTGCTATCGCTCGAAGGCCCGACCATAAGCTCGTATTCGCCGGGGACCACACGCATCTCCTGGGCAGCTTCGTCCCAGTTCTCAAACGATTCGCGGGGAAAATCAATGGACACTTCGCGGCTCTCACCAGGGGCAAGTTCAACGCGGGCATATCCGCGCAGCGTCTTGTTGGGGCCGGCTGTGTCAGAAGGTCTGCGCATGTAGACCTGCACGATCTCTGTGCCCTTCACTTTGCCGGTGTTCTTGACCATGACATTGACCTTACCATCTTTATATGTGGGCTTGGAAATATCAAAAGTAGTGTAGCTGAGACCATGACCGAATGGATAGAGGGGTTCCTGCTTCATGTAGCGGTATGTGCGGCCAGCCATCAAATAGTCATCAAAAGCCGGAAGCTGCGAGTCGTCCTTATAGAAAGTGACGGGAAGTTTGCCGGAGGGATTGTAGTCACCGAAGAGTACATCGGCCACAGCATGACCACCCTGCTCGCCGGGATACCATGCCTGGAGAATAGCGTCGCAGAATTCGTTTTCAGGAGTGAGAGCCACTGCACTGCCACTGCAGTTAACGAACACGATTTTCTTTCCGGCATCATGGAGCGCGCGGAGAATCTCGCGTTGGGGAGCCGGAAGTTCGATTGAAGTGCGGTCACCGTCATCGAAACCCGGTTCGCGCACCTTGGCTTCCTCGCGTTCGTATGCGGGAGAGATGCCGCCGATAAAGATGACTACATCCGCATCCTTTGCATTGGCGACAGCATCGGCAGCGGAGACTTCGCGTGAGCGAAGGATGTCGAAATTAAGAGTCGCGTCATCTTCAAGCTGCATATAGTCAACCTCGATGTCATATCTCTTACCTTTCTCAACCACGAGTTCACGCTCGCGGAAATTCAGCGGATCGGTTTTCCATCGGTTGTGGACGGTGTCACCGTTGATGATGATGCGCAGACCGTCGTCATTGTTGAAGATCATGTTGAGAGTCTCGTCGCGGTCGGCGGTATATGAACCCTTGATGCGAGTGGTGAAGTTGGTCAGATTGACACCGGGTGCGAAGACTGTATTACCGCCGTTGTCAAGCTGTATGGGCGCTGTATAGATTGTCTCAACGACAGGCTTTCCTGCCATATCGAGATTGTTCCAGTATTCAGCCTCCATACCGCTTGAGCCTTTGGAGTTGGTGAGTCTCGGGAAAATGCTCTCGCGGTCAGTCATGCGGGTGATCGCGCAGGCGCGGGAGTAGGGGAGCTCGCGGCCGGTGCGGGCATTGAGACCTTCAAGTATAGTGACGGTATGGCCCGGCTGTCCGTAGTAGATGCCCCATTGCATTGTGGAGTCAGAAGCGTTGGGGCCCATCACCATCACACCCTTTGCTCCGGGATCGAGCGGAAGGATACCATTGTTTTTGAGAAGCACCATCTGCTCGCGGCCCATCTTGCGGGCAAGATCGCGGTGGGCTTGTGAGTTGACCACACTCATCGGGATTGAAGTCCATGAGACAAGCGAATCCGGGTCAAAATCGCCAAGCTCGAAACGGCCCTTCAGCAGACGGCGCACGCTGACGTCTATATCCGACTCTTTGATGTCACCGCGGGCCACAGCTCCAGGAAGATTCTTGTAGACACCGCCACACTCGACGTCGGTGCCGCTGAGCACTCCGCGGGCCGAAGCCTCCTTGGCATCCTTTGATACTTCATGACGCCCTTCGCGGTAAAAATCGCCTATAGCTCCGCAATCGCTGACCACGAGGCCGTCAAATCCCCATTTGTAGCGAAGTATGGAGTTGAGCAATCTGTCGGATCCACAGCAGGGATCTCCTTCGAAACGCTGGTAGGCACACATCACCTGTTGCACGTTTCCTTCCAGGACGAGCGCCTTGAAGGCGGGGAGGTAGGTCTCCCACAGCTCTCGTGCCGGCAGATTGACGATGTCAAACTGGTGGCGTGTCTTTTCGGGACCGCTGTGGACGGCATAGTGCTTTGCGCAGGCGTGGAGTTTGAAATACTTGTCGGAGCCGTCTCCCTGCAGGCCGCGCACCACTCTCAGGCCCATGCGTGCATTCATATATGGATCCTCTCCATACGTCTCCTGGCCGCGTCCCCACCGCGGGTCGCGGAAGATGTTGATATTGGGTGTCCAGAAAGAAAGACATTTGTATTTCCCAACCTTACCCTCGTGACGGGCAAGAGTGTTTTTCGCACGGGCCTCGTCACTGACGGCTGTAAACACTTCTTCGATCAGATCATCGTCAAAAGATGCGGCCATGCCGATACAAGAAGGGAATACTGTGGCAAGTCCGTTGCGGCCCACTCCATGGAGAGCCTCGCTCCACCAGTCGAAAGCCGGTATGCCAAGCCTTTCGATCGCGGGCGATGAGTTCATCATGAGAAGGGCTTTCTCTTCGAGTGTGAGACGGTTGCATAGGTCTTCGGCTCGCTCTTCAGCCGATAGTGCGGGGTTCTGATATGGCAGCAGTTGCGCCGACATCACCACCGGCCAGCCGACGAGCAGTACACCGGCCAATAGATGCTTGATTTTCATGGGGATTATGTGAAATAAAAATGATTGGTCAGATTCTAACTTATGCAAAGTTAACATTTTATTGCATACTCTCCAAATGTCTGGACGGGAGCTACATTTGGTAGATACAAGTATTTTGCTTAAATTTGTCGTATCTTAAATACAATATCATCACTTTTATCCCTTACCTTATCACCCAGTAATGAAAAAATTGAAACTGATGCTTGCCGGTGTGCTTCTGGCAACTTTAGGCAGTGCATTTGCTGCCCCTGCCAAAAAAGCTCCCGAGAAACCCAAGCGATACTCCGAGTGGTTAACACGGTCTGAGATGCAGCGTGTGCCAAAAAGTTATCTCCTTGACTTTTCACAGCGACCGAAATGGAGCTACGTGATGGGCATCGAGCTTGAGTCAATGCTCGACACTTATCTGCGCTACGGCGGAGAGGACATCAAGAACTATTGTATCGAATATACCGATACCATGATTTCGCCCGATGGCGTCATCCGTGGCTATAAGCTTCTCGATTATAACCTCGACAATGTCCGTACCGGTCACTTCGTGACACGAATGTATGAGCATTTCCCGGAGACAAAAAATCTGAAGGCTATGAACACGCTCATGCGCCAGCTCAACGATCAGCCCCGCACCAATGAGGGTGTCTACTGGCACAAGGCTATCTATGCCTATCAGGTGTGGCTCGACGGTATCTTCATGGGGCTTCCTTTCCGTGTGCTGACCGCATCACAGATCTACACTCCGGAGCTTGCAAAGCCTATCTATGACGATGCAGTCGATCAGGTCAAGAGCACATACGAGCGCACCTATGATCCCAAAACCGGCCTCAACCGCCACGCTTGGGATGAGAGCCGCGACATGTTCTGGAGCGACAACGAGACCGGTCTCTCGCAGCACTGCTGGGGACGTGCTCAGGGTTGGTACACTATGGCCCTCGTCGAGCTGCTTGACGTTCTCCCGGCTGACTACGAACGTCGTGGTGAAGTGGTCGACCTCCTTACGAAGTGTTTCGACAATATCCTCAAATGGCAGGATCCCAAGACCGGCGTATGGTATCAGGTGATGGATTCTCCCGAACGCGAGGGCAACTATCTTGAGTCTACCTGCTCGTCAATGTTCGCTTATTCTCTTCTCAAGGCTGCCCGTAAAGGTTGGGTTGACGCGAAATACCGCGATGCCGGTATCAAGGCATATAAAGGTATAGTCGAGAATTTCATCCGTGAGGATCCCGACGGCACAATCTCGCTCACAGACTGCTGTGTTGTGGCCGGCCTTGGGCCCGGTATCAGCGACCAGGTGCTTAAAGCAGCTCCAAAGGTTAAGGAAAACAAGCGCCGCGACGGTTCTTATGAATACTATCTCAGCGAGCCTATCCGCGACAATGACGCCAAGGGTGTCGGTCCTTTCATCTGGGCTTCTCTCGAGATGGAAGACATGGGCTATGGAGCCAAGTCGTTCAAACATAAGAAAGCTAAGAAATAAAATATATATTACATGCACAAAAAGCGGCACGCCGACATAACCGGCGTGCCGCTTTTTTGTGCTCAGAGCCCATTCGATAAGGAATGTGCTCTCAGTCTGCTATTATACTATGCGCGGTGGATAAGAGAGAGACACACACATGAACCGGACTCTTTAAAATGACAATGGGACATGGCTATGATGGCCATGTCCCATTGCGTTGTGGGTCAAGATAGTGTGTAATCTTATTTCTTGAATGAGTTGATGAGGATCTGGAAGGCTTCAGAGAGGCCGTCTTTGTCCTTTCCTCCTGCCTGGGCAAAACCGGGCTGACCGCCGCCGCCGCCCTTGATGGCCTTGGCAGCTTCGCGCACGATTGTCGAAGCGTTGAAGCCCTCTTTCACGAGGTCGTCGGTCATCGCTACAGTGAGCAGGGGTTTGCCTGCCATGTCGACAGTGGCTGCGACAAACGCTGTCTTTTCAGGTGAGAACTGACGCACGGCGAATGCTACACCCTTGGCAACTTCGGGAAGGCGTATGCCGGTAAGTGTGGTGAGTTTGATACCATGGACCGTTTCGGCTTTCTCGACAGCTTCTCTGGCTATGTTGCGGATGCGTTCCTGCATATATTCCTCGGCCTGTTTGCGAAGCTCAGCGTTCTCTTCGATAGATTTGCGGAGAGCCTGAAGGACGTCCGGAGCATTGTTAAGGAGTTCACCCACGGCTTTCATATTGTCAGAGATATCGTCAATCATCTTCTCGGCTACTTCTCCGGTGACGGCCTCGATACGGCGGATACCGGCAGCGATGCTTGACTCGGAGACAATACGGATCATGCCTATGTTGCCGGTGTTGGGCACATGGGTACCGCCACAGAGCTCTACAGAGTCTCCATATTTGATCACACGCACCTCTTCGCCATATTTCTCACCAAAGAGCGCCATGGCGCCCATCTCGAGAGCTTCAGCAATGGGCATGCTGCGGTGTTCGTCAAGGGCGATTGCCTTGCGGACATTGGCATTGGCGATACGCTCAGCCTTGCGCAGTTCTTCGGGTGTGACTTTCTGGAAATGGGAGAAGTCAAAGCGGAGCATGCCGGGCGACACAAACGAGCCTTTCTGTTCTACGTGTGAGCCGAGCACCTCGCGCAGTGCGGCGTGGAGGAGGTGGGTGGCGGTGTGGTTACATTCTGTCGCACGGCGGTTCTTGATATTAATCTCGGCCGTAAACTCTGCCTCAATGTCGGAGGGGAGGTTTTTGCTCAGATGGACAGCCTGACCGTTTTCACGCTTGGTGTCGTAGATCTCGATCTTCTCGTCACCATTGATAAGCCAACCGCTGTCTCCGACCTGACCGCCCATTTCCGCATAGAAGGGAGTCACCGAGAGCACGATCTGATAGAACTGTTTGTTTTTCTGAGTCACCTTGCGGTAGCGGAGTATGCGTGTCGGGGCCGATGTCTCGTCGTAGCCGACAAATTCGGTTTCGCCTTCACAGACAGTTACCCAGTCGGTTGCCTCGACAGCCGCAGCGTTGCGTGCGCGGGTCTTCTGTGCCTCCATCTCGGTGTCAAACTCCTTCTTGTCGAGCGTCATGCCGTTTTCTTTAAGGATAAGCTCGGTGAGGTCGAGGGGGAAACCATAGGTGTCGTAGAGCACGAATGCCTCCTTGCCTGAGATCTCGTTTTTGCCATTCTTGCGGGCAGTCTTGATAGCCTCATCGAGAATCATGATACCCTTGTCGAGAGTGCGGAGGAATGAATCCTCTTCCTCTTTGATCACCTTCATGATCAGTTCGCGCTGGGCTGCGATCTCGGGATAAGCCTCGCCCATCGATTCGATGAGAGTGTTGACGAGTTTATACATGAACGCCTGCTTCTGACCGAGGAAGGTATAGGCATAGCGGACAGCACGGCGGAGAATACGACGGATCACATAGCCGGCCTTGGCGTTGCCGGGGAGCTGGCTGTCGGCGATGGAGAACGAAATTGTGCGGACATGGTCGGCGATCACTCGCATCGCAACGTCGACTTTCGCATCCTTGCCATACTCCATGCCTGAAAGCTGGGCGATGCAGTTGATAAGCGGAGTGAATACGTCGGTATCATAGTTTGATTTCTTGCCCTGGAGAGCCATGCAGAGGCGTTCGAAGCCCATACCGGTGTCGATGACCTTGGCGGGCAGCGGTTCGAGCGAGCCATCGGCCTTGCGGTTGAACTGCATGAACACGAGGTTCCAGATCTCGATCACGAGAGGATTGTCCTTGTTGACAAGGCTTGCCCCGTCGATTTTCTCGCGCTCCTCATCGCTGCGGAGATCAATGTGTATTTCCGAGCAGGGGCCACAGGGACCGGTATCGCCCATTTCCCAGAAGTTGTCGTGTTTGTTGCCGTTGATGATGTGCGATGCCGGGAGATGCTTTTCCCAATATGAAGCAGCCTCGTCGTCGCGTGAGAGACCTTCGTCAGGCGCACCCTCAAAGACGGTTGCATAGAGGCGTTTCGGATCAAGCTTGAGGACATCAACGAGATATTCCCATGCCCAGTCGATGGCTTCCTGCTTGAAGTAGTCGCCAAACGACCAGTTGCCGAGCATCTCAAACATGGTGTGGTGGTAGGTGTCCATTCCGACCTCTTCAAGGTCATTGTGTTTACCGGATACACGCAGACACTTCTGCGAGTCGGCCACGCGCTGATATTTAGCAGCTTTGTTGCCAAGGATGATGTCCTTGAACTGGTTCATACCGGCGTTGGTAAACATTAGTGTGGGGTCATCCTTGATGACCATGGGTGCCGAGGGGACGATATGGTGTCCCTTTGAACGGAAAAAATCTTTGAAAGATTCGCGTATTTCCTTTGCTGTCAGCATAATATATGGGTTACTTTTAATTGTTTGCCTGTCGTTTTGTCAAATAATTTGCAAAGATAGTGATTTTTCGCTAAGTTTCCGCCGTTCTGACCTGTTATAAATTATGAAATCAGGCGTGTATGACATAAAGTAAGCCTGTCATCCCGATATTCAGGCGACAGGCTTCATGCAATACCCTCTGGTATATGTCGATATTGAATATATTTTCGTTACTCCGTGTGGAAGCTGGTGAATGAGCCGCGTTCCTGCTGCGGCATGCTTCCGTCGGCTTCTTTTTGTGCTGCTATGGCTTTGATAAGGAAGGCCATGTTTTTGCCGAGGTTACGCATGGTCTGCAATCCCTCGAGGTCATCCTCCACGTCGGCCGCGGTGAAGCCGTGGACTTCGTTCCAGTATGTGCTTGAAACGATCGGCATGGAGCAGATGGTGAAATATTTGTTGATCTCGTCAAATGCGCTTGTCGAACCTGCTCGACGTGAGGAGATGACTGCAGCGCCAACTTTCATTGTCTTGTCGAAGCGACCGGAAGTGCTGTAGAAGAGGCGGTCGAGGAAAGCGAGCAGCTGGCCGTTGGCGCCGGCGTAGTAGACGGGACTGCCGACAACGATGCCATCGGCTTCTGCAAACTTCGGCGCGGTTTCATTGACGATATCGTCAAATACACAGTGTCCGTGCTCGCGGCAATAGTTGCACCCGATGCAGCCTCTCACATCTTTTGTCCCGACGTTGATCCGTTCGGTCTCCACGCCATTGTCGTGGAGTGTCTTTTCCACCTCGCGCAAAGCGCGGTCAGTGCAGCCGCCTTTGATATGTGGACTGCCGTTTATGATCAATACTTTCATTGGTGATATTACTTCTGGATAGGTTATGTTGATACTATTGTCTTAATAACTCCGTGGACCTTAGTTTGGTTTCCGCGCTCAGTTCAGATTGATGGTTTCGCGGAATTTTTTTGGCGTGACACCTGAGATGCGCTTGAAAAGACGGGTGAAATGCTGGGGATATTGAAATCCGAGATCGTAGGCGATCAGACTGATGTCGGCCGATGTCGTTGCGAGTCTGTGTTTGGCCACACTGACTATGTGGGTGGATATCATATCCTGGGCAGTCTGTCCTGTCTCTTTTTTGATGAGGTCTCCGAAATAGCCCGGGGTGAGATTGGCAAGGTCGGCGAAATAGGCCACGGAGGGGATGGTATCGCGCGCCCCCGCGTCGAAATATCGTTTTAGATTGCGCTCAAACTGATTGACTATGTCGGAGTTGACTTTATGTCGTGTGATGAACTGGCGGTCATAGAAGCGGTGCAGATATTCGAGCAGTACCTGGATGTTGACCGACAGCAGCGAGGCGGAGTGATGGTCCACGGGATGACACAATTCACGTTTGATCTTGTCGAGGCAGTCGAGAAAAATCTCTTTCTCCTCCTCAGACAGATGCACGGCCTCAAGCTGGGAATAGTCGAAAAAGCCGAATTCCCCGATTTTCTCGCCCAACGGTGTGCCGTAGATGAGGTCGGGGTGAAACATCAGTCCGACTACATCGGGCGCTACTTCATCGGTAAGCATCTCGACATCTATGACCTGGCCCGGCGAGAAACTGACCACGGTGCCTTCCTGATAGTCATAGTGCTTGCGTCCGTATTTGATCGAGCAATATACTCCATTTTTCAGGAAGATCGCATAGACTCCATAGTTGAAACGCACATGGTTGACCGAACGGGTGGCCTGCTTCAGGTCAATGACTGTCACAAGCGGATGGTGGGTAGTGAGCCCGAAGAGTTTGTTGTAGGCATCGATCGAGTTGATATTTATGATCTCCTTTTCTTCCATAGACAATGAGGCGTGGGTTAATGCGTTTTATTATATAATGCAAAGATATGACTATTTCGCCAATTACCCGACCGGGTCTGCGAAATTGGTACGGCTCTCAGCAAAATGGGGCAGAAAGAGCGCGACGGACAGCCCGGAAGATTTCCGGAATGTCCGTCGCGGTAACAGTGTATATATCGAATGGTATATATCAGTCTGATCATTCTGCCGAGTCCTCTGCTGGCGCTTGGGCCGGGACGATAGCGGTGGTCAGTTCCTCGCTTCCGTCTGTGTAGCTCACGCGGATCTCATCGCCGGAGTGGAGCTCGGAATCAATGATAAGCTCGGCCAGTTTGTCTTCGAGATACTTCTGGATAGCGCGTTTGAGCGGGCGGGCACCATATTGCGCGTCATAGCCCTTGTCGGCGATAAATGTACGCGCTTCGTCGGAGATATTGAGCGTATAGCCAAGTTCCTTGACACGCTTGTTGAAGCCTGCAAGCTCGATGTCGATAATCTTGAAGATGGCTTCCTTCGACAGCGGGTCAAACATGATGATGTCATCGATGCGGTTGAGAAACTCGGGTGCGAAAGCTTTGTTGAGAGCCTTGCGAAGCACTCCCTGGCTATATTCCTTGTCGTCGGCCGCACGCGAGGTGAAGCCGATGCCGCCACCGAAGTCCTTGAGCTGGCGAGAGCCGATGTTTGACGTCATGATGATGACGGTGTTCTTGAAATCGACGCGACGTCCGAGGGAATCCGTGAGGCGCCCCTCGTCCATGACTTGAAGCAGAAGGTTGAACACGTCGGGGTGGGCCTTCTCGATCTCGTCGAGAAGAACGATGGAGTAGGGGTGACGGCGCACTTTCTCCGTCAGCTGTCCTCCCTCCTCATATCCGACATATCCCGGAGGCGCTCCGACGAGGCGCGAGACAGTGAATTTCTCCATATACTCGCTCATGTCAATGCGGATCAGTGTGTCGGCCGAGTCAAACATGTATTCAGCAAGTTTTTTGGCCAGGTGAGTCTTTCCGACGCCGGTCGGGCCGAGGAAAAGGAAGGTGCCTATCGGTTTGTTGGGATCCTTGAGGCCGATGCGGTTGCGCTGGATAGCTTTGACCACTTTGTCGATGGCAGGATCCTGGCCGATGATAAGGCTCTTGAGGGCAGGAGACATTTCTTTGAGACGCTTGCCTTCGGCCTGTGCCACGCGCTGGACAGGTACACCGGTCATCATCGCCACTACCTCGGCTACCTTTTCTGCATCGACGGTCTCGCGCATCGAGTTGAGCTTTTCCTCCCATTTTGCCTTCGCTTCTTCGAGGAGCGATTTCAGATGCTGCTCCTGATCGCGGTAGGAGGCTGCCTTCTCGAAATTCTGCGACTGGGCGGCACGGAGTTTCTGAGCCGCTACTTCCTCAATATTGTTCTCCAGGTCCTCAATCTCCTTGGGTACTGCGATGTTGGTCACATGGACGCGGCTGCCGGCCTCGTCCATTGCGTCGATAGCCTTGTCGGGGAAGTTGCGGTCGGAGATGTAGCGCTCGGTCAGCTGCACGCAGGCGTCGAGTGCGTCGGGGGTATAGTTCACATTGTGGTGCTCCTCATATTTATCCTTGATATTATCGAGGATGATGCGGGTCTCTTCAGATGTCGTCGGTTCCACCATTACCTTCTGGAAGCGGCGTTCGAGAGCACCGTCGTTTTCGATGTTCTTGCGGTATTCATCGAGCGTGGTGGCGCCGATACACTGTATCTCACCTCGGGCGAGGGCCGGTTTCAGCAGATTGGCCGCATCCATTGAGCCGGCAGCATTTCCTGCGCCGACGATGGTGTGGAGCTCGTCGATGAAGAGGATGATGTCTTTATTTTTGGCAAGTTCGTCGAGGATAGCTTTGATGCGTTCCTCGAACTGTCCGCGATACTTGGTGCCGGCCACAATAGAGGCCATGTCGAGTGAGACAACGCGCTTCCCGAAGAGTATTCTCGACACCTTGCGTTGCACGATGCGTAGCGCGAGCCCCTCGACTATCGCCGATTTTCCTACTCCCGGCTCTCCGATGAGCACGGGATTGTTTTTCTTGCGTCGGCTGAGGATCTGGGCGAGACGCTCGATCTCAACCTCGCGTCCGACCACCGGGTCGAGTCTGTTTTCCTCAGCGGCGAGAGTCATATCGTTGCCGTATTTATCAAGCATAGGGGTGTCGTTGCCACGTCGCTGTGCAGTTGTAGCCCCCTGACGCTTGCGGTCGCTTTGCTGCGATTGGCCGCTGTCCGACGACTGGCGGGGAGGCATCTCATCCTCTTCGTCGTCATCGGCAAACTCCGAGTTGAGGGCAGCTGGGGCATCTGTATTGGCTGCTATGAGGCGGTAGAGGGCCTCATAGGTGATACCTGCACGCTGAAACGGCGCCATGAATTCTGAGTTCTGGGCATCAGTGTTGTGAAATATGGCTAAAAGCAGATGGGTTGCATCGACTTCATTGTTCTTGAGCATCCTGGCTTCCAAGACGCTGAGCTTGATGATGCGGCTTGACAAGTCGCTGAGAGTGACATCGCTGATACCCACGGTGCCATGATAGGCCGAGTCGGTCGAGGCATTGAAGAGCGCTTTGTCAAGATTCTCGCGCAATTCATAGGCCGAAGCTCCTTTGGCCGCCCTGTCGATGAGGCGGGCCGGTTCGCCCTCCATGTCTGTCAGGAGTGACAGCAGCATGTGTTCAGGCATGACATATTGATTGTTGTGTCGTGCCGCCTGCTTGGGTGAATCGGTGATTATTTCTTTGAATTTTCGTGAATAGACAGTGTCCATCTTGATTGTACCTTTCTTGTCTTGGTGTGTTAAAGTGGTGAATTTTACGGGATTGGTGCGGCGAGGACATCGCGCCGGCTTCCCGTGAGGAGAATTGTGGAAGTCAGTGGCCCTTTTCATCCCCTGGCGGCTTAGAGGCCGGAAGGGATAGCTCTGACATGAGCTTATGCAACAAAAATTGTGCCAAACTCTGTGAATCGTATTCTAATAACAATTAAAAAACATTTCTTGCTCTGCAAAGGTACAATTTTTGCAAAATATTTCTTACCTTTGTCGGGAAAAATCCATTTTGGATTTGAACTTACCACATTAATATATATACATAAAAGAAAGTTTTTAAAGAGGGCCGTTCCATCCCGTGAATCCGGGAGGATAATGTGGCGGCCTCCGCATTGTAAAAGCTATGATTGAAGAAGATCGTATCATTAAGATCAATATTGAAAGCGAGATGAAGAGCGCCTACATCGACTATTCGATGTCGGTGATTGTCTCGCGTGCGCTCCCAGACGTCCGTGACGGCTTGAAACCAGTCCACAGACGTGTCCTTTTCGGTATGAATGAGATGGGTAACACGTCCGACCGCCCGCATAAGAAATCTGCCAACTGCGTAGGTGAAGTCATGGGTAAATATCACCCGCATGGCGACTCCTCGATTTACGGCACTGTAGTCCGCCTCGCTCAGCCTTGGGCTATGCGCTACACACTTGTCGACGGTCATGGTAACTTTGGTTCGGTCGATGGCGATGGCGCAGCTGCCATGCGTTACACCGAGGTGCGTCTTGACAAACTCGGTGAGGAGATGCTTGCTGATATTGACAGTGATACTGTCGACTTCCAACCAAACTACGACAACTCGCGCAAGGAACCCGTAGTCCTTCCGACCCGTTTCCCCAACCTTCTCGTCAACGGCGCTTCAGGTATCGCTGTCGGTATGGCAACCAATATGCCGACCCACAACCTCACTGAATCAATTAATGCCTGCGTCGCCTACATTGACAACCCCGACATCGACATCGAGGGTCTCATGAAATATATCCCTGCGCCCGATTTCCCCACAGGTGGTACAATCTATGGCTACAGCGGAGTCAAGGAGGCTTATGAGACAGGCCGTGGCCGCGTGGTCATCCGCTCAAAGGCCGAGATTGAGGTTGAGGACAACCACGAGAATATCATCGTCAGCGAGATCCCCTATGGTGTCAACAAAGCCGAACTTATCTCATATATAGCGCAGCTTGTCAACGATAAGAAGCTCGACGGAATCGCCGACATTAACGACGAGAGTAACTACAAAGGCATGCGTATCGTCATCAAGCTCAAGAGCGATGCAAACGCAAGTGTAGTGCTCAACAAGCTCTATAAGATGACTCAGATGCAGGCTTCGTTCAGCGTCAACAACGTCGCGCTCGTCAACGGTCGTCCCAAGACCCTCAATCTCCGCGATCTCATCAGTGAGTTTGTGGGCCACCGTCACGAAGTGGTCATCCGCCGCACAAAATTTGAGCTCAACAAAGCCCAGGAGCGTGCCCACATCCTCGAAGGTCTCATTATCGCGTCGCAAAACATCGACGAGGTCATCAAGATCATCCGTGCCGCTTCCGACACCCAGAGTGCCCGCGAATCTCTCAAGGCTCGCTTCGGCCTTACAGATCCTCAGACCGCTGCCATCGTCGAGATGCGTCTCCGTCAGCTCACCGGTCTGGAGCAGGACAAGCTCCGCAACGAATACGAAGCTCTCGAAGCAGAAATCGCCCGCCTGGAGCTCATCCTCTCCGACGATCATACCTGCCGTGAGCTCATCAAGAAGGAACTCATCGAAGTCCGTGACAAGTATGGCGACGCACGCCGCACGGACATCGACTATACCGCCGGCGACTTCAACGCCGAAGATTTCTATGCCGACGACGACATGATCATCACTGTGTCTCACCTCGGCTACATCAAGCGTACCCAGCTCAGCGAATTCCGCGCGCAGAACCGCGGTGGAGTTGGTGCGAAAGGCTCCGATACCCGCAACGAGGACTTTATTGAGCACATCTATCCCGCCTCGATGCACAACTACATGCTCTTCTTCACACAGAAGGGACGTTGCTACTGGCTCAAGGTCTATGAAATTCCCGAAGGAGCCAAGAACTCCAAGGGACGTGCCATCCAGAATATGCTCAACATCGAGCCCGACGATTCTGTCAAGGCATTCATCTGCACCAAGTCGCTCGGTGATCCTGACTTTGTCAAGAGCCACAACCTCGTGTTTGCTACCAAGAAGGGTGTCATCAAGAAGACACGCCTTGATGCCTACTCACGTCCCCGCGCCAAGGGTGTCAATGCCATCATCATCCGCGAGGATGACGAGCTGCTCACCGTTGAGATGACCGACGGCAACAGCGAGATCCTTCTCGCCAACCGCAACGGCCGTGCAATCCGCTTCCCCGAGAATAAGGTGCGTGAGATGGGTCGAATGTCGACCGGTGTCCGCGGCATGACTCTCGACGGCGATGACGATGAGGTTGTCGGCATGATCTGCATGCCTGAAGGCACACTCAACGATGTCATGGTGCTCAGCGAGCGTGGCTATGGCAAGCGCACCCCTCTTGACACTACTGTGACCAATGAAGAAGGTGTCACTGAAAAGGTTCCCGTCTACCGTGTTACCAACCGTGGCGGCAAGGGTGTCCGCACGATGAATGTGACCGAAAAGACAGGCCGCCTTGTCGCCATCGAGAGCGTCAACGACGATAACGACCTTGTGATCATCAACAAGAGCGGCATCACACTCCGCATCCATGTAGCAGATATCCGCGTCCAGGGCCGTGCGACCCAGGGTGTCAGAATCATCAACCTTGAGAAGCGCAATGATACCATCGCGTCTGTCTGCTGTGTCGACTCGGATCCCGAAGAGGAAGTGGAGACTGTCGAGGCCCAGGAGCTCGCTCCCGAGATGCCCGATGAAATCATCGAAGAGGTCGACGAGGTTATCGAGGACGATGACGAGATTGCCGATGATGCTGCCTCTGTTGTCGAAGACGATGAAGAATAATCATTAATCCCCCTAATACTAAACTGTTCATTATGAAAAAAATCTGTGTCTTGACAGTCGGACTTCTTGCTTCCGCTTCCATGACCGCTCAGGTTGCGGTTGTCAAGGAGGCTGAGAAGGCGTTCAAGAGCGCTGACAGCTATGCTGCCTATCAGAAGGCTCTCAATGTTATCACACCTGCATTCTCAAACCCCGAAACCAGCGGTGAGGCCCAGACCTATTGGATCCCCGGTAAGGCAGGTTTCAAACTCTACGATGACCTTTTTGCCAAGAAAGCGTTTGGTCAGGATGTCAATATTATTGATATGAGCAATGCTCTTCTCGATGGCTACAACTATGGCATGAAGGCTCTCGCCTGCGATACTGTCGTCGATGCAAAGGGCAAGCAGAAGACCAAGTTCTCAAAAGATATCGTAGGCCAGATCTCAGGCCACGTCAATGACTTCGTCAACGCCGGTGCCGCCTATTGGGAAGCCCGTGACTTCAAGAAAGCCTACGAAGCATTCAACGATTATCTGAACATCCCCGGCAACCCCAGCTTCGGCAAGAGCGCTCCAGCTGCTCTTCCGGATTCAACCTACACACAGATCCTCTACAATGCAGCTCTCGCTGCATGGCAGGCCGGAACTGACGAGCCCGCTATGCTCGACAATGCTATCACTTGTTTTGACCGTCTCCTCAAGATGGGCTACGATGATCCCAGTGCGTATGACTACGCATTCAGCGTCGCATATCAGAAGCAGGACGAACCTCGCAAGCTCAGCTATTCTCAGGCAGCTCTTGACAAGTTCGGCACCTCTGACCCCAAATTCCTCCAGCGCGTTGTCAACAGCTACATTGAGGCTAAGGATTTCGACAAGGCCAGAAATATGCTCAACGATGCTATCGCCATTGATCCCAAGAACTCTGCCTACTATCTCTCGCTTGGTGTTCTCCTCGAGCAGCAGAACGATCACGCCGGCGCAAGAGAAGCCTACAAGAAAGCTGTAGAGTTTGAGCCCGGAAGCGCTCTCAACAACCTCTACTACGGACGTATGCTCCTCACCCAGTACGATGATCTCGATCAGGGTGCTGCAAATATGTCTCAGCAGGAATACAACAAATACAACTTCGAGAACATGCGCCCCATCATCCTCGAAGCTGCAAAGTATCTTGAAAAAGCATACGAGCTTGACAACGAGCAGACCGACGCTCTCCGCTATCTGAAAAACATCTACTATGTGATCAACGATGGCCCCAATCTCCTTCGTATCGAAGGTCTCCTCGGCCAGTAAGCATACATCCGCATAAACTTATCAGAGCTGTGGCCTGACCGCCGGTGGCATTAAATCAGATGCCTTTTATCGGGGAGAGCCACAGCTCTTTTGTGTATAACTTTGTTTTTGTTTGCATTATGACAGCAACCAACGTCGCTCACACGCTCTCGCAGTTCAATGAAGCGATGGAGCTCTGCCGTAAAGTGTTTGTCGACAAACTTACCGACTACGGCGCTTCCTGGCGCATCATGCGCCCACGCTCGATCACCGATCAGCTCTACATCAAGGCCAAGCGCATCCGCACTCTTGAGGAAGAGGGGATAGCGATGGTCAACGAGGGGATCCTCGGAGAGTTTATGGCGATTGTCAACTATGGCCTGATCGGTCTCATTCAGCTTCAGCTCGGTTATGCCGACAAAGCCGACATCTCTGTCGGGGAAGCTGCCGGACTCTATGACCGTTTCGCAGCCGAGTCGCGTTCGCTCATGGAAGCCAAGACCCATGACTATGGCGATGCCTGGCGCGAGATGCGTGTTAATTCATATACCGATTTTATCCTCACAAAACTCCAGCGTGTCAAGGAAATCGAAGGCAACGGCGGTGCGACCATCGTATCTGAAGGCATCGACTCCAACTATATGGACATCATAAACTATGCCGTCTTTGGAATCATCAAGCTCACAGAAAAAGAAGAGGATTGACATCCTCTATCATCCGGCCATCTTGTGGTTGTTCCGGCTTCTTGTCGGGGCGACCTTTGTCATTTCCGGCTTCTCGAAGAGCATTGACCCCTGGGGGAGTTTCTATAAGATAAGTGAATATCTCGACGTCTGGGCTTGGGACATCCCTTCGTCTCTTGTCGTCCTCGGAGCCTTCCTGCTCGGAGGTGTCGAGTTTGTCTTCGGAGCCCTGCTCCTCTTCGGCTGCTACAAGCGCTTTGCCGCGTGGATCCTGCTCGCCATGATGGCGTTCATGCTCCCTCTGACGCTCTATATCGCCATCGCAAACCCGGTGGCCGACTGCGGCTGCTTCGGCGACATGCTGATTCTCTCCAATACCGCCACCTTTGTCAAGAATATCTTCCTGACACTGATGTTGATTTATCTCTGCTTGTTCAACAGGCGCACCGGTGGACTCTTTGTCGCGGAAATACAGTGGGTCATCGGCGGCTTGCTCTCACTCTACATCATGCTTATAGCACTTATCGGCTACAACGTGCAACCGCTTCTTGATTTCCGTCGGTTCGCCCCGGGCACAGATCTGCTTGCCGGCGTTGCCGACGCTGAGGATGAAAATGATGTGGATGACGGAGATGTGGTCTATGAGTTCATCTATGAAAAGGATGGACATACGGAGACTTTCGGGATTGATAACCTCCCCGATTCGACATGGGCATTTGTCGACCGCAAGGTAGTCGGTGGGTCCGAAAGCGTTGCAGATGGATTCTCAGTCATCTACGACGGCGAGGAGATTGCAGGTGACATCATTGATCCGGAGTCAGACCAGTTTCTTGTCACTATTCCCGACATGCAGGGTGTCGACCTGTCCTATACCTATCTGCTCAATGAGCTCAACGATTATATCACCGCCCGCGGTGGCTCGCTCGTGGCGCTCGTCAATGGTGACAGCGAGAGCATAGACTGGTGGCGTGACATATCCATGGCGTCCTATCCCATATATAGCGCCGAGCCTACGATGATCAAGGAACTCGCGCGTGGCAGAGCCGCGATTGTCTATCTCCGTCACGGAGTGGTGGTCTGGAAGCGGGCTCTCTCGTCGATCAACTATTCATTTGTTACCGAGACCCCTGTCGGGGAGATTACAGAAGATCTGAATCCGGAGACTGCATATACGCTCAACACTCTTACGCTTGTCT
The DNA here is from genome assembly GCA_023665865.1 of Staphylococcus sp. GTDB lineage: Bacteria > Bacteroidota > Bacteroidia > Bacteroidales > Muribaculaceae > Duncaniella. The sequence continues at coordinate 1,959,252 of JAMPDC010000001.1, forward strand.
TCGTCATCGTGATCTTCACCATCATGATTCTTGACAGGAGCGGGCGTCTCGTTGCGTGGCATATCCGACGCAAGCGTAAAGTCAAGCGTCCCTCCGGCGATGATGATGATAATGACAAAAAAGCGCCCTCTGAGACGACATAGACCAACCTGCGCCGACAACTTTAAATGCTGACAGATTGTTAAGAATAATAAATCCATTCTAATCAATCTGTCAGCAATTTTTTTTATCTCATAAAGAAGAATCATCTATGTCATCCCACGTTTCTTCATCAGTCAGAAAGCCGGAGCTCAATCCTCAGGATTTTGAGTCAGGCGGTTTCGCCCACCATATTTTCTATTCGGCACGTCAGGCCATCCGCCATCATGCCTCGGGCGGCAATATCCTCATCCTTGCGACAATTCTTGCCCTTATTGTGGCCAACATTCCGTGGCTCAACACTCTCTACAATGATTTCTGGAACCAGGAAATGCGTCTTCAGGTCGGGGACTTCAACGTCTTCTCCCACGCAGGTCATCCTATGACCGTCCTGCAGTTTATCAACGATGCACTGATGGCGATGTTCTTCTTCACCATCGGTCTTGAGATAAAGCGCGAGGTGCTCGTTGGCGAACTGTCGTCCTTCCGTCAGGCTCTTCTCCCCATCATGGGTGCCATTGGCGGTATGGTGTTTCCCGTCGGGCTTTTCCTCCTGCTCTCAGCCGGCAGTGACTATGTGGATGGCGCTGCAATTCCGATGGCCACTGACATAGCCTTCTCTCTTGGAGTCCTGGCCATTCTCGGTTCACGGGTGCCATTGTCACTGAAGATTTTCCTCACTACGCTTGCCGTCGTCGACGACATCGGCGGTATCATCGTCATAGCAGCCTTCTATTCCACTCATATCGACATAGTTTTCATTGGCTATGCGGCCATTGGCCTGGCGATTCTAATTGTCGGTGGCGGCATGCTCAAGATCCAGAGCAAGATTTTCTACTTTCTGGTCGGTGGAGTGGTCTGGTTCTTCTTCCTGAACTCAGGTATCCATCCCACGATAGCCGGAGTCCTTGTCGCATTCTGTGTGCCATCTGTCCCGGTCTATGCTCCCGGTCGCTATGTGAAAATCATCCGTCGGTCAATCCGTCATTTCGATGAAGCTGATGACGATGAGCTTGGCAACGGCAAACTCCTCAATCATGAGGAGATGGACTGGCTCAAGGAGATAGAGAGCGCCTCCGACAAGGTCATTTCCCCGCTTCAGGATCTGGAAGATTCTCTCCATCCCGTGGTCAACTTCCTGATCATCCCTCTCTTTGCTTTTGCCAATGCCGGCATATATCTGCTCGATATGAATCCCATGACACTCGTGTCCGGCATCAGTCTGGCCATCATAGTTGGTCTTGTCATCGGAAAATTTGTCGGTATCTTCCTGTTTTCATGGTTGACAGTCAAATTCAAACTTGCGCCGATGCCCGACAAGTCTGACTGGAAGATGATAGCGGCAGTGTCGATCCTCGGTGGTATCGGCTTTACGGTCTCTCTTTTCATTGCCAATCTCTCCTTTGGCGACGGCGATGCCTCGCAACTCGCCATGCTCAATGACGCAAAACTCGGCATTGTCGCCGGATCACTCATCGCCGGCATACTCGGCTATTTCCTTCTGTCGCGCTTCCTCCCGCAGGCCGATGACAATCCCGTGGATGGCGATGACATCTGATTCTTTTGTCAATCATGACATAAAGATTGGAATAAATGTGAAATCTATTGTAATTAAAGAATTATTTCATTAATTTTGCACTTCGATAAGATATAGGAAATAACTCCTTAATAAATACACACTCGAAATGACTATCGATCAGTACAATTTCAACGGCAAAAAAGCCATTGTCCGCGTGGATTTCAATGTTCCTCTGGACGAAAACGGTAAAATCACTGACGACACCCGTATCCGTGGTGCTCTTCCCACCCTCAAGAAAATCCTTGCAGATGGTGGTAGCCTCATCATCATGAGCCACATGGGTAAGCCCAAAGGCAAAGTGAACCCCAAGATGTCGCTTGCTCAGATCAAAGATACCGTAGGCAAATATCTTGGCACTGAAGTCAAGTTTGCCGAAGATTGCGCCAAGGCTTCAGAGCAGGCCGCTGCACTCAAGCCCGGTGAAGTTCTCCTCCTTGAAAACCTCCGTTTCCACCCCGAGGAAGAAGGCAAACCTGTCGGAATCGACAAAGAAGATCCCAACTACGATGCTGCCAAGAAGGAAATGAAAGAGCGTCAGAAGGAATTTGCCAAGACTCTCGCTTCATACGCCGATGTTTACGTTAACGACGCTTTCGGCACTGCTCACCGCCGTCATGCCTCTACCGCCGTCATTGCTGACTACTTTGACGCTGACTCCAAGATGCTCGGCTACCTCATGGAGAAGGAAGTCAACGCTGTCGACGCTATCCTCAAGGACATCAAGCGCCCCTTCACTGCAATCATGGGTGGCTCAAAGGTGTCTACCAAGATCGGCATCATCGAGAATCTCATGGACAAGGTCGACAACCTTATCCTCTGCGGCGGTATGACCTATACATTCGCAAAGGCCAAAGGTGGCAAGGTCGGTAAGTCAATCTGCGAGAACGACAAGCTTGATCTCGCTCTCGACATCATCAAGAAAGCTCAGGAAAAGGGCGTGAACCTCGTGCTTGGAACAGACTGCGTCGCAGCCGATGACTTCAGCAACGATGCCAACACCATGGTTGTTTCCTGCATGGAAATTCCCGATGAGTGGGAAGGTCTCGACGCAGGTCCCGTGACACGCGAGACTTTTGCCAACGCTATCAAGGGCGCCAAGACCATCCTTTGGAACGGCCCCGCCGGTGTCTTTGAGTTCGACAATTTCACTGCCGGCTCACGCGCTATCGCCGACGCGGTTGTTGAAGCTACCGAAAACGGTGCGTTCTCGCTCGTTGGTGGTGGTGACTCTGTTGCCTGTGTCAACAAGTTTGGCCTCGCCGACAAAGTCAGCTATGTCTCGACCGGTGGCGGTGCTCTCCTCGAAGCTATCGAGGGTAAGGAACTTCCCGGTATCGCAGCCATCCGTGGTTCCGAGAAGTAAGCAGGTGAAAACTAACTTTACTATATAGTGATCCGGCGTCCGCTGATTTTTTCATTCAACGGACGCCGGTTCCTTTTTTAGCTGTAATCCTGATGCGGATATTTGTCTCATGATACGATTGTCGCCACAATCTTCCGTGGCCCTCCGTAGTCGCGGAATTCGCATAGATATACTCCCTGCCAGGTCCCGAGGTTGAGATGGCCTCCGGTGATCGGGAGAGTCAGCGTTGATCCCACTATCACCGATTTTGCATGCGACGGCATATCATCGGGCCCTTCGTCAGTGTGGAGATAAAACGGCGCGTTTTCCGGCACCATACGGTCGAAAATAGAGTTTAGATCATGTCTCACGTCCGGGTCCGCATTCTCGTTGAGAGCGAGTGCCGCCGATGTGTGTTTGATGAGAAGATGGAGCAATCCCTGTCCGGGTAAATGGGGGAGCTGCCGCATCACTTCGCCGGTCACCAGATGGATGCCGCGGGGATAAGCCCTGAGACTGAATTCGATTTGCTGTATCATAGTGCTTGAAATTTTGTTTCCGACGGCAAAGATACAAAAAATCCACATTGAACTATTTTAACATTTGTTTCGTTCTATAATTGCTATCGAAACTTCCGTTAACCAACGCTCGTTTTCATGATGACTTGATTGTTTACTTTGCAGAAAATTTAAACGACACGTTATTATGATTACATTAAATGTTCCCTTAGTCACCTGGTTTGTAATTGCGTTTGCCATGCTTGCGCTTGTAATTGTCAGAGCTTTTCTCAAGACAAATTCCCATCACACCGGCTCCCGCCGCCATCATCTCATAGAGATAGGCAGTGAGCGTGAGGAATTCTTCATTCCCGGTGACCGTCCTGTAAAAAATGACTCCTATGACTATGACGACGACTGATGCTGATCTGACTGTCCCGGTTGGTGCTACGGCCTGCCAATGTGGCGATGAATCCCATTCGCTTAAAGACCTCTGTCTCTTCCTCTCCGACTATGCGGCGTGGCTGCTCGGATGTGGTGCCACCTGCATACGCATGGAGCGCAACATCGGCCGTATGGCCAGGGCAATGGGATGTGAGGCTGTCATGACAATCCTCCCGCGCCACATACACCTCACCGTCTGCACTCCGGACCATAGTGATAGCTACACTTACATCACTGCCACTCGCACTACCGTTATCAGTTTTGACATAAACACTCGCCTCAGTGAACTCAGTTGGGCCCTGGCTGACGGACGCATCGGTTTCACCACTGCCAAGGAGCGCTTTGAGGAGATCATCCGCACTCCTCCGGCCGGAAAAAATCTTGTCTTGCTCCTTGCATCGCTGGCCAACGCAGCCTTCTGCCGTCTGTTCAGCGGCGACTGGGCGGCCGTGGCCATAGTATTTCTGTCGACAATCGCCGGCTACTATCTGAAACAGGTCTTGTGTGAACACCGCCTCGACATGCGTGTGGTCTTTATCATCTGCGCTTTTGTATCCTCAGTGCTCGCTGCAAGCGCCGAGCTTTTCAGCATCGGTGCGACTCCTGGGATAGCTGTCGGGACGAGTGTGCTCTATCTTGTCCCTGGTATCCCGTTTCTCAACTCGTTCAGCGACATGCTTGCCGGACACTACATCTGCTCGTTCAGTCGCTTCACCCACGCCGTAATCCTCACCTGCTGTCTTTCGCTTGGCCTCTGCGGAGGATTGCTGATGATGAACCTCGGGATGTTTTAATCTCACGTTTTTAACCCGTCAATGTCAACTATGTTGAGCGAATTTTTTCAAGATGCTTTCTTCGCAGCGATAGCTGCCATCGGTTTTGCAGCGATAAGCAATCCGCCACGCAGAGCCTACGCCTATTGTGCGGTGATTGCTGCCGCCGGCCACTCCGCCCGGTTTCTGATGATGAATGAGCTTGGTATCCACATAGTCCTTGCAAGCTCGCTCGCAGCCCTGCTCATCGGCTTCCTCGCGGTCTTTCTCTCCACTTATTCCAAAACTCCGGCTGAGACCTGCCTGTTCCCGTCTCTTCTTCCGATGATCCCCGGCATCTATGCCTACAAGACCTTCGGTGGTCTCGTCATGTGTCTCTACCATGGTAGTGAGGCCGGCTTCAGCCACTACTTCTATCTCTTTGCAAGCAACGGCATGACCTGTCTCTTCATCATCCTCGGGATGGTCATCGGAGCTACCATCCCCATCTTTATACTGAAGAATATCTCGTTTCAGGCCACCCGCTGAGGCCAGCCTGTCGCCGACATTCTGATTCATCACAATCACCCTCATATTTTCAACTATGGAACTTCGCCAGCTGAAATATTTCGTAAAGGTTGCCGAGACACTCAACTTCTCGGAGGCATCCCGAATGTTGTTCATCACACAAAGCACCCTCTCCCAACAGATCAAACAGCTTGAGCAGGAGATGGGCGCGCAGCTCTTCACCCGCGACAGCCACCGTGTCATGCTCACCGAGGCAGGAAGCGAGCTGCTCCCTTATGCTCTCAAGACCTTGCGCGATTCGCAGCGCTGTCTCGACCGCATGAATGACCTCCGCAATCTTCTGGCAGGCACACTTAACATAGGTGTCACATATTCATTCAGCCCCATACTGACCGAGACACTTCAGGATTTCATGAAGCTCTACCCTGGAGTAAAGCTCAACATCTACTATAAACCTGTGACAGAACTGATGGAGATGCTGCGTAACCATGAGGTTGATTTCGTGCTGGCTTTCCGTCCGCGTGAGGGACTGGAGTGTATAGAATCCCACACACTTTTCCAAAACTATCTCGCCGTTATCGTCAAATCCGATCATCCTCTGGCCGCACGCCAGAGGGTCTCGCTCGACGAGCTCTCACGCTATGAACTGGCACTCCCCTCACGGGGACTTCAGGCAAGAAACTATTTCGATGCCATCATCACCGCGAGGGGAGTGGATTTGTGTGCTAAAATTGAGCTTAATGAAGTCAATATACTTCTCAAACTCGTCAGCTGCAGTTCGCTTGTCGGAGTGCTTGCCGAGGCGACGACCCACAATGTCAGAGGTGTCAAGGCCGTGCCGCTCGACATCCCGCAAAACGAGATGGTGGGTTGCGTCCACACTCTGCGCGACAGCTATCGCAAGCGGTCGATGCTCACATTTGTGAAGATGCTGAGCGAGTCGGCAGCGATACGCGAGCGCGTCAACGCCTGGCTTTAGGAGCTCCTCGTTCAATCAAGAGTCTTTGCGGGATAGAGCGATTCCCACCATGATGGATCATCCTGGAGATATTTTGCAAACCATGCGAAAATAGTCTCCTGCCACTGTTGGCGCTTTTTGAAATCTGTCACCTGATGGTTGGTATCCTTGACTGCCACAAATGCAGTCTCGTTGCCGAGAAGTTTGAGGGCTGTGTACATCTGGATACTTTCGCCGAAGGGCACATTCGTGTCAGCATCGCCGTGGAGGAAGAGGATGGGGGTATGGATCTTGTGGGCGTTGTAGAGCGGGCTGCGTTTCACATAGAGGTCGGGCTCACTCCAGGGATAGCTGTTGGCCATGGAGACTTCGCTATACGAGTATCCCCAGTAGCCTTCACCCCAGTAGCTGGTGTGATCGCTGATGCCTGCATGGGAGATCGCGGCGGCAAAGATGTCGGTCTTCGTCTGGAGATACTGGGTCATGAATCCGCCGTATGATGCTCCGATACAACCGATTTTCGCAGCATCGACCCACGGGTTGGCGGCAGTGAACTGCTTGACGCCTTCGATGATATCCTCTGCCACACCCTCGCCCGCAGTGTTGACGTGGCGCGACGAGAATTCCTGGCCAAAGCCTGTGCAGCCGCTCGGATTGATGACGAGCACGACGTAGCCGTTGGCGGCATAGACCTGATGGGGATAGCGGCTCTCAAACGAGCGGGTGGTAGGGTTGCAGCCGCCGTAGTAGTTGACGATCATCGGATATTTGCGCTCCGGATCGAAGTCCGGGGGAAGCACATAGCGCGCACAGATGCTGTCGCCGCGCGAGGTGACATAGGTCCATGCCTTACATTCGCCTATCTTGATACCGTCAAGGCGTTCGGCGCTCAGATCCTCGATCATGTTGTGGCGCAGATTTTTCGTGTTGAGTGAATAGAGACGGCTGGTGTTCATCGCACCCTGCCCGTTATAGATGAGGGTGGGGGAGTTGGCCGCGAGTGAGAAGGATCCCACGTTTTCTTCCTGCGCGTTGAGATTGTCGATCTTGCCGTTTGAGAGATTGATGCGGAAGAGGCTGCGGCGGTCACGGTCTTCGCCGATAAAGTAAATTGAATTGTCGCCTCGTCCCCATTCGATAGTCTCGACAGTGGGGTTGAAGTCAAGAGTCATCGGTGTGATTTTACCGCTGGCTATGTCGAGCATCAGAAGCTGGTTGTCATACATGCTCGCTATTCGACCTTCAGGCAGATTGCGTCCGACACCGTCGAGAGCATCCGGCGAAGCCAAGATGGCCACCTTGTTGCCGTCGGGCGAGAGATAGGCCGCTCCGATAAATCCATCTTTGTCGATGACGCAGCGCGTACTGTTGTCGGCGAGGTTGAGAAGATAGTATGACGAGAGGGTGGTGGGGCGCTTTTCGAGTCGTGACTCGCTCACCCGGTAGAGCAGTTTGCTGCCGTCGTCCGAGATGTTGCAGAGCCCGACGTTGCGGTTGCCGAAGGTGAGAGGTGTAGACATCCCTGTCGCAAAATCCATCTTCATCAGCGCTCCGCGGTTGCGCCAACCGGGTTGACGGTCCTCGGGATGCACGATCTCATAGAGATCGGCACTCTTCTCCTTGGGCCCCTCATTGCGTTTGCTGTAGATAAGATAGTCCTCGGTAGGAGCGATGGTGAAATAGCTTGACGGCACATTGTCGACCAGCAGTTTCTCTTCTCCGCTGACAGGATTGATTGTCATGATCTGACGCTTGCCGTTGACTATGCGCAGATAGTAGAGCAGATCACTTTTGGGCATCCAGTGGAGCGACTCGCTGCGTTTGGCTATCGTGCGTCCGGAAGCCATGTCGCGCACCTCGTTCGTAAAAGTGTTTGAACCACCGTCGTGGGTATAATAATAGGTTGTCACCATATATTTCCCGCTCGGTGATAGGCTGATCGCGCTATATCCCTTTCCGATGAGGATATCGTTGAGGGTGATGCGTCGTAGATCGGAGCTGTTGATCTTGAGCAACTCCGGTCGTTCGGTATCTATCGACACCGCGACCGCCTCACCGTCGCCCGCACCATCGGTCAGACACTTGATCGTCACCTCATGCGTGGCAGGGGTGAGCACCAGCTTGTCGCCGTCAAGTTTCTTTCCATCAAGATAGACCTCATAGTTTTTCAGACTGTCGACATGCAGGGTAGCGGTGGCATAACGCTCATTGTCGATGGTGAAATTGAGCAGATGGAGGGCATTGCCGTCCGACCGCAGGACGATAGCACCGTCACGGGCAGTGCCCTTGTTGGCCGCCGAGAGTGATAGCGGAGTCTTCAGCAGCGATGCGACATCAAATTTCTTGGAATTGACATCGACACTGTCGATCATCACGGGCGCATTGATGGCAAAAGGCCCGGAATATTTCATCGAGCTTATGTCGATTTTTTCAGCCGTAGCCATCAGCGATGCGACTCCGGCAAGTGCGAGTGGGATAAATCGTAGATTCATGGTTGAAAAGATATACTTTTTCATGATTGGTAACATAGAGCAAAAGTACATATAAAAAGTGACTTGCAAATCAATTCCTCCGGTGTTTTTTCCTAAAAATGAAAATAGGATGTGAGGCCCTTGTTAATTGGCAACACATCCTATTCTATAGGAAACCACGCCGGAGGAAGATGATGAAACTCCGAATGACAGGATTTGAGTGCTCGCCGACCTTTGTAATCCTCCGGGCAATTACGCCTCCCTCCGGAGAGGGATGAGGCCCGCCATTGGGCGACTAAGCTTGTCTCGGTATTTCAAGAATAATTGATGAGTTTCCCAATCGTGCTCCGGCGTGGGAAATTTTTTGTCTCTTCATTTTTATAACACAAAATTACTGCTTTTCGTTTGATTTTCCAAATCTGAAATTCAATTTTTGATTTTTTGAATTCGAGATGGCTGACAGAAAAAATTGAGAGCACCAACCTCGGTTGATGCTCTCTTTTGTAGCCCATAGCAGAATCGAACTGCTATTTCAAGTGTGAGAAACTTGCGTCCTAACCGTTAGACGAATGGGCCGGTTAGCTTTGTTGTTTTGTTGAACTTGATCGCTCATTGATTTCAACGGTGCAAAGGTAGGGACTTTTTAGATACCATGCAAATGTTTGATGATATTTTAACCTATTTTTACACTTTTATGCCTTCTATGTCGCTTTACACATATATTATATATAAAGATGCCATTTGGAACTATGTTTGAAAACTAAAACAGAGAGTCGGGTGTTAAGAAGAAAAACGCCATGTAATTGGCATGGCTCCTACGATGGTAATTCAAGGAAAATGATTACCTTTGTGGATAATTTATCACATAACGAAGTTTCAACTACCCCTACAGAAACGATTCATGACAGAAAACAACATTGATATTTTGCCCCTCATCATCGAGGGCATCCGTGAGCGCAAGGGCCGCAAGATCACAACAGTCGACATGAGCGACATTGACACAGCTGCCGCGCGCAGATTTGTCATTTGCGAAGGAACGTCCACCCAGCATGTTGCTGCTGTTGCCGACAGCATCCGCGAATATTTGCTTGAGAAATATAAAATCAAACCATACAACTACGACGGCTATGGCAATTCACAGTGGATTGTGATTGACTATGGCGATACACTCGTCCACGTCTTCGTTCCGCAGACCCGCAGTCTCTACGACCTTGAAGGGCTCTGGAGCGACGCACGGATCACTGAATATTCCGATGAGGACTGAGATCACGCGCCTCATCATCGCCTCGCATAGTTCACGATAGTTTATATTGTCAAACCTGCACAAGTTACACTGAAATATGAGTTCACCCACTCCTCCCAACGATCAGAAGCCTAAGAAGCTGGGCATAAAGTTCAGCATGTATTGGGCCTATGCCATAATCATAGTCTTTCTGCTCGGCATGCTGTATCTCGACGACAATTCAATCGCCAAGGATGTCAGCTTCACGAAGTTTGAAGAATATGTCGCCACAGGTGGCGTCCAGAAAATAAACGTGTTCACCAACACCAACCGCGCTGAGGCCGTGTTGTCCGACTCACTTGCCGCGACCATCTTCCCTCATTCGCAATATGAGGCGGGCAAGGGGACGATGGCCAAGATTGTCACCGACATCCCGTCGGCCGACAAGCTTCAGGATCAGATTGACGTCTGGCGTCAGGACGGGAAGTTCCGTGGTGAGGTCAACTATGAGAAATCGTCGGACTATTCGACTATCTTCTGGACCTTTGGCCCGATCATCCTCCTTGTGGCCTTCTGGTTCATCATGATGAAGCGTATGTCGGGCGGAGCCGGCAGCGGTGGTCCCGGAGGTGTCTTCAACGTCGGTAAATCAAAACCCAAAGTATTCGACAAGGGCGAGGGTACCAATGTCACCTTCAAGGATGTGGCAGGTCTGACCGAACCCAAGACTGAGATACGCGAGATTGTCGAATTTCTCCGCAATCCTCAGCGCTACACCGATCTCGGCGCCAAAATCCCCAAGGGCGCGCTCCTCGTGGGCCCTCCCGGAACCGGCAAGACTCTTCTCGCCAAGGCTGTGGCAGGCGAAGCCAACGTCCCCTTCTTCTCCATGTCGGGTTCCGACTTCGTCGAGATGTTTGTCGGTGTCGGTGCCTCGCGTGTCCGCGACCTCTTCCGTCAGGCCAAGGAAAAGGCTCCTTGTATCGTCTTCATCGACGAGATTGATGCCGTCGGCCGTGCCCGTGGCAAGAATCCCAACATGGGTGCCAACGACGAGCGTGAGAATACCCTCAACCAGCTCCTGACCGAGATGGACGGTTTCGGCACCAACAGCGGCGTCATCATCCTTGCCGCCACCAACCGCGCCGACATTCTTGATAAGGCTCTCCTCCGCGCCGGACGTTTCGACCGTCAGATCAACGTTGATCTCCCAGAACTGAAAGACCGTATCGAGGTCTTCAACGTACACCTCCGCAACATCAAGACCGACGATTCTGTCGATGTCGATCTCATGGCCCGCCAGACAGCCGGCTTCTCCGGCGCCGACATAGCCAATGTCTGCAACGAGGCTGCCCTCATTGCTGCGCGCGGCAACAAGAAGGCCGTCGACCGCGACAGCTTCATGGCTGCGATCGACCGTATCATCGGCGGTCTCGAACATAGCTCCAAGATTATCTCCGACGACGAGAAGAAAGCCATAGCTATCCATGAGGCAGGCCATGCCACAGTCTCCTGGTTCCTTGAATACTCCAACGAGATGGTCAAGGTCTCCATCGTTCCCCGCGGCATGGCGCTCGGCGCTGCATGGTATATGCCCGAGGAGCGTCAGATCACACCGCTCCAGGCCCTGCTCGACCAGATGTGTATGACTCTCGGCGGACGCGCTGCCGAAGAGCTCGTGCTCGGCCAGGTTTCGACCGGTGCGCTCAACGATCTTGAGAAGGTGACCAAGATGGCCTATGCGATCGTCGTCTACTACGGCATGAGCGACAAGATCCCCAACGTCTGCTACTACGATTCCACCGGTCAGGCCTACGGTTTCTCCAAGCCCTATGGCGGTGAGCGTGCGAAGCAGATCGACGATGAAGTCTCGCGCATCATCAACGAGCAGTATGAGAGGGCCAAGCAGATACTCCGTGACCATCTTGAAGGTCATGGGCGTCTCGCCCAGACACTTCTCACCAAGGAGGTCATGTATGCCGAGGACCTTGTCACCATCTTCGGAAAGCGTCCCTGGAAATCGCGCACCGAGGAGATCATGAAGCTCCAGGCAGAGCGCGAGGCCAAGCGTCAGCTCGAGGAAGCCGACAAGGAGAAGAGCGACGCGCCCGCCGATGATTCCGGCAAGCAGGTCGAGGACGTGACAGCCACTCCTGTCGACGAGGCCCCCGCCACATCATCGGTCGATAGCAAGAACGACGACAATAAGTCGGACTCCACACCGACCCCGCCACCTTTCCGCAAGGGTTGATGGGGGGAGTGGTGAAGTTTTGACCACACCATGATATTATCCGGCCGGAGGGTGCTTCCGATAGCTCACCTCCGGCCGGATATTTTTGTGTCATTTTTATAAATAGCAGATTTTAGGTAACTTTGCAGTAGTAAATCACCCCCACCGTATCACTCCGACAAATCATGAGCAAACTTATAAAAACTGATGCCGACTACTCCCGGTGGATACAGGAGTTGAAAGACAGATATTATTTTATAGTCAGACCAATACAAATTGCCAACAACTTGTTGGCGATTTCAAAAACACTTTACTGCACCGAGGATATTGAAACGCAACTTAAATAACGTAACTCTCTGCATTATAAGATGAAATACATAGTCCATATAGTAGTATTATGCCTTCTGTTTGTCGGATGTGGCCGCAATACCGGGATTGACCGGCAGTTGGCTGAGGTGGAGCGGCTTATTGAAGTCGCGCCCGACTCGGCTATGGCGATTATTGATGCTATCGATGCCAATGGCTTGTCAGGCAGGGAACAGAAGGCTCATTATGCCATTCTGAAATCAATGGCTCTTGACAAGAATTATATCGACACCACTACCTTTGATGTCCTTCAACCCGCCATTGACTATTATCTTGAAAATGGCTCACCTGAAGAAAAACTGAGGACATATTATTATCAAGGAGTTATCTACAGAAACTGTGGCGATAGAGACAATGCTTTGAACTCCTATGCCAAAGCAATCGATGCCGGGAAAGAATGTCCCAATTCGTTAGTTCTGGCTCGTGCGTATGTGGCCCAGGGTAGCATATATAATGAGCTTTATGCGTTTGAGGGTGAGGCCAAATCTTATCTAATGGCTTCTCAGATATATAAAAAGCAGGGTTATAACGATTTGGAACTTGATTGCTTGCTAAACGCATATAATAGCGCCATTGTTCTGAGCGATAAAGACCTATCTGATAGTCTGAATGTTGTCTGCAACAATATTGTGACCTCCGATTCTATTTTGATAGAATTCCGACTTGCCCATAACATTACTCATGCGATAAAATTCGGAGACAAAAAGCAGCTTGAGGAAATGGTTGAGCAAGAAACCGAGACAAGCGGTTTGGGTGTACGGCCTTTAATGAATTTAGCTTTTGCATATCATAAGTTAGGGGACAATGACAGGGCGCTGCATTTGCTTAATACTATTGCCGCACAATCAGGGGGTTATGACGAGCTTAAATTTTTATCCATTCAAGAGCCGGTTCTTGAGGACTTGGGGAGATATAAAGACGCTCTATATACTTATAAAAAATTTGCAACAATACTTGATTCCATCACTTCTCGAAAATTTGAGTATATGTTTAATTCTGCGGAGGAGAGAAACGAGATTGAACTCCAGACACTGAAAGATAAGGAAAAGAACACGCGAATCATTTGGGGCTGCGTTGGTGGAATTGTCGTCCTTGTCTTAGGCGTTGTCATTCTTCTGCTTCTTGTCCGCAGCAATAAGGCAAAGAAAGAATTAGCCATCCAAAAGGTTAAAATAAAGGAGGCCGAGAACGCCCAGCTCAAATCTGAGGGCGAGAGATTGGCCCTTGAAAAAGGACAGCTTGTGCTTGAAAACAAAAATCTTCAACTTGAGCGCGACAACAAGGCATTGGAAGCCGAGAATCTTGCCCACCGTGTGGAGATTCTTGAGAATGAGAGCGAGAATTTGAAGAGCCTGATGGAGTCTCAGGAAGAATTACCATCGGAAGTCCAGGACGCCATCAAAGTCCGCATTGAGATGCTCAACTCCTTGTTGGCCGGCTACATCACAGCCAATGAGCAATATGAAAAGCCCTATGATGTATGGGTCAGGGAGCTTACGGCAAACACCGAGGAGTTCATGAACAGTAACCGCTTGGCTTTCCAAGCCTCGCATCCGCGGTTCATCCAATATTTTGAAGAACACGGGCTGACGGTTGATGAAATCAACTATGTTTGCCTCTATGCCATCGGTCTGCGTGGTAAAGAGGTGGGCAACTACATGAAGAAACGCAGCCATGTCAATATCAGCAGTGCCATCCGCAAGAAACTGGGTATTGACAAACACGAAACCAATATCGGTATCTACGTCCGCAAACTTCTGCGTGGATTATGACTGGAAATGAAAGTCGGGAGGCCCGTGCGCCGGAAATTGATTTTGCGTAAACAGGCAACGTGCTCATAATGAGCGCGAAATAACGATAGAGACTTCGCAAAATATGAAACTTTTGTTTTGCGGGATGAAAGTCTGCCATTGTAATTTTGCAGTGCAAATGATCAGTTATCGCCTCTTCATTATACACATTTGTGTATTGGAGCGATCTTTTTGCAAGTGTAATTTTGCAATGTGAAAAAAAATAAGACAAGTTATGAAAGATTTATCGTTATCATTGTTTGCCTTGATCCTCGGAGCCGGAGTGACGTCCGCTCAACAGCCAGTCGATTCTATCGGAGCTCAACACCTTGACGAAGTGGTCGTCGAAGCTCAGATGCAGCGTACATCATCTCAAGTCACGACCTATTATCCTGACCGCAACAGCAAGCGGACGGCTCAGAACGCTATTGACCTGCTCAGTCAGATGGCAATACCTCAGATTAGTGTGAATCCGGTCGGCGGAACCGTGGAGACTCACAGCGGAGATGAAGTTGCGATATATATTGACATGGATCGTGCCACGCAGGAAGAGAAAGATGCGCTGCGTGCTGAGGATGTGAAGAAAGTGGAATACTATGTTTTTCCCACCGATCCGCGTTTCAATCATGAAAAATATGTGATCAACATAACGCTCCGTCATTATGAATATGGCGGCTACACAAAACTCTCCGGCACCGGCAATATCATGGCAGGCTCAGGAAGCGGGCTGGCCTACAGCAAGCTTGCATACAAGCGGATGACTTACGACATCAGTGTGAACGACAAATATACCGACCGTCACAACACGGGCACTGAGCAGAAGCAGGTTTTCCGTTTCCCGCAGGCCGACGGTTCAGTCTCCGAAATCTCGCGCGACAATCTGCTTGACCACAGCCGCTATCAGCAGAATCAGTTCGGCGCATCGTTCCGTGCGAAATATACCTCCGAAAAGACGGTGTTGTCAAACAGTTTCTTCCTTACTGCACTCAATGCACCCCACAGCGACTACAGCGGCCGACTGGTTTTCACCCCCGACGTAATCAAGGGTGATACCTATGCCAACTCGCTCAATTCATCCTACATCTACCCAAGGTGGAAAGGCACATATTACTTCAACTTGGGAAATGGATTTTTGCTCAACACAATCTCTTCCCTCCACTATGAGCACACCAAATCGAAACGACTCTACACGACTGAAAATACGTCGATCGCTACCGATGCCACTGAGAATGGCCTGACCGGGGAGCTGACATTGCAACTGAACAAGACTTTCAATAAGCGTCACACTTTAGACGTAAATCTGCTCGGTATCTATTACTATGACAAAGTGAAATACACCGGCAACACCATCGCATCCCCCGTGTTCAACCAGTTTGCCTACGGTGGCATCCTCGGCTACAGCTATAATTCCGAGAATCTGTATGGTCAATTAGTCGCAGGTTTCGCCGGGGAGTCAAATGAGATCAGCGGCATCCGGACCAACAGCTTTATCCCCATCGTGCAGCTCAGTACCCAATACGCCCTGAATCAAAAGAACTCTATAAGTTTCTCGGCGCAATACAATGTGAACCCCGTCGAGGCAGCCGACAAGACCCCGGACATCATTCAGGAAAATGAATTGCTTTACAAAACTGGTAATCTTCATCTGAAAAACACCCATTGGGGTAAAGTGACTCTTGACTACACCTGGCTGCCAA
Organism: Staphylococcus sp.; assembly: GCA_023665865.1. Classification (GTDB taxonomy): domain Bacteria; phylum Bacteroidota; class Bacteroidia; order Bacteroidales; family Muribaculaceae; genus Duncaniella. The sequence goes on from JAMPDC010000001.1 coordinate 1,975,266, forward strand.
ACAATATGTTCTCAGTATCGGCCTACACGGGCGGAAGTCGATATTTCAATCGCCTGATGCCAATATTCACACCCGATGGCCCTGACGGGATGATGTTGCGGTCGCTTGAAAACAATGGCGATTATCAGGATTTTTACATCGGCGGTTCTGTATCGGCAAAGCTGTTCGGCAGAAGCCTCGTCCTGAAAGCCTCTCCTAAAATGTGGTTTGAAAAGACGACCGGTATTTATTCCGACAAGGCAGACTATCTCTCGCTCTCCGCCTCAGCCACCTGCTATTTCGGCGACTTCTACTTTCAGACCTATTACTCTTCGGCAAGCAGAGGACTGGTACAGTATAGTCTAACCTCCACTTCTCTCAAACGTAAACCCTACTATTCATTCAAAATCGGCTGGAGCAACGGTAAATGGAATCTCACCGCAACAGCGGCCAATATATTCCGCAAGAACTGGGTCGCCGAGACGTCAAGCCTCAAAAGCCAATGGTTTGACCAATATACCACCGACTACAGCGCTGCAAGCCATCAATTCGTCAGTCTGACCGCAAGCTATACCTTCGGCTTCGGCAAGAAGGTGAGACGTGGCGATGAAGTACAGAATCAAGATGGTGGAAACTCAGCAATCATGAAGTGATGGAACTTTTAATGGAACAGATGGTGGCCATGAGGGGCAAACACTCATGGTTGATAACAGTCATATTGACTGTGGTCATAGGCGCAGCCCTCATTCTCACAGAGAATACACCTTGGCGACTCGATTTAGCTATATGTGTAGCAGCCGTCGCCGTGTGCATATCAATGTAGATCTACGAATTTATCGCTAAATTACTGCAATGAAGAAACCGGTCAAGATAACACTGATTATTCTGGGTAGCATCATCGGATTATTACTCATCAGTTTGGGTTCGTTGATTTTATATGCTCGATTATGTAGCAATCAACAGGAAGAGACAATCATGTACTATGTTGATGAATTGAACATTGACAGGAATGATTTTGAAAGTGAATTTGAGGAGATATACAAACTCACTCTTGATAACTATTCTTTGTATCCGGCCAAAGGACTGAACATGGATAGTATCCACACTTCGTTCCTGCAACGGATTGCAAATGATGACATTGACAAAGCTGAATTCGGCAATATCCTGAAAGAGTTTTTCAGTAGCTTGAATGTCGGACACTCGTTTGTCTATCTGAGAGATCACACCGCCGGCTATTCTCCCGCATTTATAGAAGACCGTATTTTTGTTGATACTCCCAATGACTACCTGTTGGCAAATGGTTTCAAAGACAAGGACGAGATAGTGGCGGTCAATGGCACTGCCGTGTCAGAATGGTTGGATAGACATGAAAAGTTTACATCAGCATCTACCGATGAAGCAAGAAGATTGAACACTGCCTTGGCTGTATTCCATTCCTGGGAAGACACGACAGCGACATACAATGTAGTCCGTGATGCGGATACATTGGAGATCAAACTGCCCTTGAAGAAATATGACCTTTTGCCGAAAAAGGCAGAAGATAACCGGCTTGTAGAATGGTCGATAATTAATGATACTATCGGTTATATCAATATCCGGTCGATGATGGATCCCGTGACCGATGACTTTGTGAAAGCCTACAGTAATGTCAGCGAACTCCCGCATCTGATCGTCGATATACGGGAAAATGGAGGTGGTAACAGTGGAAATGGCATGGATATAGCGGAATACCTCATTAAAAAGTCTCAGCCCCACTGTGTCTCACCGTCAAAAGTCATGAAACCTCAAAGTGACGCATACAAAGGGAGACTTTATTTGTTGATAAGTCCATATACATTTTCCGCCGCAGAGAGCTTTGCTCTGGATATTAAGGAAAGTGGAAATGCCATTCTCATAGGCTCGGCAACCGCAGGCGACACCGGCAATAATCCCAAAACATTCCATACCTCAAAGGGCATTTATTTCCGGCTTCCTACGCGTGAACCGTCAACGTCTCCAAAAGGATTCCCGATGGAAGGCATTGGCGTTGCCCCGGATTATAAAGTAAGTCAGACAGTCTCGGATTTTATGAATGACCATGACACAGTCCTGGATTTCACCATTGACTTGATCCAAAAGTAGAGCCGATACACAATACTTTTTCAGATACATCTGTAAAAGTACACTTTTGGGTATAGCAAGAAAAAACAGTCAGGAGTACCTTTGCGTAGAAAAAATATATATAGAATGAAGACTGTATTTACATCCCTCATCGCTCTGTTTCCAATCGTGGTATTGGCGCAGAATGAAGTTCCTGATTCCATTAATGGTCAGGAACTCAATGAGGTCGTAGTTGAAGCCAAGATGCAACGTACATCATCAACTGTATCAACCTATTTCCCTATGGCACGCCAGAAGAATACGGCTACTGATGCAGTTTCTTTATTAAGCCAGATGTCGATTCCTCAGTTGGATGTTGACCCGATAAGTCAGTCGGTTAAAACAGTTCATGGTCAGAATGTGTCCATCTTCATTGATTATATCCCCGCGAACTCTGAGGATCTGCAAGGCATGAAAACACAGGATGTGAAGCGGGTCGAATACTATCTCCATCCCTCAGATGCCCGTTTCCAAGGGGCAAAATATGTCATTAACTTTGTGATGCAAAGATATGAATGGGGAGGTTATACTAAGGTGAGTGCTGACAAATGGTTGGGAGTAAACCGGACAGAAGGAACTGTTTACTCCAAAATGACCTATAAGCGGATGATATTCGATATATATGCTGATGAAACTTACCTTACCAACCGCCACATAGGGCAAAGTGCATCAGAGCGCTTTGAATTTACGGATCTGTATGGTGACGGCCCCCGGGCGGTGACGCGTAGCTCGGAAACACAATCCTCTCGTTATCGTAAGAATAACAATGATTTCAGCATCCGTGCCCTTTATAATACAGAAAATGTTCAGATATCAAATCGCTTGTCATATGGACTGACTGATGTCCCTTGCAATGATATGGTCAACACTCTGTTGTATTCATCCGGCCTATTCCCGACCTCGCAATCATCGACAAAGGCTTCATCAGATAATTGGGCCTTGAAATATACCGGAGACTACTTCTTCATGCTATCCAAAGAAGTTGCGCTTAACATCGATCTCAATTATACATATGGGCGCAATATCTCCAATTCAAACTATCAGATTCCGGATGAACTGGCAATCACCAATAATGCCAAAGAGGATGTCCACAAATTCAACACTTATCTGCATTTGACATGGAATCCCGACAAAGCAAATCAATTTTTCTCAAACTTCGGAGTGCATCATGACCGGAATATCATAAACTACTATGGAAATTCGCCGTCGAAGCAAAAATATGATGTGGGAATATATTTTCTCAGTCAGAATTATCAACACATTTTTAACGAGCACTGGAATGTCGGCGTAGGGTTGGCATGGATTTGGGAAACCAATCGGATATCTGGCGTCAATGCAGATAATAATTTCCCACAGATCAATATCAATGCTACATGGGCACCAAATGACAGTCATCAGCTTTACTTCTCGACCAACTATGGCTCAATGTTTCCCGACGCATCACAAAAGAGCCCCAATATGCTTCAGCAGGATGAACTTATGTGGTATAAGGGTACTCCTGAATTGAAAGACTACCAATATACCAATGCACTCCTGTCATATACATGGCTCCCGAACAACCGTTGGCAGTTGACCGCCGATGCCTATATCAGTTGCATTAAAAATAGGGGTGTGACACTATATTCTCCTATCGGACCGGACGGCACGATGCTCCGCCAATATTTCAATGGGGGTGACTATTTCAACAACTATGTAGGTGTCAATGTTACGAGAAAACTTTTCGGTGCAAAACTCGTTGCGAAGCTGCATCCCCAATTATGGATTCGTAAAACTACCGGCGACTATGCTTGGAACAGTAATCGGCTGACTTGTAGTGCCCAACTCACATACTATTTTGGAAATTTTTCTCTATCTGGATGGTATCGGACTCCTGACAGATATCAGGAGACCCATAGCGGCATCCTTCGTCGGACACCCTCCCAGTACCGAGTTCAAATTTCGTGGGGCAAGGGGGCTTGGAATATGCAAGCATCGGCATATAATTTACTGCATACATCCTGGGACGACTGCAAAGAATCACTTACAAGCGAATATTATAGTTTTGACCGTACGACATTTGGCATACAGAACCACGCACGTTATTCATTATCCGTTATTTATACTATCGGTTATGGCAAGAAAGTGCAACGAAATAACGAAATCTCCGGTTCAGGAACTGCCGGGTCTGCAATATTGAAATAAAACAGCAAATCATACAAATAAACCTCCGGTTTCCGGCGTGATGTCGGGAACAGGAGGCATATTGTCGCTATCTATAGAGTGTAAGCGTTCTGTCCCATTGCAAAAAGAGGGAGGAGTTATACGGCAAACTCCTCCCTCGGCTTCAAAATCAACGTCAAAACTATTGTTATGTAGCGCCGTAGGTTCTGTATTTGTAGCCTTTTATCTTTGAGAATCTTTGTTTAGTATATCGATGGTGCGGTTGCAATCCTGCTGGAGCAGGGGGACGAGAATTCCGGCCTCTTTCGGGTCGACCATCTTCAGATCGGCATATCGGTCTTCGTTCATGATATAACCCTCCACGGTGTCGACCGGCTCGGAGTTGGGGTAGGCGGGAGAGGCCGTCAGCTTTGTCGCTCCGTTGAGGCCGCTGTTGTCGGCTCCGGGGATGACACTGTCGATCGTCAGAGCATTGAGACCCTTGCTGTAGGCCTCAGGATTGAAGCGGTAGAGCTGCCAGTAGCCTGCCTCGACAGCGCGGCGCTCTTCGACGATTGAATGTCCGAGCCCCGGACGGATACCGTGGGCGAGACAGGGGCAGTAGGCAATCACTATCGCAGGACCTGGATAGCGCTCCGCCTCGGCGAGAGCGTCGATGGCCTGCTGATAGTTTGCACCGAGAGAGATCGAGGCCACATAGACCGACCCGTAGGTCATCATCATGCGTCCGAGATCTTTCTTGGCTTCACGCTTACCGTCGGGAGAATATTTGGCCACTGCGCTGCGGGGTGTGGCCTTCGAGGTCTGTCCCCCGGTGTTGGAGTAACACTCCGTGTCCATAACCAGCACCTTGATCGGCTTGCCCGAGGCGAGTACGTGGTCCAGTCCGGCAAAACCGATGTCGTAGGCCCAGCCGTCGCCTCCGATACACCACACGCTCTTCTTGCCGAACATATCGGCCGCTTCATATAGCCCGGCATAGTCCGGCGAGAGATTCCTGACACCTTCGAGCATACTCTTCAGTTGCTCGCCCGTGCTGGCCGAAAGCTCGGTGTCATCCTTGGCGGAATACCATGCCTCAAGCGGCTCTTTGAGATAGGGGAGAGTCTGCGGGCTGTCGATCAGTTTTCTGACCGTCATAGCCACGCGCTTGCGGCGCTGCTCTATGGCGGCAAGCATACCGAAACCATACTCTCCGTTGTCCTCGAAGAGTGAATTGCCCCACGCCGGTCCTTTGCCATCGTGACGTGTGCAGTAAGCGTTTGACGGGAAATTGGCTCCCCATATCGAGCTGCAACCGGTGGCATTGGCTATCAGCAGCCTATCGCCAAAGAGTTGAGTGAGTAGTTTGACGTAGGGCGTCTCGCCGCAACCTGCGCACGCCCCCGAAAATTCCAGGCATGGTGGCTGCAGCTGCGATCCACGGACAGTCTCCCGCGGGAGCAAGCGGTCTTTGGGCGCGACGTGGCCCTTGGCCCAGTTGAGCAAGGGGATTTCACTGTCGAGCACCTCATTTACAGGTGTCATTGTCAGCGCATGGCCCGGGCAGATGATCGAGCACGACGAGCAACCGAGGCAATCCTCGGGATAATTCTGGATGTGAAATTTGTAGCCCTTCAGTTGCGGAGCGCCTGTGGCATCTTTCATCTTGAATCCCTCCGGAGCGCCTGCGGCTTCCTCAGCCGAGAGGATGAAAGGCCTGATGGCTGCGTGGGGGCATACGAGCGAACACTCCGCACACTCAACACATTTGTCGGCGTCCCAGACAGGCACGCGGGTGGCTATTCGGCGGTGTTCGTAGGCTGTGGTACCCATCGGGACGATTCCTGCGGGATCCAAGGCCGATACGGGGATCATGTCGCCCCGGCCCTTGATGCAAGGTGTGTGGACGTTGCGGATAAACGATTCAATCTCTGCATCGGCAAACACTGGGTGACGCCCGGTGACCTTCTCGGCGGTCTCCGTCCAGCCGTCGACAGTGGTGTAGTCAACCTCTTTCAGGGCACTGACTGCTATCGAAACGGCTTTTATGTTCTTGTCGACCACATCGCCACCTTCATGGATATATGTCTTGCGTATCTGCTCCTCAAGAGCGGCCACGCCCTCCTCGAAGGGGATGATGCGGCTCAGATAGAGAAACACTGTCTCCATCGGCATGTTGATGCGCGGCCCGAGCCCACATTCGGCAGCGATGCGGTCAGCATCGATGTTGTAAAATCTCAGTTTCTTCTCTGCGATGGCCCTGCGCATCTCAAGCGGGAGGTGGCTGCACATCTCTTCGGGTGTCCACGGAGAGTTGAGCACGAAAGTGCCTCCATCCTTGATCTTGTCAAGCATTGTGAAGCGGTTGACGTATGAGGTCTTGTGACATCCGACGTAGTCAGCCCCGGAAATACCGTAGGCCGAAGTCACCGGCTTCCTGCCGATGCGCAGCTGCGATATCGTATAGCCGCCCGACTTCTTGGCCGAGTAGCTGAAATAGGCCTGGGCATAGAGCTCGGGAGTATTGCCGATGATGCTGGCAACCTGCTTTGTGCCACCGACCGTCCCGTCATTGCCGATGGCATAGAGTATAGTCTGGTAAGTCTCGGCAGCCACATTGGTCTCGACATTCTCGGTGACATCTATCGACAGATTTGTGACATCATCATTGATACCCACAGTGAAAGGATTCTTGGGCGCATCCTTGGCCATCTCGTCGAAGATCGCCTTGACCATCGAAGGATCAAACTCCTTGCTCGAGAGACCATAGCGGCCTCCGATTACGCGCACTTTTCCGGCCATGTCGGGCGCCGAGTAGATAGCCGTCATCACGTCCTCACACAGCGGTTCGTGTTGAGCGCCCGGTTCCTTGGTCCTGTCGAGAACGGCGATGGTCTTGACAGTCACTGGCAGCGCCTCACGTAAGGCCTCGTAGGGGAAGGGACGGTAGAGATGGATCTTGACCACTCCGGTTCTGTAGCCTTTCTCTCGGTTGAGATAGCCGACGGTCTCCGCTACAACATCAGCCGCCGATCCGATGACCACGATGACGCGGTCGGCATCCGGAGCGCCGTAATAGTCTACAAGGTGGTAGCTGCGCCCCGTGATGGCCGCCACCTTGTCCATCGCATTCTGGACTATGGCGGGGAAAGCCTGATATAGCTTGTTGGAAGCCTCGCGGTTCTGGAAGTAGACGTCGGGATTCTGAGCCGAGCCTCTCTGCCGGGGATGCTCGGGATTCATGGAGGAGCGGCGGAAGCTGTCGACCTTGTCCCAATCTACGAGCGGGCGCATTGCCTCATAGTCTATGACATCAATGGTATCCATCTCCGACGAGGTTCTCCAGCCATCGAAGAAGTGGAGCACCGGGAGCGAGCCCTCGATAGCCGCAAGGTGTGCCACGAGCGCAAGATCCATCGTCTCCTGTACGGACGACGAGGCAAGCATGGTGAAACCTGTCGCGCGGCAGGCCATCACATCCTGATGGTCGCCGAAAATCGAGAGCGCATGAGTGGCCAGCGAGCGGCAGCCTACGTGAAACACCACCGGCAGTAGCTCTCCGGAAATCTTATACATGTTGGGGATCATCAGCAACAGACCCTGCGACGCGGTGAAAGTAGTGGCCAACGCTCCTGCGGCGGCCGCGCCGTGGACAGCACCGGCTGCGCCGAGCTCGCTTTCCATCTCGCGGACGTCGAGCGCCTGCCCCATCAGGTTGCGTCGACCTTCGAGTCCCCATTTCATAGCAGTCTCGCCCATGGAGGCGATAGGGGTGATAGGATAGATGGTGGCTACATCGCTTAGTGCAAAAGCGACATGGGCGGCAGCCGTGCAGCCGTCGAGAATCTGCTTTTTCATGTTGTTGCGGTCAGATGTTGTAGAGTTGCTGAAACATAGTGGACATAAGGGAGAGTCAGTCCCTTATGCCCTGGATATCTTTACTTCGGAACTATACCTTAGATAGCTGCGGAGTGGACACAGAGGTCGGTGATCCACAACCAGAGAGGACAGAATCCGATGAAGAGAATGACTGACAGCGTCAGTGATGAGGTACCGGTTGCGACATAAGTGTCGTATTCGTCGGCGATGATGATGCCGGAGAATGCAGGAGGAAGTGCGCCTGCCACGACGAGCATCTTCAGGTTGAGGGGATCCATGTGGAAGATGAGACCCATGATAAGGAGCACGGCTGGCATCATGACCATCTTGAGGATTGAGCCGAGTACGGCCTGCCAGTTGATGGTCACCTTGATGGCCGACAGAGTGATACCGGCTGAGAATACGGCCATTGATGCGTTGGCGCCTTTGATAAGGTCAAACGACGGACTTGCCCACTTAGGCCAGGGTATTCCGACGAGTACCCAGATGACGGCGAGAATAGGGGCCCAGGCCACAGGCTGCTCAAGAGCGTGGAGCACAGGTATCCATGCGCTCTGTTTCTTGGTCGATCCGGGCTGCTGTTTTTCGAGCGATGCGTTCATCAGCGACAGGCCGACAGGGATACCGACGGCATTGACGACGATACTTACAATCGCAACCACAAGAGCCACACTCGGAGTGGTACCGAAGATAGGTTCGAGCACCGCGAATCCAAGAAAACCGATGGTAGGAGAGCCGCTGATAAGGGCCGAGATGGCGGCGTCGGCTCCGGTGTTTTTCTTAAACATGCGGAAGACATAGTAGACAATCATGAAGCAGAGCATGATGCCGATGAGCGAGATGAGCGAGAGCTTGATGTCTTTCGCAAGCATGTCGCGCGTCGCCTGGACGATAGAAACGAAAAGGGCTGCCGGCAATGCGTAGTTAAGCACTACCTTATTGAATTTCTTGGCGTCGTCGCCTGAAAATATACCCTTCTTTCCCGAAATGTAACCTGCCAGCATCACGACGATGATAGGGACGATGGCAAATAGAATTATATGTTCCATAAATAGAGAGTTGAGGATTAATTTTGAAGAGAAGAGGGCGCGGTGTCAGTCAAAGCGTTGACAGTCGCCGCGCCCTGAATAGTTCCGGGAAAATTACCTTATACGGTTATATCCTGAAGAGGTGCAGGGTTCAGATAGCCGATGTGGCCAGATTCCTTGCCTGAGTCAGCGGCAAGCTGCACATCGATCAGACATGGCTTCTTGCTTGCGATGCTTTCTGTCAGAGCCTGTTTGAGCTCCTCAGGTGTCTGCACATAATATGTCTGGGCTCCGAATGCGTCGCCGAGCTTGTCATAGCGGGCGTGGATGTCGAGCGTGGTAGGAGCGGGGTCGGTGGTCTTGTCCATCGGGACGCCAACGCCGTTGTAGATACCGCCGTTGTTGAAGATGACGACGGTCACAGGGAGATTGAAGCGGCAGATGGTTGAGAAATCCATGCCTGAGAATCCGAATGCGGAGTCACCCTCGATAGCCACGACCGACTTGCCGGTGGCCACTGCGGCTCCGGCGGTCGAACCCATGCCCATGCCCATGATGGCCCATGTTGCGCAGTCGACGCGGTGGCGCGGGAGCGACATGTTGATCGCATCGCGGGTATCGTCGAGAGTGTTGGCTCCCTCATTGATCAGGATGACGTCGGGATTTGCTTCAAGAATCGGTTTGATTACTCCGAGTGCGGTCCAGTGGTGCATAGGCATCAGTGACTTGGTCGACTCGAGGCGTGCCGCAAACTTGGCGCCTTTTTCCTTGGTCTCTGCCTGGAGTGACTGGAGCCATGCGGGATCAGCCGCCATGCTCTTGCCATCCATCTTGGCGAGCATGGCGTCGAGCGATAGACCCATGTCGCCGACCACAGGAGCGGCAATCGGGACATTGACATCGATTTCCTGCGGCTCCACGTCGAGCTGGATGAATTTCATATCGGGATTCCACTTGCCTTTGCCGAAAGAGAGGAGCCAGTTGAGACGGGCGCCGATGATCATCACGACATCGGCCTTCTCCATGATTGTCGAGCGACAAGATAGGGCGCTGAGAGGGCCGTCGTCGGGCATCAGGCCCTTGGCCATCGACATCGGGAAGTAAGGGATATTGTATTTTTCAATAAGAGTCTTGATCTTGTCGTCGACCTGGGCATAGGCTGCGCCTTTGCCGAGCAGGATGGCCGGACGCTTGGCCGAGGTGAGCACCTCGACGGCTCTCTCGACTGCTGCATCGTTGGGCGCTACCGGTGAATAGAGGTCCACAGGCTGATAGAGAAGTTTCTCAGCCTCATCGCGGTCCATTACCTCACCGAGAGCCGGGGTTGTCATGTCGATATAGACGCCGCCGGGACGTCCGGAGACGGCTGCGCGGTAGGCGCGGTTGACTGCCGAGGGAATATCTTTCGCATGGCTGCAACGGAAAGCGGCCTTGACGACAGGACGGGCAGTGTTGAGCTGGTCAAGCTGCTCGTAGGTGCCCATGTTCATGTCGACCATGGTCGGATCGCTGGCGCCTGAGATCTGGATCATAGGATAGCAGTTGACGGTCGCGTTGGCTGTGGCTGTCAGACCGTTCATGAATCCGAGTGAGGAGACGGTCATGAGCACACCCGGTTTGCGGGTGAGGAAGCCTTCGGTAGCGGCGGCCATGCCTGCCTGCTGTTCGTGGCGGAAACCGACGAAACGGATTCCCTGACCCTGGACGAGATATGCTGCCTCGGTGATAGGAATACCTACAAGACCGTAGACGTTCTCAATTCCTACATTTTTCAGGGCACGGGCGAGAATATACATACCCGTCACCTGCTCCGGAAAATGGGGAGTTGCTTTCTGTGGGCTGGATGCCTGTGGAGCTGGAGTGGTTGATGTTGCCATAAGTATAGAATTGATGTTGATTTATAATTGAATGACAAGAGGGGACAATCGGCGATTGAGCTTGGTTTTACAAGACAATTCCAGATTGTCCCCTCTTTCTGATGCTGTTTATCGTTTGATAGTTGAGAACCTGCGGTGATTATTTTTTCGGAGCGGCAGGCATTGGTGCCGTGGTGCCGTTCTTGGCAAACGATGCGATTTGGTCGTCGGTATAGCCGAGGTCTTTAAGTACCTCAGATGTGTTGCCGCCAAGTGAAGGACAGGGACCGTAGGTCGGCTGGTAGTTACTCATGGTAAACGGACAGCCTACAGTCACGAATTCACCGATCTCACCGCCCTGGTTGATTCTGACGAGGGTGTTGCCATCATAGAGGCTTTCATCGGTCATCATTTCCTTGGTCGAGAGGACGGGACCTACAGGCACACCATATTTGGAAAGGATCTCGACGACCTCAAATTTGGTCTTGTCAGCTGTCCATGCGCCGATCCTCTTGATGATTTCAGCCTTGTGCTTGTCGCGGGCGTCGGCTGTGGCGAAGTCAGGATTGGTGAGCCAGTCTTCAAATCCGAGACCCTGGCATGCGAGCTCGAATTCCTTTTCGCCACGCTGGAGGATGATGTAGACATAGTTGTTGGCGTCTACCTCAGAGTCTAAGCCGCCGGCAGGTTTACATTTATATGTCCAACCGAGAACACCGCTACCCTCTGTGTTGCCTGAACGGGGAACGCAGTCGCCGAATTTGCCGTCGGGATACTGGGGAAACTGCGTAAGATAGCCGATCTTGTCGAGTGTGAGCTGGTCACGGGTCTTGATACGGCAGAGGTTAAGACAGGCATTGTGCATCGATTGGTAGACGTAGCAGCCTTCGCCGGTCTTGTTGCGCTGCTGGAGCGCTGCAAGAAGACCGATGAGTAGGTGCATACCGGTGTTGGAGTCACCGAGCGCCGCGCCACTCTGGGTAGGGATATTGTAGTCGCCCTCATACCAGCCTGTGGTCGAGGCTGCTGCGGCAGTTACCTGCGCGATAGGTTCGTAGGCCTTGAGGTCTTTGTATTTCGACGATACAGGGAAGCCCTTGATGGTACCGTAGATACATTTAGGATTGAGTTTGTGGACTTCTTCCCAGCTGAAACCGAGCTTGTCCATTGCACCCGGGTGAAGATTTTCCACAAAAATATCGGCCTCCTGGATCAGCTTGGTGAGAATTGCCTTGCCGTCGGGGGTCTTTGCGTCGAGTGCCAGTGATTTCTTATCTGAGTTGAGCTGGAGGAAGTAGTAGCTTGGAAGATTGGGGTTGAACTGAAGTTCCTTACGGGTTGCGTCGCCTACGCCGGGACGTTCGATTTTTACGACGTCTGCTCCAAGCCAAGCGAGCATTTGTGTACATGAAGGACCTGATTGGACTTCTGTAAAGTCAACAACTTTGATTCCCTGAAGAGGTGCGGTGTTCATAGTCATATTGTTATGTGAAAATTAGAATTGATGATTATAAGTTTGTAGATTACGGGGCAATAAAGTATGTTATAAGAATAGCTTGATGGATATTCGGACTCGTTTGATGCCCTCGATCTTTATCTTTATAACACTCCTTAATATGAAAAGTTGATTTTCTCCGTGGTTTAACACTTTTTTAGTAACTTTGCGCCGCTAAAACAATAATAACAATGAGAAATAATATCTGCTTGCGTCTGTTTCTGTCTTTTTTCAAGATCGGAGCTTTCACTTTCGGTGGCGGTTGGGCTATGATCTCGCTGATCGAAAAGGAGATTGTCGACAAGTACCGGTGGATTGAGCGTGAAGAGTTCCTTGATCTGATTGCGGTGTCTCAGTCTTTGCCCGGAATCCTTGCTGTGAATATAGCGGTGGCCGTCGGCGACAAGTTGCGTGGCATGCGCGGTTCGCTTGCCGCCGCTGCGGGATGTATTCTCCCGTCGTTCATGATAATTCTATTCATCGCCATTTTCATAACTCCGGATCTCATAAAAAACAACCCGACTATCTCGGCAATTTTCAAGGGCATACGCCCGGCGGTAGTGGCGCTGATCGTCGCGCCGGTCATATCCTCGGCCAAGGCTGCGAAGATTGGATGGAAGACTGTCGGGATTCCGGTCGGGGTGGCCTTGCTCATATATTCGAAATGGCCTGTGGTATCCAACCCGATTCTATATATCGTGGCCGGAGGATTTTTCGGCTGGCTATGGTTTTCCCACCATGTGAAGTCGCTCGACAAGGTTGAAAAAGAGATCAGAAAGGAGGATGAGAAGCTATGACAATCTATCTGCGTCTTATCTGGGCCTATCTTAAGATCGGGCTCTTTGGTTTCGGTGGTGGCTATGCGATGCTCGCGCTTATCGAACGCGAGATTGTCGGCCCGGGTTGGGTGACGGAACAGATGTTTACCGACATCGTGGCCATCTCGCAGATGACACCGGGCCCCATCGGCATAAACTCGGCGACATATATTGGTTATGTGGCCCCGGGGGAGTATTCCGCGGCCTTGTCTTCCCCCTGGTTCGGCATACTCGGCTCGTTGATCTGTACCTTGGTCGTAGTTATTCCGTCGTTTTTACTCGTGGCCTATACAAGCCATTTCATCCGTCGCCATAAAGATAGTGTGGTTATCAAAGGAGTGTTTGCTGGCTTGCGTCCGGTTGTGGTCGGGCTTATAGCCTCCGCAGCGCTTCTGCTGATGAACTCTGCCAACTTCGGCGAGGATGCCGAGCAAGTCATCAATAGCTGTGTGATATGTTTGGTAGCCTTTTTTATGGTCTACAAGATGGATTTTCACCCGATACTCATCATCTGCCTGGCCGGAGTGGCCGGATGGCTGATATATTGATATAAAAGCAAAGGATTATGACATACAATGAGGCGATAGAGTTTCTCTTCACGTCGCTCCCGGTCTTCCAGCGTGAGGGTGCGAGCGCCTATAAACCGGGCTTGCAGACCTCACGTGCGCTCGATGATATTTTCGGCAATCCTCACCGCAGCTACAGGACAATCCACATAGCCGGTACCAATGGAAAGGGGTCGACAGCTCACACTCTTGCGGCAGTGCTCGCCCGCGCCGGATATAAGGTGGGACTCTACACCTCGCCCCACATCTTTGACTTCCGCGAGCGTATCCGTGTCAACGGCCGGAAGATCAGCAGTGAGGCCGTGGTTGATTTCGTGGAGAGATGGCAGGGGATGGATCACGGATCTCTCCGGCCGAGCTTTTTCGAGCTGACATCTACAATGGCGTTTGAATATTTCGCAAAAGAGAAGGTCGACGTGGCAGTGATCGAGACCGGTCTCGGCGGACGTCTCGACAGTACCAATATTATCACCCCTGTCCTGAGCATCATCACCAACATCTCGCCTGACCACACGGCTCTGCTTGGCGACACGCTCGGGCAGATCGCAGGCGAGAAGGCGGGAATCATCAAGCCGGGAGTGCCGGTTGTCGTTGGTGAGCATCAGGCTGAGACCGACCCCGTTTTCATCGCCAAGGCTGCGGAAGTTGGCTCTCCGATCTGTTTTGCCGGAGAGATCGACTGTAGTTTTGACGACAGCTCCATCACATATCATCACACTCCTTTCGGTGAAATCCAGGGGGAGCTCCACGGCGAGTGTCAGGCCAGGAATGGTGCGACCATACTCTGTGCATTGCAGTGTCTGGCCGAGGCCGGATTCGTGATCCCGGACCGGGCTGTTAGCGAAGGTTTTGCAAACGTCTGTGGCGACACCGGCCTGCTGGGACGCTGGACTGTCATATCGACCTCGCCGCTGACTGTCTGTGACACCGGCCATAATATAGGAGGATGGGAATACATTGCCCGTCAGTTGTCGGCACGCACCGGTGGATGTGTCCATTTGATTGTCGGCTTTGTCAACGACAAGGATATCACCGCCATCTTGCGCAAGATAGGGGAGATTGGTGGCGAAAAGCGGCTCTACTTCTCGACTCCCTCGGTCCCGAGAGGACTTGACGGTGGCGAACTGGCGCGACGTGCGGCCGCCGAGGGGCTGACGGGAGAAGTGATTCCGGATGTCAATACCGCGCTCACCGAGGCTACAGGCCGTGCGGCCAAGGATGATCTCATACTTATAGCCGGCAGCAACTTCCTCATCGCTGATCTTGACCCTGCGAAGATGCCGGGACAGTAGAGAGGGTGGAATTATAGTAGCGAGGGTCGCCTGTGACTTCCCGACCTATGAACGGGGGGAGTGGAGGATTGCATCCGGCGTCGGGCATCTCGACTTCGGCCACGACGAGGCCTTCGTGGCGTCCGTGGAAGACGTCTATCTCCCATTTCCAACCTTCAAAGTCCACTACATAGCGGGTTTTGTCTATGGCAAAGCCATGGCAGAGCCGTTCGGCCATCTCCTCAGCATCGCTCACCGGGATCTCATACTCCCATTCGTCGCGGACGCTTCCCGAATTGCGTCCCTTGACGGTGATAAAAGCCGTCGCATCGGCTATGCGCAGACGCACAGTCGCACCGGGATCTGTCGATAGATAAGCCTGACGTATGTGGCGCCGTCGGGTGGCCAATGCCTCAAATGACGTGTCGGTCACGAGAAATTTGCGTTCGATTTCTTTAGCCATTGTTCCGTAAAAATTGAAGAAATGTGTAGCCGAGTGTTAAATTTAACACTACATAGTGATTGTCATCTCATTTATGACTACTTTTGCAAAGTTAAAGAAGATTGTAACTATTTGCAAGGTTTCCTTATGGTCAATTTGCGCCCGCATTTGCGCATCATCATACTTTTTCTCCTATTATTGCTATTTTTGCCCTCACAGTCACGCAACCTCACGGTCAAGGGAGTGGTGCGCGATTCGGTTTCGGGCGAGAGTATCCCCTTTGTCTCCATCCTGCTCAAAGGCACTGATCGCGGCGTCCTCACTGACGATGAGGGTCGCTACACACTGACAACCTCACTCGCCTTCGACAGCGTGATGGCCTCGGCAATAGGCTATGAGACCAAGACCGTCAGGGCTCCAAGGACGGCATCGGAGTCGCTGAACCTCGACATAGCGCTCGTGCCGACCGGTGTGCTTCTCGGCGAGGTCATCGCCAGGCCCAAGCGCGAGCACTACAGCAAGAAAAATAATCCCGCCGTGGAGTTCATGGAGCGCATACGCCACACTCAGGACCTCAACGACCCGCGCCGGCATGATAATTACAACTACAGCAAATACGAGCGCATAAACCTGGCTATCAACGACTATCAGTTCAACGACTCGGCCAAGCGCGGCATCGACAAGACATTTTCGTTTCTGAAAGAATATGTCGACACCTCCGAGATGTCGGGCAAACCTATTCTCAACATCGCGCTGCGCGAGAAGCTCTCGGCTGTCCACTACCGCAAGGATCCCCGGTCGGAGAAGGAATATGTCGAAGGTATCCGCTCATCCGGTCTCGATGATATGCTTGACAAACAGAGCATGCAGATGTTTTATGAGGATGTGCTCCGTGAGGTCGACGTCTATAACAACGACATCACTCTCTTGCAGACCCGCTTTGTGTCACCACTGTCGAGGATCGCTCCCGATTTCTATAAATTTTATCTGACCGACACAGTCTATGTCGACACCACTCGCTGTGTCGAACTGACATTCGTCCCCCGCAACGCGAGCACAATGGGGTTCACCGGTCGCTTCTACGTCCCGCTGGGCGACACGACGATGTTTATCAAGCGCATCACCATGCGTGTGCCCCACGACATCAATCTCAATTTCATCGAGGGGCTGCTCATCTCCCAGGACTATGTGAAGGCGCCCGACGGTTCACGCCTGAAAGTGAGCGACGATATGATGCTTGAGGCACGTCTGATGCCCGGCACTCCGGGCATCTATGGCCACCGCCACACCGTCTACGACAGTCATAATTTCAATCCCGCCCCCGACCAGTCTATCTTCAAGAAAGGTGCGCAGCAGATACTTGCCACCGGTGCCGAATACAGAGGCCAGAAGTTCTGGGACAGCAACCGTAAGGTCGGGATAGGCCACGGTGCCAATTCCATCGAGGATATGATGGCCCGGTTGCGCTCAGTGCCTGTGTTCTACTGGGGCGAGAAGGTGGTCAAGGCTTTCATCTCAGGCTATGTCGGGACAGGCGATCCGTCGTATTTCGACATTGGCCCTATGACTTCGCTGATGTCCTACAACTCCGTCGAGGGTCTGCGCATGAGGCTCGGTGGCATGACCACCGCCAATCTCTCCAAGCGGTGGTTTGGACGCGGCTACATAGCGCGCGGTTTCAAAGACCACAAGTGGAAATATTCGGCGGAGGCGGAATACTCGTTCAACGACAAGACCTATCACTCGCGTGAGTTCCCGGTTCACTCCATCCGCGTCACCCAGCTCTACGACCTTGACCGTCTCGAGCAGAGCTCGATGCTCCACAACGAGGACAACATGTTTCTCTCCTTCCGCCGCATGCCTGACCTTCAGGAGACCTATCATCGTGTGAGCAAGATCGAATATATCCTTGAGACTGACCGCCATTTCTCACTTGAGGCCCGCTTGCAGCAGGAACGTCAGTATGCCACACGCTACATGACGTTTACCAACGGCTACGGAGAGAATTTCAAGCACTATACGCTCAACTCTCTCCGCCTCGTGCTCCGCTATGCTCCCGGCGAGAAATTCTACCAGATGAAGACCGGCCGTCTGCCCATCAATCTCGACGCCCCCGTCTTCACACTCTCACACACCTATGCCCCTAAGGGATTGTTTGGCAATCCGTTTGCGCTCAACGTGACGGAGGCTTCGTTCAGCAAACGTTTCTGGCTGTCGGCTTTCGGTTATGTCGACTTCAGTGTGAAGGGTGGCCACGTATGGTCGCGCTCGCCATATCCCAACCTCCTCAGTCCGGGAGCCAATCTTTCCTACATGCTTCAGCCCGACCTTTTCTCCTGCCTCAACCCGATGGAGTTCATCAATGACTCCTATGCGCAGTGGGACATCACTTATTGGGCCAACGGTGCCATACTCAACTATATTCCACTGTTGAAGAAGCTCAAGCTGCGTGAGGCAGTGACGTTTAAAGGTGTATGGGGCCATCTGAGCGACCGAAACAAACCAGAGCTCAATCCGCAGCTCTACACCTTCCCGACCATTACCCACACGCAGACGATGACCAACACCCCCTACATGGAGATCAGTGTCGGTCTCGACAACATCTTCCGCATCCTCCGTCTTGACTATACCTGGCGCCTCACCTACCGTGACAATCCCGACGCCTGCCTGAGCGGTCTCCGTTTCACCTTCCACTTCTCGTTCTGATTTTTGCTTCTATTGATATAGAACTGCCATTAAATATAATCACACTGAAAAGTAGGCTAATACGCTGATCAAGTATTCAATGTCCATTTAATTAAGCTTTTACATCCGCGTGATACAAGAGAGAAACAAAAAACGCATCTCGCAGCATGAACTGAAAGACCCCGACAAAAAAGTCGAGGTCTTTCTATTTTGCAAATAAGTGATCTAATGTGATAGGCACAAATCTTTTCGCTTTAATTGGGGCGTTGTACGATAGAAATGGTACCTTCATTTTTGACAGAGCCTTTTGAAACGACAAAATCAACATTGTCGTTTCGGACAGCACCCATATTGTTCTTAAGGACACAGATACTCATGGTTTTTTCTCCAATGGTAACCATAGACCAGTCGTGAGAACTGTATGGAGGACGGAGATTTAAGTTATCGAAATTACCCGATAGGGTGACATGAATATATTGCTGCTCTCCACTGATAGTTACTTCACATTCGTGTTTGATGATTTGGACTTCACCTCCTTGTTCGTCCAACTTTACGTAAATTGAAAACAAGTCAGAATATGGTTCGTCTTTATCATCGCAAGAAATGAATAAAAACGGGAATATGAATAATATGTATCGAAATAGTTTCATTTTAATTTAGAATAGCGTTTCTTCTTTTTCCAAAATGTGTGGATAGACTTTCGCCTATCCAAATGCAAAGTAATAAAATTATTTTGAGATTATTTAATAAATTTGAGATTTTTAATAAATATATATGGAGACAGGTTGGTTTTAGGTTGAGGTCACCACTTTTTCATCGCGGTACCGGAGTCGGGCATAGCGAAAGGGCGAGACTGTGATGTGACTGAATATTTTGGTATGTTGCTGATTTTAATTATCTTTGTCAGAGATAAAATACAAATCCCTTATAGGAATTTATCATGAAAAAGGTCAGATTAATGCTCTGTATGATGGTGGCAGTTGCTCTCGGAGTGTCTGCGCAGTCGTATGATGAGAAAATAGCCAATGCCATGAACAGTCATGACTGGTTTGCGCTTGATTCTATATACAAGACAGCACCTCACGACTCGATCCATGAATTTCTCGAGATCTTTTCACGTTGTCTGCTCGGCAACCGTCTCAATCGGCCTGATGTTTCGATCCCGGCGTTTCAGGAATTGCTCAATACGCAGAGTCTTGATGTCGGAAATCTTGTTTCATCCGCCTATATGTTTGGCATGGATTTAAGCCGCGTCGGCAAAAATGAGGCTGCTGCATCGATGATCAATTCGATTCTCAGTGCGTCCGCCCAATATCTTGATTCAATGACCATAGTGGGACTGACATCGACAGCCAACCGTTACGCAGCGCTGGCAGCTTACAAGCCATATCAGATTGATTTCGATGGCGCCGACGTGGGTTCTGTCCCTTTCGCCATCGTTCCGGTCGGCCCGAAAGATAAAGCATCGGTGCTCATTCATTTGCAGGACAGTTATATCAATGGAGAGTCGGCTGACATCACTTTTGATACAGGAGCCGGTGTCAATTTGATTTCACACGAAATGGCTGAGAGATTTAAACTCACACCCCTGGAAAACACAAGGATTACAGTCAGTGGGATCAATAACCGCGACGGATATGTCGCTGTTGCCGGAGAGTTGAAGATTGGCAATATGACGGTGAGAGATGTGCCGTTTACGGTCGTATCGCTGTCGTCGGACAATGAGGAAGCCGACAAGTATATTGACAGCTTCAACATTGTGGTCGGGAGCGAGTTGATGTTGCAGCTTAAAGATGTGACCATTGATTTCGCCAACCGTAAGATAACAGTCCCGGCCTCAGTCCCGGGGCGGAGCGGGATCGCGCCTGATCTGTGCTTTTCGCCGACAATGAACCTTCTTGCAAAAGGGACTGTGCTATCCACGCCGATGATGATGTGTATCGACAGCGGCGACGCCTCGTTTGGCACATTGAGCAATAGCTTTTTTGAGACGCATAAGGATTACATAACCTCACATGCCGAGCCTGATACGATAAGGGAAGCAGGGATCGGTGGCACGATCTATTCCGAGTGCTACAAGGTGCCCGATATGCCTGTCGCGCTTGGAGGCAATGTCGTCTCGCCACCGGAATTGGTTGTCAAGACCGGCGACAATTCCATGCGTGCGGACTATGACTGCATCATCGGAGTCAAAACGCTCATGATGTTTGGCAAAGTGCGGTTTAACCTTGTGGATTTCGTCATGTCGACAGAATTGTCGGCAACGACCATGGTTGCGCCCCACTACACAGTCCCGACTTTCAGTTATCCTAAAGGGAAGGGGCTGAATCTGTTGCAGGCCATCGGGGTTATAGGCGTAGGCATCGGTCGAGGACTCATCAACCCCAACGCCCCCGCTCACCCCGACCTGTAGCAATGGATATTTTTTTAGCGGGTACTTTTGCATTATCGCACCTTTTTGGGGGTGGGCGGTGATTAAATTTGCGATGTAAAATCATAAATCAAACTGAATCACTGTCATTAGGGAAATCAAAAAATCCAGATCCACGGGGAAGTCTCCGCGCCGTCCGGTTTCCGTCCGGTTTTATTTATAAGTCACTGACTGAGCACGTTGGCAATGCGGCAGCTGTCATGAGCAGTCATAATCTTGCCGAAGAGGTCATGAAAGTGGTGGATGCGTATCTCGAAAGCGGTTGCATCTCTGATGCTGAGCGCCGGGCCATGTCGGCTGAATGTACGCTCGTCGACATAGGGCACCATGAGCATGAGTTTCATCAGCGGTTTCTCGAGCATCGGAAAGATGCGGGTGCGGATGATCTTCTCAATGATCAGAGGCACGGTGATGATGTAGCGGGGCTGTACTTTTGCAAAGGCATCCATGATGATGCGCGGCGAAAGAACTCTTCTCTCGTCGGGATGATTTATGCAATGTTTGGAATATCGAAAGACGGTTGTCAGAAATTTAGAGCAAAACTTAAGGCCGGTGTACAATCTATTTTATTTGAGAAAGAAGGAGCGTTGATAGATGTGACACCAACATTCAGAGCCATCATTTTTGCCTTATTACGATAATGATAGGCTGAAATTAGAAGCGGAATACTTGATAGAGTAAGGGCTCCTCCGGATATCGTTACAATCGCACCTGCTGTTCCGGCGGCTGGGGACGCATCCAAAGCTACACCACACAAGAAAAGCCCAACAAGCGTTGCAGGAACGCCTACGCCAAATGCGCTCCATCCAACCGCACGAAGTGCCTTATATTTGCCCCATTCTTGAGTATTTTTATAATCAAATGCCATTGCTGAATTTCCGGCATAATCTGAACTCATTGTATAAGTTGGCACCATAGAAGATACCTCCGCTGGATTTGTCCCATTTCCGGAACTTAAGTCAGATGTCAGTATGGAGGTTTCTTGTGAGTTATCAAGTGGGACAGTAATTTCGTCCTGTGAGTATGCACAAAACGAGGTGATAAGTGTGCAAAGTAAACTAAAAAAATATCGTTTCATTGTGTATGTTATTGTATATCAAAGAAATGTAGGAAGTCAGAAATTAAGCGCAAAACTTAAGGCTGGAGCATAGTTTATTCTATTTGAAATGGCTGGAGCATTGATAGATGTAACACCAACATTCAGAGCCATCTTTTTAGCCTTATTGCGATAATTATATGCTGTTATAAGGATTGGAACACTGGATACTGTCAAGACGCCCCCTGCAATCATCATAATAGGACCAGCTGCCGAGTGTTTACCTGAGAATGAGTGTTCAAGGGCCATCTCGAACAGACCGCCAAATAAAGAGACACAACCCACTCCTAAAAATGTCCACCCGAATGTGCGGAGAGTTTTGTATTTTCCCCATTCTTGGGTCTTTTTGTAATTAAAAGGTGCTATGGGGTTTTCACTAAGACTAGAATTTAATGATGTTGATAGCACTGAAGATTGACTATATGAATTTGTCTTATTTCCGGAACTTAAGTCAGATGTCATTATGGAGGTTTCTTGTGAGTTATCAAGTGGGACAGTCATTTCGTCCTGTGAGTATGCACAAAGCGAAGTAATAAAGATGCTTAATAAAATAAATATATATCGTTTCATTTTATGTGTATATTTAGTATTGACAAGTATAAAGTTACACATAATCAGCATAATAACCTAATTGCTATGCGTGATATGGCTTAGTTTAACAATATCAATGATATTTTTACTAAATTAGCTACGATACAGTTGGTAAGGAATGAACAAACGCAAATATCATTGAGACTTACCGCCCTATACCCACCATATTGTGGCTATTTTATTTTGCGTGCCTTGAATCTATATCTTCTGTTGTCTTGTGATGGATAAAGTACCGGGTCTTGAGGCGCAGAAGTTACCCATAATTCATTTGGCGTGAGTTTTTCTATCAGCCAATATCCTTCAATATAGCCGGCCATACGTATTACTGAAAAATTCTCGGTAGTGAACGTCCATTGGAAATAGCCGATACCATCTTTTTTATCGCTGTCAAGCCATGATCCATTAGCAAACCACCCTTTGCCGGAACGTTCAAACCTATATATGTCCGTTTCCGCCTCATACGTTTCCTCACCAAGACTGCCGTAATCAGCCCACACCATTAGCCATTCCACATCTGTGAGCATGGCAACAGTGCCTTGTTGATCCTCATCAAGATAGCCGGATTTTCCTTCACACGATGACAATGTCATCAACATGGATAGTAATAATACGGATAATATAGTTCTCATTCTGTAAATGAGACGGAGAGCGTTCCGTCACCGATAAGATTCATACCTTTGACTGAAAGCCAATCGGAATTACCATTATTTGTAATGATGTAGGAATGGCTGGGCTGGGGAGTATTCAATCCGGCAACAATCAATATCCCGGCATCCGGATTTGAGGTGTCACCCAAAGAGATCTGATACAGATAGAATTTTGATGAACTATTGGCTGATACATTCATGGTAACATATCGAGGTGCATAAAACTGTCTGGCATCGTTTCGTTCCGAAGTTACTATCATTTGAGCAAGTGGTGTCACGTTTCTTGAAGGCACAGCCAACTTCTCAATCGTAAAGTTATCAGATAAGCCACCTTCAATCAGTTTATCTGACGAATAAGTAGAATAGATGATAGCTGTTGATATGCCGGACTGCTTTATAGATCGGATCATTACGTTGACATTCTCCATTTCTCGGCTGAACTTGTCACGGTTTACGAAGCTGACCGTCATTAGCTCCTCCCGGCTACGGTTGACTACATAATCGGAGGCATTGATTTTCTTATCAGGATTGATGAAAAACGCACCTGTGGTGTTATCCACATCTACGAACTGAGCCAAAATCTCAGCATCGGTTTCATAGGCACGGATTGGCGACGGCTCGTTGAAAAACGTACTGTCATCGCTGCATGAAGTTACGAGCATCCCAACTAACAATGACAATGAGAACAAAATCTTTTTCATATGTTCCTACAATTCTCCATTTGGCTCATGGGAGAGAGTTAAGTTATAATGCAGAAACGTGAGCCAACTATGCCACGTCTAAACTGATGGTCGTAGGAAACCTTTGATGCAGATGTAACAATAGTGACCCACGCATATGCGTGAGAACCACTATGCCATCTCTTGCATCAGATGAAAATTTCCTACGTTTTCAGTTTACAAGATGAGCATAACGCTTCTTATTTTTCCAAAATGTGTGGATAGACCTTCGCCTATCCAAATGCAAAGTAATAAAATTATTTTGAGATTATTTAATAAATTTGAGATTTTTAATAAATATATATGGAGACAGGTTGGTTTTAGGTTGAGGTCACCACTTTTTCATCGCGGTACCGGAGTCGGGCATAGCGAAAGGGCGAGACTGTGATGTGACTGAATATTTTGGTATGTTGCTGATTTTAATTATGCGCTTTTGCATTATCGCACCTTTTCGGGGGTGGGCGGTGATTAAATTTGCGATGTAAAATCACAAATCAAACTGAATCACTGTCATTATGAAAATCAAAAAATCCAGATCCACTAGAAAGTCTCAGCGCCGTCCTGTTTCCGACCGGTTTTATAAGTCACTGACTGAGCGCGTTGGCAATGCGGCAGCTGTCATGAGCAGTCATAATCTTGCCGAAGAGGTCATGAAAGTGGTGGATGCGTATCTCGAAAGCGGTTGCATCTCTGATGCTGAGCGCCGGGCCATGTCGGCTGAATGTACGCTCGTCTTCACTATTCTCCAGCCGGAGATCGACAAGGCGTTGGCCCGCTCGGCTGCGGCGAGGGCGCGTCATCGGGCGAAAGCTGCATCCGGATGTGGCGTCGAAGACTCTAAGACGAAGGATGTTGGTGTACCAGTTGTCCCCGTGCAGGAGATAGATCCTTATGTGTCGCAAAATTCATATCCGACTGTGAATCCCTACGAGCGACAGCTATCGGAGGAGGAGCGGTGGCGCAGGGCACGACTTCTCATCAATCCTCTCATGGATAAATGCCGTTGAGACATAATGAGAAGAAGAGGCTGCAACATGAGTTGCAACCTCTCCTGAAGATACGTGATATTTTTTTATATTTCAGCCGTGCGGTTTATTTCGGCTGGTAGAGATAGCGCTTGATCGAGCGTTTAGGTGTCTTTTCAAACTCTTCGGTCATCAGGCGGAAACGCTGTACCTGCGAGTAGGCCGGCAGATCGGAGTTGAGCGCCTTGATGTTTTCCTCCATGATTTCAGTGACACCTTGGTTGCTGAGTCCCTGCGAGCTGATGCTTTCATAGTCGGGATAGATGAGGGCCACGAGGCGGCCACCGCCATCGTCGACAATGAGCGACTCGGAGACGTATGAGAGATTGTTGAGCTTGTCTTCGATCTCTTCAGGGTAGATGTTTTGGCCGGATGCACCCAGGATCATGTTTTTGTCGCGGCCGCGGATATAGAGGAATCCGTCTTCGTCGAAGTTGCAGATGTCGCCGGTCGAGAGCCAGCCGTCGGCGCTCATGCACGCTTCCGTGGCCTCGGGATTCTTATAGTATCCGAGCATGACATTCTCACCCTTGACATAGAGTATGCCGGGTTTTGAAGTGGGATCCGGGGAATCGATTCTGGCCTCGATGCGGTCGACTATGCGTCCGCAGGATGCCATGCGGTTTTCCTTTGCATTGGCGTAGGCGATAAGCGGGCCGCACTCGGTCATACCGTAGCCGACAGTGTAGGGGAAGCCGATGCGACGGAGAAATTTCTCTACATCGCGGTTGAGACCAGCGCCCCCGATGACGATTTCCTCGACCTTGCCTCCGAAAGTCTCGATGAGGCGCTCCTTGATCTTACCCATGAGTCGCTCGTCGACGTAGGGCACCATGAGCATAAGTTTCATCAGCGGTTTCTCGAGCATCGGGAAGACGCGGGTGCGGATGATTTTCTCAATGATCAAAGGCACGGTGATGATGTAGCGGGGCTGGACTTTGGCAAAGGCATCCATGATGATGCGCGGCGACGGAGTCTTGGTCAACACGTGGATATGGTTGCCGCTGATGAAGGTGCGGAGAAGGTCGATGGTCAGTCCATACATGTGGGCGAGTGGAAGCATGCACACCACTCCGTCGCCCGGGTTGGTCGGGAGAAAATCGAGGCAGAACTGCACATTTGACCAAAGGCTGCGGTAGGGGACCATCACGCCTTTTGAAAATCCGGTCGAGCCTGAGGTGTAGCTGATCAGACACAGCTCATCCTTGCTGTCGATGTGATAGTTGACATCGGCCGGGGTGAAACGCTCGGGATAGCGCTGTCCGAAGAGCTCGTTGAGATGCGCACGGGCGTAGGAGAGCTTTTCGTCATTGCTGTGGATGAGCGAGAAGTCCTTGATCGATAGGGCTCCCAGGAGCGTCGGCATCCCTTCGGGGTTGAGGTTTTCCCAGGTGTTCTCGTCGATGATCGCAAGTTTGGCATCGCTGTGATTGATGAGATGCTGGACGTTGTCGGGCTTGAAGTCTGCGAGAATCGGTACGATGACTGCTCCGTAGGTCACGGTTGCGATAAATGACACACACCACATGGAGCTGTTTTTGGCACAAAGTGCCACTTTGTCTCCGGGGCGGATGCCTATATTTTCATAAAGCAGATGAAGTTTGGCTATCTTGCGGGCCACATCCTTATATGTCATTGTGGCGCCACCGAAATCTGTGAGGGACGGGAGTTCCCAATATTCTCGAATTGCGTCCTGAAAGTAGAGATTCAGGGTATCTCGGGCGATCATTGGTTGATATAAAAAATTTGAAATTTGCAGAAATGTTCATGAGAAATCGACCTGAAATGGCCGGAGAGGATTCTCATTCAGTAGAAATTTGTGCAAAAATACGAAAAATAGAGCAGTTTGGGAGTTTCAGATTAATTAATAAATCTTAACGCTTGCTCGAGCAAGGGTTTGTCGGGGTCCAATAGCTTGATATTCGGATCTTTCGACATCCACAGTAGTTGTTTTTTCGCATAGACGCGGGTGTTTTTTGCTATGCGCGCTATGGCCGTGTCGCGGTCCATCGTACCGTCCATCATGGCAAACAATTCCTTGTAGCCAACTGTGTTGAGCGCGTTGAGATGGCGCATGCCATAGACTCCACGCGCCTCATCCTCAAGCCCGTCGGCTATCATGCGGCCGACGCGCGAATTGATGCGCCCGAAGAGTCTCTGTCGGTCCCAGCCGATGGCCATCTTGACTATGCGGAAGGGGCGCTCTTTGGCCTTCCCCGTGCGCAGCGATGAGCAGGGGACTCCTGCCTGGAGACAAATCTCGATGGCATGGACGAGTCGACGGTGGTTGGCGAGGTCGGCGGTGGCGAGATAGTCGGGATCGAGACGACGGAGTGTCTCATGGAGGACCGGCAGGCCACCTTCCTCATACATGCGCAGCACTTTCTCGCGGATTTCAGGCGAGATGGTGGGGAGTTCGTCTATGCCGTTTGTGATAGCGTCGATATACATCATCGATCCTCCACACATCACGGCGTAGTCGCTACGCTTCCAGATCTCGTCGAGTATCGCCAGGGCATCCTGCTCGAAGCAGGCGGCGGAATAGTAGTCTGCGAGATCCAGGACGCCGACGAGATGATGGCGCACGGCGGCAAGCTCCTCGGCGGTTGGTGCGGCTGTGCCTATGGGGAGGCCACGAAAAAGCTGGCGCGAGTCAGCCGACACGATTTCAGTGTCGAGTGCGCGCGCCAGCTCTATGGCAAGTGAAGTCTTTCCGCTCGCAGTCGGACCGGTGACTATTACGAGTGTCTTCAAGAGTTCAGAGCTTCTTATTTGTTTTCAGCGACGAGACGGGCAATCTCCACGATGACTTTCGTCGCTTTTTCCATCGAGGGGATGGGCACGAATTCGTAGCGTCCGTGGAAGTTGAGACCGCCGGCGAAAATGTTGGGGCAGGGGAGGCCTTTGAATGAAAGCTGTGCACCGTCCGTGCCGCCGCGGATGGGCTGCACTTTGGGAGTGACGTCGACATTTTCCATCGCTTTCACAGCGAGGTCGACAATGTGCATGACGGGTTCGATCTTCTCGCGCATGTTGTAGTATTGATCCTTGATTTCGATCGAGGCGCAGTCGGGAAACTCGTTGTTGATCTTGCGGGTGAGATGTTCGAGCTCCTTCTTGCGGCGTTCGAAGCGGTCGCGGTCGTGGTCGCGGATGATGTAGGTGAGGACTGTTTCCTCGACAGTGCCCTCGCAGGAGACGAGGTGGTAGAATCCCTCGTAGCCTTCGGTGTGTTCGGGAGTCTCCCAGCGGGGGAGCATGATGATAAACTGGTTGGCAACGCGGATGGAGTTGAGCATCTTGTGCTTTGCATAGCCCGGATGCACGTTGCAGCCCTTGAATTTCACGCGGGCTACGGCAGCGTTGAAGTTTTCATATTCCAGCTCGCCGATCTCTCCGCCATCCATAGTGTAGCCCCAGTCTGCGCCGAAGAGGTCGACGTCAAATTTGTGGGCGCCCTGACCGATTTCCTCGTCGGGGTTGAAGGCGATGCGGATGTCGCCGTGTTTGATCTCAGGATGCTTTATGAGATAGTCGACGGCGGTGATGATCTCTGCGATACCGGCCTTGTCGTCGGCGCCGAGGAGGGTGTTGCCGTCGGTGACTATGAGATCCTGACCGATATAGTTGAGGAGCTCGGGGAACTGTGACGGCGAGAGTGTGACGCCGGTCGATGCGTTGAGGATGATGTCGCCGCCGTCATACTCCTCGACGATGCGGGGGCTGACGTGGCGTCCGCTCATGTCGGGGCTGGTGTCAAGGTGGGCGATGAAACCTACGGTCGGAAGCTCCTTGTCGCTGTTGCCCTTGAGGGTGGCCATGAGATAGCCGTTGTCGTCGAGGGTAATATCCGAGAGACCCATTGCGTGCAGTTCTTTTTCAAGATGCTGGGCGAAAACCATCTGCCCCGGGGTCGAAGGGGTGAGGTTGGTGAGTTCGTCACTCTGGGTGTCGAACTTCACATATTCCAAAAAACGGTCAACTACAGTCATGACGTGAAGTTTTCAGTAAATTGATAGATTTGATTACAATGCTACAAATTTAGTGACTTTTTCGGTGACGGCAATGAATTTTGTCGTCTAATTGATGTGGAGGATGGCTTTGAAGCGGGCGACGACGTCGGGATCGCCGGTATATTTGCCGGTGTCTTCACTGAGTTTGCATGTGGAGTTGTAGAATGTCCACGACTCGGTGATTTTTGCGGCAATAAGTTTGATAACTATGTTGCGCGGGCGCACGCCTTCGAAATCGTTTGTGAAATGGGTGCCTATGCCAAAAGAGGGTTGGCAAAGGGGGGAGGCATAGCGCCGGATCTCGATGGCACGGTCGACATCGAGGGCGTTGCTGAAGATCACCTGCTTGCTGCGGGGATCAATGCCGAGTGAACGGTATTTGCCCACGATCTTGTCGAGCTGCTCACGGTTGTCGCCGCTGTCAATGCGGAGTCCGCGGAACATGTTGGCATAATCCTCTGAGAAATTGAGGCTGAATATCTCCCAGCCGTAGGTGTCGTAGAGGAAGGTCCCGAGGGCGCCGCGATAGGTGGCTGACCATGCTTTCATGGCCAGGTGGTTGGCCATCTGGGGGCCATACATCCCGGCGATGGCGCAGACAAATTCATGGGCCATGGTGCCGACGGGCACGAGGTCGTATTTCATTGCGAGATACACGTTGCTCGTGCCGATGAAGCGCCCCGACGCTCCCTGCTTGCCGCGGTCACATTCGGCCATTGCCCTGACAACTGTCTCCTGTGCTGCGAAAGATGCCCGGCGTCGTGTGCCAAATTCACTGAACTTGCAGCCAGCGTCGATCATGCGTGCCGCTTTGGAGTAGGAGCGTGTGTGGTAGGCGTCAAGGTCGAAAAGCTTATCTTCGCCGGTCATCATGTAGTAGAGCTCGGAGATGATGGCGAGCAGTTTGACCTCAAGGAGTATCGTGTCGGTCCAACAGCCTTCAATGTCGATCGAAAGGTGGCCTTCCGGGTCCTGGCTGACTTTGACCCACTCGCTGTTGTAGCGGTAGCCTTTGAGGAAATTGTAGAACCAGAAAGGGATGTAGGGGCAACGCCGCTTCATGAAGGCTATTTCATCGTCGGTGATGACCACGTTTTCAAGATATTTTATCTGCCGGCGCAATTCGCGGTCGAACCCCTCGGGATAGATGGTGGAGTCACGATCGATAAAAGTGTATTTCACCTGAGCGCGCGGGAAGTTGTCGATCACGGCGCAACACATCGTGAACTTGTAGAGATCATCGTCTGTGAAGTGGGTTATGATTTGTCGCATGACGGTAGTGGTTTTATCTCGAGAGAGACAGGTTGATATTGAAGCCGAACGACGAGTTGGTTGTCGGGTAGGAGGTCGAGGAGACAATCGGAGTGTTGACCTGATGGTCGAAGAAGGCACCGAGTGTCAGACGGCGCGACATGATGTAGGACGCCGTGAAGTTTATTCCGAGAGTGCGTGTGCCTGAGGTTGCCTGGGTGTAGGCAGTCTCGATGCGTCGGATGAGGGCCTGTGTCTCGGCGATTGAGAAGTCGGCGTTGAGCGAGAGGTCGTTGGAGATGCCTGTGCCCGAGCCTTTCATCTTGAGCACGGTGTTGAATCCGACAATCTTGTAGCCGAGGCCGAAAGTGAGACCCTTCTGATTAGCTTCAACAATCTGACCGGCCGAAGTGTTGAGTGTGAGCGTGCGTGCGTCGCGGTATTCGGCAGAGACCGTAAGGTCATTTTTCATTGTGACGGCGGCTCCGATCAGCGGCGCGAATTTCTCAGTGATGGCGACCGACGAAATGTTGTAGGGAGAGGTGGGAATCGGGTTGCCCGACAGTTCGTCGATGGTGAAGCCGAGGTCACCGTCGCCGTTGGCACTCATCCAGTTGAGGTATGACGAGTAGGAGCCTACAGAGTAAGTACACTGGTATGCGTGGCTTAGGGTGAAGGCCTTGAAGATGTTGCGCAGGTTGCCGATGTAGAGGAGACCGTCGTAGGTCACTCGCCAGTTTGGAAGGGCATTGGCGAGTGAGGGGAAGGGTGTCAGATATTGCTTGTGGGGATCGGTGCCGGTGTAGGCCGCGATAAAGGCCGGGATGAGGATGTCGGAACTTGTCGAGCTGACATCGCCCACCTCCGGGTTGAAGGGGTTGCCTGCGTTGATGTTGCCTTCCATCAGCCCTCCCATCGGGTAGCGGAGTCCGGCATACTCGTTTCGGATGCGCGAGGCGATGATGGGAATGTTGTCAAGGAAGGTGTTGAAGGCTTCCGACTCGTAATTGTTGTCGGCCTTGAAATGTTTCAAGGCTGTCTTCATCGCCACATGGGTCTTGGTATAGGATCCGGCGAGCGATGTCGGCATGTTGTCATACATGAACTGCACAGAGCGGCTGCGGTTGTCGGTGCGGTTGGTGGTCAGCATGATTTTGAGACCGCGTATCGGTTCGAGTGTGAGCTCGAAGTTGATTTCGTTGGTCTTTGAGAAGATGGCCGGTGAAGTCTGTCCGTCGTCGGTGATGAGCCATCCGCGGTTGAGGGCTTTGTCGATGAAATCCTCACCGGTAAATCCGAAGGCGAAGTCAAGGCCGGGCGACATCGGGCCGTAGCTGCGCGACTGGCCGAAGACGTTGCCGATATCGGGCCGGAATAGAGGCAGCGAGAGGGAGGAGGTGGAGCGGAAACGCACGGCTGCCGATCGCGGCGACATGACGAGGCGTGTCGCATAGGCGGCGACTTCTTTCCAGAAGGATTTGTTTTCCTGCAAGACCTCCTCGATCGTGAATTTGAGATTTTTGTCGCCATGAGTGAGGATCATGACGTTGTTGGCGTCGACAACCTTATGGGTTACGGCAAATGGTTTGCCGTCGGTTGTCGTGGCCATCACTTTGATCTTGGAATTCTTGAGATTGTGGCGGATGTTGAGGGTCGTGTCGGGGAGCAGTTTGAAGGTGCGCTGGAATTTTTTCGCTTTCTTGACCTGCTTCTGCTGAGTGGGGCGCGATGAGCGTGCCTGGAAACGCTGGTTGACCTCCTTAGTGTAGGCAAACTTGTTGTAGAGCGACTCGAAGTTAAGTCGTCCGTCGGCGTTCCATGCCGCCTGGTTGGCGATGGAATTACCCATTGAGACCCCGTCGACTTCCGCGCCACGGTCCCAACGGTAGGTGGCGTTGTAGGATGCGTTGCCTGTGAGCCAGTCAAGGGCGGGGATGCGGTTGAAAGGCGCACGGTAGTTGACGACAAAACTCTGGTTGTAGCTCCAGGGGGTTCCGAGGTGGAGGAGACTCTGCATGACGGTGTCTTTCCACTCCTTGTATTTGTCGGGGAAGAGCTTCCGGTTGACAGCGCCGACAGTCTCTTCGATGCGGGCGGAGGTGTTGCTGTTGAAGTTGACCGAGAGCGACTTTGTGAGATTCCATGTAAGGGCGAGCTGACGGTCCCAGATAAAATTCTTGCTGACCGAGACGGGGAGCTGGAAGTCTACGTCGGTCTCCGATCGGGTCTGGAGCTCATAGTAGTAACGGGAGATGGTTGTCAGGAAGGAGATGTTGGTCGGGACGTAGTTCAGTTCCCACTCTTGAAGGAATTTCATGCCTTTCGACTTACCCTGGAGCGAGGCGAAAGGACGCAGACCTTTGACGTAGGGTGAGTAGGAATACTGGAAGGAGCCGCGGTAGTCATTGGTGTTCTCGTATTCTGTTGTCGGGTCTGTTTTCGACTGTTTGTTGAACGAGAAATTGAATGTGAAGTTGGCGGGATCCCAGGGCATCGGATTCTTGGATTTCACGTCGAATTTGAGTCCTGAGATCGAGAAGCTCTTGACCACGGAGTTCTCTACGGCAAAGGCTCTGATGGAGTCCTTCTGCGCTTCGGTGGTGCAGGCGTCGAGGGCGTCTTTGAGTTTGACGTCCTGGTCGAGAGGATTGTATTTGGGCGTGGATTTTTCTTTTGAGACGGAGTAGTAGATAGGCGCTGTGAGTTTGACCTTTTCCGGGAGGAAACGTCCGGCGTCGACCTGCATGGCGAAGTTGTATTGCTCGTAGTCGTCGAGACGGCGCGAGTTGAGGGGCTGGTCCACGGAACCGAAGCCGGCAGTCTCGATGTGGGCGCCGAGATTGAGGGTTGCGATGTCGGAGACGCCGATGTTGACGTTGCCTTTGGCTGCCCAACCACCTTCGCTGTCGAAATCGGTCACTTTAAGTTCGTTGAGCCAGACGACTGCATCCTTGGTGGTCGATGCGTTGTTGCGGACACCGACGAGCATCACGCGCACGTCGCTGAGCGAGGGGTTGCCCATCACGGCCATGCGGTTGCGTTCGTTGTCAGGGTCGCGTCCGGTGAAGAGTGTGGCGAAGCCAACGCCGGGCTGCTGCTCGTTTTTAGCCCGGTTACGCTCCTTCTTGAGATCGACGAGGTTCTGGAGGAGGAAGTCCATGTAGTTTTCGCGTGGCCACACGATGGCGCGGTCCGCACCTTCCTCATTATATTTGCCGGGAGGCGTCAGATCAAGGGGTATTTCATATTCATAGAAGTTGCTGCGGACGTCGGAGCCGAGACGGATGAAGACCGAGACTTCACCGGATTTTAGGTTGGTGAGATCGTCGATGAGTTTTTCGGCATGGACCCACATCTGCATGCGCTTGTAGTTGCGGAGATCGAGGCTTGTGTTGCGGTAGACGCCACGCGCATCGCCGGCATGGAGCCCGACGACTTTAAGCGACATAGACTGTTCGTTGAGCTGCACGATCTGGCTTTGGCCGGGGTCGGTGATACGGGTGACGCCGGGAGGAAGCACGTAGTTGACCGGTTCACGTCTGGAGTTTTCCTCAATGTTGACCACCGACACGTCGAGCTGACCCTCGGCAGGAGCGTCGCCACGGGAATTGAGGTTGAACTGGTAAGGGCGCCACTCGCCTCTGACGAGCTCGAAGGTGGCGAAGCGCAGGTGGGTGACAGCCTTGAAGCCTGTCATGAACATGCGGGCGAAACGGATGGTCGAGAAGTCGGAGATGTTGCCGACGACTTTCTGATAGTCGCTCAAGGGTATCTTGAACTGATACCAGACGACCTCCTGTTGAGTTCCGTCGGTGTTGGGGACAATGGTGGTCTGCTTGTCGGTGATGTAGTTTTTGCCGACCTCCAGATCCTCGGGACGGATCGAGATCTTGTATTGGAAATAGCGCTCATATTCGTTGAGCGTGTTGTCCTGGTTGATGTCCTCGACATCGGGGAGGGCGCGCGACGACTGATAGAGAGCGTCGGGTGCGTCCTGGGGAGAGAGTGAGTTGCCTTCGACGCCGTTGTAGCGCTTGTAGCGTTCGAGGACACCGAGGCGCTGCTCGTCGTAGTCAAATCCGCGGAAGAAGTGGTAGTTGTCGCCGGCGGGGTCGTTGAAGGGGGAGAAGGCGTCGTTCTGCATACGTTCCACTGCCGAGGGACTGAGTTTGGAGCGGAGTTTGTCGAGGTAGTCAGAGTAGGTCTGGAAGCCAAACTCATCGTCGTTGATAAGACCGTCGAGACCTACGTCCTGCGGGAGACGGGAGTTGGAGTTGTTGTCAAAGGCATAGGTCATGGAGTTTTGCGAAGAGACGCGTCCCCAGACCGTGGACTGCATGTATTGGTCGTCACCGTTGACGGGTACGCCGTTTTCATAGCTCTTGAGACCATCCTTGAGGATGTCTTCGGAGATTTCGCCGAAGTTGAGGTAGAGGTCGCCTCCGGAGAGGTTGTCGTTGTCGGGATCGAGGAAGGGTGAGAGCATCCAGAATTGCACATACTCGATGTTTGAGGCATCGAAATTGGTGTTGTCCATCTTGCGCATGATGCCGCCCCAGCGCTTTTCGGGCTGGAGGAGGTTGCCCTGATCGTCGATGTTTGTCGCATCGAGGTTGTAGGGGCCGCGCTCGGTGGGATAGAAGGAGAGGTTGAGTGTCTGGATTGTATTTGACTCGCCGTAGGTGGCCTGACGTCCGGGGAAGACTTCGCGGAGAGTGATCTCGCGGACGTAGGGGTTGTTGAGTTGTTTGGGGTCGCTCTTGATGTAGCCCGGACACATGGAGGAGTTGCGCGCGGTGAACATACGGTCGATGAAGTACCAGTTGAGCAACGCGCGGTTCTCACCATATTTAGTGTCATTCGACAGCGCAGCCTCCGGGAAGAGGGCGTCGGCCGAGGGATCGTAGGGCGTGGAGGCCAGGAACCATGAGTAGGGTGAACGGAGGTCTATGCCGGTCTGTGCAGCCTCGAAGTCATCGATGTATGATGATCCTTTGTTGCTGCCGCTTTTCTGCTGATGGGGGATGAGATTGGCGAATTCGGCCTGGAGACTGATTGTTGACGGCTGGACGGCGTTGACGGTGGGGATTTTGTTGAGGAGGTTGGTGAGCCACATGAAGCGGCTGTTGTATTGCATGTTCAGGCCCCAGATGGTGTTGTTGACCACCTCGTCGCCGATGTTGACTTTCTCGGTGAGAGCTTTTTCGGAGAAGTGCATGACGGTGGCTCCGACATTGAAATCCTTGTTGAACTGATAGTTGAGGTCGAGGCCGAGCAGAGTCTTGCGCTGGGTTGAGAAGAGCGACTGGTTTTCGAGGGTCACGTTGATGCTCTGGCCGGAGTCGATGATGCTCTGGTTGGTGATGGTGACGATGCCCATCGAATAGTCGACGGTGTAGTCGCTGTTTTCGGTGAGGGTTACGCCGCCGGCGGTCACAATGACCGATCCGCGGGGGACGTTGATGGCGTTGAGACGGATCTGAGAGCCGGATGATGCTTGATAGCTACCTGCAAGGATGAACTTGTTTTTGTCGGCAAACTGACGGGCTACGATGAGCGTGGAGTCGTAGAGCTGTTGGTAGAGGTAAGGCTCTGCGAGTTCCTGACTTCCGATTTTTTTCACGAGGTTTGAGCCGAAGGGTTCGACGACGGGGAAGATGATTTTGCCCTGCGAGGAGATGACGGTGTAGCCCTCGATGAAGTCAAAGAAGCCGTCGGGGTTAGAGGCCTCGTTGGAGTCGATGCGGTCGAGGTTCATCACCTGGAGCAAAGGCTGGTTGGCGATGGACGGGACGGGGAGGTAGTTGATCTGAGTACCTGTGGTGTCGCTCAGATATTTGATGTTGAGTTTGAAATTCTGTTTCTGTACTTGATAGGCCCCGAGGGAGTAGACGTTTTTCATCATGAGGTCCCACATAGGGAGGCGGGGGGCGACGGTGGTTGATTTCAGAAGTTTCAGATAGAGCGACTGGTCGGTCGATGTGATGTCGGCGGAGAATTCACCGACCTGATAGACCTTGCCGTTGTAGGAATATTCGAAAGCTACGCCGAGGACTTCGTCGGCAGCGAGCGCGCTGTTGAGCGAGATGTAGCCGAGGGTGGAGTTGAGGGTGTATTCCGACGATGAGAGCAGGCGTGCCGATTCCACTTTTTCGAAGTCGATGCCTCCGTTTATGCCGTAGTCGGCCAGAGGTGAGAGGGCCTGGGTCACGGTGTTGATGTAGCGTGCGCCCGGGTAGTCCTGCTTGATTACCGATAGAAGATTGTTGGAGAGATTGGAGGGTTGGATATATGCGGGATTGCCTTGCCAATAGGAGTTGGCAAGGTGTTGGCTCTCACCGAGGTCCATGAAGGCTACGAAGTTGCGGCTCTGGTCAAAGCGTGAGTTTCGGTTGGTGATCCAGACTTCGATGCGTGTGATCTGTATGCCTGAGGAGACGAAGGGAAGCTTTGATGCGAAGTTGTCGTAGTTGTCGCGGAAATAGTGGGCGAGGAAGAAGTGGCGGTTCTGGTCGTAGTCGTCGGCGTTGATTGTGAAATCGGTTGTCTGTGAGCCACCTTTGGAGCTTACAGAGGTCGACTGGGAATTTTGCTGCGAGACGAGGGCCGTGGCAGTCAGTTTGCCGAACTGTAGTTTGGTCTTTATACCGAAGAGGGCTGTGCTGCCTCGGATGAGTGACGAGCCGGTGGTCATCGACACGTTGCCGGCCTCGATGCTCTTGACGATGTCGTCTTCCTTACCCTCGTAGGCAAGTTTGAGGTTTTTGGAGTCGAAGTCGAAGGTCGCGTCGGTGTTGTAGGTCATGTTGAACTTCATGCGGTCGCCAACGCTGGCGGCCACGGTGGCCTGGATCTTCTGATCGAAGTCGAAATAGGTCTTGCGGCGTGAGTCGAGAGAAAGTGCGGGGTTGTCTGTCTTGTTGGTCTTGATGCCCATCGAGAGGTTGACTGAGCCCTGGGTTTTCAGCTGCACACCACCCGGGCCGAAAATCTTCTCCAAGGGGCCGAGGGCGAAGTTCATGTCGAGGATGTTGAACGGCTCCTTGTCGGGGGTAGTGAGCGCCTCGGCATTCCGGAAATTGAAATAGTCCTGCATCTGCCGGCGTGTCTGCCAACGGTTGTATTGCTCGGGAGAAAGGTAGAAGGGAGTGGTCACGTCGTAGTCTCCGAGTCGGGTACGGATGATGTAGCAACCGAGCTGCGGGTCGTATTCGGCTATGGTAGTGATGTTTGAAGGAGTCGAGAGATCAGCAGCAAGTTCCTGTTGCATCAGGTCCTCATAATTCTGAGGGATTGGCTGACGGACAGGGAATGGTGTCTTGATGGAGTCGTCGGCCGCTTTGCCCGGAGGATTGGCCGGGATTACCGGAGCGGGCGGGTTGAAGTCGGGGGTGACGCTCTGAGAGAAGACAAAAAACGTACCTGTCACCGTCATGATGGCGATGGCGGCGAAGATAAACGCTAAAACTGATATGTTGCGACGTTTTTTCAGTGCTTTCAAAAGGTTATGAGGTCATTGCTTTCCAATACCTCCGAATCAGAAATGATAACTATTTCGATGGCCCGTGGACAGTGGGCGGGGTCTTAACGTCAGACCGAAGACCGCCGCGCATCACATCATGCTCAGAGCTTTCTTGATTGCGACCTCCACTTTGACGGCGGGATCGGCATCGAAGATTCTTTTGAGCACTTTCTGCGACTGCTGGCGCACGAAACCGAGAGCTGTCAGAGCTGCGAGAGCCTCCTCGTAGACGTCGTTGGTCGCACCAATGGCCGCGGGTTGTAAGGATAACGTGCTTTCTGTGGGTTTTATTTTATCTTTGAGGTCAACTATTATACGTTGTGCGGTTTTTGTGCCTATTCCCTTGACATTTTTGAGCCTGTTGTGGTCGCCGGCGTTGATGACAGCCTCCAGGTCGGCCACAGGGATTGACGAGAGGATGAGGATGGCTGTGCCCGGCCCGACACCTGAGACTCCGATGAGCAGACGGAAGAGTTCACGCTCTTTTGTGGTGAAGAAGCCATAGAGCAGATGGGCGTCCTCGCGGATAGCCTCATGGACAAGGATCCTGACTTCGCCGGATGCGCGCTGGATGTCCTCAAACGTGGCGAGGGAGATAGAGAGCATGTAGCCGATGCCGTTGTTTTCAATCACCGCATAGGTCGGTGTGAGTTCCGTGGCGGTTCCTTTGATATATTCGATCATCTTGGATGTGTTTGTTGGATTCAAGCTACAAAAATACGCTTTTATTTTCATTTTATATTGAAATCGGCTAACTTTGCGTTTCGTATTGTCAAAACACAACGAAGCTATGGATGTCGTTTACGAAGATAACCACCTTATTATAGTAAATAAAGCTCCCGGAGAGATAGTGCAGGGAGACAAGACCGGCGATGAGCCGCTCGTCGAGACGCTGAAACATTGGATCAAGGAGAAATACAATAAGCCCGGCAATGTATTCTGTGGTGTCGTACACCGTCTCGACCGACCGGTGGGTGGACTTGTGGTCTTCGCCAAGACCTCCAAGGCCCTTGCGAGGCTCAACGACATGTTTAGAAACGGTGAGGTCGAGAAGACTTACTGGGCCATCAGCCGCAACCGTCCCGAACCGACTGAGGGGAGACTCGTGCACTATATCACCACCACGGAGCGCAACAACAAGAGCTATGCTTCTGAAACCGAGCGCAAGGGTTCGAAACGCGCGGCTCTGACCTACAGGCTCATCGGTACATCGGACCGCTACAATCTGATTGAGGTAAAACTGGAGACGGGGCGCAAGCACCAGATCCGCGTGCAGCTATCGGCTATCGGTTGTCCTATAAAGGGGGATCTGAAATATGGCGACAAGCGCAGCAATCCTGACGGCTCCATCTCTCTGATGGCGCGGAGGATCCGCTTCGTCCATCCGGTTTCGGGCAAAGAAATAGATGTCACCGCCCCTCTGCCTGACGACACACTCTGGCAGGCTTTTGGCAAAAATATGGAGAAGGATGGAATCTGAGGTGACGGAGATGAGAATCGATGTCGACGAGGTGTTGCGGACACGTCTGCCGAGACACTATCGCTGGATTCCGCGTTTTTTAGTGAGAAGATTGGAAAAGATCATCTGTCAGGATGGACTGAACCGTCTCCTCAGCAACAATTCCGATAAAAACGGTGTGGATTTCTGCAAGGGTGTCATCGATGACCTTGGTGTGACTTATAATGTTGACGGTACGCTTCCGCAGGATGATACGAGGGTCATCATCGTTTCCAACCATCCGCTTGGCGGTCTTGACGGAATGGTGCTGGCCGACATGGTCTCGCGGCAATATGGCGGGAGGAAGAATCTTTGGTTTGTTGTCAACGATCTTCTGACTTATGTCGCGCCTCTACGCTCCATATTTCTTGGCGTCAACAAGCATGGGAAGCAGTCGCGCGAGGCTGCGGCAAGGCTTGAGGAGGCATTTTGCAGCGATGCTCCGGTAGTCATGTTTCCTGCCGGTCTCGTCTCGCGCCGTGGAGATAACGGGGTGGTTGCCGACCTCCGGTGGAACAAGATGGTGGTCAATAAGGCTATTGCCTACAAGAGAAATATAATTCCTATCCACTTTGGCGGAGAAAATTCGCAGTTTTTTTATAAATTTGCACAGCTAAGGGTTCGTCTCGGGTTGAAATTCAATATCGAGATGATACGTCTGCCGCGCGAAATCTTTGAAAGTGCCGGTAAATCGTTTGATATCCATATCGGTACACCTATTTCCTGGGAGAGTCTCAGGGGTGGAGCGGAAGCGCAGTCACAGGCCGACAGCTTGCGCAGTGCAGTCTATGATCTCAGCCGGAGATAGAGACAGCCGATGCCGCGGGTGAGAACTCTGAGCATTTATATGTTGAAAAATGAAATACTGATTCATGACCGAGAAGATAATTGATCCCATTGACAGTGCCTTGATTGAGGCGGAGCTCACACATGAGCGTTTTTTACGTCTAACAAACAAGGGTCACAATGAAATCTATGTCGTAGATGGCCGCGAGTGTCAAGCCGTGATGCGCGAAGTCGGACGCCTCCGGGAGCTTGCGTTTCGTTCGGCCGGCGGCGGCACCGGTAAAAGTTGCGATATCGACGAGTTTGACCTGATGGATCCACCATGTCGACAGCTGATAGTCTGGGATCCGGAGTCGAAACTGATACTCGGTGGCTATAGGTTCATAATCGGTAGAGATATCAGACTTGACGAAGCCGGGCGTCCCCGCATTGCCACCAGCCACATGTTTCATTTCTCCGACAGGTTTATCAATGACTATCTGCCCTACACCATAGAGCTCGGCCGTTCGTTTGTCAGACTCGAATACCAGTCGTCGCGCGCCGGAGCCAAGGCCATCTTCGCGCTCGACAATCTCTGGGATGGCCTCGGGGCGCTGACGGTCGTATATCCCGAGATCAAGTATCTCTTCGGCAAGATGACGATGTATCCCAACTACAACCGCGATTGCCGCGACATGATCCTCTATTTCCTGCATAAGCATTTCCCGGACACGGAAGGTCTCGTCAGACCTCTGCGTCCCTTTGCCTCTCAGATCGACAGGGAGGCTATGTCGGCCCTCTTCACGGGCGAAAGTTTCAAGGAAGACTACAAGATATTGAATCATGCGGTCAGGGAGTTTGGATTCAACATCCCGCCGCTTGTCAATTCCTACATGAGTCTGTCGCCGACGATGAAAATGTTTGGCACAGCCATCAATGATGAGTTTGGCGATGTCGAGGAGAGTGGAATCTTTTTTGCTATCTCCGATATTTTTGAAGAGAAGAAGCAGCGCCACATCGGATCCTATCATCCGCAGCAGGAGATGGATCAATGTCAGGAAAAAATGCAATGAATAAACATACATATACATAAATATTATGGATAGGATCTTAGTAACAGGCGGTACCGGTTATATCGGCTCGCATACAGTGGTTGAATTGCAGAAAGCCGGCTATCCGGTTGTCATCATCGACAATCTTTCCAACTCAAACCGTGAGGTTATCGATGGCATCGAACGCATCACCGGTGTCCGTCCTGACTTTGTGGAGGGTGATTGCACCGACATCAAAGTGCTCGAGAAACTCTTTGCCGATTATCCCGGCATTAAGGGCATCATCAATTTCGCTGCTTCAAAGGCGGTCGGTGAGAGCATGCACAAGCCGATTCTCTATTATCGCAACAACCTCAACACGCTGATGAATCTCCTCGATCTCATGGGGCCGAACGGTGTGAAAGGTATCGTGTTCTCGTCATCATGCACGGTCTATGGCGAGCCTGACGAGAATCCTGTGACTGAAAAGGCTCCCATCAAGAAGGCTACTTCGCCCTACGGCAATACCAAGCAGATCTCCGAGGAGATCATCACCGATGTCATCAATGCCGGGGCTCCGTTCAAGAGTGTGATTCTCCGCTATTTCAATCCGGTGGGTGCTCATCCGTCGGCTGAGATCGGCGAGCTGCCCAATGGTGTGCCGCAGAATCTCATCCCTTACCTCACACAGACCGCTATGGGTATCCGTAAGGAGTTGAGTGTGTTTGGCGATGACTATGACACCCCCGACGGATCATGTATCCGTGACTATATCAATGTCGTTGATCTCGCACAAGCTCATGTCATAGCAGTGAAACGTATGCTTGAGGATAAGAGCGATGACAAGATCGAGATTTTCAATCTCGGTACAGGCAACGGCGTGTCGGTTCTCGAATTGATCCATGTATTCGAGGAGGCTACCGGAGTCAAAGTGCCCCATAAGATCGTAGGTCGCCGAGCAGGTGACATCGAGAAAGTGTGGGCCGATCCCCGCTATGCCAACGATGTGCTTGGCTGGGATGCTTCAGCATCGCTTGCCGACACCATGCGCTCGGCCTGGGCTTGGCAGCTCAAGCTCCGCGAGCGTGGCATCATGTGATTTTTCAGTCACTTGTATCGCATTTTTCGAGCAAGAATATCAATCCGGTCTTGAAATGTATGGTCAATATTCATTTCAAGACCGGAATTTTTTTTCGTGAGAGGGTAATGATTTCAGTTGTTCAGCTGTCTACTATATAAAACGATCACAGAATGCAATATTCCACGACAGAGTTTGAAACTCTCTACACCCGCTGCTTCCCGCCCTCGATGAGGTTGGCAATGAGTCTTCTTCACGAGGAGGATGAGGCCCGCGATGTAGTTCAGGAGGTGTTTATCAAACTATGGGAGTCGGATATCCGGATTGAGAATCCCACAGCATTTCTCATGAGGTCTGTCCGCAATGCCTGTCTGAACAGAATCAACATGCTTGATACCCGAGAGAAAATCCGTCAGAGGCTCACGCTCGAAGCTCCTCCTGATGATGTGGACTTCGAGCAGCGCGATGAAGAGGTGATGTCGGCTATACAGAGGCTTCTTACCCCCAGAGAGCGAGAAGTTGTCGATAGAATCTATACGGAGGGTATGAGCTACAAGGAGGCAGCTGAAAACCTTGAAGTCTCAGTTGCGGCAGTCAACAAGAATATTGTTTCAGCATTGAAAAAATTGAGAACCCATTTCAAAACCGGTAAATCATGACAGAAGAACAGAAAGATATATTGATAGCGAAGATGCTTGATGCTCCTTCCACTTTGTCGGACGGAGAGCTGGATGCGATATTGCATGATGATGAGCTGCGTGACATATACGAAGCGTCGTCGGCCGTCAGCAGTGCTTGTGTCCGGCAGCCGGAATTTGATATGGAGGCTGAGTGGAAACGCTTCCGGCCACGTCTCCGGCGCAGACCCACGATACTCCGCATGACATTGCGGGTAGCTGCCATATTTTTAGGCGTAGTGATAGCTACAGGTATCATAGTTAAGATGACAGACCGCGTGCCATCGTCAGAACAGGAGGTCATGATAGCCATGGCTGAACAGCCGAACAAAGAGCCTGACACTACCACGCAGTCTGAGACAATCCAGGCTCCCCGCGAGATGCCGGCCGACAGCGCAGTGAGCCGTCCCGCTCCACGCCACAAGCGACATATAGCGAAGGCTACTGTCGTGAAAGTGGAGCAAACCGTTCCACCCTCCGAGGATGAGTTTGATGTGGATGAATATCTGCGTGTCCAGCAAGCCAAGATTGATAATGAACTGGCGATGCAGGCTGCTGCGGCCATGATTGATGAACTTACGGCCCTCCAGCAGATATATGATCTCATCGGTGAGGATGACGAGCTTTTGGAGAAAACAATCAGAAAAGTAACAATGGAATAAATTATAACTAAATATAACGATATGAAAACTTCAGTATTCGGGCTTTTAAGCCTCTTTCTTGCCACCATTCCGCTGGCGAGTGTAGCACAGACCAATATCAAATCTGCTTTTGATGCGATCATCAAATGTCCGGAGGCAAAGATTACGGAGAGTCATACTCTTGACAAGGATCCCGGGACGAATGTGAAAACCGGACAGAGTGATGTGTATAGCTTTGTGCTTCCTGCAAGTAAAATGAAGCTTGTCACAAACGTTATTTCTGCTTTTGACAAGGATAGCGAGATGGCCTATGGCATAAACCGTGGGCAGGCACTGGACGCAGATGCCAGTGTACAGTTGGTCATCGGAGATGGCAGCAGCGCGGTCCGTATCAACGAAGCCGGCACCGAGTATCTCTACGCCTTATACCTTGCTCCGCTCTCGGAGGATGCTGTCGGGAAATACAGATATGCCTATGGTATAAACTATAAGGAGGTTGGCCGAGATATAGTGGGTAAACTTATCGTCACCTACGCCACGACATTGAAATATCGTCAACAGTCCGAGAGAGAGAGACAGATGGATGTGTTGCGCAGTTTTTCCAACGGAGCCTACGTTATCCAGGGAGAGCAGCAAAGCTGGTTTGAAAAGCTGATGTCCTATTTCCAGAGTATGACCACTGAAAATACACAAACCCGCATTGCGCTTGCTACGAAAGCATATACAGTAATCCGGGATACGGCACAATATCCGGAAGTGACGGAAGCTGACAAGTATGCTATCCGTGAGATATTGGAAGGTATGCTCTCTGACAGGAAGTATTCGGAGACAGTGTTGAACAGGCTTCTGCACCAGTGTCTGGAAGGCATTAAATAAACCGATTTTTCATACGCACCTTGACCGTTTGGATGGTCCGGACGGTCGAGGTTTTAACAGTAGCAATTTATGAAACGATTAGCTATA
This sequence comes from Staphylococcus sp., assembly GCA_023665865.1. GTDB lineage: Bacteria > Bacteroidota > Bacteroidia > Bacteroidales > Muribaculaceae > Duncaniella. The sequence goes on from JAMPDC010000001.1 coordinate 2,019,514, forward strand.
GGGGCGTTGTGTGCCTATACGGCAGCAATGGTGGGGGCTCAGACAACCACAAACGACTCCATCAAAACGCAGGAACTCAACGAAGTAGTGGTTGAAGCACGGAATCAGAAACTTGGCGCGGAAGTGTCCACATATATACCGACATCGAAGCAGAAGAACGCGGCGCAGACGGCTGCGGATCTATTGAACCGTATGGCAATTCCACAGTTGAGAATCTCTCCTAATGATGAAATAAAGGATCTGGCGGGGAAAAGTGTGGATATCTTCATTGATTTTCTTCCGGCATCCAAGGAGGATCTTGAAGGGATGAGGATGCAGGATGTGAAGAAAGTGGAATACTACGATTTTCCGACCGATCCTCGCTTTATGGGGAAAGACCATGTGGTCAATTTCGTCATGCAGAAGTATGAATACGGTGGCTACGTGAAAGCTTTCGGTTGGGAGAATACGGTCAATGCCGGGCAGCTCAGTGTATTTGGCAAACTGCAATATAAAAAGATGACCTTTGACATCGCCGCCGGCCGATTTTTTGTGTCTCAGGGGCATACCGGGTCCGATACATACGAAACAATCCGTCTGCCGCAGCCCGACGGGACGGAGACTGTGGTTGAACGCACTTCAATCATGGATAAAGGCAAGGTGCGCAGAAGTCTTTACTGGCCGACTTTCAAAGCTACATATTCTTCGGAAAAAATCACCATGCAGAATGTTGTCGGTGCAAGCTTTGACCGTACTCCTGTAAATGATCAGTCGGGACATATTTCATATTCCCCCGAAATATCTCCACGGACTGATTATATACAGCAGAACGACAGCAGAATAAATTCACTTTCATATAACGGATACTGGAATTTTATCCTCAACGACAGGAACACCATCACGTTCTCGCCGAGCTACGGATATTCCCACACCAAAACAAGCAGCTTGTATGCCGAGCCGGACGCGGGTGAATACAACAATGCTGCTACGGATGACTCTCACCAATTCAGCGGCAATCTGACATATTCACATTCCTTCGGGAAGTGGGGCACCCTCAATGCAATGGTCCAGTCGATAATTACCTCCAATAATACTCACTATTCGGGGACTGCCAACACAAGCGACGATGCACGGACATATCGTATCGGGCCCGGCGTCAGGTATAGTCTCTCAAAAGGGAAGTTATATGGCATGGCAGGTTTCGGACTGCATTGGGATAGACAGGAATACGTTGATTATAAGGATAATTCCGCCGCTCCATGGGTTGATCTGTCATTACAATATTCTCCGAATGACCGCAATTCGGTCCGCGGCGAATTTCACCACATGAAATCAATCCCGCCGTCAAGCTACCGTTCGGCAGCAGTTATACGGAGCAATCCGCTGATGAGCTATACGGGCAATCCCAATCTTGTGTCGTATGGCAGCTATGATGCGGGTGTCAACTATTCGTTTATTCCCAACAACAACTGTAGTCTGTCAGCTTTTGCATCTACATGGATCGTCGACAACCGTTATGTCTACGATTATGAACCGACGGCGACGGGGATCCTGCGCACAATCCGGCAACCGGGCGGAGGTTATTCGCAATGGACCTACGGTGTGTATGGAACTATAAGATTGTTTGACCGGAAATTTCAACTGTCGGGCCAGATCAACGCTACCTCAGTCCACAACGGTGAGCCTTACAATTTCAACAAGACGCACGTTCTTTACGGATTAAGGGCCAACTACTATCTCGGTAACTGGACATTTACGGGACTCTATTATAGTCCGCAAGGTTATCCTGACGGCTGTATGGTCGGCACCTGGATGAAAACGAAAGCCTACTATATGATTCAGGCCGGGTGGTCAAACCCGACATGGAATCTGCAACTGCAACTTTTCAACTTTGGACGTTGGAATTGGAAGGGTCCAAAAAGCGTGATGCACAGCCGATATTATGATAAGATTGAGCATACATATTCAGAGAGCGACCATGCTTTAGCCCGACTCTCCGTCACCTACACTTTTGGCTTCGGAAAGAAAGTGAAGCACGGCGATGAAGCTTCCCAGCAATCGGGCGTTGCATCGGGAATATTAAAATAGGACAAGATAAGAATAAGATAAAGTAGTAGAACGACTGACGGCTGCCACTGCCCCGGGATGGGGCGTATGGCAGCCGTCGCTATTTCAGATAATATTCCTCTCAGAGGATGGCGATGACTTCGATCTCGACAAGTACCTGCTTGGGAAGCTCGCGGACTGCCACCGCAGAGCGGGCGGGGAAGGGCTCGGTGAAGTTTTGAGCGTAGACTTCGTTCATATCGCCGAAGAGGCTCATATCAGCGAGGAAGACAGTTGTCTTCACAACGTTTTCGATGCTTGCACCGGCGGCAGCGAGGATAGCCTTGACGTTGGCAAGCGATTGTGCGGTCTGAGCCTTTATGCCCTCGGGGATGTTGCCGGTTGCGGGATCAACGGGGATCTGGCCTGAGCAATAGAGCATGTTGCCGACTTTGATAGCCTGGCTGTAGGGGCCGATTGCGCCGGGAGCGGCGGTGGTTGAGATTACTTCTTTCATGATAAAAATGTTTATTGGTTATTATATGGTGTTGGGAGATTTGCTATCATCGGGAGGTCTATTTCGGAGAGCATTACGGTGTCGGCCTGCTTGACGTAGGCTGCATCAAGTTTGTCGCAAAGGGAGGCGAGCGGCTTGAATGTATCGTCAAATTCGGGGAGGAAGTTGGAGTCGCCGTGGTCGGTGAGTGTCTTGTAGACATATCCGAGAGTGTAGTGCTCGGTAGCAGTGGAGGGGACAAGCGGTAGGTCGGTTTCCTCATCCTCATGCACGGGGGCGAGGCGCGCTATCAGTTTGCAGTCGAGGAGAAAGGTGACAATCAATCCTGTCAAGCGCGGCGGGATAGTGAACATAGTTGAGAGTTCGGCTATGTTGAGCGGCATTTCTCCGTTTTTGAATCTCTTGATGATGACTGTGAGTATCGCCAATGTGACTTTGCGGCGATATGAGTGGGAGATGTGGTCGGTCTGACGCTCGTAGGAGAAGAGGAAGATATTTTGTGCCGAGCAGCAGACAAGCGCACCGCTCAGAGTGATGAGCCATGAGAGCTGCATCCAGATGAGCATCAAGGGGAGGAAGGAGAAGCTACCGTAGATGGCATTGTATTTCGAGACATATAACTGTCCGGAAACGAAGAGCCATTGCAGGATCTGGAAGGCGATGCCTGAGATGACACCGGTGAAGAGAGCATTTTTAAATTTTACTTTCGTGTTGGGGATGAGCATGAAAGCACCGGCGAAGAAGAGGCAGCCGAAGAGCACTGACACGACATCGAGGATGTCGCCTACAACCGGTCCGATGAAGTCGAAGGGAAGCAGTTTCTGAATGGCGTTTGACATGAGTATGCGCAGACCGCCTGAACAGATCATCAGTATGGGGAGAATGATGAAGATTGCGAGATAGTCGGTGACTTTCCTGACCAAAGGTCGGTCAGACTCCACGCCCCAGATCTTGTTGAAGGCTGTCTCTACCGAACTCAAGAGTGAAATCAATGTCCAGAGGAGGAAGATGATGCCAACGCCTACAAAAATACCCTCGGATGCCTGGGCGAGACATGAATCCACGAAGGAAAAAGCCATTTCGAGAGCTTTGTGTTGTGAGGGTAGATACTGGTAAAGTTGGTTCTGGAGCAGATTCTGGAAACCAAATCCGCGCCCGATGGCAAAGAGGAGAGCGAGAGCCGGGACAATGGCAAGGAGTGTCTGGTAGGTCAGTGCGCAGGCCGATGACTGGAGGTCGTTGCTGAGAAATGAGCGGACGGTGAGGTTCAGTGTCTTGACGCTGTTGACTTTCAGAGAATTGCGCCGATCTTCCCATACTCCTTCCGAGCAATAGGCCCACAGATTGAGCGCACGGGTCTTTGTGCGCTCAATCCATGCGGCTATTGCGGATTCTTTCTTAGGTTCTTTAGTCATTTTTTCAGAGAGTGTGTTTTTATAGTTTGTATGTCTGTTATTTCACCGAATCTTTCTCGACGAAAGTGCGTGCGGCCTGTGAGCGGGCTATGTCAACTGTGCGGCTCAATCGCTCTTTCTCGAGGTTGGCAACCTTGAAGAGGCGCAGATTGGTAGCATAGTCATAGGCAAGAGCGATCTCCTTGGCTTGAGCTTCAGGGAGCGGCATCGAGTAGGTCGAGGCTCCGATGAAGGTGAGTGTCATCGGCTGGCCGATATGTGATGCGATGAAGTGACCGACGCTGTCACACTCCACTCCCATGAAGGTGATGACTTCCGCGCCCATAGAGCGGTCGTTGCGCTCTCCATCGTGGGCTACGGTCGAAGTTACAGCCTTTTCGCCGGCAGCACTCACTTCGATAGCTGTGCTCTTGACGCTTTTGGCCTTTAATGACGACATCATGTAGAAATCACCGTCGGGACTGACACGTGCCTGAAGTCCGTTTGTTCCGAAAAATTTCGCCGGATTGGCACTTTCGGCCACATAGTAGCCCTCGATGGGGTTGGGAACGAATTTCATCAGCCGTTGGAGAGAATCTCCTTTGGCGCCGTAGACCGCCGTGAGCGAATCGGCTTCCTGGAGTTTCTGAATAGATAGGTCCTCTGTGGCGCGGGTGGCGAGATGAAGGGCTTCGCGGCGGACATCGATCTCCTTCGGATACGCATTTTTGATTGAATCGGTCAACGTCAGGGCCTCGACATAGTTGCGGGCCTCAAAAGCGCTTTGTGCTTCGTTGAGGAGCTGTGTGGCCTTTTCTTTGTCGCCGTTACCCCCACAGGAGGTGGAGATGAGGGTGAGACTAATGATTGCTGCTGAGGGGAGGAGTCTTAAACTTTTAGTTGCTACGTTCGACATCTTTAACGCCTTTTACTGTTTTGATTTTCTTGATGAGATTGTTGAGCGCGGCGGTGTCGCTGATACCGACCACGATGAAACCGGAAAAAATTCCGTCGGAGGAGTCGATTGATATATTGCGCATCGTGACATCCTTCTCCTTGTTGATGATGGAGGTGATATTGGTGACAATGCTGATGTCATCGTTGCCTACAATGCGTAGAGTAGCGGCGAAACGCGAGCCGACTTTGCCCGACCAACGTGTGCGGATGACACGGTAGGGATATTTATAGCGGATGTGGGCCGCGTTGGGGCAGTCGAGTTTGTGGATTTTGATTACACCCTCGGCTGAGACGAAGCCGAAGACATCGTCACCGAAAATCGGGTTGCAGCACTTCGACAACCGGTAGTTTATGCCTTTTATATTGTCGCCGATGATGAGGATGTCGTCACTTGTCGACTCAGTGCGATCCTGATTTTCGATAAGTTCAAACTCTTCAGCGCTCCTCTTTTCGGTCTCGGCTTTCTTGTCGGCGTTGTCGAGGAGCTCATATTGTGTTATGACGTCGTTGACGTCAATCAGCTCGTCGCCGATGGCCTTGTAGAAGTCTGTCACGGTGCGGTAGCCCATCTTCTTGATGGTGCGCATCAGGACGCCTTCCTCGACTTCGATCTTGCGGTTCTTGCATCTGCGCTGCAGGAGTTCTTTGCCGAGTTCTGCCGAGCGGTTGGCGCGTTCGTTGATGGTCTGGCGGATCTTGTTGCGCGCTTTTGAGGTGACTACGAAGTTGAGCCAGTCCTGTTTGGGGACCTGACCCGGAGCGGTGGTGACCTCGACAGTGTCGCCGGAATGGAGTTTGTAGTTGAGCTTACGGTTTCGTCCGTTTACCTTGCCGCCTACGCAGGTGCATCCGAGCTTGGAATGGATGTTGAATGCGAAGTCAAGCACGGTCGCTCCGAGAGGCAGACGATAGAGATCGCCACGGGGGGTGAAGACAAACACCTCCTTGTCGTAGAGATCCATCTTGAAATTTTTCATCAGCTCGAGCGGGCCGTCGGCTGTCTCCAGGATGTCGCGGATGTTGTTCATCCAGGTATCGAGGTCGCCTTCGCTTTTGATGCCTTTGTATTTCCAATGGGCGGCGAGACCTTTCTCGGCCACGAGATCCATACGCTTGGTGCGTATCTGCACCTCGACCCATTTGTTGCCCGGACCTTTGACAGTTGTGTGGAGTGACTCATAGCCATTGCTCTTTGGGATTGAGAGCCAGTCTTTCATACGCGCCGGGTTTGGAATGTACATGTCGGCGACGATCGAGTAGACGTTCCAACATTCGGCTTTCTCGCGTTCGAGAGGGACGTCGAGGATGACGCGTATGGCAAAGAGATCGTAGATGCCCGAGAGTTCCACCTGTTGCTTGCGCAGTTTGTTCCAGATGGAATAGATGGACTTGGTGCGTCCCTTTATCTCATATTTGAGACCTGTGGCATCGAGTTTCGCCTTAAGTGGCGCGATGAAGTCGGCTATGTATGCGTCGCGGGCTACCTTTGTCTCGTTCAGCTCGCGGGCGATGCGTGTATATGTTTCACGTGCGCTATATTTGAGCGACATGTCCTCGAGTTCACTCTTGATTTTGTATAGGCCGAGACGATGAGCGAGCGGGGCGTAGAGATAGTTGGCTTCAAAGGCTGTGTCAGTGACAAATTTCTCGTCGGGATGATGGTTTATGGTGCGCATGAGTGTCAGACGCTCGACAATCATGATGATGATCACGCGGATATCCTCTGCGAATGTCATGAGCAGGCGGCGGAAGTTGTCGGTCTTCACGACACCCTGTTTTCCGTAGAGGGTCGATACCTTCATGAGACCGTTGACCATGCGGCCCACATCTTCTCCCCATGTTTCCTTTACTTCGTCGATGGGCATGGAAGCGTCGACACAGAGTCCGTAGACGAGTGTAGCTATGATCATATTTCGGTCCGGCGACACCATCTCACACAGTGTGACCGCTGTGTCGAGCGAATGGGCCACTTTGTTCAGGCCGTGACGGTCGGTGACGGGCTTGTCGTCCTTGTAAGCCTTGGCGATGGCTCTTTTTATGATTCTGAAGTCAGAAGGTTGGATTACTTCCGACGAGTCGGAGAGTAATCTGCGTGTCAGATCGATTATTTTAGCCCTCTCTTCGGTTGGAGTCAGGGGAGATTTTTCCATTGTCGGTAAGTGTGGTGTGGGGGGTGCAGAGGTTATTATTGTGGGAGGGGTGCCTTAAAGGAATTGGCGGAAGGATCTACCGTTCAATCCCGGCGATAGATGCAGGCACCCACGGAGTTGAGACGGGTGTCGATGTCCTGATAGCCACGGTCGATCTGGTCGATGTTGTCGATTGTCGATACGCCCTTGGCGCTCATGGCCGCGATGAGCATGGCGATGCCTGCGCGGATGTCGGGTGAGTGCATCTTGTTGGCTCTGAGAGGTACTTTGTGGTCAAGTCCGATGACTACAGCGCGATGGGGGTCACAGAGCATGATCTGGGCACCCATGTCGATGAGCCGGTCAACAAAGAAGAGGCGGCTCTCAAACATTTTTTGATGGATGAGCACACTGCCTTTGCATTGAGTGGCTGTCACGAGCATGACAGAGAGGAGGTCGGGTGAGAGTCCGGGCCAAGGAGCGTCGGCGATTGTCGGGATTGAACCGTCGAGGTTGGTCTCGATCTCATAACATTCCTGTGAAGGGATGTAGATGTCGTCGCCACGGCGTTCGAGGTTGATGCCGAGACGCTTGAATGAATCGGGGATGATGCCGAGATTGTCATAGCTGACATCTTTGATGGTAAGCTCGCTCTGTGTGATGGCTGCCATGCCGATGAAACTGCCTACCTCGATCATGTCGGGAAGAATAGTGTGTTCGGCTCCTCCGAGCGAGGTGGATCCGGTGATGTGGAGGAGGTTTGAGCCTATGCCTTCAATCTTGACTCCCATTTTGACGAGCATCTTGCAGAGCTGCTGCACGTATGGCTCGCAGGCGGCGTTGTAGATGGTAGTTGTACCCTCGGCGAGAGCGGCTGCCATGACAATGTTTGCAGTGCCGGTGACTGAGGCTTCGTCGAGGAGCATGTAGCACCCCTTGAGGCCATTGACTGTCACAAGATAGTAGGCCTGACGGTCTTCGTTGTATGCGATCATGGCACCGAGTTTCGAGAGTCCGGTAATGTGTGTGTCGACTTTGCGTCGACCGATCTTGTCGCCTCCCGGTTTGGCGAAGTAGGCCTGACCGAGTCGGGCAAGCAGTGGTCCGACGACGAGTACGGAGCCGCGGAGCGATGCGCAACGGGCTACGAAGTCGGCGCTTGAGATGTAGTCTTCGTCGAGATCATCGGCCTGAAAGTGGTAGGTGTCTTCGCTGAGTTTCTCGACTTTCACTCTCATTGCTTTCAGGAGGTTGATGAGGTTGACCACATCAAGTATATTGGGCACATTGTGGATTATGACCGGTTCGGAAGTTAGAAGGGTAGCGCAGATTACTTCAAGCGCTTCGTTTTTTGCTCCTTGAGGTCTGATACTGCCACTCAGCCTGTGGCCGCCTTCGATAATATAAGTGCTCATGTCGGGATATGTATAAATAATGGTTGAAACGTTTTCTATTGTTAAAATGCTCGGGAGGTCAGATGTGTTCAACCTCCGGCGAAAGAGTTATGCCAAATCTCTCTTTGACAGAGAGAATGATTTTTTGCTCGAGAGCTATGACTTCGGCCGGAGTCGCCTCCCGGTCGGGATTGACGATGACGAGAGGCTGAAGATGCCACACGGCGACATTGCCGTCGTCATATCCTTTCCATCCACATTGGTCAATCAGCCATGCGGCGGGAATCTTGTAAGCTCCGTCGACTTTGTAGTTGGGGATATTGATGCCCGGATTGTTGGCGCAGAGCTCATGGAAACGCTCGGCCGGAATGACGGGGTTCTTGAAGAAGCTACCTGCGCTGGGGACTGTAGCCGGGTTGGGGAGTTTGGTATTGCGGATGCTTATGACTGCTTTACGGATGTCGGCCGGGGCCAGATTGTCAGTATTTCGGTCGCTGAAATGTGATGCCAGGGCCGGATATGAGAGGTTGGGACTATGGATAGGGGTCAGGCGGTAGTCGACAGCGTGGATGATATAGCGCTTCTGCTCGTCGGGATGCTTGAAAAGGGAATTCCTGTATGCAAACATGCAGTCGGCGTTGTCAAATGTCACAAAGTCGTGCTCGACTTCGTCGAAAGCATAGACTCTGACAATCGCATCGCAGGCTTCTGTCCCGTAGGCTCCGACATTCTGCACGGCCGACGCGCCGACCTCGCCGGGGATGCCCGACAGGTTTTCAACTCCCCACAGGCCTCGTTGGCAAGCCCAGTCGATGAAGTCGTCCATTGTTTCTCCGGCGCCCACATGAACGATGATTTCTTCGGCAGATTCGCTGACGATATCTATTCCTTTTATTGCACTGTGAAGCACCACTCCAGGGAAATCGCCGGTGAAGAGCAGGTTGCTGCCGGCCCCGATGTGGAATTTGCCGATGTCTTTACGGATGGAAGATATGACAAAGGGAATATCGTCGGCGGAAGTATATTCCATAAAAATCCCACATTTGACTTTCATCGCAAATGTGTTGCGGTCGGTGAGGTCATAGTTGTCAATCGAAGTAATCATGATTCAGTGTCAGTTAGCTTTTGAGACTTATCCGGAGAGCCAAGCCTGTTGCAAATTCAATCCACAAATTTAGCAAAAATTTTAGATTAACTGTTAAGTATCGCTATGAAATTTGTGAAATATGGGCACGTCTGACGTTGAAAAGCCGATTGCAGGTGAGCTCGGTGAATATTTTGGCGGGAGAGAGGAGGGAGTTCGGGATAAAAATTGTAATTTTGACGTCGGAAATTCAGAAATAGGAAAAATCATAAAACAAACAAAAGATATGGTCAAGCATATAGTCAGCTTCAAGCTTAGCGGCACCAATGAGGAGCGCCGTGAAGTGGCGGAACGTTTCAAACGCGCATTGCTCGAACTACCTTCGCAGATTGATGTGCTCCAGTCAATGGAGGTCGGTATCAATGAGAATCCCGCAGAGGATTGGGATGTGGTCCTCACAGCTATTGTGCCCGAGATGAAAGATGTGGAGATCTATGCCAAGCATCCGGCCCATGTTGCCGCTGCCGGGCTGCTCGCCGGTCACAAGGAGGCGCGTGCATGCGTTGACTATTATTTCGCATAAGTAGAAATTTATAAATACAGCTGATCCATGGTGGTGGCATTTGACCTTGACGATACTCTGTTTCCGGAAATGGAATATGTGAGATCGGCATATAGGGAAATTGCGCGTCACTATGGTCTCAGTCTGCTCGCGCCGATGATGGCCGCCTCCACTCCGCGTGAGGCTTTCGACGCGACAGGGCTTCCTGTTGATGAGGTGTTGGATGTCTACAGGACTCATCGTCCCGACATCCGGTTGCCTTGGCTGTCACTCTACGTTTTGGCTTCGCTTAAAAATAAGGGAGTGGCGATGGCCCTGGTGACGGATGGACGTAGTGTGACGCAACGCCACAAGATTGAGGCTTTGGGGTTGGAACGCTTTATTGACAAAGATCAGATTTATATCTCTGAGGAAGTTGGTTCGGAGAAGATGGGTGGCGAAGCGTTCATGAGGATTATGGACAGGTATGGTGAGGGGGAAAGATATATGTATGTTGGCGACAATCCGGCCAAAGATTTTGTTGCTGGCAATCGTTTGGGGTGGGAGACTGTCTGTCTGCTTGCAGGAGCGGGAGGAGAGAATATTTTTAGTCAAGAATGTGCTAAATTTTCTCAAGAATATCAACCAGAAAAAATTATTACTAATATCTGCGAGTTGCTTGGAATTGTTGACTTTGATTAGTGAGGCGGTTTTGGAAGTTTCCCAAAATGTAAAGTTATATTACTGATATATAGTTTAATAATGATTTTTGGTGCTCTAAAAGTTTTCCAAAATTAAAATTTTTAAGAAATAATTTTTGAAATTGTTGTTGGAACTTTGTAGAGTTATCTGTAACTTTGCCGTCGCTTTCGCGTTTGAGAAAACCATTGTTTCCAACCGGGCGACAGATCAAAAATTTAACATTAAAAACAAACTATCCCCCCTAAAAAATCCCCTCACGTCATGATACAGACTGTTGTAAAGCGCGACGGACGCATCGTCGGTTATAATGAAGAGAAAATCAAAGCTGCTATCCGCAAGGCTATGCTCACCACTGAGATGGGTGAGGACGAAGCGCTCATTTCGCGTATTACAGACCGTATCGGCATGATCGGCAGTGACCAGATGACTGTCGAGGAGATTCAGGACCGTGTTGAGTTGGAATTGATGAAGTCGCCACGTAAGGAAGTGGCCAAGCGCTATATCGCATACCGCGATCAACGTTCGATAGCCCGTCGTGCGAAGACACGCGACATGTTTATTGAGATAATCGAGGCCAAGAGCAACGATATCACGCGCGAGAACGCCAACATGAACACCGATTCTCCCGCCGGAATGATGATGAAATTCGCCAGTGAGACTACCAAGCCTTTCGTCGATGACTATCTGCTTTCGGCCGAGGCGAGAGAGGCGGTGCAGAGCGGCTATCTGCATATTCATGACAAAGACTATTATCCGACCAAGAGTCTCACATGTGTGCAACATCCCCTCGACCGAATCCTGAAATATGGTTTCATCGCCGGACATGGTGAGTCGCGTCCTGCAAAGCGCATCGAGACGGCAAGTATCATCGGTTGCATCTCGCTTGAGACCGCTCAAAATGAGATGCACGGTGGTCAGGCTATCCCGGCTTTTGATTTCTATCTTGCTCCATTTGTCCGCTCCTCATTCATCGAGGAGGTCAAGAAGCTTGAAGAACTCAATGGCGAGGATCTTTCGGCGCTCTACAATATTGATATCGACGACTATCTAAAGAAGCCTCTTGATGGGCTCAAAGGCGAGCAACGTTGGTTGCAACATGCGGTCAACCAGACTGTCAGCCGTGTGCATCAGGCAATGGAAGCGTTTATCCACAACATGAACACCATTCATTCGCGTGGAGGCAATCAGGTCGTGTTCAGCTCAATCAATTATGGTACCGATACTTCGGCCGAGGGTCGTTGCATCATTCGTGAGCTCCTCAATTCTACCTATGAAGGTGTAGGCAATGGTGCTACAGCTATTTTCCCTATCCAGATCTGGAAAAAGAAGCGCGGTGTAAGCTATCTGCCCGAAGACCGCAACTATGACCTCTATAAACTTGCGTGCAAAGTGACAGCACGTCGTTTTTTTCCCAACTTTGTCAACCTCGACGCAACGTTTAACCAGCATGAGAAATGGGATGCGAATGATCCCGAACGCTATAAATATGAGGTGGCAACAATGGGGTGCCGTACACGAGTGTTTGAAAACCGTTTCGGAGAGAAAACATCCATAGGCCGTGGCAACATCAGCTTCTCGACTATCAATATAGTGCGTCTCGCCATCGAGTGCATGAATATTGTCGACCAGGAAGAACGTATAGCTAAATTTTTCACAAAACTTGACGAGGTGCTTGACATCACTGCCCGTCAGCTCTGTGACCGCTTCGATTTCCAGAAGACGGCTATGGCAAAGCAGTTTCCGCTGTTGATGTCGCGCCTTTGGAATGGTGCTGAAAACCTCAAACCCACCGACACTATCGAGAGTGTCATCAATCAAGGCACCCTTGGCATCGGTTTCATCGGACTCGCCGAGTGTCTCATCGCCCTTGTCGGCAAGCATCACGGTGAGAGCGAAGAGGCTCAGAAGTTAGGTCTGCGCATCGTCTCACACATGCGCTCGCGTGTCAATGACTACAGTGAGAAGTATCAGCACAACTTCTCCGTGCTCGCCACTCCAGCCGAAGGCCTCTCCGGTAAGTTTACTTCGAGAGACAGAAAGTCGTTTGGCGTCATCCCCGGCATCACCGACAAGATCTATTACACCAATTCCAACCATGTCCCTGTCTACTATCATTGCTCGCCGCGCCACAAGGCAAAGGTGGAGGCTCCGTATCATGAGCTCACCGGTGGCGGACATATATTCTATGTAGAGATCGATGGCGATGCGACCCACAATCCAAAGGCCATCTCCGACATCGTGGATCTGATGGATAAATACAATATAGGATACGGTTCCGTCAATCACAACCGCAACCGCTGCATGGATTGCGGATATGAGGATGCCCAGGAGTCGCTGACTGAATGTCCGCATTGCCACAGCCATAACATAGACAGCATACAGCGCATCACCGGTTATCTCGTCGGAACGACTGACCGCTGGAACAATGCCAAGCTTGCTGAACTCAATGACCGTATAGTCCATAAATAAATTCACTGTCTAATACTCGACAATGAGAATACTTGATATAGTTCCCGGGACGTCGGTTGACGGCCCGGGACTTCGTACTGCCATCTATTTTGCCGGCTGTTCACATCAGTGTCCCGGTTGCCACAATCCTCAGTCGTGGGACTTCGACGGAGGAAGGGAGATGAGCGTTGAGGAGATAGCCGGCATTGTGAAGGAGCATGATTTTGATGTCACTTTCACAGGGGGCGATCCTCTCTATCACGCTGCGGATCTGCTACCGCTTGCCGTTGAGATTGCGAAACTTGGTAAGAGTATCTGGTGTTACACCGGATTCAGATATGAGGAGGTGGTGAAGTTTGCCGGAGTCAGACCTCTGCTGCCATATATCGAGGTGCTTGTCGACGGGCCTTTTGTCGAGGAGCTGCGCGATGTCCATCTGCTGTTTCGCGGGTCGGCAAACCAGCGGTTGGTAGATATAAAAAAAAGCACTCCCGATTCCGTGGTGGAATGGGAGTGGTGAAAAAAATTAGTGGATATAATTTCTAAGGTAATCAGGAAGGCTTACGGGTGCTCTCGTTTGAGAGAACGTAGGCCTTTACTTTTTGGAAGAGGTCGTTGGCAAATACAAATTCATTGAGAGCTTCGTTGGAAGTCTTGTAGATCTGGTGCATGTCGCCGACCCATTCACGGTATCCTTTGTTGATAAACACAATGTTTTCACCGATTCCGAGCACGGAGTTCATATCATGGGTATTGATGATAGTCGTGATGTTATATTCATGGGTGATGTCGCTCAGCAGTTCGTCGATCAGGATCGATGTGCGGGGATCGAGACCGGAGTTCGGCTCGTCGCAGAATAGATATTTTGGATTGAGAGCTATAGCACGGGCGATAGCCACACGCTTCTGCATGCCGCCTGAGATTTCTGACGGAAACTTCTTGTCGGCACCTTTGAGGTTGACTCGTTCGAGGCAGAACTGCGCGCGGTCGATCATCTCTGAATGGGTCATATCGGTAAACATCGTCAGCGGAAACATGACGTTGCCCAACACAGTCTCTGAGTCAAACAGGGCAGAGCCTTGAAAGAGCATGCCGATTTCCTTGCGCAGCGCTTTGACCTGATTCTGGTCCATCTTCAGGAGGTCTCTACCGTCATAAAGGATCTCTCCTTCCTCCGGGCGCAGGAGTCCTACCAGCGATTTGACGAGCACGGTCTTGCCCGAGCCGCTCTGTCCGATGATAAGGTTTGTCTTACCGGTATGGAAGGTGGCGCTGACATCGTGGAGGATTGTCTTGCCATCAAAGGATTTTGTGATGTTTTTGACTTCAATCATTGGAGCAGGAGTTTGGTCAGGACGACGTCGAGTAGAAGGATGAGGATGCTTGATGCGACAACTGCATTGGTCGATGCTTTGCCGACTTCGAGGGCGCCACCTTTGACATAGTAGCCGTAGAAAGCGGCCACAGACGTGATGATAAACGAAAAGAAGAGTGATTTTATCAAACCGTACCAGACATACCATTCGGAGAACATGGTCTGAAGGCCGTAGATGAAACGGCTGAGCGGGATGATGCCTGTGAAGATAGCGATCAGCACGCCTCCGAGGAAGGAGGTGAAGATACAGAAGACAACAAGCACAGGCATGTAGATCAGGAAGCCGATGATCTTTGGAAGAACGAGAAAATTGGCTGAATTTACGCCCATGATGTCAAGAGCGTCGATCTGCTCAGTGACTCGCATGGTGCCTATTTCCGAAGCGATGTTTGATCCGACTTTACCCGCGAGTATCAGGCAGAGGATTGAGTTGGAAAATTCGAGCAGGATGATCTCGCGTGTGGCCAGGCCGGTCGAGTAGGAGGGGACGAGAGGCGACACGATGTTGAGTTGCATCTGAATGGTGATGACCGCGCCGATGAAGAGTGAGATGACAATGACCAGGGGGATGGAGTCGACACCCAGCTTCGTTATCTCAAAGAAGGTGCGTTTGAAGAAGGTCTTCCATCTGTCGGGGACAGTGAAGACTTTCTTGATGAAGAGGCAGTAGGTGCCGAATGTGGTCAGAGAGTCTGTAATGATCATTACGGGAAGATTTGTATGTTATTCCTCTTGCAAAAGTAGCTATTTCTTTTTGAAAGAGGGTTAGGGTGTAGGTCAAATGACCAGGATATATGCTCAAAATGAGAGTCGGGAGGGCAGATACATCAGTCTCTCCCTCCCGGCCCGCGTTTTTTTAAGCGAGTTCTTTGATAAGATCGTCGACGCAGAGTTGTTTCTGCTCGCCGGTTGTCATATTCTTGAGGGTTACACAGTTGTTTTCAAGTTCCGACTCGCCGATGATTGCCACAAACGGGATGCCGAGGGCGTCGGCGCGACTCATCTGCTTTTTCATCTTGGAAGCATCGGGATAGATTTCAGCCGCGATTCCGTGAGTGCGGAGTTGCTTGATAACTTCGAGTGAACGGACGGCCTCTGCCGGTCCGAAATTAGTAAACATCACCTTGGCTGCGCCTGCTATGTCGGCAGGATAGAGCTCGAGGGTGTTGAGGACATCATAGATTCGGTCTGCGCCAAACGAGATGCCGACGCCGGAGACCCCGGGGAGACCGAAAACGCCGGTGAGGTTGTCGTAGCGACCACCGCCAGTGATGCTTCCGATCTCTACATCGCGGGCCTTGACCTCGATGATGGTGCCGGTGTAGTAGTTGAGACCACGGGCAAGGCTGACGTCGAGCTCGAGATCAGCCAGGAGTCCGAGTCTCTTAGAGCCTTCCATGACCTCGCGCAGCTCCTCGACTCCTTTCAGACCGGTCTCGCTTCCGGCAAGGAGAGCTGAGAGTTGTTCAAGTCGCTCTTCATTTGAGCCGGAGAGGGTGATGATCGGTGTGATCTTGTCGATGGCCTCTGTGCTGAGTCCACGCTCCGATAATTCAGCCTTCACATTGTCCAGACCTATCTTGTCGATCTTGTCGATGGCCACTGTGATGTCGACAATCTTGTCGGGGGCACCGACAAGTTCGGCAATGCCGGCGAGAACCTTGCGGTTGTTGAGCTTTATGGTAGTGCGGATGCCGAGACGGTGGAAGACCTCATCGACCATCTGCAGGAGTTCGATTTCGTTAAGTAGCGAGTCGGAACCGACTATGTCGGCGTCACATTGATAGAACTCGCGGTAACGCCCCTTCTGCGGACGGTCGGCACGCCACACCGGTTGAATCTGAAAACGCTTGAAGGGGAAAGAGAGTTCGTTGCGGTGCATGACGACGAAGCGGGCGAAAGGCACAGTGAGGTCATAGCGTAGTCCTTTTTCGCAGATTTTCGGGACAAGGTGGACGCAATCGCCACTTTCAATCAGCGACTGGTCAACGCCCTTGAGAAAGTCTCCTGAATTGAGGGTTTTGAACAGAAGTTTGTCACCTTCCTCACCATATTTCCCCATAAGAGTCGACAGATTTTCCATTGCCGGAGTCTCAATTTGTTGGAAACCAAAAAGATGAAAGACAGTGCGGATAGTATCGAATATATAATTTCTGCGGGCCATTTCTGCCGGAGAAAAGTCTCTGGTACCTTTGGGAATTGACGGTTTCTGTGCCATAATTTTGGATTGTGAGGAGGTTTAGAAATGTTAGCTTTATTTTTTTGCAAAGGTACGGATTTTTTGCTAATTTTGCGAAAATTTAATGCGTAATCATACTTATCAATGAAATACATCGGGGCTCATGTCTCCTCGGAGCAAGGCGTAAGCCATGCTCCGGTCAATGCACACCTGATCGGTGCCAAATCTTTTGCGCTCTTCACGAGAAATCCCTCGCGTTGGGCTTCCAAACCTATACAAGCTGCGGAAGCTGAGGCTTTTAAAGAGAATTGTGTGAAATATGGCTATACACCCGATGTAATCCTGCCTCACGATAGTTTCCTAATCAATCTCGGTTCCCCGGACAGCGAGAAACTTGCGAAATCGCGCGCGGCTTTCCTCGACGAACTGCACCGCTGCGAGCAACTTGGACTGACGATGCTCAATTTCCATCCCGGTTCACATCTGAAAGAGATGGAGCCCGATGCCTGTCTTGACCTCATAGCCGAGTCGCTCAACATAGCGCTCGAAAAGACCGCCGGGGTGAAGGCTGTCATCGAAAACACCGCGGGGCAGGGAAGCAATCTCGGATATACTTTCGAACAGATTGCCCGTATCATTGACAAGGTTGACGACAAGACCCGTGTCGGGGTCTGCATAGATACCTGCCATGCCTATACAGCCGGCTATGATATGGTCGGGGAGGAGGCCTACAATGCCACGTGGTCGGAGTTTGACAAAGTCATCGGCATGAAATATCTTTCGGGAATGCATCTCAACGACACTCTGAAAAAGCTTGGATCGAGAGTTGACCGCCATGCCTCGCTGCTCACAGGGAATCTTGATGAATCATTCTGGCGACGACTCATGAACGACCCGAGAATGAATGGAATACCGCTTATCCTTGAGACACCAAACGAGGAAATATGGGCGGAGGAAATCCGTCAGCTCTATGCCATGATAGATTGAAGACTTCCGTAGCAACGGAGAGACAATACATTTTGAAAAACTATATTATTTTAAGGATTATATCTATTACACTTACCTACGATTATGATTAAGAATAAACCGGACCAAAGTTTTATGAAGCTCTGGAATTTGAGTTTCGGCTTTTTCGGAGTTCAGATTGCCTATGCACTCCAGAGCGCAAACATCTCACGAATATTTGCGACTCTTGGCGCTGACCCACATTCGCTCAGCTTCTTCTGGATTCTTCCCCCGCTGATGGGAATTATCGTGCAACCGCTGGTCGGTGCCGCGAGTGACCGTACATGGAACAGATTCGGACGTCGTCTGCCATATCTCCTGCTCGGAGCTGCGATCGCTGTGATAGTCATGTGTCTTCTTCCCAATGCCGGTAGTTTCGGACTGACCGTCGGAGGTGCGATGATATTCGGCTTCATAGCGCTGATGTTTCTCGACACGTCGATCAACATGGCCATGCAGCCTTTCAAGATGCTCGTAGGCGATCAGGTCAATGAGCGCCAGAAAGGTCTTGCCTATTCAATACAGAGTTTTCTCTGCAATGCCGGTAGTCTCGTCGGCTATCTCGCCCCGATCACACTGACTGCTATCGGTGTTAGCAATCTCGCTCCAGCCGGTCAGGTTCCTGATGCCGTGACCTACTCGTTCTATATCGGAGCGGCTGTGCTTATCCTTTGTGTCATCTATAGCTTTGCCACTATCCGTGAGATGCCTCCGAGAGAATATGCGGAATATCATGGCATTTCCGAGGAACAGAAGGAGGAGAAGAGCGGCATGCTTCATCTCTTGCGTCATGCTCCATCGGCCTTCTGGACAGTTGGTCTCGTGCAGTTTTTCTGCTGGGCAGCTTTCCTTTATATGTGGACCTATACGCCCGGCGCGATCGCCGATACAGTATGGGGTACTACCGACACCAATTCAGAAGCCTATCAGGATGCCGGCAACTGGGTCGGAGTCCTCTTCGCAGTTCAGGCTGTAGGTTCTGTCATCTGGGCTGTGGTAATACCTCGCTTCAAGAGCCACAAGGTTGTCTATGCCGTCAGCCTTCTTCTCGGTGCGGCTGGCTTTATCTCCACCTTGTTTATCACCAGTAAGATTGTTCTCTTCATCTCATTCCTGCTGATAGGTTGTGCATGGGCCGCAATGCTTGCGCTTCCTTTCACGATTCTTACCAATTCAATTTCGGGCAAGAATATGGGCACATATCTCGGTCTTTTCAACGGCACTATCTGCGTGCCTCAGATCTGTGCGGCAGCCTTGGGCGGTTTAGTGCTCTCGCTCCTTGGAGGCCGTCAGGTCAACATGCTTGTGCTTGCAGGTGTGCTTCTCATAATTGGTGCTCTGTGTGTATCTATGGTCAAGGAGGCCTATGCGGAGCCAACACATTCAGTAGAGGAATAAGTCATTCCTGACATAGTCATAAAATAAATCCCCGGAAAGGCTGCATTGATTGCAACTCCGTTCCGGGGATTTTTGTGTCATGTAGGGGGGATATTTCAGATTCTGTGGCGCAGAAGAGTGAGAACAAGACCACGGGTCAGCAGATAGGCCAGAAAGGCGATCCACAGACCATGGTTGCCGAGTAGCGGGAAGAGGAAATAGTAGGCGATGAAGTAGACTGCGGTAGAGATTGCGATGGATATAAGCATCTCACGTGTGCGTGTCGCTCCGATGAAGACACCATCCCATGTGAAGGCTGCGAATCCTACCGCCGGGATTGCTATGACCCAGTAGAAAAATTCCTTTGACGAGGCTATGATTCCCGGGTCGTCACTGAGAAGTGTCATCAGCCATTCTCCTCCCACGGCATAGATAATGGTAAAAAGAGCGACCATTACAACGCTCCATTTGAATAGCGCCTTGATGGTGGAATGGAGACCGTCGAAATCTTTGCGGCCAATATAATTTCCGCATAGCGATTCGCCGGCAAAAGCGAATCCGTCCATGAAATAGGAGAAAAGTGTGAAAAATTGCATGAGCAGTGTGTTGACAGCAAGAATTTGCGTGCCTTGGGTAGAACCTGTGCGTGTAAACCATACTGTCACTGCTATCAGGCATACGGTGCGCAGAAAAATGTTGATGTTAATCGAAAAGAATCGCTTCAGCTCCGTGGGTTCGAGGATAGCATTGAGACTCTTTAGCTTCGGATGATAGATGCGTATTGCTGTCGTCATAGCGGCGATAAATCCAAGCCACTGGGCACAGAGAGTGCCCGTGGCTACGCCTGTGATTTTCATCCCGAAGCCGTAGACAAGCATGAGACTTATGACAATGTTTGATATATTGATTATAAAAGCAACGCGCATCGGGGTTTTGGCATCTTTCTGTCCGAGAAACCAACCGGAGACAACAAAGGCTCCAAGTGAGGCGGGTGCTCCCCAGATCAATATGGAGAAGTATTGGTTGACCATGTCTTTCAAACCTGGCTCGATCTTGAAAAGCACGACAGCAAACTTGAAAATCACCCCTTGCATACCCACCATCAGTATGGATGCAACGGCGACAACAAGCAGACCGCGGAGCAACACGAGATCGCTGCCTTGACGGTCATTGGCTCCGTGGGCTTGCGCAGTCAGGCCGCTCGACCCCATGCGCAGGAAGGCGAACAGCCAGTAGAGCATGTTGAATATGGTACCACCGACAGCAATGGCGGCAATATAGTCGGCACTCCCCATATGACCAACAATCACCACATCCATCAGCGCGAGCAGTGGTGTGGTGATGTTGGTTACAATCGAGGGTACTGCGATAGACAGTATGTCACGATTAGTCTGTTTCATCAAAGATCAGTCTTTGAGGCTCTTGGCTTTCATTGATTCCCAGATGAGGTAGATGATAAGAAGAGCATAGACTGCGAGACCGGCCCATTGGGTCGAGATGGCATCCATAGGGTTGTCATACTCATATCCGAGGAAGCGGGTCAGGGCTGCGAATACGCCGAAGAGAGCGCCACCGGCTATAAGACCGGAAGAGATGAGGGTGCCACGGTCACGGCGTGAGTCATTGACAGCTTTGTCTTTCGATCGGCTGCCGACAAACCATGCGATTGCTCCACCGACAAGCAGCGGGGTGTTGAGCTGGAGAGGGATGAACATGCCGAGGCAGAAAGCGAGAGCCGGCACACCAAGCCAGTTGAGAAGAAGTGCGAGGATGGCGCCGACCATATAGAGAATCCACGGAGTGTCGCCGCCCATCATGAGAGGCTCGATCACTTTGGCCATAGCGTTGGCCTGAGGGGCTACGAGCGCGTTCTCACCGGTGAATCCATAGACCTGGTTGAGCAGAAGGATGACACCACCGACAGTAGCTGCGGAGACGAGCGTGCCGAGGAACTTCCAGCTTTCCTGTTTTTTAGGGGTTGAACCGAGCCAGTATCCTACCTTGAGGTCAGTGACAAAGCCTCCGGCCATTGAGAGGGCTGTGCAGACAACACCGCCGATGACCATTGAAGCCACGATGCCGGATGTGCCGCTCAGACCGATACCTACGAAGATCGCCGATGCGATGATGAGGGTCATCAGAGTCATGCCCGACACGGGGTTGGAACCGACGATGGCAATGGCGTTGGCTGCCACAGTGGTGAAGAGGAAGGCGATGACTACGACTACGATCCATGCGACGAGTGCCTGCCAGAAGGTATTGATGACACCAAACCAGAAGAATATCAATACGGCCACAAGGGCTATGGCGACAAAGAAGACGATGTGTTTCATCGAGATGTCGTTTTGCCAGCGGACGGTGGCCGCTGTGTCGGACTTACCACGGAGTTCGCGTCCGGCAAGCCCGACAGCACTACGGATGATGCCCCACGACTTTACGATACCGATGATACCGGCCATGGCGATGCCACCGATGCCTATGAGTCGTGCATAGTCGGCGAAGATGGCCTCAGGAGCCATAGCGGTGATCTCCGTGCTGCCATAGGTGCCGAGCAGTGGTATGAGTACCCACCATACGAAGACTGAACCGGCGAAAATGATGAAGGCATAGTTGAGACCGATGATGTAGCCGAGGCCGAGGACTGCGGCACCGGTGTTGCAACTGACAACGAGTTTGGTCTTCTCGGCAAGAGTCTGTCCCCAACCGGTCACGGCCGTGTTGAGGATGCCGGCCCACCATCCGAATGTTTCGACTATATAATCATATAGACCACCGATGAGCGATGCGATGACAAGAGTCTTGGCTTGCCCGTCGTTTTTCGAGGAGGCTTTGCCGAGACCGCTTGCAAGCACCTGGGTAGTGGCTGTCGCTTCGGGGAAAGGATACTTTCCGTGCATGTCCTTCACGAAATACTTACGGAAGGGGATGAAGAAGAGTATGCCGAGTATGCCACCGAGCAGTGAGCTCAGGAATATCTGGAAGAAGTTGACTGAGATGTCCGGATATTTTGCCTGAAGGATGTAGAGCGCGGGGAGTGTGAAGATGGCTCCGGCAACAATGACACCTGAACATGCACCGATGCTCTGGATGATGACATTCTGACCGAGTGGATTGGACTTTTTCAAGGCGCCGGAGAGTCCGACGGCAATGATTGCGATAGGAATGGCGGCCTCGAATACCTGCCCGACCTTGAGGCCGAGATATGCAGCGGCGGCGCTGAAAACGATTGCGAGTATGAGGCCCATGCTCACGGAGTAGGGCGTTGCCTCGGGATAGTCGTGGGCCGGGTGCATTATAGGCCTGTAGACTTCATCTTCGCCAAGTTCCCGGAATGCGTTTTCGGGAAGTTCGAGCGGATCGGCATCGGCATAAAATTCCTTTGCCTCTTTTGAATTTGACATGATGTTAGAAATGTGATGTGTTATTGTTCAGAGAAATATGACGGGGGGAAGGGACGGCAGTTGTAGCGCGATGCCATGATCTCACCGTAGGCGCCAGCCGATCGCAAGGCCAGAAGGTCTCCACGCTTTACAAGCGGCAATGTCTCGTCTTGACCGAAGCAGTCGGATGACTCGCAAATAGGGCCGACGACATCATAGTGGTGGAGCTCACCGTTGGGATTGGTAATATTTTCAATCTTGTGGTGGGCATTGTAGAGGGCGGGACGGATGAGATCGCTCATGCCGGCGTCAATTATAGCGAAACGCTTTGAGACACCGTTCTTGATGTAGAGTACCCGAGAGATCAGCGAGCCACACTGGGCTACGACGGAGCGGCCAAGTTCGAAGTGGACTTCCTGGTCGGGACGCAGACGCAGGTGGTTGTGGAATGTCCTGAAATATCCCTCGAAGTCTGGGATGGGATGGCGTTCGGGATGTGAGTAGTCGATGCCAAGACCTCCGCCGACGTTGATTGAAGAGAAGTAGATGCCTCGCTCATTGTATTCATCCTGAAGACGGTTGATAGTCTCGCAGAGCATGATAAACGGTTCGGTCTCGGTAATCTGTGAACCGATATGGAAGTGGAGTCCCTTCAGGTCGATGTTGGGGAGAGTGCAGGCCAAAGAGACTATGCCAGGGAGCATCTCAAGGTTGATGCCGAATTTGTTTTCAGCGAGACCTGTAGTGATGTAGGCGTGGGTATGGGCGTCGATATTTGGGTTGACACGAATCGCAATGCGGGCTGTCTTGCCCATCTCGGTTGCGATCTGGCTGATGACTCTCAGTTCGGGCTCAGACTCAATGTTGAAACATTCGATGTCTTTCTCAAGGCCGAGGCGGATCTCGCGGTCGCTCTTGCCGACACCTGCATAGACGATGCGGTCGCCACGGAATCCAGCTTCAAGCGCAGTCTCTATCTCCCAGCCGCTGACGCAGTCCACACCAAGTCCAGCAGCCTGTATGCAGCGCAGGATTCCGGGATTGGCATTGGCTTTGATCGCATAGTGAACTTTGAAATGGGGGTCGCGGGCTGTGCGCTTGATCTCTTTCAGGGTGCGGTCAAGAAGCTTGAGGTCGTAGAAATAGAACGGGGTCTGAAGTGATCCGAATTCTTCGATAGGGAAACGTGTCATTTGTCAATCATTGAAAAGGGTTTCACTCAGACGGCGCAAAGCTGCGATCTTGTCTTCTTTACGTATGAGGAATGAGATGTTGTAGTTTGAACCGCCATAAGAGATCATGCGGACGGGAATGTCGGCGAGGGCATCCATTGCCTTGGCCTCATATCCGGTATTTGTCCATTCCATATTGCCGACGACACAGATGATGACCATGTCTTTGTCGACTGTTACGGTGCCGAATTTCTTCAACTCGTCGACAATCTCTGGGAGGAAGCGCTCGGAGTCAATGGTGAGCGAGACGCCGACTTCGCTGGTTGCGATCATGTCGATAGGAGTCTTGTATTTCTCGAATGTCTCGAAGACACGGGTGAGATATCCGTAGGCGAGGAGCATGCGCGAACTCTTGATCTTGATTGCCACGACATTGTCCTTGGCGGCAACAGCCTTGATTGAAGGTTCGGTGATGTTGTTGTAGATGAGTGTGCCGTGAGCTTCCGGTTCGAGCGTGTTGAGAAGGCGCACGGGGATATTGTTGACCTTGGCGGGGAGCACACAAGTGGGGTGGAGAATCTTGGCGCCGAAATATGCGAGCTCGGAAGCTTCCTCATAGTGGAGCTCATTGACAGGCTTGGTATTGTCGACAAAGCGGGGGTCGTTGTTGTGCATGCCGTCGATGTCAGTCCAGATCTCGATTTCGTCAGCTTCGATGGCTGCACCGATGAGTGAGGCTGTGTAGTCGCTGCCACCGCGCTGGAGATTGTCGATCTCGCCGGTCGAGTTGCGGCAGATGAAGCCCTGAGTGATGAAGATATCGGCGTCGATATATTTGTCGAGAAGCGGCTGGAGATGGAGAGAGATGTGTTGCATGTCCGGTTCGCCGTTTTGGTCGGTCTTCATGAAGTCGAGGGCGGGCAGAGACTCGGCATACAGACCACGCTCGTTGAGCAGGATGGTCATCATGGCGACGCTCATGATCTCACCCTGTGCAAGGATGATCTTTTCCTCGATCTCGCTGAAAGTCTCACGCTGGGTGAAAGAACGGATGTAGTTGAAGCAGGCTTTGATTTCCTTGAGCGCTTTCTCGCGGCTCTCGTGCTTGTCGTAGAGGGCGGCGATTGTCTTGAGATATTTTGATTCAAGAAGATTGATTGTTTCTTTCGCGCCGTTGGTGTTCTTCTTGTAGAGATAGTCTGAAATCTCGACAAGGGAATTAGTTGTGCCTGACATCGCTGAAAGCACGATGATGTTCTTACCTCTTTCTGACACAAGATCAGCAACGTGGCGGATGCGCTCGGCTGATCCGACTGACGTGCCTCCAAACTTTAAAACTTTCATACCTTATTTTACTATAATAATTGTTCTTGAATTGGAAATGATTGGCAGAATCAACGTAAAAGATTCTGATTTTGCAAACCTGGCGCAAAATTACAATAAAATATTTATAAAATGAACCAATCTGTTGTCAAACTGAAAGTTTTGGCCACAGATTGGTCTGCAAATGTAATTTTTTGAAGTCCGGCTGTGGCAGAAGGATGTGGTCTTATCGACCGGAGGCCATGCGCTTGAGCAGCGAATATGATGCCACGATGCCAAACTCGCCGGCGCGGCTTAGATCAGGGAAAGCTCTGTCTTTGTCGCCGAGGGTGAGGTAGACGAAGCCTCTGTTATAGTAGGCTTCGCCGAAATCAGGCTTAAGTTTGATTGCTGTCGAGAATGATTTGACTGCTTCCTCAAGCATTCCCGCTTCGGCGAGCAGCACACCACGGTTATAGTGGGCGACGGGCATGAAGGGTGAGAGGCGGATGACTGAGTCGAGGTCGGACAAGGCTGCGGTTATGTCATCCGGTGAGAGCACTCCACGGGTGTCGCCTGAACTCTTCCGGGCCACTTGGCGGCTGTATTCGATCTGAGATTTCAGAAGGTAGGCCAGTGTGAAATCAGGGGTGAGTTCTGTGGCCCGGTCAAGGTCGGAAATTGCGCGGTCAAATTCGCCAAGGGTGTAGAAGTCCATGGCACGGCCAAAGTAGTCGATGGCACGCGGGGGGTGGCTGGCGATGTATGAATTGTAGAACTCGATGGAGCTGCGGTGGGTCTGTTCCACATCCTGTCCCCGGAGGCCCGACTCCCGGTTGGCTACCTGAAGGCCGAAGCGCAGCAGCGCGGTGGTGTTGATCTCGTTGACCTCACGGATGTATTCGCTGTTGAGTTTCATCTCAGTCGGCGATGTATAGTAGGTCATGATGAATATCGGTTCGAGTTCCACGCGTATGTCCTGATCCTGTACCTTACCACGTATGTCGGAGAGATCTTCCTCCTCCTTATAGTTTTTGGTTATGGTGGTCAGCGATGAGAATCTTTTTTTGACCTGGTCTTGGGTCTCTGTGCGGGGTGCATCGCCATCGGTGTCGCCATCGGTCTGGTCAGAGAACTGCTGTCCGGCGGGGACCTGAACATTTGTCTTTGCAAGGGCAAGCGATTTGTTGTAGTCTTTCTCTGCCTGACGCATGTCGCCTTTGCGACGGTTGATGTCATAGCGTAGGAAGTAGGCAGCAGCAAAGTCAGGATATGTGCCAAGCACTTTGTTCAGATCGGAAAGTGCGGCGTCAAAATCGCCTATTTCCGCCAGCAGTATGGCACGGTTATAGAGAGTCTTGTTGTCATCACCGTTGAGATTCAGGACAGTTGTGAAATCCTCGATGGCTTTGTTGGTATCATGGACTTCAGCACGGAGCAGACCGCGGTTGAAGATGGCAATGGTGTTTGTGGGGTCAAGTTCTATCGCATGATCATAGTCGGCAAAGGCTCCGTAGAAGTCATCGTTCATGTAGCGTAGATACGCTCGGTTGATGTAATAACCGGTATATTTAGGCTGTATCTTCACAGCCATATCCATGTCGGCGAGCGCGCTTTTGTAGTCTTTGCCTGAGTTGATTGCAATATCAGCACGCATCAGATAGGCATTGATCGCCGAGGAGTTGATCGACAGAGCCTTGTCGATGTCGCTCTTGGCGCCGACAGTGTCTTTATTTTCAAGTCTGAGGCGCGCACGTCCGAGATATCCACCCTCAAAGCGGGGAAATTTCTTCAGCAGTGACTCGAAAGTTTCTGCTGCACCGTCGCGGTCTTTGATTTCGTGTTGGGCAATGGCTTTGTTGAAGAGCACACCACGGCTTTCAGGAAACATTTCGAGCACGCGGTCGTAGTCAGCGATTGCCTCGCGGTTTTTTCCGAGGTTCTGGCGTGCCACACCACGGACTTCGTAGGCATCAATGATGAAGGGGTTCCTGTCGAGAGCCATCGTCGCGTCTTCCTCAGCTCCGCTATAGTCGTCAAGATTGAGTTTGGCCACAGATCGATAGAAATATGGCTTCGCAAGATTGGGGTTGACGCTGATGACCTGATTGAAATATTGGATTGACAGGACATAGTCCTCGAAATAATGAGTGTTGGCTCCGATCCTCATCACCTGCTCGGTGTTGATCTGCGCCTGTGTTTGCATGAACATACACAGCAATAATGTGATGAATGATATGGATGCTTTATATTGCGACATTTTGCCGGGATGATTTCTAAGAGGTTTTATGAAATAATTGGCAAATGTAGTGTTTTATATGAAAATTGAAGCTGTTTTTAAGCTTTTTTCGTAATTATGAACTAATTTTGCAATATGAAAATTAACTATAGATTTGTGTCAGTGCTTATGGGTGCGTTTTTAGCTACCGGAACTAATGAGTCGGCGGCCGATAGTCTTTCCGACAGTCTGAATGAAGCCGGTTTTGTCGATGTCAGAACTCTCGATCCGACAATTCAGGTCAGATTGATGTATGCCTATGATGACAATTTCACCGGAGTGGTTCTCTATGATGAATTGAGAGATGCCTATCTCCACCCTGATGCGGCCAAAGCGCTCGCCAAGGCTCAGGCTGCGCTCCATGAACTGTATCCCGGCTATAATCTGCTCGTTAAGGATGCAGCCCGCCCGATGAGTGTGCAGCGCAAGATGTTTAAATCGGTTCAGGGAACGCCTAAAGCTAACTATGTCGCTAATCCCGCAAAGGGAGGTGGATTGCACAACTACGGACTCGCCGTCGACATAACGATCGTCGATGATAATGGAAATGAATTGCCGATGGGTACCCCGGTCGATCATCTCGGTCCGGAAGCCAATATCGACAGGGAGGAGAAGTTTGTCGAGTCCGGTGTGATTTCAGAGACCGAACGTCAGAACCGCCTTCTTCTGCGCCGTATAATGGTCGGAGCCGGATTCAAACCGCTGCGTACGGAGTGGTGGCACTTCAATCTCGTCAGCAAGTCGCAGGCCCGGGCCGGATACAAGCGCCTTGATTTCTGAGAGACATGGCGGATTCATAAATTTTTGCTAACTTTGCAGGCCGTTTGGCATAACAATAATTTCCACAGTACAAAAGAACTATAAGCAGACACTATGTCACTGAAAGAAGAAATAGCGCGTCGGCGCACGTTTGCAATCATCTCTCACCCGGATGCCGGTAAAACCACTCTCACCGAAAAACTGCTTCTATTCGGTGGCGCTATCCATGTGGCCGGCGCAGTGAAATCAAACAAGATCAAAAAGACAGCCACATCTGACTGGATGGAGATTGAGAAGCAGCGCGGCATTTCGGTGGCTACTTCTGTGATGGGTTTCAATTATGGAGATTATAAGATCAATATCCTCGATACTCCGGGTCACCAGGACTTTGCGGAGGATACCTACCGTACGCTGACTGCGGTCGACAGTGTTATCATCGTTGTCGACGTTGCGAAAGGTGTGGAGCAACAGACGCGTAAGTTGATGGAGGTATGTCGTATGCGCAACACTCCTGTGATAATATTTGTCAATAAGCTTGACCGCGAGGGCCGCGATCCGTTTGATATTCTCGATGAACTTGAGAGCGAACTTAAAATCAAAGTGCGTCCGCTGTCGTGGCCTATTAATATAGGTGCGAAATTCAAGGGTGTCTATAATATATTCGAACATACCCTCGATCTCTTCACTCCCGACAAACAGAGAGTGAGCGAGCGAGTCGAGATTGATTCGGTCGATGATCCGCGCATTGACGAGAGTGTAGGCGAGACAGATGCGGCCAAGTTGCGTGAAGACCTTGAACTGATCGAAGGAGTCTATCCGGAGTTTGATGTCAATGAGTATCTTGAAGGCCGTGTTGCCCCTGTATTCTTTGGATCGGCACTTAATACCTTTGGAGTCAAGGAATTGCTTGATTGTTTCGTGCAGATTGCTCCGGCGCCACGCCCAACACATGCTGAAGAGCGCGAGATCAATCCCGATGAGGAGGGATTTTCCGGATTTGTGTTTAAAATCCATGCCAATATGGACCCGAACCACCGCTCATGTATAGCGTTTGTGAAAGTCTGCTCAGGCACTTTCGAACGCAATGCGCCATATCGCCATATCCGTTCCGGCAAGACTATGAAATTCGCAGCTCCGACTGCATTCATGGCTCAGAAAAAGAATATTGTCGATGAGGCATATCCGGGCGATATCGTCGGTATTCCTGACACCGGTAACTTCAAGATCGGTGACACGATTACCTCCGGTGAGACTCTCCACTTTAAGGGGCTCCCGAGTTTCTCGCCGGAGATGTTCAAGTATATTGAAAACAGTGACCCGATGAAATCCAAACAGCTTGACAAGGGCATACAGCAGCTAATGGACGAAGGTGTGGCTCAGCTCTTTGTCAATCAGTTCAACGGGCGCAAGATCATAGGTACAGTCGGACAGCTTCAGTTTGAGGTAATCCAATACCGCCTCCTTCATGAATATGGAGCACAGTGCCGATGGGAACCACTCTCGCTCTACAAGGCTTGTTGGATCGAGAGCGACGATGCCGAAGCTTTGGCAGCATTTAAAAAGCGCAAGTTCCAGTTCATGGCAGTTGACCGCGAGGGCCGCGATGTCTTCCTTGCCGACTCAAACTATGTCCTTCAGATGGCTCAAAATGATTTTCCCAAGATCCGCTTCCATTTCACGAGTGAGTTTTAAGGCATTTTTAACATACTCGGACAATAACATTTTTACCACACGACCACTCCACGGCTATTACATAAAGCTGTGGAGTGGTTTGATTTATGTGGGCATTGATGTGAAGAGTAAGGGTGTTGTGGGGGTGGACTGAACGTGGTATATTTGTGTTGCGATTTTGTTTCTCGGAGAAATGGAGTAACAAAATTTGTTTCTCGAACATGAATTAAAGGTACCCACAAAACAAGAACTATGAAGAAGAATATCAAAGAACCGGTGCGCTTGCGTGCTAAGAAATTACAGAATGGAAATCAAAGTCTCTATCTCGACATTTATATGGACGGCAACCGTAAGTGCGAGTATCTAAAGTTGTATCTTATACCCGAGAAGAACCGTGAAGCGAAAGAGCATAATCGGAATATGATGGCTCTTGCGAATTCGATTAAGTCTAAGCGCAATATTGAACTACAGGCGGCAAGATTTGGATTTTCGTCTGTCAAAAAAGACGATGTCTTATTTTTTGATTATTTCATTGCCCAGAGGGACCGGAAAACAGGCACAACTTTTCAGGCATGGGATCAGACACTGAAACATCTACGACTCTATGAAAGAAATAAGTCACTTAAGTTGGTCGATATAGATAAAGCATGGGTAGAGGGGTTTAGAAAGTATCTTGACGAGGATGCCTGTGTGTATGATATTGATCCGAGGAAGCACAACGGAAAGAAAAAGGGCCTCGGTGTTGGTACGAAGGCTCTGTATTTTCAAAAACTTTCCGCGTGTTTCAATAATGCTATCAAGGATGGAGTTATTGATAGAAGCCCCCTGCGCTATGTGGATCGCTTTGTCGGGCAGGAGCCGGAGAGGAGCTATTTGACGATTGACGAGCTTAAGTTGCTTGCTTCGACGGATTGTGACAACAATGAAGTGAAACAGGCTTTTCTTTTTTCGGCGTTGACGGGAATGAGGTGGAGCGATATTTCGCAGCTCAGGTGGGGGGATATCAGTCGGCTTGGAGAAGGGATGAGGATTGTATTCCGACAGCAGAAAACTAAGGGATTGGTGTATCTTGATATATCTTCGCAGGCGGCCGAATTGCTTGGCGAAAGTCAGGATGATGGGGAATTAGCTTTCCCGCATCTGCTCAGTTCGACATGTACGCGAAATGTAATTGGCCGATGGGTGGCACGGTCCGGGATAAGGAAGCATATTACATTTCATTGCGCGAGGCATACGTTTGCAGTAATGATGCTTGATCTGGGTACTGACATTTACACTGTCAGCAAGCTGCTTGGGCATGTTGACCTCACTTCGACGCAGGTGTATGCTAAAATCCTTGATAAAAACAAGCAGGCAGCCGTTGCAAGAATTCCAAAGATATTTTAACTTTTGAACTGTTGCGCAAAATTGACAAGAAGGCCATTTATTTTGATTTTGGCTGCGTTTTGTCGGTTTTGAATGGAAATCCCGTAAGGACTCAAAACGCGCGAAAAATGGGCTTTATTTTAATCCGACAGATCGAGCTCGATCCCGGTGTTCTTGCAGATGGATGCGAGAAGGGAGAGTTCGTCGAATGTCAAATTGCTGTTGACGAGGATGGAGAGGCGGCTTTCTTGCGTGGCCGCTTCTTCGGCAATCCGCTGAAGTTCGGGGAATGTGAAGTCGGCTGAGCTGATGCGGAAGTCGGCTCCGCGTTTAAGGAGGCCGAGGATGTTGTCTTTTGATTTTCTCATGATCCGTTCGGTTTTTGAAGTTGGTTTTGACTGATTGCGGTTGCAAAGATAATCGACTCGCGGTGGAAAAGTCTTTTAAGTGTTGACAGACGTCTGATGTTTTTCGTGATGTGACGACCGGTTCTTGCCCGATGGGGTGAGGCCGGTCGTCGTCGTTTTCTTGTTCGTGTCTCTTCCCGCAAAAAAATCTTATTCAAAAAAATCGGCGGCGGGGTGGTGGCGGTTTCTCGCGTGCGCTCATGTGCGCGTGCGCGCTCCACCCCTCCCCTTTTATATAGTAATATTAATTTATTAATGTTACTATTTTCCTTTTATTTGTGTACTAAATGTTGCAGAAACTCGGGTTTCTGCTGCAAAAACGGGGGTTTCTGTTGCATTAACTTTCATTAACCATAGTTAATGCAACAGAAACCTTACAGAAACCCCGGTTAATGTAACAAAAACCCGAGTTTCTGTTTCATTAACTTTCATTAACTATTAGGGGTTTCTGTTGCAGAAACCCCAGTTTCTGTTACAGAAATGACGGCTGAAAATTGGCTCTAAAAGTAGATTTGATAGATGGGGTAGGGCACGATTTTTACTCGGACATGAGGCCGGAGAGGCGGTCGATTATGCTTTCGGAATTGTCGGTGACTGTCATGTCCATGTCGACAGATTTCATCTCCGGAGTGTGGAATTTGAGTAGGCGTAATTCTGCCGATACTCGATCCGCTGGAGAAAGGAGAAGCATGTCGGCGTCGAAGTCTGAAATGTTCATGGGCTGACCGTCCGGATCGACGAGGGTTATTTTGGTTTCATTGTCGGCGAGGATTATGACTCGCGGTGAGCCGTCGGGGTTGAGTTGTGGACGGGGCTCGAAGTATGAGAGGCTATGTGAACGGAGGTAGCCTTTGAGCGGGTTGTCTTTGTTTGGTGTGCCTTTTTGTCGTCCACCGGTTTTCTGCCCTTTCATTGCGGTTAGTGGGTTGGTGAGTTAAAAGATAAAATATTGATGCAAAGATAACTCCTTAATTTAGCACCTTAATTATATATATTAACTTGTAACACTGAGAATATGGGAATATTAGGAGGCGCGATAGGCGCGGGACTTGGTGCTGTCGGGAGTATTTTCGGCGGTATTTCGGCATCAAAGGCCATGAAGCGAGTAAAGAATAATCTGAATGAGCAGCGACGGGTCAATCAGGATTGGTATGACCGCAGATATAATGAGGATGCTACGCAGAGAGCAGATGCGCAGGCTATGCTGACGAAGACTGAGGAGTCAATAAGGAATCGTAATCGTCAGGCGGCGGGTGTGCAGGCTGTCATGGGTGGCACCGAGGAATCGGTAGCCGCAGCTAAGGCTGCGAACAATCAGGCTATCGCGGGCGTGGCGTCGGATATAGCTGTGAACGCTGAGCGTCGTAAGGATGCTATAGATTCGCAGTATCAGGCGAAAGACGATGCGCTCCAGCAACAGCTCAATGACCTTGAAATAAACAAGGCCCGTAATACGGCCCAGGCAATCAGTGGCGTCGCACAAGCGGGGGCAAATATTGCGGGAATCCTTTAATCTTTGCGTGAGAGAGTATGGCAACATTAGACGATATACTTGAAACCCGAACTCAGGCCGTCATTCAGTCGGCCACACAAGGGCCCGCTCAGCCAGCTGCCTCGCACGATGACCGGAAAAAGCTATCCATTGACCTCTCGGCGGAAGCTCCCAAATCTGCCCCCGTGGCGGTCCAAACATCGCCAGTGGGGCAAAGCGGAAGGCCGCAAGAGGAGCAGCCAAAGAAGGATCTGAGTTATGTGGAAATGTTTGAACTTCTCAATCCTGAGAAGCCCGAAACGGCAGAGGAGAAAGCGGCGCGTGAGAAGAAGGAGAAGCGCGAGGCTGTCTTCTCGGCGATCAGTGATGGGATTTCTGCGCTTTCAAACCTCTATTTTACTACCCAATATGCTCCCAATAGTTACGACCCGCGTCAAGGGATGTCGGCAAAAGCCCGTGAGAGGTGGGATAAGCTGCGGGCGCAGCGTGAGGCTAATCAGAGAGCGTATAATGAGGGGTATATCCGCGCTGTCGCTATGGATGAAGCGAGGGATAAGGATGATCGGAATTGGCGTCATCAGCTGGCACGTGAGAAGAAGGCGGATGAACGATATGAAGTCAAGGCGGCCCAGGATAAAGCTCTTGCCGACCTCAATGAGAAGTTGAAGCAGCATCAAATTACAGCGGCGGAACATAAGGCAGAGCAGGAGCGCATTAAGGCTCAATTCGCTGAAGAAAACGAGTTGCTCGATCTCGGCTACAAGCAAGCAGGCATCCAACAAAGGAAGGCGGCGGCAGGGGCTTCTAACGCAAGCGCAGGGGCATCGAATGCAAAAGCAAACTATTACCGTAACGGTGGTAGTGGGGGCAGGAAAACCGGCCCAACGCTACAGCTTGAGGACGACGAGCCTATGCGTTTCAGCGATGACAAGGATTATGACCGCACCGTCATGCGCCTTGCTCCCGATTATGGAGTACCGACGACAGTTGTCGAGGTTACTGAAAAAGATCGAAAAGGGAATCCTAAGAAGCAGCGCACAGTCAAACGCGATGTAAAAGATATCGCAGCCGATATCGAACGTGAGGCCGCCGAAAGAAAAAAGAATAAATCCAAAAATAATACAATGCCCGGCGTAGGTGGTAATACCAACACCATGCCCGGCGTCAAATAACATAGATTATGGCTAACGAAAGCACCAAATGGCTCTATGACCAACTCAAGGGGAAGGGATATAATGTTGGTAAGGATGTAGAGGAGTTTGACGGCCTCATGCGCACCAATGCCGATTCTCGTAGATGGGCTTATGATACCGCCACGAAATCAGGGTTGAATGTCGGCAGGGATATTGACGAGTTCTCTTCGCTCGTTGGGGGCCCCACTCAACAGGATACGTCTTCCGCTCCTGTCGCTCCTGTAGAGGGCATGAAGCCCACGGACACTCAGCCGGAACAGCAGGCATGGCAACCTACTCCGATGCAAAAGGCGTTTATGTCTCATGCCGCCCAGTCTGCCGTTGACAGTTTCAAAGCTAACACTGGCGCCGTGCTTGACCAGATTAAAAATCAAGCAGAATATATCAAGCATGGAGAGGCGTTGACGGGACATCCCGTAAAGATCGGCGTCAAGATGAATCTTGAAAGTGGGCAGCCCGAACAAAAATACCTCACTCCTGCCGGAGGCGTTACAACTGATAAGGACAGAGCCGAACAGGATTCATTCGCTTATCGTCAATATTCTGACAATATGACAGTGGCGGGCCAACTCCGTAGGGCTGGGCGTGATCTGGACGATCTATCCAATAGGGCCGAGAAGCGCAAATCTGAAATCATTGAAGAAGTCAGACAAAGACAAGCGCAAAAAGATAGCGGCCTCCTCGGTAAGGTCTACCAGGGGATTCGCGGGGGTGATGGTATGACAGCCCCCACGGGAGAGTTTATGGATGAAGTGAATGTGGTTCTCGCAACTGACCGTGAATACCGGTCTCTTGAAGCTGCACGAAGAGAGGCAGAGAAACGTGTGCAGACGATCCAACACGAAAATGACAGGCAAAACGGCAAGGATGTTGGTTTTTGGCGAGGGTTCGGTGAGGTCGTCAGTGATAGTCGCACATGGGATTTCGGCCTCGGAGATATGCAGGATGCACTGACAAAAGTGAGCGTAGCCGGCAAAGAACCGAATGCTCGTTCGGATGCAGAAAATGCCATGCTGGAGCAGACTGCCGAAGCTCAGGCAGCCGAAGCTGCCTATGGGCAGAACGACTCGTTCTGGAATCGCGCAGGTGTAATGACCGGAGAAATGCTTCCATTCATGCTTGACTTTGCCTTGATGGGCGGCGCAAGAAGTGGAGGAACAGTAGCTACACGCAACCTTTCTGCTATGTTGTTGAAAGGAGCACATAAGGCAGCGCCGGCCGTAGTGCGCAACAAGGCGGCGCAGTGGACGGTTAAAGTTCTCGGGGCTATGCCGGAAGAGTTGCTAAGGGCTACTGCGATGACGAATACTGTTCAGGCAGCAAAAACAGGTGCAGACATTGTTAATCGGAAGCTTGGAGACGTTGAAGTTGACAAGAATGGCAATTATGAGTTCTCTAATGATAAATCATGGGTTGACGCTGTTTGGCAAGGGGAAGCTAACGCCATCATCGAGAACTACTCTGAAATGTTCGGCACACATCTCGAAGGCGTATTGTCGCTTAATGCTCTTGGCAAAATCGCGGACACCTTCGGCGCGAAGCGTCTCAGCGGCATTCTTGCCAAAGCAAGCAACAGTGAGCTTGCAGGAATTGCCGGGACGATGCAGAAGCACCTCAATCAACTTGGTGTATCGGACTACTTCGGCGAGGTAGGCGAAGAATATTATGGTCAGCTATGGCGCACCATGCTCAATCTTGATGATGCATACAAGCAGAATCCGGACGGCACACGCACAAACCTCTTCCTTGACGGACAATTTCACGGCGATATTTGGGGAGGTATGGCACTCTCAATGGGATTGATGGGCGCAGGAAAGTACACACTTTCAGCAGCCGCCTACGGCTCGATGAAGCACCAGGTCAACAAGGCCGATGCAAGAGCCTCCGAAATCTTTACTCCCGATGTGTGGGAGGGTTGGAGAGGCCGCATAGACGGCACCACTAATGCCGAGATCGGCACGATGGCGGAATCTATCATCAGCGACAACACCCTGACCGCCGAACAGAAGGGTGCCGCCATGAGCTACATGGAAGCCTCACTCAACTTGCGTGGCTTCAACCTTGGGAGCGTAGCGCGTCAGCGAGGAGGTAAACAATCCGCTGAGGAAGCGGCCGTCAATGAGAGCTACATGGATGGCTACACCGCCACCACCCCGCAGGAAATGAACGATGCAAAGAGAATGCTCGACTTGCAGCGTCAGCGTCTTGCGTCTTCCCTGTCAGATGATGTGGTGCCGGAGTTTGACGCGGACCCCATCGGAGCACTCTCACGCACCCATGACCCCGAACTGAAACGCATAGCCGCCGATTATGTCAATGCCAAGCAGGTATATGACGGCATGATCCAGCGAGTGCGTGATGATATTGACGGTCGCATTGCTCAAAGCGATACCATGATTGACAGTCGCGTCAACCGCGAGACCGGAATGATACAACCTGCCACTCTCAAACTTGACAATAGGCAGGTCTATATAGTCAACGGCACCGTCTCAATGTATGAGGACGACGCGGGTATTGATGCTGAGAACTCAAGCGAGAGTATTATTATCCGTGATGCGGAGACCGGGAAGGTGGAATTTACTGATCCATCTCAACTCCTGAACCTCGGGGAGAGCATCGAAGCTAAGGCCGAGAAAGAGGTAGCTCGCAATCAGATTAAGATGGAAATAGCGCAAGCAGCTGCTAATAACATTGACGGCGTGTTGCAGTTCGCGCCGGGCGAAACTTATTCGGTGCTTGATATCGACGGTGATCCTGAGGAGATCGCCATACTCGGCGATAGTGTTGATGAGGAGGGGACGCCAGTGGATGGGAGTGTTGACATTCAATATCCTGACGGCACGATCCAATCTGTGCCTACCGTAGATCTACAACAGTGGGTGGATGCAGCCAATCAGCACAGAGTGGAGCAGTTTGCCGCAGATCAAAACGCCGGGCGAAAATCTGCTGATACCGGAAACGATCTTGAAAAAGAGGTGACTGAAGGTTTGGAAAGTGAAGGATTAGGAGTAACTTTGCAGGAGAATCAAGCAAATATACCTAATTCGGAAAATGGAAACGGATCTCAACAAGATAATGATGAGCCAGCGTATTCATCCGGGGATGACGGCGGCTCAATGGCTGGAGACTCAGCCTCAGGCGTGGCGAGCAATCGAGACCGAGGCTATATACGAGTGTATGAAGAGGGGCTGGCCGCTGAACGTGATGGAGATCCAGGGCGTAGCGAGAGAGCTCGACGCGCAGAGGAATCCCAAAGGCTGGTAACTGTAGCCCGTCAAAATAGTCAATACATTGACCGGAAAGATTTTGATTCACTTGGGGAACGCAGGCGTAAGCCAAGCGGAGAGAGCGCCGTATATATTAATGAAGAGCAGGGTAAGGTATATAAGATAAAGAATCCGGCGGCCAAGTCTCCGATGAAGGGGAATGTGCAACCGGAGGATGTTATATATGAACACCTTGTACACAATAAATATTTCCCGGAGACGGCTTATGGTTTTGAGGGTATTAGCGACGAGTTTGGTGACGTGCGCGTGGTGTTGTCGCAGGATCTTGTTGAGTCCTCTCGTCAAGCGACCAAGAATGAGGTAGAGTCGGCACTTGCAGAGAAAGGTTTGCATCCCGAGGGTAACTACCGATATGGCAACGATGAGATAAGCGTGACAGATGTGACCGGCGACAATGCTCTCGTGGGGGCTGACGGAAAAGTTTATTTCATTGATCCCATAATTGATTTCAAGAAGCCGGTTCGGGAAATATTACCGGATGAGGACGCTGCGCCCGGCGTTTCATCATCTGCCTTGTCGCGGATTCCGGTTGACGAGCGAACAGGTGTGCCGATGTTTGAGCAGGTGGATGCGGATACGGCATGGGACGGTGCGGTCGAGTTTGTCGAGAATGAGGATGACGCGAAGGAGTATGCCGATTCGATGGTTGAGCAACTGACAAAGGATGTGGCTACCGCTGAGAAGAATATCGGCAAGGTGAAGGCCACCAGTGACATTGCGAAGTTTAAGGCTGAAAAAGCTGCGGCACGTCAGGCGCTTGCCGATGCGCAGGCAAGACTGGAGCATTGGACGAAGATTGCCGGCGTGCGTGAGTCGCGCATTACAGAGGCGCAGCGACAGGAAGCTGAGGCTGAACGTCTCAGACAAATCAAGGCCGAGCAGGAAGCCCGACAGGCAGAACGGCAGGCCCGCGATGAGGAGCGCGCATCGCGCCCCGGGGAATATGCCAGAGCTATGTCCACATGGGAGGAGCCTTCCTCATTGGAGGAAAGGATTCTCCGGGATCTTACAGGTGGAGGCATCAAGTTGCGGTGGGCTGACAATGGCAACACCCGCGGTCTTGGAGCGCATCTTTTCGGCGGTCGCAACACTGAACGTCGTTGGGACGGTGAGTATGGCAATTACAAATGGCTCGTGGATGACAGCAATGGCCTCCTGCCCGAAGAATATGCCGAACGTCTCGCTCAAGAGTATTACAACGATTATGAGAATAACACGGACCATCACTCGGAAACTTTCGATGCTGCCCTTGATATTCTCAGGTCGTACGCGTCAAGCAGGGATATGTGGTCCCGTGTACAGGAGCTTCATCAGGTAAATCTTGACGCCGAAGCCAATGCCGAAGATTTCGAGCGGATGGAGATGGAGGCGCGTGGCATAACCGAAGAGGACATCGAACGTGACCGCATGTATCGTGAACAGTATGGTATGTCGGAAGATGAATGGGATGAGTTCTACATGACGAACGGCCAAGAGATTGACATGAGTGATGAAGAGTTTGAGAACTTAAATACTAACTTATCAGAATTAAAAGCAGATGAACAATCCGAACAGCAGAGATTACAGCAAGCTACCTCCGATACCTCAGAGCAGGGAGGAGCAAGTGAAATTGGCGCAGACAGCGATGGCGTGGTGCGTGAAGCAGGGCTTTATGCACCCGGACAAATTGAAGCATCCGGACCGGAAGGAAGTAATCAAGAAAGCAGTGGCGATGTATCGCTACGCGATGATGAAAGAGGCCGAGAAAGCTCAGACGGCTCCCTCGGATCAAGAATAGCCGAGGCGGAAACCGCTGTCAACACCTCTCCTACCGACAGACAAAAGGAGGCGGGGAATTATAAGAAGGGTCACGTGCAGGTGGGAACATTTGACGTGACCATTGAGAATCCGAAAGGTTCAGTACGTTCTGGAGTTGACCCTGACGGCACACCATGGGAAACTACCATGACCCACACTTACGGCTATATCCGAGGCACAAAGGGAGTGGACGGAGATCACATTGACGTGTACATTTCTTCTGACGTTGACGCATGGAACGGACGGAAGGCATTTGTTGTTGACCAATACAACCTGGACGGCACTTTCGATGAACATAAGGTGATGCTCGGTTTCAATGACCGGGACGAAGCTTTCGGTGCATATTTGTCCAATTATGAGTCCGGGTGGGAGAAAGGCAGACGGCTTGACATAATCGAGGTCAACATGGAAGACTTTGAGAAATGGATTGAGTCGAGCAAGCGTAAGACCAAACCGTTTGCAGAGTACAAGAACGTCAAGACGGAGGCGAATTCCACCGCACATGGGGGGAAAGATCCCTTGCATGACGAGGTAAGGCAATGGCTGGGAATGAAAGGACTTGAGGCAACCGAGGCTTCGCGGAGTGCAGTCATGCGCTACTTCAAGATTGGATATAACCGCGCATCCCAAATTCTGAACGCCATAGCACAGGAGGCACAGGAGGAATCAACCGCAAGCACAGACGGCTACACCATAGTTTCCAAGCCATACACCAACAAGCAGGATAAGACACTTGACACTTATCTTGTGACTTTTGACAGCGAACTGACGAAAGAGGATAAGAAAAGACTCCGCGATTTAGCCAAGAGTCGTAAAGGGTGGCCAGATAAAGAGACCGGAGGCTATATGCTTCGCAGCCGCGAGGACGCAGAGGCATTTGCTAAAGAAGCTTCCGATGGCTGGGCTGAGAATCCGGAGGACACTTCCATCAGCCTCAGCGACATTGAAGAGGCAATAAAACCGACTAATCAGGAAAACTCTTCGCCCGAAACGGAAATTCCTGAACAGAAACCTACCACTTCTGAACCGGAAACGGCAACACCTGTTCAGGAAACGCCTAAATCTGAACAGGAAGATAAACCAGTCGAAGCTGCACAAAAGCCGGGGAAGAAGCCGAGCAAGTGGGTAGATGAAGAGGACGCAGAGGAATTTGCGCGCCTCCGCGACATCTTGCGCAATGGATTAGGGCAGCTGAATGTGGGCTTCCCTCCTGAACTTCTTTATGCCGGGGCAAAGATGAGTTATCTCATGATGAAGCACGGTGTGAGGAAATTTGCTGAGTATGCCACTGCCATGATTGAGGAACTTGGGGATACAATCAGACCGCACCTTAAATCTCTTTACAACTTCACACGATCCACTGAGGAAGTAATGAGTAGCGAATGGTCGAATGAGCTTACCCCCTTTGACGAGGTGATGAAATTCGATACCGCCAACTTCGATAAGTCTCATGTGGACGCTCTATCTACAGCCGAGAATGTAGTAGCCGAGGAAGATAGCCAAAAGCATATCGAAGAGACCACAGAAGCTATAAAGGACAACATTCGGCATAATCCCGATGGAAGTACCACCAAGACCATAACGGAAGGAGGCGTAGAAATGGACGTTACAGAAGGAGACTTCATCCCCGGCATCCTTCCTGCCATAGATGAACAGAAGCCTGAGAAGAAACCAACCAAGCCAAAACCTGCAACCACTGGACAGCTTGACCTCTTCGGCGAAGAAGAGGAGCATATAGTAAATGATGTAATTGAACAGACCACGCCACCCGAAGCGAAGCCGGAGGCTGAACTATCAGGAGATTCAGTAGAATATCAAGAACGTGCCCGACAGGAGCGTGACTTGGTGGACGATATAGTCGTGGAGATAGTGAAGCGATCCGACATGAAAGCCGGAGGCGTTGATAAGGGACCGCTCTCCATGCGCGACATAAGGGGAATGCTTGAAAATTATGATCTCCTTACGGACATATCGGCTACCGACCTTCAGGAGCTTGTGGAACGCGCCATGACCATCCTGACACGCACGGCGGCCAAAGCATGGCAAGCCGACCCGCGTCAGGGGTATAATCGCGTTGTAGCCTACTACAATATGCAGCCGAGCCTTAATGCAAGAGATAGCGAGAGACTGATCAAACAGCAGTACAGTACCCCTACTCCGTTCGGCTATGTAATGGGGCAATTTGTTAATGCAAAGCATGATGTTAAGAGTGTGCTGGAGCCGAGCGCAGGAAACGGGGCTTTGACAATCATGTTTGACCCTTCAATCGTCCATGTGAACGATATAGACCAGCGCAGGCTTGAGAACCTCCGTACCTTGGGTTATGGCTCTGTGACTGCTCAAAACGGTCTTCTTCCTTTTGAGGGAGAGAAAGTTGATGGTGTGCTTACAAATCCACCTTTCGGAAGTGTTACCGAAAAGATATATGATGGCATATTCAAGATTTCTTCCCTTGAGGGGCAGATGGCAATCAACGCTCTTGACTCCATGAAGGACGGAGGCCGAGCAGCAATAATCATCGGAGGAAACACCAGCTATCGCACAAA
Organism: Staphylococcus sp.; assembly: GCA_023665865.1. GTDB lineage: Bacteria > Bacteroidota > Bacteroidia > Bacteroidales > Muribaculaceae > Duncaniella. The sequence goes on from JAMPDC010000001.1 coordinate 2,061,290, forward strand.
TGGGTCGATGAATGCTAAAGATGCCGCTTTTTTTGGTTATCTTTACAGCCATTATAACGTAGTTGACGTTATCAATATAAACGGTAAGGCGCTCTATTCGCGCAATGGTACGGGATATGATGTGCGCATGATATTGATAGACGGAAGAAAGACAGGCGAATTTTCGCGTGTATTCCCGCCTGTCAAGTCAAAAGCCCGCGCCGAACAGGTAACAACATTTGATGAACTTTATAAACGAATACAAGATGATATACAGCAAGTTTTCCAAGTGGGGAATAAGCCTTCCGATGTGCAGCCAGAAGCAGGGGCAAACGCTGACGGAGGAAAGAGTACGCCTGTTCGTAGCGGAGAGCATCGCCCGGACAAAGGAACAGGGGAACGACCCAATACAGCAAGCAATGGAAGCGGAAGTGCATCCTGGCCCCATAGCGGACACACTTCATCCGGCAATGATGGAAGCCGACCTGTTGGAGTGGATAATGGAGACGGAGGAAATGCAGGAGGCACTGACAATGTTCAGAAACCAAAACCCACAGCGCCCGGAAGCACAGGAAGTGGAAGCGCACAGAATGACGGAGGAAGAAGTGGAGGCAACGGACGTGACACAACTCCTTCTCGACCTGACCACAGCGGAGAGCGACTGGCAGTAAAGCCCGACCTCACGACTGAGAAAGTACCGTATCCTAATCAGAGCGACAACGGCTTCACGCTTCTTTCAGTCGTTCCGGCAGCACAGGCAGAAGTGCTACAGCGCAGCCTTGGGGAGATCGGAGACGTTGACCAATTCCTTGTAGATGAACTTGGCTATTCGAGCAAGGAGGAGCTATACAGCTATCTTGCAGCCGAACAGATAGATTCTGTAGCCCTTGCCATACATCAGATGAATAAAGGTAACGCTTTTATCATCGGCGATATGACAGGCGTGGGCAAAGGCAGGCAAGGCGCCGCCTTAATCCGATATGGAGTAAGGCAAGGCAGATGCCCTATATATTTCACACAGAAACCGACACTTTTCACCGACAACTACCGAGACCTTGCAGACATCGGCAGCAGTGAGCTACGCCCCTTCATCATAGCCTCAAATCCCAAAGACGCAAACATTGTCGATGCAAACGGCAATGTGGTGCATAAGCTTCCTTCCAAGAAAGAACAGGAGCGAGTCTTCGACTATATCATGCACAACGGCAAATTGCCACCGGAGTATGACTATGTGCTGACTACCTACGACCAGATCAAGAACGGCACGGCAGATTACACGCAAAATGAAGATGGCACATGGAATACCGAAGCCCGCAAGCTTCCAAAAAAGAGCAAAGGTTATACCACAGCCGACCACAACGGACAGGCAAGACGCGATGCGCTTGCACGTCTGGCCATGGGGGTAGAACCTGGTAAGGGCAATATCGCCATACTCGATGAAAGCCACACTGTAGGCGGAGACAGCGGTTGCGGGCGATATATGCAGATGCTGACCTCCGGCGCATACGGAGTGACATTTCTTTCCGCCACCTTTGCCAAGCGAGCCGACAATATGCCTATCTATGCCCAGCGCACAGCAATCTCAGAGGCAGGAATAAAGCCAAATGAATTGATAGAAGCCATCGCGAAAGGAGGTGTGACCTTACAGGAAATAATGTCAAAGCAGTTGGTGGAATCCGGTCAGATGATACGCCGTGAGAGGAGCTTTGAGGGCGTGACCATTGATTGGCTCAGTGTGGAGGAAGCTACCAACCACAAACAAAGAGAGCAGTTTAATGAGGTTGCCAATATCTTCAATAGTATCCGCAATTTCCAAAATGACTTCATCAAGCCTATCATAGACGGTATGAATGAAGCCGCAGCCGAGCAGGGAGCGACCGTAGGGCAGACACAAGGCACAAAGGATTTAGGTGTAAGGAACACCCCTTTTGCCTCAAAGATGTACAATCTCGTCAATCAGTTGCTCTTCGCCCTGAAAGTTGATGCCGTAGCCGACAGGGTTATAGAAAATCTACACAACGGCTACAAGCCTGTGATCAGCTTCACCAACACCATGGAGGGCTTTCTTGCATCCGCTCCCAAAGGCGTGGCCATGGATGAGGTGCCTAATTTCTCCCTTACACTGATGAGGGCGCTCGATGGTGTGATGAGATTCACCGAGAATGATGCGGACCAGAACAGCGAAGGGGGCCATATCACACTCAGTCAGCTATCACCGGAGGGACAGGCAGCCTACAATGAGGTAAAAGAAAAAATCATGAACCTCAGTGCAGACCTGCCTATCTCCCCGATGGACGCTATCCGCATGAAGATAGAGGAAGCGGGATATAGTGTTGCCGAGATTACAGGGCGCACCACACAACTCAACCGCACTGAGGATGGTCGATACATAGTCGAGGGTAGAAAAGACCGAGACAAGAAGGCAGCCATGCGCGACTTCAATTCCGGCAAGCTTGATGTACTCATGATTAACAAATCCGGCTCAACGGGCATTTCCCTTCATGCCTCAAGCAAGTTTGAGGATCAGCGTCAGCGCGTCATGGTATTTGCTCAATTCCAGAGCGACATCAATGACGAGGTGCAGATGCGCGGACGTATTGACAGAAGCGGGCAGGTAGTCAGAGGACGTTACGAATATATCATGTCAACAATCCCAGCAGAGCAGCGTATTCAGATGATGTTCAAAGCGAAGCTGAAATCGCTTGATGCCAACACTACGTCATCGCAGAAATCCAAGTTCAATGAAATGGAGATTGTTGATTACCTCAACAAATATGGCGATGAAGTCGTATGGGAATACATGAAGGAGCATCCAGAACTCTCAGACCGACTCGGAGACCCCCTGAATATGTTGCAGGACAAAAGCGGAGACGGATCTGTCCGCACATCAGAAACCGAGGACACCTCAAAAAAAGCAGACTGTGCAGGAAAAATCTCACGATACCTTGCCTTCCTTTCCGTAGAGGAACAGGATGAAATCTTCAAGGAGATAACCGAAGCTTACAAAGTGAAGATACAGCTACTCGACGATGCAGGAGAGAACGATCTTGAAATCACCACCATGCCACTGAGAGCCGAAACCAAGAGCAAACAGATATGGCACAAGGGTGAGAATCCCGGTAGCGGAAATGCTTTTGCCGACAACACCTATGTAGAAGAGGTTGAGGTTGACGTATTGAAGAAACCCATGAAGCGCGGCGAGATTGAGGATATGACCCGTAAACTCATGGGCGATAAGTTATCGACAGCGACCGAATACGACCAACAACGTTATGGCATGAAAGAGGGCGAACTTAATTGGGGACGCTATGCTGATAAGATGGTTGATGAGGTCAATAATTTCTTCAATTCCAAAGCGGATGATGCTATTGAGAAAATGAAAGAGGCCGGCGCCAAGAGAGTGTCCAAGGCAAGAGAGAAAGCTGTCAAAGATGCCATCAAGGCACGCGCCAAAGGTGAGAATACTTTCAGTGACCAGGAAATAGAGGCTCTCGCTAATGTTGTAGCCAAGGAAGCGCAGGATAATGAGGAAATAAAGCAGTACAGGCGGCGAGAGGAAATAAATGCTGTCCGCGACCACATAAAGCGACTCTTAACCAGATTAAGAGCCGGGCATATTTATGTAGTCCCGCAAGACTTAAAGCAAGCCTCTGCAGATATGTTCACTCAGACATTCGGCACATTCGTCGGCTTCAAGTTCAACAAAAGCTACACCCTCGGCTCATCGACCGCCATATTTGCAACGCTTGACGGAAGAAGGAAAGTGGAGCTTGCCTTGAACGACAAGGCAATCGACACCATAATCAAATGTACTGATACGGCACTTCGCTATTCCCCAAAGGAAATAAACTCTATCTCAATGGATAATTGGGATAGCAAAGTCCCCACCCAAACACGTCAGACGCGTCACATCATTACAGGTAATCTTCTTCAAGCCCTTGTAGATACAGAAAAAGGCGAGAAAACCAGAGGTAACCTCATCAGCTACTCTACAATGGATGGAGAGACACGGCAGGGTATCCTTATGAGTGAGAATTTCAAGCCCACAGATCTTCGCAACAGTGTTCATCTCCGTTCGCGCCTGAAACAGATACAGGATGGCCATACCGTTGTCAGCGAGAATGGGGATGTGCAGATTCAAAGAATTAATTTCGATTGGAAGCATCGCGGAGAATACGAGTTGAGGGTGCCTAAGTCAAAGCAACGTGGAGGTATCTATACAATGCACCCGGAGTTGCTGAAACTTGTGGGTGGCCATAACTTCGTCACGAAAGGCAACAACATGGTGGGCTATGTATTGCCGGAGAATCTTGCGAAAGTAGTGGATATGCTCAGCAACTCCCCTTTCAATCTGACAGTGTTAGAAGAATCAAAGTTAACAGAAAATTCAGCCGTTTATCGTGAAGGGGGCAATTCATATTCTGATTCTGAATTGTCGTATGAAAATGATCCGTGGAGCAAAGCATTTGGCGAAAGCTTACGCACCAAGAAAAAGCAGAAGCAATTCGCCGAAAGGATGCGCAGGGATATGACCGCCCGCGCCAATGAGTTAGCTAATACCCTCGGTGTCGAAATTGAGATTATAGAGGATGCAAGCAGCTTAGAGGGCAGGAAGCGAAAGGCCAAAGGCTGGTATGACACAGCAACAGAGAAGATAACTATTGTCGTTGGCAATCATAAAAATGTCGAGGACATTGAAGCCACCATGCTTCATGAGGTTGTGGCGCATCATGGCCTCCGTGAATTGTTTGGCGAGAAGTTTGACGCATTCCTCGATGCTGTCTATGAAAATGCAGAGAACAGCATCAAGGAGCAGATTGATTTACTTGCCACAAAGAACGGTTGGAACAGGCGTGTTGCTACCGAGGAATATCTTGCAGGACTTGCAGAAAGAACAGATTTTGAAAACACTATGGCTTCATGGTGGAGCAAGATCAAGAATCTATTCATGAATTTCCTCCGTGGCTGTGGATTCAAAGGCAACGTGACAATAAGCGACAATGAACTGAGGTATGTGCTTTGGATGAGTTGGAAAAACCTGCAACATCCCGGAGCATTTAAGAGTTTCCTCGGCGTGGCTGAAAAAGTGGCAAAGGAGTATGAGCTTGGGGTCGGAGCGTATGCCGAGACTGATGGCAACACTTCTGACGCTGCCGAACCGGGCGAGCGTTTCAGAGATGGAGACTTCACACCTCACGACAGGAAAATCGTGGCCAACATCTATGAAAATATGGTAGCGCAAGGGAGTTATCAATTCAGGGAGGCTACTCAGGATTCCATGTTGGGACTAAAGAAGCTCTATGAAGCAATCCTTACCGAGGGTGACAAATCGAAAATAAAGAATTTCAGAATCGAGGAAGTTGCCGGGTATGAGAATGCCTATCTCTACGAGAACCGCATGAGCAGTGCGAATAACGGAGAACAGCAGCAATACTTCACCGCGTACATGAAGCCTCTTCTGGAGAGTGTTCATAATCTTTGTGGAAGCAAGGAAATAGACAGGCGCATTCTTACCGACTACATGATGGCCAAACATGGCTTGGAGCGTAATGAGTATATGCGAAATGAAGCTGCCGCAGCCGGAGAAGAGACAGAGCGCGACTTCGCAGGTCTGTGTGGTCTGACAGGGAAAGATGATTGGCAAGCAGCAGAGATCGAGGCACAGAAGATAGTGGATGATTATGAGAATAACCATGACACCACTGAGCTGTGGGATAACGTGAAACGTGCCACAACAGCGACACTCGACAAGATATATCTTACCGGACTTATCAGCGAGGAGACCTACAACAAGGTGCTTGGAATGTATGCCTACTACATTCCCCTACGCGGCTGGGAAGAGACCACAAGCGATGAGGTGTATGGTTATCTTACGAGCAAAGACGGGCCACTGATGGGGAACGTCTTCAAGACAGCCGAAGGACGCGAGAGTAAGGCTGACGATCCTATCGCAACCATAGCAATGATGGCTGACGATGCAATCCGTCAGGGAAACCGCAATGTGATGAAGCAGCGTTTCCTTAACTTCGTGCATGGCAATCCGAGCGACCTTGTGAGTGTAAATGAATTATGGCTTCAATATAATGACGCAAAAGATGAGTGGCAACCTATCTTTGCTGACTTGGAGCCTGACATGACCAATGCCGAGGTAGAGAGCGAGATTGCCAAATTCGAGGCAAAGATGGAAGCTCTTGCAGTAGCGGAACCGGACAAATACAAAAGGAGCCGTGATGCGAGGAACATTCCCTATAAGGTCGTGCGCGGGAATCTGGACGAGCATCAAGTGCTTGTTAAGCGTAACGGTCACACCTATGTCATGACTATCAACGGAAATCCGAGAGCTGCACAGGCTCTTAACGGTCTGACCAATCCCAACGTGGAAGTCGGAGGCATAATTGGGAATATGCTGAAACTTGGAGAATATGTAAACCGAAACCTCAGCGCATTCTACACTACAAGAAATCCTGACTTCGTGATGAGCAACTTCCTACGCGATATGCTCTACTCCAACGCCATGACTTGGGTGAAGGAGAATCCACGATATGCGCTTCGCTTCCATAGGAATTTTGGCAAGATCAATCCAGTGCGTCTCCGTGGTCTTCTTGCAAAATGGGAAAGCAACGGTTTAAACGACGGCATTTATATTGAAAGAATGTTCAAAGAGTTTATGTTGAATGGCGGCGAGACTGGCTACACTTCTGTAAAAGACATTGAGGGGCATAAGCGCACCATTGCAGCAGAACTGAAGAAGCAAGGGAGTGCCGGGCGTAAAGCATGGGCGGCTCTCGGCAAACAGCTCGACCTTCTGAATAGGAGCACGGAGAACTGTGCTCGCTTCGCTGCCTTCCTGACCTCACGCGAAATGGGGCGCTCCCTTGACAGAAGTATCTATGACGCGAAGGAAATAAGCGTAAACTTCAACAAGAAAGGGAGCGGTGGCAAATTCGTCAACGCTACCGGGCAGACGCTCCTCGGTAAAATCGGCTCATATCTCGGAGGCGGAGGCAGGATAGCCTACGTCTTTTGGAATGCCGGAGTGCAGGGTCTGACAAATTTCGGCAGAGTAGGGAAGCGTAATCCCGGCAAAGCAATGGCAGGAGCTGCGGCACTTTTCGCCCTCGGCTCAGTGATTCCCTTGCTTGCTCAACTACTCGGAGGCGGAGATGGAGACGACGATGATAAGAATGCGTATTACAATCTACCTGAATATGTGCGCCGCAGTAATATATGCTTCAAGGCAGGAGACCAATGGATCACTATTCCTCTACCTATCGAGTATAGGGCTATCTATGGTTTGGGAGAGCTATCCACAGGAGTAATCAGCGGTAACGAGAGATATAGCAATGCCGAATTGGCGCGGCAGATGGCAGCACAGGTCAGCCAAATCATGCCACTTGATATGCTTGAGGGTGGTGGAGGTGTTGCGCCTTTCATCCCGAGTGCGATCAAGCCATTTACAGAGGCTTATGTCATGAATAAAGGATGGACGGGGCTTCCTGTCTATAAAGATAATCCTTTCAATGAAAATGATCCTGAATGGACGAAAGCGTATCAAAGCTCCGATCAACATCTTGTGGAATTTACCCGGTGGCTCAACGAGATAAGTGGAGGCGATGACTTCAAGAAAGGGGCAATCGACATAAATCCGGCAAAGCTTGAGTATCTACTTAACGGAACCTTCGGGGGAATGGTAAGCTTCCCGATGAAGATAAAGAAAACCGCAGAGACCGCATTTGGAGACCGAGAATTTGAGTGGAGGAATATGCCTTTTGCAAACCGCGTTGTGAAGAGTGGCGATGAGAGGACTGCCAACAGGAAGCTCCAAAACGAATACTTCAAATACAAGAAGGAGGCCGAGGAGACTGACCGCCTGAGAAAGAAGTATGAGAATGCGGCAGACGAAGGCATCCTTGCTTATGCCGAAAAGATTGACTTCCTCTATAACTCCAATGAGTATCTCCGTTATGAGATATACAAAAAGTTTGAACCGGAAATCAACGCTATCCATGAGGAGATAAAGTCAGAGACAGATCCGGAGACGAAAAAAGATCTACAGGCAGAATTATTTGCAGCGATGCGAGAGCTTGTAGATGAACTCCATGAAGTCGGTAAGTAAACAGATAACAAATGAGTGGCGCGAGGACTGAGTATCTTTGCGTCACTCATAATAATTTAAGCCTACGGACGATAAAAGCTATGGCGAAAAAAGACAGGATATTCAGAAAGAGTCGGGTGCGCCCTAAGCGGGAGGATGAGCTTGACAGTGTGGTTGCGTCCACAAAGCGGGATGAGACGCGCAGGGCTTACGATGTGTTGCACGAGGCTCAAGGGTATTGGGACCAGATGTATCGCTTCCGCATTGACCGTGAGAGAAACAAGCGTTATACTTTCGGGCGGCAATGGGAGGATGTGATAGAGGTGGATGGCTGCCGCATGACGGAGGGTGAGTATATCAAGCGTCAGGGGAATGTGCCTTTGATCAATAACCATATCCATCGGTTGGTGAAGCAGTTTTTGGGCGTATATCGCAGTCAGGCGAAGGAGCCGACATGCTATGCCCGCGATCGGGATGAGCAGAAGCTTGGGGAAACGATGACTACGGTGCTTCAGTATAATATGGATCTGAACCGGATGCAGGAGGTGAATGCGAGGACTATGGAGGAGTATCTCATCAGTGGTCTGTGTGTCCACCGCAAGAGTTATGGTTGGCGCCGGGACCGACTCGATTGCTGGACGGATTATGTCAATCCGAAGAATTTCTTTGTTGATAACAATATGAGGGATTTCCGAGGTTGGGACTGTTCGATGATCGGCGAGATTCATGACATCAGTTTCAATGCGTTGTGTACATACTTCGCAGAGAAACCGGCGGATGTGAAGCGCCTGAAAAAGATCTATTCTCTTGCGCATAACCGCGGTCTGTTGGCTAATTATGGTGAGCAGTTTGGTTACAGCAGACTGGAGAATGTGGATTTCCTTTTCACTCATGATCCGGGCCGATGCAGGGTGGTTGAGGTTTGGAGAAAGGAGAGTCGGCCACGCTATCGCTGTCATGACTATAACAACGGCGATGTGTATAAGATTGACATCGAGGATTACGATGAGCTTGTGAAAGCTGTCAACAAGGATAGGATTGCGCGCGGATTTGCGGCGGGGATTCCAGAAGATGACATCCCGCTTATTGAGGCGACGTGGTTTATGGATAATTACTGGTATTATTATTACCTTTCGCCGTTTGGCGATATTCTGAAGGAGGGCGAGAGTCCATACGAGCACAAGAGTCATCCTTACGTATTCAAGGCATATCCATTTATTGACGGGGAGATACATTCGTTTGTCAGCGACGTGATAGACCAGCAGCGTTATACCAACCGCCTGATTACTCTGTATGATTGGATCATGAGGGCAAGCGCGAAGGGTGTACTTCTTTTTCCGGAAGGATGTGAGCCTGACAATATGAGTATGGAGGATATTGCCGATGAGTGGGGTAGATTTAATGGCGTGGTGTTCTTTAAACCGAAGCCGGGTGTGCCGGTGCCACAGCAAATATCGAATAACTGTACTCAGATAGGTATCGTGGAGTTGCTGAATCTTCAGCTGAAGTTTTTCGAGGAGATAACCGGTATCAACGGTGCTCTGCAAGGGAAACCGGGGTATGCCGGCACGAGTGCGGCAAAATATAACCAGGAGACGCAGAACGCTACGTTGTCGCTTCTTGATATGCTTGAAAGCTATTCGGACTTTGTCAGAGAGGGCGCTTATAAGGATGTCAAGAACATTCAGCAGTTTTATGATTCAAAGAGGATGTTTAATATCGCCGGTCGCAGGGGGGTGCAGATCGAGTATGACCCGAAGAAGATCCGAGATGTTGAATTTGACCTTGCCATCATGGAGAGCACGACAACTCCATCGTTCAGACAGATGGCAAATGACATCCTTATGCAGTTGTGGCAGGCGCAGGCTATATCGACCGAACAGTTGCTTGAGCATAGCGACTTCCCGTTTGCGGATGACTTGTTACAGAGCATACAGAGTCAGAAAGAGCAGCTTGAGCAGGGGCAGACACCTGACGGTATGAGCCCGGAGCTGATAGCGAAAGCACAGCAGGGGGCGAATATGAATGCGGTCAATATGGCGTATGGTGCGTTACGGGCCGCGTGATATAAGTTGTTAAGTATAAAGGATTAAGTGTGAAGTTGATAAGAAAAGTGCAGTCCGTGTGGTGGCGGGCTGCACTTTGTTTTTGTTGTTAATGCGGTGGCTTGGTTTTCAGATTTTCGCAATGGATGTTTTTTATTGCCAACGGGTCATTTGTAAGGGTTGCAATGCCACGGATGGGCTGTTTGGTCTTGACGTTATATCGGCTCATTTGTGTTTTGACTGCGATTCATACCATGAGAGGTATTGTCGACGTTTGAGAATGAGGGCTTCACGATGGAGGGTGCCTGAACCATTGGCGTATGGCGTGCAGTAGAAACATTCTGCTACGAGATCTCGGATTAAGGGTCGACCTGTGATGTAACGTTTTTGTTTGAGCTTGCGGAAGTTCCGACGGTCCATGATCAGGAGGTTTTTGTCTGCACTACCGGCCGGAACCACATAGTATCGCTCTCCGGTTTTGGCGTGGGCGTTGTCGGCCTTTCGCACAGCCTCTCTCAATCGAAGAAAGGCGTAGAATCGTTTGAAGATGTTCATGGGTAAAAAGTTTGATTTGTCATATTGTTGCGGCAGAGATGGCTGGGCGTGCTCTGCCTATTTTCTTGTTTGTGCGCTTGATGAATCGCGGCAGTTCCATTTCGAAGAAGCAAACATGAAGACCGATGGCGCGGGTCATGAGAATGTCGTCATGTTTCCCGGCTTCTGCTCCGAAGGCTCCGTTTTGCTTTTTCTCATAGGTAAGATACTCTGCAAGACATCGTTCATCCCGCTCGACATATCCGGCTTCTCGAATGACTTTGATGAGGGTGGAGATGATCATAGGCTTTGTTTGAATATTGGTGTGGAAGCCATATTTTACAGGAGCGCCTTCAATGATGGAGTCTTCGGGCCGAGATCGGGCGTAGAGATTGGGATAGATGCCTCCAAGCTGATTGAGGACAAATTGCGATTGGTCGCCGTCGACCTGACGTTCCTTGTCGTGTGTCTCAAGTGTGTTGGACTCGATAACAAGCAGAGCGTTATCATAGAAGGCGGCTATCTGCCCTGCTTTCCAGGCAAGGATGTCAATGTCTATATGGCCATACCATTGTGCGACAACTGTCGGTTTGCCACCATCGGCCATGAAGAGGCGATCGAATACGACAATCACAGACCAGTCGGATTTATTGGAGCGTCCGCCAATATCGACGACGACAAGATAGCGGTTGGCGACGGCTTCGTCCGGGTCAATCTCGGGGAGATCCCATACCCAAAGCTGACCTTGGGAATCTTCAGTAAAGCGAATGTTGAGAAACGCCTCTTTCCCGCTGTCCTTGTCGGCGTATACATCGCCAATGAATTTCGGGGGGCGGCAGGTTTTCTTCAGGACTTTTATCTTATATTGGTCGAATACGTGGGAGCCGGAGTGTTGGAATGCCTCGACGTCATCCGTAGGGAATTCGGCGGCCATGACTGCGTGAGAGTTTTTACCGGCGCGTTCGGAGATGTACCATTTGATCCCTTGAAGTGTCGCGCCTTGCTCCCATAACCACCAAAGATAGGCTCCCGGCTCTTCGCGGTTTGAGAGGACGTTTTTATTGTTGCGGTTTTCCCAGAGCCACCGGGCGAAGTCTTCTATTTCGTCGTCGGGGATGTGAGTGGAATACAGGTCTATATCGAACCAAGAAATAAACAGACAGTCAAATTGCGATTTCCCTTTCTTGGCAATATCGTATTCGGACTGAAAGAAATTGCCGGTGCCGTTGGCTGTAGACTCGTAGATAACCATCGTGTAAGGGCGCAAGAGGACGCCCGAGCATGCAGAGCGCACTACTGATTCAGGAGACTTCTTGTCCGTAGGGGCCCACAGTCCGACCTCTGAGCAATGGACGAGCGAATAAGCATCGCCGCGAAGTGCGTCCGGCGCTTCGTAGGATGCTATTGTAATAGTGCAATCGCGTTGCGGAATTTGCTTGTAATCTCCCGATTGTCCGACATTGACCATCTTTGATTCCCGTGGATCAAAGGGAGCGCCTTGCTTATACATCATTTCGAGAGGGTAGGATTTCAGTGCACGGTCATACATAGCCTTGATTGCGAATGATGTCTTTTTAGTCTGCGATACGATGACCGAATTGAGAGCTACTTTGTGGACAAGTTGAAGCCAAGCCATGTAAAGCTGCGACGTGGTAGAACCTCCCCATTGTCGCGCTTTCAAAAGGACGAGACGGATAGGGCGGTTGGCGAGTCTCATCTCTTCCAGTTTGGAAACGAAGCGGCGTTGTGGACGTGTGAGCCGAAAAGGGATCTCGCCTTCTCCTGGTTCTTTGGACTGGATTTTAATGAAGGTAATGGCCCAAAAGGGGAAGTCGTGACGGTTGCGTACGCGCACGAAAGCATCGACTACTTTCAATCGGTTTTCGTCGTTGTATTCGATATTTAAAAAGTCAGTTATAAACCTTTCGACGGTGCCGGCCATCATTAATTTCTTTACTAAAGGGACGGACAGCATGTGGGTCGGCAGCCACTGTGTAGGGATGGGGAAGTCGGGAATATTCACCTCCACACGTTGACCAATAGAGCCAAGTCCTGTAAGAGGGTTGAACGGGGTAGAATTGGCGGTGATACGACGGGTATTTTCAACAAGAATATCTTTTACTTCTTCAAGCATGAAAAGGGGGTTGTTAATAGTCCTACGAATAATCCGGATATGAAGCCGAAAAGATGAGATGAGGCGTTGACGCTGTTGAAAAAGTAGCCTATCAAGATGAAAGTGGCGATGCTGCCGATGAAGAGAAGACGCCTGCGCGTCAGAAAGGTAACGCTGCCAAGTAGGGCGTAGCACACAACCGAGAGGCCCACGGTCGGGGTCGACGACAGGCAGATGTCAGGAATGAGTGTTGCGATTGCAAAGGCGAGGCATAGACGCCATGGCTTTACGTTGAACAGGAAGACTATGGAGAGCAGGCACCACGCATTTATTACGGCATGTATTAAAGATGCGTGGAAGAAGTGGTATGAGACACGTTGCGAAATGGCACAACCGGTGTAGACGCCGACTGTGTGCCATTCTGTAATATGTAGGAATGAAAGAGCGATGACAACAGCAGAGATTATTAGCGTTGCGGTTTTCGAGATTTTTTCTTGTACCATTCTTTACGCGCTTTACAAATCATGATTTTGGCAGAACCTGGTGTCAGATAGAATTTGGGGGCTGGAGATTCGACGACAAGAGTGACGGCCCGGGATATGGACCATGAGGGGTGTTGGCAAAGAAGAGCCTTCACTCGTCGAAATATTTCATGGAACATCTCCTGCTTGTTTGGTCTCATGCTTCCGATGTCTTGTCCTTTGAACATGCCGGCTATTACAACGGCGGCACGCTTGGGACTTACCCAGAAACGTCCGCAGGGACGATTGACAATGTGTCTGCACGCTCGCGGCACAATGATGAAAGAGTGTGATGAGACATAATTGTCGTACTCCGCCATTAATGCGTCACTGCGTTCCTGTGCATACTCGACTGTGCTTCCTGGGGTCCGCGCCATGTTGGATATATGGGTTTTATAAGGTTATGGGTATATACAAATTTAGCGTAGAGGTCAGTAAATAGATAAAAGATTCGGAAGTTGATTTGCGCCTATATTTGCAGATAAAAAACACGCAAATAATTAAAATTCAAAATTATGCCTGAAAGCAACCAAGTTAAGAGCAAGCGCGATTTAGCGGTAGAGCGCATGAAAACGAAGCATCCTGACCGGAGCTTTGATGACGATGAGTCTCTTTTCGGACAATTTTACGATGATTACGATGATTACGACAGACAGATTTCGGAGAGCAGCAAGCGAATAGAGGATCTTGAAGGCCGGCAAAAGGCTTTCTCGGATATGTTTACTTCGGATCCTCGTTCGGCTCGTCTGATGATGGATTGGAAGAATGGGGGAGACCCGGCGATGTCTCTTATCAGAATCTACGGTGATGATATTCTTGACGCGATCAACGACCCGGAAAAGCAGGAGGTGCTTGCGGAGGCCCGAAAGGAATTTGCAGACAAGTTATCCAAAGAAAAGGAGTATAGCGATCTCTATGACAAGAATCTCCCCAAGTCATTGAAAGAGCTTGAGCGGTATGCCTCAGAAAAGGGCGTGCCGGATGAGAAGATTGACGAGGCTATGGAGACGTTGGCAACAATTACCAAGGATTTCATGCTGGGTAAAATCACCAGTGCAACAATCGACTTGATGCTGAAAGCTGTAAACTATGACGCGGACGTTGAGGCCGCTGCTCAAGAGGGTGAGGTTGCCGGGCGAAACGCCAAGATAGAAGAGAAACTCCGTAAGAGCAAGAAGGGAGATGGGACCGCTCAGATTAGTGGCAAGAATGGGGACGCCCCGGAAGCTAAACCTAAGCGGGATCTTGGAGCCCTTGACCGATATGATGGGCGCGGGAACAGTATCTTCGATAGAGGAAACGAGAAGCGAATACAGCGGCATTAGAGAATTAAGTATAAAGTATTAAATATAAAGGGTTAAGTAATAGTTTATAATCAACAATCAATTAATTAACAGTAATGAAAACAGTAATTTGTAAGACAGGAAAAGCTCTGTTGAGCTTTATGCTCATTCTTGTCGCAATCGTAACAGGAGCATCCTCAGGGGTAATGATGGCGGAGGCTTCGGTTCTGCCTGATGCGGGAGTGGTAAGCACCGGCGCAGACGGCACCGGAGGTACCGGCGGTATTGCAACCGAAACGCAAGGTCGTGAGGACGGCGATCCGGAATTTTATTCCAAACAGATTGATGAGCGTATCATCAAGATCCGTCCTATGTCGACACCGGTTGACCAGATCAGCCGACACGCAAAGGCAGGGAAGAGTAATAGCTTCGAGGTTAAGTATTACAGCATCGGCACGCGTCCTATCGAATGTAAGACCAATGCAGCTGTCGGCAAGAATGCGAGTGTAGCCAGCGTCTCGCTTCCGGTAGACGACGTCAATATGTTTACTCTTGATGATACTATTCGTGTAGTCGGGGTCAAGGCGCTTTATCAGGAAAACGGCAGTGCGTATGACAGTGAGGGTGACAATGTTCCTGATCTTGTATTGCATGTGTGTGGTGTCCATGAGACAAGCAACCTACCGGTTGTGTATGCTGTAAATGGCGATTGGGATGCAAAGACCAAGCAGGCGACCATTGTGCCTGATATCCCGGAGGGTACCACACTTGTCCGTATGGGTAAAGCATGTGGTGAACTTGATGTGCAGACCGGCCGCTTTAATAATCTTCCGACTGCTGAGATCCAGTATTGTCAGAATTTCATGATTCAGATTGAGCAGTCGACTTTTGATAAACTTGCCACTAAGGAGGTGGATTGGAATTTTTCAGACCTTGAGGAAGACGCCATCTTTGATATGCGCCTTGCCATGGAGAATACCTTCCTTTTCGGCGATAAGCGCGTTGTCAAGCATAAGAGCAAGGACAATATGGCGACTTGGTTTACGGGTGGTATCTGGTGGATGGCCGGTAAGGATATTGAGGTTGGCTCATACGACGCGGAGAAAAAGACTGTCACTATCACGGATAACGATCTTGTAGACATTACAAAAGAGCTTTTTGTCGGTACGGGCGTGAATAAGCGCAAGGTTCTTTTCTGTGGTAGCGAAATGCTTGCAGCCTTCTCTAAGATTGAGAGTGACAAATTCCGACTGAAGGATACTGTCGAGGTTTGGAATCTCAAATTTAAATCATGGGATACTGACTTTGGTGAAGTGCTTACTATCCATCACGAGCTCTTCGACAAGAACGGCATGTCGGACTGTGGCTTTGCCATGGATCCCGAGTATCTGACAAAGCGCACGCATATTTCTTGGGCCCGTCACATGCTCGACCTAAAGAAGGCAGGTGTGAGAAATACGGATGCCGTAGTGCTTCAGGAGGTGAGCTGTCTTTATCTCCGATATGCCAAGGCTCATGCACGCATGAAGCTGGCTAAAGCTCCTGCTGTAACAGAACCCTAAGTAAAACCCGGAGGGATGGGGCTTCGGTCCCATTCCTCATATTAATATCCAAAATGAAAAAATACATTGCAAAAACAGACCTAAGCGTCTGTGTGGTACTTCCGAATGGAGTTAGTCGGCGCGTGTCATTTATGCCGCAGACCGATGGGAGCAGTATCTTATATACGGATGATGCGGACATTCAGTTCGGATTGGAGCATCACTATAAATTCAATAAGATGTTTCGTCTCGATCCATTATTCAAATCTAAGAAGCCAAAGAAGCCAAAGAGCTTAAGGGCTGAGAATCGAGAGTCGGTTAGTCATGAGTTTGGTAACCAGAGAGAGCTGACGACTGACAACTCTTCTGCTGATGACTTGCTTGAAGAGCCGACTGACGACTCCACTGAAGAGGTGGAGGAAACATCAGGCAGTCCTATCACCATCAGCGTGAGTGATCCAGCTATGGCAAAGGATTATCTTGCGGAGAAGTATGGTGTCGTGCGCACGAAAATCAAAACTCAGGAGCAGCTCGATGCAGCTGCCGCTGCTTACGGAATCGTATTTAAATATTCCTAAGAGGGTGTTTAACATTTGTTTTTAAACGCCCACTAAATAGACAATTATGGCAGACTATAGTGTTAGCGTCTTGACTAAAGAAGTCCTGGTCGCAATGGATATGAACGAGAAGAGGGAGGCTCTGATAAAGGAAAATGATGCAGACACCCTTACACTCGAAGAGATAGTTGCATCCAAGATAGCGCAGGCCGCAAGGGTAGTGGAGAGCAACGCTCCAGTTTGGCTCCTTGATTCCGGTCGAGCGCTTAGCGGTAGCATTACGTTTGCTAAGGAAGTAGGAAAGGGGAGAGGGCGCATGCAGTTACCTGATGACTTCATGCGCCTAATCACTTTCAAGATGAGCGATTGGGAGAGGGCGGTCACTCAACCGATACTTGAGACTGATCCGCAGTATTTACTCCAGTCGTCGCGCTTTGCCGGATTGAGGGGAACGCCTCAAAAACCTGTGGTGTCAATAGTGAGTGAGCCGACCGGACTGGTGCTTGAGTTCTGGTCGTGTGTCGGTGGCGAGACTGTCACGCTACAGCGTGGCAGATACTTGCCTATCCCAAGGATAAAAAGTGGCGGCATTGAGGTGTGTGAAAAGCTCAAAGATGCCGTAGTGCTGTATGCCGCGTATCTTACCTGCCTTGCAACAGGGCATACAGAGCAGGCTCAGGGCTTGCTTGAACAAAGCAAAGAACTAATGATGTAGTCTCGATATTTAATGGAGGATAAGAGCGTTTTAGTTGTCGAAAACGAGACCCGCGAGGAGTGTGTCGAGCTCTCGGTCGGAACACCGGCTGAGTCAGATGGTGCGCAAATAAACGTGGAGGGGGATACAAACGAGACTGGCTATGAAACGGAGGTGCTTGGCGATGAGGAGTTGGAGGAGGATGTGAAGGATCCGCGCGACAACTATGATCACTTCGCCGACCATACATTTCATAACAATGTAACTATGGCGGGTACATTGCGAACAAAGCGATGGATACACCCTCATGGTTGTATGTTTCATAGTTTACGGGAACTTGTGGCCGAGTATCCAAACCCGGTTAGAGGGATGTGGGCGTGGGTGGGTATTGGCTTCCCATCGAAAGTATGGATATGTGAGACTGACGGAGAATGGACTGAGGCGGACCCTGATATACTTGACCGCGATTCTCTTGACGTTATACTCAATTCGTATGCCACCAAGACGTGGGTAAACGAACAGATAAAGGCAATAATGACTTCCTCGGGCGGAAGTAATATATCAAGGGCGAAGTATGCAGATAAGGCGGGGTATGCTGACGTGGCGGGGGATTTGGCGGAGGATGCTGAGGCCAACAAGCGGTTTGTCTCCAGACTAAAGGATGACAGCGCGGCTGGGTTGATCACTTTCCTGAAGGGGCTGATCGCCCGCGAGGTGGCACGGTTTAAGGGAGGAGCGGAGTTTGGCGAGTTTGTCTCGGGTCTTACTACCGGTTTCGGCGGCGCCATTGACAAGGCGGGTAATGCCGAGGTCGAGAGCCTGAAAGTCCGGTCGTCGATGTGGGTGCAGGAGCTCATCATCAACCGTCTCGGCGCGCAGGAGGTTGATACGCTCTTCTCAGAGAGCGATACCATCGAAAGTGTCACCGATAACGGTGACGGTACCCTGCTGTTGAAGCTCCAGAGCAAGTATGAGGGTTATTTCACTGCGATGACTGAGGGGATGGTCGTCAAGGGCGTGATCAATGACCTTTCAAGCGGCGGCACGGATTATTATACTTCGTGGATGAGAGTTAACTCGGTCAACGCTTCGGCCAATACAATAGACGTGAGTCTCTATCCCGATGACGAGGTTCCCGCCGGCCGTAACTTCCCGCCGTGTGAGCTCATGAAGATCATCCGCTGGGGGCATCAGACGGATAAGGCCAAGCAGTCGATTTTCTATATCTCGTCGACTGAGGGGCGCATTGTCAAGCTCATGGGTGTCGACAGACCTATCATTGACTTTTCCAACTATGAGATGAGTCTCGGCACACTTCCGGAGAAAATCAGTGAATTGCTACCTATCCCCGAGGGCGATACCGCCATTTATACCAAGCACCTCATAGCACAATATATATGGCAGTTCGACCACCAGGGGAAGCCCGTCGGGGTGCCGAGAGACAGAGGTGCATGGGAGGCCGGAGGTGATTACTATGCCGGCGACACTCTCAGAGAGGAGACACAGGATTATGAACTGTCGGAGGTGTGGCACTATGGCTGCAAGTGGCGGTGCATGAAAACCGGCACGACCGTGGCCCCTCGCTACGGTCAGACAGCCTGGGCTTTCCTTGAAGGCAATCCTAATTTCACCCTCGAGTTTGAGGAGGGCTCGCGGATATGGCTTGATCCGGATAACATTTATGGGACGCTGACGCCAGTGGCGCGGCTGTATAACCAGGATGTGACGGCCGATATTCTCGACTCGGACATCGAGTGGACGCGCTATACTGAGGATGCTGACGGTGTGCCGCAGGTGGCGAGCGACAATATCTGGGCGATGGAGCATGCCAACGTGACCCGACAACTTGTAATAACCTCGGCTGACTTTGCCGGGGATCCAACGCAGCTGAAGCGCGTGGAGTTCCGCTGCAAGATGACGCTCAGGGATGGCCTAAACGAAAAAACTGAAACTATAACCGCAACTATGATATGAAGACAAGTTATATATCTCTTGCATATAAAGACCTCGCCCCGGTGATCAACATATCGCCATCGGGCGGCGTGGGTAATACTCAGAACTTTAACGCAGCGACCGGTGAGTGGGCTCCTGACTATTCGCTGTCGCCGCTCGTGCTGCGGCCTTCTGTTTCGGTCATTGACCCGGATGGCAGGGCTTCGGGAGATGTGACCACGAAACTCACGGACGCACGTTGGTATGAAGTCGCCGCGGGTAAGGAGACCCTGATCACCGGCACAGAGGCAGCGACGGAGGATAGCACTAAGAAGAAATACACTCTCGGCAAGGCTGCCGATGGCTATACTTTGCAGCTCAATTCCAATGTGGCGGCCGGCGAGAAGATCTCGCTACGCTTTAAAGCGAAGTATCTTGACACGCGCAAAAATGCGGTGTTGGTGCTCTCCTATGACTGTGTGGTCAAGTGTCTCAATGAGACTTTGACGACGCCGGATCTGATAGTGAATTTCCCGGAGTCATCGACTTGGGACCCCATATATGAGACCACGGCCACAGTTAAAATTAAAGCTGACTTGCTCTTAGCTTCCGGCATTGTGGATGCCTCGAAGCGTGTATTTGTGTGGGAGATGCTACGCGATGACAATACCTGGTCGGAGGTGGGCTCGTCTATCCTCGATAATGAGTGCAGCATATCGGCCGACACTTCCGAACTGACTCTTGACCGCTCTCTCATGGGTACACGCTGCGACCTCCGTGTGAGGGCGAAGTATGACCCTGATGGCAATCCTGCGGGGGTTGTGCTCAACGACCTCTCTCCGGAGAAGCGCATAAGCGTGGTGAGGCAGATCTGTGAGTATTGGTATAACAATGTCTCCCCGCGCTCGGCTGCCGTCGATGGAAAGATGGTGCGTCTGAGGTGTGTGATTGAGGGTGCTAAGGGTAATCTTCCCACCCCTGAGCGGGAGTTGGAATTTATCTGGTATGTGACAAGCAATCCTACCAATCCGAGTTGGAGCGAGGTGGCGCGAGGTCAGAATGTCGACGTGTCGACATCGTTTGTCTCCGAGGCCGACGGCGCTCTGACAGCGGTCGATGTCAAGGACCGCGGGCCGCTGAAGTATCTGAAGCTGTCGACCGGTGAATATCTGACTATAGGCGGCAAATTACTAATGGTGAAACACAACTCAAATTCATAAATATATTTTACTATGGCATATTATGTAAAATGCAACGAAAAAACCTACAAGGCTATCGGCTCACCTACCGAGCGCCTTGAGCTCGCCGACGGCAATCATCTCGCTTGGCAGGGTGATTTTACCGGCTTTCCTGAGTGGCCGGATATAAAGGCTATCGCAGCCCGCACCGGGTCGCTTCTGCTTTCGCCTTACGAGGCTCGCCAGGAGCAGGACGGGGAGATTTGCAGGGAGCTTCCGGTCCCAACGGATGAAGCTTTCTTAGTGAATAGCGGAGAGCACAGTGTGGAGGGTGATGAGCCGGCTTCGGACTCGTCGGACGTTTCAGTCGAGGAGACTCCGACTGATGACTCTAACCCCGAGGAGGGGGGTGAGGCATGAATACGGCTACCGGCGTCGGCTTTGTGAGTTTTACCAAGAAGATAGGCAGCTACACAACCGCTATTCAATGCTCGGAGGGCGACCTCTCGCAGCTCTATACGGGCGATGAGACGAACTATACCTGCGTCCCCGATTTCGAGGCCGCGGGGTATGATAGCCCACTGCTGTCGTTTGTCGTTGTGTCCTCCCGCGTTGCGGAGGGCGTCGCTTCACTCGGTACGGTCAAATGGTATTTCAATGATACCGAAATATTATTTGGCAGCAACGGTGTGTCGACAAACTTCTCCGGTGCTTTCGAAAAGGTGACACCTACCAGCGCTAACGGCTATGTCTATCCGGGCATCAAGGTTCTCAAAAACCTTGTGGCAATCGGAGGCTTTGCCCCCATCACGATTAAGGCAACCGGGCGTATTATCGTAGGTAACGACTCGGACACGGTGCAGGCTTCTTACACTATAGGTATCTCTCAGAACACCGGTGGCTCGACAAACATTGTCAAGATCGCTGCCTCAAATGCAGCCCAGGGCTTCACGATTACCGAAAAGGGTGGCTCTGTGAAAATCAAGGCAGTGTGCTATCGAGAGGGCAAGACCCTCGTGAGCCCTACTGCGCTCACTTATAAGTGGTATAAAATGGGAAGCGGTGTATGGTCTCAGATAGCAGGTGCGACCGGTTCAGAACTTACGATCAACGAGGGCGACATCATGGTTACGAGCCTTTATATGGTCGAGGTTTACGACGGCGGCAAGCTCTTCGGCAGAGATACTGAGAAGATTGTGGACGCTTCTGACTGCTACCTCGTGGAGTTCCACTTCACCCCCGCGACAGCCAATATTTCGGATGACCCCGACGGCGTTCACAATGTCAACGTCAAGGTTTCGGTTGCGTCGCGCAAAACCGGCGCTACAATCGTGACCAAGGACGCGGCACAGGCGCTGTTCACTGTCCTTGACCCGGCGGGTGTAATACTCAACGGGTCCTCCAGTACAACGAAGAAAAACTCGCAGGACGTCACTCTGGCTATGGTGCAGCAGGCCGAATGCGGCGTGCAGGTCGTGACCGAGGTTGACATCCCCGCATAAACACTCTGAATTATGGCAACGCAAACGGTAAGGGCAGTAGCTTATGTCGGTTATCAAAAGACCGGGCCTGCGGCAGTGATGTACGAAGTTGTGCTCTCCGCGTCCGCTATCAAGTATGACGCCGATTCGGGAACGTGCACACCATCGTCTATCACTCCTAAGCTCTACAAGCACGTGGGCGAAGAGGTGACGGAAGTTTCGAGTGTTCCCGGCTGCTATCTTCCACTCTATAAGGATGGCGTGCGATACCGCACGGCCACCTGGACCCCGGGGGTAGCCAGGAGCCTATCGGGCGACGCGGAGACCTACGGTTTTCTCGTGGTCAATAGTGCGACCGAGGAAGTCGTCGCCCAGGCTACCGTTGCGATCTATCGTGACGGAGAAAAGGGAGACAAGGGCGATACCGGCAAACGTGGCATCTACATCCCGACCCCACGAATGTGGGAGGACTATGCCGACGGCTACCAGTTTCAGGCAGGTGGCGCCGGCGACGAAAGGCTCGATGTTGTGCTACGTGAGTATAACGGAAAGATGTATGCCTACGCTTGTAAGGTCAATCATCCGAAATCGTCGACCTATGACCCGATAGGCTCGTATGGCACTCTGTTTTGGGAGACGGGGCAGCAGTGGACTTTCATAGCCACGAAGATCCTGCTCGCGGAAGCTGCGTATGTCGACAAGCTGACTGTCGGCGGCATCCGCATGTATGACACCGACGGCAATATAGTCTTTGAGGCCGCCAACGGTGACGTCAACTGCAACCGTGGTACCTTCCGCAACGTCAGGTTGCTCGCCGGCGACGAGGATGGCAAACGCATCGAACTGGACCCGGACACAAAGATGATTGCGATCTACGACGAGGACGGCAACCAGTGCGCGGTGCTCGACGGGTCGACCCGCAGTTCGGCTGAGCTGCTGAAGGACACTGCGGTGACGTTGACGAAGTCGCCGGCCGGTGAGATCTCACTCTCGGTCGATAGTTCGGCAACCTCCTCTGCGAGCAAGGAGACCCAGGCGTCGGCCAAGACTTCGACACTGAGCGGTGCGGGATCTATTAAGATCACGGCGACGGCTTCAGTGAACGTGGGTGTGGCCGGTGTAGCAGGTACATCGGTGCCGCAGATGGTCAGACGCGGTGAGCTGCGCTGCGTGGTGAGGACTTACAATCCGTCTACCACTCTCATCAACACCCGCAAGGTGCTCGTGACTGGCTGGTCGGAGAACACGGGAAACCCGAGCGCCGGGAGCGCTCAGAAGACGGCGACGTTTTCAGTGAACGTGCCTCCGGGCTACCATCAGATCTTCTTCGAGCTCACGGGCGCCGGCGCTGCTGTCAGCGGCAAGGCTTCGCTCGGGGCGGCGACGTTTGTCTCCGACCAGGTGATGGGCCATTTCTTCAGCGGTGGCTTAGGTGTCACCCGTGACACGCTCAACTATCTGCTCGCGCTATACGAGGGCAATATAATGAAGCTTATGCTCGGAGGTGAGTTTTGGGTCGACAAGATCAAGCAGCCAAAGGTGGTCTATGCGGCGCAGGTGACTGACACCTCGGAGGCTTCGGGGACAGCACCGTCGACGAGGGTGTTTACCTCGCTCCCTGGCTCGACTGTAGAGGTGGCGAAGCAGAAGAGTGCGGCCGACGGGTATATGCTGACGTTTCCGGCCGAGTATGGCCTTAAACCCGCCAACTGTTTCGTCCATGCTACAGGTATTGGTTCTGTCGCCGGATCGTCATCGAGCCCGGCGAAGGCTTCGGTGTCAGTGGCTGCGGCCGGGAGTATGCTGGTGGTGAATGTCGTGGTCTCGGATGATAACTCGCCCAACTACGGAGGATTTTTTATTGAGGTAAAGAAATATTAACAATTAACATTCATATAATTATGGTAACAGAGAAAACAATCGACATCGGCCATATGGCTTCGGTGTCATCGCCCGGTGGCAGCGAGAAGTTTGTCACCGACAAAGGGGTGATCACGCTCGACGCACTGCTTGCGTTGGTGAAAAATAGCTTGCAGATTGGTGGCAGGAATTTACTGCTTAACTCCGGCGCACCAATATCACGCATAACCGGCAATGAGGCCCGCTGGACTTCGGAACCCCTCGATCAGAACAAAGGATATACATTGTCGTTTGAGGCTGACTGGGATGGTGAAACAAGACCAACCAGCGTAGAAGTATTTCTTGGAGAAAAACTCGGAACTGCGATCGTTGAACGTAACATGGTAGAATCGAAAGCAGTAGTTAAGGGCCGGAATGTCTTCTATTTCGACAAGCTTGTGAAGCCTCATAAGATGCTTGGGGTCTGGCTTGGAAGCGCGAATAGTGTAATGTTTACTGTATCGAACATGAAGCTCGAAGAAGGCAACGTTGCTACTGCCTGGTGTCCTGCCTTTGAGGATTATCAATCAATTTCGGGGGGGGTAATTCATTGGTCTACAATGAGTTGCAAAGCCTCAAAGTTGCCATATCCCCGACACAGAAGAAGAAACATTATCGCCGAAAGGCATTTATTTACTCTTTAAATTAAAGGAATATGGCAAACGAAAAGACTTTGCAACTCGGCGCGGAGGCCACTGTGTCCTCTCTGGCCGACACGGACCGTATCTTCGCCTACGACTCCGGCGGCTCACTTCGCCCCGTGACTTTCAGTCAGCTCAAACAACTCGTCCGCGACTCTATTCAGGTAGGAGGAAGGAACCTTATTAAAGATTCTGCGTCCTCGATAAGCAACACCGAATATTTGATTAAGATATTTTCATTTGGAGAAGATGCCCCGAAGGATGGCGAGCAATGTGTTATGACCATTTGGGGTGAACGCGAAAATCCTGACGGGAGGTTCCGAATATTCCTAAATGGAGACCTTAAATTTGTCGGAAATGTCATGAAAATAGCAGATGGCGTATATCGTTGGTCCGGCAAATGGGCTGCCCCTGATGGAGGGGAGTCTAAGGAGCTATGGCTTTTTAAGGAGTCTTCATTGTCTTCTACCCGAAGTACCATTTATCGAGTCAAGTTAGAACGTGGCAACATTGCGACAGACTGGTCTCCTGCGCCAGAAGATTGGGGGGGGGTAAAATACTTACTCTCAATCAATTACGAGAAAGGAGGGCAGCAGCATGAGCGAGAAGGTAACGACTTTGACAGAAGGGCTGTTGAAATCGCTCATGCCAGGTCTTTTTACAAGCATGGGGCACGTCGGCGATCTCGATACTTGTCTTATAACCGGAATTTACAGGGTCTCAGCGAACACGAAAAACATTCCGGAAGGACAATATCAATATGGAATTCTGATTGTTTTCCACGAGATAATAGACGACAAGACGTATGCGGTTCAATTATACTTCCAGGATTATGCCGGATCAATACTCTCAAGAGTATGTTGGGCAGGTTCACTCCGCCCATGGAGGGAGATAGCTTCAACAGAACTATAGCTCGCAGAAAGGAGGTGGTTGCAGCATGAGCGAAAAAGTAATAGAATTCAATCAGTTGCCCACTGCCTCCTCTATGGGAGCTAACGAGTATGTCATGGTAGTCGATGACAGCGGTACCGGCAGAAAAGTTTCCAAAGCGAATCTTGCGCAGGCGCTTGGCGTTATGATTGACAGACGGAATAACGATCCCAGATGGTTGATTTATCCCGGGAGACTCGGCACAGTGTATGTCCGAGACCTCGATGATAGTTCAAAATATGCCATCATAATGGGTATTGGCATCCCAGTGAGCGAAGGTGCAGGCGTTAGATTTTCTGTTATTGCATCCAATGGCATAACAGTGAAGAGCGTCAATGACTATGGTACTATACTACTCGAAGGAACCACCAATTTCCAAACGATTGCTGTGCTGCATCCCATTGACGGGGGGGGTAAAGCCCTGCTACTCAATTATTTGCGCAGAGGCGCAGAAAGGAGGGTGGCAGCATGAGCGAGAAAGTTACAACTCTAACGGAAGGTATTATCGCCGAACTTTGTCCGAACCTGCCAATCCGCAGGGATTTGAAGAATCTCGATCTCAACACCCTTGTCACACCTGGCATTTACCAAGTGGACGACAGCACAGCCAATCGGCCGGGACGAATGTACACCTACGGAATGGTAGTAGTAATGCGAGTATATCAATTCTTAGCGCAAATGTATATTCCAAGCGAAGTATCTTCCGGTCAAAATGCTCTCTGTTTCAGATGCGCATACTCCGGAACAGGGAGATTTACCGAGATCAAAAAAACTTGGAACTACATATCCCCGGCAACATAATCTTCGGAAAGGAGGTGGTTGCAGCATGAGTGACAAGACAATCGACGCAGGCATGCTGCCAATCGCTTCCTCGATGGGAAGCTCGGACTATGCGACCGTGGTTGATAATGTAGGAAGCATGCGCCGGATCTCCAAAGCGAATCTCGCCATAGCTCTCCTCGGAGACATTAATATGAATCTGATAATGGATAATATATTTATAATGTACCACCGCAAGAGCGACGATTTCCCGCTGATGGTAAAGCCTCACAAGTGGACGGCTTTACAGAACGCCGGAGAAATCGCCGACGGTGTGGTAGTAGTCGATGGCGGCAAAGTGCTGGTGGTGGCACCCACCGAAGCCGACAGCGCAGGTTTGCCATGGAGCTCAGCAGTCGTGAGCGGTGGAGCAACCACAACAACCGACCGCATAATGGCTATGGCCGATTGGAATGGTAAAGCAAACACCGCGTCTATCATTTCAAAAAGCACCGCGTCGGCTGTCATCAACACCGCAGCCTACGCCCCCGGCTTCTGCGATCTCTACAGCCGTGCCAACGCAAACGGAAAAGGTCTGACAGCCGGTAAATGGTGGCTTCCGTCCGTAGGCGAAATGATGATGATTTACGCCAACATGGCCAAGATTAACCACTGTCTTAATCTTATTGCCGGTGCAACCCAACTGGCCGAAACGTGGTACTGGACTTCTACAGAGGCCAGCGCGATAGACGCGTGGGGTATGTACCTCAGCAGCGGTTACCTCACCCCCTGGCACACTAAGGAAAGCCTCAATGGCAGAGTGCGCCCGGTTTCAGCATTTATCTCCTAAAATAAAACCCCGGCGCTTCACAGCGGCGAGGGTAATTAAAACTAAATTAAAAAATGAATTGCTACAAAATTAATAAAAAATCAGTCATTATGAAACATCTGAAAGAAGAATTTGACAAGCTGACCATCAAGGATGTGCTTGTCTATTCGTTGGCCATCGTCAGCATCGTGGCTGCGTTCGTGCTTCTGTTCCTCGGACTGTTCATTCCTCCCGAAGGAGAGATCCACGATTCGGTTCTCACGGCCTACGGACTCACATTGCTGTTTGTAGGGTCATTGCTCGGCATATCAATGCGCATCGAGAGCGAACTCAACAAATTCAAATCAACAATCACCGAGCGTGTCGACGCTCTCACAAAAAAAGTAACAGAATGAAGCATTTCACCATTACTGAGTTGTGTTACAGCGACACGGCCAAGGCGAAGAAGATTGACAACACGCCGACTCCCGGTATCACTCAGAATCTCGAGCGGCTCACTGCTAATATCCTCGACCCTCTGAGGGAGGCGTGGGGCGGTCCAATAGATGTGACGAGCGGCTACCGCTGCCCGGCACTCAACAAGGCCGTTGGTGGCGTGGGCAACTCGCAGCACATGACGGGCCAGGCTGCCGACATCCGTATCTATGCGAGGGATAAGGACGGAAAGTATGTCAAGGACAAGAAAGGCAACAAGATCGTGGATCGCGCAGCCAACCGGAAGCTCTTCCAAAAGATCCAGGAGCTGGGGCTTCCTTTCGATCAGCTTATCGACGAGAGTAATTTCTCGTGGGTGCATGTGAGCTATGACGCGTCGAGAATGAGAAAACAGGTGCTGAAGTTATGAAGCGGATAACTATTGCGACGTTCATCGTATTTACGATGGTCTCCTGCTCGACTCAGAAGGAGTTGCATCAGGAATCCTCGATAGAGTCCGCAGCGGTCGACACGTCTGTCATCGATAGCGGCCATGACGTCCGGCATGACGGATGGTGGTGGTTGTCGTGGGTGTGCGACTCGGTGGGCATCTCACTTAGGGCTGACAGCGTTGTGATGGCCGGTGGCGATGTGATCCACAATCCGGTGATCGAGGTTGCCGCCGCAGCTCCGCGCATAGAGGCTGCTGCCGGGGAAAGTTCCAGAGAGTCAGACAGCATCCACGCCGAAGCCTCGCACTCCATGCAGTCGGAGGCTACAACTCAGACCAACGAGCAAAAAGAGACAGTTGCTGTTGCCGAGCCTCCATCGCTAAAATGGTGGTGGGTGGTAGGGATAGCGGCAGCTATCATTGCGGTGGTGGCGTGGATAAGGAATAAATACTGATTCGTTTTTCATGGTTTAATAGGAGAAACGCCAACCGTCCGAGAGGATAGCTGGCGTTTTTATTATTTAACATCCTGGTGCACGGTTTTGGCACATATGTGATGTTAACTTTGGGTATCTATAAGATTCAACATTTTTATGTAGGTTCGTGCATCCGGTTGCAAGGGATTGTAGCCGGATGCTTTTTTTTGTAATGGGTCTGTCAATAGATAAAAGATTTTTTCGGGGGGCATGAAGTAAATTTGCCGTATGACTCCAATTTCAATAACAATCGAGAAAGAGCAGGTGTATGAAGAAGTGGCACAGACCACAGCATATACCGGGGCTAAAATGGATGGCGACGAAGACGCATACGATAGGATCTCGACGATAGACGAGGACCAAGGTCTGCTTGAGCGGTTTTGGAACGAGAGCTGTGTGGCTGTATGCGGGAAGCTGAGACGTTTTCTGAAGGGAGGATTTACCGAGGAGTCCTCGAAGTTTGCTTTAGTGCTTGAGGTGCCGTCCGGATTTAATCCTGCGCTATTAGTAAGTATGCAGAAAGAGCTATTCAGCTTTTTCGTCATGAACATTACTGCCAAGTGGTATGCGTTTACCAACAAGAAAGAGGCCGGGGATTATGCAGTTTCGGCTATGACATTGCTGGAGGGTGTGCATCGCAAGGCGTGCTACAAAAAGAAACCGTCAAGGCCGGTTTATGACTAAGTATTAAGTATTAAGTGTTAAAGTATTAAGTGATTTATGGCAGAGAAGAAAAAGGTTATCACTGTGACGCAAGAGGTGAGGGAGCTTATGTTTGACGTCACCAATAAGGCGTTTCTCACCGGTCGCGCACGCGAGGCGGAGAAAACCAAAGATTATGAGTCGGCCTCAAATATGCAGGCCTCGGAGGACGAGGAGGATAGTTATCAGCTAAGGCGCAGTCTGGCCAATGCGTTCTCATCGTTGAAGAGTTTGCTTGGCGAGTATCTTGATGAAGACAAGACTACCACGAATAATCTTATCGATAAGGCGATTGACGACGACGGGCAACTTACCCTTGCGTTCCGCTTGCCGAGCAACTACAACAATGCCTCGGCTGACAGTTTGGGTAAAGGTATTCATGCTTATCTTGTGGACATGGTGCTTTCGGAATGGTTCACCATTACCAATAAGAACGACGCACAGGACTACGTGAACCATGCGGCGTCGAGCCTTGAGATAGTCAAACGCGCACTCTACAAGCGCAGTCGGCCAAACCGTCCGTCGTTTACAGGAGGAGGTGCATGATGACAAGATGTTGCAATAGGGCAAGGCAGCCCACCAAGAGGATAGTCCTGAAGTTTTCCCGCAATCAACTATTGTGTGACATAGGCAATTATGCCTTTGTCGAGGGGGACATTATTGCTGCGCATGAGGAGCACGACCGACATCAGATAATGGATGTCGTGGTAGACGAAAATTCGGAGCTTGCAACTCGAATTTTGGATATAGCTCATGCGGAGGTAGTCGAGATGCTTTATCCCTATACGAAGAATCGGATTGTGGATGAAGAGGTTTTTGATGATGAGTTCTGCGAGACGGAGGAGTATGTCATTGTAATGCTCTTGCCGGATGACTTTTCTAGAACCAGTGTCAATTATTTACGGCAGCTCATACATGACTATCTGGTATCTCGGGTAATGTATGAGTGGATGGGAGTCACTAATCTCATCAATCCACAGAGCAAGCGCAACTGGGCTGAGAGAATCGAAGCTCTTAGCTGGAAGATCAAGAGCGCGGTAAGGGGACGCGGTCGCCCCACAAGAATCAAATTGCATCCGTTTTGAAGATCAAGTCTTAAAGTCTTTTAGGCTTAAGTATTAAGGTGCTAAGTAATAAGTCTTTAAGTATTCAGAGAGAGCCGGGGCGCATCGCGCATCCCGGCTCTCTTTCGATCTAAAACGTTCTTTTCTTAGAAATGAACCTTTGTGGATAATAAAAATTTTTAAGTCTTTAGGCTTAAGCAATAAGTATAAAGTAATAAGTATAAAGTCGTGAGTTTCTTGATTATCTTGGTCTGTTGGTGAAGCGTGGAGCGAATTGAACCGTGCAACCATAGAGGCTTTCGTGGCTTGAGAGATTGCACAGAGCGGCTATCCGGAAGTATTTGTAGGGTGTGCCTGAAAAGCCCGACAGTTTATGATCTGTGGAGGATGAAACCATGTGCCACGAGAATAAGTCACGCGAACCGTAGAGGATGCTTCTCACATGACCGGTACAGAATAATCCGCGCTGGATCATGGTGTCGACTGTCTTTAAAGTGTCCGGCATACCTAATTTCAGAGGGCGGCTGACAGCCAATCCCGAGATGGAACCGGGGGTGTTGTTGACGGCGAAGCTCACGAGGTTGCCATCTTTGTCAGTAGCCATCGCTGTAGGGTAGGAGTTGACGCTATCCTTGATGTTGGAATGTGCTATGCCCCACTGTTTTGACTTGAGAGAGTAGACGTAGGCATAGGAGGTGGATGGATTGAACACTATGATATGTTGGTTGATATAGTCATAAATCATCCGACACGAGGATATGTAGTCCCGGAATGGCAGGAAATCGCAGTCGTCAGTCGTGAGTCCAGAGAGCCGCAGACAGTCTTCATAATGGGACATAGATGAAAAGTCGAATGGAGTATTGGTCTCGATGGTTTCGGTCAGACACTGAGATGTGGATCCGGACAGGAGCATTATCCCACGTTCGGTAGCAAAGAGGACAGCTGAGTCGATTTGCGTGATAGAGTCGGGGGATATGCAGACGTCGCGGGTGACAGGCTGACGGGCAGAATATGTCCCAGTAGATGATACTTCCAAGGCCCACACGCCCTCTGTGGTAAATGCGTAGAGGGGGAATTGGCCGAACTGTCCTTGAGAAAGAGCTTTTACTGCTGAACAGATACCGAGGATGGTCCCGGTCCCGACGGTATTGATGCCAAGCAATGGAAAGTAGAAAGGATTGTTAACTTCTGAGGTGTAGATCTTATTCGGCACATCAATAACCCCATACTCTTCATCTGGAACGTAAGGAGAAGCCGGGGGAGTAAATGTGGCGGAATTGTCTTCACGCACACTGTTGTAGTCAAGGACAGCATAGGCGCCATTCAAAAATTCATGTGGCTTCAGGTCGATATAGAATGTCTCAAGCATTGAATTTCGGATAGCGATCTTGTAGGCGTTGACGTTCGGGTAGAAAAAGTAGCAGGGCCAATGGTACTTGTATCGGCCTTCATAGGATTGGACTTCCTCCCCGTTACGGAAGGTCTTTTGGACGAAGGTGTAGGGAGACATAAGATTGGCGATCTGTATGCCGTAGAGAGGCCAGTTGCTAATAGTGAACCGGAAATATTGTCCCTCTTCCTTGATGAAGACGGTGAGGCTTCCGCCATCGGTGTCACGGGCTGGGGTTACAATGATTTTATTGTTGTCTTTCTTGTTGAAGTTGACAGTCACAATGTCGGAGACAAAGGCGAACATGCCTTGCGCCGAAAACCCTTTGAAGAGCTTTCGACGGATGCCTGAAAGGTGTAAGCGACTATTGTAGTTGAAAGAGTAGGAAGCGCGGAGCTGGTCATGGGAGTGGTAGTCGTCGGTCATGACTTCGCGGGTGAGGAGGGATTGAAGATAATCATCTTCGACTTTGATACCGGTTCTTACGGTACGGTTGTCGTAGATCTCTTTTGGCTCCAGAGAACACAGTTTGTAGAATTGGGCAGTATTGCGCAGGGTCTCCAGTTCCTTATCATCGCTAAACTCCGGAAGATGGAGAGTGGATGAGGGATATTCGCGCTGTTGGTTGAAGTAGAGACCGTAGATGTGAGAGTATCTCCATTCGGCATAAGTATTGAGGAAGCTTGTGTCGTCGGCGGGACCAAGGATTGTGTCAGTCCGGGGAGCTTCCCCTAAAGGCAGCAGTGTGGTAGTGGAGTTGAAAGGCTCGTGATACAATCGCCCCACGAAGCGGGATTCGAAATCATCGCTATCGCTAAAGGACGTGCACTGGCCATTTTGGTCGAAAGTGTAGAGTGGTTTGGAAATGAACACGTCGACGCTCTTTATAATGTCGCTCCAGAGGTTGAGGTCCGTCCAATCATCATTATAGTGCAGCCGATAGTCAAGGGTAGCGGCAACAAGCATTATATCGAGTGTCGCCTCTGTATAGGTCTTCTTTCCTTTGAGACGCTTCCATATGACAACTGGACAGGCCGTCGTCGAGGGGTTCATGAGGACGGGTGCAGAGTGGCAGACAAGGGAGCCGTCGTAGAGACGCAGAGCATATCTAACGAAAAACGGGAAGCAGAATCGCCCTTTGTTGATAGTCTCATTGGCTACAAATTTGTTGACCTTAGCCATGACTTGGTCTGTTATCTTGGTCTTGTTAGCCTCAGTGAATGGCGCATTGATTTCGCTCTCGGCAATCCCGTCAAAGGTGATATTGAACGTAGATTTGCTATCGTCCTCCATGCTGAAAAGGCGGGGATGACCTACGAGGCCAAACGACAACTCGATGGTGGGAACGTGGTCGCCAAGATAGAGGTAGTCCTCCGTGTCACTTTTCCATAAGAAATATTGGACTCCTTCGGAGGTGAGAACGATGAGCGTATTGCCAACGGAGTTGATACCGTATATCTCTGCGCCGGGGAATGACTTAAGGTTACTTTTGTTTGTCGGGAGCAGCGTGGTAGGGTCTATGTCCACCTTGTCAACCCAGGAAATAGTTTTAGTGTCCGGGTTAAGGATAATGTAATGAAGAAAGGCAGAGGTCTGATGAATGTATTTGACTTTCTCGGGCGAAGTGAGGGTCAGAATCGGCCCCGGGGGAAATATGGGTTTGAGCGTACCTCCTTCTTCCGGGACGAGATTGATGGCAATGGCGAGGTCTCCGTCTGTACATTCGTAGTCGGATGGGGTAGTGGTGTAGCCGTTGTATTTGATCTCTTTCAGCATGACAAATGTCGACGTGCGGTTTACTTACGAATATTCTTTGTTATGATAGGTAGGGTCTTGTGGCCGTTTATTTCTACCGGCAGTCCGGTTGTCAAGTCGGCTCTGGGCGTTACGCCACACTCAGATAGAATTGCTGCGGTGAGACGATGGGACCACGCGCGGAAGTGGTGACCGCGCTTGGATGTAGGGTTGCACTGCGCCTCGTGTCGGCCGATGATGGACTCGGCTCTTTTGGAGACGTAGAGATAAAATTCGCCTTCCGCTGTCATGACTTCGATAACGTCTCCGGGGTGAATGTCGAGAGACCTGACGATGCGAGAAGTGAGGTCGATGCGGCCATTGGCGAGAAAGGAAATGTCGTGGCGGCGAGTGGTTCCAAGAATGTTGTGGCAAGTCATTTTGTAGGGTGTTCTATCAGGTAATACAATGAGCCATCGGGTGTACGACGGATAGAGACGGAGAGGCACGCCTTGCAATAGGCTGGGAGCCCATAGTCATAGAATATACGGTTCACGGTTGGGCAAAGAGCTTCAAAGCCGATGGTTTTATATTTGGCGTTGTATTGGATGTCGGCGAGCTGTGTTTCTTGATCCAGAGCAGGGTTAATTGCAAATCCGTAGGAATCGGTGTCGGGTATGCGAAAAGTCATGACCTTTGTCTGCGCAGACTCTGCCGACTTACAAATGCGTCGGTAGAGCCTGCGGGAAAAAGTCACTGAGTTGTCTCTCGCGTCGGCAATGATGTAGTAGCGTCGGTGGATTATGGCTAGCCACCATTGGTGAAGATGTCTGAACATAATGTGCGAATATAGGACATTTTGAATTGATAGACCGTATATGTTTTAATTGTTTCCATATGCGTCGGGGTATTCTTTGTGGGAGCGAAAAGAGATAGTCTCCGCATATTGGAAAGATGAGGTTTGCGCAAGCTGTTCTTTGTGGCGTTCTGCGCTGGAGCGTGAACGGAAGATGAATGATGCCAACTCGCGGCGGGTTGTGCCTCGGGTTATGATGATGTTGGCGTAATACTTCTTGCCAAGCAGGAATTCAATGATTGAGGATAGGATGGTGGCTGTCTGATTCATGATTGATTATATGGTTGGTTTTAATGACGATGCTATCACACATTTCATCTGCCGGCGAGGATTGCAGTATTGAAACATGACGCTGCCGGTATCCCAGATTGGGGTCGACGGCGTGGTTGGTTTAGTTTGGGTTTTGGTCATTATCTGATTTGATTATTGTATATAATTTTAAAATTTATTTGTAATACTCCGCGCAAGTAAAGCCTTTGCGTGGCGAGAAATCTTTAAATGAGCATGATCCGAATATCTGTGGCTTGTTGACGTATTGCGCAAGATCTTTAGCATACTGAGATGGCTTAGTCTTATTTTCATAGTCACGATAGGGCATGACGTATGGCTTAATCCCAAGTTCTCTACATCTCTCGATACGATACATATCTTCCTCCATTGAGGAATTAAAGCCGACAAGAACATAGCACATCAGCTTCCACGGCTTGATGTAACGTGTTACTTCGCACAATTTCTCCGTCAGATCTATTTGCGGCATGTCCCATGCAATATGAATGGAGCGGTATAGCGGAAGTCGGTTGAGATAGTAAGCTTGCTCCTCATCCATGATACGGATATCGACACCATGGAGATTGACTTTTTGGCCTGCCTTTAGTAGGTAGTTTATGGCATATTTCCACTCAGGATTGGCGAAAAAGTTATTATCAAGAACTTCAATATGCTTACCATTAGGATTGAGTTGTACCGGCTCTACCGGATGGATGCCACCTTCTTTGTCATGCACAAGACAGAACGGGCAGTGTCTCATGCAGCCACGAGAAAAGAATTGAATTGAGAATGAATATTGCGGGTAAAGAGAGTAGTCCATGACTGTTGATTTTTCCAATTCTTCAGCCAAACGAGAGCTAATATCATAGCCGGTTCCTCCTTTTACGGTCTCGCAATCCCAATTTACATCACAGTCAGGCGTGAAAGTAAAAATCTTTGACTGGTACACACGATTATAGTCTCGTATCATTGGGAAAGCCCACTCTACGTTGTCTCCTCGAGAACGGTGCCACGCGGAAATCTTCATTAGAGCAAAGTTTGGATAGTTGTGGGAATCAACGTCTACAAGGCCGATGTTCATTATTTGCTATATTTGTCGATGATTGCTTTGATTTCTTCGCAGAGCGAAGCGACGCTCTTTGATTGTTGGCTTTGACTGAGGAAAGCGCCGATGACTTCGATGCACTTGTCGCGGTCAGCGGGGGTACGGAAGTAAAGGACTTCTCCAAAGTCGGGAGTGTCGTACGTTCTGAAATTCACGTCTAACGCAAACTTCTTCTGTCCCTCCTGCCACTTCATCCACGCGGTGTAAGGGTCGAGCGGGTATTGCTCGTAGAGGGCGCGGGAAGGAAAGATAGACGGCATACAGTCATCATTTAGGTAAAGTCGCCCATCATTCGTAAGGTGTTCTCCGTTTACGATTATGGGGAATGCGTCACAAAAATCTATACTAACCTCAATCTCTCCAAAATAAGGTGAGTAGAATAGTTCATCTGTATGCCCCTCCAGCAGCTCGCAGAGGTTCAGCTTTTTTTCTACTAGATAGTTTTGACATGGAGCGTCCATACATTGCTGTGTATTAGCTCCACACTTTTCACATCTATTCAACTCTTTAGTTTCCATATCTTCTGTTGATTTTGTTTCGGGTTCGGTGTAGGGCTTCAAATCTTCAAGACGTGCAGCAGCTCTTATGCCACCGTCATCCCACCAAGACATGGCGACGCCATCCGCAATATCATTAATGCACATTGGCGTATTACTCATAGGGAACATCGCCATATCGCCAACCTTGAACTTCGGCTGAGGCTTCTCTTCCTCAATCACATACTTTGATTTGAACTCTGCGAGGGTGAGGATGTTATCGCCGTTTAATTTAGCGTTATTGATATTTTCCCACCAGCCCCAATGAGGCTTTGGGTAAATTGAGATGCCGTCAGCCTCGCTTATAACATGATCTAATGGCTCACGAACATCCCACCCATTCTCATACAGGATGGTAAGCAGCTCTTTGGCTTCTGTCTCTGTCGACGTATGCACTATTATATTATAGGGGGGTTCTTTCAGTTTCATTTGTTCTTTGGTTTTATTACGATTTCAACTTCTAAAGGATCTGACTCCCATGTGAGGGAGGGGAAGCTCTCTCTTGGCAAAATCATAGAATCTCCTGCTGGTAGGTCTGGAGTATCCCAATAGTATCTGCCTTTGACAGGTTTGGCTTGATGAAAAAATAATGTGCCATCGCCATCTCTCGCCACCCAGCCGCTGATTGTCGCTTCGGGATGGGGAGGGCCGATGTTGAAGTCGAGGTCGGACTCGTTGTAAATTCTTTTATGGTCAGTCCACGTAGCGCAATAACATATAGTCTTTTCAACTTCAACTATCTCGCCGGTTACTTTTACTCTTGCTTTCATCGTCATTCTCCTTTTTGATTGGTGAAAAATTCTCTGCCGAAGAGAGTTTTAAACAAATCCGTTACTATAGTTAGCGTTGATGCTCTGTCAATCTCTTCGTAGTCCCGGATTATATCTGCTCTTGCGTTATACTTATTTCTGATTGCTTCTCGCTGCTCCTCGCTCAGGGTCGAGGGGTCGATTATCGGGGTGATCATTTTGTATGTTTGTTTCGTTATGATTTCATTTTAGGATTGCCAAACAAAATAGGCCGATTCAGAGTTACGGTCTTGCCGCTCGCTATGATTTTAGCCTTGAGTGGCTTATCGCAATGTTTATACGATACATAGAAGCTCTCATCCTCATATAATTCAGTATCAATCGGAGTAAGTTTTAACATATCACATTCAAAGTCTACGACAAGCAATATGCACTCAACATCAACTTCGGGATGCTGTTGATGAAAAATGATTATCTCGCTATGCCGATATGCGTATTTGACAAATTCATCACGGGTCATCGGTTATTATTTTCAAGTTCAAAAATCGTAGACGGCTTCTGTGAGTTTGAAGTGGTCATTGAATAATATCTTTTTCATTCGATTATTCCTTTCTGTTTTAGATAAGCAGCCATCGGAAATGCGCTTGCCATCGGGAAGCCCATCTCATCATCATCGTAGCAATAGGTGTCATTGCAGAGATACGTCCAATCCATATCGCCACGAAGAAATTTTGTTAAAGACTTCTGACAATCGTTGCGATATTCTTTGCGTTCCTGTTCGGTGTCAAAGTCTTCAAGGCTGAGATTAAGATTAAATCCGAGGATATTGCTTAGAATGCGCATCGCTTCACGCACTGTAGGTTCACGTTTAAGAATGAAGCCTTTCGGATAGCCATTAGCCTCTATAGCCATGTTGACTACACCTATATAATATTTCTTTTTCATATCGTTAAATCAATTTTGAAGTAGTTCTCTAAAAATGTTTTCGGGTCGATCGCCATTTCGGGGAACATGCCGCCAGACACTCGGTTTTCGTATTCCTCAAAGGAATCACAGAAAATGTTATGGAACATCAGTCCGTAGGCATTTGAAAATTTTTTTTTGGAAGCACATCGTGGGTGGGTGTCGATGAACACTTGCAAAGATGCCAAAAGATGTTTCAGAAACTTTGGATATTTCACAAAGTCAGAGAGTCCGTTGTCGCTACGCAATGGACACCCGATGCAGCCGAGACGACGCTCTACATGGAAGTTACCTTGTTTATCATAATATAGCGGATGGCACTTGAGGCCACGCTCGCTGATAAATTCAGTTACATCTTCGTCCGTCCATTCAAGTATGGGTAGGTAGACACGCGCTGTATTGCTCTTACTGCCATATTCGCGGCAAATCTCCGGCTCTTTGTATCGCTCCTTGCGTTTAACGCTCTCACTCCTGCGTATACCTTGCACGGCTCGATCAAGAACCTTATACTCTTTCAGAACCCCACAGCAGAACCGGGCGCGGCGAGTAGGACATCCTTTCTTCTTCACCAAGTCGAAGAAGTTGGTTGTCGGTTTCATTATCTCAACTCCCTTTGACTTGCAGTGCACGATAGTGGCCGGTGGGTCAATGGTTGTGTTCTTATATATAGCCCGATAATTGATGCCAGCCATCTTCGCAAGCTCCAGTATCACGTCGGAGTCTTTGCCTCCGGAATATGAAACTTCAATCGCTCCGCTGTCAGTCGGGATGGATTGGAGTAGCTTGATTGCGAAATCAACCTTGTGCTGTAGAGATTCAGTCATCGTTCTAGCTTTTTGATTGTTCTTTATTCATCAGCTCCGGGTTGTCGTGGATGTTGCCAACAATTTCCATTTCGTCAGCAAATTCTTCCCACCAATCGCTTCCGGGGTGTTGTAGATTCATTAACCAAAAATGCTTGTTGTTGTAGAGTTCGCACGGCATTATCGCCCATGACACTTTATCCCAAAGGATTACTCGCGGATAATTGCCTCTGACGGTGATGATGTCCCCCTCGTAAATCTCCTTGCCGTTACGGTCGAGAAGTCCTGTGAATTGGCCGATGCTGCCGGGGTCAACCGGTATCCATTTCATCGCACCAACCTTTCGGGCATTCGGGACTCTTTCACCAATGTATGTCAGCACTTCCGTACCATTCTCCGAGGCGTTCTCGGTGTGCTTGATGCTGTCACCGCACACCCATTTGCCGTTTACGAGGCTCTTGCCTTTGAATTTTATCTGTCTCATAACTTTTTGATTTTGCCTGTTAATTCTTGGGAGAAGCGGAAGTGCCAATAAGGGTCATCAATATATGTATCGAATATCTTGCTGCAATCGTTGCATATATCATGCGCATGTGCATCGCAGACTTCGTTCAGCTCGCAAGCATCACAATTACTATAACTGATTGTTGGCACCGCTTCGTAAACCTTTCCGTCAATAATTATTCCATTCATAGTCGTTTGATTTTGTTGGGGTGATTTTTAATTGCATATTTCAGCATGGCGAAAGCAGCATCCAACGGAGTATTGCCTATACCGTTGAAATAGTTGAAATCATCATAGTCTGAGCCTTGGACTTGACAACGCCATTCCATAATCCCTTTGTCAGTAGGACGATAGAGAATATTGGCATTTGTCTTGTAGATTATATCCTCCAAGGTGTAGGCAGGGCATATCTCCACATAGAATTTGCCATTGATGCAATCCTTAACGGTTTCGGCTTCTTCTCCACCTACATAGGCGTATATCCCGTTGAAGTTTATGCAGCACATACTTGCATCCGAGCAATCCAATCCGAGTGATTTAAGCTCTGCCATCTGTTCGGGTGATAAGGCTATTTGTGGTTTCATTCTATTTCGATTGTTTTAGTTGTTGGTATTCCGTCTTGCCAAGTTGGATGTTTATGCCCGTATAATACTTGACATAGATTCCTTGCGTATCTTTCCGCTTGCTTACATTCTACATTAAAATCTTCATCAAGTGTTCCGTTCATAGAACTGAGAGTTTCGAGTAATTCTCTAATACTATCAGCTTCTTTTAGGGTCAATGAGACCCTGTTGTTTTCCTTTTTCATTCTTATCTCTTGGTAAAGTCCAACATAGCAGCTCGAAGAGCGTGTCAATGAGTTCGGGGCAACTTTTTTCGCCAATCTCCATCGCTATTTCACTACCATAATACTCTCTATATGTGGCCAACCAAGTGTTGTTACAGTCTGCCTCTATTGTAAGATAGAACGTCACATTTATTTCAGCATCATGTATCTCTTTCGGCATGAGCGATAAAATATCGGAGAGGTCGAAGATTGGATAATATTCTTTAGAGGACAAGTCATAATCGGCATCCTTCGGCACGATTACACACTCCACGTCTTGCACTTGCGATTCATCAAGGGTGCATAGGAGTTTACCATTTTCCTCCCACATCTGCCATGCTTCAAGTGGTTCTGAGCTGTCTGATTCGGGAAAGTAGAGCATACACATGCTTGCCTTGCTCGGGGCAACGCCAAGCTCTATGAGGCGTTGCGATTGTTCGGGGGTGAGTTTTGTTTTCATGATTTCTTTGTTTTGTCGATTTCGATTAGTTTCAGTGCAGCCTCGATACCGGCAGATAGCGCGGATTCGTAGGTATCAAGTCCTATCTTAGCCCATAGTGCTTCACCAAAGTTATCTATCTCACAGACAATGACATTCCATTGGCGAACCATATTATACAGTGGTTCAACGCTTATGCTGTGGACTTCTCGCAGCCACTTCTGGACCTTAGCTATTGTTGGCGCGGTGATAAGTTCGCTTCCCATTGACTCCAAGATGGAATTGCGCTCCGCCATCACGCAGATTTTCGGTTCATGCTTGACTCTGCGCGTCTTAACTGGCGTGCCATCATCGCAAAATGAGGTGTCCCAAAATTCATAACACTCCCAGTCAAATCCCAATTCTTTGAGTTTGACTGCAATTTCATAGGTTACAAAATCTTCGTTATTCATTTCAGGTACTTTTTAGAGGTTTCGTAAAATTCCTTCATCATTGTCTCGCAGAGGTCGATGTCGGGGACTTCGATCTGCATTGACCAATCACAATCAAGGCGTGTCTCGCTCAGATCGGGGATCATTGAGACCGTGACCCACACTTCGCTGCCTTTGTGCGGCTCGTAGTGCTGATATTTGCCGCGCCAATCCGTGAAGCGGAAACAGATCTGATAATCAATAGTTCGGTCGCCGTGCTTGTCTTTGTGGATGCCGAAGGACTTCGCCCACATGTAATCCTAGCGTCCGACAAGGCACGTGGTCTACTTCTTGTAGCCACGCTTTTCAAGATCTGCTTCGAGTTTCGTCAGTTGCTTCGGTTTCATTTGCCAGGCTGTTCTAAGAGTTTGATGTTACTGAGGGCTATCCCATGAGAGCTATCGCTCTGTTCTGCGAAGAAGTTTGCGAGGATGTGGTCAGTGATACGGTCTTTATCATCGCGGTAGGCTTCTTCGGCTTTCCCGGTGAGATTTATGTCGAATTCGAGATGGAGAGTTGTCATGCCTGCGAGTTTTTTGTTGCGGTGGATGATTGTTTTTTCTTTGCATCGGAGGCTGCTTTACGGGCGAGGGAGGTTTCGGCGGCGAGACCTCGGGATTTAAGATAGGCTTGAAGCTCGGCAGCAGAGTCGAGAGAATGAGCCTTCTCAACTTCGGCTCGTTCGGCCGCTTTTTCTTTGAGATAACTATCGTCGCATCTATGTTTTGTCGTGGTAGACATGTCTACGCCCGGGCTGTTTTGCTTAGCGAGCCAACGACAGAAGTGGGATTTGCAGTCCTGGAGACTATCGTGAGTTTTTGAACATACAAAGACAAAGCGATCCAAAAGGGCGATCAATTCTTCGGGAGGAGTGGCATATTGTTTACTCACGCTTGCGAGCCAGCAACTGTCGGCCTTGAGGATCGGGATCTCCTCCTCAACGGACAAAGCGTATGGCGCGCGTGGCGATTCTGCTACCGGCGCTCCAGAATGCTTTGCGCTTGAAGTGCAGTCGGGCCTAATTGAAGAAAGTGGAGTTGGGGTGGCTGTATTGCCTGCGGGGACTTCCTGCGAGATCGGTTTATCTATAATTAAATAAGGGAGGTCTGAGCTTTTCGTTACCCACCGTTTGGAAGCTTCAAAGAAACGTTTCTGAATTCCGCGTGACGTAAGGATCTTAGCCGAATCAAACAGGCTTTTGTCGAAGAAATCCCATTTGACCAAGCGATTCACTATAGAGTCAAGGAGTTCAGGTGAAACGCCCGCGAGCGACCTAAGCATTTTCATGCGCAGCATGTCGGACCACTCTATGAAATAACCGTTGCGGTATATCGCACAGAGCAGTTTTATAGCTGTAAGTTCTCCTTTGATCCCGAATTCCCCGGAGATGGCAACTATCTTCTCGTCATCGAAGAAGTCAACATCCAAAGGGAAGTAGCCGAGACCTTGTTTGCGTGGGCGTGCCATTGTTGTGTTATATTTCTTTGATTTTAATTCCATGAACCGCGAGCATGAGCTTGCGTTTGATTTTGTATTCCGGCGTGCGGAATCCCTTGGTGTCCTCCACGACCTGATTACCGTCAGCGTCAGTGTAGACGAAGTCGGCGATGTAGCGGCACGATCGTTCGAGCAGAACCCGGGTGGGCTTCCCTTTGAGATCTTTGCCGTACTGGCCGTACTGAGCGGGAATCAGTACGAACGGGACTTGCTCACGGAGCCCGGAGATGAGCCCGGCGCGCTGCATCAGCTTCAGTTGGTTGGCTCTGTCGTGTTCCTTTTTGGAAGCATGGCCGCCTACTGCCTTGGCATGATACTTGTTGGCGCCGGATCTCTTACTTCGGTTAGTGAGCTCGCGCAGTTCAGCAGGTGTGATCGTCTGTTTCATTGTGGCTGAGTGCGGGATAGACATCCATGATCTTTGTCTCGGAGATGGATGCGACGTCGTAGTCGGCAAGAGTACCTTTCATACCTTCGTCGAAACGGACGCGGGCTCCTTCATTGTCGTTTGCCTGGACGAGAATGAGAGATGCGGCCTTGCGCTCTACGCCACTGCGCTCGTCAATGGTGATGAAATTAACCTTGACCATGTACCATTTGTCGGCGTCTGCTGTGAAGAAGATTTCGGAAATGGATGTCTTCTTGATGGCGGGGATTGTGAAGTCTCCGGAGATAAAAGGTGTCATTTCCCGTGTGATCCTTGCTTCTGCTTCCGTGAAAGAGAGCGCATCGACGAGATACGACTCAGTCACTCTCTTTACGGCTCCGTTTTCCATGACCTTGTCGAAACGGACTTTACATTCAAGCCAAAGTGCCATAGCTTTATTTGAGTGCTTCTTTAATTGTTTGACTTGGGATAAATTTCACGACTTTGTGGGCCGGAACGGTGATGGCCTTGCCACGGGCGATGTCGCGGGCCTGGCGCTCGGCTGTCTGGCGGACGGAGAATGTCCCGAGGCCGCGCAAGGATATGGATTCACCTTTGGAGAGGGTGTCGGAGATAAGTTTAATCACGCCTTCGGTGGCGCGGATGGCGGATGAGCGTTGCAGGCCGCAGTTGTAGGCCAGGTGCTCAATGATGTCTTGTTTTACCATGATGGGATTCGTTTAGTTTGGTTTTATATTTTGATGTGAGTTGGTTGATCATGTGGGATCGGCATGTGCATTTCTGCATCGGCAGAGTGGCGAGTGCCTCATAGAGGCGGGCAGCGTCATCAAGATAGGCGATGAACTTCTGAAGGTCGGATTTGCTAACTTCCATTGTTCATGAATGAGGTTACAAGTTCGTCAAAATACATTTCATCCTGCGGAATATCATCGTTCGCGGCCATAATCATGTTGGCGATTGTCTTTTTCTCATGGATGATTGAATAGAGGGTGCTGTCGATGGTCCTACGCCCGAGCATATAGTAGCAGGTGACGTTGTCTTTCTGCCCGATACGGTGGGCGCGGTCCTCACACTGGCAGCAGTCGGCGTAGGTCCATGGGAATTCAATGAAGGCTACGTTGGAGGACGCCGTAAGGGTGAGACCAACGCCGGCAGCCTTGATGGAGCAGACGGCGAGTTGCGCTTTGCCGGACTGAAAGCGATCAACCGCAGATTGCTTCTCTACAAGGGACTGACGGCCCGTGATCTGCACGGCTTTCGGGAAAGCCTTCATGATTGCATCGACAATCTCATGGTAGGAGCAGAAGAGGATCAGGGGCTTGTCATTGGCGAGGAAGGTGCTGATAAAGTCGATGGCCTGACGGACTTTACCTTTAGCCGAGAGCGAGCGCAACGTCATGAACTTTACAAGAGCCTCCATGCGCATCTTACGCCGGATCTCAATGTCGGTGCAGCCAGTGTATTTCTCCAGGTATTCGCGGAGGTCTGCAGCAGCCGTGTCGTAGATCTCACGCGATTCAGGATCAAGATCTACATAGAGGTCTGTGCGGGTCTTTTCGGGAAGCTGCGTGAGGACGGATTTCTTCTCGCGCCGTATCATGCACCGATCATAGAGACGGCGGGAGAGATCCGCGAGCGCCTCGGCTTGCTCTCCCTGTTGTGTCTTGTCGAAGGAGCAGTAGTTGGAGAGGAATTGACTGCGGCCTCCGAATTCTTTGAGCTGCTCCATGATGGAAAGCTGAGAGATTAGATCTTCGGGGCGATTGACGACCGGAGTCCCTGACAGGAGCATGATGTAAGGCTTGTCGGTGCAGATGCCTTTTGTAAACATGGACTGTTGCGCCGATGGATCCTTGACGCGGTGCGATTCGTCGATAATTACACTACGGAACATTTTCACATAGGGAGCGAACACCACGTCTTTCAGGCGGAAGTTGCGGCCGCCTTTGATATCCCACACGAAATATTTGCGGAGAGATTCGTAGTTGACGATTGCTACCTGGTATATGCCCATGCTAAGAAGATATGGCCAAGTTGTGCGCGTGGAATCGTCAAGGACAAGAGCTTTTGCATCAGTAAACTTCTCGAATTCACGTTGCCAGTTGATCTTCAATGAGGCGGGACAGATTACGAGGCAGGGGTAGGCACGGGCGCAATCAGCCACTCCGATGCTCTGGAGAGTTTTCCCAAGCCCCGGTTCGTCGCCGATTAGGAAGTGCTTTTTGGCAAGGCCGAAAAGAATCCCCTCACGCTGATAGTCGTAAGGCTCTACTTTGAGGTTGTGTCGGAGTTGCGCTGTCATGACTTGTATTTCCATCCGT
The DNA here is from genome assembly GCA_023665865.1 of Staphylococcus sp. Classification (GTDB taxonomy): domain Bacteria; phylum Bacteroidota; class Bacteroidia; order Bacteroidales; family Muribaculaceae; genus Duncaniella. Next base: position 2,106,256 of record JAMPDC010000001.1, read on the forward strand.
TGAGTTCGTAGACGCGGCGACGGGCGCTTTCGCGGTCATTGTAGGCGAAGGTCGGTTCGTTCCAGACCTTCTCCATGCTGTAGGATTGCTCGCTGCGGACGTTGGTATAGCGATAAATAGCCCAGCTGCCATGCAGGAGTGAAAATGTGTATTGCCCGATCTTTTTCATGCCGATTTCGATTTTAAGTTGAGACACCAATACATAAAGGCAAGTTCTTCGTATTTCTCACGGCCACGGCGGTAGATGTCGCTATCGCGCTCGATGAATAGCTTAAAGATGCGACAGTTCTTTTTGGAGATTGCATAGATGAAATCCTGGTTGCTTCCGGCTACATCCATGTACCATGCGCGTGAGCGGTCCCAATCGAAGAAGTCAACAGCTTCCTCGAATTCCTTCTGCGAAGAGGCGAAGGTTGATTTAAGATCGCCGCCGAAGCGGCTGACCTCAATCCACCAATCCCACTTGCAGCGCGTGGGAAGAGTGAAGGGGAAGCCTCCATATTCAAACAGCTGGGCGTCGTTGACCATGAAACGCTGTGTCTCGGCCGAACGCAGAACGTAGGCGAGGAAGGCATCATGGCGCGCTTCGGCACGGAGCGCCTTTTGCATTTCAAGAGCGTGGCGAAATTCATCCTCGGTGTATTGGGTGTCGTCAACGGTAAAGCGGAAATAGTTGACGCGCGCCGATTCGGTGATGACAGCATCGACGAGGTTGCCGAAGCGGAAAGCCTCGTCCCGGCTGCCGAATTGCAGCCGGGGGTGAAGCAGCTCCTTGAGGGCGGTGAGATCTGAGTTTGAGACCTCGCTGCGCAGATAGTATGTGTCCGGATTGTTCATATCACTGGGCTTTTACTTCTTCGACATATTGGACGGAGGGATGCTCAATGAGCTGCCCGTCCTTGTTGGCAAGCTTCTCGCAGAATGTGATCTGCTTCTTAAAAGTTTTTGCAAGCTCGTCCTCGGAAAGATTGCAGCCTTCCTTGGCCCACCAGAGGGCGAGGACCTGCATGTAGCCTTCGGGAGAGACGATCCGGAGCTTTTTTGTGACTTTGGCTTTGGGGGTATAGACCGTGCGCGTGGCAGCGGCAGCGGCGAATAGCCCAGCCCCTTCAGCAGCGGCTTTCTCGGCTTCCTTACGGCGTGCTTCCTCGGCCTCACGAGCAATGCGCTCCTGCTCCTTCCGGGCGAGCTCTGCCGCTTCGCGGGCCTTAACTTCGGCTTCGATCTTTGCTTTCTCGTCGGCCGAGGCGGCAGCTGCACGTTCAAACTCCGCTTTGCGAGAGGGTAGGCGGTCGAGGATCTCCTGGCGGTAGTCGCCGATCTCGGTAGCATATTGCTCGCGGAAGCCGGGCATGAGCTGCCGAAGGGCTTCGGCGCAGATAGAGCGCGATTCGTCGGGGGAAAGATTGAACGGGAGGCGTACCTTAGACTGCGGGTTCCAGTCAGCCGGGAGCTCCTGCTCGAATCCGGTGAGAGTGTCATGAACGGCCTGATAAGACTCCAATGTACAGCGTGAGTTGAGATCGGTCAAGAGATTGATGCCACGGACGACAAGATCATTGAACTGGGATTTGAAGTCCGCTTTACATTCGTCGGCATAGTTGGCGCGGGCAAGTTCGGCCGCCCTGCGCGCCTCCTCTGCCTTGCGACGCGCTTCCTCTTCCTCGCGTTTGCGTGTGGCATACCGGTTTCGCTGCTGCTGTAGTTCGTATGGGATGGTCCCTGCCTTGGCGGGGTCTATCTCATTTTCCATGACTGTAAACTCCTTGCGGATCTGATCGAAGAGCTTGGTAACAGGGGCGCGGCGTTCGTTCATGTCCTTTAGGGTGACGCGAACACGATTTAGATAGAGGGCAGTCTTCTTGTCGAGTTCGTCGTTCATCCCTTGGGATTTTATCTCGTCGAGGAGTTTGCCACAGGCAAGGAGGCAGTTATCGCGCGATAGCTTGTTGCGGTTGAAAGATTCGGGGCCGGACCGCATTATCATGCTGATATTGGCGGGATCGGCCACGATAGCTACAGCGGAGGCCGGAGTCACGGCGGGATTGAATGGGTCGTTGTTCATGATTGATATGGGTTTATGGATTAATGTTTATCACCAGCCTTCGTCTTCGCCGGCTTTGTCCGGATCGACGGTTACGCCCTCTGTGTGGTCGGGCTCGGGGGAGAAAGACTCAGGTTGTTTAGGTTGTTGAGACTTAGTATCCATTGAGTAGTAGTCTGGCATCTGCTCTTCTTCGGGGAGATCTGCTTCCATGACCATACCTTTTCCGATGGGGAGTTTGGGGTAGGATTTAAAGGCGTGTTTTACGCATTTGGCGATAAGGAATCCGGAGTCAATCGAGCCCCCGAGGCCAGAAGAGTAGAGGTCGTTAGCTTTTGCATTTTCTTTATCTCTCCTGCCTCTTTCATTTTGCTTGAGTGAGTAGTTTTGGAGACGCTGCCATGCTTCGGGGAGAATGATAGCATAGTCAATAGAGCCGTCAAGGCGGGTAATCTTCATGAAGCAGGCAATGGGGTTGGCAGCATTATGAGAGAGATTGAGGCCGTAGGAAACATGTTTGCGTCCGTCGCTTTCGGTATATGAGAAGGTGTCGCCCTCATAGGCTATGGTGGGGCTGTCGCAGTGGCGGATCTGTCCGGCACGTTGACGCATGAGTATTTCACCATAGCCTGTGATGGAGATGTAGACTCGGTTTTCCCAATAATCTTTGCCGTTGCCGTCGGTGAGTTTTACGCTGCGGTTGAGAAGGTAACAGAGGGCTTGTGTTCCGGGCTCGAGGGTGAGGTCTTTGACTGCGAGATCGACGAAGGCGAGAAAAACGGAGATGGAAGTGACGTTCCATTTGCTTTTGTCGTCGACAATAGCGCGGTTGAGGAAGCGCGATTCGCGCTCGGCAAAGGCCTCGCCTCCCTCACCATGGATGGAGTTGTAGAGGTTGACGATGTGGGCATGGACATCAGCATTGACGGGGACGTCCCAGGGCTGGAGTTGCTGCAATTTGGCGATGGTGTCGCCGAAACGGTTTACACTCATAATTGAATTTGATTGGGGTTAAGAGGTTGGACAATGATCATGGGTTGAAAAGGCAGGGCGGCAATGCTTCGCGGGCGCTACCGCCCTGCGGGTTTCAATCATGAAGGCGGAACTTTATTCCCGCTTTGTGATCCGGGGCGGATTTGAACCGCCGACCGTGGGAGTTGTCTGTTATCACAGATTCCCCACCGCTCTACCGGGCTGAGCTACCGGATCGGGTGTGTCTGCCTTCATGCGTCATCACGACGCTCACGGGCAGACGAGGCAATTTACTACTCTATAGTCACATTCACTTGCTGGTCATTGCGGAGACGGAGGATGCGACCCCTCAACCGTGGTACCGGCGTGCGCATGTTCGAATGTTATCAGCCTTTTGGCTTGCGCAGCCTGTCGGCGGCATTTCCCGACTGTTCGCGTCTCCTTGTGTGGCTCCGGTGAAGTGCAAACCACCGGAGCCTGGTTAAATCACACAGTTTCCACGGAGACAAGCGTCGTCACGACGCCTGCCCATCGAACCGGCTCACTCTTGAGCCATTGTTGAATATCACAATAGTAGCAATTCGTGTTGTGAAAGCGGCGGGAGTCGAACCCGCATCTCCTGATGGGTAGGTGTCAGTGCTCTGACCATTAAGCTACGCTTCCTTGAAAGTGCCGCCTTGGGATCTCACGATTTGTGGCGGCCGAAGAAATTAATACCATATTGGAATTCACTGTTATGAAATTACTGTCATGCGTAGGGATATTATGGTTGTTGTCTATGAAGCTTTTTGAGATTTTTGAGATTTTTGAGAGAGGGTGTGAAGAGGAATTTGCAGGCTACGAGCGCGAGCCCGGAGAAGAGGAGGGCGGCGACCGGATCGCCGGAGAAGATTGCGCGGACGAAGTAGCCGACAGCTACCGAGAGGACGACAATCGAGATGATGAGCTGCGCGATGAGGAGGGTGTTGATGATCTGTGTCATGATGTGGGGTGGGGGTTAAGCGAGTTGCAGGGTGGGGTTTTGAAGTTTTCGACATAGCGCCTGAGTTGGCGGCAATATAGACCATTAAGTCCTTGATGGGAATGAGGACAATGTTGGCAGGATGGTGGCGGATTCATGCAGGAGTGACTTCTGTGGTGGCGATGTCGCGCCCGTGAGCGTGGAGGATGAGAGCGAGGGCGTCGGCGTCGCGTTCGGTTTCCATGTGGAAGCGGTAGCGCTGGCCGGAGAGGGTGACGGCGGTGACCATCCATGTATCCTCGGGGGTTGAGAGGCGGGGTTGCTGCTGGTTCATGATTGGGAGGGGATTGGGAGGGTTATTTTCTATTCAAGCAATGGATGGCTGCTTTAGAGGCTATCTCTATGTCGGTTGGGACGCGTGTGCCAAGCTGCCAGTCTTCGATCTCTGTTTTTTTGAAGTAAATGCGGTTACTTTTCTTGTAGTGCGGGATGGCACGGGTAGATGCGAGGCGACGGATGTAGTCGGGGCGTACGCCGAGCATGGCGGCGACTTCGTTGGTGTCAAGGACGTTTTTTGATCCTATGACAAGTAGGAGTTCTATGCGCTGGAGGCGCTGTTCGAGTTGGTCCATAGGCGATGAAGCTTTGATTGTTTGCTCCCCTGGCTGCATCGAAGCAGCACTCTGCGCTTTTCGGGGGGGGGGGACTTGTAAATCTTTATATTAATTCATCTGTTAGTTGTAACATACGCCGTGCGTCTCGCCTGTGATATTCCATTTCAATCTCAAGCCAATCGTCGTGTCTGACCAGTGGCTTTAAATCAGGCTTTACGTTGTCGTGCTGACGGCATTTGAAATCGATGCTTAAGGCTATCCCTAAGCCTATCGCTGCTACTGAGCAAAGCATAATCGAGAGCTGCCAGTTGATGTAGTTCAGGAGGATGACCAATGAGATACCTCCGAATAGAATCAAGATTATGCCGATGGCTTTGATGATTTTGTTGCGGGTCATGCTATTCGGGTGATTACGGAGTATTCGGCGCCGGAGTTGTCATATTTGAAATCAAGGCCCTCCTTACGGAGCCCGGCAACTGTAACTTTGACATTGTTTGCCGTGCAATATTTGAAAGGGACATGCAGCACGTCTCCTACTGACAATTCACCTAACTCCCTCGCAAGCACGGCGCGAGAGGTCATAATTCTTGGCGTATCAGTTGTTTTTGTCATTTCGTTTGGTTATATTTGCGGTTAGAAATTTAACTTTGATGCAAAGATAATATCATATTACTTAATATGCAATATGATATTAATATATTTAACACAAATTAATAATATGATATTAGCAGACCGCATTAAGACATTATTGGACTATTCTAAAATGAATATTCCGAAATTTGCTGAAACTGTAGGATTTAAGACCCCGCAGGCTATTCGAGAGCTTTTAAAGGGCAATACTAAAACCCTATCAGATGCTGCAAAATTTAAAATTTTAGCGGCTTTCCCAGATGTAAATGAATCTTGGCTCCTTACTGGCGAAGGCGAAATGCTGAAGGATTCGCCTAATTACAAGATAGATGAGATTGAGATTCCGACAAAAGAGGAATTGGAGGCATTGTCGAGGATGAAAGTTCATGTTGTGCCGTTGATTCCAACAGAAGCTCTCGCCAATTCGCTGTCAGAATACTTGGGCCCTGGCGTAAGGAAAATAGACTGTCAGAATATAGTTTCACCTGTTCCGGGCGCTGAATTTGCAATCACCATCAGCGGCGATTCCATGGAGCCGAAGTTTCACGATGGTATGGTGGTTTTCCTCAAGCGTATCAATGACGCAGCATTTATCCCATGGGGAAATACCCTTGTGCTTGATACGGAAAATGGAGCGTTCATCAAGAATGTTTTTCCTTGCGAGGATGACCGTGAGTCGATAGAAGCCCGCAGTATTAATCCGCTTTATCCCACCATGGTGATTCCCAAGAGTTCGATCTATGGAATGTATCGCGTTTTAAATGCAACCAAATTTTTCACAACAATGTAATATCATGGAAGAAAACGAAATTATATTGGACGAATCTTCAGTGTGTGTTTCTATTGAGGATATTGTATCTATTTTCAAAAATTATTCAGACAAGAAGAAGCTAAAAGAAATCAAGGCGGCAGTAAATGCCTTATTGCGCCCAAATGATTTACTTGCTCAACCTGAAATGGACGACATGGTTGAGACTCTTGTAAAAGAGGATAAGAAACTCGGGGACGAATCATGGTTAACTTATTCAAAGGGATATTACGCAAAACGCAAGAAAAAGCAGTCGGCAGGAGATGTGCCTATGCAGATATCTGAATACACTGGAAGAGCTGGGGAATGTGCGGTGATGTCAGAACTACTTTTTCACAATTACAATGTTAATCGCATGATGATTGACGAAGGAGTCGACTTAGTTGCCGTTAAGGACAATATCTATTACTATATTCAGGTCAAGACGGTGGCCATGAAAGAGGGGAAGATAAATGCTCAGATTTCCATTGAAAATTTTGACAAGTTTATTGGAAATCAAATGAGATATGTAATTGTTGCCAGATGTAAAGACAAAGCGAATGTAAGCAATATATTCTTTACATTCACACAACAAGAAATATCCAAGGGCATATATGATCGTTGCATCAAACGAGGAGAGAGAACAGTGTCAATCAAAATAAAATTTCATGAACGCTCCGGCGACCCTATAATGTACGATGAAAGAGAAACAAGCGTGAAATGGAATATGAATAGATTTGAACTTTAGAGTCAAACGTTATGGAGCTGAAGGAATTTATCAAAACTGCAATAACAGATATAACGGAGGCTATTAGCGAACTTCAGAAGGATCTTGACAATGGCACAGTTATAAACCCCACCATCAGTCGTGGTGAGTATGGAAAGGCTGTTCTTGTTGAGCAAGGAGTGGCGCCAATCGAGCATTTGAATTTTGACGTAGCTGTGACCGCCTCCGAGTCGTCCGGCATAGGTGGAGAAGCCAAAGCGGGAATAAGTATTTTTGGTGCGAAAGTAGGCACTGAAAATTCCAGTAGGATGGAGAATGTCTCGCGCCTGACTTTTTCAATACCGCTAGTCTATCCTCCAACAAGAGTAAAAACCAAAGAAGAGATTGCGAAAGAGAGACATTCTAAACGTCCGGCTTATGATGATGTTTGAATAGCTCGTTATATTCAAAACCGTAAATCCAAGAGAAAGCGACAGCGGCTTGTTCACCTGCGCACTCTGCGAAATCAAGTTTTCCGGCATAAAGTAAAAACAAGCGGTTGTAAAGCCTTCGGTAATGCCAACGGCGTATGGCCCGGACGAGTTTATTCATAGCTTTTCAAAATGAATGGATATATGTCAAGCGCAAAGGTAATGAAATTTTGACTTATGGCAATAAGATTACAAAGGCAGAATTTGTAAGTATTATGGGCAAGATGGCATACAAATATTCATATATTTTAGTGTAGATTTACATATCGCCAACTGTTTACAAGGCGATTATTTTGTTTATATTGAAAGTATTTCTTATTTTTGCATATCAAGATTCAATCAGATTACACAATTTCCTATGGACCATACCATTTCTTTACGCAGCATACAAAAGGCGAATGACAGTCTTATCCGGAGCCGGAGCAACTCATTTTCCTCTGACGGATCTACGGCATCGATAAATTGCCGGACGCTTGGCGAACGCCGGACATTGTCTGTCTCGACAAAAAAAATAGTCGAGGCCGCCAATCATGTTATGAGCAAGAGATAGGCATCATGGGGAAAAGCTACAATTTCATCTATAAGAAATTGGTTACGGATGATAACGATCTTATCGGTTTGATAGCTTATGGTTTATACAAACAGCATAAGATAGAGTTTATCAGGTCCTATCGGGAGAGCCATAATGACTCTGATCCATCCGAGTCTGATTGTGAAGCTTTCGCACTTTCATCATGTGCCCCTACACAACTTAAACAGTATCGTGATAGTGCGGAGACTTTACTACAGCAGATCACCCTTGAAGCAACGAGGGAGGAGATAAAATCTTTTGAGGATAATATGCTCCATCAGTATCGTTCTGAAATCGAAAAGGCTTTGACAAGCCGGAACCTTTCTGATGCTATAAGCTCGGCAGTAGAGAAATCCCAGCCAGAATGGTGGCTTTCTGTATTGTGGAGTGTTGTTGGAGCGTTTGTATTCTCACTTATTGCTGCTTTGTTCATCTTTATAGGATCGACTTCTGAGAAGAGTACGGCGGAGCTTGTAAAATATATCATCCAGACATCAAAGACTGTGCCCGCAGAGCAGAAGCCTGCTGTCGATTCGATATGCGCGCCTGAATGACTAATACGAGGAGTTATGGATAAAGCTAATAGCTAAAGTATGTTAAATATCGCCTTGAGATGAATGTTTGTATTATTCATTAAAAATGTTATTGCTTCTACAATAAGTGTGGGCTGTGTCGGATTGTATCTCAAAGCAAGAGACACGGTGTGAATTTTGTTGCTATTTTGTTACTTGACTAATTATGTGCACGTTCTACTTTGTTTGATACTAAGGGGATAGCGTAATTGATTAAAATTTTACGAGTGAGTTCTAATTAATTGATAATAATCATATTATCTCTGAACAATCTTATATTTTCATGGCTTTCGTAATTATAGGAGAGCTGTGAAAATATAAGATTTTTTCATAAAATTGCGGGCATAATGAATTGAAATAATGTTTATCTTTGCATCACGTTAACATATAAATCTAAAACAAACCTCTACACCAATGGAAAGCAACAACAATTATGCCATGAGCCGCAACCATCTCGAGCGGACTCTAGGTAAAGCCTCAAGCAGCTTCACCCGAGCAGATATCATTGACTACGTCAGTCGTGAAGGCATTGAAATGGTCAATTTCATGTATGCGGCCGCTGACGGCCGTCTGAAGACATTGAATTTTGTCATCAACTCCCGTGAATATCTGGAGACTATACTTTCGACCGGTGAGCGTGTCGACGGATCGAGCCTATTTCCCTTCATCGAGGCCGGCAAGAGTGATCTCTACGTGATCCCGCGCTATGCCTCGGCCTTCCGTGACCCCTTTGCTGAGATTCCTACACTGACAATGCTGTGCAGCTTCTTCGACAAGGATGGCTTGCCTCTCGATTCTGATCCGCGCCGGATACTTGAGCGTGCATGCAAGGAATTCACAGCCGTTTCCGGTTTGGAATTTGAATGTATGGGCGAGCTTGAGTTTTATGTAATCGGTACTGATCCCGGCACTTTCCCCGCTACAGATCAGAAAGGCTATCATGAATCGGCTCCATTTGCGAAATTCAACGATTTCAGGACCAAAGCCATGTCGTTGATCGCATCGACCGGCGGCCAAATCAAATATGGCCACTCAGAAGTGGGTAATTTTAAGCATAACTCTCTCATATATGAGCAGAACGAGATTGAATTCCTTCCGAATCCCGCTCTCCTTGCTGCTGACCAGTTGCTGCTTGCCAAGTGGATCATACGCGAGCTCGCGGCAAAAGAGGGGCTCGACATCACATTTGCGCCTAAGATCACTGTCGGAAAGGCCGGTTCCGGTTTCCATATCCATATTCGTCTGATGAAGGATGGCCACAACGTGACGCAGAATGACAGACGTGAACTGAGTGATGAGGCCCGTCGCGCGATTGCCGGTCTGATGGTGCTTGCTCCGTCGATAACAGCCTTTGGCAATAAGAATCCGACAAGCTACATGCGCCTTGTGCCTCATCAGGAAGCGCCGACCAACATCTGCTGGGGTGACCGCAACCGTTCGGTGCTTGTCAGAGTGCCCCTCGGATGGACTTCCGGCAAAGACATGTGTGTGCAAGTCAACCCTTCTGACCGTTGCGAGGTGGAGACATTTGCAAAGCAGACTTTCGAGATGCGTTCGCCCGATTGCTCGGCTAATGTCTATGAATTGATGGCAGCTCTCTGTGTCGGAGCCCGTCTCGGCTTTGAGATGGATGAAAAAGAGGCTCTTGATATTGCCAAACGCACTTATGTCGATGTTAATATCCACGCCAAGGAAAATGCCGCACGCCTCGCCAAACTCGACACTCTACCCACATGTTGCGTTGAGTCGGCAGATTGCCTTGAGAAGCAGCGTGCTATCTTTGAGTCGCGCGATGTGTTTGCCCCGGCGATGATTAATAGCACCATCAAGCAGCTTCGTGACTTTGACGATAAGAATCTTGCCGTCCGTTTGCAGGCGGATCCGATAGAACTTCAAAAAGTTGTAGGCCGCTACTTCTATTGCGGCTAAACATATCTTTTTTACCCCTCACATTAAAATTTCCTTCTGATATATGAACTCTGCCGAACAAAGGATCAAAGAGCTGCGCGAAGAGCTCGAACGTCATAATCATTCCTATTATGTAGACAATAGACCTTCCATAAGTGACTATGATTACGATATGCTTATGAAAGAGCTTGAAGGTCTGGAGTCCGAACACCCGGAGTTTGACGATCCTTTGTCGCCGAGCCACCGTGTCGGGTCCGATATCACGAAGGGTTTCGTGCAGGTGGCACATGTGCGTCCGATGCTTTCGCTCGGCAATACCTATAGTGTAGATGAGGTTGATGAGTGGGTGTGCCGCTGCAATGATTCGCTTGGCAATACAGCCGGCCTGAAATCGGTGCCGATTGTCGGTGAGATGAAGTTTGATGGCACAAGTATCTCGTTGATCTATGAGAACGGCAGGCTTGTGAGAGCTGTCACCCGAGGTGACGGCGAGAAGGGTGACGATGTTACAGAAAATGTAAAGACTATCAGGAGTATCCCTCTCACCCTACGGGGGGAGGGATACCCCTCTTCATTTGAAATCCGTGGAGAGATTGTACTTCCATGGAAATCGTTTGATAAGTTGAACGAGGAAAGGGCTTTCAATGAGGAGCCTCTCTTTGCCAATCCACGCAATGCGGCGGCCGGTACGTTGAAACTCCAGAATTCCGCTGAAGTTGCGCGTAGAGGTCTTGATGCCTATTTTTATTATTTGATTGCAGATGAACTTCCCTGCGATACGCATTATGACAATATGCTAAAGGCTAAGGAGTGGGGATTCAAGGTGAGCGACCTTATGACATTGATGGACTCCATTGACGAGGTTGATTCCTTCATCACACGTATGGACGTGGAGCGGAAGGAGCTGCCGGTAGCTACCGATGGTCTTGTCTTCAAGGTCAACAATCTGCGTCAGCAGTTAAACCTCGGTTACACTGCAAAGTCTCCACGATGGGCAATCGCTTACAAATTTGCTGCCGAGAGAGCCCTTACGCGCCTGCGTTTTGTATCATTTGAGGTAGGACGCATGGGGATTGTCACTCCTGTGGCTAACCTTGAACCGGTTTTGCTATCGGGTACCATTGTTAAACGCGCCTCACTCCACAATGAGGATATCGTGAAGACTCTTGGCATCCATGAGCATGACATGCTATATGTCGAGAAAGGAGGTGAGATCATACCTAAAATTACCGGCGTCGACGAATCAGTGCGCGAGAAAGATGCCGAGCCGATCAAATTTGTCACCCATTGTCCCGACTGTGGTACTTCTCTCGTGCGTATTCCCGGCGAAGCATCCTGGCAATGTCCGAACAAATATGGTTGCCGCCCTCAGCTCATAGGCCGACTTGAGCATTTTGTCGGACGCCATGCGATGGATATCATCGGTGTTGGCGAGGAGAACGCAGCCTTACTCTATGATGCAGAGCTCGTCAGAGATATTGCGGATTTCTATGATTTGAAGGCCGACGAACTTGAATCGCTCGATCGACTCGGTGCCCGGTCGGCCCGCAAGATTCTGGACGGCATCGAGGCTTCGAAAAGTGTGACCTTTGACCGTGTGGTCTACGCGCTGTCCATTCCGTTTGTCGGTGAGACAGTAGCACGGAAACTTGCAAGAGCCGTTGGCGACATGGACACACTCATGAGCCTTGGGCGCGATCAACTGACAGAGATCGATGATATAGGGCCGCGAATTGCCGATGCGATAATTGAGTTTTTCGCGCTGCCTTCAAACCGTGAGATTGTTGAGCGCTTGCGTGAGGCCGGAGTACAGATGGCAATGCCAAAAGAAGATAAATCCGAGTATTCAGATCTGCTCGATGGCAAGACCATCGTCATCAGTGGCGTCTTCTCACGTCATTCACGTGAGGAATATAAAGAAATGATTGAAAAGAATGGTGGAAAGAATTCCGGCTCTATCTCAAAGAAGACCTCATTTGTACTCGCCGGCGACAACATGGGGCCGGCCAAACTTGAGAAAGCAAAATCGTTAGGCGTCCCGGTCATTGACGAGAACGAATTCCTATTCATGCTCGGCAAGTGAGGAATAGCGGTACATAAGTAACAACAATGCCATGTCATCTTACATGAAAATGACATGGCATTGTTGTTTTATCTGCGATCTTTCAGCGAAGAGTCGGTGCGATTGAATTGAGTCGGGCCTGGATGGTGCGGGCGATGCGGTAGTGACCGTTGTCGTTAGGGTGGAGGAGATCCATGTCTCCGCTGTGGAAATACCTGGTGTGGTTTTCCTCCATCGGGAAGAGTCCGCTCTCGGAATAGAGATCAATCACAGGGACAGCCCAGATATCGGCGGCCTCGCGCAGAGTGCGGATATAGCTCTCTATGTAGAGTCCGAGGCCGTTGGCATAGTTTTCATCCGGCTGCACATTCTTATCGTTGAATTTTGCATAAGCGCGGTGGATGGGTGTCATTATGATTATCTGCTTATCAGGATAATTGTGTTTGAGATATGACATGACGCGGTTGATATTGCCGCAGAAGGTTGACTCATCCATCAGCGGCTCTCTATGTTTGCGCAGTTCCATGTTGCCGTTGAAATTCACGCTGTCCATCTTTTCAGTGAAGAAGGATCCCGGGGGGATGCTGTGGTTGTAGTCGTTTGTTCCAGCCCATATCACAATGGCATCCACGGAGTCGCCGAGAGTCTCGTGCATCTCCACTGCTTTTTTGTATATGCCATCCCACTTGTAGCCGCTGCGGGCGAAGACGTAAGGCTTGATGCCGGTGAGAGTCTCAAGATAGCTCCAGTAGTGTTGCTTCGTGCTCTTGTTTTTCGGGTCTGTCATCGAATCGCCGAGAAATGCCACCCGTTTACCTTTCCAGAGAGTGTCGAGGTGGATATCGGATGCCGGGACATCGACCACAGGCGCATGCTCATGTCCATCATGGGCCGAGAGAGTCGCAGTTGGTGTGAGAAAGAGCAAGAGGGAAAGGGTTACGGGGGTAATAAATTTCATGGCGGTTGAAAAGTGTTGTGGGATATTGATTAGATGAAGCGTAGAAAAAACAGCGGAAGAGAAAAAATAAAAAAGGTAGCAGGACTATAAGCCGGGTTATGTCACTGCGGGACTTCTGTCAGGGTCAAGCCCTGAAGGTTGCCGCAGCGCCCGTGTCATTTATCTAAGCGGTGCCTCGCTTTGCTTCGGCACTCGAGCAGCCTACCCCTCGGCGATGGACGAGCAGCCCATTGTGACCTCCACACAGGAGATTGTGTCACGTGCCGATATACATGGCCTTGCAACCCATAAGACGTGCGGCATGTCGTGTCGCCACGACACCCGGTGGGCTCTTACCCCACCTTTTCACCATTGCCCGACGCGGCGGCCGAAGCCGTCAGCATGATGTCGGGCTGTTGTTTTCTGTCACGTTACTCTACCGTCACCGATAGCTCACTGTTAGAGAGTATGGTGCTCTGTGTTGCCCGGACTTTCCTCTTGCCGCTCCGGAGATCAACTCCATCAGCAAGCGACACAAGCGTCCTGCTACCGATTACAAAGTTACAAATAAATTTCAAATCTTTTGCCATTGATGAGGAAATATTGTATTTTTGAAGTCTTATATCGTCTTCTAACCCTCCAATATTCCGTCTCGCCATGAGCTTTGCCGATGTCCTTGTCCCGGTCCCCATTATGGGATCATTTACCTATAGTATTCCTGACGAACTTTCAGCTACTCTACGTGTAGGGCACCGTGTCATAGTCCCTTTCGGTCGGAAAAAGTTCTATACCGGCATCGTCACGGGTATCCACAACATTGCACCGGAAGGCTATGAGGTCAAGGATGTGACGTGTGCGCTCGACGATAGCCCTATAGTGCGACATCCTCAGTTGAAATTCTGGAATTGGGTGGCTGACTATTATCTCTGTACGCCTGGCGAGGTCATGAGGGCTGCACTCCCGGCGGGACTGAAGGTTGAGAGCGAGACATTCATTCAGCCTGTCCCTGACTATGAGGAGAATCCCGATGATAGGTTGAACCAACGGGAACTCTGTGTGATGGAGGTGATTCTGACGTCCGATAAGAAAATGCCCCTCGATGTCCTTGCCAAGAAAACCGGTTTTGCAAATATTGCAAACGTTGTCTCGTCGCTGCTTGAGAAAGGAGCTGTGATGATTTCCGAAAATCTTGTTGAGAGATATAGGTCGCGTAAGGAGACTTATGTCAGGCTGACGGCTGAACAAGGTGATTCAGACGCTCTTCATGCCGCTTTTGACAAAGTGCGTGGCGGAGGCAAGCAGGAGAAGGCACTTCTGGCGCTTATCGAGCTCTCCGGGTTCATGAGGCAGATAGGAGATGTGAAGGAGGTTACCCGGTCGGAGCTTCTCGAACGGTCGGGAGTTACGACAACTGTCGTGGCTGCCATGGCAAAGAAGGGGATTCTCGAAATTTATACGCGGGAGGTGAATCGGTTCAGCTATTCCGGGCTTGTCAGTGGCGAAGTGCCATCGTTGACTGAAGCCCAGTCCACAGCTCTCGACTCTATCCATAAATCATGGTTTAAAAATGACATCACTCTTCTCCACGGAGTGACATCGAGCGGGAAGACCGAGATATATATCCATTTGATAGACTATGTGTTGAAAAACGGTCGTCAGGCGCTCTATCTTGTTCCTGAGATAGCGTTGACCACTCAGTTGACATCGAGACTGCAACGGGTATTTGGTGACAAGGTCGTGATATATCACTCGAAATTTTCCGACAATGAACGCGTTGATATCTGGAAGAAACTTCTCGCTTCATCAGAGCCATGCGTAGTCATCGGTGCACGTTCGTCGGTCTTCCTTCCTTTCGCTTCGCTTGGACTTGTCATTGTCGATGAGGAGCATGAGAGTGCTTATAAGCAGCAGGATCCGGCTCCACGCTACAATGGTAGGGATGCAGCAATAGTGCTCGCCTCGATGCACGGAGCTAAGACTTTGCTTGGGAGCGCCACTCCATCGGTTGAGACATACTTTAAGGCTAATGAGGGGCGTTTTGGCCTTGTGGAGCTGACAGAGCGTTTCGAGGGTATGAAATTGCCTGAGATGCGGTTGATCGATATGTCGCAGGCGAGGAAGAAGGGGCTCGTGAGCGGTACCTTTGCTTTTGAGACCGAGCGCTTGGTCAACGAAGCGCTTGCGAAAGGCGAGCAGTCGATCTTGTTTATAAACCGACGCGGTTATGCCCCGATAGCGCGCTGCAAACTTTGTGGCTACGTACCGAAATGCAATAATTGTGATGTGTCGTTGACTTACCATCGTCATGCCGATAAACTCGTCTGCCACTATTGCGCCACACCTTACTCGGTGCCTGATGTCTGTCCGGCCTGTAAGGAACCTGGAATAGAGGTGCTCGGCTATGGTACGGAGCGTGTTGAGGAAGAGGTGGAATCATTGTTTCCAAAGGCCACTATAGCGCGTATGGATCTCGACACTACCCGCAGCAAGGATGGCTATGAAAATATCATTGATAATTTTTCGAAAGGAAAATCGCAGATCCTTGTTGGTACACAGATGGTCACAAAAGGTCTTGACTTTGACCATGTCAGTACAGTCGGTGTCATTAACGCTGACAGTGTGATAAATTTCCCGGATTTCAGAGCATCGGAGCGTGCTTTCAACATGCTCGAGCAGGTGGCGGGCCGTGCGGGCCGAAGAAATGACAATGGGCTCGTGGCGATACAAACTTACAATCCGGCGCATCCGATTTTCCCATTCTTGATCAACCATGACTATAAGGCTTTCTACGCCCACGAACTTGCAGAGAGACAAACATATAACTACCCACCGTTTGTGCGTGTAATCTATGTCTATCTTAAGCATAAAGATCAGGCGGCCGTGTCGGCGATAGCTTTTGAATATGCCACCCGTTTGCGTTCGCTACTCGGCAACAGGGTCTCCGGGCCTGACGAGCCATACGTAGCGCGGATACAATCGCTGTATATAAGGCGCATAATGCTTAAAATCGAGACAAATGCCTCGATAACAAAGGTCAAGAAACTACTCAACGATGTGAGAATTGAGATGACCAATTCAAAACTACTTTCAGGGGCGGTGCTTTACTACGACGTCGATCCAATGTAGCATGTAGCAAAGCGGGACAGCTGCGAATGCTCCGATGGCATCTGCTATGCTGTCGGCTATGTCGCCGGAGCGGCCGAGATGCATGGCTTCCTGGATAAATTCGACAGAGATGCCGTAGGCAGTGACAGCGGCGGCGACGATCAGCGCGCCGGAAAGAGTCAAAGGTTTACCTATACGCTTACGTTCGAAAATGAAAGTCAGCGCCAATCCTCCGAACATGCAGCAGTGCGCGATTTTGTCAGCTCCGGGAAATAAAGGAAGATCCTCCTCCCCGAAAGGTTTGGGAAGGAGGGTCAGATATAAAATGACGAGAGCGACGGCCAAAGTCAGTTGATAGGCCGGGATCCATCGTAGTCTTGTCATTGTTTAGCGTTACTTTTTAGCGTGCTGCCATGAGGCTGCTGTTGATCATGTCACGATATGCGAGGAGGCCGTTGTCGGAAAGTTCGACGATGCTGCGCTCACCGTTTAGACCTGGCATTGACACGTGGGACTCATCGATGAATGTCATGAATTCGTAGCTTTCGCCTGAAGGAAGCGCAACGCTCCAGCTCTGGTCTTCTTTGTCGAAGTCGAGGCGTACAACAGATTTGTCGTTTTCAGAGGTGATGGTGTAGCCTTTGCCGTCACACTCGACGATATAGCGGCCATCTTTGCCGTCAATCACTTTTTTGCCTGAAGCAACAGGATTGTCACCACTCCAGAATTCGATTGAGTTTATGACAAGTACATCGGCGAGAGCTGAGACCTCGTATACAGGAAGAATCCAGAATGCGATGAACACAACTTCGTTGACAAATTTGTTGCCTACCTGCTGGTTCCAGCTGAGAAGCTTGTTGGTGAGAGCAAAGCTGCCGATACAAGAAGTTGAAAGCATTGACCCACAGAGCGTGAGCACGATAGCTACGGGTAGAAAGCGTTTCTTCATTAGGGTTGATAAATTAAAGTTTATAAGTAAATGTTGAATGGATGATGTTGTATTTCTATGATTGTTTTATTCAGGCTTTTGTTTGTGCCTTATTATAGAAGTTGTAGACTCGGTTGACGTAGTCGTATGTCTCTCGACCTCTGGAATAACCATATTTTACCACCGGGTCCCGGTAGTATTTTGGATTTGATTTCCAAAGGATGGCTCGTGCAACGTTGTTATCCCATTTCTGAGGATTCAGACCGTATTTCCTGGCCAGATTGATTGCATCGTAGACATGAGCGATGCCTGAGTTATAGGCGGCGATGACAAACTTTTTGCGTTCCTTCTCATCGGGAACCTTATTTGCAAGTTGCTTATCAAGGTCGCGCAGGAGTTTGAGTGCTGTTTCGATTGCCACATCATTTTTCATCACACTCTTGGCTGTCTGTCCATATCCTTTGGCCGTTTTGGGCATGATCTGCATCAGACCGCGAGCACCGGCCCATGAGACTGCTGTCGAGTCAAACTTGCTCTCTACATAAGCCTGGGCAGCAAGTAGCTTCCAGTCCCAGTCATAGTCTGATGAGTATTGTTTGAACAGATGGTCAAACGGAGTGACACAATTCGGATTACTGCGATATATCTTAGAAGCCGGATCATTTTTGCTGAGCTCGAAGTAGCGCTTCAGCAACTGCGCCTGTTCAGTCCTCTGGGTGTCTGTGTTAAGCCATGCGTTGATGCTGTCACCGAGCCACGCTTTGGATGGCGCTACAGCCCAACTGGAACGTTGCTCGAAACTCAGGGGGAGAGTAATGTCGAGATCGTTGTAGTATGTCTTGTTTATGCGTGCGATATCACTGTCGACTACGGTCAAAGGGATGGAACCTTCGCTGACCATCGCTATGAGATCTTCGGTAATCATCGTGTCGCGGCTGACAGTGTGAATATTGATACCTCCGCCAACTTCCTGATTGAGATTTCGGATGCGGGCTTCATATTTAGACTCGGATTCGACATAGACATCCTTTCCGACAAGGTCAGTTACGTCAGTTATTAGCTCTGTCTCGCCCTTTTTGGGTTGAACGAGCACCTGGGTGGTGACGTTTTCAGGACCGCAGGCCACAACTCTGTCCTTATATTCTGCTGTGACAGGTACTTCATAGGCGATAAGGTCTACGATGCCTGAGTCGAGCATCTCGACAGCGCGTGATAGTGTAGGCGCTATCTCCATTTTTAGAGTCATGCCTTTGTCTGCCGCGAGAGCCGTGACGAGTTCGTAGTCGTAGCCCATCTCCTGACCTCTATATATGAAGTAGGCTTCAGGGCTGTAGAGTGTTGCTACTCTGAGTGTGTCAGGCAACTTGTGGTGTGCTGAATCCTTGTCGGCAGAGTTTTGCCGTGTGGAGCCTGCACCGCAGGATATTACTGCGGTGCAGACTGCTGAGACTATTAAACCAAAGAGAATCCCTCTTCTCATAAGTAAAAGTGTTGTATTATATTAGTATAATCTTTTACGCTGTGGAGCGAGACTGAGGGATTGACTCTTCAGACGATGTGAGGAATCAATACTCGAAAGTCCCGGCTTCCGATTTGATTGTCAAATGATTTTCATTAGCGTCTTCGACCCGGCCGATAATACGCGATTCGATGCCAAACGAAGAAGCTATGTCCATGACCTTCTGAGCGACTTCAGGACGGACGTAGATTTCCATTCTGTGGCCCATGTTGAAGACCTTATACATTTCGCTCCATGGAGTGCCGCTCTCTTTTTGAATGAGATCAAACAGCGGGGGCACAGGGAACATGTTGTCCTTGATGACGTGTTTGTTTTCGACAAAGTGAAGCACTTTCGTCTGTGCTCCTCCGGTACAATGTACCATACCGTCAATCTCATTGCGCATTTCTGCGAGAAGTTTCTTGATTACCGGAGCGTAGGTGCGGGTGGGGGAGAGAACGAGTTGTCCGGCTGTCAGGCCTGTCCCTTCGACTTCATCAGTCAGCCGGCAAGAACCGGAATAGACGAGGTCTTCAGGAACTGCTGCATCAAACGTTTCAGGATATTTCTCAGCAAGATATTTTGCAAAGACATCGTGGCGCGCGGATGTGAGGCCATTGCTGCCCATGCCACCGTTGTAGCGATCCTCATAGTTGGCTTTGCCGAATGAGGCAAGACCTACAATGACGTCGCCATCTTTGATATTGGCGTTGTTGATGACATCGGCACGTTTCATGCGGCAGGTGACAGTCGAGTCTACGATGATTGTGCGGACAAGGTCACCGACATCGGCAGTCTCTCCTCCAGTCGAGTAGATACCCACACCCATCTCGCGGAGGGTTGCGAGCAGCTCTTCCGTGCCATTTATGATAGCCGAGATGACTTCTCCGGGAATCAGGTTTTTGTTACGGCCGATGGTAGAGGAGACAAGAATATTGTCGGTGGCACCGACGCAGAGGAGATCATCGATATTCATTACGAGTGCATCCTGTGCAATTCCTTTCCAAACGGAAATGTCGCCGGTCTCGCGCCAGTAGGCGTATGCAAGAGATGATTTGGTCCCCGCTCCGTCGGCGTGCATGATGTTGCACCATTCCGGATCACCACCCAGGATGTCGGGGATGATTTTACAGAAGGCGTGGGGATAGAGTCCCTTGTCAACGTTTTTGATAGCGTTGTGGACATCCTCTTTTGAGGCTGAAACTCCGCGGAGATTATAGCGCTGGTCACTCATAGTGTCTCGTAATTGAAAGTTGAACAAATGTGAGGAGTGAATGGTTTAACTGAATTTTCTGCAAAAGTACAAAAAAAAGCTGAACCCTCTTAGTTAAGCGGGTATTTTTAAGATCTTATCTCAAGCCTGCCGGAGAGCTCAGGGCAATGTTTTTATCTCAGACAGGGATGGAAAGCATCGGTATGTCGGAGTGGAAAAGGAGTTTGTGGGCCAAAGTGGGATTGAAAAGTCTGGCGAAGATGTTTTTGCGCGGTGTGGGGACGGCAATCACATCGACATGCAGCTTTTCATCAAGACCATTGAAGTCTTCTACTTCGTGAGAGAGCGAGAGCTGGACGGTCTTAAACGAATGGGCCGGATAGTTTTTGCGGCAATATTCGAGGAGGTTTGCAAGCGCAGCGGTGTCGCCGTGTGGCTTTTTTTTCGATGGGAGAGATGCGAGGGTTATAGAGAGTGATGTCTCGGGCAAAAGACGGTAGAGTGCATCAAGGGCAAGGATGTCCTGCTGTTTGGTAGAGGCAAGATAGACCACTTCACGGATCTCATCAATCTTCTTGAAGCGCAACGATTCGGGGACAGTGAAGATGGTCGAGCGGCATGAATCGAGCACTTCTGCTGTCACGCTGCCAAGCATGTCGCGGTTTTGCTTGTCGCTGCCACGGGTTCCCATGACTATGAGTAGTGGATGTTTAGCAGAAGCATGGTCGTTGATCACCTCCTCGGGAAGACCTTCGCTGATTTCAGAGGTAAATACTACAGGCGGTATGAGTCCGTCTTTTATTTTTTCGCGCAACTCGGTCTCGAAGTCTGCCATCTGTTTTTTACAGATCGCACTGAGTTCCTTGTCTTCTTCAATCTGTTCAATAGCGTTGATGCCTTCGCCATCAAAGGTCATGGAATCGGTCAGCTGGAGTGAGGCACTGTTGGTGACAATCGGATCAAAGTAGGAATGGAGCAGTTTGATGCGTGCTTTGTGGAGCGCGGCGATATGGAAGGCGAGTTGGCAGGCGAGCATGGATGATTTGGAGAAATCGACCGGCACAAGTATTTCCGGACCATCGGAAGGACACACCTTTTGCGCGTTTGGCGAGAAGATCTCTATGTTTTCGATAAGTCTGAGAGCCATAGGGAGGTCTGATTCCTTGATGCGGACTCTGATTCCGGATGAGACTACAGGAGATGTCAGATTGACATTCTGAAGGGTCACCTTGATGCCTTCACATTCGAGGATATTTTTCAATTCGTGGGCCTTGTCGTAGGTGTGGATGGCGATAGTTATGAGTCGGTCGGTCTGCTCCATAGATTGTCGGATTGTGGATTATAATAGTGTTGGTAGCTTCATATATAAAAACGGACGAAAGAACAAAAAGTCGTAGTGAATAGCGCCCTTTTGTCCTTCCGTCGTTAAATTTTCTTCTTATCTGATTTTCTCTTATTCCTCTTTGTTCTGTTCCTGTATGATTTCAATCGCCATATCATAGATAGTTGTATCATCAAGCACTACGATACCACCGTTGGGGCCCGGTTCGATATGAACACCGCAGTTTTTACCAAACTCATAATTGGTGCCACCGAAATAATTTCTGACTGTCTGAGGGGTGACATTAAGCTTGTCGGCAATCTGGCGGATTGAACCATCGGGAAGACTGTCTTTGATACGGCGCAGATCGTTGAATGAGATAGTTTTAGTCA
Organism: Staphylococcus sp.; assembly: GCA_023665865.1. Taxonomy (GTDB): domain Bacteria; phylum Bacteroidota; class Bacteroidia; order Bacteroidales; family Muribaculaceae; genus Duncaniella. Next base: position 2,127,968 of record JAMPDC010000001.1, read on the forward strand.
TGATACATATAGGTGTTTGAGGGTTAATATTATATTTTAACTGACATTCGTGTTGAGGATTTTTTTATTTCCACGTCACTAAATTAGAGTTTAATTTCTATTCAGGCAAATATTCTGGATGAAATTTTTTATGTTTAAAAACACCTTTTTATTTTAAACTTTTTGCCGTTTGATTAACATTTTGAAATGCAATAGTTAAACGGTCACTCAGATCAGATTTTTTCGACTGCTGCGGCGTTGATCCAAGCGCGGTGGGTGTTGTCGACCTGGACGTCGTACCAGAGAGAATTGATTGAATCGGTGGTTGAACGGACAGAATCGAGGATCTGTACGCGGGTGCCTTCATGGAGCAGCATCGCTTCCTGCGAGCGGTCGGTGGGCACACGCGGGCTTGTGCTCAGGATGGTCGAGGGGGAGGTGATGATGGCAAGATCGTCGGCTGTGGCGATGGCTGCGGAGCGGAAAGAGAGATACACGAAACTTCCGCTAAGCAACAGCATGATGAAACCACCGAAAAAACCGATTTTCCTCACAATGATCACTCCGGAAAACGCATAGGCCAATGCTCCGGCTACCGTGAGGGCAAAACATCCGAAAGCGAGCCATGCCCAGACATTGGAACGAGCTGAATTGGCCGCGCCATCAAGCGCGTTGCCTATAAAAGTGCCTCGTTCGCCGGGGCGGTCGGCGATGCGGGCGTTGACGAAATCGAGATTGACACGGGCATCGTCAAACGTAGGATCGAGACGCAGCGCACGTTCGTAGGCGAGTATTGCCTTGCCCATCTCTCCCATCCGGTAGTAACAGTTACCGAGATTGTACTGAAGAGTGGCTGAGTTACCCTCGGTCGCAATGACATGGAGATATGTGTCGGCTGCTTCCTTGAAGCTGTCGGCGGTGTAGGCTGAGTCTGCCTGCTGGATGAGGGGGCTTTCTGCCTTGATGCCGAAACTTGTGGCTACTATGGTGATGAGAATGATAATGTATTTCATTTTTTGTTGCTTTCAAGTTTATTAATAGCATTTACCCCTCTTTCAAACACGCTTTCTGTCTGGCTGGAACTGTCGGGGGTATAACGGGCCATCTCACAATCGTCGAGGACTGAGACAATGGCGGCCGTGCTCTCTTCGGAGTAGCCTTTTGAAGCGAGGGTCGCAGAGATATTGTCGCGCGATAATTGTGAAATCGGCATAGACAATTTGTCGGAGAGATAGCCCCACAGTGCACGGAGCATTTCTTCGTAGAACTTGTCGCTGTCGCCTGATTTCATGAACGATTCAGCTGTCTTGAGTCGGCGACGGGCAACCTTGCTGGCCTTTGCTGTCCTGCGTCCGATCGTGTCGGCATCGAGGCGTGCTTTGCGGCGGTTGACGATCAAGAGGATAATGGTGAGGACGAAGAGAGCTGCATAAAGCATCCAATACCAACCTTGGAGGACTACAAGCTGATGACCTTTCTCAGGGTTCTTGTCACCAAGATAGATATGGCGGATGTCGGAATTCTTGTTCTCGACATCTTTCTGATCTGCGGTCACAGGTGCTGAGACACCTTTCGCAACTTTGATGGGATAGGTCGGGGTGGTGAGAGTCACGTATTGGCGGGTCTGTGGGTTGAAATATACAAACTTGTCACTACCAATAGTGAAGTCACCCACACTCTGTGGCACGAAAGTATATTCGACAGTCATTGAACCTGTGACATCATTGCCCTGAACTGTGGCCTGGATATCACTCTTGGGAGTATATTGCTCAAATTCGCTCGGGAAGTCGATGACCGGCTCTTTGACATACTTGATGTTACCCGTGCCTGAAATGGTGTAGATTAATGTGGCCGGGTCATTGGTGCGGAATGAATTTCCAACAAGACGGCTGTCAATCTCAAATTTTCCTACTGCACCTGTAAACCCTTCAGGCTGCGGCTGAGGGAGGGGAGTAATGTCGATCGACGCGGAGTTGGAGTTTACCTGTATCTTTGCTTCTTTGGGCTGACGCACCTGGAACATGCCCATATTGACATTTTCATACTGGACTACTGAGATGTCATAGTTTCCGGAGTTGATGGTCAGTTTGCCGCTCTTCTGCGGGAATATGATGCACTTCTTCAACACGGCAGTCATGTAGTTCTGTCCGTTGTAGGTCTCAGTCTGGTTGAGAGTCGGTTGCAGGTCGAGTTCCTGAATCAAGAAACCGTCGAAAGCCGGTTGTTTGGTCGGGAGGAAAGATGAGATGCTATATTTGGTATAGAGTTTGATCGTACATCCGATCGCTTCCTGCTCGTAGGCTGAGGATTTTGAAAGGATGATACGGACAAAAACATCGTTGCTCTTGACCTGACGGCCGGCAGTCTGGGTATCGACGTCGTCGACATCGACAGGTCGCTGTGAGGCCGGTGTATTGCTGTCGGCAATGTCATGTACTGTGAATGTCACAGCCTTTGTGGTGTAACGCTTGCCGTCACCTATGATTGAGGCGGCCGGAATGGTGAAAGTTCCGGCCTTGTCTGCCTTATAATAGTAGGTGTACTCGGTCGCGGATGTTGATGATGCTTTACCGTTTACCACCTGATAGCTTTGCGACTGTGACACGGAAGGACCGTATAGAAGTGTACATCCGTTTATCTGCGAGACCTTGAGGTCAGAGCCGTCGGCATTGGTCAGTCGGAACGTGACAGGGAAGCGTTGCCCCTCGTAGACTCTGCTCGGTGGCTTCACGGTGAAACTGACTTCGGCATGGATTGTGATTCCGGCTGTCAGTATGACAAGAAGTATGGATAAGATGAAACGTTTCATTCTGAATGGAATTATAAAGTTTTTCAGTCTATGCGCTTACCATGGATTGGTGACAGGCTTGCGTGATGGAGCTCCTGTCTTCTTCTTCTCGGCGTTGATACGCGCACGGGTTGCATTTTCCTCATTTTCCATAGCCTTCAGGATTTTCTCGGCGTTTTGCTGACTGATGCCTCCGCCCTGTTGCTGATTCTGAGGCTGCTGTTTCTGATCCTGGTTCTGAGGTTGCTGCTGCTGTTGGTCTTTATTCTCGTCGTTTTTGTTCTGGTCCTGGTTTTGATCTTGATTCTGATCCTGCTTGTTCTGGTCTTGCTTATCCTGATCCTTGTTCTGGTCCTGATTTTGGTCCTGGTTCTGATCCTGATTTTGCTGCTCTTCAAGACGCTTTTGGGCAAGACGGAGGTTTTCGCGTGCCTTATCATTGTCAGGATTCTTACGGAGTGCATTTTTATAAAGCTCGACACTCTTTGAGTAGTCCTGGGCATTGAACGCTATGTTGCCGAGATTGTAGAACGACTTTTCAGCTATTGAGATGTTCTCGGCATCGCGTGTGAGGTTTTGCAGGATAGTCGTCGCTTCCTTCTCAGTTTCGCCTGAGGCTGAGCCTTGCCGGAGCAGGGATGCCGCGAGGTTAAACTGCGCGATTTCATTCATTGCGTTTTCCTGAAGCGCCTTGCGGTAGGCAACTTCCGCCTCGGCATACCGCTGTTCGTTGTAGAGCTTATTGCCTTCAACGATATAATTTCGCTCATGGCGTGTGGTCGTTGCCTTACTTTCAGCCATAACGGCAGGAGATATGGCGAAAGCAGCCATAAGGGTTAATAATATTCCTTTCATTTGTTTCCTCCTTCCTCTTTAGTAAAGAAACGATACTTTTTGAGCCATGAGATCTTGCGGGTGACAGTGATTGAATAGATCACCAGCAGGATCAAAGAGATCAATGCAAATACGGGGAACTGTTCGCTCTGTGGCGAGAATGATTTGCGTTCAAATTCTCCCTTTTCAAGCTCATCCATTTTCTCATCGACGGCATTGATTGCCGAGTTTGACGCACCATTGACATATATGCCATCTCCGGCCTTGGCAATCTCTGAAGCCATTGTCTCGTCGTGGCGGGTGACCACTTCTTCACCGGTCATCGGATTGACCATGTAGTGGCCGTTGCCGAGCGGAATCTTCGCGCCGCGGTTTGTCCCGAGTCCGATCACATCAACCTGAATGCCGGCGTTTGCAGCCCGCTTTGCAACTTCGACTGCGTTATCCTCGAAATTCTCACCATCGGTGATCACGATGATTGCCTTGCCCATATCATCGGTTGGGGTAAAGGAATTCATGGCCATTTCAAGAGCTGCGCCGATGGCCGTACCCTGTGTCGGCACCATATCTGTTGTGATACCGTTGAGAAACATTTTGGCTGAGATGTAGTCGGACGTTATAGGGAGCTGCGTGTATGCGTCTCCTGCGAAGACGATAAGACCGACCTTGTCATTTGTCATCTTGTCGATAAGTTTCTCGAGTATATGCTTTGCTCTTTGCAGGCGGCTGATGCCGCGGTCATCGTCTGTACTCGATGCAAGCATCGAGTTTGAGACGTCGAGACAGATCATGACTTCCACACCGCTTGATGTTTTGGTCTCGGAAGCGTCGGGTTCGAGTCCACCGGTAGCCCTCGGTCGGGCTATCATGATGACGAGTGCCGCGATGATGAGCAAGGAGAGGACCATTTTGACCCATGGCATGTATTTTGATACTTCGGGCATAAGGGCTTCGAGCACTTCCGGGCGGCCGTAGCGCATAAGTTTGCGACGGCGGGTGTAGCGCGACCATACAAACAGGGCGGCCACCAATGGAAGCAGCAGAAGCAGATATAGTAGATGTGGATATGCAAACGAAATCATAACCGGTTTGATGTTTTAGGGGATGGTTCTGAATACAGTGTAGCGAAGCAAAACTGAAATGCCAAAAAGACAGAGTGCTGCTACGGCCCAGGGGAGATAGTCATCTTCGGTGCTTGTGAAGTTTCTAAGATCCATTTTGGTCTTTTCAAGACGGTCGATCTCTGCGAAGACTTCCTTGAGCACATTATTGCCGGTAGCACGGAAATATTTTCCTCCGGTGGTTTCAGCGATGGTTTTGAGTGTGGCTTCGTCGATTACAACCGGGAGGTTGACATATTCGATACGTCCAAACATATTCTCCTGCGGATAGGGGGCGGTTCCGTTGGTACCGATACCGATTGTATAGACTTTTATGCCGAGTTGCTTGGCTATCTCAGCGGCAGTGATCGGCGCTACATTTCCGGTATTGTTGGAGCCGTCGGTCAGGAGAATGATGCTCTTTGACTTGGCTTTGCCATCCTTGATGCGGTTGATTGAGGTCGCCAGACCGTCGCCGATAGCTGTGCCATCCTGGAGCATACCCATTTTTATGTCGCCGATATAATTGGCGATCATAGAGCGGTCGGTCGTCATCGGAATTGCAGTGAAACTTTCAGCAGCAAAAATAACCACACCGATGTTGTCGCCCTCACGGCCTGCGACGAATTTTGACGCCACTTCCTTAGCGGCTTCAAAACGGTCGGGTTTGAAGTCGCGGGCGAGCATACTTGTCGAGATGTCCATGGCGAGGACTATGTCAGTACCTTCAACGCTTGAGGTGTTCCACGAATCGCGTGTCTGGGGACGTGCCATGACGATGATGACACAGCCGATTGCTCCGAGCTGGAGGATGAACAGGATGTGGCGCAGAACTGCCAGCACTGAACGTGGTGCGCGTCCAAATGATGACACCGTCGATACCTCCATTGAAGCATACAGCGAACGCTGTTTGTAGACATACCATGCGATCATCGGTATGAAGAGCAGAAACAGCCATAGATAGCCGGGATTTGCCAGTAACATTGTCGCTTATTATTGTTTGGTGGTTGTTTGTGTTTTGTTTTCGCTATGTTTACCCTCTTCATCCTCCTCGGTGACGACAGGTTTAGGCTTTGTATCCTCAACAAATTGCATTGCAGAGTTGAAAGAGCGGATGTTGTCGTCTGGGAGGGGACGTACTTTCGCAAACTTGACAAAGTCAGCCGTCTCGAGCACACGGTTCATATTTTCCTGCGAGAGTTTTGTCTCCTCGTTAGAGTTCAGTATGTGTCGGATCTGGGTTGATGTCATTTCCATGGCATTGATGCCAAATCGACCCTGTAGATACAGACGGAGTATATCGGTGAGGCGGGTATAGAATTCCTTTTCCTTCCCACTCTCGCAAAGCTTCTCGCTACGGAGCTTGTTAAGTTCTGAAACTGCTTTCTCGTATGGTGGAACAGGCTTGGGAGCCGGAGCCGCGAAGGGATTTTTGCGGCGCCTGATGAGATAATAGGCATAGGCGCCACCTCCGAGGACAATTATTATGGCAAGTATCCACAATCCATAGTCGACGACGAAGTCGGGAAGATAATCGATGAAACTACGGTCTATGTCAGCCACGTCAGCATAGTCATGTATGGTATCAAGAGTGTCTACATCAACCGGAAAGACTTTAAGGACAACACGGTTTGAGCGGAAAGTGTCGTTGCCGATCACATACATGATCGGATTAAGTCGGTAGACACCCGAATCGAAGGATTGCAACACTATGTCCTGTTTGATCTCAACTCTATCGTTGCCGATGTCTGTTGTGTCGGCTTTAAGCAGGTCGAGGATCTCAACGTTGCCACACATGGAGTCTTTCGGTATGAGCAGCTGTCCGGCAGGGGAGCTTGGCGCGACGACCTGAAGATGTAAAGGTGTGGTCCGTCCCATCAGAAGATAGGCCGAATCAAGGCTCACTTTTATTGTCGGGGCAGTTGCAGCAGTCGCCGAAAAGCCGAGCAGAGCTGAAAGACTAATGATTAATATCCTGATGTTTCGAAGCATAGACAGTATTCATGTTGTTAAGTTATACTCTATCTGACACCTCTGTTTTTGAAAAGTGCCATCAGTGAGCGGGCAAAATCCTCGTCGGTGGAGATTGATGCGTGGTCAACGCGGCATTTGCTGAGGGTTGCCATCATTGACTGCTGGCGTTCATACCACCATTTCCCGAAGGCCTGACGTGTTTGCTTTGACGAAGTGTTGACCCAGCGTGACGTACCTGTCTCAAGATCGGTGACACGCATTAGTCCGACATCAGGCAACGATGTGTCACGTTTGTCATAGACCTGTATGGCTATGATATCGTGCTTGTTGCAGGCTATCTGGAGCTGCCGTGTGAAATCGTGGCTATCGATGAAGTCTGAGATGAGGAAGGTGGTACACCGTTTTTTGAGCGCGTCAGTGAAATATCGGAGGGCTACACCGATATCTGTCCCCGGATTTTCAGGCGTGAAGTCGAGCAGTTCGCGGATAATCAGCAGGATGTGCTTCTTGCCTTTCTTCGGGGGGATGAACTTCTCGATTTTGTCAGAGAAAAATATGACGCCAATCTTATCATTGTTAGTGATGGCGGAATAGGCAAGTGTAGCGGCAATCTCGGCAATCATCTCACGCTTCTCCTCGCCGACCGCTCCGAAGAGGCGGCTGCGCGAAACGTCGATGAGCAACATCACCGTCAGCTCGCGCTCCTCTTCATAGACCTTGACATAGGGATGGTTGTGGCGGGCTGTGACGTTCCAGTCAATGTCACGCACATCATCGCCATACTGATATTCCCGGACCTCCGAAAAGGTCATGCCGCGGCCTTTAAAGGCTGTATGATACTCTCCGGCAAAGATATTTTGGGAGAGACCGCGGGTCTTTATGTCAATTTTTTTTACTTTTCTGAGCAGTTCGTTAGCTTCCATTGTGTGATGGTGCTATTAAAGTGAGAATTAGGGTACCTCAACCTTGTCGAGAATCTCTGAGATGACCTGGTCGGTGGTGATATTGTTTGCTTCGGCTTCGTAGGTGAGACCGATACGGTGACGGAGCACATCGTGGCATACGGCACGTACGTCCTCGGGGATCACATAGCCGCGGCCGCGGAGGAAAGCATAGGCGCGAGAGGCTTTCGCAAGACCGATCGACGCACGTGGCGATGCTCCGAAGCTGATCATGCCGGCAAGATCCTTGAGTTCATATTCGGCCGGGTTACGGGTGGCAAACACAATGTCGACGATATAGCGCTCAATCTTTTCGTCAAGATAAATCTGCTCGACGATCTTCTGTACCTCGGTTATTTCCTCGGGGCGGAGGAGGGGTTTGACCTCTACTTTTGTTCCGGAAATATTCTGTCGGATGATTAGCTTTTCCTCTTCTTTTGAAGGATAGCCGATGATAACCTTGAGAAGGAAACGGTCGACCTGCGCTTCGGGGAGAGGATAAGTGCCTTCCTGTTCGATCGGGTTCTGGGTGGCCATCACGAGGAAGGGCTCATCGAGCTTGAAAGTCTTTTCGCCAATGGTCACCTGACGTTCCTGCATGGCCTCGAGTAGCGCGCTCTGCACTTTGGCCGGAGCACGGTTGATTTCGTCGGCAAGGACGAAGTTGGCGAAGATAGGACCACGTTTGATCTGGAACTGCTCTTTCTGTACACTGTAGATCATTGTACCGATGACATCAGCCGGAAGAAGGTCAGGGGTAAACTGGATTCGGCTGTATTTTGCGTCGATAATCTGCGCGAGAGTCTTGATAGCAAGAGTCTTCGCAAGACCTGGCACACCTTCGAGAAGCACATGCCCGTTTGAAAGGAGTGCGATAAGGAGTGAATCGACAAGGTGCTTCTGACCTACGATGGTCTGATCCATCCCTCGGGTGACAAGGTTTATAAAGTCTTTCTTTCCGGCAACGAGGTCGTTGAGTTCGCGGATATTTACTGACTCGCTCATAGTCTGAATTGTGAAGTTTTCGTTATGTTTTGTTTATTACTATTCTTAAAGAAATTGATGAAATTGAATACAAAATTATATATAACAACAATTAGTCTGTGAAAAAAGTGTGTTAATTTTAGCTATTTTTCCTTTAACAAACGCAAATATAATGAGGAAAAATGGATAAATATATAGACCCTGCGGACCAATAATTGACAGCCGCAGGGTCTATATATTGTATAAGAGTTATATAGGAGATATTGTATTATCGTGGATATTTCGAAAGAATCTCGCTGATTTTTGCTTTAGCCTTGCGCAGACTTTCGGCATTGTTGGCATTTATACCATATTTTTCCGCTGGGGGGATTACAAGGACCACACCGGGCTGCATCCTGTTAGGATTGCCGATCTTGGCCTTGTTTTCTTCATAGATATAACCCCAGTAATCCTTGTTGCCGTAGTATTTTTTCGCCATGCTCGGAAGTAGATAGCCTCGACGCACGGTGTCATAGACAATCTTGGGCGCTGCAGGGGCTTCGGGTTCAACTGTCTTGGCGACCTCAGTCGGTTCAGATGGTGCGGCTTGCGTGCTGTCAGCAGGTTCCGTCTCTGCTGTTGTCACTGAGTCCGTCTCGGCAGGAGTGACTTCAAGCAATTCAGCGAGCACTTCAGCCTCGATATTATCATTGCTGCTTTCTACAGTGGTTTGTGTCGGGAAAAAGTAGTCGATGGCCAGATAAGCTCCACAGGCTCCGAGAGCAAGGCCTACGATAATGCCGACAAGCAATCCAAGCCAGAAATTTCCGTTGCCTCCACTCGCATTATTGCGGTTATTCCGGCGGTTGGAGTCAACATATTCTTCCGGTTCTTCCTCAAGCGGGCGTATGACGGGAGGATTGAGTGTCTGTGTCGGTTGAGGAGCCGCAGTTTTCTCTTCAGGTTGTTTAACTGTTTCTGTTGCAGCCTCAGCTATAGTTTGAGCCGTTGGCTTTGGCTCGTGGATTGGCTCAGGAGTTGGCTCAGGAGTTGGCTCAGGAGTTGGTTCAGGAATAGACTCGGCTGTAACCTCTGCCTGTGCTTCCTCAGAAACAATTTCCGGTTCCGGTTCCGGTATGGTTACATTAGTTGTAGGTGCCGTCGCTTCGGTAATTTCGGCAACTGTTTCATCAACAATTTCTGCTACAGGTTCTTCTGTATGTCCGACGCTCTGACTTTCAGTTGGATCCTGAGAGTTGTCAACCAGCTGATCTTCCTTGCTTACTTCGGTCAACATCTCATCCGATACGGCATCGTTGAGTCTTACAGGCTCAAACATAGCAAAGGGAGCATTGATGGCATCGGCCATATCTTTGTCGGGGACGAAACTGATATGCTTTTCACCTTCTGTCTCAATGACGGTAAAAGACCCTAAGCCTTTGACCTTTACAGACTCACCGCTGATCAATGATTCGGCGAGTAGATCGAAGAAATTTCTGACAAATATCTCGGCATTCTCGGCATCGGTGCCGGAAACCGCTGCTATGCGTGACGCAAGATCGTGGAAAGGTATTTTCTGGTTCATTTCGCTAACTTTTTCCTCAAGACAATACTTGTTTGAAATTCCATTGTGACAACCGGAGGATAGAGGGTGCGTTGGCCGCTGGTCTCATCGGTCACTATCTGTTCGTCTGTTTTAGTCGACTTGAAAGTCCCGAAACTGGGGACCGCTATCGAGTCGAGTTCCGCACCGGCTTCTCTGAAAATTTGAGTCAAGCCGTCGACAAGCGTAGCCACTGAAGCCGCATCGCGGTCAAGGCGCTTGGAAAGTCGTGTGATAAAAGTCTTATTGTCCAATTTAGTCAAATAAAATGCTGCGGATTGCATACCGCGGACGTTGTTTAACTTCGATGAATATTTTCCCAATGTATTCTCCTACGATTCCTATAGCCATGAGGATAAGGCTTCCGAGAAACCACACTGAAAGGATTAGTGAAGTCCATCCTGAGGCAAGATGTTCGGAAAAGAGGATTGACGCGACCACATAGGCCGCGACTATTATGTCGATTATCAATAGAGCCAGTCCGGTGAAAAACACGATGCGCATCGGACGGGCTGAGAAAGAGGTGATGCCATCGATTGAAAATGACAACATTTTAGCGAGCGGATATTTTGTCTCACCGGCCAAGCGAGGATGTCGGTCATATCTTACATCCGCATGGCTGAGTCCTATCTGGGGGATGATCCCTCTCAAAAATAGATTTGATTCTCCGTAGTCGGCGAGAAGCTCAATGGCACGTGCGCTCATGAGGCGGTAGTCAGCGTGGTTGTAGACAGCATCCACCCCCATCATGCGTTGGAACCGATAGAAGTTCTTGGCGGTAGTGCGTTTGAACCACGTGTCTGATTCCCGTTTGTTTCTGACGCCGTAGACGATCTCTTTTCCGTCTGTGAATTGACGGACCATCTCAACCATGGCCTCGGGATCGTCTTGCAGATCCGCATCAATGGATATCGCGGCGTCACATTTCCCACGGACTGCCATAAGCCCTGCGAGAAGCACATTCTGATGTCCGCGGTTGTGAGCGAGAGATATACCTTTGACGCGGCTGTCGGAGAGATGTAGCCGTTCGATTATCTGCCATGTTGCATCTGTGCTTCCGTCATCGCAACAGACGATATAGCTGCCGGAACTGACGAGCCCGTCGGCGGTCATGCGGTCGAGGACTGATTGCAGTCGTTCAACTGATGATGCCAGGACGGCCTCTTCGTTGTAGCATGGGACTATTATTGCGATTTGAGGGCACTTCATTTTTTCCAGATAGTATAATCGGGGGTGCTAAGGTACAAAGAAAAACCCTCATTATCTAATTTAGCAGAGATTTTCTGCCGTTGCGCTTCGTCAAATTCGTAACCGAGATAGATGTAGTCGAAGGAACCTGCTATATTGATAAGCTTATCTTCAACGTCATCGAAATTATTGTCATCGTGATAGCGTTGGAGTGGATAGCGGTCAATATTGTCTTCACGATGGCCGAGAATATAGTCAAACATATATCTGTCTTGACCAAGGAAGAGGATTCTATTTCCTGTTGATTCGGTTTCTCTGGCCCAGCGGTAGATCGACGTCCGCCGGTCAACTTCTTCCGGCGAATGTGCTATGCCTCTCAGTTGTGGGATTTCTGTATATGTTGATTCATAGCGGTTGATCCATTCCCGCGTCCATGGATTCTTTAGACGTAGGGGTATGTAGCACAGTGCGACGACCACTGTCAGCATGACATAGAAATCGTTTATGCTTTTGGAGTGGCTTTTCAACAAGGGCGCGAGTGCGAGCGGCATGAGTGGCATGCAGAGCATTTTGCTCAAGCCACAATCGGATCCTACATACGATACGAGAGCAAAACCCAGCAATGTCAGGCTGAAAAGAGCGGACTTACGGATGTCTCCGTGGTGATGGATGGCCGTGGCGACAACCAACGCAAGGGTGAACAGAAATACTTCGATCGGATATGAAGTGATCTCGGCACGTGTGACGCGTATGACGAGCAGCATCGCTATTATCAGTAGTGTGATGAAAGCGATGAAGAGCTTTCTGAGCTTTGGTATGATTGCGTCGGTGACGTTCAGGAAATAGATGGCGGAGAAGACTCCTCCCCACATGAAAAAGTAGCGTAGTGAGATGGGATAGCGTTCCCATACTTGCATGAACATGACGTCATAGAGGCTGCTGTGGCCGGTGATGTAGTTGTCGGCGCTCCATGCTTCTAAAAATAAGCTTGGGGAACCCCATATCATGAGGATTATTATTGCTGAGGAGGCTGCTGAACTGAGGAGGAAGAGGCATAGATCTGTTGCAAAGCTGCACAGGTCTCTGCGCGAGACCGCGATTAAGATCATGACTACCGGAAGCACTGCGATGTCAGGAAGCCGCGAGAATATGGCGAGTGAGGCGAGAAGCCCCGATATGATTATTTTCTGTTTAGTCGGTCGATTGAGATAGCTCACAGCTACCGTTGCCCCAAGCGAAAGGAAAAGATGGGCAGTCGTATCCCATTCGAATGAGAAAAGCCCGTAGAGCGACATGCAGAGCTGCAAGGTCAGAAATACAAGTGCGACTATACATGGCGATTTTACGTGTCTGTAAAGATAGACACAGGGTATGGCAATGGAAAGGCAGTTACAGAGGTAAGCGAGAATACGGTATGACAATACTGTGTCTGAATCGGTCAGCAATGTCCAGATATGTCCGATATACATCGTCAGCGGAGCCAGCGGCATATTCAGATAGTCGGATATACACAAGATCTGATACTCTTCATCTTTCCATGGATAGAACCCGAGATGAAGTGTGAGCAGCGGTATGATAAACCCGAGAATAATGGTAAGCGTCGAAACGCCATACATGACTCTCGGGCTACGCGGTATTGTCATAGTCTGAAATAATCCACCTGCCGATATGATTGTCGGCAGGTGGAAGTATTGGTTTTATCTCTGATTAGTAATTGCGGGCGAAGATCACGCGGCGGGCAGACGGCTTGCCGGTGACCATGCAGACACCGGGAGTATCATCACCGTCGAGGGGGATACAACGGATGGTTGCTTTAGTCTCTTCCTTGACTTTCTCTTCAGTTTCAGTGGTGCCGTCCCAGTGAGCGAGGATAAAGCCTCCCTTTTCAATCTCCACCTTGAATTCGTCGTAAGTATCGACTGTCTTGATGAGGGAATCGCGGTGGTTGATTGCTTTCTGGTAGATATTGGCCTGAATTTCCTCAAGGAGCTTCTGGATGTAGTCAGCGATGCCTTCGAGAGGAGCTACGTGCTTCTCAAGAGTGTCACGGCGCATCACTTCGACAGTGCCATTCTCAATGTCACGTGCACCGATTGCGAGACGCACAGGCACGCCTTTAAGTTCGTAGTCGGCAAACTTGAATCCGGGACGTTTGTTGTCAGCATCGTCATACTTCACGCTGATGCCAAGCGCGCGGAGCTGATCAACGATCGGGTTGACTTTGGCTGAGATCTCAGCCAACTGCTCGTTGTTCTTGAAGATGGGGACAATTACCACCTGAATGGGAGCGAGGTGAGGAGGAAGCACGAGGCCGTTGTCGTCGGAGTGGGTCATTATGAGCGCACCCATGAGACGGGTTGACACACCCCATGAATTGGCCCATACATATTCAGGTTTGTTATCTTTGTTGACAAATGTAACGTCGAAAGCTTTGGCGAAATTCTGTCCAAGGTTGTGGCTTGTGCCGGCCTGAAGAGCTTTGCCATCCTGCATCATAGCTTCGATAGTATAGGTGTTGAGAGCACCGGCAAAGCGTTCGTTGGCAGTCTTGACACCGATGATGACGGGCATTGCCATGAAGTCGCGGGCAAATTTAGCATAGATGTTGATCATCTGTACGGTGCGCTTCTCTGATTCCTCAGCGGTGGCATGGGCACAGTGGCCTTCCTGCCAAAGGAATTCCGATGTGCGGAGGAACATGCGTGTGCGCATCTCCCAACGCATCACATTGGCCCATTGGTTGCAGAGCACCGGGAGATCTCTGTAGCTGTGGATCCAGTTTTTGTATGTTCCCCAGATAATGGTTTCTGACGTAGGGCGTACAATCAGTTCTTCCTCAAGGCGTGCATCGGGGTCGACAATGACTCCGGTACCGTTGGGGTCATTCTTAAGACGGTAGTGGGTGACGACCGCACACTCTTTGGCAAAACCTTCGACGTGCTCAGCTTCACGACAGAGGAACGACTTAGGGATAAGGAGCGGGAAATATGCATTCTGAACACCTGTTTCTTTGAACATACGGTCAAGTTGATGCTGCATTTTTTCCCAGATTGCGTAGCCGTAAGGTTTGATTACCATACAGCCTCTGACTGCCGATTGCTCGGCGAGATCAGCTTTCACAACCAGTTCATTGTACCACTGTGAGTAGTTGTCACTGCGTTTGGTTAGATCCTTTAGTTCCTTTGCCATTTTATGTAAGTTAAATTCTTTAAAATTTATGAGATGGTTTTCTATTGATTTCGAGGAGCAAAATTACAAAATTTCTATCTATAGGCTGTCATTTGAGCAAGCCTTTTTGTGCTTGTTCGATCATCTTTGGGCCCGGGACGAGGAAAATTTCTATACGGCGGTTCTCGCTGCGCCCTTTACGGGAATCATTAGGCACGAGGGGGTCGGTGTCACCAAATTCGTATGGAATCACGATGAGGTCTTCGCTGACAACGTCGAGCATCCAATCGTAGATCGAGTTGTTGCGCTGGTGGGAGAGATCCATGTTGTATTTCGGAGAGCCTGTGTTGTCTGTATGGACTGCATAGACAACCTTAAACATATAGGGATCCGAGCAGAGAGCAAGGATGGATTCCATCTTCTTGGGAGCGGAGGGAGAGAGGAGGGTGTCGTTGGGTAGGAAGATGTCATCGGAGGGGAGCGTCACAAGAATCACCTCATCATTTCGCATGAGGTCAACGATATAGTTACGTTTGGCCAGATCGCGGCCAAGACGCGTCATATAGCCCTTGATTGCAGCGTGCTCCGGTTTTCCTACTTCCGGTGTCCTAAGGTTCTCCTCCAGCTCCATATCCATATACACGGTCTCATCATAACCCTTGTAGGGGTTATTGTCGTCAGACTTGGCCATTATAGCGGATGGCAGAGCCAAGATTGCCGAAACAAGTGAAGCTAAGAGAATCCTTTTCATTAAATGTCTGTTCTGGTGGTATAATGGTCTCGGCGGAGCGGTTTATAACTCTGCGTCGAGCGATTGTTCATATCTGAGTTCAGCCATGACAAGCTGCTCCACATCTTCGCGTTTGATGGGTGAGTCGGAGTCTTTGGCAAGCATTTTTCCTACGTGCTTGATGAGCGCTTCGGTATTTATTTCCTCGTCGTCGGCTTCGGTGTCGATGTCGAGAAGCCCCTGGTCGTCATACCAGTCCCAGATAATGTCTATGACATTGAGCAGCTCATCGTCATCGTAGAGTTTTGAGTTTTCAGGTGATAACACCGCACGCATGGCCTTGATGGCGTCTTTTTCTTCAAATTCTTTCATAGGTGACGTGTTTTTAGGAATTTAGGTCGATCAATCCTGTGGGCAGGTCGGTGGTGATAATGCCAGCCTCGCTGTCAATACTTTCGATAAACTCATCGGCAACAGGGACAAAGACCTCGTCGCCGGCAGTGGTCTCGATGATGAAGAGCACATTTTGTGTGCTGTCGTTGATTCCGGTGATGACGCCGATTTCGCCGAGGGTGGTGTCGATGACTTTATAGCCTATAAGGTCTGATGCATATAGGCCATCCTCGTCATCATCCTCGTCGTCCGCGGGTAGATCGTTTCGGAGCACGTAAAAGGTCCGGTTGTTGAATTGCTGAGCCTTGACATCGCTGTCTATACCATCGATGGTGAGCAGACAGGTATCGGCCGTTTTCGGGCGCCATGAACTGATGAAAAAGGGCACAAAGATACCATCGACAGAGACAATGATACATTTCACTTCGTTAAGGTCAATATCAATATCGAGCGTGGCAGAGATTTCTCCTTTGATGCCATGGGCCTTGTTGAAACGACCGGCTTCAGCTATTTCAGACAGTCTTATCACTTTTATGAAATTATTGTTGGGATTGAAATTGGTATTGAGCTCCGGGACGTTATCTCTTCTTTTTCTTCTTATTTGACGGTGGAGCTACGATCTTGAATTCATGCAGGCGTGTGGTCTGCGGATCAAGACGGAGTGCACCGTGGGAATACTCGGCGAGATCCTTGAATACCTTTGCATCCTCTACACCGTCAGGGTTGACACCAAGGAGGAGTTTCTTCATGTGGTTGGCTATAAGGATCACGAGTTCGTCTCGCTCAGGCCCTTCATCCATGCTGACCGCGCGGTTGATCATCAGCTCGATATCCTTGCCGTAGTGCCTGTAGCGGATATGCTCGGCTGTATAGGGGACTTTATCGGGTCGGGAATTGAGATTGTCCGGTTTGACGGTTTCAAACGGATAGTCAATATCAAGTTTGAAATCGCTCATGATAGCGAGATGATCCCAGAGTTTGCGCTGGTAGTCTTCCTCCTCCTTGATTTTAGGGAAGAGTTTAGCCATGCTCTGGATTATCGTATGGGCGCAACGGGTGCGTTCGTCCCTGTCCTCGATAGAGAGACAGTGGTCGACCATCTGGTGGATGTTACGTCCGTATTCCGGAAGTACAAGGCGCTTTAATTGAGTGTTGTATGTCAGCATTAATAGATGTTTGGTTGATATGTTTAAAGACATAAGGGCAGGACCCGGAAGTCCCACACCTTATGTCAGAAACGTTAAAGGCGGATTACATGTTCATGCCACCGTCAACCTGGATAACCTGGCCTGAGACATAGCTTGACATGTCAGAGGCAAGGAAGGTGGCGACGTTAGCAATGTCATCAACCTGACCGGCGCGACGAAGAGGAATTTTGAGAGCCCACTCCTTGCGCACTTCTTCGGGAAGAGCTGCGGTCATTGCAGTCTCGATGAAGCCGGGAGCGATGGCATTGGCGCGGATACCGCGTGAGCCAACTTCCTGTGCGATGCTCTTGGCAAGGGCGATGAGACCTGCCTTTGAGGCTGCATAGTTGGCCTGACCGGCGTTGCCGTGTACGCCGACAACCGATGCCATGTTGATGATGGAGCCCTGGCGCTGACGCATCATGATAGGAAGGACAGCGTGGATGAAGTTGAATGCGCTCTTGAGGTTTACCGCGATGACAGCATCCCACTGAGCCTCGGTCATACGCATCATCAGACCGTCTTTGGTGATACCGGCGTTGTTGACGAGCACGTCGATGTGGCCGAAATCTTCTTTGACTTTTGCCACTACTTCTTCAGTCTGGGCAAAATCAGCTGCGTTTGAGGCATAGCCTTTAGCTTTCACACCGAGTGCTTCAAGTTCCTTCTCGGTAGCTTCCATATTTTCGTCGCGGTTGAGATCTGTAAACGCGATGTCGGCGCCTTCCTGGGCAAATTTGAGAGCAATGCTCTTACCGATACCGCGTGCGGCTCCGGTGATGAGCGCTACTTTTCCTTCAAGTAATTTCATTTTTTCTAATAGTCTGTTTAATGTGAACTATATTGTTGGTTTATTGATGATGATCGTATTGATGAGAAAATTTATGACTTGATGCCTGACCTCCTTGTCAGTCAGATTGAATTGCGAGAACATCCCACGGAGATGACAGAAGTCTACTCCATGAAAGATCATCTGGTAGACACCCGGCAGGAGTGAAGATTGGATTGGATCATAGACGCCGGCTCTGATGCCCTCTTCGATCATCCTGCTGATGAGAATCTGCTCCTTGGCAACAGCAAGGGCCCGGATGCGCTCAAGACGTCTGTAGTCAAGGGTGAGATAGGAGATGATCTGGCTTGTGGCAGATGACTGTATCGTCTCGTTGACAATATCAAAACGAGCTTCAAGAAAACGCTTTAGCTTTTCGCCCGGTTCAAGATTTGACGAGACGACATCCCTTAGTTTCTGGACTATGGCTTCGCTCTCGCGTTCGATGACGGCATCGTAGATCTCTTTCTTATTTTTGAAATAGGTGTAGATAGTGCGCCGCCCCTTGTCGGAGGCAGTGGCAATATCATTCATTGTGGTGCGCTCCACGCCATTGCTGGCGAAGAGTTGCCGCGCAACGTCCAGGAGTCTTTCACGAGTCTTCGAGGCCATTGTCATAGATTATAATCGTTTCAACGACAAAGGTACAAAAAAATCCTTAACTTTTCCACGTTTTGTATAATCATACCTGTTATTTGAGTTTTAGGACGTTAAAAAACAGTTTGATACGAGGTATTATTGCCAATAGTTATATACCAATTCGGTTAAACCATTAAAAGTATAAGATTTGATCAGACTCAATGCTAATTTCTTGGTTAATACTCCTCTTGATTCAAAGAAATTTAATATTTTTGCAGTCGGGTTGAGGCAACTTTATCCGCGACATATTGAAAAATAAGAAGCATTATGCTCATCTTGAACTTGAAAACATAGGAAATTTTCAACAATACTCAAAGATTTGGTATGGCGGCTTCCCTCGCATGGCGTAGGTTGCTGTCACCACATTTGAGTAAAAAGTGTTCCTATGAACATTAAGTTTCGACGTGGCATAGTTAGCTCATGTTTCTTTTCTCTAACTTTCCGTAGGGCTGACGGATGATAAATTATTGGATATGAATAAAACTCTGAAGTATCTAATCATACTTATATGTGTTCTCATCACTGCCTGTGGCAAAGACGATGAACCTTCCTATGGTTTGTTTCACCTTACGCTTGGCATGGAAGCTGATGCAGATGTAGCAATGGGCACTCATGATGCAGAAATAACCATCAACGGTTACGCCAAAGAAATAAGGGTTGGTATTGTCGGTGAGTATGACTCTTTCACTGTTTCCGATGACGTACCGTCTTGGATGACCGTCAAAATAGTTGATGGAAGAAATTTTATCATAAATGTGTCCGCATTGTCAGAGGTTAACTCCCGTACGGGAAGCGTGGGATTTACTGTTTTGAAGGGAAACAAATCTCAGACCGGGACAATAACTGTCGTTCAAAATCTCCTAACTCTTGAAGACTTGCAGAAGACAGAACGTCGTGCGATTAAGTCGTACCTGAGCAAATTTGATGTAATAGATAAACTTCCTGCTGTTACAGATATACAGGTCGGCTCAGTTGCTCCATTTTACAAACTTGATAATGATGGTAAAGTGTATATGCAAGTCGTGAAAATGGGAGCAGAACCAGCGGCAGTTACAGGCGAAAAGATATATTTCCGTTTTCTTCGTTACGACTTGCTTTATTATTTGAACAATGGCTTGCTCCCAAATGGGACAGGCAATATGACCGATATTTCCCAAGACGCTACATCTTTTACTCTTGGGTCCGATAACGAGGAAACAAAACAATGGGGCACGGCACTTCCATTGCCAATGCAAATTGGACTGCCATTGGGAAGTGAGGTCAATCTTGTTGTTTCATCTGAGGCTGGAATAACAAATGAGATTAGTTCAGTCATTCCATACCTTTACAATATCAGATATTACAAGGCTCAAATTCATGAATAATTTTTATTCAGCCCGACTAGCAAACTGTTAGTCGGGCTGAATAGTTAATTTTGATGGTTTATATATTTTTATTGCGATAGTTCATTTAACCACCGAAAAAATATTCTTTGTGTTGAGGAACGGAAGGATTTATTGCCGATCCTTTGGGTTGGGCTTTGGTCAAACAGAGCCTTGATTGTCCGTATCTTCACCCAGTTTTGGGGGTGTAGTTGTGGAGGTGTTGTTTTCAGTTGAGGCGGCAAATATTTTTGAAAGATACTTTTCTCTAAAATTCTCGAGGAGTTCCCATGTGCCGGGGACAAAGAGCGTACCTACGATGGCGTTGACTGCCATGCCGAAGACAACAGCTGTGCCAAGCGCGATGCGTGACTGAGCTCCTGCACCCGTTGCAAACAGCATCGGCAATACGCCGAAGACAAAGGCGAGGGCTGTCATCATGATAGGGCGGAAGCGGATCTTGCCACCGTCAGCAGCGGCTTGGCGTACACTGAGCCCGGACTGGTGGAAATCTCGGGCATACTCGACGATGAGGATGGCGTTTTTAGCTGAGAGACCCAACAGGAGAATCACACCGATCTGCGTGTAGATTGAGATTGACTGCGACATGAGCAGACAGCCGATGGCTGTGCCAAGTATGGCTGTTGGCATGGCGAGCACAACAGCGATCGGGTCGGTCCAGCTTTCGTATTGCGCCGCAAGCACAAGGATGGTGATGAAGATGGCGAAGATCAAGACGAAGGCGATCGTAGTGCCTGACTGGCTCTCTTCATAAGCCTCACCGGTCCATGCGTATGAGAATCGGTCTCCGACAGCTTCCTTGAGGATCTCTTCCATGGCGGTGATGGCTTCCTGGCTGGAGACATGCGCTGCCGGAGTGCCGGTGATTGCCGCAGTCGTGTACATGTTATAGCGGCTGACTGTCGATTCGCCTATAGTTGGTTGGATCGATGCGAAGGAGGAGAATGGCACCATTTTCCCGTCGGCGTTTCGGACGGTAAGATGTGGGATCTGGTCGACTGTGCTTCGGGTGACGTTATTGCCACTGAGCGTCACCTGATATGTGCGTCCGAATTCTACGAAATCATTGACATAGCTGTTGCCCATGAATTGCGAGAGAGTAGTGTATATATCGGAGATTGCCACCCCCATCAGTTTCGCCTTATCGCGGTCGACATTGATGCTATATTGCGGGATGCCGGCCTGGAATTGAGTTGTGAGCTGTGCCAGACGGTCATCTTTCTTCGCCGCATCCTGCATTTGTATCAGAGCCTGCATCAGTGCTTCGGAGCCGAGGCTGTTGATGTCGAGAATCTGCATTTCCATACCGGATGTCATACCGAGACCGGGAATCGCGGGCGGATTGATTGAGAAAACTATCGGTTCCTGATAGTTGGCAGCTATCTCATTAACCTTGGCAATGACTGAATTTGCATTGTGGGCTTTGCCACGGCGCTCGTTCCATGGCTTAAGAACAACAAAGAGCGAGCCCATGTTGCTACCGGAGCCTCCACCCATCATGGATTGTCCCGATATGGCAATGATATCTTTGACTTCCTCGATGTTTTTGATTTTATTGCTGAGTTCGTTCACAACCTTTTCAGTTCGGTCAATGGAGGCGCCGTTCGGCAGTTGGATAGAAGTCATGAAGTAACCCATATCTTCCTGTGGTATGTAGCTTGTCGGGATTTTTTCGAAGCCCCAGAATGCCAGGATACATAGCGCGAAGTATAGGCCGATGGCTACAAACGGACGTTGGAGGAGTTTGCCTATCAAAGATGTGTAATGTCTTAACACAATTCCGTAGCCGCTGTTAAACCAACGGTAGAGGAAGAAGTGGGGATTTGGATCGGACTTTTTGCGCAGGAAGAGTGCGCACATTGCCGGAGTGAACGTGAGGGCGTTGAACCCGGAAAATGCTACGGAAGTGGCGATCGTCAATGCAAATTGTTTGTAGAGTTCACCGGTGATGCCACTGATAAAAGCTGTAGGTATAAATACGGACAGCAATACCAATACCTCGCCGACTACGGGACCCTGCAGCTCAACCATAGCTTTTTCCGCGCTCTGGCGTGGCGTCAGCTTCCCTTCCTGCACCAGTCGCGCACAGTCTTCGACTACGACTATAGCATCGTCGACCACTATGGCTATTGCAAGCACGAGGCCGAAAAGTGTGAGTGTATTTAGTGAGAATCCAAGGAGTTTCATCACTGCAAATGTCGCAATAAGCGAGACAGGTATCGCAATCATCGGTATGATGACTGCACGCCAACTCTGTAGGAATATCAGGATGACAAGCATCACAATCAGGGTCGTCTCGACAAAAGTCACAAGCACTTCATCAATCGACGCTGTCACGAAATCAGTCGTGTCAAGGATTACATTATATTTTATGCCTTCCGGGAAATACTCCGAAAGTTCCTGCATCTTATCCTTGACTTTTGTAGCCACTTCGAGGGCATTGGCTCCCGGTAGCTGCTGCACACCGATAAGTCCGGCCGGCTTGCCGGAGACGCGCGAGACTGTTGAATAACTTTCGCTGCCGAGCTCTACACGGGCCACGTCTTTGAGCCTCAAAAGGCCTCCGCTTTCATTAGTCCGGATGATGATGTTTTCAAATTCCTTGGCATCCGACAGCAGGCCGGGCGAGGTGAGAGTGAATTCAAATTCCACTCCGTTTTCGACGGGAGGCATACCTACGTTGCCGGCCGCCACTTCCATGTTTTGCGATTGTATTTTCTCGCTGATGTCGGACGGGGTAAGATTATAGAGCCGTAATTTATCCGGATCGAGCCAGACGCGCATACTGTATTCACCTGCACCGAAGGCACCGGCTCCGCCAACTCCATCAATACGTGAGATTTCATCAATGATATGGAGTTGAGCATAGTTGGTCAGAAATAGCGCATCATATCGGTCACTGTCATCACCTTCAAGTGCGATGAAAAGGATGATGTTTGAAGACTCCGACATGACGGATACACCTTGTTCCTTGACCTCGGTTGGGAGGGTTGCTTCAGCGAGCGATACGCGGTTTTGGATTTTTACAGCTGCTTCGTCAAGATCGGTGCCGTTTTCGAAGGTGACGGTCAGGTTATACGAGCCGTCGCTTGATGTCGAGCTCATATACATCATGTTTTCCACGCCATTGATCTGTTCTTCGATAGGCACACCTACCACTTTGGCAACCGTAGCGGCATCGGCTCCGGGATAGGATGCGGACACCATTACTGTCGGTGGCGTTATGTCGGGGTATTGTGAGATCGGAAGACTTTTGACAGTCATAAGTCCGACCACAACCATGATGATTGCCAATACGGTGGCAAATATTGGCCGGTCAATGAAAAATTTTGAAAACATCTCGTCGCGCTGTATAAAAGTGATGTGTAGATGTGTGCTTGTTCAGCCTCTTATATAAAAATAAGGGCTATTTGATTAATCGGGGTTTCACTTCCATGCCGTTTCTGACTTTCAGAAGAGCCGAAGTGACATATTTTGACTCCGGTGTCAGTCCGTCGTAGACCACACGGAGCGAATCGTGGTAGATAGGTCCGGTTTTGATAGGAGTGTAGACGATTTTGTTGGAGTCGTTGACAACATATAGATATTTGCCAAGCTGGTCGGTGCTGATCGACGCGTCCCTGACGAGAATAGCTTTGTTGAGTTGGCCGTAGGGCAGGTCTACTTTCACAAACATGCCAGGGCGGAGTTCGTCGTATGTGTTCTTGATTTTGCAACGTAATTCAAGTGTGCCGGTAGTTGCTTCTATTGTGGGGGAGACATAGCTTAGATCTCCATAATACTTATGTGAGATACTATCGGAAAAAATCAGTGGAATGTGGGAGAACAACGGTTGGTTTTTCTTTGCATTCTCTGCTGTCCCTGAAATCATGTTGTCGCCATCGTCGATTGAAAATGTCGCGTTCAGCTCTGATGTATCATAGATAGTGGCGAGAGGTACAGCACCGGCTTCTCCGTTGATGTAGTTCCCGACGTCAAGCGATGGACTGGAGATCATTCCGGATATCGGAGCTATGATGCGGCAGTAGCTTAAATTGGTTCTGGCGGTCGCCAAAGCGGCTTGAGCGTTCTTGATGCTTGCTTCGGCCTGATTCAGTGTACTTTCAGCCTGATTCACCTCCATCTTTGATACGGCGTCGCTCTCAAGGGCTTTTTTAACCGCTGCATAATGACTTTTGGCGTAATCTCTGGCACTGATGGCGGTCGCCAGTTCGGCGGAGGCTTGTTGGACGGCATCGCGGTATTTTGTATCTTCGATCGTGAAAAGGACATCTCCTTTTCTGACAAACTGGCCACTTGTGTAGTTCTTCGATAACAGTTGACCGCTTACGCGTCCGACAACTGACACTACAGAATTACTGCTTAGCTGACCGGGATATGTGTTTCGTAGAGTGATGGAGTCGGTGATAGGAAGCGCTACGTCGACCGTCAATTCGGCGTCATCTGTCGTTTTAGCTTTGTGGCCGCCGCAGGAAGAGGTGGCGAGGAGGATAGCAAAGAGTGCTGCGCTTGAAAGTTTCATATCCATGATGCTTGGAGATTTTTAGTGTGTTTAATTCTATTCGACAGGGGAGCCGCCGAGAGCTTTATATATGTCGACAAGATCGACCAGCGCGCTTCCTTTGGCTGATATTAGGGATGTGGCATAGGTCCAGCTGTTGATCTGCGCATCCACAACGTTTGTGAATGATGTTAACCCTTCCTTGTATAGATCTACAGAAAGGTTAAACGATTCGTCGCATTGCTTGATGACATTAGTGTAACTGTCAATGGATTCAAGCGATGACCGGTAGGAAATCATTGCGTTGTTGACCTCTTGGACCGCGGTCATAACTGTCAGGTTATAATTCTCGATTCCGGCTTTCATCTGCTCACGTGCTTGGTTAAGCGTGTGCTTACGTGAAAACCCGTCAAACAAGGTCCATGAAAGGGTGGGGGCTACGCTATATTCCAAACTGTTTTTCTTGAATAGGTCACCTCCGTTGTGAGCGGATACTCCGATAGAACCGTGGATTGACAGATTGGGGAGGAATTCCTTTTTGGCCATTCCGATAGCCGCGGCATAGGCTGCTACTTCATATTCGGCAGCCACGATATCCGGACGCCTGCGCAGGAGGTTGGCGGGAATTCCGGCGGGAATGAGCTGGTGGTATTCAGGCAAGGGTGTTTGTATTTGCAGCCGTTCCATAAGTTTCTCGGGATAAATGCCGACAAGTACAGCGATCGCGTTGATAGCCTGTTTGATCGAGGCATCGAGAGACGGAAGTGATGCTTTGGTGGAATAGTAGACAGTCTTGGCTTGGGCTACGTCAAGTTTGGACACAAGTCCGGCATCAAAACGGGCTTGCGTGATCGCAACAACCTTTTGTTGTGATTCAAGATGCTCGTTAGTGGCAAAGCGTTGTGCCTGGAATGTGCGAAGATTAAAATAATATTTGGCAATGTCGGCCGATAGGCTTACCATTGTTGCAAGATAGTCAGCCCGGCTTGCGTTATAGAGCGATTTTTTGTTTTTGACACTTTCTCTTATTTTACCGAAAAGATCAATTTCCCAACTCATATCGGCACCGAAGGAAAAGTAGCTTGAGTTGGTGGCCGGGATGTCACTACCTCTGATGGCACCGGAATTCCTTGCCTTGGTGTAGCCCCCGCTGATACCGATGGTCGGATAGTAGGTTGACGAGGCTTGGCCGATGGCAGCTTTTGCCATGTTCATACGACTGATTGCTGTCAGTACATTGAAATTATTGTTGATACCTTCTTCTATAAGTGAATCAAGGAGAGGGTCGTTGAAATTTTTCCACCATTGGTCATCACTGGGGAGGGTCTGCTGGATATCGGTTGTATATGTCCAACGTTCCGGCAGACTCTCCCTCAGGAGTTTTTGACCTGATTCCTGGGCTGTGACGCTCAGGACGTTTCCCGTCATCATCCCACAAACAATAGTTAAAACGTAGAGTGCATTTCTCATAAGGATAGTATAGTTGCAAATCTAACGTCTCGAATCTGTCAGAGGTTCGACAAAAGAGGGAATTTTATGAGAAAAATCTTATAAATTAACGGCTGTATTAACTTTAATTTAAGCGCATGTGCATGAATTTTGCCCATGCGCCGATGTAAATTTGCAATGCAATCAGATAGATAGCAAAATATATAAAAATAATGACGGATTTAAAATGACAGCGATATGATTACAGCAATAAACCATACAGATCTTTTGTTTGTGACGGCACTGAGTGGAGGTGTCACCCTTTTATCAACAAGCATGCGCGGCGTGTCCTCGATAGGTGATGTGTTCAGATACATACGGTCACTGACAGTCGCTGCCAGGGGCGTTATCACGCTCCATATACGTAACAGCAGTCAAGGTTGGGCACAACAACACAATATTGTATTGCGTGGAATGTCAGAAAAAACAATGGCGCCACGTCCGGCCGCGGTCAAGGTGGCAGACGGTTATCCGTCACTTTTCCCCGATGGAGTCATTTGATACCAAGCAATTCGAAATTATCCACGTATATTTCGGTTACATTTCGTTTGATGGCGTTACGGTCTTCCCAGATCCGGTAACGGATTTTACCCTCGACATATAGTTTTGACCCGGTGCGGATATATTTCTCGGCAAATTCGGCAGCGCTGTCCCACATGATGATAGTGTGCCACTCCGTCCGCTCTGGTATTTTTGTCCCGTCGGGACGGGTGCGTTCATGTTCATTGGTCGCCAGCCGGAAGGTGGCAATCGGTCTGGTCTCAACGTAGCGGATTTCGGGGTTGGTGCCTACATTTCCTATAAGTATGACTTTGTTGACGCTCACGATAGGGTTGGATATCTGTTTTGGTTAGACAATTCGAATGGTATTGTGTCGGCTGACTCACAAAATTAATATTTTTTTTTGAGGTGACGAAACTAATTTTAACCTTGGGACGTTTATTCTAAAAATAAGTTAACTTTTAGTTTCGGATAAAATTATGAAAGGTATCATTACATCCTTGTGTCTCTTCGCAACTCTGTCACTCGTCTCATGCGATGAGACTGCCCGTCTTGCCAAAGAGCTTCCCGGTTCATGGGCTGGCACACCTGAAAACATATCGGACAATTCGTTGGTTACAGCATCAATTATCGAGACTCTCGACATAAATGCCGATAATTCGGTCGTGGCCAAGGGTTCCCGTGGTGGCGTCATTACTATCGCCGGTATGTTGTCTGTTACAACTCAGGTTGTGAGCGATGAGCCTGATCTCGTTGAGCCGCTTAGTTTGACAGCTGCTGCAAAGTCGCTTATAAGCGGTACATGGACAGTGATTGACGATGATGAGGTTGTATTGGTGCTCGACCTGTCGACTCTTAATGTCGACGTTGACCCCTCGTCACTTGTTGTTACCAATAATCTTGTGACCGCTACCCCAAATCCTAAAGTTGAGTCTCTCAAAGCATCAGTCTTGAATACGATCGGGGAGAGTATGAAACGTGCGCTCTACAATCGTTACACTTCCATCCGTCGTCTTGATGATGTCAAGGTCAAGGGCCCGTTACTGAAATTTGAGATTGGAAAGACTGACTGCGTCTTTACCCGTCAGGGTGATGCGCAATAAGAAATTTTTCCTACCTTTGCCTGTAAATTCTACCCCTACAACTATTAGATATCTTCAGGAATGAACAGGAAAGGAAAGCTATACTTCCGATACGGCACAATGGGCTCGGCCAAGACTGCGCTATTGCTGACGACAGCCTATAATTTTGAGGAACGTCACATGAAATATGTGTGTCTCAAGCCGGTCGTTGATACCAGGGATAAGTCTAACGTGATAAAATCACGTATAGGCATAGAGCGAGAATGTAAGTGGATCTACCACGACACAGATCTCTATGAGATGGCTCAGGAGCTTTTTGAGGAATCGCTCGCAGTGATAGATTGGTTTCTCGTCGATGAGGCCCAGTTTCTGACGCCTGATCAGGTCGACCAGCTCTCCCGCATAGTAGACGACTTCGGAAGCAACGTCATTTGCTACGGTTTGCGTACTGATTTCCAAAGCAAACTCTTCGCCGGCTCCCGGCGTCTGTTTGAGATCGCCGACACGATTGATGAGATAAAATCGACCTGCACTTGTGGTAGGAAGACTATCATCAATGCTCGAATCGACTCCAACGGAGATTTTGTCGAAGAGGGAGAGCAGGTGGAGATCGGAGGCGACGATCGATACATAGCAGTTTGCAGAAAGTGTTGGCGCAACAAAAGGATTGAGCAATCCTATCGTTCGATTTTGCCTTTCCGCGAGCTTTCAAAAGATTGACATATCTACACATCCTTATGAAATCCAAATTCTTATCGGCCCTTGTCGGCCTTGTTCTGTGTTCGACAGCTGCACATGCGGTAGAACCGGTTTCGTTGGTTGACGAGACTCTTACATACGATGTCATGTATAAGTGGGGCTTTATCAATAAAGTGGCCGGTTATGCCACCATGACTCTCCGCAATGACGGTGATTACTACAAAGCTTCAGTTTTTGCAGAGAATGCACCATGGGCAAATAGTATATATATGCTCCGCGACACACTCTATACGACTATGACGAAAGTAGGTCTGTATCCTGTCTCCTATACATATATAGCTCATGAGAATGGGAAATATAAGAAGGATGTGTTAAAGTTCCAGCGGACCGGAAACACGTTTACTGCGGAAGCCGTGAGATATAAGCAGAAAGTAGCCGGCGAACCTATGACAAGCTCCTCTCTGCATCTTGAAGCCCAAGGCATGACGGTCGATATGCTCAGCTCGTTTTTCTATCTGCGGACTCTCGACTTTGACAGTATGCAGAAAGGCCAGAACGTGACAGTCAATATTTTCTCTGGCTCCAAGAAAGAGAAGTTGAAGATAACCTATATGGGTACAAAAAGCATCACGCTCAACGGCCGTTCGTATCCGACATATTATATCAACTTCACTTTCACTCGCAAGGGTGTGGAGAGCTCCGAACCGATTTCCGGTTGGATTTCTACGGATTCACAGCGTATACCGTTGAAAGTCGAGGGGTCATTGCCGGTCGGGAAAGTGCGCGCGCTCTATACCGGGCCGAATCCTTGAGACCAGAAATAACCTTAATTTTTTACCGTTAGATCAATATGGTTGAATTGAAAAAGTATTGTATAGCAATGACAATGGCTACCACGCTCCTCGCTTCGGCCCCGGCCGCAGCTGAGGAGCTTACACTTAAAATAGCTGCGACCACCGACGTGCATGGCAACTATTTTCCATATAATTTTATCACTCTCACGCCAGGCGAGGGCTCGCTTGCAAGAGTAGCCACGCGGGTGCGCCAGCTACGCGACTCGCTTGGGAAGGAAAACGTGATCCTTCTTGACAATGGTGACATCCTGCAAGGTCAGCCTACAGCCTACTATTATAATTTCATAAAGACAGACGTGCCGCATCTGACCGCAAGGATGCTGAATTTCCTTGACTATGATGCGCAGACAATAGGCAACCACGATGTTGAGACCGGTCATGCAGTCTATGATCGTTACCATAAGGATTTGAAAGCCATTCCGTTTCTCGGTGCCAATGTGATTGATAAGGCAACCGGTAAGCCTTATCTGCAACCTTATGCTGTAATCAATCGTCACGGGCTTAAAATTGTGGTCCTTGGTCTATTGACTCCTGCTATTCCTGCATGGCTGCCTGAGAATCTGTGGGCTGGTCTTGAGTTCGAGGATATGGTTGAATCTGCGAAAAAATGGGTGCCGTATATTATTGAGAATGAAAAGCCGGATCTGCTTGTCGGACTCTTCCATGCCGGAAATGATTCCTCCAAAGTCACGGGCGAATGGCGCGAGAACGCCTCTCTCCTTGTTGCAGAGCAAGTCCCTGGGTTTGACATTATATTCATCGGCCATGACCATAAGATATTTAACTCTGATGCCGGAGATAAAGTCAATGCGGAGACTATCGTATTGAATCCTGCCAACAATGCTGTATTCCTTGCTGAGACAGATGTCACATTTACACTCGAAAACGGCAAAGTGGTCGACAAGAAAATCAAAGGTGCCATCACGCCCCTCCGTCAACTCGAACCTGATGCCGGGTTTATGGCGGAATTTGCCCCTGAACAACAGGAGATACTTGATTTTGTCAGTCGCAAAATCGGTACGTCGACCGGCGAATTCTCAGTGCGCGATGCATATTTTGGTCCGTCAGCTTTCATGGAACTTCTTCACGATTTGCAGCTTGAGATTTCAGGCGCTGAGATTTCGTTTGCCGCACCATTATCATTTGATGCTGTCATCAAAGAGGGTGATCTTCGCATGAGCGACATGTTTACTTTGTATAAGTATGAGAATATGCTTTATACTATGGCTTTGACAGGACGTGAGGTGAAAGACTATCTTGAGATGAGCTATTCGCTATGGACGGACGATATGAAATCTGCCGATGACAATCTTCTCCTTTTCTCTCCCAATAGTGCCGGAGCGGCTAAAGGCGACTATGCGAAACTGCTTAACCCGTCTTATAATTTTGACTCAGCGGCCGGCATAAGATATACGGTAGATGTGACGAAACCGCGTGGTGAGAAAATCAATATTATTTCGATGGCAGACGGTACGCCATTTGATCCTGAGAAGACGTATAAGGTTGCGGTCAACTCCTATCGTGGCAACGGTGGTGGTGATCTGCTGACGAAGGGTGCCGGGATTCCTCACAATGAGTTGAAATCGCGCATACTCAAGGCTACTGACAAGGATCTCCGTTTCTATCTCATTAAAGAGCTCGAGAAGCGGGGTACGATATCGCCGGAGGTTACTCCGAACTGGAAGTTTATTCCGGAAGATATTGTCAAGCCTGCAATCGAACGGGACCGCCGGATTCTTTTTGGAAAATAAGCCGATAGTCATAGCAAAATATACAGAGAGAGACCGCCGGCCGGCGGTCTCTCTCTGTATATTTTTTCATTTCCATTATGGAGGGTAGGGAGGAACTCACTCGACAACCACGTTTTCCACAATACAGTTCTCGATGTTAGCTGTGTCAAAAGACTTGGATTTGTCTGATGCATGGATATTTTTGAAAACGAAGTTAGAAAGCGAATAGTCATCGGTCTTTTTATCCTTATAAAAATCCCTGGTACATTCGAGTTTGCCGTTGCAGATTGTGATATTGTCTACGAGCGACGGTGGCATGGGGTTGCGGTCAACCTTATTGAAAAACTGCTTCCATGTTTGTACCTCGACAGCGTTTCTCACGCGCCCGCTGACACCATCGATCAACACATTGCGATATTGCTGTGGAGTATCCGGACGCATTTTGAAAAGCAATACATGATATGTGTCTTCAAACTTACAATCTTTCATGATTACATTTGAACAGTCCCATGCTTCACTCCCAAAAGTCACACCGGCATTTGTTTTACCAAATACGCAGCGGTCAATGATGACATTCCTGACACCACCGTTGCCGGGAATTGTATCGACATACGTACCCTTGCCGCCTTTCAGACACACTCCGTCATCATTGACATTCATATAACATCCGCTCACCAGCACGTTTTTGCACACATCAAGGTCTATTGCGTCGGTGCTTGGGCCCTTGGGATAGCCGTCGGTAGGCGCAAGAATCGTAACGTCGATATACTTCACCCGCTCACAGTTGTAGAGGTGATTGGTCCAGAATCCGGAATTAACCATCCTGATACCGCTCACGGTGACGTCGTTTGAATTTGAAATATATGCCATGCGTGGACGTAATGCTTCCAGATTGGTACATTTGGGATTGACCTTGCGTCTGAGCCAGAACTCGTCATAAAAGCGATGTCCGTTGCCATCAATGGTGCCTTCTCCGGAAATGGTGAACCCATCGCAGTGATCGGCATTGATTAGCGCCGCGAAATAGTTTATTGTCTGACCCTCCAGACGAGTCTTGATGATCTCATAGTTAGAGATGGCGTCACTACCCTTGAGTTTTCCCCCTTTTGAGAGGTAGAGATGTGTTCCGGGCTTGAAGAATAGAGATCCGGTCAGAAATGTTCCCTCTGGGACAACAATTACGCCACCTCCATCTTTAGCGGCCTTGTCGATTATGGCTTGAATCGCCTTTGTCTGAAGACAAGTGCTATCGTTGAGCACGCCATAGTCTGTTATGACATATTTTTTGCCGAGTTTATCGGGTGAGGGGACAGAGGTTGAATTAAACCATTCCGGCACAGCAGTCCCGTCGGGAAATTGCTTGAATTCAGCGTGTAATTGGCCCAAGGATGCCACTATGACCGCAATGGCCAAAATCCGTTTTGTCAGCTTCATAAGTTTACTTGTTAACATTAGAGATAAGATATTGCAAATTTACGAAAACAAAACAAAAACAAAAATTCTTGAATTGACTTGCAATAGGGAGATACCGAAGCGACAATAATCAATACTATCTTCGTTAGAGGCTTGTTTTGCTATAATAAAGGTAGACGTAGTAGTGAATCGACTCGGAGCTATAGGTCGTAATATCTGGATGAATGACGATCTGTTTGGTATAATTGGTAATCGATAAATCTCTTGCGGCACTGCCACTGTTAACTTTATCATCTGTTACTTAACCGGGAGTGTCAAACCGTCGTGCCTCTTCCACATACATCCTAAAATAGAAGAGGCTGCGTCAATTCTGACACACCCTCTTCTGTCTTAAGGATAATTAATGAGTAAGTTGGATAGAAATTTGAGGTATGCCCTAGCTCCATAGATGGGGACATACTTCATGTAATCAAAAACTATTTGCTTGCTGACAATCTTAATGGATCAACTGCAATCTCTTTGCCTAAACACAGGTTTTTTACTATGTGCCCTGTATGAGGCTCGTAAAGTTGTCTGAATTTTGTCTGAGCCTAAATCCAAAAATCCTCATAATCGATTGATTATGAGGATTTTGACTTAGTTTTGGCGGAGAGGACGAGACGGTTTTCTCTCTGTTTCACGCCTCATATTACTCATATTCAACATCTTACAAGCGGGATTCCACTTGCTTTTGTCTGATATTTGTCTATGTTTTAGAGACTATTTTACTATTTCGGGTTCTGCATTTTTAACATTTCTATCATGTCTTTAAGAAGTGTAATGCGTTCTTCCTTTTCATTTAGCAAGGTCTCAAGATTTTGGATTTTTGTCTCAAGTTCTTTTATGTGTCGCTCTAAATCTTTTTCACATCCGGCATTGACGCTAAGATTGTTTACCTTGTTTCCGGAACCGCCAACAATTATACTATTCTTCACGTCTCGCTCAAAAAATGTATCAATCGACACTCCGAAGAAGTCGGCTATTTTTTCAAGCTTCGAGACTTTTATGTCCGAATTTATTACAGGAGCAAGAGCACCACTGTGCCCCTTGGTAACACTGTTGAGAAAGTCAACATTCTTGATCCCTCTCTCTTCAAGTAATTCGATAATTTTCTGAGGATTATACATACTATAACATTATTTAACTAAGTCGCACGTTTGTTTTATGCCAATGTGCGCGTTGGTTTTCTCAATATTTACTTATATTTGCAGTATAAAATTAAACTATTTTTAAATTATTCACAAGTTTATATACTA
This sequence comes from Staphylococcus sp., assembly GCA_023665865.1. Taxonomy (GTDB): domain Bacteria; phylum Bacteroidota; class Bacteroidia; order Bacteroidales; family Muribaculaceae; genus Duncaniella. The sequence continues at coordinate 2,161,229 of JAMPDC010000001.1, forward strand.
TAAATGTTGGGAAAATGATTACTATTGACTATTACAATTCTCTTTCTAAAGATGAGAAAAGATATCTGCGAAATGCAGTTATGGAGGAGACAGGCATATCTTACGCTACCTTCTATCTCAAGATAAAAAAACAGAGTTTTACAATTTGGGAGAAGAAAAGGATTCAAGCCGTCCTAACAAGTTTTGAAGATGCTCGAAAGAACAGAGTTTTATAATTGTCCCGACGGCAGCATTAATGTGAAGCCTTTCGATAAACCTATGTTTGTCTATGACCAAAGTTGTCGTAAGATTACAGAGGAGATGTTGATCGTAATCCGAGATCTTTACCCGGGAGCGTTCACTGCTCTATCAGAGCTATACACTCGATCGGAGAGAAATCGTGAATACTTCGAGTTTAAGATTGTACACCGATTTATACGGTGTAACTTCGGTGAATATGACGCGCTCTCGTATGATATTAATAGTTCCGGAGAATTCAATTTTGAGGATGTCAGATGTCCTATGAGAGGAGAATGTCTTTTTGAGGGAGTCATCTGTAAGCCGACTCTTCAGACTCAGCTTTCGGTCCGGGAACAGGAGGTCGCTAACCTTTTGGCAAAAGGGTTTTGTCCTGCTGAAATCAGCGAGGAACTGTGTATATCCATTCTGACTGTGCGCAATCACATTCAGCATATCAAAGCGAGGCTCAAATTAAAGAATACCAACCAAATAATAACATATTTCAAGACAAAGTAACATGGCACGATATACTATTAGACAATGGGAAGAGCAGATCGAGAAGCGCAATGACATTACTTTTTTCGAATTCAAATTGAGCGAGAGAAAGGTCATAGAGGTTTACGGCTATGTAAATATGACACAACGCCCTGAGAGTGCTTGCTGGATTGAAGATGGAAGGTGTTTTGTGAATATGGAACGTAGACCGGAATATGATCTTTTCACAGAGGCTGCTGTATGATTAGCGATAGAGATAAAGAACGATTACTCGACGTCTGCAACATCGAAGATGTCATAGGCAGATATGTCGAGCTCCGGAAGGACGGACAGAGGCTTAAAGGCTGCTGTCCCTTCCATTCGGAGCGTACTCCGTCCTTTGTTGTGACTCCCGCAAAAGGAATGTACTATTGCTTCGGCTGCAAGGAAGGGGGCGATGTCATATCTTTCGTCAAGAAGCAATTTAACCTGACATATGCCGAGGCGGTCAAATGGCTTGCCAAAGAGTATAATGTCGAGATTGAAGATAACAGTGAGAAGGAAACTGCGGAGCAACGTAAGCTCTCGATGGAGCGCGAGTCGATGTTTGCGGCAAACAAGGCTGCCGCCCGTTTTTTCGCCTCGCGTATAATGGCTGATGACGACCGTGCGAGATTTGCATTGGACTACGCCCGCAAGCGCTGGGGCTCTAAGTTCGTTGAGACGGAAGGTATCGGCTTCGCACCGGGAAGTCGTGAGCTCATCACAAATCTCACCGATAAAGGGTTCTCGGCTGAGATCCTGGTTAAGGTAGGACTGGCCCGAGAAAAGGATGGCCGGATTTATGACGCGTTCTATAATCGCGTCACAATTCCGATAAAAGATCGTACAGGCAATGTAATTGGCTTTACGGCTCGAGTCCTCGATGACTCGAAACCAAAGTACATCAATTCTTGTGAGAGCCCTATTTACGTTAAGAATAGCTCCATATTCGGCATCAACAATGCCGTTAAGCAGGGAGCTAAGGAGGAATTGTTTTACCTTGTGGAAGGTGCGCCCGATGTGCTGCGCTTACAATCCCTCGAGGTGTACAACACTATCGCGCCTCTCGGTTCTGCATGGACGGAGAATCAATTCAAGATCCTCCGCCGGTTCAACCCGCGGTTGTGCTTTATCCCGGACATGGATCCGCCGAAAGGTGAGCCATATGGTACTGGGATAACGTCTGTCATTAAGAATGGTCTCGCAGCGATGGAAGCCGGTTTTGCTGTTACAGTGAAGGAAATACCGGTAGAGGACCAGGATGAGAAGCAGGATCCCGACAGTTATTTCAAGAGCCGAAAGATGCTTGAAGAACTACCGGAGGAAGATTTCATTCTTTGGTACGCGGGGAAGCTCTCCATTGGCAAAGCGACGACAGCTGAGAAATCTGAGGTTGTAAAGACAATTTCCGCGCTGCTGGCTAAGATCGACGACAAGTTGCGTGTACAGATGTACGTTAAGCAACTGTCGAAGTTAGTTAATGTGCCCGCAGGCATCATAACCAACGTAATCAACGAAAAAGTCACTGAGAATGTAATCGGCAAGTCTAAGCGACCTGACGCTAAATTGCTTGACCGCGAGTTTTATCAGCGCTATGGCTTCGAGGTGCGCGGCAATCAGTATTGGTCTATGTCTAAAGATGGTGATGATCGGGAGTGGTCCAACTTCGTAATGGAACCACTTTTCCACATTCAGGATCAGATGAACCCGAAGCGACTCTACAAACTCACCAACATTAGAGGCTATGAGAAGATCATGGAGTTTCGTATCGACGAGCTTGTATCAATTCAAAGTTTCAGATGCAAGACGGAAGGTGCCGGCAACTTTATTTGGAAAGCCGGAGCTGCGGAGTTGAACCGCCTGAAGGAATTCCTTTATGAAAATACAGAGACAGCGACGGAGATCACTCAGCTTGGGTGGCAAAAGAAAGGTTTCTTCGCCTTCGGCAACGGCGTCCATTTCGAGGGACAATGGTACCCGGTGGACGACTACGGAATTGTCAGGCTGGGCGACGTCGGGAACTACTATCTTCCGGCCGCCTCTCGGATCTTCCTCGAGCAACGCGACTTGTTTCAATTCGAGCGACGCTTTGTTCATACTAATTTCTCGACAGTCACTTTCAGGAAGTACACTGACAAGCTACTGGAGGTGTTCGGCGACAACGGCAAGGTCGGTATATGCTTTTTTCTGGCCACTCTTTTTAAAGACGTCGTTACGGCTGTTACCAAGAACTTCCCAATGCTCAACTTATTCGGGCCCAAAGGTTCCGGCAAATCAGAACTCGGGCACTCTCTTATGTCGTTCTTCATCATAAAGAATGAGCCACCTAACATATCGACATCCACAGAGGCGGCACTCGGCGACACTATAGCCCAGTGTTCAAATGCCCTGGTTCACCTTGATGAGTATAAGAACTCGATCGAGCTGCAACGCCGAGAGATCCTTAAAGGTCTCTACGACGGCGTCGGCCGAACTCGCATGAACATGGACCGCGATAAGAAGCGACAGACGACGGCCGTCGATTGCGGAATCATAGTGTCCGGCCAGGAGATGCCTACCATTGACATTGCTCTATTTTCCAGGATGCTGTTTTGCACGTTCAATAAGACCGAGTTTTCCCAGGAAGCTAAACGACGATTCGACGAGCTTAAACAGATGAGAGATGCTGGTTGCTCTCACCTGGTTCTGCAACTACTCAAACATCGCAAGAAGTTTGAGCATGATTTCCCGGGCTTTTATAAAAGCGCTCTGACTGACGTCATCGACGGTATGTCGGGAGCCCCGACAGAAGACCGCATACTTCGCAACTGGGTTGTCATTCTTGCGGCCTTCCGAACACTAATGCCGGTCATCGATGTCGGCTTCGATTATGCGGAAATGCTCAAGGTATGCATCGAATCGATTAAGCGACAAGATGCGGAGTGTAAGTCCACCAATGAAATTTCTGCGTTCTGGCAAGCGGTAGACTTCCTTCATCAGAACGGCGAGATCTTCTCCGGGTCGGATTATCGCATCAAGTATGAAAAATCATTCTCCGGACGCGGGCTTGTTGAAAAGATTGTATGGCCGACTGCACGTCCGATCCTCTACCTCTCGACAAAACGCGTCATGATGCTTTACAAGAAGAATGGTAAGGCCGTTGGCGACACAACACTTCCCGTCGAGTCTCTCAGATTTTATCTCGAGAACTCAAAGGAGTATCTTGGGTTCAAAAACTCAGTCAGGTTTCAGAACTACTCCAATCAACGAGAGTCGACTGTCACAGTCCCTCAAGAAGCAGGAGGCGTCGGTATCCGACAGACTTCTCGAGTGGACTGGGCTCTCGCTTTCGACTACCTGGCGCTCAAAGAGGCATACTGTATCAATCTGGAAGTAGATGTGTATGCGGAAGATGATGATAATTAAATATATATCCACTCAATTAATTTATACAAAAAGAAAATGATCATAGAGACAATCTATCATCCCTCCGACCTCCACAGTGGAGAATGTGAATATTGCGGAGAAAAATCAAACGATCTTATCTTTACTGATGATGGGCAGGAAGTTTGCGTAGACTGCATCGAAGAAATTAAGTTTTACCAAGAAACAATAAAAGGAATATGATCTACTGTATTACACTAATTATCATCATGATTCTTGTCTGTGCCACGCGTCTTTACCCGGTATGGCTGCGTCACGACTGTAAGCGATACCGCAAGCTCATGACTCTTTTCCAGGAACAGCGAAAGGAAAACATTGAATTGCGAAAAGAACTGAGACAGACTTATGACCAATGGTTAAATGACTTTAATGAACGCCAAAAAGACCTCAATGAGATTTATGACAAGATTTTTGAAATCTTAGAGAAATTGCCAAAATCATGAACCCAAGAGAATGTAAATACTACAACGGAGGTTTCTGTCATCATCCGCTTACAATAGTTATGATTGGTATATACGGAGGTTGTGCTGTGTCAAAATCTAATCCGTGTCCTCAATATACTACTATGTTGAATCCTAAGACTCATCAGTAACATTACACGATCCTATTTATCCTCGGCTCTGCCGGGGATTTATTTACACGATCTTGAGAGTTCGGAAGTTTTCTGTATATTTGTAGTCTATTTTTAAACTACAAAACCAACTTAACAATGAAAAAATATTTGGTTATTATTCTACTTTCTGCGCTTTCAATTTCAGCACAAGCTCAGCATGTACCAAGTGATAGTATAAATGTTGCTGTTACGGATTCAATCACTGAACGAGAAGTCTACTGTATGATTTTAGGTCAAGCGACAAACTTACTTGGTATGGGCTCTAAGTGTACCGTACAGGTCGATTTTGGAGAAGGACAAGGGACGTGGACTGGAGGATTGGACAATACACTCGTTGATGAAAACGGAAAGGCTATAAAGTTTAAGTCTATGATTGATGCTATGAATTTCATGACTAAATTTGGCTGGAGGTTTCTCGATGCATATGCCATAACTGTTGCTCCTAATAACCATGTTTATCATTGGATTATGTCAAAAACTGTTTACGGAGAAGAATCTGGCCGAGAGGGTATTATTCAACATCGAGACAAAAAAAAGAAAAAAGAGAAGAAGAATAATAATACCAAAGATAAATTTGCAGATCCAATTTACTGAATCGATGAAGACTGAAAAACAAGTTCTCGAAATGATGGGACGAGTTGCTATCGCTGATGGGCTGCTCACTCATGAAGAAGAAACCTTAATAAGAGACTATGCTTCTTCTGTCGGTATCGACTGCGAAGACTATATTGCGCAGCTGCATATCGAGGCGGAAGCGATGGATAGCAATGTTATCGCTGTTCATACCAATGTGCTTAAAGGTATCGAATTTGAGAACTACATATTTGATTGCTTAGCTAACTCGAGAAATATAAAAGTCGAGTCTCGAAGCACGGACTTTAAGTTAGGAAAAGGATCTTCGCTTGATCAACGCTCTCTCGACCCCGACTTTATGATCTCCCAGGCCATCGGAAGATTCAGGATCGGCTACTGGGTGGAATGTAAGTATAGATCCAAGCCCGGGACTCTGAGCTTTACTTACGCCCAGATCGAGCGCTACCGTTCCGCTGAGCAACGAACCGAGCAACCTGTTTTCATCTTATATGGAGAAGGTGGTAGGCCTACCGCCCCTGAAAAAGTGTACTTGTTTCACCTCTCGGACATCATCAACAAGGTGGTTGCAGGAATGACAGCCAACGGCAATTATTCCGTCAAACCTAACCGATTGAATACTTACATCATAGATGTAATGAACTTCGAAAATATCATACGAAATTTTATGAATTTATGATTTTTATTTGGCTGTTCACAAATTTTATCCTACATTTGTAATGCCAAATTAAAACAGTTTTTACTGCCGGTGAGTCACGGTTAAAGGCTCGACATCTTTTCGGGCATTTTTTATGCCCACACATAACAGCTACGGCTGTCATATCCTTACATTTTCCACTCACTGAGCGGTTACTGTTTTAGTTTGGCGACGGGATATGACAGCCGTTTTTCTGTCTACTAATTGCCAAACTAAAACAGTATGAACGAGCAAAAACAAACAGCAATGTGCCGCTTGAGCGCACAACAAGTAATTTCTCTTTTGGCAGGTATCGGATCTGACCTCACTTTGAGTGGTGGGGATGTCAGCCTCTCGCAAACCGCCTTAGGTATCTGCCTCCATGTAGACGGTGGTATGGTCGAAATCAACTATATTAAGGAAGGAGGTAAATGATGCATGGTTTAACTGAAGATCTTCTCAACTGTGTGGCCGACTGGATTGCCCGAAACTGGGAGAAGCGTGGCAAAAATCTCTCTTATTTTGTGGCGCAGGTTAAAGCTTCCGGACTGACTGTTGCCAATCTTGACAACTATCTCGCTGAAAAAGGAGACACATGCGTCATCTGCGTAAATCAGGTATTTGCAGCCATCGTCTACGAGGCCGTTCTAAACGGATCGTATCTCGGTCCGGAAAAGAAAGGAGGCGAAGCATGAAAAAGATTTTAATATTAATTAACAAATGGGGGGGGGTAAAATCATGACTTACGAAGAGAAAATCGAAGCGGTCATCAATGACCCCGCCACACATGGACTCTCGCCGATGGCACCGGTACTGGCTATGTATTTGAAGAATTTTCGACCACTTGATCCTCCGGTTCATAACGAGGAGAACAGGACGTCGGAGGATATCATGACTTCTCTTGAAAGCATAGGGACATTCACCATCAATGAAATTGCAGCAACAATGGCCTGGCTCGGATACAGGTTGACAACTGACCAGTCGGAAAGCTACAATTATGGTGCGTGGGTGTGGGCTATGGAATATACAGGAGCCTAATCAGCACATTTTTTTTATGTTTATTATAGGTTTATGGCCGGTTCTGCCGTGAGGCAGGGCCGGCTTTTCTTTCCGTTTATCCTCGCGCAAAATTTTTATGAGCAAAAAAAGGAAGATATTTTTCATTCTACATTGTCTACATTTTCTACATTACAATATATCAATATTTTAGCTTGTAGAACGCTATTTACATCAATCTACATTTGTCTACATTTGTAGAAAAGTTGTAGGGATTGTCTACAAAATCTACATTTTTTTGGCCTTTTATGGGGGTAAATCTACATTTGTAGAATTGTTATTGCGCTGATTTATACCTTAATAGCCTATTTGTAGAACATGTAGACAACGTAGACAGGGTTTTATATGTGCTAAATTTCAAAAAAACAAATATGCACATTGGGTAAAAACAAATATAGATATTGGTTTATTGATTAATATTCTGTACTTTTGTGCTTACAAAGCACTAACTATGAGCCGATTCGTTATTTACATTAATCTTCCTAAATATTTGTCGCAGTTTTTGAGACATCATTTGGGGTGTCCCGTTGCTTTCCCTCCTTCCTCGAATGAGAATGCCATTATCCGAGCTTTCATTCAAAAACTTCCTCCGGACATGACTCCGGAAGTAATGACTGAGGGCGTCACACCCATCGTCATACCTGACTCTGTCTCTAAACCGCCGGAACAGTTCAACTATATCGGAAACCGTGGTAAGCGAGCAGTCCAGGAGGCGGTGAAAGATCTTTTCCTGCGCTCTCTTTGGTCCGACATATCACCGCTGCGTGATTCGCCTGTCGGACTCAATGCTCTTATCGCTGCATGGTGTGAGAGCCATGGTATAGAGATTGATCAGATCGAGACCGTGAGACAGTGCTATTATCGACTCCGCAACAGCTATGGCTCCAGGGGTATCAATCTCCGAAAAAGTTCACGAAAAAGTTGACTATGGCGACGTCACTTTTCAGATTTTCCGCACAACTCCACACAACTCCGAACATATTAACACAACTCCACACAACTACGAACAATGAAACAACTGCTCCGCAACATTACCAAGGTGTCATATATTGACGCCCGGACACTTCAGGATATAACTGTCATTCCCGGCATGGGCGTCATACTCGGCGATGATTTTAATTTCATTGCCCTCCGACTTGTTGGCCTTGGTGGTTGTGAGGTGTCATCGGCAACGGATGATAGGGTTCCGGTGTTCACTTCGGTGCTTTCCTGTCTTCTCTCAGAGGATTTTGACCCTGCTAACAGACCGTTAGCTTTCATGATGACAACTCTTCAAGGAGAGCGCTTCCTGCTGGGTACGGCTGAGTCGCCCTTCCCAATCATTACTTCGGTGTCGTCTCTCCCCGATAAGATGTCGGAGCCGTCAGGCTATCGCCTCACGGCAACCTGGTCGACGACTCTGGGTTTACTTCGTGTCATAGATTAATTCTCCATAATTCTGTAATAGGTACATATAATAGTTAAGTTAACCATTTGCATTTTGTGATGAGAGGGTGTCGTTGTCCGTGAGGCTGGCGGCATTTTCTATTTCCCACAGTGGTAATTGCGTCTTTTTATCGTTGAAGTCAGCTGATTACTTTCGCATAAAATATTGATTTTATGACTTATCAGCTAACGATTGATGACTATATCGGCCGATGGTGCTACTCAAAACAGTGGGCCAGGAAGGAGCTTGCCAAATTCAAGGGCAAGCATGTCGATGTTTTGATTACATCTCTCGGCGGTGATCTCGACCACGGCCTCGACATCCGGCAGCAACTTATAGACCATGGCGATGTCACTGTCTATCTTACCGGTTTTGTGGCTTCTTCGGCTACTGTGATCGCTATGGGAGCCAAGCGAGTAGTTATGAGTAAATATGCCATGTTCCTTGTACATAAATGCTCGAATTTTATTGACGCTTGGGGCTCTTACAATGCAGATCAGATGCAGCAGCTTATAGATGATCTGACCGCAAATAAGAAGGAGAATGACAAAATCGACGTTGTCCTCGCCAGTATGTATGCTAATCGCTGTGGAAAACAGGTGTCAGATATTCTCGATATTCTTAAGGAGGGTAGGTGGCTCACCGCAGAGGAAGCTCTCGATTATGGGTTCATCGATGAAATCGCAGACATAAAGGAGGAAGGTAAACTCAATTTTGGTGTGGATCTCAAGAACAAGTTCAATGCTATGGGACTGTCGCTCGTCGGTCTCGAGCAACTGGCGGATCCTGAGCCGGAACCGGAACCTGAGAAATCAAACCTTCTCACACGCGTAGTCAAATCAATCTTCAGCGCTGATACCAAAGAAAATAATACAGACACTACACCTAACATGAAGAAAACCAATTTTTCTTTTACTGCCCTATGCTCTCTTTTAGCCCTGGAGTCCATCACCATCGATAATGATGGTGATGTGACTCTCACGGCGGAGCAGATGGAGAAGATCAACAATCGTATCGCTGAACTCGAAAATGCTTCGTCGTCCCTCGATAAGGATATCAAGGAGAAAGACGACAAAATCTCGCAGCTTGAGTCTCAGGTCGAGGCATTGAAAAAGGCCCCCGGAGATGAAACAAATGAAATCGAGGATGAAGCGGGTGAAGACACCACCTTCTCAGTCTCGGATGTGTATAACTCTATTAAATCTATCATCTGATGCCTCAGGACACTATCATTCAGGGTGGCAAGACCAAAATCACACCTAACGAACTTGCTACTTCCGCAGCGAAATTTCGCACGGATCTTCTCAAAATGGCCATGCTTGCGCTTGGCCCGGCTCTTAACTTCTTTACTCTACGTACAGGCATCCGCTACGGTGAGACGGTCGGTCAGCTCTCAGGAAGCATGGAGATCGGACCTCACGATCCTTACCGCGTTGACAATGACGATATCGATATCGCCGGCCGTACGCTCTATACCTACTTCGGTAGTGCTGTAAAGCGTTTCGATCCTAACACTGTCATCCAGTCAATCTATGGATCCTCCATTACCAAAGGCGAGGGCCTGAAGAATGTACCTATCGTCGTTCAGGTGCTCTCGTTCCTTGCGGCGAAAATCGGCAAGGGTTTCGCTCTGCATCTCTTCGACGCTGTGCGCAATGAAAAGGGCGAAAAGACTGTCGACCTCTTTGATGGCATCGATACAATCACCGAAAAGGAAATCACAGCCGGGAAAATCTCTACAGAACTTGGCAATCTGTTCGAGTTCTCAGAGGCTATCGACTCGACTAACGCCGTTGATCTGCTCACTGCTTTCTGTCGTGCCGCCTCCGATGAATTGCTCGAGTGTGAGGATGGCTCAGATTCCAAAGGATCCGGTCTCAATCTCTATGTCCCGCGCAAGATTATCTATGCTTACCGCGATGACTACAAGGCTACCACCGGTCATTCCCCTATATACGACAAGTTCAATCAGACTGTCGTCGAAGGCTTCGACAATATCCGTCTCGTTCCCTTCGCCGGCAAAGCGAAATCGTCCTTCATACAGCTTTCGACCAAACAGAACATGCTAATCGGTACCGACCAGATGGGTGGTGTAGAGGATATTACTGTCGAGAAACATCATGAGTTCCTTCTCTCGTTCATCGCAACCATGTTCTTCGGTACTAATTATGAGAGCATCAGTCCCGAGCGCCTTCTTGTAGGTAAGCTCTTTTCTGCTTAATTACTAACTTTCTAATCTAAGCATTATGTTCCCTACAGATTGCACTACCGCTGACCTTTATGAGAGCTTGAAGAATTGCAAGGGCAAAACTTCGCTCCCAGGTCTCCGCCCAAAGGCGCTCGGTATTCCGAAAAATCATATCGCAAAATGGCCTGTGCTCCCTGACATTGATGCCAAGGGTGCTACTATGGCTTCTATCGCAACTTATGACGGTGACTTCGTCCTCGGCGCAGATAAGAAGTTCCTTTTCATGGATATTCTTTCTTCTGCATCAAACGTGAAGTCGGATCCTCAGGGTGAAGGACAGTCTAAATCCTATCTCAACACTGTCGTCCTCTATCATCCTTCTACCGGCCCTGAAGCTACAGGCTTCGCCCGTATGGCCCTGAACGATGATTTCGTTTGGCTCGTGCAGCAGCGCGATGGCCGTTGGCGCGTTATCGGTAATGAGATGATGGAAACTGACACTCAGCCCGCTCAGGACTCAGGCCAGGCCGTAACAGACCAGTCAGGCACCACTTTCACCGCGACTGTCTCTGACGTTTGCCCTGCTCCGTTCTATGTCGGTAAGGTTCTTACAGAGAAAGGCGTCTATGATTGTGCTACAAATACTCTCGAGGAAATTGCTACCGAGCCTTAATAACTTCTTTTCTTGATTTTAACACTGGCGCAACCGCAATGCTGTATGCTTGCGCGTTGCGCCTTCATTTTTTATTCCTATGACTAAACTTGACCCGACATTAACCCGTAAGGTTCAGGAATGGCTGAATACTCCGGCCGATGAACGTGACATCATCGCCGGCGCTACTCTGTACCTACAGCTTTCTCGCAACAAGGCTCTCTATAACTCTGTTATAAGCAAGCCTCAAAAGTTCCTTCCTAAACTTGAGTATGAACTGCGTAAGTATCTCCGTATCCGGCTTGATAATATGGCATCTAAGGATATTGTCAAGCTTGAATCGGAAGTTATGCCGCGGGTGGGAGAAACTGTTGCTCTGCCTCCTATCTCGCCTGACGATGAGTTCCCGGATCCAACCGTTGCACGTGGCCGACGTATGGACCATGCTTTTCTCCCTCCCGAGATTCAAGCTCTTTGGGACTCTAACGGCGACCGGTATCAGAAGATTGTTCTTCTCTTTAATGAGTTGAAGGGGATGGCTGACTGTCCTCCCTGCGACCGCTATGAGAAGTTGGTAATCCTCGACGAGCTCGATAAGAAGTATCGCGCCAATCTTAAACGCTACGACGCTTATGTCCTCGAAGCCGACTTCTCTTCCGCTGAGATAAAGTCCGCTTCAGTTGACATCGCTGCGTCTGATGAAGTGGTTGTAGCCGACTCCTCTGCTGCGGATGCGGAGCCCGCTACGGGTGTCGATGTAGCACGCAAAATTAGCGCGGCTCGTAAGTATATCTCGTCGAATAAAAAGATTTTGGCGGGGCTTGACCAGTCTGATCCAAAGGCCCCGGCCCTGCGCACCAAGATTCAGGAGGCCGTTGACCTCGTTCGCACTCTCGGTGGTGGCTTCGCCGCTGCCCAAGAGAGCGAGCTCTCCCAACTGGGTATTGTCCTGAATTGATATGGCGCGCAAGGCTACACCTGACGGCTTGCTGCCTTTGGAAAAATGCGTCGTTCAGCCTTATTTCTCCAATAGCATACAGCTCGCCGGTGTCATTGATTGGGTCCTTGATCAGACCGGTCCGGCTGATGTAATGATCTCGACCTTCTCTACTTCCGAGGAGTTCCTCAGGCGCATGGCGCGCCTCAGGGCCTCGGGGAAGGTCGGAAGATGCTCTCTGTTTTGCGACCTGCGCGCAGCACGCAAAACTGCATCTCTATATCATTTCATCAAAGGCGTTTTTGACACCATAGCCCTTTGCCAAAATCATTCTAAGGTGGTTCTCATCTATAATGATTCCTTCCACATAGCGATTGTTACTTCCCAAAATCAAACCCGTGGTGACCGCTTTGAGGCAGGAATCATTACTTCTGACACTCATACTTTTTATAACCTTCGGCTTGGCTTCGACCGCCTCGTTGAAAATTCAATGCCATTAGATGTTCTTTTCCAATGAAATAATTGAGCAGATAGCCGCCTACGCAGCTGATCTGACACCGGTATCGGAGATTGCTGCTCTTCTTGACCTTAATGAGGATGCTTTGCGCCTTGCTTTGGCCGACACCGGGTCGGAGGTCCGCAAGGCTTATATCAAGGCTAAGGCGGAGACAGCTCACATGCTGCGACGCCAGGAGCTCGAGTTTGCTCGAGTGGGTTCACCTCTGGCTGTACAGCTCACCGGCTCATACCTTCGTGAAATGACTGCTGACGAAGATTTCTAAACTATGCCTTTACCCGCTATTGTTGAGATTGCTGAGAAACATCTTTTCTCTGACCGTGACAAGATGGTGGCCGCCGGGATTCCGGAGGCTTCCATCTCTCACCTATTACGACTTCGTGACATTTATAATTACTGGTTGTCATTCCCAAATAAAAAGGACCGCGATATCGTATCTATACTTAAGTCGAGATATGGCATCTGCGACTCAACCGCTCGATCTGACCTCAAGCTCATTAAGATACTTCTCGGAAATATGGAGCAAGCCACTAAGGAGTATCATAGGTATCGATTTGTGACTATCATAAATAGGGCTATCGAGCTGGCGGAACTTCAGAATAATCCGGAGGCTCTTATCAAGGCCGCCGATAAGTATGCCAAGTATATGCAGCTCGATAAGGATGATGAGCGCATCAATGTCCTCGATAAGCTCGTTCCTCTACGCCTTGCCTTTACTGATGATCCTGAAGTTATCGGCATATCTCGCGTTCCTAACGCCAAGGAGAAAATCAAGGCTGTCAAGGAGCGGTATTGGACCGATGAGACTGTCGATGTTGAGTTCGAGGAAATTGATGCCAATATCGATGAATTGTTTAATTCTGGAAGCTTTAGTCATGGAGATGCAGGATAAGAAGGTCTATCTGAATTATCCACAGTGGGATATCGCAAGCGTAGTCCAGGCGCGGCAGACCATCCTGGTTGCCGGGCGTGCTTTTGGCAAAGGTATGATTCACGCGCTTTGGAACCGGCGAAACTTTGAGCGCATGGAAGGTTCAATCACCGGTATTGTATCTGCTAATACGAAACGCGCGCTTACAAATACGCTCCCTTCTATGCTCGTGCACTGGGAGAATTGGGGCCTGAAACGAAACATACATTGGTCTATCGGAATAAAGCCTCCTAAAGCATGGGGATGGAAGGAACCTATCTTCCCGGTGCAGAATTACGAGAATGTGCTCGCTTTCTGCAATGGCTCTGTTGGCTACATAATCTCTCAGGACCGCTCCGGTACTTCTAATTCGCAGTCTTACGACGCTCTCGATGTGGACGAGGCTAAGTTTATCGACTTTGAGCAATTCAAGGATGAGACACTCCCTGCCTTGCGTGGTAACCGCCAGTATTTCGGTAAGCATTTCTTTCATCACTCAATGCTTATTTCCTCAGATATGCCGGTTACCAAGAAAGGTTCCTGGTTTCTTGACTATGATAAGAAGTGCAATCCGGAGGTCATTGAACTTATACGAGGCCTCGTCTATGAGATAAACACAATCGAGCGGCGTGTTCGTGCTATGCGATCTAAAGGTGTGCCACCTCCACCTTATCTCAAGGATCATTACAAGAGTCTCAATCGTGAGCTATGTCGCCTTCGTCATGTGGCTGTCGACTACCGTGAGGTCTCTACCATTGACAACCTGGTTGTCTTAGGCGAGGCTTTTATCAAGCAGTTGAAGCGCGACCTTCCTCCCTTAACCTTCCAAACCTCTGTGCTTTGCAAGCGCATAGGCATTGCCCGTGACGGCTTCTATTCTTCGATGAGAGAGTCTCATAAGTATTCTGCGACGAATTTCTCTCACCTCGATAACTGTGAATATGACTTCGATAAGCTGAAGGATGCTTCTTCTCTCATGGATGCTGATGTCGATCCGAAGCAACCTATCTGCGTGGCCTTTGATTATAATGCTAATATCAACTGGCTTGTGGCGGGTCAACCTCGCGGCCGAAAGCTGCTGGTCCTTAAATCTTTCTTCGTTAAATTTGAACGAAAGCTCGAGGAGCTTGTTGATGACTTCTGCAAGTATTATCGCTATCATGCCAATAAGAGAGTCATCTTCTACTTTGATAATACTGCAAAGCAGGGCGCATACGCTGTGGATGACCGCACTTTCGCTACTGTCATATATAATGCGTTCAGATCTCGCGGCTGGATGGTCACTAACGTTGATATTGGCCCGGCTATGAATCAGATGGTGAAGCATCTTCTGATTAACCGTATGTTCGCCGGCCAAGCGAAGCTCATACCGATGATTAATCGTGAGAATAATGAGGATCTACTTATTTCAATTCAGACGGCTGGTGTCTACAATGGTAAAAAGGATAAGCGTGGCGAGAAACTCGCCGAGTCGGAAGAAAATCTCCTTGAGTCGAGAACGGATGGCTCGGATGCTTTTGATACTCTCTGTATCGGATGTGAGAATCATCCTCGCTCTTCGTCCATCGTTTCGGTGACTTCATCGTGGTAATAACCTTCATAAAAAGCCACCCCTGCATGATTGCAGAGGTGGCTTCTGTCTTAAGGATAATTAATGAGTAAGTTGGATAGAAATTTGAGGTATGCCCTAGCTCCATAGGTGGGGACATACTTCATGTAATCAAAAACTATTTGCTTGTTGACTATCTTAATGAATCAACTGCAATCTCATGGAGCCTAATTTTATAGACAGATCTGAAAGTGCGGAGTTAAAGATCTTTATCTCATCGGGGGTGAATGTCGCCTCTCTACCGTTGACCTTGTTGCCGTTTATTCGCTGATAAAGCCAATCCTTAGACTTACCGAAATAATGACGTGCAATCGCAGAGAGATTGATAAAATCCGAAATCTCGGCCAGTTGCATTCGGATACTCAAGTCTTCAGCAATCTCTTCAGCATGGGAATACATCTTTTCAACATATTCACTTATTAGTTTGCGCTCTTCTTCACTTTTATATGTCTCGTTGATCTTTGAAAGCTGCGAATCAAAAAGAGAGTCGTCGCCATCTCTGAACGCTTTCAGAAGAAGGTCCAGGTCTATTCTTAAATCTTCCATAAATGTATTTCTTTTAATGCCTGCCCCGAAGGGCAGACATTGGTTAATCTTTTCCTAATTTTTTCACTATTGAATTGTATTCATCCAAAAGTTTATTCAATCTATCTTCGTAAAGAATCCCCATTACTTTATGGATTTTCATGAGGTTCCGGATTGCAGATTCAAGCTGCAGCTTCCTGAAAAGGAGTTTATCTTTATCCATCTGTCTATCGGTTTTTGATTACAATACAAAGATAATAAGTTTTTGCTTATTAAACAAGTTTTTTATCGAAAAGTTTGCTAACTTAATTTCTTTGTCGTAAGTTTGCAGTGCCAAATAGTCCGATGGTCACACCATCCCGCAGAGCCACGGTTAGAGGCTCGGACATTCTATTCGGGCATTTTTTGTGCCCTTACATACACAGCTATAGGCTGTCATATCCTATCAATTCTTGACTCTGCGGAGTTAACCATTGGACTGTTTGGCGACAGGGATATGGCAGCCCTTTTTCTGCCTGTAACGCCAAACAGTCTAATGGTATGAACCCAAACAATCAATCAAACCGTGTGGCCTCTGAAAAGGTACGCGGCATCCTCTCAGAACTCGCCGATGCAATCTGCAATGCTCAGGACAAGGTCACACTCGGTCTATCGGGCAACACTTTCGAAATCCATCTCGAGGGTGGAACAATCAATATCTCTGTAAACATGAAAGGAGGTGAGGCATGACCTACGAAGAGAAAATCGAAGCGGTTATCAATGACCCTGCAGCACAAGGCCTCTCGCCGATGGCACCGGTACTGGCTATGTATTTGAAGAATTTTCGACCACTTG
>JAMPDC010000001.1:2178020-2431558 GCA_023665865.1 Staphylococcus sp.
TTGCGACATGTCCGTCACGCTCACAAGCGGATGAAGGGTTTCTGCTCCGAGAATGCGGTTATAATCCTGTACGTTTTCAAGTTTTATTATCTTGTCCATATTACTGTTCTGTTTTCACTTTGCAACGGCAAAGCCCTCGCATGTGAAATTAAAGCGCAAGTCGACCGCAGGTCGGTGCGCGGTGATTAAATCATTAATTTCACTGCAAAAATACTCATAATATTCCAACTCCGGCTATACACGGTATATGAATCCGTAATAATGGTTAGTTAATCCGTAATCTGTGTTATCGCCTTGAAATGTGAATGTTAGAATCTGTGAATTTGGATATTCAATCAGTAATATGAGTTATTCAATGAGGTAAATTGGATATAATTTTGCGGTGTGAAAAGAAATTCTAAAAACAAACATATATGAACCGATTGACACTTTTCCTTACATTCCTTGTGGCCACAATGCCACTTATGGCATCGTGCAGTTCCGATGAGCCCTCATACGAGGCTGAATACGCTCCGCTCGAACCATCGGGCAGCACAAAGACTTTAGTAGCCTATTTCTCCGCCACCGGCAACACAAAAGCCGTGGCTGAAAGAATAGCCGAACTTACAGGTGCTGACATCTACAGCATCGAACCCTCGCGTCCGTATGCGGCCAACCCATACGATGACAGCCAGCTTATCCAGAACGAGGCATACAATGACCTGCGTCCGGCAGTGGCAAATCTTCCCTCCGAGGAAATGATAGCCCAATATGACACCATTTTCGTGGGCTCGCCTCTATGGTGGCACCAGCCTGCAATGGTAGTTTGTACCTTCCTCGACGCATACGACCTGAGCGACAAGGTTATTGTACCGTTCATGACCTACGGAGCCACCACATATCTTAATGAGGGTATGCAGAAACTATTCAAATGCACTCCCAACTCAATACATGTTCCCGCCTCACTGCCCGAAGATATTGATCCCGATAATATCCGCGAACCGCAGGACGACGATGAAGGAATAGACGTGCCCAACCGTGCCAATCAGGTAGAGGGCTGGCTACGACGCATGGGGCTTATGCCCGGTCAGTCAGGCATAGCCGAAATTTCATCGGACGATGAAAATATGTTCTCTCTCGACATCAGTCGAGGCAATCTCGCCGTGGGTGTGGCCGACGGTCATTCGCCCGCACATCTCCGCATAGCATCCATGAGCGGAGCGCTGGCCTACAACCGCACTGTCAGCGGAAATGAGAACATCTCCCTGCCTCAGGGTGTGTATGTGATGCAGATGCAGTCAGGGCGCACATCAGGGGTAGCCACCCGTAAAATAGTAGTAAAATAAAGAAAACAGCGATGAACAAGACAATATCCGTTATAATAACTCTTATTTGTATGACTGTATCATCAATGGCATCGGCGCAGGCTCTTGACAGCAAGGAGAAATCCGTAGCGTTGATAGCTGCCTACACAGCCCGCGGCGACATGGAAAAACTTGACGGAGCATTTGACTCCGGTCTTGATGCCGGTCTGAGCGTGAATGAGATCAAGGAAATCCTTGTGCAGATGTACGCCTACTGCGGTTTCCCCCGCTCGCTCAATGCTCTCAACCGCTTTATGGCAAAGACTGAACAGCGTGCTGCCGCCGGCAAACATGATGAACCCGGAAACAAGGCAAGTCCTGTCCCTGCCGGAACGGATATGTCGGCACTCGGAGAGGAAGTGCGGACAGCGCTTGTCGGGCGTCCCGTCACAGGCAAGGTCTATGAGTTCTGTCCTGTGATAGACGAATATCTGCGCTCGCACCTTTTCGGTGACATATTTGCCCGTGACAACCTCAGCCACCGTTACCGTGAGCTTGCCACAGTAGGGGCACTCGCCGGAATGAACCTCGAAGGGCAGTTGCGCTCGCATCTTGGAATATGCCGCAATCTCGGCTACACACAGAAACAACTGAACGACTTCGCCGCACTTATATCATCGGAGGTTGGCTCTGATGAGGGACAGACGGTGACAACAACAGTCGAAACAATCTTCAAATAAAAGCAACAATGAAAAAATTACTGATAATGGCACTCTGTTCAATATCCGCGGCCGGTGTGTCCGCCCAAAACGCACCTTTCACAGAAGTGGCGACCTCTGAGATCAGGAGCCACAACGATAATCCGTGGGGACTCGTATATGACAATCCCATTGCCGAAAATGTGGCCGGACAGGTCAATATCCACCCCATACAGTATGACCTCAACGGGCTTAAAATCGCAGCCAACGTATATACCCCGGCAGGTTATGACCCATCAAAATCGTATCCTGCAATCGTGGTAGCTCACCCAAATGGTGGTGTCAAGGAGCAGGTTTCCGGCTATTACAGCCAGCTTATGGCGGAAAAAGGATACATCTGCCTCGCTTTTGATGCCGCATATCAGGGCGCAAGCGAGGGTATGCCCCGCCAGAAGGATATACCGTCGAACCGCATCGAGGACATACACCGTGCAGCTGACATTCTCGCGCAATATCCCGGTGT
This sequence comes from Staphylococcus sp., assembly GCA_023665865.1. Taxonomy (GTDB): domain Bacteria; phylum Bacteroidota; class Bacteroidia; order Bacteroidales; family Muribaculaceae; genus Duncaniella. The sequence continues at coordinate 2,180,525 of JAMPDC010000001.1, forward strand.
GGATGCCGACCGCATGGGCATACTTGGAATATGCGGAGGTGGCGGCTACACTCTCGTCGCCGCGCAGACCGACAAGCGTTTCAAGGCTGTGGCGACCCTCAGCATGTTCAACTCCGGACTTGTTCGCCGCAATGGATTCCTCGACACCCAGATAAACACCGTTCAGGAACGTCTTGCCGATGCCTGCGCCGCCCGTCAGCGCGAAGTTGTGACAGGCGAGCCCGAATATATCGGCGACATGAGCGGCATGACTCCCGAACAGGCAGCCAAGCTCCCCTTCGACCTCTACCGCGACGGCTATGACTACTACATCGTCAACTATGCTCATCCCAACTCCACTTTCAAATATACCAAAAGCAGCCTGATGGATCTGATGGGGTTTGATGCGTCGGAAGGCATGTACCTTATCAACCAGCCTCTGTTGATGATTGCGGGCAGCGTCGCCGACACGTTCTACATGACAGAGCATTGCTTCAGCAACGCCACAGGCACACAGGACAAGGAGATGTTCCTCGTGCCGGGAGCCACACATATAAGAACCTACTATGTACCTGAATATGTTCAGCAGATTGTGGGAAAACTGACTGAGTTCTTCGGTAATAAACTTTGACAATTCCGTAAAGTTCCGTAATGTTGGTTATCAAATCAGTATTTATGGTTAAGATTCTTGCCTGGTAATGTGGTAATTTTGCATCATCCAAAATAAGATTCGCATGAACAAAGAAGTAATGATATTGACCGGAGCCGGTCAGATAGGAATGGCGATAGCCCGGCGTATGGGTTACGGCATGAAGATAGTGGTCGGCGACCGCAGTATTGAAAATGCCAAGGCAATCTGCTCCACGATGAACAACGCCGGATTTGACACTGTGCCGTTTGAGATGGATTTGTCGAGCCGTGAATCAATCCTTGCGTTAATCGCCGAGGCTCAGAGATATGGCGAGATTTTAATGCTCGTCAATGCTGCCGGAGTATCGCCCAGTCAGGCACCCATAGAAACGATACTCCATGTTGACCTCTACGGTACAGCGGTGCTTCTTGAAGAAGTCGGCAAGGTAATAAAACCGGGAGGAACGGGCGTGACCATCTCCAGTCAGAGCGGACACCGTATGCCTGCTCTTACAGCGGAACAGGACCAACAGCTTGCCATGACCCCGACTGAGGAACTTCTTTCACTTGATATGCTACAACCGGAAAACATAAATGATACACTCCATGCCTACCAGATGGCTAAACGCTGCAATGTGAAGCGCGTGATGGCTGAGGCCGTGAAATGGGGAGAACGCGGAGCACGCATCAACTCCATCTCTCCCGGCATAATCGTCACTCCCCTTGCAATCGACGAGTTCAACGGGCCGCGTGGCGACTTCTATAAAAACATGTTCGCCAAATGCCCTGCCAGACGCCCCGGCACAGCCGACGAAGTGGCAAATGTAGCCGAACTGCTGATGCGACAGCAGGGGGCGTTCATAACCGGTGCTGACTTTCTGATTGACGGCGGTGCTACAGCCTCATATTTTTACGGACCATTAAACCCAAATGCAAAATGAAAAGACCTTATATAGTGTGCCACATGGTGGCTTCAATCGACGGACGCATCGACTGCTCGATGGTTGACAAAATCAGCGGCGAAGAATATTACGACACTCTCGCAAAACTCGACTGCCCGACTCAGCTCGAAGGCCGCGGTACGATGGAACATTACAGCGCATTGAAGGAACCCTTCATTGCCAATGACCCGACTCCTTTCGGCATGACATCGATCTATAAAGCCGTTGTCTCGGACGAATACACGGTTGCGGTTGACACTCACGGCCGCTTGCGCTGGCCCGCTTCTGAAATCGACGGTGTGCCCCTTGTCTGCATCGTCAGCGAACAGGTGTCGCAGGAATATCTTGAAATGCTCAAAAATCAGGGCATATCATATATCTGCATCGGCCGTGAGGCAATAGACTTACCTAAAGCTATGGAAATTCTGAATGAGGAATTTGGAATCAAGCGCATGGCAGTTCTCGGAGGCGGACACATCAACGGTGGTTTCCTCGCCGCCAGGCTGATTGACGAAGTGAGCCTCCTGCTTGCTCCCGGTATCGACGGACGCAAGGGACAAACAGCTCTTTTCGATGGCATAGCGGATATGAACCGTATGCCGGTAAAATTATCGCTGGAAAGCGTTGAGCGCATTGAGAACGGAACATTATGGATAAGATATAAAACAAATTACTGATGAAAAAGATAATCAGCATGGTCGTCATGTTTGTTGCATCAGCACTTTCAATGGTGTCATGCGCCAACAACAATACGGGGGCGTCGACAAATGAAAACCAAAACATCAAAGAAAGCAATATGAGCACATCAATATCAGGCAAGAAAACGCTTGTAGCATTTTTCTCCCACACCGGCGAAAACTATGGCGTGGGCAACATATCCGAAGGCAACACCCACATCATAGCAAAAATGATAGGTGAAGCAACCGGAGGCACGCTCTTTGAAATTGTGCCTGAAAAGGATTATCCCCACGACTCATATGATGCTGTGGTTGAGATAGCCAAACAGGAAAAAGAGCAGAAAGCACGTCCCGCTATTAAGGGCGATGTCAAAGTTGAGGACTACGATGTCGTTTTCATCGGCTATCCCAACTGGTGGGGCGATATGCCCATGCCGGTATATACTTTCCTGGAAAAGCACGATTGGGATGGCAAGACAATCGTACCGTTCTGTACTCATGAGGGTAGCGGACTCTCAAGCACTGAAAGTTATATTGCCAAGGCGTGCCAAGGCGCAACCGTAGCCAAAGGACTTGCGGTGCGCGGCGCAACAGCTCAGAATAATCGTGATCAAGCCCGCAAAACCGTTAACTCATGGATTGAAAAGCTGAAATGATGGAAGAAATACGTATCGACTGCGCACATCCCTCACCGGAAGAAGCAGCAATGGCAAAGCAGCAGATGCATACCCTGTTCAAATTGAATCATACAATGCCTGCCACTGAGGAATTTGATGCTTTGGTGCGCAAGTTATTCCCGGAGATGGGTGAAGGTAGTCGTGTGACTACCCCATTGAATGGCGTGAGGTTCAACAAGGTCAAAATCGGACGTAATGTAATCGTGCAAAGCAACTGCCTGATGATGTCGGCAGGAGGAATTACTATTGAGGACGAGGCGTTGATAGCCGCCAATGTCCAGTTGATTTCCAACAACCATGACCTTGAAGATCGCATGGTCATTACCTGCAAACCTGTCAGAATCTGCCACCGTGCATGGATTGGAGCCGGGGCAACAATCCTGCCGGGAATAACGGTAGGAGAAAATGCAGTTGTCGGCGCAGGTAGTGTTGTGACCCGCGATGTGGAGCCCAATACAATCGTGGCAGGAAATCCAGCACGACTGATCCGGCGCATCAAATAAATTTATGATTCAGATGAATTGACTGTGCGGTATTCGCTCGGTGACATTCCGAGATGTTTCACGCAATAACGACTGAAATAGCTGACGGATGTAAACTTCATCTCGTCGGCTATTTGTGTTGTTTTAGTATAAGATGTCCTGAAAAATATGAGGCTTACCTGGAAATTTTTGTATCTTTGCCGACGAAAATGAAAACGCCCGACGAATTTTTTATTCCCGATAACGAAGTCAAACTTCCTGACGAACTTGATTACAGCAGAGTTGACGAATATGTCCGCTCCGCCGAGGCGTTTTCTCGCTCCACATACCAAAGTGTCTATATCATTGACTATTTCAAGCAGAATTTCCTGTATGTGTCGCCTAACCCTATGTTTCTGTGTGGGCTTACGCCGGAGCAGATGATTGAACTTGGCTATCGGTTCTATCTGAAATATGTGCCCGAGGACGAACAGGCTCTTTTGCTCGACATCAACCGAGCGGGTTTTGCCTTTTACAATCAGATTCCTCTGGGACAGCGCAAGGATTGGTATATATCATACGACTTTCATATTCTCAACGACGGTCACCCAATTCTCATAAACCATAAATTGACTTCACTTGCCTTAACTTCCGATGGGAGGGTATGGCTTGGCCTATGCGTTGTATCAGCTTCTACTCACACCACATACGGATTTATAGAAATGCACCATGTCGGCGCCCCCGACTATTTCGTATTTAATCCCGTTACCCGTCGGTGGGATAAGAAAGCGATGCCGAGCTTAACCGAAAGGGAAAAGTCGGTGCTTACTCTTTCAATACAAGGCTATACAATGTCGGAAATCGCCGATTGTATCTGTCTTTCTCCAGATTCCATCAAGAAATACCGTCAGCGCATTTTTGAAAAACTCGGTGTGCGCAACATTTCCGAGGCTATCGCGGCGGCTGCAAACAATAAGCTACTTTAAATTTTCGATAGATAGAAGCGCGGAAAGTGCTTTACATTGCGTCCTACTGCGATATTAGCCAATATCCGGACGCATATACAGGCTGCGGTTTGCTGAGCTTTTGCCGATTGTTCACCCTGTTCAATCCTCGGCAATACAGCGCGCAACCAGTCGCTGTTATCAATATTCCAAAACGCACAATATCCCGACATATATTTTGCGGCATACAGGCGGACATCGCTCTGCTCATCAAATTCAGACTTATCATCGGGCCGCACAACCATAGCCGCACCACCCTCGATAAAATCAAACGGATATACGACCGGCAATTTACCATCCAACTTGGCCGATATTCCATTCATCGCCAAGTCAACCGCAATATCGGCAGATCTCGTCGGATTTCCCACATATATGATATTGTGGAACCCGACTTTTAGCAAAGCCGTATTTATAGCGTCTGCCAAATCGCCCTTGCCGACTATCATTATCCGACAGCGTTCAATCTTATCCTTTTCTTCGTCAGTCATATCATTTTTATCTGATGCAATTATTTAATCGCGCGTGGAAATTCAGCGCATGTCGGCTGACCACGAAGCAGGTGACCAACGGGAACAATCTGGTGCGCGGTGCCGAAGGCAGAATTATCCACCGCAAAATTAGAGAAAGCCTAAAGCCTGTACCATACCTAAAAGTGTATATTTTCAACCACGACTGCATAAGTACACTTTTGGGTATAGCAAGAAATTTTTAGCGGCAGTAACTTTGCATCGTCGGAATTACAAAATTCTACGTCTTTGTTGAACTTCCAATTACAGATTTATCATGACACGAAACAATCATTATGAGAAAATTTAGTTTATCCATACTTGCTGCATGTATATATCTTACTTCGTGCACTACACAGCAGCTTCCAGCATTTTCACAGCAGCATTGGCATGTGGATTCTTATAGCGGTAATGCTGTAAGCTCATCCGGTCTTGAATTAGCATTCGGATCTGAGTGGATGATTACTGACACAACCCTCATGCAGACACCGGAGCGAATTGCTCATTTCCCAAAATTGTCTGGTTTTCTGGCTGATGGTATTGCGCGATTTCCTGAAATTGAAACAGATTCGATACTTTTTTATAATCCACATCGAGGCTTGCTGTTTGTGACCTATCATCAGAGAAAACCTCTGAAACCAACATCGGAAATATATCTATATGATGGAACAACCGGGGTATATAGTAAAGAATACTCTCGTCTCTTCGGCAATAAGACAACATCTATTGATGAGGATGGATGGGAGAATGGACCTTCAAACTCAGTATATACCAATGTCCGTTACAGACCGCACCATAAGCAAGTTGTCATTCTCCATAGAATACCCGGTAGAAATAATAATATAGCTGTTTTTCAGATATTGGCGACTAATCCCAAAAGAGGAAAATGGTGGAATGATTATCCGTCAGGGACATTCTGGGATATTGATCTTGGGAATACTGACAATATTGACCGGATATCGGCTGTCCTTCATTCATCCCAAAATATGGCCGTTGAAAACTTAAAATTAATTCTTTAAGCAAATATAGATGAAAGCAATTCTCACAACCGTACTAATGATTTTGATTGCACTTATTGCAGTCGCCCAGAATACGGCAGACACAATCACAGCTCAGGAACTCAACGAGGTGGTAATTCAAGCACCGAAGGTCATCCGCAAGGCCGACATGGATGTCTATCATCCATCCAAAAGTGCGGTTGACAATTCCAAGAATGGTATGCAGCTCCTCCGCAACCTCATGATTTCAACTCTTAATGTGAATGATGCGCTTGGTACCATTAGTTCCGCCGGTCAGTCGGTACAGGTGCGCATCAATGGGCGTGAGTCAACGATAGAGCAGGTGAAATCTTTACTTCCGGAGACTATCAAACGTGTGGAGTGGATTGATAATCCCGGCTTACGCTATGGTGGCGCTAATTATGTGCTTAACTTTATTGTAGCTAATCCTACTGTAGGAGGTTCACTTATGCTCCAGGCTAAGCCTGCGCTCAACTGTGGTTGGGGTTACTATCAGGGGAATACCAAATTCAACACCGGACGTTCGCAATGGGAAGTAGGCGGCTACTTCAAGCTTACCGAAGGCATAAAGGCTCACCGTGACTACACCGAAACCTTCACATGGCCCGATGGTCGTGAACTTACAAGAACAGAGACCCCGCTTGGCGGTAAACTCAACAATTCTCAAGGGGCCGGTTGGCTTTCATACAATTATATCAAACCGGACACGACAGTATTCTATGTTCAGTTGGTTGCCAATCGAAACTTCTCTGACCTTAATCGCTATAAAGGACTGCTGTCTCTGAGCAATGGCGACAAAGATATTCTTCTCAGTGATGAATCGGGACGAGTGGGAACTACGCCACGTTTCTCTGCATACCTGGAGCAGCATTTTGCCCATCGTCAGATTCTTGTCGTCGATTTCAATGCATCATTATATACCGGACATTCATATTCAGACTATCGTGAGAAATACGAAGACGTTTCTGACTATATAACAGATGTGAGCACCTATATCAAAGACCGCAATCAAGCCTACGGCCTTGAAGCTGACTATATAAAACAATGGCGCTCGTCCAAACTGACCGCCGGAGCATCATATACCGCCAACCGCAACCGTTCCCTTTATGAAAACCTTGACGGTGAGATTTTCCATCAGCGCCAGGATAAGGCATATTTCTTCGCGGAATATTTCCAACGCATAGACAGATTTACTCTTACCGGAGGTCTCGGGGCGCAATACACATCTTTCAAGTTCAGGGAAACCAATCAAGGTAATCACTCATGGAATCTTCGCCCGCAAGCTACCGTGACTTACTCTCTGAATCAGAACCATAATTTCAGACTGGCTTTTACATCCTGGCAGTCCGCTCCATCTCTGGCCGAGACCAATATCGCACCCCAGCAGCTCGACGGCTTCCAATGGCGTATCGGAAACTCAAACCTGAAGACGTCGTCATCCTATATGCTGACATTCCGTTACGGCCACAATCTGTTCAGTCAGCGTGTCAGCGGTTCGTTTGGTATGAGAGCATTCACAAGCCCCAATGCCATCACCCCTTATCTCTACTGGGACAATAACAGACTCGTTACCTCGTACGAAAACAGCAAGGGCTTGCAGAATCTGAGTTTCTGGCTCGCCGAGCAGGTACAGATTGTCCCTGGTTGGCTTATGTTCTCGGGCACACTTCAGTATAAAGCAGAACGCATGAAGGGCAACACATATACTCTTTACAACCATACATGGAGCGGTGATGCCGCCTTGATGTTTATGTATAAGGGATTTCAACTTGTATTTCAATACGTCAGAGCCCAACGCGACCTCTGGGGCGAGAAAATCAGTTGGGGCGAGGATGTCAACGTAATAGCAGCCGACTACAACTGGAAAAACTGGCAGTTCTCGGCCGGTGTGCTCATCCCCTTTGGCAAATATGATCAAGGCTCAAAATCTCTCAGCCAATGGAACCGCAACGAGCAACACATGCGCCTCGACATGCGTATGCCATACATAAGTATCAGCTACAATCTCCAATGGGGACGACAGAAGCGTGGCGCCAACAAGCTGATCAACGCCGATGCAAACGTAGATCATTCAACCACCGGCGGCAGATAGTATATATGCTTTAGTCATCACACCCTCATGCGGAATAGTAGTTTCGCATGAGGGTGTGATGCCTTTTTCGTGTGTGAATCAATACGATTCATTCCTTTATTTGATGTGTTCTCTGACTCGGGCGAGGAAGTCTTTCATCGCTTTGCTGTCACGGCGTTTGATGATGTCAAGCAGTTCTGCCATCTGGCTTTGGATTTTCTCAATCTGGGCAGGGGTGTTGGGGTTGAAAAGAATTTCGCTTACAAGAAAGTCATCTTCCGACATTAGACCGCGGGCAATCTGCATGTGGCGTTTGAACGTGGTGCCGGGAGCCTCCTGATGCTTCATCACTCCTGCGAAAGCCAATGTCGCAGCAAAAGGTATTGAGAGCGAGTAGGCAATAGTCTCGTCGTGTTCCTTGAAAGAATACTCAACGATGTTGAGATGGAGACGTGAGTATAGATCCTTGAAAAAGACTTTTCCAAGATGATCCCCTTCACTGATGATGATGGCATTTTCATTACTGAGATTACTCAGCGATGCAAATGTCGGGCCAAACATCGGGTGAGTGCTGACAAACGGGTGACCGCATGAAGCGTAGAATTCAGGCAGGCCGGTCTTCACCGACGCAATGTCGCTGATTATACACGACGGTGTCAGATAGGGTAGCACTGCTTCAAAAGACTGAAGCGTGTATTTGACTGTCGATGCGTTGATGACAAGCTGAGGCTCAAAATCCTTGATTTCATCCAGCTCTTTGAAGCGGAGTGCGTTGAATGTAAATCTCAGACGCTCATGGTCAGGATCATACACGGCGACTTCATGGTCAAACGACAGCAGGTCGCAGAAAAAACTGCCCATTTTACCTGCTCCAAGAATCAGAATTTTCATTTGTGTCAGAGATTATTTTTTCTCATTAAGTTCAACCTGGATTCTTACAGATTCCTCGTGGATAGTTGAAAGAATCTTGCGCATGAAATCTTCGTCGACGCCGGCAGATGATGCTGCCTTCACGCGGGTGTTCATTATGTCGCCATAACGGTTGGGCTGAACGACTGGCATATTGTGGTTCTTCTTATAGGCACCGATCTCGCGCGATATGTTCATACGCTTAGCGAGAATTTCGACAAGATCATTGTCAAGCTGGTCAATCTGACGGCGCAACTGCGCAAGACTTTCTGTCGGCACGGGAGCATCTCTATAGACAAGGTTGTCGAGGATCACACCAAGCACCTCCGGAGTGATTTGCTGATTCTTGTCGCTCCATGCACAGTCCGGGTTGCAATGGCTTTCGATGATAAGGCCATCGAAGCCCATGTCAAGAGCTTGCTGCGAAAGCGACGCGATGAGTTCTCGCTTTCCACCGATATGGCTTGGGTCACAGATAATGGGTATCTGCGGATAACGGATACGGAGCTCAAGAGGGATACGCCACTGGGGATGGTTGCGGTAGATGTGTTCGCCGTAGGTGCTGAATCCACGGTGTATGACACCGAGGCGGGTGATGCCGGCGTTGTAGAGACGCTCGAGGGCTCCAATCCACAATTCGAGGTCAGGGTTGACGGGATTTTTGACAAGTACAGGTATATCTTTGCCGCTTTCACGTAAGACGTCGGCAATTTCCTGCATGGCAAAAGGATTTGCACTTGTGCGGGCACCTATCCAGAGGAGGTCAAGGTCATATTCAAGAGCTGCCTCGACGTGGCCACGGTTTGCGACTTCGGTAGCTATTTTCAATCCTGTCTCCTCACGCACCTTATTGAGCCATGCGAGGCCAGGGACACCGACACCTTCGAATCCTCCCGGTTTGGTGCGCGGTTTCCAGATACCTGCACGGTATATTTTCACTCCGGAGCGAAGAAGCTCGCGGGCTGTCTGCATTACTTGTTCCTCAGTTTCAGCGCTGCAAGGGCCTGAGATTATAATAGGTTTGGTGAGTTCGACACCATCGATGGCAAGCGGTTTGATATTTTCCATTTTGATATATACGTATGTGCTTTTTACTAATTACAATTTATTTAGAGTTAAGTTGGCGTATGCGTCGCAGTGCTTCATTCATACGCTCCTCAGTTGTGCAGAGTGAGATGCGGATGTATCGTGATCCATTTGAGCCGAATATGAATCCGGGGGTCAGGAATACTTTTACCTCATGCAGCAATCTGTCGGCAAGAGCTTCGGAGCTGATGGATTCGTCTTGAATTTTACCCCAGAGGAAGAGACCGCTTTGATTTGGATCAAAAGTGCATCCGAGCTCAGTCATGATCTGCTCCGCCACATGTCTGCGTGAAGCATATACGGCATTGACTTCATCGTGCCACTCTTTGCCGGCTTCAAGAGCTTTGGCCGCAGCAAGCATCAGAGGTTTGAACTGTCCGGAGTCTATATTGCTCTTCACTTTGAGAATCCATGAAATGAAAGTCGGATTTGAAGCAGCCATCCCGACTCTCCATCCGGGCATGTTGTGGCTCTTGCTGAGTGAATTCATCTCAATGGCTATGTCCTTTGCGCCGGGTATCTGTAGGATACTCATTGGGGTGTCGTTGAGGATGAAAGAGTAGGGGTTATCGTTGACGATTACAATCCCGTGCTTTTTACCAAACTCCACGGCTTTTCTGAAGGTCTCAAACTGGGCCCGTGCGCCGGTGGGCATGTGAGGATAATTGAGCCACATTAGTTTGATCTTGTCGAGCGGAAGCTTTTCAAGTGCTTCGAAATCCGGTTGCCATCCATTTTCCTCAAGTAAATCATAGTTGAAAATCTCAGCTCCAACAAGCTTACTTATGGAAGAGTATGTCGGATAACCGGGATTGGGGACGAGGACGCCATCGCCGGGATTGAGAAACGTCAGTGAGATATGGGTGACTCCTTCTTTTGAGCCTATCAAGGGTTGAATCTCGGATTTTGGATCGAGGTCGACGTCATACCATTTTTTGTACCATTTTGCAAACCCTTCACGGAGTTCCGGGACTCCGACGTGGGGCTGGTAGCCGTGGTTAGACGGGCAGTTTAGAGCCTCGGTCATGGTGTCGATGACGTCCTGGTGCGGAGGACGGTCAGGCCCGCCGATGCCAAGCGACACGACATCGTCACCGGCAGCCTTCATAGCTGCGACTTCCTTAAGTTTTGTGGAGAAATAATATTCCTTTATGTTTTCTACTCTTTGAGATGGCTTGATTTCCATGAGTCAATATGTTTTTATATCTGTCAATGAGTAATTTTTGCCTCGGCGTATTCCCCGAGAATTTTCAAATCCTTGATGAGTGGACGCACAGCTTCGATTGCTTGATGGTAACGGACGAGGCTGTCAAAAGTCACATCGACATAGAAGCGATATTCCCATTCGCGTCCGACCACCGGGGTAGATTGGATTTTTGAAAGATTGATGTCGTAGAACGACAATATGGTGAGCACTTTTGAGAGGGCACCGTGGGTGTGAGGGAGTGTGAAGACTATTGAAGCTTTGTCAATATCCTTTTCCCCGGGGCCTATTTCGGATGCGAGCAGTGGATCTGCCACAATCAGAAAACGGGTGAAGTTACGCTTGTTTGTTTCAATCCCTTTTTCAAGTATTTCAAGGCCATAGAGGTTAGCGGCATACTCGCCACACACGGCAGCGTGGCCGTCGAGCTTGTTTTCTGCAATCTCCTTTGCGCTTCCGGCTGTGTCAGGTCTCTCTACGATTTTCAGATTCGGATGACGGCGCAGGAATTGTTCGCATTGCATGAGTGCCATTGGGTGAGAGTTGACTTCGCAAAGGTTGTCGATGTCCTGTCCCCGAAGCGCTGCGAGAACGTGTGATATCCTGAGTTTCAATTCTCCGATGATCCGCAGGTTGCTTTGGCGGAGAAGCTCATGGTTCTGGAGGATACTGCCGGCGATGGTATTTTCAATCGCTACAATCCCAAGCAGTGATGCATCTGTAGACAGAGTGTCAAACATGATAGAGAAGGTCTCACATTCGATGGTCTGGATATCCTCTCCATCAAAATATAGATGGGCTGCCGCATCGTGATAGCATCCTGCTACACCTTGTATAGTTATTTTCTTCATACTCTTTTTATATAAAAAATCCCGTATCCTATGAGGAACGGGATTATATGATTTGAAAAAAATATTTCGCTGCGAAGTGAAAGATTTATACACGCAAATCCCGATTCTTATTTTTTAGCAAAATAAAAATAATAAAAAAACGGATATGCGTAAAATCGAGTCATAGTTTAATCTATGGGGTTGATAATTGATTTTGATTTGTATTGCAAAGGTATGTATTATTTACGAAACGACAAATATATTCGCCGAAAAATTTCAAATTTTAATCTTTTCGCTCAATAAAGTTTATTTTTTTGTAGTCTCAACCTCTACGATTCTTCCTGAATCAAGATAGTAGAGATAGCCTCTGACCCCGGAGTGACCGATTGACTCGTACAGTGTGATATATTCCCGTACTTGTTTCATATATCGGCGTGGATCCTGCGAGCCGCTTTTGAAATCGATGATATCAATGTGTCCGTCGGCAGTCCATACCACTCGGTCAGGACGGCGTGTGTCATCTCCTCCGATTGCGATAGGCCGTTCAATAAGTACACGCTTGTAATCGTTGAACCATCGTGCGGCATGAGGATCATTGACCCGGTTAAGGATTATGTCGTGGATTTTTGCGATGTCGTCAGTTGTCAATTCTTTCGCTTTGCGCGAGTGACGCAGTGAGTTGATTGCCATCTCAACATCATTGCTGTGCCTGATTGAGGCCATCGTGTCGTGGAGCATTACACCTCGGTCCCTGGCATCGTCGATGTTATAATATTTCTCTTCGAGGCAGGTGTTGGCCCAGATATCTCTATCGAGATTAGAAGGGTAGGTGTCAAGATTTAAGATCCCGGCAGGACGGAGTGCTGTTTTCTCTGCCACGTGTTTCATTTCCGGAGATGTTGGTACGCCGATAGTCAGCTTCTGATCTTCAAATCCGAATGACATGTAGGGCGAGATGCTATCTGAATCTCGATCGGATGTGGTTTCAAGCGAGCTACAAAAATCCGGTGTGCATGCGTTGATGGCATCAATGATTTCTTTCGCCATGTTCTGTCCACTTGCGCTGACCGGAAGGCCGATATGAAGTTCATTGACCGCTCGTGTGAACGCTACATATAGAAGATTGACTCTATCAAGTAGTTTTTGCCTGCACACTTCTTCATATTTTTCCTTAAAAGGAGTTTCCAACATTTTTGAAGATATATTCAGCGGCAGCATCGGTGGAAGACAGTCGGCCGGGACGCCCGGTATCTCATCGAGTTTAAACCATGCCGGCTCCGGTATATTGGCCTCAGACAACTCTGCAAACGGGATATGCACACACGGGTATTCAAGTCCCTTTGATTTATGGATGGTGAGTATATTCAGAGCCGTGTCATCCTGCGCTCCAGCCACCGGCGTCGTGTTGCCTTTCTCATCCCACCATTTAAGGAAGGACCGTATATCGCCATGTCCGCGACCTACAAATTCTGTCACCAGATCTTGAAAGACATTGAGATATAGGTTTGATGTCTCACGCTCATGGAGAGGGACGAAGTCAGCAATGATCTGTTCGACTAACGATATGAGGTCTACTGAATTTGGCGCTTTTTCAGTGACGGTTTCTTTGCCTGCGTCTTTGACAATATCTGTTTTGTCATCGTCCATTGCACTCAATGCTTTCAAAAGAGAGGTGGCCGAGCTTTGGCCCAGGCTTTTTTCATTTTCAAAGCGGTTCATCAAGGCCGCCAGTTCTCTCTTTGTTTTTTTCTTGGGGGATGTTGAGAAGTTGGTCGCGCTTATCAAGCGTAGGCGGCTCACGATCAGTGACACTACCGGTGAATTGCCGAGCATGAGTGAGTTGTCGGAAACAATGCGGAAGTGTGGGAAAGTAGGGTCGGCTTTGACGGTTTCTTCAAGATGCCGGATGATGATTTCGCCCTCGGCACCTTTTCTGACGAGGATAGCGATTTCTCCAGGTTTGTAGCCCGATTCGAGTTCTCTCCGAAGATTTGTGGTCAGTTTGTCAAGAGCCACCGGTAGCCACTCTTCCTTCTTTCTGCCATCATACAGATCAACAGTCACATATCCGGAATGGCTGATATGCTTTTCGGATACCTGCTGAGCTACGTTAAGATAGATTTCTTCCAATCCGACATTCTTGACCAATGCCGAGAAAAAAGTATTGTTAAAGCGGACAACATCTGCTGATGACCGCCAGTTGGTATTCTCGGCAAGAGTATTTCCTCGGATGTCACATCTATCTATAGCAATTTCATCGGTATGAAGATTATGGAGAAGAGAAGGGTCGCTGTTTCGGAAGCGGTAGATGCACTGTTTCTCATCTCCGATCACGAGATTGTCATGGTCATACGACAGACTTTCCCCTATGAGAGGTCTTATATTGCTCCATTGGCTAAAGGATGTGTCTTGAAATTCATCGATAAGATAATGTTTGAACCACACACCGACTCTCTCATAAAGGAATGGAGCATCTTCATCACCGATGATCTTGGAAATTAGGGCGTTTGTATCGCTCAGCAGGATCGTGGAATTTTCACGGCGATATTTGTCGATATATTCCGCAAGATACGACAGCAGCCCAAGCTGGTAAAGATTGTTGCTTATTATGCGCAAGGTGGTGACCTGAGTGAACGAAAACTTTATCATGTCTAAGGCATGGGCTATACAGCCGTCGAGCTCCTCACTCGGTACAGGGGATTTTTTAGTCGCTTTCTTATATGTGGCTCGGATATCGTCGGCGGCTTTCATCAATGTCTTGGAAGGGGCATCGTCAATATAACCGGTAGCGCTCCATTTAGTCAAGGCAGACTGAATATTACTTAGTACAAAGTCTTTCATCCCGCTTGATTCAATCATCGCGGTAGCATCGGCACAAGCCTTGGCCGTCTGCGACGATATCTGACGGATATGGTTATAAATGCAATCCTTGAACCGGTTGAATCGTTCGTTGTCCGAAAGATAGTCGAGCAATTCCTTTTCATGCTCGCGGTATGTGTCATCCGTGATTTTGTCTATAAACTTTATCAGGTTGACATGGAGATCAAGCGAACGGTTAAAGATGTTGAAACTCTTGCCATCCTCAATGAGCTGGGTCATATAGCTCGTGAGCCAGTTGACGAGATGTGTCATCTTCTTGTCTTTGGCTCCGTGATTCAAATCCTGCAGAAGCTTGTCGACACTCATTCCGATGATAGTCTTGTCGTTGAGTTCAAGCTCATAGTTACCGGCTACTTCTGCTTCACGCGCAAACGACCGGAGAATTGTCTGAAAGAATGAATCAATAGTCGAGACGCTGAAGAAATTGAAGTCATAGAGCAGATCTTTCAGAGCTGTGGCCGCTACAGCCGCAAGCTCTGACTTCGAGCAATTAAAACATTCACATAGGCCGACTGCATACGGGCTCTCCTTTTCCCATCCTTTTTCAAGACGCGCGATCACGGCAAGTTCATGGATAATGCGGGTTTTCATCTCTTCGGTTGCCTTATTTGTAAATGTAATGGCAAGCACCGAACGGTGAGAGAACCTTCTGTTCTTGTTGAGATGGTAATTACCCGATTCGTCCTTATGGCCGAGAATCAGTTTGATGTATTCACGGGCGAGGGTATAAGTTTTGCCTGAACCTGCTGATGCCTTGTAGATATTGATCATGACCGTGTCGACGCAAGCGGATTATTTCACCTTAAAGCCAAGTTCGATAAGAATCCGCTTCACATCCGCGACTCGTTCGCCCTGGATGAGTATCTCACCACCACGCGCAGAGCCCCCTGTCGACAGTTTGGATTTGAGTTTTGACGCTATATCTTTAAGCTCATCGTCAGAACACGAAAAGCCTACGGCAAGTGTGGCGGTTTTTCCTTTCCGGCCTTTCCTGTCAATACAGACCTCGATGACATCCGTTTTTTTTGGTGCCGTCGGCTCCTGCGGTATGAATTCTTCTCTCTCGAGTTCGCCGTCATTGACTTTCTGAGAGAGTATATCTTTCCAGTCCATTGTCACTTAGATTATGTTAATTCTGACGTTTGGCCTGTCCTTCCGATAATATTTCATCGGTGATCGCCATCTCACAACTGTCGTTGACATAGTCATTTTCCTCCGGAATCTCGCGGGGGGTATCAAGAGTATGCACGATTGTCGACAACGTCATGACATATTTTGTCTGGTCAACCGGAAGTGAGCGATAGTAGGCTGTGGCTGAATCCCGATTGATCTTATAGGCATCTCTGTAACACTGCACGGCAAGCTCGACATCCTCGGGGGAATCTGATTTTTCGTTCAACTGCATGTATATGACAGATAGTCGGGCCATCTGGGACGCTTCCATTCCTGAAAGGTCTTTCTTCCCGAGGATATGTCCACAGATTTCTCTTGTCGCACTCTCGTTATCATTTGCAAAAGCAAGTTCTGCCGAGGTGATCTGCTCGGAGATAGAGGAATGACCGCATGCCGACATCAGGATGCCGGCCGATGCAGTGATGATAATAAATGCGTGTCTTAACATAAGATTGTTATTGCTGGAATATTTAGTTTTTGGTATTGGATTTATTCATTTCGTCGTTGATAGAGATAGGAGATGCCATCATGACCGAGTTGAAGAGTGAAGTCAGTATGGCCGATCAGTTTTTGGGCTAATCTTTCGGGAATATGACCAATAAGAGTGCTGTCGCCTTCAAAAGTCAGCGATGACGGCTTGGTATTAATGATTAGTGAATCATTTTCTACATTCCACTCTCCTTCGACACTATAAGTAAGGACTCCCGGCTTGATTGCCCGTATAACGCATGTCCCATCTTTCTTTAACACCATTACCGGCTCTGTCTGCGAGATTTCGGTGTTGTAATATGTGCCGACAATCTTTTTTGCATCGCCGCTCAGATGGGAGCATGACGCTAACAATGCAATCGATGCGATTGAATTACCAAGCATGAGGAGTCTTGTCGCTTTCATAGCATATTTGTTTTGGAGGGATAATTATCCCCGTTGTTTTATTTGGTCAGATGCAACCTACGATTTCATTGATATCTGCAATGCCGTGACGCGAGCAATAATCCTCCATGAAATCAATGACCTTCATTGTGACATTTGGATCGACAAAATTTGCGGTGCCGATTTCGATTGCTCTCGCACCTGCAAGCATAAACTCGATCGCATCGCGTCCGTCCATGATGCCGCCAAGACCGACAACCGGAATCTTCACGGATTTTGCCACCTGCCAGACCATTCTGACGGCAACCGGTCTTACTGCCGGCCCTGACAGTCCACCTGTGATGGTCGAAAGGTGAGGCTTGCGGCGCTCGACATCTATTGACATACCCATCAATGTATTGATCAGCGATACCGAGTCAGCTCCTTCTGCCTCGACAGCTTTGGCTATATCAGCAATAGAAGTGACATTCGGCGAAAGTTTGACAATCAATGTTTTGTCGGGATATGCCTCTCGCACAGCTTTAGTGACTGACGCTGCTCCGGTGGTGGTTGTTCCGAAGGCCATACCTCCCTCCTTGACATTGGGACAAGAGATGTTTACTTCAATCGCGCTGACGCCATCGAGGGAATGGAGGCGGCGCGCGGTTTCGGCATAGTCATCGACATTAGCGCCTGAGACATTGACGATAAGTTTTGATTTGAAATCTTTGATGCGTGGATAGATATGCTCAATGAAATAATCCACTCCTTTATTCTGCAAACCCACGGCATTGAGCATTCCGGCCGGTGTCTCGACCATTCGGGGATAGTCGTTACCCTGACGGGGATTGAGAGTGGTACCCTTGATGATATAACCACCGAGACGGTTTATGTCAATGAAAGGTGTGAACTCTTCGCCATAGCCGAAAGTTCCGGATGCTGTGAGTACGGGATTCTGAAGCTGGAGCTTACCTATGTTGACTGAAAGATTTGCCATTGTATTCTTCGGATTGTTTGAGAAGTCGTTTAGATTTTGTTTAATCCCAGGTCAGTTTATTGATATTGAAAACCGGGCCTTCAGTGCAGACGCAGACATTGCCTTTCACTGTTTTTTCAACGCAACAGAGACAAGCTCCAAGACCGCACGCCATCATGTTTTCAAGCGAGACCTCGCAGTCCACATTGTTCTTCCAGGCCACCTTTGCGACTGCCTTCATCATCGGTGCGGGGCCGCAGCAATAGTAGCGGTGGAAACCGCCTTCGAGAACCGGATGCGCCGTGACAAAGCCTTTGACTCCTTCAGAGCCATCCTCTGTGCAGACATGCACAGTCCCGACTTCCTTGAATTCCTCGATCGAAAGAAGATCTGCCGCTGATCGCGTGCCTAAAAGAAACTCCGGCTTGAAGCCTGCTTCCTTTAGCTTTTTGCCAAGATAGAGCAGGGGGGCTACTCCGACACCGCCACCTATGAGGAGCATCTTAGCGCCGGCAGGAGCTTCCATCGAAAACCCGTTGCCGAGTGGAAGAAGCAGGTTCAGTGTTTCTCCAGATTTCATATCCATGAGGGCCGAGGTGCCGCGGCCTGCATTTCTGACAAGAAGAGTGAGTATGTTGTTACGCTGGTCAACATCATTGATTGAAATAGGACGTCTCAACAACACTCCCGGGGTGTTGACAGCCACTTCTACAAATTGTCCGGGCAGCATTGACGGGAGATAGCTCCCGTCAGCAGGCGCGAGGCGCATTTTACAATAGGTGCTTCCTATTTTTGTATTATCGACGATGATAAAGTCTTTGACTTGCTTCATGGTGAGTTATGTTGTCTTGTCTGATTCTATATCGGAGTTATTCAATCAGTACAAAATTAGTAATTTTCCACTCACACACCAAATATATGTTTCAAAAAGCCGTTTGTATGCCTTCTAAATATAGGTAATCCGTCATAAAGATTGTTTTAACAATTTTATCGCACTAAACTTCGGGAATTTTTCGCTATTTTTGCACTCGATTACCATGGATTAACTTTAAATACAATCATTCACACATGAAAAAATTTATACTTACAGTGGCATCCTTGCTCTCCGGCTTCGGACTGATTATGGCTGACGAGATGGTGCCTGCATTTCCCGGTGCTGAAGGTCACGGACGTTACGTCACCGGTGGTCGTGGCGGAGAAGTCCGACATGTGACAAATCTCGATGACAATGGCCCCGGTTCATTACGTGAAGCTCTTAAAGGAACTGCGCCAAAGATTATAGTTTTTGACGTCAGCGGTTATATCGATTTGAAATCGCAGCTGAATGTGACTTCAAACACCACGATTGCAGGTCAGACTGCCCCCGATGGAGGCATTACCTTGCGCTACCATACATTGTATTTTGGAAATTGCGACAATGTAATCGTGCGATTCATCCGTTCACGCCGCTCGCAGGTAAAGGATGTCAATGACAGTGCAGATGCAACATGGGGACGCAATCGTAAGAACATCATGCTCGATCACTGCTCATTCTCATGGAGTATCGACGAGGTGGCCTCGTTCTACGACAACCGTAACTTCACTATGCAGTGGTGTACTATTGCCGAAGGTCTTGCCAATCCCGGACACTCAAAGGGTACTCACAGCTATGGAGGCATCTGGGGTGGCAAAAACGCATCTTTCCATCACAACTTCATAGCTCATGTGCAGAATCGCGCTCCGCGTTTCAACGGAGCCCGTTATGGCTGGACAGGATATGATAAAGAGAAATATAGCTCTACTGTCGATGCAGAGCGTGTGGATTTCCGCAACTGCCTTATTTATAACTGGGGTAACGGAAACGGTTGCTACGGAGGCCCCGGTGGTGGATATATAAACATTGTCAACAACTATTACAAGGCCGGCCCCGGTACTAAGAACAAGACACGAGTGACTGAAATTTCAGTTGCAAAAGAAGGGAATGCCGACAAGAAACATCCTGAACTATATGGCTATTCTTCGCGCTACTATATCAACGGCAACTATGTGTCTGCCGCCCCCAATCCTGAGAATTACGACTGGGCTGGTGTAATTACTGATGGTGGTCTTGTCACCAAAGATGGTGTAAAATATATCAAGGATGCCGCGCATCGTTTTGGTGAGAATGTCACCTATCATCCGATTGACATTGGCAACCGTGTCAGCAATATTGTCGATTGTGTGACATTGAAACTCGATGAAGCTATTGATCCCGGAGAGGTGACTACACACAGCTCACAGACTGCCTACGACAAGGTGCTCATCTATGGCGGTGCTTCGTGCTATAGAGACGCGGTTGATGCTCGCTATATGGAGGAAACACGCACAGGTACCACTGCTTATTTGGGAAATGTGCCTTATGTAACTCCTGATTCGATATATCCGACTTCGGGTACCGCCGGTATCCTCGACTTTATCAATGATCCATCCAAGGAGGCCAATCCCGGCACTGCGAGCTTCCCGGAGTTGCCATCTCTCACTCGGGCAGCCGACTATGACACTGATGGCGACGGTATGCCGGACGCCTGGGAGATTGAAAATGGTCTTAATCCCAATGACGCATCGGATGGCAAGGCTTACACTCTTGATCCGAAAGGGTGGTATGATAATCTCGAGGTATATCTCAGCTGCCTCGTTGAAAACATCATGAAGGGTGGCAACTCGGACGCTGTCGAGGCTGTTGATGAATACTATCCGAAAGCCAAAGGTACGCCTACAAAGATCGAGTCTGTCGTGACCAAGGGTGAAATCTCTAAGATTGAGTATTACAATCTTCAGGGCATGCGCCTCAACGAACCGATCGACGGTATCAATATCCGCCGTATCATCTACACCAACGGTAAGGTCGAGACCGATAAGGTCATTAAGAAATAGGCCAATTCTGACAAATATTCCCCCGCCAATATGAAACTCATTCCACTCCTGACCACTATGCTTATGGCATGTGGTCAGGTAGCGGAGGCGGCGGTTCCGTCCGCTGTCCCCCGAGACACATCATTCACTACATATTCGACGAATATCAAAGTGCGCAGGAATCACCCCGAAGCGGAGCTCGTTAAACCGTCCCTCCCGTCCGGGGTGAAAGCGTATTCTGACGTTGTTTACACCACGCATAAGAAAACCAAATACGGCGACAGGGACCTCCACGTCGATATTTTCCGGCCTGATGACAACCGGACATATCCTGCTGTCATAATGATACATGGCGGTGGTTGGAATTCCGGCGACAAGAGTCTGCAAGTCCCGTTGGCCCAGCAGATTGCGGCCAAGGGATATGTGACGATCCCGGTTGAGTATCGTCTGATCCCGGAAGCTGTATATCCTGCCGGTCTCCACGACATAAAGACTGCTGTGAGATGGGCGCGCGCGAATGCAGATAAATACGGTATTGATCCGGAACGCATCGCTGTCTCCGGGTGTTCCGCCGGAGCGCAACTTGCCACTCTCGTCGGAGTCACCAACGGCTCCAGTCGTCATGAGGGTAAAGGCGAATGGCGCAACACGTCAAGCGACGTCCAGGCCGTCATCAATATGGATGGTATTGCTACTTTTGTGTCGGAATCCAACATTGCGGATGCCCGCGAACGTTATCTGAAAAAAGGAGTGTTGCCGGTTAACTCCCGGTGGCTCGGAGGCCTATATGAAGATTCACCTGAGAATTGGAAAGAGGCCTCTTCGCTGCTTTGGATCACGCCCAAATCAGCGCCGGTATGCTTTATAAGCAGTGGTTTGCCTCGATATAGCGATGGCCGTGACTCACTTGTCGCTAGCTATGACTCCATCGGCATATACTCGGAGCGACACAGGATTCCTGTCGATATTCATCCGTTCTGGTTTTTCAAACCTTGGTTTGATACTGCGGTCCATTATTCTGTGCAATTTCTCGACCGGATGTTTAAGAGTGATACCTCTGCGCTTCCGCGGCGTTATCGTATCACAGACCACGGTGTCGTCAATGACAGTACGATAGTTCAGACGGTGGCTATACAGACTTTGATTGACAGAGTTGAGGCTGATGGAGGAGGGGAGATTGTTGTCCCTGCCGGCACATATCTCACCGGTGCTCTTTTCTTTAAACCTGGCACGAAGTTGCAGCTTGAAGAGGGTGCCGTCATAAAAGGTTCGGACAATATCGCCGACTATCCTTTGATACCATCAAGGATGGAGGGTCGTAGCATTTACTATCATGCGGCGCTCATCAATGCCTATCATGTCGATGATTTCGAGATCTCGGGTCCCGGAACCATCAATGGCAACGGCTATAAATTTTGGGTGGAGTTCTGGGATAATGTCGAGAAGGCTCGACGAGAGAATCGTCCCTGGACCAATCTTGAAGTGCGCCGTCCACGCCTCGTATTCCTGTGGGGATGTGACAATGCCCGCCTAAGCGGTGTGAGACTGGTTAATTCAGCGTTCTGGACATCGCATTTCTACCGCTGCAATGATCTCACGATCGAAAATTGTGAGGTACAGGCTCCAAAAGAACCCGTAAGAGCCCCGAGCAGCGACGCTATTGACCTTGATGGATGTCACCGCGTCAGAGTGACAGGCTGCTATCTTAACTGTGACGACGACGGTGTCTGCATGAAAGGTGGCAAGGGCGTCTATGCCAATCGCTCATACGAGAATGACAGCGTCACGGATGTGCTTGTGGAAGGCTGTGTGTTTGGCCCGAATCTGCATGGCACTCTCACTCTTGGAAGCGAGTGTCTGCATGCCGACAATATTGTCTTGCGTAACTGCCGAGTGGACAATGAGTGTTCTGTGTTGAGGCTGAAAATGCGTCCTGACACTTACCAGATTTATGAGAATATCTTGGTGGAAAATGTCAGCGGCCGTTTCGGAACACTCATCGAAGTGCTTCCCTGGAAGCAGTTTTTCACACTTGAAGGCAGTGACGAGAAGCCGTCGGGCATAATCCGCAATGTGAAGGTCAGCAATATCTCAGGCTCATGTATGAATCTCGGTGTGCTTGCAGCCAATGCTGACGATGTAGTGGATAATTTCATAATATCAAACGTAGATGTTACGGCTGAATCTGACATTTTTCGTTGCAATTATCCATCGGTCGGGTTGATTGATGTGAAGGTCAATGGCAAAACTCCTGAGATACTTCAGGCTGACGAGGAGATGAAAGATAAGCTGAATTTCGACGCTACAGATCTTGATAAAACGAACGAAAAATAGCCGTCTTACGGATTGATCTTATTTAGCCGGGGCAAAACGTTTGGGTGCGCGAACACTCTTTCGTTTTGCCCCGCGTGATTTCAATAAGCATAAAGCATTTAACCTATTGCATAAATGGCTTGGTTTTTGTAAATTTGCAACGTGATAGACATTGCGCAACATATCGAATATCTGCTTCTACACCATGATTGTGTGGTGGTGCCCGGTCTGGGTGCTTTCATGCTCAATCATGAGTGTGCATCATTTGACGCTTCATCCTTATGTTTCATGCCACCTGCGTTGACAGTAGGCTTCAATCCGGAGGTGAAACATAATGATGCCATGCTCATCGGCAGTATCTCGCGTCGACATGCAGTAAGTCTTGAAACTGCCAAGGCCGAGATGAACACAGCTGTCGCGTCTATCCACCATCAACTCGGGCTGACAGGAGAGATCTCATTTGGTAATCTTGGGACTCTTTCGAGTGGAAGCACGCCGGATTGTCCTGTCTTCACCCCGTCTACAGACTCTTTGCCTGTCAGAAAATTGACTGGATTCCGGCCTCTTGAAGTGGCACCTCTGTGCGTGGATGCAGATGACGAGGTTGTAAATTTGGAATCTACTACCGGATTTGCCGTTATCCCCACACCGCTTAAGATTGTTGCCTCGTTTATTGCAGTCATGATTGCGTTTGGCATACTCTATTCAACTACAAGTCTTGTTGATAGGGGCCGGATGAATTTTGCATCGCTTGACACGGGCCTCAGTTCGCATCTCGAACAGACGATCTCGATTGATACACCTTCGATAATAGGACTCTCGAGAGAAATATTACTTAATATTGCGTTTCCGGCAGATAGTAAAGAGGCTCCGGACGCTTCGGTGACTAAAGAAGTAGGCTCTACAGCGAAAGATAGCGGGGCAGCGAAAACGTCAGACATCCCGGGTCGCTATATTCTTGTTGTCGGTTCCTTCCCTAATCATCAAGCTGCGGAGCGACACATCTGCAACGTTGGCGACACATCGCTCAAGATAATAGAAATGGATGGCAATTATCGCATATACGCGGCTTCTGCTTCAAATATAAATGATGCGCGCAGGCTTTCTGAATCCCTGCAATCGAAGT
The DNA here is from genome assembly GCA_023665865.1 of Staphylococcus sp. GTDB lineage: Bacteria > Bacteroidota > Bacteroidia > Bacteroidales > Muribaculaceae > Duncaniella. The sequence continues at coordinate 2,204,710 of JAMPDC010000001.1, forward strand.
ATAGCAGTGTATGGATTTGCCGTCGGTAATCTATAAATATATATTCAATCACTACATCTATCGTAAATATTCGCATTAAAATGGATTTTCATCAACTACTCGTCGATCGTAGAAGTATCCGCCGTTATACAAATGAAAAAATTGATCCCGAAAGCGTCAAGTTGATTCTTGAGGCAGGGTTGCTGGCTCCGACATCGAAGAGTTCACGTGCATGGCAGTTTGTTGTGGTTGAAGATGAGACGATGCTCATGAGGCTCAGCGAGTGTAAGCCTATGGGCGCAACTCCTATAGCCCGTTGCCCGCTTGCAATCGTTGTGGCTGTCGACTCAACCGCGACAGAACCGTGGATTGAAGATGCTTCAGTAGCTGCTTCCTATATGCAGCTTCAGGCCGCTGCTCTCGGCCTTGGCTCCTGCTGGATTCAGATAAGGGATAGATATGCGGCTGACGGTATGCCTTCTGATGAATATATCCGTGAAGCTCTTGGAATTCCGGAAACATGTCCGGTTGTTTGCGTGCTTACTTTCGGACATAAGGATGAGGAACGCAAGCCTCAAGACGTCGGGAAGCTTAAATGGGAGAATGTACATATAGATAAATTCTGAATATCCTCGACGCCATAGCGCTTTTACTATGCAGAAAGCTGATTTTGTGCCCGCAGTCGTGATGATAGGGGCCGGAAATGTAGCCACGCATCTTGCTCCGGCAATCGAACGTAGTGGGGCAGGGCGGATAGTTCAGGTCTATAGCCGCAGTCTTGATTCAGCCACGCGTCTTGCGTCGAAATTATCTGATGCAATTCCTGTAGACAGTCTTGAGGCCGTGGTGACAGATGCGGATATTTATCTCATCAGTGTCAAAGATGATGCGATAGCGGATATTGTCCGTGGATTGAGACCATCTGATGCATTGGTGCTTCATACGTCGGGATCGGTCGGTATGGAGGTGCTTGCGCCACTTTCAATGCGTCACGGAGTTTTCTATCCTTTACAGACTTTCTCTAAGGATGTGGAGCTTGATGTAGAAAGAATACCTCTCTTCACAGAGGGCCCGACTTGTGAGATTGAGGATGAGATACGCGCATTTGGAGCCAAGATATTTGCAAATATATATCATGCCGACAGCGATTTGCGCAAGAAAATGCACATTGCAGCCGTATTTGCGTGTAATTTCGTGAACCACCTTTGGACTATAGCTGCCGGGCAACTTGAGCGGGAGGGGCTTCCGTTTGATATTTTGCAACCACTTCTTGAAGAGACATTGCGAAAGGCATTGGCAAACACTCCCGCCGCATCACAGACCGGGCCTGCCGCGCGGGGAGATGGCAAGATAATTGAGTCACATCTTTTGCTGCTTGATGGAAAAGAGCGTGAGCTTTATGAAATTCTGTCGAGGAGCATTATGTCAGATATAAATTGACAAAATAAGATTTATAAAAGAGGGTGTGCCATGAATTTTGACACACCCTCACTCTTGTTTATGGATATATAATAAGGGAAAGAGGAGAATAAGCTGGAGAAGACTTTTTAATCAGTGGAAGAAAGATCTACTGCATAGATACCACGCTTTCCTGTGGGGTAGACACCACGGAGGATCATCACTTTCTCATCAGAACCACCCTTCATGATCGCTTTGTAGATTTTCTCGACATCTTCCGGCGAAGACACACGGCTGTCGTTAATCGAATAGATGATAAAGCCATCCTTGACACCGCCGTCGCGGAACCGGCCACCCGAAAGACCTGTAACCTGGACTCCATTGCTGAGACCCAGCTGTCGGAGCACAGAGTCACTGACTTTCTTGAAGGCGCATCCGAGATCTGTTATATCACCGGCCTTTGTCACCTGCATGTTGCCCTGCGGATTGCGGAGCATCACGTCGACAGACTGTATCTTATTGTCGCGCACATAGGTGACTTTCACCTTGTCGCCCGGACGATACTTAGCAACTTGTTCCTGAAGCTGGGCGCTGTTATCGGTAGCGATATCGTTGATCTTGATGATGACATCGTTTTTCTGGAGACCGGCTTCCTTGGCCGAACTACGGTCGCTCACTTCACCGACATATACGCCTTTTGTCACTGCGGTAATATCATTGGCTTTTGCAATTTCATTAGTGAGATCTGAAATCGAGATGCCAAGGACTGCACGCTGTACAGTGCCGTACTGGCGGAGGTCGCTGACCACTTTCTTAACGATTGATGTCGGAATAGCGAATGAATAGCCGGCATAGTTACCTGTCTGGCTATAGATAGCAGTGTTGATACCAATCAATTCACCATTGAGATTAACGAGCGCACCTCCGGAGTTTCCCGGATTCACTGCCGCATCAGTCTGAATATATGATTCGATATCCATACGGTTGTGGTTCTGACGTCCGATGCTACGGCCCTTGGCTGAAACAATACCGGTGGTGACAGTCGATGTGAAACCAAACGGATTGCCAACAGCAAGAACCCATTCGCCAACTTTGAGAGACTCACTGTCGCCCATGGGGATGACAGGGAGATCCTTAGCATCAATCTTAATTAGAGCAAGATCGGTTGTCGGATCTGTTCCCACGACAGTAGCGTCAAAAGTCCGGTTGTCATTGAGGGTCACCTCCAGACGATCAGCCTCGTCAATGACATGATTATTTGTGACTATATAGCCATCCGCACTGATGACCACACCCGAGCCAAGGCCCGACGGTTGTTCGCGTGGCTGTTCGCTGCGCTGCTCCGGCTGACTCCGGCGATTATTGCCACCGCCACCAAAGAAGTATTCAAAGAATGGATCATTAAAGAAACCGCCACCGGAATTACCCTGGCGATATGCGCGCTGTGTGGTGAAACTCTTTATAGATACCACGCCGTTTATGGTGCTTTCTGCCGCTGTGGTGAAATCTGAATGATTGGCGGGAAGCTGAGCTACTTTTGTAAAAGCACCGGCGTTTGACGTCGCTCCGGAGTCAAACAATTCGGAATAACCGGGAGCTTCATCCGAATTGAAAAGAACACTCTTCATCGCAACTGCTGTGATGGCGGAACTTAGCACTGCGGTTCCGGCAGCCAAGAAGATGATTTTTCCTGATAATTTCATTTCTATAAACGTATGTGTGGATTAATAATTAGCAGATGAATTTTAGACACACCATTCTTGGTGTTTCTCTTATTAGACGGCAAAAACTATGCGATGTTACTTCGGTAAAGACAGAAAATCCGCACGTTTAAAATTAATTAAGACGAAAATGCAAGCTATTAAGATATATTTACCGCTTTAGGCCAATATATAAGTATTTGTTAAAACATTACTGTCACAAATTTTGATTAATTTTGCGTTATGATGTCAAAAAAGTCACACATATTATTTAGTGCAGCTGTCATATCGACATTCATGGTGTCGTGTGGCAGCATGAAGAACACCGCGACAGTTCATAAGACTTCCAAATATGAACAGACCACCACGTTTGAAATCCCATCGAAGTTGCATCCGCAGTCAAGTGCATTGCTCACGGAAGCAAAAAAGTGGCTTGGCACACCGTATAAATATGGTGGTCAGGATAAAAGAGGAGTCGATTGTTCGGGTCTTGTACTTAATGTGTATCAGAAAGCTCTTGACATCAAACTTCCTCGCAATTCCGGAGAACAGGCATCGTTTTGCTCTCCTCTTTCCAAGGACAAGCTTCTTCCGGGCGATCTATTGTTTTTTGCGACTTCCGGCTCAGGCAAGGTTTCCCATGTAGGGATATATGTGGGTGACAACAAAATGATCCATTCATCGGCTTCACGTGGGGTGATTGTCAGCAATATTTCTGAAACCTACTATCTCCGTACTTTCGCGGGTGCGGGATTTGTCGAGAAATATCATGCCATGCTGTCCACAGGTAGTAATCCATCTGTCGACGTTAAGGATCCGATGGATGTTGCAGCGCCATTTACATATACACCGGTCGCCACACTTCCTGAGAAGAACAAACAGTCTGAAACAGTCGAAAACAAAACAAAAACTACAACTGTAGCAGTGACTCCTCAGGTCAAAGCCATCGAGACGAAAAACGCGGGAGGCCAAAATAAAACCGCGGCTCCGATAAAAGTCGTGACCTCAGGCAATACATCTGTGAGTACAGAGCCGAATGAAGAGGAAGCCCGCAAAGCAGTCTTAAATTCTTTGATCGAGCAGAAACTCGATTCTATATTCAATCGTTAAATACATATATTGTATGCCCGATAGCATACGGGCATCTGGCTATTATATAAATTATGGTAAACCGTACGATTGCTCCGCCCGTCTATAGTTTCGGGCCCATGATATTAAGCCCGGCCGATTCCTATACTCTCCCAAACGGCATCACTATCCACATCGAGAGCGGAAGTGAGATAGAGGTCAGCAGATTGACTGTAGCCCTTCCGGGGGGAGAAGCTGAATCGTCCAAGCCGGGATTGGCAGCTTGCGCAGGGACATTGCTAATCGAAGGCTCCCAGCGTCTCACCGGAGAAGAAATAGCAAATACTCTTGAATACAATGGAGCGTGGGTCAATACGTCTGTGTCAACCCACTATACTTCTGTAACTCTTTCAAGTCTTAACGATAAGTTTGATGAGTTGCTCCCGATTTTTGCAGAAATGATTTTATGTCCATCCTTCCCCCATGATGCGACAGGCAACATACTCCAGCGTCAGGCAGCGCGTCTCGACATAGAGCATGAAAAGGTCTCATTTCTGGTCGACGAAGCAATCCGCCCGATGGCATACGGCGTAGACAATCCTCTTGCACGGACAGAGAATGCAGCGGAAATCAGGAATTTCACGACTGAAGAATTATCAACTTTCCACTATTCACGGCTGAACCCAAAGGGGATACATGTATTTTTCTCAGGAAATATCACGGAGAAGATGAGAAGTAGCCTCGACAATGTTTTCTCGCGCTTTCCGGCAAGAAACGGGATTGAATTGTGTGAATTGCGGTTCCCATTTGAATATAATGTCCAGTGTAAACGAGTGGATATCATGAGGGAACATGCACAGCAGAGTGCTATAAAAATAATGATTCCCGCAGTCGGACGTCAGAGTGCGGATTTCGTCCCCTTGCGAGCCACGGTGACAGCCTTGGGCGGTTATTTCGGCAGTAGGCTTATGTTGAATATCCGAGAGGAGAAGGGCCTGACATACGGGATCTCAGCGGTGTTGCTTGGATATCCGACACACAGTTTCATCACAATCACTACCCAGACCGACAGCTCGACGAAAGATGAGGTCATAAGGCTAATAGTCGATGAACTCGAAAAGATGAAGGACCATGCATCCTACAGTGACGATGAGATGAAACGTCTGTCCCGTTTTCTGCTGTCAAATCTTGCCACTGTACTTGACACTCCTTTCAGCCGTATGGATTACACCCAGACCCATATATATGCCAGCACTCCTATAGACTATTTTGAGCAACAGGAGCGACTGGCGCGCAATCTCTCGGCTGATATACTTGCAGAAATGGCACGTAAGTATTTCAATACCGGACACATGTTGATCGCTACTGCGGGAAACTGACAAAGGCCCCCTTGAGAATTTCTTGACAAGACTGAACAATCCGAATGATAAAAATGTCTGTATACTGATGGGATAATTTGCATTGGATTTTGTAAATTTGCACTCACGTTCGTCCTATCAATAATAGTCAGGGCTTCTCATGTACACATTAGACTATCCACAAGATGTTTGAAATAGAATTTACAACGACAATACTCATACTGTTTTCAATAATAGCGTGTAGCGCGCTATATCTTCTTCTTGGATTCAGACACTACGTTTCATCTGTCGGCTCAAAAGTAAGGAAAGACGACGAGGCTCCCTATCCAACCGAAACTACGTCATATCCTTCCGTGTCTGTCATCGTATATTCTGAAGATGATGCCGAAAATCTCGAGACACTTCTCCCTCAGATTCTTGAGCAAGACTATGCCGGGCAGTTTGAAGTCATTGTAGTCAACGACGGTGCCGTATCATCGACAAAAGATGTCATCGCTCGTCTTGAACGGGAGTATCCGAATCTCTACATGACGTTCACCCCCCTGGAATCCAGGTCTCTTTCACGCAAAAAGCTGGCAATCACCTTAGGTATAAAGGCCGCACGCTATGAAGTCGTATTGCTCACCATGGGTAATTGCCGGATCGAGTCCAAAGGCTGGTTGAAAAGCATTGCTCGCCATTTTGTGTATGGCAAAGAAGTGGTCATTGGCTACGCGACCCCTCTCATCCCTGACGAAGCAGCAAATCCTTGGAAACGCCTGCATGCTTTCGATAGTGTGCGCACAGCCATCGAATATCTTTCATGGGCTATAGCTGAACGTCCCTATAGAGGTAATTGCCATAATCTCGCTTACAGACGTGCTCTGTTTTTCAAGAATAAAGGTTTTTCACGCACGCTCAATCTGAAATATGGCGATGACGATCTCTTCGTGGAAGAAATCGCAACAGGCTCAAATACAGCCGTGGAACTATCCACTGAATCGATTGTAGAAATCTATGAAAATTACCCGCAATCGGCCCATAGAAATATGAAACTCCGCTATGACTACACAGCAAGACAGTCACACACATGGTCAAGAGTTTTCTTCGGTAGTTGCTCGCTTGCCTGGTGGGCACTGATCGGGTGCGCGGTAGCTCTGTCAATCATTGGTTGGCCTTCACTTATTCCGCTAATCGTGTCATCGACTATATGGCTTGCCGTGACAATCACACTGATGTTTACCTGGCGGAAGACATCACGTCTCCTCGGTTCGCGGTCATTGTTGCTTACTGTACCTTGGTTCATGTCATTTGAACCGGTGTATAATTTCTATTACCGCATCAAGGGCTTCTTCAAGCGTGGGTCTAATCTTACCTGGAATTAAGAGGAAATGGAATCCACGATTGAAATCGACCGGCTCAGACTATTCGCCCATCATGGAGTCTTTGAGTACGAACGCGAAAACGGCAACTTCTTTGAGCTTACCATCAGACTCCGCTATCCTGTTGCAAAAGCTATGGAGAGTGACAATATTGATGACACACTCAATTATGCCCTCGCAGTAGAAATAGTCAAGGAAGAGATGCAGACACCATCCCGCCTGCTCGAGCATGCAGTAGGGAGAATCCATGCGAGATTAATGGATAGATTTCCTGAGATCTCAGGCGGAATGATCTCTTTGACAAAACTAAATCCCCCGATCCCGGAGCAAATTGCCGGTGTCACAGTGAAAATAGAATGGTAACATTCACTCCCATTCCAAATTTCAGTAAAATATTACTTAAAATTACCATACATAGATTATGTCAACTCCGATACTTCTTCTGACAGGTTATCTCGGTAGTGGAAAGACCACTCTTGTCAACCATATCCTCACTAATGAACGTGGCATACGCTTCGCTGTAATTGTCAATGACATCGGTGAAGTCAATATTGATGCTGACCTGATCCAGAGAGGCGGCATAGTTGACACCAAAGACGACTCACTCGTTGCACTTCAGAACGGATGCATTTGCTGCACCTTGAAAATGGATCTTGTCAAGCAGATTGACGATATCCTTTCAATGGGCAAGTTTGACTATATTGTCATCGAGGCAAGCGGCATATGCGAGCCTGCCCCCATTGCACAGACAATATGCTCAATCCCCCAGATGGGAGCGGATTACATGAAGCATGGGATGCCGCAACTCGATTGTATTGTCACAGTTGTTGATGCTCTCCGCATGCAAGACGAATTCAACTGCGGTGAAATCCTCACGGCTGAGAAGCATGATGAGGAAGATATAGCCAATCTTGTCATCGAGCAGATTGAATTCTGCAACATTGTTGTCCTTAATAAAGTATCCGAAGTCACGCCGAAAGAGAAAGAGCGCATACGAACCATCATCGCCACTCTCAATCCCGGTGCGCGCATCGTGGAGTGTGATTATGCAAATGTAGATATCGAAAGTCTGATCAACACCCATCTTTTCAATTTCACTAAAGTTGCCACATCGGCAGCCTGGGTTCAGGAAATCGAAAAGCCGATGGAAGAAATCGAGAAGGAGGAACATGAGCATGAGTCTCATCATCACCATGAGCATCATGAGCATGATCATCATCACCATGACGAGGAGGAGTGTGGACATCATCACGACCACCATCATCATGAGCATGATGAGAATTGCACATGCGGCTGCCATCATCACCACCACCATCATCACGATGGTGAAGGCGAAGCTGAGGAATATGGCATCGGAACTTTTGTTTACTTCCGCCGTCCCGGTTTTGATCTGAACAAATTTGACTATTTCGCTGCCAACAAATGGCCTAAGAATATCATCCGCTCAAAAGGCATCTGCTATTTCGGCACCAATCCTGACATGTCATATCTATTCGAGTCAGCAGGCCGGCAGAAGCAGCTGAAAGAAGCCGGCATGTGGTTTGCGACAGCTCCCGAGGATGAACTCAAGGAACTCGTGGAGCAAGACCCTTCTATCATGCGAGACTGGGATCCGGATTATGGCGACCGCATGATAAAGCTTGTCTTCATCGGACAGAATCTCGACCGCAAAGCCATCACCAAAGCCCTTGATTCTTGCCTTGACCTATGAAGCCCTATCTGCAAGTCGAGGAACTGACCAAGAGTTATGGCGACCGCATGCTCTTCGATTCTGTCACCTTTGGAGTCAATGAAGGTGATAAAATCGGTCTGATTGCCAAAAACGGCACCGGAAAATCAACATTATTGCGCATACTGTCGGGAGCGGAAGCCCCCGACAGTGGCTCAGTCACATTCAGAAGCGGTCTGAAAGTGGGATTTCTCGCTCAATTACCGGAATTTACCGAAGGGAAATCAATCCTTGAGAATCTTGTCCTCACAGTCAAGCCGGAAGAACATGAGGAATGGGGACATGAAGACCGCATAAAGCAGATGTTATACCAACTCGGAATTGACAATCCGGATCAGTTGGTTGACCATCTTTCCGGCGGACAGATCAAGCGTGTGGCTCTTGCACAGGTGCTTCTGGCAAACCCTGACTTGCTGATTCTCGACGAGCCGACCAACCATCTTGATCTCGAAACCGTCGAATGGCTTGAAAATTATCTCACCCGTCAGCGGATGACACTGCTGATGGTCACTCATGACCGATATTTTCTCGACCGCGTCTGCAACAAGATCATAGAGCTCGACATGCAGCAGATCTTTACCTACGAGGGTAACTTTGACATGTATCTGCGCCGTCGAGCCGAGCGCATAGAGGCAATGACAAGCGAGCTTGCCAAGGTCAAGAATACTCTACGCAAAGAACAGGAATGGATGCGCCGGCAGCCTCAGGCGAGAGCCGGTAAGGCACGCTATCGCATCAATGCGTTCTATGACTTGAAAGAACGCTCAAAGGTCAATCTCTCCGAACGGCAGATTGATCCTACAGAAATAAAGTCATCCTATATCGGATCGAAAATTTTTGAAGCAGAAGGAATATCCAAGCGCTTCGGCGAGAAAATTATCCTTGATGATTTCACCTATACTTTCGCCCGCTACGAAAAACTGGGTATAATCGGAGGTAACGGAGTCGGAAAATCGACTTTTGTGAAGATGCTTCAGGGACTTGTGGCGCCGGACAGTGGAGATTGGAATGTCGGCGAGACCGTCCGATTCGGCTACTATTCCCAAGAAGGTCTCAAATTGCCCGAAGGGAAAAAGGTAATTGACGCTATCACAGACATCACGGAAGACATTGTTGTCAACGGGACGACCCACTACTCTCCCATGCAGTTTCTCAACCGTTTTCTCTTCTCGCCGGCCGATCAGCAGAAATATATCTCGACCCTGAGCGGCGGAGAGATGCGTCGTCTCAATCTCGCAGCAGTTCTCATCACACAACCCAACTTCCTCATACTCGACGAGCCGACAAATGATCTTGACATCATGACTCTCGGCATACTCGAAGACTACTTGAGAGAATTCAAGGGATGTGTCATTGTCATTTCTCACGACCGATTTTTTCTTGACTCAATAGTCGATCATCTCTTTGTGATGGAGGGCAACGGAGTAATCAAGGATTTCCCCGGAAATTACAGCGACTATCGTGCCTATCTCAAGGAAGTGAAGGCAGAACAACAGAAGGTGACCAAGACTGAGACCGCGCAGCCACAGACATCGCGGCGCGAAAAAGAGCGTCCACAAAGGCTGACTTTCAAGGAGAAGAAAGAATTGGAGGCTCTGACAGCCGAAATAGAAGAATTGACGCGCGAGAAGAATGAACTTGAAGCCCTCTTCAATTCAGGCGCTCAAATTCCTGAGATTGCCGAAAAAGCCAAACGCTACAGTGATCTGAAAGAGATCCTGGACGAAAAAGAATTTCGTTGGCTTGAGCTTTCCGAAAAAGAATAGACGTTTTTCAAGGATTATAGAGATCCGGATTGAAAAAATCGGCAATATCGCGTGCATTTTCCAATGCCCTTACTGCCGGGCTATCGGGATTTAGAAACGATGCTTTCGCATAGTCGCCCGTTGCACCCTGACGATCGCCCATGCGCCACCGTAATTTTCCCCGGTCAAATAGAAGCACATCATTATCAGGAGCATCTATAATCAAGGAGTCTAAAACTTTTAGTGCTTCTTGAAAGCGATTATCGGCAATTAATTGTTTATAATTTTGTGTAATAGCCATTAATTGTATATTTTTGGTAAATGCAAAACTACTAAAAAGAATTCTTACCACAATGAAGAGACTCAAAATTTCGCTCATACTCCTGGTGCTGACTGTGATTTCGTCGCAGGCTGCCGATCCCACAAGCACCGACTATACTTTTTATGAATGTCAAGGCTCGGCAGTTCCCTATCCCACACGAACCGTAAAGGATCTTGCTTATCCCGATTCGCTGACTCCGGTCTATATCAATCATGTCGGGCGACACGGGGCGAGGTTTCTCTCTTCGTCAAAATATACCAAATCGCTCCTCCGAGCGCTTCATAAGGCCGACAGTCTCCGCACAATCACCCCGATGGGCAAGGAACTCATCACTATATGCAAGTTTGTCGAGGAGCGCGTAGCCGGACGTTGGGGCGCTCTTGATTCTCTCGGCATGGCCGAGCAGCGTGCGATAGCATCAAGAGCTCATGCCGCTTTCCGACCGCTGTTTGTCAATCAGAAGATCAACGCTATTTCGTCTTATATACCACGTTGTGTCATGTCGATGGATGAATTCACCCATCAGTTGACGAGACTTGACAACAAGATTGAGATATACACTTCATCCGGGCGTCAGAATTCACCTCTCATGCGTCCATGGGAGGACGACAAGGATTATATAGCCTTCTCCGACAGCGACCTCTGGCGTAAGGTCTATGATGAATACAGCGAACGGGAGCTTCCGCAAGCTGTAGCGCTCAGGGCTCTCGGCTCAAACTATCCGTTTGTTGGCGACGAAGCGAAGGATGTCAGCATGAGCATATATAAAGTGTTGGCCGGATGTGCTGCAATGTCGATAAATGTCGATTTACAGAAATTTTTCTCAAAAGCTGAGATCAATGCCCTTTGGCGTGTCGAAAACATGCACCATTACCTGACACATTCAGCTTCGACACTCTCAAGCGCGGCTCCGGACTTAGCTGTGAGATTGCTGAATGAATTGATCAAAACAATGGACGAGGCTGTTGACGGGACAAATCCATATAGTGTCATGCTCCGTTTCGGCCATGCAGAAACACTTATGCCGATTTTGGCTCTGATGCATCTGCCCGGTTGCTATTATATCACTAACTATTTCGACACGGTAGCCCTCCACTGGAGAGACTTTTATGTGATACCAATGGCTGCCAACCTGCAAATGATACTGTTTAAGTCTGAATCAGGGAAATATTACGTGCGCACGGATCTCAATGAAACTCCGGTCCCATTGATCCCGGGACGAAGCACAATCTATACCCCCTGGGAAGCAGCTAAAGAATATCTCACCCGCTGTCTCCCGCAGCACTTGCAGATTTAGCCGTACCATACAACTTAATGATATAACAGAAGGAGAAACCGGGATTTCAAATATTCCTGATTTCTCCTTCTTTGTATTTTTTGATATATACCTCTCTCTATTCCCGAGGTGGTTTCTGTGACTTTTGTGGTTTTATTTTCAAGCGGTCAAAGCCATTACCATAAACGCTCATGACATTTGATGTAGTCACATAGGCCATCGGATCCACCTCATGGACTATCTTTAAGATACTATAGACATCTCCCTTGCGACACCACACGAGCATCAGCTTCTTCGCATCGCCGGTCCAATAGCCTTCAGCGTCCCAAATCGTGGCGCCGCGACCGGTTTCATGAGTGATCCTGTAGGCTACTTCTTTCCATTTTTCAGACAGAATTATAAACTGTATCGTCTGCTTTCCTTGCGCGATATATTTATCAGCCAACACCGAATATAGGACTATAGTCATAAGTCCGAAAAGGATCGTCTGGGTTCTTGCCTGGATACGGGCCTCCATGTCACCGTCAAATGGAAGGAAAAACGAAAGCGCGACAATGGATACGTCAATTATCATCATCACTCGTCCCATGCTGACGTTGCTTATATGCTCCATGATAGCCGCAACGATGTCCGTCCCTCCGGTAGTCCCGTGATGGCTATAATATATACCTATGCCAAGGCCAAGCAACACTCCTCCCATCATCACACTCATAGGCGTGCTGGTGACAAGCGGAGGATGTGATGTGAAATATCCTTCCACAGCACCGATGAGAAGCGAGAGCAAGGTAGTCCCGAATATTGTTCTGAGCACGAAACTCCGGCCAAGATATTTGAAACCACACAGGAGTAAAAAGATATTGGTTCCATACATCACAACCGCTACCGGCACAAGACCTCCAGTGGCATAGTAAATCAATGTACTAAAACCGGCCATACCACCAATGACGACATGATGCGGAAGTATAAAAACCGTGAAGCCAATGGCATAGATAACAATACCGACCACGATGGCAAACCAATCGCGCAGATCATTTCCAAATGAGAACCGATATGACGGTTTCTTTGTGTTTGTCTTTTCCATTTGATAATAGAGATAGATATAGACAAAGTTACTTCTTTTTTCGTTAGATAAATAGCATTTCACCGCATTTCTTGAAGAAATTTAACAATGATAAAACGAACCATAGATAGCTGTGAGCGTTTTAAGAGTATAATGAATTTAAAATCTCAAGACTATGATTTATACACTTCCTGATTTACCGTATGCGACAGACGCGTTAGCACCCTCCATCTCAAAAGAGACGGTTGACTATCACTATGGCAAACATGAAAAGACATATATCGACAATCTTAACCGTCTGATAAAAGATACCGAATATGAGGATATGGAACTTGAAGAAATTATAACCTCTGCTTCAGGTCCGATCTTCAACAATGCCTCCCAGGCATGGAACCATATCTTCTATTTCTTCACTTTCTCTCCTGATGGCGCACATGAACCTGACGGACATCTCCGCAAGGCGATTGACGAACAGTTTGGCTCTTTCGATCAATTCAAAAAAGAATTTGAAGACGCAGGTGCCGCAATCTTCGGTTCCGGATGGGTATGGCTGTCAAAAGACGAGAACGGGAAGCTCTTCATTACGCAGACTTCAAATGCAGGCAATCCTCTTTGTGAGGGATTGACACCACTGCTCGTATTTGATGTCTGGGAGCATGCCTACTATATTGACTACAGAAACCGACGTCTTGATGCTCTGAAAGAGTTATGGAAGATCGTCGACTGGGATATTGTGGCAAGCCGCTATATCTAAATCCGGCAATAGTAATAAAAGAACAAAATACAATAAAGAAAGTATAACAAATAACGAATAGCACTATAAGCATAATGTGATGAATGGAGAGAGAGGCTGTCGTGAGACACCCTCTCTTTTTCGTATCCATTAAACCAAAAATCCCCCGCTGTTCCGAAAAAAATATCCGGTATAGCGGGGGATCTTAGGTTTAGGCTACTTAATTTCTTATTCGACTACGAAATCTTCGTCGGCCGAGAACATAGGATCCCATGGCGGAAGAAGAGTAGGATTCTGCTTGAGAACCTCCTTGACCTTAGGTGTGATGTATTTCTTGTTGACGACAAGACGGAACATGTATTCATCAAACCATTCGTCAGTCATGATGAGATGACCATCATTTGCACCGGGGCCCCAGCTGTTCTCAACCATCCATTTTTTAGGCTTGCCATTCTCGTCAAGATCAACAGCCACAAGAGTCATGGCATGGGAGGACGCTGAAGAATGGGTCTTGATTCGGTCGGCCTTGTTCATGCCGAATTTAGTGCCGAAGAGGGAGTCATAATCAAAATTATTGACATCAAGAACTCCACGCTCTCTATCTATGAATTTGCCGACATCACATGAGGAATACATCGCATTGTCGTCCTTGATTGAAGCGATTGCCATCGGCTTGATTTCCTTCATCGGCAGATTGACGTATGTCCAGTTGTAACCATCGTATCCATGACGGTCATACTCGATTTCATACAATTTATAATACTCACGCGAGGGATCATTCATGACCATCACGTAGTCATTTTTGAGATCATTGCCGGCAAATGTCTTGTAGAACGACTGCGGAGTATATGTTTCAGTGCTGACAGCATTTCCATCCTTGTCGCGGCGAGTCCATGTGAACTCTGTCGGGGGCTCTCCAAGATTGATAGCAAGCATGCGATATATTTCGGAGAGCATCTCTTTCTTCCGGGCCTCAAGTTTATCGGCCTTTGCCCCTGACGCAGCCATGCGACGGAGTTCGAGACCATCCTCACAGAGTCGGAGTTTAAGTAGTTTGCGCATAGTAGCCGTCGCGCGGCTGCTCTGAGTCTCACCCATCACCTCAATGGGCACTACGCCATATTTCATCAGATTGTCAGCGACACCTGTATATTGTCCGCCATCGGCAAGCGAATTGTCAAAGAGCCAATCCACCGTGCGGTCATCTTCAGGAAGTGAAGCGGTATCAATAATTCCCTGAAGAAACAGATTTGATTTCTCGAGTTGATCCCAGAAGAAATTATAGCATTGCGAAAGTTCAAGTTTCGGGAGATTATGGTCGCGCATCATCTGGGCACGCAACACATTCAGGCCTGTAAAAAGCCAGCAGCGCCCCGACGATCTCTGATTAGTAATGCCTTTACTCTTGACTCTATGCGAGAAGTTAGTGTCAAAATTGTTCTTACTGTCATGATTGACGGCGAGCTTTGCTATATCATTGTTAGCTATAGCATTGTGAATTGCCTTATTGGCAGGGGTTTTCTCATAGGCATTACGAAACGCTTCAATGTCGGAGGTTGATATACTACCGGCGGCGGGGGTATCGGCAAAAGCAAACGGCCCTGCGACGGAGAATGCTGCGGCAAGAATTAGAAGTGATTTTTTCATGTGGTACGTTGATTGGTTGGTTATGATACAGAGAAACGGGAATATTTCCTAAGGCAAAATTAATGATTAATCCTGAACAATAAAAATGCTTTTCTCAAAAAAAAATATTGCAAAAAATTTGCACAGTATCAAAATATGTCATACCTTTGCAGACGTAAAAACCACAGCATGGTTCCTTGGCCGAGTGGTTAGGCGCCGGTCTGCAAAACCGTTTACAGCAGTTCGATTCTGCTAGGAACCTCTAAATGATTGAAATCAGTTTACCCTGTAAAGTTAGGATAGACTGATTTCTTTTCATATAATTGAAAAACTGAGAGTTAGGCCACTCAAGTCTGAAGTAGGTGGTGTAGACTGAAGATCCTCTTATTATAAATACTTACACTTTCTCATACTTACCATCTTATTATTTATGCACTTTAAATCAATTTTTGTCGGACTCCTTGCTTCGCTGTTTGGAGCGGGAGGGATGATGGCTCAATCATCAACGGATGACCCACGTAAATTAGTCATATATCAGGTGATGGTAGCCTCTTTCCAACATTCACCCGACGGTGCACCCGGCTACACCGCAATGTGGGGGCCTGACGATGCGATGAAAAACGGAAATCTTCGTGGTATAATCGAGTCACTCGATCATATCAAGAGCCTTGGAGCAAACGCCCTATGGATGACCCCGATTTTTGACAGCTCAACGGCGATTGGAGGCGAGAAACTTCAGGCAACCGGCTATTTTACCAATGACTACTTCAAAATCGACCCACACTTTGGGACAGAGGAGGATCTGAAAAAACTTATTGATGAAGCTCACAAACGTGGCATACACGTGATTCTCGACGGAGTGTTCGGACATCATGGCGGTGTTACTGCCACATCGCCGTCCGGCCATAGGATAGTTACAGAAAATGTCTATAGCGATCGTGGAGAAGCCGGTGGACAAGGCAACGTAGCCTATCCACAGTCTCTCGAATATTTCAAGGAACTTGCCACATATTATATAGATAAATTCGGGATTGACGGCTGGCGCCTTGATCAAGCATATCAGGCCACGCAAGGAGGCAGGAACTACTGGGTCGACATACGTCAGGCCGTAGACTCAGTTTGCGCTGTAAGAAAAGCGCGCGGTGAGAATTGGGGTACACTCGGCTATATGGTCGGCGAGGACTGGGGAACGGCCGATGTGATCAACCATGGTGTCTATAAGGACGGAGGTCTCATGAGTGCATTTGACTTTGATGGCAAAGAGCTCATCAGCGGAGCAATGCAAGACATCAAGTCAGAAGGCCTCGAAAACGGTTGGGACGATGTGATAACCATCCTTTCACCTCCAACATCGCGTGGATATCTGAATGACTCTGTCATGCCAAACCTATTTCTATCTAACCACGACGGATATCGTCTGGCAGACCATTTTGACGAGAGTGATCCGATGTTTTACCGGAAACTAATGACGCGCAATGCCATCCTTGCATCATACTCCGGCCCTGTCACGCTCTATTACGGAGACGAGTATGCCGATACCAGCAAGCACTCAACCGGAGCTCAAAAGGACAATATCGCCCGTACGACAGGGCACCTGAATCCACGTAATTCACAAGAAAAAGAATTAAGGAACTACATTTCTAAAGCGATGAAGTTCCGTCATGAGAATCCGGCCATGTGGCGTGGAAACGCTTCATTCTACAGCTTCTCACCAATCCCCGGATCAAATGTTCTCGTTGTGACAAAGGAAGACAAACAAAGCCACAATCGTGTAGCTGTCATTTTCAGCGATGTCGACACATTTGTCCCGCTCGCCGGAAGCAAAAAGCCGATTGAAGTCAAAGCCTGGATTCCGGAGTTTGTGAAACTAAGGTAAACGAGACGGTGCGCCATCAATACACAGCCCTATTTATTTCCTCATCCTACAAATGAAAGTCCGGAAGGTCGGAGCCTTTTGCTATCGGCTCCAATCTTCCGGACTATTTATTTTTCAAACGTATGATCAGTCTACTTTATAGATGTTGACTTCCTCCGGTTTGAAGTTTGCGATGAAATCAGAGTGTTTTGTCACTTCTGCCTCAGCCAGATTGACATATACTTCAAGTGAACGTTTGAAGCTGTCGTTGCGGTCTGCATCCTGAAGAAGGAGATATGACATGACGATGTCACCGGCCATCTCGACAAGGCGACGGGCCATGAAATCGCCATAAGCCGCATCATCAACAGCGGTTACAGCCTCAACTGCCTTGGCATAGCGCTCGGTCATGGCCTGAAGACGGGTCTGAATAGACTTGAGTTCGGGCTTGTATTCGATCGCGTCATACTCCTTGATGAGATTAAGATAGGTGCCGGTGGTGACATGGCGGATAGCTGCGACTACCTGAAGCTGGGTTGTACCTTCGTAGATAGAGGTGATGCGGGCGTCGCGGTAAAGGCGTTCGCAAGCATAATCTTTCATGAAGCCTGAACCACCATGGATCTGGATACAATCGTAGGCATTCTGGTTGCAATATTCACTGCCTAAACCTTTGGCAAGAGGAGTGAGTGCGTCAGCGAGACGACTATACATCTTGGATTCTTTGCGCTCTTCAGGTGTTAGTGTGCGTTCCTTGGCAAGATCATCATAGATTTTGTAAATGTCCACATAGCGCGCGCATGCGTAGAGGAGCGAACGTGATGCGTCGAGTTTGGCTTTCATTACCGAGAGCATCTCATAGACAGCCGGGAACTCAATGATTGCCTTGCCAAATTGTTTGCGATCCTTGGCATAGGCAAGAGCCTCACGATATGCGAGTTCGCTGACACCTACACTTTGTGCGGCAATACCGAGACGGGCACCGTTCATAAGAGCCATCACATATTTGATGAGGCCGAGGCGGCGTGAACCGCAAAGGACTGCCTTGGCATTCTTGTAGGTAAGCTCGCATGTAGGAGAGCCCTTGATACCCATCTTGTTCTCGATACGGCGCACATTCACACCGCCGTCGCGCTTGTCATAGATGAACATTGAAAGGCCACGGCCATCCTTTGTGCCGGCTTCTGAGCGCGCAAGCACAAGGTGGATATCACTGTCGCCGTTAGTGATGAAACGTTTCACACCGTTGAGCAACCAAGTCCCGTCGGGTTGTTCTGTCGCCTTGAGCATTACGCTCTGGAGGTCTGAACCGGCATCCGGCTCGGTGAGGTCCATTGACATAGTCTCACCCTGGCATACGCGGGGAATGAATTTGGCTTTCTGCTCTTCGTCAGCAAATTCGTAGATAGTTTCTGCGCAGTCCTGAAGACCCCACAGGTTCTCAAATCCGGTGTCGGCACGGCTGACGATATCAGCAGCCATGATATAGGGAGTGATAGGGAAGTTGAGACCACCGAAACGACGGGGCATAGCCATGCCCATGAGACCTGCCTTGCGGCATGCTTCGAGGTTCTCTTTGGTCTTGTCAGCATAGATGACACGGCCGTTTTCAACGTGCGGGCCCTGATGGTCTACATCTTCTGCGTTAGGGGCAATGATGTCACCGCAGATCTCGCCAACAATTTCAAGGACTTTGTCATAGCTGTCCTGCGCGTCGGCATAGTCGAGAGGTGCATAGTCAAACTTCTCGGCATCGGTATAGTTGCGTTCTTTCAAAGCGACGATCTTCTCCATCAACGGATGGGTCAGATGGTGCTTAAGATCGGGGTTATCTGTATAAAAGTTAGCCATTTGTCTGGTTATTTGGAGTTCTTTTTGTAGTATTTGATCAACTTGGGAACTACTTCCTCAAGGTTACCGGTGATGACATAGTCGGCTATGGTGTTGATTGGAGCTGCCGGATCATTATTGATGGAAATGATAATCGAGCTGTCCTGCATACCGGCGATGTGCTGAATCTGACCGGAAATACCGCATGCGATATAGAGTTTCGGGCGAACTGTCACACCGGTCTGTCCAATCTGACGGGCATGTTCGGTGAAACCTGCATCGACTGCCGCACGCGAAGCGCCTACTTCCGCACCGAGAGTATCGGCCAGTTCATGGAGTAGCTGGAAGTTCTCTTTTGAGCCAACGCCATAACCACCGGCAACGATGATAGATGCGTTTTTAATATTGATTTTTGATTTCTCAATATGACGGTCGATGATCTCGACTACGAAATCTTCGTCGGAAACATACCTCTTAGCGTCAAGCTCAACGACTTCACCTTTATAAGCGGGATCAAATATCTCCTTTTTCATCACACCTTCGCGGACGGTAGCCATCTGCGGACGGCACTCGGGATTCACGATGGTAGCGACAATGTTGCCGCCGAAGGCGGGACGGATCTGGAGAAGAAGATCTTTGTATTCCTTTCCAGTCTTGGGATCCTTGTGGTCACCGATCTCGAGAGCGGTACAGTCGGCTGTCAAACCGCTGTGCAGGCATGAGCTGACACGGGGACCGAGATCTCGGCCGATACAGGTCGCACCCATGAGGCAGGCCTGCGGCTTGATTTCACGGAATAGATTGATGAGAACCGCAGAGTGGGGGTTTGATGTATAAGGGAAGAGACGCTCGTCAGCAACCTTATAGAGACGGTCAACACCATAGGGGAACACTTGCTCTTCAACGCCGTCGAGCTTGTCGCCGACAACGATAGCTTCAAGTTTCACGCCAAGGCGTGTTGCAAGCACACGGCCTTTGGTCAGAAGTTCGAGGCTGACGTCAGCAATGCGGCCATCCTCAAATTCAAGATATACAATTACGTTATTCTGGTCCATAGTGGTGCTTATCCGATAGTGTGGTTAGTGATGAGTTCCTTTACGAGGTCTTCGATATCAGCGTCATTGTCGGTGAGAACACGACAATCTTTGGCAGTGAAGACCACGTTTTCAATCGCTTTTACCTTCGTGGGAGAGCCGGGGAGACCGATCTGCTCGGGATCGGCTTCTACAAATGCGGCATTCCACTCCTGAAGATTGAGATAGGGGCGCTTCTCAAGAAGGGTTTTGCGGTCATCAGGAAGCTTGGCTGCCTCGCTTGGTGAAGCAGCATATTTGTATTTTTGGACGCGCATGGCATTACGGGGACGGCAGGGAGCGGCCGAACCGTTGACGGTCACGACACAGGGAAGGGGTGACTTCACTGTCTCAACACCGTTTTCGAGACGGCGCTTGACGGTCACATATCCATCTTTGAGGTCGAGAATCTCTTCAGCGTATGTCACCTGAGGGATTCCGAGCTTCTCAGCGATCTGCGGGCCAACCTGCGCGGTGTCACCATCGATTGCCTGACGGCCGCCGAGGATGATATCATACTTTCCAAATTTTTTCACAGCTTGAGCGAGAGAGTAGGATGTGGCGAGGGTATCTGCGCCACCGAGTACACGGTCAGTAAGCACTATGCCACCGTCAGCGCCGCGATAGATAGCTTCGCGGATGATTTCAGAAGCACGGGGAAGGCCCATTGTAAGCAGAGTGATGGTCGATCCCGGATTAGCGTCCTTCAGACGGAGCGCCTGTTCGAGGGCATTAAGGTCCTCGGGATTAAAGATGGCCGGCAGAGCCGCACGGTTGATTGTGCCATCTTCTTTCATTGCATCTTTACCCACGTTGCGGGTGTCGGGCACCTGCTTGGCGAGCACGATGATGTTAAGACTCATAATCGGTTTGTTAAACTTTGGGTTATTAGATTGGTAATATTATTTCTTTGTTTTTTCTTCTACCCATTTGCGAGCGTTGATAAAGGCGTCGATCCAGGGTGTCACCTGATCAGCGCGGCGCGATGCGGGGTAGTAACCGCACTGCCAGGGGAAGATTGCTCGCTCGAGGTGGGGCATCATGGCGAGGTGACGGCCATCGGCTGAACAGATACCTGCGACAGACGCACGAGAACCATTGGGGTTGCCGGGATATGCACTGTAGTTATATTTAGCCACCACGTTGTAGTCGCTCATGGCCATCGGGAGGTTGAATTTACCCTCACCGTGTGCGACCCAGATGCCAAGCTTGCTTCCGGAGAGCGAACCGAACATCACAGAATTATTGGCCGGAATCGTTACGCCGAGGAACTGAGACTCGAACTTGTGGCTGTCATTGTGGAGCATACGGGTTTTCTTCGGATGCTCGGGATTGATGAGCCCGAGTTCTATCATGAGCTGGCAACCGTTGCAGATACCGAGAGAGAGTGTGTCCTTGCGTGCATAGAAATTCTTGATGGCATTCTTGGCATTGTCATTCCATAATATGCCTGAAGCCCAGCCTTTGGCTGAACCAAGCACGTCGGAGTTGGAGAAACCGCCGCAGAAAACAATCATGTTGACATCTTCAAGATTTTCACGTCCGCTCATAAGGTCGGTCATGTGTACGTCTTTAACATCAAAGCCGGCGAGATAGAGTGAATAGGCCATCTCACGGTCGCCGTTGACACCCTTTTCGCGTATGATGGCAGCTTTGACACGGTCGCCATGACCGTCACGACGCAGCGAGATGCCGCGCGATGCGAGTTTGCCATCGAATTTCGACGGGAAACGGTAGCGGATAGGCTGTTTCTTGTAGTTCTCGAAACGGCTGCGGGCACATTTCTCTCCACTCTGTATAGCATCCATGAGATAGCTGGTATGGAACCAAACGTCGCGGAGATAATCAATGCCAAGCAGTCGCTGAGTGCCTGCGTGGTTGACGATAAGTGTGCGCTCGGTAGTCGGGGCGCCGATATGGCAGAAGCGAACACCAGCTTTAGTGAGAATTTCGTCTACGGATTCAATCTTTGAAGCCTCAACCTGTGCGACGAGTGCCGGATTTTCGGCAAATAGTATTTTCAAGAGGTCAGTCTCTCCAAGAGCTTCAAATCCGGTGGTGTCGAGCTCGATGCCGCCATCAGTGTTGGCGAATGTCATTTCAAGGAGAGTAGTGACAAGACCTCCGGCCGAGACATCGTGGGCAGCCATGAGCTTGCCACGTTTCACAAGGGTCTGAACAGCTTCAAATGTCTTGACAAAGGCTTCAGGATCTACTACTGTAGGAGCTTCTGAACCAAGCTTGCCCTGAGTCTGTGCGAGTGCAGATCCACCGAGTTTGAGCGAGTCAGATGAGAAGTCGATATAGTAGAGGATTGAACCTCGTTTTCCAAGTACAGGGCTGAGAGTTTTGCGTACATCGCTCACTTCGCCAGCGGCTGAGATGATAACGGTGCCGGGAGCATAGACCTTGTCTGAACCATATTTCTGAGTCATCGAGAGCGAGTCTTTACCGGTCGGGATATTCACGCCAAGTTTGCAAGCGAAATCCGAGCAAGCTTCAACCGCGCGGTAGAGAGCCGCATCTTCACCGGGATTCTTACAAGGCCACATCCAGTTAGCACTGAGCGATAAACCTTTGATTCCATCAGATAGGGGAGTGGTGACGATGTTGGTGAGCGCTTCAGCTACAGCGACAACAGAGCCTTTGGCAGAATCGATCAACGCAACCTGAGGGGCGTGTCCGATTGATGTGGCAATACCCTTTGTGCCGGAGTAGTCGAGAGCAACCACGCCGCAGTCGCTCAACGGGAGCTGAATCTCTCCCTGGCATTGCTGACGGGCGATCTTGCCTGTTACAGAACGGTCAACTTTGTTAGTCAGCCAATCCTTACAAGCAACGGCCTCAAGACTGAGCACTGAAGCTGTATAGCGTTCGATGTCATCTTCGTTATATTCACCGTCGGTATAGCTGGTTTCGACAGTATTATCAGTCAAAGTGGTCTTGGGTGAAGATCCGAACATATCCGACATAGCCAGATCGATTGGTTTTACACCGTCCTTCTGCTCGAATACGAAACGATGGTCGCCTGTAGTCTCTCCGACTACATACATTGGCGCGCGTTCGCGGTCTGCGATTGTGCGGACATAGTCGATGTCTTCTTTCTTGAGCACCATGCCCATGCGTTCCTGACTCTCGTTGCCGATAATCTCCTTTGACGAAAGTGTATGGTCGCCTACGGGAAGGGCTCCGATCTCAATTTTGCCTCCGGTCTCTTCTACAAGTTCTGAGAGAGCATTGAGGTGGCCACCTGCACCATGGTCATGGATAGATACGATAGGATTATTGTCATTTTCGGCAAGAGCACGAATTACGTTCGACACGCGCTTCTGCATCTCAGGGTTAGCGCGCTGAACGGCATTGAGCTCAATACCTGACGCGTATTGGCCGGTCTCCACTGAAGAGACAGCGCCACCGCCCATGCCGATACGATAGTTGTCGCCACCCATCACAACCACAGCCTCGCCGGCTTCAGGCACGCCCTTGATGGCATCCTTGGCTGCTGCATAACCGACGCCGCCTGCAAGCATGATGACTTTGTCGTAGGCATACATCTTGCCATTCTCGTCGTGCTCGAAAGTAAGGAGTGAACCGCAGATGAGTGGCTGACCGAACTTGTTGCCGAAATCAGAGGCACCATTTGATGCTTTAATGAGAATCTCGGCCGGTGTCTGATAGAGCCAAGCACGGGGATTCATCATGAGCTCCCAGGGATAATTGCCAAGACGGGGATATGAAGTCATATAGACAGCTGTACCTGCAAGCGGAAGACTTGCGCGGCCACCGCCGAGGCGGTCACGGATCTCACCTCCGCTACCGGTTGCCGCACCGTTGAAAGGCTCGACAGTGGTCGGGAAGTTGTGTGTCTCAGCCTTGAGAGAGAGAACGGTCTTAAGGTCGCGCACCTCGAAATAGTCAGAACGTTCGGGGTGAGTGGGGTAGAACTGCGCCACTGTCGGACCTTCGACAAAAGCTACGTTGTCCTTATAGGCTGATACGAGCTTATTGGGATTGACCTGAGAGGTCTTTTTGATGAGTTTAAATAAAGAAAGAGGTTTCTCCTCACCGTCAATCACAAACGAGCCATTGAAGATTTTGTGGCGGCAATGTTCGCTGTTGACTTGGGAAAAACCAAACACTTCGCTGTCCGTGAGCGGACGACCGAGGCGCTTTGCGAGATCACGGAGGTAATCTTCCTCCTCTTTGCTCAGAGCAAGGCCCTCGCGTTTGTTATACTCACTGATATCTGCGATATGTTCTATTGGTGCGGCACTGTTGCTCGTTGTAAACACTTTGGAATTGAGTCCATCGTAGAGACGGGAGAGCATCTTGTCAAACGACGGTTCGCCAGTAGCCACACGGTGAAACTCTTCTATGCGTGTGATACCCTCCATACCCATATTCTGGGTAATCTCCACTGCGTTAGTGCTCCAGGGTGTAATCATTTCCTTACGAGGCCCTACGAAACGGCCCTTCACAGATGTTGACTGAAGAGGGGAGGCGCCGTCAAAGAGCCACTGGAGTTTTGTCTGTTCATCCTCCGAGAACTTGTGGTTAGTCTCAACGGCATAAATAAGGTTTGCACCTTTTTTGAAAAAAACGACCATAGTGAAATATGAGATGATTGGGTAAAAATCGTGAGTTTTGAGGGGTACACATAAGTATATTCCTCGCAGCAAAGTTACGATAAATCTCGCATATCACCAAGAGTTGAGGGCTATTTAGAGAATTTGTCGTAACTTTGCAGCCGGTGTCGTGCTGAGCCTTGACACTTAGTATTTGTTAACCCTTAACATATAGGTATAATTTTTATGTGTAAAAAAGTTGGAGTGCTGTTTGACCTTGACGGAGTATTGGTTGACAGCGAAGGTGAATATTCGAAATTCTGGGGCCCTATGGGGCGCCGATTCAATGTCGGCAGCGAGACTTTTGCCGATGATATCAAGGGAACCACTCTCGGTGAGATTCTCCGGGCTTTCCCTGAGTCAGCACGCGAGGGGATTGTCGAGGAACTTCACGCCTATGAGAAGGCTATGATCTATCCCTGGATTGATGGCGCTGAGGCTTTTGTGAATGAGTTGTGTGCCAATAATATCCCCTTCGCTATCGTTACCAGTAGCGATGACACGAAAATGAACTTCCTTTTTGCCGCTCATCCCGATCTGAAGGAAAAATTGACCGCTCTTGTGACAGGCTCCATGGTCTCGCGCAGCAAGCCGGATCCGGAAGGTTACTGCACAGGCGCGAAACTTATCGGTGTGCCTGTTGAAGATTGCTATGTCTTTGAGGATTCACTCCAAGGATTGGAGGCCGGAATGCGTTCGGGCGCGACTGTGATCGGGCTTGCCACAACCAACTCCAGAGATAAACTTAAAGGAAGAGCCCACAAAATCATTGACGATTTTGCAGGCTTTAATATCGAGTCTATGCTGTCAGTCAGCAAGGACGGCGAGAATCTGTAGGAGAGTGGCCGGATAGCCTTATTTGACAGCTTTGAAGCTCATGTCAAGACCCTTGACTGAATGGGTGAGTGCGCCGACAGAGATGAAATCGACACCACATTCGCCATAGTCGCGGAGGGTATCGATGGTAATGCCTCCTGACGATTCTATCTCAACAGCGCCATTAATGAGTTTCACAGCCTCTCGTGTACGTTCGGGGGTGAAATTGTCGAGCATGATGCGGTCGACTCCGGCCTCAAGTGCCTGACGTATTTCATCCTCATTGCGTACTTCAAGTTCGATCTTGAGGTCTTTGCCTTTTTCTGCACAATACTTGCGGGCTGCCTCCACTGCCTGACTGATACCTCCGGCAAAATCGACATGGTTGTCTTTGATAAGAATCATGTCGAAGAGTCCGATACGGTGGTTGCATCCGCCTCCGATGCGGACTGCTTCTTTCTCGAGCATACGCATGCCGGGAGTGGTCTTACGGGTGTCGAGCACCTTGGTTTTGAGTCCTTCGAGGCGTTTCTGGTATTTTGCTGTCTGGGTAGCGATGCCGCTCATGCGCTGCATGATGTTGAGCATGACACGCTCAGTCTGGAGCAGAGATCTCACACTGCCTTCGACCTCAAAAGCGATGTCGCCAGGTTTGACATGGGCGCCATCGTTGATGTGGACTGTCATTTTCAACTCCGGATCGAATTTCTCAAACACTTTGCGAGCAATCTCAACGCCTGCGAGGATGCCCTCTTCTTTCACGATCAGACGCTGAGTGCCGCGTTCTTCAGCCGGGATTGTGCTGAGCGTCGTGTGGTCACCGTCACCGACATCTTCAGCAAAAGCCAATGTCAGGAGATCATCAATGAGTTCGTCTTTTGTCTTCATGTATTGATATGTAAATTGAATATTTATGAAAATAGTTGTAATAGCGATCGGTAAAACATCTACCGAGTATATAGCAAAAGGAGTTGAGGAATATCTCAAACGCTCCAACCGATACCTGCAGGTAGAACTGACGGTTATTCCTGACATCAGATCGACCAAGACTCTGACAGAGGATGCCCAGAAGCAACAGGAGGGGCGCAGTATCCTTGCCTCACTTCAACCCGGTGATATTGTCACACTTCTTGACGAGAAAGGCAAGGAGTTGACGTCGCGCGAGTTTTCAGGCTTGATCGAACGACGGATGATTCAGGGGCTCAAGCGGCTTGTCTTTGTCATTGGCGGCCCTTATGGATTTTCCAAAGAGGTCTATGCACGGGCCGACGACAAACTTTCGCTTTCACGCATGACATTCACCCACGAGATGGTGAGATTATTTTTCGCCGAGCAGATCTATAGAGCGATGACAATCATGCGTGGCGAGCCGTATCATCATGACTGATGCGGGATCTATAAGGTGTCAAGCCACCTTATAGATAAACCACACAAACAGCAGTGCGAAAATCGTGTAGATGAGCGAACTACGCAGGAAGAGACTCCAGCGCTTCGTCTTGCGTCCAGACATGTAAGTATAGAGGCCACCACCGAGTATTCCAAACCCGATGCAATATGCTATCCAGAAACCGACACTTCCCATTTCCATGACCGTTATCTGCGGGTTGATTTGGTGCCTTTCACTCCGCCCTTCACGCCACCGGAAAGGGAGAAGATGTTCTGGTCATAGCTGACGGTCTTCAAGCCCTGTTCGCGTTTGCGCTTGAGAGCGAGCTGCACAAGCTTGTCCATGAGTTTGTCAAACGACAGGCCGGTTGCTTCCCAGAGATAAAACGAAAGTGAACCGGGGATAGTATTGATTTCATTGACGAAAATCTCCTTTGAATCATCGTCGATAATGAAGTCGATGCGGCTGACGCCATGACAACTGAGTACGCGGAAGGTTTCACCGGCAAGATACTGAATCTTTTCAGTCATATCTTTCGGAAGATCGGCTGGTATGCGTTTTTGGGAGGCCTGCATTCCCTTGGCGCCCTTTGTGCCTCCCATGTATTTGTCTTCATACGAAAGGATTTCGGCACTTTTTATAGGCTCTTCGAGCACAGATGACTGGTAATCGTCACAGTCTCCGAGCACCGAGCAGTTGATTTCTTTAAGATTGTCGACCATGTGCTCAACTATTAGGCGAGCCGAATACTTCTGAGCGACATCAACCTTCTCAATCAGTTGCTCACGATTGGCGGCACGGCCGATGCCTACGCTTGAGCCGAGATTTGCAGGCTTGACAATGACAGGATAGCCGATTTTATCCTCGATTTTTGCGATGAGTTCATCACGTTTGGCAAACCATTCCTTGTCCGTAAACCATACGTAGTCAATGACCGGTATCCCTGACTCTCGGAGTATCATTTTCATCGTGATCTTGTCCATGCCGTTGGCGCTGGCAAGAGTATCACAACCTGCGTAGGGGATGCCGATGGTTTCGAGGACACCTTCAAAGATTCCGTCTTCCACGTTTGAGCCATGGAGCACCGGTATGACGACATCAAGAGTTGTGACAGGCCCTTTGTTGCCAAAGAGTCCCGCTGCCTTGGCTCGATAAAGATTGTAGTCGCCATAGACGGGGCGGATGTAAATCTCCTCACACTTGGCGAGCAGGGCCGGGATATCGCGGTAGTTAGCCACATCGAAGAGCGCATCCCCGGTGTAGAATCGTCCCTGCTTGGATATATATATAGGTGTTACATCGTATTTGTCACGATTGATGGCGTGCATAGCCTGAGATGCGGAGATAACCGAGATTTCGTGTTCAGTCGAGCGTCCGCCAAAAAAGACTCCGATATTCGTTTTCATTTTTAAATTGGAATATATGTAGATGAATCTATTGGTTTGACAATTTATTTAAACGTGTCGGGAAGGTCATTCTCATAGAGAATGGTATCCCCTGGTTTGAGCATAGTCGAGAGCAACTGCTGGGCTTCATTGAAAGAATTGACTTCATGGACTTTTGCTATCTTGTTGCCGACGCTTTCAATCCCGGCCACGATAGCTTCACGGTTATATTCGCCTACAATGATCGCTATGTCCGCACAGCTTGCTATCTTGACACCAAAACGGTTGTTGAGCTCTTCTTGCTTCTCCCCGAGTTCGATCATGCCGGGAGTGACGACAATACGTCGGCCTCCAGTCATCATTTTCAGTACATCAAGCGCCATCGCCGAGCCGGTCGGATTGGAGTTGAAGGCATCATCAATGATGGTGACACCTCCGGCAGTGCGCTTCATGTTGAGACGATGCTCAACTTGCTCTATATTGCTTACCGCGTAGCGAATTTTATCGACAGGCACTTCCATCTGCAGTGCGACAATGATAGCTGCAAGAAGGTTTGAGACGTTACATTCACCGACAAGATGAGTAGTGAACGGCAGGTGTTTTCCCTCAGGCGTTACCATGGTGAAAGTAGTGCCGGATGGTGAATATGTGATATCTTCGGCAGAGTAAGTGGCTGCCCCCTTGTTTGTGACAGCATATCGGACACACTCTACATTGCTGACCTGACGGTTAGCCACAAACTCGAAGTCGTCGTTGATGACAGCAAGCCCGTCGGCAGGGAGCGAATCGATAAGTTCAAACTTAGTCCTTTGGACATTCTCAATGGTTTTGAACGATTCAAGATGCTGTTCGCCGACTGCGGTCACGATTCCTATTGATGGATGCACCAGATCACAGATCTCCTTTATGTCGCCGATCTGCTTGGCTCCCATCTCTACAATGAAAACTTCATTGTAAGGTTTCAGATACTCTCGGATGGTACGGATGACGCCAAGCGTAGTGTTGAAACTACCCGGAGTTATCATCACGTCATATTTCTCAGAGAGTATACGGTTGAGATAGTGCTTTGTACTTGTCTTTCCATAGCTGCCTGTGACACCGATGATTTTCAAGTCAGGCATAGAGTGGAGAATTCTCTCAGCATCCTTATAAAATTTGTTGTTGATATGCTTTTCCACCGGTTTCAGGAGCCAATTTGCAGCAATCGTGAAAACAGGCGAGAAGCAGAACACCAACAAAGCCATCGTGGCAGCCTGATCAAGAGGTGTGTGACAGAATACACAATATAATATTGTCCCGGTAACAGGAATAGCTGCAATGACAAGCATCGTTGCGAGGATTCGCGTGGCGCGTTTTGTCATCACGAGCGGCTTCTTGTATTTCTTCCCGGCAAGGTTGAAAATATTGACTATTGAGATTATTGCGACAAGTCCCAGTGAAACCATTGGAACCGACAGAGTGGAAAGTGAGGCTAAGGCTACTGCACCGGTGACGAGCCGCATGGTCGAGGTGGAATCCTGAGAGCTTGACAGCCATCTGCGATAGCGCTCATTGCGATAGGAGTTTTGTTGGAGCATCATCAGCTGTCTACGGAATTCATAGACTACACATATTGCCGCGAGGACAATCGCTATAATATTGCATGCTAACATTGATATTCTTTATTGAGTGTTGTTTGTCGGTTATCTTTCTTTGGGCTGAGAAGCTAAAAAACTTCTTAGGACTGCGGCAAACTGCCGAGGATTATCAAGGAAACTATAGTGACCGCATCCGGGGAAGGATACGAGACCTGCGTCGGGGATAAGTTTCTCCATTTTTCGCGCATCCGCAAGTGGAGTAGCTGTGTCTTTTTCTCCCCATACAAGGAGAGTCGGTGCCGAGATAAGATGAAGCCGGTCCGTGAGATCCTCATTGACGACTTTTGACAGTATCCGTCTCATCATCGGGGTTGCATTGGCATAGTCGCTTGAACCGGCCTTCGCGCGCTTGGCATTGAGACGCCGTTCGGCCTCCTCGCGCCCATGAATAAGATACATCAGGCGCTTGGCTGCTTTGAACGTGTAGACTTTATAATAATATCTCAGAGTACGCTTTGGTTTTATGCCGGCGGCATCTACAAGGATCAACTTTTCAACAGGATTGCGCGATGAGTATAGAATACCGACTCGTCC
The DNA here is from genome assembly GCA_023665865.1 of Staphylococcus sp. GTDB lineage: Bacteria > Bacteroidota > Bacteroidia > Bacteroidales > Muribaculaceae > Duncaniella. Next base: position 2,235,207 of record JAMPDC010000001.1, read on the forward strand.
GCCGAAAGAATGGCCAAGCAAAACCGGACTATTAATGCCGAGATGTTTGACGAGGCTCTCGATCTGACGCGTGTATTGCTCGACTCCCCATACCTCGTCAGGTTCCTCAGAAGAACCGAAGCCAGGAAAATCGACATTAATCACCCGATAGCCGCAAGAAAGGGCCACTGCTTCAATCGATGCTACAGTCGTGTGGTCGCATCCCCAACCATGCATGATGATGATGGTCTTATCGCCATCTATCGAGTCGGTATAGTGAAGATTCAAACCTTCAAGTCGTGTATCTTTATCCATTATTTAATAGAATTGACCTACAAAATTAGGAAAATCTGATGAATAATCGTCTCCATAAGGCTAAAAAGTTTATCTTTGATACAAGCTAAAAGCTATATTGATAATCTGTGGGCTTCAAGAGTGTGAATTTTGCAAAAAAACGACTGAATTTTATAACGATCCTTGAAAATTGCTTCGTAAATTTGCAACGTTATATGATGTACCCGGGTAATTAACCGCATCGGAACAAAGTTTTAATACAGAATTACAAAATATGTCACATCCCTTTAAATTACTATTCCTGACTACTATCCCGCTATGCACCAATCTGATGCTTCAGTCTTGCTCAGCGCATGGCGATTCGCACGATCATGACCATGATGCAGATATTGCAGCCGAGACAAAGGTCTCCCATGAGCATGGAGATGACGAAATCATAATGTCGCCGGCCGATGCCGCACGCTTTGGCGTGGCAGTCGAGGCTGTTGCGAGTGGCCCATTTTCAGAAGTTGTGAAAGTTATAGGCGAGGTAATGCCGGCTGCGTCGGATAGGGCTGTAGTCTCAGCACCCACATCAGGTACTGTCAGGCTTAGCGCCGGGATGGAAACCGGTAAGATTGTAAAAGCTGGCGAGGCGATAGCCTCCATTTCTGCCAAAGGTATCTCCGGTGGTGATACAAACCAGACAGCTAAAGCTACTCTTGATGCTGCCAAGCGTGAACTTGACCGCGTCACTCCTCTCCTCAAGGATGGCCTCGTCACCAAAAAGGAATATAACGACGCTCTTCAGGCATACGAAGAGGCAAAGAGTGCATATAGTCCCCGTGCCGCAACAGGAACTGCAAGCTCGTCGATCGCAGGAGTGGTGTCAGACTTGTTGGTAAGCGATGGAGCCTATGTGGAAGCCGGGCAACCTATCGCCACAGTGGCGAAGAACCAACGGCTCACCCTCCGGGCATTGCTCCCTTGGTGTGAAGCAGATTTCTTACCTCATATTGTGACGGCCAATATCGGAGGCCAAGCGTCGGGCCATACTGTCAAATTGTCGGATCGAGGTGGTAAACTTCTGTCATCCTCAACCTCTACCGGTAATACTACCCCAGGATATATTCCCGTATATTTTACCTTTGAAGATAGGGGAGACCTGATTCCCGGTACTCCTGCTGAAGTTTATCTGATCGGTGGAAATTCGTCAACGGTCATGACTGTCCCAATGGGGGCAATCTCGGAACAGCAAGGCGAGAATTTTGTCTACCTGAAGACAGAAGATCATGCTTATGAGAAACGTCCGGTTAAAATCGGTCGCAATGATGGTGAGAGAATCGCTATCATTGATGGAATTGCCGAAGGTGATTCCGTAGTGACTACCGGTACCACATTCGTGCGTCTCGCAGAGACATCTACCGTCGTTCCCGAGGGACATTCACATTCTCACTAATCCCTGATTGAAAATGCTGAATAGAATCATAAAATTTTCGCTGTCCAACCGCATTGCTGTCATTGTTATCTCAGTCATTCTGTTGATCTATGGAATGATTGTGCTCATGCGCACCGAAGTTGATATTTTCCCCGATCTCAATGCACCCACAGTAGTAGTGATGACTGAGGCGCCAGGAATGGTGCCTGAGGAAATCGAAAAGGTGATCACATATCCGATCGAAACAGCTGTAAACGGAGCGACGGGAGTACGAAGAGTGCGTTCGGCTTCCGCAACAGGACTTTCATCTGTCTGGGTTGAGTTTGACTGGGGTACAGATGTCTATCTTGCGCGTCAGATTGTCTCTGAAAAACTTACTGAACTTGAAGGAGCTTTACCAGCCGGAGTCGGTAAGCCGACTCTTGGCCCGCAATCGTCAATTCTCGGTGAAATCCTCATCATCGGCCTGACTTCTGATTCAATCACTTCCCAAGAGGATTTGCGCACCATTGCAGATCGGCAGATCCGTCCGCGTCTGCTCTCGCTTGCCGGAGTTGCTTCGGTCTCAGTCATAGGTGGCGATGCTAAAGAATATCAGATTTTGCTCCATCCTGCGGCAATGCAGCGCTATGGAGTGAGCCTGCAAACAGTCCGCGATGCCGTCTCGCAGATGAATTCAAACGCTTCCGGAGGTGTAATCTATGAGCACGGCAATGAATATTTGATCAAAGGTGCTATTTCTACAAACGATATCGGGAGTCTTGAAGATGCTCTCGTCTCAAATGGCGAGACGGGGCCGATCCGGTTGTCCGATATTGCGACTATAAAGGTCGGAGCTGCAGAGCCACGTCTCGGCACAGCATCTTTGAAAGCAGAACCCGCGGTGCTTGTCACCGTGACAAAGCAGCCGGCGGTAGGTACTATAAATCTCACCGAAGAGATTGAGCACAACCTTGACCAGATCAAGACGACATTGCCTGCCGATGTCAATATTAACACAGAGATATTTCGTCAGGCAGATTTCATAAAGACCTCCATCGGCAACTTGCAGGAGTCGCTGTTTATTGGCGCGATTTTTGTCATTGTAGTGCTATTTTTCTTTCTGATGAATCTGCGCACGACTCTCATCTCGCTTGTCGCACTTCCGCTATCAATAATTGTCACTATTCTCGTCCTCCATTTCTTCGGGCTAACTATCAACACAATGAGCCTCGGAGGTATCGCTATTGCCATCGGCTCGCTTGTGGATGATGCTATCGTTGATGTCGAGAACGTCTACAAACGTCTGCGAGAACGTCACAAAAGTGGAGAGTCAGTTCTTACTATAGTCTACGATGCATCCAAGGAAGTGCGTCTGCCGATATTCAACTCGTCTCTCATAATAATGGCAAGTTTCCTGCCGCTGTTCTTCCTTGATGGCATGGAAGGCAAAATGCTCAAACCCTTAGGTATATCTTTCATCGTAGCACTTGTCGCATCAACTATCGTGGCACTGACTGTTACACCTGTTTTGTGCTCCTATCTCCTCGGTAGCAAGAAGGCGATGGCGGCGCTCGATAAGGAGCCTAAATTCTCACGTTGGCTACGTGAAGCCTATGGGCGTGGACTTGCTAAAGCATTTGGTCATACCAAAGCGATTTTCATCGGTACCGCAGTCCTTTTCATTGTTGCAATGGGTGTTTTCTTTACTCTTGGGCGAAGTTTCCTGCCGTCGTTCAACGAAGGGTCTCTGACTATAAATGTCAGCACGCTTCCGGGCATATCTCTTGAAGAGAGCGACAGGCTTGGCCGTGAAGCGGAAAGAATCATACTTTCGATGCCTGAAATAAATCTTACTGCGAGAAAAACCGGACGAGCTGAGCTTGACGAGCATTCGCTTGGTGTCAATGTCTCTGAAATAGAAGCTCCTTACACTCTCAATAACGGACGGTCGCGCAACGAGCTCCTTAAAGATTTGCGCGAACAACTCGGTCACCTGCCCGGTGTGAATGTGGAGATTGGTCAACCTATATCTCATAGAATTGATGCTATGCTGTCAGGCACCGAGGCTCAGATTGCAATCAAACTTTTCGGCGACGACCTTTCGAAACTTTTTTCGATTGGTAACAGAATCAAGCACCACATATCTGATGTCAATGGCGTAGTCGATGTGAATATCGAGCAACAGGTTGAGCGTCCGCAACTCGACATAAGACCTCGCCGTGAGATGTTGGCTTATTATGGTGTGACTATGGCTGAATTCGCTGACTTTATAAATGTCGCTTTAGCCGGTGAAAAAGTTTCACAAGTCTACGAGAACGGTTATCCCTATGATCTGACTCTCCGTATGGCGCCTGAGAGTAGAAATTCTATCGAGGACATAGCACATCTGACTGTTGATACTCCTAAAGGCAAAGTGCCATTGACAGCAATCGCAGAACTTGTCTCAACAACGGGCCCGAACACTATTAACCGCGAGAATGTCAGCCGACGCATTGTCATCTCCGCCAATGTCTCTGACCGAGATCTGCGTGGAGCTGTAAATGATATTCAGAAGGAGATAGAAGAAAATATCACTCTTCCTGAAGGCTATTTCCTTAGTTTTGGAGGTCAATTTGAGAACGAGGCTAAAGCTTCTGCTACTCTTGCCTTAGTTTCGGTTATCGCTCTGATCGTCATATTTCTCCTTCTTTACGGACAGTATCATAGTGTGGCGCAATCACTTGTCATCCTCCTCAATATGCCGTTGGCAATCATAGGTGGAGTTTTGCTGCTGAAGATTACCGGTGGAGAGCTTAACATCCCAGCTATAATCGGTTTCATCTCTCTGCTTGGCATCACCACGCGCAACGGCATGCTGCTCATGTCGCGCTACGATCAGCTACGCGACGAGGGTGTGGGGCTGATGGATAGAATCATGCACGGATCAACCGATCGTCTCAACCCGATATTGATGACGGCTCTCAGTTCGGCACTTGCGCTCATCCCGCTTGCTGTCAACGGGGATAAACCGGGCAATGAGATACAGTCTCCGTTGGCAATCGTGATACTTGGAGGCCTCCTGACTTCGACTATTCTCAATATATTCATAGTCCCCTTGGTCTATCATTCAATCAATAACAGAAAGGATATTACTAAAAAATAATCAACACTACAGCATGTTTCGTAAAACAAGTCTTTTACTTCTATCACTATTTACGTCTACCGCTTTGGTTGCGTCAGATTTTGACGATGTCCTTGATTCGGTCATGGGCAATAATCTGTCTTTAAAATACAGATATGTGGAAAATGAGGCTGCGCTTGATGAAATGAAAGCCGAAAACACTCTTCCTGCGCCCGAATTCTCCTATGAAAATCTATGGGGAGCCAAAGGTATCGGCGATAAACGCAATTTTTCGATCGGTCAATCCTTTGACTGGCCCGGTGTTTATGCTGCAAGAAGAAAGGCTATAGCCGATTCCCGTACGGCAATGCAATATCTCCGTGAGGCTGAGGCGCTTGATGTCCGCATGTCAATCCGTGTGACTCTGATTGATATAATAAACTTCCGCAAGCGGATCGCTGCATCCGAAAAGATCGTTGCAGCCCTCTCTGACATGGTCTCATATTTTAAAAAGGCTGTTGCCGAAGGTCTGGAGACGCGGCTTGACTATAATAAAGCGGTGGTCGAGCACATCAATGCAGTCCGTGAACTGAAGACTCTTCGTGCTGAATATGCTGTTGTCAAAGCCTCGCTTGTGGAGCTCAACGGCGGTAAAGATGTGGAGGCTCTGATTGATAAGCTCGGCACTACATATCCTACTGCAAATCTTGAATCTCTGCGTCCGGACAGGAATACAATTCTCAAGAAGGATCCTGCCATGGCTGCATCGGCTGCTTCTGAGGAAATGCAAAAATCACTTGTAAAAGTGGAAAAACAATCTCTCCTTCCCGGATTCTCAGTGGCCTATCTTCACGAATGGGAGATGGGTGATAATTTCAACGGTGTTTCAATTTCCATATCGTTGCCTTTCCTGACCGGTCGAAAGAAAGTCAAAGCTGCCGGAGCCCGGTTGGAGACACTTTCGCTACAGAGAGAGATGGATCTGATCGCTTTGATGCAAAAGATGGATGGAGACTACCGGGCAGTTCTTGATCTGAAGGAGGTGTTGGATGAATATCGCGGTGTTATGTCCGACGATTCAAACTTTGAGCTCCTTAAAAAAGCCCATGATTCAGGACAGATAAGTTTCCTTACATACATGCAAGAGCTTAACTATTTCTTGACTGCCCGTCAGGATTTTCTTGATCTACACTACCGTTACCATCTCGCACTGGCCCGCCTCCAGCGTTACGAGTAAGGAGAAACGATCACATTACAATAAAAAGATGGAGTCGGCAACACTTTGATTGCTGGCTCCATCTTTTTTCGTTATACAGTCAGGGCTTATCTTCAAAGGCTGATTCCCTGATTCTTCAAAAACTCTTTGTAAACGCGTGAAAATTGCTCGTTGGCGGCCTTGGGATAGCGCACTTCGGCGAATACTTGTGCGAGATTTTGCTTATTATTCTCCTTGACAAACTGGCATGAAGATGGGAGAGCTTCTTTTTTAGCATAAATCTCACGAATTTCATCGTCGGAAGAGGCGGCGTATCTTCCTATATGCATTATAGCGTCTATTGGCAGGCGTTCCTGTAACTCCGGAGATTCAGCGGGATAGCCGAGTGTGACTGTGATAACCGGTACCACCCCTTCGGGAAGTCCCAGTGTCTCGGCTATTTGACCCGCATTGTAGGTAGTTGTGCCGAGATAGCATGTCCCGAGACCATTCATCTCGGCAATAGTGACAAATTGCTGTGCGAAAAGAGAGGTATCAATCACTCCCCATGTGAAGCCTTGAAGATTGTTAAGCCCCGGTTCAGTGTCATTCAGTCGACACCAATGGTTGAATCTATTGAAGTCAATGCAAAATGTCAGCACGGCCTTTGCCCCTGTTGCAGCAGGCTGATTGAAATGAGCCGGTGCGAGGCGTGAAATTTCTTCCGGATCGGTGGTGACAATCACCGAATATGTCTGCATGTTGCCCGTATTAGCGGCACGAGACGCTTCTACAAGCATTTCTTTTATCATCGAAACATCAACTGCACGAGCAGGATCATACTTACGGATTGTCCGTCGGGTTGAAAAATATTCAGGAGTATTCATCATGAATGGTTGAATTTGAGACTTGTATGAAATTCTAAGCAACATGATCCGCAGAGAAATCACGTTATTGGCTGCAAGTTACAATTTTCTTGCCGGATGTTGATAACTTGGAACCAAAAATTTTGCATGATAGGAAATAATTCTTCAACTTTGCACTATCAAAACCAAAAATAATGGAAAGAGTAAAGCATACGTTTGAAGAAGCCTATCAAGCTTCAGTAGAATACTTCGGTGGCGACGAGCTCGCGGCCAAAGTCTGGGTCAGCAAATATGCTCTGAAAGATTCTTTTGGCAATATTTATGAGCTGACTCCGGCCGACATGCACCATCGTCTGGCCGGTGAACTTGCCAGAATCGAACGGAAATATCCTAACCCTATGTCGGATCAGGAAATCTTTGATCTGTTGGATGGATTCAATTACATCGTCCCTCAGGGTAGTCCTATGGCAGGTATCGGCAATAGTTTCCAGACCGGTTCTCTTTCCAACTGCTTCGTCATAGGTCTTGACGGGCATCCGGATTCCTATGGAAGTATCATTAAGATTGACGAGGAACAAGTGCAGTTGATGAAGCGCCGTGGCGGTGTCGGGCATGATATGAGTGATCTCCGCCCGAAAGGTACACCGGTCAAAAATTCAGCTTTAACATCGACCGGTCTTGTTCCGTTTATGGAACGTTATTCAAATTCGACCAGAGAGGTTGCTCAGGATGGCCGCCGTGGAGCTCTCATGCTGACGGTTTCCATCAAGCACCCGGATTCAGAGCGTTTCATTGATGCGAAACTTGAGCAGGGAAAGATTACCGGAGCCAATGTGTCTGTCAAGATTGACGATGAATTCATGAAGTGTGTCGAAACTGATACTCCTTATACTTGTCAGTTCCCGATCTACAGTTCAACTCCTGAGGTGAAAACGGAGATTAATGCAAAGGCTCTATGGAACAAAATTGTCTACAATGCCTGGAAGTCCGCGGAACCCGGTGTGCTTTTCTGGGATACGATCATCCGTGAATCACTTCCGGATTGTTACGCCGACCTGGGCTTCCAGACCGTTTCGACCAATCCCTGTGGAGAGATTCCTCTCTGCCCTTATGATAGCTGCCGTCTATTGGCTGTGAACCTTTATTCCTATGTCAAGAATCCTTTTACTCCCGAGGCATATTTCGATTTCGAGCTCTTCAGAACCCACATTATGAAAGCTCAGCGTCTCATGGACGATATCATTGATCTTGAGATGGAAAAGATTGATGCTATTATTGATAAAATCAAGAGTGATCCTGAGTTTGACGAGGTCAAGGGTACGGAACTCCACCTTTGGAATAAGATAAAGGCCAAGACGCTCAAGGGGCGTCGCACCGGACTCGGCACAACCGGCGAAGGAGACATGATCGCTGCTCTCGGTCTTCGCTATGGCACTGAGGAGGCAACAGCCAAGTCTGTCGAGGTACATAAGGCTCTCGCCCTGGCGGCCTTTGCGTCATCGGTACAGATGGCTAAGGAACGAGGTGCTTTTGAGGTGTATGATGCCGAGAGAGAACGTAACAATCCCTATATTTCACGTCTGCGGGAGGCTGATCCGGCTCTTATTGCAGAGATGGAGAAGAATGGTCGTCGTAACATCGCATGTCTGACAATAGCTCCTACAGGTACCACATCGCTGATGACACGTACATCATCAGGTATTGAGCCTGTGTTCATGCCTGTCTACAAGCGCCGTCGCAAGGTCAACGCCAACGATGTCGATGTACGCATAGATTTCGTTGATGAGTCAGGCGATGCCTTTGAGGAATATGTGGTGTATCATCCTAAATTCCTTGAATGGATGCGCGTCAATGGGATAGATGCCCGAAATGATTTCAGCCAGGCTGAGCTTGACAGCCTCGTCGCAAGCTCTCCATATAATAAAGCCACGGCCAATGACATTGATTGGCTTGAGAAGGTCAAGATGCAGGGCGCGGTTCAGAAGTGGGTCGATCATTCGATTTCAGTGACTATCAATCTTCCGTCCGATACCCCTGTAGAGTTGGTCGACCGTCTCTATATGGAAGCATGGAAAGTAGGCTGCAAAGGTTGCACCATCTACCGTGACGGTTGCCGTGCCGGTGTCCTTATTTCTGTCGATGAAAATAAAAAGAAGGATCGTGAGAAAGGTGTCACCAAAGTCAGTGAGGATGACGTCAAAGAGCCAAAGACCGCTGAGGGTGCTAACATGCCCGCCCCTGTTGGAAAGAGACCGATTGAGTTGGAGGCTGATGTGGTCCGTTTCCAGAACAATAAGGAAAAATGGATTGCTTTCGTCGGTCTCAAAAATGGACGTCCCTACGAAATATTCACCGGTCTTGCCGATGATGACGATGGTATTTTCTGCCCCAAGTCAGTATCTAAAGGCAAAATCATCAAGGCTACAGACGATAAGGGTAATAAACGCTATGACTTCCAGTTTATCAACAAACGTGGCTACAAAACCACAATCGAAGGTCTGTCAGACAAATTCAATCCTGAATACTGGAACTATGCGAAGTTGATTTCAGGAGTGCTGCGCTATGGCATGCCTATCGATCAGGTGATCAAACTTGTCAACGGTCTTGAACTTGATTCGCAGTCGATCAATACGTGGAAGATGGGTGTGGAGCGTGCGTTAAAGAAATACATCCCATCTGGTACAGCGGCCGGTGGACAGAAGTGTCCCAACTGTGGTCAGGAGACATTAATTTATCAGGAGGGTTGCCTCATCTGCACATCATGCGGTTCATCCCGTTGTGGATGATGATCCTCTTAAAGAATTCGATTCAAATCCACGGCTTTGTTGTGATCTGACAGATAGAGCGGAGTTCGGGGTTTGTAATCTCTCGAAAATAGTGAAGCGGTAGTGTCCGGCAGGGCATTGCCGCTAACTTTTATCCCCGCCATGTCGAGCGCTGATGGCGCATAGGAACGCGACGAGGATACCAACCGTCTCATATTCCGGCTGACATTATCCGAATATTCCGGATACGTTGTCTTATACTCATCCGAAAGCCATGCGATCATCGGCACATGCACCTGATGGATAGTGGGGCGGGGAGAAGCATGGAGGAAGCGCTCCGCCTTGTCATCGTAGATATCCTCTCCATGATCCGACGTATAGAGCAATCCGCATAAGCCCCCGATTGACTCCAGACGCTCGATGCAGGAGTTAAGAAATCTGTCGGTGACTACGATTGTGTTGTCATAGGCATTGATTAGCTTCTGACGTTCGTTGGCAGCCGCTTTATGATAGTCACAGGGAGCGAATATATTATCTTCTTCCATATAGCGGTCGCGGTAATTGAAATGTGAACCGTAGGTGTGAAGCACTACCAACTGCTTGAGTTTCCCTTTTGCTATGATCTCATCGAGAATCGGCATTAGATCAGAATCCGGTTTCCGGTTGATGTCCAGATCAAGTGTTAGAGTATCGTTTTCCTTTATAAAAACAGTGGTGTCGCTCTCGAAAGCGAAAAAGTCGATAAACGAATGGTTATACCGTTGATTAGAAAGAAATGCTGTCGAAAAGCCTGCTTCTTTAAAGGCTGTGATAATACTTTTGACTGAATATATTTTTTCATCGAAAGTTGTGGCATCGACCGGACTTAACAGCATCGGCACACTTTTATGAGTAGTGTTACTCTCGCTATATGTTTTCGGGGCATGATAGATGTCACCGCGCTTGCTCAATTTCGGATTGGTATTTCGATCATATCCCATCAGTTGCCAGTTGCCAGCCCGCGATGTCTCTCCAATGACAAGCAGATAAAGCTCGCGTTCGTTATCGGGATGGACTGAATATGAATCATATCTGAAGCCGGCAGAAGTCTTATCGTAGGCGAGGGTTCGACGAGTGCGGTCATAGGCGAGATAGATATTATAGCATACGTTGACCGGATAAAGATCTGCTTTGACTGAGTAGTTTCCGCAGGAAATGGTTTCGGCGCAAATCAAGGCAAGCAATCCGGCCACACATGTCGCAGCCGCGATATTACGATTGATTCTCAGAAATCGGTCAGTAAGCCGGATTCTTTTAGAAATGAATACTGAGGCTGCAATAAGGCTGGGAACATAAAGGACAACTACAAGAATGATTGCCGGAAGCATATTGCCCAACAGTTCTGTGACTTCCGCTACATTGGTCGTCACGAGGTTAAGAAACATATCTACTGCAATGATGCTGCGTCCGTATAATTTAAGCAACACTATCTGAAATGCTGCCAGAAATACCAGTGGAAACATAAACCAGATTGTGCGTCCGATTTTTCGTGAGATTGACAGTAAGAGATATATGATACCTCCCGGGAACAGAACGTTTGCCAATCCTCCAGTCAGTCCAAGCGATTCAGTGAACGAGAGGATAACATTAGGGATGAGTAGTGTCAGTAAAAAGAAGTAAAATACATATTTTTTTAACATAGCAGGGACTTTATCTTTTTCCATCGTCATCATATCAGAACGCCTCGTTGAGACCGAATGTGAAACCACTGCAGTGCTTGCCGAAACCTATGTCAAAGCGTATATTTGAATTTTTCTTAAACTCCCAACGGTAACCGACTCCGATCTCGGGCAGAATACGTTTGAAACATAAATCCGACAGTTTGTGATAGACAGTCCCGGCGCCACACCATACGGCAATTCCCGATCTGCGGAAAATATGCTGGCGCAGTTCCACTGTGATGTCTGTCGAACATTTGTCACGATAGCGTCCTTTATAGTAGCCTCTCATAGAGCTTCCACCGAGGAAGGGTAATTTTCCCCATGGCGTATGCCCGTATGTCCATTCGCCATGAAACCGAGCTGCAATGATTCCTCCTTTCCAGACACCGAAATAGCGGTTATAGCCTATCTCCGTACTTGAGAAGCCACGGTCTCCATTGGCCATGAAGCGCGGAGAGAAAAGCTGTGTCACCTCAAGAAGATGACCGCGCGTCGGGTAGGTGAGATTATCGCGCGTATCGCTCTGCAGGAGAAATCCGGCAGAAAAAGTGCAGTATCTGAGCTCCTCTCCCTGCCAGGGCTCGTAGTTGTCAATGCTATGGGCATTTGTATAGCTGACCTCAATCGCCGGGCCGACAAAGATGTCATTTTTCAAGCGCCATTCGTAGTCTGCGGCGAGAGTTATCTCAAAGAGATTGTATTTTGTCTTGTTTGCATCATTGTTTCCCCACTTGTAGCCAATTCCCCAGAAATAGGTGCCAAACGATACGAAGTTGAGTTCGTAGTTGATACGGCGGGTGTCGCGCGGAAAGATGTGTGCTCCTAAAATGCCTATGGAATAATATTTCTTTGTTGCAAAAGTCGCAGTCATCGAAACGTTTGATGCAGGCAGTAACGTGTCGGTAGGGCAAGTGGAGTAATCGCCCGCAACAACGAGTCCGATACCGAAACCCTTCTCCGAGGAATAGTAAGGCCCACCGAGCGGAGCGAAGTTGGGGCGTTTAGTCAGTTGACGCTTGTTTGACTGGTGGAAATATTCAATGACGTTGTTGATTGTACCCATCAATCCCTTTGATTTGGATTTTGCAGGTATGGAGTCCGGCATCTGCACTTCTTCAGGACTGTCTGTCTGTGCTGACAGATATAATGCAGGAAAGCATATTAGTACGATCAGTATATATCGAAAGAGTTGAAACATGAGTGCAAATTTACATATTTAGCGGAGCAAAAAAATCCACAATAATGGTTATTTTGTCATATCATTCCGACAATTAATCCAAAATATCGTGTCTTTTTATGAAAACACCGTTATGGATGATTTGGTTTCAGCTCTGTTGAGTTATTGCGAGTGAATAAATGCTGATTCGTGCCGTGGGCGAAGCGCTATGAATTGCTTTTATGCAACTTAACAGGGTTGATCCGGTAGTGATGACGTCATCTACGAGCAATATGTGTTTTCCATTGAGATCAATACCGGAATCGGCCGAATAGACATCAATGGTGTTGACAAGACGCGCATGTGCGCTTTTTCGAGTCTGCGATTTGTGAAACTTCGCTTTCAGCGCGTTGATGACCTCGATCCCGGTCTTCTCGCTGATTGCATGAGCAAGTCTCTCGGCTTGATTGTATCCGCGATGAAATTCTTTCAGGAAATGAAGCGGAACGGGAACTATGGCATCTATCCCGGAGAAAAAGCCTATCTTCTGAAGCTCCTCAGCATAGGTCTTGGTCAAAGTCTCTCCGACAATAGGGCGTCCTCTGTATTTAGTGTCATGGACAAGACGGGCATACTTGTTTTCCCTGTAATAATAGTACAGGGATGTAGCGCGTTCGATAGGATGTCCGACCGCCATCACACGTTCATGGATCATATTGGGTTGGGATTTATGCAGATTGGTACGAGGGAGAGAGAGGAGGCAATCAAGACACAATATTTCTTCACCGCGCACAAGCGTGCGGTCGCATACCGTACATACGTTGGGAAATATAATATTCCCGACATCTTTTGCAAGCCTGCCAAAACCACTTGCCATATCTATGAAAAATGACGGAAATTTCATGATTCCATGATTTCTTCATGAAGACTCTGAAGTCGGTTACGGACGATATCGGCAATGAGATTGTATTCAAACCCCCGTGTCATCGCAAATTTTACCAGTTTGAGTTTGGATTCCCGACTCAGTGGCCACTCCTTCAACTGACGCAGCTTGGATTTAACTACACGTGTAGCCACGGCCTGATATTCATCTTCTTCGTCAAAGAGTGTATCACATGCGGCATCAATGATATCAGGCGGGAGCCGCTTAGCCCATAGACCTTGACGAATTTTCATACGTCCCCAACCACTGAAATGCAGTTTATCATGGGCATATGCCTTGGCATATCGCTCATCATCAATAAATCTGAGTTCACACAGACGTGCGATGACTTTCTCTGCATCACCGGCCGATAGGCCCCATGTCGAGAGTTTCTTCATGATATCCGGAGAACATTGCTCGCACTTGGAGCAAAGTCCGGCTGCGCGTGAGAGCGCATTTTCATAGCTCAGCGGAGATTTACGTTTCAGCATGTCAGGATCCTATTTTGATGCAATCATGAAGCGAGTTTTGGCATGTATGTCCGGCAAGAGTTCCACATCGCTCCATCCATTGTCAAGCATCCATGCTTTGAGCCCGGAAGCTGTCAAGGGGTTAAGCTCGAAGTAGAGTCTGCCGCCATCTGAAAGCGAGGATAGGGCAAACGTAGCTATCGCTTTGTAGAATTTAAGGGCATCGTCATCTGGGACAAACAAGGCAAGATGTGGCTCGTGGTCAAGCACATTCTTATCCATAGCCTTCGCTTCGCTATCCATGACGTATGGTGGATTGGAAACTATTATATCATAGGCCCCTGGCTGTGGAGAGAGCAATAGGGCATCTTCGCAAAGCAAGCGTACATTCACATTCTGTAAACTGCAGTTTTCCCCGGCGACCTCAAGTGCCGGTCGGGAGATGTCAATCGCGGTTACCTCAGGAAATTTCAGTGTTTTTGCAAGAGCAATAGCAATACAACCGCTGCCCGTACATATATCAAGTACCCTCAGATCTGAGGTGGTGTTGTGCTCAGTTATGATATCAACAAGCTCCTCGGTCTCTGGACGCGGTATGAGAACATCCGGCGTAACCTTAAGGGTCATGCCATGCCAATAGGTATCACCATAGATATACTGCACGGGTTCTCCTTTCATTAGACGGCCGACTGCTTCGTCAACGCGACCGATGATGAAATCCGACACTTCGTCATTGGCCCGGAGCGCAAGCTCCACTTGGTCCCAACCTTTGATGTGTTCCATCACGATGCGTAGCAACCAACGGGCTTCGCCATCGCCATAGAGCGGCGATAGCTGTCCACGTGATCTGTCTAAAAGTTCTCTTAATGTTGTCATGATTGTTGGGTTTGTGGTGCGGTTGATTCCTCAAAGACAGGAAATTCGATAGCAAAAGTTGTGCCGATGCCAACCTCAGACCTTTTCACATATATGGCTCCGCCATGATAGTCTTCGATGATTCTTTTTGTGAGAGTCAGCCCGAGGCCCCATCCTCGTTTCTTTGTCGTGAATCCGGGATTGAAGATTGTCTTTTGATTCTTTCGGGGGATACCTTTGCCGGTATCTTCGATTTCAATGACAGCCTTGGCTTTTTCATAGTAAACAGTGATATTGATGAACCCACTGCCTTCCATTGCGTCAACTGCATTTTTGATAAGGTTCTCCATCACCCATTCGGTCAATGGTGGAGAAAGAGTGACTATGAGCGGATAGGGATATGGCTTGAGAGTAAGCTTGATCCTTTTGGAGATACGTGTGGTCATGTAGTCAGTCGCATGACGGACGATTTCGTTGAGATCATAAGGCTCCATTGACGGCTTTGAACCTATTTTGGAGAAACGGGATGCTATCGTCGAAAGACGTTTGACATCCTTGTTCATCTCTGCAACCGTCTCCGGGCTTACTCCCGAATCTTCGAGCAGCTCCATCCATGCCATCAGTGATGAGATAGGAGTGCCGAGCTGGTGGGCTGTTTCTTTTGAGAGTCCGACCCACACCTTGTTTTGTTCGGCACGTTTGCTGGACGAGACGGCATAGTAGACTATCAATACAAATGCGAGAAGCACCACCACCTGAACATAAGGATAGAAACTCAAGCTTTTAAGCACCTTGGAGTCCTCGTAGTAGAGCCATTGTTTGCCGGCTTCTCCCATGTCAATCTCTATGACATTGGGCGAATTACGCAATTTGTTCAACTTCCCCTCAAGAAACTTTCGGTTGACGTCGCTTAAGCTGAATAGTGACAGAGAATCCACCGGCTCGGGAAGAGAAAAATTTCGCTGCATGATGATATTACCACCGTCATCCGTCAGCAATACCGGTATATTGCGGTTGCGTTCGATGATTGTCAGGAGGAAATCGACATTGCTTGCCGGAGCGTCAGAACTTCCAAGGTTGACAATCTCACTGGTTGCATCTGCCCATATCTGCATTCTTTCCCGTTCCTGTTCTGAGAGATCATTAACGAGAGAATCTGAATATAGGAGAAACCCACTGACAACTACCACCGACAATATCAAAAAGCCGATGATGCCTCTGCGCCTTATGTCGTAAATATTGTGACCCAATGGATTTAGTCTGTATAAAATACCGGAAAGGACTGACATGAGCATGCGCTAAGCCCATATCAGTCCTGTCTGGCTTATGTCAAATTAAACAATATTCAGGGAATTAATGTTTGTCGTCGACAATGGAGCAACCGGCACAGCGGTTTGAGATTTCGGTAAAGAAATCATTGCCCTTGTCATCAACGAGGATGAATGCAGGGAAGTCCTCGACTTCGATTTTCCAGATTGCTTCCATGCCAAGCTCAGGATATTCGAGAAGTTCAACTTTCTTGATGCTGTTCTGGGCGAGGATAGCTGCGGGGCCGCCGATCGATCCGAGATAGAAACCGCCATGCTTCTTGCAAGCATCAGTGACCTGCTTGCTGCGGTTGCCTTTTGCAATCATCACCATTGAGCCGCCTGCGCTCTGGAATTGATCGACATATGAGTCCATACGTCCTGCTGTTGTCGGGCCAAATGAGCCTGAAGGCATACCGGCAGGTGTTTTAGCAGGACCTGCATAGTAGATGGGATGATCCTTGAGATACTGAGGCATAGGCTCGCCGTTGTCAAGACGTTCCTTGATCTTCGCATGTGCTATGTCGCGGCCGACGATAATAGTGCCGTTGAGTGAGAGACGTGTTGCAACGGGGTATTTAGTAAGTTCTGCGAGAATCTCAGGCATCGGGCGGTTAAGATCAATCTTGACTGCATTTCCTTCTCCCTGCTTGCGATATTCTTCAGGGATGAGTTCTCCAGGGTTGCTGTCGAGTTTCTCGATCCAGAGGCCTTCACGGTTAATCTTTGCTTTGATGTTGCGGTCAGCGGAACATGAAACGCCGAGACCTACCGGACACGAAGCTCCGTGACGGGGGAGACGGATGACACGGATATCGTGAGCGAAATATTTGCCGCCAAACTGTGCACCAAGGCCGAGACGTTCAGCCTCCTTCTTGAGAATAGCCTCAAGTTCTTTATCGCGGAAAGCGTGACCGAGTTCGTTGCCATGATCTGGAAGGTTGTCGTAATATTTCACAGAAGCCTTCTTGACTGTCTCAAGATTCTTTTCGGCAGAAGTGCCGCCGATCACAAAGGCGATGTGGTAGGGAGGGCAGGCAGCGGTGCCGAGGCTCTTCATCTTTTCGACAAGGAAGGGGACAAGGGTCTTGGGATTGAGGATAGCTTTGGTCTCCTGATAGAGATAAGTCTTGTTGGCAGAGCCACCGCCCTTGGCTACGAAAAGGAATTTATATTCGTCACCCTCGCCGGCATGAATATCAATCTGAGCCGGAAGATTGCAACCTGTGTTGACTTCATCATACATGGTAAGCGGTGCATTCTGCGAATAGCGGAGGTTGTCTGTAGTATAAGTCAGATATACGCCCTTGCTGATTTTTTCTTCATCATCGCAACCGGTGTAGACGTTCTGGCCTTTCTCTCCATGCACGATAGCTGTGCCGGTATCCTGGCAGAAAGGAAGCGCCCCTTTGGCAGCAACCTCTGCATTGCGCAGCATGGTGAGGGCTACAAACTTGTCGTTTTCAGAAGCCTCAGGGTCTGAAAGAATCTTAGCCACCATTTCATTGTGCTCACGGCGGAGCATGAAAGCATTGTCGTGGGTGCATGCGCGGGCAAGAACTGTCAGAGCCTCCGGATCCACGACAAGGAACTCATGGCCGCCCCAGTTCTCGACTTTAACATAGTCAGATGTGAGTTTGTAATATTCAGTAGTATCAGGGCCGAGAGGGAACATCGGCTGATATTTAAACGGTTTGGTTGCCATTTTAATAAAATTTGATGATTTACACTTGGAATTTCTTTGGATGACAAATTTACAAACTTAATTTTAAAAAGCAAGCGAATTCATGCCGCTATTTTTTCATTTGCGATTGTCATAACAGGGCGTTTATTTAAGATTGACTACCGTGATGCCGGCTCCGCCAAACCTCACGTCTTCGTCATGAAACGATTCAACACCCGGAGTCGTCGACAGAAGTTGTCTGACGGCCTGTCGCAGTGCTCCAGTACCTGTCCCGTGGAGGATTCTTACACGGGCGATGCAGAAACGGATGGCATCATCTATGAAATATGTCACTGTCTGAATCGCTTCGTCAGCCCTCATGCCGCGCAGGTCTATCTCCTGTTTAAAGTTAAGCTGCCGTTCATAGCCGGAGTCTATTGTCTGCATCGAAACAGTAGATTTAGCTGTGGTCTTAGGCTGCGCATCAGTGACCGTAAGTCGCTCGGCTTTTACGGTAGTTTTCAAATTTCCGAAGGCTACCACGGCGTTCTTACCGGATATTTCCAGGACAGTACCAATCGTCCCACCGCCATCAAGCTTGACATTGACACCGGGCTCGATTTGTCTCGTGGTTTTGACTACTGACTGCGCGCTGTCAGTCATCGCAGGTGAATTGCGCTTCTTGCTTTTTGGAACCTTTGTCAACAGAGCGTTGGTCTCACGATGATGCCGGGCCTCCTTTTCAAGAGCAAGGCGTTCCTCTTTCAGCTTTCTACGGGCTTCGAGAGTGCGTTCACGCTCGGCATTGGCTTGCTTGATGTCTGCGATAGTGCGTTCGATAACCGCATTTGACGAATCAAGTATTTTCCGCGCCTCCGTGCGGGCCTCTTCAATGATGTCGCGTCGTTTACTTTTGAGCTGTTCGGCATCCTCTGCATATTGAGCCAGCATCTGTTCGAGTTTCTTCTCTTTTTGTCGGATTGCCGTACGCTTGTTTTCCCAATATCGTTTATCGCGGGTGATGTCAAGGAGATAGTTGTCAAGATTTACATACTCCTTGCCGACAATCTCCTCGGCCGCTGAAATAATCTCAGCAGGCAGACCAATTTTTCTTGCAATCTCAACCGCAAACGATGAGCCGGGATTGCCTATTGACAGTTTAAACATCGGCTGCATCAGATGACGGTCATAAAGCATAGAGCCATTGATCAGTCCGGGAGTATCTTCAGCAAACTGTTTCAGTATCTGATAGTGGGTGGTGACGATGCCCCACATTTCTTTGACGTTCATCTGCTCGAGAATCGCACGTGCAAGAGCTCCACCTATCTGCGGTTCTGTACCTGAGCCCATTTCATCAATCAGAAACAGTGACCCTCTTCGTCCGCGCTGCAGCATGAACTTCATGCTGCGGAGGTGGCTGCTGTAGGTTGAGAGATCATCTTCAAACGATTGATCATCGCCTATGTCGACAAAAATATCTTTGAAGATACCAAAATGGGAATTGTCGTAGACCGGAGGGAGTATACCGCATTGTAGCATGTATTGGAGTGTCCCCACGGTTTTAAGACAGACCGACTTGCCACCGGCATTCGGTCCGGAAATGACAAGGATGCGTTTGTTGCGGTCAAGTTTGATATCAATCGGCACAATCTCGCGGTGTTGCCTCTCAAGAGACAGTTTCAATACCGGATGGCAAGCGTGATACCATTCCATCTCCTCATTCTGATGGAGATGCGGCATCATTCCACCTACGGCATCTGCATAGAGCGCTTTCGCGTTGATAAAGTCAAGATGATAGATAATATTGGCGCAGGTAAGCATCTCACCGATGTGAGGGCGCAGTTCGTCAGCTATCGATGTGAGGATACGAATGATCTCACGGTGTTCTTCAAGCTGCAGTTCCCTCGTCAAGTTGTTGGCTTCAACTACCTCAGCCGGTTCAATGAATAGAGTTTTTCCGGATGCGGATTCATCATGTACTATGCCTTGAATCTTACGCTTATTCATAGGCGGTACGGGAATGACAAGTCGGCCGTCGCGGACTGCAGGTGTAGTGTCCGGCTCAAGCCATCCCTGAGAGATTGCAGAGCTGAGCACTTTGCGGAGGATGGAGTTGACACGCCCCGACATGCCACGCAACCTCGACCTGATATCGGCAAGGGCGGGGGAGGCATTATCCTTCACAAGTCCGGTGGAAATATCGACAGCCCTGTCAATCATCATGCCGAGTGTCGGCGGAAGAATAGACAATTCCTCAGATATATCTGTCAGCACCGGGTAGATTGTGCGACCGTCGCTCTTATGACGATGGAAAAATGATGCGACCGCACCGAAACAATCAAGCATGCGCCTGACTTTGATCAGCTCTTTGATCTCAAGGAAAGTGCCGGGAATTTTTATGACCGCAAGATTATGGTCGATGTCATTGACCCCTTCAAGGGGCAATGTCTCGTCGCTATGATTTGCGCTGACCATCTCGGTGACTGCTCTTAATGCCGCATCAACGGCTTTAAACTCAGCTACAAACGACATTTCGCGGCAATAGTTGCGCGCGCTGTCACAATGGCATCTCGACATGATCTCCGCACGCACAGCGGTAAACCCTATTTTATCTTCTATTTTTTCAGGATAAATCATATTGCAAATTTACAAATTATTTTGCCATCCGCCCACTTTAAAAAGGAGATTTAGTGTAGCTCGATAATATCTTTCCAACATGTCGTCGGGCTTGGTGAACGGTGTTCATGCTTCATGACATCGTCATTATTGTGGATTTCATTATAGATCTGCGAACCGAGAGTGATAGTGGATTTCCCCTGTGCACGGTTAATCTTATCAACAGCCTCATCGAGCTTATGCCGCTTGAGCATCTTATCAGAATCATATTCAAAAAGGTCAGGTTGTACACAACCGGCATCCGAGATGCCCATCAATATTACGCCGGCCTTCTTGTAGGCAAAACCTTCGCGGTATATGTGTTGCAGTCCCTGATGAGCGCCTTTGACAATATCGATTGTTGATGATGAAGGAGTCGACAGACGGAAATCAACCATATTCCCATATTGAGGCTCATCATTACGGTTGCGGTTTGTCACGATGAAAACCCCGACAATCGCGGCAAGAGAGCCATGACGCCGTAACTTTTCGGCGCATGAGGCTGCAAAATTGGCTACACAGGTGTCAAGGGTTGCAAAATCCTTTATGCTTCGGGCAAAACTACGGCTCGTTGTGATGCTTTTGGCAACGACGATTGCTTCATCAGGTATACAGTCTTCTCCATGTAGTTCGTGCCATGTGCGTTGGGTGGTGATATTAACATGTGCCGTTACCCAATCGATAGGTTTGGACGCAAAATCATTAGCGGAGATTATCCCGTAGCCATACAATTTTGAGCCAACACGCTTACCTATGCCCCAGACATCACAGGCATCGGTCAATTCAAGGGCCTTTATCCTTTTTTCATCCGTGTCGATCACACAGCAACGTCTGTAGCCAGGATAACGCTTCGCAAAATGGACAGCGAGCTTGGCTAAAGTCTTGTTGGGCGCAATCCCGATACTGAGTGGCATCCCTGTTGCACGTCTGATCCATGCTGAAAGGTCTTCACCCCATTGTTTCATCTCATCATATTCCATATCTGGAAGAACACAAAACGCTTCGTCGATTGAATAACGGAAAAAGGAGGGGGCAAATTTGCGTATGAGACTCATCACTCGTCCGGTCATGTCGGCATATAGTTCATGATTTGAAGAGAAGGCCACTACCTCTTCCTCACTGAAACGCTGGCGTAACTGATAGTATGGGATGCCCATCTTGACTCCGAGGGCCTTTGCCTCACGGCTACGTGCCACAACACAACCGTCGTTGTTTGACAAAACGACGACAGGCTTCGATTCGAGGTCGGGTCTGAACACCCTCTCGCAACTCACGAAACAATTATCGCAGTCACAGATTGCGTAATACATAGACAATAGGACAGCAGAGGGTCAGGATCTCCATTTTTTTATAGTCCACACCACTACGCCCCAAACTTTAAAATCATCTACCGAAGATATCCTTATAGGGTTGAATGACTCGTTGGCCGGACGCAATTCCACATATCCGTTTTGGATATGGCTCAGATCGAGATATTTTATAGTAAACTCATTGTTGACATAGGCTACCACAATATCGCCGTCGACAGGCTCCACCGATCGGTCGATGACTGCGATGTCGCCGTCGCAGATACCTGCATCTATCATCGAATCTCCATAGACACGACCATAAAATGTCGCCTCAGGGTGACGTATGAGGTCGCGGTTGAAATCAATCGAATCGTTTGAATAGCCCTCGGCCGGGCTCGGGAAGCCGGCTTTTATAGCATTGGCAAAGGGAAGTTCACAGACACGTTCAAATTCAGAATCTATAATTTTTATATACGACATATCGGCTTTGGATTGTGGGCTTTGGCCGAACCATTACAGCCACGGATTGTTTTACTTTATATAAATGCAATATAATAATGCAAATTTAATAAAAACTTCACAAGTTATGAAAATTTACACATTGATGTCAATGGCCACTGCATTTGCAATCGCTGCCGGCGCAGCCGACGCAATGGCCCAGGTGCCTGTAATCGAGGGTGGGAATCCGGGCATCGTTGTTTCAGGTTCGCAGGAGCCGGCACAGCTTCCAAAAAAAGCTTCATCATTCATTGATAAACATTACAAGGATGTCGGTATTCGTTCTTGTGAGAAAAACTTCATCAAAAATGAATATGATGTCACTCTCAGCAATGGCGTTGAGATTGAGTTTAACGGACATGGCGATATCCTGGAGATTGATGCCGCTGACCGCAGCTTGCTTCCTCCGGCCATTGTAAAGGACGTGATTCCCGACAGAGCTTACCATCGTCTTGCCAAAGCCGGTTATGAGAAAAAAGTTGAGTCTATAGATCACACCAAGGATAACAATTACGAGATTGATCTTTATATTGCAGGTCCCGATACTTTTATCTTTGATCATTCAGGCCATTTCCTCGCAAAACAGGATTAATATTACAATCTTTTGGGTCTTAACCCCATAGTAAAAGCGCTGTATCTGTTGTTCAGATACGGCGCTTTTGACATTGAGGCGGGTAGACAGCTGTTTCCTAAATGTCATGGCTCCCGCTTTCAGTTGAGAATTATATTTCTTAAATTTGCAGAAAATATCAGCCACCATGTCGCTAAATCTGTCAACAGTTGTCAAAGGTTTTATTGAAAGTCATCATCTGCTTGCGCCATCCGACAAGATTATTGTCGGGTTGAGCGGTGGTGCTGATTCGGTGGCCCTATTGCTCATTTTGAGTCATCTTGGCTATGATTGTCTGGCCGCCCATTGCAATTTCCATCTTCGCAACGAAGAGAGTACGCGTGATGAGGATTTCTGTCGCGGCTTGTGTTCACGTCATGGGATAGAAATTATTGTTCGTGACTTTGATGTGCCAGAGCGCTGTCGGGCAACGGGAGAGTCTATAGAAATGGCATGCAGAGGCTTGAGATATGAATGGTGGAACTCTCTGCTTTGCGAGGGAAAAGGCTCGGTCATCGCAGTCGGGCACCATAAGGAAGATAATGTTGAAACATTTTTCCTGAATCTACTCCGAGGAAGCGGTATTGCAGGACTTAAAGCCATGATGCCACGGGCCATCAATATCATACGCCCACTGCTCGAAACCTCAAAGGCAGAAATCCTCGCATATCTTGAAGAGATGGGTGAGAGTTTTGTCGTTGATTCCAGTAATCTCTCGAATGACTATAAACGGAACAGGTTGCGTAATCTCATATTGCCCGAGATAGAAAAAATGTTTCCGGGAGCTATGGATTCGATAGCTTACAGTGTCACATGTCTGCGTGAAAACTATGATCTTTACACTTGTCTAACCGATAGATTAAGAGAAAAATATATCGGTAAGGATGGAGTGGTAGATCTTAACCGAATTATTGCCAATGAGCAGGATGCAAGGATGGTTATTTTTGAAATATTATCGAAGACCGGCATCAATATGTCGCAGGTCGATAATATTCTTGTTTCCCTCAATTCTGAAACTGCCAACCGCACGTCCGGCCAAATATTTAAAGCCACTGGGATATCCTATTTGCTCAACCGAGGAAAACTCATCCCGCTTCAGGATGAAGAGGATAGTAATGATACTATCAGTATTAAAAGTCTCGATAATCCTCCGTTCTCTTGCTATCGGATGGACACAGGCGTGTTTTTCACGCGTAGAACTAACAAGACCCTTGATTCCTCCGCCCTATATCTTGACAGCCGTGTGCTCGAGGGGGATCCTGTTTTCACTCTTCGGCCATGGTTCAAAGGTGACAGGATCAGACCTTATGGCATGAAAGGCTCTCGTCTGGTCAGTGACCTGCTTAGTGATGCGAAATATTCACTTGCCGATAAGCGGAACGTCAGGATATTGGCAGTAAATGATAAAATTCTATGGGTGATTGGCCTCAGAGCCTCATCATTGTTTTCAATATCGGAAGAAACACCCGAAGTTTTAGAGATAACGTATAAAAACGATTAATGATGACCGAACTGCTCATTAAAGATATGGTATGCCGACATTGTGTCAATGCGGTAAGACAGCTTCTCACTGATCTTGGTCTGGATGTAGTGGAAGTTGAACTTGGGAAAGCCGTGGTCAAAAATCTACTTTCTCCTCAACTCCGTGACTCCATAGCTGAAGTTTTGGCTGCCAATGGCTTTGAGTTACTTACCGATCCGGAAATCCAGCTCGTTGAACGAGCCAAGATTTTGGTCATGCACCATGTCCGGGAGGAACATGGCAAACCTCATAATCTCTCAGAATGTCTTGAGCGCAATCTCAATGTCAGCTATGATACAGTCAGCCGTCTTTTCTCACAGAAAGAGGGAAGGACGTTGGAGAAATATCATATTGCTCAGAAAGTAGAGCGCGTCAAGGAGCTGCTGCAACATGGTCAATACTCGCTGAGTGAGATTGCTGATATGGTCGACTATTCAAGCGTGGCTCACCTTTCACGTCAATTCAAAAGTGTCACCGGAATGACTCCGACAGAATATCTGCGCAGTCCGCGTGAGCGCAAGGCGCTTAATGAAATTTAATCTTGATCCGTATTGCTCCGTGATGACATCTCCTGAGCCGTGTGATATGTGAGGAGTCATACTGTGACCAAATACACAGCTCCCGGTTGACTTGAAAACCAACCGGGAGCTGTGCATGATTTTTATATTATTCCTCAAGACCTTTAGCCGCTGAAGCAGCTAATTGTTTTGAGGATTTTACACCTAAATCCTGAAGATTTTTTGCGCGACGCACCAGATTTCCGGTGCCTGTCGAGAGCTTTGTCATTGCATCATCGTATGCTTTGCGTGTTCCGGCGATTGCTTTGTCGATTTTTTCCATATCCTTCGTGAAATCGGCAAATTTGTCAAGCATCTTGCCGGCTTCTTCAGCTATTGTGATGGCATTCTTTGTATGCCGGTCGCGGCTCCACAGTTGAGATATGAGCTTCAAACCGGAAACAAGATGGGTGGGGGAGACAATCAATACGTTTCGGTCATAGGCATCCTGCCATAGCGACGGCTCAAGACGCATTGCTGCGATATATGCCGGCTCGTTAGGGATGAACATCATAACGAAGTCGAGCTTTGCATCACCGACATATTCCTGATAGCGTTTGCGTGCCAATTCGTCAATATGTTTCTTGACTGAACGCACGTGGCGCATGGCTGCTCCATCGCGGCTTTCGGGATCCTCTGCGTTAGCATAGTCAACAAATGCGGTGAGTGAAACTTTAGAATCAATAACGACAAAACGACCGTCGGGGTATTTCACCACCACGTCAGGCCTGAGAAGACTCCCGTCTTCATTGCGTAGCGTGTTGCCTGCTTCGTCAGTTGTTGCCTGAGTGAAATATTCCTCTCCTTTGATGAGCCCCGATTTTTCAAGAATCGATTCGAGCACCATTTCGCCCCAGTCACCCTGCACTTTGCTGTCGCCACGTAGGGCCTCTGACAGCTCGCGTGCCTGACGTGAGATCGACTGGTTAAGATCTACAAGTTCTTTGATGCGCTCTGAGAGAGAAAAACGCTCCCGGGCTTCCGAATTGTATGTGTCAAAAACCGTTTTTCGGAACTCATCAATATTAGTTTTAAGCGGATTAAGCAACTCCAGCAGGCGCTCTTCATTCTGAGCCTTGAGATCAGAAGTGTTCTGCTTCAGTATATCATTGGCTAAATTTCTGAACCGGCTTTCAAGCAAAGAATTCTGTTCTTTTTGGAACGCTTCCATTTTCTCCGCCTCACGCATCTGTAGTTCCAGTCGCGTTGACAGGGCTGAGTTTTCCTCGCGTGCAGATGTCAGCGCCGCGGTTATTTCTGCTAGTTTTAAAGCTTGCCGTTCACTTGTCTGGCGCGACTCGGATAGTGCATTGTTGAGCGCTTCTGTCTGAGCCTGAGCTTCAGCTCTGACTTTCTCGGCCTCAAGAGCAATCGATAAGTTGTCTTTTTTAGTGGCTTCAAGCTGTTTGATCACACTGCGCAGGTAGCACACGAGCGCAACCACAGCAGCCGTCAGGACCAATGTGAGAATTAATGATGGTATGGTCATCAAAAATCGATTGATTAGTTGGCAACAACTCCTCCGAGCGAAACAACCCGTGTATTTACAAAGGTATATGAGCGCGCGAACTGGCGGATTTTGGCGAGGGTGATTTTAGCGGGAGCCTCTGAAGTCCGGTAGTGATGAGATGGAGTTGATGTGAGGGTTGTTGAAGTAGAATTTTTATTCATAGGCGAATCGGGTTGAAAAATAAACGATTATTTATCCTATATGACATTAACGCTTCTGTGAATAGTTTTATTGTCTGAAATTTTTTTATAATTATTTTATTATTGTAACGTGTGATTTTAATTTTAATTTTATACTTTTGCAGTGAGGCCCACAAACTCATCGCGGACCTCATGACCATATAAATCTATATACCCACAATGGACTTGGCAGTCATCAAAGACACCGGCTTCCGCAGGCTCGCGTTTTATCTTGCGGAAGAAGAGTATTTGGCAAAGCGCTATCCGGACCGCGATTTCTTTTTCGCATGGCAGGTGAAACCATCAGTGATCATCGGCCGCAACCAGTTGCTTGAAAAAGAGATCGATGTCGACTACTGCCGCAATAACGGCGTTGACATCATCCGTAGGAAAAGTGGCGGTGGGGCTGTAGTCTCTGATCTGAACAATATAATGTTCTCTTATGTCACATCATCCGACAATATCTGCTCCACTTTCAAGCAATATACGTCTATGGTGGTCGATGCTCTCTGCAAACTTGGCCTTGATGCTTCTGACAATTCCCGAAACGACATTCTCATAGGATCACGCAAAGTGTCGGGTAACGCATATTATCATATTCCCGGCCGAAGTATTGTGCATGGCACCATGCTCTATGACTACGATCCGGATCTTATGGTAAAAACCTTACGCCCGTCAGTAGCTAAACTCACATCCCACGGTGTTAATTCGACACGAAGCCGTGTCACGACGATCCGCGAGCATCTGCCGTCGCTTTCGCTTCCGGACTTCCTTTCCCACATGCTTTCGACCGTCCCACGCGGGGGAGAAATCTATACGCTCACTGACGATGACATAAATGCGATAGAAGCTATGGAGCAGGATTATTACAATCCTACCTGGCTCGCCGGAAATAGCCCTAAAGGTAGTGTAAGGCATAGCGAACGTATTAATGGTGTAGGTGAGATCACTGTTGATATTGACTTGTCGCATGGCAATATCTCCGGTTTAATCATGTCAGGCGACTATCTTGAGAACTCTGACGCGCAATCTGTGCTTTATGAATCCCTCTGTGGCCTCCCATATCAACGTGAGGTTATCAGCAATACTCTGGATAGTCTCGACCTTCCACTCCTCATCCCGGGGCTTACAAAAGAAAAGTTCATCAACCTTATATTCTAAATACACAACAACCAAACAAAACACCAATTCGATATGGAAGAATTGAGAAAGACCTGTCTTCATGACAAGCATGTCGCCCTTGGCGCACAGATGAGTCCCTTCGGTGGCTTCGATATGCCGATCCAATATGCAGGTATCGTCGAAGAACACAATGCTGTCCGCAATGCGTGTGGCGTCTTTGATGTCTCACACATGGGCGAAGTGCTCATTGACGGTCCGGAGGCCGAAAAATACGTGAACCATATTTTCACCAACAATGTCACCGGGCTCCATGATGGTGGCATCCTCTACGGAATGATGCTCAACCCCAATGGTGGTGTGGTCGACGATTTGCTCGTCTATAAACGCGGCGACAACGACTTCCTTCTTGTCATAAACGCTTCCAACATTGCAAAAGATGTCGCATGGATAGAAAGCCATGCCGAAGGCTATCAGGTAAACATCAAGAATATCAGCGACGAGGTCGGCGAACTCGCCATCCAGGGGCCCGATGCAGAGAGTGTTGTAGAGACGGTGCTTGATATCCGTTGCAAGGAGCTTATATTCTATAACTTCACAGAGACAACCTATGAGGGTAAGAAAATACTCATCAGTCGCACCGGTTACACCGGCGAAGATGGTTTTGAGATCTATGCCGACCATGAGACTATACGAAATATTTGGGACAAGCTTCTCGCTTCCGGCAAAGTCAGCCCCTGTGGTCTTGGTTGCCGCGACACCCTCCGTTTTGAAGTAGGTCTGCCTTTGTATGGCGACGAGCTCTCGGATGAGATCTCACCTGTAGAAGCATGTCTTTCGATGTTCGTGCGTCTCGAAAAACCTGAATTTATCGGACGAGATGTCATCGAGCGTCAGAAAGCGGAAGGCGCGCCACGCAAACTCATTGGTCTTGAGATGGCCGACAAAGCTATCCCGCGCCACGGTTATGAAGTGCTCAACGACAAGGATGAGGTTATCGGATATGTGACCACCGGCTACCGTGGCATATCTGTCGACAAGAGCATAGCTGCCGCGCTTGTCGAGACACCTTACGCAGTGAAGGATTCAGAATTGAAAATCAGAATCCGCCGCAAAACATTCCCCGCAAAGGTCGTGGCAAAAAAATTCTACAAAAAATCTTATAAGAAATAATATATCAATCGGATTTGACGAATCAATCTAAATCAATTTAACAACTTAATAACCTGTTTAAAATAAAAGAATTATGAGCAAGACATATTATTCCCGCACACATGAGTATGTAACAGTTGACGGTAACATCGGTTATATCGGCATCAGTGATTACGCACAGCATGCACTCGGAAACGTGGTCTACGTAGACATGCCTGAACAGGGCGACGACCTGACTGCAGGTGAAGAATTTGGCGCAGTTGAAAGCGTGAAAGCCGCCAGTGATCTCTTTGCTCCCGTCAGCGGTGCTGTCATCGAGGCAAATGAGCAACTCATTGATAATCCCCGTCTGATCAACGAGGACGCAATGGCAAACTGGATTGTGCAGATCGAGCTCACCGATCCGTCAGAACTCGACAACCTCATGGACGAGGAAGCATATAAAGCTTTCTGCGCAGCCGAGCACTAATCACAACGGTCTTTCAATTATAATTATCATTCAGACGTGATCCACAGATATTTCCCCCATACGCCTGAGGATATCGCCGCCATGCTCGAACGCTGTGGCATGAAGAGTCTCGACGAGCTCTACAGCGATGTCCCCGACAGCCTCAAACTCAAGCGCGATTATGAGTTGAAATCTCAGATGAGCGAGAAAGAGGTCCGCGATTTCTTCGAGGAGCTGGCTGTCAGAAATCAACCGCTGACATGTTTTGCCGGAGCAGGATTCTATGACCACTATAGCCCTGCCGTAGCTCAGTCGATCACTGCCCGCTCGGAATTTTTGACCGCATATACCCCTTACCAGCCTGAGATTTCTCAAGGCACACTTCAATACATTTTCGAATATCAATCAATGATGACCCAGTTGACTGGGCTTGAGGTGTCGAATGCTTCTATGTATGACGGTACTACAGCTGTGGCTGAAGCCATGCTTATGGCTGTCGCACATGCGCGTAAGAAAAACCGTGTACTTGTATCCGCGACTCTCAATCAGATCTACCGTGAAGTCATCGACACTTATGCACACTATCATGGTGTAGCAGTCGACACAATACCGGAAAAGGAAGGTGTCACGGATCTTGATGCCGTCAGAGAGATGCTCACCGCAGGCGACGTAGCCGGTGTAATTGTTGCCACCCCCAACTTTTATGGCATACTTGAAGACTATAGCGGTCTCGCCGATATGGTTCATTCAGCTAAAGCTCTGCTTATTATGACGGCCCCGGCTTCGGCTCTCGGGGTAATCCGCACACCGGGAGAGTGGGGCGCAGACATTGCAGCCGGAGAGGCTCAGTCGCTCGGCATGCCACTCAATTTCGGAGGCCCATATCTCGGCTACATCTGCTGTACAAAAGCGCTTATCCGCAAACTCCCCGGGCGCATCGTAGGAGCTACTACCGATGCCGACGGACAGCGTGTATTCGTGTTGACACTTCAGGCTCGTGAGCAGCACATCAGACGAGACAAGGCGACCTCAAACATCTGCTCCAACCAGGGGCTGATGGCGCTCTATGCTGCAATATATCTCTCGCTCATGGGGGCTAAGGGTCTCCGTGAGGTCAATGATCTCTCAGCGGCCGGAGCACACTATCTGGCTTCGAAACTTGTCGAGACCGGTGCATTTGAATTGAAATATCCGGACAAACCCTTCCTCAATGAGTTTGTCGTGCGCTTTAAAGGAGAGGTCAAGCTCGCCGATTTTGTCGAGGTTTGCACTACTTGCGGCTGCCTGCCCGGTGTGATGATCTCAGACAACGAACTCCTTGTCTGTGTGACTGAAACCCGCACTAAAGAGGAAATCGACCGTTACATCTGGCGTGCCGAGACCTTCTCGAAGGCGACTCTTCCGGCGATGAACGATACAAGTAAAGAAATGTCTAACTGATAGATGTCCCGAAATCATGAATAAGAAATATTACGGAAAAGTAATTTTTGAGCTCTCACGTCCGGGACGTCAAGGCTACAGCCTCCCGTCCAACGGTTGCGAAGCGGTTGAACTGCCCGCAGGTCTTATGCGCGAGAAAGCTCCTGAGCTGCCACAGGCCGATGAACTGACCGTCGTCAGACATTACAACAATATGTCGACCAACAATTTCGGTGTCGACACCGGCTTCTATCCTCTCGGATCCTGCACGATGAAATATAATCCCAAGATCAATGAGGAGATGGCATCGCTTCCGTCATTCACTTCGCTCCATCCGTTCCAGCCATCGGCAACTGTACAGGGTGCTCTGGAAGCATACTATACGCTCCAGCAGATGCTGAGTGAGATAGGTGGTATGGCAGAGTTTACACTTAATCCCTACGCAGGAGCTCATGGCGAGCTCACCGGACTCATGGTCATCAGAGCATACTATGAGAGTCGTGGCGATACAAAGCGCACCAAAGTCATAGTCCCGGATTCAGCACATGGCACAAACCCGGCATCAGCCGCAGTTGCAGGACTGAAAGTTGTGGAGGTCAAGAGTCTTCCGGACGGAACAGTTGATGTCGATGCACTTCGTTCATTGCTTGATGATACAGTTGCCGCGGTCATGATGACCAACCCCAATACTGTGGGCATTTTCGAACACAACATCCCTCAGATTGCAGAGATGGTCCACTCATGCGGAGCTCTGATGTACTACGACGGAGCCAATCTCAACCCGTTGCTTGGCATTGCACGTCCAGGCGACATGGGCTTTGACGTCATGCACATCAATCTCCACAAGACCTTCTCCACTCCTCATGGCGGTGGTGGCCCCGGTGCAGGGCCTGTCGGCGTCCGTGCAGGTCTCGAGCAGTTCCTCCCGAATCCGCGCGTGGTGAAGCATACACGCAACGACGAGAATCTTTTTGAACTCGATTTCGGAACCGAAAAAGCACCTCATGCCCTTGGCCGGATATCATCATGGCTCGGCAATTTTGCCGTCGAGCTCCGTGCTTTGGCCTATATACTTTCGCTCGGTGCCGACGGTCTGAAAATGGCTGGTACACTGGCAACTCTCAATGCCAACTACATCAAGGAATCTTTGCGCGATCTCTACGCACTCCCGATAGACCGTGTCTGCAAACATGAATTCGTATTTGACGGTCTCGCTGATAAGTCTACAGGAGTAACTACTCTCAATGTCGCAAAACGCCTTCTTGATCATGGATTCCACGCACCTACCATCTATTTCCCCCTGTTGTTCCATGAGTCGCTTATGATCGAACCGACTGAAACTGAAAGCAAGGAGACCCTCGATGAGTTTATCGATGTGATGCGCGACATCGCACGCGAAGCATCCGAGAATCCTGATGTCGTCAAAAATGCGCCTTTGGAGACTCCTATCCGCAAACCCGACGACACTGCTGCCGCTCTCAATCCGGTAGTCACTTTCGCTGAACTCTAATCGGTTTTATCTCACATGGAAAAATCAGATCTCATCATTATCGGAGCGGGCCCCGGCGGTTATGAAACAGCTGTCGAGGCTGCCGCTCTCGGTAAGAGCGTTACTTTGATAGAACGCTCCCAACCGGGAGGCACCTGTCTCAACCGGGGCTGCATCCCGACCAAGACTCTCTGTCGCTCTGCCGAGATTGCCATGACGCTCTCTGATGCTGGAGAGTTTGGCTTCGACATACCATCGGTGGTTGTCGATTTCAAGCGTGTCATGGAGCGAAAGGATAAGGTTGTTGCAGAACTGCGCGATGGCGTCAGGACTTTGCTCAAGAATGTAAATCTTGTAGAAGGTGAGGCCCGTTTTATCAATGCTTCTATAGTCGAAGTCAACGGAAAGCAATATACCGCTCCGCAGATCATCATTGCAACTGGTTCTGCTCCGGCTCAACTGCCGATCGAGGGAAAGGAACTCGCACTGACAAGCGATGAGATTCTCTCGCTTGACACTCTGCCAAAGTCACTATGTGTGATCGGTGGTGGTGTGATTGGCATGGAATTCGCCTCTATATTCGCCGCTTTCGGTACCGAGGTCACGGTCGTTGAATATTGTAAGGAAATTCTTCCTCCATTTGACTCCGAGATTGCCAAGCGTTTGCGCATGTCTTTGAAACGTCGCGGCATCAAGATCGAGACCGGAGCGCAGGTCACTGCTATAACAGATGGCCCCGTTGTCCATTACACCGTCAAAGGTAAGGAGAAAACCGTTGAAGCCGAGATGGTATTGATGGCTGTTGGTCGTCGTCCGCAGTTACCAGCTGGCATTATCGAAGCCGGTGCGACACTTAGCCGCAACGCTATCGCCGTCAACGATGACATGACTGTCATTTTTGAAGAGGGGAAAGCTCCGGCCGACACCAAAATCTATGCAATCGGTGATGTCAATGGACGTTGTATGCTCGCTCATGCGGCAACGCGACACGGCAAAATAGCACTTGGCATTGCTCAACCGACAGATGTCATACCCTCGGCTGTGTTCACTGTACCTGAATGTGCCATGGTCGGGATGACCGAAGAGCAATGTATTCAGAATGGCCGAAACATCAAAGTGGGCAAGTCCACATACCGGTCAAATGGCAAAGCTCTCGCAATGGGTGAACCCGATGGGCTTGTCAAGCTCATTGCTGACGCTGATACAGGCGAACTACTCGGCGGTCATATATGTGGGGCTCATGCAGCAGATCTCATTCAGGAGATCGCCACTGCAATGCAAGCCGGTCTGAAAGCTGACGCAATCAAAGATGCAATTCATGCACATCCGACCTTGACAGAAATAGTGATGGCAGCCGTGCCTGAATAAGAAATTCTCATCTGTAAAAACGAGAGGAGTCTGCTTCATCAATAGTTGCAGACTCTTCTTGTTTTACAGTGGAAATATAGCCGGATTACTGCTCTTCGGGTGGGAAGAGTTTGTCTTCTCGGTCAAGGTGGTAATCTTTGGTCAATACGGAGATAAATCGTGAGATCTGTTTGATGGCTGCCTGGGTCTCGGGGGTGATATCTTTACTTTGAAGACGGAGCATCAGCATACCGTAAAGGGCGTTGAAACATGTCTCTATCTCACCATCCGGATTATCTCCTCCTTTGGCACGCAATTCCACGATATATGGAAGGGTCTTATAGAATTCGGCTGTATATTCAGGGAAACGTGGATCTTTCAACAACGCCAGATGGAGATCAGTCAGTTGTATGATTACATTTTTGTTCAGCTGCAGATGACCGCTTTTCTCAATGTTTTCCCTGCGCATCATATCGATGAGCGATTCATACCATTCAACCATTTCTTTTTCTCTTGCAGGATCAAGATTGAACTTGTCAATGATATTGGCCTTGATTTTGTCAATGTCAAGCCCGTTGGCGCGGATCAGATCTTCAATCTGCCACATGTATAAGAGATATTCCGATATGTTTTCCTTATGTTTCTGTGATGCTATATACATATTATTTAGTGATTAGGTTCTGATTGATGATTATTGAACTCTTGATTGCGGAGCGGTCTACAAAATTAACACATTCCGGTGTAATTTGGTGCTGAGTTGACGCAATATTTGTAAATTTGTAACCCATTTACGAATCCTAAATTACTTCAGGACATGCTTACGACCGAAAAAATGTCATGCAATATTCTCGCTGATCTTCTCGTCGCTCATGGCGTCAACACTGTGATACTTTCACCAGGAAGCCGCAATGCTCCGCTTGTCATGGCTCTACATCGTCATGGAAGTCTGCGTACCGAAGTGGTCATCGACGAGCGTTCGGCTGCATTCATTGCACTGGGAGTCTCATTGCAAAGCGGTCGTCCTGTCGCCTTGGTCTGTACAAGCGGAACCGCTCTTCTCAACTATGCTCCCGCAATAGCTGAAGCGTTCTATCGGAGACTCCCTCTTGTAGTGATCTCTGCTGACCGTCCTGAAGAGTGGATTGATCAAGATGACTCGCAGACAATCTGGCAACAAAACGCACTCGCGCCCTATGTCAAGCGCAGTTGTGATATTCCGGCTCATCTTGGGTTTGAGAACGGGGAATGGTTCTGTAACAGAATGATCAACGATCTTCTACTCGAAGCCGTCAACGGTCGCAAAGGGCCGGTGCATATCAATATCCGGTTGGACGCTCCACTCAACAAGGAGATAGAAAAGGCCGATTCCCGCCCACGGGTGATACAGATGATCTCACCGTCATCCGAGCTCCCGACGACTGAAATCCGCTCGCTTGGCGAGAAAATAGCTTCTCCACGAAAGGTGCTTATCATTGTCGGTTTCCATGAGCCTGACGAGCGCCTTAACCGCGCGCTTGTCAAACTTGCACGCAGACCGAATGTGGCTGTCATGACCGAAAGCATAGCGAATCTACATTCGCCGCTATTCATCGATCGCATAGACTCTACCTTATGCCGTCTATCATCTGACGATAAGCATCGTCTTTCGCCTGACGTAGTCATTACGGCAGGAGGAGCTTTGGTTTCACGTTTCGTCAAGGAATGGATACGCTCTCTTGACAACGTGGAGCATTGGCATATCGGCATCGCCCATACCACAATAGATTGCTTCAAACATCTGTCACTACGCATTGAGATGCGGCCCGCAGTATTCCTGCGTCAGCTCGCTTCTGCAATGCAGATTTTCAACGCGCGGTCGGACTATGGTGACCAGTGGCGACAGGCCGCCGTAAAAGCAGTCGGAATCCATGATTCATACGTTAAAGACTGTCCGTGGTCGGATATGAAAGCTTTTTCGTTTATTATCCGTAATATTCCTGCACGTTGGAATCTCCATTTGTCAAATGGTACCCCCGTCCGCTACGCTCAGCTGATGGACTGCTCGTCTATCCACCGCAGCGATTGCAACAGAGGTGTCAGCGGTATCGACGGATGTACATCTACAGCCATAGGCTCATCATCGGTCTACACCGGAACCACTCTGCTCATCACCGGAGATATGAGCTGTCAGTATGACATATCCGCACTCTCGTCGACTCTTGTGACACCTCGCTTCAAAATGATAGTTATCTGCAATGGTGGGGGTGGAATATTCAGATTTATTACATCGACATCATCTCTGCCGGAGCTTGAAAAATATTTTGCAGTCGGTACCAGACTGCCCTTACAGGAACTTGCCAAAGGCTATGGATTCAATTATTATGAGGCTATAGACGAAGCAAGTCTACAAAAACAATTCAAAGCCTTTGCCGAGTGCTCAGACAAGCCGGCGATTCTGGCGGTCTTCACCCCTGCGGAGGAGTCTGCCGAAATTTTGAAACGATATTTTCAGCATCCTTGAGCGATGCCGGTTTACCTATGTCAATCCAGATGTAATCACTTTTCGGCATGAAGCCCTGTATGTGCAGACAGCCGCACATATCTGTGTAAAACGGCGTAATTGAAAACACCGGACTGTCGCTATAGCCGTCCAGTGCTGCGAGCAGAGATGGATTGACGATATGGACTCCACCAAATGCGAGGCGTCTTGACTCCACGAGAGCGTTGACGGGTAGGGGAGAGCGTAGTTCTCCGGTTTTTACATTTTCCCAACCGATCATTCTGTAAGCTTTGTCAAAAAGCAAATAGCGGGAAGTCTCCCTTTCTGCCACAAGCAGAGTGGCGTCAGCTCCGGAATTCATGTGTGAGGCATACATTCCTTCAATATCAAAGTCTGTAAGGATATCCGCGTTGTGAACTATCACAGGTTCATTGCCGTCAAAAAAATGTCGGGCTTTCAGGAGTCCTCCTCCTGTGTCGAGCAGCATATCTGTTTCATCACTGATATGAATCTCCACACCGAAATTATTGTTGGCTGCGAGATAATCAATGATCGACTGAGCATAATGGTGGACGTTGATGACAAATTCTCTTACTCCGGCACTTTTCAGTTTGAGAATGACACGCTTCAACATAGGCTCACCACCGACCTCAACCAAAGCTTTCGGCATTGTCCGCGTGATATCACCAAGGCGTGTCCCCAGCCCGGCTGCAAATATCATGGCTCTCCTCATAACACCCTGTCGATTTTCTGTTCACGGTGAACAAGATGGACATTGACGTGAGGGAACAACGCTTTGATATGCTCGGCCATAGCCTGAGCTGAATACACACTGCGATGCTGACCTCCGGTGCAACCGAAACTTACCATCAGTGATGAGAACCCACGCCGGTCATAGCATCTGACCGATGGGTCGACTATTCCATAGCAGTGCTCAAGAAACGGTTGTATCTCACCCTTGCTTTCGAGAAAGTCAATCACGGGCCTATCGAGGCCGGTCAACGGTCTGTATTCATCATAACGGCCCGGATTTTCCATCCCGCGACAATCAAATACGAAGCCACCTCCATTGCCTGACGTATCCTCAGGCAGACCACGTTTGTATGAAAAGCTTGTCACAGTCACCGTCAGACTACTCGGCTTCGTTTCATCTGTATCCATATCCTTGCTCGCGCGGTCGTGACATGCGTCAAGCATCTTGCCAAGGATTTCGGTGATGTATGGGAATTCATCAAACGGTTTTGAGAGCAGATGCCGCAGATTCTCAAGAGCCATCGGTATGCTTTTCAGAAAATGAGGTTTTCTTTCAAACTTACCTCTGAATCCGTATGCGCCGAGGACTTGCAACATTCTCAACAATGAGAATAGCCTGACTCTTTCCTTAAACAAGGGGACATCGATATCAATGAAGCGAGAAGCGCTCTTGATATAAGTCTCAATCAGATGCTCGCGCAATGATGCATGAAAATTGGCGCGGGCCTGAGTCACAAACGACACTATGTCATATTCGGCAGGGCCACGACGTCCTCCCTGATAGTCGATGAAATACGGGCAGCCATCCTTGATCATCACATTTCTTGACTGAAAATCACGATACATGAAAGTTCCCGCCGGATTGCACGACAGTTTCGTGGACAACTTTCGGAATTCATCTTCCAGACGACCTTCAAGATATGGGATAGAAGTGGTATTAAGAAAACAATATTTGAAATAATTCAGATCCCACAATATCGACTGCGCATCGAAATCACTCACCGGATAGCATTTCGAGAAATCAAGACCTTCCGCTCCGCGATATTGAAATTCCGGCAATGCAGCGACTGCCTTATCAAGCAATTCCACCGAATCGCGCAATTCAAATAGCGATGTGTCGCCAAGATCACTCTGGAGATAACACATCGAATCGTCGGACACAGCCAGGATCTCGGGTACATTCAGTCCCTTTGATGTGAAATGTCGCGTGAGGTATATGAAAGCCTTATTTTCTTCGATAGAGGTTCCGATCACTCCGACCACAGTTCCCCGGCCTGTCAAACGGAAGTATTGGCGGTTGCTGCCTGCCGGAGTCAGTGGTCGCACAGATTCCGGCTCGACTCCAAACGTTCTTTTATATAAATCCTTTAGCATTTCTGATATTTGTTTCTACAAAAGTACGCAAAATCTCTAATTATCGTCCACACGCAGCATCTGCTTTTTGTATATTTTTATTTTAATATGTAACTTTGGCATTAAATATCCTGCACTATGACTGATATAACCAACAATATATGCCGCATGGTCAAATCGCTTGAAGAGCGTAAAGGCCGGCGCAAGGAGGGCTTGTTTAAAGCAGAGGGTACAAAATGTGTCCTTGATACTCTTGCCCATTTCAAACTGCGTTACCTATTTGCCACTGCACAATGGCTTGACGAGCACGCAGAAGAGTGGAATGGCAGAGAACTATCCGGCGAAATTGTCACTACCGGGCGACGCGATCTCGGCAAAATGTCGAGTCTCACCACTCCCTCCGACGTTATAGCTGTTTACGATATCCCACAACGGGTCATTGTTCCCGAAGCCCTCGGTGATAAATTGCTGCTCGCCCTTGATACAATTCAAGATCCGGGCAATCTGGGTACAATCATCAGGGTTGCAGATTGGTTTGGTGTACATGACATCATCTGTAGTCAGGAAACCGCTGATTGTTTCGCGCCAAAAGTGATTCAGTCAACCATGGGATCCATTTCACGTGTGCGCCTCCACTATGGTAGTCTCACCGAGATGATCCGCGACATCAAACCTAAAGCTGTCTACGGCACATTCTTGGATGGCCGTGAAATTTCCGATGTGGACTTATTGACTGAAGGAATTATTGTAATTGGAAACGAGGGTAAAGGAATTTCCCCGGAAATTGAACGGATAGTGACCGAACGGCTCTTCATTCCTTCATATCCCCCGGGACAGGAAACCGGCGAGTCGCTCAATGCCGCGATAGCAACCGCTATCACGCTTGCTAAGTTTCGAGGTGTCTAAATGCTCTTAATCTCAAGTATTTCATATTCAACTATATCTCTAAATCAATGAAAGGTAATAAGACAGCATGGTTCTGCACCAGTTGTGGCGCACAGTCTCCGAAATGGCAGGGCAAATGTCCCGCATGTGGAGAATGGAACACTATGGTCGAAGAGCGTATCGTTACTGAGAAAAAATCACGCACTCTTTCACCTGCAGGCGGCACACAAACACGCACGAAGCCTCAGTTGATCCATGAGATCCAACTTGCCGAGGAACCACGCATCAAAATGCCATCTGCCGAACTCAACCGTGTACTCGGTGGAGGCCTTGTCGCAGGAAGTCTTGTATTGATCGGTGGTGAACCGGGCATCGGAAAATCTACGCTTGTCCTTCAAAACATACTATCTATTCGTTCTCGCCGTATCCTTTATATTTCCGGCGAGGAAAGTGCGCGGCAGTTGAAAATGCGTGCCGACCGGATTGGACGCCCCAATGATAACGTGTATATTGTCTGCGAGACATCTCTGCAGAATATCCGTGACCATATCGAGGAGGTCGATCCTGGGCTCGTTGTCGTCGATTCAATCCAGACCATTGCCTCCGACGACATTGAGTCGGTGGCCGGAAGTGTGTCACAAGTCCGGGAGTGTGCCGCCCAGCTATTGAAATATGCCAAAGAGACAGGCGTGCCTGTTATACTTATCGGTCATATCACAAAGGAGGGTAGCATCGCAGGCCCGAAAGTGCTCGAACATATAGTCGATGCGGTGCTTCAGTTTGAAGGTGACCGTCAAGGTATCTATCGAATACTCAGATCGATCAAAAACCGTTTTGGATCCACTGCGGAACTTGGCATCTATGAGATGTGTCAGCGCGGTCTGCGTGAAGTATCAAACCCATCCGAGATGTTTCTCTCGCAGGGGAGCGACGACCTGTCGGGCATATCAATCGGAGTGACAATGGAAGGGATCCGCGCCTTCCTGATCGAAGTCCAGGCGCTTGTCAGCACGGCCGCCTATGGTACTCCACAGCGCTCGGTGACAGGGTTTGATTCCAAGAGAATGAACATGCTCCTTGCTGTTCTCGAAAAGCGTGTCGGGTTTAAACTCGCTGCAAAAGATGTATTCCTGAACATAGCCGGAGGTCTCAAGGTCAATGATCCTGCACTTGACTTGGCTGTGATCTGCGCGATCCTTTCATCAAACGTGGATATAACCATCCCCAAACGCATCTGTATGGCCGGTGAAGTGGGGCTATCTGGCGAGGTGAGGGGCGTGGCCAGGATCGAACAGCGCATCCGCGAAGCCGAAAAGCTCGGCATGGAGACGATAATAATCCCTAAGCACAATCTGAAAGGTGTTGATGTTTCAGGACTAAATATCAAAATTATTGAGGTTGCAAAAGTAGAGGAAGCATTCCGCACACTCTTTGCGTAGTGTGAACACCTAAGTACATACATCATGGACATAAAAACATCTTTTCTAATCATCGCATCACTCGTCGTATCGGCAGCTACTGCGACGGCACAGCGGATTGAGAAAATCAAATATGGAGATTTCTCAAACTGGGTCACCCGCAATATTCACGAGTCAGCTGTCATCGGAGGCCATGAGAAAAAGCTATATGAGATCGGCCCGACACAAGTGATCAATGGTAATAAAGCATATCAGAACCTCGGCGGTTCCCCATGGGCAACAAGCAATGTATATGCCAAGGTTTCCGGAGTGTCAAAGGGCTCGAATGCCGTATATCCGGCCGACAGAGGGAATGGCGATAAGTGTGCCAAGCTATGCACCCAGATAGAGACAGTCAAAGTGCTCGGTCTGATCAATATGGATGTCATGGTTGCCGGGTCAATGTTTCTCGGAGAGATGATCGAACCGATCACATCTACCAAAAATCCATATTCCAAGATGGAAATGGGAATGCCGTTCAAAAAACGGCCCAAAAGTCTCGTCTTTGACTATAAAATAGAGATGCCGGATGTCAATTACCGGATTAAATCATCGGGATTCGGGGCAAAGAAAAAGATTGCCGGACGTGATGAAGCCGTGGTATTCGTCTATCTTCAGCACCGATGGGAAGATGCGGAAGGTAACATTCATGCAAAAAGAGTAGGGACAGCCGGCAAGCATTTCACATCATCGGCTACGTGGACCAATAAATTCAGACTTCCGTTGGAATACGGAGACCTATCTAAAAAAGGCTCTATCCCTGAGTATCTTAAACTCCGCACGAAGGCTAACTGTTACTATGCCCGTAACTCTAAAGGCATAATGGTGCCTGTGGTGGAGGAAGGGTGGGCTACCGCCGGAACTGTGCCGACACACGCCATTGTCATGTTCTCATCTGGTAACGGCGCTCCATACGTCGGGACTGAAGGGCTGACATTCTATGTCGATAATGTTGGTTTTGAATATTGAACGGGATAGATCCATGGGACTTTTCAGATTCAAGAGATTCAACGTCGACGATAGCCGTTGTGGAATGAAGATCGGGACAGACGCAGTCCTGCTTGGAGCATGGGCCGAAGTTGATGGCTTTAGTTCCATATTGGATGCCGGATGTGGCTCTGGGGTCATAGCACTGATGATGGCACAGCGCAATGCGGACGCCTCCATTACTGCTATTGACATAAACCATGATGCATGGCTCGACACGATTGCAAACATCGCCGCCTCTCCATGGCCCGACCGCATCGTAGCTGTTGAGGGGGATGTGACTGCGGAATTTCCGGATTTCAGGAGCGGCCGGCCACTGCTCATCATCTCAAATCCACCGTTTTTCAACGAGACGCTACGTTCGCCATCGGCCGATAGAGCCTTGGCTCGCCACGGCGATGATTTCGGAGTGGAAAGTCTCTTGAAAATCGCTGCCGCAAACTTTAAATCAGCTGAAGATTCTCTTGCCTTTATCGCTCCGACATCACGCGAAAGTGAGATAGAATTTCTACTTTCCATGTCTCAGCTCTCACCACGACGCGTCACACATGTATTCTCGAATCCCAGGAAACCATCCATCCGGACACTGTGGCAGGTTGGACGCGAATCTTTCGGACAAGACAGGGTAGCCCCTATTGAACGTGAAGATCTCTTTATCCGTGACGCTGACAACATATTCACTCAACAATATCTATCGCTTACATCTCCATTCTACCTTGATAGATAATCACGTCTGTGTACGCATATCCCGTAGTATATCATCCTTATAAACAATGAACCAGCATTTCACATCAGCACAACGTATCTTCATTCTTATAATCTCGCTGTGTATCTCAACTTTTATAGCAGCCATCTTGACTATGCTTGTCAGAAGCGGCAGTTCAGAGCTTTATGTATTGAGAGTTTCAACAGTTATCCAGGATTGTGTCATTTTTATCCTTCCGGCCTTGATCACAGCCCTGCTTATCAGTAGGAAACCACTCGGCTTCCTCTGTCTTGACAGGTCACCGGAACTGCGGCTGGTGATATTGGCACTACTGGCCATGATTGTATCTATCCCGGCAATGAACTATATCGTCATGCTCAACAATGATATAGTCTTTCCAGAAAGTCTCAAAGAGGTGGAGGAGATGATGCGGCAATCAGAAAACCATGCTCAGGAGATGGTCGACCTCTTTCTCAGCGGTACAAGCGTCGGGTCGCTAATTGTAAATATCCTCATTATTGGTGTACTTGCCGCCGTCAGTGAGGAACTGCTCTTCCGCGGTGCGCTTCAAGGCATACTTTGGGAAAGCAAAATGAACCGTCATGCTGTCATCTGGGTGACAGCATTCATATTCAGCACATTCCACATGCAGTTTTTCGGATTCTTCCCACGTCTGATCCTCGGTGCATATTTTGGCTATCTTCTGGCTTGGTCCCGCTCATTGTGGTTGCCGATGCTGCTCCATTTTTTCAACAACAGCATTGTAGTCGTCTCGACATGGTCTCAAAAAGTAAATCATATTGATCAGCCCGACACTACGATCAACAATCTGGGAGTTGAATCACCTATATTGATTATAGCTTCGGTAATCCTGACTTTTTTTGTAATTTTGCAACTGAAAAGGGTTTGCGCGACCGACGGAGAACTCTCTTCGAAGCATCTTGGTAATGTTAATTAAGATTAAATTTTAAATTATAATTGCAATCTGTCAGAAAAATACATAATTTTGACATCATAATTTAAAAGATATCTTAACCTAACTTACAAAAATACATCGCTCGTCGGTCAATGGCTTTGATATAGCCATTGAGCCGGCGATATTTTTTGAAGGAAAATTTCTCTGCCGTAGGGTAGAGGCAAGCATATAACATATCATAATATGGCAAGAAAAAAGAAAGATCTACCGTTGCTCAACGGTGTTGAAATACTCGACGTCGCAGCTGAAGGCAATTCA
Organism: Staphylococcus sp.; assembly: GCA_023665865.1. GTDB lineage: Bacteria > Bacteroidota > Bacteroidia > Bacteroidales > Muribaculaceae > Duncaniella. Next base: position 2,278,526 of record JAMPDC010000001.1, read on the forward strand.
ATAGCCCGCGTCGATGACATGGTTGTTTTCATTCCGTTTGGCGCTCCGGGCGACATCGCGGATGTCAAGATCGACCGCAAGAAAAAGAGTTATGCCGAAGGTCACATCGAAAAACTCACAACTCCTTCGCCGATCCGCGTGACTCCGCGCTGCGAACACTTCACACTTTGTGGAGGTTGCCGTTGGCAGCATCTGCCTTACGAATTTCAGTTGAAGTGCAAACGCCAGCAAGTCGTCGACGCTCTCGAGCGCATTGCAAAAATCCCACATCCCGAAGTGATGCCCATTCTTGGCTCGGAGAATATCTGGGAATACCGCAATAAGATGGAATATACTTTTTCCAATAAAAAATGGCTTACATTTGACCAACTTAGGTCGGGAGAGGAATTCCCTGAGCGTCGTGCTGCCGGATTTCATATTTCTGGCGCTTTCGATAAGGTCCTTGACATCAACCGTTGCCATCTTCAAGATGATCTTGGTAATCGCCTCAGATTGTTTATCAAACAGTTTGGCATGGATCATAACTACTCATTCTATGATCTACGTGGACAGAATGGTTTCCTCCGTACCCTGATGATCCGTATCGCATCCACAGGCGAGGTGATGGCTGTTATGGTGTTTGGCGAAGACGACAGGGAGAAAATCGACACGTTGCTCACCGCTGTCGCAACAGAATTTCCGGAAATAACGTCTCTTCTATATGTCGTAAACACAAAGGTCAACGATACTATCGCCGATCAGGATATACATCTGTTCAAAGGACGTGAATATATAGAAGAGGATATGGAAGGATTGAAATTCCGTATCGGTCCCAAATCATTCTACCAGACCAATTCCCGTCAGGCCTATCGTCTGTATAGCGTGGCGCGTGACTTCGCCAAACTCAATGGCGATGAGCTTGTCTATGACCTATATACCGGAACCGGCACAATCGCATGCTTTATAGCGCGTCAGGTACGCCACGTGATTGGTATCGAATATGTCCCTGAAGCCATTGAAGATGCAAAAATCAATGCAGCTGCCAACAATCTTGAAAATACAGAGTTCTATGCCGGTGATATGAAAAATGTCCTCACAACAGAATTCATCCAGCGTCACGGACATCCGGATGTGATGATAGTCGATCCTCCCAGAGCGGGTATGCACGAAGATGTCGTTAACGTCATTCTGTCCGCAGCCCCCAAGCGCATAGTCTATGTGAGCTGTAACCCCGCGACACAGGCACGCGATCTGGCGCTTCTGCATGAAAAATATGACATCGAAGCAGTCTGCCCGGTCGATATGTTCCCGCATACGCAGCACGTCGAAAACGTTGTGGCACTGACACGTAGGTAAATAAAAAAAGCGCCCGCGGCATCACGCAGCGGAACGCTCGAAATTATAATCATCAATTCTAATTATCGGTATTCGTTTTCTCAAACTCTTTTCTGAATGGAGCGTTTTGACCAATCAAAACGCTCCATCGTCAGATTGATAACTGCTTAATAATTGATAAGAGATAGGAAAATTAGCGGTATAAATTAAAATTCAGAAAAGGATAAGAATGGTATTTCAGATTGATTTACGTCAATTTTGGCGATTATAATTCTATGAAAAATAGGAATTTACATGTGTTATATATGGTGGTATAGAGATTGTTATTTTAATGTATATTCATTCATTTCAAAGGAGGGTGGGGAAAGATCGTTTTAAACTGGATATTTTTCTTTTGCTGTGCAAAGTTAGTGCTAAAAATCAAAGTCCGCAAGAAGCTTAACTCTTATTAGCTAAATAGTTAGCTCTTTTAACTACCGTGGTCTCAAGATGGCCTAAAAAGCTGATAATTTAAGTTAAAATTTATTTGAATAAAAATCGAGAGCAAAATGCGACTCTCGAATTGCAGAACATCTAACCCTTAAAATATTTTTCATCTGCCTTATAAAAAATATGATGACTAAGCCCACACACATCTCATCAAGGAAATAGAACCGCGAAAAACCAAACTGAAATCACGGTAAAATAATAAGAAAATACAGATGAGCACAAGAGACCAAAAAAAGACAAATAGATTTCATATCTGTAAAAAATAGTCTTCAGTTGCTTTTCCCGAATTTAAAATCTATTTATTCGTAGGACCGGACTTTCGGATTGTGCCCAAAGGAAATCAATAATAATATGTACAAATCTATATTTCTATAAATTCACAGATCGTTTTCTCATAATCACGATTATATTTAGAAAATATAGTTAAAAAAAACAAAATTACTGCATATCTTTTTGAGTATTCAAACAAAATTTTAAAGATTTTTGGTACAAAACAGTATAGCGATCGGAAGCGGGAGGCAAATCATCCTCATGTTTTTTCACTCGAGCAATAAACCGTCGGGAGACGCGGTCCCGGACAGAAATCTGAGTAAGAACCCAAGGAATATCAACACTGAAATTAGAAAGGATCTCACAATTCCGAACAAGACGAGTATAAAGTTTCTCAAAATCAAAATCAACGGAAACTCTCTCAAATTGTTTTTTCCAATACTCATCTGAGCCATAATAGAAACCTAAAAGTTGATCAAAAGGAGAGACAATTTTCAAGCAATCAGAAATAACATAATCAGAATTTTTAAAAAGTTCAGGAAGAATATCAAAACGAGAGCTGGAGTTGGAGAGAAGAAATTCGTTTGCAGAATCAGTAATACGGGAAATAAGACCGGAAAAAATACATTTATTATCTCTTAGACAATCAAGCAAACAAAGATCTTTACGAGATTGTATATAAGCCTCACGAATCTCACGTGAAATATATTTGCGGAGAGGAGGAAGAATCTTATCACGGACATAAGCAGGGAGAGTAACTGTATAAGTCCTATCATCGACCGGAATAGTGATAGTAGGAAAGTGAGGCGTATGACATAACTCTAAAAAACGATCAGATTCAAGAATCTTAGAACCTAAACCACCATCACGACGAGAAGCAGTCCAAAAATTAGGATTTTTCTTAGGTTTTTTAATAAACTCATCAAATCCAGGGTCACAAGGGAGCAAATCAATATCAGAAAAAGCATCCTTACCAACATATTTAGAGACATACTGAAAAGCACGAGAATGAATAATATCATAACGGACAAAACCTTTGCCCCAGGCCTTTTCAAGAACATTAAAAAACTCCATACGATCATCATAAGTATCTTTAAGATCCAAACCAAACAAAACACCATGATAGTGAGCACGACCATTTTTATGACCATATTCAGAGAAGAATACATGACGAAAATAAGTAGAACGGCCGGCACGACCAAGATACAAATGAAGGCGATTTAAAAAACGCTTGACATCGGTTTTAGATACACCATCGGAAGGAAGATGTTCATTATTGTAGGTAAGAGTAACAAAGATAGGGGGAACCTCATGCGACATCTGCTCCAAGTACATACGCACACGGATAGCAGAGCGCTTAGACTCTATACATTCTAAGCACTTACCACATGGAACAGCCATAAAGATAGGCACACAAGTGCCATCATCATCTACTGCATAAAAATCGGATATAGTAGAATTATCAAGCCAAAGAGAGCTAAAAGGAGGTAAATTAACAGGATAATAGTAGCTATCACCAAGGGGATTTTGATTAATAACGGTATTTTGAAGGTGGATTTCTCTGAACTCATGACGATGTTGAGAATAATTAGGATTAAGAATTATATTGGGTTGTAAACACATGCAAATTTAAAAAATTTTATTCAAACAAGGAGTAAATTCTATCCGCCAAGTGACACGGTGTGTCATTGGCTATGTTAATGTCGAGCAATAGAAGAGCAAGGGCATTTCGCCCTTGCTAACCCTATCTACCGAAACCCTTGACACGAACAGGTCCAGGAGCAGCAGCTTTACGAACACTAAGACAAGAGCCAACAGCTTCGCCAAGTCCATGAATTAAATCCGAGGCAATGCCGGAGCGCCACATCCATTCACGAAAAGTAGTACCAGTACCGAAAGAATCATCAGAAAAAATTTCCAAATCAAGTTGAGAAACATCACCCTGAATATTAAGCAAACGATTTAAAGGATTTTTCTCATCTTTTTCCCATTCAAGACCAGCAGATGCTAAAAGATAATTTTTATAAGCCTGCTCAACTTGCGCATAAGAAACAGAAATACGCGCTTTAGACTCATTAACACGCTGAACAACTTCAGCGATCTGAGCTTTCATCATAGAAGACTTAAAAGCACGTTCAATCTCATTAAGAAAACGCTGAGAATCATTCAACATACCCTGAGAACGAAGTTCGTCAATTTGAGCTTCCAATAAATCCATTTCATGAACAACTTTTTCAGCTTGACGATAAGCAATACGAGTCTCAGCATCAGTAAGTTTTATATTAGAAAGACCAAGACGAACGCTAACAGAACCAAGATTAATTTCATTAGTCAAAAGAGACTGTTGAAAAGTATTATAAGTAAGAACCGTATCAGTATCGGCCTCAGTCTTTTTAGTCTGAGCCTTGATAGCTTGAGTCTCTGCATTAGTACGAGCAATCTCAGCAGCACGGAGAGACAAATCAGAAAGACCCTGAGGAGAAGCAGGAGCAGAAGGAGACGAAGCCATAGAACCGGAAGGAGCAGAAGCAGCAGCTCCGGACATAGAACCACCATACATAAGAGAGGGATTCAATCCGGCAGCGACATAACGCTTAACTTGTTCCTGAGGAGAATTGTAAGCATTAGTCTCATCAAACATTTGCTTCTGAAAATCACGATTAAGTTGAGCCTCATTGTGTGCAAAATCCTGCTGACGCTTCAACATCTCATATTGAGCACGAAGAGAAGCATTAGCATCAGACTGAGCACCAAAAGAACCGACAAGACCATCAATACCTTTAGAAAGATATTGACCAACGCCGGGAATCATAGAGGCGCCGAAACTTGCGACGCCTCCAAGACCTTTAAAAACAGATTTTAAAAAATTACCCATATCAATCGTAAGCTTGTTTATCCAACTTATGAGCAGCGACAATACGTTTACGAGCCGTTTTCTGAGCTTCCCAAACAGCATTGACATCAATACCACGTCTATCCTCAATAGGAATATCAAACGAGGGATTAGTGGTACCATCAAAGAATGTTTCAGACATCTGAGCTGTGATCGGGATTCCCTTCTCAGCCATACGAGCCATTTGAGAGGGAGAAACAGAAAGACCAGGAGTAACTTTTTCAAAAGCATCATCTACTATATGAGCAGACCGGGCATGCTTACTTTGACGAATTCGTGAAAACATAATATTAAAATTTTAAGAGGTATTCGCTACGCTCATGATTAAATTAAGAGGAGAGAGGAGAATGAGTAATTGTTTGAATCTCCGGAGAACAAACATTAGCTCCTTCTTTTGTTTTTATTCAAGGCGGGGAACACCAAAGCGAGGAATCGGGCGTTTAGCCTTAATATCAAAATAAACTTGACCGAGAATAACGTCAACCGGCTCACCTTCAACCTCAGAAACGGTAAATACATCATTCAACTGAGCAGGATCAACAACAGTAAACGAAGGACCAAGAACGGGGAGATTTTGGAATACACGATTCATGACAAAATTACGGAGAGTAGTGCGGAATTGACCATGAACTTCATCAACTGACTGCAAGTAGTCATACCAAGCACGTTGATAACCAAAAGTACCTGAACGAGTAGAAGAGGTACATTGAAGAGGCGAAACCTCCTCATTAGAGATAGCCTGCAAACCAAGGTGCCCAAACTCGGGAGAATAGTAATCAAGCGAGTCAGAGTATTTAAGGAAGTGTTTAGGAAGTAGCTGTGAATAATTAGGCACCGGGACAACAGACATAACAATCATGACAAAACCATGCTCATCAAAATATTTATTAATAGAATGTTTCGACGAACCTGAAGCATAAAGCTGACCAGCGTAAGAGCCAAGAGGATTGTCAGAGGTATCCGCAGAAGTCTGAGAAATAGTCTGAGGAGTGACATCAATAGAAACACCGCCGATAAACTCAGGCATATCTAACTCTTGATAAGAAATGTCGACATCAAAATGAGACTTAATCATGTCGCGGTACTTAAAGCCTCGACGAATGTTAGTCTCGAGCCATCGTTGGTAAGCATTGACATTACGGAAATCATTAATAGAAATACCGGAAGAGGCATAATTAACGAGAGAACGGGTGACAGCTTTAGGGAGAGTCTCAGTAACATCATAACCAATGATAGTATCGGCATCACCGGCGGTCTTAGCCTGAACTTGATAATTTTGGCCAGAATCAGGATCCTGAATAGTCATGACACCAGTAGCAGAAATACCGACAAGAGGAGCAGTTCCTTGTTGAGGAGTAGGAACGGCAGTAGTCAAGAAATCTTGCTCCCAATTTCGATAATGGATTTGATAAGGAGAATTATCGGCACCGCCTTCAGTAGTAAAGGTATAGCGATTATATTCCTTCTCGCCATCGAGGACAAACGGGTTATTGCGTTCATCACGATAGAACGAGTTGTAAATCGACTCATAAGCACGGAAAGGAAGAGCGGAAATAGGAGTCTGATCCTTATAAATATCCGTAGGCAAATCAGGATAATCCAAATAAAGATAATTTTCAGAAGAATATGACATAGAAGTCAAAGCCAACTGAATAGATTCATTTGTACGAAGCGGGAAAACAAGGACACAATACGTAGATCTATAAATACCATCAGGGACAATATAGTCTACAGTATAAACAATATCCTGGCCAGAATCATCAACAGAAACAGAACCTTTAATATCAACCAAAACAAGATCATCCGAATTACAAAGAAGAAGAGTAGGAGGATCTGAAACATCATATTGTCCTCGATAAACAAAACGAAGAATGTCACCACCATTAAAAGCAGTAACGCCGTATTCACACTGAAGAACGGGCGAATAATCATTACCAGAAGGAGTAACAAAACCAGGAACTAAAGGAGTAGAACCCAAACCGCCATTAGCGACAGCATAATCTAAAGGGATACGAGAAGTATCAAGATAGTATTGCTTAAAACCACCGCTAAATTTAGCACTAATACCGGTAAAACTCTCACCAAAACCATAAATGACAGAAGGCACACCTAAATAATCCGCAAGACCGCCAGTCTTAAAAAAGGATTTAGGCTGAGACAAAGTAGGAGGGACCAAATTAGATTTAGTCTTACCAAACCAATCAGGCCAATCTTTCCACAAATTACGATTTCTTACATAAAAAGCATGAAAATCACACCTCATACGAGTCTGCAAAGGGAAAGCAGTAGGCATAAAACGAAGTCCAGCAGTAATATCTATATTAAAAGAATCAGCGGGAATGACTTCTTTACACATGACTGGAATAAGGGCACCAAACCGAGCTGTAATATTATTCTGAAAGCTCAAATCAAAAGTATTACGAGGCACAGAATTAACCGGACCTCCATTTTTTCCAAAAGGATTCATAATCAATCTTTTTTAGATAATAAAATAGCAACTTTTAATAATAAAGTTAAAATTAAATAGAAGCAGCGCCAAGGCAACCGAGAAAAGCGGAAGCGACAGCTATAATTACTTCTAAAACTTTTTTGATAACATTTTTCGTCATAAGGCAACATGTATAAAAGTATTATAATCAAGCAATTCAACATGAGGCAAAGCACTGAGAATATTATATAATTCATTATGCTTACCGAAAGGAGCAACTATATCAGCAGCACGACCATACAAATGGTAACTGTTAGACGCACCACCAACAAGACGATTGAGAGCCTGAGAACGATAACCGGAGGTAACAATTATAGGGCCACCAATCTTTAAACGAGCAGGCTCAAGAACTTTAGAACAAAGATTTAGTAAGTTGTTGTAAATATTCTGATTAGGCGAAAGAGTCAGATTATTTTTAACAGCAGTAGGAGAAGCCAAGAACTCATCAAGATTAAAATGATCTGTAAGACAGTTAGGCTTAGAATCGGAAAGGGATTCAAGGACATTAATAACTTCATCAAAAACAGAAGACGAGTCAGAACTATAAGGATTAGTTATAGCAGAATTAAGAAGCGTTATACAACGACGTAACGCAAAACGTTCAGTATTAGTCAAGCTCATTGCGACGCAAAATTAAATCCGCTTTAAGGTTATAGGCAGCACCTATCGCACGGAGACGGTTAGAAATTGATGAAGAAGTAAGAGCACATGAATAATCGTTAATCAAACGAAGCTGAGAAGCAATAAAAGCATCCAAGTTACGTTGAAAACGATAAGGATTAGCACAAAAACACTCATGAAGAGTGCGAGGGGGATTAGACTTATTTTTTGCCATAAAACATAAAATTAAAGTTACAGCGCAAAATTAGCCCATAATCACGATTATGTTAAATAGCCTCTCGAGCTTGTTCTATAGACTCTCCTAAAATTGGTATTTTCATTCTTCCCTCTTCCCACATCCCTTTGGTGTGCTTGACACCAAACACAAATTCTATGATATTTATACATAATTCCAAACGCTGATGAAAATATGCGAATCTCAATGGGTTTATAATCGAGATTATTTTTCAATTTGCAGGAGTCGCACTTCTCCGTGGTCATACACACGTTTAGCTCACGGCTATTTTTTACTTAACTGTTTCTTGAGCTTAGCCGGTGTCAGGGATTCAGGATATTCTGTAAAATTCAAGCGTAAGGTACATCCTTCCCTGAAGCGGCTACAACCAAACGCTGTTCTGCCCTTCAGTATATGCCCCTGCTTACACAACGGACACTCTACCTGCTCAAATTTTGTGGTTCTCGGAGCGCGAGGTTTGGTGGGACCTTGCGGCTTCACAAGTGAGCCGTTAGCATCACCGGATTTTTTCGGAGCGGAGTCTCCAACAAAAATCTTAGCATGCGAATTGTCGCTCAAGACATTTATAACAATCTGATTTATAAGTATTTTAAGCTCTTGGATAAACTCCGAGGCCGAATACTCTCCACGTTCAATACGGCGCAACTTATTCTCCCACAGGCCGGTAAGCTTTGCACTCTTCAACAACTCCTCATTAATCGAAGCAATAAGGTCGATACCGGCTTGCGATGCCATGATTGACTTGCGGTTACGATAGATATACTTCCGTTTAAATAAAGTCTCGATAATAGCCGCACGTGTTGAAGGTCTGCCGATGCCATTCTCCTTCATTGCCTCTCTAAGTTCTTCGTCTTCAACCGTTTTACCGGCCGATTCCATTGCTCGCAAGAGAGTACCCTCGGTATAATATTTTGGAGGCTGAGTAGTACGTTTCTGCAATGATGGCTCATGGGGGCCTGACTCCCCTACTACAAAGTCCGGCAAAATACGGTCATCAGCATTGTCGTCGGCCGGCTGTTGAACTTCATCATTATTGCTATCATACAATTTTCTCCAACCTGCATCCTCGATGACCTTACCAGTGGCTTTGAAAGCCGTCTTGCCGACTTCGCCAATCACAGTGGTGCTCATGAATATACAATCCGGATAAAACGCTGCGATAAACCGAAGGGCGATTAAATGGTAGAGCTTTCGCTCGTTGCCTATAAGTACAGAAGGTGATTGTCCCGTCGGAATAATCGCATGGTGATCCGTCACCTTAGAGTTGTCAAACACCTTCTTGCTCTTCGGGAGTTTTGACCCGAGCAAAGGCGATGTCAGAGCAGCGTATGGTGTCATATTCTGAAAAATACCCGGCACTTTCGCATAGATATCCTCCGATAGATATGTCGTGTCGACACGCGGATATGTCGTCACCTTTTTCTCATAAAGCGATTGGATGAGCCGCAGCGTCTCATCTGCCGTCCATCCCCACTTTTTATTACATTCTACCTGAAGACTCGTCAAGTCAAACAATCTTGGAGGTGCCTCGCGTCCCTTTTTCTTTTGGACATCCTTGATCACCATTGGCAAAGGACGTATCTCATTAAGAATCGCATCGGCTTCTTCCGGCGATTTAAATCGTCCGGCCGTGGCATTGAACACAGCCCCACGATAGGTCGTCTTGAGTTCCCAGTAATCCTCAGGCTTGAAATTTTCGATCTCAAAATGGCGCTGCACAATCAAAGCCAGTGTCGGAGTCTGCACACGCCCTATTGACAGCACGTTGCCGGGCGAGGAATATTTCAGAGAATAGAGTCTTGTGGCATTCATCCCGAGGATCCAATCGCCGATGGCCCGTGACAAACCTGCATGATACAGATTGTCGAATTGAGATTCCGGCTGGAGGTGAGCAAAACCTTCACGTATCGACTCGTCGGTCAGCGAAGAAATCCACAGACGCTTCACCGGACAATGGATCGAAGCCTTCTGCATGACCCATCGCTGGATCAGCTCTCCTTCCTGGCCCGCGTCGCCGCAGTTGATGACCTCGTCAGCCTCGGCTATAAGATTCTCAATCACTCGAAACTGTCGCTCGATACCTTTGTCAGGTATCACCTTGATTCCAAAACGTACGGGAAGCATGGGCAACACACCGAGAGACCACCGTTTCCATCGCTCTTCATAGTCTCCGGGTTCTTTTAAAGTACAGAGATGGCCGAAGGTCCAGGTAACTTTATAGTCCCCACCCTCGTAATATCCGTCCCGGCGATCATTGGCGCCAAGGATCTGTGCAATATCTTTAGCTACACTCGGTTTCTCGGTAATGCAGAGCTTCATTTGCGTTTATGTGCTGTCTGTTTCGCGGTAGTGGTCGACTGACCATGAACTGTCGTGAAAAGAAACTGCACCTGGGACGACGGCTTCGTTGCCGGGAAATCTATCTCGACAGGAATCTCTCCATCTTCCTCCCATTGAAAATAGCGCTTATAGTCCACGCCATCAATATCAGTGGTCTCTAAAGTGCCGCCGGCACCCACATATTTCACATCATCGATCCGATTGGATGTGTGCGGGCGTCCCTTAACTGCGCCGTAGACTCGTGTAAGATCCTGACGGTAGTCTATACTGTCGACCCGGAATGTCAGTACATTGTCTGACGACGACGCGAAGTCTTTCACGACTTTAGCTTCTCCGCCAAAGCAGAGGAGCATGCCACATGCGATACTTGTGATGATTCTTTTCATGATGAATGTTATTGCAAAGTTAGTGAGAATTATTAATTTTAGCAAACGGTGAACCCCTGTCAACGTTTCGACAGATACTTTTCAAGTGTTGAGACCGAAGGGTTGACTGCTACGATTTTGCCCTGCGGATCAATCAGATAGGATGAGAATCCTTTGTCCAGACGATAGCTTGCTGAGACTTTACCTCCTTTCGCATCTGAGATATGAAATTGTGTGGCTTCATCCAGTTTATCTTTCTTGACTATTTCCTTAAACAGTTCCGGACTCTCATCCATATTGACCGACAGCAGTGAGAACGGACTGTTGTGGTTGGTATGGAGAAATCTGTCATACTCTCCCGCAGCTATTCGGGACACAGCATTGGATGAATCCCAAAAATTCACCAATACATATTTCCCTCTGAAATCACGCAAGGAGACGTTGACTGAATCATTTGCCAACATTTCTATTTCCGGTGCCGTGTAGCCCTGCTCGGCTTTGACGACACGCTGCGAATATGCTGACACAAGAAGTATGAGAGCTATAAAAAAAGCTATGTAGCTTAATGACTTTTTCATAAACAAAAACATTTGAGGTTTGAATTGCCCCTTATTATTAAGACAATCCAAACCTCTAAAAGTTCTGTCACGAAGCGTTGTAGTGATATCAGAACGGATAACCGATTGCAAGATGGAAAGCAAGAGACTTCTTGAACGACTCCATGTTGTAATATCCTCTCTTCCCTGTCTCATACGGAGCATGGATGCCGATACCGAGATCTCCGCGTATGACGAGCATTGAGAGATCAAATCTGAGGCCTACTCCGGTCCCGAGAGCAAGATCCTTGAAAAACGATGAGGCTTTCAGCTGTCCGCCCGGACGAGATGGTTCGTCTTTAAGCGTCCATACATTACCGGCATCAAGGAACACCGCACCGTGAAGCGGGCCAAGAATCGGGAATCTATATTCAGCGTTGGCTATAAACGTAAACGTACCCGTCTGATCGAAATATCCGTTGACCTGGTCAGCCGGAGCCCGGTATGATCCGGGGCCGATCGAGCGGACTGTGAACGCTCTGACCGAGTTTGCACCGCCACAATAGAACTGCTCGCTGTATGGCACCTGCGAAGAGTTGCCGTAAGCATAAGCGGCGCCACTACCCAGACGGCTGACAAACCAATGATTGCCAAACAGACGGCGTCCGTAGACAATCTGGGCATAACCTTTGACAAACTGGGAGAATGGAGTCTTGAACAGTGTCTTCTCCCCTTTCTTCCCACAGAGTTCATAGATGCCCCAGAAGATATTGCCTGCTTCCTGAAGAGTAAACTGCACATTGATCGTATTGTCTCTGTTCATCGCGCGGTCATATACGAAGCTATAGGAAATCTGCGGGATATACTGGCTCTGGAAACTCAAAGCGATCGCAGGATTTGCATTCATGATCGAGTCAAACACCTCTGTGGTATGCTGGAGTTTGTTGTATGTGAGTTTGAAGAGCGTCAGTGTATTCGAGATATACTTTGACGACTGCCAGTCGTAAGAAATGCCAGCATTGAACTGACTGAGTTTAAAATAGTGGGGGCGATTGAGCACATCCACGCCGAGCGACAGACGGGTCCAGTTGACCTCTCTGCGTGTGCGGGGGATGAAACGAGGGGCGAGAAGACGCGGGAAGGCAAGAGTTGCGTTGAGCCCGACTTCATACGAATTGAAAACCGAGCTCTTTTTCCCGGCACCGGTCTGCCACTCGTATGCACCCGTGAGCGAGAGTGTGAGCAGTTCACCGCCTCCGAAAAGGTTGCGGTTTGTGAGGCCAAGTGATATACCGGGGCCGAGATACGAGTTGGATTTCGAGGATACATTGGCTTCAATCGAGGCCTCCAACGGACGGTCGTAGGTACATTGTATTGTCACATTAAGCAGATTGTCGTTTTTATTGACGGTATCTCTTTCGACATCAATATTGATATTGTTGAAAATACCGAGACGCGACAGTCTTGTCTGCGTCATATTCATCTGCCGCACCGAGAATGTGCGTCCTTCTCTGAACGAAATACAAGAAGGGATGAGATTCTCGCGTAAACGGCCGGGCAGATAGCGGATGAGAGTGCCCTTGCGGGTTTCAGTAGTGTCAGGAGTGCCACCGCCACGGTTACGATAGATATATGTCGTGATATTACCTGTGCGGTAACGCGCAAGCGCTGTCGCCGGGATATTATCGGCAAGATCCAGTTTGATGGCTATGCTGCCACGGTTGATGGTACTGTCGGCAAGATACTGCACATATTCCGGTCTGAAAAAATAATATCCACGGTTGCGCACAGCATTGGCGATATCGACACGAAGCACCGACAGTGAATCGCTCGAATATCTTGATCCCTTCTGGAAGTATTTCGACCGCTTCGCTACGGAATCTATCAGATGATACAGATGCACCGAATCAGGGAGCAAAATGATAGAGTCGAGCAGATACGGGCGTCCAGCCTCAACCTTATAGCGTATGGAAGCCTTCTTCTTGTTTTTTTTCTGCACAAGTTCATAGGAGGTCGTGCCGCTGAAGTAACCATTGTTGTCGAGAATCTGATCGAGCATATGGATTCTCACCTCCGGACGCACATCGCTCACCAACACCGGCTGAGCCACGAGTTTATTGTAGATCCAATGCTTGAACCCTTTTGGAGGATTAGGCCAGTTGTTGTAGACCCATAGACCTAAGGGAAACGGATAGCGGACGGAGGCCGATCCAAGCAGGGCATTGTTTGGCTTGACCGAAACTGCTTCCGTCAACGACGATCGGACTCCGGCCGGAAATTTCTCATTGTCGGGAGTGGTCACCTCCACTCCTTTCAATCCTGTATATAGAATCTCATCCTGTCCGATCCTGCGCGTCGTCGAGCAGCTTGCAAGCGAGAGGCAGACCGTCAGATATACCAGCAGTTTTTTCATATCTTTACTGTTAATGTGAGAATTGTTACGATTTTAGCTATCATTATCAGTCTCTGCGTATGCCGAAGAGTTCCCAAAGCGTGTTGAGTTTCTTTTTCAACACAAAACCGACACCGGTCTGGGTGATTTCACCTTCAAGGATACTCTCATACCCCGTATGACGGAAGATCTTGACATACATGGAGCCTGATTTATTGAGCATATATTCAAACGAGATATCGTTGATAAGATTCTGGGAGAAGTTCTCGTCGGCATCGGCATCTGACGAATAGTTTCCACCGATGACGATTTTAAACCGGTCGTCGAAGAAGGTCTTGCTGACACGATAACTGTAGGAAGTCGTGGTGGAAGTCGAGCCGCCATAGGTCTTGTCATATTGATCAATACCAAATGAGATGTCCACACCGCGGATATTATTTGCAGCCCACGAGTTTAGCCTTGACGTAAGGAATGAATAGAGCTGATTGCCCGAAAGATTTGCGTTGCCCTTGGTTCCGGCACCGGAATAGACATTGTAGAGCAGCATGTTCATAGCCTGATTGGCTCTTTGTTCGGCTGACATGGAGGCAAGTTCATTCTGGACAGTGATGTCATCGTCGGTCGAGAGATCGAAAGCGACATTCATGTTGTCGAGTGTATTGGTGACACCGAGCATCACATTGAAATTGACCAGGCGCGAGTTCTGTCCTTCTTGAGTCACATTGGCTTTGATGACATCAACCGCATGGATATTGAGTATTGGATTCATCATGTCACCGTTAAATGCCACGTATGATCCTTCCTCAAACGAGAAGTTTTTCTCGCTCATGAATGGAGGCGTGTAGCGTACATAACCGCTGTTGATATTGATACGGCCTGTCAGGCGTTCGCCATTGAGGGCCGACATGGTAAACATTACGTTGCCAGACGGTTGGAGATGCACCTTGTTGGAGCTACCGGCCTCAAGGTCGACATTGATGGTCGACCCCTCTTCTATGCGGAGCGCGGCCTCAAGATTGAGCGCCATGGCGGTTGAGGTAATGGAATCCGCGTTCAGCACACTCGTCGTGTCGTTGAACTGTACAAAATGCACCATATCCTCTGTCGATTGCGAGGAGAGAGTCTGTGCGGCCTGGGTCATCACATAGGTGACATTTGTCCCGGCAAGCACCGACAGATCGGCGTTGACATTGAGCGCCTCCATATCCCCTTTGGCAGTTGCATCGATATCAAGAAACGCTTTTCCATACACTTCTGCACCATTGCGGGCACGAGATGCGTTGACAACCTCGATATTCTTTGCCTTAAGATCCAAATCAAGTCCGAGATTTGCCAGATTGCGGGCGTTGACTGTGCCGTTGACATACAGCGGATTATCGTTGCATCCCTTGATGGCAAAGTCGTTAAATGAGACTATACCGCTGTCAACCGGAATCTTTTCCTCTGAAAATTCAAACGATGTGCCGAGCATCTTGACCTTGACAGCTGTGGTGTCAAAGTCAATAAAGCCGTTAAACACCGGATGGGCCATATTGCCGGTGATCTCCATCTGACCGTTCAGCATACCGGAGACAGTCGCCATCCCTTGCGGAATAAAAGGATTGACAACGCGTAGCGGGAAGCGGATCATACGGAAGTCGAGCAGGAAGGGATTGCCTGAAGTGCTGTCGTTAAGGACACCGTGGGCAGTGATAGTCTTCACGGAGTCGACCATGAGGCTTACATCGGCCATGAGTTTGCCACCATGTGAATTGGCCACATCGACCGCAAGATCAAAATCGCCCACTCTTTCGCGTCCGTAAAAGAGATCCGACAGACCCACATCACCCTTTCCGGTAAGCACACCCTGTTCATATCTGAACCGCATATTAGCGCTGAGATCACCCTTGACAGGTGGAGCAAATGGATTGATGGCAAGCCAATCCTGGAGATGGACTTGTGAGATCTGTACCACCAGGTCATCGGGACGTGCATTCGGTCCGTGGCCATGCGTAAGTGAGTCTTCCCCGGCAGGATGTTCTGTGAATATCTTGACAAAACTGTTGCCACCTTGGAGCTGGAGGTCGGCTTCAAGATGCTTGTTGGTCAGGTCAAGACTGATAAAGTTGTCCTTGTTCAATGTCCAGGGTTTGTAGGCGATTGTCGGTTTGGTCGGCACAAGTTTGACAGTGACCACACTGTCGATCAAACTTGCTGATAGGCCGAGGTTGAATCCGCTTTCGCCCTTGATATTTTGCTGCTTGAGATAGGCAGCGAAACGATTGCTGCCTGCAAATCCGTTTAATGCCACATGTGCGAAATCATCAAATGTCCCCGGACGATTGTTAATGTTGGCCGTATAGACGAGATACTGGCCGTGTTGGATCGCATTAAACGAGATTGTGTCGAGTCGTGTGGTTCCTGTAGCGAAACCGTCGACAAGCATATTGAGCGATATGAGGGAATCGTTGTGCAGACCTGCCGCCACACGGTTGAAATCGATTTTTGACGACTGGCTCAGAAATTTTGCAGCCACGTTGTTCTTACCCATATTAAGAACCATATCAAAACGCGGGAAGGAGTTATGCAATCTGTCAACGTCGACCCGCATGCTGTCCATCTGAGCCGACACCTCTGTCATACCGGCCGTGAGTCCATTGACAAACGACATAAGCGATGTCCTTGAATTCAGTTTCAGCAGCATGTCACCGTTGCTTAGATCTGCGTCCAGAATCGAATCAGACGAAACGAGAGTCACATCAATCGGCTGACGTGTCACAATGTCGGCATCCGGCAGATACCATACCAGATTTGTCACTCCCGCATTTGCATTGATCGCATTAGTGGCAAGGTTATAGTTACCTTTGGTTATCAGATCTACACTTCCTCGATTGAGAGTATCAGCGAATCCAAGTGCCTGAAGATTTATATTTCTGACATTTGAATTCAAATCCCACATGATGGTATCACCGTCAAGACGTCCGTCAAACCTGACCGTAGCGTCTACATCATGGTTCATACTTTCAAGTGTTCCGGTGGCATTTCCGTCGTGTAGGGAAGTATTCAGAGCGATATTGCTGTAGGTCGCTTTGTTATACTCAATACTACCTACTTTGACATCAGCATCAATAAATGTCTTTCGGCTCATCGGATTATATCCCCGTCCGTCGACAGTCACAGAGCCTGTGACTCTCCCTACCCCAAGCTCTGGCATGAAAGCGTCTACCGGAAACGCATGGAGTGCAAGGGTAGCGTTATATGATTCCGCCTTGCCGTTCCAACGGCCGGAACCGGCAACCTTACCGTCGCGGGTGGTGATGGCGACTTCCCCTTCCACGCGACCGGGATTATAATCGACCGTGCCGTCGATTGCGAGCGCGGGCACCCTCTTTATGGGAAGGAAAGAGAATTGCTTATCGGTGATTGTCGACATGTTGCCACGGATATTCAGTTCTCCTCCGATTTTCTCAGGATTGAACGGATTGCTGATTTCGCCTTCGAGAGCCACATGAGCCATGGGCTGCATGCGTATATCAAGACCATACACATTCAGCAATCCTGCATTACCGTCGATGTCTGCCGACACCGATATGGGTGTCAGAGGCTTCAACATTGCTTTCATATCGGGGAAGGCCATAGCCACCTCTGTCGGATCTATGCGTCCGGATGCTTTCAGCATCAGAGGCAGAGAAGGATCAGTAGTGATATCCCCTATTCCCATCTCGGCGTTGATATTGAGTGAGGACTTCAAGGTTTCTATCGAGAATTTCCGAGCCTGCATAGTGCTGCCGTCCATCTCAAAGAGACCATCTGCCCGTAGTTGCAGACCGCTGCGTTCACGGGCTGTCAATCTCTTCAACGGCACCGTGATTGATGTCCCTTTATTATAAAATGAATCAACCTCGATGGTTACATCCGATACTTCGATATACGATGGGTCGAAACCAGCGAGCGGTTTCACTCCGCGCTGGGCGTATAGTCCATTACGGGCCGTCAGGCAGAGTGTATCAGCCGTTATAGTCCACATCTCAGCCTCAGGAGTCGCAGCGACAGTGTCGGCAGTCACCTGTTCGGTTGCCACGAGAGGATAAATATATGCAGCCGTCACACTGTCGACATGCAACGACTGTCCAAAGATGCGTTTGGTCGCCATATCGACATGTCCGTCGCGCAGTTCCATACGGTCTACGTGACAACCGAGGCTGTCGATGATCGGAAGCATCTCCATCTGATAGGTCAGATCTCTTACGGTGATTCTATCGGCCTTCACATTCCAAGGTGTGCCCTGTGCAGTGTCAACCGGTGCCGCAGTCGTATCGTTGAGCATACGCAGTCTGACATTCACACCGTCGATGTCGACAGTGGAGAGATCAATGACACCATCTTTCAACTTCACGTCAGAACCGGAGATATCCGCACGTGCGATATTTGCACGCAGCCACATTATCGAGTCATTGTTGCCAAGCTGATAGAACGCGCTGTCAAGTTCGGCGCCTTCGATATCAATGTCACCTTTTAACAAAGGCATCAGTTTGACATCGACCGCCAAGCGAGCCGATGTCAGCATGGTGTCTCCATTGGCTTGGATCACGACCGCATTATCAACATTCAGTTTGAGAGGGAATCCGAGCCGGAGTTTGCCGATCTCTACGTGCATACCGGTAGATTTGCTTACCTGTTCCGTCGCTATTTTAACTGCAAAATCCTGAACGAACGGGACATACAGAAGCACCGGAATCAACACAAGAAGCAAGATGATACCAAGAAGTGTCAGGAGGAAAGCTTTAAAAAGCTTTTTAACAATACTACGGCTCAATGTTGATGAATTTTACAAGGTTAATATTCAATTTTATATATCCGGACGGCCACTATGATGTGTTCCCGATATGCTATATTAACCACAAAAGTACAATATTTGTTTTAAAAAGCGCTTCAAAAAGTTAAATCCACTATGCTTGGCTACAGATTTTATTTACTAATTTTGCACATCCTAATCTACCGGCGCTTTTCTGCGCCCATAAATGATATCTGAACCGATGGCAAATAATTCTTCTTCCGGCGACAAATTTCGCACCGTTCTACTTGTAATCATAGGTTTTATCGTAATCATCCTGGCCGGCGGCTGTATGTCTCTCTACCAACGCACTTTGATTGACTGGTGGTGGCCTGTCGGCATAACCGCTCTTCTCGCTCTCATGTCGGCTGCGGCGATGTATCCCCGTTGGCGTCGCCTGACAGGCTCCGACAGCAAAATCCTGAACTTCATCTGCCACACCGTGGTCTCTTTCACACTTATCCTATTTGCGTTTTTCGCTGTCAATTATTTCTTTGCCGACGATAGCACCATCCATCCCGAGCAGGTGACAGTCGAACGTAAATACCGCGAGAAGCGTAATCGCACCCGCCGTGTCGGCCGACGCACCTATACCACCGGTGAAGTTTACTACGAGTATTATATGGAGATCCGTTTCTCAAACGGACGCATTAAGTCTGTGCCCGTGCCTCGGGAGCGCTATAGCCGCATCCGTACCGGTTCTACCCTCACGTTCCATGTTGAGATGGGAAATCTGGGCGTTCCGGTTATAAAGGACAAAAAGACTGTGACCGATGAGTGACTTCCGACATCTTGTAGCCCCTTTGCAGGGATTCACAGAGGCGCCTTTCCGTCACTTCCATGCCGCGCTCTATGGTCACGACAAATGCTCCCTATCACCACTGACATATTTCTCGCCCTTTCTCCGTGTGGAGAAAGGGGAACTTCGTGCCCGGGATCTCCGCGATATCGCCTCCCCTCTCGACGCCAACCACCATCTCATACCGCAAGCTATCTGCCGCGACCGCGATGAGTTTTCAAAGATAGCCGATGCCGTCATCGCAGCCGGCTACGACACACTTGATCTTAACCTCGGCTGTCCATTTGTCCCTCAAGTACGTAAAGGCCGTGGCGCCGGACTGCTTGTGCGGCCTGACAGTCTTGCGGAAATAGCCTCGGTCATGACCAATGATTACGCCGGCATGAATTTTTCCATCAAAATGCGTCTCGGTATCGCCGATCCCGACGAATGGCGTCAGCTGCTTCCCATCATCGAGTCCATGCCGCTTACTCATCTCACCGTCCATCCGCGCACAGCCTCGCAGCAGTATTCCGGCGAGCTCCGGCTTGATGAATGTTCACGTCTCGTATCTGCGACCCGCCATCCAGTGATATTCAATGGCGATCTCACCTCTGTGACAGATATTGTATCTATACGTGAGACTCTGCCGTCGCTCGCTGGCGTGATGGTAGGCCGAGGCATTTTAATGCGCCCCTCTCTGTTCCGAGAGTATATCGACGGGTATGAATGGCCTCTTCAGGAAAGACATGAGATGCTTCTCAGACTTCACTCTTCCATCCTTGATCATTTCATCTCTGTCCTTCATGGCGAGACTCAGATTTTAAGTAAGATCAAGCCCCTTTGGGAATATTTCGGCAATGATTTTGACCGCAAGACCGTCAAAAAAATTCTGAAAGTGACCCGTCTGCCGGCATATATCGACGCAATTTCATCGCTTTCATGACTCCGGAGGGTTGCGCTCTAATTATTTTTCATTAAATTTGCAAAAATTTACTACTAAGCGATGAAAAATCTCATATTAAGAAGTATAACAGGTATAATATATGTAGGTCTGATCTGCGCGACTGTTCTTCTCGGCGGTTGGAGCTACATAGTCTTCTTTGCTCTCATAACAATAGCGGCCCTTACTGAGTTCTACAATCTCAGCAACTCTTCGACAGGCGGCGAGAACGTCACTACACTCGTGGTCGACGTGGCCGGAGGTCTAATCCTATGTGTAGGCCTGAGTTGTGTCAACATTCCTCCGCTCCTGTCGCCGTTCACAACCGCCGTCATAGGTGGCTCTTTTTTCACAGTCTATCTCCTCTATCTCATAGTGCGGCTCGTCATGCAACTCTACAGCCAGGAATCATCACCACTGACCAATATCGCCTACTCTTATATGGGCCAGATGTATATCGCACTACCTCTCGGACTCATGTCGATGTACTACACCCTGCCCAACGGCCGCCATCTGTTGCTTGCCATGTTTGTGATGATCTGGCTCAACGACACCGGTGCCTTCTGCGTAGGGTCGCTAATTGGCAAGCATAAACTCTTCGAGCGTATATCCCCCAAGAAATCATGGGAAGGTTTCTTCGGAGGACTTGTTTTTGCGATAGCCTCCTCTTTTGTGTTTAAATATTGCTTCCCCGAATATTTCGAGGAAATATCCATTGCCGGACTCTGTGGTCTCGGTGCAGTCGTCAGCATCTTCTCCACCTGGGGTGACCTTGTGGAATCGCTCATCAAGCGTACGCTCGGAGTCAAGGACTCCGGCAAGCTTCTCCCCGGTCATGGCGGAATTCTCGACCGTATTGACTCCCTCCTGCTTGTCATCCCGGCATCGCTGCTCTACCTGACAGCACTTCGCCTCTATATCTGAGCCCTTTTCCCTCTCTCATAGCGATTGTATTTTTTTCATAATATTTTTCATACTTACACTCTTAATCTTTTTCAAATGAATAAAATCATCTGTCTTGCCTTCATCGGGGCCGGCCTGTTGTTTTCATGCAATTCCGGCAATGATACCTCGGCAACCGTTGATACGAACAACGATGTGATCCTCCACGCTTGGTCTTGGTCTTTCGACACCATTGCTGCAAACATGAAAGACATCGCAGACGCCGGCTATGCCTACGTCCAGACATCTCCGGCCAACACCTGCTTTGTCGGCGAAGACGGCGGCATGGCCCTATTCTCGCAGGAGGGAGATTCTGTGAAAGGCAAGTGGTATTATTATTATCAGCCGACCGACTGGAAAATCGGCAACTATCTGCTCGGCAACCGCGACCAGTTCAAAGCCATGATGGATAGCGCGGCTAAGTATAATGTAAAGGTGATTGTCGATGTGCTTCCCAACCATACAGCTGTCGACCACACTGCTGTCCTTCCTGACCTCGACGCAGCCGTCGGCGGCCACGAGAAACTGTTTCATGCCAACGGCTTCACTCCCATCAAGGACTACAATGACCGCTACGAGTGCACAACAGGCGAGATGGGTGGTCTTCCCGATGTCAACACTGAGAATCCCGACTTTCAGCACTACTACATGACCTACGTCAACGACCTTCTCAGTCTTGGAGTGAAAGGCTTCAGATACGATACAGCCAAGCATATCGGTCTCCCCTCTGACCCGCTTGACAGTCTCGCCGCACGCAATAATTTTTGGGACGTAGCCACCGGCCGCGAAGCAGTCAAGGGCCTGACCCTCGCCGTTCCGGCCGACTCCCTCTTCATCTATGGTGAAGTGCTTCAGGACAAAAATGTCAAGGAGACAGAATATGCAGAATACATGGATCTCACCGCCAGTGCCTATGGTCACGCACTCCGCAATGTGCTTGAGAAAGGTGACTTTGCCGCTGATTCCCTCCTCAACTGGCACCACCCTGTCGAGGGTAAGAAACTCGTCACATGGGTGGAATCACATGACACCTATGCCAATGCTCATGAATCTGCCGGACTCTCCGACGATCAGATCCGCATGGGTTGGGTATTCCTTGCCGCACGTCAGAACGGCACACCTCTCTTCTTCAGCCGTCCCGCCGGCAGTACCCGCGAGAACTACTGGGGCAACAACCGCGTCGGCGCCCGTGGCAATGACGAGTTCAAACATCCCGAGGTTGTGGCCGTCAACAAATTCCGCCGCAACATGGCCGGACAGCCTGAGACCATCCATGCGACCGACAACGGTGCTGTGATCGAAGTATCACGTGGCGACAAGGGTGCAGCGTTAATCAACCTGTCTTCCGAAACACAAGCGGTTGATTCTCTGCCGACTACTCTTCCAGATGGCACATACACCGACAGCGTTCACGGCACTGATTTCAAAGTCTCCAACGGTATTCTCAGCGGCTCGTTGGCGCCTTTCACATCCTACCTGCTCTATCGCTGATTACCCCGGTTCCTAAAATATATCCACAAGGCGCTGATGTCTAAAGCATTGGCGCCTTGTGAACTTTTAAGCGCATAAATTTGTTAGCAAAATAGCAATAAAATTAAAAAATAATTGTAAATTTGTGCCAGACACATAAAATAGGAATTTAAAAACAGATTGAATCATCTGTTTCACATGTATAAACAATAATCATCATCGGCAATCACTTCTCATAGACGACTATTATAATTATCTTTTGTGTAATCTAATTAAATATTTACTAACAATGAACACTGACACTATTGGTTTGAATGCTGGAAGCGTATGGGCCGCTCTTAATGAAGCTGAAGCCCTCGGTACAAAACAGCTCAAGAAAAACGCCAAAGTCAAGACTGAAAAGGAGCTCTATGCGGCTCTCGGATGGCTTGCCCGTGAAGGAAAAATCAAATTTGAGGAGAGTGAGGATGGCAAAGAGGTCATCGTTTCTCTCGTCCAGTAATCAACATCTCTTTCTCCCAACCGTTCCCGATCCTGAGGACTATGTGTCTTGATTTTATCGGTAGTAATCTTTAGGATCCAATAAGATAACAACCTCCTGCCGTCCCCGAGTGAGTCGGCAGGAGATTCTATATTTCAATCGACATTTTCTTTCTTGCAACAAATGAACCCACTATTCTCCATCATCACCGTAACCTACAATGCCGAAAAGACCCTTCCGCCAACGCTTGAAAGCGTGAAGAGCCAGACATGTAAGCTATATGAATATATACTGATCGACGGTGCGTCTACCGACGACAGCGTGAAGCTGGCCATGGAGTCGGGTATAGATCCAATGACTGTTGTTTCAGAGAAAGACCATGGTCTCTATGATGCCATGAGCAAAGGTCTTGGTCTCGCGCACGGAGACTATGTGATATTTCTCAACGCCGGCGATGCTTTCCATAGCCCGAACACCCTGCAACTTATTGCCGATACCATAATGGACAACGATTATCCCGGCATTGTCTACGGTCAGACACAGATTGTAGATGCAGAACGTCGCCGCATCGGAGACCGCCATCTGACAGCTCCCGCAAATCTGACTCTCGATTCATTCAAGGAGGGCATGGTCGTCTGCCATCAGGCCTTCATCGCATTGCGTAAGATTGTCGACAATTTCGACACACGCTATCGCTTCTCGGCCGACTATGAATGGTGCATCCGCTGTCTCCAGCGCTCACACCGCAACTGCTACATCGACCGTATCATCATCGACTATCTCTCGGAAGGTGTCACCACTGCCAACCACAAAGCATCGCTCTGGGAGCGATTCAGGATCATGGCTCACTACTATGGTTTATTCCCCACCCTTATGCGCCATGTCGGATTTTTCTTCCGCAATCTGCGTCGGAAAAAATCATGACCATATACGTGCCTGAATATCGTCACTTCACCCTGTCGGGATTCTTGGCAATGAAATCTTTCCACGATTTCGGGCCCGCCACCTTGACGGGACGCGTGGATTCATAGAAATGACATAGCGCGGCTGCAAGCGCATCGGTCGCATCGAGTTCAATCTCAAGCTGCTCGTTGGAAATTTTCAAGATCCTGCGCAACATTTCCCTTACCTGCTCCTTGCTTGCTGCGCCCGAGCCTGTTATGGCCATCTTGATTTTTCGGGGCTCATATTCCGTGATCGGCACATCCCGTGAGAGAGCCGCAGCCATAGCCACCCCCTGCGCACGTCCGAGTTTTAGCATTGACTGGACATTCTTGCCGAAAAACGGAGCCTCGATTGCCATCTCGTCCGGAAGAAATTGCTCGACAAGCCCTACCACTCTTTCATGAATACGCAGGAGTCGCAGGTAGTGGCTGTCATATTTGTTGAGCTTGACCACTCCAAGGGCAATCAGCTCGGGAGTCTTTCCTCTGACCCCGAGGATGCCGTAGCCCATCACATTAGTACCCGGGTCGATGCCTATTATAACCTTGTCGTGCATAAAACTGTTACTATCCTTTTTGTCAAAGCGGAAGCGACTCCATATAGGTAGTGAAAAACACAACTCCTTCGCCAAACATTTTTCTTAATCCGTCTCTAAGCTCTGCACCTTCGCCGTCGTGCCAACTGACAGCATCCTCTGCGGTCGCGGCCTCAAAACTGACGGCATAGCTGACGCAGTCCTCCTGCACCTCGATCAATATCGCTGCGAAGCGTGGCGATGCCAGCAGTTGCGAACTCATTGCTGAAGGGATATAGACTTCTCTCACCCACGACTTGAACTTTTCATCGAGGCTGACATGGACGTGAAAACTGGTGTTGAGTATTATCATTTCAGAATACTTTTTTAGGGATGATTCTCGATCATACAGCGCTTCCCTCTTCAGGAATCACTACTTTCTGACTGACACGGGTATTGGCAAGAAATCCAAAACCGACAGTGCTTATAGCTGCAAGGGTGAAAGCCACAACACGGTTTTCGATTCCAAAAAACTGCGGTGACACAAACACGAAGCAAGTGACGACAAATGTCATGGCGACAGCCGGAATCAGCGCTACCCAATAGTTGCTTTTGCGGCGGGCAAGCCACACATAGATTGTCCACAGCACTACCGCTGCCAGTGTCTGGTTAGCCCATGCGAAATAGCGCCAGATGACATCAAAATTAATCAGTGTGATTGCATATCCGATGACAAACAGAGGAAGGCACACGGCGAAACGCTTGACAATAGGACGCTGGTCGATATTGAAAATATCGGCGACGATGAGACGCGCGCTGCGAAATGCGGTGTCGCCCGAAGTGATAGGTGCGACTACGACTCCAAGCAATGCGAGGATCGCACCGACCTTGCCAAGCGTTGTGTTCGAGATGACATCGACTGCCCATGCTGCATTGCCTCCATGCTCGGCCAACTGTTCGCCAAGTTCAGTCGGCCCATGGAAAAATGCCATGGCTATCGCAGCCCAGATGAGGGCAATGATACTCTCGGAAATCATGGAACCGTAGAACACCGAACGGCATTTTTTCTCATTTGAGATACAACGGGCCATCAGGGGCGACTGTGTGGCGTGAAAGCCGGAAATTGCTCCGCAGGCGATGGTGATGAAGAGTGTCGGGATAAGAGGCAGTGCTTCGGGATCAAGCTGATAGTTATGGAGACTCGTGAGCTCGGGGATCTGATATGTGCCGCTGATGAGTACGCCAAACAGTCCGACAGCCATAGCCACGAGCGCTACTCCAAAAACAGGATATACTTTACCGATCACCTTATCGACCGGCAGCATGGTGGCAAGCACATAGTATGCGAGAATAATCCATATCCAGATATTCTTGTCAACACCCGGCACCATATTGGTAAGCAGTGCCGCCGGACTGAGGATGAAAACCGCGCCGACAAGCACCATGAGAACGATAGAAAACACTCTGACAACCATCCTCACCGGTATTCCAAGATAGATGCCAATGATTTCCGGAAGGCTACGGCCATCATGACGCATGATCATCATTCCTGAAAGGAAATCGTGCATCGACCCGAAAAATATACCTCCGAGTGTGATCCACAGAAAAGCCACGGGGCCGAAACATGCACCGAGAATCGCACCGAAAATAGGTCCGGTTCCGGCAATGTTGAGCAACTGTATCAGAAATACGCGCCAACGAGGGAGACGTATATAGTCAACCCCATCTTCCATCTTGTCGACAGGAGTCTTGCGTGAACTGTCAACACCGGCCAAGCGCTCGAGATAGCGCCCGTAGGTGAAATATGCTGTTATTAATAATGCCAGACAAACTATAAATGTGATCATGGTTTTGATTTGTTATTTTTTCAGTGATTTATTTATCTTGTTTGAAATACCAGGGATGATGTATCATCTTATAGATACCGGGCGTGTCCTCCATCCCCGCTATGCGTGAGGCTCCGCGATAGTAACGCTTACCGAAATCCGGATCCTCGCTCACCATACGGTTGACCTTGACAAGTCCCGATGAATGTATGTAACGGCCGTCGGCCTCATATATCGCCACGTGAGATATTCGTCCGTCGGGAGTCGTGGAGAAGAAAAGAAGATCTCCTTTCTCAAGCGACGCCGTATCGTCGGACGCGATACTCTTTCCGATATCAATCTGCTGACGGGCATCGCGGAGTGTCAGCACTCCTTGCTCGAAATAAGCCACCCGGACGAGTCCGGAGCAGTCTACCCCCTTGGTCGAGCAAGCGCCCCACAGATATGGTGTCCCTTTCAGCCAATGTGCGGTTTCAAGGGCATGGTCCATATCAAAATCTTTTGTGGCCCAGCTTTCTGCGTTTACGAAATCGGCTATATTTGCATAGCCCTCTCGACCGTCAGGCAATTTGACATGTAGCAGAGAGTCATTGACAGCCTTCCCCTCGACAATGGAACTGAGGACAAGCTCCGAGACTACATCTTCCGGGCCACGGCCGTCGATTTCTGAATATATCTTGATTTCAGGGCGCGACACCGACACATATCTCTCGGCCATGCGCCAGTCCGCCATCTGTTCAGCGGACTTCGGTTCGACACTTGACACATTCATGTAGCCTTCGTAGCCGTCGGGGCTCTGGATATGCAACCATTCCCCCTCACTACCGTCAAGCACCCGCAGCGGAGTGCCCATGATGGCTTGCGAGGTCATCTCTGTGGAATGGCCTTTACCATCACGTATGCAGGCGACAGGTATCCTGACCTGCACCCACTCCACATCCTGCGCCGAAGCGGAGATTGCCATCGCAACCGCTGCCGGGACAAACATGAGCGTAAAGCATTTACTTAAATCCATTGCGTTGTTATACTATATTTTGTGATTTATATCTCTCTGAAAAGCCGCAGTGCGTTTTCTGTTGTCTTTTCACACACGGTTTCAAACGGCACACTGAGTTTTTCAGCAATCTTTTCAGCTGTTTTTACAATATAAGCGCTTTCATTACGCTTACCACGATATGGCACAGGGGCAAGATATGGAGCGTCAGTCTCAAGAAGAATCCTGTCGAGGCCAATTTCCGGCAACACATCGGCGAGACGTGAATTTTTAAATGTCACTATCCCGTTGATCCCGAAATAGAAATCACCTGTCTGACGGATGCGCCTGACATCCTCGACCGTACCGCCAAAACTATGGAAAACCGCCTGCGGCTTATGCTCCTTGGAGTCAAGGACTTCAAGGACTTCAGCAAGCCCGTCGCGGCAATGGATTATGACAGGTAAGTCCCCGGCAATCGCCCAGTCGACTTGCTGTGAGAACACCATCATCTGCTCCTCACGGAAAGTTTTATCCCAATAGAGATCGATACCGATTTCACCGACTGCTACATATCGCGCATCCGTCGAACAAAACTCAGCCTTTATCTGTGCGAGTGTCTCTTCCCAGGATCCATTGACCTCAGTAGGATGCAGTCCCATAGCCATGGAGATATGTCCGGGATAACGTGCGGCCAGTTCTTTCATCGGTGCGATGGTTGAAAGGTCGACATTGGGGAAAATAAGTTTCTCGACACCGGCAAGGATCGCACGTCTGACCGTCTCGTCCTTTTCAGCGCCAAACTCTTCGAGATAGAGATGCGTATGCGTGTCAACAATCATCACTTACCGGAATTATTTGTCGCGGGTGGCTGATTTGAGTGCTAAGTCAATGAAAAACGCACGGGCCTCAGGTGCGATCACAAGCTGGTCGAGACAAGAGATCGCCGTGTCGATATAGGCGCGGATCAACTCATGGATGCGGTCGGGAAGTCCGAGAGAGTTGTAGACTTCGCGCACTTTCGCTATTTTCTCCTGCGGATTCTCATTGTTACCGATCATACTCCTGACGGTTCCTGTCTTGTCCTCGTTGAGCGCCATGATCAGTAGCCATGTCTTCTTATCATTGAGGATATCGCCACCGATAGCTTTACCGAAGGTCTCGGGATTGCCGTATGTGTCGAGGTAATCGTCCTGAAGCTGGAAAGCGAGCCCGAGATTGACGCCATAGTTGAAGAACTGAAGCTGAGACTCAAAATCTGCACCTGCCATGAGCGCTCCCATCCCGCAGGCACAGCCGAGCAGGACGGAGGTCTTCAGTCTTATCATCTCCATATACTCTTCGACGCTCACATCAAGACGGTTTTCAAAATCCATGTCGAGTTGCTGGCCCTCATAGACATTCATGGCAGTCCCGTTGAAAAGCTCAAGTGCGCCTGGCAACGCCTCCCCGGCCTTGATTGCAAGCAGCATGGTCGAGGTTGTCAGCATAGCGTCACCCGAGAGTATGGCCGTTTCCATATTCCAACGTTTGTGGACTGTCGGGCGCCCGCGACGCACATCGGCATTATCCATCACATCATCGTGGAGAAGCGTGAAGTTATGAAACATTTCTATGGCGATAGCCTGATGGATGGCAGCCATCGGCTCCTTACCCATCGCCTGACAGGCTGCGAGAGCAAGGACCGGGCGCAAGCGTTTGCCTCCGCAATCGAGGGTATAGCGGATCGGATCATACAATCCGGCCGGCTGAGCTGGGAGTTTGAGATTGGCAATCGCCTGGTTGACCATCTCAAGATATTCTGCAAATTCTTTCATGGATTCTGAATGGTTTATTATTGGTGACAACCGTCATCCCGCTCATGAGGTAGACGGAATGACGGCTGGCAATACATTTTTGGGGAATTAAAGTCCGTTACTTGCGGCGGCGTTTTTTCTTGCCGTGGTTCTGCGAGAGCGCTTCAGGGACAGAAACTTTCTTGCCCATGTCATCCTCTTTACGCTGCACATTGCCTTTGTCATCTACAAGCACGAAATCGAGTTGTTTCTTCTCGAGATCGGCACGGGCAACTTTGATGTCCACATTGTCGCCGAGGCGGTAGCGGTGATTGTGACGGCGTCCCACGAGGCAATGGTTCTTCTCATCAAAATCGTAGTAGTCGTCAGCAAGATCACGCATCGGGACGAGACCTTCACAGAGATTATCGTTAAGCTCGACATAAAGGCCCCATTCGGTCACACCTGAAATGATACCTGAATATGTCTCGCCAAGATGTTCCTGCATATACTCAACCTGCTTGTATTTGATAGAAGAGCGCTCGGCCGTGGCTGCGAGCTGCTCCATCTCGCTTGAGTGCTTGCACTGATCCTCAAGCTTCTGCACATTGACACTGCGGCCTCCCGCCAGATAACGTTCGAGCAGACGATGAACCATCATGTCCGGATAGCGGCGTATCGGGGATGTGAAATGTGTGTAGTAATCAAAGCCAAGGCCATAGTGACCGATATTGTCAGTCGTATAGATCGCCTTTGCCATCGAACGGATGGCGAGTGTCGAGAGATAATTCTCCTCACCGCGTCCTTTGACTTCGGCCATCATGCGGTTGATTGAGCGGTTGATCTCACGAGGAGTACCGGAGGATCGGATCTTATAGCCGAAGGCACGTGCGATCGTCGAGAGATCGGCAAGGCGCGTAGGATCAGGCACGTCGTGAACACGATAGACAAACGCCTTTGGTTTCTTTTTACCCTGGGGCTTGCCGACAAATGTCGCCACAGTGCGGTTAGCGAGAAGCATGAACTCCTCGATAAGCTTGTTGGCATCCTTCGACACCTTGAAGAACACTCCGAGAGGCTTGCCATCGTCGTTGATGTGGAATTTCACTTCCGGACGGTCAAACTCGACAGAGCCGTTCTCATAGCGCTCACGACGCAGGATTTTGGCAAGGGCATCGAGTTTCTGGATCGCTTCAACACAGTCCCCGAGACCGGTCTCGATAACCTCCTGGGCTTCTTCATAAGAGAAACGGCGGTTTGACTTGATGACAGTGCGGGCGATCTTCGAACTGATCACCTTGGCATTGTCATCCATGTGGAAGATGACAGAGAATGCAAGCTTCTCCTCGTCAGGACGCAGAGAGCAGATGCCGTTACACAGATGCTCGGGCAGCATCGGCACGACGCGGTCGACAAGATAGACCGAGGTCGCGCGCTTCTGAGCCTCACGATCGATGATAGTGTCGGGGTGCACGTAGTGGGTCACGTCAGCAATATGCACGCCTACCTCATAGTGCCCGTTGGAAAGCTGGCGGAACGAGAGAGCATCGTCGAAGTCCTTGGCGTCGACCGGATCGATGGTAAACGTCAGGACATCGCGCATGTCTATACGCTGAGCGATGACCTCCTCTGTTATTCCGGCCGAAATCTTGTCGGCAGCCTTCTCAACAGCGGCAGGATATTTATATGGCAGACCAAATTCTGCAAGGATCGCGTGGATCTCCGCATTGTTTTCGCCGGCGCGTCCGAGGATATCGACCACTTCGCCGCTCGGGTTCTTGCTGTCTTCTTTCCAGTCAACGATTCTGACCACAGCCTTGTCGCCGGTTTTACCACCCTTGAGCTTTGCCTTGGGGATGAAGATGTCGGTAGCAAGAAATTTTGAGTCGGTCAGCAGATAGCCGAAATGGCGGTCTACTTTGAGGGTGCCGATAAACGTCTGGTCTTTCTTCTCAATTATTTCCACTACCTCTGCCTCGGGCTCTGCTCCGCGGCGGTGGGCGGCGATGCTCACGCGCACCTTGTCGCCGTTGAGCGCACGCATTGAATTGCGCTCGGCCACGAAGATGGTCTCACCATCGGCGTCAGTGATCACGGAGTTCTTGCCGTTACTGCGGCGCACGAATACGCCGGTGGCCTCGTTGCCACGCTGGGGCGACTTGTATTTTCCTGGTGAGACCTCGATGATCTCACCGTTGAAAGCCATTTCAACAAGCTGCAAAGCAATGTTGCGCTGCTGTGCAGCCGTTTTAGCGCCGATAGCGTGGGCCACCTGCTTATAATTATATGTGTTGTTTTTCTGCTGGGCGACAAAATCAATCACCTTCTTCACGAGGGCGAGATTATTCTTGGGACTCCCGGCGGTATTCTTAGATTGAGCCATAGTTCAAGTGAGGTTATGTAGAAATATAGAAATAATTGATGATATAGTATATCAACGTTTAAACGCTGAATATCGTTTAAGCATCGATATTGGCATAGTTTGCGTTGGATTCGATAAAATCCCTGCGCGGACCGACATCCTCACCCATGAGCATTGCGAAGATTCGGTCGGCCTCGACAGCATCGCTGATGGTCACCTGCTTGAGCAGACGCTGCTCGGGATCCATTGTGGTGTCGCGGAGCTCTTCGGCACTCATCTCTCCAAGACCTTTGTAGCGCTGCACCTTTGTTTTCTCGCCATTGATAGCGATAAACTGCTGCACCTGAGCGTCAGTCCAGCAATATTCCTCTTTCTTGCCACGGATTGAGCACTTGTAGAGCGGCGGAGTGGCGAGATAGAGGTAACCCTGTTCGATGATGGGACGCATACGGCGGAAGAAGAAGGTCATAAGGAGTGTGGCGATATGGCTACCGTCGACATCGGCATCGGTCATGATGATGATCTTGTGGTAGGCAAGACGCGAGAGGTTGATTGCCATAGGATCGTCTTCCGTACCGATGGTGACGCGCATCGCACGGTAAAGGCTGGTGATTTCCTGATTGTCGAGAATCTTATGGTCCATAGCCTTCTCGACATTAAGGATTTTACCGCGGAGCGGAAGTATGGCTTGGAATGTGCGGTTGCGGCCCTGCTTTGCTGTACCGCCCGCGGAGTCACCCTCGACGAGGAAGAGCTCGCAATCCTCGGCATGGCGCGATGAGCAGTCGGCAAGTTTTCCGGGGAGACCGCCGCCGGCGAGGGGCGATTTGCGCTGAATCTTCTGACGGGCATTCATCGCGGCATGGCGCGCCTGGGCTGCAAGCACGATCTTATCAACGATGATCTTGGCTTGGCGGGGATGCTCCTCGAGATAGTAGCGTAGAGCTTCGCTTACCGAAGCCGAGACGGCACCCTGCACCTCGCTGTTGCCGAGTTTGGTCTTGGTCTGACCTTCAAACTGGGGCTCGAGTACCTTGACGGAGATGACTGCGGTCAAACCTTCGCGGAAATCGTCGCCCGAAACCTCCACCTTGCATTTTTCAAGGAGCTTGTTGTCCTCGGCATATTTTTTAAGCGTCGTTGTCAACCCTCGCCGGAAGCCGGTAAGATGTGTGCCACCCTCAATGGTGTGGATATTGTTGACGAACGAATACACATTTTCATTATAAGTATTGTTATAGGTAAGCGCTACTTCAACGGGGATACCCTGACGCTCGGTGTTGAGGTGGATCACATCGTTGATAAGCGATTCCTTGCTTGCATCGAGATATTGCACGAACTCTCTCAGACCGTCGCGCGAATAGAAGGTCTCTGTCTTAGGATTGCCTTCCGCATCAAGTTTGCGCATGTCGGTAAGGATAAGCGTGATACCGGCATTAAGGAATGCGAGGTCACGGAGACGGTTGGCAAGAGTCTCATAGTCATATTCCGAGACTGTGAAAATCGATGAGTCAGGGAGGAAGGTTATGGTGGTACCTGTAGTGTCGCTCTCACCGATGACCTGAAGCTCAGTTGTCGGCTTACCACATGAATATTCCTGCATGTAAATCTTGCCATCGCGTCGCACTTCAGCACGGAGATATGTCGAAAGGGCGTTTACACACGATACGCCGACGCCATGGAGACCACCGGACACTTTATATGATCCCTTGTCAAACTTACCGCCGGCATGGAGCACCGTGAGGACGACTTCGAGAGCGCTTTTGTGCTCCTTCTCGTGCATGTCGACAGGGATACCGCGGCCATTGTCGACCACAGTGATGGAATTGTCGGGGTTGATAGTAACTTCAATATGGGTAGCATAGCCGGCGAGGGCCTCGTCAATAGAGTTGTCGACCACCTCATAAACAAGATGGTGAAGACCCTTGAAGCTGATATCGCCGATATACATTGCCGGGCGTTTTCTCACCGCCTCAAGGCCTTCAAGCACCTGGATGTTACTGGCGCTATATACTTCTTCGCGTTCTTTGTCTTCTGACATAGTTCTGATAAAATTGTTTTCTCGAAATGATTACAAGATGATTATGTGGTTTCCCGCTGGATGATGGAGAGTTTTAACCGGGACGCCCACGAATTTTTAGCAAACAAAATTACTAAAAAATTTGCACTCGGGCAAATTTGGGCCGCTTAAAAAGCCAATAAATGCGATGTCGCCGCGCGAGCATGGCGGATAATAGGGGGACATCAATCGTTGGCCATTATCAACGAGAGGCGATGTTCGAGCTCAGTGGAGCTCAGACGTGTCGTCAGTGCGCCACGGTGGGCCACAGAGATATTGCCTGTCTCTTCAGAGACCACAATGGCAAAGGCGTCAGTCGCCTGCGAAATTCCGAGGGCTGACCTATGGCGCAATCCAAGCGCACGAGGCACATTGCGGTCATGGCTGACCGGCAGAATACAGCCCGCACTCCGGATGCGGTCGTGGTCGATGATCATAGCTCCGTCGTGGAGAGGTGAATTCTTGAAAAATATATTCTCGATCAGGCGCGAATTGATGTCGGCATCTATGATATCACCGCTCTTCTCATAGGATTCAAGCGGTATTTCCTGGCGTATGACTATCAGAGCTCCGGTCTTTGTCTTTGACATATTCATGCACGCATAGACTATAGGCAGAACATATTTTCGCGTATCTGAATTCGCATCCCCCTTGTCATGCCTGAACAAGTTTTTAAGAAATCGCCATCGCTTATGGTCTCCAAGCTCGACAAGGAAGCGCTTGATCTGGTCCTGAAACAGGATGACAAGCACCAGCAGACCGATGCCCATAAACTGGTCGAGTATCGAGCCAAGAAGCTTGAGCTCAAGTATCTGCGACGTAAGAACCCACACGACTATAAAAGCGAGCACACCGAAAAATATGTTGAGTGTGCCGCTCTCCTTCATAATCCTGTAGAGATAGAAAAGCAGGAGCGCGACAATCGCTATATCGAAAGCATCTTTCAGTCCAAAATGATCCATTGCGTAAAAGTGTGTTAGAGCATATCTGTTGACAATTCATAAAGCTTCACTGCCTGCGCAGCTTCCGGCACGTCATGAACGCGCAGGAATGAAGCGCCTTTGCATAGGGCTATGGTATTGAGGGCGATTGTTCCCGGCAGAGCCTCTGAGGCGTCAATGCCAAGCGTACGGGTGATCATGGATTTCCGCGAGATGCCTACAAGCACCGGGCAATCAAGAACCCCAAAGGCTTCCAGATTGCGCATCATCTCAAAATTCTGCTCGACAGTCTTGCTGAATCCGAATCCGGGATCAACAATGACGTCAGACACTCCGAGAAGCCGCAGGCGCCGGAGTTTACGGGAAAGATCGGCGACGACATCGGCCGTCACATCTCTGTAGTCCACATGTTGCTGCATCGTGGCGGGAGTGCCACGCATGTGCATCAATATATAAGGTACGCCAAGCGAAGCCACCGTTTCAAACATACGGGTATCCAGATCGCCACCCGAAATGTCGTTGATCATATCAGCGCCGAGTTCTTCAATACAAATGCGGGCCACATCCGCACGGAAAGTATCCACCGAGACCGGAATACTCCCGTCGATGCTTCTCACTACCCTTATTCCGGCACGCAGTCTTGCGACCTCCTCGTCGACCGGCACCTCTGCTGCACCCGGCCTCGAGGAATAGGCCCCTACATCGATGAAATCCGCACCACCGGCAAGGTGTCTCTCCACCCTCTCCGCTATCGATTTCTCCTCCATGGTACGGGAACCATTGTAGAACGAGTCGGGAGTGACATTTACAATCCCCATCACCTGCGGACGGGAAAAGCATCTGAGAGAGCCATGGAAGTTAAGCGAGAATGGCCGGAACATGAGTGGAATCTGTGTTAATGAAACGTCGTTTGTTTTACCATGCGAAGTTAGCAATAATCCGAATCATATCCAAAAGAAAAAACATGAAGGATATAAACGACAATACGACCTCTCCTCTCGGAGAAGTCGTATTGTTGTCTTAGCAATAAGACTCTACAAACCTAACATAAAAACACATTTACTATTATGCAATTCTTCTCATATAACTAATGAATTTACGCTAAGATACTAACAATCTATACTAACCCTAAAACTAAAAATCTATTCAAATGAAAACTTGATGGACGGTCCAGAGGAAACGATGTTTCATGATGTCGTTCATTTCGTTTTACATTGCAAAATTACAGCGATTTCAAATCGGATGCAAGAGCCAAAAGATGCGATTGAGAAAAACAAAACAATACATCCATAATAACGCATTGACAATCAAGTAAATGTTTCATCCGTTAACTGGGATAAATATAGAGAATATAAAGGGCTTCGGCGAGGTTTTTGTTATCATCCGCGCCAGTCTGATTTATCAAAACCACCCCTTATGAGCCGGATCGGATCTTCATTATGTCATCTTCAAATGTATCTCTCGAAAGAGCCCGGTTCTTAAGTTTGTTTCGATATGTGTAGATGGTATATACGGAGTAATTCAGCATCTGCGCTATGCGGGTGCTCTCATCAATGCCGAGCCGCATGAATGCGATGATGCGGAGATCCGTGTTGAGCTTCTCGCCCTCCCGTAATACAATATGCTCCTCAGGACGAAGCAGCTTGTTGACCTCACTGACGAAGTTCGGATATATGTGAAGGAAGGCATCGTCAAAGACATCATAAAACTCTTTGGATTGCTCCTCGATAAATTTCCCTTGCTTTGTAAGCTTCAGAAGATCATCGACCTTACCATTGGTGATCTTACGGTTGACCATCTTGTTAAACTGATTGAGCTTGTCCATATAGATCGAGCACAGATTGAGGAACTGAGATATGTAGACATCCTTGGTCTTGTTTGCTTCCTCCAGATTGACAGCCATCTTGTTCATCAGACGGTTTTTCCTGTGCAGGATATGGAGTGTGGCTGCAAGGACGACAAGAAGGATAGCCATTATCGCCATCACTATATAGATCCTGATTTCAGACTCTCTCAATTCCGTCTTATGTGCATTTTCAATCATCGGAAACACCTGACTCGACTGCAGTATACGCAAGGGGGCATTACACTCCACCGCCCCGGACAACGCTGTCGACAGATAGTCGTAGGCATGGTCAACATCCCCGTTCAGATACATCACCCGTCCGAGTTCCTGCAATGATGAGACTTCGAGAGTGGCACCGCGGGTATCTGCGATAGCCGACAAGGCAAGGTAATAGATATAGGCATTATGCTCTCCCCTCACCTTCGATATGTCAGCAAGGAAATGACATGCCCTGGCATACAGATTGTCTTCTTCAGGAATCCGGTCAAGCAAAAGAAGCAGGACAGCTTTCGCCTTTGAGTAGTCCTGATGATAGAGAAAATATTCCCCTTGGTTCAGCATGAAACGAGGCGACTCTTCATCAAGCAATGACAGCAGACGGAATTGCGCCTCCTGCGACTTCTTCATGTATGTATCATGGATGTCAGTGTAGCCGGCATAGTAGGAAGCCAGATAGGAATACATCTGACGGGCGGCATCATAATATTCAATAAGGAGTCCCTCCGGGAGCGACTCAGGGTCAATGGCATCAAATCGCGTCTCTGCCTGCGACACAAAGCCCAACAGAGGCAGAAAGGTTGCGCTGCGCAGTTCGAAGCGCGTATAGATCGAGTCTTGTCCGCCGGCTCTGGCGAGCTGCGAGCCCTTGGAGTAGAATGAGAGTGCGGAGTCGGTGTTGAGCGCGCTATAATAGTCGCCAAGCTGTAACATCCCCGACAGGCGACTCTCAGGACCGATATCCTTTCGGGCCACTGCCTGTTTCAGTGAGTCGATCAAAGCACGGCGTCGCCCAAGATACTCGCCACTCCTTTCAAGCTCCTTGTCAAGTCGGTTTATAATTGTCCCGACCTCCTTTGTATCTATCGAATTACGGGGCGCCGAAAATCCGCAGACCGGAGCGAGGCAAACGAGCATCAATATAAATGAGGCAAATCTGAGCATTTTTCAGGTCACGTATGAGAAACGTTTGTACAATGATTTAAGGACTATATGTAAAATTCAAAGTGCAAAGTTGAAGTGCTTTAAAGCACTTCAACTTTGAGTTTATCGTAAGCGCGGTCAGCCTTGGCGCGCGCAGCTTCCACGCTGTCGGCGGTAGCGAGGATCACGGCCATACGACGGTGGCCTTTTACCTCCGGCTTGCCGAAGATACGCATCTGCACGCCGGGCTCCTCGAGGACTTTCTCAAGATTGTCCATAACTACTTCCTTGCTGTCACCTTCAACAACCACAGCACGCGATGCCGACGGGCCGTAGAAGCGGATTTCGGGCACGGGCAGTCCGGAAAGAGCACGGGCATGGAGAGCAAATTCGCTAAGCTCCTGCGAAATCATGGTAACCATACCGGTGTCGTGGGGGCGCGGTGAAACCTCGCTGAAGATCACATCATCACCCTTGATAAAGAGTTCCACTCCGAAAATACCGTAGCCACCGAGAGCATCAGTGACCTTGCGTGCAATTTCCTGAGCCTTCGCCTTAGCCTCAGCACTCATAGGCTGGGGCTGCCATGAATATCTGTAGTCACCATCCACCTGGATATGTCCGATAGGTTCGCAAAAAGAGGTTCCGGCAACCGAGCGCACGGTCAGAAGAGTAATCTCATAGTCAAATTTCACGAAGCCTTCAACGATCACACGACCGGCACCGGCGCGTCCGCCCTCCTGCGCGATTTTCCATGCCGTCTCGACATCTTCAGGCTTTTTGATGACACTCTGTCCGTGGCCACTCGACGACATGATGGGTTTGATCACGCAGGGAATACCGATCTCATCAACGGCTGCCTTAAACTCTTCGTAATCTGAAGCGAAACGATAAGGCGATGTCATCACGCCGAGTTCCTCTGCGGCGAGACGGCGGATTCCCTCGCGGTTCATGGTGAGCAGAGCCGCCTTAGCCGTCGGTGTGACATGATAGCCTGATTTCTCAAGCTCAACAAGGACGGGAGTGGCGATGGCCTCGACCTCAGGGATGATATTGTCGGGCTTTTCCTCCTCGATAGCAGCTCTGAGGGCATCGGCATCAAGCATATTGAATACACGGCTGCTGTCGGCGACGTGCATGGCCGGCGCATTGGCATATTTATCACAGGCGACAACCTCGATGCCAAGTCGCTGAAGCTCGATTGCGACTTCTTTTCCTAACTCTCCACTACCGAGCAACATAGCCTTACGGCCGCTGCCGGTCCACTTGCTTCCTATTTTTGTCATTACAATAAAAATGAAATAATGATTGGTAAATTGCTTGCGATTTTAAGATGCAAAAATAGCAAAAAAATCAATGCAGTCTTATGTATGGAGTGTGAAATTTCGGTTACAGTCGCCACGATTGCGAAACTGCCGCTACGTCCGTTTACCGGCGAGAGGGACTATGCGACGCTTGGCCAACCGTTGCTGCTCCCGCATCTGCAACCGGCGCTCCCTGCGGTTACAGACCGGTATTGGGCCGGCATCCTCGTCAGCCTCCGGATGCGCTGTAGGAACATCGGATGGACAAGATTCAAAAGCTGTCTTATCCTGCTCACACGCCGCG
Organism: Staphylococcus sp.; assembly: GCA_023665865.1. Taxonomy (GTDB): domain Bacteria; phylum Bacteroidota; class Bacteroidia; order Bacteroidales; family Muribaculaceae; genus Duncaniella. Next base: position 2,317,885 of record JAMPDC010000001.1, read on the forward strand.
ACTTCCGCCCGACGGGCCCGACGCTTTCTCGCAGCCGCAGAGCGCGCCATCGCCTTGTCAATCTCAGGCTTCAAGAGAGCGAATATCAATCTTAGCTCCATCATGTTGCTGCTTGGCTCATATCCTTCATTTATATATCTGTCGATGGCAAGCATCACATCTACTCCAAGCGTGGGATTTCCTGCCACTTTTGCGGAGGCAATGGCCCGTTCATTCAATGACTGATAGAACTTTTCCGACACCGGACGACGGTTTTTCTTCTGTTTTGTGTTGAGGGTTTGTATTTTCATAACCGGAATCTATTTTTTGTGATTACAGTGCAAATTTAATCACCGGTCACCCCCGATATGGTGCGATAATACAAACAGAGATGAAAAATTTGCTCTCACGACCTCCACCGACATTGATTAAATGGTGAATTTGGTTGAAAAATTCATTGGAAATACTTAATTTTGCCATCGAATTTTCAAAAACCACATTAATTAAGGTAAAAATGAGAAAAAACATCGTAGCAGGCAACTGGAAGATGAACACCACGCTGCCCGAAGGCATCAAGCTCGCCGAAGAGGTGAATGCCGCTCTTGCAGGTGCAACACCCAAATGTGACGTGGTGATCTGTGTTCCTTTCACCCACCTCGCTTCCATCAACAATGTCATCGACAAAAACCGCCTCGGCCTTGGCGCTGAAAACTGCGCTGACCACCGCTCAGGCGCATATACCGGCGAAGTTTCCGCTCCCATGGTAGCTTCAACCGGCGCAACCTACGTAATCCTCGGCCACTCAGAGCGTCGTCAGTATTACAACGAGACTTCCGAGACTCTCCGCGAAAAAGTGCGTCTCGCCCTTGACAACAACCTCACCCCCATTTTCTGCATCGGCGAAGTGCTCGAGCAGCGCGAAGACGGCAGCTACTTCGACGTGGTGAAATCACAGCTCGAAGAAGGCCTCTTCAATCTTAGCGCAGAAGAATTTGGCAAGATCGTCGTAGCCTACGAGCCCGTTTGGGCTATCGGCACAGGCAAAACCGCCACTGACGACCAGGCTCAGGAAATCCACGCTTTCATCCGCAAGACCATTGCTGAGAAATATGGTCAGGAAGTAGCCGACAACACCTCTATCCTCTATGGTGGCAGCTGCAAGCCCTCAAACGCAGCCCAGCTCTTCGCCAAGCCGGACGTAGACGGTGGCCTCATTGGTGGCGCAGCTCTCGAAGCAGCTTCATTCATGGGCATTGTCAACGCATTCTAAATCGCGCAGACGCAACAGTCCACAATATTTCCCGCACGGAGACGATATCAGGTCAGTATCCCGGATCGCTCCCCGTGCGGGTTTACTACCCACTTCCCATCCCTCTCTTTCTAAACGCAACTCCTCACGAGCCACACACCAACGCAATGAAATCAATCGCACTATTACTCTCGCTGATCGCAGCGGCCCCCATCGCCTCGGCTGAGACTGAGGTGACCACAATTATCGACCATATCACAAGCGGTAATTCAAACGTCGTCAATCAGCCCGACAAACTGCTCAAACGACTCATCCCCACAGAGGTCGTCGTCGAGGAGGAAAGCAAGGAAGAGGTAGCCCGTCCGGTCAATGGCCGCATGGCCGGATATCGTGTGCAGGTGTTCAGTGACAATAACGCCCGTACCGCTAAAAACGAAGCGAGATCAAAACAGCGTGTCATCTCATCGCGCTTCCCGAAATACCAGACATACGTGATGTACACCTCTCCTTATTGGCGCCTTAAAGTCGGAGATTTCAAGACTCAGCAGGAAGCCAATGCCGCTGCCGACGAACTACGCAAAGCCTTCCCGTCTTACGGCAAAGAGATCCGCGTTGTGCGCGACCGCGTCAATGTCCACGGAGACTGACCTCCGCGACCGGGCGACCATCGCCACTATGCGGTTTTATTAACATCACATATAATTGTGTCAATAATATATTCTATTCGTGAGAGACAAAGTGACAGAATTAAGCGAAGAAACCATCCGGGAGATTGCCGGACACTACGAAGCCATCATCCGGCTTCTTGGTGAGGATCCCACACGCGAAGGCCTGATGAAGACCCCGATGCGCGCCGCTAAGGCCATCGCATACGCGACACGCGGCTACCGTCAGGATGCCGACACATTGATCAACGATGCAATCTTCACCCATGAGGGTTCACGCATGGTGATTGTGAAAGATATTGAATTCTATTCCCTGTGCGAGCACCATATCCTACCCTTTTTCGGCAGAGTTTCCATCGGCTACATCCCCAACGGCAAGACCATCGGGCTCAGCAAACTCGCAAGATTGGTGGATTTCTACGCCCGTCGCCTGCAAGTGCAGGAACGCATGACTGCCCAGATATGCAAAATCATCATGGAGAAGCTTGAGGCAAAGGGTGTGATAGTCGTCTGCACCGGCGAGCATCTCTGCATGAAGATGAGAGGTGTCGAGAAACAGGACTCCGCGACCACAACAGTGGAGACCGCCGGACTGTTTGACAACTCGATGGAGTTGTGTGATGAGTTTTTCAAAGCATTGTCACGATAAACCCTAAAGTTTACCCATATCCGATTTTATATCTTCGAGCTTCACGAGGTTTGAGACAATCGCATAGATTGTCAAGCCGGCGGGTGTATGTATGTGAAGCTTAGAGGCTATGTTCCTGCGATGGGTCATGACGGTATTGACCGAGACATTCATCGCTGATGCGATCTCTTTGTTAGACAAGCCTTTGACTATGCCTACAATCACTTCCTTCTCGCGTGGGCTCAGATCCTTGCCACGGTCATCGTCCTCGACCGCCGAAGTGTTTCGGCGCAAAGTCTTTGCGATGTCATCGATACTGTCGTAGACAGAGATTGTGTCATCAAACCATTTCAACGCCGATTTGGGCATCTGCTGGGTCAGCACGGCTATAAGTTTAACCGGGCATGAAGACGAACTCTTCAGCACATCCCAGTCGACTCCGGTCACGACAGGATCAACGATCAACATGGTCGGGCGGACTTTAGCCAACTCATCAAGATAGTCGCCCTCATGAATCTCCACGACAGAACATGAAAACTCAGGCATCCTTTTTATGACCGCCGCCATTCCGGCTGCCAGCATCGCCGACGGAAGCATGAAGGCTATATTAATGTGGCGCATCATTTTTTGTTTTTATTCTCTATTCTCGAGATAAGCGGCACGAGAATATCGTTTTCAATGCGGGCGTGCGAAGTCAGATCCTCCTCACAATTATATATGTCGGCCAGCGCGTCATACATTCTAAAAGGCATTGAAGTTACATAATACCGCAGGATAATATTTTTGAGTTCCGTGAGTTTCTCCTCTATCTCATCGTCATGCTGGCGGCGGAATATGTCGATGCTGTAGTCTGTTGACTTTCCTTCAGACAGATTTCTGACATAGGGAAACACCACACTCTCCTCGTAGTTGAAATGACTTTTCACGAGAGCGGTATAGGCATCGAAAAAACTTGTGATTATAGGATTGATATCGCTATGCCCCTGATCGAGGGCTGCTATCAGATTAGCACGTATATGAGGGAGCTTATAGGAGAGATAATAGTCATGGGAATTGTGAAGGAAATAGACGATGTCGGCCGGACTCACACGCGTCATTGCATCGGCATCAATCTCTCCAAACAAAAGGAAATTGATGATGAGAAGAAACGCGTCGGTGTTGATGCCGGAGTCCTCACACAATTCTTTGATTGACTTATGCCCGAACCCAAGAGGCAGGGAGAAACGACTAAGGACAGTGAGGACGTTATAATCATATTCGATTAAATCGACCACACTGTCCCTGGCTGTAAAAAGGCGGTTTACTTTCACGTCTTATTCTTTTTCCTGCGCTGTTTCAGATTCAGTCTCGGGTGCGGCTTCCTCTTCCTGAGTGGCAAAATCTGTCACGCCGGCTTCAATCAACTGATTGTACCAGGTCAGAAGCTTCTTTATGTCGGAAGTATAGACTTTTTCACGATCAAAATCGGGAAGGATCTCGCCGAAATACTCACGGATAGCAGCATCGTTGCCGATAGCCTTGATGTCTACGGTCTTACCTTCGTTTTCAGTCTTGACAGATTCAAGGACGTCACCAAGAGGCACATCTTCCTCCATCGTATAGATCGAGATGTCGCCGAGCGAAATCACTTTGTCGTGAGCATAGGCCGGTGTGCGCTTGCCTGTTGAGAGCGACTCCACGATAAGCATGTTTTTGCCACGGTTGACGAGACGGAAAAGACCCGGACGGCCTGATATTGAAAGAATAGTTTTAAGCATGGTTGAAATAATTCTTTTTAAGAGTTATCAAAATTAGACTTTTGCCCCGGGACAAGCCTCAAGGCATTTTTTTACGACTGACAAAGATACAAATTTTACGACATGCCGCAAAATTTTTCAACCCCGGGTTGCCCACCTTTGTGCATCGAATTCATCCTTCAAATATTTTTTGCAAGCATCATTGCGCATCGTCGGCCGGAGCGGTCGTTTTGGAGGAAGCGTCAGAGGATGAAGCGGAATTGCCGTCAGAACTCTGATTGGCATAGCCATTGGTGAGAAAGACCGTGAAAATAGGGAAGAATATCAGTCCGACCGCCGACAGCAGCACTCCGAGCACACGCCCGGTCACCGTCATGGCATGGATAGAGCAGCCGGCAGTGGTCAGGCTCATGATTGACCACAGAAGCGACGACCAATAGTCCGTGACAAGCGGATTGACCGGTTTCTCGGCCACAAAAAACGTCAGCGAGCAGAAATAGACCACCACTATAAGGACTATCATATAGGTGATGAGCATATTCTTGACCCAACGCGACGAGGTGGTGAAACCGGCAACGATCGTAAACACATAGGCCGTCCGTATCATAGGGACAAAACGGAGCATGTATTGTACATGTTCATCAATCTTGATATCGTAGTGGGATATGATATTAAGATAGGGAATCGAGATGAGAAGGAAAAAGATATGGTGGACAAAATATCGCCAATGTTTAGGGGCAAACCACATCTCGACCAAAACGTCGGCAATAAAAAAAAGACAGCACCAGAACTGTACGCGAAGATAGACATCGTCTGCGAGAAACGAGACGTTGCGCAGGGTGTCGAGTGTCAGCAACGTGATGAGCAATATTGACAAGAGGATCACACCCAGGTGCATTATCCTCATGATAAGCATGCGCGATTTGCTAAGTTGAACCGTGATTGACATAATGGACTTATTCGTTGAGTATATACCTATCCAACGAACAGCGATGCCATTTGGTTGTGGCCCACGCCTTGAAAATCAGGCCATGGACAACCGCTCGGATTTGCGCATGCGCGAGAGCTGGATGGCCACCATCACGACCGTCACTACTGTCGCCAACATATCCGACAGCGGGAAGGCCGCCCAGATGCCATCAAGGCCGAAGTGGGGAGGAAGCAGGAGAAGCAGAGGTATGAGGAATATGACCTGACGGGTAAGCGAGAGAAAAATCGAGGCTCCGGCCTTGCCGATCGATTGAAACAAGGTCGTTGACACCACCTGAAATCCGACTACTGTAAATGCAAGCATCGAGATGTGGAGACAGCGCGACGTCTCCCCTATCAGACCGGCATCAGTCGTGAACGCGCGACCGATCAGATGCGGGCAAGTGAGTCCGATGACTTGCCCGCAGGCAACAATGGCGGTGGCCACACCTACAGCAAGCCAGTAGGTCCTGCGCAGACGCTCGATGCGTCCGGCACCATAGTTATAACCGATGATTGGCTGCATGCCCTGACAGATGCCGACAACAACCATTGTCATCAGAGATGTATAGGTAGTGAAGATGCCCGCAGCCGCGACGGCGATATCTCCTCCGTGGGAATAGAGTGTCTTGTTGATTATCACATTTATAAAACATGCTGCGGCATTGACCACCGACGGGGCGGCGCCGATAGAGATGACGGGAAGAAACACACGGGTACTCAGACGATACATCTCACCGCTTTTGGCAAAGTGGATCGTGCTTTTCGATGAGAAAAAATGAGAGAGCACAAAAAATGCCGACACTGTCATGGAAATATCCGTAGCTATAGCCGCGCCTTTGATTCCAAGCTGCAGGTAATAGATAAATATGGGCGCGAGAATGAGGTTGAGACCGGCCCCGATAAACATTGTGACCATCGCACGCAACGGATAGCCCGACGCTCTCATGAAATTGTTGAAGGTGAAGGCAAAGTTCATCATGAACATGCCGGGAAGAATATAGAGCATGAAATCGCGCGCATAAGGCAAAGTCACCTGACTCGCACCAAAGGCAAGAAGAATGTCGTCTATGAAGATGGCGAAACATGACAGGTAGCAGCAGATGATAACTGCGAGCAGGACAAGAGAGTTGCCCAACACCCGTTGCGCACCATCGAAATCTTTGGCGCCAAGGAGTATCGATATCCGCGCGGATCCACCGGCACCGATAAGTACACCGAGCGCCGCCGAAAGATTCATGACCGGGAAAGTGATAGCAAGTCCGGCTATAGCCTCAGGGCCAACCCATTGGCCAATGAAGATACGGTCGATGATATTGTAGAGCGACATCACAAGCATACCGACTACGGCCGGCAGACTATAGCGCCACAGGAGCTTCCCGACCGGAGCGGTGCTCAATTCAAGCAATTTTTTCGAATCGTCAGTATTCATTTCCATTACAACAAAATTACAAAAACTTTGCCACGGCATCTATTTTTTAGTAAAATTTAGCGTTTGTTTAAGATATAAATAGTAACTTTGTGTGTTAGGTAGCATGTTTTTGCCCTACTGCAATCAATAAGATGAAAACATTACTATATCTATCGCTTTTGTGTGGAAGCCTGTCAGCCCAGGCCTCTGATCTTGACATGTTTTGCCTCAAGGGGCCCGTCAAATCTGTGATCCTGATGATGAACGATGCCGGCCTTGAATGGCAAAATGAATTTCGCTTTGACAAAGATGGTAATCTGATTGAAGTCGACGGTGAGGAGTTTGTCTGCGACCGCGACGACAGCGGCCGCATAGTGTCACTTACGCTTGAAGAGGCTGTCGAGGACGACGAAGAGACATTCACAACCATCGACATGGAGCTTACCTATGACAGCAACGGCCATGTCACAAAGGTGATGTCGACATCAGAAGATGAGAGCTGGACCCAGAACTACCGCTACGACAAGGATGGTAATCTTAGAGAGCGTGATTATGACGCAGGCACTGATGATGAATCGCTGACCTACGAATATAAATCGTTTGACCGGTTCGGCAACTGGACTCTGCGTCTGGAAAAATTAGGTTCAATGGATCAGACCATCACCCAGCAGCGTAAAATCACCTATGACGACAACACTGACGACGTGCAGAAATAGGACGCCCATACGTACACGATACAACAACAGATTGTAAAGAAATAGCATCATGCCAATGTTTAAAATCGTGGAGAAAGAACATTTCTCCGAAAATGTAGTAAAATTTGAAGTCGAGGCTCCGATGATCGCGCAGTCACGAAGACCGGGACACTTTGTCATAGTGCGAACCGGTGAAGGTGGCGAGAGGATCCCCCTCACCATAGCGGCTGCGGACACAAAGCGTGGCACTATCACCCTCGTCGTCCAGGCTATCGGAGAAAGTACCCGCAAAATCTGCGCTCTCGAAAAGGGAGACTGCTTCACCGATGTAGTCGGTCCGCTCGGCCAGGCTACACATATCGAGAAAGTAGGCACGGTTGTCTGCTGCGGTGGCGGCGTGGGAGTGGCTCCCCTTCTTCCAATCATCAAAGCGATGAAAGAGGCCGGCAACCGCGTCATCTCCATTCTTGCCGCCCGCACTTCCGAGCTTATAATTCTCGAAAAAGAGGTGGCTGAATACAGCGATGAGGTGATCTTCATGACCGACGACGGATCAAAAGGGCAGAAGGGCCTCGTGACGGCCGGTGTCGAGGCTGTGATACAGCGCGAGAAAGTCAACCTCGTGGTTGCCATCGGCCCGGCTGTGATGATGAAGTTTGTCGCTCTCACCACTAAGAAGTATGATGTCCCGACCATGGTGTCGCTCAACACTATCATGGTCGACGGTACGGGCATGTGTGGTGCATGCCGTGTCACCGTTGACGGCAAGACAAAATTTGTCTGCATAGACGGGCCGGAGTTTGACGCCCATAAGGTTGACTTCGACGAAATGATCATGCGCCTGAAAGCATATAATTAAAATCCATCATGAATATAGATAGCAACCGCGACGCCAAGTGGCGCGAGGAACTCCGCAACTCAATGAGCGCCAAAGAGCGCACGTCGATCCCCAGAGCGGTCATTCCACAACTCGATCCAAAATACAGAATACATTCCAACCATGAGGTGAACCAGGGTCTGTCGCAGGCTCAAGCGATGCTTGAGGCCACCCGCTGTCTCGACTGTCCTGATCCTCAGTGCATCCAAGGATGTCCGGTGTCGATCCAGATTCCGTCGTTCATCAAGAATATTGAGAGAGGCGAGATCCTTACAGCGGCAAAGGTGCTCAAGCAGACAAGCGCCCTTCCGGCAGTCTGCGGGCGTGTGTGTCCGCAGGAAAAACAGTGTGAGGCCCGCTGCATCTACAATAAAATGAAGAAGGCCCCTGTGGCGATCGGCTACCTCGAACGTTTTGCGGCAGATTTCGAGCGGGAGAACATCAAGGCCAATAATATAGAACTGCGCCCGACGGCAACAACGAAAAACGGGTTCAACATCGCAGTAGTAGGTTCCGGTCCCGCCGGACTTTCCTTTGCCGGCGACATGATCAAGAAAGGATACAATGTCACTGTCTACGAAGCTCTCCATGAAATCGGAGGCGTGTTGAAGTACGGTATTCCGGAATTCCGCCTGCCCAATGCTGTGGTAGAAGCAGAGATCGACGGACTCCGGGCCGAAGGAGTGACCTTTGTCAAGGACTGCGTGGTAGGCAAGACAATCTCCTACGAGCAGCTCCACGAACTGGGTTACGACGGTATCTTTGTCGGCTCCGGAGCAGGACTGCCACGTTTCATGGGCATCCCGGGTGAAAACTTGATAGGCATAATGTCGTCCAACGAATATCTCACACGCATAAACCTCATGGGGGCCGGTCGTCCCGGCGAGGACACACCGGTGCTTAAAGGACATCGGGTCGCAGTCATCGGCGGTGGCAACACAGCCATGGACTCGGTGCGCACAGCACTACGTCAAGGCGCAGACAAGGCAATGATCGTCTACCGCCGCGGTCTGGAGGAGATGCCCGCACGAGTCGAGGAGGTACACCATGCCAAGGAAGAAGGAGTCGAGTTCATGACTCTCTGCAACCCTATCGAGTATCTCGCCGACGAGAGAGGCCGGGTGAAAGCCATGCGCGTGCAGAAGATGGAGCTTGGCGCTCCAGATGCTTCCGGACGCCGGTCTCCAGTGCCTATTGATGGCGCGATCGAGGAGATCGAGGTCGACCTTGTGATCGTCAGCGTAGGTGTCTCCCCCAACCCACTTATCCCGAACGCAATCCCCGAACTTGAGATCTCGCGCCGCGGCACCATCGTCGTCGACGAGGAGAGCATGAGATCGTCACTCTATGACATCTATGCCGGTGGCGACATCGTGCGTGGCGGAGCGACGGTCATACTTGCCATGGGCGACGGCCGTCGCGCAGCGGCGGCTATGGACAAGCAACTCATGAAACAAGAAAAGGGTAATTAAGAACTATCTCTTATCTCTATGATGAATATATCATTCCGACATATCATACTCTCATTGACGGCCGTGGCCGGAGTCACGCCTCTTTTTGCCATAACGCCTGAAGAGGTCAGCAAGGCTGTTGCCCAGGCAAAAGAGGCTCCAAAAAATCAAAAGCTCAACCTCGCCGCCGGCAACGCGCTCAAAGAGGCCAGACGATTTAAGGAAGCAGTCACCTATTACTTAAAAGGTGGCAACTCCGGCAATCTCGGGGCTGCCGAAAGTTACTTCTATCTCTACGACTATGACAATGCCGAGGAATATCTCGACAAGTATCTCGAAAAAAGGACCAAGGCAGAGGAAGCGAAAGACAAGGAGTTTTCGGCCGGAGGCGAAGATGGCGGCGATTGGACCGACTTCCTCCGTGGGCGCATCGAACTGGGCCGGTCAATGCTCGACCGTGTAGAGAAAATCCAAATAGTCGACAGCATCAACGTCCCCGCCGATGAATTCTACAAATTCATAAAGCTTGGCAAGAGCGCGGGACGGCTATCTGACGAAATGCAGATAGAAAACACCGTATCGTCCGACATGCTTCGCCAACTCGAGGTCTCAAGCCTCTGGGCACCTGCCTACATCAGCGAATCGGGAGATGATATGATCTGGTATGGCTCGACCGACAACGGAGACTCCAAAATGTTTGAATCAATCCGTCTGGCCGACGGATCATGGGACAAGCCTGTCGAGCTGTTTGACTACTCGTTGGTATTTGGTGACAGCAACGGATCATGGGTATCATATCCCTTCCTGATGTCTGACGGCGTGACTCTCTATTTCGCAGCGGACGGAGACAGTTCGCTCGGCGAGCTTGACATTTTTATCTCACGCCGCGACAGCGACGGTTTCCTTCAGCCATCGAATATAGGCATGCCTTACAACTCGCCCTATAACGACTATCTCTATGCTGTTGACGAGGAAAACGGAATCGGCTGGTGGGCCACTGACCGCAATCAGCTTCAGGACTCGGTGACTATCTACACTTTCATTCCGCAAGACCTGCGCATAAACTATCCGGTCGATGAACCGAATCTGACAGACTATGCCAAAGTAACGTCAATCGTCATGACACAGACGGGCGAGACCGACTATGATGCCATCCGTGCAAAGATTTCCGACATCGGCACAGGGCAAAATGCCCGTAAGGATGATGGCTTCGTCTTCGTCCTTCCCGACGGCAAGACCATAACTTCATTCTCCCAACTGTCGTTGCCCTCATCAATAGACGCGATGAAGAGCTATCTCCGAGGTCTCGAACAATACAACAAACGCAAGGCTGAACTTGCAAAAATGAGGATCGCCTATGGGAAAGGCGACAAATCGCTCACAGAGAAAATACTCTCGGCCGAACAACAGCTCGAAAACTCAAAAGCCGATTTGCTGAGACTTAAAAACGCAGTGATCTCACAGGAATACAACCGAAAGTCGCAGCATCGCTGATGAGCCACACCACAACAGAATCTTTAACCCCTCTAATATGAAAACAGAATGGAAATAACATTAATCCTGATCTTGATTGCGCTTGTAATCATCATCTGCATCTTCTTCTACTACGTGCCATTCTTCCTTTGGATCTCAGCGCGTGTAAGCGGTGTGCGTATCTCGCTGATGCAACTCTTCCTCATGCGCATCCGCAAGGTGCCCGCGTCAGTGATCGTGAGAGCTCTCATCGAAGCCCATAAAGCCGGTCTTAACGACGTGACCCGAGATGACCTTGAGGCCCACTACCTCGCCGGCGGCAACGTCGAAAAGGTGGTCCATGCACTCGTGTCGGCATCAAAAGCCAACATTGATCTCGGGTTCAAAATGGCAACAGCCATTGATCTCGCCGGCCGCGACGTATTTCAAGCCGTGCAGATGTCGGTCAATCCTAAAGTAATCGAAACACCCCACGTGACCGCTGTCGCAAAAGACGGCATCCAGCTCATAGCGATTGCCCGCGTGACAGTGCGCGCCAACATCCGCCAGCTCGTAGGCGGTGCCGGCGAAGACACTGTGCTTGCCCGCGTCGGCGAAGGCATAGTCTCGTCGATCGGCTCATCGGAAAGCCACAAGCAGGTGCTTGAGAATCCCGACAACATCTCAAAACTCGTGTTACGCAAAGGTCTCGATTCAGGCACGGCTTTCGAGATCCTATCAATCGACATTGCCGATATTGATATAGGCAAGAATATCGGCGCGGCCCTTCAGATTGACCAGGCCCAGGCCGACAAGAGTATCGCCCAGGCCAAGGCCGAGGAACGCCGAGCAATGGCTATTGCCCTCGAGCAGGAGATGCGTGCAAAAGCACAGGAAGCACGCGCGAAAGTAATCGAGGCTGAGGCAGAGCTTCCGCGTGCGATGGCCCAGGCCTTCCTCTCGGGCAATCTCGGCATCATGGACTACTACCGCATGAAGAATATCGAGTCGGACACGAACATGAGACAGAACATAGCCAATCCTCCGGCATCATCCAAATAACGAAAGATTAAAAATCAAGTGGATATTTTAGAAATTATAAATTCGACCAGAGCATATAATTTTCATTCACATACACAATTTTGTGACGGGCGCGCCGATATGGTGCGCTTTGTCTGTGCAGCAGTTGAAGCCGGGATAAAACATCTCGGCTTCACTCCCCATTCGCCGATTCCGATTGAATCAAGCTGCAACATGAAGTCAGAGCGTGTCAATGAATATATCGAAGAATTCAATCGGCTCAAGACCCTATACGGCGACAAGATCTCGCTTTATGTGTCAATGGAAATAGATTATCTCGGGGATACATGGGGCGCGAGCCATGAGTATTTCCAGAAGCTACCGCTTGACTACAGGCTCAGCTCAATCCATTTCATCCCGACTCAGGATGGAGACAGAATGATAGACGTCGACGGCAGCCCCGCGGGATTCATCGAGAAGATGGGCAAATATTTTCACGATGACATCCGCTATGTTGTCGATACTTTCTATGCTCATACATTGGCCATGATCGGGAAGGGTGGTTTTGATATCATCGGACACTTTGACAAGATCGGATTCAATGCGTCGAGCTATCGGACCGGCATTGAGGACGAGGCATGGTATCGCAAACATATAGATGATGTGATCGATGCCATAAGAGGCGCAGGAATCGTCGCAGAGATCAACACCAAGGCCTGGGAAGCGCCAGCCGGATCAAGCGAAGAAACAAAGCGCAAATACACTCCACGCCTCTTTCCATCAGCCAGAGTGATCCGCAGGATGAGAGATGCCGGCATACCACTCGTGGTCAACAGCGACGTCCATTATCCCGAGCGTATTACAGTGGGACGGGCAGCAGCCTTCGAAATACTCGATTCCTGATGGGTTAAATATCGGCCTAAAACGCCGGTTGAATAGCTCCAAATGCCTTTTTAGAGGGGATTTGGAGCTATTTTTTTCATATCAATCCGGATGAAGTAAAACTTAACAGCTTTAACAGAGGGATCCGATTAGTATAATCATTATTAAAACACAAATATTTATAGCTAATTTTTGTTAAAGAGATAAATATTTATTAGAACTTAAGATGTTATAAATCTAAACATCAAGAGGATGAGGCGACTATCTTTGATAGAAAGTTAATTGATATAGTGAATATTACATTTGCAAACTCAAATAGCTCCGCATTAAAATTTATCTAATGTAATTTGCAAACACAACGGAAGAAATTAATGAGTTGCAGTTGCAGATTGTAAATTTATAACATTTGATTTTGCATACATAAGAAAACAAATAGCGAGTTTTAAATTCCATCGCTACAATCCATATTGCCTCCCCGATAATTCCAAATCACAGACATCCATCCATTTGCTTTTACATTTCAAAATTCCACACCATATTTTGTATTTTTAAATTATTAACATGAATTTTAAACGCCTAATTTCCATGTAAATAATAATTTTAATTAAATCGTTGCTTTAATTATTTAAGATGAGGATTCAGGGCCTCGCGCAGCTTTGGCCAAAAATCACGCCAATACACATAACATATCGAATTTACCGCCTATTACTATCTTTATTTATAGCAACTATTTAATCACAGCTGGCAACTATGACGTCTACACTCCTCCGTATATGCAAATGAAAATTCAATAATGCAACATCAATTTGCAATCACAACAGCACAGTTTACAAAATCAAGTTTGCAATTTCAAAAATAAATTATTACATTTGCAATCGAATTACAAACATAAACTTACATAAGTTTGCATTATGGATCTCGTTTCAAGACTAAAACGCTACCTCGACTATCGGCAAATCAGCGTGACGCAGTTTGCAGATGAGTGCAATATCCCCCGCCCGACAGGCAGTCAGCTGCTTGCCGGACGCAACAAAAAGGTGAGCGACGAAATCATCGGGAAAATCCACCTCGCCTACCCCGAGCTTAACATCGTATGGCTGATGTTTGGCGAAGGGAATATGGTGACGGATGAAAATATCAAAATCTCAGCGCCCCAAAATGGCGCAAAAGACGCTACGGCAGAAGCTGAAGTCTCTATTTCACAGCCGATTGATTTTGGCGTAGACTTCAATGAAAACCTCGTCGAAGAAGAGGAAGAAGATAATCCGGACTCGCAAACCGCCAATACATTCACATTTTCCACCCCGGCAGCGTCAGTCTCTGAAGAGGAGCAATCGGCAAGAGATTCAGCAGCGACCAATGAGAGTCAAGACGAACAACCGGCTCGGCATGCGACGTCGCGCTACGGGAAGCGCGTCACAGGCATCGTGGTCTATTATGATGACAACACCTACGAGTCCTTTATCCCCGACCCCAACCACGGGCATCCGTTCATGAGATAATCCATTTTATCTTTAAAAGATTCGCCCACGGAAATCGCGTGCTTTTGGCAGTGTGGGAGATTCTAAGTAATTTTGCAAGTCCGTTGGAAAAACTGACCACGAATCTCATACACTATCCCCACCATCAACGATGAGCATCTCCATCAACAGCCTGAAAGTAGAGTTCAGCGCAAAATGTCTATTTGACAATATATCATATATAATAAACCGGAAGGACAAGATAGCGCTTGTAGGCAAAAACGGAGCCGGCAAGTCGACCATGCTTAAAATCATCGCCGGACTTCAGAAACCGACTTCAGGAAATGTCTCCATGCCGCGCGACACGACCGTCGGCTACCTACCCCAGCACATAACGGTAAGCGATACTTCGACCGTGATCGACGAAGTCAGGAGTGCGTTCAGCCATGTCGACAAAATGAAAGAACGCCTCGATGAACTCAACAACGAGCTGGCTTCGCGCACCGACTACGAGTCAGAATCATACCAGGAACTTATCGAAGCCATGACATCGCTCACCGACCGGCTGGCAATGGAAGAGAGCGACAACTTTGAGGCTGAGATCGAGAAAACCCTCGTCGGCCTCGGCTTCCTGCGGTCGGATTTCAATCGCCCGACCTCAGAATTTTCCGGCGGTTGGCGCATGCGCATCGAACTTGCCAAAATCCTCCTGCGTCGCCCCGATGTGCTTCTGCTCGACGAGCCGACAAACCATCTTGACATTGAATCTATCCAATGGCTTGAAAACTTCCTTATCACTAAAGCCAACGCTGTGGTGCTCGTCAGCCACGACCGCGCGTTCATAGACAATGTCACCAACCGCACGATCGAGATCTCACTTGGAAAGATCTACGACTACTCCGTCAACTATTCAAAATATCTTGTGCTCCGTCAGGAAAGACTCGAGCAACAGATGCGAGCCTATCAGAACCAGCAGAAGATGATCCAGGAGACTGAAGACTTCATTGAGCGCTTCCGCTACAAAGCCACCAAAAGCGTGCAGGTGCAGAGCCGCATCAAACAACTTGCGAAAATCGAGCGCATAGAAGTGGACGAAGTCGACACCTCGCATCTCAACTTAAAATTCCCTCCGGCCCCCAGATCCGGCGACTACCCGGTGATCGCCGACAATGTAGGCAAGGCCTATGGTAACCATCAGGTATTCGACCATGCGACATTCACAATCAAGCGTGGCGAAAAAGTAGCCTTTGTCGGCAAAAACGGCGAGGGAAAATCAACGCTCGTCAAATGTATCATGGGTGAGATACCATTTTCAGGCACACTCAAAATCGGCCACAATGTCCAGATCGGATATTTTGCCCAAAACCAGGCTACGCTACTCGACGAGGATGTCACGGTATTCGATACAATCGATCGTGTGGCAGTCGGAGACATCCGCACTAAAATCCGAGATATCCTCGGTGCATTCATGTTTGGTGGCGAGGCCTCTGATAAAAAAGTAAAGGTACTATCCGGAGGAGAGCGCACCCGTCTGGCGATGATCCGTCTACTGCTCGAACCGGTCAATCTGCTGATACTTGACGAGCCGACGAACCATCTTGACATGAAGACGAAGGATATCCTCAAGCAGGCCATAACGGATTTCAACGGGACAGTCATCGTCGTCAGCCACGACCGAGAGTTTCTTGACGGTCTTGTAGAGAAAGTCTATGAATTCGGAGGCGGAGAAGTGAAGGAGTGTCTGGGCGGCATCTATGAATTCCTCGAGAAAAAGAAGCTCGCCAATCTCAACGAGCTCGAGCGAAACACCGTCCGCCCTACAGCGACAGCCAAAGAAAGCAACGAGCAGAAAAGCGCGTCAAAAAATGCCGCTGCCAATCAATCGCAAAACAGTCCGACGCAGGATGCACCGACACGGAAACTATCTTACGCGGAACAACGGGAGCATGAAAAACTCGTCAGGAAAGCCCGCAAAAAAGTAGAGGAAGCTGAGGCGGAAATCGCACGTCTCGAAGGAGAGATTGCTGAAATCGAATCGACAATCGCGGCGGGAAATCCCCCGGCAGATATCTATGACCGACATGCAGCAACAACCAAACAGCTCGAAAACGCAATGTCGCTTTGGGAACTTGCCTCAATGGAATATGAGGAGATTTCCAAATAGGATAACACGCTTACAAAAAAGAAAACAGCAGTCACGATGCCCGCCATTAACAGACAAGCATCGTGACTGCTGTTTTTTTATATTCTTGCAATAATACGTTGCGGTCAGCCGACTTGCTCCTCTACAAGACGGATTCCTCCATCAGAGATTGTTATCTTGCGCTGCTTGTAGAGATGGCCGATGGCTTTTTTGAAATCTTTCTTCGAACACTGGAACGTTGCGCGGATAGTTTCCGGCGACGCCGAGTCGGAGATCGGCAGGAAGCACCCCGGCTGGTCGGCGAGACGCTTGACGATTCTTTCCATCAGAGCATCAACACGACCATCGTTCACTCCACTCATGACGAGATCTATCTTACCATCCTCACGGATCTGCTTGACATAGGCAGCCATGGGGGTGCCTATCTCCAAAGGCGCATAAAGCTCGTTCTCATAGATCATGCCATGAAAAAGATTGTCGACGATAGCCTTATAGCCAAGTTCAGTATGCTTATAGATCAAGGCCTCCACTTTCTGGCCAAGTTTGTAGGCCGGATAGCGGTTTCCAATGAATTTGTCAATTTTGGCCGAAGCCACCACCCTCTTGGTCGCATCGTCGAGATAGACATAGACGAGCACTACCATGCCGCGCGACAGTTTCACTTTCTGTTCGCTAAAAGGGACAAGCAGTTCTTTGCCAATCAGACCCCAATCAAGGAAAGCTCCGGTTTTGTTGACCTGAGTGACCTGGAGATAAGCGAACTCACCTACTTCCGCGAATGGATGCTCGGTTGTGGCAACGGGGCGGTCTTCTGAATCTTTATAGACGAAAACCTCGATGTCGCTCCCGGGTTGAAGGGGCGCGGTGATGTAGCGTGCAGGCAAAAGCACCTGATTGCCTTCATTGTCTTCGAGGTATGCACCGAAATCCACATTGTGGGAGACGTGCAGAGAATTATATTTCCCGATCTTTAGCATTACAGTTATGTTACTTTCTTAATTTTTTCAGCAAATTTAAGCCAAAATTCACAAATTACCTATAATTTTGCAGAATGGAATATTCCAAACCGCAAAAAGATGTCTGTTTGAAGTATAAACATCCGACATCATAGAATTGTTAATCAAAAACCACACCGGTACAACAAATGGACGAAATCCTGAAATATTTTCCCAATCTTACACAAAGTCAGCTTGAACGTTTCCAAGCCTTAGGACAACTGTATCCCGAATGGAATGACAAGATCAATGTCATCTCACGCAAGGATATTGACAATCTGTATTGTCATCATATCCTCCACTCGCTTGCGATCGCCAAGTTCATCACACCTGTTGATGGGACTCAGATAATTGATCTCGGTACCGGTGGAGGATTTCCCGGGATTCCGCTCGCCATCTACTGGCCCCAATGCAGATTTCATCTGATCGACCGCATCGGGAAAAAAATCAAGGTTGCATCATCAATAGCCGAGTCGCTGGGACTTGACAATGTGACGTTTCAACACGGCGACATGGGCGAATGTAAAATCAAGGCGGACTATGTGGTCTCGCGCGCAGTCATGCAGCTTGACGAACTCGTAAAAATCGTCAGCCGTAACATAAGTGACAAAAACCAGAACCGTCTGCCGAACGGCCTCATCTGTCTGAAAGGCGGAGAACTCGCAAGCGAGCTGGGACGAGTGAGACGCCCGGTGCTCGACGTTCCCCTAAGCGACTATTTCAGCGATGAATATTTCAAGACAAAAGATTTAATCTATGTAGAGCTATGAACGTAAGTAGATTTGTATTTAATATGTTCGGGATCAACACATATATATTATGGGATCCCGAATCGCATGAGGCCGCTATCGTCGACCCGGGAATGATCGACGATCAGGAACGGCAGGCACTCGACGGTTTCGTTGAAAGAAACAGTCTTAAAGTGACACATCTAATCAACACACACGCACACCTTGACCACATATTTGGCAATGCGTATGTAAAAGACAGATACGGTCTGAAGATCGAGGGCAATCCGGCCGACAAATTTCTTGCCGAGACTCTGCCGGAACAAGGAGCGCGGTTTGGGCTCCGCATGGCATTGCAGCCGACCGAGATTGAAGCAGAGCTTAACGACGGCGATACAATCATGATCGGCAAAGAGAAAATCGAAGTGCTCGGCGTGCCCGGTCACTCTCCAGGCGGAATAGCTCTCTACTGCCCTGCTTCAAACTTTGTCATCACCGGCGACACCCTATTCCAAGGCTCGATCGGACGTACAGATCTGCCGCAGGGTGACTATGGCACTCTCGTCAACGCTATTAGAGAGAAGCTGCTCACACTCCCCGACCACACGTCTGTGTTGCCGGGCCATGGAGGGGAAACCACCATAGGATATGAGAAAAAATCGAATCCCTTCATAAAATAATTAAGGAAATTTTTCTTTAATTGATTTAAATCATATATATTTGCAACTGAAATGACAGAGCCATGCGCCGCCCTGTGCTGCATGCCGTCTGTCTATCAAAAGAAATAATCAACGTTAATAGGCAACATTGCTATGACACGACCAAAACTCAAAATCCGCGACTTGACGTTGCGCGACGGACAGCAGTCACTTTTCGCAACACGTATGAACCAGGAAACAATCAATGAATTGCTTCCTTTCTACGAGGATGCCAACTTCCACATCATGGAAGTCTGGGGAGGAGCAGTTCCCGACTCGATCATGCGCTACCTCGGCGAGTCGCCATGGGAACGTCTGCGTATTTTCTCCAAAGCTATGGATTCGAAGAGCGATAAACCCAAGTCGCTTCTTTCGGCTCTCTCACGCGGACGTAACCTCTTCGGCTATGTACCGTATCCCGATTCAGTTCTTGAAGGTTTTTACAAAGAAGCTATCGCCAACGGCCTCAATGTAATGCGTATATTTGATGCTCTCAACGACATCGACAATGTAAAAGAGTCAATCCGCCTTATCAATCAGCTCGGAGGCATCGCCGACGGCGCCGTCTGCTACACCGTAGATCCCAAGCCGGAAACTCCGGTTAAAGAAGGCGGTCTGTTCGGAAAGCTCAAATCTATGTTCGGTGGCAAGGATAATGGCCCTCAGCCTATATTCACTGACGAATATTTCGTTGACAAAGCGCGTCAGATGGAGGCACTCGGTGCCAAGATCATCACTCTTAAGGATATGGCAGGTCTTGTCAATCCGATGCGTGCCGCATCAATCATCTCAGCGCTCAAGCGCACAGTGAAGGTGCCTGTTGACTTCCATACCCATTGCACCCCGGGTTATGGCCTGGCCTCTTCCCTTATGGCTATCCTCAACGGTGTGGATATTCTCGACACCAATATCTGGTGGTTTGGCGGAGGTTCCGCTGCGCCTGCGATAGAACTGATATGGGTATTCTGCCAGCGTCTTGGCGTAGAAGTCGAAGTCAACATGGAGGCTGTAGGCCGTATCCGTGGCAAACTTCTCGACGCACGCAAAGCACTCTCGCAGTTCGACCTCAACCGCGACCACATGCCTCGTCCGTTTGATCCCCTCACCGATCAGCTTCCTCCCGAAATCCTCGCGCTCTTCGACAGCGCGATTGAATTTGCGAAAGCAGGTGATGAAAACGCGCTTCTTGATGCCTGCCACAAGATCGAGGACTACTTCGGTTTCCCCAAACCCAACGAGCTTGTCAAGACTGCGGAAGTTCCCGGTGGCATGTACTCAAACATGGTGGCACAGTTGCGTGAACTCAAGAGCGAGGATCTGCTCGAGGATGCCATGCGCCTGATCCCGATGGTGCGCCGTGACGCAGGTTTGATTCCGCTTGTGACACCGACCAGCCAGATTGTCGGCAACCAGGCTGTACTTGTGGCTCTTGACCGCAAAAATGGCAAACCCGACTACACTAATAAATCAAATCAGTTCATCTCGCTTGTCAAGGGAGAATATGGCAAGACACCTGTCGCCATCGATCCCGCTTTCAGAGAGAAAATCACAGGCAGCCCCGAAGAGAAGCCTTATGATGTCAGCAAATACAGCAAGCCGGAGAATCCCGAACTGCCCGAATTCGGAGGAAAGAAACTCGCGGCCAACAATGAGGAATATCTGTTGATAGAACTTCTTCCGGCAGTGGCAAAAGGCTTCCTCCGCCGCAAACGTGAGGCCGAATTCAACGCAGAAGAGGCATCAAAAGCCCCCGAAGTAGCCGTAGAGGAAACTGTGGCAACAGTTGAGCCTATCACCGGTCCTGTCATTGCAGCCCCCATGTGTGGACGCATTGTCGCCATCAACGTCAAACCGGGCCAGAAAGTGTCGAAAGGCGACACAGTATTGGTCTATGAGGCAATGAAGATGGAAAACGATGTCGAAGCTGAAAGAGACGGTGTCGTCAAGCGCATCCTTGTCAATCTTGACGAGCAGGTGGCGAATGATGCGCCTCTGATTGAATTTGAAGCATAATCCATACAGAGTAAACTAATGGCAAGAGGGGCGCTTTAATTCTAAAGCGGCCCCTCTTACTGAATAATAATCATTTCAACTCTTACTTATTTTTATGAAATTACTGAAAGCACTTCTTCTTAGTCTTATCATGATTGCCGGTGCGGCAGTCCCCGCCCAGGCGCAATTTAAATTCGGCCCCAAGGTCGGTCTTACCGTCAATGATCTCCACTTCAACAAATCGGTAGTCGATGCTGATAACCAGACCGGCTGGACCGCAGGTCTCATGACTGAATTCACAGTGCCCGTCATCGGACTCGGCTTTGATCTCTCAGCAATGTATGTCCGCAGAAACGCACAGTTCCTCCAGGAGCAAAATCTCACTAAAGACAACCGTGACTACATTGAAATTCCCCTCAACCTCAAGTATAAATTCTCACTTCCTGTAGTCAGCAAGATTTTGGTCCCCTATCTTGGAGTCGGTCCGAGCGTTTCATTCCTCACCAGCCGCAAAAGCGTTGAAAATGCCTATAGAAACAAGTCGGTGGACTGGGCTCTTAACTTCGGCTTCGGCGTGCAACTCTTCAGCCACCTCGATGTGAATGCCCGCTATGGTCTCGGCCTCACCAAAGCCATCAATTCGTTCTCAGACAATGGAAACGCCGGCATTGAAGGCAAAAACCGATATTGGACAATCTCGCTCGCATATCTTTTCTGATAAGACGGCTATCCAAAACTTAAGAAGAGATGAACACCCCGATTTTTCGGATGTTCATCTCTTCTTTTTGGCTTCCATTATGTATTTAAGATACAAAAAATTATCGGCATCATGGAAAGACACCAATAATAGCTGTTTACAACGAATCAAGCCCGACGGGAATCCGCCGGGCTGATATTCTGTTGCATAAAAAGCAATAGAGTTAAGATTACTTGCCTGAGATGGAGTCAGATACAGTCAGACGAGCGCGGCCTTTAGCGCGGCGGCGAGCGAGGACTTTACGACCATCGGGGGTAGACATGCGAGCACGGAAACCGTGTTTGTTAACTCTCTTTCTGTTAGAAGGTTGGAATGTTCTTTTCATTGCCGTATATGTTTATTTTTAATATTCTACAATTCGAGGTGCAAATGTAAGAATAATATTTCATATAGGCAAAATATTTTCACATTTTCTAACACTTTTCTATCGCATAGCTTATGCAATTTCTTCTTTTATGGCCTTACACCACTCTTTGACACGCGACTCAGTGGTCTCGGGATGATTGACATTGTCAATGCAAAGCCCGACAATCATGCCATGTACATCACTGTCGGAAGCCTCGTAAGCATATCCGTCGTTGTTGAATGGTGCGATAAACATGGCCCTCGTGTCGTGGAGACGATGATAGATCTCTCCAACAGAGTTGCAGAATGTATCGGCCATCGATTCATCACCGCAGCCGAAAATAGCCACCTCCTTGTCACGGAGGTCAAGAGCTTGCAGACCATCAAGGAAAGTAGCCATGTCGTCCTGAAGGTCGCCGGCGCCCCATGTGCTTGCGCCGATCACAAGAACATCATAGTCTGCCACGTCAGACGGGGCTGCCTGTGCCACATTATGAACATCCTTGGGATTTACATTGAGTTCGCGTGCGATTGCCTCGGCAACCTCAGACGTGGTGCCGGTAGTTGAACCGTAAAATATTCCAATTTTTTTCATATTATTCTTTTAATATTTATTCGAGTGAGATTATAATCAAGCTTGTGGATTGTCTATGATCATGAAAAAATGTCTTTCATATAAAAGAACGTTCAGCCATTACCATAGGTTCGATTGGAAAGATTGATTTGTAATAGAAATTAAAAATACGTAAATTTGTCTGCTCAAACCACACAACCTGCTTTTATGCCCTACCCTTTTCAGGATATATAGGGCAGAAGAAGTCAATACCGTGATTATCATTACAACACTTATATTTTATCATGAAAAAAACTTTGATTTCCGTTGTGGCAATATTAGCCTCGATGACAGCATCGGCCCAATATTCCCACACGATCCAAGCAGAGAAGCTTGACAGAGGAGTTGTAGCGGTCAAGGCCGACAAAGGAGTCTTTGTCTCCTGGCGCTCATTGGTCGGCGATGACCAACATCTGACATTTGACGTCTACAGGGACGGACAGAAAATCACCACTACCCCGCTAAGTTCAAAAACCAATTTCACCGACTCGGAAGGTACAGCCGGCGCAAAGTATAGCGTAAAGGCCATACTTGACAATAACGTTATCGAGACCTCAAAAGAAGTAGAGGCTTGGGAGACGATATTCAAGCGTGTGCATCTTGACCGCCCGGAAGGGGGAATTTCGCCTGATGGCGGACGAGAGCCTATGCGCGAATACACCTACACACCCGACGACGTTTCGGTAGGAGACGTGGATGGTGACGGTGAATGGGAACTTATCGTCAAATGGTTTCCAACCAATCAGGCAGATAACGGCGCCCAGTATCGCTATACAGGCAATACCATCATCGACTGCTATAAACTTGACGGCACCAAGCTATGGCGCATAGACCTCGGACAAAATATACGTTCAGGAAACCACTACACACAGTTTATGGTCTATGACTTTGACGGCGACGGCAAGGCAGAACTCATCTGCAAGACCGCTCCGGGAACCATCGACGGTACCGGTAAAGCAGTCCTGATGGGCGATGACAAAGTTACCGATGATTACCGCACCAAAAGCGGGACATTGGCCGGCGTCGTAATCTCCGGCCCTGAATACCTGACGGTATTCAACGGTCAGACCGGTTCGGAGATCAACACTATTGCATACAATCCTCCACGCACAATCCATTCAATGGACAAAAGCGGTTGGGGCGACAGCAACGGCAACCGCTGCGAGCGTTATCTGGCCGGTGTGGCATATCTTGACGGCGAGCACCCAAGTGCGGTATTCTGTCGCGGATATTACACACATTCATATCTCTGGGCAGTTGATTTTGATGGAAAAGAGCTCAAGGAGAGATGGCTCCATGCCTCGACAGAGAAAGGCAAAGGGGCTTACGGAGAAGGCGCCCACTCGCTTACTGTCGGAGATGTCGATGGCGACGGATTTGACGAAATCGTCTATGGCGCGGCTTGTATCGATCATGACGGCAAGCTACTCTACCGCACAGGTGCAGGTCATGGCGACGCCCTCCATCTCGCGGCCATGATTCCCGACCGCGAAGGTCTCCAGGTGTTCATGCCTCACGAAGAGACATCCTCGGCTTACAAATATGATACCGAGCTCCGCGATGCCAAGACCGGAGAGATTCTCTTCTTCGAACCCCAGTCAGGCAAGGATATCGGCCGCGGACTTGCAGCCAACATTTCGTCGAAATACAGAGGTTATGAATACTGGTCGGCAACAAACAAAGTATTTAATAACGGCGTGCAACTGACAAGCGCCAAGCGACCCTCAGTCAACTTCCGAGTTTATTGGGACGGCGACCTGCTTGACGAACTCCTTGACAAAACCTCAATCACCAAGCCCAACGAAAACATCACAGCTTTCCCAAAACTGATTGATTTCGCCACGTACTCAAACGCCGCCTCCTGTAACACCACCAAGGCGACCCCCAATCTTCAGGCAGACCTCTTCGGTGACTGGCGCGAGGAAGTGATATTACACGACGGCACAACCCAGTCAGACCTTCTCATCTTCACTACCACCATGCCGACCGACTATAAGGTGCCGACGCTGATGCAAGACCGCCAGTATCGTGTGGCAGTAGCATGGCAGAACGTGGCCTACAACCAGCCGCCTCATCTCAGCTACAATCTTGAGGAAGCCTTCAATACCCATGGTGCAATCTCGGTCTCAGGCGGATCTCTCAACCAAATCATCTATGGTGGTGATCCGATCCAGACTATAACTTTCAAGGTTATCCGCGCTACAGGTGCAAATGTCGAGGGTCTGCCGGAAGGTGTGACTTTCGAATTTGACGAATCAACCCTTACCGGTACCATCAGTGGTACCCCTGCAGCTATTGGTGAATATAATTTCACCATCACCACAACCGGTGCTGAAGAAGATCTCAACGCAAGCGTGGAAGGCGTCATCAACGTGCGTCAGAACACGTCTGTCGAGCTTATCGCCCTCTATCCTTTCGAACAGGTCGGCGAGACGACTTCCAACCATATCGAAGGAATGGCAAACGCTCGAAACGGTAAAGCAGGTGAGGCGGTCGAAGGCAAGAAAGGTAATGCCCTCAAGCTTGATGGCACCAACTGCTATGTACAGCCCTCCTACGGGCTTCTGGACTTCGCTGACAAATCATTTACCATCGAATTCTGGATGAACTCGACAGCCAATGCCGCTTATATACTCCATAAAGGGGCGATTTCATCGGCCAACGGTGGCAACTGGATCGGTCTTGAATATAAAAACGGCGCTCTCCGCTTTGCTGTAGATGATGACAAGATCAAGAGCGAAGTCAACTGGGGCGAAGGCACTACCTGCTTCGACGGCAACTGGCACCATGTGGTGCTCGTCCGCGACGTTGTCGGCAAAACATTGTTCATGTATGTAGATGGCGAACTCAAAGGGACTGAAACCGACAACACCGGAGCAATAAACTGTGCTCATCAGGACTTTGTCATCGGCAATGTCAACATTGACTTCAACAATCCGTATGCAGGTCTCATCGACGAGCTGTCGATCTACCGCGGAGCCATGAGCGCATCAAAAGTCAAGGAGCATTTTGAGGCAAGTGCCGCCGACTATATCGCATATTACCCTATGGATGAAATCGGCGAAACAACTCCCAATGTTGTCTTCGGAGAGGCCAACGCCAACAATGGCGCGGCAATCTCTGTCGATGGAGTCAAAGCCGGTGCGATCTCATTTGACAACAACTACTACCTCACACAGCCTATCTATGATGCACTCAAAGTAGGCGACTCAGACTTCACTATCGAACTCTGGGCCCGTTCGACTGACGATGACGGCTATCTGCTCTGCATCGGCACACATAACACTACCAATGTCGCCGGCGGTACGGGCAACTGGATCGGTATCGAGCGCAAGAACGGCTATCTGAGTTTCTCTATTGACGACAATGTCACCAAGACCGACAGCAAACTTGACGATGCTTCGGCCGCATTTGACGGAGAATGGCACCACATAGCCTGTGTGCGTAATTTTGCCGGCAAAACCATGAAGCTCTATGTTGACGGTAAGGAAGTAGCGACAACATCAAGCGTCAAAACCGGAGCACTCAACTTCTCTGACACCGAACTCTTCTTTATCGGTGGCGATGACGAAGCCGGACACAGAACATTTGCCGGGGATATTGATGAACTTACCATCCATCCCAAGGCTCTCTCACCCGAAGAAATCGAAGAGCACTACAATCTCTTCCGCCTCTCGGAAATCGAGGACATTGTTGCCGGATCAACAACTGCACGCTACACTGTGGTTGATGCATTCAGCGGTCGAATACTCCGCACTGCTGTCGGCACAGACCGCAGCGATATCATCGACGGTCTTCAGCAGGGTATCTACATCCTCGTGGTTGAGGACGGCAAGAACCTCCGCAGCTATAAGTTTGTGAAGCAGTAAATATATCATTACAATACTAATCTCTGAATGGGTGTGGCCATAAGAATAAATATGGTCACACCTTTTTTTGTCTATTCTTTGGAGACAGATCCTATATTTCTGATAAAGCAGAGTAACAAATCTCACAATCATACGTCTTATTTAATATACAGTTATTTATATACAGTTATTCTAACAAGATGAGCAGATTTCGGTTAATAATATTGCCTTTTGTGATGGCGCTACTTTCTTCATGTGAAGGACGCACAGGTTATCTTGACAATGACCAGGAAAACACGATCGACAAACTTACGGATGTCGAGTGGATTTTGGTCTATGCCGATTATGGATTGGGGAATGAATACGTCTACGAAGACAAGACCTCCATCTATCGGTTTGACCGCACCGGCAAAGGATGGTTCGGTCTCGGATCAGTAACAGACCCGACATTCAAGGAGAATATAAGATATTTTCAGTGGACTTTCACGACATCAAACTTCACAGTTATTCAGACGGCCGGCAATGCGTCTGACGGTTTCTGGCTTATAAAGAAGCTGACGTCCGAAGAACTTTGGGTGCAATGGACTACTCATGATCCCGTATATTACCCGAACCAGACAGGCACTTTCATGAAATATAAGGCGCGACACAGCGATTAACAATAAAAAACGAGGCCGTCGGCTACGTTGAAAAAGCAGTAGCAGGCGGCCTCGTGTTTTTATGATCTATACTCATTTAGAATCTGTATTGAATCGAAGCGAGTATGTTGCGTGGACGGATTTGGAATGAGTGTTCGGTCCGTGAGAGCGTACCGTAGCTCACATAGTCATAGCGCCGTTTATTGAGAAGATTGTCGGCAGTCAGCGACAACCGGATTTTATTATTGAGATGATAGACGGCCGAGGCGTCGATTAGAATCAAATTCTCGGTGTTACCTTCCGGAAAACGTGTCAGAAAATGATCTGCTCCGAGGGTGAATTGCAAGCGATCGCAGGGGATGACAGTCGCATATAAATTCTGGCTGAATGAATGATATGAATTAGCGATACTCTCAACTTTCAGTCGTGAGAATCCATAGTTGGCCTCATAGGTGAGCGAGAGCCAACGCATGAGGCTTCCTCTGAAATACGGTTTGATTCCGGCCGAGAGCTGGCTGTAGGGGGCGACGACATTGTCGCGCATGGATGAGGCTGATGAGGTGGAAGTATTGATGTCGAAACCTACGACCATTTTTGTGTGTCCGAGTCCCTTGCTTAAACCACCGTTGAGATACCATGTGTTGGCATTGGAGATCCGATCGGCAAAAGTCGAAATGATAATATCGTCAATAAACAACTGGTCTGACATAAGGGTGGAACGGCTATAGTTGTAGGAAGCCGAGACATTGAAGAAAAATGCGTTCAGCGGGTTGCGGTAACGATAGCTCAGACCGGCAGACACATCTTGAGAATATTTACCTTCATTCCTACCGATGAAAAGATTGCGATAGTCCGCGAGGACAGGAACCCGGAGACTCAGATAGGCCTGTGGAGATTTCAACCGGTAGAATATGGAACCTGAGAATTCCGACCTGGCTGAGATTTTCTTCCTTACATACAGGCGAGGCGTCAGATTAATATAGTCATGCTGTCCGCAGAGAGAATGATGAAGCCATTTTGTGGCAATCTTTGCTGAAAGACGCCAGTTGTTACGGTCAAAATCGACCTGAGGCGTAGCATAGATATTCGACAGAAATGCGTTGTGGATGCCAGAGTTATCGTAAACACCCATGCCTGAAAGATTGGCGTCCATACGGTGGTAATTAACATCAAGGCCTCCGCTGATATAGAATTTCCAGAAACGCGTCAGCTTGCCATACTGAGATTCTGTCGTGCTCCTGAAATCTGTAATACCGAGCCTCTGCACAACGGCATTTTCCCCTAAGACGGAAAGACGATCAGGAGAATGAAAGAATGAGTTCCGGGATACAAGTTCAAATATCTTTTTGTCGTTGCGCTTGACGAGTTTCAGATCGTTGACAGCAGAGAGTGTGCGACGTCTGACTTTCTGGTCAAGATGCATCGTTCCGGTTATAGAAGAACCGGCATTATCCCAGACAGCGTCAAATGTCAGTTTGTCTTTTAGAAAATATCCTCGTTTATTTATTTCGGAATTGAATTGGGCAGAAAGATCATGAGTCTGTGTGCGCAGAGAATTTTTCTGAATAAAGTTGGGAATAGTCTGGCTGAAATAGTTTGTATTGACGGCTGAATTGTAGTCCAGACGATCGCCGACATAATTGAGCTTGAGACGCATTGAGTTGTCGCCGTGTTTCCAGGCCGCAATAGTATTGGCAATCCACGAGAGATTGTCGCGTGTACGTTTCTCAGACAGCGGTGTCGAGATAATGTCGGCTGAGATATATTCCGGCCAAAGGCTTTCGGCATAGTCCGACGAAAACATATCGTTGAAGTCGTGTTCGGAAATCTGTGTAGCAGGATTCCAGGCAGTATTTCCTCCACGAAGAGTGATGATGTTCTGCATTTTCGATGCAATGCGCATGGCATATAGGGAGCCATCGTAAAGAAACGGTTCTGCACCTGTAGTCCCCTTGGCCACCCCTACCCAACTGCTACGGGCGTCATCTTTCAATTTAAGATTTATACCGGCTTCTTCAGGAAATTCAATCCCTTCGAGCGCTTTTACAGGCTGATGGTTTTCCATCACCTCAACTGATTTCACATCCTCGTGTGAAATATTTTCAGTTACAAGTCCATATTGTCCACCGACGAAATCATTACCGTCAATATAGAATTTGTTTATCGGTTTACCTTGATATTTGATAGTGCCATCTTTCTCGACAGTTATTCCAGGGAGACGTTTGATGACATCAAGGATTGCATTGTCCTCAGCTTTAGCGTAGCGGGATACATTGAAGACAAGTGTGTCTCCTTTGGCATAGATATCCGGGGCGCGGACAATGACATCGTTGAGCTGAGTAGTGGCAGGGGAAAGCATAACCGGCTCACTGAAATTGTAATTCGCAGGAAGTTTTCGCGCCTCATAACCGATGCAACGGAACGAAATGGAATCAACCTTTGCAGAAAACTTCAATCTGAAACCACCTGAGGCTGACGAGGACGCAAATGCGACAGGACGTCCGGTTGAATTGAGTGCCTGAACAACGACACCCGGTATCGGCTCTCCGGTCTCGGCATCGGAGACTGTGCCACGTAATTCTCCCTGGACTGCCGCCGTTGCCGACAGCAGTCCGAGAAGAATCGAAAGTATAAAAAAGCTGTATCTTTTCATTTTTTCCAATCAAGTTCAATGTAATCATACATTAGATCAATCGGATCATAGGCATCAAGTTGTGGATTGCCATTTTCATCCGATACAGTGATATGCCCGTGACCGGCATCCTCATAGTAAGCATAAGGATTCACTTCATAACGATGTTTTGCGTCATAATACTTGGCTCTTGATGTTTTGATGTATGGCACCTTATAGAGAGTGACGGGACGGTCGCCATTAGACTTGATGCCGATACATTCGAATGTGTAATGGCCATTTTCGTCTGTCGCTTTCATTATTAAGCCCGGTAAGCCATAGAGTTTCCATGGGCCGTCCATTACAGGAATCTCGTCGCTATAGAAAACATTCCATCTGCGTCCGCGGAAATCGCAGACGGCTCCTCGACATTCATAACCGAGAATAGTGGCTACACTATCTGTCAGTTCCCAATCGAATTCCGGCATATCTTCCTCATATCGGAACCAGTCCATACAGATTTTTTCGATATGGGTAAGCTTACCGGCGGGATAGTTCTTAAAGATGGTCATAAATTCACCGTTTGACAGCTTACCGTCTATCGCCGCTTCCGCCACTTGTTCCTGTGTTATGTTCATCAAGAGAGAATCTACAGTAAGATTCTTCAGGCTTGAAAATTTCGACAGCCCATCGGGTGCAATCTGAAGGAGCATCTGATCTCCATCGAAATTATTTTCAAGTTGGCCCGTGGTGTCTGCACACCATTTATAGTCATAGACAAATTCCATGGTCTCCTTAGTTACTGTCTCCGTCTCAGGTACATTGGATTGGAATATACCTAAAGTGCGGCGGACTATTTTGCCTGAAACGGCCATTGTCAATGCAACAATGGCGATGATAATGATTGTGGTTCTTTTCATATTCGTTTAGTTGGGGTTGATTTGATGTTGCAAAATTACAGTGGGAGTAGTGCGCCGGACGAAAATAATCCTTACTCAAACATTATGGAATTATTACTAAATTATTACTCCCGGACAAATTGCGGTTACAATCAACAGTTTATATGCTTTTTATGACTATTTTTGCATCATGGAAAGAAAAATCAAAACACTTTACACACTCTCTATAATAGCCATCCTCACCTTCTTAGGGATGCAGATCTACTGGCTGTATGCCCGCTACGAATATTCGCTCAGAGAACATGAGGATAAGCTGAATACATCTGTTGAAAAGGTTCTGGATGAGTATTTCAGGATCAGGAACACTCCTGCCGTTCAATATAACCAATTCGCAGGAAGAGTACGGTCATCATATAACATGAATAATGACACCGACTCTACCGGCAAGCAAATACGAACAGTCACAGTCTCCACGGAGATGTTTAACGGGCGAGCGTTGTTAGGTATTACCGAAGACCGCAAATTGACCCAAGAGGAACAAGAGCGGTTGGGAAAAATCGTGCTTGACAGTCTGGACAGAATAGACCAGATGAAAGACTCCTTTGATGCGAGTTCCGCACCATCGGACGGCGCGGCATGGACGGCTATGAAAAATTTCGAGCTCGAAATCCATGCCCCTTTTACGACCGAAGGAGTAGACTCACTGTTAGTGAAAGAGAATGTCGAGGCAGATGTGAGGCTTGAAGTCCTCGACAGCATGATATGGAAACCAATTAAAGTACGGCATACTTCAATCCTGAATCCGCGGTTCAAAGTAATCAGCTCCTATTCTGAACTTGAACGCAAAGCTGTCGTGGTCGATTGCAAGATTCCGACCTCAGCGGTTGTCAAAGAAATGGGATGGACGTTGGCAATGGCCTTTGTACTGTCTGTATTTCTAATCCTTTGCCTGATATGGCAAATAAAGACGATTGTCAAACTGACAAAGCTCGACAAGATGCGCAATATGTTTATCACCACAATGATTCACGAATTGAAACGTCCAATATCCACATTAAAGATGTGTGTGTCGGGGATTGAGAACGAGAAAATGCTTGCCGATAAGGAAATCAAAGCGGAATTGATGACAGGGACAAGGACAGCACTTGACAATCTGTCGGCTTATTTCTCGAAATTGCGCGATATAACATTCAACAACGTAGAGCAGATTCCTCTCAATGTTACAAAGTTCAATCTGTCGCGGTTGGTCAACGATGTTTTCTCGTCGATAAGCATCCCCTGTGGAAAATCGGTGAGATTTGACAACGGGATAGACGCGGATATCGAAGTATCGGCCGATAGATCGCATATCTTCAATATTGTCAACAATCTGGTGGAAAATGCTATAAAATATTCCGGCGAAAACGTTGAAATAAGAGTCGGAGTGAAGCAGAATGACACCGGCGTTACGCTCAATGTATCGGATACCGGTAACGGCATTGCTGAATCAGATCTTGATAAGGTTTTCACCCGCTTCTACCGTGGGAAGTCAACTATAAACGATATTCCCGGCATGGGTCTCGGTCTAACATACGTAAAGTTGCTCGTGGAAGCCCACGGTGGAACGATCTCTGTCAATAGTAAAGCCGGAGCAGGCACATCATTCACAATTAATCTACCGCAATGAACCGAAAAAAGATACTGCTCGTCGACGACGATCTGACAAACTCAATGCTCCTGAAACGATTCATTGAGGCTGAGGGTTATGAGGTCACGTATGCCTCAAATGGCAGAATCGGCCTTGAATTATACCGAGACTGCCACCCGGATCTCATATTGCTCGACATAAACATGCCGGAAATGAATGGCTTTGAAGTCGCGCAGGCTATCAGACAGGGGGACCGTAAAGTGATCATATTCTTTCTGACTGACCGCACGGATAAGGTGGACAGACTCTTCGGATTCTCACTCAAAGGCAACGATTATATCCCCAAGCCGTTTTACCCCGAAGAACTGATCGCTAAGATCAATGAACGGTTTGAAAGTGATATTATCAGTCATGAGGTGGAATATCAATTAGGCTATACCATATTCCGGCCAAACCTCTCGACGCTGACATTTGAGGGGGAGACACATTCGCTCTCAGTACGCCAATCGGAGATTCTCACAATACTCGCGCAGAACATCGGCAAACTTGTGGAACGTGATACCATATTGAACACAGTGTGGGGTGATGCAAGCTACTCCAACTCTATGGCACTGAACGTACAGATCACATATATACGTAAATTGCTCACAGATCCGACCGTTTCGATCACTTCATTGAAGAAAAAAGGATATATACTTACAATCGAGCATGCATAGTGCTTAGTATAAATATCTTTGGCTCAGTCGGGAATTTTTATTACATTTGCAGATATGAGAGCTTTGCTTTACATAGTCTTACTAATGGTCGTCACAGGTTGCGGCTACTCAAGTTCGTGCAGTGTGCAGTGGCTTGACGAGGCACAATCCATGATGGAAAGCAACCCGGCCAAAGCGTTTGAGAAGCTTAACGAGCATGATGTGGCAGAATTCAATGATTCGGCGACCATGGCACGTTGGGCACTGCTTTATAGTGAGGCCATGGCGGCCAACAGACTGACGGCCCCTACCGACACTATCATAAACATAGCCATCAATTACTATGACAGCCACAATCAGAAATTCGCTCTCGACAGGGCGCTTGAGGTAAAATCAATGTTGGCAAACTCAACAGAGACCGATGCTCTCGTCACTGCGCTATATCTACAGAAAGAAAAAGAGTTTATGCTCTACCGTGAACGGACGAAGACGATACAGATTGTTATGATCTGTATGATTGTAATTCTCATAGCAGTAGTGGTGATCCTGCTTCAACGTCAGAGGCTCAGATTAAAAGCAGCAGAGATGGAGGCACTGATGGCAGAGGCATCTGCTCTGAAAGAGGGATTGTCGTTGCGGCAATCGG
The DNA here is from genome assembly GCA_023665865.1 of Staphylococcus sp. Lineage (GTDB taxonomy): Bacteria > Bacteroidota > Bacteroidia > Bacteroidales > Muribaculaceae > Duncaniella. The sequence goes on from JAMPDC010000001.1 coordinate 2,351,594, forward strand.
AGTGCCTGAAACTCAACGAAAGATTGACAGCCTCGTTTGCAAACCGTTTTGGCGTGATTGACGACCTGTGTGGGACATATTACGAGTCGCAAGGGACAAAAACTGAAAAGAAAGCGATTGCCGACAAGGTCAAGGCTCAGATTGAATCATTGAAATCTGACGAAGGTATTTTTTCAGAGATGGAAAAATGTCATGAGGATTTGCTGCGTGACATCAGAAGAGACATTCCCGATATGAAGCCTGAGGAATACCGCCTGACTGTCTATCTTGCAAGCGGACTGTCAAACCGAACCATCGCTCTCCTCATAGGTGAGAGCATTGATGTTGCCTATAAACGCAAATCACGTCTGAAAGCAAAAATCTCGGCCTTAACATCGCCCGACAAAGAACGTTATTTAGCCGTTTTTTAATCGAATTTTTACCGGAAGTTGTCCCCCACTACGGGTATTTACATCGATCCTTAACGATTATTAACTATAAATTATAGTTTAAACTATGATTTATAGTTTATCTTTGTCGTGTATAAATTATCTCATTATGGAAAAACTTACAGCAAAGGAAGAAGAAGTATTGGGTTTCTTCTGGAAACACGGTGATCTTTATGTTAAAGATATTGTTGATATGTACCCGGATCCCAAGCCACATTTCAACACGATCTCAACCATCGTGCGCACACTTGAAGAAAAGGGATATGTCGGTCATACACAAAAAGGGAAAACATATCTCTACCACGCCATAATCGCAGAACAGGAAATGGGTAAGAAATCCATCGGAACTCTTGTGAGCAGATATTTCAAGAATTCATATCTTCGTGTCGTTTCTTCATTTGTCGAAGACGGCAATCTGCCTATTGAAGATTTACGGAAGTTACTCGACGAGGTGGAGCAATCGCATAAAACCGAATCATAATGAACACAATATTTTCACTCTCTCTTTCGGCATCACTTCTGGTCGTGATGCTGTATCCGGTTTTCCATATCATGGTAAACCGCTGTCGCTCGTTCAGGTTCAACCGATTGCTGATGTTGTCTGGTATAGGTCTGTCAATTCTCTTGCCGATTGCCTTGACTTACGGAGCCTATTTCTACGTGAAACCTTTGGAAATGACACTCCAGACCTCCCCCATTCTTCTCCAACTGCAAGATAATATCGAAGGCATCAAACTTCTACAAACTGAAGTGTCCTTATCGCCACACATTGACATCCTACCGTGGATTTTAGGCCTGTATTGGAGTGGTATTGTTGTGCTTTTAGCCCGGCAGATTCTTTCATATACCCACTTGTGGCGTATCATATCAAAATCTGAAAAGCAGCAGATGGAAGGTTATGTTATATACCGACATAAAGGTATGAGTATCGGCCCATTCAGTTGGGGTAGATTTATAGTTCTCCCTGATGCGGAAAACGAGCAATCTATTCTTATACACGAAAAAGCACATACGTTAAAGAAACATTGGATTGATGTTTCCATTGCTGATTTTTTCTGCATCTTCATGTGGTATAATCCGTTTGCATGGATGCTTAAGAATCTTATCAAGCTCAATCACGAATATGAGGCTGATGCAGAAGTGATCGGATCGGATATTGACGTATTGAGTTATCAAAGGCTGCTTATCGCCAAAGCGGTAGGCAACCGCACACTGCATATCGCAAACAATTTTGCCATGAGCAAGAAGGATTTCCGTAGGCGTGTCCTTACGATGAGCCAATCCAAATCTTCAAAAGGAATAAAATGGATTGCAGCAACAATACTCCCGGCACTTGCAATAGCAGCGTATGCCGATACGACCCCGTGGTCTGTTGCAGTACATAACGCGATCTCAAGTTATAAATTCAGCACTGAAATAGAAACGGTTGCTGAATATGCAGATGAAAAAAGCATCCCCGAAGAACTACCTGTGACATTAATCACCAAGAGGATTCCCTCTCCTTTGACTGACCCGAACCCGCTGTTGAAGCAATTTGAAATGTCAATGGAGTTAGCCAATAAAGATTTGATTCCGGATAAGATACTTGTAAGAATACAGGCCGATGAAGATGGAAATATCATGAGCGCGACAACTGATCATGACGACAATCCCGAAGTGCGTGTGGCCGTTGACCGTGCTACCAATCAAATCGTGTTTGAGGTTGTGAAAGATGGTGGCCGAAAGATAAGCACTCGTTTCGCCTTGCCTATAAGAAAAACTTCTTTGCCAATGTAAATCATATAATTATACGAATTTAATCAGGTCGCCGCATCGCGGTGACAGGCTAATCCTATACCTATGCCAAAATATAATCTCAGAAATATCATTACTGCATCTTCTGTGCTACTATCTGTTTTTCAGAGCATTGCGCAGGTAGAGATTTGTGGGGTTGTAAAAACCGCACAAGGGAGAGGTGTGGATTTTGCCAATGTAGTTGTCACTGCTGCCGATTCACCCAAACAAATCCTTTCATCGGCTTTTACCGATGAGAATGGGTGGTTCAGCATTTCAGCAAACAGCAAATGTGACAGTTTATTACTGAAAGCATCAAGTATGGAAATTACACCGGCAACTATCAGAATACCCAATCGGTCAGGGACATACGACATAATTGTAGAGGATAAGGCGATTGAGCTGAAAGAAATAGTGGTAAAATCCAAGAAAATATATTCAGAGGGAGATACCATCAATTATAATGTTACATCGTTCCTTTCGCAGAATGATCAAGCCCTTGCCGATGTATTGAAAAAGATGCCCGGTATTACTGTGGCAGAGTCGGGTCAGGTGTCTTATCAAGGCAAGCCGATTAAGAATTTCTATATCGAGGGGCTGGATCTTATGAAAGGTCATTATGGCATTGCGACAAATAATATAGATCCAAATAACATAGCCACTGTGCAGGTATTGGAGAACCATCAGGACATCAAGGCTTTCAAAGGATTGCGCCCGGAGGAACAGGCTTCAATCAATATACGGTTGAAGGAAGGTGTTAAAGGTGTATTCAATCTGATAGCCACATTGGGCGGAGGGTATGGTGACGATGTGTTGTGGAATAATTCTGCGATAGCGACTTATTTCAAACGCAACAGCCAGTTTCTTGCCACTTACAAAGGCAACAATACCGGAGAGGATTTGTCGCAGGAGCTATATTCCTTCGATAATGATTATTCACGCACATCCAACATCACCAATATATCAATGCCGTCAGCTCCCGGCATTGACAAACGGTTTTACTATTATAACCGCTCACATAGTGCGACGTTCAACAATGTATATCGCATCGGAGATTCAGGAGAGTTTGGCATCAATGCCGCGTATCTAAACGACCGTGATTCCCGCCGAAGTTATTCCTCAACAGCCAATACATTGCCCGATGGTTCGCAAAACATAGTTGACGAGCTGATGAGCAGCTTATCAAAGACAAACAAAGCATACGGCGACCTGACATATCTGAACAACGGTGACACCCGGTATCTGAAAGGACAACTGAAATTCGATTGGTTCTCAAACGATGCCGACAGTCGGATAATGACCGGAGCTGACAATATCTCACAGGCGGGCAAGACTGAATCATTCCGTTTGTTCAACAAATTTCACATAACAAACCGTAGTTCCGAATACCGTGGTTATGAGATATATTCAGTAATAAACATTGAAAAGCGCCCCCATAGCCTGTCTGTAACACCAAATCTTTTTCCGGATCTTATAGTTGTCGATGCTTTGCATCAGAGCGTGGATTACCGTGATTTATCTACGGAAAACCGTATCGGACTGCTCTCTGCGTTCAGAATCGGCAATGTAGCCCTGCATCCTACATTTTTCTTGAATTATACTCGCAATAGCCTCACGAGTGAACTGCCAGATTTCAATAACGATTTATGTCTTGACAACCTTAATACGGGTGTTAAAGCTGAAATTGCATGGCGCAACCGCAAATTTGACATATCGCTACATCTGCCAATCGGATATAAGTTTTTCAAGCTCGATAACCGATTGTCAGACATTGCGACAGATAAGAACCGTGTACGGGTTGAACCGCAATTGGATTTATCGTACAAAATCAACAGCAGTCATAATCTCAGTGTAAAATCGTCGTTGAACTATTCGACACCGTCAATTCAGAATCTCTATTCCAAAAATATCCTTACATCCTACCGGCAACTGTCGGCATACGATGTCGTGGGTTTATTCGAGGGGCTGAACCTGTATAATACGCTTTCCTACAATTTCAAGAATGTTCTTGCCATGAGTTTTGCCGGGGTGGATTTAAGCTGGGGCAGGCAGCGGCCGGATGTGCTGTACGGTTCATATTATGACGGTCTTGTGGAGCGTGTCATAAGTCAGCGCACCAATGAAACATCAGACATGTTCTCTGCCGCTATCCGTGGCAGTCAGGGTTTTGATTGGCGGCGTCTGAAAATAGGTCTGTCGGCTACATACAGTCATTATGAAAGCCCGTTGTTGGTGCAGAACAGTATTCTGCGCTATTCAGGAGATTCTTTCGGTTTGAATGGAGATATAAGCCTGACACCATTCAAATGGCTATCAGTATCATACGAAGGTAAATATTATCAATCAGCATCACGTCAGAATGGTTTTGACCGTATGCCTTGGATACGTACACTTACCAACAACGCATCGCTCGATTTCACTTTACCGTGGGGTATAAGTATCGGAGCATCGCTATATCATTACTATAACAATTTCAACGATGGCGACAAGTCGTTTATACTGCTTAATGCAGAAGCGAGTTACGCCATAAGACGATTTACATTCACTCTTACCTGCGACAATTTACTTAACAGGAAAGACTATGTGTATTCCAATCGCACGGCACTTACCGAAACTAACTCAATATATAATATCCGACCTCGCAGTGTACTGTTAAAAGTCAGATTCCGAATACTTTAATTCCCAATAATATGAAACATTTTATTTTGACAATCATCTGCACATTTATGTGCATGTCTGTCTCCGCGTATGAAACGTTGTCGCAACTGATTGACAAGGCAACCCCTGTCGATACAGCCCAATATAAGGTCACATACGCCTTGAAATACAAGTACCATCCCAAGATACAGGATTACTATGATGACACCCGTGTTGTGCAGATTGGTAAAAATTGCATCAAGGATTACAGTGACATAATCCAGCACTTTGACTCTCTTGCAACCGAGCAGGTGCGACGTGGGGCAAGCTCTTATTCAAATGTTTCAGGAATGCCGTGGCCCGTCGAACTTGTTCGCCCGACGCGAGGAAAATCTGCCGATCTTCGGTTGAGATTGTCGTTGAACGTAAACACGTTGGTATATGCAGACTCTATCCCGACTATCAACTGGACATTTCTACCGGAGGAAAGCACGTCAATACTTGGATATGAATGTTCAAAAGCTACGGGAGAGTTTGCGGGACGCACATACACTGCATGGTTCACATCCGAACTGCCACTTCCGTATGGCCCTTACAAATTCGGCGGGTTACCCGGATTAATCCTAAAAATAGAAGATGACGAACAGCAGTTCATCTGGGAGGCGGTCGGATTTGAACGCTCAAACGAACCTATAATGAAATATCAATACAGGAATGCCAATGAGAAAAATTGCAGCGCCGAAGAAGCGGCAAAAACGCTTGTCCGTTATTTCAAATCACCGGTTGGCTTTGACATCGCATCAATGGGAGGTGACGCAAGTAGAATACATATAGTTGGTAAAGACGGTAAAGAGATCGATATTGCCAAGGCTACGCTACAATCGATCCCATACAAACCACTTGAAATTAAATAAATATGAAGAATCTGATAATATTCATCTTTGCATTGACATTGACAAGCTGCTCTGTCAACGCTCAGCAATCGGCCGATGCTCAAAATCTGACATTGACAGGCAGCACGCTTCCTGCAATCCGCCATATCAACGATATGAAAATAACAGGCGATACGCTATGGTTTGTTTATGAAACCGAAGGTGGATACGGACAGCGTTTCCTTCGCCGTGCCATAATCGACTGCAAGAACCACACATTGGGGCGTAAAGGCGACGGTTCTTATATGTCATATATGCCATATCCAGTCATGGGATACGACAGCAATATGCGAGTAGTAAACCAAGATGATGGTGAAGTCTATTGTGTCGAAGATGACAGCCAACTCGTCAGCACAAAAAATTATATTTTCAACGACAACAGTACAATCCCATTTCCCCTCTCGCAATATGTTCAGGACATCTTTATGAAAGGACCTAATCAATATCTTTTCATCGGGCGCGAACCTAAAGGTGGACGGCAATATGCAATGACAGCAGATCTGACTTCTACAAGAATCGACACAATCAGACAGATCAGCATCTCACCTGAACTACAGACTTGGATGCCAAATATGGGTGAACTGGTTTATTCATGCAAGTACAACCGTCTTGCTTTCGCCTATCTACTTCATCCGATTATAGAAATATTTGATATGGAAGGCAAGCTAATCAAGTCTGTCAGAATAGGAGAAGACACTTTCAATCCTAAAACGCTTGAAGAAGCTGATTTTGAAGATCTCAATATCTTGCATACGGTTGACGTAACATATACAGCAGACTACATCTATGCTCTGCATTGGTCATACAGATATGCCAATGCTACGGTGACATCTCCGACCATTTATAAGATTGATTGGAATGGCAACATCATCAACCGCCTCTTCCAAATCCCTACTCCATTCTACAGGATTGCTGTCGGGACAGATGGTCGCATAATTGGCTGGAATGGTCATGATTTTTTACGCCTGTCAGATCTTCTCGAAAATTAGCAATATAAAAGATTAATATATAACATCTTACAACCCGTATGGTCAGATTGTTTTTTTGGAGAAGAAGTTGATAGTGCCGTACCTTTGCATCAAAAATTTTTCAACTATGATGCGAAAATCAATCTCTATCATTCTCATGCTTACCGGTTGCACAACGGTAGTTTCAGCACAACACCAGATTGCTGTGGATTCACTGACACAGGAACTCCGTGAGGTTATCGTTACCGCAAAGCAACCCGCCACAAAACTCGTCGGGACAACCCTCGTTTCAACAATCGCAGGTTCCAATCTTCAAAATCTGGGAACAGCACTCGACGTACTGGCGCAGTTACCAATGATAACTGTGGCAGACGATGCGGTAACAGTTGTCGGGAAAGGTGCGCCTGCTATATATATTGACGGCCGCCCAATGCGATCTGACGACGAGTTGATCCACATTCAATCAAACAATATAAAGAAAGTGGAACTTGAGTTAGCTCCCGGAGCTATGTATTCGAGCGATACGGGAGCGGTATTGAAGATCATTACCCACCGCAACTTGGTCGACGGGCTTTCAGTCATTGATCGCGGTGAGATTGTCAGGCGCCGGAAGTTGTCGGCAAACAATATGCTTGACCTCAACTACCGTATCGGGCCCTGGGATGTATTTGCATCCGGATTGATCGCGCGCAACAACAGTCTCATCAAAGGAACAACGACAAATAGACTGCTATATGAGGGCAAAGAGACTGTCGTAGGTAGTTCTCAATATAAAAAGTATCCATCAAGAAACGGAGTGGTCAAAGCCGGCGTCAACTATTCATCCGGAACGCTGTCATTTGGTATGTATTACAGATATAATCCCGAAAAAGGCCATTTCAGTAACATCGGCGATGAATGGTTGGGGGATGGACCACGGGTAAACCGCGACATATATACCGGAATCCGTTCACACAACCACCGTTGGTCGATGTATTACGACAATACTTTCTCTGAAAAGTATCTGTTGCATTTCGACGGTGATTTCAGAAGCTCCCATTCAGCCAATAAGGCACTCACCACTTACTCGGATGGAAACATAGCAGAGGTAAATTCGGCCGATAAACGCAAATCCACTCTCTGGGCAGGGAAACTCTATCTCTCATTCCCATTTGCGAAAGGACGTCTGACTCTTGGCACACAAGATTCATATACCCACACTACACTTGACTACTCGATGCTGAATCCAGAGGTCAGCGAGTATATCCCATCGACATTCACTGAAACCAGGCAGGCTGCGACTGCAGCGTTCGCCTCGTGGACGCGCATGTTCGGCCAACTGAATCTCTCAGCGGGGATTAGATATGAATATGTAGACTATCTCTTAAAAATAAATGGAACGAAGGACAAAGATATGAGCCGGACAGATAACTATCTTACGCCAGATCTGTCCATCTCCTATTCGTTCGATGATGAATCGCAGGCAAGTATCAGCTATAAGATGACAACGGTAAAACCACCATACTCACAGTTGACAGGAAGCCTCAGCTATGTCGGCAGACATGAAATCGAAGGTGGCAATCCGGCGCTGAAAGATGAGCGGATGCACGATGTACAACTCTTCGGAATGTGGCAAGATTTCATGTTGCAAGCCGACTACACGCGCAGCATCGACACCTATGCTTTTGTGAAGCGTCTCTATCCTGCCCCATCGCTGCAACTGCTGATGCAACCAGTCAACATTGACATTTCGGCGATTGATCTGTATCTGGTATGGAACAAAACAATCAGGAAGTGGACTCCGGGCATCACACTTGGGATGCACAAGCAATGGCTCAATCTTAATGGAACCAGTTATAACCGCCCTATCTTCTCATATTATTTCGACAACATGATCTCATTGCCTGAAGGATTTCTCCTCACGCTCAATGCCAGAGGCCAGACCAAAGGTGACATACACACAAATCGCTTTGGCGCTACGTGGTTTTCTATGGATGCATCTGTCAGCAGATCATTTTTCAAAAAAGCCTTACAACTGAAACTATCCGTGACCGATATATTCAATACGCGCAACAACGACTGGACGATGAATACCAACGGTATATTTGTCGACAAACGACAGTCATACGATCATCGGGGAGTTTCACTTACGCTAACCTATCGGTTCCAACCACAACAGAGTAAATATAAAGGCAAAACAGCGGATGAAAGTGAAATGAAGCGGTTGTAACAGAATGTAATTAAGAATGAAATCTTAAATTTGCATATTAATCATGACTCTATAAACTGAATTTGAGCTATCGTAGATACACTTTCAGCACGAATTCAACTTTTTTTGACCTATAGGTTAGGTTTTCGATCGGTGAAGTGTCTTATATGTGTATGCCGCAAATTAATAACATTGAACAGCTTTTCAAGACTCATTACCGGAATATGTATCGGTTATCTATACTGATACTGCACGACGAGGATGCTGCGAGAGACATTGTGCACGATGTCTTCGAAGCATTGCTCGTCTGCAATCTGACTGATGCGACCGGTGCTTATCTCCTCAAAGCCACACGCAACCGATGCCTTAACCACATCAGGAATCTATCCGCACGCGAACGCATGAAGTGTATGTATGCCTTATATGAGTGCGAAATATCCGATGAGGACTGGCCTGACGATGAGACCATCACCAAGATCCACCACACCATCGCAAATGACCTCAGCGAAGCTTGCAGACAGGTAGTGGAGCTTCGATTCTCGCAAAACATGAGCTATAAACAGATTTCCTCAAGGCTTAAAATCAGTGAAACCGCTGTCTATAAACACTTGCGTCATGCAATAGATGTCTTACGCCAAAAATTCTCTCAAAATGGATAAAACCGATCGTCTGCTTGATGTCATCGAACATCCCGAAACGTATACCGATGCTGAAATTGAAGCCATGCTTGCCGATGCAGAACTACAAGCCACGTTTGAGATTCTCCACTTGACTAAATCGAGTTTTCAGCAACTGAATGACCTGGATATAGAGGATGAATGGTCTACTTTTAAACGCAAACATCGTTCACATCACTTAAGAAGTGTCAGGGTAATGTCACGCAATATTGCCGCAGCACTCATAATAGGCATATTATCGGTTGCGGCTGTTGCGGCTATTATAAGTGTCCACTATACGCTAAAATCTGATAGTACGGCTCTACACGTTGATGTATCCTCTACAGACATAAATCCTGTCATACCCGACACAGCCCCTGTCAACAATGAAGAAAAGCTCAATCATGCAGCGAAAATCATAGTTTTTGATAATGAATCTTTTGAAACGATAGTCAACCGCATCGGGGAGCATTATGGCTATGCCATCAGATTCTCTTCTGACGCCACAAAATCTTTGCGTCTATATTTCAAATGGGACCGGGATATGCCACTTGAAGAAATAGTCAGAAATCTCAACAATTTTGAGCAAATCCAACTGACCATCGAAGACAAAACCATCAAAATTGACTGAGACTATGGTACGAATCATCATGCTTATCTGGACCATGGCAACCATTGTCATGTGCCATGCAGAGTCATACGCCTTCCGTTTCAACGCTACACCTCTCCCTGAAGCGATAAGAAAAATAGTGGAAAAACATCCGGATCTAAACGTCAATTTCATCTATAACGAGCTTGAAAACTACAAGACCTCGGCGAGAGTCAACGCCGAGGATCCCTATGATGCACTCCGACAGGCCATCGGGCTTAATCCTGTAACAGTGGTCAAAGCGAAAGACACTTACTACGTCGAGGCTCTCCAACAAGGCAAATATGTCTACACAGGACATGCCATCGGTACAGATCTGGAACCGGTAGTAGCCGCAACGGTCATGCTGCTCGCGCCAAAAGATTCGTCGGTTATAACCTATGGGATCACTGACGAATCAGGCCGGTTTAGAATCCCCTGCGACCGACAGAAGGTCATAGCCAAATTGTCGTGTCTTGGATATAAGACCTCTTATACTGAGTGCAGCACATTCAATCTTGGTACAATCGTCATGCATGAACAAGCTGTGAAGCTCGGCGAGGTGAAGGTCGAAGCAGAAAATTCACATCTCTACTCAGACCGCTCTGTCTATATCCCGACATCGCGCCAGAAAAACGCTGCGCAAACAGCAATAGACCTTTTACTCCAGATGGCTATACCTCAATTATCCATAAATCTCGTTAACCATACCGTGACCACCCTGACAGGTCAAAATGTCGCATTATACATTAATTTTCTTCCGGCCTCTTCTGAAGAAATTGAAGGAATACAGACGGCAGATGTACGGAGAATAGAATATCTTTATTTCCCGAGTGATCCGCGCTTTAACGGGAATGAACATGTGATTAACTTTATCTTACCAAAGTATGAATATGGTGGCTATACCAAGCTATCCGTGAATGAAAATTTTCTGGCCGGTTTTTCAAACAGAGAATCTTTATATTCTAAATTCGCATACAAAAGAATGGCTTATGACCTTTATATAGGGGCCTCCAACCATAGACTGAGGCATGTCGGCACATCCTATATCGGGACATACAATCTAAAAAAGAATGATGTTGAGGAACAATTAACCCGAAAGGAAATATTCAACAATGCTCATTTTAAGTACAATCAGATTCCCGTGACATTTCGTGCTGTTTACGATTCGGATAAAGCCCAAATTTCAAATACAGCAGGATTCGTTTTCGACCAAAGCCCTATCGCGGAAACAGAGGGAACAATATCATTCACTCCAAATGGACCCGGCGGCACAACTTATAAGCGGGCTGAACCATACACATCAAGACACGTTACATGGTCTGGGAGCTACTATTTTGTTTTTCCTCACAACTTACATCTAAATATCAATCCAAGTGCCTCATATAGCCATACCAATTATATCTATTCTTATAAATCGTCGATTGAAAACAATATCATTAATCGCTCTCGAGAAAATGCCTATCAGTTCAGAGGCTCTGCAACACTCTATAAAATGATAACTTCAACTCAGAATGTATTCATTCGTGGATACGGAGGAACTAATCACAATAATGTTTCCTATTATGGCACATCTCCTTATGACAATTCATTTTCCGATTCATACGCAGGTGCGACAGTAGGTTACAATTTTTATAACAACCGTTGGAATTTTAACCTGGATGTTGCTTTACAATGGGAACAAAACAGGATAAATGCAGATGAGATCAATGAGCTATATCCCCTTATAAATATATCAGCGGCATATTCTCCGTCACGAAATCATTCTCTGAGGGCCTACTTCCACTTCGGCGCCAATTATCCAGGAGCAAGTGATAAGACTCCAAATATCCTACAGCAAAATGAATTAATGTATATTACGGGAAATCCAGACTTAGGATTATCTCGTCAGTTGACTTTTAACTTTCAATATAACTGGATTCCTCGCAATAACTTCTCTACATCTTTATTCATCCAACATTTTGGAGAACGCAAGCTATTCGTTCCGATCTTTATACCATACAAAAATGATGAGGCTCTTCTCAAAAGCTATGAAGCAGATGCCAATTATAACAGGACTAAAATTGGCTTATCATTTAACTACAAAATGCTTGGTAATAAACTTCAATTTGCCGCACAACCATCCGTCACAATATATCGCATGACAGGTTTATACAATCTCAAGCTGAATCCATTTTATATTAATGCCTCAGCAACATACTACTTAAAAAATTTCTATTTCCAGACAGCTTATCAAACTTCCAACAAAACAATACAAGGTAATCGCGCGGCACTCTACCGAGACAGGGATTACTATCAAATTCTTGCCGGGTGGAGTCACTCAGGATGGAATGTCCGTGTTTCGGCTATAAATTTATTAAGAAACGACTGGTTAGCGGCAATGCAAACATTCAGCTCTCCCCTATATTCCGAGACAAAACTTATAGGTGGAAACAATTTCCATCGAAGATTCAATGTCTCAATTACATATACATTCAATTATGGAAAAAAAGTAAAACACAGCAATGAAGTTGGCGAGCAATCTGGAGTGTCTTCCGCAATACTGAAATAAAGGATACGTATCACTCCTGCATTTTATCTTCTGTCCGGATGGAATCTTTGTGCTGAATATTACGGTTGATCTGCTCGCGTGTGAATTGCTTCCAGCGGCGGTTGAAATTCTTGTGTGACTTGAAGTATGTGATCCCTGTAACCTGTTTCAACACGAATAACGCCCGTCGGCCTATGTGGAAATTCCGTTTGACCACATTTCTGCTTTTAAGCCGATAGTCTGGAGCAAGCGACAGCCTGACATGGTCTGAATCAATACCCTTGACTCTGTCAATGAGAGCAAGCACCGATGGTTGTAGTTCAGGGGCTTCCATCGGTTCATAGATAGCGATAGCATCGCTGTCAAACTTGCGATTCTGCCATTTCTTAGCCTCCTTGACCGAAATGTATTCCTTGTCGAGAATATAGACCTCTGTATAAGTGGTCACAAAAAACGGCCTGTCATAACGGTGGAACTGAAACATACCGTGACCTCGGCCACGCGACTCTATGTTGAATGAATATCCGGTCAGGTCAAGCGCGCCAATCCTGTCGGAAACCACATCGCCATAGTTGAACCGTAATCCGAATCGCTCGAAACTAACATTATCGTTCTTGAAAAATGATGAGGCGTTGGGCGCCCAACGTCTGCTGATTGTGTCGGCTATTACATCGACATCTATACTCATACGGTCACCATTCCTATACCATATCTCAGCCGCGGAATACTTTCCGTGGATTGTATCCATACCCGAAACTATCCCGACAAGCGATTGAGGGATAGCGGCAACCGGAGGGATTCCAATCCAATCGGTCCATGAAAAGTGATGGTTACAACGATCGCTTACACTGTCAAGGCCATCGGCATTGGTAAAATGATAGTAGGATTTAGAGTTTAGGACTCGGGGAAGACGCCATCCTTTCACCGATGTGCCCGGCGCACTTGGCAACATGAAATCAACCATTTTCTCACGAAACATAGCCACAGTGTCGGTGTAGGTCGCAAGTGTAGAATATTCTCGTACGTATGCGAGAATGTGGAGCATCTTCTTTTGCTTCGCCTCGACCACAACTTCAGGGAGCTCGGAAATATTTTCCCGGAGAAATACCGTGTCCGCTGTCACTTCCGGCACTAACCTCTCATGGAAGCCCATATACCGGATGGTGAGGGGATAGTCTGTCTCCGAGGCACACGAAACAACGCCGGCTATATTACCTGTACCTATGAATTTCCCTTTGCTATCAAAGACAGAAGCATTAGCCAACGGAGAACGGGTCAGCGAATCTGCTACTACAAAACGAGCTGCGGCGTCCGGGATAATTGAAAAGAGTATTATCAACACATAAAACAACCGTCGGCCGGCAGCAGATCCTACACTATCTGGAGAGAGCGGATACATAGGGCTATCTTTTTAAAACGTGATAGAGTATCTGTCCGACGGGCAACCCGATTCTAACCTTGTGCTTACCACCCGTCTGGATATAGGGAGTGACAATCGGCTCAGGAGAATATCGACGGGTCCCGATGTGCTGGACAGCCTGCACTCCGGCCTCAACGCCAAAATGCTTACTAAACTGATAGTCAATCGAGGCTCCAAATGAGGATCGGCTGTAGTAACCAAGCATTGCGGGTGCGAGCGGGACACCGTTACCCATCCGTGGAGCACCGCCAAAATAATAAGATCCAAACGCTGAAAGACTTAATCCGGGTGAAATTTGATAGGTCAACCTTCCGCTGATGCCATATTGAGTGTTCAGGCCGCCGTAGTAGCCATATTTATTCACCAGACCTCCTGCCTGAAAGAGAAACCTTCCGGCAGACTGACGCAGCCATATCGCACCACTTTCAATCCCCATCATTCCCGGCAAGTTGGAAGCTATCCCTGTAGCGGCGACCTCTCCATTCTTCCATCGGAAAGGCGAAACCTCACCCGGGATGAAGTGATAGGTCGGAATACTAAGTTCGATCGGGCGCACTAATGTATAGAGGAATATCGGATCTTGTATCGGGTCATAACCTATCGGTGTCTCTGTCCCCATTACTTGATTTTGAGGTATCGGAACACCATGAATTGGTTTAATGCTGTCGGGCTGCTTTAGGTCTGACCGTAAGGAATCCATCAGTTCAACCTGTGCAGTGGCAAACAACGGCAACACCGCCAAACATGTCAGGATATATCTTTTGATTCTATTCTTCATCCTTTATTTTTTTATAGTCAACATGTAGCCGAATCCTCGTTGATTGATAATACTGATGGCCGGGTCTTGGCTCAGTGTGCGGCGAAGCTTGTGGATGTAACCATGCAGAGAGTTGCGGTTGCTCTGCTCGTCACGCTGCCAGACAGCAATCATCAGTTCTGAAGCATCAATCGTTCGGCCGATATTTGCAGCCAGTTTCTTTAATATTCTTGCCTCGAGGTTTGAGATGACTATATCCTTGCCATCAACGGTGAGCACCTGGTTTGTCGCATCAAAACTATAGCGGCCTATCTGATAAATCATATTATCACCCTTGCTAACGCCGGTGTTACGGAGAAGAGATTTGATTCTTGCCAGCAATTCGCGCAGCTCAAACGGTTTCTTCAGATAGTCATTGGCGCCTATGTCGAAACCTGTCTCCACATCGTCAATGGTACTCTTGGCTGTGAGAAATAAGATCGGGACATTGGAAGAGATGCGTCTGATCAACTTTGCCATGGCAAATCCATCGAGCCGTGGCATCATGACATCGGCGATGACTAGGTCACAATCGCAAGTCTTATATTTCTCCAGACCTTCAATGCCATCATAAGCAGTCACGACCTCATAACCTTGTTGCTGCAAGGTGTCGCAGACTATAAGCGAGAGATCACGTTCGTCCTCAACAAAAAGTATCTTAGCTCTCATGATCATGAAATTTTATAATAAACGCGGACCCATGCCCTTCCTGACTCTTGACTGAAATGTTCCATCCCATTTTTTCAAGTACATGACGGACATAATACAAACCTATTCCATAGCCACGGACATCCTGACGGTTGCCGTGAGGCACACGGTAGAACTTGTCAAACAAAAACGGCAGACTCTTCGCCGGGATACCGATACCATTGTCTGTGACTGTGATCCCATCCCGGGTGATCTGTATGTGTATGTCGACGGATTCTCCGGAATATTTGATGGAGTTATCGATCAGATTGTTCAATACATTTGCCAGATGAGATTTGTCAGCAAAGACCTCGACATCATCCTCTGCACCGATGGTAATCGAGATAACCTTATCTCCTCTCATACGTTGAGCCTCGGCAATCTCATTGACCAGTTTCGGCAGATGGATCCGCTCTTGTTTCAGTATCATTGTCTTACGACGCTCCATACTCATGGCAAGTATATTCTCAACCAATTCGCCAAGGCGTTTCAACTGATTTATGGCAATGTTAAGGTAGGCCGTCGTCTTGGCCGGGTCCCCGGCCGTATCATAATTAAGCAGAGCATCATTGGCCGAATACGCGATAGAGATCGGAGTCTTAAGCTCATGAGTCATATTGCTGACAAAATCATCTTTCATTTCCTCGATGGTACGCAATCTAGACACGGTTCTGAACAGATAACTGAAAGCCGCAGCAAAAGCGATAATCAGAAGGAAAGTTGTAAGAATCACACCCATCATCTGAGATAATATATGACGTGTCAATGATGTGATACTCGCTCTGTAGATCCATCCATTTTCAGGGTTAAAACAAAGTCTGAAAATATCGTAGTCAGTATTGAGAGTTTTCAGATTCACATTACCCAACAGCACCGAATCACTCTCAGCAACAATTTCAACAGCTACAAAATCCGGATATATTTGACGGTCGGCTAAACGAGCACGGAATATACTGTCGGTAATATTCAGATCATAACCATAGTATTTATCCATAGATTCATGCATTTGCTGACTCATCGCCTTCATCATCTGATTCGTGTAGGAGTGATCACGCACAAGCGGTGACTGCCTAACGGAGACCTTGCCATTTTCTTCTTTTGCATTTGTTACAAAATTCCCATCTTCGTCTACCGATCCTGAAATAACTCCATGCTTGGAATTATATATGGAATCTGCTTCTTCTTTCGTTAGAATTTGTTGATTATTGGCCTGCGCCATCTTTCTTGCCTTCTCAGACCTCTCCCACATGTCATCTATGTCTGTATCAGCAAGAGCTGTCATCACTTCCCGTTCCACATCCTTTCTGATAGACCCATACAGCTTGACAAGGTAAAAAACATTGCAACCGAATATGACCGCAATAACAGATATGAAGATTATGGAGTTGAGCCTGAACCTTTTCATATAGCAAAACTACAAAATTTATTCCGTTACATCACACTCTTGAGCCCAAATTTAAGACTAAATAAGGATAGACTTAAGATTAAATAAGGATGACGATACAGCAGCCCGGCAGGCGATAGCATAACTTTGCACAAAAACAAGCTCATAACATTGATATGAAACAGGTCTTGATATTAGCATTAACATTGACAGCCTCCACAACATTCGCACAAACCGAGGCTAACACCGACACTATCGCTACTCAAACACTCGGCGAAGTCGTCGTGAAGAGTGAAAAACCTCAGATCAAAGGCCAGGATGGAATCATGACAGTCGATCTGCTGGCTATAGTCCGGGACAAACCGGTCACAAATATCCTGGAAGCACTCAGCTATCTTCCCGGCGTTGTGGACGACAACAACGGGAACATTGGACTGAATGGAGCTTCTTCCGTCACCATAATTATGAACGGCGAACCCACGTCGATGCCATTGCAGAATCTCTATCAGTTGCTATATGCCACTCCGGTCGATAGGCTTAAGAATGTCGAAATCATGTATTCAGCGCCGGCTAAATACCATGTCAACGGAGCTGTGATCAACATAGTCATGAAAACCCCACGTCCACTTGACGGACTGACAGGCCAAGTCACATCCAACTATAGTCAGGCTCACTATGCTTCTTTTTCTGGAGGCCTCAACGCTACCTATGCGATAAAAGATTGGTCTTTTGGCCTGAATTGGTCACTCGCACACAATCGGACATACAACCGTCAAGAAACATTCTCCAACCATCTGCTCAATGGCACACGTCAAATGGTCGAAGACGACATGAGACAGCTCGGGCGTAACCGCTCCAATGTCATCAACACAACCATAGCATATAAAAAGTTCAAGCTATCTTATAATGGACAGATCACATCCGGCATCCGGAACCTCAGCCTGTCGACCGGAACGTTTGGCGACTATACAAACTCATACAAAGGACTGGCACCTACTTCATGCCACAACATAGCTGTCCGCTATGTGGCTCCGTTTGGTTTGACAGTTGGCGGAGATTATACATACTATTTCGAAAACAGGAATCAGAATCTCTTTAAGGGCGATGAAGAAAAAGTCTATTCCGAAAACCGGCAGGACATCAACCGTTATCATCTTTATCTCGACCAGGAACATCCATTAGGCAAAGTGACTGTCGGCTACGGCGTTGACTACCAACATTCGGATGACGATAGCCGCCAATCCTATCTGCTACCGGCCGGACAAGGTTTTGCCAACAGTCTACAGGAGGATGTGGCAAGCGCCTACATCAGTGTCCAGACATCTTTTGACTGGGGGCTCTCGTTTAACGCTTCAGCCGAGGCTGAATATTTCCATAATGACCTTCGCCACAACTGGAACATGATACCGCAGTTAGGAGCTACATATTACAGGACACCAACAAGTATCTTTCAACTCAACTTCACATCCCAACGTGTCTACCCCTCTTACTGGGAAATGCATGGCGGCACTGCGTATGTCAACGACTACTCGACCATTTTAGGAAATCCTGCGCTGCAACCTTACATAAATTATACAGGGCAGCTGAGCTACATATTCAGGCAGAAATATGCAGCCACATTCTATGTGCTTTATGCCGATGACTACTCCGTCCAACTTCCATATCAATCAACCGACGGCTTCCATTTAATATTCCAAACCTTAAACATGAAGTTCTCAAAAACCGTAGGGCTCCAGCTCCATCTGCCGTTTGATATCGGTAATATCTGGAACGTGACCGCGACAGCAAACCTTTCACATGCACAGCAAAAGTCCGACCATTTCCATGATCTTCGCTTCGACAATAGCCGCTGGGGATTCTATGCCGGATTAAATAATACAATCCGCTTCACGTCTACCTGCCCGATATCATTGTCTGTCGACGGCTCATATATCGCAGGGCAAATCCAAGGCCCCGGGCGCTTTGACCCCTTGTGGAAAATAGATGCAGGAGTGAAATGGCAATTCGGCAGAAAACGCTGTTGCGAACTGAACCTGAAAGCCAATGATATCTTCAACACATGCAATCCAAATCTAAAAATCAAATTCTCAAGTCAGGACTACAGGATGAAAGTCCACGGGATGAACCGCTACCTGAAGCTCACATTCGTCTATCGTTTTAACGGATTCAAACCGAGCGATAATACAATCGACACTTCGCGTTTCGGGACAGGAAACTGACAGATTGCAGCTAAAATGCCCAGCCGTGGGTACTATCATGAAAAAATCTACAGATGGGAAGATGATATTTCAGAATAAAAATCGTAACTTTGTTATCACATTTATTCTGAAAAAAGCACACCCCAATCATAGCTATGTCATCATCCTATTCCCCTATTGACGAAACGTCATACACAGATACGGCCTTCGATGCCGAGGCGATGCTCAACGGCGACAGCAACCCGCAGGTCGTCCGTCAGGACGATATACGTTCCGACGCATATCAACCGGCATCAGCACAGCAGGCCGCACCTTCCATTCCGGATACGAATCCCGTCAATCCGGCGGCATCATATACGGAACCGGCTCCGCAAAGCGCGCCCGATGCAGAAAATCTCCACAAGCCCCATGGGATTTCCCCTATCGCAAGATTGTTCAGACTCATACGTGACTCCCGCACCGTCATGTTTATCGGTCTTATCTTCGTCGTGCTCGCAGGATATGCCCTGATTGTCTCCATATCCTATTTCGCACACATAGGCACCGACCAGAGCGCTTTGCTCAACGATGACTTCGACCCTACGATGATACGCAATGCCGGAGGCCCATTCGGTGCATGGATGGCCCACACCCTGCTATATAACTGGTTAGGTATAGGATCATTCATTTTGATCTATTACGTGGCTGCATGTGGCCTCTCCATGCTTAAAGTCTACCGTCCGCGTTTCTGGTCGCTGACCATGCGCTGCCTGCTAACAGCGATATCGCTATCAATCATCTGTGGACTTGCCACCTACGAGTTTGCCTCACCGATATTCTGGGGAGGACGACACGGGCACCTTTTCAACGAGAATCTCATCACGCTCTCAGGCATCTGGGGAGCATTGGCTCTCAGTGTCATAATGGGAGGGCTCGTAGTTATATTATATCTTTCTGAACTCAAGCGGGTGTTAGCCATAGCCAATGAAGGTATCAGCGCCTATCGTTCACGTCAAGCCGAACGCCGTGCGGAACGTGAACGTCAACGTGCCGAAGAAGAAGCCGAACGCATGAAACGCGAAGCTGAACAGGAAGCCATACGTGCAGCACAGCGAGCCGCAGCAGAAGCCGAACAACGGGCTAAGGCCCAAGCTGCGATGGAAGCTGCGGCCGCCCGCAGAGCAGCTGAGATGGCACAAGCTCCAACGATGCCTCAGCCTGTAACGCAGACTCCCGTACAATCTCCGGTGCAACCTCAGACAGTTACCCCGGAACCGGATCTGAATCTGTTCAACCAAGATAATCACATTTCAGAAACCGCCGGCGACTCCATGCCGGTTGCAAATGTGGCGACTGAGATCTCTACGACTGATGATATACCCGTCATAGGGACTGTCGATGCCGAGATTGAGACTGTCACTCTCGACAATGAAAATGAAAACGAAACTGAAGACAGCGTTGAAACTACCGTACAACCTGACGACGAGATTGCACCTCTCTTCTCCGACTCTCCTGCAGAAGACGATGTCGAGGAGGATACCGACGAAGTCTCGCCTCTTTTCAGCTCTGACGGCCCGAATACTAATCGAAGCTGCGATATAGTTCCAGCCATCGCACCGGCAACCCGCCCAACCCCTCAGGAAGTGCTCAACTCCGAGCCGTTTGATCCACGTGCCGATCTCTCACATTTCAAGTTTCCCACACTCGACCTGCTGCGTCCGGCAAAAGACAACGGTCCGAGCGTCGATGTTCAGGAAATGGAGTTCAACAAACACCGAATCACTGAAACCTTGCGCAGCTATGGTGTGGAGATCTCACATATCGAAGCGACCATCGGCCCGACTGTCACACTTTACGAAATTATCCCCGCCGAAGGCGTGCGCACACGCTCCATCAAGAGTCTTGGCGATGACCTCCAACTCAGCCTTGCTGCCCTTGGAGTCCGTATCATAGCTCCTATCCCTGCCAAGGGTACCATCGGAATCGAGGTCCCCAACAAGGATCCGCAGGTTGTGTCGATGCGCTCTGTACTTGAAAGCGACCTTTACAAAAATTGCACCATGGAGTTGCCGATGGCACTTGGAAAGACAATCTCCAACGACATTTTCATGGCCGATCTTGCCAAAATGCCCCACCTGCTCGTAGCCGGCGCAACCGGTATGGGTAAATCAGTCGGTCTTAACGCTATAATCACCTCCCTGCTCTACAAGAAACATCCGTCGGAACTGAAATTTGTCCTCATTGACCCGAAGCGAGTCGAGCTCAGCCTATACCGCAAGCTTGAACGTCATTATTTGGCTTCTCTTCCGGGTGAAGATGCAATCATCACCGACATGTCGAAAGTTGTAACCGTACTCAACTCTCTCTGTGTCGAGATGGACAACCGTCTGTCGCTTCTTGAGCAGGCAGGCGCGCGAAATATAATCGAATACAACAACAAATTCGTATCGCGCCAACTCAATCCCGAGCATCACCGTTTCCTTCCCTATATCGTATTGATCATCGACGAGTTTGCCGACCTAATCATACGTCAAGGCAAAGAAATCGAGAATCCAGTATCTCGTCTGGCTGCTGTAGCCCGTGCGGCAGGTATCCACCTTATCATCGCAACGCAGCGCCCGACCGTTAATGTCATCACCGGTGGTATCAAACTCAATATCCCCGGCCGTATCGCCTTCCGGGTAATCCAAGGTAATGACTCACGTACTATCCTGGATCAGCTTGGAGCAAACCAGCTCATTGGCCGTGGTGACATGCTCTTCTCGATCAATGGAAAACTCGAGCGAGTCCAGTGTGCCTTTATCGACACACCCGAAGTGAGTGCTATCTGTGACTCGATCAGCGAGCAGGTGGGCTATTCCAGTGCTTATGAGCTTCCGGAATTTGTCGCTGACGGAGGAGAGGGTGGCAAACTGGCCACAGTCGGTGACCGCGATCCGCTGTTCGACGAATGTGCGCGATTTGTTGTCAGCTCTGACACAGCTTCGACCTCGATACTGCAACGCCGCTATTCGATAGGCTACAACCGCGCCGGCAAAATCATGGACCAGATGGAAGCCGCAGGCATCGTCGGTCCCTCGCAGGGAAGCAAGCCGCGACAAGTTCTCGTCGATATCATCCTGCTTGAAAGCATTCTTGAAAACAAATGATCAAAGAAAATATGACACATATATTATTGAATAGAGCGACCAATCGTTTTCTGCTGTCCATCCTACTGTGCCTGGGAGTATGCACCCATATCAACGCAGCTGAGACTGCAACGCAGATTCTTGACAAAGCAGCAACGAAGATCCGTAGCGCCAAGACACTGAAAGCCGATTATCTCATCACCGCAGACGGACATAGACAAAATGGCAGTATCACCATTGCCGGCGACCGGTTCATAATATCATCGCAACAGATTTCGTCGTGGTATGATGGCAAGACCCAATGGACCTATTCCACACAGACTGGAGAGGTCAACATAACCGAACCGACACCGGAGGAGCTACAGCAAGTGAATCCGTTTGCAATCGTGAGTTCTTTCAAAAAATTATACAAAGCCTCTCTACTGAAATCGCCGGCAAGCGAAAAGAAAATACAGCTTACGGCTATCAATGCGAAAAACGATATACATAAAATCATATTGACACTCAACGCCTCCACCCTCTATCCCTCGGCTATTGAACTGACCATGAGCAACCGTCGGGTGGTAAAAGTGCAGGTCAACAACGTGAGTGCAGGTCTGCCTCTGCCATTATCTGAATTCCGGTTCAATCCGAAAAAATATCCCGGTGTTCCGGTGATTGATCTGAGATAAGTCTACGCGCAGGCATTGGCAGATAAATGTTAATATTTTGTAATGCTGTAATCTATCTGTAAGCATCTGCGTTACTTCTACACAATTATTAATTAATCAAATCCGAACTTAATTCTATAATCATCATGTCTGAAATCAAAACCCGATGTCTTATTATCGGTTCAGGACCGGCCGGTTACACGGCAGCAATCTATACATCCCGTGCCAACATCTCGCCTCTTGTCATTGAGGGCATGCAGCCCGGAGGCCAGCTCACCACAACCACTGAAGTCGAAAACTTCCCCGGACAGCCCAACGGCATCACCGGCCCCCAGTTGATGGAAGATCTCCGTGCGCAGGCCCTGAAATTCGGTGCCGATATCCGTTCCGGACTTGTGACAGAAGTGGATTTCTCAACTCGTCCTTTCAAAGCCAAGACCAACAATGGTCTCGATATCACAGCCAACTCTGTCATCATATCAACAGGTGCTTCAGCACGCTATCTGGGGTTGCCTGACGAACAGAAATATTCCGGTCTCGGAGTCTCGGCCTGCGCTACCTGCGATGGATTCTTCTATCGCAATAAACGAGTGGCAGTCGTAGGCGGCGGAGACACTGCATGCGAGGAAGCTCTCTATCTCAGCAATCTTGCAGCCGATGTCTTCCTCATTGTACGAAAGCCCCATCTGCGTGCATCGAAAGTGATGCAGGAACGTGTGCTCAACAAAAGCAACATCAAAGTGCTTTTCAACACAAACACTGCCGGGCTCTATGGCGAAGAGTATCTCGAAGGCGCACACCTCGTAGAGAACGCAGGCAAAGAGAATGAGCAGCACTACGACCTTGCCATCGACGGATTTTTCCTTGCCATTGGCCACAATCCTAACACTGAGGCCTTCCGTCAGTATATCGATTGTGATGCCGCCGGATATATCAAGGTTAAAGGTGAATCGACCCACACCAATGTCCCCGGCGTTTTTGCCGCAGGCGATGTAGCGGATCCGACTTATCGTCAGGCTATCACTGCTGCCGGTATGGGATGCAAAGCCGCTCTTGATGTCGAGCGATTCCTCAACGAAGAAGGTTTATAAATATCCGGACAAAAATCCGTGTGGAAGTGCATTTTCTAATCCATAAATGCCATCCGCACGGATTTTTTATCATATTAATGCTATGTCTCAAATGCTAACCGACGGCACCATCACTCTCCGTGCGCTTGAAACTATCGATGTCGACACCCTTTACCGTTGGGAAAATGATCCAACACTCTGGGATGTCGGCGCTACACTTGCGCCATATTCCAGAAAACAATTATGGGAATATGTCAACAATTATGATGGTGACATCTATGCGGCAAAACAGCTTCGCCTGATGATAGGTCTGGCCTCAACCGGCGAGACCATAGGAACTTTGGATCTATATGAATTTGACGCCGCTAACTCGCGTTGCGGCGTAGGGATTCTCATTGCCTCTCCATACCAACGGCGTGGCTATGGCTTGGCAGCATTGGCTTTAGCTGAAAAATATTGCAGACAGATGTATTCACTGCATCAATTATATTGCACAATCGGAGAATCGAATAACCCTTCACGAAATCTGTTCGAGAAAGCAGGCTATAAAATCAGCGGTCGTCTGCGCTCGTGGCTGCGACAGGCCAACGCATATAGCGACGCCTATATCTATCAAAAATTCCTATAACCCAAGCAATCACCGTCTGATCGAATCGGCAAACAGAGTGCGATTGAGAAGAGAGCGTCCAAGAGTTATCTCATCCGTATATTCAATTTCATTTCCGACCGAAACGCCACGCGCGAGCTGGGTGATGCGTAAGTCTGAAAACTCAGCCAGGCGGCGGAAAATATAGAAATTAGTAGTCTCCCCCTCCATCGTAGCACTCAACGCCAGAATCACTTCATTCACGCCTCCGGCAGCCACGCGATCGACCAACGAATCAATCGAAAGTTGGTCAGGCCCCACTCCATCCATGGGAGAAATCACACCTCCGAGCACGTGATAGACACCTGCGAACTGGCCCGTATTCTCAAAACTCATCACATCCTTGACATTTTCGACCACACACACGGTAGAGGCATCGCGGCGCGTGTCGGCACAGATGGGACAGATCTCTGTCTCGGATATATTATGGCACACTGAACAATACCTGATACCACGGCGCATGTCAATGATCGATTGACCCAACGCTACCCCTGCGCTCTCATCGGCGCGAAGGATATGAAGCGCGAGCCGCAATGCTGTTTTTCGGCCGATGCCAGGGAGACGCGACAATTCCGTGACGGCTCCTTCGAGTAGTTTTGAGGCAAATTCCTGCTGCATGGGAAATAATTTTAATTCAAAATTACAAAAAATTCCGGCTTTATGTGTAATTTTGCACTCTGAAATTTCAGACATAACAGAAAGAAATGGAAATAATTCGCACCATAGCTGAATTAAAAGCCAAGCTCGACGCAGCCCGCGCGCAAGGCAGCATAGGACTCGTCCCCACAATGGGAGCCCTACATGCAGGACACCTATCACTTATCGAGCGTGCTCGAAAAGAGAACGATACCGTTGTCGTAAGTGTGTTTGTCAATCCCACCCAGTTCAATAATCCGACAGATCTTGCGACTTATCCCCGCACCGAAGAGGCCGATGCAGCGTTGCTCAGAAACGCCGGTGTCGACTATGCTTTCATCCCGACCGTCGAAGAGATTTATCCTGAGCCGGATACACGCGTGTTTGATCTCGGTCCTGTTGCAGAAGTAATGGAAGGAGCCATGCGCCCCGGACATTTCAACGGTGTGGCGCAGATTGTCAGCAAACTCTTTGACTTCACTCGCCCTACCCGCGCTTATTTCGGAGAAAAAGACTTCCAGCAGATCGCTGTCATACGCAAGATGGCCGAACTTGAAGGATTTGACCTCGAGATTGTCGACTGTCCTATAAAACGTGAGGACGACGGACTTGCGATGAGTTCGCGCAACGTACGCCTGACGCCCGAACAGAGAGAGATTGCTCCTGCAATCCACAAAACGCTTGAGAGCAGTCTCGAATGGGCAAAGGATCATAGCGTTGAAGAGACCAAGCGTTACGTTATCGATGAAATCAATTCATATCCCCACATGAAAGTGGAATATTACGAAATCGTCAACGCCATGACCATGCAACCCATCAGCTGCTGGAATGAAGCGGAGATTGCAGTTGGTTGTGTCACAGTATTCTGCGGCGATGTCCGACTGATTGACAACATCAAATACACAAACAGGAAATGACACTCGAAATACTCAAGTGCAAAATCCACCGTGTGACTGTCACTGAAGCCCGTCTGGACTATATTGGCAGCATCACGATTGACCAAGACCTCCTCGACGCAGCAGGAATTTTTCCCGGCGAGCGTATATATATAGTAGATAATAATAATGGTGAACGTTTCGACACCTATGTCATCCCCGGCGAACGCGGTTCAGGTGTGATCTGTCTCAACGGGGCAGCCGCACGCAAGGTACAGGTTGGCGATGTGGTGATCCTGATGTGCTACGCACAGATGACCCCCGAAGAAGCCCGCAACCATAAGCCGGTAGTCCTCTTCCCTGACACTGCCACTAACCGCCTTCTCCCAGAATAATCATCAATCGGTCACACCAAATTTATTATCATTTCAAATCAGCAACAGTTTCTAACCCTCTATCCCCCAGCTATCCCAAGTGTTTGAGAATCTAAGCGAGAGACTTGAAAGAAGTTTCAAGATATTGAAAGGTGAAGGCAAAATCACCGAAATCAACGTAGCAGAGACCTTGAAAGATGTACGTCGCGCCCTTCTCGAAGCCGACGTGAACTTCAAAGTTGCAAAACAATTTACTGACGAAGTCAAGGCCAAGGCCCTGGGCATGAACGTGATCAATGCCATCAAGCCAGGCGAGCTCATGGTGAAGATCGTCCATGATGAACTTGCCCGACTCATGGGTGGCGAGACAGCGCAGGTCAATCTGTCAGGCAATCCGACTGTAATCCTCATGTCGGGTCTCCAAGGTTCCGGTAAGACTACTTTCTCCGGCAAACTCGCCCGAAAACTCAAATCCGAACAGGGCAAACGTCCGCTCCTCGTGGCCTGCGACGTCTATCGTCCGGCTGCTATTGACCAGCTTAAAGTGCTTGCCGAGCAGATCGATGTACCTGTCTACACGGAAGATGGCAACAAGAATCCTGTTGAGATTGCTGAAAATGCGATCCGTTACGCAAAGACCAATCATCTTGACCTCGTCATCATCGACACCGCCGGACGTCTTGCGGTCGACGAACAGATGATGCAAGAGATCGCAGCAATCAAGAAGGCTGTCAAACCCAACGAGACTCTCTTCGTTGTTGACTCTATGACCGGTCAGGATGCTGTCAATACAGCCAAGGAGTTCAACGACCGTCTTGACTTCGACGGTGTGGTTCTCACCAAACTTGATGGTGATACCCGTGGCGGTGCTGCCCTCTCAATCCGCACAGTGGTTACAAAACCGATCAAATTTGTCGGTACCGGTGAGAAACTCGATGCGCTTGATCTCTTCCATCCCTCACGTATGGCCGACCGTATCCTCGGCATGGGCGACATTGTCTCTCTCGTTGAGAAAGCCCAGAATGCCTACGACGAGAAGCAAGCACGAGAGCTCCAGCGTAAGATTGCAAAGAATCAGTTCAATTTCAACGACTTCCTCCAGCAGATCCAGCAGATCCAGAAAATGGGCAACCTCAAGGAACTCGCATCAATGATCCCCGGTGTCGGCAAAGCCATCAAGGATATTGATATCGATGACAATGCGTTTAAGGGAATTGAGGCTATCATCCAATCAATGACAGCTCAGGAACGTGAGCATCCCGAAATTCTCAATGGAAGCCGCCGCAAACGTATTGCAAAAGGCTCAGGAACAGATATCCAGGAAGTCAACAGACTCATCAAACAGTTTGATGACGCCC
This sequence comes from Staphylococcus sp., assembly GCA_023665865.1. Taxonomy (GTDB): domain Bacteria; phylum Bacteroidota; class Bacteroidia; order Bacteroidales; family Muribaculaceae; genus Duncaniella. The sequence goes on from JAMPDC010000001.1 coordinate 2,379,535, forward strand.
GCAAGATGATGAAAGCCGTCTCCGGTATCAAAAACCCGATGGCAATGATGCGTAACATGAAAGGAATGAGAAGATGACACTTATCGACGGAAAAAAAACAGCAGACGATATCAAGCGCGAAATAGCCGCTGAAGTAGAGGAAATGGTGGCACGCGGCCAGCGCCGTCCCCACCTTGTGGCAATCCTCGTAGGCCATGACGGTGGCAGCGAGACCTATGTAGCCAACAAGGTGAAAGCCTGTGAAGCCTGTGGTTTCAAATCGACCCTCATACGCTATGAGGATGATGTCACTGAAGAGAAGCTGCTTGAAACAATCAAACAGCTTAATGAAGACAAGGATGTTGACGGATTTATAGTTCAGTTACCACTCCCTCGCCACATCTCCGAACAAAAAATCATCGAAGCTATTGACTACCGCAAAGATGTCGACGGATTCCATCCTGTCAATGTAGGTCGTATGTCAATAGGGCTTCCCTGCTTCGTCTCAGCCACTCCTGCCGGCATCATGGAGCTCCTGAAACGATATGGTGTCAACACAAAGGGAGCTAAATGCGTGGTGCTCGGCCGAAGCAACATCGTCGGTAAGCCTGTCGCCAATCTGATGATGCAGAAGTCAGAGCCAGGTAACGCTACTGTAACTGTTCTCCACAGTTCTTCAAACAATATTAAAGAAGCATGCGCTGAGGCCGACATCATCATCGCAGCGCTCGGACGCCCAGGCTTTGTAACAGCCGACATGGTCAAGCCAGGCGCCACCATCATTGATGTCGGGACTACACGTGTGCCCGACGCGACCCGCAAGAGTGGTTTCCGCTTGCGCGGCGATGTGGACTTTGAGAATGTAGCGGAGAAGTGTTCATTCATCACTCCTGTGCCAGGCGGAGTAGGCCCGATGACCATCTGCTCACTTATGCGCAACACTCTCCTTGCCGCTAAAAAAGAAATCTATTCCTGAACCATCTGACGAGAACAACGACGAGGGGCCGTGAGCATGATATCAGTTTTTCTGTCTCTACTCTCACTGCTGATTCCACAAGACAGTGCTGAGATTGTCTTTGCCGGTGACGCCATGCAACACCAGCGGCAGATTGATGCTGCGCTTCGGCCCGACGGCTCCCTCGACTATTCTCCCTATTTCTCCTCGCTGCGCCCCTATATCTCCTCGGCCGACTTTGCTGTGGTCAATCTTGAGACTCCGCTTGGTGGCGCACCTTATTCGGGTTACCCCATGTTTTGCGCCCACGACAACTATGTCGACGCGCTCACCGATGCCGGTTTCGACCTGATGCTCTCAGCCAACAATCACATTCTTGACCGCAGAGACAAAGGAGTGAGACGGACAATAGAGACTTTTGAGAAAAAGAATGTCCCCTTTATCGGTGTCTACCGAAATAAATCACACCGCGACTCCATTCTGCCCATGATCCACGACATAAATGGATTTAAAGTCGCATTTCTTAATTATACATACGGGACAAACGGTATCACCAAAAGATCTGATATCGAAATTGACTACATCAACCGGGAGCTAATAGCTTCCGATGTCAAGAAAGCCCGCGAGAATGGAGCTGAAATCATCGCAGCTTGTATCCATTGGGGTGAAGAGTATAAACTTCTGCCCAATGCCTCGCAGAAAAGTCTGGCGAAATATCTCGCTGATATGGGAGTTGAACTCATCATCGGTGGTCACCCGCATGTCATCCAACCGATGGAACTCAGAATCAACGGAAAGACGGGACGGCCATGTCTAACTGTCTATTCGCTCGGTAATTTCATCTCTGCAATGCGCACGACCGACACACGTGGAGGAGCCATGGCGAGAGTCAAGCTTGCCCGTGACGTCTTCGGACGTGCCTATGTCTCCTCTGCCTCCTATCGCCTCGTATTTACCCAACCGGCGATGAACAACCGTGAAAACTTCAAACTTCTACCCGCAGAAAGCTCCGAGTTGACCCCGACAATGGAACAGCACAGAAGAAACTTCGTTAAAAACGCAGTCGGAATATTCGACCGTCACAATGTTAACGTCGGGCGCGACACAACAGCTATCATTCAGAATCGCTGACAGAACTGCGACACTACATAATCTGTCATTTTTGCAGTATTTTTAACAGAATTTGTCAGTTTGGCGGATTGGCATTTTGTTTGCTGTATTGTTATAGTGTAAGCGGTACTATATGTAGTAACGCTTTAACCACACAGACAATATTAAATTTAAAATTCAAATAAGATATGCAAAAAGGACAGATTGGAGTAACTACCGAAAATATCTTTCCGGTAATTAAAAAATTTCTCTATTCCGATCACGAAATTTTTCTACGTGAACTTGTTTCAAACGCCATTGACGCGACACAGAAGCTGAAGACTCTCGCTTCATTTGGCGAATTTAAGGGTGAACTTGGCGAAATGGCAGTCCGTGTCAGCATTGACAAAGAGGCCGGCACGCTTACCGTCAGCGACCACGGCATCGGCATGACCGCTGAAGATATCGACAAATACATCAACCAGATAGCATTTTCAGGCGCGGAGGAATTTGTCAACAAATATAAAGACAACGCAAACGCCATCATAGGTCACTTCGGCCTCGGTTTCTATTCGGCCTTTATGGTAGCCAAGAAGGTCGAAATCCGTTCTCTCAGTTACAAGGAGGGAGCCCAAGCCGTCAAATGGGATTGCGACGGCAGCCCGGAATATTCCATGGAACCTACTGACAAGGCAACGCGTGGAACCGACATCATCCTCTATCTTGACGATGACAACAAGGAGTTTCTCGAGCAGGCACGTATCGACACACTTCTGAAAAAATATTGCCGCTTCCTGCCCGTTCCAGTTATCTCTGGTAAAGTGCAGGAATGGAAAGATGGCAAGTATGTTGATACAGACAAAGACAATGTGGTCAACGACACTGAGCCGACATGGACTAAAAAGCCCTCGGAACTTACCGATGAAGACTATAAGAAGTTTTATCACGAACTCTATCCCGGTCAGGAAGATCCCTTGTTCTGGATCCATCTCAATGTCGACTATCCCTTCACATTGACCGGCATCCTCTTCTTCCCGAAAATCAAAAGCAACCTCGACATCCGTAAGGACCGTATCCAGCTCTATTGCAATCAGGTGTTTGTCACCGATTCGGTAGAGGGCGTTGTCCCTGAATTCATGATGCTCCTGCAAGGTGTCATTGATTCCCCCGACATCCCCCTCAACGTCTCCCGTTCATATCTCCAAAGCGATACTGCCGTAAAGAAAATTTCCGGCTACATCACCAAGAAGGTTGCCTCACGACTCGATGAGCTGTTTAAAGAAAACCGCGCCGATTTCGAATCGAAATGGGATGACATCAAGATCTTCATTGAATACGGAATGCTCACAGATGAGAAATTCTGCGATTCGGCCCTGAAGTTTACCCTTCTCCGTGACACTGAAAGCAAATATTTCACTCTGGAAGAATACCGGACACTCGTCGAAGCCTCACAGACGGATAAAGACGGTAATGTCGTCTATATTTACGCGACGGATGTGACCGCTCAATACAACTACATCCAGGCCGCCAACGAGAAGGGTTACAATGTCCTCCTGATGGATGGCCAGCTTGACGGTCATTTCATCTCCCTGCTCGAAAGCAAGCTTGAAAAGACCCGTTTCGTCCGTGTCGACAGCGATGTGGCCGAGAAACTGATCCCGAAGGAAGGAGAACAGGACAGTGGCCTCAACCCGCAGCAGATTTCCCTGATGACCACAGTATTCCGCAGCCAGCTCCCGAGTGTCGATAAGGCGGATTTCCTCGTATCGTTCGAGGCTCTTGACCCGGCAGCCAACCCGATCCTCATCACCCAGAATGAGTATATGCGACGCATGAAGGATATGGCATCGACACAACCGGGCATGAGTTTCTATGCAGAACTTCCCGATAGCTACAATCTCATTGTCAACACAAAGCATCCCGTGATTGTCAATATTCTTAACGAAGCTGAGACAGCTCTTGCCGATCAGCTCGCACCTCTCAATGCGACTATTGACGCTGACAACGAGCGCATTACTATCATCCGTTCGGGAATAAAAGATAATAAGCCCACTGACGAACAGGCCGCTGAAGAAAAGCGTCTGACAGAAAACGTAGAGAAAATCCGCAAAGAAAAGGATGAGATAATAAGCAAATATGCAGCTGAAAAGCCGGTCGTAAAACAAGCTATTGATCTCGCTCTTCTTGCAAACGGACTCCTTCGAGGCCGTGATCTCAGCGAATTTATCAAACGCTCGGTCAGCATGCTATGATTATGATCTAATCTACATACTATCATATAATAACTCTCTGAAACTCCCGTACCGTCTATGGTGTCGGGAGTTTTTTCATGCGCTTTATATATCTTTTAACTTACATGTGCTTATTTTGGGCACATAACTCACGTTAAATTTGCATCATCGATTCAACTTACTCTCTAAACTCATACAACCATGAACGCCTCAATCATTATCTCTCCCCGCGTCATAGACACCATCAATTCCCTGCAGCCGACCGACCGGACTTCAATCAGCAATGCGCTAAGCATGGAATTCATCCTCGGACAAAACCCGGAAAACACGCTGACACCTATGCAAAACATCATCTATGCCGTCATCCGCTTCTATGTCAACCAGGATTCCAGACGGCAGATTGATGGCGTAAAAGTGTCATGAAAGCTTCTATATTACTGACAACTCTTGATTCGTTCAAAACAACGGCGTGACTTCTCTGTGAAAGAAAGGTCACGCCATCATTAAACATTTTGACCAGTCACTCCAATCTATGGCAGGAAAACCGGCTCGGATTCTACAGAGAAGCCTGACAATGTGGTAACAGCATACGACATTCCGGCCGGCACAACCGCCGAGGACTCATAAGAAATCTTTAAGAGATACTGCCCGCTGATACCGTCACCGTCATCATCCATAAGCTCATCCTTGCCCAAATGACGGGGGAAGGCATAAACAGCGTAGCGCACAGGCGAATCTACTGCATCAGGACTCCGCCATGTGAGCACTCCGCTTTTCAACGAAAGGGCTCCCGGTGATTCAGGTCGGTCATCCTCGCCGTAACACATCGGAGGAGTCATGACTTTTGTGTCGAAGCATCCGGAAATATCGCCGGATATTTTAGGAAGAAATTTAGCGCTGTATAGCACCGTGCCTCTGTTGCCATCAATCTGACGGCTACGGTTGACATAGACCTGCCTCAACAACTCATCACGCTGCTCACGAGTGTTATTCTTTTCGAGAGGGGCAAGAGTCATGCTTGAATAAAAATGGCAGCCATAGAATGTGGCAGCGTCATTCCACCATTGGGCCACAGGCACGTATGGCGCTGTCTGATGTGAAGTCGACCAATATATCTGCGGCGATATGAAATCGACCGTGCGCTGATAGAGCCAACCGAGCGGATCGGAATAAATCTCACTATATTGCCAATCGTCAGCCTTTACATCACAGCTTTCCATACCCCATTTCAAAGCCGAAGTATGGATTTTGCCGGCGACTCCCGCCGGTGAAATTCCAAATCTGACTCCTGGATGAGTATCTGCTATCATCGCATGGACATCGGCCACGACCTTGTGGACATTGGCACGGCGCCAATCGCCAAAGCTCATCCATGGTGATTCCTTGCGCCATAGATCGTAGTCCGCAGCCGCAGAAGTTTCAGGGATACGGTTAGGATAAAAATAGTCGTCAAACACAAGGCCATCTACAGCATAACCATCCACAATCTCACGACAGATATCCACTACGTGCTGCCTGACATCCTCAAGACCCGGATTCAACACCGTATAATTATCATATTTCAGCAACCAACCTTTGCGTTTCCACTCTTTGTCAGGCTCGCTGTCATAATTGGCACCGGAACTCCATCTAAACGGATTGACCCAGGCGTAACATTCGAGGCCACGCTTATGACACTCCTCCACTACAAAGCCAAGCGGATCCCATCCGGGATCAAGCCCCCTCTTTCCTGACACAAAGCTCGACCATGGCTCAAGTGAAGACTTATACATCACATCGGCCATTCCGCGCACCTGAAAAAAAACAGTCGTCAGATTGAGCGACTCACATCTGTCGAGAATCTCAAGCAACTCTCCCTGCTGCCGTGAGCGGACACTCTCAGTAGTGCCCCTCACCGACGGCCAGTCGATGCCCCATACAGTAGCAAGCCACACTCCGCGCATCTCACGCTTTGGCGACGAGGCCGCCGTGTCAAAATTGACACAAAGAAGCCCCAACGACAGGAGTACGGACGACAATATCACCTTAAAATACTTTTTCATCTATATGACATGAATTGCGATTCGATTTTTGCAATACAAAATTAGCGTTTTTAATTGGCAAACCATCCTGCAACACCCCAATAATATTAAAATTATCAAAATTATTGGGGTCACATAGCATGAATGTGACAGAAAAACGTTAAATTTGCAAGTTGAAAAATCAATTCTCACAGACCACAATTCAACCCAGTGATCACTAAAATGCGAAAATATCTCGTCATGCTTGCAGCTTCCATGCTCTTTGCGTCCTGCGGAGAGTACCAACGTGTGCTCAAGAGCAATGACCCTGATTACCGACTCGATTTCGCCAAGCGAGCTTTCGAGGAAAAGAAATATACCCAGGCCTCCACAGCGCTTGAAGATGTCATAACCCAGTTCAGAGGTTCAGAAAAAGCAGAGGATGCCATATACCTCGTGGCGCTTTCCAACTACGAGAACAAAGACTACGAAACTTCAGGAGAGTATTTCAAGATGTACTACAGCCGTTTCCCGAAAGGAAAATACTCTGAGCTTGCACGATTCTACAGCGGATATGGCTACTATCTTGATTCCCCGGATCCACAGCTTGACCAATCAGGGACCATCAGAGCAATCGAAGAACTGCAGTCGTTTCTCGACTATTTTCCTAAGAGCGACAAGGTATCCATCGCCCAAAACGCCATATTCGAGCTACAGGACAAGTTGACACTCAAGCAACTCGAAAACGCCCAGCTCTATTACAACATGGGCACATATCGCGGCAATAATTACGAAAGCGCTGTGATTGTTGCTAAAAACGCGATCAAGGATTACCCTTACTCCAAATATAAAGAAGATCTTGAACTCCTCGTGCTCAAAGCACGCTTCCAGGAGGCACGAGAAAGCATCGACGAAAAAAAAGCCGACCGCTTCCGTGAAGTCATCGATGAGTATTACTCATACATCAACAACTACCCCGACACCCCCAACCGCGAGGAAGCTGACAACATCTACAAGATTGCCCAGCGCTACACAAAAGAATAACCTACCGGTCGGAATAAAATAAAAAAGCTGAAATATATTTAACCACAGAGATATAATGGACTACAAGAAGACCAACGCACCTCTCAACACCCAGACCCGCGACCTCATCAGCATGAGTGAGGATACCGGCAATGTCTATGAGACTGTATGTATCATCGCCAAACGTTCGAATCAGATTGCAGGCGAGATGAAACACGACCTTGAAAAGAAACTCCAGGAGTTTGCCTCTCTGAGCGACAACCTTGAGGAGATCTCCGAGAACCGCGAGCAGATTGAGATCTCTCGCTTCTACGAGCGCCTCCCCAAGCCCACACTCATCGCTACTCAGGAATATCTCGACCACAAAATCCACTTCCGCAACCCTGCGAAAGACAATCTCAACCTTGACTAATAGCCCGAAAGCCAAGGAAAACAGACGGGATACTTGCGAAATAGCGCGCAATATTTGGTAGAATCAAAATAAAATCCTACCTTTGTGCGCTCTTTAGAGCAAACCATATATTTTTATTAACACTTTAAACATCTGTATCAATGCACTTGAACTCTGATGAAAAAGTAGAAATCTTTGAGAAGTACGGTAAGGGCAAGACTGACACTGGCTCGCCTGAAGCACAGATTGCATTATTCTCTATCCGTATTGCTCATTTGACTGAACACCTCAAGTCAAATCACAAAGATTATACGACAGCACGAGCTCTTAAGGCTTTGGTAGGTAAGCGTCGTCGTCTTCTCGACTATCTGATCCGCAAGGACATCAACCGCTACCGTGCCATCATCGCCCAGAAAGAACTCGGTATCAGAAAGTAATTCTTCCCGCAACGGAAAGATTCTACTTGAAGATCACAAAAAGCCGTCCCGTTCCAAGAACCGGACGGCTTTCTTATTATACAAACCTTGCTGCACCACCGTCACTCCTCCGCGACAGGGAGACATCAGTCAACGAAATCTTAAAAAATAAAAAGTTTGATTTTTTTGGAAGGAAAACGGCCATTTTTTTATTCATATAGTGAGTAATTTTCACTACCTTTGCACTTTCAAATATCACAGTTTCCAAAACAAGTTCAGAAATTTATAACGATGTCTGACAACAAACGAATCAAGACCGCTTTAATTTCAGTCTTTTACAAAGACGGACTGGAAGAAATTTTGTCGCTGCTTAATGCCGACGGTGTTAAATTTCTCTCTACGGGAGGAACTCGATCTTTCATTGAAAGCTTAGGATATGAGTGTGATGCCGTAGAAGATCTCACCGGCTATCCGTCAATCCTTGGTGGACGAGTAAAAACTCTTCACCCCAAAGTGTTCGGCGGCATATTGAACCGCCGCGACAATGAAGGCGACCGTGGTCAGATCGCACAATATGAAATCCCCGAGATTGACCTTGTCATCGTCGACCTCTACCCTTTCAACGAGACAGTAGCCTCTGGCGCTTCTCAGGCCGACATCATCGAGAAAATCGATATAGGCGGCATCTCGCTCATCCGTGCAGCGGCAAAGAACTACAAAGATGTCATCATTGTAGCATCCAAAGGTCAGTACAAAGCTCTTGCCGAAACCCTCAAGCGCAACGGTGCTGAAAGCTCCATCGAAGAACGTCGCTGGTTCGCAACCCAGGCGTTTGCCGTATCGTCGGGCTATGACACTGACATCTACAACTACTTTGCTTCAACAGAAGTTGAATCTCCCATTGAGAAGCAGGACGCCCTCCGCATCGAGTTTGATGACGCAAAACAGATGCGCTACGGAGAGAATCCCCATCAGAAAGGCACTTTCTACGGTGATTTCAATGCAATGTTCGACCAGCTTCACGGCAAAGAGATCAGCTATAACAACCTCCTCGATATTGACGCAGCTGTCAACCTCATCTCCGAGTTCAGCGAACCTACATTCGCAGTGTTGAAACACAACAATGCCTGTGGTCTCGCCACCCGTCCGACAATCGCTGAAGCATGGAAAGACGCACTCGCAGGTGATCCCGTGAGCGCATTTGGTGGCGTACTCATCACCAACGGCACTGTAGACGAAGCTGCCGCAGAGGAAATCAACAAGATTTTCTTCGAGGTTATCATAGCGCCCGGATATACTGACGATGCCCTTGAAATACTCAAGCAGAAGAAAAACCGCATCATCCTCGTCATCAAGAAAGCACTTGACACCAAACGCCAGTTCCGCTCAATTTTGAATGGCGCTCTTGTCCAAGACCGCGATCTCAAGATCGAGACTGTTGAGGATCTCAAACAAGTGACCACAAAAGCTGTCACACCTCAACAGGCTGCCGACCTTCTTTTTGCCAATAAGATTGTCAAAAACTCCAAGAGCAACGCGATTGTTCTCGCCAAGAATGGTATGCTGCTCGCAAGCGGTGTCGGTCAGACATCGCGCGTCGACGCGCTCAAGCAGGCAATCGAAAAGGCCCACTCATTCGGTTTTGATCTTCACGGAGCTGTGATGGCCTCCGACGCCTTCTTCCCCTTCCCGGATTGCGTCGAGATTGCAGACAACGCCGGTATTACCGCTGTCGTTCACCCCGGCGGTTCAATCCGCGACCAGGAGAGTGTTGACTACTGCAATGCCCATGACATGGCTATGGTCATCACAGGTTTCCGCCACTTCAAGCACTAATCTCCTATCCCTGCCGGAATAACCCCCGGCAGGGTTTCACACATACAAACCTCAATATTACTAATGGGATTATTTTCATTCACAAAAGAAATCGCTATTGACCTCGGTACAGCCAATACGATTATCATACACAATGACAAAATTGTCATTGACGAGCCGTCGATTGTCGCTCTTGAGAAGCGCACCGGCAAGCTCATAGCCGTCGGCCGAGAAGCCAAGCTCATGCAAGGCAAGGAAAACGATGGCATTGAGACAATCCGTCCTCTCCGCAAAGGTGTAATCGCCAACTTCAATGCCGCAGAGATGATGATACGCGGCCTTATCAAGAAAGCCAGTTCAAAAAGCAACTGGTTCTCACCATCGATGAAAATGGTAGTAGGTATTCCCTCCGGCTCGACCGAAGTTGAGATCCGTGCCGTCCGCGACTCCTCGGAGCATGCCGGTGGCCGCGATGTCTACATGATCTATGAGCCGATGGCAGCAGCCCTCGGTATCGGCATTGACGTCCTCGCACCCCAGGGCAACATGATCGTTGATATAGGTGGTGGCACGACTGAGATCGCAGTCATCTCGCTTGGTGGCATCGTCTCAAACAAGAGCATCCAGGTAGCAGGCGACGACCTTACTGACGACATCATGGAACACATGAGCCGCGTCCACAACGTGAAGGTCGGCGAACGCACTGCGGAACAGATCAAAATCCATGTAGGTTCAGCACTCACCGAGCTTGAGAATCCGCCGGAAGACTTCATTGTCCACGGTCCCAACAAGATGACAGCCTTACCGATGGAAGTACCCGTAAGCTATCAGGAGATCTCACACTGTATCGAAAAATCGATCTCCCGCATAGAAGCTGCCGTGCTTCAAGCTCTCGACGAGACCCCTCCGGAACTCTACTCCGACATTGTGATGAACGGTATCTTCCTTGCAGGCGGTGGAGCCATGCTCCGCGGTCTCGACAAGCGTCTGACCGACAAAATCGGCATCCAATTCCATATTGCCGAAGATCCTCTTCTTGCAGTGGCAAAGGGTACCGGAGTCGCGCTCAAAAATATTGAGACATTCTCCTTCCTCATCCGCTAAGGGTCCCCGTCACTTCAATATCTGCAACTATAATTTGGCTGTGGCCGTTATTCATTTTAACGGCCCGGCCGATATTTTGTCAACAAGCATATTTTCCGAAAATTGAGCGAGCTCCTAAAGTTTTTCGTCAAATATAGCTCATGGTTTCTCTTTGCCATCTATCTGGTGGCCGGATTTGCCCTGCTCTTCTCGCGCAATCCGTTTCAACACCATGTCTACCTTTCGTCGGCCAATGTCGTCGCATCAAGCGTCTACAAGGCCACGAACAATGTGACGTCATACTTTTCCCTACGCGACATCAACGAAGATCTCCAACACCGCAACTCTGAGCTTGAACTTGAAAATTACAGGTTGAAAAATGTAATCCGTGATTACAAGGAAAAGCTATATGCCGATACGATGACTGTCGACTCAGCCTTGTCGCGCTATCACTTTCTCATAGCACATGTCATCAACAATTCCATCAACCATGCCTATAACTACATCACTATTGAAAAAGGGCGTCTCGACGGCATCGAGCCTGAGATGGGTGTGATGGATCAGAATGGCATCGTCGGTATTGTGAATGTCGTCACTGACCATACAGCACGTCTGATCTCCGTTCTCAATCCCTATCTGCGGCTCTCATGCAAAGTCAAAGGAGAGGATCAGGTCGGCTCGCTCGTCTGGGACGGGCGCGATCCGGGCGAAGCGATACTTGAAGAGCTCCCCAAACACGCCAAATTTGTCAAAGGTGATACTGTTGTGACCAGTGGTTTCTCCTCAGTTTTCCCCGAGGGTGTTCCGGTAGGCACAATCCTGTCCGGCACACGCGACCGTGAGGACAATTTCTATACTCTACGCATCAAACTCTTCACCGACTTCTCCACGCTGTCGACAGTGCGTGTCATCCGCGACAATATGAAAGAGGAGCTTGCGATAGCTGAGAAAGAACTTGAAATCAAAAACATAAATTGATCCGAGATGAGCAAGACCACGCTTAAATTCATATTGCTTGGAGTCATCCTTGTGCTCGCACAGGTCATTGTGTTCAACCACATATGCCTGTTTAATGTCGCGGTGCCTCTCGTGTTCATCTATCTAATATTGCGACTGCCTATCACCCTTTCTCTCAACTGGCTGCTCACCATCAGTTTCTTCCTTGGCCTGACAGTCGACATCTTTTCCGACACCTATGGCATGAACACACTCGCCTGTACGGTGCTCGCTATGTGTCGTCGCCCCATCTTGCGTCTCTATGTCCCTCGAGAGGAAGATCTGACACGTCCGGAAACATCCATGTATTCGCTCGGAACAGCTGTCTTCCTCAAATATCTGCTGACGATGACGCTGCTCTACTGTACCCTTATATTCTTAATCGAAGCATTCACATTTTTCAATCCCATCCGCCTGCTGCTCCGCATAGTGTTCAGCACCATTCTCTCAATGGCTATCATGGTTGGAATTGACAGTTTCATGACCCCACGAAGTGAGAAAAGACTATAATCTCGAAAAACGGCGCTATGTGATCGGCGGCTTCATCGTGGTTATCGCCCTGATTTATATCTGCCGTCTGGTCAGCTTGCAGGTTTTGGACTCCAAATATAAAGAATATGCGGATTCCAATGCTTTTCTGCGCAAAGCGGTCTACCCCTCGCGCGGCATCATATATGACCGCGATGGCCGGCTCGTCGTCTACAACCAGCCGGCCTATGATGTGATGATGATACCGCGAGACGTCAAGGAATTTGACACTCTCGACTTTTGTCGCGCACTTAATATAACTCCTGAAGATCTACGCAAACGCTTTGTCGACATGAAAGACCGGCGACGCAATCCCGGTTACTCATCATATTCCCCGCAAAAACTTATCACCCACCTGACTGCTGAGGAGTATGGACGTCTACAGGAAAAACTCTACCGTTTCCCCGGTTTCTATATCCAGAAACGTATCCTCAGAGAGTATAACTACAAGAGTGCAGCCAATGTGCTCGGCAACGTCAGGGAAGTCTCGCAAAAGGATATTGACAAAGATCCCTACTACATGGCCGGCGACTATATCGGTGATGTAGGTATAGAAAATACATACGAAAAATTCCTACGCGGTACCAAAGGCGCCGAGGTGCTCATGCGCGATGCCCTTGGCCGAATTCAGGGACGATATGAGGATGGAGCGCTTGACCGCGATGCTGTAGCCGGTAAAAATATAAAGCTGTCGCTCAACATCGAACTTCAGCAATATGCCGAATCCTTGATGATGAACAAGAAAGGAGCTGTTGTAGCCATCGAGCCGGCGACCGGCGAGATACTATGTCTTGTATCCGCCCCCTCCTACGACCCAAGTCTCCTGATCGGGCGTGAGCGCGGAGGCAACTACAACAAAATGATGGCAGATCCCGACAAGCCGCTCTTCAACCGTGCAATCCAAGCCACATATCCTCCCGGTTCGACATTCAAGCCGACCCAGGGTCTTATCTTCCTCGATGAAGGGATCATAACAACCGGAACGCTCTTTCCATGTCACGGAGGTTTCATCTCCGGAGGTCTGAGGGTAGGATGTCACGGCCATGCCTCTCCCCTTCCACTCAAGCCGGCTCTTCAGACCTCATGCAACGCCTATTTCTGTTGGGGATTCAAAGCTATGATAGATAAACGTGGTAAATATGGAAGTTCAGCCAACGCGTTTGACATCTGGAAAAAACACATGGTCTCGATGGGCTATGGCTACAAACTTGGAGTAGACCTGCCGGGTGAATACCGTGGTTTCATACCAAATGTTGACTTCTACAACAAATGGTATGGAGCCGGACACTGGAGCGCAAATACCATTATTTCAGTAGCCATCGGTCAAGGTGAGATCCTTGCGACCCCCCTACAGATTGCCAACCTGTGTGCAACCATAGCCAACCGTGGACATTACATCACACCTCACGTCGTCAAAGAAATCCAAGACACGATTGTCCCGGCTGAATATCTTGAGACCCATACACCTACCATAGCCTCACACTGGTATAACGACATTGCCGAAGGCATGCGAATGGCTGTGACCGGCGGTACATGCCGCATTGCAAATCTTCAGGACATTGAAGTCTGCGGCAAAACCGGTACCGCTCAGAACCCTCATGGCCGAGACCACTCGGCGTTCATGGGATTCGCACCATACCATAATCCAAAGATCGCAGTTGCGGTCTATGTCGAAAATGCCGGTTTCGGTGCGACTTTCGGTGTGCCGATCGGATCGCTGGTGATGGAACGCTATCTGCGCGGCTACATTCCTCCTGAACGGAAATATCTTGAGGAAAGGATGTTGCAGTCAAACACCATACAGTATGCCGACACCAAGAAGCACTGATCTGTCATCAATGGTTATACATCTTTCTAAACAAGTCATAAAATCTCCAAGGAAGTGCAACAGGAAAGCAGCAACTCAATCCTAAAATATGTCGACTGGTTTACAGTCGTGTTATATATAATCCTCGTCATGGCCGGAATGGTGAGCATCTATGCAGCCAGTTATGATTTTGACCATGCCAACATGTTGAGTTTCACCGAATTTTCCGGCAAACAATTCCGTTGGATAGGTCTCTCGTTGCTGTTGGGATTGGTACTGCTGCTCATAGACGTCCGTGTATATGAGAATTATGCCTACGTCATATATGGCAGTGTCTTGCTATTGCTGTTGGTCACAATTTTCATAGCGCCTGACACAAAGGGTTCCCACTCATGGCTAATCATAGGGCCAATGAGCCTGCAACCGGCTGAATTTGGCAAGTTTGCGACTGCATTATGTCTGGCTAAACTATTCTCAAGCTACAATTTCGTACTCAATGCCTCACGTAAGAATTATATGCTGGCATTGATGATCATATTTTTACCTGTAGTCTTGATTCTGGCTCAGAATGAAACCGGCTCAGCCCTTGTCTACCTCTCTCTTTTCTTTGTGCTATACCGCGAAGGGATGAGCGGACTCGTGCTTTTGGCTGCTGTCTGCGCCGTGACCTTTTTTGTCGTTGCCGTGAAATTTACCGGAAGCATGCTTTTGGGTATTCCGACAGGTCAGGCAGCCGTGTTTATAATGATCATGGTGCTTATTGTTGCCATGCTCGCCATATATTGTAAGGAATTTGATGCCGCACGCAACGTCTTTCTATGGTTTGCCGGCACAGGTGCCATTGCTACAGTCCTTGAAATATGCGATGTTCCCGTACCTGGTACCATCTTCTTTCTCGCCGTCATTGTTGTCGCTCTTGTCTATTGCGTCTTGCTGATGTTTAAGACTAAGGCACAGAAACTGATGCTCACGGTAGGAGCCGCGGTTGTAGCCATTATTTTTCTCTTCTCGGTCAACTATGCCTTTACATCCATCCTCCAGCCACACCAACAGATGCGCATAAAAGTAGCGCTTGGAATGGAGGAAGACCTCCGTGGCGCCGGCTACAATGTCAACCAATCTAAAATCGCCATCGGTTCAGGAGGTATCTGGGGAAAAGGTTTCCTCAACGGCACCCAAACAAAGTTAAAATATGTACCGGAACAGCATACGGACTTCATTTTCTGCACGGTCGGCGAAGAGGAGGGCCTAATAGGAGCTTCGGCGGTAATCCTTCTTTTCCTCATTCTGATCCTGCGCATCATAACTATTGCCGAGCGCCAACCGACGGTGTTTGGACGCGTCTATGCTTATTGCGTTGCAAGCTATCTTATCTTTCATATCTGCATCAATATCGGAATGGTCATAGGCCTCTGTCCGGTGATCGGTATTCCTCTCCCCTTCTTCAGCTATGGCGGTTCCTCTTTATGGGGATTCACATTCCTTCTGTTCATTCTCCTGCGAATCGACGCCTCAAGGAGAGAAAGATCGTTTTGATAAGGTCGATCATTACATAAAACGAAAGGTTCATGCCCTATTGACTCGGCATGAACCTTTTGTTTTATAGCGGCCCTCGAAATATCGCAGGCCTTAAAAATGAATTATTTCAGTTTAAGCTTCACCATCGATACGGACATCTTCAAAATCCTCCTTGATGTTAGGATCTTCAAGACCGTAGTGGTGTATCGCGTTCATTGATTTGAGGATGATACCGAATATCAACGCCAAAACGCCGAGCGATGCGAAGAAACACATCGGCATTGTGTAGTCATACTTCAACGGATCAGTGACATCGGGATTTGACCAGGTGATGACCTTGCCGATGATGATGGGCACGAAGGCAAGGCCAATATTCTGAACCCAGAAAATCAGAGAGTATGCACTGCCGAGGAAGCGCTTGTCCATAATCTTAGGAACTGAAGGCCACAGAGCCGCGGGAACGAGGGAGAAGGAAACTCCAAGGACGACAATCGCAGAGTAGGTCACAAGCTCACTCTTGGTTGCCGGAACAATGAACGCGAAAGTGAGATGGCAAACAATCATCAGAACGGCTCCGAGGATCAGCATTGTGGCGCCTTTGCCCTTGCGGTCAAGGAAATAGCCGAGGAATGGTGTGAGGAAGGCGGCTCCAACGGGGAACCATCGGAAAATATCTGACGCCTGAGTCTCAGAAATACCAAGATTACATTGGAGCATATTGGCAGCATAGCGCTGGAAGGGGAAGATGGCTGAATAGTAGAGCACACAGAGCATAGCTACAATCCAAAAAAGTTTGCTACGGAAAATAGCGCCTACATCTGAAAGTTTGAATTCCTCGTCAGATTCAGCATCCGCAACTTTAGCTGCACCCATCTCGCGGTCAAGCTTGGCATCCATGAAAGTAAACACGATGAAGCAGAGAAGGCCGATGCAGAGAAGAGCGGTACAGAAAGCAACCGGGACAACGACCGAAGGAGGCACGACACTATCGGCAAGTCGGGGAGAAATCGTAAAGATGAAGAAGACACCAATGCGGGCAATCGCCATCTCAAGGCCCATTGCCAATGCCATTTCCTTGCCTTCAAACCACTTGGCGAGAGTCTTGGAGACTGTAATACCTGCCATCTCACAACCACACCCAAAAATCATGAAGCCGAGGGCGGCAAGCTTGGCACTGCCGGGCATAGCAGTCCACCATGAACTGAGCCATAGATCGAGTCCGGAGCCTTGAAACATATCACTGATGGCATAGAGCTTTATGACGGCTCCAAGCACCATCAACGATGCTGAAAGCGTGCCGGTGAAGCGCACGCCCATCTTGTCGAGAATAATACCGGCAAGAATAAGGAAACCAAATACGTTGAGAATGTATTCGGCACCTGCATAATAACCGAAAGCGTCAGGTGACCATCCACGCTGATTCTGGATGAGAGACTGAAGCGGCGACATTACGTCGACAAACATGTAGGCAAACAGCATCATAGACGCTACAAGCGCCAAGGCCGTCCACCTTGCCCAGGCCTTGTCAGACAACAGCTGACGGCCGGACTGGATGATTGTTTGATCTACTTTTTCCATTTATGATTTGTTTAGTGAAATTTATCCGACACAGGAATTATTGACAAAATTAGTCAAAATAAATGTAAAGTTCGGAATATATTCGTAATTTCGTGGAAAATATCCCACATATTAATATATCAGATTCTATGCTTGTGCGTCAACGCTACGATCTCGACCGCACGGTCAGACTTGTCATCAACTGCGTCCTGATTATAGGAGCAATTTGGCTTATCGGTATCCTGAAAGGAGTGCTACTACCCTTTCTTGTCGGTTGCCTCATAGCCTATCTCTTCGAGCCTTTCGTTCAGTTCAACCGTCAGTTGCTCAACCTTAAAGGACGTGTCATAGCCACATTTGTGACCCTCTTCGAGATGGCTTTCTTCTTCACGGCTCTATGTTATCTTATCGTGCCGATGATCATCCGAGAGTCCACCCAGATGGCAGGATTACTGAAGACATACGCAAGTTCGGAGTTCCACATTCCCTTTATCCCGGCTGAACTTCATGAATTTTTACGCAACAATGTCAATTTCGAGCTTCTTGCCCGCAAGCTTTCCCACGAGGAGTGGATGAAGATGCTTGAGGAGGGATTCTCGGCTTCGTGGTCAGTCATCACCGGATCAATCGCGCTCGTCATGAGCCTATTCAGTTGGGTGATAGTTGTGCTCTATGTTGTCTTCATCATGATTGACTATGAAAAGATCGCCCGTGGCTTCCGCCGAATGGTGATGCCTAAATATCGCCGTCTTGTTTTCAAGATAGGCCATGACGTGAAAGTGTCGATGAACCACTATTTCCGCGGACAGGCACTGGTTGCTTTTATAGTAGGTGTGCTTTTCAGCATAGGATTTCTTATTATCGGATTACCTATGGCCATCATCCTCGGCATGTTTATCGGGCTGCTCAACATGGTCCCCTATCTGCAGTTGATCTCACTCGTACCTGCCACACTAATATGTATAGTGGTTTCGGTCAGCGGAGAAGCGAGTTTCTGGACCTTGTTCTGGGAAATGATTGCAGTATATTGCATCGTGCAGATGATCCAGGATCTGGTATTGACGCCTAAAATCATAGGCAAAGCCATGAGCATGAATCCGGCGCTGATCTTCCTTTCGCTCTCAGTATGGGGCACACTCCTCGGAATCATCGGTCTCATTATCGCAATCCCACTCACCACCCTGCTTCTCGCATATTATGATGAGTATTTCATCAAACCACATGAGAAGCGCTATGAGAAGCGCACATGAGCCAAATCGCAGCATTAAAGTGTTAACATCTTTAAAACACTACACACTTTTTAACCGATTTTTATTAATGTAGGTTAAATCACACCGGCATATTTGGATTCTTTAGAAAAAGTGTCTACCTTTGCATCGCTTTTGAAAAACAAAGCACCACAAAATCCTAATCGGGGTGTAGCTCAGTTGGTTAGAGTACGCGTCTGGGGGGCGTGAGGTCGCTAGTTCGAGTCTAGTCACCCCGACAAAGGTAAACGAAGAGAGATTCAGAAATGAGTCTCTCTTTTTTCATTGAACCAAAAAAATGTTTCAAAAAAATCAAGGAAATATTTGCACATATCAACAAAAGTGCCTACCTTTGCATCGCTTTTGAAAACCAAAGCACCACAAAATCCTAATCGGGGTGTAGCTCAGTTGGTTAGAGTACGCGTCTGGGGGGCGTGAGGTCGCTAGTTCGAGTCTAGTCACCCCGACAAAGGTAAAACAAAGAGAGATTCAGAAATGAGTCTCTCTTTTTCGTTGAGATTGAAAAAGTTCTAAAAAACAAGCAAATATATTTGTGATTATCGGTCAAAAACAGTAACTTTGCAACCGATTTAGCCGCAACGGGCTCTAAAAGCAACCGCCAACAGCGATTCGCCCGCCGGAATAACCTGAAAACCAATTAATAACAAATGTACGCTATCGTAGAAATCCAGGGACAGCAGTTCAAGGCAGAGCCTGAGAAGTTCCTGTATGTTCATTACCTCGGCGATGCTGTCAAAGAAGGTGACAAGATCGAATTCGACCGTGTTCTCCTCGCTCAGTCCGAAGAAACAGTTAAAGTTGGCGCTCCCACCGTGGAAGGCGCAAAGGTTGTTTGTGAAGTTCTTTCTCCGCTCGTAAAGGGTGAGAAGGTTATCGTTTTCAAGAAAAAACGTCGCAAAGGCTATCGTCGCAAAAACGGTCACCGTCAGTGCTTCACCAAAGTGTTAATTAAAGAAGTTGTAGCTTAACCCCTAAAATCTCAAAAAAGAAATGGCACATAAAAAAGGTGTTGGTAGTTCTAAGAACGGCCGTGAGTCAGAAAGCAAACGACTCGGAGTAAAGATTTTCGGTGGTCAGTATTGCAAAGCCGGTAACATCATCAAGCGTCAGCGTGGCACCGTTCACCATCCCGGTCTCAACGTCGGTATGGGCAAAGACCACACTATCTTCGCTCTCATTGACGGTGTTGTTGTCTTCACCGAAGGCAAGGAAGGCCGCAAATTCATCAACGTCCAGCCTGCTGAGGCATAAAGACCTCTTATCTGCCCGGAATCCAGATTCCGGCGCAACCAGACTACAAAAAGACACTATCCCACAGTATAAGGGGAAGCGAGTCGAGTCAGACTCACTTCCCCTTATCTCTTTTTCAAATCACCTATCTTTTTTGCAGTAACACATACGTAAATTGCAGAAATTTTCGCTATCTTTGTTCTCAAAGCTTGAATCAAGGGTTTAATTAAGAATCATCTCATGGAAAAGAAGACAATCCGCGACCTCCACCGTACAGACATCGAACACTTCAAACGGCAGCCCAAGATGTCGCTCACAATCGTACTCGACAACGTACGCAGCCTCAACAACATCGGATCCATCTTCCGCACATGCGACGCATTTGCCGTCGAACGCATCATGCTGTGTGGCATCAGTGCTTGCCCTCCATCGCCCGAGATCCACAAAACCGCACTCGGAGCGGAAGAATCGGTCAATTGGGAATACTTTCCTGAAACCGCACTATGCATAGAGGCGCTCCAACGGGACGGATACACCCTCTGCTGCCTGGAGCAGGTCAAAGGAAGCATCGAACTGCAAGAATTCACACCACAGCCCGGACGACGCTATGCGCTTGTGCTCGGTCATGAGGTGGACGGAGTCGACCAGGAAATCGTCAATCAATGCGACATCTGCCTTGAGATCCCCCAACGTGGCACCAAACATTCGCTCAATGTATCTGTCTCAGGAGGCATAGCCATCTGGCACTTCTTTGAACACATGAACTCTTTTTAACAAGCTACACACATCAATATTCAATCGTTTTTTTTGAACGAATGAGACTTTTTTTGTAACTTTACATTACGAAATTAGCGAAAATAAGTTACACTACTATGAATAAAGACTTTAGAAATTTTGCAGTGCACCATTTGGGAATGAATGGTCTCGCACTCGATCAATATGCTGCCGCTTCGGCCCAGCAAATCACCTCTTCATACATCTCCCCGACCATCATTGAGGAACGTCAGCTCAACGTGGCACAGATGGACGTGTTCTCACGCCTCATGATGGACCGTATCATATTCCTCAGCACTGACGTCAACGACTATACAGCCACTGTCGTACAAGGTCAGCTCCTCTACCTCGACTCTGTTGATCCCGGCAAAGATATCTCAATCTATCTCAATTCACCCGGCGGATCAGTCATCGCCGGTCTTGGACTCTACGACACCATGCAGCATATCAAGAGCGATGTCTCGACAATATGTATCGGTATGGCTGCCTCTATGGCGGCGGTTCTTCTTGTGGCCGGTGCTAATGGCAAGCGCCTCGCGCTCCCCCATTCCCGCGTCATGATCCACCAGCCCCTTGGAGGTGTACAGGGCCAGGCTTCTGATATCGAGATCACGGCCCGCGAGATTCTCAAATATAAAGCCGAGCTCTACAAGATCATCGCTGACCACTCCGGAATGTCGCTTGAACGTATCGAGGCCGATGCCGACCGTGACTACTGGATGACAGCCGACGAAGCCAAGGAATATGGCATGATCGACCATGTTCTCCTCCCCGAAAAGAAATAATTTCACTCCCAAGGAAAGGAAATGGCAAAAAAATCCAATTCAAACCAAGGAATCAAGTGCTCATTTTGCGGTAAGGAGCCATCTTACACCGACATACTTGTGCCGAGTCCGTTGGGCGACACTTATATTTGCAGCGAATGTGTCGAGCAGATTGAGGGTCTCCTGAAAGACTATTTCCAGGAAAACCCCTCGCTCAAACCAAAAGCCCAAAGCGCCAAGGCCGATGGCAACGCAAACGAAGCACAATCTGAAGAGAACCAGAAGCTGCCGACACCGATAGAGATCCGCGAATTTCTGGATCAATATGTGATCGGCCAGGAGGATGCAAAAAAGTATCTCTCAGTCGCGGTCTACAATCATTATAAGCGGCTTGCGCAGGACAAGGACGATATCGATATTGAAAAGAGCAATATCATCATGGTTGGCCCTACAGGCACCGGCAAAACCCTTCTTGCCAAAACCATAGCCCGTCAGCTCGATGTCCCCTTTGCGATTGTCGATGCCACCGTGCTCACAGAAGCCGGTTATGTCGGCGAAGACATCGAGAGCCTTCTTGTCCGTCTACTTCAGGCCGCAGACTATGATGTTGCCAAGGCAGAGCGCGGCATTGTGTTTATCGACGAAATCGATAAAATCGCTCGCAAAGGAGATAATCCCTCGATCACCCGCGACGTTTCGGGCGAAGGAGTACAGCAAGGTCTCCTGAAACTGCTCGAAGGCTCTGTAGTTAACGTTCCGCCAAACGGCGGCCGCAAGCATCCGGAGCAAAAGATGATAGCTGTCGACACAAAGAACATCCTCTTCATCTGTGGAGGCGCCTTTGATGGAATTGAGCGCAAGATAGCCCATCGACTCAACACACATGTGGTCGGTTTCACCGGTTCATCAGTCCGCTCGAAAGTAGACTCCGACAATTATCTGAAATACATAGCTCCGCAAGATCTCAAATCCTTCGGACTTATACCGGAAATCATCGGCCGTCTGCCGGTGCTTGTCCACCTCGATCCCCTCGACCGCGAAGCTCTGCTGAGAGTTCTCACAGAACCCAAAAATGCCATTACGAAGCAGTATGAGAAACTCTTTGCAATGGACGGCGTCAAACTCATCTTCACTCCTGAGACACTTGAGTTTATAGTAGACAAAGCTATCGAATATAAGCTTGGCGCACGCGGACTCCGTACGATAGTCGAGACCATCATGATGGACCCTATGTATGAAACCCCGTCGACCGACATCAAGGAGCTGGTCATCGACCGCGCCTTTGCCGAAGAGAAAATCCGCAAAGCCTACATAGGCTGAGCGGATGCTTCTCCGAAGCTAATCTCACATTTCACTCCTCCACCAACCTGAAGCATATCCCATGAATCAACGACTTCACGCCGCACTTAAAGAGCATTTTGGTTTCGACTCCTTCAAAGGAAACCAGGAAGCAATCATGAGCAGTCTCCTTGAAGGCAACGACGTTTTTGTCCTGATGCCCACAGGAGGCGGCAAATCACTCTGCTACCAACTGCCTGCCCTCATGATGGAAGGCACTGCAATAGTGATTTCCCCACTGATCGCCTTAATGAAAAATCAAGTCGACGCCATGCGACATTTCAGCGAGGCCGACCATGTGGCCCACTTCCTGAACTCCTCGCTCAACCGCTCGGCAATCGACCAGGTCAAGGCCGACATATCTGCCGGACGCACCAAATTGCTCTACGTGGCCCCCGAATCGTTGACAAAAGAGGAAAACATTGAGTTTCTGAAGACGATATCCATCTCCTTCTATGCCGTCGATGAAGCCCACTGCATCTCGGAGTGGGGCCATGATTTCAGACCGGAATACCGCCGCATCCGGCCGATCATCAACGAGATCAACGTCCGTCCGATGATCGCCCTGACCGCGACCGCAACTCCAAAGGTGCAACACGACATACAGAAGAATCTCGGCATGCAGAATGCCCGGGTATTCAAGTCGTCATTCAACAGGGAAAACCTCTACTATGAGGTGAGACCGAAGACAAGCAATATCGACAAAGACATCATCAAATACATCAAAAGTCACCCCGGAAAATCAGGCATCATCTATTGCCTGAGCCGAAAAAAAGTAGAGGAACTCGCCGAGATGCTCATTGTCAACGACATCAAGGCTCTACCCTACCATGCAGGCATGGACGGAGCGAGCAGAAGCGCCAATCAAGATGCGTTTCTGATGGAAAAAGTTGATGTGATTGTCGCAACGATTGCCTTCGGCATGGGTATTGACAAACCCGATGTGAGATTTGTGATACATTATGATATGCCTAAGTCGCTCGAAGGTTACTACCAGGAGACCGGACGTGCCGGACGTGACGGAGGTGAAGGCCAGTGCATCACCTTCTATGCGGCCAAAGACCTGCAAAAAATGGAGAAATTCATGCAAGGTAAGCCCCTTGCTGAGCAGGAAATCGGACGCCAGCTTCTCCTTGAAACCCAAAGCTACGCTGAGGCAAGCAGTTGCCGCCGCCGCTCTTTACTTTTCTACTTCGGCGAAGAGTATGGCCAGGACAACTGTCAGAACTGTGATAATTGCATTAATCCAAAGAAGAAAGTGGAAGCTAAAGATGATTTATGTGCAGTGCTGGAAACAGTCATTGCTCTTAAAGAAAAGTTCAAGGCCGATCATGTGACAGACGTATTGCTCGGCCGAGCTACATCAGATGTAAAATCATACGAACACGACCAACTCGAAGTGTTCGGTTGCGAGCAAGGTGCCGACGATAAGCTCATCAGCGCCGTAATCCGCCAGGCCATTCTCGGCGGGTACCTCGAACGCGACATTGAAAACTACGGATTGCTCCGTGTCACCGCTAAAGGAAAGAAATTCTTATCAAAGCCGGAATCATTCAAGGTCATCGAAGACTCCGATTTCTCGGAAGAACCAGAACCGGAAATGATGAAAAGCTCAGGATCATGCGCGGCTGACGACGAACTCTTCAGCATCCTCAAGGACTTACGCAAAAAAATAGCCAAACACCTCGGCCTTCCGCCCTACGTCATCTTTCAGGATCCTTCGCTCGAGGCCATGGCCACAACATATCCAATCTCCATCGAGGAGCTTCAGAACATCCCCGGAGTAGGTGCAGGTAAAGCCAAACGCTATGGCGAAGATTTCGTAAAGGTCATCAAGCGCCATGTCGAGGACAACGAAATAGATCGTCCGGAGGATTTGCGCGTCAGAAGCGTGCCGAGCCGAAATTCAACCAAACTATTCATTATCCAGGCTGTAGACCGCAAGATTCCCCTTCCTGAAATAGCCAAAGCCAAGGGGCTTGAATTCGGAGAATTGCTCGACCGTATCGAGGCGATCGTATATTCAGGCACTAAGATAAATATCAACTATTACATTGATGAGATAATGGACGAGGATTCACAGGACGAGCTCTTTGATTTCTTCAAGGAGTGTCAGACCGACGATCTCAACGAAGCATACCGTGAGCTTGGTGAAGACTACACGGAAGATGAGATCCGTCTCCTCCGCATCAAGTTCCTCTCGGAAATGGGCAACTAATCTTATCCACACGACAAAAAGAAATGGGAAAGGTCATTGATTACAGGGACGTCGAGCTACACCGACAGGACTTGATTGCCCTCAAACACGTCAACCTATCGGTTTCCGAGGGTGAATTTGTCTATCTTATCGGCAAAGTAGGCAGTGGTAAATCAAGTCTGCTGAAGTCGCTTTATGCTGATATTCCTATTGCAGATGGACATGCCACCGTGCTTGACTATGACCTCAACACCATCCGTCGGAAAGAAATTCCCTATCTCAGACGCGAGATAGGCATCGTCTTTCAGGACTTCCAACTCCTCACCGACCGCAGCGCATATGCAAATCTCCGCTTTGTCCTTGAAGCCACCGGCTGGAAAGACAAAGAGGAGATTGAAAAGCGCATCGAGGAAGTGTTGAAAGGTGTCGGGATGCTCAACAAGAGCTATAAGAATCCTCATGAACTCTCCGGAGGCGAGCAGCAACGCATCGTCATCGCCCGAGCGCTTCTCAACCATCCACGCATCGTGCTCGCCGACGAACCTACCGGCAATCTTGATCCGGCAACAGGCGAAGCTATCGTAAGCCGTCTGCACGAGATAGCTAAAAATGGTACGACTGTCATCATGGCCACCCACAACATGGCACTCGTGGAGCAGTTCCCGGCACGTGTGCTCACTTGCGAGAACCGCACCATCGTGTAAAACCAATCATCGCGGGAAGGTGTTATAAATAGTGAAATCCGTTTCACTATTCTATCGCATCCCTATCATGTCATCAAAAGAAAAAATCGTAGTGCTCGGCGGAGGTTTCGCCGGGCTTAATTTTGTCAAGCACATTGACAAATCAAAATATGATGTCGCGCTTGTCGACAAACACAACTACCACGCCTTTCCCCCTCTTTTCTACCAGGTTGCATCCTCAGAGCTCGACCCGACAAGCATCTGCTTCCCATTCCGGCGCGAACTGCGTAAGAAAGGAGTTAAAGGTACCGATTTCCATATAGGCGAAGTCAAGGCTGTCGATGTAGAGAAGAAATGTATCATCACAAACTACGAAACCATTCCATACGACAAACTTGTCATAGCCCTCGGTACGACCAACAATTTCTTCGGCAACCCAAAGCTAATAGAGGATGTCTACACCCTGAAGTCGACCGATGAGGCGATCAGAATCCGCAATGAGATACTTTTCCGTTGCGAACGTGCAGCCGTCGAACCTGATGCAGACAAGCGGAGACGCATGTTAAGTTTTGTTGTGATCGGAGGAGGACCGGCCGGAGTAGAAATAGCCGGTGCCATAGGCGAACTGAAACGCTACATCTTACGTCGTGACTATCCTGAGATCCCAGTCGATGATCTCAGCATCACTATTGTCGAAGGCAGTAACCGGCTGCTCGGCACCATGAGCGACGAAGCCTCGGAGACTGCACACCGCGACTTGAAACAGCTGATGGTCAACATCTCTCTCGGTCGCCTCATGAAAACTTATTCCGATAATATCATAACCCTCGACGACGGCTCCACCATTTATAGCGAGATGGTGATATGGACAGCCGGAGTGACAGGCTGTCCGATTGAATTTATCGGCACTGACTACAAAGCGGGGCGCGGAGCCAGGTTCACTACCGATAGATACTGCCATGTCGACGGACTTGAGGATATTTACGCCATCGGCGATATCAATCTGATGACGACCGATAAATTTCCGCACGGTCTTCCCCAGCTTGCTCAGGTGGCTATCCAACAAGGCAATTTCCTTGCCAAATGTTTCAACAAAAGGAGTTTCGACAGGCCATTCTCTTACAAAGACAAGGGAGCTATGGCCACAATCGGGCGAAACCGCGCAGTTGCCGATCTGCACAAGATACATCTCAACGGCTTCGTAGCATGGTTGGCATGGATGTTTATCCATCTCATCTCACTACTCGGAATGCGCAGCAAGATGAGTGTCCTTCTAAGTTGGATATGGGCCTATTTCAGCTACAATACCGCTCTCCGGCTCCTCCTCTTCGGTGCCCCTTATCCGAAGCGTGGACGAATGTGGGACAGAGGATGAGATACGTATAGACAATACGTAGATAAACTATTAACGCGACTATGACAAGTGAACGTCCATTACACGCGATGCGTGAGCGATGCTGATATGGACTATCTGAAAAAGTTTGGAATCGGAGAGACAAAGATCGGCAAAGATTGGCAAATATTTCGGGAATTCGCATTTTTATTGTAATTTTGTATCTTGAAGAGATAGGTATTTCCGCAGTTACGGCAGACCTGTCTTTTAAAGATATAATCATCATGTAATTGTTTTATTCACTAAAAGATAAAATAACCGCAATAAAATGTCTATTGATAACATCATCGCGCAAGCCGTATCGAAAGCTGTCAAGGAGCTTTATGGAATTGACACACCCGCCGAGAGTATTGTCCCCCAAGCGACCCGCAAGGAATTTGAGGGAAATCTCACCGTTGTCGTTTTCCCTTGGGTAAAGGCTGCACGCAAGGCCCCCGATGCCGTCGGCAAAGAGATCGGCGAATGGCTCGAGGCCAACGAAGAGGCTGTTGAGAAATTTAATGTTGTCAAAGGGTTTCTCAACATCACTGTGGCGCCTAAATTCTGGAACTCCGTCCTCAGCCACATAGCCGGGACTACGGACTACGGATTGAAAGCAGCCGATGAAAATTCGCCGCTCGTCATGGTGGAATATTCATCGCCAAACACAAACAAACCGCTTCACCTTGGCCATATCCGCAACAACCTGCTCGGATTCAGTCTTTCGGAGATACTCAAAGCCTGTGGCAACAAGGTCGTGAAGACAAATATTGTCAACGACCGTGGAATCCATATATGCAAATCAATGCTCGCATGGCAGAAATGGGGCGATGGTGTCACACCTGAATCTGCCGGAAAGAAGGGTGACCATCTCATCGGAGATTTCTATGTGCTTTTCGACAAGCACTACAAAGCAGAAGTCAAGGCTCTCGAAGAGCAAGGCATGACCAAAGAAGAAGCCGAGGCTGCCTCTCCTCTCATGAAAGAGGCCAGGGCCATGCTCGTGAAATGGGAACAGAAAGATCCCGATATCCGTGCCCTCTGGGAGCGCATGAACTCATGGGTATATGCCGGTTTCGACGAGACCTACAAGCGCATGGGTGTAGACTTTGATAAAATCTACTATGAGAGCGAGACATATCTTGAAGGCAAAGGCAAAGTGCTCGAAGGTCTGGAAGCAGGCAAAATGTATCGCAAGGAGGATGGCTCCGTATGGGCCGATCTTACCGGCGAAGGACTTGACCACAAACTTCTGCTCCGCAGCGACGGCACTTCAGTTTACATGACTCAGGATATCGGCACTGCCAAGCTCCGTTACGAAGACTTCCCTATCGACAAGATGATCTATGTCGTCGGAAATGAACAGAACTACCACTTCCAGGTGCTTTCAATCCTCCTCGACCGTCTCGGATTCAAGTGGGGCAAGGACCTTGTGCACTTCTCCTACGGTATGGTTGAGCTCCCCGAAGGAAAAATGAAATCAAGAGAAGGCACTGTAGTTGATGCCGATGATCTCATGGACGATATGGTAGCTACAGCACGTTCTGTATCGGCTGAACTCGGTAAGCTCGATGGCCTGACCGACGAGGAAGTGTCACGCATCTCTGAAATGGTAGGTCTTGGTGCGTTGAAATATTTCCTTCTCAAAGTAGATCCACGTAAGAATATCACCTTCAATCCAAAGGAATCCATTGACTTCAATGGAAACACCGGCCCCTTCATCCAATACACCTACGCCAGAATCTGCTCTGTGCTCCGCAAAGCAGAAGAAGAGGGCATGAAAATATCAGGCTATGCAGACGTGACACCCGGTGAGCGGGAGATCACTCTCATCCAAGCGCTTGCCGACTTCCCCTCTGTAATCATGGCAGCCGGACAAAGCTATAGCCCGGCCCTCATAGCCAACTATGTCTATGATTTGGTCAAGTGCTACAACCAATTCTATCACGACTGCTCAATCCTCAAAGAGAGCGATGAGGCAGTCCGTTCCCTCCGTCTCGAACTCAGCCGCCAGACAGCCAGAGTCGTTAAAACCGGCATGGCACTTCTTGGCATTGAAGTTCCCGAGCGAATGTAGTATTATTTATTAATCCACACACAAACAAAAAACACATACGACACAACTATGAGTTACAATCAGCAAACCCCTCCCCCCTATTATGGCGGAGATGACCGTTACAATGGCTATCGTGCTTCTGCGCAGCAGATCGCTGCCACCACTACGTCGGTGATGAAGCGCGTCTACTTCAAGATGTTCATCGGACTTCTTGTCACTGCTTTCGTTTCATTGTTCTGCTCGACCTCTCTCAGCTATATGACCTTCATGGCAACCCACAGCTGGTTTTACTGGGGCCTTTTCATAGCTGAAATCCTTCTCGTGCTTGGCCTGTCGACAAAGATTGACAAAATGACCTCGACTACTGCCACGCTGCTTTTCTTTGTATTTGCTGCAGTCAACGGTATGGCACTCGCGCCGATCTTCCTTGTCTATACAGCGACTTCAATCGCTAAGACATTCTTCATCTGTGCAGGCACATTCGGCGCAATGAGTATCTATGGCTATTTCACAACCCAGGATCTCACAAAATGGGGCAACTTCCTCTTCTATGCCCTCATAGGCCTTATCATCGCCTCGGTTGTCAATATGTTTACCAAGAGTTCGGGACTTGACTGGATCATATCTATCGCCGGAGTTCTTATCTTTGTAGGTCTTACAGCATGGGACACTCAGAAAATCAAGCAGATGGCACTCGTTACCCCGGCATCTTTCGCAGGGCATCTCGCCACTATCGGCGCGCTTTCGCTCTATCTTGATTTCATAAACCTCTTCCTCTATCTTCTCCGTTTCTTTGGAAGCCAGAGAGATTAATACCATCATTCAATTCTAATAATTATCTTACACTATAAAAATGGCAAAAGTCGTAATTATCGGAGCCGGCGGCGTTGGTACCGTAGTGGCTCACAAGTGCGCCCAGCACCCTGAAGTGTTCACCGAGATCGTCATAGCCTCGCGTACACGCAGTAAATGTGACGCCATCGTAGAAGCCATCGGCAAACCCAACATCAGTTCTGACGTTGTAGACGCCGACAGTGTTCCTCAGCTCGTCGAATTGTTCAACCGCCACAAACCCGAGCTTGTCATCAACGTGGCACTCCCCTATCAGGACCTTACCATCATGGATGCCTGTCTCATCTGTGGCGTCAACTATCTTGACACAGCCAACTATGAGCCAAAAGATGTGGCACACTTTGAATATTCATGGCAGTGGGCCTACAAACAGCGCTTTGAAGAAGCCGGCTTGACTGCTATCCTTGGATGCGGATTTGACCCGGGCGTCTCCGGTGTCTTCACCGCCTATGCTGCAAAGCACTATTTCTCCGACATGCAGTATCTTGATATTGTAGACTGCAATGGCGGCGACCACGGCAAGGCTTTTGCCACCAACTTCAATCCGGAAATCAACATCCGTGAGATCACCCAAAACGGCCGCTACTACGAGGATGGCAAATGGGTGACCACCGGTCCCCTCGAAATCCATAAGCCCCTCACCTATCCTAACATCGGCGAGCGCGAAAGCTACCTCCTCTATCACGAAGAGCTGGAATCACTCGTGAAAAACTATCCCTCAATCAAGCGTGCACGCTTCTGGATGACCTTCGGTCAGGAATATCTCACCCACCTGCGTGTGATCCAGAACATCGGTATGGCCCGCATCGATGAAGTAGAGTTCAACGGTCAGAAAATCGTCCCCCTCCAGTTCCTCAAAGCAGTCCTCCCCAATCCTCAAGATCTTGGTGAGAACTACCACGGTGAGACATCAATCGGCTGTCGCATCGAGGGTCTTGACAAAGAAGGCAAACATCTGACTTATTATATCTGGAACAACTGTTCCCACGAGGAAGCATTCCGCGAGACAGGCATGCAAGCCGTCAGCTATACCACCGGTGTACCCGCTATGGTCGGTGCCATGATGTTCCTTACCGGCAAATGGGTTAAACCCGGCGTGAACAATGTCGAGGAATTTGATCCCGATCCCTTCCTTGCGGAACTTGCCAAGGATGGTCTCCCCTGGAACGAGGAATTCAACCTCAACCTCGAAGTGTAGAGCATCACCTTCTGACTCCACAATAAGTCTTATGTACAACAAATCATGGCCTGCGGCTTGACATCACGGTCGTCGCAGGCCATTTTCTCTTTGAATCATCACCATGCTTAAACAGTTTACAGTATTTTCCGCTGCCGTCATCATGACGTTGCCGTCAATCGCAGCCGACACATACAATCTTGACAAGGTAACAGGTATCGTAACCACTTCAGATAAAACTTATCAGCTCGGGCCGAATGTCCTGATGCTGAGTTCTGAAGAAATCGGTTCTCCCTATGTATTTACAGATCCTATCAAGGCATTTGAAGCCGTAAACTCAGCCGCAGGCAAAAGTGTGACCCTCTTGGCGACACCATCTGTATATTGGCTTGATAATCCAGACGATCCCGCAGTCAGAAAGGATCCCGGCGGGACACCATATGCTGTAAAGATCAAATGTGACACGCTGCGCATCATAGGGCTGGCCGATAATCCGGAGGATATTGTCTTTGCCGTCAACCGCGGTCAGACACAAGGAGCCCTTGGCAATTACACTATGTTTCATTTCAATGGCCGAAGTCTCGAAACGGCCAATATCACCTATGGTAACTACTGTAATCTGGATTTGGTCTATCCGCGCGATCCTTCGTTCAACCGCGGGAAGCGCCGCGAAGCTATTGTCCAGGCCCAGATAGGCATTTGTGAGAACACCGACCGATTTTTTGCAAATAATTGCCGTTTCCTCAGTCGCCTAAATCTTTGCCCCTTCATAGGAGCCCGCCGTTCACTATACAATGGTTGCTACTTTGAATGTACTGACGATGCTCTGACAGGCTCTGCCATATATGTCGACTGCGATTTCACATTCTATAGCGGCAAGCCTCTATACTCAGCGCCTGCCACCGGTGCAATCTTTCTTGATTGTGATTTCCATACTCTCGTCAATGGCACACAATATCTGACCAAAGCTCCCGGTATGGTCACGATCATAGATGGACGGTTTACCTCAGACAACCATGTCACCCTCCAGTGGACGCGCGATACATCTCCTATCAGATGTTATCAAAGCAATATTTCCCTCAACGGCATTCCGGTCACCATTGATGGCAACCGTCGTGATCTCGGGCCGGACATCAGCGAAACACCGCTCCTGAAAGCATATAAGATTGTCGACAACGGCACAACCGTCTATAATATACCTAATCTCACTGCCGGCGATGACGGTTGGGATCCGCTCGGAATGAGAGGAAAAATCGAGGATATCGAAAGACGTAACGGCACGCAGCTGCTCGGTCTTCCAGTTGCGCTGCGGGTCTCAACTTCAGAAAAAAAGATTGAAGCAGAGAATGACCGGCTCAATCTGACACCCATCCTACTTTTGTGGGGTGAATATCCCGCAGCGGCCCCAAAAAGTGTACGTTGGACAGCACCGACCACACTCAAACTCGAGCAGAGCAATGGAATAAGTGCTACTGCTGTCAGTGCCAATACTTTCCCACGTGAGATCGATGCGATAATCACAGCCTCAACTTCAGACGGGCTCATCGGAGCCACAGATGTCAGAATAGGAGCTAAACTTAAAAATGCGCCCGAACTGACAACTCTTCCTGTCATAGAAGTAGAGAAATCCAATCTGAAGCTCAAATACGGGCTAACCGCCGACGGCACTGATGACAGCAACATCACCTGGTATCGTGCCACGCAGCAAGATTTGTCAGACAGTATTGCCGTGCGTCAGGGTCACGGAGTCTCTGCATCAATCTATCCGCTGAGCGGTACAGACAAAGGATGCTACCTCGCCGCTAAAATCGAGCCTAAATTGACCGATAGCAAATATGGGATGCCGGTAGTAGCGCGTCTCGACAACAAGATGTTGGCCGGACCGTCAAAGAAAGGAAGCAGACTTACGACATCATTTGCAGAAGTACCTATCCGCCGCAACTCCGCCGGCATGAAAGGGACATGGCACTTTGACACATATAAACCGGCCGACACCGGAGCCCATGATTGGACACCTGATCCTAATCTGAGCTGGTATTACGGCCCTGGAGTTGATGCCACCACCGGCATTGGCCTCGTGCAGGCAACCCGCGGTGCCCGTCTGTCATATACCCCATTCCGAGACAAATGTAAAGATATGAGCCTTTCCATCATCGCTGAACCGGCCAAAGGTCCGGGTCAAGGTTTTGGCAGTGCAACAGGCCAGTATATGGATCTCTGCATCAAATTCAACCCAGTGACCCTCACCGGCTATGGCTTGCGTATCGAACGCACCCCAGACTATGACAAGGCGGTGACATTCACGCTTGTCCGTTACGATAATGGCAAAGTCACACCAATAAGCGAGCCCGTAGCATCAAACTGTTTCCGTAATCCATGCTACATCAATGTCGAGATCCGCAACAATGTCATGACTGCAATAGCGAGAACCGAAGCAGAATCATCGCCATCAAGCGATCCCGCCGTAAAAAGCCATGTATTTGTCACCGCCCCAGTCTCTCCGACAGACGACTGTTCGTTTGCCATACAGCACACCGGTACGACAGGTCCCGGCGCGACTTTGCTCAGAAATCTTGATGTGACCTGGAAATAAACCCATCTGTCCCCCCTCAGCCACTATTACTATTACTCCGATCCACGACTGATTTCAAGCTGTCGTGGATCGGCATTTTTTCAAGCGGATATATTTCAAATCTTATTTTTTCATCCAAACTATTTTATGATTAAAAAAAAGTTACTACTTTCGCAGCATAGAATAGCAGACGGTCAGCACCAGACCGACAACGTAAAGAAATAATCCGAAAAACAATACACAATTAAATATGATTTTTAATTTCCGTATAGTCTCCGACGAAGTTGACAACTTCAAACGTGAAATCCAAATCGATGCTGATGCGACTTTCCTTGATCTCCGCAATGCCATCTGTGACTCTGTAGGTTACGACAAGGGCCAATTCAGTTCATTCTTCATGTGTGAGGATGGTTGGGAACGCAATCAGGAAATCTGTCTTGAAGACATGGGTTCAGATTCATCAGAAGATGTGTATCTGATGGAAGACACTCCGCTGAGTGATTTTATCGAGGACGAAGGCCAACGCCTTGTGTGGGTGTTTGACTACATGACCGACCGCTCTTTCTTCCTTGAAATGAAAAAGTCAATCCCCGGCAAGAGCCTCCACGATCCCTTGTGCACCATATCTATGGGCGAAGCTCCTTCCCAGTTTGTTGATCTTGACGATTTTGACGCTAAGATCGATGCAAAAGCCGCTCAAGCAGCTGCCCAGACAGATCTTGATGATGATTTCTATGGCTCAACCGAATTCAATGAAGATGAGTTTGATGCCGCAGGATTTGACGAAATGACTTTTGACGAATAAAAACAGGCGATAACTGTAGTAACATACTTCAAACGGCAGAATGAGTGTAAAAAAAGCGAGCTCATTCTGCCGTTTTTCTTATGTTGCAGCCCTTATCGGTGATGCTACAGCTCAAGCTCATAGATATCATAGACCACCGAGCGGCCACCGAATTCCTCTTTGTGGAGAACCATCCCCTCGTTGAGATAGCGTCCGGCATCTTCATTAGATATACCGAAATCAAAATAGTTATTTCCAGGCAGTATATTAAACAGCAGTTCATGATAGATGACATCCGTGGCATAGAGATCCTTGCCTCGCTGCGTACATGCAGCATACTGGAGATGGACGACACCACGATCAAGGTATATAACGGCTCCGCCAAGCACCTCTCCCGCTTCATCTGTGGCTGTGTAAAAGAGGATATTGTCGGGGAAATGCGATTTCAGGTAGTCAAGTTCAGCTGCTGTATGCACAGGACGGGTATTGTGGCGGATCCGGCGATCTTCAATCACAATATCCCAGAATGGTTGAGAAGTCGCAACCTCAGTCACACTTATATTGTTTTTACGTTGGCGCTTCAACGCACGCTTGCCAAGACGCGACGAAGGGATAGGATTCCGGAGATTGATTACTGTCGAGAGATTTCTGACAGCCAGACGTGCATTATATCTGAACAGTGCATATAAGTCCTCTTCAGCACCTTGGCGATGATAGATATGAGGGATGGCCTTATATATCAACTTTTTTATACCTACTGCTCGCAACTCCCCGGCAAGCACTTCCAGCATCTCAAGCGGCATGGCTCCGTCAGTCCTGCAACCAAGCACCAGGCCGCCATAAGTCAAGCCTGCATGACTCGAGAGGACTCCATTGGAAAGGGTGGCAGGCAGCAGCGCAAGCAGACAGCCTGAATCATCAAAAAACATGTAGGAATGGTCGGGGAAACGGTCTGCATGATACTCCATGTAGTCGCGTTTGAGCAAAAACGTGCCATTTTTTGACTCATCGACAAAACTATCCCACTCTTCTTTCCGTGCCGGATTATAACGTTCGATTTTCATATCGATGCTGACATTATCGTAAAACGCCTTTACCCTCACGCAGAATCTCAGGGTTAGAACTGTCAGAGAGATCCACAACTGTAGAGGGCTCTGGATTCCACCCACCGTTACTACCCTCATTGTCGTCGATAAGCAACGAAGCTACTCCTTCAAATGCCATTGCCAATTCCTGAGCATTAAACTCCGGAACTTCATCGTCGACTTTGAGAGAGGATGAGAGTATCGGATGTCCGAGCGCTGAGGCGATGGCCGTTGCAATATTATTGTCAGGCACACGGATACCCACTTCCTTGCGTCCCTTGAATACCTTAGGAAGCGAAGTCGCCGCCGGTAGAATAAATGTGAACGGTCCCGGAAGATTCTGGCGCAGTATGCGGAACGATTCATTATCTATGCGTGCATACTCGCTCGCCATTGAGATCCCGTCGCAAACCACAGAAAGAGTCTGCTTCTGTGGATTAAGGCCCTTGTATTTACACAGACGCTCAATCGCTGAATTATTGAGAGCGTCACATCCTATAGCATAAAGCGTATCGGTCGGAAAAATGATGATACCTCCATTGCGCAGACACTCGACTGCTTCATCTATATAGCGATCGTTGACACTTGTCGGATACATTCTAAGCGTTTTCATATATCTCTTGAGGGATTGGTTGAACTGTCTTTATTCTTATGGCTTGTGGAAATTGACCACCAGATCAGTGGCTTCAGCATACTTTTCAAGAAGCGACACCGTGAGCGAGACCACATCATCGACCGGCATTTCCTCACCATAGATATTGATGCACATCAGCAACTTTGTGGTGTCAAGGCTCAGTTTGGTGCGTTCGTTATCACTGGTTGGGGTTCCGACTCCACCGGTCGCATCGCGGTAGACGGGCATATTCTCTATATTAAGCACACCACGCCCTATGCCTTCAAACGGCTCATCGGAGCGTCCGACGCCAAGAGTGAGCAGATTACCATCAATCTTATCCACGTCAAATCCGCCGATTGAGTAGCCAGACTGGAGGGAGACAAGATTGATGAGATCAACAAGCGTGTCAATACGATATAGATCCATGCCTTTAACCACACGACGTGAAAGAGCTTCTGCCGACGGACGGTAGCGATTAGGCTCCTTGCCACAGGCTTTATAAGCCTCACGCGTAGCACGGATGGCGGGACGCTTATTGATGTCGGAGAGCTCCGTGACTTCCCGTAAATCTGAAGCACAACGCGTGATGAGCTCCCATAGTTCTTCAGAAGTAGGACTGTTTCGGACAGTTGCTTCTATCGTCACAACCTGAAGGCTGGGAGCTGCTTTTCGTATATTATCTTCAAATTTTATTTCCATTATTTCCTACATATTGTTATAAACACAAAATTAGTCAAAATTTGTTGAAAAAATTCAAACATTTGTCGTAAATTTGTGGTCTAATCTGAGGCTTCTTCTCCCACTTGGCACCCACAAGCTGGTGAAGGGCCGTCTGTTTTATTATCCCCTATTCTACGGATACCAGCTGATATGCTCGATATATATGATTTAGGAATGAAAATCGGCCGGCACGCGCTCTCAGCCTTGGCCGGAGCCGTGCGCGGCGAAAGGCCATCGAAATTCATGCGTTTTGCCCGAGGACAGAAGGACGCATTGAAGGAGGCAGAGAAAGCCGCTTCCCTACTTGACCGCGAGCTGCCCACAGTGTGGATCCATGCAGCATCTCTCGGCGAATTTGGCATTGCCAGACCGATCATCAAGATGCTTAAAGCGCAGTGCGGGTGCAATATTGTATTGACTTTCTTCTCTCCTACCGGCTATGAGGCGCTGAACCGTAAAGGTTATAACGGTGCCGATTGTGTGCTCTATCTTCCCTTTGACTCGTCAGACAACGTACGTAAATTTCTCGACATCATCAAGCCGACATGTGCGGTATTCATGGTGTCGGAATATTGGCACAACTATCTTCATGAGCTCCATCGCCGCAACATCCCGGCCTATCTCGTCTCTGCCGTCATCCGCAGTGACAGTCCCTTCTTCAGGTGGTATGGCAAACTCTATCGTGAAAGCATCAGACATTTCAGGAGAATTTTTGTGCTCAACGAAGAGTCGAAGGAATTGCTCAACGGACTTGGGGTTGACAATGTGGCAATCAACGGAGATCCGCTCTTCGACAATGTGAAAGTCATTTCGACCACTCCATGGAGCGATCCGGTAATCGAGCATTTCGTTGCAGGAGCAAAAGTGTTTCTCGGAGGCAGTCTGCACGATGACGAGGATGTAAAACTTGTATCAACCTTGGTCAACCGTCACCCCGACACCCGTTTTATCCTTGTCCCCCACGAAATTCAGCCATCTGTCATGCGTCACATCGAAGAGTCTATTGAGGGGAAAGTCAAATTCTACAGCAAGTGTGATGCCAAGACTGATTTCGCTAACTGCCGTGTGCTTGTCATTGATTTCGTAGGAGCATTGGCATATATATATCGTTACGCAGACATGGCCTACGTTGGCGGAGGATTCACCAAGCTTCTCCACAGCATCATCGAGCCGGCAGTCTATGGACTTCCGGTCGCTTTCGGACCCAATGTCAACCGCAAGGTGGTCACCAGACAGATGATGGATCTCGGCATAGGGCGCAGCGTCTCGACAGCTGACGAACTTGACGAATGGTTTGTCGGCCTGAAAGATGACCCGGATGCGCTCAAAAAACTTTCTGAAACGGCATCGCGCTACGTAGACCGCAATGTAGGCGCCACGCAGCGTGTTGTAGATAAAATCATTGAGGATATATGCGCGAAAAAGTAATGTATGCAATATACAGGGGCATCTTCGGCGCTATTGCCCTGCTTCCGTTACCGGTCCTTTACGGTTTCAGCGACCTGCTCTATCTTGTCCTTGGAAAATGGATGAAATATCGCCAGAAAGTAGTCCGGGAAAATCTGCGCAATTCTTTCCCGGATAAAAGCGATGCTGAACTGTCGGAGATAGAGAAAGATTTCTACCGACAATTTTGCGATAATATAGTCGAGACTGTCAAGTTGCTCCACATAAGTGACAGGGAAGTCGACAGGCGTATCACTGTCAGCGGCGAGGAGATAGTTGAACGTAAAATGGCTGAGGGTCATCAGATCATCGTATATCTCGGCCATTATGCTAATTGGGAATGGGTACCGGCTGTGGTGCGACATTTCAATGCGCCTGAAATATGCGCTCAAGTCTATAAGCCTCAACGCGACAAGGCTTTCGACAGACTGATGCTGAAAGTGCGCTCCCGTTTCAATTCTGTTTCCATCCCTCAGAAACAAGTGTTCCGCACCCTTGTAAAATGGAGGAACGATGGGGTGAAATTTCTCGCAGGTTTCATTGCCGATCACCGTTCGAACACAAGTGTCTCACACCATCGCACTACCTTCCTCAATCAGACAACCCCATTCAATCCCGGTGGAGAGGAAATCGGGAAACGTGTCAATGCGGCATACGTCTATCTTGATATCACTAAGATCAAGCGTGGCCACTATCATTTCGAAGTGAAAGAAATAGTGCCTGACGATATGGATGAGGATTCCCCCTACACACGACGCTATCTTGAGATGCTTGAAGAAACCATCTGCCGGCGTCCTGGCCTATGGTTGTGGTCTCACAGACGTTGGCGCTACAAATAGAGAGTAATCACATTTACACTAAATTCTCATATATACCAAAAGTAAGTATAATCAAATTAAAAAATCATATCTGATGAAAATAATCTGTGTGATTCCGGCCAGAGCCGAATCGTCTCGTTTCTTTGAGAAACCTCTCGCCCTCATTTGCGGAAAACCGATGATCCAGTGGGTATATGACCACTGCAAGGAGGTAGAATGTTTTGAAGAAGTGTATGTCGCTACTGACAGCGAGAAGATAAAGGCTGCGGCTGAAAGCTTCGGGGCAAAAGTAGTGATGACACGTTCGGATCATGACACTGCCACCGAGCGTCTCTACGAAGTATCAACCAGAATCGAAGCAGACCTCTACGTGATGGTCAACGGTGATGAGCCTCTGCTCACCCGCGATGCCATCATCCAATGTATACCTGACGGTCTGAAAGCTGATGACTTCTTTGTGTCAAACCTGATGACCGATTTCACCAATCCTGTCGAGGTTGTCGACGCCACCAACCTCAAGATTGTCACTGCCAAGGATGACCGCTGTCTCTTCATCTCGCGTAGCCCCATTCCCTATCCCAAAGGAGCGATGGACTATGTATTCCACAAATTTGTCGGTGTAGGAGCCTTCACCCGCAAAGCTCTCGATTTCTATCACAATACTCCTCGTGGACCGATTGAGAAAATCGAGGAAAACGACTCGTTCCGTTTCCTTGAAAACCACATGCCCATCTACTACTACAACTGTCACTGCAAGTCACTCTCTGTTGACAACCGCAAGGATATCGACGGCGTCGAAGCTTATCTGAAAGGCGATAACCATTAAGAAATAATCCAAGATTTAATGAGAATCCGAACTGATTTCCGTTCTCTTATCAAAGGTTACCAACGAGTGGCTTTCTACTCGAGAAATTTTTCACGCTACTTCCTACCCGACATTTTGTTTGGCAGTAGTTTCCGCAGCCGGCTCAGAAGATTGTCTCCCGACGAACGTCGGGAGATCGAGCGGCGT
The DNA here is from genome assembly GCA_023665865.1 of Staphylococcus sp. GTDB lineage: Bacteria > Bacteroidota > Bacteroidia > Bacteroidales > Muribaculaceae > Duncaniella. The sequence goes on from JAMPDC010000001.1 coordinate 2,419,687, forward strand.
GTCGAATACTATGCCCGCTGTGCCGAAGGCTCGAAAGTCGATCCGGCATCTTCAGTTACAGTCGGAGAATTTCGATATCCATGGCGCAAGAAGCATAAGTACGCCACATATTTCTTTGACCTTTTCGAGTGTGTGAGATGCTTCCCATCGCATTGCCGTTTCAGTTATAGGATGGGAGACGTCGATTGGGATTTTGACTCACCTACATTTGCCAAAGCACGCCCGATCACGCAGGGTCAGACCAACACAGTCATCATGCCGCTCAACAAGGTGAGACATCTGAGATTCATCACCGACACAAGAGCTTTCCGTGGCAAAAAGGACATGATTGTGTTTCGCAATGTGGTAAGGCAGCAACCTCAGCGCACATTGCTTCTTGAAAAATTCATCGACCATCCGATGTGTGATATCGGTCAAATCAACAAAGACACTACTGATCCCCGGTTTGTCAAGGACTACATCCCGATGGAGGAGCAACTTGAATATAAATTCATAGCGAGCATCGAAGGCCATGATGTAGCTACAAATCTCAAGTGGGTCATGTCGTCAAATTCAGTTGCCGTCATGCCACGTCCGCGCATTGAGTCATGGTTCATGGAAGGCACATTGATCCCCGACTACCACTACATAGAGGTGAAGGCCGACTATTCAGATTTGATTGAAAAGATGGAATACTATATTGCCCATCCCGAAAAAGCCGAGGAGATCATCAGACATGCACATGAATATGTCGATGGCTTCCGCGATAAAGACCGGCAACTGCTAATCGGTCGGCTGACAGCCGAAAGGTATTTCAAACAGACAGGTCAACTCTGACAAAACCAATCTTTCCACATATACCAGTACCTATGGAAACTGAAGAAAAACGAATGTTGATAATCCGCCTGTCGGCGCTCGGCGATGTCGCAATGACAATTCCGCCTATATACTCTCTGGCTACCCGATATCCACGGCTCAAGATTACTGTAGTCACCCGTCCGTTCTTCGCCAGACTCTTCATCAACCGTCCAGGAAATGTCGAGGTCATCGGCATTGATTTCAAAGGAGAGTATAATGGTGTCTGTGGCATGATGAGATTGCTTCGCCGCCTGAGACGATTAAAGCCCGACTATGTGGCAGATCTACACAATGTGATGCGTTCTTGGGTGATAGATAACTACTTCAGACTGCATGGAGTCAAAGTGGAGATGGTTGACAAACTTCGTTCAAGCCGCAAAGAGCTTTTCAAGACAGGAAAACAGCAGCCATCGTTTATCGACAGATATACAGCAGTATTCAGCCGTCTCGGATATCCGATAGACTTGACTTTTGACGGGCTATATGCCGATAGCAAGGCCAACATACCGGTAGAGATCCGACATCCCGCAATCGGCATCGCGCCATTCGCACGATATTTCAACAAGACCTATCCTCCGGCACAGATGCGCAGGGTGATCTCCGGGCTCTCTGCATCAGGATATAATATATATCTCTTCGGTGGACGTGGGAGCGAGGCTGAGGAAATGCAGAAATGGGCCGGCGAGAATCAGAATTGTGAATCACTTGCCGGGAGGTATCCGCTTGAGGATGAACTTGCGGTCATGAGCGGAATGGATGTCATGATCTCGATGGATTCGGCCAACCAACACATGGCGGCGCTCAGCGGCACCCCAGTCATCAGCATCTGGGGAAGCACAACTCCGGCCTGCGGATTCATGGCTTACAGACAGAAACGTGATCAAGCTCTGTGTCTTAACCTCCCATGTCAACCATGTAGTGTCGGAGGGGCACCGGTCTGTCCGAAAAACCATTTCGACTGCATGAAGACTCTCTCACCTGAGAGGGTTATTGAAAAAGTAAAAGAATTTGTCCCCTTAAAGGAGACGGCACACTCATAAAACTCCTCCAAAATGCTCGGCTTTGTCTGGTTTACGGCACTCTATTTTGTCTATTGTGTAGTTTTCTTCTCATTGATTCAAAAACCTGCGTTCGGCATCTACAATCGCGGTGTCAATAAGGAGAAGGCTACAGGTTACAATGTGTGGCAAGTCTATTCCCACGGATTGATTTCCGATATGATAATTGCCGCCTATCTCTCGGCACTTCCGCTCATCATAACTGCCATCCACACCATGGCACCATGTTTCAATATCGGGATTGTGCTGACAGTCTACAACGTAGTCATTTCTGTCTGCATTGCTCTCATAAGTGTTTCGGATACTCTGTTATATCGCTTTTGGAACTACAAGCTTGATTCTTCAGCTTTTGTATATCTCAAATCACTGAAAGGCACATTTGCATCTGTATCAACGGGCTATATCATCGCAGCTTTCACGTTGGTGATCCTCTGTGGCTTCATATTTTTTGCTGGAAGTGAGGCGCTGACTCTCAAATGTAGCGCTACTCTGCTTGATGGAGATTGGCCCGGATTGTGGAAAGGCATACTCGTGTTTATCGTGATGCTTCTGGGAGCCGGCGGCTTGTTTCTTATCATCCGAGGTCTGAAAATAAGGCCCAACAATCCGAGTGTGGTCTACTATAGCAAGAACCCATTTTACAATCACTGGGCACTCAATCCGGCCTACAGCCTGATATATTCACTCGGGACAAGAGATGAATTCAAAGGTAAATTCCGCTTCTATGACTCAGAGGAGTGCGACCGCATTTTCAATCCCCTCTTCCCTACTGCCGGCAAAACGAAGAGACAACTGTTGCGCACTGAGCGCCCAAACATTTTACTTGTGATCTGGGAGAGTCTCGGAGCCGAATTTGTCCCTTCGCTCGGAGGCCGGCAGGATGTGGCTGTCAATGTCGACCGGATTGCCAAAGATGGCATTATGTTCACCAACTGCACAGCCGGAAGCTTCCGCACTGACCGCGGACTCGTATGCCTGCTCAGCGGATACCTCGGACAACCCACCACAAGCGTAATCCGCTACACGCGCAAACTGCCTAATCTACCCGCATTGCCCCGGCGCATGAAAGAGGAAGGATATGTGACTACCGCTATACATGGAGGCGACCTCACCATCATGCACAAATCAGATTTCTACCTTGCCTCAGGCCACGACAGGCTCATCAGCCAGAAGGATATACCGTCGTCTGCCCCGACATGCAAATGGGGAGTTCAGGATGGATATATGTTTGATTATATCTTTGACGATATCATGGAGAAGACCCGACGCAATGAGCGATGGTTCACCACTTTCCAGACACTCAGTTCGCACGAACCATTTACTGTCCCATACGATCGTCTGCCTGACGATGAAGTTGCCAACTCATTTGCATACGTCGACCATTGTTTCGGCCGTTTCGTCGACAGGCTCAAAGAGACCCCGGCTTGGGACGATCTCCTTATAATATGTGTGGCCGACCACGGCTATAATGCCACACACAATCCAAAATCGAGAAGTGAATATGCTCACATACCTCTGCTCATGGCTGGTGGCGCACTGAAGGAGACCGGGACCATTGACACCCTTATGAGTCAGACAGACCTTGCTGCGACATTGCTCGGACAGATGAACATGGAGCATGATGAATTTATCTTCAGCCGTGATGTTCTTGCTGACAGCTATGTCGAGCGGTTTTCATTCCACACCTACAACAACGGCTTCATGCTTACTGACGATCGTGGTGTCACTATTGTCGACAACGTTTCAAACGAAGCCATCGAAGGTCCTGACGAACAACGCGAAAGCCGCGGTCGTGCTATACTTCAGAAGTTATATGAGGATCTGAGCAAACGATAACAGATCCGTATTTTCTGCAAAACATCACATTTCAAAACCTTAAAAATGGAAAGAAGTTTTTCGCGCATCATCAAGTCAAACCCTGTCGGACTGGCAATCAATCTTCTGTGGGTATATATCTGCTATGAGATATGCCGTCTGGCATTTCTGTTTGAAAACTGGTCGCTATTTAGCGCCAACATGTCGTGGGCTACATTCTGGAACATATCTCTCGGAGGTCTACGTTTCGATACCTCGGCGATATTCTACACCAACGCACTCATAATTCTACTATATCTCTTCCCTCTCGCTCTCAAAGAGCGCCACTGGTTCCATCTGATGACAAAGTGGATATATGTCGTGGTCAATGCCATCTGTATTCTAATGAATCTCGCGGACTCGGTCTTCTTCGAGTTCAGAAAACATCGCTCGTCGATGGCATTGTTTGAAGAGTTTAAAGGTGACAATAATCTCGATGCTATTGTCGGAGTGGAAGTTATCAGCCATTGGTATTTTGTCATCCTTGCAATTATGATGATATTCTTCCTGTGGAAATGTTACCGAATGCCGGGGACAGCTGTCAAACCGGCCAAGGGATATTATCTGACGCAGATATTTTCCCTTTTGATTTATGGACTTGTATGTGTCTGTGGCATGCGTGGCAACACTTTCCTGACCGCGACCCGTCCAATTTCGGTCAACTATGCACACAAGTTTGTTAACGAACCCATGCAGACAGGCATTGTGCTCAACACTCCTTTCTCCATGATCCGGACCATCAACCAGATGGCACGGACAACGCCGGTATTTTTCAAAAATCCCAAAGAGATGGAGGCAATTTATAGCCCCATACATCAACCGGCCGACTCCATAGTCGAGCGTAAGAAAAATATCGTTATCCTCATCGTCGAAAGCTTTGCCCAGGAATTTGTCGGAGCCCTCAACAAGGATCTTGACAACGGGACATATAAAGGTTACACTCCTTTCACCGACTCTCTGCTCCGGCACAGCCTCTATTTCGAACAATCGTTTGCAAACGGTGGCTTCAGTATCGACGCGATACCTGCTGTCATCGCATCCATTCCACGCATGGACCGTCCGTTTGTTCTCTCCCCCCACTCGCTCAACCACATCAACTCGCTTGCCAGCGAAGTTAAAAATATGGGATATTCCACCGCATTTTTCCACGGAGCCGACAATGAGTCTCTTGGGTTCAATGCTTTTGTCAAACAGGCCGGAGTTGACAGATATTTCGGAAAGAATGAATTTATCGCAGACAGCCGTTTCGGAGGAAAGACTGAATTTGACGGCAAATGGGGCATCTGGGACGAACCGTTCCTGCAATTTTTCTGTGCGGAACTCAGCGACCTACCACAACCATTCATGGCAAGCGTGTTTACACTCTCCTCACACCATCCATTTGCTGTCCCCGATAAGTATAAGGATGTGTTTGTCGACGAAGGTATCCACAAGCTTCACAAATGTATCCGCTATGCTGACTACTCCATCCGCCGGTTCTTTGAATCGGCTAAAAAGCAACCGTGGTATGACAACACAATCTTTGTCATAACGGCTGACCATGCCAGCAGTAAGCGCACCCATGATGTCTACATGAATGAAATCGGAGGGTTCCGCATCCCTATCATCTTCTTCGATCCCTCCGGCCAGCTCCCGACCGGTCCGCAGCCGGGTATTATCCAGCAGATCGACATCATGCCTACACTCCTTTCTTATATCGGTTACGACAAACCATATATAGCCTTTGGCAAAGACATTCTCAACACACCTGCCGACAAGACCTGGGCCTTCAACTGGGATTTCTTCCCTCAGTATATCAAGGGAGATTATGTCATGCGTACAGACGGCACTAACATCTCTGAAATCTATAACTACAAGGCAGACCCTCTGCTAAAAGAGAATCTCAAAGACTCCATACCTGAAAAGCAGAAGCAGGAAATGTATCGTGAGATGTGTGCTTTTATCCAGACATACATGCAACGCATGAACGCTGACGATGTAACAATCAAAAAGCTGAAATAATTTATCGACTTACATATATAATACTACGGGCCGCATATCTATCCGTTACAAGATATGCGGCCCGTAGTATATATATGGAAGTTTTATTACGCCATTGATGCGTCTATCTGATTGCTTACAGGCGCAAGCTTATTGGCCATCTTTACTGCTTTGGTGATATGGTCACAGATATGATCTTCACCGATAAGTTTGTTGACTCCGGCATGGACAAGAGCGTCACGGACATTCTCTTTCACACCTGAGAGCACTACGTGGATACCCTCTTCCTGAGATGATTTGATCAGGGTCTCAAGATTGTGGATACCGGTCGAATCAATAAAAGGCACCTTGCGCATGCGGATGATGCGCACGATAGGTTTGCGCCCCATGGTATTGCGCATGAGTTCGTCAAACTTTGTCGCCACTCCGAAGAAGAACGGTCCATCAATCTCATAAACCTCAACACCGGGGTTGACATTGAGAACCTCATGGTGGGCCATCTCTGTGCTCTCGTCAATGTCAAGTTGTCCGGAGTATGCCTTGATCTCTGTATTCTCCATCACACGACGTAAGAATAGGATTATGGCAAGAAGCAGACCCATCTCAATGGCGATGGTAAGGTCGAAGATAACTGTCAGGAGGAAAGTGACAGCGAGAACCGAAATATCGCTCTTAGGGTTGTGGAAGATCGAACGGATAGTACGCCAACCACTCATATTGTAGCTCACGACAATCAACACGGCTGCAAGGCAGGCCATGGGAATAAGATTGATCAGCGGCATAAGGAAGAGGAAGATGAGGAAAAGCACTATGGCATGGACAACACCGGCCACAGGGGTGCGTCCTCCGTTGGTGATGTTGGTCATTGTACGTGCTATGGCACCGGTGACAGGAATACCGCCAAAGAAAGGAACAATAATGTTTGCCATACCCTGGCCGATAAGCTCAGTGTTGCTGTTTGTACGTGTACCTGTCACACCATCGGCGACAGTTGCCGAGAGAAGCGATTCAATCGCACCGAGGATAGCGATTGTGAAGGCCGAGGGCAGCAGACGGTTGATTGTCGCCATGTTCAACACAAACCCATGAGGCTCAGGGATGTCGGTAGAGAGCGAACCGAAACGGTCGCCGATAGTCTCTACGTGTATACCGGGGATAAGCGACACTACCGCTGTCACAATGATGATAGCGAGCAACGCTCCCGGCAAACGGCGCGAGATCATGGGTGTGATGATGATGATTGCAAGCGCTGCGAGTCCGACGCATAGAGTCAGCCAGTCGATATTTCCGAAATTAGCGAGATAAACTCCCCATTTGGGAAGAAATTCGCTTGGCACATTCTTCAAACCGAGACCGAAGAAGTCATTGATCTGAGTAGAGAAAATCGTCAGCGCGATACCGGCTGTGAAACCTACAACAATCGGATAGGGAATGAACTTGATGACAGTACCCAAGCGGAAAAATCCAAGAGCAACGAGGATAAGGCCAGCCATAAACGTAGCCACTGCAAGACCTTCAAGGCCAAAATTGGCTATGATGTTGTAGACAATGACGATAAATGCTCCCGTCGGGCCACCGATCTGTACCGTACATCCACCGGCTGCCGAAACAATGAAACCGCCGATAATAGCGGTGATCAGACCAACTGTCGGGCTGACACCACTGGCTATACCAAACGCGATTGCAAGCGGGAGGGCAACGATGCCCACAACAATACCTGCCACAAGGTCACTCTTAAACTTGTCGGCAGAGTAGTTTTTCAATGCCGAAAACAATTTCGGCTGAAAATCGATTGAACCAGAAAAATTCATCTATATTTACCTTAAATTATAATGTCATTTCTAAAAGAACACTGTGTTTATTGACCCTTTGGTACATTAACCTTTGGTCTTACTGTGATTTCAGACATCAATCTGAACGGCATGTCCATGCGACATTCCCCAGATTTGAGGTGCAAAATTACTTAAAAATATCTAAATAGCCATTAAAAAATCGCCATTATTGTGAATAATGACGATTTTGCATCTAAAATATTGAGCAACGATAAATATTTTAAACGTTCAGCACCAGAACTACTTTAACAAAGGAAGTTGGGCAAGCATCTTTTTCAAACGTATTGCAAGACGAGGCATTGGTTCAGCGATAGTCAATGCAACGATTTCTTTAGCTGCGGAAATGTCATTTATCACCCGTACCACCTCATGAAGTTTTAACCCACCCGCCGGGCCATCTGCAACTGCGGCAAGTATGTCGGCCGGATCCATTACATCCATGTCAAAATGCACCATTACTTTGGACTTGCCATTACTTTTTAACCAATCTATGAGCATTGATGAATCGTCAGCAATTTCGTTGGGAGAGAAATGTGTGATCCTCAAATCATCCACTCTCCTCTCTATGTAAGGATACTCACATTCACGCAATCCCACAATACAAACATCCGTCGGAGACACTTTTGCCGGTAGTAACTCTCTGATTTCACTATCACCCATACCCATGCAAGCCGTAAGAGCCATCGCATGATACCCGTTGTAGTCGTCGCCGGGAAGAGTTATGTCAGGATGCGCGTCAATCCACACGATTGCGACATCTCCATTATACTTCCCGGCCAGATATGTGAACACCGGAACACTGACCGAACATTCACCGCCGAGAGTGACAACTTTGTCAGGATTGGCAATCCGCAGTGTTTCAAGTGCCGCTTTTGTCTGCTCTACTATAATATCATGATCAATAATACCATTCTTCTCAATCCGATTTGTGATATCAGTAGATACAGGAACCTCAAAAGTTTCACAATCAGTTCTTGGCGCGAGAAAATTGAGTAGCATTGAACCGAGATAGTAACCACGTGATGCATCTTCATCCGGTATATTAGGTATCCAACGGGCTATATTACCACCTTGCCATTGAGGATAAACCAGTCTTATTGTTTTCATAAACATTAATATGAGTTGATAATTATTATATTAACGCCACAACACATCATTTGTATCTTTCAACTGTCAAAAATCATAATGACCGTTGTCTATTTCTATATTGGATGGGCGATATGCCGTTTTGCTTTCTGAATATGCGACACAAGTATGAAGCATCGTCATAGTGCAGCCTCTCAGCGATTTCCTTGACGGTAAGATCCGTGGTGTCAAGCAGCATCTTGACAACAAGTCCCAGCTGAATATTTATCTGCTCTTTAGCGGTCGTCCCGATATTACGTTTGATAATTATATTCAGATAATTTGGCGATATATTAAGTCTGTCAGCATAGAAAGCCACATCGTGCCTATGTGTATAATAGCGGTTGAGTAGGCCAAGGAACTCATTGACTATTACCCATGCTCTGTTTTTGGGCGGATTTGTCCCAAGTAATCCAAGCTGATTTTCAATCTGCTCTGACATCACAAGCATGAAATTTTCAGTCTCGTTTCGTAATACTTTCTCAGATACAATCTCCGCACAGTTTGCCACTATCCAATCAAGTATATCAAACCATCTGTTTGCGACCTCTTTCATATCCTGCCGTAGACTGAACACTGGTGAAGTATATATGTATTCCCAAAACCGGTTTGAAGTAATAAGGAAGAAAATATCCTGTGCGGTATCATAATCAATATCTACGAATTTAGCGCTGAAATCATCTGACACCTTGATAGGTACAACCACCATATCAAAAACAATAAAGGCCATCTCTCCCACAGACATTTTGCATGATTTGGAATTAATTGTAATATCAAGGAATCCACGTTCACACAGCATTATCCGGCAACCACTTACGTTAAGTGGCTGTCCCGAATTCCAACTTTTTCCGTTGGTCACGCCAACCTCAAACCGAGACTGAGTTTTTGGATCGAATTCTTCGGCCATAGTATTGTATTGAAGACACAAAGATATGTTTTATTATTATAGATGACAAATCCAGTTATAAAAAGTGCTGTAAATATACGGATTTACACCATGCAAAATTACGATACTATGTCTACCTTTGCAGCCGGATTAAAAACAAGATATAAAAACCAGATATAATTCGCTCTCATTATGGAAAGAGATAAACTTGACTTTGGTAACGGAAATATCAACAGGTTATTCCGGGCCATGTTTTTCCCGACACTGATAGGTATGGTTTTCAACTCGGCATTAAATATATGTGACGGTATGTTTGTGGGTCACGGTGTCGGCAGCAATGCACTTGCCGCGATCAACATCGTTGCACCTCTGTTCCTGATATGCACCGGCATAGGACTCATGTTTGGAATAGGTGCATCTGTCATAGGAGGCATCCGTCTTGCAGAGGGAAATGTGAAAGCCGCAAGAATCATCATGACACAAGCATATATAGCTGGGGCTGTGATATTCGGTGCCGTTGTCATCTGCTCACTTATGTTCACACGTCCGATGCTCTATATGTTGGGATGTAGTCCGGCTCTTGAAGAGCTCGCTACTGACTATCTGTTATGGCTACTGCCTGGACTGGTGTTTTTCTACCTGCAATGTGCCGGGATGATGCTCATCCGTCTTGACGGCTCGCCACGCTATGCCATGAGCGTACAAATCGTAGCGGCCGTGCTCAATATATTTCTCGACTGGTATATGGTGTTTCCTCTTGATATGGGCATCAAGGGTGCTGCAATAGCTACATCAATAGCTTGTATTGTGGCCGGGATCATGGTCGTGACATATTTCATATTCTTTTCTGACAAACTAAAATTCTATCGTCTGCGACTCACCATGAAATCACTCCGGCTGTCAATCCGCAATACCGGCTATATGGCAAAGATCGGACTTGCCACATTCATAGCAGAGCTTGCAATCGGAGTTATGATGGTGACAGGCAACTATATGTTCATCTCATATCTCGGTGAAGCCGGAGTGGCAGCCTTCAGCGTAGGATGCTATCTGTTCCCGTTGATATTCTCAATCAGTAATGCAGTCGCCCAGTCATCTCAACCTATCATAAGCTACAACTATGGAGCCGGGCAGATGACGCGAGTGAGACAGGCATTAAACATTGCGCTTCTGACTGCAGTGGCCTGCGGTGTTACCATCTCAGGTGGAATGTGGATCGGTTCCGGACTCTTGGCGGGAGTATTTCTTGACCAAACAGAGATGGCCTACGAAATTGCCAAATCAGGGCTGCCTCTGCTCGGGCTCTGCGCATTGCCATTTGCCATCAACATAACTTTTATCGGTTATTATCAGAGCTGTGAACGCTCTACGCGCTCAATCATATATATGATGCTGAGGGGCATCGTATTCATGATTCCAAGTTTTATTCTCTTGCCACACGCCGTTGGTGATACCGGACTTTGGTTGGCAATACCGGCATCGGAGTTTACGACGGTGGCAATAATAGCCTTGATATATATCGTTTTCAGGCAGCGAAAAATCGCCGCTCATCCCAATCGTTAATCAGTCTTACATCCATTAGTCTGGAAAGTCAGTTGTTGAATAATTCGGCTTTGATTATGTATGTGCCGATGATTACACGAGAATAATCTCCACATAAATCGAAAGACACTATCGGTAACTTCTGCAAAAGGACCGATAGTGTCTTTTGGTTTAGGATTGTCTATTATATTATGCAATCACCATGCCTTCACGAAGGGCATTCTCCGTTTCTTCTCCCTTTGCCTTCCTGACTATGGCAAGGGCAAATTCAAGAGTGGTGCCGGGGCCTTTGGAGGTTATCAGACGGTCAGTGACAACCACGTTGTCTTCGGAATATGTGCCACCGTTCTTTTCAAACTCATCTTTCAGGAATGGATAACCTGTTGCCGGGGTTTCTGAGATAATCCCGAGCGGGCCGAGAACGAGAGCCGGAGCTGCACAGATTGCAGCGATTTTGCCACCATTCTCCCAATGTGCCGTTACGATGTTCTGAAGTTCTCTGTCAATGTTTACGGCAGCTTCGTTTTTGTCCGCACCCGGAAATACGAGCCAGTCAATCGGCGAGGGATTTAGGTCTGCAACCGTCATGTCGGCTACGATATTGTTTCCGGTTGCACCTCTTACAAGACGGTTCTCCGTCATTGATACGGTATAAACCTCCATTCCTGCACGACGCATCACATCCACAGGCGCGATGGCTTCGATCTCGTCAAAGCCGGTTCCGAGCATCACAAACGTAGCCTTTCCCTCAGGCTTAA
>JAMPDC010000001.1:2431658-2627313 GCA_023665865.1 Staphylococcus sp.
GAAAGTGGGAAAGTAGATAACCGCCCCCTCTACGAGTCGAGTCTGAAAACGCTCCAGCGTCTCAGACCCGACTTTTTTTATGCACTTATCCGGCCTCGACTGCTTAATTTTGAGGCATAAGCAAGGATATATGGGCCTTTTTTTGTAATTTTGCATCAGGTATGAATTAATAATCCTATCAAAAGATTAACATGAAACTTTCTGAACTGACAGCAATTTCGCCCGTTGACGGCCGTTACCGCGGTAAATGCGAGGCCCTTGATGAATATTTCTCAGAGTATGCTCTGATCCGCTATCGCGTTAAGGTTGAAGTGGAATACTTCATATCCCTATGCGAGATTCCTCTTCCGGCTCTTGCTGATTTTCCTGCTGATCTTTTTGGGAAATTGCGTGCAGTATATACAGACTTCACTGTCGATGATGCCGCAAGGATTAAAGAAATTGAAAGCGTAACCAACCACGACGTCAAAGCCGTGGAATATTTCCTTAAGGAGAAATTTGATGCGCTTGACATTGCAAAGTATAAGGAGTATATCCATTTCGGACTGACATCTCAGGATATCAATAACACATCGGTTCCGATGTCGATTGCCGATGCGCTCAAGCAGGTCTATCGCCCGCGTATCGTTGAGCTAATCGAGCATCTCGAGGGACGTGCCGACGAATGGTATGATATCCCCATGCTTGCAAAGACACATGGCCAGCCCGCGTCTCCCACTCGTCTCGGTAAGGAGATCAAGGTATTCAGCTACCGTCTCCGCCGTCAACTCGCAATCCTCGACGCTGTTGAGATTTCAGGAAAGTTCGGTGGCGCCACAGGCAATTTCAACGCACACCTCTGTGCCTTCCCCTCTATCGACTGGCGCGACTTCGGAGCACGCTTCCTTTCAGAGAAGCTTGGCATTGTGCGCGAGGAATACACTACCCAGATTTCCAACTACGACAATCTTGCTGCTCTATTCGATGCGCTTGCACGAATCAACAACATTATCCTCGATCTTGACCGCGACATGTGGATGTATATCTCCATGGAATACTTCAAGCAGAAGATCAAGGCGGGAGAAGTAGGCTCGTCAGCCATGCCCCACAAGGTAAACCCCATTGACTTCGAGAATTCAGAGGGTAATATCGGTATTGCCAATGCCGTATTCGGACATCTTGCATCAAAACTTCCTGTGTCACGTCTTCAGCGCGACCTCACAGACTCCACTGTTCTTAGAAACATTGGTGTGCCTTTGGCTCATACTCTTATAGCTGTGGCTTCAACCATGAAAGGACTTGGCAAACTGTTGCTCAACCGTGCAGCCATTGATGCCGATCTTGACAATACCTGGAGTGTTGTTGCCGAAGCTATTCAGACAGTGCTCCGCCGCGAAGGCTATCCGAAACCCTATGAGACTCTCAAGGAGCTCACACGCAAGAATGAGGCTGTTACATCCGAGAGCATTGCCTCCTTCATCGAGACGCTCAATGTCTCCGACGATGTCAAGGCTGAACTGAAGAAGCTCTCACCTCATTCCTACACTGGATATTGACATTAGCCGGCCTTGTGCCGTCTTCCCACCACATCCTCCCTCCAAGACCTTAGATTTTCATGGATACATCCACTAAAATACGATTTCTCTTCATAGCTGTGCTATGGTTGTTCCTCTGCTACCTTGTCGTGGCCTCGCAACCGTTCAGCTTTTGGGTGCTCTTTGTTATCATAGCATCCGGGATCATCGTGTGGGTGCCGCTTTATAAGAAATATATAAAGAATGGAAAAGGAAACGATAGACAGTAAGTACCCGTTGCTGTCTCATATCGATTCGCCGGCAGATCTACGGCGGCTTCCGGTGGACGAACTACCGAAAGTGTGCAGTGAGTTGCGTTCATTTCTGATCAACTCTCTCTCGTCACACCCCGGTCACTTCGCCTCAAGCATGGGAGCCGTTGAGCTTACGGTCGCGCTTCACTATGTCTTCAACACCCCATACGATAGAATCGTGTGGGATGTTGGGCATCAGGCTTATGGTCATAAAATCCTTACGGGGCGCCGTGACAATTTTGTTACCAACCGTACATTTGGCGGCTTGAGTGGTTTCCCGACACCAAAAGAAAGCGAGTATGACACGTTTACGGCCGGCCACGCTTCCAACTCCATTTCGGCAGCCCTTGGTATGACGGTGGCAAGTTCACTTCTCAATGAATCGCCCCGCCGCAACGTAGTGGCCGTCATCGGCGACGCCTCGATCAGTGGCGGTCTTGCCTTCGAAGGCCTGAACAACGCTGCCAATGCCAATTCAAACCTGCTTATCATACTGAATGATAACGATATGTCAATCGACCGCAATGTCGGTTCGCTTAACTCATATCTTGCCCATCTCACCACATCTAAGGCCTACAACAATTTCCGCTACAAATTTGCCCGTTTCCTGCGTCGCTACCATTTAGTGACCGACAAAGGCAAAGGCCGCATATTGCGCTTCTCAAATAGTCTGAAATCACTACTGACAAAGGAGCAGAATATCTTTGAAGGTCTTAACATCCGCTATTTCGGCCCCTTTGACGGACATGATCTCCCGACTATCATCAATGTCCTCAATGAGATCAAGGATTTCACAGGTCCCCGCATACTCCATCTATGTACCGTCAAGGGCAAAGGCTATGAACCGGCCGAGAAAGATCCTGCCGTCTGGCATGCTCCTGGCAAATTCAATGCCGCCACCGGCGAGTTGGTTAAAGATTCAACCCCCAAACCTCCGAAATATCAGGACGTATTTGGCGAAACACTCGTCGAGCTGGCATCGAAAGATGAAAAAATCGTAGGTATTACGGCTGCCATGCCGTCAGGCACCTCAATGATAAAGCTGCAGAACGCCTATCCTTCCCGCACCTTTGATGTCGGAATCTCCGAAGGCCATGCCGTCACTTTTGCCGGTGGACTTGCCAAGGAGGGGATGAAACCCTTTGTCGCTATTTATTCATCCTTCCTTCAGAGATCATACGACCACATAATCCACGATGTGGCCATCGAAGGCCTTCCCGTCACCTTCTGTCTTGACCGCGCCGGACTCGTCGGAGAGGACGGAGCCACCCACCATGGTGTGTTCGACCTCGCGTACCTGCGCCCTATTCCGGGAATGACTGTAGCCGCACCAAGAAATCTCGACATGCTCCGCCATCTGATGATGACAGCCGAGCATTTCAACGGTCCATTTGCCATACGCTATCCCCGCGGTACAGGTGAAACCAGCATCAGCGAGGAGATGCACACTCTACCCATCGGGAAAGGAGAGCGCCTGAAGGATGGGTCGGATATCGTCATCCTCACTATCGGTACCGTCGCTTCGGATGCTGCCAAAGCCATTGCCAGGGCTGAAAAAGAATTCAGCCTCAGCATAGCCCACTACGACATGATATTCCTGAAACCGATGGACAGTGCGATTATTGACGATATCGTTGCAAAGAACGTCCCGGTCATTACTATCGAGGATGGCGTCGTTGACGGTGGTATGGGAGCTGCTGTCATTGAGGCCCTTTCCGAGCGCAATGTCATGCTCCCGGTTCAACGTCTTGGTGTCCCTGATCGTTTCATACCACAAGGCACTCCCTCGCAACTCAAGAATCTTTGCGGATATGACGAAGAAGGTATCTACAACACTATTGCAAAGATTGCCAAATCTCTAAAATCTACAAACGATAAATGAAAATTATCATTGCCGGTTCGGGAGAAGTCGGCACACACTTAGCCAAGCTTCTGTCAAATGAGGAGCAGGATATCACCGTAGTCGATAGTGACGGTGAGAAGCTTGCCATGCTTGACTCAAACTACAATCTGTTGACATTCAGAGGATCGCCAACTTCTTTCAACAGTCTCCGTCAGGCAGGAGCCGAAGACTGCGATCTTTTCATCGCCGTCACTCCGTTTGAGACGCGCAATATCGTGGCCTGTGCGATAGCTAAAAGTCTCGGCGCTAAAAAAACTGTGGCCCGTATTGATAATTACGAATTCAAGGATCCTGCCAATAAAGAGTTTTTTACCCATATCGGGGCTGACGACATGATCTACCCCGAATATCTCGCCGCACTGGAGATAATCCAGGCATTACGCCACAACTGGGTGCGCCATTGGTTTGAGCTACACAACGGAGAACTTATGCTCGTCGGAGTGAAGCTGCGCACCAACGCACCGCTTATGGGTATGCAACTGAAGGAACTCGGCATGACTGAACATAGTTTCCACGTAGCGGCCATCAAGCGCAATCATGAGACAATCATTCCGGGTGGTCATGACCGTCTGGAGCCAAACGATATTGTCTACTTCATGACTACACGTGACTATGTCGATTCCCTCGTCGAGCTCTGCGGTAAAGTCCAGCGCAAGATCCGCGATGTCCTCATCATGGGGGGAAGCCGCATAGCCATCCGCCTCTGCGCCATGGCCGGCGATGAGTTTAACTTCAAGATCATGGACATCGACCGTGAGCACTGTCTGCGACTGTCCGAGAAATGTCCCGATGCGAGCATCATTAATGCCGATGCCCGCGACACAGAGGCGCTTCTCGAAGCCGGAATCTCAGACATGGACGCTTTCGTCGCGCTTGCCGACAGCAGCGAGACCAATATCCTCACCTGCCTTTCAGCCAAGGAACTCGGTGTTGTAAAGACAATAGCCGAAGTCGAAAACCTTCAGTTCATCTCCGAAGCCGAAGGACTCAACATCGGCACCATTATCAATAAGAAGCTTCTTGCCTCATCGAGAATTTTCCAGATGCTGCTCGACCGTGACACCTCGACTTCAAAATGTCTGGCGCTCGCCGATGCAGAAGTCGCCGAAATCGAAGCCAAGGAGGGATCGCGGATCACTAAAGCACCCGTGAAAGATCTCCATCTTTCACGCGATATGACTATCGCCGGCCTTATCCGCGACGGGAAAGGCTATCTCGTTTCCGGCAACACCGTCATCATGCCCGGTGACCGCGTAGTGGTCTTCACTCTCAACGGAGTGGTCCACAAAGTTGAGAAACTCTTCAAATAGCAGTCGTTTGGCCGCCGGATGGCCGCCTTCAAGTGTTATTGTATAAGATATATCCAAATAAATGAGTTTACGAGAATACACTACCACGATAAACATTCCGGTGATCCTGCGTGTCATAGGCCTCCTTCTGATGATAGAGGGCGCTTTCCTTATCGTCCCGCTCGTGACAAGTCTCATATATGAGGAAAATGACTGGATGTGCTTCCTCCTCACGATGCTTGTGACGATGGTGGCCGGAGCCGTGATGAGCTATGGCATCCGTCCCGGCAATCCTCGCATGGGCAAACGTGAAGGCTTCCTGCTGACGGCTCTCATCTGGATCTTCTTCTCGGCGTTCGGCATGATTCCATTCATATTCATGGAACACCAACCGCTGTCGGTTTCAGATGCCTTCTTCGAAGCCATGTCAGGTTTCACTACGACTGGAGCCACAGTCATGTCATCGATAAGCCATCTGAGTCACGGCATTGTCATCTGGCGTAGCCTTATGCAGTGGATCGGCGGCATGGGTATCATCCTCTTCACCCTAGCCGTAGTCCCCATGCTCAACCATTCAGGTGGCATGCAGATGTTCAACGCCGAGGTCACAGGAATCACCCACGACAAGCTCAGGCCCCGTATCTCTCAGACGGCAAAAGGATTGTGGCTCATATATATCGTGCTCACAGTCATGCTCTTCGTCCTGCTTGTCATCGGCCCGATGGATACTTTCGAGTCTATCTGCCATGCGTTCAGCACCATGTCGACCGGAGGCTTCTCGACCGCCGACAATAGCATCGAGTCATGGGGATCGGTATATATAGAAATAGTCATGACAGTGTTCATGTTTCTTGGAGGAACGAGTTTCGTGCTCCTCTATCGTGCCGCTCATGGCGATTTCAAACCGATATGGAAAAATGATGTCTTCCGCACCTACGTCGGCATCATTTTCGGTTGCTACCTCCTCTTTGTCATAGCCATCTTCTACCATGGCCAGGCCCACTCGATCAAGGCTGTCACGCTTGATCCGCTTTTCCAGATAGTATCAACCATCACTTCCACCGGCTATGAAGTTTCGTCCTTCTCGAGCTGGGGCACCTTTGCATTGTCGCTTGTCTTCGCATTGATGTTTTTCGGAGCGTGTGCAGGCTCGACCAGTGGTGGTGCAAAAATCGATAGGCTCATCTATCTTCTCAAGAATTGCCGCAACGAGATCGTGCGCTGCATACATCCAAACAACATCTTTACGGTCAGAGTCAATGATCGTGTCATCCCTCACGAGACCGTCTCGAAGGTGATTGCTTTCCTTTGTCTCTATGTGATGATCATTATGGTCGGAGGTATCCTTCTCACGGCTCTCGGTCTCCCGCTCGTCGATTCATTTTTCTCCGCTTTCTCCTGCATCAGCAATACCGGTCTCGGTGCTGGTGTCACAGGCTACGGTGGCTCATACGCTATAGTCCCCGACGTGGGGAAGTGGCTTCTCGCCCTTATCATGATGATAGGACGTCTCGAGCTGTTTACTGTCCTCATCCTCTTCACCCCTACATTCTGGCGCAAGTAGGAAACCACAAGATATAATGAAAACACCGATAACAACAGGAAGTCTTGATGCTCCCACGTTTGCCATCGGTGTTTTTATTAATTACGGAATCTTTTATTGAGCTACAATCCTCGAAGGATGCGACGCTCTGTATTCAGGATCAAAAATCAGATTGAGCACATGAGCCAGACGCAGACCTCCGAAAAGAAACTGACGCTCTACCACCGGAGTCCAGTCGGCAACCTCATTGTAGGAGATATTGTCAACTTGTGAAAAATATTTATATACTGCATCGCAGGTGATCACAGTTTGCTTTGCCCAGTTGTCGATAGTCCCGGAGATCACCTCAGCCTCCAGTTCAGCCGGTGCACGGTCAATCTGTTGCTGCCATTCAGAGTAGCTCCATTTGTGGGCCGATTCAGGTAGAGAACTATCCCATACAGAATGTAGATTTGTGTCCCTTCCAAAATATTTAACCTTAATGCGGTTGCCGCCGAGGTCAGTGGCATGGCCCATGTGGAGAGGCATGTGTAGATCACCCATGACGTGGATCAGTATTTTAAGCGCGAGATTTGACTCTTCAAATGGAGCCTGTCCTGAATCGAGAGTCTCTATCTGCGCCTTGAGAGCCGTGACCGCATCTCCTGCGGGATTGGCCTGAGCCTCTTCATAGCGTTCGCCGGCATTGATATTTTTGTAATGCCACGTCTTTGTGTAAGCGTATGGTGGGGTATGACTCGCGTTGTCGAGCCAATTTGCCCAATAGACCATTGATTTTCCCTCAAGAAGAGAGTCAACTGCATGGCGTGTTGCCGGGGTCAGATGATTTTCCGCTATGAAAGCGGTAGTGTCGTGCCCCTTCTGTCCCCATGCGAAAGCGGTGATGGCCGAAGCGAGCATGATGAGATAAGTTAAACTTCTTTTCATCGGATAGATTTAATTATAATGATTGAGTGATATGTTGGTATATTTCTATATCAGTTTGATTTTTTGCTGGACAATCGGTTTAATTGCCCTTTAAAAAATTCTGTGAAATTGGCATATATGAGATTTAGGATGATAGCGACAGCCAGTACGAAGCAGAAACGACCGAACCACATACCTGTCACATTGGCCCACGGTGTAATGGCGTAAACCGGAATAATATGCCAAAGGTAGATCCACATTGAGTTTTCGCTGAGATATCTGAATACTTTGCCCTTAGTTACAGCTGCCAATACAGGTTTTAGACTCCACATAAGCGCGCTTCCAAACAGGCCATAGAGCAGATACAGTGACTGGGGAGGATACTTATAGAGCTTAGGTTGGAAGACCATGTCATTACACCACACGAAACAAATTATGGCACAGAGCGTTATGCCGAGAAATGCCAGCAGTTGGCGCGGTGATAATTCTGCTATCTTTAACCCGAGAATCGCTATTGGCGCATAGCCTATGGCATAGAGGACTATCTCATCGAGAATGAAATTTATAATCTTGTTGTCAATAGACCCGATAGCTTCGATCAATAGCTGCTGCACACCGATGAGTCCGAATATAATGACGCAAAGAGGCATGAAATTGATATCTTTAAGCAATCTGCCAAGCATAGGGAGCATTAGCGCCATCAGGAGAAAAACGCGCATGATCCAAACATAACCGATACTCGGACCGTTGAGCAGAAGATACGATCCGATGATCGTTTTTATTTCGATATGTGGTTTTCCGATGACCAAATAGCATACAATCTCTAATGCGAAAAACAAAGTTAGAAATATCAAGACAGGGTAGTAGATACGTTTAAAGCGTTTGATGGTATACGCTAAGTACCCCCCCCCTCAATGGTTTATAACACATTGCAGATATAACAACCATAAGCGGTACATCAAAAATGCGTATCGTTGCGAGCCACGAGGGTGCCCATGTATGGGCAACTACAAGCATCAATAGGCCAAAAGCCCGTAGGAAGTCAACATACGAGTCTCTTGTTGGAGTCGTGGAAGAAATAGTCATAATGATATATAATTTTTCAAAGGTAATCAGTGCAAATCTACATAAATTTGATTGAATACCCAAGAAAAATTCATCCTGACGAAAAAAACGACGGGCCATCAACAGGGCAGGATTGTTGTCGGAGCCTGCTGTTGAGGGACTGTCGTTTATCTATATAAGTGAGAGGTCGGTTTCAGGCCTCAGCAGTGGTCGGTTCTGAGGCATTGGCGGCCTTCGAATGTTTTGCGTATGCCTGAGCCATGCGTGTGTGATAACGACGGCGGGCATATCCGGGACCATTGTAGCCACGTGCGAATGAGGCCCAGTTTTTGGCCTGTAAATGTTTGAGCAGACCTGTGTTGGTGATAAACTCTGCAAACATGTCGAGTTGGTCACGTTCGGAACGCGACATACGGTCTACAAAGTCATCGAGACTCTCAGCGCCACATTTCTTCCAGTTGAAACCACCTATCTGAAACATGCCCCAGAAGGTGCCTTCGATCGCGGCGTTCTTGTTGATTGAACGGGCGGCTTCGAGACGACGATAAGCCCTGGTCTGCGACCCTCTCGATGAGGTGAAGACCACGGAGTGTGACTTGCTGTATTTTGCAAGATTGACGCCACGGCGGGTGGCGAAACGGCGAAACATCGTCAGGTCAAAGTTGACCAGCGGTTGGCCGGGAGCGGAGAAGCCTTGGTGAGTACGGCCGGCTTCGATTTCTACAACTGCTTTTATGGCGGCAACTTCGACTCCGAGTCGTTGGGCCACCTCTTCAAAATCTTCCTCAGTGAGTGTTATGATTGTGTCGGAGGGGAGATTTTCACTTTCTGCTATCGCTTGGGAGAGGGGGGCGGCCGTCGTCTTGATTGAGGTGTGCTCAGTCTGCGAGAAGATGACCGTCGAGAAGAGTGCCACGAGCGCCAGCAGAGCGAAACGTCTAAGCATAAAAAATAACTTTAGTAAAACAATTCCCTTGCTCGCCACACGGCGCCAGGGGGATAATAATCTCGGAAGTGATGATTATAGTGGAAAAGGTGTTTCATGTCGCGGGGCGACTCTTCGCTGTCCGTCTGGCATTACACCTAATAGTTAGAACGCGCTTAGGTCGTGAAAGTTTAGTGGGCTAATGACAATAAATGTTAAAAATGATATGAACCCACGGAATTATTGACATTTCTGTCATTCCCGAAACTTGGGGCTGCCGCTTCAATCAGTCTGAGCGGCAGCCCCTTGTCGGAATGATTCGGGAGGTTAGGGGAGAGAGGGCTATCTGTGTGAAAAGGTTGGGTCGATAGCGAAGATTATTTCTTCAGCTCGCCTACTTTTTCGAGAGTGCGCTTGAGCTGACCCCAGAATTTTTCAACTGCGGGGATATACATGCGCTCAGAGGGTGAGTGGACATCGCGGAGGGTCGGGCCGAACGAAACCATGTCGAGGTGAGGATATTTCGTGAGGAAAAGACCGCACTCAAGACCGGCATGGATCGCTTTGATGGCCGGCTTCACGCCATAGAGCTCCTCGTATGCATCGCTTGAGATCTTCATGATGGGCGATTCGAGGTTGGGCTGCCATCCGGGATAGCCGTCGCCGTGCTTGACGGTCGCACCTGCGAGGAGGAAGACTGCCTCTACCTGGCGGGCGATGTCCCATTTGCGCGACTCAACAGAGCTGCGTTGGCTTGTGGTGACAACGATAGTATTGTCCGGAGCCATCTTGACAGATGCAAGGTTGGTCGAGGTCTCCACGAGGCCTTCGAGGTCACGGCTCATCGAGATCACTCCGTGAGGAGCGCAGTAGAGCGAGCGGATAAGGTTGATCGATGTAGCCTGGTCGATGGTGAAGTCGGGGGTATCGACGCTCTCCATGGTCACCTTGAGGTTAGGCTCAAGACCTGCATATTCGTTTTCAAGATCGGCGATGTAATGGTTGAGGGCCACACGCACTTCTTCCTTGCGCGAAGTGTGGACACCAATGACAGCGTGGCTTGCGCGGGGGATAGCGTTGCGGAGGTTGCCGCCGTCGATCTCAGAGACTACCACTTCGTGTTTCTCAGAGAGGAGGAAGAGGAAGCGGGCGAGAAGCTTGTTGGCGTTGGCGCGACCGAGATGGATGTCGCCGCCTGAGTGACCGCCGTTGAGCCCCTCAATATTTATCTTGAAGTATAGGAAGTCGGTGGGAGCAAACGAACGCTTGTATGAGAAGAAGGCCTGGGTGTCCACGCCACCTGCGCAACCTACGAAGATCTCAGCGTCGTCCTCCGAGTCAAGGTTGAGGAGCATGGTGCCGGTGATCATGTCGGTGCCGAGATTGTTGGCGCCGGTCATGCCTGTCTCCTCATCGACTGTAAAGAGAGCTTCGAGTGGACCGTGCTCAAACGAGTCGTCGATGAGAGCTGCGAGCGAAGCGGCCATACCGATGCCATTGTCAGCACCGAGAGTGGTGCCGTTGGTGCGGATCCAGTCTCCGTCGACCACGGTAGGGATCGGACTGGTGGTGAAGTCAAACGATTTGTCGTTCGATTCGCAGACCATGTCCATGTGGCCTTGCATGATTACAGTGGGAGCGTTTTCATGGCCCGGGGTAGCCGGCTTGCTGATGACGACATTGCCAATCTTATCGGTCTTGGCGTTGAGGTTGTGTTTTTTCGCAAAATCAAGAAGATACTCGCGGATTTTCTCTTCTTTTTTGGACGGGCGTGGAATTTTGGTGATCTCTTCAAAAATAGAGAATACCTCACGCGGTTGAAGGTCTTTGATTTCCATATAGAATATTTTAGGAATTTAAGGGCATTTCGTATAAATAGTCCTCCCATCCGGATGGATGAGGGGGATTTTAGGAAATATTAGCGCAAGTGTGAAACAAGTGTTAAATATTTCTCATTTGCACCACTAAATTATAAAATAAAATTGAGATACATGCTATAATTTGAAGTAAATTGCTACTTTTGCATCGTAAAATCCTATTTGACTATGAAAATTGTAATCCTCACACTCGTTGCAGCCGCCATTATCGTCGGTCTGGCTGTGGTAATGCTGGGGGTGAAAGTTTTTTTTGTCAAAGGAGGCAAATTTCCGTCGGGCCATGCCCACGACAGCCCCGCGCTCAGGAGCCGCGGCATAGGTTGTGCCCACAGGGATGCTGCCGATCAATGATTAACGAATTCTATTACCAATCTCTTATTACATCACACATTATTCTCACATGAACAAGTTAGCAATATCAGCTTCAACGCTGCTTTTCAGTCTCTTTGCCCTCACTGCTACCTCGTGCGGCGGCTCAACGTCAAACGATTCCGCAGCCGGAGCTCCGCAACAAGCAGCATCGGCCGATGGCGCAACCACAACCGCAAGCCTTAACATCCGCTACATTGATTCAGACTCATTGATGACCCACTATAATCTTGCCAAGGATTTCCAGGAAGCTTCAATGCGTGCTGTCTCCAAGATTGAAAGCGCCCGCCAGTCAAAGGCTAATGAGATCCAGAAGTTTGCAGCTGCCATCGAGCAGAAGGGTCGTAGCAATGGTTATCTCACCGAGGCAAGCTACAATGCCGACATGCAGAAACTTCAGAAAATGCAGCAGGACGCAGAGTCTTATCTCGCAAACCTCAGCCGCAATACTGAAAACGAGCTTGGTCAGCAGCAGCTTCAGCTCAACGACTCGATCGAGAACTACATCAAGATCTACAATGCCTCAAAGGGCTACGACGCTATCCTCTTCAAGGCCGCCGGTATCTATTTCAATCCGTCGCTCGACATCACCAAAGATATCATCGAGGGTCTCAACGCCCGCTACAATAAAGTCGACGCATCGAAATAAGAGCGAGCGTCCACTTGCTTGAAAGTATAACAGACTTCACATACACACACATTCCAAGGCAGACTCCGCAGCCGATAGCAGCGCGGGTCTGCCTTTTGTCATATATATGCCATCACTGTGCTATTATCCTTTATCGGTTGGCTGTGCTGACGGTCAGTGGCTGCGGCTGAGTCGGGAGAAAAAAGAAACATGCAACGCCGGCTGAATCTCTTCGCAAGCGTTGCATGTATGGGTGTGTGTGTGATTCGTAGTGTGAGATTATCAATACCTTATCATGAAAAATTTTCGTCGTATAATTCTTGATTACCTTAAAACCAATTATCTAATACCTATCTTAAAAATGGCATGTATGCCTAAAACAATCTGATTTAACCTTAGCATCATTTCCGTCAGCGGAAACTCTTACTGCATGAGTTGAAACATGAAAAATTATAAATCTCTACAAAATAGTTTTTTATTGACGCCCGGCCATGGACCGGTGTGAAAAGGTTTAGCGAGGGGAGAGGTGTTCGTTCTTCTTTCTCTAAAACACTGATCAACGGTAGTCGGCGAAGCGTACCTGGAGTTTCTTGCGGGCGAAGAAGATGCGGCTCTTGACAGTGCCGAGGGGGAGATTCATCTTCTCAGCGATCTCGTTATACTTGTAGCCTGCGACGTGCATGGAGAACGGGATGCGATATTCGTCGGGGAAGGCGTTGATGGCGTCTGAGATCTCGTTGGCTCCGAAAGAACCCTCGGGAGTCTCAAGTCCTGAATCCTGTGAGAGGTTGAGGTGATAGAGATCTTCAGTCTGGTCAATCACTGTAGCCGAGCGGACAACACGGCGGTAATTGTTGATGAAGATATTGCGCATGATGGTGAAAACCCAACCCTTGAAGTTGGTGTTGTCAACATACTTGCTTTCGTTGTCGAGGGCCTTCAGGGTGGTGTCCTGGAGCAGATCGTAAGCATTGTCTCTGTTGGAGGTGAGCATGTAGGCAAAGTTAAGGAGGTTGTCCTGAAGGCTCATAAGCTTGTTCTGAAATTCCTGAGTTCCCATAATTGTAAGTTTTAGAGAGTTGAACGTTATTTTAGAATATCGTTATGATGATTCTTATGTCTTTATATTTGGTTTGTCAGTTCGGCCTTTTGAGGGGCTTTGTTTTGTTTGACACTTCAAAGTTACAACCAAAATCGCCGAACAGGATATTTTTATTGTAAAAATATGTTAATTCAATGACAAAGTTGTTACAAAACTATCTAAAATCTTGAAAATAAGTGTGTTGGCTGTTGAAAATAATGATTACAAAAATGTTACAATGTAACGATTGCTGTAATATGATTTGTAACAGTCCCTGCAATCTCTCCGATAGGGAGGGATTGTGTGTGTAATGGAAGCAGTATGTAAGCCAGTCGGATTTTAATTATGCTATTGGATCTATTGGATTGCGGAGGGTTAAGTAAATGTGTGTAAGTCAGAGTTTGTAGGTGGTATGGAGAGATTAATGGATTGCGGTGTCCGGGATGCTTCGGGATGATCCGGAGCATTACAGACACACTATATATAATAATGATATGGAGTTTGAAATGTTTTGGTGAAGGCCGGTTTTTAACTAAATTATGATTTAGTGTGTTAAAGCAAAGGTGTAAAATTAACACCGCCCCGGGCCGGAGGGCGCGGGGCGGTGTCGTATGAAAAGTTTTTACAGCGAGTATCAGTCAGCGCATTTAGCTTTGATATACTCACGGTTGAGACGGGCGATATTGCTCAGAGGAACGTTCTTCGGACATTCGGCAGCGCAGGCACCGGTATTGGTACAGTTGCCGAAGCCAAGCTCGTCCATCTTGTTGACCATTGCGCGGGCGCGACGGGCGCGCTCGACCTGGCCCTGGGGCAGAAGAGCGAACTGGCTGACCTTGGCGCTGACAAAGAGCATTGCCGAGCCGTTTTTGCAGGCTGCCACGCATGCACCGCATCCGATGCAGGTTGCAGAGTCCATGGCGACGTCGGCCACTTCCTTGGAGATGGGGAGTGAGTTGGCATCGGGAGCACCGCCGCAGTTGAACGACACGTAGCCACCGGCCTGCTGGATCTGGTCGAAAGCGTTACGGTTGACCATGAGGTCGCGGATCACGGGGAACGCAGCAGAGCGCCAGGGCTCGATGGTGATGGTGTCCTCATTGTTGAACTTACGCATGTGGAGCTGGCAGGTGGTGATACCCTGGACGGGGCCGTGGGGATGTCCGTTGATATAAAGTGAACACATACCGCAGATGCCTTCACGACAGTCGCTGTCAAACACTACAGGCTCCTCGTTGCGGTCGATGAGCTGCTGGTTGAGCATGTCGAGCATCTCAAGGAATGAGCTTCCGGTAGAGACATTCTCAACACGGTAGGTCTGGAATGAACCCGGTTCTTTGGGGCCACGTTGACGCCAAATCTTGAGGTTTACATTTATAGTATGTTCCATTTTTTCTTCGAAATTTTCTTATGATTTGTAGTTACGTGTTTGAACCTTGATCTCTGTGTAGTTGAGGGGCTCCTTGAGGAGGACGGGCTTTTCGTTGTCGCCGGTATATTTCCAGCAAGAGACATACATGTAGTCCTTATCGTTGCGGGCTGCCTCACCGTCGGCAAGCTGATACTCTTCGCGGAAGTGTGCGCCGCATGATTCGTTGCGGTTGAGGGCGTCGATAGCCATCATCTTGGCGATCACGAGGAAGTCTTCGAGACGGAGTGCCTTCTCGAGCTCGGTGTTGAGGTCATCAGCGCGGCCGACGATGCGGAGATCTGAGTAGAATTCCTTACGTACTTCTTCGATTTCGTCGAGAGCCTTGACGAGCGACTGGAGTGTGCGGCCCATGCCGACAAAGTTCCACATGACGTGGCCGAGACGCTTGTGGATCTGGTCGGGCGACTTGGTACCCTTGATGGCCATGAGCTTCTCGATGCGGGCGCGGACACCCTTCTCTGCCTCATCAAATTCCTTGGAATCAGTTGAGAAATGGGGCACCTTGATCTGGTCGCTGAGATAGTTCTGCATGGTGTAGGGGAGCACGAAGTAACCGTCTGCGAGACCCTGCATGAGCGCAGATGCACCGAGGCGGTTTGCACCGTGGTCCGAGAAGTTACATTCACCGATTGCGAAGAGACCCTTGATAGAGGTCTGGAGTTCATAGTCAACCCAGATACCACCCATGGTGTAGTGGCTTGCAGGGAAGATCATCATCGGAGTCTCGTAGGGATTGTCGTCAGAAATCATCTGATACATATCGAAGAGGTTGCCGTAGCGGTCGCGGACAACGTCTTCACCCAGACGGTTGATGGCATATTTGAAGTCAAGATAAACGGCGTTGCCGGTTCCGACACCATAGCCTGCGTCGCAACGCTCCTTGGCAGCGCGGCTGGCGATGTCACGGGGGCAAAGGTTACCGAAAGCGGGATAGCGGCGTTCGAGATAGAAGTCGCGGTCTTCGTCGGGGATATCGGTCGGCTTTTTCTTGCCGGCACGGATGGCTTCTGCGTCCTCTTTCTTCTTGGGAACCCAGATGCGGCCGTCGTTACGGAGCGACTCACTCATAAGTGTGAGCTTCGACTGATCCTCACCGTGGACGGGGATACAGGTCGGGTGGATCTGTGTGAAGGCGAGGTTGGCGAGATAGGCACCCTTCTTGAAGGCCTGGATTGCAGCGGAGCCGTTGCAGCCCATGGCGTTGGTCGAGAGGAAGAATGCACGGCCGTAGCCACCGGTTGCGAGCACGACTGCATGGGCAGCATAGCGCTCGATCTCACCTGTGATGAGGTTACGGACGATGATACCGCGTGCACGGCCGTCGATGATGACGACGTCGAGCATCTCGCGGCGGTTGAACGACTTCACTGTACCCTTCTTGATCTGGCGGTTGAGCGAAGCGTAGGCTCCGAGGAGGAGCTGCTGGCCGGTCTGGCCTTTGGCATAGAATGTACGCGATACCTGCGCGCCACCAAATGAACGGTTGGCAAGGAGACCGCCGTATTCACGTGCGAAGGGCACACCCTGTGCAACACACTGGTCAATGATATTGTTTGACACCTCGGCAAGACGATAGACGTTGGCCTCGCGCGAGCGGAAGTCACCGCCCTTGATGGTGTCGTAGAAGAGACGGTAGATCGAGTCGCCGTCGTTCTGATAGTCTTTGGCTGCATTGATACCGCCCTGAGCTGCGATAGAGTGAGCGCGGCGGGGTGAATCCTGAATACAGAAGTTGAGCACATTGAAGCCGAGTTCGCCAAGAGTTGAGGCGGCTGATGCGCCTGCGAGACCTGTGCCGACCACGATGACGTCGAGGTTGCGCTTGTTGGCGGGATTGACGAGCTTCTGATGAGCCTTATAGTTTGTCCACTTCTGGGCGAGAGGCCCTTCAGGTATCTTCGAATCAATCTGATATTCAGGGAGCTTTGAGGACTCGATGTCGGCGTAATCCTTCATGATGGGGGTAGAGTCAATCATACCCTCAAGGTTCTTTAAGTCTGCCATATCTGTGATGTGGTATTGTTTACGAAAAGATTAATAACATCCGCTGTTGGCACGGACTGTGAACACGATAACTTCGGCAATGAAGAGAAGAACTACGATGGTAGTCCACCAGAAACCGATACATTTGAGGCGGGGGAGCCAGGTGTCGTTGTCCCATCCGCAGCTCTGGAACATTGACCAGAAGCCGTGGTTCATGTGGAACCAGAGTGCAATGAAGCCGATGATGTAGACGATAGGAGTCCACACGAGTTTAAAGGCTTCGTTGATGAAATACATGCCGTCCTGAGGATCGGGGAAGTGATGGCCCAGGATTTCGGCGAGCTGCATTTTGGCCCAGAACTGAATCATGTGTACTACAAGGAAGGCAAGGATCACGATGCCGAGCACGAGCATGTTCTGTGAAGCCCATTCTACCTGAGCGGGCTTGGAGACTACGGCATAACGGTCGTTGCCGCGTGCTTTGCGGTTTTGGATCGTGAGCCAGAGAGCATAGCAGATGTGAATGATGAAAAGAAGGCCGAGACCCATGGATGCTACGAGCGCATACCAGTTGGCGCCGAGAAATGCGCAGACTGCGTTGTAACCGTCAGGCCAGAAAAGGGCCACTCCGTTCATCAGACAGTGAAACGTGACAAATAGGACAAGGCAAATGCCCGTGAGTGCCATCACGAACTTCCTTCCTATAGATGAGCATGTTAACCACATAGTAGTTTGGAATGAAATTAAAATTATTGATTGGAAATATGAAATTGATGCGGGTGGATTATGTCACGGATGGCCACGGTCAACACGGCCACGGTCTGTGTCCGGCTATATTTTCGGCCATCTTCATAGTGCAAAGTTACGTCAAATCATTGGTGTTTACAAGAATTAAAGAAAAATTTCTTTAACCGGGTGAAAGATTGTTTAACGTTTTGATACTTTTCTTTATCACCCGTATACATTCCTTTACCACCTTTTATATAATATGTATCGATATCAAACGTCAGTATCGCACTCAATAATAATTGCACATTTTTTGAAACTATAGCGAATTTTGTGTATTTTTGCGTGTGTTTAACCCCCCTTCGAATGATCATCCTCTATCGTATTTACCAGATCTGCGTGATGTGTCCGCTGATAATCGTGTCGACAATCATCACAGCCGTTACCACAGTCATCGGTTCGGCCCTCGGCTTCGGCCGTTGGTGGGGCTACTATCCCGAGATTCTTTGGTCGAGAATATTCTGCTGGCTCGCCTTTGTCAGAGTGACGGTCAGAGGGCGGGAAAACATTGATCCGAAAGTCAGCTATGTCTTTGTGGCGAATCATCAGGGGGCCTACGACATTTTCACCATCTACGGCTATCTCGGCCACAATTTCCGCTGGATGATGAAGCAGAGTCTGCGCAAGATTCCCTTTGTCGGCTGGGCGTGCCGATGGGCTCATCAGATTTTCGTCGACAACTCTTCGGCGTCAGCCACGCGCCGCACCATGCAGCTGGCCGAGCGTCAACTGCAGGGAGGCATGTCGCTTGTCGTCTTTCCGGAAGGTGCGCGGACCTGGACCGGCGAGATGCGACAGTTCAAGCGTGGCGCCTATCGTCTTGCTGTCGAGTTTAACCTGCCGGTCGTCCCGCTGACTATCGACGGAGCCTTCGATGTGCTCCCCCGTTTCAAGAAGCTCCCGCGTCCGGGCCATATCATCCTCACTATCCATAAGCCAATCTGTCCTTCCGCCGAGGGGCATGATCTCGCACGCCTGATGGCCGAGTCGCGCAGCGCGATAGATTCAGCTCTGCCACCGCGCTGAACAAATGCGCCGGTCCGACCGTTATACAACTGCGTGGTGAAGAATATTTCATTGATTCTTCACCTCTCGTCGTGGCCTGTCGCCGCCTTGATGCCTACAGGAAATTGACATTTTGTCAGTCACGACTGACAGCACTTGCGATTGGCACGGTTTGTGCCGCTTCAGATAACGGATGCCCTCTATAGCGGGCTCCCGACATTGGAATAATCATCAATATAATAAACAATATTACACCACAACAACTATGAATATTAAGCCATTAGCTGATAGAGTGCTGATTACTCCCACTCCCGTGGAGGAAGTGACAGCAGCCGGTATCATCATCCCTGACACAGCAAAGGAAAAACCTCTCCGCGGAACTGTAGTCGCCACTGGCAACGGTACTAAAGATGAGGAAATGGTCGTCAAAAAAGGCGACGAGGTGCTTTTCGGTAAATATGCCGGCTCTGAAGTGGAGCTTGATGGCACCAAATATCTCATCATGCGTCAGAGCGACATCCTCGCAGTCATCGAGAAGTGATCACGCCTTGGCGCAAGGATTTGAAAAACAACATCAATTCATTTTAGAATTATTTTAAAATTCCAAGAAAATGGCAAAAGAAATCAAATTTGATATAAAGGCTCGTGAAGAGCTCAAGAAAGGTGTCGACGCTCTTGCCGACGCCGTCAAAGTCACACTCGGCCCTAAAGGCCGCAACGTCATCATCGAGAAGAAGTTTGGCGCGCCCCACATCACCAAGGACGGTGTCAGCGTGGCCCGCGAGGTAGAACTCGAGGATGCTTTCCAGAACATGGGCGCACAGCTCGTCAAGGAGGTCGCCTCCAAGACCGGCGATGATGCCGGCGACGGTACCACTACAGCTACCGTGCTCGCACAGGCAATCATCAACGTCGGCCTCAAGAACGTGGCTGCCGGAGCAAACCCGATGGACATCAAGCGTGGTATTGACCGTGCGGTTGCCGTTGTGTTCGAAGGCATCAAGGCCCAGAGCGAGGAAGTGGGCGACGATTTCAAGAAAATCGAAGACGTTGCCCGCATCTCTGCCAACAACGACGAGGCTATCGGCCATCTCATTGCCGAGGCCATGAAGAAAGTGAAAAAGGAAGGTGTCATCACTGTCGATGAGGCCAAGGGAACCGAGACCACTGTCGACATCGTCGAAGGTATGCAGTTTGACCGTGGTTATATCTCCCCCTACTTCGTCACCAACACCGAGAAGATGGAGTGTGAGATGGAAAGCCCCTTCATCCTCATCTACGACAAGAAGATTTCCAACATCAAGGATATCCTTCCCGTTCTCGAAGCTACCGCACAGTCCGGTCGCGGCCTTCTCATCATCTCTGAGGATGTCGACCAGGAAGCGCTCGCAACTCTCGTTGTCAACCGTCTCCGTGGATCGCTCAAAGTCTGCGCAGTCAAGGCTCCCGGTTTCGGCGACCGCCGCAAGGAGATGCTTGAGGATATCGCAGTGCTAACAGGCGGTGTCGTGATTTCTGAAGACAAGGGCATGCAGCTCGCCTCTGCAACCATCGACCAGCTCGGACGTGCCGAGAAGATCACTGTCAACAAGGAAAACACCACTATCGTCAACGGTGCCGGCAACAAGGACGCCATCGCTGCACGTGTGGCCCAGATCAAGACTCAGATCGAGCAGACCACCAGCGACTATGACCGCGAGAAACTCCAGGAGCGTCTCGCCAAGCTCGCCGGCGGTGTTGCCGTCCTCCACATCGGTGCCCCCAGCGAGGTAGAGATGAAGGAGAAGAAAGACCGCGTCGACGACGCTCTCTCTGCAACCCGTGCGGCTATCGCCGAGGGTATTGTACCCGGCGGTGGTGTGGCCTACATCCGTTGCGTGAAGTCTCTTGAAAACCTCAAGGGTGCCAACGACGACGAGACCACCGGTATCAACATCGTCCTCCGTGCCATCGAGGAGCCCCTCCGCCAGATCGTTGCAAACGCTGGTGAGGAAGGCGCAGTCATCGTACAGAAAGTTAAGGACGGTGAGGGTGACTTCGGCTACAACGCACGCACCGGTGTCTACGAAAACCTCATGGCTGCCGGCGTCATTGACCCCGCCAAGGTTACCCGTGTGGCTCTTGAGAATGCCGCTTCAATCGCAGGCATGTTCCTCACCACATCATGTGTCATCGCTGACAAGAAGGAAGACAATCCCGCTCCCGCAATGCCCGCACCCGGCATGGGTGGCATGGGCGGCATGATGTAAGCCATCCGCTCTACGATAAATTCACTAGATAGAAATCGCCTCCATTTCCATGGGGGCGATTTTGTTGTATATGGACTTCATATTTCTATGTCCAAAATGCTGAAAGGTGTGTTTCTTTTGAAACGCGCATTTTTTCAACAAACTGCTTATAGATCATATTTTACTATTGATATCTTCTCATTTCTTGGAGATTAGGAAATTTAAATGTAATTTTGCAATGCCCCAAATCTGATGTCATGCATCCACAATAGCCGACAAATGGAAAAATATTGTGCTTTTGACTGAACGACAACTATTTATAAATACATATTTAATAAATTTAATACCAATCATTACAAAATTTTTACTCATGACAAAAAGAATCTGGAATGTTGTCCTTGTTCTGGCGTGTCTGCTGGGCTATCAGTCTGCACATGCCGACTTCAAGGACATCAAAGTTGATTTGACAGACGGCAATCTGCTGACAGAGCAGGAAGTTGCCGACAAGTCATTGACTACATTCGGAGTTGCCGTCGGTGCTGACGGTTCTGTTTCCCGCGTTGCTGCTGACGATGCTTCAGCTGCGATAGTGCTTACTGGAAAATTCCACAGCAAAGAGCACGGCTGGGGCAATTTTACTTCGACCGTGAAAGTTGATGGTCCGGTGAAGGTTTCAATGGGAACCTGCGCATGGGGCGGTGATGTTACTGTCAAAAATGAAGCCGGTGAGACTGTAGCTTCATTTAACACAAACACCGGAGCCTGCTTCCATAATGACAAGGTAGCCAACATCGCTTCGGCTACCTACAAGGGTGGTGCTGCAACTATCACTATCTCCGGCGGTTCCTACACTCCCTACATTGCGGTTGAGGCAGTCGATCCCGCTGACCTTGTTGAAGAGGTTGAGGTTTCCTTCGGCTTCGGTGACTATGCCGATGCCGGAATACTTCCTGCCGGTGAGAAGGTGGAGATAGGCAAGACTTTCACCATTCCCGCTAACTTCACAATGTATCAGGAGGGCAAGACTCTCGTCGGATGGACCGATGGCTCCAAGCGCTACGAGATCGGTGAAGTCGTGACCGTGGCTGGACCTCTCGCGCTCACTCCGGTCTTCGTCGACAACACCGTCACTCTCGCTGACCGTACTGAAAATGTGACCCTCCGTTGGGACTTCCAGCGTCAGAACGGCGCACCGACCGTAGGTTTTGAAGGTAAGGCCGGTTTCTGGGTAGCTCAGGCCAAGATCGGCACTGAGATCATCGACGTCCGCATGGATTTCGACACTAACAACGGTGGCAAAATCGCCAACGGCAACTGGACCGACTGGGCACAGATGAACGCCGGTACAACTTTCACCGTCCCTGCATGCAAAGGCGCGGTTGTCTCAACCGAAGCCTACAATGTTCCAACCACTACTACTGTGGATGGTATGATGATTGGAAACGGCACAAATACTCCTGAATTTATTTGTCAGAGCAATGCCGAATTTGTTGACGTGGTCATTGGCGATGGTGCATATTATCGTTACATTCAGGTTGTTCTTCCTGTTGCTCCCAAGGATATAGTCGGTTCTTCATTCGAAAATCAGGAAGCGTCTGTCGTATGGGCTTTCAACAACACTTCTACTTATATGGAAGATGTTGTTGCATCTCCCGAAGGATCGTTTTCCATCACAAGCTTCGATGCAGGAGTCTGCACTGTGAAGACAACGAAGGCAACAACACTCTGCCCCAATGTCAATTTCGTCTGCATTGCATCTGGTACAGGTGCAGCTGACCTTCTCAAATGGACTGTCAAGCCAGTCAAGGGGCTCCAATTCACTCCCACTTCAATCAGTTTCTACGTCGGACGTGATGGCACTGACGGTGCCGGCAAGGACGTCACAGTCCGTGGACAGGTTGGCGATGGAGAAGAAGTGCTTTTCGCTGCCATAACTCCTCATCGTAACAACAAGACCCAGGAGGCGGATAAGTGGGGGGCCGATGAGTCATACACCACTAAATTCGAATATACCTTGACTCACGAACAGCAGCAGGCTCTTACTTCCGGTGAAGGCTTCAGCCTCGTGCTCAACAACGGCTATGCAACCAATAAGGCTTTGATGGTATCCGATGTTCACATCAACGGTGTGCTCAACGGTACTGTTGAGTCTGTTGATAAATTCACTCTCACGCTTGCATCAAATCTTGAAGATGCTTGCAAACTGTCTGTTTATCCTGCCGCCGATAAATATGAGTTCGGAACAGAAGTCGCTATTTCTGCCGTGCGCAATTTTGGCTACAAATTCATCAACTGGACCGATGCTGCCGGTAAAGAAGTGTCGACTGAACTCTCGTTCAAGTATGAAATCACTGCTGATGCCGAGCTGACCGCTAACTTCGAGAAGCTTACTACCTACTCACTCGACTATGGCGTTGAGGGTGGTGCAAATCTGTATATGGTTCAGCCTCAACCTGCGCCTGTAGTGGTCGATGGCAAGAATATGTATGAGGAAGGTACTGTCGTAACCCTCACTGCAAGCAGCAATGACATCCTCACCTTCACCAACTGGAGCGACGGCGCTACATTTGCTGAAACCAAGGTGACTATGGATGGTGATAAGTCACTGACCGCTGTTTACTCTGTTGTTGACTATATAGTCGGCTGGGACTTCTATCTTGCAGGTGCCAACGGTCGTCCGGCAGATTTCTCGTCAACTCCTGAAAACGAAAGCGCAACTCTTATCCTCCGTGATGCCGAAGGCAACACTCAGGGCTGGCTTGACAAGTCGACCGTTGCAGCCGGTGGTTATGAAAGCTTCGAAGGTGCGGCAGTCAACTGGAAGAAGCTCGGACAATACTATTATCAGACCAAGGTGAATGCTCGTGACTTCTCCAACATCAAGGTGCAGGCCAAGATGATGTATAACTACAATGCCTACACTACCCAGGTCCTCGAATACTCACTCGATGGTGAGGCCTGGAACGAAGTGACCCGCATGACTATGGAAGGTGCCAAGACTCAGAATGAAATCGCAGGCACTCTTCCTGCCGAGGCCAATCATGCCGAGACTCTCTTCATTCGCTGGCGTCCCGATCTTGACAGTACGGTTGACGGAACCCCTGCTGCTGACAATGATGGTACGGCAATCTCTGCAATCTACATTATTGCAGATGCCAATGTCTACAACGACGGTGTCGCTCCCAAGCTCATCTCGTCTGTTCCATCCGACAATGCTGCCGGTGCATCATCTACCGGCCGCATCGTCCTCAACTTCGATGAGAAAGTCAAGCTCACGGCTGCTGCCAAGGCTACTATCAACGGCAAGGAACTTGAACTGGCAGTCTCAGGCAAGACTGTAACCGCCAACTACCGTAACCTTGACTATGCTACCGAGTATGTCTTCAACCTCGCTGCAGGTTCTGTCAGCGATGCTGCAGGCAATACTATGACCGAGCCTGTGAAAATCACGTTCACAACCATGAGCCGTCCGACTGTTGCAAAGGTCGGTTTCGACAAGGAGGTCACCAACGCTGCTGAGTTCCTCGCAGCTCTCGAAGCGGCTAATACACGCAGTGACAAGAGCACTCGTTACCGCATCTTCCTCCATAACGGAACTTACGATCTTGGCAAGGCTACTCTCACAGGTATCTCTGCTCCCTACATTTCGCTCATTGGTGAGAGCCAGGACGGAGTTGTCATCGTCAACAAGCCTGAGGTTGAGGGTATCGGCGTGACAGCCACTCTCTTCAACACCAGTACCGGTCTCTACATGCAGGACATCACTCTCAAGAATGACTATCCCTACGCCAACACCACCGGTCGTGCTGTCTGTCTTCAGGACAAGGGTAACAAGACCGTGGCAAAGCGTGTGACACTTCTTTCATATCAGGATACATACTATAGCAACAACTCATCTTCACGCTTCTACTGGGAAGATTCAGAAATCCACGGAACTGTCGACTTCCTCTGCGGTGGCGGTGACGTTTTCTACAACCGTGTCAACCTCGTTGTCGAGAACCGTAAGGGCAATGTGATTGCAGCTCCCAACGGCCAGCTCAAATACGGTTATGTATTCCTTGACTGCGAGATCAACTGTCCTGCAGGTGCCGAATCTGTTGTCAACGGTTCTTACCGTCTCGGTCGTCCCTGGGGTGCCAATGCCCGTGCGCAGTACATCAACACCCGCATGAACGTCATTCCCGCCGCCGACGGTTGGGGTGAAATGGGTGGTAATAAGCCGGAAGTATTCGCTGAATTCAACAGTACCGACAAGAACGGAACAGCTGTCGATCTCTATACCCGCAAAGTGAAATTCGATGGTGGCACTCAAGCAAGCGCTATCCTCACCGAGGCTCAGGTTGCCGAACTCAGCATTGAGAACGTTATGGGTGGTTCTGACGAATGGAATCCTCTCGGCCTTACCGAACAGGCTCCCATTGTCACCAACCTTTCTCTCGAAAACGGTGTCCTCTCATGGGACAACAGTGACTACGTGTCTTGCTGGGCTATCTGCAAGGACGGCAAGGTGATCGCCTTCACTACTGAACCCACCTATGATATTTCTGGAAGCCGTGCCGACGAGGCTGTCTACTCTGTCCGTGCCGCTAACGAAATGGGTGGTCTCGGCGAGGCCATCGTTGCCGGCAATGGCGGTGAGTCGACCGGAATCGACATCATCGGTGCTGATTCGGCAGTCATGTCCACTGTCTACTACAACATGCAGGGTCTCCGCGTGACTCCCACCGCTGCAGGAGTCTATGTCAAGGTCGACACTCTCGCTTCAGGTGAGACTGTTACCACCAAGGTAGTCATCCGATAATCATTTTCTCCCGGATTCCCACCTCATATCCGGAACCATCATTAACTTCCCCCGGAGCTGTCATCTGGCCGCTTCGGGGGATTTTGCTTCTCTACAGAGGAGTTTAAGTTTGATTATTCGGCGGATTTTATGTATTTTTGCTGCAAATAAATATTGAAAATTCAGATATGAACAAAAAATCTATCATCATGCTTTCCGCCGGAATGTTGGCGGTCAGTGCATGTGGCCTCCAGGCACAGTCAAACTACACTGTCACTCTCCCTGTTCCTGCAGAAAAGAACAATACCATGGCCTATCTCATCGACTTCGATACAAGCGAGAAGGTTGACTCGGTAGTCGTCACTGACAATCAGGTACGTTTCACCGGTTCAGTTGCAGATCCTTTCATCGGACGCATTTATGTCGACGGCGCCCGCGGTCCCATACTCATCGTCGAGGAAGGTGACATCACTTTCACTCCCGAGCGTGCTGTCAGCGGTACACCCCTCAACGTAAAGATGACTCAGTACAACGACCAGCTCTCAAAGATAGAGACTGAGGCCCGTTCGCTCAATCCCAAGGACTCGACACAGAGAGTACAGCTCGAGCAGCTTTATTCCCAATATGAGTCTGTGATGACCAATGCCTACAACGACAACAAGGACAATGCCCTTGGTCTCTACTTCTTCCTCCAGACTGCATCTGATATGGATGCCGCTGACTTCAACGCCGCTGTCGCAGCCAATCCGTCTCTCTCAAAGTCAAAGCGTGTACAGGCAGTCACCCAGGCAGCTCTTGCAAAGGCTGAGACCTCTGTCGGTAAGCACTATAAGGACTTCTCGGTGACCTACAACGGCAAGACCGAGAAACTCAGCGACTACGTTAAGCCCGGTCGCTACACACTCGTCGATTTCTGGGCAAGCTGGTGTGGTCCCTGCATCCGTCAGGCCAAAGTCATCAAGCAGCTCTACAATAAGTATAAGGATCAGGGTCTCGACGTCGTGGGTGTCGCTGTCTGGGACGAACCCGACAACACTGTCAAGGCTATCGGTACCCACAAACTCGACTGGCCCTGCATCATCAACGCACAGACCATCCCCACCGATCTCTATGGCATCCGCGCCATTCCCTGCATAATCCTTATCAATCCTGAGGGCATTATCGTTTCGCGCGACAAGCAGAGCGAAGAACTTATCGCTGACGTTGACAACGCCATGGCTACCTACAAGGCTTCAGCCCAAACTGAAGTTGCTCCTGCCACTGCCGACAAGGATACAGCCGCAGTTGACAACAGTGTGATTTTTTAAAAAAACAAAGACATTTTCGATATGACAGAAAGAGATCTTAAGGATCTTCTTGATACAGAGGCGGCGAGAATCAACTCGCCGTCTTTCATTAGTGACGATCCTGTCCAGTTTCCGCGCCGTTTCTCCGATCTGCGCGACATTGAGCTCGCCGCACTCCTCACGTCGGGCATCGCCTGGGGCAACCGCAAGATGATCTGCCGCGACTGCGACCGTCTCCTTGCCCTTATGGACAATCAGCCTTACAACTATCTCATTGACCGTGGCTATGAAGACCTTCCTGACGGTCAGAATATCCACCGCACTTTTTTCACCCAGCATCTCAAGCACTACATGAGAGGCTTGCGCGAGATCTATCTCCGCCACGGCTCGCTCCAGGAGTTTGGACGTGCCGAGGGGATAGCCTCGTCAGAGACTCCGTCGTGGGAACTCGTCGCCGGCATCAACCGCATGTTGGCCGAGACCGATCCGGCCAATTCAGCTCTTGCTTCGCGTTGTCTCCCGCAGAATCTGGCCACTACAGCCCTCAAGCGTGTCAACATGGCCTTGCGCTGGCTCGTGCGCGATGACGGTATTGTCGATCTCGGAGTGTGGGATGTCATCAAGCCGTCGCAGCTCTACATCCCGCTCGACGTCCATGTCGGCGACATCTCGCGCGAGCTCGGCCTGCTCTCTCGTAAGGCTGACGACCGCCGTTCGGTCAACGAACTGACCGCACGTCTCCGCGACTTCAATCCCTCAGATCCCACCATCTACGACTTCGCTCTCTTCGGCATAGGCATGAAGCTCTGACAGCTGGAGTTTAAGCATGAAAAAATCCTGCACTGTCGACAGATTGTTCAGCAGTGCAGGATTTTTTTAGATTTATACTAACTCTTAGCGATGTTTATCGTCCCGAGTGGGTGATCTCTTCGCGCAGACGGTTGTTGAATTCGTCCTGTCCGTTGAGGTCTTCAAGAGTCAGGTGCATACGGTAGCGCCAGTAGTGGCGTGGGTTGGCAGGGATATTGATGAGTTCCTCGCGCGGATCCTGACGGCGGAGCACTCCGTCGATCGACAGCCAGTCCTGGAGCGGAAGTATGCAGAGCATCGAGGGCGACTGGAGGTGCATGCGCACGATGCGGTCGCAGATCCATGGTTCGGCATATTGAGGAGCCGGACCCGCTTCGCCGAGCACCTCATTGAAGTAGCGCTGGGTAGCGTCGCGGTCGCTTTCCCACCAGCGGCGTATTCCATCCATGTCGTGGGTCGATGTTGTGCAGACCGAGCGGTAGGGATAGTTCCATGTATTGCCGAAGGTTGCGTTCGGATCTTTCGGCATGCGCTGGATCTCAAGCACCAGAATCTCGAGATTGTTCATCACGGCGGGCACACAGGCGGGAATCATGCCGAGGTCTTCGGCGCAGACGAGCATGTCGGTCGCATCGGTCAGCGGAGGTAACTTCCACATCGCCTTGCCATACCAGAAGTCGTTGTTGCGGCGGTAGAAGAAGTCGTTATACATGCGGTTGTAGCACCACTTCTCGTAGTCGTTGAGCGCACGGTAGGCGTATGTGAACTGTGCGGAGATACGCGGATGATATTTACCCTTCTCATAGGGATCCTCGATGAAGAGCACTTCGTCGAGGAAGCCGAGGAGCGCATTGCAGATGCGGTTGTTACGGTCATTGTTTTCCTGCGTGGCAAAGAAATCCACGACCTTGCGCTGGGTGTTGAACTCATCGCGCAGACGGTAGCGTCCATAACCTTCGTCGATAAGGAAACGGTCACGACATTCGTCTACGTTGTCCTCGCCGAAGAAGTCGGCAAGCATGTAGTCCATGATGTAGGGACGGGTCTGATGGTCTACATCGATCCAGAAATCATAGCTGTTGCGGAGCTCGTCGGGGCTGAAGGGGAGCGCGCGGTTAAACACACCGAGCAGACCGTGGACTGCATCCATCGGGATCTGCCAGATGCGGAAGAAGCCGAGCACATGGTCGATTCGGTAGGCGTCAAAATATTCAGCCATCTTGCGGAAACGGGCTTTCCACCATGCGAAACCGTCTTTTGCCATCTCGTCCCAGTTGTAGGTCGGGAAGCCCCAGTTCTGACCAAGCACCGAAAAGTCGTCCGGCGGCGCGCCGGCCTGGCAGTCGAGGTTGAAGAGGCGCGGTGAGATCCATGCGTCCACGCTTGTGCGCGAGATGCCGATAGGTATGTCACCCTTGATGGCGACACCCTTTGAGTGTGCGTAGTCACGCACCTCGCGCATCTGCTTGTCAAGGAAATATTGCTGGTAATAGACGTAGTTGATATCGTCCTGATGGTTTTTGATGAATTCTGCCACCTTGCCTTCGTCATAGATCGCATACTCACCCCACTTGCTCATGTCGGCAGTGTGGTTGAGGTCGCGGAGCACACAGAACGCGGCGTATGGTGTCAGCCAAGAGGCGTTTTTGTCAAAGAATGACTTGAAGCTCTCCGTCGCAAGGACATTTCTGCCATCCTGGGCGAAAAGCTCGCGGGTAAATTCGTTTTTGGCGTTGTTGACGCGTTCATAGTCAACCTGCGGGAGGCGGTTGAGCTCACGGCCGAGATCGTCAAAGTAGCGCTGACGCTCTTCATTGTCGAGGCGTCCCATCTCCTGAAGGCGGAGATACATCGGGTGGAGCGCAAAGGTGGAGTTTGCATTATAGGGGTAGGAGTCAGTCCATGTGCCGGTCATGGTGGTGTCGTTTATCGGGAGGAGCTGGACGAAATTTTGTTTCGTGCGGGCAGCCCAGTCGATCATCAGCTTGAGATCGACGAAATCTCCCACACCGAAGTCGCTCTCGCTGCGGAGCGAGAAGACCGGTATTGCCACGCCTGCTCCACGCCACGGTGCGAGGGGATTGACGAGGCGCTGGCCAGCATTGACCACCGACACTTCCTGATTGACTTTAGCGAGGTCAATGTGGCGGTTGTCGCGTCCTTCCCAGGCCACGGCTTCACCGGTATTCTTTTTGATGATGAGGAACTTATAGTCGGTGCCGGGCGCGATATCTGCAAGCGGGATGTTGGCCGTCCATGTGGGATAGTTAGCGTCACTCATGCGCACAGCCTTCTTGATGTCCCAGGCTCCGAGAGCCTTGGCCTCTCCGCTGACTGCCACAACTTCGTCTGGGGCGATCATCGGAGCGTCGACCGAGAGGGTGAGCATGCCGGCAGCCGGGATGACCGGAGCCATGCGGTCGCCGCGGTGACAGATGCAGTCTGTGAACGCGCTGCTGTAGTATGGTTTGTCCCAGGGCTGGTCCTGCCAGCGGTCAGTGATGTCATAGATATGAGTATTGTTGCCCAGGCGGAAATGGCGTGGCTTTCCCCACTCCCGGCGGATGTAGCCGTTGTCGTGGCGGACGATATAGCCGTAGGTGAATTCCCTGACGGTGTCCGGGATCTCCACGCGTACGGTCCACGTTTCCGATCCGGTGAGCTGCATGGGGACTGCTCTCGCATCGTCGTTCTCGCCAAGAGCGAGCGCAGAGCCGGTGAGATAGAGCGATTCGCCCCATTCGGTGCGGTAGTTGACGGTAAAGGTAAGTTTCATAAGTATGATAGATCTTTAATCTTTATTTATTGGATAGGCAAAGTTAGCATTTTAGCGATAAAGTGCATAGAAATGGATGATAAAAAAACTTTAGTCACAGAAAAAAATTGACAGCTGATACTTTCAAGCCAGAAAATATCAGCTGTCAATTTTTTTGTCAGTCTGCCGGATTTTTCAGCAGCCGGATGTGTCGGTTACTTTGCGGGGTCGAGGATGATCACACGGTAGTTGCCCTGGGCGTTGAGGTTTTTCATGAAGTCCATGACATCCTGAGTGGTGATGGCGTTTATGGTCTCGACATTACCGTTGAAGGTGTCGACACCGTTGACAAGAGTGCTGCGGAGGGCCTGGAGCCAGGGGCTGTTTTTCTCTTTGCTTTCGGTGAAGACCTTGACCATGTATTCCTTGATAGGATTGAGTTCCTCGGCAGTGATATTGGAGCCCATAGACTCAAACTGACCTTTGATATGAGCGAGGACTTCTTCTTTCATCTCCGGCTTCATCGGGAACTGTGACATGATGGAGACAGGGAGAAGACCTGAACGGTCAAACTGACCCATGGCGTGGATTGAATAGACAGCACCCATCTCCTCGCGCACGTTCTGGATCAGACGGTTGGTGAGGATCTGACCGGCGATTGACGCGAGCATTGCGTTTTTGGGCGAATACTCCATGTCGCCGCTCTCGATGATGGTCACCTGGGTCTGTGGAGTGGACATTGCTGTAGTGAAGGTGTCGGTCTTGTCGCCACCCTTCATGAAGAAGGCGGGGTTGAAGTCTTTGACCTCCTTGACTGCGGTCTTAGCGTCGCCGGGGAGCGATGCGATATACTTCTCGACGAGGGGACGGAGGACGGCGGGATCTACGTTGCCGACAAAGATGAAGGTCCAGTCAGCGGCGTTGGCTGTCATCGCATGTGCGATTTCAATAGTCTGGCTGAGTGAGGCAGCCTCAATGTTGGCCGAGTTGAGGGCATGGTGGCGGGGTGAATCGTAGAGCGCTTCCATGAGGTTTTTCTCATAGATGTACTCGGGGCTCTTCTCCTGGTTGGAGAGGATACCGCTGTAGGCTTTCTGGAGAGCGGCAAACTCATCCTCAGTCCATTCGACATCCTTGAAGCCCATATAGATGAGTTCCATGAGGGTCGGGAGATCCTTGGGAGTTGCAGAGCCACCCATATAGCGGGCATAATCATCAAAAGAGATGTGGAGCGATGCTTGCTTGCCGGCGGTATATTTGCTGAGATCGGTGTTGGTATATGAGCCGAGACCGTAGGATCTCATGCTGATCGGAAGGAAGAGCAGTGAGTTGGTGTAGCTGTCGGAGAAGTTGGCTGTTCCGCCCTTGGCGTAGGCCGAGAAGAGGATTTCGTCTTCCTTGAATTTGGTGGTCTTGACGATGACCTTGGCACCGTTGGAGAGAGTCCACTCTGTGGTGCCCCATTTGGAATCGTCGGTAGAGTTGACCACAGTTCCGGCAACAGGGTCGGAGGGGATGAGGGGTTCGGTCTTCACTTCGTCGACAAAGGCTTCGATAGTCTCTGCGTCGACAGCTGCGAGCGCATCGGCGAGTGTCTGCTCGGTGGGGAGTGAATAGCCTTCGCCTTCGGGCGAGAAGACGAGGAGCACGCGGTTGTCAGGAGTGATGGCCTGGGCCATGGTCTGGTTAATGGCCTGGACGGGGAGTGACATGGCGAGCTGCTGGATGAGTGGCCATTCGACCTCTATGCCGGGGATAGGTTCGTGATCCTTGAAGTTGCCGAGATACTCACGGACAAACGAGCTGTTCTCGCGGGTGGCACGGTTGTTGTAGATGCGTTCGAGACCTGAGAGATACTCGTTGCGGGCACGCTCATATTCGCTCTGGGTGAAGCCGCCGCGCTGCGCACGGAGCAATTCGCGGTACACTGACTGGAGCGGGCCGATGATATCTTTTTCCTTGGCGAGAACACCTGCGGTCAGTGCGTCCTTGACCTTGCGCGACATAAAGAAGCCACCGATATAGGCGCCGGCGCCGGCGAAGGGTGAGTCGGGCTTGGATGAGATCTCTTCAAGACGGTTGTTGATCATGGATGAGATCATCGACTGGATATATTGCTGAGCAAGGAAGATGGGTGTATTTTTCATCTCGGCCGGAAGCTGGTCGGAGATAAACATCATCTGGGCCATCAATGTCTTCTGCTCGGGGTCGCTGCCCATAGCGTAGATGGTTCCCTTGTGGTCGGGCACAGGTTCGAAGACGCGCTCGGCGGGATTTTCGGGCATTTCGATGGAGGTAA
Organism: Staphylococcus sp.; assembly: GCA_023665865.1. Taxonomy (GTDB): domain Bacteria; phylum Bacteroidota; class Bacteroidia; order Bacteroidales; family Muribaculaceae; genus Duncaniella. The sequence goes on from JAMPDC010000001.1 coordinate 2,464,416, forward strand.
ACATCTCCTTGATCTTTCCCTCGATACGGTCAACGTCGATGTCACCGACAACCACGATGCCCTGAAGGTCGGGACGATACCACTTCTCATAGTAGTCGCGGAGAGCCTGTGCAGGGAAATTGTCAACCACTTCCATGGTGCCGATCGGCAGACGGTGGCCATATTTGGAGGTCGGATAGATGGTGGGGAGGATGTTTTCGATGATGCGGCGCTGACCTACATTGTCTTTGCGCCACTCCTCGTGGATGACACCGCGCTCTTTCTCAATCTCCTCGGGGTCAAGAGTGAGATCGTTGGCCCAGTCGTGAAGGATGAGGAGGCAGGAGTCCTGGACGCTTTCGCGTGCGGTGGGCACGTTGGTGATGTTGTAGACAGTCTCGTCGACATCAGTGTAGGCGTTGAGGTTGGCGCCAAATTTCACACCGATTGACTCGAGCCAGTCGCGGAGTTTGGAGCCGGGAAAATTGGTGGTTCCGTTGAAACACATGTGTTCGAGGAAGTGGGCGAGACCGCGCTGATTGTCCTCTTCAAGGATGGAGCCTACGTTCTGCACGATGTAGTAATCGGCCTGTCCCTTGGGATATTCATTGTGGCGGATGTAGTAGGTCAGTCCGTTGGGAAGTTTGCCGATGCGGACAGCCGTGTCTACCGGAAGTTGCTGCAGCATAGGATTCTGGTTTGGATCCTGTGCTTTGACTATGCCGGGGAGGAGGATGACGATGAGCATCATCACTGCCGACAAAAGTCTTGTTCTGGTTTTCATCATGATGAATTGGTAAAAAAAGATATGTGTATATTGGTTGATTTGCTATAGGTTATATGAATTATTAGACGCACTGACGGTAGAAAAAGTGTCAGCGTTCAACTTGGGTTTAACCTATTTTAACGCATGGCGGTCATCTCTTCCTCCGGCTGTCGGATTCGGAGCGCATGGTTTGTTAGCACGGCCTCAGCCTCGCGGCAGAGATAGGGGACAGGCACGACATAGGCCATCGAATAGTCGGGGTGGAAGACTCCGAGCTTCAGATGGTTTACCCGTATGCCATAGCAGCGCTCCAGGATGAAACGGTAGATGCTCAACTGGAGCGAGTAGTGGTGGAAGGAACAGTCCGGCAGATGGTTGACGGGAAAAAATCCGCGTTTCCCGTAGCGGTTTGTAGTCTCGACTGAGCCGTCGGGGGCAATCAGCTTCTTGGAGCGCTTCCAGTCATAGATGTTAAACGTCCCGTCGGGGCGACGTTCGAGAAAGTCGAGCGTTCCGGCAACACCATATTGCTCCATGTAGATGCGCCACTCTGTGCGGTAGGGATAGAGACGTTCGGCAGCCGCGAAGTGGCGGAAGAGGGTATAGGCATCTCCGTCGTCGCCGGCATCTTCGCCAAGGTAGTAGCGTTCAATCTTGGCGTGCATCTCAGTGCCGAGGTTGCGTGAGCGCTCGGCATTGGCCTCCCATCTGGCCTTAAGTTCCTCGGGAGTCAAACCCATGGCGGGAGCTTTGCGCAGAGCCCAGTAGTCGGCGTCGAATTTCGGGAAACAGTCCTCGACGATATTGGTCACCGAGACGAGCGTCCGTGATCCGAGAGTGTATGTGTGGGTTTCGGCATCGAAGTTGAGATATGGGTCGCGCGGATGAGCGTTGAGTTCGTTGCAGTTCATCGCTCAGGGTCAAAGGAGTTTGGCTTCTTCCCAGAGAGCGTCCATCTCAGCCAGAGTCATATCCTTGAGATTCTTACCCATCTCTTTGGCGCGCTTCTCAACATGGTTGAAGCGGGCTATGAATTTCTTGTTGGTCTTTTCGAGCGCGTTTTCGGGGTTGATCTTGTAGAGGCGCGCGGCGTTGATGACGCTGAAGAGCAGGTCGCCCATTTCTTCCTCGCGGCGTTCGGCCGACATGCCGCCTACCGTCTCCTCAAACTCAGCCATCTCCTCCTTGACCTTGTCCCACACCTGTTCGGGATGCTCCCAGTCAAAGCCGACGTTGGCAGCCTTCTCCTGGATGCGGTCAGCCTTGATCATTGCCGGCAGGGCGGTGGGCACTCCTGAAAGCACAGTCTTGTTGCCGCCTTTCTCCTTCAGCTTGAGCTCCTCCCAGTTCTGGAGCACCTCGTCGGTAGAGTTGACACTGGTCTCGCCGAAGACATGTGGATGGCGGAAGATGAGTTTTGAGTTGAGTGCGTCGCAGACATCTGCTATGTCAAACGCGCCTTTTTCCTCTCCGATCTTGGAGTAGAAGAGCACGTGGAGCAATACGTCGCCCAGTTCTTTACGGATGTTTACGTCGTCGGAGTTGATGAGAGCGTCGCAAAGCTCATAGACTTCCTCTATAGTGTTGGGGCGCAGAGACTCATTGGTCTGCTTTGCGTCCCAGGGACATTTGACACGCAGGATGTCGAGCGTGTCGATGACTCGTCCCAGAGCCTCGATTTTTTCCTCGCGGGTGTGCATAAGTTTCTATTTTTATGACTACAAAGTTACGAAAAGCGAGGGGCATATCCAAAAATAGATCAATCTATCGGAATAGAAGACTCCTCGGATTGTCATGCCATAGTGCCTATGCGATATAAAAATTCGGGGGCAAAATCTGCTCCGTTTGCCCATTCTATAGTAATGTGGGTGAGTCCATATTGTACAAATTTTTCTTTATCCAGGAGCTCTCCAAAAACTTCCCCATATAGATAAGGACGCAGGTCGGCAACTCGCGTCTCTCCGTTGTTGAAAGTCAGGGATAGTGAGTAATCACCCAAATAGTCAACGTCGATTATTTTCATCATAAGCAATGGAATTTATTATTTTAAAGGGGCGATTCTATCAATTTTTTCTCCTTTCTGAGCTTTTTCCCATGCAGACAATATTTCATCTTCATGTAAATCCATCCATTGATTTACCTTTACGATAACTTTTGCTGGAGCTGATCCTTCTACAATACGATCAAATACAGAAATTGAGCATTCGTAGTTACCATATGTAAAATGTACATGTGGAGGATTGTGATCTCTCCAATACAGGCTCAAGATTATTCCGAAGAATCGACTGATTTCAGGCATATTGTCAGGATTTATTTGCTTACTTCGCAAATATACGAAAAATAATAAAAGGGCGTCTAACAATAAATGTTAAACGCCCTGAAATATTTTATGTCTCCCTATTTTTAAGAATATGTGGAGTGATTACGATTCAAAGATGTGGCGGAGCTTGCTGAAGATGCGGTTTTTGGTCGATTCGTTAGGGGTCATGTTTGGTTTGCCCTGAAGCGACTCGATGGCTTTGCGTTCTTCATCGTTGACGGTCTCGGGGATATAGACCATCACGTTGATAAGCTCGTCGCCCGTGCCGTAGCCCTCGGTCGAGGGAAGACCTTTGCCACGCAGACGGAGCACCTTGCCCGGCTGTGTGCCGGCGGGGATTTTCAGGCGTGCACGTCCGGTGATGGTCGGCACTTCGACCGATCCGCCGAGAGTGGCGGTCGGGATGTCGAGCATGAGGTTGTAGATCACGTCGTTGCCGTCGCGGATCAGCTCCGGATCCTTGATCTCCTCGATGACCACGAGCAGGTCGCCGTTGACGCCTCCGTGGATTGCCGCATTGCCCTGACCTTTGACGGTCAGAGTCTGTCCGTCGGCCACTCCTGCGGGGATGGTGAAGGTCACGGTGCGGTCTTCGCGGATGACACCCTCGCCGTGGCAGTAGGTACACTTCTCGGTGATGATCTTGCCCTCACCTTTACACTGCGGACACTCTACCGCCGACTGCGACAGACCGAAGAGGGTCTGCTGCTGACGGAGCACTGTTCCGGAGCCGCCACAGGTGGGGCAGGTGTTGAACGCCTTGCCATCCTTTGCACCGGTGCCGTCGCAGTGGGTGTCTTTGACGAGGGTAGGGATTTTGAGAGTTTTGGTGACACCTTTGGCGATTTCCGCGAGAGTCATCTTGACCTTGATGCGGAGATCGGAGCCGCGTCGCTGGCGGCGGCGTGTGCGTCCACCGGCGGTCTCGAAACCGCCCATGTTGCCAAATCCGCCACCGAATATGTCGCCGAACTGCGAGAAGATATCCTCCATCGAGAAGCCGCCGGCGTGGAAACCTCCACCTCCGCCCGGGAATCCCTGCGGACCCATGTCGTGGCCGAACTGGTCATACTTGGCGCGCTTCTCCGGATTGGAGAGCACGTCGTAGGCCTCGGCCGCTTCCTTGAACTTCTCTTCGGCTTCCTTATCGCCCGGATTCTTGTCGGGGTGATATTGGATCGCCTTCTTGCGGTAGGCGCTCTTTATGGCTTTTTCGTCGGCATTCTTGTCGACTCCAAGCACTTCGTAGTAATCTCTTTTGGTTGCCATGAACAAATATGCTTATGCTGCTTACTGGCCCACAGCCACTTTCGCATGGCGGAGCACTTTGTCGTTGATTGTATAGCCCTTGGTGGGTGTGTCGATGACGATGCCCTTCTGCGATTCGTCAGTGACGGGCACCATTGCGATGGCTTCGTGAAGCTCGGCGTCAAACGGCTTGCCGGTGCTTTCGATCGGCTTGACTCCGTTTGAGGCAAGGAATTTCACCAATTTCTGGTAGATGAGTTCCATGCCCTGACGCACTGAGGCGGGATCGTCGGAATGTGAGCTTGCTTCAAGCCCGCGCTCGAAGTCGTCGACGATTGGAAGGAGCCCTTTGAGCACGCTCTCTGATGCGTTTTTGATGATGTCTGACTTTTCTTTCACGGTGCGTTTGCGGAAGTTGTCAAACTCGGCCATCAGGAAGAGATATTCCTTCTTTTCCTTGGCAAGTTTCTCTTCTGTCTCGGCCAGCTGCTTGTTGAGGGCATCGATGTCGGAAAGTTGCTTGTTGATCATCTCGTTTTCCTCTTCTTCAGTCGAGTTTTGCTCGTCGAAGGCTTCCTGCACGTCGTCAAGGATAGCGCCGCCGTTGTCGACGGTCTCTTCCTGACGCTTGTCTTTATCTTGTGGGTGATTGTGCTTGTGGCTCATAATATATATGTAGTTTTTTCAATTATTCATTGTCTGGGGACGATGCCTATCTTTCAACATCCCTCAAAAAGGTTGCCAAAATCGTCGTGAAACGCCGGATCGGTTGCTTTTACTTATAGCGCAGGCAACACTTCTATCTGTTTTTACAACAAACGTGGTCTCATAACGTTCAATATTACAATAAAAAACGCTTTCCGCTCAGTGAGGTCAGATTTTTTCGACAAAGACTGAACAGTCGGCAAATTGCTGTGACAGAGTGTCTGCCAAAATGTCATCTTTGAAAATTCCGTAGACGGCAGAACCTGAACCCGACATAGAAGCATAGATGGCTCCCGCTTCGAGCAACTGCGACTTGATAGCTGAGATGGCGGGGTAGGAGGGGAAGACTGATGGCTCGAAATCATTTTTGACCACCCCTTGCCAGCTCTCGAGCGGCCGGCGGATGCTCTCGCGCAGCGTCACCTCGGGGAGGCGTGGCGAAGTGTGGCTATAGGCTTCTGCTGTCGGGACGCTCACCTGCGGCTTGACCACTGCGAGCGTGAGCCCATTCAGGTCGATGTCGATCGGTTCCATATCTGTTCCCGTGCCCGTGCATAGCATCGGACGGTTGTAGATGAAAAACGGACAGTCGGCTCCCAGCCCCGAGGCGATCTCTGCCAGAGTCTCGTCGGAGAGGTCAAGAGCGAAGAGCTCATTGAGTCCGCGGAGAGTGAAGGCGGCGTCGGCCGAACCTCCACCAAGCCCGGCTCCGTCGGGGATGACTTTGCGGAGATATATGTCGACAGCCGGCAGACCTACCCTGGTCTCAAGCGCTCGGTAGGCTTTCATGACCAGGTTTTTTTCCGGCGGACAGTTGACCTCACGGCCGCTGACAGTCAGTGTCGTCTCCTCGCCCCGGGCCGGGACTATCTCGAGAATGTCGCGCCAGGGGATCGGCATCATGACAGTCTCGATGTCGTGGTAGCCGTCTGGGCGCTTGCGGACTATGTCGAGCCCGAGGTTTATTTTGGCGTTGGGAAACAGAATCATGGTTGATGATTATAATTAATGTATATACATGGCGGGGGGGGGGACGGTGGAAGTCTCACATCTCATTCCGACTGCAAAGGTAGTCGTTTTTTTGCTTAACTTTTGTGCCGTCGGGACGGAAAGGTGTAGAATCTCATGAATTTTATGTACTTTTGTACCCCTCGATAACCCACACGCATCATATATTATCCCCGATAACAGATATGCCTCAGAATAACGCCAACTATACACCCGGCTCGCGCCGGCAGAAACCCGAACACGTCTCCTCCTTTGACCATGGTGGGCGCATACCGCCACGCGACAACGATCTTGAGGAGGCAGTCCTCGGTGCCCTAATGCTTGAGAAAGACGCCTATACCGTAGTCTGCGATATTCTGAAACCTGAGTCGTTCTACGATCCTGCCAACCAGAAAATCTATGCTGCCATCCAGAGCCTCGGTGCCGCCCAGCAGAGCATCGACATGCTCACTGTCACCGAGAAGCTCCGCCTGATGGGCGAACTTGATAGTGTCGGCGGCCCGTTGCGCATCTCGGAATTGACATCAAGGGTAGCTTCGGGTGCCCACGTCGAATTTCACGCCCGCATTGTCGCTCAGAAATATCTTGCCCGTGAGCTCATCAAATTCGCCTCGCAGATCGAGGCCCAGGCCTTCGACGAGAGCTATGACGTCGACGACCTCCTGCAGGAAGCCGAAGGCAAGCTCTTCGAGATCTCGCAGCGCAACGTCAAGAAAGACGTCACGCAGATCGACCCTGTGATCAATGCCGCCATCGAGCAGATCCAGATAGCTGCCAACCGTGCCTCGGGCCTTTCAGGCCTCGAATCGGGCTACCATGAGCTTGACAAGCTCACTTCAGGCTGGCAGCGCAGCGACCTCATCATCATCGCCGCCCGTCCTGCGATGGGCAAGACCGCATTCGTGCTCTCGATGGCAAAGAATATGGCTGTCGACTACAATATCCCCGTAGCCATCTTCTCGCTCGAAATGTCAAATCTTCAGCTCGTCAACCGTCTTATCCAGAACACCTGTGAGATCGAGGGTGAAAAAATCAAGAGCGGACAGCTTTCGCAGATGGAATGGGACCAGCTGATGTCGCGCGTCAAGAATCTCTTCAGCGCCCCGCTCTATATCGACGACACCGCCTCGCTCTCCATCTTCGAGCTCCGCACCAAGGCGCGCCGACTCGTGCGGGAACATAAGGTGTCGTTCATCATCATCGACTACCTTCAGCTCATGAATGCTTCCGGTATGAAATTCGGCTCGCGCGAGCAGGAGGTCTCCATGATCTCGCGTTCGCTCAAGCAGCTTGCCAAGGAACTCAACATCCCCATCGTTGCCCTCTCGCAGCTCAACCGAAGCGTCGAGTCGCGCGGTGCCGACAGCAAAGATGGCAAGCGCCCGCAGCTGAGCGACCTCCGTGAGTCGGGTGCGATCGAACAGGATGCCGACATCGTTTGTTTCATCCACCGTCCCGAATACTATCTCCGCTCCGGCACCGACGCAGCCGGCAATGACATCCGCGGACTTGCCGAATTTATCGTCGCCAAGCACCGTAGCGGTCGTGTCGACGACGTCAAGATGCGTTTCAAATCGCGTTATGCCCGCTTCGAGAACTGGGACGGTGAGCCGGAGATGACAAGCGGCAGCCGAGTCTCGCGCCTCAACTCCGGTGGCGACGATGGCATTGCGGCCCAGGGTGGGGCTTTCGCACCTGCGAGTCCCTTCAGTGGAGGCTCGGCCGACATTCTCGGCACGACTTCCGACGACGTCGCACCGTTCTGATTTTCACATTTGAAAAAATAATTGTAAAAAATCATTGCTACACCACCTTGTAGTAATGATTTTTTAACTTTCATAAAACTTTTTCGAAACAAGAGTTGTTAGATAGATAAAATTAACAAAACCAACAACAACTATTGTTTTATGAAAAAAGCGTTATTAATCATTGCAATCATGCTGGGTAGCGTGGCTGCATTCGCTCAGAGCCTCGACAAGAATGAAGCAAAACAGCTCAAGACTTTCCTCTCCGAGCCTTCACAGAACGGCACCAATGCCTCTGCTCTTAAAGTTTCCGACATAAATGCAATCGCCTCCATCGAAGGTGTTACAGTCGAAAATGGTCATGTAACCGCTATTGAATGGAAGGATAAGAAACTTGGCGGCACTCTCAACCTCGCCAATTTCAAGGCCCTCACCAAAGTAGACGTTTCCCGCAACGATCTCGCTTCTCTCAGTGTTGCCAACTGTCCTCAGCTCACCGAGCTCAACGCAAGCCGCAACAAACTTACTTCGATTGACTTCGACGGCTGTACCAACCTCCAGAAAGTCGCTGTCTACAAAAACCGTCTGACCGAGATTGATCTCACCGGTACCACTATGATCGAGAACCTCAACGTGTCAAACAACCTCTTCGTTGAACTCGACATCGCAAATAGCCCCACATTGAAGACCCTCAACTGCCAGGGATGTCATCTTGAAAACCTCAATGTATCCGGTTGCACCGCCCTCAAGAACCTCTATTGTGGCTACAACAAGCTTACCTCACTCCAGCTCGCAGGCGTTGAAAACCTCCAGAACCTCAACGTTGACGATAACGAAATTTCCAACTTCATCGTTTCAGGTCTGCCCTCTCTCTCAACCCTCATCTGCTCTGACAACAACATGACCACAATCGGTGTCCGCAACTGCAACGCACTCCTCGACCTCGTTTGCTCTTACAACGATCTCACCACTCTCTCAGTTGAAAGCTGCCCCAACCTCCAGTATGTAGACTGCTCTTACAACGACCTTACCTCACTCGACCTTTCAAACCAGACCTTCCTCCAGCGTCTGCTTTGCAACAACAACCAGCTCAACATGCTCGATGTTTCGTTTGACCAGGCCCTTGTCTACATCAACTGCCGTTTCAACACCATCACCGACTTCCGCACTATCGGTTGCAACAACCTCCGTATGGTTGCCTGCCAGTGGAACTACTAATGACTCACACGGTTGTCAGCCCCGCCTGACAGCCAGCGCATAAAAACACTACACAACTCCGGCCGGAATCCCCGAGGATTCCGGCCGGAGTTTTTATCTGTGCGATTTATCTTACAAGCAGTTGTTCAGTATATTGTGTGAAGGGATTCAAGTAACCGCTAATTCATTTTCAGATCAAAGAACATAAATCGAGTTTCCAACGGTTTGTCGTGGTTTAGAGCAAGGAAATCGCGTTCCTCTTGTTCGGTCCGGTAGAGAGGTTTGAATCCATTCTTCTCATAAAAGCGCAGAGTCCGCTCGTTGTTGTAGGCATCCACTACTATGAATCTGCATCTGGTCTTGTTTTCGTCTGATCTGAACCAGTCTTTGATAAAGTCAAGAATCTGGCTACCTATATTCAGACCTTTATCCCGATAGTTGATCGATACCCCAAGGCGACCGATCAAGACTGCCGGATAGTTCATCCCGCGTTTGGCATTAGCGACTCCGCGCTGGACCCGGTTTTTTGCCGACGATGAGATGTATTTCGCTTTGACACTATCATTGGCCAGAGTGACCATGCCAAGGATGCTTTTGGGATCAAGAGCATCTACCCATACATATGTTTTCCCAAGAAATTCAGCGTTATAGAGGAGAGCTTCATTCAAAAAGAAGTCATCAAGATCTGCGTCATCACATGAGAATGGTCTGCAAAACGATGCGACTTCTTTAGTATAGGGCAGCCGGTTGGCAGCCCTCGCAAGGATAAATGGATCGGACATCAGATTGTTTTGCGACGGATAAAAGATAATAATTCGCGTGATCTGCGGTCCATCTCACGAAGTTCGGCCTCGCGTTCTTTTGACAGCCGCGGAGTTGGGAGTTTAGCATTGCGCTCGGCTTCTTCGATAAAGATTCGGGCGGATTCACCCACGAGCACGGGAGAGGAGTTGATTGTCATTGCCATGGCTGTAAATATTTAAAGTGCAAATATACAATATTATAACACAATTTGCAACCCATGCGATTGTTAAAAAATAATCTCATGGGTTGCTATAGCGTCTATTTCATCTCGTCGTAGTGGCGGACCACTTCGTCGATGGTGATATCGAGAAGTTTCATCTCTTTGAATACTTCCTTGAGGGTCGTGTCGAAAAATTCTTCGCGTCGAGCCTTGTTGACTCGCTCGACGGCATCGGCCGTGAGATAGAATCCCATGCCGCGTTTGGAGACTATTATTTCTTCGGCCTGGAGATACTCGTAGGCTTTGAGCACGGTGTGGCTGTTGACCGACAGCTCTACCGACAGCTCGCGCACCGACGGCACTCTCTGCCCCGGAATCCATATCCCGGTGAGAATCTGCCCGAATCCATAGTCGATGATCTGGCGATATATAGGTTTATTGGGTGAAAAATCCATGTCGAGATTTCATGTGTGAGGGTTAGTCGACGCCATTGTCACGCTCTGACTTGCTGGCGGCCAATGTGGCGGTAGAGCAGATACATGACGAAAATGTCGAAGGCTATGAGAAAGCCATAGAGGCAATAGAACACCGGCGAGAGCGCTATCAGTAAGTTCGTCCTTGTCTCGTTGAGACTTGTCTCGTTGATACTTGCGCCGAGCGATTCGTTGCTAATCTCGCGGAAGGCTACAACAAAACCGGAGATAGCTGCAATCAGGCCGACCAGGAAGATCAACCCCGCGAGGGCGAGGATACCTTTGATGACGCGGTGGGTCGAGGAGGTGATGACGATATATAGCACGCCCATGATCGTGGCCACAGACTGGATGATGCTGTAGACGAAAAAGAGGTTTTTCGACGGGAATGTCGATGTGTCTATGGCCTTTTCTGCGAGATTATACATATAGATGGTGAGATCATATTTATCGCCAAACAGGCTGAAGATAATATTTGTGCCATACCATCCTGCTTCGATCACGAGGGGAGCGATGACGAGCGAGAAGACCACGTAGCAACAGAATTTTTCCGAAACCTTAGCCGGGATCTGGGCAATGAGATTGTCATCGCGCCGGGCGAAGACAAGTGGCGACAGATAGAGTGACATGCCGACCAGGCTCGAGAATAAGGTGTAGAACGGCAGGACGTGTCTGGTGTGGTGCATGCAGAATTGCACACAGAGATATGAGCAGAGGGAGATGCAGAAAGTGAGTATGAGGTAAATTTTCATGGAGCTGCCAAACATAGCACCGAAGGCCATCACACGCTTGAGGGAAAATTTATCGGATAGGGTTGAGATATTATTGTCCATGTCTTTTAGCTATGAGTTGATAATATCAAGCACTTTGTCGCGTGTCGGCGACATCAGCGCGGAGTAGAGCAGACCATAGTTGAGATCGCCACCGTCGCCGGTCTCATTTATGATTATTGAGTGGAAGATTCCAGCGCCTCTCTCCATGAACAGCGGTTCGTAGGGTGGGATAGTGGTGGCCTGACAGAGTATCTTCTCCGAGATCTCCCATGAGCTTTTTGCCAGCAGGAGTTTGCCGCGCGAGAGCACGATGACACCGTCGTAGAGCTCACGGAGATCCGAGACGGTGTGGGTCGAGATGATCACAGTCTGTTCCGGACCGGTGCAGCGGGCAAGGATGTGGCGCAACGCCTTCTTTGATGTTATGTCAAGGCCGTTGGCGGGCTCGTCGAGCAGCAACACATCAACTCCGAGTGCAACCACGTAGGCCAGCAGCGTCTTGTGGCGCAATCCGAGCGACAGCTGTGAGTAGACTTCATCGCCGCTCAGCGCGAATTCTCTCAGATTCTCCTCAAAATTCTCCTCGGAGAAGGTGGGGTAGAAACGGCTGTGGATTTTTGCAAACTGGCGGATGGTGCGTGTCGGGAGTTCCAGGCTGTCGGGGAGCATGAAGACACTCTTCATGCTCGATGGAGCCTGGCGGTCGATGCTGAGTCCTTCGATCTCGCAGCTCCCGGAGGTCGGGGTGAGCAGTCCGGCGGTGAGTCTTAGCAAAGTCGTCTTTCCTGCACCGTTCTCGCCTAAGAGCAGATGGATGCCGGGTGCGACTTTCGCCGTGACGTCATTGAGAGCAATGATGCCACGGCGATAACCGTATGTGAGATTTTTGTATTCGATCATTCTTCGACGGGAGTTACGTTGTAGCCTTCCTTCTTGAGGAGATTGATGAGCCCTTTCTCGCCGGGGAGGTGTCCGGCTCCGACTGCGATAAATACGGAGGCTGTCGGGAGTAGTCCGACCATGATGCGTACCCAGTTGGCGTTGCGTTTGTTGATCATGCGCTCTGTCCACTCTTCGCCGTTGCCGCCATTGCCGGGCTCTTCCATGATAGCAAGCATCTTGTTGAGGTCGCCTGCGAGATAGGCGTTGGCGAGTTTGAGAGCGGTTGAGGCTGACTTCTCGTCATTTCTGATGAGTTCCATCAGTTCATTGGCCTGATCGATGATGGGGGTACCGAACATAGCTTTGCACTGATCCTCGAGAGTTTCAAACGAGCCGATTTCCTTGCCGGCCGCTGCACCTCGGTTCTGCACCTCGGTGTCGAGTTGCTTGTTGGGGTCGAAGGTCGGGAACACCTTCTGGCTTTGGACCATTGCAAGGACAGTCGAGAGCATTGCCGGTTTCAGCGGGGCAAACTGGTTGGCTCCGGCCATCGGGCCCATGTTGGCTTTGAGAACTTTGTCGAGCGAATCAATCTGGGCAGGGGAGAGGACTGCGGTTAGAGTGCTGTCTTGCGGAGCCATGGCATAGCCGAGCATCACCTGCTGGGCGGCGGGAGTGTTTGACTCGCTCATGATGAGCTCGCCATACACTTTGTCGGCCGATGCGAGGGCGGAGTTAAGTCCGGGTACACTGTCGAGAACCGTGATGGGGGCCACGTGGTGGGTGCCGAAAAGATATGAGGGCTTTTCAAGGCCATTGCCTGTGATTTTCCAAAGGAGCTGTGCGTTGCAGCCGAAAGCGCCGGCAACTGCGACGACGAGGGTAAGGAGAATCTTTTTCATCGTTTGATTGGTTTTCTTGAGAGGTTATATTTTTTGATATTTGTTGTAGTGTTGAGGTGTTGTACATGACTAACACACCGCAAAGGTATGTACCTTTTTCTTCCCTTCCAAATTTTTTAGCAAAAAAATCAAAAAAAAATTATACACCTATATTAAATGGCAATACATTTCACTCAATGGCGATACTTTTTTTGGAAAGAAATTTGTAATTTCGTGCTGAAAGAATATTGAATTATAATCTATCCTACTGACGATATGTTTCATCCTCTTGAAAATCTGCGTGATTACGAAGTGATACTTGCCAGCGGCTCCCCCCGTCGCCGCGAATTGCTGTCGATGCTCGACATTGATTTCCGTGTCGACACCTCCCACTCTGTCGACGAGACAGTCCCCGCCGGGCTCTGTGCCGAGGAGGTGGCGCCCTACCTTTCACGTCTGAAAGCCGAGGCCTATCCGCTCGTTGCCGGCGACCGCAAACTCGTTATCACTGCCGACACTGTCGTCATCATCGACGGGGAGGTGCTCGGCAAGCCGAACGATGAGGCCGATGCTCGCAAGATGCTCGCACGTCTTCAGGGACGGGTGCAGACGGTCATCACCGGAGTCACCATACGCACCGCCGACAGCATGGAGACTTTCAGCGCAGTCTCAGAGGTAGAGTTTGCGCCTCTGACAGCCGACGAGATCGCATACTACGTCGGCCACTACCGTCCGCTCGACAAGGCAGGAGCCTATGGCATACAGGAGTGGATCGGAGCGGCCGGCATAAAGGGTATCAACGGTAGCTTCTACAATGTCATGGGGCTTCCCGTCCAGCGGCTCTACAGCCTTTTGAAAAAAATCTGAGCTGGATGTCTGTTTTTAAGAGGTTTTTAAAAAACAACCTCTTAACACCCTTTTATTTTGACGCAGAGGTCTGGAAGCGGATACCGATCGAGATATTCATGGTGCTGCCCCACGAACGTGATTTAATGACGGTGGTCGACAGATGTTCGCCGTCAGCTCCGGTGCGCGTCTTGGTATATTTGGCTGCTGCCAGCGGCTGGATATAGTCGAGATCGGCGAATAGAGCGCAGACGCGCGATGTGCGGAAGGCTATCGACATGCCGCCGTCGAGACAGAACATATTTCCGGCGATTTTCTCCGCTGTCTTTACTCCTGATTTGTCTGTGCCCTTTGATTTGTGTGTGCCATAAGAGTTAACCCCGATGCCGAGACGCGGTTGAAACTGCCAGCGCGCTGACTCCAGACGATAGATACCGCCTATGGTGTAAGCCGGTTTCATTTTTCCGAGGCCGGGCAGAAGGATGTCGAGTATCTTTTCCCACTTGCTGAAGCGGATGTAGTTGATGCGCACGTCGGCATAGCCACCCCAGTGGCGCGAGAAGAAGTAGCTCGGGCGGAAGCTGATCTCGAAGGCCGACGACGGTCGTCCGTAGAATCCCGTTTTCTGCTCCTCGTTGAGATCTGACATGTCGAGACCCGCTCCCATGCTGATGTCAAAGGCAAACGCATTTTTCTGATAAGGTTCCGGAGTGGAGGCTGACGCGCTGAGGCTTGACATGGCGAGCATGACCGCCGAAGCGATTACTGTGGTAAGCTTTCTGTAGTTCATGATTGTGTGTATATGATTGGTAAATTATTTCAGTCTGAGGGTAAATCCGGCGGTCGGGGGAAGCAGGATTAATCCGCTGTTATCGTCAAAGTCAGGTTGTTTCCCTTTGGGGGCATGTTCCCAACCGAGGAAGCGGAGCGAGTCGCCACCGAGATGCTCGGCCACCTTCATGGCCACGACACCCATCGTCGTGCGCAGGTTGAGCTCAACGCAGGGCATGATGCGCAGCTGTCCGGAAGCATTGCGGTGGACCATCATGTCGACACCCATCCATCCGCGGTAGTCTTTCCCGACAAGAGCGGTTAATATCGTCTCCTCGTGGGCAATGATCTCCGACAGCTCCGATAGGTCGATGAGCGCGGCGAGTTTCTCTTCGAGCAGATGTTGTGGCCCGACGAGGTTACCGCTATACATCCCGCGTGGCTCGGTAGCGAAGACCGAGAGTCCACGGAATCTGACAGCCTCACCGTCGGCGAAGAAGAGGGAGGCGAAGTCGGCCACTTTGTCAAGCCCACGTTCGACCATCACACTGCCTTGCCGATGGATGATCCCCCCGGCGCGGCTACGCAGGGATTTTTCGTCGAGTGAACGTGCGCAGAACACTCCGCGGCCGCTGCCCGACCAAGGCGACTTGATGTAGCAACCCGGATGTGAGCGTTCCATCCCGATGACCTCGTCGGCATCGTCGGTTTCGAGAGGAATAGGGTAGTCCCCGTCGAGCTCACGGAGTATCTTGATCGACGAGCGGCGGTGGCTCAGTTCTCTCATGCGGTTGATGGCGCTCTCCGACGGGAGTATATCACTTCCCACGCCCGCCCGCACAAACTGGCGTCTGGCGTCGGCGCTCCATCCCCATGGCGCAGCTTCGTCGGCCTCTGCGGGATTGCCGATCCGTCCGTGGAGCCCGAAGCGTCTGGCAAGCCGTGAGACCTCTTCGCAGAGAGACCCTGACGCGAGAAGCAGGTCACCCTCCTCGGCCCACCACATAGGCAACAGCGCCCCGGCGGCGTGGATGGCGGCAGCGTGGGGCGGGGGAGTGTAGTGCGTGCATCCGAGTGCCAACGCAAGGTCGTTTTCAGGATTGAAAAGATGGATTTTCATCGACAAATTGCTGAGATATGGCTGTAAAGTTAATAAAATTAGTTATAAAGTAGGTGAAATTTGTATAACAAATCTTGCATCTGTAGCCACCGTGGGAACAGAAAAGCGACGGGAGGCGTTTGTATTACCAAACACATCTCCACAATGTTAACGAAAACCACACTTGATCCCACCGGTCCCGGCAATGGCCGCACAAGTATTGCGGACATGGTCAAGGGCAATCTCTTCATTCTGATTTCTACAATATTTTTCGGTGTCAACATCCCGGTTGTCAAGATTCTGATTCCTGAATGGATGAGCTCGGTCGATGTCACCATCTTTCGTCTTGGTGGTGGCTGCGTGCTCATGTGGTTGGCCTCAATCTTTCTGAAGACCGACCGCATCGAGCACCATGACTATCTCCGCATCTTCCTCGGAGGCGCAGCTGGGCTCTTCCTGTTCATGTATCTCTTCAATCTGTCGCTTCGCTATGCCGACCCGATCGATGTCTCCATCATCATGACCTTCCCGCCGGTGTTCGTCATATTGATCGGCATTATTTTTCAACACCGTCACACTTCCTGGCTCGAGATCATCGGACTGGCCGTTGGCTTTGCGGGAGCGTTTATCGTAATCGTGGCCCAGCATGGAGGCGAAAAGGGTACCGACAACCTCCTCGGCGACTGTCTCGCGCTTGCGTCCACCCTCTGCTATGCCTTCTATCTTGTCATTCTCGAAGGCCCCATGCACCGCTACAGTCCGGTGTCGATGTTGCGCTGGGTGTTTCTGATGTCCTGTCTGCCGATGCTCTTCCTCCTGCCATCTCTGCCTGAAGCGGAGATTTTCCACACCGCTGACTGGGAGCCATGGACTTGCATAGCTTTCGTTCTGCTGTGTCCGACCTTTCTTTCCTACTTTCTCATCAATCCGGCCGAGAAACTCATCGGCAGCGAGCTGGTGTCGCTCTATCAATATTTTCTTCCTGTCGTCTCCACTCTTGCAGCAGTTATAATGAAGGTTTCGACACTCAACTGGATTCAGGTAGTGGCAATGGTTGTCATCATCGTCGGTATGCTCATCACCAACCGCGCCAAGAGGCTGCAACGACCGGCGCCCGTAAATACTAAAGAGGACACGCCCGCCGGTCATCAGTGATCCGGTCGGGGCATGTCCTCTTCTTTGGTGTGTTTTCTTCTTATTGTGTGTGAAGAAACGTGTGGGGAGGGGTTATAGCTTCATTTTTTTCGCAATCTCAGCAGGGATAGCCTCGCGGTTCACGAGGATGTCGATAGTCTTTGCGAGGAAATAGGGCTCTGATACGTAGAAGAAACCGTCGTAGATCTGGTTGGTGTCCCAGGAGTTCTTGACCTTGTAGTATTTGTTGCCTTTCTGGTCGACAGCTTTGCCTACGATCACCATGCCATGATCATCGGTGGTCTCCTGCTTGTCAAACATCTGCTGGCGCAGTTCGGGAGTCACATTGATTTCCTCACAGGGTCCATTGATCTTATTGGCCTCGATCTCGCGGTCTTTGTCGCTGAGTTTGACCCAACGCGAGAGTTCGGTGCCCGAGAGATCGTTGGCGGTTTTCTTTTTGGGCATGAGAGCGTAGCCTTTGGTCCAGTTAAAACCGGGTTCACTGACGTCGGCAGCCCAGGCTACGGTATATCCGTTGTCGATGGCATTGTCAACGATGGCCTTCATTTCCTCGAGGGGTACGTTGTGATACTTCTCCCACAGCCAGTTGTCGGCAACTTCCACGGCAAATGATTCATAGAACGGATGGTGGGTGAACGAGGTCACGGGCACATAGTCGGCAGCATTGAGCCCGAGCGATTTGGCATAGCTCTCAGGAGTGTAGGTCTGACCTTCATATACGAAAGTTGCGGGGAGCTCTCCGAAATATGCGTCGAGCATGCCGGTAAAGGCATTTTTCCAAGAGGGCGATTTGAATTTCTGGGCGTTGATCGAGTTGAGAAATGAAGTGAAAGCGCTGCTGAGTTCAGCATGTTCATGCTTTTCGGCTCCATATTCGATGCCACGGTAAGCCTCTTCGGGGACGAGTCCGTAGTTGACCATCACGTAAGGCACATCAAGTGTGCTGCCGCCCTGGGCGAAGTTGATCTTGCCGTTCATGCGGATAAACTTGTCGGCCTTGTCGTTGTAGCAGTGGCGCACGACAAACATTTCGCTGAGATCCACTTCTTTGCCGGTCTTGCGGAGGATTTCGTCTTCAAGGAAAGAGATACCCGAAAAACTCCAGCATGTTCCTGACTTGTTCTGGTCTTTGACTGGTGTGGTCTTGACGACTTTCACATCTTTAAATTTGAAACCGCCGGTTGCGTCATCGGCGTTTTTCTTGTCTTCTGCCTGTGCTCCGAGAGCCACACAGAGGGCCATTGCCCCGAAAAGATATTTATTCATTGGTGTGAATAGATTGGTTTAAGGTTGTTCTTAATGAATGCAAAGTTATCTAAAATTTATGGCAATTCAAGTATTTTAAAGAAAAAGTTGTAACTTTGTGTCCCTAATTTAACTATATAAATCGAATCACACTCATCAGCTGCATGAAAAGAAAAATTCTCTCATTCATCATAGCTGTTGTCGCGCTCGCAGGCCCGGTGGCCATCAATGCCCAGTTTCGTTGGGGTGCGACAGTCGGCGCTAATTTCAACAGTTTCAAGTTCAAGCAATCGGATATCCTGACAGTCGACCAGGCATTTGGCGAATCGGCCGGCATCCTCGGCGAGATGATGTTTCCCGGTATAGGCTTCGGTATTGACATAGGTCTCCGCTATGAGCAACTGGGCGCGACTCTCAATCTCGGCGACTTCCCCATCTGGTCAAGCCAGGGATATTCAAGCAAAGAACGAATCTATATCCACAACGTCCAGATACCGTTCAATCTGAAATTCAAGTGGACCCGTATGCAGGGTTTTGAAGACTATCTGGCGCCTTTCATCTATGGTGGCCCTGTCTTCAACATTCAGGCAGCCCACAGTTCCTGCGACGCATTGAAATTTTCCGGTGGCGACCTCGGTCTCTCAGTCGGCGGTGGCGTCGAGCTCTTCAGACGCTGGCAGCTCTCCGCGTCCTATACATGGGGGATGACCTATGCTCTGAAAACCAAACTGCTCACCGACTACAGCGCGCGCAACCGCACCTGGGATATACGCGTGACATACTTCTTCTGATCCCACCAATTCACAGACCATAAAGCATAGCGCCGGCTTCTCGGACCAATCCCGGGAGCCGGCGCTTGACATATACGTATATAGTAAAGCGGCATGACGACAGATGGCCATAATGGAAACCGAAAATATGGCTCATGTCTGAAATGTGGATGCAAAAGACGCTATGAGTATCTGCATCTTTCTCACGCCATTGTCAATAGCAATATTTATATAGGAAACATGATTATATAGGAAACATGCAGGCCGTGTCGTTATGATGGACGACACGGCCTGCATGTGTTGTGTTGATTGATATGTCCTGATTGGGATAGTTGCGTCTTTAGTCGAAGACACCCTCCATAGAAGTGTCTTCAGCGTTTGAATCGGCATCTACTTCCTCGTCATAGAGTCCGTAGAATTCGCTCTCGCAGAGATTGACATCGGCAGGGAAGGTGAAGCGGGCACCCTGCGAATAGTTGAGCTTCGGGTCTCCGTAGACCTTCTTCATGAAGCGGCCATAGATAGGCAGAGCCATGGACGCGCCCTGGCCGTAGGCCATTGTGTTGAAGTGGATGAAGCGTTCGTCGCCACCGACCCACGTTCCGGCGACAAGATTGGGAGTGAAGCCCATAAACCAACCGTCGGCGTTATAGTTGGTGGTACCTGTCTTGCCACCCATCTCAGCGGTCAGGCCGAAGCGTGAGCGCACGCGGTGGGCCGTACCCTCGTTGACAACATTGAGGAGCATCGAGAGGATGCGGTAGTAGGCTTTCTCACTGATCACCTCAGTGTGGCGCGGTGAGAATTCCGAGATGATGTTGCCGTTGTTGTCGGCGATAGCGGTGACAAACATCGGGTCGACTCTCATGCCGTTGTTGGCAAAGGCTGAGTAGGCTGTGACCATTTCCTTGACTGACACGTCGGCCGGGCCGAGACAGAGCGACATCACCGGAGGCAGTTCGGCAGTGATGCCGAAATTGTGCATGGTCCTGACGAGCGATGGGGGAGAGAGCTGTGAGATGAGGCGGGCTGAGATCCAGTTGTTGGAGTTGGTGAGCGCCCATTTGAGATCGACCATCTCGCCGACCCGGGCCGAGCCGGCGTTGCGCGGAGCCCAAACGTTTCCGGCCTCGTCGGTCAGCACAGGCTGCGTGTTGGAGAATTGGTCGCAGGGAGTGTAGCCCTCCTCCATTGCATAGGTGTAGAGGAAAGGCTTGACTGTCGAACCGATCTGTCGACGGCCGGTCGACACCATGTCATATTGGAAATATGAGAAGTCCGGGCCTCCGACGTATGCTTTGATGTGGCCGTTGAGCGGATCCATGGCCATGAAACCTGTGCGCAGGAAGTGTTTGTGGTAGAGCACCGAGTCGAGCGGGGTCATGACGGTGTCGACAGTGCCCGAGTAGGAGAACACCTTCATCTCGCGCGGCGTGTTGAACGCGCGGTCGATCTCCTCGCGCGATGCACCCGCCTTGGTCATGACGCGGTAGCGGTCGGTGTTCTTCATCGCGTTGCGGATGAGGTGATTGCGGCGTATCTCCGAAAGCTCGGCGCGGTCGGTGGTGTAGGGTGCGCCTTTCGTGCCACGTTTCTCACGGAAGAAAGCCGGCTGGAGGTAGCCGCCGAGATGTTCGGCCACCGCTTCCTCGGCATACTGCTGCATGCGCGAGTCGATAGTGGTGTAGATTTTCAGACCGTCGGTGTAGATGTCATATTTCGACCCGTCGGGCTTGGGATTTTTTTCGATCCAGCCGTAGAGAGGATTGGTCTCCCATGCGATAGAGTCGTCGACAAATTTCTGGGTCTCCCATCCGCGGTAGTTCTCACGCTCGGGTTTCTTGGCGCGGAGCATGCGGCGGAGCTCTTCGCGGAAGTAGGGGGCTATGCCATCCTTGGCATCGACGCGGTTAAATCTGAGGGTGAGCGGAAGGGCTGAGAGAGAGTCGAGCTCTGCCTTGGTGATCTTGCCGGCTTTCTCCATCTGCGAGAGCACCACATTGCGGCGCTGGCGTGTGCGCTCGTTGCGGCGCACGGGGTTGTAGTAGGCCGGATTCTTCACCATGCCGACGAGGGTTGCAGCCTCCTCGATGGTGAGATCTTTCGGGGCCTTGTTGAAATAGACGTGGGCGGCCGACTTGATGCCGACGGCGTTGTAGAGGAAGTCAAACTGGTTGAGATACATTTTGATGATCTCCTCTTTCGAATAGTAGCGCTCAAGTTTGACAGCGATCATCCATTCGATAGGCTTCTGTATCGCACGGGAGAGGAGTCCGGAACTGTTGGGCGAGTAGAGCTGCTTGGCAAGCTGCTGGGTCAGGGTCGAGCCGCCGCCGGCATTTTTATTGCCCATGAGGACTGTCTTGAAGAGCACACGTCCGAGTCCGCGCATGTCGATGCCGGAGTGATCCTCAAATCTCACGTCCTCTGTCGAGATGAGGGCGTCGATGACATGGGGCGACACTTCATCGAAGTCGGCATACACGCGGTTGCCAGTTCCGAGGAAGTAGCGCCCGATCTCTTTGCCGTCTTCCGAATAGAGCACGGAAGCGAAGCGGTCGGTCGGGTTCTTTAGCTCCTCGACGGGTGGCATATAGCCTATGACGCCGTTGTAGACGAGGAAAAGAAAGATGAATAGACCTATGATACACGATGTGAAAATGATCCACATCGTAGCGATGATGCCGCGGTGACGACGGGGCGTCTTGGCCGGCATTTTCTGACCGGGGCGCTGCGCTCCGTTGCTGTTGGGGATGTTTGATTCTGGTTGTTGCATGGATAGTTATTTGGCGGGAGAGAGTCATCCGCATAAATAAAGTGCAAATTTAAGTATTTTCCCCGAAAAAATGAAAACAGAGCTGTACCCTTTGGGAGAATCGGTGGTCATCGCGCGTCTCAACACATGACGGGCCCGTCAATAGTGGCGCTCCCGCTGACATTCGCATCGGCTGAGTCGATATAGGGGGCCACATAGCTCTTCAATATCCCTACATATTCTATAAACGCCTCGCGGCCGCCTTCGGTCATGCGGCAGACGGTGCGCGGACGTTTCTGATGAAATGTCTTTTCGACAGTGATATACCCGGCCTCCTCAAGCTTGGTGATCTGCACACTGAGATTGCCCATGGTTGCCTCGGTTTTTGTCTTGAGATACATGAAATCGGCCTCCTCCACGCTCATGAGTATTGAGAGTATGGATAGACGGAGTTGGGAATGGATCAATGGATTAAGCTCTTTCATCTCTTAATTCGTATTTGATTTTATATGCGGGTAGCACCATCATGACGAGCATTGCCGCCCCGAAGATCGGGATAGCTGTCGGGCCGGACACTACCCACAGCACTGCCGCGAGGATAAATCCGGGGATGGAACTGTATTTTAAGAATGAGAAGCGGATGAGTTCGCCCGTGATAAACGAGCCTATCGCAAGCAGGAGCAATATCATCGCAAGGACTTGGAATCTGACGACGAATGAAGAGACGGAGAGGGTCAGGATAACTACTGTCAGCATTTTCCATATCGTCAGGAGCGAATGTGAGATTGCTGTCTGCATACCTTTCTCCCTGGGACGGACACGACGCAACACAGGGAGGCCGACCACAGGAATCAGAAACCATGCGAAATTCCAGTTGGGATTGCCGGTCAGAATGAGGCCGAGATATACTGTGATGGAAACGGCAGACGATACCCAGCCCCATACGAGAAGTGGCACGCACGAATGTCTCATGACATTGAGGCGCGTGTCGTTCATCATTTTGCTTATTATTTCAAGACTTTCCTTGGGATACATGGTTTATGTCGGTTGTGTTTATGCGCAAATTTACAAATAAGTTGACGGAATAAACAACTTTCACCAACTTATTTGATTGAAAATATCAGTATTGGATTAATTTCAAGTGAAGTTCTCCGGTGCGGGTATCGGGTGTGAGGTTGGTCTGCAGGCAAGGTTCCTGCGGCCGCCCGTAGCTGTCGAAGTCAAGGATATTGTTTCCGTTCAGGTCTTGAAACGCCTGCACATTAAGCTCTTTGCCTTCGAATCCCGAAAGATTGACAGGAATCGAGACAGTGTCGCTCTCTACGTCGACGGCCGTCATGAGGATCCGGCTGTCACCGCTGCTGACGGCCACAAAGAGTTTACCCTCCGGATATGGTATGTCTGAGAACCGGAGCTGCATGGATGGATTGTCACAGATGTTGGCGGCGTTTGCCGGTAAGATGATGGCGGCTGCCAGGATGATGGTTGAAGTCATTTTCATTTCTGTACGTTTTTGATGGTTTCGTATATGTTATTATTGTCGAGTTTCTTTCGTGTGGCGGTTCGGCGTTTGCCGTTTGAGATATTTAGCGAGACACCGATCCATGCCAGGCAGTTGGTCGATTCCGCATGGTATGTGCGTTCATAACCCGCTATTTCCGACAGATCCCTGCTCGTGATGCTTACGTTGCCGATCGGATTGACCATTCCTGCCATGAACGTGGCAGCCCGGTATCTGTAGCCTGCGCCGAGGTTCAGCAGATTGTTGTTGACACACTTCACGGTCTCGCCCCACAGGAGGTTGTAGGCATTGTTGTATTTCGCCATCACCCACCAGGGGCCGGTGACAAACATGAGTTGGGCGTTGACGAATCCCTGTCCGTAAGTGTGGCGGTAGCTCTCACCCTTGCTGACTGTCCGGTGCCACCCGCCTTCGAGGGTCAGCCGCAAGCGCTTTGTCAATATTGGCGTCGAGATCTCTCCTTTGACCGCCAGGTCATTGTTGTAGCCGGCATTGTGGTAGGTCTGCAAGATTTTCCCATCGGTATAGCTCTTCGCGCTCATGACCGGGGTATGACAATAGGTGTCGGTCACGGCGAGCCTCAGTGTCGCGTCTGAAATCTTCAGGTCAAGCCCCACTTTCGTTTTATAGCGGCGAAAAGGGGATAGCTCCGGCGATCCTGCCGAATATTGGAAGAGGTCTATCCGCTCCTCGACAGGGCTGAGTTGGCCCGCTGTGGGATTTATCGTTGATCCGTCGACCGAAATGTCGATCCCGAATCGTGTCACAGGTGTATATCTCACGAACAGCCGCGGGGTGATGTTGGCGAAGCTTCCCGCCAACGGTTTCGACATCCGTAGCAGCGAGGCGTCAGCCCCGATGATATACCGCAGCTTCCCGACACTGTGGTCCCATTCCGCGAAGGCGTGTCCTTCACGGGCAATATTCCTTGCCGTTGATCGGGACGGCGAATATGTGGCCTTGGCCTGCTCAATGTTGCCGCGCACGCCTCCTGTCAGGCGACCGCCGCCGATTCGTCCTTCCCACACACCCTCGCAGAGCAGCATGGCGGCGCGGTTTCTGATAGTGGATGAGATTGACAGTCCCTCGTTCTCATAGCTGCGGCCGCTCGTTGAGCTTACTATAGTCGGGACTATGTTGAGATACACCTTATGCCTCCGGTTGATTTTCCAGTGGAGATAGAAGTCGACGTCGCCTTGCCATGACGATAGTGGCGCCGTCTCCTTCTCCATGCTTTCGACAGGCTGTGAACCGGCTTCTGTCGTGAGAATCGTCCCGACAGACGCGTAGCGGTCATTCCGGCGGGTGAGGCGGGCCTGGACGTTGAGCAGCAGGTCTGACTTGACGGCGTAGGAATATTGTACGGCGGCGCGGTGGGTAGCCATCCGGTTGGGTGTCTCGATCCCTCGCTCGCGGCGTGTGATCACCCGACCTTCGGGCAGCCGGATAGTCTCAGTGTTGTCGCGGTAGCAGCCCATGTCCCACATGGGATTTGAATGATAGTCGGCACTCCACTCGCTGCGCCCGGAGTTGTATCTCAACGCGACGGTATAGTCTCCCCATCCGCGGTTTGGCGATTGCAACAGGTTCATGACCACTCCATATCCCTCTTTGCGCCGGCGCACGGTGAGATTGACCACTCCGCTTGCGTCTCCATATCTGACGCCCGGGTCTGAGGTATATTCCACCTTTATAATATCCTTTGCAGAGATGGTCAGCAGGTCGGTCTGCGATGCTGGGCGCCCGTTGATCCTGACCGACAGTCTGCCCCCGCCTGCTATCGAGATGCTTCCGTCGGCGGGATTAACGATCAATCCCGCTATCTGTAGGCCGGCGAGTAACAGCGATGAGGTTGCCATCGTCTCTTTCAGCTCTTTAGTGGGGTAATATATCTGCCTGTTGCCCGCTTGTATGGCTTCGGGGGCCCTGACTATTACCTCACGCAGGGTGTCAGATAGCATGGTGCTGTCGTTGGCCACCTCTTGTCGGGCATGGAGGTGAGGTGTGGCGGCAAGCCACAGCCAGATCGCTGCCGCGGCGGTGAGTATGTTTACGGTTTTCTTCATGTCTACTGACATCGCTAATGAGGGGTGGGATTTGATGATGGGGCAAAGATAATTATATTTATATTATAAACCAAATTATAAAACAAATATATTATGTCATGCCGTAGGCGAAGATCTTGCAAAAAAAAAGTTTTTAAATTATTCAGCTGACTGACGAGCTGTTAGCCTACTTTTTCCTATCTTTATGAAATTTTTTTCGTGTGGTCATGCAGTCTTTTGGCATTTTTCCACTCATTAGAATAAAGACCCACTCCCGACACCATGGAACCGACCGAGCTTATCAGACAGTGTGTGGCGGGCGATGTAGCCGCTATGACCGAGCTATATCGCCTCTATTCGCCGCGCATGATGAAACTCGTGCTCCACTACGTCAGCGATAGGTCAGCGGCCGAAGACATTCTCCACGACGGCTTCATAGTGATTTTCACCCACATCTCAGAGGTGCGCACCTCTGACCGCCTCGAATACTGGATGGGGACGATCATGAAAAACCTCGCCATCCAATATCTCAGCCGCATAGAGATGTCGACTCTCCTCGGCGAAGATGATGACGACCATCCCGAAGTGCCCGACATCAACGACATACTCTCATACGAAGAACTCGAAATCATCATCAACCGCCTCCCCGAGGGCTACAGGACCATCTTTAAGCTCGCGGTTTTTGAAAACAAGTCCCACAAGGAGATTGCCGGCATCCTCGGCATAGCTCCCCACACCTCTTCCTCCCAGCTCGCGCGGGCCAAGGCCATGCTTCGCAAGATGATCGAGGAGCGCAACGCAGCCTTGCTGGCCATTCTTCTCCTCCTCATCCCTGCCGGGATCATCTTCCTCCTCACGACAGGAACCTCCGACGACACTCCACTCTCGATGCGCGTCGACCACCCTGTCGCCTCAACAGCCACACGAATTACATCTTCTCATACTATGAACACAGGCGTCATCCACACGGGGACCGGCCCTGCCTCCGGGCAGCCCGGCTCTCCCGTGATGGCTGCTGCCACATCCGCCCCCGGCAGTGTCACGGCCACCGGGCCCGATAGTGCTGTTGTCGAAAATGCGATTGCAGAGGTCCCCGCTGATACAGTCACTGCCGCCGTCCCGGCCGAAGGGCGTCCGCAGGCGCGCCCGGTCGACATGGGTAACGTCGGGAACACCCGTCGCCACACCGCCTCCTCCACCCGCCGTGGCTCCACCCGCAACAAGGGCTCATGGAGCGTCGGCGTCAACTACAGCATGAACATGTCGGCCCGTCATGGGCAGGGATTCCACAGCGACAATTCATACGCAGCAGATATGCTCCCTGACTCCATGAAACTCAGCCGCGGATCCACTGTGATTAAGGATGGCTTCAAGCAGACCATCACCCACAAGCTACCCGTGACCGTCGGGATCAACATCAACAAGAATCTCACCCCCCGTCTCGGCATCGAGACCGGCGTCAGCTTCACCTATCTGCGCAGCTCCATCACCTACCGCGAGCTTGATCTCGGCCTCGTCAATGCCACGCGCGACGTCAGCTCCTATTTCATCGGCATACCGCTCAAGCTCAACTACCGCATCTTTGACTACGGACGCTTCTCAGTCTACGGCACTGCCGGCTTGGCCCTCGACATCCCCGTTGGCACCGACGTCAAGACTGCGCATTTCGGAGAGCTGCGCAACTACCCGACGCTCGAAAACCGTCTGCAGATGTCGGTCAGCGTAGGTGCCGGCTTCGAATACCGCCTCGTGCGCGGTCTGAGCCTCTACGTCGAACCCTCCGTGAGATACTACCCCTCCAATGGCTCCTCCCTCCCCACCATCCGCCAGGACCAACCCTTCGAATTCACCCTCCCCCTCGGCCTCCGCTTCAACCTCTGACCGGCCGGCGGCTAAGCCATAAATGGAGCTCCCGGATTTTCGGGTTTTTCATCAAAAAATATTGTAAATGTGAAATATTGTTTTTAACTTTGCTGTTGCAGACCGCCATAGCAGAAGCCCCGGTCTGGGGTCATGCGGGACGGGATGCAACAGACATTTTTAAGAAAGCGTTTATCCGCGCTGATTCTTGACGTTCAGAAATTCTCGCAAAATTTCATAATAAAGTCAAGGATTGAGCAACGGTAGATGCCCGTGGATATGTAATATCAGGCTTTCGGCAGAGTGCCTTGTGAAAGGTATAGCCGAATGCTATTGTTGCATATACAGCGTAGGGCTTCTGCGTGTTGCCGTCCGACTTTATTAGGGCAATGCGAGAAGCCTCTGAACGTAGGACGGTAACAGATACAGATTCCTACGCTTTTTTGTGCTAATAGTTGGACTGTGGAATCTTCCAACATAAAAACCAATCGTCACAGTCCTACCATGAAGAAGACTATTTTCGGACTAATTACATTGATGCTTTTATCTGCATCCGGACTAGCTTGCGCACAATCCGCAAAGGACCAACGCAAGGAGCGTCAGGAACTTGCAAAAGCTACCAAAAAAGAACTTAACGAAAAAGCGAGCAAAGCAGCCCGGAAAGAGGCTAAGAAACTTGACAAGGTCGGGTGGCAGACTGCTCCTGGTGCACTACCTCTTGAAAAACAGCTTGATAAATCGTATATGATGCAATATCAATACGATTCTGACGGATTCCCTCAGTTCATCATGGCTGAAGGTATGAGCACGGCAGGCAATTATGATGCGGCCAAAATGCAGGCTCTTGAGCTTGCCAAACAAAATCTCGCCGGTCAGATTCAGACAGAGATAACAGCTCTTGTAGAGAATACGGTTGCCAACGAGCAGATGGATCAAAGCGATGCGGCCTCACTTACACGTAGTGTATTGGCAAGCAAAAATCTCATATCGCAAAGCATCGGTCGTGTAGTTCCAGTAGTGGAAACCTATCGCGTTGTAAACGGAAATAATCGTGAAGTTTTAATCCGGATTGCGTATAGTCAGAATATGGCTAAAGCAACGGCAAAAAACGCTATCAAAAAGGAACTTGAGCAGCGCGGAGACTCACTCCACAATAAACTTGATGGACTTCTTGGTTGGTAATTATGAAGCGTTTGTTGCTGATACTCCTGCTATTGAATTTTGAGAACTTCTTTGTATATGCGCAGAAAATCAAGAAAGTTTCTGTGACATACACCTATTGTGCCCCGGAAACTATGTCGGTTGAGGAAGCTAAACGGACTGCGCTTGAAAGAGCCAAGATACAGGCTATCGCTGATGAATTCGGCACACAGGTTTCCCAAAATACATCAACTGTTGTCTCTAATAATAATGGCGAATCTGATACCCAATTCTTTTCTACAGGAGGAAGTAATGTAAAAGGAGAGTGGCTTGAAACCACTAAAGCTCCTGCCTACCAAATTTCATATGCAGACGGAATGTTGGTTGTTGAAGTTGCAGTTAGTGGCAAAATCAAACAATTAGGCAACTTTCAAATACCATTGAAAGTCCAGTTGTTAAGAAATGGCTTTGAGTCAAGAAACGAAGATGATACTTTTAGAAATGGAGATGATTTATTCATGCAATTCCAATCGCCGGTGAGTGGCAATTTGCTTGTTTATCTCATTGATTACACGGATGGCTCAGTTTTTTGCTTGCTACCCTATAGTTCATCACAAATATCCTCTGTTAATATCCAACAGGATAAAAGTTATATATTTTTCTCAGACAAACATGCTGAAAATGACGGATGTGACTTTGTGGACGAATATACTTTGACCTGTAATTCTTCATCGGGGATTGATTTCAATGAAATAGTCATATTGTTTTCCTCTGAAGAACTTGTCAAATCAGCTACTGAACGTTTAGAAAATTGCTTGCCTCGACAGTTGTCACTGGATGATTTCAACAGATGGTACTCAAAAATACTATCAACCTCAGATAAAATACAAGTTATTCGAAAACCAATCAAAATAATTAAAAACTAACAACAATGAAAAAACTATTATCTGTTATCGCTTTTGCGATTGTAAGTGTCTTTGCTGTTTATGCAGGTAATGAACTCAAGACTAACTATCGTACCTCTCTGGTTCTTGCGTATTCACCTACCAACAGCATCTATGAGGATGACAATCTGAAATTGGAGATCTACAATGAAAAATTGTGGGCTACCAACAAAACCTCAAAGACTATCTTCATTGATCTTTCGCAGTGTTTTTTGATTCACAATGGTTCCTCCTATCCGATGTTCGATAAAGAACAGAACGAAAAAAATGCTTCAAAGAAAAAAGTATCCACATCAGTGGATGAGTTCATTTCAATCGCTCCTTCTGTAGGTACAAAGCAGAATGAGACATTTATATGTAATTTAGGAGGTGGTGTATATGGCAAATATTCAACTACTGAATCTCCGTCTGGAGATTTCTCGCCATACGAGGAACGACTGCTCACTCTTTTGAATGAGTTGATAAACGAGAGCCTTGAGGGAGATCCGAAAGGAAAACAATATCTTGGCACTGCCTCACGACATCTTACTGAAGATGAAAGTATCAGTAACATTGGTGCTTCGATTGCCTATGCTTTCAATAAAAGATCTGAAGATTGGACTTCTGTTGCGATATCAACATGGGTAAGTGACGTTTATCTCGCTCCCTACTATGTGGAAATGCCTGTAGATCTTAAGAAAGAACAAAAACGAGGTTTTGGTGTAAAAAAGACAGAAGCCTCAAAACTCCATATCAAGGCTGATACTCCTTTTGAATTTATGGAAGATAAATCGCCGGTTATTGTATGTGATTGGGTCGGTGATTTTAAGAAAGGAACTTTCTCGCTCAATCCGACATGGGTAAGTAAAAAGAAAGGAATGGGATTTGGTAAGGTCCTCCTTGCTTCTTTTGCAACCCTTGCGACCGGTGGTGCTGGAGCTGCCTTATTTGTGAACAATGAAGAGACATTCTATAAGAAAGTCGTGATATTCCACGGTGAAAATAGCGACTGGGGAAAGATGTCGTATTTCGACAATGATGATCTTTCGAAATTTGACAACAAACGCTGAGTTTTATAATTAATTCATATAGAATAATAGGCCGGGATTTATCATGAATAATCCCGGCTCATTCATCGATTATGTCTAAGATTCTCCTTGTTATACTTTTAACATTCCCGTTTGTATCTCATGCATATAATCTTGATCGGGTTAACGATGCGCTTCAAGATTTAAAAAATGGTGATGTAGCGACTGTCATTACGAAATTAAAGAAAAGTTCCGCAATGAATGATTTGGCCGCTCAGCACTATTTGGGGCAATGCTATGAACATGGTATTGGTGTGGAGAAAGACTCTAAGCAAGCCTTCTTGATGTATCGTCGGGCTGCTGAAAGAGGCTTTGCTCCAGCCATGGAAAAGCTTTCGCAGTGCTATAGAGATGGAATTGGAGTGATGATTAACAAATCTCGGTCAGATGAATGGTTGGCACGTTTTGACAAACGAAATGATGGTTCGTCAATCCCTGACATAGTCGCTATTTATTCTATGTGTGATACTGTTCACAAGGATTTGGCATGTCAATCATCAACAGTTGAAAGACGGACCGCGGATGAGAAGCCAGTTTCAGTGGCGAAAAATCAGCAGCCAACCGCATATCAATACATGATGATTGGTAGTCATAGCGTTGAGCAGGAATCAACTATTCCTGCAAAGCCGATATCAGATGTTGATGTTGATATTCCACGCTCATCGGCTGAGAAGTCCACAGTATTCGCCTTAATTATAGCAAATGAGGATTATCAAGATGTGGCCGCAGTACCTAACGCGCTCAATGATGGAGATGTGATGGCTAAATACTGCCAATTTACCTTAGGATTACCACCGACCAATATTCATTTGATAAAGAACGCTACACTCAACAATATCAGACGAGAAATAAACATAATTAGCAAGATCGCTGAAGCATACAAAGGCGAAGCTTCGTTCTTGGTTTACTATGCTGGACATGGAGTCCCTGATGAGGCAACACGCGATGCTTTTTTGCTACCGGTCGATGGATATGTGGCAGATATGACGACATGCTATAAGCTCAGCGATTTTTATCATACTTTAGGTCAGATGCCGTCATTGAAAACCATTGTGATGCTTGATGCGTGTTTCAGTGGTGCATCACGTCAAGGTGACATGTTGGCTTCGGCAAGAGGAGTGTCGATAAAATCAAAACCCGCAACGCCAACTGGTAATATGGTAGTGATTTCTTCTGCTACAGGAGATGAAACAGCCTATCCATACAGCGAACAGCAGCACGGACTATTTACTTACTATCTTTTAAGAAAGCTGAAAGATTCCAACGGAAAGGTTACAATAGCAGATTTATTTGATTTTGTAAGTGACAATGTTACAAAAAAGTCAATCGTAATAAATGGGAAATCTCAAACCCCTACGGTTGTACCTTCGCAATCATTGGATACCAGTTGGAAAAATTGGACATTAAATTAAAAATAATTTATTATGCGATACGTATTATCCATCTTAATGCTGTGTATGATAATTACCGTCAATGCACAGCGTATAAAAGTAAATTTTAATGGGGAAATACATCCCTATAATTTCAAAATTGAAAAGATTGAAGTGAAAAATGGTAAAACAATGGTTTATGCAACGGTAAAACAAAAAAAGAACTTCAGTTACAATCTCTTATTTGACGATTGCCAGTTAATTCCTAATTCAACGAATACACCTGTTCACGGGACTTTATGCGAATGGAATGAAAGTAATAAAGCCTTGGATTTCGCAAAATCAGTTAATGATGAAAAACAAGATAAATTTATACTTATCTTTTCGGGTACAGATATTATTGGCGCCTCCGGGTTTAATATAAAAATGGGAACTATACAGAATCGAAAGAAGACACCGGTCATATTTGAAAATATAGCGATAAAAAAGTAATTTAAGAAATTCGTACTTTGTGTTTAAGCAGGGCTGACTCATGCAGATGCGACGGGAAGTCGACAATCCTTTGCAGGAGTCAGCCTGTTTTAGATATCCGTGGGGTGGGGTTGGGGGATTTTTTGTAACTTTGCAGTGCGAAAATTTAAAAGAATGGAGAATGTTAGAGTATTTGATTCGACGAGAGATCGGATCGTGATGTTTTTGTGGCAGCATGTGCTGCTTGTTATCTCATTGTTTATCATGACCTTCGGGGTCGCACTCTGTGTCCACTCCAATCTCGGCAGCAGCGTGATCTCAACCAATCCCTACGTGATGACCCTCGCCGGCGCCCAAGGCTATGTCCCCGCGCTCACCATCGGAGAATACACCTATTGCATGAATTTTCTCCTTGTCGGCCTGCAGATTCTCGTCTTGCGCCGGAATTTCGAGCTTGTGCAGCTCTTCCAGTTACTCATTGGTTTTTTCTTCGGCTTTCTGCTCGATGTCAACATGTGGCTGACTTCGTCGGTAGTCTGTTCGACCTTTGTCCCACAGGTCGTGGTCCAGTTGCTTGGCTGCGTCGTGCTCGCCATCGGCATATCGTTTGAGATCCGCTGCGGATCCGTCACCATGCCGGGCGAGGGATTTCCCGTAGCTCTCAGCCGCGCCTTCAATGTCCCCTTTGCCAAGGCAAAGATCATGGTCGACATCCTGCTCGTCGCCGCAGCGGTCTTTTTCAGCTACTTTTTCTTCGGTCAGTGGCTCTGGAACGTGGTCGGCGTCGGTACACTGATAGCCATGGTGCTCGTCGGAGCGCTCGTCAAGGTCATCGGCCCGCGAATCGGATGGTTTGACCGTGTGCTCTACTATCGTCCCGGTTTCCGCCGCTACATCTACGGCCTCGCCCGCTTCATCTACCACCGCAAGGGGAGATAACTCACAGTGAAAAGCGCATAAAAAAGCAGCAGATATATCCGTCCCGCTTTTGTGGGGAGATATATCTGCTGTTTTTTTGGTGTGTGTATCCGACAACCGGAGCTATCAGTCGAGTCGGCGGGCGCCGTCAGAAATGATCACATCATAGATCTTCGGCTCATGGCCGTAGCGCTCGTTGAACTTCTTGGTGACGGTGGCGATGAAGCTATCGTGGATCTCGTCGGGCACGAGGTTGATGGTGCAGCCGCCGAAGCCGCCGCCCATGATGCGCGAGCCGGTGACACCACACTCCTTGGCCACGTCGTTGAGGAAGTCGAGCTCCTCACACGACACTTCATAGTCTTTCGACAGACCCTCGTGGGTCTCATACATCAGACGGCCCACGGTGGCTATGTCGCCGCGGTTGAGAGCGTCGCAGACGCCGAGCACACGCTCTTTCTCGCCGATGACGAAGCGGGCACGCATATAGTCCTCGGCAGAGATGTCGGCCTTGACAGCGTCGAGCATTTCCATGTCGGCGTCGCGGAGAGTCTCGATGCCGAGACGCTTGGCCACGCGCTCACACGACTCACGGCGCTTGTTGTAGGGGGAGTCGACGAGTTCATGTTTCACCACCGAGTCGACGAGCACGAGCTTGTAGCCGTCGATCTTGAAGGGGAAATATTCATATTCCAGCGAGCGGCAGTCGAGGCGGATGAGGCAGTCTTTCTTGCCGAAGACAGAGGCAAACTGGTCCATGATGCCGCAGTTGACGCCACAGTAGTTGTGTTCGGTCGACTGGCCGATCTTGGCGAGCTCGAATTTGTCGATGGAGTTGCCGTTGAAGAGATCGTTGACGGCAAATGCGAAACACGATTCGAGTGCTGCCGACGAAGAGAGGCCCGCACCGAGGGGGACGTTGCCTGCGAAGACTGCGTCGAAGCCCTTGACGGTGCCTCCGCGCTTGATGGTCTCGCGGCAGACGCCGAAGATGTAGCGCGCCCACTGCTGCGAGGGAGCGTCGGCCTCGTTGAGACCGAAGGTGGCGCTGTCGTTGAGGTCGACGGAGTAGAGATTGACTTTATCGCTGTCGTTGGGACGGATTTCAGCCATTATCACCTTGTCGATCGCGCCGGGGAAGACGAAGCCTCCGTTGTAGTCGGTGTGCTCACCGATGAGGTTGATGCGGCCGGCAGAGGCGTAGAAAGTGCCCTCGCCGCCGAAGTGGGCGGCAAAGGCTTCACTGATTTTTTTCTTCAGTTCCATGGTTTGTCAGGTAAGAGGGGGGATAGAGGGTTAGAACATTTTGTCGGGGTAGAGGCCATCGGCATGAAGCTGGGCGAATTTCTCGACCACTCCGGGACGGTCGGCGGCATATGTCACACCAAACCAGCGCGAGTCAGTGTCGAGCACCTTCACGGTAGCCTCGCCTGAGTGTATGAGGGTGTCGATGACGAGCGGGATGAAAAATTCGGCCTTCGGAGTGTTGAGATCCTTGTCGAGGAAGGTACGGAATTCGCGCTCCGAGTAGTCGAAATAGTCGGGAGTGAAGCCCCAGAGATTCATCGACACGGGAGTCATCGGATCGAGAGTCTGCTCGATGCCGTTTTCATCCGTAAAGACGATGTCGCCGTTGGGGGCGTAGGAGATTGCAGTGCGTTCGACCACGCCGGTGAGATTGCCGTCGTCACCCTTCGAGCAGACGCCACGGGCCACGGAGCCGTTTTCGGTCATCGTGTTGCCTACGCGGAAGCCCACCATCGAGTAGTCGCCCTTGCGGTCGCGGGGACGCATGAGATCCTCGGCCATCACACGGAAGGCGTCGCGGCCATAGAAGTCGTCGGCGTTGATGACGGCAAAAGGCTCGCTGATGACCTCGCTGCCCATCATGACGGCGTGGTTGGTGCCCCAGGGTTTGGTGCGGTCGGCGGGACAGGTGTAGCCCTCGGGGAGCTTGTCGGTCGACTGAAATACGACCTCGACGGGGATATGACCTTCATATTTGGAGAGAATCTTCTCGCGGAAATCTTTTTCAAAATCTTTGCGGATGACAAAGACCACTTTGCCAAAACCGGCCTGGATCGCATCATAGATAGAGTAGTCCATGATGGTCTGGCCCTGAGGTCCTAAGGGATCAAGCTGTTTCAGACCACCGTAGCGGCTGCCCATACCGGCAGCGAGAACAAAAAGGGTAGGTTTCATTTGTTCGGCTTTACTTTATTTGAATTTAAACGTGATTGTTTCGTCATATTTTTCTCCCGGACGGAGCACAGCGGAGGGGAAGGCCGGTTTGTTGGGGGCATCGGGGAAGCCCTGACACTCGATGGCCACGCCGTCGTAGTCGTTGTAGGCACCTCCCGAGATGCTTTCGGGACAGCCTGCGAGCCAGTTGCCGGTGTAGACCTGCATGCCGGGCTGGGTGGTGGCGATGACCAGTGTGCGGCCCGACTTGGCCGAGCTGAGCGTTGCCACTTCCTTCAGCTGACCTTTGGCATATCCGTCGATGACCCAGCAATGGTCATAGCCTTTGCCCACTTTGAGAGGATGGAAATCGGCGTTGATGTCGCGTCCGATAGCCTTGGCGACAGTGAAATCCATCGGGGTGCCGGCCACGGGGGCGAGCTCGCCGGTCGGGATCTGGGTGTCGTCTGTCGGGAGATAGCGCGAGGCGAGGAGCTGCAGCTCATGGTCGAGGACCGAGCCGGAGTCTTCGCCGTCGAGGTTGAAGTAGGCATGGTTCGTGAGATTGACCACTGTCGGGGCGTCGGTCCCGGCGGTGATGTGGAGTGAAAGCTTGTTGTCATCGCTCCAGGTATATTCGGCGGTCACGTCAAGATTGCCGGGATAGCCCTCCTCGCCGTCGGCTGCGCGGTAGGTGAAGGTCACCTTGTCGCCCTCTGCCTTGCTCTCCCAGATGCGGTTCATGAATCCGGTCGGACCACCGTGGAGAGCATTGGGCCCGTTGTTGATGGCGAGAGTGTAGTCCTTGCCGTCGAGGGTGAAACCTCCCTTGGCGATGCGGTTGGCGAAACGTCCGGGAATCTTGCCTGCACAGGGACCGTCGCCGAGATACGACGCCGGATCCTTGTAGCCGAGGGCCACGTTTGCAAGCTTGCCGTCACGGTCAGGCACGCGGACAGCCACGATGCCTGCGCCGAGGCTTGAGAGAGTCACCGAAGCGCCCGAGGCGTTGGTGAGTGTATAGAGCGTGATTTCTCCGGCGGGAGAAGCGCTCGTTGTAGTCTGGATATTCATTTTTTTCGTCTTGAGATTTGAATTGATGAGCTTTTCAAGGGTTAGTTACCGCAAATATAGTCAAACTCACGCTAATCCACAACGGAGAAACATTAAAATACCTAAAGTTGACAGAATTGTATGTGAATTTGATGGATATGGCCGTCCGTCAGGCGCCGGCGATGGCATCCTTGAGCCGATCCATGGCCTCGCGGATCACGCTGCGCGGACAGCCGACGTTGAGACGCATGAAGCCCTCACCCTCTTTGCCAAACATGGCGCCGTCGTTGAGCGCGAGGCGCGCTTTGCCGACGAAGAGATCGATGAGTCCGTCGTGGTCCAGGCCGAGACCGCGGCAGTCGAGCCACACAAGGAAGGATGCCTGCGGGCGTCGGGGCTTGATCTGCGGGATGTTTTCGCGGCAGTAGTCGATGATGAAGTCAATGTTGCCCTCGATGTAGCGGAGCATCTGCCGGCGCCATTCCTCACCCTCCTTAAAGGCAGCGATCGTGGCGATGGGCGCGAAGAGTGTGGGGGAGTTGAACTCGTTGGCGTGCAGCCAGCCGAAGAAACGGTCGCGGAGCGCGGGGTCGGGCACGATGGCATACGAGCTGACAATACCGGCGATGTTGAAGGTCTTGGAGGGGGCTCCGAAGGTGATGCTGCAGGCAGCCGCCTCGTCCGATACGCTGGCAAAGGGGATATGCCGGTTGTCCCACAGAGCCATGTCGCAGTGGATCTCGTCGGAGATGACGATGATACCGCGGCTGTGGCAGAAATCGGCCAGACGGCGCAGCGTCCCGCGGTCCCAGGTGATGCCGGCCGGGTTGTGGGGATTGGAGAGGATGAGCAGGCGACACTTTTCGTCGGCCACCTCGGCAAGATTGTCGAAGTCCATGCTATATGTCCCGTCCTCGTTCTCGATAAGCGGGTTGTAGACCACCTCCCGGCCATTTTCCTCAGGGGTGATGCGGAAGGGATGGTAGACCGGCGGCTGTATGATGACCTTCTCGTCCTCGCGGACAAAGACATTGATCACCATGCCGATACCCTTGACTATGCCCGGGATATAGGTCATCCATTCCTGCCTGACTTCCCAATCATGGTGGTCGGCAATCCATCGGGCGACGGTGGGCCAATAGTCGGCAGGCTCGACAGTGTAGCCGAATACCGGATGCTCCATGCGCTTGCGGAGAGCTTCGGTGATAAACGGCGGTGTCTCGAAATCCATATCGGCTACCCATAGGGGGATGAGGCCGGTAGTGCCGAAATGTTCTTGAAGGGCATCGGATTTTACGGCGCCGGTGCCTCCGCGCTCGATGATCTTGTCAAAATCGTAGTTTGCCATGATACGTTGTCTATGGTCCGATAAGTGTAGTTGTGATATGAATGGTCTGTGGAGAGAATACAGTTGCAAAGATAGCCATAAAATCAAGATGTGTCCCACAAATAAATGTTAATCCTACGGCAGTCTGCCTATGGCTGCCTCTTTCAAATAGAGTCACTATACATCCGTTTCTCCACTCTTGACTATGGTCAACTAATATAGTCCAAACACTAACAATAGTCAACCAAATCCGGGCAAGGACAGACCTCCTGCCTTTCAGTGAGTGTAACACCTGTCGGAGACAGGGAAATTGTGCAGAAACCCCGGGCGCAAGCCTGGGGGTGGGGGCACTCAATACAACTACCAAGCCTCGGAGAGGCGTCTTATTTTATCTGTGACAACTTGGATTCTTGTTGTAGTAGTCTTGCAATCAAGTAATCAAATACTCAAATTCTATTTGTTGATGTCAAGTATTTTAACTAACTTTGCGATTGGATAGAGGCAACTCCGTCCATGACAATTTGGAAAATAAGAAGCGTTATGCTTATCTCTTGAGAATGGAAACCTGAGAAACTTTCATAGAGCAAGAGTGGCATAGTGGTTCTCACGCTACGGCGTGGGCTGCTATTGTTACATCTGCTCACAGGCTTTCTCAGGGCCTCCATTCTTAGACGTAGCATTGCAGTTCCACGCTTCGTGATTTTTGAGAGTAACTGAAAACGAAATATAAACATGATTATGAAACATATCTTCTCAATTATCATCGCTCTTTCTTTTTGTTTTGGCGTATATGCCCAATCTGACGTCACAAGATTCTTGGATATTCCTATTGAGGGTAAAAAGAGTGAAATAATAAAAAAAATCAAAGCAAAAGGGTTTAAAACAGCTAAGTTAGTAAACGATAAGGTTCTTACTGGCAAGTTCAATGGACAAGATGTTTATGTTGATGTTCAAGTAAATGAGGATAATGAAGTTTATCGCATCATCGTCTGGGATAAAAATTCATGTAACGAAAGAACAGCCAAGATTAGGTTCAATAATCTATGTTACCAATTCAAAGAAAATTCTAAATACCTTTCGAACAAAGATTGGTCAATACCCGATGATGACGATATTTCATATGAACTGAGATCTGGGAAGAAAGATTATCAAGCTGTATTTTTCCAATGGCCAACTGAATTAGGGGATAGTATCATCAGAGAACAAGTGCTTGGTCAATATTATGTAAATCAATTACAAGGACAATATGAAGACCAATCGGAAGAAGCTCGGCATATAGAAATTGAAAAAATATATATGGAGAAATTGTCTAATCTAAGCTCAAAAAAGCGAGTTTGGTTTACGATTTTGGAAAACGAGCCCTATAAATATTCTATTGTAATGTATTATGAGAATGCATATAACATGGCTAATGGCGAAGATTTATAAAATTTCACAATATATTGATTTTGCGTATGTATCCAAGCGATAATATTTTTAGTATATATTATAATATTGGGAGGCGTACTCCTTTCTTAGTGAAAAGGTGTGAGCGAGGTTTGGCACGTTCATCCAGTGAAGAGAGAATGTATGACCCCAATCGAGATAGAACCTTTTTGGTTGAATCAGTAAAACCCAAAGGGAAGTATGGTAAAGCGTATGGAAAATGTTTTGTTGATGGTAAGCCAGATGATTCATACCGTATTGGTTGTTATCCGAACATTACTGATGGAGAGATTCCATGTGCAGGTTGTGGCGAGTGGGTTCTTCTTGATGTACCAGGGATTGATATGAATGAGATTTTTCCTCGTCGTAAAGCTGACTTTATAATTGAATTTGGAAAATACAAGGGAAAAACTATCAAAGAAATTTACGAAGTCGATGCCCGGTATATTCATTGGTTGATGGAACAAGACCATTATTTTAGAATTGACTACCATTCTCTATTGAATATTCCATTAGATGCAACAAATGCCGAGGAAATAATCAAAGCAGAAATTAACAGAGTATTCCCGAAAGCAACGGTAGATAGTTGCATAACTTTCGGTAAATACAAAGGCAAAACGTACCGTGAGGTATTTGACATTGCCCCAAACTACATTCATTGGTTCTTGCAAAACAATCAAAGAATTGACATTGATGCCGAATCTTTTCTTTCGATGATTCATAATGATAGTTCTGTTCCTGAAGGTTGACCTTTGGCTCATTCGGGATATTTTCAGTGTTGACTTGTCAATGCGGCTCGGAAAATTCCTTAATGAGCTAATGAATTTCCGGATGGCGTAATTTCTGTGCTGCCACTTTACGGATGGAACTGCACCTCCATCGACTTTAACTAACGAGAAAAACGACTTTAACGGCTACGGTGATTATTGTCATTGTAGCCGTTAATTTTTTGTCATTCTTTTATATGATTTTGACTGTTTTGAATATAAATATTCCCCATAATAATCGTGTCTCACATGCCTCAAGTGAAAATGACCGACTATATATTCTTAGCTATATATTCTTCGCAACGCGAATCGGTGAATCAGTTAACTCTTGGATTGGGTAATATGGAGAAAAATTCGTAACTTTGCACCCCGAAAATCAAATTACATAGAATGATAGCTGTTAACAATTTAGGAATACAATTTGGCAAGCGGGTTCTTTTTCAGGATGTGAACCTCAAGTTTACACCGGGCAACTGCTACGGTATCATCGGAGCCAACGGCGCCGGTAAATCAACCCTCATGCGCATACTCAGCGACCAGTTGTCGCCGACCCACGGCACCGTCTCCCAGGGTCCCGGCGAGCGAATGAGTGTGCTCGAACAGGACCACTTCAAGTTTGACGACTGCACCGTGATGGAG
Organism: Staphylococcus sp.; assembly: GCA_023665865.1. GTDB lineage: Bacteria > Bacteroidota > Bacteroidia > Bacteroidales > Muribaculaceae > Duncaniella. Next base: position 2,504,730 of record JAMPDC010000001.1, read on the forward strand.
ACAGTGCTCCGTGGCCACACCGTCTTGTGGGACATCATGCAGGAGAAAGACGCCCTCTATGCCAAAGAGGATTTCAGTGACGAGGATGGCATCCGTGCCTCGGAGCTTGAGGAGAAATTCGCTGAACTCGAGGGCTGGAATGCCGAGAGCGATGCCGCCGCCCTTCTCAGCGGTCTTGGCATCAAGGAAGACAAACACTACACTCTCATGCGCGACATGAGCGGTAACGAGAAAGTGCGCGTGCTCCTCGCCAAAGCCCTCTTCGGCAACCCCGACAATCTACTCCTCGACGAGCCTACCAACGACCTTGACCTTGAGACCGTGGCATGGCTCGAGGACTATCTGTCGAAATTCGAGAACACTGTGCTTGTCGTCAGCCACGACCGTCACTTCCTCGACTCTGTCTGCACGCACACTCTCGACATTGACTATAACAAACTCACTCTCTTCGCCGGAAACTACAGCTTCTGGTATGAATCCTCGCAGCTCGCTCTCCGCCAGCAGCAGCAGGCCAACAAGAAGGCCGAGGAGAAGCGTAAGGAGCTCCTTGAATTCATCCAGCGCTTCAGCGCCAACGTGGCGAAGTCGAAACAGACCACCTCGCGCAAGAAGATGCTTGAGAAACTCAACGTCGAGGAGATCCAGCCCTCTTCGCGCCGCTATCCGGGCATCATCTTCACCCCCCAGCGTGAGCCGGGCAACAAGATTCTTGAAGTCAAGGGGCTCACTGCATCCGTCGACGGCGAGATTCTCTTCAAGGATGTCAACTTCCAGGTGGAGAAGGGCGACAAGATCGCTTTCCTCAGCCATGACCCGCGTGCGATGACTGCGCTCTTCGAGATCATCACCGGCAACCGCAAGGCTGACGAGGGTACCTTCGAGTGGGGCCAGACAATCACCACCGCCTATCTCCCCCTTGACAACTCGGCGTTTTTCAACTGTGATCTCAACCTCGTCGACTGGCTCTCGCAGTTCTCCGACGACAGCTCGGAGATCTATCTCAAAGGCTTCCTCGGCAAGATGCTTTTCTCGGGCGAGGAAGTGCTCAAGAAGGCATCGGTGCTCTCCGGTGGCGAGAAGATGCGCTGTATGATCGCACGCATGATGATGACCGATGCCAATACCCTCGTGCTCGATTCGCCTACCAACCATCTTGACCTCGAGTCAATCCAGGCTTTCAACAATACACTCCAGGCTTTCAAGGGCAATCTGCTCCTTTCTAGCCATGACCATGAGTTTATCCAGACTGTCTGCAACCGCATCATCGAGCTGACCCCCAACGGTACCATCGACAAGCTCATGGACTATGACGACTATATCACTGACGAGAAGGTCGCTGCCGCCCGTGAGAAACTATATGCGAAATAAAGAATTTTTATTCATGAATTATTGACCATACACTCTTGCCCGGCTCCTGATTTACGGAGACCGGGCGAGATTTTAATATAAATGTAACATGACAGAGAAAGACAAGATGCTGCGTGGCGAGATATATGACGCCAACTATGATGCCGACCTCATTGCTGAGCGCAAGGCCTGCAAGAGTGTGCTCCACCGGATCAATTCTCTCCCGCCCGAGGAGGACGGACGCCGATATGAGCTTTTCCGTTCGATCATAGGCTCCCATGATGGAGATTTCATCATCGAATCCCCCTTTCATTGCGACTACGGCTATAACGTGGCCCTCGGAAGGAATTTCTACATGAACGTGGGCGGGGTGATTCTCGACGAGGCCAAGGTGTCATTCGGCGACAACGTGTTTGTCGGGCCTAACTGTAGTTTCTACACCGCCTGTCATCCTCTCGACGCCGAGACCCGCAATAAGGGACTGGAATTTGCCAAACCGATCACCGTGGGCAACAACGTGTGGTTTGGAGGCAGTGTGACCGTCCTTCCCGGCGTCACCATTGGCGACAACTGTGTCATAGGTGCAGGAAGTGTGGTCGTCCGTGACATCGAGCCCGACACGGTCGCCGTCGGCAACCCTGCTACCGTTGTCCGCCGTCTGAAATAGTCCCCCTATCAGCACCCGGAAGCAATAATTTTGTGCTTCCTACAAAGGCATGGATTGAGCGTACAAATGCTGGAGGCGTAAGCCAATAAATAAAAACGATTGTCAGAAATTTAGGGCGAAGGAGAGGGCGGGGGTGTAGTCCGGGCGATTGGTGACGGGGGTGTTGATTGAAGTGACACCGACATTGAGGGCCATCTTCTTCGCTTTGTGGCGGTAATGGTAGGCGGTGATTAGAAGCGGCACACTGGCCACCGTCAGTCCGCCACCAACGGCTGTGACGATTATGAATGGGCCGCCGTTGCCTCCTTCGATTGAAGATAAGGCGATCCCAAGTAGTCCGGTGAGTGTCATAGGGACACCGACACCCAAGGAGCACCAGCCGACTGCGCGAAGAGTTTTATATGTGCGCCATTCTGAAGTGTTTTTATAATCGAAAGCCACCGGATTTTCGTAGATATTGCGCCAAGTTCGGGAGAGTTGTGTTTCATCCTGATTGTCAACCGGCAGGGAGGCTGCATCACGGGAATATGCGGAGAGAACGGTGATGAATACACTGAATATGATGAGGATAACTCGTTTCATTGTCGTATGTCTGTTTTAGAGAGAATGGATGGGCAAAGTTACAAATAATCAATACTATCTTAGTGTTGCAGTGGCTATTATATGGTTATTTAACGATAGTCATGACATTTTTACTAAAAAAATGCGGGGCGTTTTGCATTATCGCACCATTTTCACGCCCTGGCGGATGTAACTTTGTGGAAAATAATCCACTAAAGAAATCCAGTTATGAAAAATCAGAAAAATACGACCGTAAAAAATGTTTCCAGGAAATTTTATGCAGACATCTGTGGCCGTGTTGCCGATGCTGCAACTGTGGTCGGGGGAGGGGAGACTGCTGCCGACGAGATGAGAATTGTCGTCGAACGCTATATAGCCGACGGCACTGAGCCGGGGGCGGACGAGGATATGTCTGTCAGACTCGTCTTCGCCATTCTCCGTCCGGAAATCGACAAGGCGCTCGAGAGATCGCGCATGGCCAAGGCTCGCGCTGCGCTCCGCAGGGAGGCTAAGGCTGTCGGAGGGATTGTGAAGCCGTCCGAAACGCCGGCGCCTCTGTTTGTCGAGCTGCCGGTCGGTGTGCCGGAGCGATATGAGGAGGAGGACTGTACTCCGCCTGAAACTGTGCAGGAGCTGACCGCGGCGGCATTGGAGGATTGGGAGCCGCTGGCAGCAGTGCCTGTCAATCGCCGTCAGCGCCGTGAGCTTGAGCGTCAGCGCAAACGTGATGCCCGTCGTGGAAAGGCTCAAAAAAGCAATCGCCCGGTGGGATTCTATGGAAATCTCCCGTCCGGACGATTGAGGAAATAAGTTTTAGATCTGTTTTAGAATATCTTGATCGAGGGAATGTAGCGTTTGGGTTGCTTCTTCAGATCGATCAGCAGACTGTCGATGTGGGCTGCGCTGTTGTTGATATTGTTGTAGAGCTCGGGATCGTTGAGGAGCAGACCGAGCGATGAGTTGGTCGAGTTGAGCTGTTCGGTTGCTTTGTCGAGATTGGCGGTGATGCTGTTGATGTTGCGCATCGTCGAGTCGAGAGGCATATTTTTGAGATCCTCCGAGAGCACTGCGAGCGCTGCAGAGATCTGGGTGAGGTTTGCCGATATCTCCTTGACGTTGGTCATGGTTCCGTTGGCGGTATTGATGAGGGTCGGCATACCGGTCATCGCCTTGTTGAGATGGGTAGTGGTGGTCTCGAGATTCTGCATGATGTTGTCGAGACGCTTGATCGATGATACGAGCGCAGGATCCGTGGTAAGCGCTGTGAGCGAGACGATGAGCGAGTCGATGTGGGGCGCGATGTTCATGACGGTGGGCATCAGTTCGCCACCGATTTTGTCCATGAGTCCACCGGTTGACTCACCCTCGAGACGTGCGCCGACCTCATAGAAATCCTTCGAGTCGGCCATGCGGAGTTCTACGCTTGATGTGCCGAGCATGTCGGTGACTATGGCGGCGGTTGTGCCGACGGGGACACGGAGCTGCTTGTCGAGACTGAGTTCCACGAGGACGTGGCCGGGATTGTCATATTCGTATGCTATTTCTCTGACGAGACCGATCTTGTAGCCATTGAGCGTTACGGGTGCCGACTGGGCGAGGCCGGCCACGTTGGTGTAGGAGGCATAGTAGTAGTTGGCCGATTTGAAGATGTTGATGCCTTTCAGATAGTCGATGCCGAAGAAGAGGATGAGCAGGGAGAGGAGCACGCTTGTGCCTATGATGAGCTCTTTGGTGTATTTACGTTTCATTATGATGGGGTTGTTGTAATCAGTTTTTATTATTTGATGCGTCGGCCACCGCGGGTCTTGATGACGAAGGCATCCTTGAATTTTTTCTTCACGTTTTTGAGGTCAGCGTTGGCTTCTGCCATCGAACTGTAGGATCCGTAGGTATATTTCACAGTTCCGCCATCCTTGTAGTAGTCGACAGGGCTGAGTTTCTTCAGGCGTGCGTCGTTCTTCTTGAGAGGTGTGGATGCGGTGAGAAACTGGATCTTGTAGACGATCTCCTCATTAGAATTAACATCCGTAGCTCTGTCTTGTTGAGCGGACCGGGTTTTGGCCTCCGTTTTTGCGGCGTTTTTCTCGGCCGTGCGGCGTTCAGCCTCACGCACTTCGCTCATTGTCGGCTCTACTTTGGCTTTGGGTTTCACTTTGCGATATTTCTCGATGCCGCGGTAGATGGCGAGGGCCAGACGGTCCTGTCCTTTTTCGGAAGCCATATATTTTTCCATCGCAGGGTTGCAGATGAAGTCGAGTTCGACGAGGATTGCGGGCATGCTTGTGCCGACGAGCACCCAGAAGGGAGCCTGACGGACACCGTTGTTTTTACGGCCGGCCGTGCGGACAAGTTCGTTCTGCACGGCTTCGGCAAGCGTTATGCTCTGGTCCATGTTGGAGTGTTGCATCATCTCAAAGGCGATGTAGCTCTCGGTCGAAGACGGATCAAATCCTTGATATGTGGTGGTGTAGTCCTGTTCAAGCTTCATCACGGCGTTCTCTCTCATCGCTATGCCCAGGTTTGTCTCGCTTTTGTTGAGACCGAGGGTGTAGACAGCCGCACCGTTTATCGTCGAGTGCATCGGCGACTTTTTGTCGATGGAGTTGGCATGGATCGAGATGAAGATATCGGCCTGCTTTCTGTTTGCCATAGTTGAGCGGCCCTGCAGTGTGACGAAGAAGTCTGCATCGCGCGTCATTTCAACCTGCGCGTCAGGCATGTTTTTCTTGATGAGGTCGCGCAGTTTCTTTCCGACAGCGAGATTGATGGTTTTCTCGTTCGTGCGTCGGCCGAGTGCGCCGGCATCCTTGCCGCCGTGGCCCGGATCGAGCATGATGATAAAGTCCTTGTCCGCCGCAGTCAGCGCGACTCCGGGGAAGAGGATGATGAACAGAAGTGTCTTTATGATTCGTCGTGTCAGTGACATGTCCTGTATGAAATACTTGGCCAAAAATTTTAGGCAAAGTTAGCAAATCTATCCCTAAATGCCACTTACTTGCTTTATTTTTATGAATAAATGCCAAAAAATATCTACTTTTGAACAATTATAGGGTTGTTGATATGTTAGTGAAAAGACCCTCTTGACAGACTATTGAAAAATATGACTATGATACGAATCTTCGGGGGCCGCCCGTCGGCCATATATATAATCAGGTGTATCTTATCCGCTATTCTTCCGGCGATGCTTCTCGGTGCCTGTTCGAAAGGGGGTGGGGAGTCGCTGCCGGTGGGCGTCCATCGTCTCGACAAGGCTCTCGGGAGTGGCGCGGCTATTGAGCCGGGGAGCAGGACGGAGGATGCGGCACGTTTGCTCTTCAGGATTTCGGGCTACGGCGAGCTAAACGATTCGACGCTCGCGGCCTATCGCTCCAATCCGTCGATTTACGCCCATCAGGGTGTGGTCGATTCGGTGTGGACCGATCTGCGCCCTTTGGAGAAGGGACTCGGAAGGATGAAGTTTAATTTCGTCCATCTTTTCCCCGGCAGGGTCTTCCCGGAGGTCTATGCGATTGTCTCACCTTTCAATCAGTCGGTATTCACGGCCGACAGTCTGCTCTACCTCGGGCTTAACCACTATCTCGGTGAAGACTACGGGCCTTATGGCTATTTCCCTGACTACATCAGGGTGCGCAAGGTGCCGGCGCGTGTCATTCCTGACATTGCGGAGGCTATCGTGCGCAGGGATTTTCCATACGTTCCTGAGTCAGACTATCCGACTGTGCTCTCGCGCCTGCTCTATGAGGGGGCGGTGGCCGAGGCGGTGATGCAGTTGACGGGTGAGAGCGAGCAGACGGTGCTTGGCTATGACGATGACGAGATGGAGTGGCTCAATGCCAACGAGCGCCAGATCTGGGAGAAGCTGATCAGCGGCAAGATGCTTTTCAGCACCGACGGACAGCTGGCGGCTATGCTGGTCAATGCGGCACCGTTCACATCTCCGCTCACGCCTGACTCACCGGGGATGGCAGGGCGCTTCATCGGTCACCGCATTGTCAGTTCCTATCTCGACCGCCGGGCCGCAGGGATGCCTGAGCTCCTCTCCCCGGCGTTCTACGAGGGGCAGACCACCCTCGCCGATTCAGGATATTGAACGAAAGAACAGATAAAAAAAACAGAAATAACATAAATGACAGATCTTTTCAGCAATTCTGTCATTTATGTTATTTCTGTCGTTTTTTTGTATCTATACCTTATATAGAATAGGTGTTGCCCTATGCGAATTTCGACCAGTCGACGTTGCGCATGTCGCCCGACGAGAGGAACTCTGTGTGGAACGCAAGCGCTGCGTGGAGAGTATGGGGAGTCTGGCCACCGCGGGTGCTCAGTTTGAGATAGTCACGGAGAAGCTCGCGGTAGATCGGGTGGGCACAGTTGTTGATGATCTCATGAGCGCGCTCAACCGGGTCGAGACCACGGAGGTCTGCGATGCCCTGGTCGGTCACGATGATGTCGACTGAGTGCTCTGTATGGTCAACGTGTGAAACCATCGGGACGATGTTGGAGATCTTGCCCTCCTTGGTGATCGACGGGCATGAGAAGATCGAGATGTAGGCGTTGCGGGTGAAGTCGCCCGAGCCACCGATGCCGTTCATCATGCGCGTGCCTGTGACGTGGGTGGAGTTGATGTTGCCGAAGATGTCGGCTTCAAGTGCGGTATTCATTGAGATGACACCGAGTCGGCGGATGACCTCGGGATTGTTGGAGATCTCGGAGGGACGGAGCACGACGTGCTTTTTGAAGAACTCGATATTGTCGATCACTTCATCCTCGACTTCGTTTGAGACGGTGAGCGAGCAGGTGGAGCCGAATTTGCAGCGGCCCTGCTTCATGAGGTCGATGACTGCGTCCTGGATAACTTCGGTGTACATTTCAAACGGGGGGATCTCCTTTGCATCGGCGAGACCGTAGAGCACGGCGTTGGCGACGTTGCCCACACCCGACTGGAGGGGGAGGAAGCTCTTGGGGATGCCGCCGCGACGGAGCTCCTCGATGAGGAAGCGGCAGACGTTGGCACCGATCTGCTTGGTTGTCTCGTCGAGGGGAGTGAAGGCTTTGACACCTTCGTAGTGGTCGCTCATGACTACGCCTACAATCTTCTCGGGATCAATCTTGAGCACGGGCGAACCGATGCGGTCGCTGGCCTTGAAGATGGGTATCTCGGTGCGGTTGGGGGGATCGAGGGGGAGGTAGATGTCGTGGAGACCGTAGAGGGCATGGCGGAGCTTCTCGTTGAGCTCGATGACAATTTTCTTGGCCATGCGTGCGATGGTGGGTACGTTGCCCACGCCTGTGCCTACGACCACAGTACCGTCGTCCTGAATGTCGGAAACTTCAATGATGGCAAGGTCGAGGTCGCCGAAAAATCCGTAGCGGAGTTTCTGGGCGGCTTCCGAAAGATGGAGGTCAAAATAGTGAGCGTCGTGAGAATTGATGCGTTTGCGCAGATCGGGATGGTTCTGGTAGGGTGTACGCTTCCCAATAGCGTTGGCCCTTGCAAGGATACCGTCACAGTTGTCGCTTGTCGAAGCACCTGTGATGATGTTGATTTTAAATGGCTTACCTTCGGCGTGAAGCTTCTCAGCCTTTGCTGCGATGGCTTGTGTCACCACTTTCGGCGATCCGGGAGCGGTAAAGCCCGAGAAACCACATTTCGCGTCGTTGAAGAACAGTTCGGCAGCTTCTTCAGGGGTCAGGATGGGAAATTTCATAACTTTTTTCTGTTTTTCTTGAGTTGGATTTCTTAAGTCGGGAATTGAGAATCGAGGGTCGAGAATTGAGAGTTATTAAAAATCTGTTTTGAATTTCGGGGTGATGATGGCTGCATCGATGATAGCGCGGCGCCAGCGGGCATAGTGTTCATCGTCGGTTGCAGTCCGGGCCGGGGAAGAGTCGCGGGGAGTGTCGAGGGTCTCCGGTTCGATGATTTCCATCGGAGTCCCGGCCTGTTCAAGCTGCTCCGGTGTGGGGATCTGCAATAGTTCGCCGGGGAGGAAGCCGGAGTGGGATGACGGGCGCTCCGCCGGGGTGGCCTCGGCCTTTTTGTGAGTCCGGCGCGAGGGATTCCGATGCGGCTTGGCCGTGGTGGTCGAGGTGAAAGTACGTGCCAGATCCTGAAGGTTGAATCTTGGTAGAGAGGATGATAGGCTCATGGACGCTTTGCCGGCAGATGTGTCTTTGTCAGGAACCGCATCTTTTCTTGCCGCGGCTCTCTGCTTCAGAAATTCGTAGAGCGAACCGAGGGCAAGAACAACGATAAACGTAATAATTTTTTCCATTGCGCGGTTTTTAGTAATTTTGTAAGCAAAATTACGGAATCTTACCCGTTCCGCCAAAGATTCTACTATATAAATTATGAGTCAACAACGTAAATTACATATTGAGACCTACGGCTGCCAGATGAACGTGGCCGATAGTGAGGTAGTTGCTTCCATAATGGAGACAGTCGGCTATGACATTGCACCTTCCGTCGAGGAGGCCGATGCGATTCTGCTCAACACCTGTTCGATCCGCGATAATGCCGAGCAGAAGATCGTGGGGCGTCTCGCCTATCTTGCATCGCTTCGCCGCAAGCGGCCGAAGGATGCCCCGCGTCTGATCATCGGTGTCATCGGTTGCATGGCCGAGCGAGTCAAGGAGGAACTGGTCAGCCGCCACGGAGTCGATCTTGTGGCCGGTCCGGATTCTTATCTCGATCTTCCCAATCTTTTCGCATCGGTCGAGGCCGGCGAGAAGGCTGTCAACGTCGAGCTCAGCACTACCGAGACCTACCGCGACATCATCCCCGCACGCATCACAGGCAACCCTGTCTCCGGCTTCATCAGCATCATGCGCGGATGTAACAACTTCTGCTCCTACTGCATCGTCCCCTACACCCGCGGACGCGAGCGCTCGCGCAGTGCCGAGAGTATTCTCGCCGAGCTTGCCGACCTGCGTGCCCGCGGCTTCAAGGAGGCTACGCTTCTCGGACAGAATGTCAACAGCTACCGCTTCACAGCTGCCGACGGCACCGAGGTCGATTTCCCGGCGCTGCTCGCTATGGTGGCCGAGGCTGCGCCGGAGATGCGCATCCGTTTCACCACTTCTCATCCCAAGGATATGAGCGACGAGACCATCGCTGTCATTGCCTCGCATCCCAACATCTGCAACCATATCCATCTTCCCGTCCAGTCGGGCTCCGACAAGGTGCTCAAGGCGATGAACCGTAAATATACGCGCGAGTGGTATCTCGGACGCATCGCCGCTATACGCCGTGCCATCCCTGACTGCGGAATCTCGACCGATCTCTTCACCGGCTTCCACGATGAGACCGAGGAGGACTTCCTGGAGACACTGTCGCTGATGCGCGAGGTGGGTTTCGATTCGTCGTTCATGTTCAAATATTCAGAGCGTCCGGGCACTCTGGCGTCGAAGACAATGCCCGACAATGTGCCGGAGGATGTGAAGATCGAGCGACTGAACCGCATGATCGCGCTACAGAACGAGCTGTCGCGCGAAAGCAATGCCCGCGACGTCGGCAAGACTTTCGATGTGCTTGTCGAGGGTGTCTCGAAGCGCTCGAAAGAGCAGTTTGTCGGCCGCAACGAGCAGAACAAGACGCTCGTTTTCCCGCGTGGAAACTACAAGGTCGGCGACACCGTCAAGGTGCGCGTGGTCGACTCCTCGTCGGCGACCCTGATCGGCGAGCTTGCCTGAGTCTCCAAAGAGACAATAAAAGAATTCATTGTACCCGTAATACAGACAGAATACCGGCATTTTGTCTCAATTACGGGTACAAATCTTAATATTTAACACTTTTTTCTGCAATCCGGCGAATATTATTCGTTAACTTAGAGCTCAAAGTAATTCAGTTCATCCGGAACTGAACGACAATCCGATACACAATACGGTAACAGAAACATTAACAATTAGCCAACAGAACCGCACAGGAGGAACCTTGAATCATGATAGATTTTGAATCATTACTGTTCAATATCGACATAGATACCAGACGAATTCCACGTCCAGGGTCGCTTCTTGTTGCGGAGCCGTTCCTAAGAGAGCGCTATTTCCATCATGCCGTCATCTGTCTCGTCGACTATGAGCCTCGGGGGACGGCAATGGGGATAGTCCTCAACAACCGCACGAGCTATACGCTTCAGGATCTGCTTCCGGCAGTGGAGCTCAAGACCCCGGTGCCGATATATTGCGGTGGCCCCCTGTCGTGTGACCGTCTCTATTTCATCCACACACTTGACGAACTGATTCCCAACTCCCGTCCCATCTGCCCCGGCCTCTATATAGGAGGTGATTTCGAAGCCATGCTTTCGATAGTCAATGCGGGCTATCCGGTCGAGGGCCACATCCGCTTTTTCCTCGGATATAGCGGATGGGATACGGAACAACTTGATGAAGAACTGCTCAAAAACGTCTGGGCAGTGACCGATATTCCCGGCGTCAATACCCTTCTCTCAGGCGAGGAAGATGCCTATTGGCACCGGGTAGTGCGCACGATGGGGAGCCCCTACAAGGGATGGCTCTACCATCCGCGCAACCCACACTCAAACTGAGATCATCTTTTTCATTGATTTCCAAAATAGAATCTCTCCAAATATCTCTTCCGCAAACAACAGTACGCATACACACAATTAATGGTAACATCTGCGATAGATGCAATCCGCCGATGGCCCGGGAGCCATTGGGTCTGTTTGCCGAAAGGCCGGACCCTGAATGCAGGAATGTAGCTCCGTTTTATTGTAAATAGTCGTCATCTACCGGAATCCCCGGGCCATCTTTTTTTACCCTGTCGGGTTAATTAATGTTAAATACTTGTTGCGCAGGAAATATAAAGAAGCCGGGCATTTTGCCATGTGGCGCAAAATCAGTAACTTTGCGCCCGAATTAATCAATACAAATCACAAATTAATGGCAACAAAAATCAGACTGCAACGTCATGGTCGTAAGAACTATGCGTTCTATCCCATTGTAATCGCCGATAGCAGGGCACCACGAGATGGTAAATTTATTGAAAGGATAGGTTCTTATAATCCGAACACTAATCCTGCTACAGTAACTTTGAACTTCGAGCGTGCTTTGTATTGGGTAAATGTTGGCGCACAGCCTACCGACACTGTTCGTACTATCCTCTCAAACGAGGGTGTGCTTCTCATGAAGCACCTCCAGGGTGGTGTCAAGAAGGGTGCGTTTGACGAAGCTGAGGCTCAGCGTCGTTTCGATGCCTGGAAGGCTCAGAAGCAGCAGACCGTCGACAAACTTCGTGCTTCTATGGCCGACAAGAAGGAACTCGATGCCAAGGCTCGCTTTGAGGCTGAAGTGGCTAAGAACAAAGCCAAAGCTGAGGAAGTGGCTAAGAAGAAAGCTGAAGCCGCTGCCGCTGCTGCCGAAGCTGAAGCAGCTGCCGCTCCCGCTGAGGAGGCTGCTGAAGAGGCTCCCGCCGCTGAATAAGAATCGGCTTATGTGCAGGCCAGCACCTGCAATGAGAATAACCCATGATCCGAAAGGATTGTGGGTTTTTTAGTCGAGAGTCGTAAGTCGTAAGTCGAGAGTCGAGAGTCGAGAGTTGGTGGTTGTGTCAAGGCGAAGCCAACTATCAACTCTCGACTTACGACTCTCGACTCTTAAGCCTTTTTGCTATTTTGCGGTGGTGGGTGGAGGAGGGGGTGTCGCCGATGGTTTCATAAATGTCGGCGAGAAGGGTGTGGAGACTGCAGAGTGAGGGACGCGGATATTCGTCGGTCTCTGTGAGGGCAAGGGCCACAAGGCAGCGGTCCATTGCGTTGTGTTCGTCGGACAGTTGGTGGTAGGCGAGCCCCATGCGGACGAGGGCATCGAAGTGGCGGGGTTCCAGCTGGAGCACTTTTTCAAAATCTACTATGGCGGCCTTGGGATCGCCGATGGTGAGGTAGGCGAGGGCACGGCCATAGAGAGCGCGGGTGTGGTCGGGGGTTAGTGTCAGCGCCTTATCGTAGTTGGCTATGGCAGGAAGAGGCATGTCGTCCGAGCGGCAGTCGTCGCCGAGCGAGCAGTATTCCGCAGCCATGTCGCTGAAACGCTCTGCATCAGCCTTGATTCTGGCTTCGAGTTGGTCTATGCGTTGACGGAGAGTGTCGACCACGGCGAGTTTACGTCGGGCAAGGCGCATGGCCGGGGCGTTGTCGAGGATGCTGTGGGAGCGGAGTCCTTCGATGAAGAGGTCAAAGGCAGCCGTGAGTTCCCCGCTGTCGGCCTTGGCGAGAGCAGAGTGGTAACACTCGTCGGCATGTGCTTTGCGCAAAGCATCGTCGATGAGCAGCTCGTCGTTAAACTGACGGCTGAACGCGATGATGGAGGGGTTGACGAAGATGTCGCGGTCGGCCACGGTCGAGCGGAGTTTCAATCCTTCGAAGCTGCGGCAGCGCGAGAGGGCTACATAGGTCTGGCCACCGGTGAAGGCGCCATGGCCCATGTCGATGATGACGTTGTTGAATGTCAGACCCTGGCTTTTGTGGATGGTTAGGGCCCATGCCAGTTTGACGGGGTATTGCGTGAAACTCCCTATCTCTTCTTCAGTGACTTTGTTGGTCTTCCGGTCGAAATGATAGCGGATGTTTGACCATTTTTCGGGCGTGACGTTGAGTATGGTGCCGTTTTCGAGTCTCACTTCGAGAGTGTCGGCAGTGAGGGTTTCGATGGTACCGATGGTGCCGTTAACCCATAGCTTTGAGGCGGAGTTTTTGATGAAGACGACCTGGGCGCCTTCCTTGAGCGAGAGTTCGAAGTCGGTCGGGAGAGAGTTTTCAGGGAAGTCGCCTTTGATCTCTCCCATGAAGGTCACGAGCGGGCGGTCGATGGCTTTGAGGCGGGTCTCGTTTATGTGGTCGACAATGTCGCGGCGCGATGCGAGAGTCATCGTCGGGGTTGCATCGGGGCCTTCGTCGATCGAATCGAGCTGCGGGCGGGGGATGCAGCGGGTGTTGAGGCGGTCGATGTCCTCGCGTGCTGTCGAGCCCATGCGTATGCGGTCGAGCAACCCGACAAAGTCCTGTTCAGTCTGGCGGTAGATCTTGCGAAGCTCAATGGGGATGAGGCGCAGGTGGGCAAAGGCTTTTGCAGAGAAGAAGAAGTGATTGTCGTAGCCCGCGGCACGGAGGATCTCACGCATGTCGGGGGTGACAACCGGCTCAAGCTGGAAGACATCGCCGACGAGGAGAAGCTGTTTGCCTCCGAAGGGTTCGCGGCGGTTGTCGGTGTAGGTGCGCAGGAGCAGGTCTATGAGGTCGATCGTGTCGGCGCGCACCATCGAGATCTCGTCGATTATGATGACGTCGAGATTGCGCAGCAGTTTGATGAGCGCGTTGGGATATTTCATCCGTTTCTTGATCACCTTGGGGTCGAAGTCGGGATCCTTGGGCGAGAATGGTTTGAAGGGGAGACGGAAGAAGGAGTGGAGGGTGGATCCGCCGACATTGACGGCCGCTATGCCGGTCGGGGCGAGGACTACGAACTTCTTGCGGGTGTGGGATGTGATATATCGCAGGAAAGTCGACTTTCCCGTGCCGGCTTTGCCGGTGAGGAAAATCGACTGTCGAGTGTGTTGCAACAATTCCCAGGCTTTGATAAACTCCGGGTTGTTGAGGTCAATATTTTCATTTTCTTCCGCGCCTTTACCCTTTGCGGGGACGGGCCGTGAAGATTTTTTTGCCATTGTTCAGATATTCCGTTGAGGGGGTTAGAAACGGAGACCTACGGTGAGGACGATAGAGTTGTTGTTGTCGGTCAGTTTGGCCGAAGGAGCCATGACGAAGAGGTCCGTATCATTCTCATTGTAGTTGCTGAAAGCGCTGAGTTTGCTTGAGCGGTGACGGTGGACGTAGGCAAGGTCAGCATAGAAGTTGTGGTAGCGGTAGCCGAGACCACAGGTGATATACTGAGTCTGCTTGTCGAGGGTGTAGGAGGGCTGGGTCTCTGAATAGTCACTGCCGGCGGTGTACATATAGACGGCGTCGATGGCATTGCCGTTTCGGGTGTAGCCGTCCATAGCTTCGGTTGTGACAGGTGAAGTCTCGTAGACATATCCGGCACGGATGCTGAACTGGGGGGTGACGCGATATTCGGCACCGAGACGCATGATGTTTGTGGCCTTGTAGTAGGTCTTGATGTCAGCGTTCTCATTGGCGAGCTCGTTGCCGTCGAAGTCTTTGAGCTTGATGTCGTTTGTGGCTCGATATTCATAATCGGCGCTGATGATTGCACGGCCGCCAATGACACCTGCCGCACCGACCATCAGACGCCACGGGGTCCGGCACTTCCAGTCGTAGGTGTAGAGGTAGCCGTCGTCAGTATAGGCATCGCCCTGGATGGGTTCGGTGTAGGAGGGAGAGTCGTAGCTGTAGGCGAGCTGGCCGCTTCCCTCGTAGGTGAGATTGTAGTAGGTCGGTGTGTGGACGGCAAGACCGATGCGGAATTCGTTGATCGGTTTGAGGATGACACCGGCCTTGAAGTTGAATCCGCTACCCCACATATGTTTGTAGTTTGCGAGGGTGTAGTCGGCGGAACCGGTGGTGGTGCCTCCGTCAAAGCCGGCTGTCACATCGGCGTTCTGGATGCTCTCGGAGTAGTAGGCAAACTGCTTGAACTCGATGTCGGTGATGCCAAAGCCGATGCCCCAGTAGACCATGTTGGATATATTGCCGCCGAAGTTGATCGAATATTCATCGATGTAGCCCTTCTCCTCCATCTCTGTCGACGCGAAAGCCGACGATTTGTCGTAGTTGTAGAGGCCGGAGTAGATGCTTGAGTTAGCGGAGACGGGGTTGATCGCCGCACCGGTGTACATCAGTGTGCTCAACCATTGTGCGCGGCTGTCCCAATAGGGGTTGTATTGGTTGTAGTCGGTGGTGTGCATTGTCGATGGCTCGATACCGTCGACGGTTGTGAAGTCGGCGACAAGATTTGTGAGCGATGTGTTGATGTTTCCGTAGGCTCCTTTGTAGCGACGGTCAAACGATGCTACTCTCGAATAGCTTGCGCCCCAGTTGAAGAAGGGCATGACGGAGTTTGAACCGAGGTTTACGGTGCCGATGTAGCCGAAGTTGTTGCAGGCGACTTTAGTGTGGTTGACGGTAGAAGCGCCTTGTCCGCCAAGAAACTTGGTGGAGTTCATCGAGATATCGAGGGTGGCGGTGATGTCGCTGCTTCGGTAGACACCGATACCGCCGGGGTTCTGGTTGAGGGTGGAGATATCACCACCGAGTGCGGTGAAGGCGCCACCCATCGACATGAAGCGTGCTGAGCCGCGGAGGTCGTTTTGCGAGAGCGAGTATGCGTCAAACGCAGACTGGGCCAGGATGGTCGAGGGGGCGGCCAGAAGCATCCCAAGTAAGAGTGTTTTGTTCATAAGCTGAAGTTTGTGAGTTGTTTAGATGACTTATGAGTGTGTAGATATAGTTGTCAAACGGGTTATCGACGGCCACCGCCGGTTGAGCGTCCGCCCATGCCGCCTGAACCGCGGCTGCCACCCATGCTGCCGCCGCTTCCGTAGCCGAAGCGACCGCCACCTGTGTTGGATGGACGAGAGTAGCTGTTGTTGTTGAAATTGTTGTTGTTATTATTGTTGAAGTTGTTGTTATTGTAGTTATTATTGGGGCGAGTGTTGGTCGTCGAGGGGCGCGAGTGGGTAGCGTTGCCGTTTGAAGGACGTCGGTTGGTCGAGACGCCGGGACGGACGTTGTGGTTGTAGTTTGAACCGGGACGCATGTTGGAGGCGTGGTTGTTTGACGGGCGATATGAGTTGCCATATCCGGGACGGACATTGTTGGCCCTGGATCCCGAGACTCCTGGACGATGACCTGCGAGGAGGTCGGGAGCACGGCGCGGGCCGACATTCCAACCCCACGACGGACCCCATCCGCCGCCCCATCCGGGACCCCAGCCCCAGGATGGTCCCCATGCAGGACCCCATCCCCATCCGGGACCCCAGGCCCATGACGGACCCCAGCCCCATGACCAATAGGGATCATACCATGAACCCCAGTACCAGCTTGAGTTCCAACGCCAGTAGTTGTTGGCCCAGTAGGGATAGTTCCAAGAGCTGTAGGGATAGAAATAGTCGTAGCCCCAGTAGCCCGAGGGAGTGTTGACATAGATGTTGACCTGGTCAGGCTCCATGTAGTATATGTTGGCAAGTTCCTGGTCGCCGGTCGCGGAGATGATCTCAGGATTGTAGAATTGCTCTATGCGGCGGGTATATGTAAAGTCGGTCGGCACTGTATCGGAGGCGAGAGAGTCGCTTGCGAAGATGCCGCGGCGGTTATAGTCGTCAACACTGATGGTGCGCGTGCCGTTGACGGTATAGTTGTCGGCAGCAGGGTAGTCGTAGACAACCACTGCAGTCTTCCTGTTGGCCGCCTGAGTGTTGGTCTTGGTGGTTTGCTTGGAGGCTTTGGCGGGGTTGTAGTAGATGTCGTCGTCAAAATAAGACTGAGCCGAAGCGAGTCCGACAGCTGCCAGGGCCGAAGCCAATAAGATGGTAAATCGCTTGAATTTCATTGTCTGATATTGTGGTGAGAAGTGAGTGTTTCAAAATAGTTCTTATAGTTTAGACACGTGAGCGGGCCAAAAGTTTAATAATAATGCGCGCGCAGTACCTATAATAGTGCAAAAATACTACTTTTTAGTCAACCCTCCAACCTGGGAGGTGAAAAAAGACAGCTATTCAGTAGTTCCGACTACTGAATAGCTGTCTTTTTAGGGCTTTAGAAGATAGGGGGGATTATTTATATTGTATCCATCGGATGAGCTCTTTGACTGAGGGTTTCTTGCCATACATGAAGATGCCGACACGGTAGATCTTGCCGGCGAGCCAGACCATGGCTACGAAGCCGATCAGGAGCAGGACAAGCGAGAGGGCTATCTCCCATGCGGGTATTCCGAAGGGGATGCGGGCCACCATGACCATGGGGGAGGTGAGGGGGAACATTGACATCCAGAAGGCTACGCTGCCCATGGGGTCGGTTGCGGCTACCATTGCGAAGATGAGACCGAAGATGATGGGGAATACAGCGAGCGAGGTCAGCTGGCTGGCGTCCTGGATATTGTCGACCGATGAGCCTACGGCTGCGAAGATCGACGAGTAGAGGAGGAAGCCGAAGATGAGGAAGACGGTCATCAGTGCGATGAGCGAGATGATGTGGCTGACGTTGCCGAGCATACCGACGGCCTGGATGATTTCGATGGATGAGGGGTCAGATACCTGGTCGAAGTTGCCGCTCTGGACGGCTGCCACGTCGGCCATGGCGTCGGCAGGTATCAGAGCCGGGAGAAGGAAGGCGGACATGGCTGAGAGGAGGATGCCCCAGATGACGATCTGGGTGACGGCAACGAGGGCCACACCGACGATCTTGCCCATCATGAGCTGTGCGGGTTTGACTGAGGAGACCACGACTTCAAGCACACGGTTGCCCTTCTCCTCGATGATGGAGGTCATGACCATCTGGCCATAGATGAGCAGGAACATGTAGAGTACGAAGGTCATGGCGATGCCGACACCGTAGCTGAAAGCCGAGGAGTCGCTCTCCTCGCTGTCTTTGTCGGAACGGACGGTCGTGAGGCTGACGGAGCTCTTCACGCTCTCGAGGATTTCGTCAAGATTGGAGATGTTGTAGGCATGGAGGCGACGCGACTCAATGATGCTGTTGATCTGGCTCGTGATGTCGCTCTCGGTGCCTATCGATGAGGGGCCGTTGGAGTAGTATTTGAGAGAGCCGTGTGGGGCGGTGATGATGTTTTCGGGAACGACGAGGACAGCATCGACACCGTCGCGTACGAGGGCTGAGTCGACTGTGGCGTTAGTGGCGGGGATAAAGGAGAGCGACTCGGAGCTTTTGAGCTCCGGGAGGATCACGCGGCTGTTGTCGATGACGGCTACGGTTGTCGCCGATGAGTCGACAAAGTTCATTATGATTGCCGGGAGAACCATGAGCACGAGCATCAGCACCGGCATGAGAATGGTCGTGATGATGAAGCTTTTTTTCTTGACGCGCTCCATGTATTCGCGTTCGATTACGATACCTATTTTAGACATAAGTGTGGTGAGTGTTAATGATGAAGAGATGTTTCTTTTACTGACGGGCGTCATCGTTGACGGCTTTGATGAAGATGTCGTTCATCGAGGCGATGCTTTCGTTGAGTCCGGCGATGACGACAGAGTTGTTGGCGGCAGTGATTGCGTCGCGGAGAGAGGCGTCGTCGTTGAGGTGGAAGTTGAGTCGCTGGCGTCCCTGGGTGTCGGGATCGAGCAGGGAGAACTCGCCGGCCAAAGGTTCAAGTTGCATCATGAGGGTGCGCGGATCGCCGGTGAATGTCAGGTCGTAGCGGTTGCCGAAATACTGGCGACGGATTTCCTCTACGTTGCCGCTGAGGATGTTGCGGCTCTTGTTGATAAGGGTGATGTTGTCGCAGATCTCCTCGACTGAGCCCATGTTGTGGGTCGAGAAGATGATGGTCGAGCCCTCGTCCTTGAGTTTGAGGATCTCTTCTTTGAGCAGGGCTGCGTTGATGGGGTCGAAGCCTGAGAATGGTTCGTCGAAGATGAGGAGTTTGGGCCTGTGGAGCACGGTGATGATAAACTGTATCTTCTGTGCCATGCCTTTTGAGAGTTCCTCGACTTTCTTATCCCACCATGAGAGTATGTCGAACCGCTCGAACCATGAGCGGAGCTGGACGACGGCGTCACGGCGGGAGAGCCCTTTGAGACGGGCGAAGAATACGGCCTGCTCGCCGACCTTCATCTTTTTATAGAGTCCGCGCTCCTCAGGGAGGTAGCCGATGTTGGCCACGTCGTCCTGTGTGAGCTGGTGGCCTTCGAAAATCACCCGTCCGCTGTCGGGGGCTGTGATGTGGTTGATGATGCGGATGAGGGTGGTTTTTCCTGCGCCGTTAGGTCCGAGAAGTCCATAGACTTTACCTTCGGGTACGCTCAGCGAGACGTCGTCGAGCGCGAGATGTGAGGCATAAGCCTTGCTGACGTTTTCAACTTGAAGTATATTGTCCATAAGTTTAGAGGGTGTTACATTATTTGCATTGGAAAAAATTTCTTTACACTGCGTTAGACGCAAAGTTATTAAAAAAGTTTCAGTAGTGAGGCAAAAAAAATTTTTTCCCGGCAGGGTGAAACTTTTCCGGCCTTCCGCCGTCTAACGGTTTACACATCCCTCTCACAGACGAATTATGGCATCAACTGAAAAGGAATCGCGTTTCATGGCGGTCGTGACCGGCAACAGGCAGCTCATCTACAAGGTGTGCTATATGTATGCGACCGACCGTGACCATTTCCAGGATCTCTATCAGGAGGTGCTTGCCAATATCTGGGAAGGGCTTGACTCGTTCAGGGGTGACTCAGCGGTGTCGACGTGGCTCTATCGCACCGCTATCAATACGTGTGTGACCTTCTTCCGCCGCCACAACCGCCATTCATCCGAGATGACCTCACTCGACTTCGCGTCTGAACTGGTGGCCGACAACAGCAGCCGTGGCGATCAACTGAAGGAGATGTATCGTCTGATCTCGCAACTGTCGAAGATCGATAAGGCTATCATCCTGATGTGGCTCGACGAGCGGACATACGATGAGATTGCCGAGGTCACGGGCTTCACGCGCAACAATGTGGCGACAAGGCTGCGGCGCATCAAGCAGAAGCTCATCGACAGCGGTAACCGCGAAGACTGAGCAAGCTTTTATCTCCACTTATTCCAACAGAAAAAATACCGAAAGATGAACATAGATGATTTGAAAAATAGCTGGAACTCGATGAATATCCCGCCGGCCTACGGCGAGAACGCCGATCTCGACCCGATATTGTCGCGCGTCGGACAGGGGCGCGTCTCGACGCTGCGCGACCGCCTGCTGCTCATCCATCGTGGCATGATATTGATAGCCGTTTTTGGAATAATCTCAATGAAACCTTTTTTTGCCGATGCGCCGGTAGTGTCGGGACTCGCCATCTGCTTTTTCGTGTTGATGAGTGTGCTCAACGCGCGGGTCGGGCTGCATGTCCGCCGGCTTAATTTTTCGATGATGACTGTGCGCGATGCCATCATTGAGATTGCATCGATCCGCAGTGAGCGTTACCGCACCCGTGCGATCGGCCTGACTCTCGGCATCCCGCTTGTCGGAGGCATGATCTATACGTTTACCGATTCTTTTGGCATCTATGTGCTCTACGGTTGTATGGCCGGCGCGTTGATCGGGTTGGTGTTCGGTCTGCTCATCCACCGGCGCACCATGTCGATCATCCGCGAAATGGAAGAACAGTTGAGAATCGAGAATTGAGAATCGGGAGTCGGCTACGCGATTAATTCTCAATTAAAATCATATTGAATCATAAAAATCCGAGGTCGGTTGGGTGGGTTATTGATGAAAAAGCAGTATATTTGCAGTGAACTCACGAAGCAATTCAACATTTCACTGCAATGAACACCAATAGTCTTGTGTCAATAAGCGATATAGGCCGCGAAGAGATATTGTCGCTGCTCGACATGGCCCGTCGCTTTGAGGAAAATCCCAACCGTCGTCTGCTTGAGGGCCGGGTTGTGGCCACCTTGTTTTTCGAACCTTCGACCCGCACCCGTCTGAGTTTTGAGACAGCTGTCAACCGTCTCGGTGGACGAGTGATCGGCTTCTCGGATGCCAACACCACGAGTTCGTCGAAAGGTGAGACGCTCAAGGACACTATCAAGATGGTCAGCAACTATGTCGATCTCATCGTCATGCGCCACTATCTTGAAGGAGCCGCCCGCTATGCGTCGGAAGTGACCGATGTGCCTATCATCAATGCCGGCGATGGAGCCAACCAGCATCCTTCGCAGACGATGCTTGATCTCTATTCGATCTATAAGACCCAGGGTACGCTCGACAATCTCACCATCACGCTTGTCGGAGACCTGAAATATGGCCGTACCGTCCACTCTCTCATCATGGCCATGCGCTATTTCAATCCTACTTTCCGTTTCGTGGCATGCAAGGAGCTCGGGATGCCTGCCGAGTATAAGACTTTCTGTGAAGAAAACGGTATCCGTTACACGGAGCACACCGATTTCTCTCCCGAAGTCATCAACAGCAGTGACATCATCTATATGACACGTGTGCAGCGCGAGCGCTTTGCCGACATCATGGAGTATGAGCGCGTCAAGGATCTCTACAACCTCAACAACTCGATGCTTGGCGATGCCCGTGAGAATATGAAGATTCTCCATCCGCTCCCCCGCGTCAACGAGATCGCCCAGGATGTCGACGACAATCCCCACGCATATTATTTCGAGCAGGCCCGCAACGGTCTCTATGCACGTCAGGCAATCATCTGCCGCGCGCTCGGCATCGAGGCGTGAGGCTTAAGAATCATACACACAGATACAGGTATCATTAACAAAACCCGATAAAGAAGTGACAGTTTCAAAACAAGAGCTTGCTGTCGCCGCCCTGCGCAACGGCACAGTAATCGACCATATACCCTCGGCTGCGCTCTTCAAGGCAGTCAAGATTCTCGGTATCGAAAATCTCAGCGGTGCCGTCACCATCGGCAATAATCTCGACAGCAAGAAGCTCGGACGCAAGGGAATCATCAAGGTTGCCGACGTGTTTTTCCCCGAAGCTACGCTCAACCGCATTGCTCTGATAGCGCCGACTGCTGTAGTCAACATCATCCGTGACTATGAAATGGTCGAGAAATTTCCCGTCACGCTTCCCGACACTATTGTCGGCATAGTCAAGTGTGGGAATCCCAAGTGTATCACCAACAATGAGCCGATGCGTACGCGTTTCCATGTCATCGACCGTGAGGATGTGACGATCTCCTGCCACTATTGCTCGCAGGCGGTCAAGAGTATTGACGCGAAGATCATCTGACGTCCCATCACCACTCGGCAGTTCATGATGAAAGTTTCCTGGAAACCCGGAACAATGATCTATCCGCTCCCGGCAGTGCTCGTCAGCTGTGGCAACGAAGCCCACAGCAATATCTTCACTGTCGCTTGGGTGGGGACAGTGTGTACCAATCCCCCGATGTGTTATATATCGGTGCGTCCCGAGCGCTTCTCCTATCCGCTCATCAAGGAGCAGATGGAGTTTACCCTCAATCTGACCACGGAGGCGATGGCCCGTGCCACTGACTGGGCCGGTGTGCGTTCAGGCCGTGACTATGACAAGTGGAAGGAAACGGGACTGACGCCGGTCAAAGGAGTGAAGGTCTCGGCCCCTTACATCGCAGAGTCGCCTGTCTGCATCGAGTGTCGCGTCAAGGAGATCGTCAAGCTTGGCAGCCACGATATGTTTCTGGCCGATGTGGTCAATGTGCTTGCCGAGGAGAGCCTGATCGATCCGCAGACGGGGGCTTTTGATCTCGGTGCGGCCGGACTCATCAACTATTCCCACGGGCATTATTTCGAGCAGGGTCCGGAAATAGGGCATTTCGGCTGGAGCGTGAAGAAAAACAAGTAAGAATAGAAACCACATTATTATAATTAAAACATGAAAGAGGACAAAGTAATTTTCGACATTATCGAGCGTGAGCATCAGCGCCAGAAAAAGGGTATTGAACTCATCGCTTCAGAAAATTTTGTCAGTGACCAGGTGATGCGAGCCATGGGTTCGTGTCTGACCAACAAATATGCCGAGGGTTATCCCGGCCACCGCTATTATGGCGGCTGTGAAGTGGTCGACGAGGGTGAAAGCATCGCTATCGAGCGCCTCAAGGAGCTTTTCGGCGCAAAGTGGGCCAACGTGCAGCCCCACTCAGGCGCGCAGGCCAACATGGCAGTGTTTATGGCCTGTCTCAACCCCGGCGACAAGTTTCTCGGCCTCAATCTGAGCCACGGTGGTCACCTCTCACACGGAAGCCCTGTGAATTTCTCCGGTCTGATGTTTCAGGCGTTGGAATATAACGTGGACCGCGAGACCGGCCTCGTTGACTATGATCAGATGGAAGAAGTGGCGCGCCGCGAGCGTCCCCGCCTGATCGTCGGTGGAGCAAGCGCCTATAGCCGTGAGTGGGATTATGCCCGCATGCGCCGTCTGGCTGATGAAATCGGTGCGATTTTTATGGTCGACATGGCTCACCCCGCAGGTCTGATCGCAGCAGGCCTTCTCGATAATCCTGTAAAATATGCCCACATCGTTACCTCGACAACCCACAAGACTCTCCGCGGCCCGCGCGGCGGTGTCATCATGATGGGTGAGGACTTCGAGAATCCCTGGGGCAAGACTACACCGAAGGGTGTCGTGAAGATGATGTCGCAGTTGCTTGACTCGGCAGTGTTCCCCGGCGTGCAGGGTGGTCCGCTCGAGCATGTGATCGCAGCCAAAGCCGTGGCTTTCGGCGAGGCTCTTCAGCCCGAGTTCCGTGAATATCAGCTTCAGGTGCAGAAGAATGCCGCTGTGCTCGCTCAAGCTCTCATCGATATGGGCTATGGCGTGGTTTCAGGCGGTACTGACAACCACTGCATCCTCGTGGATCTCCGCACCAAGTTCCCCGATCTCACCGGTAAGGTGGCGGAGAAGGCTCTCGTGGAGGCCGACATCACTGCTAACAAAAACATGGTGCCTTTCGACTCCCGCAGTCCGTTCCAGACTTCCGGTATCCGCCTCGGTACTCCCGCCATCACTACCCGTGGTGCCAAGGAGCCTCTGATGCTTGAGATCGCTGAGATGGTCGACACCGTGCTCCGCAATCCTGAGAGCGCTGAGAACATCGCTGCTGTCCGTGCGAAGGTCAACGCCACTATGCAGCCCTATCCGATGTTTGCATATTGATAAGGCCGAAGTATCGGCAGATAGATACAATGAACAGAACAGACCGCTGTCGGGATGCCGGCAGCGGTCTGTTGTGTTTGATACTTATCCATCGGGCTATTCGTCGAAATGACCGATGAATCCGGATGTGTAGTTGGTAAGGGCGGTTTTGAGGGCTGTGATGACTGAATAGTCTGAGTCGGCGCCGGGATAGTCAAAGTCCCAGATGAAGTCACCGTGGTTGAGGCGCCCAGCTCCGAAGTGGCCTGTGACGATCGCCGGGACGTCGGTGGTGGGGTGGGGGGTATAGGCGTGCATCAGGAGCGGGTCGGTATCGAAATTGTTGTAGGAGTTCGCTCCGTAGACCGACGTGAAGGAGGCCGGGACTGTCTCACCGGGGTTAGTAGCCTCGAAGCAGTCAAAGGAGATGGCGTCGTGGCGGTGGGTGGCGGGAAGCATGCGGCCACTATTGTCAACGTCGGCATATATGTTGCCGGTGCTTTTGATCATGCCTCCATCCTCGTTGGAGAAGGTGCCGTTTTTCCCGGCCGGGTCATGGCCCTGCTGAGAGATCAGCATCGGATTGCGTGACGCGCGGTAGAAATTGTTTTCGACGAAGATGCTGGCGCCCATCGTGGCCCCTGCACCATATTTCGCACAGCCGTCATAGTAGTTGTTCCAGACGTGGACACTGATTGTCCTGACTCGCGGATGGCGGGAGTCGCTATGGTCAAACCAGTTGTGGTGGTAGTCGATGTATGAGTCCGTGGTTTCCGATTTCATCCCGCACAGGAGGCTTTTGCCTGAGTCATGGAAACGGTTGTAGGCCACAGTGATGAATGTTGACTTGCCTTTGATGTCAATCGTCCCGTCGCCTTTGGCCTGGTCGCTGTCCGATCCGGCTTGTCCGTAGAAAAGATCGAGGTGGTGGATCCAGCAGTTGCGGTTGTTGGTGTCGATCGATATGCAATCGTCCATGCAGAGCATATTGGCGAAGTTGCGCAGTTCGACAGAGAAGGCGTTGCGCAGGAGAAACCCGAATCCCCATGTGGTAGCGTCGTCCCCAATGCCTTCGATGGTGATGTTGAGGGGGACGGTGTTGTTCTTGCCTTTTATCTGAAGACCTTCGGCAGAGCTCAACAGAGCGTCCATATCGGTGTCTTTGATGAGTCCGATGAGTCTGACAGCGAGCGGGCGTGTCTCGTAGCCTTTCTGATAGGCGTTGATGATAGCCTGGAGTCCGGTGAATTCCGTGCCGTCGCCATCTTTCTTACTCTGTCTCACCTTGCATTTGACTGTCCGGGCAGTCCGGGCAGTCACATAGATGACCCTGGCGTCATCCTTGAGCACGCCGTTGTCTCTATATGCTCCGATATCGCTATAATTATGGTGGGCAAAACCGCTGCGGTCGTGGGCTTTCACTATGATGGCGTCAGCGCTGCTTGCGAGAGTCTCATCTGGATTGCCGGAGATGACCGGCACAACACGGACTGAATAGTTTCCGGCGGGGAGACCGACGATGTCGGCGCGGGCATAGTCTCCGTAGTTGCGGATGAGTTCGCGGTCTATCTGAGTGAAGCCGGCATCGCCGTCATCTTTGACATAGACGCGATAGGAAGTGGCCGCGGGGAGTGGAAGCCATTTGACATAGAGCGACTCAAGCCAGCCTCGGGCCTCGGTGAGAGTGACTCCACCGTTATTTATCCTTCCGTCGGGTACGGTCTGAGGTCCGGAGGTGAAAGAGAGGTGGCTGACAGTCGAGGCGTAGGTGTCGGTCCAGTCACCGGACGTGTGATTTATTGATACTGTTCCATGATCGTTGTCGAAATCGACCGACGATAGTGTGGAGGGGTCATAGAAACGTGCCTCCCTTTCGGTGGTCAGAAGCAGCATCTGTCTTTTTGTCCTGTCCATTTTCACAGAGTGGTCATCGGCAGGGGCGGATGCCGCTATAGACGTGGGGATGATCAGGCTTGCAGACAGGAGTGACAGGATTCGGGCGCGGGAGCGCAGGATTGATAGGATTTTCATTTGACGAATACTTTCTGACCGTTGACAATGTAGAAACCGCGTTGTAGATTGGCCGGAGATTTCCCGAGATATTGGCCGCGGAGATTATAGACGCCAGAGGGGTGTCGGGGGGCGTCGGCGATGGTAGGGATGATGGCAGAGGTGGTCTTGTGGTCGAGAGTGACCGAGACAAAAGCCATGTCGGATGTGAGGGTAGTGTTGTCGTCAAACGTCAGAGTGACGGTCGGGCCGTCGAAAGTCATGCGGGTCAACTGTCCGGTGATTTCTTTACCGTCGACAGTAACATGAGTGTCCGTTTGGGCCGCAGCCGGAAGGATGATGGCTGACAGCAGAAATGTGGCGATGGTTTTCATGGTTGATCGGTGTCAAGAGAGAGACGGAGGAATTGCGTCGGTTGCAGGCAGAGCCTATCCGGCAGCAATTCCTCCGGTTTATATCTGAAAAAAGCGTGGTGCCGTATGAGAGTTATTTACCGGCGTTTTGCTTGAGGAGGTCGCGGATCTCAGTGAGGAGCATTTCTTCCTTGGTCGGTTCGGCCGGTGCAGGCTCGGGTTCCGGTTCATCCTGCTTGCGTTTGAGCTGGTTGATGGCTTTTATAGCCAGGAAGATACAGAAGGCGACGATGAGGAAGTCGACGATGGTCTGGATCCATGTACCCCAGTTGAGAGTCACTTCGGGTTTCAGGATTTCCTGGGTGGCGCCGTCGACCACGGCATTCTGGATGACGAACTTGTAGTCGGTGAAATTCATGCCACCTGTGGCGACACCGACGAGGGGCATGATGATATCATCGACGAGCGATGATATGATTTTACCGAATGCAGCACCGATCACGACACCGACAGCCATGTCGATGACATTGCCACGCATGGCAAACTCTTTGAACTCTTTGATAAATGACATATCCTTGTAATGTAATGTTGAAAAAATGGTTGTGGCGGACTATCTGCCGTCACAGACATAAAAACACGGCGGTTCTAAAAAATGTTTATTTAGCGCAAAGTTATATAAAAATAGCTTATTACCACACTTTTGCCACCTTATTTAGCTTTTTTATATAAAATGGAGTAAAAAACACCAATTTTATTTGCAGACATCTCTGTTATATATCAAAAAATAATGCTAACTTTGTGGCGCATTTGGGAGAGGGCGTCTTTCGGGCGCGTGACCACTCGGTTCAGGCCGAAGCCTTTCCCCCACCGACATAGTTTCAACAACTTTTCAATAGGATAAAATTTTAACAACCCAATTTTTTTATAAGAATCATGACAAAAATAGGTATTAATGGATTTGGCCGCATCGGTCGGTTCGTGTTCCGTGCTTCAACCAAGCGCGATGATATCGAAGTAGTAGCAATCAACGACCTTCTTCCCGTTGACTACATGGCTTACATGCTCAAGTATGACACAATGCACGGTCGTTTCGACGGCACTGTTGACTACGATCTCGAGAAGAGCCTCCTCATCGTCAACGGCAAGGCTATCCGCGTTACCGCATGCAAGAATCCCGCTGAAATCGGCTGGGGTGCAGTAGGCGCAGAATATGTAGTTGAGTCAACCGGTCTTTTCCTCACCAAGGAAAAAGCTCAGGCTCACATCGAAGCAGGTGCCAAGTATGTAGTTATGTCAGCTCCCTCTAAGGACGACACCCCCATGTTCGTATGCGGTGTTAACCAGGACAGCTACGTCAAGGGTACTCAGTTCGTTTCAAACGCATCTTGCACCACTAACTGTCTCGCTCCTATCACCAAGGTCCTCAACGACAAGTTTGGCGTTGTTGAAGGTCTCATGACTACCGTTCACTCAACCACTGCAACTCAGAAGACTGTCGACGGTCCCTCAATGAAGGACTGGCGTGGTGGTCGTGCCGCTTCAGGCAACATCATCCCCTCTTCAACCGGCGCTGCAAAGGCT
Organism: Staphylococcus sp.; assembly: GCA_023665865.1. GTDB lineage: Bacteria > Bacteroidota > Bacteroidia > Bacteroidales > Muribaculaceae > Duncaniella. The sequence continues at coordinate 2,533,005 of JAMPDC010000001.1, forward strand.
GTAGGTAAAGTTATCCCCGAGCTCAACGGCAAGCTCACCGGTATGTCAATGCGTGTCCCCACCCTCGACGTATCAGTAGTTGACCTTACTGTTAACCTCGCTAAGCCGACTTCTTACGAAGAAATCTGCGCTGCCATGAAGGAAGCTTCTGAAGGCGAACTCAAGGGTATCCTCGGCTACACTGAAGACGCAGTCGTTTCAAGCGACTTCCTCGGTTGCCCCCTCACTTCTATCTTCGACGCTAAGGCTGGTATCCAGCTCACTCCGACCTTCGTTAAGGTTGTCAGCTGGTATGACAATGAAATCGGCTACTCTAACAAGGTTCTCGATCTCATCGCCCACATGAAGAAAGTAAACGGCTAATCCGATTTTAGCTTAGACTTACTATAGGCACTGTGGCCTCCGCCCCTATCGGGTGGAGGCCATTTTTTTACGCGTGGGTTAATAAAATTTAGTGATTCGGACGGTAAATTAATATTTTTTGTTTATATTTGCGGATGTTGCAAAATTAGTAACAAATTATAAGACTTAACTTTATAAATAAAATCACCATGAAACGTAGATCCATGTTGCTACTGCTTTTGATGGCTTTGCTGTCAGTTGGCGGGGTTTCGGCCGATGCCGGAAATGTCAAGGTCCGGTTTACGGGGGTGGAAGATGGAGACAAAGCTGTGCTCTCGATCGCCTCCGGTGAATATCTGTCGACCCTCACGGTTACCGCCGACGGAAGTTATGAATTCAAGGATGTCCCTGCCGGGCGTCACAGTGTCAAGGCCGAGGCTCCGGGCTACAATGTCATCGAGGCTCTGACCGTGGTTGTCAATGAGGATGGTTCGGTCATTCCATCCGAGCCGTTGCGTGTGGCTATCACAAAGCAATCGGCTGATCCCAACGAGTGGAATTTCACATGGAAGGAAGATGACAGTCCTGCCGGCTACACGACCACCTCATATATCAACAAGCCGGTTGAGATTGACTTTCTCGGGAAGAAAATCGTCCCGTCCGGTGTCCCTTCGGCGAATATATTGCAGAATCAATACCATATTCTTCTTGTCGATGATGAGGAGCAGTGGACACAGGAGTATGCCTACCGTATGGTCGAGACGCTCAAGACTCTCCCCGGCTGGTATTACGACCGACCTTATGCAAAGTTCACGTTGACTTCCGGCCATATAGCCGATGATATAACTGTGGCTCAACTTGACGGTGGCTATGAGGTGAGAATATCGAAAGATGCGTTCTATTATGCCAATCCTTTCCTCGTCAGTCTTGACGGAGTGCGCGGACGTCTCTTCTCAAAGCGCCTGCATCATGCCATGACCAATTTCGTGACAGATTTCGGTCGTGATGAGGGCCGTGTGAATCAAATATTGAGCGAGCGTTTCGGGTGTCAGATTCAGAATGTCAACTATGAAGAACTGACGAGAGGTATCACGGATGAAGATGCCGGTCGTTTCCAGCCTTTCGTGCCCTCCGAGCTTGTGGCTATCATCAATATGTTTGAGGAACTTCCGGAAGGTTTCCACAAGACTCCTCATCTCAATTATCTCATCCGCAGGATCAACGGGATGAAGCATCCGATCTATCCTGAGGCGGCTGCTGTCTCCTGGTGTGTCGACAACGGGTATATCGAGTTTATGGAGAATGCTTTTGGTGGAAACAATCAGAGCTTCGACACCCAGCGTCTCATCCTCCACGAAAAGACCCATTTTCTTTGGGCTTACACTTTCTCAGAGGAGATCCGCCGCGATTGGATCAAGGTCGGAGGATGGTATGAGGATCCCAATGCAGGAGAGGGATGGTCAACCACAAAGGATGTCGAGTTTGTTTCGGCATACGCTCATGCAAAGAATCCGAATGAGGATATGGCAGAGTCGGTCGCTTTCTATCTCAAGAATCCCGACAAACTCCGCTCGCGTTCGCTTGAAAAGTATGAGTTCATACGCGACCGTATCATGCACGGCACCCGCTACATCTCCAAGATTCCTGACCATCTGACTTTTGAGGTGTTGAATCTATATCCCGATTATGATTATCCGGGGAAGATCAAGAGTGTTGATATCTCTGTCACCGGTGCTCCGGAGGAGGATAAGACAATTACTTTGCAAGTCGAGCTCAATCATCTTGATGGTTTTGATGATGGTGCGTCAACAGGAATTGTCCGCATAACCGGGCCAAGATTTATCGGGGAGAATGGGGAGATTCATGAGCAATTCGTGGATTTGCATCTCAATCCTATCGATGGTAATAACCATCTGTTGAGTGGCACTGCAGTGGTGAGCCGCTACAGCAAAGCCGGACATTGGAGCGGGGGTGATATTGTCTTGACCGACATGCAGGGCAATCAGAGATTTGAGGGCCGGAATGACTGCGTGACAGACTACTATATCAATAATCCTCTTGAAGATCTTGAGGCTCCTAAATATGTTGGTGATCTCAGATATATACTCACCGATACCATTGTAGAGGGACACAAGGCGCAGAATCTGCAAGTCAGATACAAAACGACGGATAATATCGGTATCCGCAGCGTGTATTGTGCTATGACTTGTTCAGCGGGTGAATATGGCTATGAAAAATATGGTTATTATGACGAGGAGAATCAAGAAGGAGTCGTTGATTTTATCATAACTGAATATTTTCCTACCGGAGATTATTGGATAAGTAATCTGTTTATTGATGATTTTGCCGGAACATCAAAATATGTAACGTTTAGTGATTCTCCGCAGGATATGCCGATACAAAAGATATATATCGAAACAGAAAATCCTGATACCACTCCTGTGGAAATCGATCTCAACCGCATCACAGTCTATGCGGAGCCGACACATCCAGAAGCACCCGACGGAGAGACCTTGGTGACTATAAATTTCTATGCCCGGGATGACAAATCCGGTTTCGGACTTTGCACATACGATCTGCGCGATCCGCAGGGCATTGACCATTTCCAATGGTTCTATCATAGGAATTCATCAAATATGTTTTTTGATGGTGACCCAACCGTGTGGGAGCGATACACTATCAAGTGTGTGCTTCCGCAGGGTAGTGCTCCGGGTATATGGGGTCTGGCAGATATCACTCCTCACGACAAGGCCGGCAATGTGTTTACCTACAATTTTGTCGAGACATTGATCTTTGAACCGGATGATTCGGATTCAGATTATGTGCTCTTCTCGGAACTGGATGCGAACGATATGCTCTCGATTGACTTGCAGGGCACGTCGGGCGAGATGTTTGGCTTCACATGGCGCATCATCCATGAGGAAAGCGGCAAGGAGATTAATGGCGCGAGCGACGACTTCGCGGCTGAAAATGCCAGGAAGGCCAGGCTGCGCTCTGTGTCGGCCCGCCGCGGTGCTTCGGTCGACGTCTCGGCTCTAGATGACGGTGACCTCATTGTGATAGTCACAGCTCTCAATGCCGAAGGCAAGGTCGTAGCGGTGAAAACCAAGCGTCTGCTTAAGGATTCGCGTAGCGCTATCGATTCGGTCATTATCGGCAATGATACGCCTGTGACTGTGTATAACCTTCAGGGTATAGCTGTCAAAGTAAATGTGGATGCCAATGACTGGCAGAATGGTTTGCCGGCCGGGATCTATATTGTCGATGGCAAGAAGTATCTGATAAAATAAAGTATATATAATAGGTAATGGCGCGGCCGGCAGTGTGATACTGTCGGCCGCGTGTTTCTATTATCTGCTCTATGAATTTCGGGGGACTCAGGGTTGAGTGGTGGGGGCGGGTTGGGAGGCAGTGGTGTCTTGCATGAAGATTCTGACCTCTTCCCTGACCTGCTTCCTGAGGAGGATCAGGGTGATCATGGTGGGGAAGGCCATGAGGGCATAGAAGAGGTCGCAGAAACCTATGGCTACACCCAAGGGCATGACTGCGAAGATGACGAGTGTGGCGATGAAAAGCCAAGTGTAGGCCCGTGCTTTTTTCTCGCCGAAGAGGTAGGCGGCACAGCGGTTGCCGTAGAAGCTGTAGCTGAACATCGACGACAGTGAGAAACATAGGACTATGCCCATCAACAGCATTTCGCCCATGGGGATGGCTGATCCAAACGCTTTCATGGCCACATCGAGTCCCTTGACTCCGTCGACGGCGGTGATGTCGCCACACAGCAGGAGGGCCAAGGCTGTGAGTGTGCAGACAAGTCCGGAGTCGATGCTCGGACCGAGCATGGCGATGAGTCCTTCGCGCACGGGCGAGGAGTTTGATGAGGCTCCGTGCATGATGGTGGCGGTGCCGACACCGGCATCATTGACGAGTGCCGCACGACGGGCCCCTATGATGGCTATGCCTGCGAGCGCACCCCAGCCGGCGCGGAGGTTGAAGGCTTCGGCGAAGATGCTTCGGAAGACTCCCGGGACGGCGTCGATATGAGTGATGATTATATAGAAAACAAGCAGGAAGTAGAGCCCTACCATGAAGGGAACAAGCCACTGGGCCACACGGGCTATGCGCCTGATGCCGCCTATGACCACGAGGGTGACTGTCAGAGCTATGCCGAGGCCTACGAGAAGGCGGAAGGCGGCTTCGTGGGACCATCCGAGGGTTGAGGAGATTCCGGTCACGACAGGAGTCGTGGCAAGCCATTGGGGAGAGGTGAAGGCACTGACTATCGCTTCGGTGAGCTGGTTGGCGTTCATGATACACAGTGTGCCGAGCATACCGGCGACTGCAAAGGTCAGAGCCAGCCAGTGCCAACGGGGTCCGAGGCCGCGGTCGATGATATACATTGTGCCGCCTGCGTTTGTCCCATCGGGGCGGAGGAGTTTGTGGCGTGTGGTGAGGACTCCTTCGTGGAATTTTGTCGACATTCCGACCAATGCACTCACCCACATCCAGAAAATGGCACCCGGGCCTCCCATAACGAGTGCGATGGCGACTCCGGCGATGTTGCCCATCCCTACAGTGGCCGCTACTACAGAGAGCAGAGCCTGGACGGATGAGATCTGTGAGCCGGATTCACGCGACTGTTTGCTGTGGAGTTCGCGGAGCGCGAGCGGGAGCTTGCGCATCGACACCATTCCGGAGTAGAAGAAGAGGAAAAATCCGCCGCCGATGAGCAGGATAAAGAGCGGATAACCGCAAAGGAAGTCGGCAAGCGAGGTGATAAACAGCCCTACCATCTGCCTCCTGCGCCTCCGCCGCCGGTCATGCCACCGCCGAATGAACCTCCGGAGAAACCACCTCCGCCACCACCTCCGCGGCCACCCATCATTGAGCCGAGAACGGCTCCGGCAGCCACTGCCGCAGCCGGATCGGGCTTCTTGGGTATCCGGAAGTGCTTGTTGTGCTGGTTGCCGCAGTTTTTACACATATATATATCGACTCCTTCTCCCTCAGTCCTGACGGTCGGTTGGCGGAGGGTGCGGCGGTCGACGAGCGACATTGCTCTCGCGCCACAGCGGTCGCAGACAGTGTAGTTGTTCTGACGGTTGATGTAGGGGAGCACTTCGGTCTGGTGACACTTCGGGCAGTGCCAGACGTCGTAGTCAATGGAGTTGATGCGCTCCTCGGTGTCTTGGGCAGGTGTGAGGTAGTCGTTGTCATGCTCTTCGTCAATCAGCTCCATTCGTGTGCCGCAATGGGGACAGTCGCGCCTGTGGCGGCGGATGCGGTGCATCTTCCATACGAGCAGGAGGAAAGCCGGGAGAGCCATACCGATCGAAAGGAAACTACCGAAGAGGGTGAGTGTGCGGTATTGGTCGAGTGTGCGGTATCGCTGCACATCGTCGAGCTTCCCGGTGGAGCTTATCATGTAGATGACGAGCATCAGGAGGCCGAGACCGACGATAGCGGCAAAACCGAGAAACATGTTGAAGAGTTCCGCCCCGTCGAGATCATCGCTTGCAGTCTGACGCCGCGAGTCGTTGGCATATTTTGATTTCAGTTCTTCGGCAAGTTCGGGATTGGTCAGCACTTTCGTGATGCGGTCGACACCGGCGATTGTGCCCTCATCAAATTTCCCCTCGCGGTAGAGAGGAAACATGTCGTTGCGGATGATGCGTCCGGCGATGATATCGGGGAGAGCACCCTCCACACCGTAGCCTGTGCGGATGATTGCCGCGTTGTCGCCCGGAGAAAGTAGGAGCAGCAGGCCGTTGTCTTTGTCGCTTTTACCGATGCCCCATTTCTCAAAAAGTTTTGTCGCAAACTCCTCCGGAGTCATCGACGGGTCGACCTCGTCGACCGCGACTACCACAAACTCTACGGAAGTGTCGGCCCAGAGGGCTCCGATCTTGCTGTTGAGGGCGCTGACAGCTGCGGGCGACAGCACTCCCGAGGGATTGGAGACATATTGCGTCCGGTCCTTGATATGGACGTTGGGAACCTCGTCGATAGTCATGGCCGCAAGCCCGAGACGGGTAGCGATGATGACGAGTGTGAGAAGAAGGGTGCGGGTGATATTAGCTTTCATGTAGAGTTGGTGGATGGAATCAGTTATTGATTTTCAGACTCATGCCGCTGAGACGGCGGTAGAGGTCGAGAGCGTAGACGTCGGTCATGCCCGAAATGTGGTCGAGCACAGCCTGGAGTTTACCATAGAGCGTAGGGGCGTTGGTCTCGTATTGCTGCGGGACTTTGGCCAGAAGCAGCCGCGAATAGTTGAGCGAGGGGTCGCGGACAGCCTTGACAAGCTCGTGGATGAGGAATGAGATGATGCGCGTACCGGCAAGTTCGATATCGATGACATCGCCGGCACAGTAGATTTTTTTCCACGACAGAGACTCGCATCCGCGGTAGCCTGAACGCTCGGGGTCCGGGATGTGGTCGAGAAGCGATCCGCGGAAGGTGCCGCCGAGGATCTCTTCCTCATGATCAACAAAGGCTTCGGCGCAACGGTTGACAAGCACACCGATTATGCATGAACGGAGATAGGCTATCTTTTCGTTCGGGTCGTCGACTCCGGCCATGATGCGCTCTATGTGTGAACGCCTGGCGGCATCGAAATAGCTCAGGAAAAGAGGTATCACCTCATCGGTGGATAGGATTTTAAGCTTGTGGGCATCTTCGATGTCCATGATTTCATAGCAGATGTCGTCGGCCGCCTCTACTATATAGACGAGTGGGTGACGGGCGTAGCGCAGGCTGTCGCCTTCGCTGCTGAGACGGAGCAATCCGAGCTCGTCGGCCACTTTGATGAAATCAGGTTCTTCAGACGTGAAAAAGCCAAACTTTCCGTGGTTGCCGGCAAGCGAGGATGCGAATGGGTATTTCACGATTGAGGCCAGGGTGGAGTAGGTCATGGCGAAGCCGCCGGGGCGGCGTCCGTTAAAGCGGTGGGTGAGGAGACGGAAGGCGTTGGCATTACCTTCGAAGTGGGTGAGATCGTCCCACTCACTTTCACTGAGCTCACTGCGGAGACTGCGTCCCTCTCCTTCACTGAAGTAGGTGGAGATAGCTTTCTCTCCCGAGTGGCCGAATGGGGGGTTGCCGAGGTCATGGGCAAGACAGGCCGCCGCGACGATCTCGCCTATGGAATCGAGTTTGTCAACCCACGGCTCGGCGGCATATTTCCTGCGGAGGACAGCCGAGATCTCGGCTGCCATCGATTTGCCGACACAGGAGACCTCGATGCTGTGGGTCAGCCTGTTGTGGACAAAGATGCTGCCGGGAAGCGGGAAGACCTGGGTCTTGTTCTGGAGACGGCGGAAGGGGGACGAGAAGACAAGTCTGTCGTAGTCGCGCTGGAAGTCGCTTCTCGAGCCTTGTTTGGGGTCGTGGAAATGTTCGAGTCCGAAACGCTTGTCATTGATAAGCCTGTCCCATGACATTCGTTGCATAGGCTGAATAGGGTTAGAGATGAGGTGGTGGTTTGATATGCGAAGTTAGTAAAAAATGGCCAAATCAACTGAAAAACAACGTTAAAAAAAATAGGGAGGATACCTCGGTCGAGGTGTCCTCCCAAAGAGTTTTCAAGCAGAGGCAGGAATAATTATTCAGCCTTACCGTTAGAGCCGAGAACGGCAACGATCTTGTGCTTGTAGAGTTTTTCCATTTCGTCGCGGGCCGGACCGAGATATTTGCGGGGGTCAAACTCAGCGGGCTTGGTAGCGAGCACCTTGCGCACGGCAGCAGTCATTGCGAGACGGCTGTCAGAGTCGATGTTGATCTTGCAAACGGCGCTCTTGGCAGCCTTGCGGAGCTCTTCTTCGGGGATACCGATAGCGTCGGGGAGCTTGCCGCCGAATTCGTTGATTTCGTCAACGTATTCCTGGGGCACAGAGCTTGAGCCGTGGAGGACGATGGGGAATCCGGGGAGTTTTTCCATAACAGCGTCGAGCACGTTGAATGCCAACGGGGGAGGAACGAGACGGCCGTTTTCGTCGCGGGTGCACTGTTCGGGTTTGAACTTGTAGGCACCGTGAGAAGTACCGATTGAGATAGCGAGCGAGTCAACGCCTGTGCGGGTAGCGAAGTCGATCACTTCCTCGGGGTCGGTGTAGGTGTGGTGGTCAGAAGAAACTTCATCTTCAACGCCGGCGAGAACACCGAGTTCACCTTCAACGGTCACGTCATACTGGTGTGCGTAGTCACATACTTTCTTGGTGAGGGCAACGTTTTCCTCGTAGGGGAGGTGAGAACCGTCGATCATCACAGAAGAGAAGCCATGTTCGATGCAATCCTTGCAGAGTTCGAAGCTGTCACCGTGGTCGAGGTGGAGCACAATCTGGGGATTTTCCCAGCCGAGGCTCTTGGCATATTCTACAGCACCCTGTGCCATGTAGCGGAGGAGGATAGGATTAGCGTAATTACGAGCACCTTTAGAAACCTGGAGAATAACGGGTGATTTCTCTTCAGCGGCAGCCTTGATGATGGCCTGGAGCTGCTCCATGTTGTTGAAGTTGAAAGCGGGAATCGCATAACCACCCTTGATGGCCTTAGCAAACATCTCTTTGGTGTTCACGAGACCTAATTCCTTATAACTTGTCATGTTAGTTAATAGGTTGTGTTGTTAATAATAAATTAGAATTGTTTGGCTACAAAGATAATAAAAAAATCCGTGTTACGCTCACTCATTAATTAAAAATTTCTTTAATTGGGCAAAATATAGAGCAAATTTTCAAGAGTGAGCCAGAGCGGAGAGCAAATTGCCACTGGAGCCTCAGCTGCCGAAGAGCATGAGATATTCTTTTTCGAAGTTAGGAGTGAGTATACCGCGGCCTATGGCGTCGAGGATCTCGCTGCGGGTCCAGAAGCGCCCGCCATCGAGCTCGTCGGATGGAATCGGGAGGGTATCAACGACAGCACTGAAGGCGTTGACCAGCTCTTTCTCGCGGTCCGACTCAAAGACGTAGCATCTGAGAGGGGTAGGGGTGAAGTCGGTGAGAGCGAGTTCCTCGCGCGCTTCGCGCCGGAGGGCTGTGGCTACATCTTCGCCAAAGTCCACATGCCCCCCTACGGCAGTATCCCATTTCCCGGGCTGGATATCTTTCCACTCCGGGCGTTTTTGGAGAAAAAGGCGCCCGTCGCGGTCGAATACGTGGAGATGGACCACTGGGTGGAGCAGTTTACTGCCGTCGTGACAGCGACCGCGTGTGGCTGAGCCGATCACGGTGCCGGTCTCATCAACCACGGGAAAAAGTTCGGCTGAATTGTCGGATTGTGTCATTTCGATAAACGGTTATGATTTATGATGCAAATTTATGATTTTTTCCGGATATGCCGAATGGCGGTTTCAGCCGAAAACTTGCGTATCAGACTGAGAAATTCTACTTTTGTGGTCGCAATCTCTCAGATACACTACATATATAATAAGAATATATATAATAAGAATATATCGGAATTATGGCAAATAACGCAGCATCGCGTCGCGGCCTGACTGCAGTCGAGGTCGAGGAGAGTCGCCGGAGGCATGGAGCCAATGTGCTGACGCCTCCACCTGAGGAGTCGATGTGGAAATTGTTTTTGGACAAGTTCAAGGACCCGCTGATCATAGTGCTTCTGATGGCCGGAGCGCTGTCGATTTTGATATCTCTATATGAATATTTTGCACTCGGACTGGGTGGCACGGTTTTTTTTGAGCCGGTTGGAATATTCATGGCGATATTTCTCGCTACAGGTCTGTCGTTTTACTTCGAGAAGAAGGCCGAGGACGAGTTCAAGATACTCAATCAGGTCAATGACGACGAGGCGGTCCAGGTCATCCGCGACGGCAACCCGACGATGGTGCCTAAAAGAGAGGTGGTTGTCGGTGATATCCTGCTGCTAAGCACCGGTCAGGAGATTCCGGCAGATGCGCGTCTGCTTGAAGCTACGCGGCTCAATGTCGACGAGTCGACACTGACAGGCGAGCCGATGGCTTCGAAGACCACCGATCCGGCTTATTTTGACAGCGAGGCTACGTTTCCGTCAGATCATGTGATGCGCGGGACGAGAGTCATGGAGGGTCATGGAATTGCCAAGGTGTTTGCTGTCGGTGATTTGACGGAGAATGGCAAGGTCTACGAGGCCGCACATATTGACGACGGTACCAAAACGCCGCTTACCGAACAGCTCGAACGTCTTGGCGCACTCGTGACCCGTGGCAGTTATATAATAGGTGGTGCAGTGATTGCCGGTCGTCTCGTCATGTATCTGCTCGAGAATCCCGGATTTGATTGGCTCGGATTCATAGCCTATTTCCTTCAGACCATCATGATAGCCGTGACGCTGGTGGTTGTATCGGTCCCCGAGGGATTGCCGATGGCCGTGACGCTGAGTCTGGCCTACAGTATGCGCCGGATGCTTCGTACCAACAATCTTGTCCGTAAGATGCATGCCTGCGAGACTATGGGTGCGACGACTGTCATCTGTACAGACAAGACCGGAACCCTGACGCAGAACCAGATGCGTGTTGCATCGACCGATTTTTTCAACCTGAAGGGTCAGAAGCTCGACGGTAGCGCGGAGAGCCGCATGATAGAGACGGCAATAGCTGTCAACTCGACCGCACAGCTGAATTTTGAGGATTCTACCGGTCCGACGGTTCTCGGCAATCCGACTGAGGGTGCGTTGCTTCTGTGGCTCCATGACAATGGCGCTGACTACAGGTCGCTGCGCGGGAATGTAAAGGTGGTTGCGGAGCAGCCGTTTACGACGGAACGCAAGTATATGGCTACTGTTGTCGAGGAAGGGGACGGAAGGCGGCGGATTTTCGTCAAGGGTGCGCCTGAGATAGTCCTTGCGCTATGCGACAAGGTGAGTGGTGATGAGAGCCGTGAAGAAATCGGCAGTCGGCTTATCGAATACCAAGAAAAGGCGATGCGCACACTTGGTTTTGCCACCTGTGTCCTCTCGGCCGGGTTCAAAGGTGTCACTGATGAAGGAATCGAGGCTCCCGGCCTGGAATTTACAGGTATAGTAGCTATAGCAGATCCGGTGCGTGCAGATGTCCCGGATGCCATACACGAATGTCAGCATGCCGGGATCTCGGTCAAGATTGTCACCGGCGATACTCCGGCCACCGCGCGGGAGATCGGCAGACAGATTGGATTGTGGACAGCGACCGACGGCGACAGGGAGATTATCACCGGACCTGAGTTTGGAGCTTTGACCGACGATGAGCTTGCCAAGCGCGTCGGGGATCTAAAAATAATTGCACGTGCGAGGCCAATGGACAAGAAGAGACTTGTCGAGGCTTTGCAGAAAAGCGGTGAGATTGTTGCTGTCACGGGTGACGGTACCAATGATGCTCCTGCCCTGAAGACTGCCAACGTCGGGCTCTCGATGGGCGACGGTACCTCTGTGGCCAAAGAGGCGAGCGACATTACCATCATCGATAACTCGTTTGCGTCGATCGGCCGGGCCGTCATGTGGGGACGTTCCCTCTTCCAGAATCTTCAGCGTTTCATCCTTTTTCAGCTCACAGTCAATGTGGTGGCCTGCATGGTGGTGCTTGTAGGAGCGTTCATGGGTACTGAATCACCGTTGACAGTCACCCAGATGCTTTGGGTCAATCTGATCATGGATACCTTTGCGTCGATGGCATTGTCATCCCTGCCGCCGTCACGCTCGGTCATGGACGACGGGCCGCGTGACAGAGGAAGCTTCATCATCACCGGAGCCATGTGGCGCTTCATCGGTGGAGTGGGCTTGCTTTTCGCTGCGATAATATTGGGGATGGTCTATGTGTTTGAACACGCGGATGTGACATCGTTAGCCGGACTGCTTGATGTGCGTATAGGTGTGCGCGGAAGCCTCTCGGCCTATGAGCTCTCCCTGATATTCACAACATTTGTGATGCTTCAGTTCTGGAATCTGTTTAATGCGCGTGCTTTCGCAACTCACCGGAGCGCTTTTCATCTTGATAAGTGCGGAGAGTTTCTGACGATAGCTATGGTGATATTCGTGGGCCAGGTGGTGATTGTCACCATCGGTGGAAGTTTCTTCAACGTAGTGCCACTGCGCATGGATGATTGGATAATCATCGTAGGCGGTACCTCATTGGTGCTGTGGATCGGAGAACTGAGCCGCGTGGCCGGAAGACTGATGCGTCAACGTAGGTGATACAGCTCACGGACTGCATCAAGCAGCTCGCCTATGGAGTGCAGTTCGTGGCCGTTGAGACGGTAGGTGTTTTCAATAGAGGTATCAATGTGGTGGCAGTCGGCCGTGGCATCGCTGTCGGCCGCGATGCCGTAGCGGGACAGGGCTTTGCGGACAAGATTGCAGCGGGTGCTGTCGCCGGTGAGCAGGATGTGGTGCTCCATGCGGTTATTGATGCGGAAGAGACCTGAGTCGAGGTCGAAGATCACGCCCTCACGTTCGAAATAGCGCTCCATCTCACCTGCAAGCGCCAGATCCTCGGGTGTGCCGGTGCGCACTCCGTATTTCTTATCAATGAGCCAGATCTTGTCGGCAATCTGAAGGGCCAGTTCGAGATCGTGGGTCGATAGAAAGACCGTTTTGTCTTTGATGCGTGAGAGATTTTGAAGCAGTTGCATGATCTCGACCTTGCTGGGATAGTCAAGGAAGGCTGTTGGCTCATCAAGGAAGATGATAGGAGTCTCCTGGGCAAGAGCTTTGGCTATCATCACTTTCTGACGCTCTCCGTCGCTGAGGGTGTGGACCATGCGTCCGCGCAGGTCATCGATCCTAACGAGCGATATTGCCTCGTCGACTATGCGGCTGTCTTCAGGAGTGAGCCGCCCCCAGAAGCCTGTGTAGGGACTGCGTCCCATACCCACGAGCTCCTCCACTGACATGTTGTTGAGACTGAGTTTCTCGGTCAATACCACTCCTATTACTTTTGCAAGTTCGGCCGGGGTATAATCGGAGATAAGTTTGCTGTCAATCCATATCTCACCTGCAAGTGGGGGCAGAAAGCCTGAAAGAGTCTTGAGCAGGGTTGACTTGCCGGCACCGTTCGGGCCAAGCAGGCAGGTGAGTTCTCCGGAATACAAGGAGTCGCTGACTCCGTCGGTCACGGCTACAGCGTTGTGTTTGCCAGTATAGCCGGTGACAAGGTCTCGTACACGGATAGTTTCTTTGCGTTCAGTCATTATGGTCAGTGGAGGAGATCGGGGAGGACAGATGGAAGATTATTTACCGTTGACTCTTACGTCTTTGTTTTTACCGGTGTAGATCACTTTGTCAGAGTCGGGCGAGATCAGCGTGCAGTTGGTGAGCTGTGCGTCGTCAACGTTGTTGACTGTGAGGGCCGGGCCTTCAGTCGCGGTTATGCTGACGTTGTCGAAGCGGATGTCGGTTGACTCGGAGAGGAGGCCACCCTTGGTAGCGGTGAAGATCGAATTTGTCAGACGGACGTTTTCGATGTGCATCTCAGGAAGGCCGTTGAATTTGACTGACATGCCTGAATTGAAAGAACTGACACCGTTGATGGTGATGTTGCGGAACTGTGGGGTGGTCTCATCGACTGGAGGGATGGTCGTGGGAGCGTTTTTGACCCAATAGTAGAGGTCAAAGAGCAGACCTTCGCCGGAGATATTGAGCATGTTGATGTTGTCGATGAAGATATTTTCGACCACACCGCCACGGCCACGTGTGCTCTTGAAGCGTAGACCTACATCTGTGCCGATGAATTGGCAATCTGTGACTGATACATTGTTGACACCGCCCGACATCTCGCTGCCGACCACGAAGCCGCCATGGCCCTGGAAGACGCGGCAGTCCTTGACAATGACATTTTCGGTCGGGATGCCACGTTTGCGGCCATCCTCGTCCTTGCCCGACTTTATGCAGATAGCATCGTCGCCCACGTCGAGGGTAGAGCGGTAGATGATGACATTTTTGCAGGACTCCACGTCGAGGCCGTCGCCGTTCTGGGCATATTCGGGATTTTTGATATAGACCTCGTCGATGATAAGGTTCTCACACATGAGGGGGTGGAGGTTCCAGGCGGGAGAGTTCTGGAAAAGGACGCCCTGGAGATAGACATTCTTGCATTTGACGAATTTGAGCATCACGGGACGGAGATAGTGTTTGATCTGATTGGCCTGTTCCTTCGTGAGGCTTTTGAGCTGGTCGCGCATCTGCTCGCCGTCGATGTAGTCCTGGGCGGGATACCAGGTGTTGTCGTTTTTGACTATACCACCTGACGCCACGAGGCGCTTCCACTGGCCTGCTGTCATTTTGTCGCGCTTGACCTGACGCCAGGCTGCACCGTTTCCGTCGATTACACCCTCGCCGGTGATGGCGATGTTTTCAAGGTTCTCGCCATAGATTGGCGACATAGTGCGGTAGGCTTCATAGCCTTCGTAGACGGTGTAGATGACAGGATAGAGGTCTGTGTCGGGCGAGAAAAGGATGAGGGCGCCGCCGTCGAGATGGAGATTGATGTTTGATTTGAATTCGATCGGGCCAGTCAGCCAGATTCCGGCGGGTACGTTGAGCGTGCCGCCGCCCCGCTTCGAGAGATCATCGATAGCTTTGGCGAAAGCTTCGGTGTTGAGAGTCTTGCCGTCGGCCACAGCGCCGAAGTCGGTCAGCGATACACTGTTTGCCGGGAAGTTGGGGCGGTCGATGACCGGCATCTCGAAGGGGAGACCTTCGTAGAGATGGCTGTAGGATGAGTCACCGGCTGCGAAAGCAGCTGTCGAGCTGAGGCATAGGCCGAGCAGGGCTGAAAGAATTTTCATGGTTATGTGGGATTTTGTGAATGTATTGGACAAACGCTAATTTCTGTCAAAGTTACAGCTATTTCAGTTGAAATGCAAACGTGCGGGAGGTCGATTTGGTATATTCGCCGCATTTCACTACTTTTGCAATACGATAAAATCAGCAAAATCATCACTACCATGTCAAATGAAAAAGTAATCACCCCCGCCGAAGCATGCGAGTGGGTCAAGAGCCGTGAATGGGCCAACGGTTGGAATGTCAATGTCGACGAGACTGTCGATGCCCTTGAGTTTGCCACTCAATACGAGCGCAACAAGCCTCTTTGGGATAAACTTTTCAAATATCTTGCCGAGACTGACGTGACAGCGCTTCAGCCAGGTAAGGTCGTGCTTGAAGAGGGACGCCTCTGGATCAACATTCCCGAAGCCTACACTCCCAAGTCGATCGAGGATACTCGCACTGAAAACCATCGCAAGTTCATCGACCTCCAATATACTTTCGAGGGCGACGAGCTCTATGGTCTCGCAGATCCCGACAAAGTTACTCCTACCATGGAGTATGATCCGGTGAAGGACCGTACGTTCTATCATCTCGATGCCCCTGCATCATACGTGCCTGCCGGAGCTGACCGCTTTTTCCTCTATTTCCCGAAGGATCTTCATCAGCCTTCCGTCCGCACTTCGGAAAATCCCGGTCTCTCGCGCAAGATTGTCGGCAAGATTGAATATGCAGAATAATCTGGCGTTGTAAATTTCAGATACAGAATAAGCGCGGTGCTGTCTCCCTGACTCGGTGACAGTGCCGCGCTAACCGTTTACCTTGGACCTGATTTGTTTGTCCAATTCTATTTCTCCGCCGAATTTTTGTCGCCTGAAGATTTCGGCTTCTTATGGCGGTGGTTGGAGTGGCTTGGCGCTTTGGATTTACCGGAGCCGTGGTGCCGGTTGTTGCTACGGTTGTTATTGCCATTTCCATTGCGCCCACGACGGTTGCGTGAGCCGGCGGAACGTTTCGAAGGGTTATATTCAGGAGCCTCTCCCAATTCGGAGGGGACGGTCTGCTTCCTGACCTCATAGCCGAGGAAGCTTTCGATCTGGCCGAACTTAGTCTGTTCGCGCTGCGAGATAAGGGTGACTGCCATACCGTCGGCGTTGGCGCGGGCCGTGCGGCCGATGCGGTGGACGTAGTCCTCGGCCTCGTGGGGAACATCATAGTTGACGACCATCGCTATGTCATCGATGTCGATACCACGGGCGAGAATGTCGGTGGCGACGAGGACGTCGATGCGTCCGGCGCGGAAGTCGAGCATCACTTCGTCGCGGACATTCTGCTCGAGATCAGAGTGCATCTCACCGGTCTTGATCTTTGCGCGGCGGAGTTCGCGGGCGAGTTCCTTGACCTTGAGCTTCGATGAGGAGAAGACGATGACTCTCTGCGAGTGTGCGGTCTTGAAAAGATGGCGGAGTATGCCGCTCTTCTGTCCCTCGTGGCAGACGAAGGCCGATTGGTCGATCTTCTCGGTCGGACGTGAGACTGCTATCTTCACCTCGGCGGGATCATTGAGGATCGCCTTGGCCATCTGCTGGATTTTAGGAGGCATGGTGGCTGAAAACATCAGGGTCTGGCGCTCTGCGGGGAGCTGCTTGACTATCTGCATGATGTCGTCGTAGAAGCCCATGTCGAGCATGCGGTCGGCCTCGTCGAGAATAAAGTAGGATACTTTTGAGAGATCGACGTAGCCCATCTGGAGGTGTGCGAGGAGGCGGCCGGGTGTTGCGATGACCACGTCGGCTCCCATCTTGAGGCCACGTTGCTGCTGGGCAAAGGTCGCGCCGTCTGTGCCGCCATAGATGGCTACGCTGCTGACGGGGACATAGTAGGCGAAGCCCTCCATCTGACGGTCGATCTGTTGAGCGAGCTCGCGTGTCGGAGACATCACGATACAGTTGACATAGTCCTTGGCCTCGGGAAGATCCGCAAGGCGGTCGATGACAGGAAGAAGGTAGGCGGCAGTCTTGCCGGTGCCTGTCTGGGCAACTGCGATGAGGTCGCGCCCTTCGAGTATCACAGGTATTGCCTGTTCCTGAATCGGGGTACACTCGTCGAAACGCATGGCGTCGAGTGCGTCAAGTATGTCATCGCTTAAATCAAGCTCGTCAAATCTCATAGTATTTTCATCAATGTAATTATCATGCAAAATTACTCAAAGTTTCAGACATATCAAATAGCCGGGGTGCTATTGGTGATATTGGCAGACGGTATGCGGCAGAGAAAAGCGCCCGAATGTTCAAACCTTTGACAAATGGACAGCGTTTATTTTTTAAATACCTTGATATTGCCGGGTGTTGTCCCGTCAGTAAAAGCAATCACTCTACAACTATTAGCAAAATGAAACAGAAACACGTTGTGACGGCCTCCGACGAACCGGCCGTAACCCCCGGGGGGCGAAAAAAAATAGTGTCGACAGCCAAAGGTACTATCACTATGATGGCTATGGCAGTGCTCATTGTGACATCGGTGTTGAGTCTCCGTGGTCTTCCTTCGGAGGCTAAGTTTGGTGTCCAGTCGATATTCTACTATCTTTTTGCCGCTGTCGTTTTTCTGCTTCCATTCTCACTGGTGTGTGCCGAGCTTGCGTCGACCTACACGAAGTCGGGTGGTCTCTACCGCTGGGTCTCGGAAGCGTTTGGCCCTCGTTGGGGTTGGGTAGCGATGTATCTCGAATGGCAGACGATCATTTTCTGGTTTCCGACGGTGTTGATGTTTGGCGCCGCGTCACTGGCCTATATCTTTTGGCCTGAGAGTTTCGACAAGGCTCTGGCATCCAACAAGATCTACACTCTCGTCATCGCCATGGTCATCTATTGGGCGGCGACTTTCAACGCTTTCCGTGGACAGAAGCTGGCTAATAAGTTGAGTACACTTGGCGGTACCTTCGGCACGATCATTCCCGGTGCCGTCCTGCTGGTCCTCGGAGTCCTTTACGTTTGTTTAGGCAAACCGATCCAGCTGACTCCACAGCCGTTTTTCCCTGACTTCTCCCATCTGAGCACTATAGTTCTCGCTGCCTCCATCTTCCTTTTCTACGGTGGCATGGAGATGCAGGCTGTCCATATCAACGATATGAACAATCCGGCCCGTGACTATCCTAAGGCAGTCTTCCTTGCAATCGTCATTATCGTTACTGTCTATGCTCTCGGCACCCTTGTCATCGGTGAGGTAATTTCGGTCAAGGATATCAATCTCCTGCAGTCGCTGCTTGTGGCCTACAATGCGCTCTGGGCAAGTTTCGGACTGAGTTGGCTGGGCAACATCATGGCACTGCTGATAATGTTTGGTGTCATCGGTCAGGTCAGCGCGCTCATCACCGGTCCTGCTACAGGACTTATGGCAGTCGCTCAGTCGGGCTATCTTCCACGCTCCATGCAGACCGTCAACCGCAATGGAGTCAACAAGCCGATTCTTTTGGCCGAAGGAATATTTGTCAGTGTGCTCACGTTGGTGATGCTCGTTCTCCCTACGGTTGAGTCAGCCTATCAGATCATGTCGCAGATGGCGACCATCATCTACCTTATAGTTGTATTGATGATTTATGTGTCCTTCCTGCGTCTGCGCCGGACTGCGCCCGGGAAGACCCGCGGTTTCCGCGTCCCCGGTGGTAATGTCGGCAAATGGATTGTCAGTATCATCGGCATGGCCGGCGCATTGCTTGCACTCGTGTTGAGCTATATTCCGCCATCCCAGATATCTACCGGCAACCCGGTGGTCTATGTAGGTATAATCGTCATCGGCGTCGGTCTTTTCCTCGCTCTTCCGCTCATTGTCTATGCAAAACGTAAACCATCGTGGCGTAATCCTGACGCGCATTTCTATCCTTTCGACTGGCAGATCGAGGGTCGCAAGCCTTGGGAGGTGTCGAAGTGGTCTCCTGATTTCCAGCCGACGGCAGAGGCTGTAGAGGCTGCCGAGGATGATGCCATAAAGAAACATGCTACTGCAAAGCATGTCTGAGCATGATATGCTGGGACCGGCGGCAGATGGCCATGTCGCGGAGATTGATTAATTTTGCAGAAATTTTCAAAATCAACAACTGAAATTTCTATGCTCAAGTCAATCATCGCAATCATTACGGCTATCGCCGCGGTCTCGTGTACCTCTGTCAAGTCTGAACGGGAGTCACAACCGGTCTTCCCCATAGGTCTAACCGATAGTCTCCGGACTGTCATTGACTCGGCTGATGCCGAGGTCGGTATAGCCCTTATATGCGGCGACAGTCTATTGGAGATCGGCCCCGGTCGCTATCCGATGATGAGCACATTCAAACTTCATGTCGGGCTTGCGGTGCTAAAGTGTCTTGCAGACCTGGGCGGTAGCGTAGATTCTATAGTCCCTATGACGGCCGCAATGCAGCATCCCGACACCTACAGTCCGTTGCGGGAACTTACGGGTGGCAGAGATGTCGAACTGACGATCGACTCACTGATGACACTTTCGGTTGGCAGAAGTGACAATAATGCCGCTGACAGGTTGATTGAGATTGCCGGTGGACCGGAAGCCGTAGACCACCATGTGGCAACTCTCGGAATCGACAGCTGCTCCATCACGCAGACGGAGGACGATATGCACGCCGCGATTGAAAAATCATATCTTAACTGGTCATCGCCGTCGGCCCTTGCGCAGTTGATGAAGATGGTCTATACATCTGACCGGATCCCGTCGGCCGACCGCAGCTATATGCAGGGGTTGCTTGAAGGAAGCACTACAGGACGCGACAAGATTTTTGCAGGTCTTCCCGAGGGGACACCTTTCGGCCATAAGTCAGGTCTGTCGGACCGGTTGCCCGACAATCGGCTCATGGGATCGGCCGACGTGGCGATGTTTGTTCTGCCTGACGGACGGCGGTGTTATCTCGCTATCATGGTCAAGGATTCTCAAATGTCTGACAGTGAGACTTCCGCTATTTTCAGTAAGATCTCGAAGGTGATCTATGGCGCGTTCTGAGGCATGGATTTTAGCGGTTGTGAAAATTTTACACTGTCTCTAAGTTGGAAACAGTAGATTTTTGCCTACCTTTGCCGATTGAATATAGATGACTCCGCTATTTCAATCGATATAGCATCGGATAGTATCGTTTAACTAATCTCTTGAAATGGGGCTTAAACATATATTGAAAGGTGTCAACGGCTTTTTTGGCATCCGCAAACTTCCGGGAGAGCTTAAGTGTGAACTTAGAGCCAATATACTTGAGAACGGAACAATCAACAGTGAGCTTCCGGGCATTTCCGAGACTCGTGTCTGTGATCATGACATAGTGGTCTCGCTGACGACCTATGGCTCGCGTATCAACACGGTTCATCTTGCAATAGCGTCGATGATGTCCCAGAGCATGCGTCCAAACCGCATCATACTTTGGCTTGCAGAGGATGAATTTGGCGGAAAGCCACTCCCGGCGACTCTTGACCTGCTATCGAAACGCGGGTTGGAGATAAAGTATTGCGAGGATGTCAAGTCGTACAACAAACTTGTGCATAGTCTCAAGCTTTGTCCCGATGCAGCCATCATCACCATTGACGATGATGTGATGTATAACTTCGATTTGATCGACCGTCTCGTCAAGGCTCATCTTGCCGATCCGGAGGCCATCTACTGTGCCCGCATGACGCGGATCGGTTTTGACAAGAATGGTCATATCCTGCCCTACAGGAAGTGGCGTGTGGCTACTGACCATGTTGATTCACCGCTCAATTTTGCGACCGGAGTGGGAGGGGTGCTCTATCCTCCAGGGGCTTTCACGCCTGAGATACTTGACTCTGATAAATTCATGCGTCTGGCCCCGACGGCCGACGATCTGTGGTTTAAGGCCATGGCGATAGTCTCGGGTTGTCCGGTCAGACAGATCCCGATATGGCGTGGCAACGGCGAGGAATATCTGCCTGTGAGAGGAATCAGATTTTCCGATGGACTTGCCGGTGAAAACGTGACAAACGGCGGCAATGACCGCATAGTCGAAGCCTTGAAGGAATATTTTGACCGTCTGCCGCGTCCGACGGCCTGACGGGTTTGGATAATACCGGAAATTTGAGTAATTTTGCAGTTCAAAATTATCAAATATGGGATTTTTCAATTTCTTCTCGCGTGAAAAGAAAGAGACCCTCGACAAGGGCCTCGAAAAGACACAACGGGGGCTTCTCGACCGTCTCTCACATGCCATCGCCGGTAAATCGACCATCGACGATGATGTGCTCGATAATCTCGAGGAAGTTTTTGTGACTTCAGATGTAGGTGTCGACACCACACTGCGCATCATTGACCGCATTCAGAAGCGTGTGGCCAAGGACAAATATGTAGGTTCCTCGGAGTTGAACCGCCTTTTGTGTGAGGAGATAGCCGATATGCTCGCTGAGAAAAGCGATGAGTCATCCATGGACGATTTCACTGTGCCTGACTCCCACAAGCCTCATGTCATCATGGTGGTGGGTGTTAATGGTGTGGGCAAGACCACAACCATCGGCAAGATGGCTGCACAGTTTAAGAAAGCCGGCAACAAGGTAGTGCTTGGCGCGGCAGATACTTTCCGTGCGGCTGCCATCGAGCAGCTTGAGGAGTGGGGACGCCGTGCGGATGTCCCTGTAATCAAGCAGAAGATCGGTGCCGATCCGGCCTCGGTGGCCTTTGACACGCTCCAAAGCGCTATCGCCAATGATGCCGATGTTGTCATCATCGACACTGCCGGCCGCCTGCACAATAAGAAAGGACTCATGGATGAGTTGACGAAGGTGAAAAACGTCATGCAGAAACTTGTCCCCGCTGCTCCCCACGAGGTGCTCCTTGTGCTCGACGGATCGACCGGACAAAATGCATTTGAGCAAGCCAGGCAGTTTGTAGCCGCCACTCAGGTCAATGAACTCGCAATTACAAAACTCGACGGCACCGCGAAGGGTGGTGTGGTCATCGGCATCAGCGACCAGTTCAAAATTCCCGTGAAATATATCGGTCTCGGCGAAGGAATAGAAGATCTTCAGGTATTTCATAAGAAAGAATTCGTCCAGTCGCTTTTCGGCGAAAAGAAATAAGATGATGGTAAAAAAAATAGCTGTCATCACTCTCGGTTGTTCGAAGAATCTTGTCGACTCGGAGCGTCTGATGAGGATGCTCAGTGATGTCGGATATGAGGTGGTCGACTCCGCATCTGATGACTTTCTTGAAAGCGACGGCAAGAAAATTGTCGTCGTTAACACATGTGGCTTTATAGGAGATGCAAAAGAGGAGTCGGTCAACGAGATCTTGGGTTGGTGTGAAGCCAAGGCTGAAGGTGTCATAGACGAACTCTATGTCATGGGTTGCCTCTCGGAGCGTTACTCAGGCGAGCTTCCAGCTGAGATTCCGGAGGTGGATGCTTGGTATGGGAAGACCGATTGGTCGCGTCTTGTGACCGATCTTGCACATAAGACGCCGGGAAGTGCCCCCTACGACCGCATAATCACAACTCCACGTCATCACGCCTACCTCAAGATAGCTGAAGGGTGCAACCGTTTCTGCTCCTTCTGCGCTATCCCTCTGATTACAGGTCGCTACAAATCGCGCCCTGTGGAGGAGATTGTCGACGAGGTGCGTATGCTCACCGCCCGCGGAGTGAAGGAATTCAATGTCATAGCTCAGGATCTCACCAACTACGGCAAGGATCTATATGGGAAAGTTGAGATTGCCCGTCTGGTCGACGAGATCTCGCGTGTCGAAGGTGTGGAGTGGATACGTCTGCACTATGCCTATCCCAAGGATTTCCCTCTTGAGTTGCTCGATGTGATGGCTGCGCGTCCGAATGTCTGCAAGTATCTCGACATAGCTCTCCAGCATGTGGCCGACAACGTGCTTGACAACATGCGCCGCCACATCACCGGCGCCGAGACCCGTGAGCTGCTTGCAGAGATACGCCGCCGGGTGCCTGGCATCCATATCCGCACCACTCTCATGGTCGGTTTTCCCGGCGAAGGTGAGGCTGAGTTTGAGGAGCTTCTCGATTTTGTCAAGGAGCAGCGATTTGAGCGCATGGGGGCCTTTGCCTATTGTGAGGAGGAGGATACTTTCGGCGCCAAGAATTTCACTGATGATATCCCTGAGGAGGTCAAACAGTCGCGTCTCGAGCGTCTCATGGCTATTCAGGAGGAGATTTCGCTTTCGATTCAGGAATCGAAGGTGGGAAAGACGCTGCGTGTCGTCATCGACCGTGAGGAACCCGAATTCTATGTGGGCCGCACCGAGTTTGATTCCCCCGAGGTGGATCCCGAGGTACTTATCTCAAAAAGCATCCCGCTTCATCGCGGCGAATTCTATGATGTGAGAATCACATCCGCATTGCCGTTTGAATTGATGGCCGAGCCTGTAGATGGCTCTAAGCTTTGAACAAGAAAGAATGGAATTTGATCTTCTGACTAAGAAAGCTATCGATTATTGTCTGCGCGACAACATACCTTTTGTGGTCTATGCGTTGCCGGGCGACAGCGAGTTTCGGTTTTTTGCATCACTGCCTGACACAGAGCAGTGTTCGCCGGCGTTTTCGGACGATAGTTCAGATTGTTTCTTTATAAATTTCTTTGATAATGACGAGCCATACACTGCCGGTGTCAGATTTGAAATGACGGCGGCTGAGCTTGTCGAATCAATCGGTGCGAGTGACCGTGTGACATACGCGAGAGCTGAGATCCAACCGCGCGTGCCTGCCACTTTGCGTGTCAGCTATACTGATGCTTTTTCCAGCATTATCCCGCGTCTGAAGGCCGATGGGGGTAAGGTAGTGCTCTCACGTCACCGCAGCATCCTTACATTCAAATTTCCGACGGAGATAGCTCAGGAATATTTCTCGATGACCGACAAGACCTTCCGCTATCTCTGTTTCACCCCGGAGACCGGTATCTGGCTCGGCTCCACGCCTGAACTTTTGCTCGAAAGTGATGGTAGTCGCCGGCAGATCCGTACGATGGCGCTTGCCGGTACGCGTCCGGCCGATGATATGGAGCCTTGGGACGACAAGAATATCCGTGAACATCTCTTTGTCACCGATTTTATCGTGGAAACTCTCCGTTCCGAAGGGCTGGAAGTGGCAAGTGGACAGACGGAGGAGTTGCGATTTCTCAATATAAAGCATCTCTGTACTCCTATTGCAGCCCGCGGAGTCCGTTATGTGCGCCGGCTGCTGGCGGAACTTAGCCCGACGCCGGCTGTGGCAGGCTATCCGCGTGAACAGGCTCTCGATGAGATAAATCTCCATGAGACTCACCGCCGCTTCTGCTATGGAGGTTATGTTGGGGTGCGTATTGACGGGGATTATCATGCATACGTCAATCTCCGCTGCTGTTTCATGGCCCCTGCCATCTACCGGGAGGAACTTTTCGGCTGGTTGTGCAATCTCTATGTCGGTGGAGGCATAGTCGCCGGCTCAGTGGAGAAGTCCGAATGGGCTGAAACCGAAGCTAAGTCCAGCTCTTTGGCCAATATACTGCTTTCCGGTCATCCGGCCGGCATAGAGGGGCCTGAGTTGAAACCTGACAATGTGGAGTTGCTGGACTTCGCACCATTTGACTTCGCAGCCCAACCGGCTGAAGAAGCATGAAAACAAATCAATCTACAAGTCAACACAGTCAACACAGAAATGAAAAAAGGTTCGCCGTTTATCATCATATTCATTGCCATAGCTATTGTGGCAGTCGTGTCGCTCCTTCCCTTGTCGAAATGGAGTGGGGGGCGCATCAAGGATTTCAGTCTTGTCAGCGACATCCTCAAGGAAGTCGGGATTATGGAGGGTGCCCCTTCCTATGCTTCGGAAGAGGTCATAGATCCGGAGTTGCTTAAAGCTCAGGAAGAAAGCGAGGCCGGAGTCGTGAGTGAGCCTGCACCGGGTGAGCCGATCGACACCATAATCTCGCCCGTCAAGCCGTCGCGTGTCGGTGATGATGTCCGTATCGAGGACTACACAACGCTCGGCGTCGCTTTTGCTAATCTCAAGGATGCCATCGCTTCCGGTCGTCTGGCCCGCATTGCGGTCGTCGGCGACAGTTATATCGAAGGCGATATCTTCACGCAGGATCTGCGTGAGCTTTTCCAGAGCCAATATGGTGGCGAAGGTGTCGGATATGTCAACATGCATTCGGATTTTCCCGGATTCCGCCGCTCGGTGAAGCAGAGCGGGTCAGGCTGGAAGACCTATACCGCCAATAAGAAAGCAAACAGGGAATATCTTGACATAGCCGAGCAATACTCAATCCCGTCGGGGACTGCCACCTCTATATATAAGGGCAGCACGACGTTTGAACACACTGCGTCATGGTCACGCTCGCGCTTTCTGTTCATTTCGCCTGAGGATGTCACAATCAGTGTTAAAACCGATGATTCAGAGTGGGAGGAGCGCAATATTGCAGGTTCGCCTTCCGTTCAATGTGTGGAGATTGCCCGTACTGTCTCCGAATTTGGCGTGAAAGCTACCTCGCCGTCGCTCGTCGGACTCGGTGTTTGGCTCGACGGAACGTCGGGCGTCAGCGTCGACTGTATGTCATCGAGAGGTTTCTCCGGTATCACTCTGACCAAAGTCAACCCTGAGCTGTCGCATCAGTTGGCTGAGTATATCAATTACGACTTGATAATACTCGAGTTCGGTATCAATGCCATGAGCGCGCAGCAGAAAGACTATAGTGTCTACTGTTCACGAATGGTTGACGTCATCAACCATGTGAGACTTTGCTATCCGAAGGCTGACATCCTGCTCATGGGTGTCGGAGACCGGGGTGAGAAGCGAGGCTCCCAGGTGCGTTCGATGGCTACAGCCAAGGCGATGATAGACGCCCAGCGTGATGCTGCCCGCCGCTCACATTGTCTCTTCTGGGATACCCGTGAGGCTATGGGTGGTGAGGATGCAGTGGTCGAGTGGAGTTCCGCCGGATTGATCAACAAGGACTATATCCATCTTACACACAAAGGTGGTGCACGTCTGGCACGGGAACTGTTTAACGCTATTCAAATGGACTTGCAATGAAGCTATATTCAAAACTGATCATATCACTCGCCATCACTCTTGCCGCTCCTCTCATCCTCACAGCCCAGACTCCTGTCTCGGAGCCTGAGGCAGAGGAAACTACCGTGAGCGACGAGGAGGATGACGCCGACCGTGAGGCGCGCGAGAATTTTGTCATCATTCCCGACGAGGCCGATGATATCGACATCCCTATTCCTGCTTTTATAAAGCGTAACGCAAACCACATAATCATGAACGGTGCTGACTGGAGCAAGCTCCGTCGTGCATTTGAACTCAGCAAGGAGTCGCCTGTCTCTGTGGTGCACATCGGCGACAGCCATGTGCAGGCCGACATCAATACCGCCACAGTCCGCGAGCTTTTGCAATATGACTTCGGCAACGCCGGCCGTGGCCTGATAGCTCCGTTGCAGATATGTGGCACGAATCAACCGCGTGACTATATATTCCAGAGCCGTAATTCATGGAATGCCGTCAAGCTAATGAACAAGTCGTGGATACAGACGGTCGGCTTCACGGGCACTTCAATCCGTCCGGCAAGTGCATCGAGCGAGATTACTCTCGGTACCGCTGAAACCGATGACTACAATCCATTCTCTTCTGCAACTATCTTCCACAACGGAAAACTGACGATCAAGGAGGTTGTGGACGGTGACGGAAACAAATTGAATTTCCGCGCTATCCCGTCGCGCGACTATACTCAGATCGTATTCTCGTCGTTGGCTACCAAGATCAATGTATCGTTTGCCTCGGCCGGTGATCTCACCATCTATGGCGCCTCGCTTTCCGGTGACCGTCCGGGAGTCTTCTACCATGCTATCGGCAACAATGGGGCGACCTATGATTCATATAACCGCATCGGTTCTGTCGGTATAGGTATAAACCCATTGCAGCCTGATCTTGTTATAGTGTCGTTGGGAACAAACGAGGCGTTTGGCAAACTCGACACTTCGAGGTTGAAAAGTGCTGTCCACAGGCTTGTCAGCAACATACGGTCATCAAATCCTGATGCCCTTATCCTCCTCACGACTCCGATGGAGTGTCATAAGAGTGTCACCACCACTCGGAAGACCCGTGTGAAAAACAGGGCTCGAAAAGGTCGGAAGGCTACTTACCGTACTGTCACCAAGTCAACGAAGTCTTATGCAGTCAACCGCAATATCGCGCCAATCCGGCAGGTGATTCTTGACTATGGGCGCCAGAATGGAATCGCAGTCTATGATTGGTATGAGGTAGCCGGAGGCAACGGGGCAAGTTCATCATGGATCAGCTCAAACCTCTTTGCGAAAGACCGCGTCCACCACACTCACAAGGGCTACAATCTACAGGGGCGTCTGCTCTACGATGCTCTCCTCGATGCCCTTAGAAGCCAGAACTGAACCGGGCCAACAACTCGGATTGAACCTCTTCTTAACACAATATTGTCGTCTATCATCACGATCTGAAATTGGAAACCATCGCTGCTTTCTTCAACGACCTCTTCTCACGGCTCGGCACACTGCTTCAGGATATGAATATTGATCTTGAGCGTCTTGCTGATGTGTTGAGCTATAATCCTGCGGAGCCTCTTCTCTTCAACACCGGACTGTTCATGATGCTGTTTGTGGTATTCATGTTCCTGTTCTGGCTTGTGAAGGGTGTGAGAGTTCTGAAGATGACGCTTGTGATCCTGTTTTCGCTCTATTTCTATTACAAATCATCGGGGCTGTGCTGTCTGATACTCCTCGGAGTCTGTATCAGTGACTATGTGCTCGGATTGTTGATGGAGTTTGCCGACGGTAAGCATCAGCAGAGAGTGAAACAGCTAATAGTTTTTGTCAATGTCGCTGTCAACGTCGGGATGCTCGCCTACTTCAAGTATTTCAATCTCATACTTGACACACTCTCGCGTTTTGTCTCACTTGAGGGAAGTTTTGAGTCGTTGATTCTTCCGGCCGGCATATCGTTTTTCACTTTCCGTTCAATCAGCTATATTGTTGACCTTTACCGCGGCCAGCTCAAGGCATGTACCAATCTATTTGATTATATTTTCTATCTCACGTTCTTCCCGCCGTTGCTTGCCGGGCCGGTGGTCAGGGCAAAGGATATGCTTCCGCAGATCAAGGCCAATCCAGTCGTCACCCGTGAGATGACGTCGGAAGGAGTCTATCTCATCATCATAGGTCTGATTAAGAAAGTTGTCATAGCCGATTTCATCAGCGGAAACTTTGTCGACCGTGTGTTTGACAATCCCGCTCTCTACAGCGGATTTGAGAATCTGATGGCTACTTTCGGGTTCACTATTCAGTTATATTGCGATTTCTCCGGCTACAGCGACATGGCTATCGGTATCGCCCTCCTGCTCGGCTATAGATTCATGGAGAATTTCAACGCGCCCTTCAAGGCTCAGAATCCGACAGAGTTCTGGCACCGTTGGCATATATCGCTTTCGACATGGCTGCGTGACTATGTCTACATTCCGCTCGGTGGCAACCGTTGCTCGCGTCCGAGAATGTATTTCAACCAGTTTGCCACTATGGTCATCGGAGGTCTCTGGCACGGTGCTTCATGGATGTATGTGATCTGGGGAGCGATACATGGAGGCATGCTTGTGGTTCACAAGATGATCCGGCGTACATTCCCGCTCCAGATCTCAGAGCAAGTGGTGACGGAGACCGGCGAGATGGTCGTGGTCAGTGCCCGAGGCGGGTCATCTCCGTGGATCAAGGGGTTCAACATGGTTTTGACCTTCGTGCTTGTTGCCGTTACATTCATGTTTTTCCGCGCCCCGTCGATGGAGGATGTAGGGATGATGTGGCACCAGATATTGTTTGACTTCCACCTGTCGGTTGCTCCGCAGTTTGTCGAAGGTTACCTGAACATAGTCCTTCTGATGGTTGCCGGCTATGTGATACATGTCTCTCCGTCGCGTCTGACCTCACGTCCGCGTGTCCTTTTTGACAATGCTCCTGTGTGGGTCCAGTCAGTAGTGTTTGCGCTTGTCATCATCCTTGTCATCCAAGTACGTCAGAGTGACATCGTGCCGTTCATCTATCTGCAATACTGATCGCATCGAAGTTTTCTTCGGGTATTTTTGGTTAAATTTCACAAACCTGGGTGAGATATTTTTAAAAAAAATAGTTAACTTTGGGTTGTGATAATACTAACAATATAACAATATAGTAATTATGCTTAGACCCGAAGACCTTGAACTCCTGAAAAACAAGGGAATAAGTGAAGTAGAAGTTGAATCACAGCTTCAGCGCTTCGTGACCGGATTCCCCTATCTCCGTATTAGTGATGCAGCGCGTGTCGGCGCCGGCATATTCCGTCTTGATGACGAGGAAATAGCCGCCGCTCTCGAGCGTTGGAAAGAATATCTACAGCATGGTGGTGAGGTGTGCAAATTCGTGCCCGCCTCAGGAGCTGCCTCGCGCATGTTTAAGGCGCTTTTTGAATATGTCGACGGTGGAACAGACGAACTCAAGGAGGGCTCGCCGGTCGCCAAGCTTATCAACGATATAGACAAACTTCCCTTCCTCCCGGAGTTGCGTGAGACTGTCGGCCATCTATATGGTAAGTCGCTCGACGAACTTCTTGCCGAGGGACGCAACCGCGACATCATAGCCGCTATCGTCAATCCGGAAGGCATGAACTATGGCGGTCTCCCCAAAGGCTTGCTTAAATTCCACACGTATCCCGAAGGTTCCCGCACACCGATCGAAGAACATCTCATGGAGGGTGCACAGACTGCCGCCAACTCAAAGGGTATCGTAAATCTTCATTTCACAGTCTCGGCCAACCACCGCAAGCTGTTTGAAGAGAAACTTTCAGAGGTGATTCCTGAGACAGAGAAGCGCACCGGCGTGAAATTTAATGTCAGCATGAGTGAGCAGAAGCCTTCGACCGATACTATCGCTGTCAATCCTGACAACACTCCATTTATGGAAGACGGTCACCTACTGTTCCGTCCCGGAGGCCATGGCGCGCTCATCCAGAACCTCAACGATATGGAGTCGGCAGTTGTATTTATCAAGAATATCGACAACGTAGTTCCTGACTCGAAGCGCGGTGACACTATCCGTTTCAAAGAAGTGCTCGGCGGCTTGCTGCTTCAGGTCCATGACCAGATTGAAGAAGACCTTCTCGCAATCGACGAGAAAATCTATACAGCCGACGATATCAAGCGTATGCTTGACTATCTCAATAATGTCCTCAATGTCCGCGACGCTAAACTTGAGAACATGGCCGACGATGAGGTTGTCGAATACATCCGTCAGAAGCTCAACCGTCCCCTCCGCGTCTGCGGAATGGTCCGCAACGAGGGCGAACCCGGTGGTGGCCCGTTCATCGCCTATAACCCCGACGGTTCTACCTCACCTCAGATCCTTGAGAGCAATCAGGTTGACCCGGCCAATGCCGAATATATGAAGATGATGGCTTCGGCCACACACTTCAATCCGGTTGACCTCGTCTGCTACATCAAGGATATCCATGGACATAAGTTCGATCTTCCCTCTTATGTCGATCCGGCTACCGGTTTCATCTCATCGAAGTCAAGCCACGGTAAGGAACTTCGCGCGATGGAGCTCCCAGGCCTTTGGAATGGAGCTATGAGCGACTGGAATACCGTATTTGTTGAGGTCCCCATCTCGACATTCAATCCTGTCAAGACCGTCAACGACCTGCTCCGCCCCGCACATCAGCAGTGATGCGCAGGTTGTGGAAGTGGATGGACATGACATGCACTTCTGACAGCACTCAACGATAGAAAAGACTGTATCTGTCGCCTTGATTGCCACAAAAAGCATAGGCGGCAGATACTTTTTTTCACTTCCCGATTCATCGTTTCTCTCTTTTGAGTGTTATTATTAGTAAATAATATTTAAAATCATGAGCAAAAGAGATGATATAAAAAAAATCTGGACGGAATGTTTCGATGACTCGCGTGAATATGTCGAGATGTATTTCGACCAGGTCTATAGGGATGATGAGGCGATGTTGCTTACAGACCAGACCGGTGCACCTGTGAGTAGTCTGATGCTTCAACGCTACCGGATGACTTTTCATGGAGAGGAACCGACGGTAAGCTATATTGCCGGAGCTGCCACCAAACGCTCGAAGCGCGGTATGGGCTACATGTCTCGCCTCATGCAGATGGCTCTTGAGGAGTCGGCTGAGCGAGGCGACATGATGTGTACGCTGATTCCGGCCGATGAAGCTCTTTTCTTCTTCTACCGTCGCTACGGATTCTCGACAGTGTTCTATACGAAAGAGCAGCGTTTCACCGCTTTCCACTCTTTCCCGGTAAAGGGGGAGTATCATTGTGCAGACAATGTGATGAGTGATGAGACTTGGTGTGCGTTCAATGCCTTCCAGCATCGCCGCCGCTGCTACGTCACTCACTCACAGCGCGACTTTTTCAATATCCTGTCGGATTTGAAGACGGACGGCGGCAGTTTTGTAGTCATGGCCCGCGATGATGAGGACAAGGGGAGTGAGATTGTCTCGATGGCGTGGGGTGTCAAATGCGACGATATCCTGCTCGTGACCGATGTAATGGGTATAGACAGCGATGCGCGCTATGCCGCGCTACGGCAACTGCGCGGTATCTACAGCGACATGCCGGTATTGCTCTACGGTCATCCGGATGATTCGATGGGTGGACGCCTGATGCCTCGCGGCATGGGACGTCTGGTAAATGTCGAGAAGGCTCTCTCCATCATTGCCAAGGCATATCCCGACTTCAAGTGCCGCATTCGTGTGACCGATAAGCTGCTCCCCGCACGCAACTCCCACATATATATCATCGATGCAGGTTCCTGTCTGGTCAACGACGGATATCGGGGAGAGCTTGATTTTGATGTCACAGTAGATGTGCTTGCAGATATAATCTTCAGTTCAGATCCGATAGGGTCGATAATCCGTTTCCCGACTGTCAGGCCGATGATCAGCCTGATGCTCGATTGAAAAAATTCTTATTAAACATATTATGATTGTCAATTCAGCACGTTTCGTCATTTCAAATTCCACGGTGGGAAAGTGTCCGAAGGATTCCCGCCATGAGTATGCTTTCATCGGACGCAGTAATGTCGGAAAATCGTCGCTCATTAATATGCTGACCGGTCGCAAAAATCTTGCAAAAACATCCTCGACGCCGGGCAAAACCATGCTTATCAACCATTTTCTCGTCAATGAAGAGTGGTATATCGTCGACTTGCCGGGCTATGGCTTTGCGAGCCGAGGCAAGGAGCAGCGCGAGCAGCTTGAGAAAATGATCAAGGGCTATATCCTCAAGCGCGAGGAGATGACAAATCTATTTGTTCTCATCGACTCCCGTCATAAACCGATGAAGATCGACCTTGATTTCTTCAACTGGCTCGGGGAGAACGGCGTGCCGTTTGCGATAGTCTTCACCAAACTTGACAAGCTTGGAAATCAGGCCGGCAAGCGCAACGTTGAGGAATATTGCAAGATACTGCTTGAGACCTGGGAAGAGTTGCCGCCTATTTTCCTCACGTCGAGCGAGACTTGCCGCGGACGTGACGAGCTTCTCGACTATATAGAGCAGCTCAATAAGCTCCCGATGCAAGAATAGCCGTATTCCTACCGAACACTTCACCTCAATAATCTGTTACATTTTTATAAAAACCCAAAGAATAATTCAGATTATGGAAAAGACTAACAAAAAAGAGAAAGAGGTAAAATCCTCACAGAAATATCCAGGTGTAAGTGTTAACATCGCCGATGACAACAAGGTCAATCCTGAGATGGTAAAGAATGATGTGAAGGAACTCAACAATAATCCGCGCAACAACGACCTCTGATTTTTAATATACAGAGGGAAAAAGATTCAGAGCTGCGGAATTGACAGCCGGTTATGCCGAGTCGGTCAGTTCCGCAGTTTCTATTTGTATAATCACAGGTTTTTTAACTTCAATAGTGGCATGATTTTGGAATAAAATTCTTAACTTTGTAAGTTAAGAGGCCGTTTAAATGCGGCCTTTCCGAAACACCCTCTAAGATTCATGAAAAGAACCTCAGCGATAATCATCCTTATGGCAGCGTGTGGCATAATGACGCCACTATCCGCTGCGGCGCTCACATGGAACGGCG
This sequence comes from Staphylococcus sp., assembly GCA_023665865.1. Classification (GTDB taxonomy): domain Bacteria; phylum Bacteroidota; class Bacteroidia; order Bacteroidales; family Muribaculaceae; genus Duncaniella. Next base: position 2,566,189 of record JAMPDC010000001.1, read on the forward strand.
CCGACAGGAGTGTCATCAACGTCACTCCAGCTTCATCGACAGGACTTGACCAGATCTGTGTCGTATATACGACACAGGGCTTGAGTGTCGGTGTCGCTGCATCGTCGCCGGCCGATGTGAAATGGTCGCGTTTCTCTAATCTCGGGGGCGGATATGCAGAGGAACTGACCGATGTCACATATTCCTCGGGCATGTCGGTGCTCAATCATGTCGAAGGCGATATGGGCTACATCGTCGAGACCGGCGGACGGCAGTATTGTTTCTGGGTGGTCGACTACAGTAAGCATCCGCTCACTCTCAACTCTGTGGCAGAGTCGGATGAGAAAGACTGCTCGTTTACGATGCTTGATGTCGACGGCAGCGGTGATGAGATAGTTTACTATACCGTCAACGGACGTCGCATGACCCTTGACCGTGAGATAAAGGTTGCCTACAGGACGCTTACGGCCGATGCGGAAAACTTCCAGTATGTGGAGACAGCGGCCGAACAGAGTTTCAGTCATCTGTCACATCCCCTGCGTGTGGCTGCTCCCCTATGTCAGACTGAATTTGTCGTCACCGGCGACAGATTTCTCAAAGCGTGGGGCGAGACTGTTGAAGCGGAGTCGCCGATGATCCAGCCTTACTCCGTACAGGCTATGACAAGAGTCGAGCAGACCATCCGCGATGCTGACAATGAGGTCAGCGGTGGCGGCGGTGGCGGTGATCTGGGTGGATCGGCTCCATGTGAGATTAAATTTGAGGCTGTGGTGACCGATGGCGCACTTTTCAAGGAGTGGCAACTGTCGAGTTATCCGGAATTTGACGATTTCAGTCTCCGTATGCAGGAATTGTCGTTCACCCATACTTTTACTGAAGAGGGGAACACCTACATCCGCTTTGTCTGCGCCAATGATGACGGCGCGTGCGAGTATTACAGCGATGTCTACACTGTCTCCATCGGCGCTTCATCGTTGAGATGTCCCAACGCTTTCTCGCCCGGCAACAACGATGGTGTCAACGATGAGTGGAAGGTGAGCTATGCGAGCATAGTGAGCTTCGAGTGTCATATTTTTGACCGCTATGGCCGCAAGATCATCTCTCTCAGCGATCCGTCGCAAGGCTGGGATGGGAAATTTAAAGGGAAGCTCGTGCCGACAGGTGTCTACTATTACGTCATCAAGGCCCGCGGCGCGGATGGGAAAGACTATGATCTCTCCGGGGATATAAATATCCTCAACTATAAATGACGGCATGTCTGACTATATATATATATCAAACCTAATCCATAAACGTTTACAATCTCAACTGAAATGAAAAATTATTCCAAATATATTCTCGGATCAGTCGGAGCGTTGGCTCTGTTTGCATTTTTTGTACCAGCTGAAGAGGTTTCGGCCCATTCTGGAAGCAAATCGGATGAGACAATGGTCTGTTCGGTGGTTGTCAACCCTGAAATTCCGACGTCGATTAACTTTGCCGGGCAGAAGATTGATCTCGACAAGACAGACCGTTGGGAGCGTCTCGACCGTGAACTCACGGCCATGGCTTATACACATGGCAATACTCTGCTCGCCATCAAGCGTGCCAACCGCTATTTCCCTGTCCTGGCCCCGATATTGAAGAAAAACGGGGTGCCCGACGATATGATCTATCTCGCGGTTATAGAAAGTACGCTCAATCCGCGTGCCCTCTCTGGGGCCAAGGCAGGTGGCCTCTGGCAGTTCATGCCTTCGACGGCAAAGGAATATGGCCTTGAGGTCAACGATTCTGTCGACGAACGCTATGATCCAGTAAAGGCTACTGAAGCAGCTTGCCGATATCTCAAGAATGCCTACGCAAAGTATGGTAATTGGGAGTCGGTGGCAGCGAGCTACAACGGGGGCATGGCCCGGATTTCCAACGAACTTGCCTCTCAGCAGGTGGATACTGCCTACGACCTATATCTTGCTGATGAAACAATGAGATACATGTTCAGACTGCTGGCGATGAAGCTGCTGATGGAAAATCCGCGTGAATATGGCTTCATCCTTTCGCCGGATCAGCTTTACCAACCTATGGCCTACAGGACGGTTGAGGTCAACACTCCTGTCGACGACTGGGCGGCCTGGGCGAAGGCTCAGGGCATTGACTACATGACTCTCCGCGAACACAACCCCTGGATACGGGCCAAGGCTCTTCCCAACAAAACGGGTAAGACATATAAAGTAAATATCCCGACCGAAGAATCAATGTCGCGGTCGAAACAGAAAAAATCGGTCTACAACCCTGCATGGGTGACAGACGTGAAGTAAAAAATGACGACTGAAAAGAACAAACAGCAACTTAATCCGGCCATCGTCTCAGGCCCAGGCTCAAAAGGCATGCTTTCTGTTCAGGGAGCGCGTGTCCACAACCTTAAAAATATAGATGTGGACATCCCCCACAACACACTTACCGTAATCACCGGGCTCAGTGGCAGCGGCAAGTCTTCGCTGGCTTTCGACACAATCTTTGCCGAAGGTCAGCGACGCTACATAGAAACGTTTTCGGCCTACGCACGCAATATGCTCGGAAATCTGGAGCGCCCGGACGTAGACAACATCACCGGCCTGAGCCCTGTGATAGCCATCGAGCAGAAGACCATCAACAAGAATCCGCGAAGCACCATCGGGACGACCACTGAGGTCTATGATTTCCTGCGTCTTCTCTATGCGCGAGCCGGTACGGCAGTCAGCTATATAACCGGCGAGCCGATGGTCAAATATACCCGCGAACAGATTGTCAATCTTATTCTTGAGAAATTTGACGGCCACAAGGTCTATATCCTCGCGCCTCTTGTCAAGAACCGCAAGGGACACTACAAGGAACTGTTTGAACAGCTCCGTAAGAAGGGCTTCCTGACTGTACGTGTCGACGGAGAACTACGCGATCTGACGCTCAACATGATGGTTGACCGCTACAGGAATCATGATATTGAGCTTGTGATCGACCGTCTGAAAGTTTATGCCAAAGATATGAGTCGCCTTGACTCGACTGTCCAGGATGCTTTGCGTCAGGGCGACAAGCAGGTGATGGTCTATGATGTGGACGACGATAAGGTCAGCTATTTTTCACAGACGCTAATGGATGCGGCCAATGGTATATCGTACCGTGAGCCGGCCCCACATAATTTTTCTTTCAATTCACCGCTCGGCGCCTGTCCCCACTGCAAGGGATTGGGATATGTCAATATCGTTGACCGGGAGAAAATCATCCCCAATCCCTCACAGTCAATCCACGAGGGTGCGATCCTGCCGCTTGGAAAGTATCGCAATGCCATGGTGTTCTGGCAGATAGATGCGATTTGTAAAAAGTATGGCTGCACGATAAAGACTCCTGTCAGCAAATTGCCGGAGGAGGCCATGAACGAGATACTCAACGGTACCTCGGAGCGTCTTGCCATCGAGAATGAAACGATGGCGACCTACAACTATTTTCAGACCTATGACGGACTGGTGAAATATATCGAGATGCAGCAGAGTGACGAGTCGTCGGCCGCAGCCAAGAAATGGAGTGAGGGCTTTTTCTCCCGCGGAGTCTGTCCGGTCTGCAACGGAGACCGTCTGAACCGTGAGGCGCTACATTTCTTTGTCGATGGTAAGAATATAGCCGAGCTTGCCCGCATGGATATTTCAGATCTCTATGAGTGGTCACAGGGACTTGAAGATCGGCTTTCACCGACTCAGTCGGTCATCGCCCACGAAATCATGAAGGAAATCAGGAGCCGCCTGCGCTTTCTGATCGATGTCGGACTTGACTATCTTCAGCTTAACCGTGCATCCGCCACTCTGTCGGGTGGTGAAAGCCAGCGTATCCGTCTGGCCACACAACTCGGCAGCCAGTTGGTCAATGTGCTTTATATTCTCGATGAGCCCTCTATCGGATTGCACCAGCGGGACAACCGCCGGCTCATTGACTCACTCAAACGTCTGCGCGATGCTTCAAACTCGATCCTTGTTGTCGAACACGACAAGGACATAATGCTTGAAGCCGACCATGTGGTAGATATCGGTCCGAAGGCCGGGCGCAAGGGCGGGGAGGTAGTGTTCAGCGGCACACCGGCAGAAATGCTTGAGACCGACACTTTGACAGCGCGCTATCTCAACGGGAGCGAGATGATACCCTGGAAAAAGACTCCGCGCAAAGGGAGCGGAAAGAAGCTCGTGCTCCGCGGTGCGAAGGGGAATAATCTTAAGGATGTCACCCTTACGTTGCCGCTTGGTAAACTTGTCTGTGTCTCCGGAGTGTCGGGGAGCGGAAAGTCGTCGATCGTCAACGCCACATTGCAGCCTATACTCAGTCAGAAATTCTATAGATCCCACACGGCTCCGTTGCCCTACGAGAAGATCGAGGGTATCGAGAATATAGATAAGGTTGTGACTGTTGACCAATCTCCGTTAGGAAAGTCACCACGCTCGAATCCGGCTACATACACGGGAGTGTTCACAGCCATCCGTGATCTCTATTCATCTCTGTCGGAAGCAAAGATCAGGGGCTATCGTCCGGGACGTTTCTCCTTCAATGTCGCAGGAGGCCGCTGCGAGACCTGCATGGGCAATGGCTACAAGACTATAGAGATGAATTTTCTCCCGGACGTGTTGGTGCCTTGTGAGACCTGCGGCGGTAAGCGATACAACCGTGAGACTCTGGAGGTGAGATTTAAAGGAAAGTCGATCGCCGACGTTCTTGACATGACCATCAATCAGGCTGTGGAATTTTTCTCCGGCATACCTTCGATCATCAACAAGATAAAGGTGCTTCAGGATATAGGCCTTGGCTACATCAAACTCGGTCAGCCATCGTCGACGCTGTCAGGTGGCGAGAATCAGCGTGTGAAGCTTGCAACCGAGCTGTCGCGCCGTGACACCGGCAACACGCTTTTCATTCTCGACGAACCGACAACGGGATTGCATTTCGATGATATCAGAGTGTTGCTCAATGTGCTCAACCGTCTTGTCGACAAGGGTAACACTGTCCTTGTCATCGAACACAATATTGAGGTGATAAGTGCAGCCGACTACATAATCGATATGGGGCCGGGCGGTGGCAAGAACGGCGGTCATATAATAGCGACAGGTACTCCTCAGCAGATAGCGAAGACAGACTCGCCTACCGCTCCTTTCATCCGTGAGACAATCGAAGCCCAGGCTTCGGTAGCAGGATGAGGTAGCAGGAACGATATGTATAAAAAACGACCGATGCTCTCTCAGTTTCATGCTGAAATCGCATCGGTCGTTTTTTATATTGGCAAGTGCTTCAACCTTAAATCATGATGTCTACCGGAATTATCTTTGTGCGTGATAAGGGAACACTTTGATGAGGCCATTGTCAATGTAGAATGATCCATCATCGTTGACAGCGGCACTGTTCTGCTGATTCTGTCCTTTGGCGCATTGGCGGTTCTTGTTACAATTCTCGCGGTTCTTATTGCCGCGTATTGCCTGATCCTTACCGCCTTTTTTGTTGCCATGAGCTTTGGCTGCGTGACCGTGGTGAGGCTTCTGTCTTGCGCCACGTTCGAGATAACTGTTTTCGAGGAATTGGACATACTGCTCAGGAGTAAGGATTGATTTCACCTGGGCGAGATAATCCTTGCGTGCCTGCTGCTTCTGCTGGGCTTTCTGCTGTTTCTGAGCTTGTCTTTCATCTTTGGATGACTGCTGTTTGCACTGTTTTCCTTTAACATTAGGGCAGTTGAGAGCCTTGAGCTGTGACTGCTGCTGCTCGGTCAGGTTAAGCCCGGCGAATGGATTGTTGCATTTCGACTCTTTAGGCGCACAGCTTTTCTGGCTGCATGTGGTATTGGGGTTGGTGCAGTTTTGCGGAGACTGGGACTGAGCCGAAGCTGAGACCCCGGTCATGGCTGCGAGAAAAACTGCGATACTTAAAAATGTCTTTTTCATAATCTGTGTGTGTTATATTGAGGAGTTTATAATTTCGGATATGGACACATCTTTTCGGCCTGTGTTCATGAATAAGACAATTAAAAAGAGAGTTGGTTTAAAAGTCGGTCAATGGATTTAACATACTTTGTACCAATGGTTAAAAGATTTCAGTCTATTGTAAAAATCCTTGGCAGAAGGTGTTTTTGTCGCCTAAAGACGGGAGATTGACGTCTTAGTGTTGAATTATATCGGGAAAATGATTAAATTTGCATGTTAAATGCGATTCTAACGGCTGTATCAGCTCTTTGGACTCTCACAATAAAGTATATAAAACAGCAATTTGCGATAAAACCAACAACCATACCCGATAACTCATGAATAAATCAGGCAAATTCATAGCCTTTTCGCTTTTGGCGATGCTTGCGTCTTGCTCAGGTGGAAACAAGTGGCATCTCGACGGTAAGATAACCGGTCTCAATGAAGATGATATAGTGGTCATTGAAGGAAATAACCAAGGATATTGGTATCCTATGGATACAATTAAGGTTTCATCCAACGGTTCGTATTCATACAGCCATGAGGCTCAGGGTTATCCCGACATTTACCGTCTGAGAGTAGGCGAGAAGTCGGTATATTTTCCTATCGACAGCATAGAGTCTGTGTCGCTTTCGGCAGAGGCTCCGGCGATTGACGCAAACTATACTCTCAGCGGTACTCCGCAAGCTCTCAATCTGGCTCGTGTCGACAGCATGCTCATGGCGACGGCGGCCCGCGGAGGTGTCGGAGCTGTAGCTACAGATCCCGATCTTAAACGTGCGCTCGGAGAAATCATCATAGCCGACCCGGCCGGTATCGTGCCTTATTATATCATCAACAAGAGTGTCGGGGGAAAGCCTCTGTTCAATCCTGCGGTCAAATCCGACCTCCGTATCATTGGTGCTGTGGCTAATGCTTTCAATGAACGCCGTCCGTCGGATCCGCGCACAAGCTATCTGCGTCAGCTCTTCATCAGCAACCGTCCGCGTCAGGCATCTGAAGGCAACTATACTGTGGCCAATGAGGTCCGTGCCTTTGACATCAATCTTTTTGACAACACAGGCAAGCAGCACTCGCTCCTCGATCTGACTTCTAAGGGCAAGGTTGTACTCCTCAATTTCACAGCCTATACCGCAGCCGATTCGCCCGCCTTCAATGTGCTGCTTAATAAAATCTATGAGAAGTATCATGCGCAGGGGCTGGAGATCTATCAGGTAGCTTTTGACGCTGATGAGTATGCGTGGAAGCAGACAGCCAAGAATCTGCCTTGGATCACCGTGCTCAACGGCCCTGCTGACGGCGACAAGGCTCTCAGAGACTATAATGTCGGAGCTCTCCCCGCCATATTTATCTTTGACCGTAATGGAGACATCGTTGAGAGAGTGACTGATCTCGAGACTCTTGACGCTGCTGTCGCAAAACGTCTTTGAATATATAAGTAATCACGGCAATAGCCTGACTTACAGCGACTGAGTTGAAAACCCTTTATAGGATTCTGCGTTTCACTCTTGTGATTGTGATAGTGCTGCCGCTGGCGGTGCCATTATTGCTGTATGTCTTGCTATCGTTGCCGGGAGTACAACAGGAAATAGCCGGGCGTGCCGAGCGTGAGCTCTCGGCATTGCTCGGCACTTCTGTAGAAATAGGTGAGGTGAGTGTCGCACCGTTTAACCGTGTGGTGCTTAACGATGTCGTCGTGAAAGATATGTCCGGGACCAAAGCTCTCACAGTCGGGCATCTCGGTGCAGGCATCAGCATCGGTGAAAGTCTATGGAAGCACCACCCAGTCATTTCCTATGTGGAGATTATTGATTTAGATTTGAGACTCTACAAGGATAGTGCGGGTGCCCAGCTGAATATCCAACCTATCATTGACCGGTTTAAATCGGAAGAGAAGAAGGAGCCTGCAGCCTTTGATCTGGCTGTGAATCTTTTGGTCATACGGCGCAGCGATTTGCGGTATGATGTCAGAAATGTTGTCCCGCGTGATTCAGGAATGTTTGATCCGAATCATATCCATGTGACGGATCTCCGTGCCGATATTTGTGCTCCCAGGATTTCTGACAAGGGATTTGAGGTCGAGATAAAGCGAATGGGTGCCAACGAGCAGAGCGGCTTGCTTCTCAGAGAGTTCACATCGTCGGTCGTCATTGGCTCCAAAACGATGACGGTCAATAACTTCCTCGTGGAGCTTGACAATTCGCGTCTCGCGCTCAACGACATGACCTTCACTTCGCCGCTCTCGGAAGATTTTAATGTTTCCGGGATTCTCAAGTCGTCGGTAGAGACATTGCCTGACTCCTATCTGCTGCTGTCGGACCTGAGTCCTTTTGTCAAAGAGCTTGGCGATATCAACGAGCGTCTTGACATAGATTTTGAGTTCGGAGGTAGCCCTGACAGCATCGTCGTCAGCCGCGTGGATCTGGAATTTCCCGAGCGTGACGCCCGCATCAGCACTCATGGCTTCATCGGTAACCTTACGCGTGGACGCGATTCGGTTTCGGTGGACCTTCGGCGCTTGAATGTAGTTGCCAATGTGGATCATGCTCTCGGTTTCATGGCCTCGCCGTCGAGCATGCTCCATTCCCAATATGAAAAACTATTGCCGCTTGCTGCGCTTGGAGATATTGATCTGCTCGGAGACCTGACGTTTACACCGGTCAGTCTTGACTTCAATGGATCGCTCAACACAGCCTGTGGAAATCTTGACATAGATGGCGGTTTCTTTAAAGCCGGCAGCTATGCTCCCATGAGGGTTGACGGCAGGGTGTCGTCGGTGGCATTTGATCCTTCGCATCTCTTGCCACAGCTCGCTGCATTGACTGAAATCTCATTTGACTCCGAGGCCAATCTCGTAATCGTCCCCGGAGGGGGAATAAACGGCAATGCCACGCTGTCGTTACCCAAAATAGACTGGAACGGCTATTCGTTCACAGATATCTCTGCTAAGGCGGATTTTGCCGGCAACCGGGTGGATGCCGAACTCAATTCGTCGTCGCCGTTGCTTGATTTCAGTATCACCGGTGGCGGTGACTTGAGAGGAGAGGCGGCAGTGAGTGAATTTTTTGCCGACGTCCGTCATGTATCATTCTCGCCGTTTGTCAAATCAGGCCGTTTCCAGAATTATGCGCTTGCCTGCGGTATTGACGCATCGGTCAAAGGGCGCAATCCGGACGATCTGGTGGGTTGGTTAAAGATTGTCGACATCAATCTGAGCAGCGCCGACGATAAGACTCTTGATATTCCCTATATAGAGCTGGAGGCGGCAGGGACAGATTCTGCGCGGTTGATAAGTCTGCGTAGTCCGCAGGCCGATGCCGATCTAACCGGCCGATTCAAGGTCAAGAAGATTGCGGATGAGGTCAAGAATATCCTTGCGACAGTATATCCGACTCTCATACCGGTAACAGATAGCACCGAAACAGGAGATATTGACTGCCGTCTGACGATGACTGTAAAAGAGGATACAACTCTTTCCCGCTTTTTCAAACTGCCGGTCGATGTCATCTATCCGGCTACACTCAACTCGTATGTAAAGGGTGGGGCAGAGCCTGTCATGGGACTTGATTTTGACATTCCATATCTTAAAAATAAGGATAAACTGATTGAAGGAAGCCGCCTGTCGGTACTCGTCGACGGTGCGCTCAATCGTTCGGAGTTTACAGCCAATACGGCTTTCCCGACTAAGGACGGCCTATTGAATCTTAAGATAAATTCAGCCGGAAGTAATGACTCTATAGATACCTATATATCGTGGACAGTTGACAGGCAGGCGGAATTCAAGGGCAATTTTGATTTCACTACATTGTTCTCGCGTATTCCTGACACCAATGAGTTGCTGACGGAGATTGCGATCAAGCCATCGCAGATGGTTTTCAACGATTCGGCATGGACAGTCAATCCGGGTGCGGTCCACATAGCTCCAGGACGAATAGTGGTCGACAATATCAACGGTGGACGACGCGGGCAGTCACTGAGCATCAATGGTGTCGCTTCGGCCGATTCGGTAGATCACATTGTCCTTAAGCTCAACAATATTGACCTCGACTATATCTTCGATTCGCTCCAGTTGAGCGACGCGGTGCAGTTTGGAGGCCGTGCTACAGGTGATTTCTATGCGATGCGGGTTCTGTCGCCTGAGCCGATACTCTATACTCCGCGTCTGCAAGTGGAGGGACTGAAATACAATAACTGCGTCATGGGTGACGGTGATATACGTTCATCGTGGGACAACGCTACGAAGAGTGTGAAGATCAATGCCGTGATCAACCAGATCAACGACAGGCAATCGCTTATCGACGGCTATATCAAACCTATGACGGAGGAACTTGACTTCAAGTTTGTGGCCCGTAGTGCACCCGTTGGTTTCATGGCGCCGTTTATGGCCGCTTTCACCTCGCGGATTGGTGGTGAGGTGTCGGGTAACGCGCATCTCTATGGCACATTCAAGGATATTGACATGTCCGGCGACATCTATGTCAAGAATCTGTCGATGAAACTTGATTTTACCAATGTGACCTACACGACAACGGATAGCGTGCATATCAGGCCCGGACGCATACAGTTTGACAACGTCCGGCTGAAAGACCGCGACGGGAAGAGCGCGCTCCTGAGCGGGTATGTGACCCACAATTATTTCCATGATCCGTCGTTCCGTTTCGATATCAGGGAGGCGAGGGATTTTTTGGTCTACGATGTCAATGAGCAGCAGACGGAGGATCCGTGGTATGGGCGCATCTATGGCAATGGTTCAGCTTCGGTTATCGGTGTGCCGGGCAAGGTCGATATCAACGTCAATATGGCTACAGCGCCGAAGTCGACGTTTACCTTTGTGCTCAGTGATGCAGAGCAGGCTCTCGACTACACCTTCATTACCCTCCGGGACCGTGACAAAGCCAAGAAAGATTCAATCGCTGCGCTCGATCCGACGCCGCTCATAGTCCGTCAGCTCAAGGAGAGGATCAAGAAGGAAGAGGCCGGTGCGCCGTCGATTTATGCCATGAGCTTCGAGGTCGACATTAACCCGACGGCAACAATCAATCTTATCATGGATCCTGTCGGTGGTGACAAAATCACCGCGCATGGCAGTGGCCATCTGCGAATGAACTATTCGTCGGATGGCGACCTGCGCATGTATGGCGACTATACTATCAACAGGGGTTCTTATAATTTCACTCTACAGGATATTATTATCAAGGATTTCTCAATCCGCGATGGCAGCCGTATCTCATTCCTCGGAGATCCTTATGCCGCGCAACTTGACATTGTGGCTTCATATACTGTCAATGCCAATCTGAGTGACCTTGACGAGTCGTTTCTTGAAGACCGTGAGCTCAACCGCACTAATGTGCCGGTCGATGCACTAATGATTGTTAAGGGCGATATCCGCCAGCCGGAGATCAGTTTTGACCTTGATTTCCCGACCTTGACACGCGATATCTACCGCAAGGTGCGCTCTATTGTCTCTACTGAGGATATGATGAACCGTCAGATCATCTATCTGCTCGCTCTAAACAAATTCTATACCCCCGACTATATGACCGCCACCCACGGTAATGAGCTTGTATCGGTCGTATCGTCGACTCTGTCGTCACGTCTAAGTTCGATGCTCGGACAGCTCAGTGATAACTGGAGCATTGCTCCTGCAATCCGAAGTGACCGTCACGATTTCTCGGATGTCGAGGTCGATCTTGCCTTGTCGAGCCATCTGCTCAACAATCGACTCCTCTTCAATGGTAATTTGGGCTACCGCGATAAATCGCTCAACAACAATAGCTTTATCGGTGATTTTGATATCCGTTATCTGCTCAACCGTTCCGGTTCTATCCAGCTCAAGGCCTATAACCGGTATAATGATCAGAACTATTATCTGAAGAGTGCCTTGACTACTCAGGGCGTAGGTATTGTGTTCAAGCGGGACTTCGACAATCTCTTCTCCTTCCTCCGGCCGAAACGCAAAGCTAAGACAGAGGAGGATAAAGATAGGCAGGCCGCTAATGATTCCACTGCAGTGGAGACTGACTCGCTGAAAAATGAACGCCGTCGCATCTCGGCCGACAGTATCTTCGATACGAAGGCCGCTGAATAAGGCAAGTTAAAGATTATCAATCAACCAATCATATTTCTACTCTAACGTTATGAGAAAAAGTTTTGTATCATTGGCTCTCCTGGCCGCCTCAGCCATCGGAGCCGGCGCAGCTCCCCTATGGTTGCGCAACGTGGCTATTTCTCCCGACGGTCAGACAATCGCCTTTACCTACAAGGGGAACATTTTCACTGTTCCCGCCAAGGGTGGCGATGCCCGTCAGCTGACATCGGGAAGCAGCTACAACACTACTCCGGTATGGAGCCCCGACGGATCTAAAATCGCATTCAGCAGCGATCGTGAGGGCTCGATGGACGTGTATGTCATCAATAGCCGCGGAGGTGTGCCCAAGCGCCTCACCACCCGGACCGGTGCTGAAACTCCGTTGACGTTTAAAGACGACAACCATGTGCTGTTTACCACCACCACACTCCCTTCGCCCACCGCAGCCCAGGCCGGTTTCACCCAGCAGGTCTATAGTGTGGATCTCGAAGGCCACCGTCCGGAGATGTTCATCTCTCTTACGATGCCCGCTATCAGCATCAATAAGGATGGACGTCTGTTATACCACGACAAGAAAGGCGTGGAGAATATCTGGCGTAAGCATGAACGTTCGTCAGGCACATCTGATATCTGGATTCTTGACAACGGTAAGCACACCAAACTCACAGACTTCAACGGTCATGACCTAAATCCGGTATGGGCTCCTGACGGTTCGTTCTATTTCATCAGCGAGGAGGATGGCACGCTCAATGTCTACAAGCGTTCAGTGGACGGCAAGCAGAAAAAGCAGCTGACATCGTTCACCACACATCCTGTCCGCTCGCTTTCAGCCTCAAACAACGGCACTCTTGCTTTCAGCTGGGATGGTGAGATCTATACGATGAATGAAAATGGCACACCGCAGAAAGTAAATGTGGAAATCATCACCGACGAATATGCTTCGCCGACCGAAAAGTCGCTGCGCACCCAGGGAGCAACCACTATCGCTGTATCGCCTGACGGAGATCTTGTAGCATTTGTGCTCCGTGGTGATGTGTATGTGACATCAACTGAATACAATACCACCCGTCGCATTACCGACACTCCTGCTCAGGAACGTTCGGTCGACTTCGCACCCGACGGACGCAGTCTCGTCTATGACAGCGACCGTGACGGCATCTGGCAGCTTTTCACTGCTGAGATCAAAGATCCGTCAGAGAAATCATTGCTTTATGCGACTGAAATCGTGGAGAAACCTCTCTATAAGAGTGATAAGCCGGCTTTCTTCCCCGACTATAGCCCCGACGGAAAGAAGGTGGCTTTCCTTGAAGACCGCACCACTCTCCGTGTGCTTGATCTCAAGACCAAGAAGGTAACGACAGCTCTTGATGGCAAGTACAACTACAGTTATCAGGATGGCGATATCGGTTTCGAATGGGGACCCGACAGCAACTGGCTGCTCATCGACTATATCGGTGTCGGAGGCTGGAACAACACTGACATCGCTCTTGTCAAGGCTGACGGCAGTGAAGTCATCGATCTCACCGAGAGCGGTTACAGCGATGGAAATCCGCAGTGGGTGCTCGACGGCAAAGCTGTGGCATATACTACCGGCAAGTATGGTTACAAGAGCCAGGGTAGCTGGGGTAATGAGAACGACGTGATGCTCATGTTCCTCGACGGCGAGGCATACGACCGCTTCAATATGACTGAGGAGGAGGCCAAGCTTGCAGAGAAAGCCAAGAAGGATAAGGAGGATGCCGACAAGAAGAAAGATGACAAAAAGGCAGACAAGAAAGGCAAAAAAGACAAGAAAGATAAGAAAGATGGTAAGTCAGATGTAAAGAAGGAGGATGTGAAGCCTCTCACTTTTGACTTTGAGAACCGTCGTCACCGTCTTGAACGTCTGACAACAGCTTCATCTAAACTCGGTGCATACTATGTGTCGCCGAAAGCCGACAAGCTCTACTATGTCGCATCCAGTCCTGACGGCCGTTCGCTCTACGAACGTGATCTTAAAGAAGGGAGCACCACTGTGCTTGCCAAGGGTCTCTCGGCCTGGGGCATGGTTCCCGATAAGGATGGCAAGAATGTCTTCGTGATGGGCCCGATGGGTATCCAGAAGGTAAATCTGTCGAATGGTAAGAGCACTCGTGTGAACTTCGAGGCTGAATATACCCGTCGTCCCGCCGATGAACGCAACTATATCTACGAGCACATGTGGCGTCAGGTACTTGATAAGTTCTATGATGCCAATATCCATGGTGTCGATTGGGCCAAGTATCGTGAGGAGTATGCCAAGTTCCTTCCCTATATCAATAATAATTATGACTTCTCGATCCTCATGAGCGAGATCCTGGGTGAACTCAATGCCTCCCACACCGGTAGTGGTTACCGTGCCGGCGGTCCTCGCCTATCGACAATGAATCTCGGTGCATTCTTTGATGAAACATACGACGGCGACGGTTTGAAGATTGCCGAAGTAATCAAGCGTGGTCCTCTCTCACCCAAGAATGTCGGTATTGAGGCCGGCGACATCATCCTCGCTATCAATGACTCGACAATTCTTGCCGGTCAGGACTACTTCCCCTTGCTCGAGGGCAAGAAGCAAGTGCGACTTGATGTAAAGAAGAAAAACGGAGAGAAGAAGAGTGTGATCGTCAAGCCTGTCGGCAGTGGCACAATCAACAATCTCCTCTATGACCGTTGGGTTGAACGAAACGAGCATATCGTCGACAGTGTGTCGGGTGGCCGTATCGCTTATGTGCATGTACGTGGCATGGATGGCCCGAGCTACAATGAGGTTTATGACCGTCTGCTCGGTAAATACCGTAACTGTGATGCTGTTGTTGTCGATACCCGTCACAATGGTGGCGGTTGGCTCCACAACGATATCGCTATCCTCCTCAGCGGTAAGGAATATGTGCGTTTCACACCGAGAGGTCAGTACATAGGTTCCGATCCCTTCTCACAGTGGAATAAACCTTCGGCCATGCTTGTCGACGAAAGCAACTACAGCGACGCCCAGGGTACTCCATATGTCTATCAGACTCTGAAGATCGGCGACATCGTCGGTGCCCCCATCCCCGGCACTATGACTGCCGTCTGGTGGGAGACTCAGATAGATCCCTCACTCTACTTCGGTATTCCTCAGGTGACCTCTATCGGTCAGAATGGCGAGGTGCTCGAAAACCGTCAGCTCAATCCTGATGTGCTTATCTATAATACTCCTGAGCATGTGCTTCAGGGTATTGATGACCAACTTATCGGTGCTACCAAGCATCTTATGAAGAAGACCGAAAAGAAATAATCGAACACCAACTCTCTTACAAAAAAACATCTGCAAACAGCAGCATCAAATAAGGTTGCCGTTTGCAGATGTTTTTTTACCATCAAAGTCAGCTGTGCTCCCTATTATGTCAAAAAAATGAGCGGATATTTGGAAAATCGGATGAAACTTTTTAACTTTGCATCGCTTTAGAGAGGCCGTAGGGCCATCTTTGGGCAATAGGATTGTCTTATGGTGTAATGGTAGCACTGCAGTTTTTGGTTCTGCCTGTCTTGGTTCGAATCCAGGTAAGACAACATAAAATCAAGGAGTTAATCTTCACAAAGATTGATTCCTTGATTCTTTTTTAGATAAATCGATATAGCCGGTTGCCTACAAACGACTTTTGGCATGTAAAAGCGCAGGAGCATCTCCTTGCGTCCGCCGTCCTAATTATTGGTGCCACCAGTCTCGTGATGGCTCCGCTTCATACGGTTGGATAGCCGGTGTTAATGTTCCCACTTCGGGTTGACACAACTTCCCGCTGTATTTATCAGCCTTCGGAGATCTCCATTACCCGCGAGGTCTATCGCCTAATATTCATCCCGGCAAGTTGTGCTTCACTGCAAAGATATGAATTTTTTTGTAATTCCTATAGTAGAATTTTTTAGTATCGTTGTAATATCGTTCACAACTCTGCCTCCTGCATCACAGCAGCGAGATTGTTGTGAATTGCTTTCATTTTTTGTATCTTTGTAATATCGTTCACAACCAGGAGCCTATCGGGCGATGCGGAAAACTAGTTGTGAATTGCTTTCATTTTTTGTATCTTTGTAATATCGTTCACAACGCGTCGCCTCGAAGCGGATCCGATCGCCTGTTGTGAATTGCTTTCATTTTTTGTATCTTTGTAATATCGTTCACAACAAAGAAGCGGTATAAACTTTACCGGTGTCAGTTGTGAATTGCTTTCATTTTTTGTATCTTTGTAATATCGTTCACAACCATAAAAAGCGTGAACGTCCAAGCGAACAGTTGTGAATTGCTTTCATTTTTTGTATCTTTGTAATATCGTTCACAACTTTTATCGTTACACAGTAATTTTTCATAAGTTGTGAATTGCTTTCATTTTTTGTATCTTTGTAATATCGTTCACAACAGTTCACGCAGATAGTCACGGCGCGTCAAGTTGTGAATTGCTTTCATTTTTTGTATCTTTGTAATATCGTTCACAACTTTCAACTTTTTTATTAATCATCATATATAGTTGTGAATTGCTTTCATTTTTTGTATCTTTGTAATATCGTTCACAACCCGATATGTATAATGGTATTAGTATCAGATATATATGAGCGATAGAGCAAATAAAAAATCCGGGCTCTTGTCTGGATTTTTTATTGTTACTCATGAATGTTTTGCGATCCTATGTCCTTGGGGCGGGTCTTAAAACAATTCGAGTTGGTGCACTCCAATAGGTAAGGTTGTGGCTGAGGCTTGATAGAATAGTTCCATCGAAGCAAATTGCTTGTCCGTGATGCAGAGGATTCCGACTTTACCCTCCGGTGGAAGCAGATTGTGGACTCTCCGGATATGTACATCCGCGCTCTCTTTGCTAGGACAGTGACGGATATAGATTGAGAATTGAAACATGGTGAAACCGTCAGTGAGTATGCGTTTACGGAAGGTTGCCGCATTCTTGCGCTGACGTTTGGTCTCTGTCGGCAGATCGAAGAATACCATTATCCACATGACCCGATATTGGCTGAAACGTGATGATGAACCGTCCATCATGTCAATAAGAAATGACAGGATAAGAAAGACGTCGGCGTTTTCCCTCGAAGCATGCCTGAAGCGATGATGCTGTCCCGGCTATTGCGTTGATCATCGGGCGGACTTTCCCCTCGATGACGGTGTCGGTTAACGGGAGCGAGAGAAGCTGCCGTTTGATGGTTTTATCGTTGAGTCTCAAATCGGCCGGGTTGTCACTGTCCCTTACGATGTTTACCACAAGCTCATCGACGTATGGACGATATGGTTCCATGATGTCGTCGGCAAGACAATATGCATTGTAACGGTTGCAGTGATGCAGCCCGAGTGTAGGCAGGAGTCCGGCTGCAACGAGCGCACGGGCTGTGAGAGCTCTGACAATGGCATAGCCATAGTTGAGCAGATGGTTGGGCGATTCTCCGTCAGGCCGGCGAAGGAAGCCGGGGATTTCCGGAAAGAGATTACGCCAATAGTAGATTGCAGCGCGAGCCTCGAGATTATCGGGATCACCGCTGCGGACAGTCTTGGCCCATACTTCCATATTTCCGGTCTCGACTTTGCGCAGACGTCGGAGAGCAGCCGCCTGATTCGTGATTTTAGCTTGCACGGTCTGTTGCCAAAGCTGTTTTTTGAGAGGGAGTGAGGCGGCTATCTGGCGGGTGAAGCGTTCCGTTTGCAGCGTGTTTCCATCGAGTGGGAGATGGAGTCCGACCGGTAGATGGTTGGAGCCGCAAGTGATGACAGCGACATTGTTGGCCATTAGCGCTTCGAGGAGTAGGGTGGTGATGGTGATTCGACTATTGTCTAAAACTACCACGCCGGTATCCTCGATTGGTATAGTCACAGGGGGTGTTTCAGATTCATCAGGACGACGCATGCAGATTTGCGAATACGCAAGCGAAAGATGTGCCGGAGAGGAAAAGGAGAGAACGGATTTTATCATCTTGAGGAGAGGAATTAGTCGGAGGGTGGCATGACTTGACACAGCACCCTCCGAGGATAAATGAATTGAAGAGTTATTAATATTCTCCGACTTGGACTATGCGCCCCGTGGAGTCAATGCGCACTTTGACGGCTTCTTTCATGAGATCAATAGACTGTATTCGTTTCCATGTGACATCACGCAATTCTTTTGGTTCATCTACAGTAGTCTCAAGATGATGACGGAAGACATAATTTTTAGTTGCGAGTTTCTGTACACGGAAAAGGTTGGGGCTGATAAGAGTATAGTTCGCCGGATCGAGGAGGTCGATTTCATTCGGGTCAAAGGTCTTGACAGGAATTCCATCGGCTGAAGTCTCATAGCGCGGGAAGACGAGATATTCATTTCGTTTGAGAGTCATGAAGAACTTCCAACCTTTCTCGCTGCCATAATTACGGTCTATAATCGGCAGTCCGCTAATGGCGCGTGCGGTTGCCTCAAAATATGATATGATAGTTTCCTCCATTTTCCCTTGCGTATTCAGGAAGAGAGCGACATGATGGTTTCCGGAAGTCTGCACATAGTCTGTCGGAACCGGATTGCCTTCAGAATCTGTGATGGGATTTCCGAAATGGTCATGGGCCGAACGTAGAGCGACAACATTCAGTGGTCCGCGAATAGCCACACGTTTTATCGTGATACCTTTCTCCTCGTTGAGATAGATGGGGTTGGCGTCAAGGTTTGAGAAAGCGTCCTTGGCATTTCCTTCAAATTCAGCAAGTCGCGCTTCGAGAATACGCTGGATACCTTTATCTATAACCTTATCTATTTTAAGGGATGGAGATATAGGTGTCCGAGAAGTATAGACCGGTTCCTTATCGACGAGTTTGACTTTTTCAGGGACTTTGGAGAGTTGTATGGGGTCGAGATAGATGGGATTTTTCGCAAGAGAATTTTTGCCGGTAAAAGCTTTCTTGGGATTGCCGTCAAACTCATCGAGACGACGCTTGAGAGCTTCGCGGACAGATTTGGACGCAACTCGGGCTATCGTAGCGGCATCCATCTTGCCGTCGATCTTTACTTCGGATGTGACGTAGCGTAGGGAGCGACCGTAGATAGTGTCGTTATGTAACTGTACACGAGGAGCGAGACATCTGGTCGTTTTCGTGCCTTCGGCGCAACGGGTGCGGTTACGGCTCGTGGTGACAACTGTGTTTTTGGCCTTGGTTGAGATAAGTATCCCTTCAAGACATTTCTTGGCTTCGGCACGGAACTGTCCGTACGGCATAGGAGGAATGAACCGGAGGTTTCCGTTGGCATCGCGCGCAAGGTATTTCTTTTCTATACCATAAATCGCACCGTTGCGGTCGCTGCGTGCGGCGAGATTGTTGAGATATTGTATATAGGCCGGGCGTGTGAAGACGATGGTGAGTGCATCCATGGCGTGGTGACGGTTATCGTTGCGCTTGGACCAGCCTTCGATTGTGCCGATGACTTTGCCGTCGCGTGTAGTGCGTGACGATGTCATCCCCGCGCGGTTATATTTATCCCAGTTGAGTTCTTTCATTATGTCAACGAGCCCCCAGTCTTCGCGGAGACGGGCTGTGACGGCTCCATTTGTCGTAGTGACGCGGTCGGTCACCTGACTGAGAATCTCTGTAGCTTTCCTGGCTATATATTGAGTATTTGTGAGGTCACGGTTGAGGAAGTCGGTCGGGATATCTTCGCGTCGGCAGAGCAGATTGCGTGCTTTTGCCTTTGAAATCTTGCCGGTCTTGAGGAGATCGTTGACACGGGCGGTATATTGAGCGACTCCATTGGCGCCATCTGTTTCCTCGACGTAGTCAATCGCCGTCTTATTGCCCTTGGCAAGGTTGGCCTCGCGTGTTTCGAGAGTCTTGTTGGAATAAGAGTCGTCGAAGAGGGTGGCTTGCGGAATGATATGCTCGATATTGAAGTCGTTTGAAAAGAGACGTTCTTTTTTAACGAATGTGGAGGAGTAGAGCGTCTTGTAACCATTGCTCGCCAGTTCCTCATAAAGACGGTATCTGACGATGTCAGTTTGGCTTGGTTTTGAGATGAAGAATGGCGCACCTGCAAGGATATCGGTGATGCGCTTATTGTCTTTGGTGCGCGTTGCGATATGTTCTGACATTTTCTGGCGCTCTTTGGATGACTTTTTAAGCTCGCGCGCCATTTCAATACGTATCTCGTCAGGTCGGCCGAAGCGTTGGATGAGGGTGTTGACCACGTTGATGATTTGGTTGAGAATCTTTTCGACAACCGGATTGCGCAGAGAGTTTTTTTCAAGTTGGTCGAGATGGTCAGTGGAGATTCCGGCGTTATACGCAGAGTGGTTGTAACCGGCGGCAGCTGCAGCATCGCTATACTGCATACCATCGCGCATGTGTGGGAGGAGACGGCGCATCGCTTTTGCGCTGAGATCAGCATAGTCTGAGTCAAAGACAATAGAGATGAATGGGCGGACAGTCATCTCGTCGAACCCGAAGATCCGGCAGAGGGATTTTTCAAGTTTATATGTACCCGTGCGCGAGTCATCGTCCTCCGCTGAATAGAGAAGGTGCCAGAGATGGTAGGCGGGTTGCATTTCGAACTCGTTGCCTTTGAGATCGGCGTCAAAGAAAAGAATATCAGGATTAATACCCGACATCTTGAGCACTTCACTGACAGCTTTTGCACGTTGCAGACCGTTCAGACCTTTAAGGACGTCAAGCGAATGACCTGACATTTCAAAGATCTTTTCAGCAGCTTCCAGAAACAGACTCATGGTGTGGTTGCCATTGATTTCCTTGAAGTTCAGACTGTGACCTTTGCTCTTCGGATAGAGCATGGAGAGGATTTCCTTGTCGGTCATTTTCTCGGAATACTCGAGGTTCTCTGCAAGGAGGAGCTTCTGTTCTTGAGTAAGCGGAGTGCCATCGATACGCATGTCATTGAGCCGTTGCCACATGCGGAACTGCTGGAAGACCGGCGAGGAGAGAGGCGCGACCTTGGAGCCAACCAAACGGCGTGAGGTGTGGCCGTTGATAGTGACATCAACCATTTTTGATGCCAGTTGGCAGACTGACACTTTGGATTTCTGAGATTTGAGCGGACGCTGATAGAAAATCGTATGTTCCTTGATCTCTTTTTTGAGCTCAGGAGTCAGTTCTGGATGAAATTTGGACTGGGTTTCCCAGATTGTCTCGAATTCATCCTCATAATCCTTGCGGAAGAAGGCCTGATTTCGGAACGAATGGTGAGGATTGTCAGAAAGAATACGCCATTTGTATTGCCCGATGGTCTCGCCTGACATAACAAGCTCTTTGCTTCGTTCGCTCATATCGCTGAGCAATCCACTCGACGATGAGATGGCACCATTGAGCTTGGACAGGACAACTCCAAGTTGCTCGCCGTCGAGCTGCGAATCAAGGCCTTTGACACGCCATTGACATTCTTCTATCTTTTTTGCATTGTCGCGGGCAGAAGCGCGTTTGAGCCCTTGTAAGTTCAAGTGTGAAGCCAGAATAGCCCAAGTCTTGCTTTCATTTTTCCCTGCGAGCTGCGCCTGTATATCGGCAGGGAGTGAGGGATGGAATTTCATCTGAGTGGCAAGAATCTTGTCGAACTCTTCCTGAAGGTCAGACTTGTAATACTGCGGCATTTTCTTCTGCCCGCTCTCATAAAGTTCCAGGCTATATTGTCCCGGAGTGAGTCCACGGGACTTTAGTGTTTTGGCGAGATCGATTGCATCAAAACTTTGACCTTCCTCCGGATTTGAGATTTTGCGGCTGCTTCTGTAGCCACGCTTTTTATTCAGCATGAGCAGGACGAGAGCGAGCTCTTTAAGGCTGATTTCCTCAGATGCAGCTTTGGCTCGAAGAGCATAGGAGGTATGGGTGCAGCGCGATCCTGCTTCAATCAATGAGGAATTGCTGTCTAACCAACCTGCGTTTTTGAAAATCTGAATAAGATTCTTCCTGCGTAGGATGAAGCGTTGGAGTCTTCGGCGCATTCCTCGGTTTATGCGCCTGCCAGTATTGACCGAACAACTTTTCCCAAGAGAAAAATCGTTGATTATGGAGGTGGATATATTATAGGTACGCGCGCCTGCGCCAAGAATTTTTGCCGGTTCAGTAAAGTCAACTGATTCAAGGATTGCAGCCCAACCGGTGCTGGCAACACCTGCATCAAGGCCAAAAACGAGTCTCATGTTGGGTAAATAAGGTGATGTAGGGGTGAGGGTCAGTTATATTTTTATTCACAAATATAGCTTAAATATTTGGAAATCACAAAATAATTATATAACTTCGCTGCTACAAAAAATGAAGCAATTCACAATAAGGATTATTCCGTTGTGAAAACATCTATGGCGGCGAAAGTCGCCATTTTTTTGTCTGTACCTCAACTTTGACAAAAAATAAAGAGCTAAATCATCAATGATTTAGCTCTTTATTTGTGTTGCCTTGGAAGGATTCGAACCCTCACAGGCGGAACCAGAATCCGACGTGCTACCATTACACCACAAGGCAATTTTTATGTCTTTGTCAGAAGGTCTATGGGTTATTTCCTTTTGACGGTGCAAAGGTAGGGGTAATTTTTGAACCCTGCAAATTTTTTGACAACTTTTTTTGATAAAAATAGCTATTAATTTTTAATTTGTTGATATGCGGTGGTTTATGCGAAGGCTCAAAATGAGCGGTTTTTTAAGACAAATCATTGTATGATGTAAGTGAGGGTGAAATCTTATTTACGTTCAATATTGCTATGCTGTTTTCAAAGTGTCGAAATTTGTGCAGTCGTGAATGGGTTTGACATAGGTGATGATTATGCAAATTAATATGTGTAAATATAGGTAATAGAGATGTATGTTAAAATAGAGGAATGATTTGATTGTAATTTAAAATAAAAAACCTAACTTTGCGCACGAAATTCTAAGGAAAAAGATTGATTATGTTACGAATTGCAATACAAGCTAAAGGCCGTCTCAATGAGAAGACCATGGCTCTGCTTTCTGATGCCGGCATCACGGCATCGGTTGGAAGCCGGTCATTAATCGCTCATGCGAAGGGGTTTCCGGTTGATTTACTGTTGCTGCGTGATGATGATATTCCGCAGGCAGTGGCGATGGGTACGGCTGATTTGGGAATTGTCGGTTATAATGAGGTTGCTGAAAAAGGTGTCAATGTCGATAAGATTCTCGATCTTGGATTCGGCGGTTGCCGTCTAAGCCTCGCAGTACCCCGTGAATCGGACTATAAGGACTTGGGTTGGTTCAATGGCAAGCGCATTGCTACTTCATACCCTCGGATCCTCTCTTCGTTTCTTGACGATAATGGAATCAAGGCTGAAATCCACACTATCACCGGATCGGTTGAGATTGCTCCGGCGGTTGGTATGGCTGATTCGATATTTGATATTGTGTCATCGGGTGGCACACTGATTCAGAATGGCCTTGTCGAAGTGAAGACAGTGTTGAATTCGCAGGCCGTATTGATTGCCAGTCCATCGCTCTCTGAAGAGAAACGCATCGAGCTTGATAAGTTATGTTTTCGCTTTCGCTCCATCATCGAGAGCCGTGGCATGAAATATGTGCTCATGAATCTGCCAAAAGCATCGCTTGATGCCGCATTGGAAATCCTGCCGGGCATGAAGAGTCCTACTGTGCTTCATCTTGCCGATCCTGAGTGGCTCTCGATTCATGCAGTCATTCCGGAGTCACAGTTGTGGGAACGCATTGAGCGGCTCAAAGAGATCGGTGCGGAGGATATTCTTGTGCTCATGCTTGAAAATATTGTGAAGTAGAGATGAAAATATTTGTCAATCCATCACGTCAGACATGGGATAAGCTGACAGTCCGTAACATACCGGATGATCCTGCTGTCAGCGACGCTGTCGCGTCGATTATATCTCAGGTTCGAGAGCATGGAGACGCAGCGCTGCGTGAGATGGCTCTGAAATTTGACGGTGCGGAACTGGAGTCGCTTGAAGTTTCAGCGGCAGAGATTGCCGAAGCGTGTGCGAAAGTCAGTGAAGAGGTCAAGGCTGCCATAATGGTCGCTAAGGAAAACATCACTAAGTTTCATGAGTCGCAGCGCCCGGCTGAGGTTGACATCGAGACTCTTCCAGGTGTAAGATGTGTTCAGAGGCCGGTTGCTATCGAGAGGGTCGGTCTATACATACCAGGAGGACAGGCCCCGTTGTTCTCGACAGTGTTGATGCTTGCATGTCCCGCCAAGATTGCCGGTTGCAAGGAGGTCATTCTGTGCACACCGCAGAGTGGGCGTCATCCTATTGCACCGGAGATTCTTTATACGGCAGCAATATGCGGCATAGACAAGATCTATCGTGTCGGAGGTGCTCAAGCCATCGCGGCCATGGCTCTCGGTACGGAGACAATCAGTCGTGTAGACAAGATTTTTGGTCCGGGTAACCGCTTTGTGACAAAAGCCAAGCAGCAACTCTCCTCAGTAGTGGCTATTGATATGCCTGCCGGTCCGAGCGAGGTACTTGTGATGGCCGACAGCAGCGCAAATCCGTGTTTTATCGCCGCAGACCTTCTCTCGCAGGCCGAGCACGGTCGTGACAGTCAGGCTATACTCGTCTGTGATTCAGAAAGCCTGGCCACAAGGGTCGACGCTGAAGTAAATTGCTTGAGCGGTCAACTGAAGCGCGTGGAATCAGTCGAAGGGTCATTGTCCCACAGCCGCATAATTGTCCTGACGGATAGAAATGAAATGTTGGACTTTGTCAATAGCTATGCACCTGAACACCTGATAATCTCCATGCGTGATGCCTGGGGTGTGGCCGACGGAGTCAGAGCCGCGGGCAGTGTATTCATCGGCAACTATTCTCCTGAAAGTGCCGGGGACTATGCTTCCGGAACCAACCACACGCTTCCAACAAGCGCATGGGCCCGATCATACAGTGGTGTGAACCTCGACAGTTTCCTCCGTAAAATTACTTATCAGGAACTTTCGCGCGAGGGCCTCGCATTGCTTGCCCCCACTATTGTCACGATGGCCGATGCAGAGGGGCTCGATGCTCATGCACTTGCTGTGAAAATAAGAATCTCAGAGTGAGAAGACCGAAACGGTCAACATTGATGAAGATATATAATTAGTACGATCCCGGTTGTCTTAATAAGATTCACGCAATTTTTTTGATACACATACATAATATAATGAAGAATATGAATCCTCTTGAATTGGTGCGTCCCAACATCCTTGCCCTTGAACCATATTCGACGGCTCGTGATGAGTTTAAAGGTGGAGATATATCCGTGTGGCTTGATGCTAACGAGAGCCCTTATGACTCAGGGCTCAACCGTTATCCCGATCCGCATCAGAAGCAGCTTAAAGAGGCCATCTCCCGTCTGAAAGGGATCGATGGGAGGCTGATCTTCATCGGAGGAGCGGGTAGTGACGAGGCTATTGATTTGGTATATAGGATATTTTGTCGACCGGGTATCGACAATGTCATATCAATTTCACCAACCTATGGAGTCTATGAAGTCAGTGCCGACATCAATGATGTTGAAGTGCGCAAGGTCGAGCTGGGGGAGGACTATTCCCTGCCTGTCGATGCTTTGCTCGCCGCTGCCGACGAGAATAGTAAAGTTATGTGGATCTGTTCTCCCAACAATCCGACCGGCAATGCCTTCCCTCCTGCTGAGATACTCAGGTTAGTGAATGAATTCCGAGGCATGGTGGTTGTCGATGAAGCTTACATCGATTTCTCACCTTATCCATCGCTGCTTAATGTACTTAACGAGAACCCTAATCTAATTGTCATGCAAACTTTCTCGAAGGCATGGGGCATGGCCTCGCTCCGCATGGGCATGGCCTTTGCCTCGCCCGAGATCGCAGATTTGTTTGCGAGAGTCAAATATCCTTACAATGTCAACGGGCCTACTCAATTGGAGTTGTTCCGGCGAATTACGGAGACCGATATCTCTGATAATGTCACTGAAATCAAAGCCGGGCGCAAATTTCTGATGGAGAATCTCCCGCTTTTGTCAGTGGTGAAGAGGGTATATCATTCCGATGCCAATTTTCTTCTTGTCAAGGTCGAGGATCCTGACGGGCTTTACGACTATCTCGTCGGCCACGGCGTTATAGTCCGCAATCGCAACAAAGTGAAAGGTTGTGCCGGATGTCTGCGCATAACTGTTGGTACGCCCGGGGAAAATGAGCGTGTTTTGGAATTAATTAATAAATTTTGACGATGAAAAAGAAAGCGATATTTATTGACCGCGACGGTACTGTCATAAAGGAACCGGCCGACGAGCAGATCGACTCCCTTGAGAAGCTTGAGTTCGTCCCGGGGGCCATTTCAGGTCTACGTTCGCTCATGAACCGTGGCTATGATCTGGTGATGGTTTCAAATCAGGATGGCCTCGGTACTGATTCTTTCCCGGAAGAAACATTCTGGCCTGCCCACAACCGCATGCTCTCGACGCTTGATGGAGAAGGAGTCAGATTTGATAATATTTTGATCGACCGTTCTTTTCCCGAAGACAATGCTCCGACACGCAAACCACGCACCGGTATGTTGACGGACTATATGGACGGCAGCTATGATCTGGGGGCAAGTTTTGTGATCGGCGACAGGCTTACAGATGTCGAACTCGCCCGAAATCTCGGTGCGCGCGGCATCCTCATAGCCTCTCAGTCCGACAGTTCACCTGACGGTTGCGAACTTGTCACTGACAACTGGGAAGAGATCTCACGTCATATACTTTCGTCAGACAGATGTGTGACGGTCGAGCGTAATACGTCGGAGACTCAGATCTCGCTCACTCTTGATCTTGACGGACATGGCGGTTCAGCTATCGACAGCGGCCTGAAATTTTTTGACCACATGCTATGGCAGATTCCTCATCATGCCGGAGTCTCTCTCAATCTCGTCTGTCACGGAGATCTTTGTGTTGACGAACATCATAGCATGGAGGACATAGCTATCGCTCTCGGAGAGGCCGTCAATAGAGCTCTCGGATCGAAGCGTGGCATTGACCGCTACGGTTTCGTGCTGCCGATGGATGAATGTCAGGCCATGGTGCTGATAGATTTCGGTGGCCGTGCCGATTTCGTGTGGGACGTCGAGTTTACACGGGAATATATTGGCGATACACCTACTGAAATGTACCGTCACTTTTTCAAATCGCTCTGTGTGGCCATGAAATGCAATCTCCATATCTCAGCCCGAGGCGAAAACAATCATCATTTAATCGAGGGAGTGTTCAAGGCATTTGCACGCGCGTTGCGTATGGCCATCAGACGCGACGTGTTCAGCTATTCGCTCCCGTCAAGCAAAGGTCTTCTATGATAGCTATAATTGATTATGATATGGGCAATCTGCGCTCGGTCGAAAATGCGCTTGATCGTCTCGGCGCGGAATGGATGGTGACGGCCGACCCGGCGGAGATACGCAAGGCTGCTAAAGTTCTTCTCCCTGGTGTCGGTAACGATGCCGAAGCGATGGTCCGTCTGCGTGAACGCGGGCTCTGTGAAGTCATCCGTGATCTCCGTCGGCCTGTCTTGGGGATCTGTGTAGGCATGCAGGTGATGTGTCGTCACTCTGAAGAGGGCGATGTCGATTGCCTTGGCATTTTTGATGCAAAAGTACGGCGTTTTCCTGACGAGGAGGGGTTGAAAGTGCCCCATGTGGGTTGGAACCGGATCAATAACCTCGATTCAAAACTCCTAAAGGGAATTGAGCGTGGAGCATACGTCTATTACGTCCATTCATACTATGCACCACTCTGTACGGACACTATCGCAACTACGCGCTATGGGTCGACGATGTTTAGTGCTGCTCTGAAATATGAAAATTTCTATGGCACCCAGTTTCATCCGGAGAAGAGCGGTGATGTCGGGGAGCAGATAATCAGAAATTTTTTGAATTTGTAGTAATTAATCAACTCATGATAGAAGTAATCCCAGCTATTGACCTGATTGACGGAAAATGTGTCCGTCTGAGCCAAGGAGACTATTCCCGTTGTACGGACTACAGCGCTTCGCCTGTCGACATGGCCAAAATGTTTCTGGACAATGGGCTCACACGTCTTCACCTCGTCGATCTTGACGGAGCCAAGGCCAGTGCTCCGCGCAATCTACACACTCTCGAACAGATAGCCCGTCTTAATGGAGTCGGGATAGAGTGGGGAGGAGGCATCAAGACAGAGCAGGCTCTGAAAGATGTCTTCAATGCCGGTGGTACTTATGCGATCATTGGTAGTGTGGCTTCGCGTCAGCCGGATCTGCTGACGCAGTGGCTTGATTCGTTCGGTGGTGAGTGTCTGATTCTGGGCGCGGATGTGCGCGATGGGAAAGTGGCCGTGAGCGGTTGGCTTGAAGAAACAGCTGACACCATTGATGATCTCATCCGCCTTTTCCAACCCCACGGATTGACTCAGGCTATCTGCACGGATATCTCCAAAGACGGGATGCTTGAGGGGCCGTCGTTTGATATGTACACTCGTCTCGACCGTGAGTTTCCGGAAGTGATATTTACCGTCTCAGGTGGTATCAGCTCAATAGATGATATTGTGCGTCTCGATAATCTTGGCCTTAAGAGAGTGATTACCGGCAAGGCTATTTACGAAAACCGGATTTCTCTGCGTGAACTCAGGCAGTTTGTCGGATGAAAAAAACACTCCGGACTATCTTCCAAGAAGATGATCCGGAGTGTCAACATTGATACACCAATAATATCAAGGAGTTGTTCTATTTCTTGTTTTTGTCATAGTCACACTCGATGGCCCAGCGTGAGGTATATTTCGGGCCCTCCAGATGTTGAGCATTTGTGATTTGGATCGTATTCCCATATTTAGCCTGAAGCATCTGCATCTTGTTGTTTTCATAATGTTCATCCTCGGCCAAGGCTTTCAAGCGAGAGGTCGAATCGTAGTCAGCCGGACTATAGATTGGCTTCATGATTTTATCGCTTTTTTCAAGTCCGGTCGCTTCGAAGGAGAAACCACCATTGGCTTCAGCCCGCAATATAAGTCCGGGGAGACCGTGGAGCTTCCAGGGGCCGAAAGGCAGGGATAATTCCGGTGAGAACCATGCTTTCCATTGGCGACCGTGATAGTCACTTTGAGCCATCACACATTCATAGCCGAGGATGGTGGCGGTGGAATCGCCGACGATTTCCCAGGTTTGTTCAGAGATTGGTTCGGAGTAGGTCATCAGTTCATCTGCAAACTCGTCGTAGACTTCCACTGTCTGCTTTGGCAGATCGGTGAAAATATAGGTATATGCAATCTTCTCCGGGGCATTTCCTTTGGATTTGTCAACTGTTATTCCACTCCCGGTTATGGTTACCCATGCTGCCATCTGGATGTCCTTAAGCTTTTTCTTACCTTCAGGAGTTGAGGTCAGGGAATCGCAATATTCGCTCATCTCGTTGAAATATTTGCTCTTCTGTTGATTGCACAGTAGCGTCATGGTCTGATTCTTTCCCTTCACAGAGTCATGCTGTGTGGGGTAGTGGTAACTGTAGCTGACTCTGATGTCCGCTTTTTCCTGTGCGATGGCTGCGACAGCCATAAGACACATGATTAGTATTACTGAGGCTCGGTTCATTTTATAGGTTTATTAATAAATTTATTTATAATCTGTTTCAAGGAAATCAAGGTCTGTCTTGAGTTCAAGAGATTTGAGTTGCGAGGGGTAGAGATTTTTGGCAGAGGTCTGCGCTGTGATGATCGCACCCATATTTTCGGCGAAGAAGCGCTTGTGTTTAAGCAATTCTTTCCTCTCGAGTTTCTCATATAGTTCCTCTTCGTAGACGGGCGGCACTTCTTCATTTCCGGTCTCAAGGCCTGTGGCTGAAAAGCTATATTGCCCTGTGCTCTCTGAGGCTTCCATTATCAATCCGGGTAAGCCCTCCAGTTTCCAGGGGCCGTCATTGACGGGGATTTCCGGTGTGAACCAGACGGTCCATTGCCGTCCGTGGTAATCAGCAGTTGCCATTACACACTCATAGTCGAGTATGTTTTTGGTTGAATCTGTGATGACCCATTCGATTTGAGAGAGAGGCTCCTCGTAGTAAAATCTCTCGGAGGCAATCGTGTCGTAGCGTTTGAGACTATTGTTTTTCCGGTCCTTATAGACATACATCTTCTCCCAGCGGGTAGGTATTTTACCAATATCATCTGATGTAAAGGACTTTGGCTTGCTTGCAAGGTACTCGGCACGACCTTCAGGAGTGGAATTGAGAGAGTCGATCCAATTAGTCATGGGATTGTAGAATTTAGAGCAGTCCTTGTCGGCGATCAATATCATCGGACGGTCCACTTCATAGCCTCTGACCGTGAAATAATGGTAAGCATAGGAGACTTTGATGATTGTTTTCTCCTGAGCGAATATAGCAATCGTCAGAAGGCAGGCAGTTAGGGTTGTTATTATTCTGTTCATACTCTATATTTCATTTAGGCATTTGACGGTTAAAACAATCACTATGCCAGTTGATGACATTGTTGTGTGCATGAAATCGCTCTCGTTATAATCATGCCATCCTATGCGAATGGTATGACGGTCGGTCATTTGCGGAGGGAGATGGTGACCAACAGTTCGCGTCCGCGGAGCCAGCGTTGCGACTCGAAGGAGTAGAGGTCGCTGTAGGTGGTGTAGTTATACATGCGTTGGTTGAATATGTTGTTGAGGCTACCGGAAAGCTCCAGACGTTTGCTGAGCTTGTAGACCAGTTTGGTGTCGAGGAGAAACATGTTTTTATATGTTCCCGCTGTCAGTTCGTTGCGGTAATGTTCCCCCATGATTCGCCACTCCCACTTTTTATGAGGTATGAAGTTGAGGAGCAGGGAGTTTTCCATGCTGCTAAGCCAGGAGTTCTTGTTGCCGTTCATTTTCAGACGGTTATTGCCGAAACTGAAGCCATAGTCAAAGCTCAACCAGCGGATGGGAGCACCGTTGAGTTTGACTCCGACACCCCACGAAGTGGTGACGGAGTTGACCGCCTTATTCTCTGACAGGAGGTGGGATCCGTTGCGGCTGAACGATCCGTTGATGTTGGCACTGCCGCGAATGAAGTCGAGTGTCTTGCCGAGATTTCCGCTTGTGATGAACATCTTTCTGTCACTCTTGGCTGTAGAGTAGGAATAGACTATGTAGTCGCCATAGAGCTGCTGACTCATGGTGTAAGGTAGGTGAGACCATGATTGCATGATTGACGCATTGGCAAAAACTCCGCGGCGAGTATGCTTATAGGAAAATGAGGCCGACAGACTTTGGCTTGTGGAGGTGTAGAAATCATCCACTCCCTGACGAAACGAACGGTAGTTTGTCATGATATAGCCCGGCTGGATCATGTTGAGATTCATCGGCGCGCGTCCTGTACGACCACGTAGATTGAGTGAGATACGGTTGTTGGGTTTCCAGTTCATGCTCAACGACGGGGAGAAGTAGACCTCAGAGCGGTTGGCAAGTTCCTTGTCAAAAGTGTAGTGTGCGAAACTCAGGGGTGTGCTGAGGGTGAAATTGACACGTTTGAACCAATATTCGAATTTCGGCGTGGCGTAGACAGTGAAATAGTTAGTGTTGATTGTATTTTCAAAATCATCGAAGGGAAGTGTGGCTATGTCGCCTGTCCACGACAGATCGGTATTCATCGAGCGTAGATAGCCTTTGATCCCGCCTTCGAGACTGACGGTCACGCCGTTGAGCGAGAAGGCATAGGCTGCGCTCTCGTGAGTGTAGAAGGCGTGGTCGCCTACATGTTGCCGCAGTTTGTTGGCATCCATCGACACATTGAGAGTCTGTGGTAGCGATTCCCATTCGTTTGAACTCTGGAAGGTCACAAGATGCTTGCCTTTGAATCTTTTTATCATCTTGAACTTGTTGGCGACATAATAGTCAGGCAGGGATGCAGATTGGTCGTTTGGCAATGAACCGGTAACACCGAGGCTCACGTCGTCCCAGTCGATATTGGTTTGGAGAGTGTTGTTGATAAAGGTGGTTTTTCGGTTGACTTCATAGATGAACTTACCCGACAATGAGTGGGCGCGGTCGCGGCCATCGCGGTTCTCGGTGATGACACGGTCGCCGCCTTCCAGAAAATAGGTGGTGATATTGGCGGCCTGCGATGTCACCCGGTTGAACGAATAGTCGATCTGTGCCTTGAACTCCCCGTTCTTCAGTTTCCACAAACTGTTTGTTGTCACAAGAGCTGAGCGGTTAAACAGCGTACGTTTCGAACTCAGCGACGGTACGCCGGGAAGCGACAGACTGATGTAACGGCTGAGACCTGTCTCGCGGCGTGACGCAAAGAAGTCGGTGAGGAGGTTGCCGAGATTCTGACCGGTGTTGTTGCCTTTGAAAGTGGTGATATTCTGAAACCCGGGCATAACGGCCATTGCAAACAGTTCTCCGTTCCACAAAGCACCTTCAGGCTGCCATGAATAGCCTCCGCCTGCTTCACCGTGGAATGACCATGTGGCTTTGGCCTTGTTTTTGAGCTTGAGATTGATGGCTGCCTTGTCGGAGAAACTGATGCCTGAGAGCACTTGCATTGGCTGATGGTTTTCCATCACCTCTACCGCGCCTACATCCTCATGGTTGATACCGTTGGTAGCTATGCCATATCTGCCTCCGAGCAGATCTGAGCCTTCTATATAGAACTTGTTGATATCCTCGCCCTGATATTTGATCTGGCCGGTTTGAGACACATCTATTCCGGGCATGCGTTTTAGCACGTCGCCTATGCTGCGGTCTTGGGCTTGGGCAAAACTGCCGACGTGATAGCTGATAGTGTCGCCTTGTTCACGGATGCGGTCTGCCTTGACTGCGACCTCTTTCAAAACTGTTGTGGCAGGCTCCATAACTATCGTCACAGGAAGCTTCACACTGTCGAGTTTGACAGTGTGTTTGGCATAACTCATCATCGAGACGTTGAGTGTGTAGCCTTTGATTTCAGGCGACGTGATTGAAAACTTACCGTTGATATCTGCCGTAGCATATTTCTTTATCTTGCCCTCGGCATTGCGCAGGATGATTGATGCACCTGTCAGTGGTTCGTTTGTGCCTTGTTCGACCACGGTTCCCGAAACATTGATCTGCGCCATGCTGCCAAGCGCGGTCAACAGAAATGTGAATATGATAAGGATACGGTTCATAAGTCGTGGATATAGTCAGTTTATATACTCAGTCGTAGTTTCATTCGTGATAGTCTGTTTCCAAATAGTCGTCGGTGCCCTTATAGTCAGCGTTGACGCTTACTTTGCCATTGGTCATCGCATTGATCATGGCCGAACGGTTACGGCGGCTGTAGTCTTTCATCTTCAGATATGACTTTCTTTTCGTCTTGAATATCTTATCAGTGTCGATCAGCACTGGCTTGAAAGGCTCATTGCATTGCTGGAGGCCTGTGATGACAAATCCATAATCTCCGTCCTCAGTGTCGGCTTTCATGATCAGACCCGGCAGACCGCAGAGTTGCCACGGGCCGTCACGTAGGGGGACATCTGTGGCAAACCATGCCTTCCATTTGCGTCCGTGATAACCGGCAGTGGCGAGGTTACACTCATAGCCGAGGATTGTCGTGGTTGAATCTCCTATCTCCCATTGCAGATCGTTCATGTCGACCTCATATTGATACTTATCGCCGCCGCTGCTATCCCATACGGTGATAGTGTTGCCATGGAAATCCTTTTGGTTTTTATATCTGCTCTCGGCCATAAGTCCTTGTTTGCGCATGATATCAAAGGCGTTGCCTGCTCCGGTTTTCATTGATTCTTCAAACGCGGCCGTAAAAGCCTTATCGCGGACAGCTTTGCCGTTGGGATCATTATCAAGAGAATCGACAAAGAAAGTCTGCGGATCATAGAAATATGAAGCTCCCTCGCCGATCTGAAGGATATACTTATGTTCTGACATGAACTCCTGGCTCCTGTCGTTGTTATGGCTACGCGTCCATGCGGTGTATTGGGCCTTAAAAGTGGCCATCGGCCTCTCATCTGCATATATTCCGGATATGGCCAGCAATACTATTGATATGCAAATCAGTCGTTTCATTACTTATTCGTGGTAATCGGTTTCAAGAAAATCTATTTTGGCTTCCTCTACAGTCCTGAGAATGTGATTAATATGATAAGGATGCGGTTCATAGGTCGTGTGGGTAGTCGGTTTCTTCTCTGTCGTAGTTTACTATGCGTTTTTGGTTTGTCGGTGCGGGTCCGAAACCGTGGGCCGCACGTATTTTGGCTCCGGAATCGGAGTTTTTGTAGCGCCACCAGTTGTTGAAAAATTTATCATGCGTCACTTTGTTGACACCACTATTGTCATCGTATGCCATATATCCAACCCGGGCCGTAGGATTTTGTATGATACCTGTCGGGGTGAATGAATAGTCGCGGTTCGCGTCATAAGCCTCAAGAATCACGCCCGGTAGACCGCACAGTTTCCACGGGCCGTCCTGAATCGGGATTTCAGGTGTGAACCATGCCGTCCAACGACGTCCTCGGTAGTTGGTGACTGCCTCAACACATTCATAGCCTAAGATAGTCCTCGTGCTGTCGCCGATTTCCCACTGCGGTTTTTCCCAGTCCTCTTCGTAACGCCAGTTTTCCATATCAAAATAGCTTGTCTCTGTCACTTTTCCCTCCGGATAGTTTTTGTAGATATAGTCCCAGTAATACCCTCCGAGGATTTCACTACTTTGAGGGTCTTTCTCAAATCGTATGCGGTCCATTTCAAAGAACATAGCCGGATCAACGGTCATGAGAGAGTCACGCCACAGACGTTGGGTGCCGCAGAATAGAGATTTGTTCTTTCCAATGCGGAGCATCGCAGGGTCTTTCCGCTTGCGGATATCGCGTTTTGTTGTATCGGTTACAATATGGCGCATATAATGCACTTCGAGGATTGTCGGTTCGCCATCCTTGATATAGTCCTCTGCGAAGCAGCTTGCGCTCCAGAGCAGACACAATGCGTATATCAGTCGTTTCATAATCTTATTCGTGGTAATCGGTTTCAAGAAAATCTATTTTGGCTTCCTCTTCAGTCTTGATATGGTCTGTCCCGAAAGCAAAGCCGGTGGTAGCCGCGTCTATTGCGCGGCCATGGTTACTGTAGTTATACTGCTGCCGGAGCATGTTGATTCTTGTCATCTTGTCGTATTGCCGGAAAGGGTAGACCGGTACCATCTCCTTATCTGAGGCCTCCAGTCCATTGGCGATAAAGCTGTGTTGACCTGTCGATTCCGTAGCTTCGAGAATAAGCCCCGGGAGTCCAGACAGTTTCCACGGGCCATCCTGCAAGGGGATGTCGGGTGTGAACCAAGCCGTCCAGTGGCGTCCATGGTAATCTGTCGTAGCCATGACACATTCATAGCCGAGGATGGTCTTTGTTGAGTCGCTTATCTGCCATTGGATTTCTCCAAGTGGCTCGGTGTATGTCC
The DNA here is from genome assembly GCA_023665865.1 of Staphylococcus sp. Taxonomy (GTDB): domain Bacteria; phylum Bacteroidota; class Bacteroidia; order Bacteroidales; family Muribaculaceae; genus Duncaniella. The sequence continues at coordinate 2,601,552 of JAMPDC010000001.1, forward strand.
CGAATTCAAGTGAACCGCTTCTGTCATAGACCTCCATTTTATTCTCCGGTTTGGAGCTGAAAACGTAGAGGAAGGTATGATACACCACTGCATCCATCGCTCCCATGTCCTTTGACGCGGTATATTTGTCAATCGCAGCACTCAACATCTGAGAGCTTAGCGCTCTCCCCTGAGGCGTGGACTGGAGTGAGTCTTTAAATTCGGTATGGGCATTGTAGAATTTCGATTGCTGCTTGTTTGCCAACAGGACAAAGGGTATCTCTTTCTTCACTATCCCGTCTGACCCGCGTACGAATGTCTCATGATAGGTGTAGCCTACCTTTATCTCTGCAAGCGGATAGTCTTTCTTCTTCGCCGATAGGGTAAATGTGGCTGAAAGGGCTAAGAGTAATACTAATATTGATTGAGGTTTCATGATCTTATTCGTGATAGTCGGTTTCAAGAAAATCAACATGGAGGTCGGGAGCGGAAGTTGAATCGGCGGTTTTTAGCTCAATCTTTTCGCCGCTCGGTGTGTTGCTGAGAAAAGTTTGTATCATCGTATCTCCGTTTGTGAGATAGCTTCGAGTGGCGCGCAGCATATCTCTACGGTTCATCTGATCATATTTTTTCGGACTATAGATAGGGGCTATCTCTTGATTGCTCGCTTCGATTCCTATGACGGCAAACCGATGTTGCCCTGTGCTTTCGTCTGCTTCGAGTATCAATCCCGGTAGTCCGTACAATTTCCATGGGCCATCCCGAAGCGGTATATCGGGAGTAAACCACACTGTCCAGTGACGTCCATGGTAATCAGTCTCGGCCATTACACACTCATATCCGAGGATGGTTTTGGTTGAATCGCCAATTTCCCATTTCATTTCGGCGAGAGGTTCAGAATAGTAGCCCCTTTCCAGCATACCTGCACTGTCATATACCGTGACAATAGAGTCTCCGGTAGACTTAAAGACATACATGTAGCCATTCATTGTCGGGATCGAACTGCTGTCTTTGGTCTCGAGCGCTTTCTTGACTCCCTCGTCCATCAACCGGTTGAAAACAGCTTTTCCACTCGGGGTGGATTCAAGCGAATCAATGTACTCTGAACGGGGACTGAAGAACTTTGAATACCCACTGTTGGCAAGTAGCACCATCGGGTATTCGGTCTCATAGGCTTTCGCGTCGGTCTTCAGGTGGAGATGGGGGTAAAAATACGTGACTTTTATCTCGGCGCGGGGATTTGGAGCCTTTTTCTTTGCCGACATGCTCAGGGCTGCAAAGGCTATCAGAAAGGTCGTGAGGAGGATGAGACGTTTCATATTGTGAAAATGTGACGGGTTATTAAACGTGATAAAATTGGAATCCATTGACGGAAGAGAGTTTTCAGTCGCAAAGCTAATGAAATAGTTTTTAACCTGCAAATTATTTAATTATATTTTTCGTCTAAATACGAAATATCTTGTCCGAGGCTGCCTGTGAGGCCATATATGAGCTGTGGTCAGTCTTAAAAATCGAGGCCTCAATTTGGATAATAGCACCAAGGATGTTAACTTTGCAATAAAAATCACCCCCATATAAACACAAGCATGTTAATCATTGGAATAGCCGGCGGCACAGGCTCAGGTAAAACCACCGTCGTTAATAAGATTATCAACAGTCTTCCTCCCGGAGAGGTGGCAGTTCTTCCGCAGGATTCATATTACAAGGATTCAAGCCATGTACCGGTCGAGGAGCGTAGCAAGATCAACTTTGACGAGCCTGCTGCGATCGAATGGACTCTGCTTGTCGATCATCTCCGTCAGCTGAAGGAGGGAAAGACTATCGAGATGCCGACCTATTCCTATCTGACATGCACACGTCAGGAAGAGACGGTGACGGTGGCTCCGCGTGAGGTGGTGATTGTCGAGGGAATCCTTGTGTTGACCGACCCTATCCTCCGCGAGATGATGGACGTGAAAGTGTTTGTCGATGCCGATGCCGACGAGCGTCTCATCCGTGTCATAGCCAGAGACTGTGTGGAGCGTGGCCGCACGCCGATGATGGTGCTCAACCGCTATCAGGAGGTGCTCAAACCTATGCATGAGATGTATATCGAGCCATCCAAACGTTGCGCTGACCTCATCGTCCCACAGGGTGGTAGCAATGTCGTCGCCATCCAGTTGCTGACAGACTATATCGAATCTCGTCTCAGACGGCCCAACAATCTCTAATTGCATGCTCCATGGATGAAACCCAGTCGTCACCACGACGTGACTATCCGGTCGGGACACCTGAAAAAATGGTGCTCCGTACCGACAATCTTGTAAAGAAATATGGCAAGCGCACGGTGGCCAACCATGTGTCGATCAATGTGACCCAGGGTGAGATCGTCGGTCTCCTTGGGCCTAACGGTGCCGGAAAGACCACGACTTTCTACATGACCGTGGGCCTTATCACCCCCAACGAGGGACAGATCTTCCTCAATGATCTGAACATAACGAAATATCCTGTCTACAAGCGTGCGCAGAATGGCATCGGCTATCTTGCTCAGGAGCCGAGTGTGTTCCGCAAACTTTCGGTTGAAAACAACATCAAGGCTGTCTTGCAGATGACCAACACTTCCGCGGAGTATCAGCGCGACAAACTTGAGAGCCTCATTGCTGAATTCAGTCTCGAGAAGGTGCGCCACAATCTCGGCGACCAGCTCTCGGGTGGTGAACGGCGCCGCACGGAGATTGCCCGCTGTCTGGCCATCGACCCGAAGTTCATCATGCTCGACGAGCCCTTTGCCGGTGTCGACCCCATCGCTGTGGAGGATATCCAGTCGGTGGTCTACCATCTCAAGGAGAAGAATATAGGCATCCTCATCACCGACCACAACGCTCAGGAGACCCTGCGCATCACCGACCGTGCATATCTGCTCTTCGAAGGTAAGATCCTCTTCCAGGGAACATCCGAGGAGCTTGCCGAAAATCCAACTGTGAGAGAGAAATACCTCGGCCGCGACTTCATGTTCTACCGCAAGAAGTTTGACTATCCCGAGGGGAAATGATCCGGTCTTAGCTGGCCGGCAGCGCCTTTATGCAATTCTAACCGGAGTATTTTAAACCATACCGCAGCTGATTGCACAGATTAATTTTGTGCCCTCGCGCCGTTTTTGTAAATTTGCAGATTGTGATACACCTGCCCGTCATAATGTTTCGGGGATTGCTGATCGGCATCCTTGTGTCGGCTCCGATGGGGCCGATAGGGATGTTGTGTATCCAGCGCACACTCAACCGCGGACGCTGGCCGGCTTTCTTCACCGGTGTAGGTGCCGGGCTGAGCGATCTTGTCTACTGTCTGCTGACAGGGCTCGGCCTCTCGTTTGTCACCGACTTCATACAGTCAAACCAGAGTGTGCTCCAGGTGATCGGTTCCGTGGTGTTGATGGTCTATGCCGCCTATCTCTTCATCTCCAACCCGTCGAGAGCCTTGCAGCCTGCTGTGATGCAGCCGAGCAGCTATTGGAAAGATTTCGGCACCGGCTTCCTCTTCACCTTCTCCAATCCGCTCATCCTCTTCTTCATCATCGGACTCTTCGCCCGTTTCAGTTTCCTGGCTCCGGAATTCAAGGACTATCACTACGTAGCCGGCTATATCTCCATTTTTCTCGGCGCCGTATTGTGGTGGTTTGGAGTGACATATTTCGTCAACAAGGTGCGCCGCCACTTCAACATCCGCTCCATGTGGCTTCTCAACCGTATCCTCGCCGGTGTCATCCTCATCATGGGCTCCATTGGTTTCATCACCGGAGTCAAAGACTTGTTTTTCTAACCATCACACCTAAATATATTATATGGATATGACTCTCCACATCCCCTATGTCGACGACCTTGACTATCTCAACACGGATGCCATCTTCAACCGTCTGGAATCGGCCGGTGAGCGCCACAACATCGGGCAGCTCAACTGGAAGGACGACTATCCATATCACCCGCTGACGACCTTTACCATCGCTCATTCGGCAAAGTTCATCTATGTCAACTTCTTTGTCCGCTGCAACTATCTGCGTGCGGTCAACTATGAAAACAACTCGCCCGTCCACGAAGACTCCTGTGTCATGTTCTATGTCGGTCGCCCTGACTCCGGAGAGTATCTTGCATTGGAGTTCAACTGCATCGGCACCATCAAGGCTGAGCGGTGTGGCGGCAATACGGGTGTGACCCCGCTTTCCGACAGTGAGATAGGGCAGATCAGTGTGCTGCCTTCCTGCGGACGCCGTCCTTTCCGCGAGATCGAGGGCCTTTTCACCTGGGATCTGCTCGTGGCCATCCCGCTCGGACTGCTCGGTGTGGAGTTCACCGGGAAGCCGCTCGGACTCACGGGCAATTTCTTCAAGTGTGCGTCGGGCACGTCTCAGCCCCACTTTCTTAGCTGGGCGCCCGTAGAGTCGGCCAAGCCCGATTTCCGTCGTCCGGAGTCGTTCGGCAGCATAGTGCTCGACTGACGCCGTCTCTTTCCGGCATTTTGATAGTTTTCGGCTGCTTTTCGGATGAAAAGTGTGCCATTTTGTGCGTGTATATGTGTGTTTGCTGTAAAAATGTAAGTATTTTGAGTGAAAATGTAGCAAAAATTTTGTAAATTCAACAAAAGAGTATAACTTTGTAGCGAAAGTTTAAGATTTACTTTCAAAATGTAGTTTAGTAATGCAATTTTCTTAAACGCAGAAAAAAATAACATTTCCAATTTCTCTAAGGTATGAAAGCAGTAGAAGTTATTGACGATCTGAAGCGTCGTTTCCCCAATGAACCTGAATACATTCAGGCAGTGGATGAAGTAGTGTCATCAATCGAGGATGTCTACAATGAGAATCCTGAGTTTGAGCGCTACAACCTCATTGAGCGTCTCTGTATTCCCGACAGAATCTTTGCGTTCAGAGTGTCGTGGGTCGACGATAAGGGGAAGGTCCACAACAATATGGGCTACCGTGTGCAGCACAACAATGCCATCGGCCCGTATAAAGGCGGCATCCGTTTCCACTCGTCGGTCAATCTCTCGATCCTCAAGTTCCTTGCTTTTGAGCAGACTTTCAAAAACTCCCTGACAACCCTCGCCATGGGTGGTGCCAAAGGTGGCAGCGACTTCTCGCCCCGCGGCAAGAGCGATATGGAAGTGATGCGTTTCTGCCAGGCTTTCATCCAGGAGCTCTGGCGTCAGATCGGACCGGATACCGACGTGCCCGCAGGCGATATCGGTGTCGGTGGTCGTGAGGTCGGCTACATGTTCGGTGAATATAAGAAGATGGCCCGTGAGTTCACTGGCACTTTCACCGGCAAGGGCTTCGAGTTTGGCGGTTCGCTCATCCGCCCCGAGGCTACCGGCTACGGCAACGTCTATTTCCTTCTCGAGATGCTCAAGACACGCGGTCTCGACATCGCAGGCAAGCGTGTGGCCATCTCCGGTTCGGGCAATGTGGCTACCTACACAGCCGAGAAGCTTCTTGAGCTCGGCGCGAAGGTCGTCTCCATGAGCGACAGCGACGGTTCTATCTACATCCCCGACGGCATGAGCCGCGAGCAGCTTGACTACATCTTCAAGCTCAAGAACATCTACCGTGGCCGTATCCGTGAGTTTGCCGAGGAATATGAATGTCAGTATTTCGAGGGAGAGCGTCCCTGGCAGCGCGTCGCATGCGACATCGCCATGCCTTCCGCTACCCAGAATGAGATTGACGGCGACGATGCCCGCGCTCTCATCGCCAACGGCTGTATCGCAGTCAGCGAGGGTGCCAACATGCCCTCTACTCCCGATGCTATCCGCGAGTTCCAGAAAGCGAAGATCCTCTATGCTCCGGGCAAGGCTGCCAATGCCGGCGGTGTCTCTGTCTCCGGACTTGAGATGGCACAGAACTCACAGAAGCTTTCGTGGAGCGCTGAGGAAGTCGACAGAAAGCTCAAGGAAATCATGGCTGAAATACATAAGCAATGTGTGAAATATGGCACTGAGTCAGATGGATATATCAACTACGTCCGTGGTGCCAATGTCGCAGGGTTCATGAAGGTTGCCCGTGCGATGATGGCCCAGGGTATTCTCTGATGTCATGGATTTGTAATCGCACACACTTGACAAATATCCTCTCCATCAATAAGAATTAAGTAATAAGAACAGAGAATAATTCTTTTAATATAGATTTAATTTAAGTATAACGATTGATTAAACGACAGGGTCCCTGCCGGCGAGATGCCAGGCGGGGATCCACTTTTTTTGCGCCGGGGCGGTCGTGGGAATGTCGGGAGGTGAGAGACGTGACACCTCCGGTACCATCGGTTTCACCCGCTATGCTTGGTACCGCGGTACCATTGACCGTGGCGTGGTACTGTGGTACCGCTGGAACCGTCGTGGTTTTCTATCCGCGTCCGAAGCATCGTGTGTCTGTGTAGTATGAGTCTGTGATCGGCTGACTCATTCCCTTATCTGCATATATATATTATATTATTATATACATATATATTATATATATAGTGAATATATATACATACAGAGAGAATAATAATATATAATATAAATAATAATATATATAATAGTCATAGTGATGACAAGTGGCGGAGGGACAATAGTTGCTCCCTTGCTGACACTGCTGACTGCTGCCGTAGTCATGGCTGACTGACTGCTGTTGCCGGGGATGTTTGGGGGCAGGATGGTCACTGCGGTTCCAGCGGTACCACAGTACCACGCCACGGTGAATGGTACCGCGGTACCATAAGTACCACAGAGTACCCGTCTGCGCCGATGGTACCGCAGGTACTCTGCCGTCGTGGGGTGGAGTGTCTACACGGGCTGGACGTAGATCTGTGCGTTTTCATATCTCGTGACTCTCACCCGGGAGCCTGCATGGATGAATCCCATGATTGCTACGGCGTCGAGCACCTCGCCGTTGATCTCCACCTTGCCTGCGGGACGCATGTCGGTGACTGCCGAGCCTTCGAGCCCGACATAGTTGACCGGCGACATGTCGACTCCGATATATCCGTCCTTCACCTGCTGGGTCAGGAGCAACTCGGTGTGGCGGCGCACCCATTTGGGGCCGTAGGAGGAGGTCAGATACCATACGGCCACGACTGCGAGGGCTATTCCTGCGAGGAAGATGACCATTGAGCTCCAGACGGCGTCGGCATTAAGGTGGGAGAGGGAGAAGGTGTAGTGTTCGATGAGGCCGAGGATCACAGCGGCGCAGACACACGAGATGCCCGCTATGCCTGTCAGTCCGAAGCCGGGGACCACGAAGACTTCGAGCACTATCAGCATCACGCCGAGCACGAAGAGGAGGATGATCCATGAGCTGGCGATGCCGGTGATGTAGAGCGGCAGGAAGTAGAGGACGGCGGCTATGATGGCGGCTGCCGAGGGGAAGCCTACGCCCGGAGTGTGGAGCTCCATGTAGATGCCTCCGACTATTATCATGATGAGTATCGCCTGGACTGCGGGATTGGTGAAGAAGCCGATGAGGTGGTCGAGCCAGTCGGGCTGGTATTCCGTCAACGTGTAGTTGCCTTGGCTGATGCCGAGCCCGGAGAGCACATCCTCGGTCGACTCTGCCTTGCCGTCGGCATAGCCCCATCTGAGGGCCTCGTCGGTGGTGAATGTCAGCACACGGGTGGAGTCGATGAGCCCGGGGACGGCTACGCGGGTGTCGACCATCGCTTCGGCTATGAGAGGGTCGCGGCGCCAGCGCCCGGTGCTGTCTGCGGCGAGATATTTGCCGTGGTGTTCGGCTGTCGCACGCATCATGGCCCGCATGTAGGACTGATATTTGTCGGGCATGGCGGCTCCGTCGGCTCCGTTGACCACCGTGACCGCGCCCATTGATGCACCCTGACGCATGTAGACGGAGTCGCAGGCGAGAGCTATGAGTGCGCCTGCCGATGCAGCGTTGTTGTCGACGAAAGCCACCACGTCGCCCGGATAGTTGAGGATGGCGGTGCGGATGGAGTCGGCGTGGACGACAGAGCCTCCGTAGGTGTTGAGATGGACGAGGAGCAGGTCGGCGTTTCTCCGCTTTGCCTCGTCGAGAGCCTGACGGGTGTAGCGCCAGGTGCTTGACCCGATTTCATCGTCGAGCCTTAGCATGTAGACATTCCTGGTGTCGGCCGCCGATGCAGAGAGTGAGGGGCCGATGGCAGATAGAAGCAGAAGGATGAATGATAGAAGAGGGTTGGTTGTCATACGGTGGAGGATTATGAGTGGAGGATGGGTTGGTACCATGTCATGGCGTCGGTACTGATGGTACCGTGGTACTGTTTATTGAGTCGGGGGTCATTTGTCTTGCTGCTGAGGGGCCGCTTCGTCCTGCCGCTTGCGCTTGATGCCGTCCTGGATCCAGCCGGGCATGATGCAGGCTCCGACGAGGAGATAGATATAGTAGCTTATGATGCGCCAGAAGAGTGCGATGACGAGGGCCATGCCGGTGCTGTGGATGAGGTCGCCGTAGTAGGTCGTGAAAAGCCACTCGCTGATGCCTGCGCTGCCGGGAGTGGGACTGACCATGAGGCAGACCCAGACGATGAACTGACGGGCGAAGACCACGAGCTGGTTGGCCATCGGCGCGAAGCCGAGGAAGAGGGCGTTGACGACGAGATAGCGTGACGACCACGACAGGGCTGTCCCTCCGAATGTCTCAAACCACCATCTGATGGGACGTTTGCGCAGGTCTTTGCCGGTTGTCTCCATGTTCTGACCGAGCGTGTCGACCGCCGGTGCCCATTTTTTGAGCAGCCGGAAGTGGAAGAGCCAGTTGAGGAAGCGGTGGATGGCGTGGGGGCGGACTATGATGCCCATGAAGAGGATGGTGGTCCACGCGAAAATCACTGCGTAGACGCACCAGAAGACGGTCTGCAGACCTACGGTGAATCCTCCGTGGCCGAAGTCGAAGAGATTGTCGTAGGGGACGATCAGCATGATGATGGGGAGGGAGATGACGAAAAACAGTTCGTCGAGAAAGAGAGTGGTCATCATCAGCGTGGTGGCGCGGCCGAGTTCGATCCCCTCGCGGTTGAGATAGATCATTCCGAAGGCACTCCCGCCTACAGCCGAGGGGGTGACGCAGGAGGTGAACTCGCAGAGCATGTCGACCTTCCACGCTTTTATCCATGAGAGCTGGCGGTCGGTCAGTGTCCTGAACCGCCATGTCAGTCCGAAGTCACGCCCGATCATGAAGAGCCAGGCGAGAGCTATGCAGCCGATGACGCGGGCGTCGAAGTGGATGGAAGCCCAGACGGCAGGGTTGAACTCCCGTTTGAACAGCCAGATGACCACACCGAGGCCGATGGCGATCGGGATGAAGATTTTCCATGCAAGGTTGAGGGCCTGGCGGCGTGCCGAGGGTGGTGTCTTAGTGTTTTGAATACTCATGGCGCGCTATGATTTCGTCGTAACGTGTGATAACTTCATCCATGACATCATGCCATGGACGTGCGAGGGTTTGCCGTGCTCCTGCTCCGACGTTGGCAAGGAGTGCCGGACTCTCGGAGATGTGTCTGATGGCCGTGGCGTAGGCTTCGGATGTGCGTTGGGTAAGGAAGCCGTTTTTGCCGTCGCGGACGAGCTCGGCTGCGGTCGACCCCTCGAGGAGAATGGCCGGGGTCTGCATGGCGGCAGCTTCGCGGACAACGAGGGGAGCGTTGTCGTAGAACGAGGGGAAGAGGAAGAGGTCGGAGCCGGCATAGAACTGCCGCAGGCGCTCGCGGTCTTTGATGACTCCGTGGAAGGTGACCCGGTCTTCAAGTCCGAGCCTGCCGACAAGGGCTTTCATGTCGTCGACGGCATAGCCGGTGCCGATGAAGTTCATGTGAAATCTCATGTCGGTGAGCAGCGGGAGGGAGCGGACGATGATCTCGATGCCTTTTTCCAGGATGTGTTGCCCGACGAAGAGCAGGCCGGTCTCACCGTCGGCGAGTCCGATGGCCGTGCGGGATTGAAGCCTGAAGGTGGCTATGTCGTCGATGCCGTCGCAGAAGTCATTTCCGTTGTCGACCACCACAACCTTGCCTTGATAGCCATATTCACGCAGAGTCTCCTCGACGGCAGCCTGAGGGATCCACACTTCGGTGGCGGAGTTGTAGAACTCGAGCAGGCGCTTCATCTGGTAGTTCACCATCGGTTTAGGCAGGGAGCGCTCGAGATCTGTGCGGTATTTTGAGTGGAAGGTGGCCACTAAAGGTATGTCCTGCTTGCGGGCGGCATAGGCGGCGAGACGTCCCGACGAGAAGGGGCAGTGGGCGTGGACGATGCGGAAGGGGGTGTTGCGCATGCGTCGCCATATCCAGGGGTCGAAGCGTGGGTAGCCGTAGCGGTAGGGGTGGCGGTTGTAGATAGGGAGGGAGAAGTAGCGGTAGAGTTTCAGACCGTCGATTCCGGTGAAGCGTGGTGCCCAGGGGGTGACTACACAGACGTCGCGCCCGGCTGACGTAAGCCACTTGCAGTAGTTCTCAACGGTGAGTGTCACGCCGTCGAGAACCGGCGGGAAACTGTCGTTGAAAAGGCCGTAGTATATCTTACTGTCAGAAGTCTGTCTCATAAAATAGCTGCTTGACGTGGAGGAAACTTTTGCGTTTCGCTACAAATATAACACATAAAGGGGTATTTCATGTTGAAATCACCCCAAAATTTTTCGCCTGATGATCTTTTGCGAGGATGTCAGCTCTATTCTGTCGACGGTGACGATGGCCTTGGGAGCTTTTTCGTGTCCGGTCAGTTCGCGTATGCTGTCAAGCAGGTTGGTGGGGAGAACGGAGGCGTCGGTGACGAGGACTGCCTCCTCGCCCCAGCGGGTGGAGGGTCGGGAGGTGACGTAGAAGAGTGAGCCCGGTGGCATCAGCGGGGCTATCCGCTCCTCGATCTGCTCGGGTGAGATTTTCAGACCACCGGAATTGATGACGTTGTCATATCGGCCTGTCCATCTGAAATGGCTGTCGTCCGCGAGGGCTGCGAGGTCGTTGGTGACGAGCCGTCGGAAGGAGAGGGTGGTGCTGTTGATGATCAGGCACCCTCTTTCGTCAAGGTCAAACGTGATGCCGGGGAGTGCGGAGAATGTCGGGTCGCCAAGTTTGCGCAGGGCGACGTGGCTACAGGTTTCCGTCATGCCGTAGGTGGCGTAGGCCGTGAGACCGGAGGCTGTGATGAGGCTTTCGCTTTCGGGTGAAAGGGGAGCGCCTCCTACAATTATGGCATCTATCATCCCGGCCTTTCCGCTTTCGAGTAGCCCGTCGACCTGCGAGGGGACTACCGGCAGGAGCGAGATGCGGCCCGAGGGGTGCCACGTATGGAGGGGATGGTTGCCGGGCGGTTCGACTGTCAGTGAGCAGCCGGCTTCGAGTGCCCGGACTATCTGCATCTTTCCGGCGATATATGACGGGGAGAGTGGGAGATAGAGGTGAGAGTCGGCGGTGAGGTTGAAGAAGCTGATGGTCGCCCGTGCGGAGGCGCGCATGTCGCTCTTCAGCAGCCGTATTTCCTTTGGCGTGCCGGTGGAGCCTGACGTGTAGGCTATGATGTGGTCATCTGAGTTCTCCCATTGCCTGATGAACTCTTCGGCGTCGCGTGTCAGTCGCAGTTCCATTTAAGCTGAGGTATTTCCCATTTCATCTGGGGTGAGTATGAGAGGTTTTCGCCGGATAGACGAAGCGGCGAGGCGATATTGTTGTTGTAGAGCTGTCCTGTGCCGAGGCCTTGAGGCATGGTCGGGTGCAGCGTGGCGAGCCATTGGGCTATGGCGTTCAGACCGATGTTTGATTCGAGCGCCGAGGTAGCCCACCAGCCGCAATCAATATCTCGGGCAAGCGCGATCCACTCCTCGGAACTTTCTATGCCTCCGGTCAGCGTCGGTTTGAGGACAATGTAAGCCGGACGTATCTCCTCGAGCATCTGCCGCTTGACTTCGGTGGTGTTGAGGCCTATAAGTTCTTCATCGAGGGCAATCGGGATTGGCGACATCCGGCATATCTCTGCCATATCCTTCCATTGTCCGGCACGGATCGGCTGCTCGATGGAGTGGATGTTGAAACAAGAGAGCCTTTCAAGCCGCTGCAATGCTTCACCGGGCGGAAATGCACCGTTTGCGTCCAACCTCAGTTGGATATCGGGGGCGTGACTGCGCAGGAAGGAGAGCAGACTCAGCTCTTCTTCGAAATCTATACCTCCGATCTTGACCTTGACGCATGAGAATCCGGCTTCGAGTTTGGAGGCTATGCGGTCGCGCATCTGTTTGCGGTCGCCCATCCATACGAGACCGTTGATGGTCAGCGCACTCTCTCCTTCGGTCCAGGGGGAGTCGAAGATGATCCGCCGGCCACCGTTGCGGAGGTCGCGGACGGCTGTCTCCACGGCAAACCGTATCGACGGATAGTCTCTGAGCAGTCCGGGTGAGGCTGCATAGCTATCTATGTTGCGGCACACTTCATTGAGTTTGTCCTCATAGTCCGGACAGTCGTCATAGCTGAGTCCGCGGAATAGCCCGGCTTCCCCGAGGCCGAATGTCTCTTCCGACCCGGGGTTGCAAAGCTTGATATAGTATGTGTCCTTCTCTCTCATCCGCTCGCGCGATGTGATGGCGAGAAAGCGGAAATCGAGACGGTATTTGCACCAGCTTGCTTTCAATGTCGCGTCTGTTTGGATAATTAGCCCGGGAATTTGGGGAATTGTTCAAAATCGGGGTCGCGCTTCTCAAGGAAAGCATTTTTGCCTTCCTGCGCCTCAGCCATGAGATAGTACATGAGGGTGGCGTCGCCCGCAAATTCCATCAGTCCGCGTTGTCCGTCGAGCTCAGCGTTGAGTGCCCGCTTGATCATACGGATAGCCATCGGTGAACGCTTGAGGATGGTCTCGCACCACTCGACGGTCTCGTCTTCGAGGCGGTCAAAGGGGACAACCTTGTTGATCATGCCCATCTTCTCGGCTTCCTCGGCAGTGTATTGGCGGCAGAGGAACCAGATCTCACGCGCTTTCTTCTGTCCGACACAGCGGGCGAGGTAGCTTGAACCGAAACCGGCGTCGAAACTTCCTACCTTGGGCCCGGTCTGCCCGAATCGGGCGTTTTCAGATGCGATGCTGAGGTCGCAGACTACGTTGAGCACATTGCCGCCTCCGATAGAGTAGCCGTTGACCATGGCAATCACAGGCTTGGGGATGGAACGGATGGCTTTGTGCAGGTCAAGGACGTTGAGACGGGGCACACCCTGGTCGTCGATATATCCGCCGATACCTTTGACATTCTGATCGCCACCTGAGCAGAAGGCTTTGTCGCCGGCTCCAGTAAGGATGATGACACCAATGTCGGAGGCATCGCGGCAGTAGGCCATCGCATCGAGCATCTCTTTGTTGGTCTGCGGACGGAAGGCGTTGTAGACGCGCGGACGGTTGATAGTGATTTTAGCTATGCGGTCATATTGCTCAAAAAGTATATCCTCATACTTCTTTATGGATTTCCATTCTCGTTTCATTTCGCTCTGTGTTATATGTGAATTTATACCTGCAAAAGTACATAAAAATCACGTTTTTTATATAATTTTGTAGACACAAATGCTTACGTATGGTATTTCTCTAAACACGTTTTTATTATGGATAAGAAACAACTCGAACTGATACTTATTAATATTTCCGGTCAGGATCATCCCGGCGTAACTTCCGCTCTTTCAGAGATTCTTGCAAGATATGACGCCGGTATCCTTGATATCGGTCAGGCTGATATCCATCACACACTGTCGCTCGGCATACTGATACGTACCGATTCGTCGGTTTCCGGAAATATAATGAAAGAGTTGCTTTTCAAGGCCACTGAGTTGAACGTGACTATACGCTTCTCGCCTGTCAGCATAGAGGAGTATGAGAATTGGGTCGGAAAGCAGGGTAAAGACCGCTGGATCATCACTATATTGGGACGACGCTTGACGGCAAGGCAGATTGCCAACGTCACTGCTGAGATCTCAGGGCAGGGACTTAACATTGATTCGATCCAACGTCTGACCGGTCGAATGCCGCTCGGCGAGGAGGAGCAGCCGCTGTCGAAATCGTGTGTGGAGTTTTCAGTGCGAGGTGTGCCCCGTGATGTCTCCGCTATGCAGGAACGCTTCATGCAGCTTTCGCAAGAGGAGGATTTTGACATCTCGGTTCAGGAAGACACCCTGTTCCGCAGATGCCGGCGTCTGATCTGCTTCGATATGGATTCGACTCTTATAGAGACTGAGGTCATTGACGAGCTTGCGATGCGTGCAGGTGTCGGCGATCAGGTCAAGGCTATTACCGAACGTGCGATGAGAGGTGAGATTGATTTCTGTGAGAGCTTCAGAGAACGGGTAGCGCTCCTCAAGGGGCTTGACGAGAGTGTGATGAAGGAGATTGCAGAGAACTTGCCCATCACTGAGGGTCTCGACCGAATGATGCAGGTGTTGAAGCGCGTAGGCTACAAAACTGCCATTCTTTCGGGAGGGTTCACCTATTTCGGCAACTATTTGAAACAGAAATATGGTTTTGACTATGTTTACGCTAATGAACTTGAGATAGCCGATGGCAAGCTCACCGGACGCTATGTCGGAGATATCGTTGACGGTCGCCGTAAAGCGGAGCTGCTGCGTCTGATCGCTCAGGTTGAGAATGTGAATATAGCCCAGACGATCGCAGTGGGCGACGGTGCCAATGATCTTCCGATGTTGTCGACTGCCGGACTCGGGATCGCTTTCCATGCCAAGCCGAAGGTCAAGGCTAATGCCGAGCAGTCAATATCGACCATCGGGCTTGACGGTGTGCTATATTTCCTCGGTTTTAAAGACTCTTTTATCTCAGATAAATAGCAAATAAAGGTTTTAGCGCAGATTTTCGAGCCACTCATGACGGGTGATGAGGCTTACGTGTTCGATACGTTCGTCGCCGGTGAGCTGGCAATAGGCAGGACCGGAAGTGTGATGATGCTTGAAGCCTGCTTTTTCCTGTGCGCGTTTTGACTTTTGGTTTCCGTCGAAATATCCGCACCATATTTTTGTCAGTCCCATCTCTTCGAACCCATAGCGTATCACAGTGTGCATTGCCTCCGGGATCAATCCTTGCCCCCAGAAGGGGGCACCGATCCAGTAGCTGATCTCACCTTCGTCGTCCGGGATGTCGAAATTGCTCTCTTTGCCGCAGACGATGCCGATGCACCCGATAGCCCGGTCATCACCTCGGAGCGTCACGGCAAAAACACCGGGACGTGAGAAAATATTCTTGATGATCTCCGTGCTTTCATCAACACTGCGGTGTGGAGGCCAGCCTGCCGGAGGTCCGACCCGTTCATCACTGGCATAAAGATATAGATCTTCTGCGTCTGACATGCGCCAGGGCCGTAAAATAGTGCGTTCAGTTTCTAAAATAGTGTGCATATATGGGACGGTATTATTGAGTTATAAGAAATTAAACTTACGGATCTATGCGATCCGCTGGAGAGGTTTGGTGGGCAAAGATATGATTTTTTCATGAAAATATTTGGCCTGATTTGTATAATCGCACTTTCGCGTTGGAAATATGTCGTAAATTTGTCGTCGGATGAGGTGATAAAACTTTAATATGAACTAAACATTGGATTAATCATGAAAGAAATACTGAGATTGCTGAATGAGAGAGAGTGGATTTATGCCGGAGCAAAGGATGTACCCGAAGTATCGGGGTTGCTGGATAAGTGTGCAGACCTATGTTATGAAATCAACATGACACGTCCGTCGGAGAAAGAACGTAGGCGTGAACTCTTCGTGCGGTTGCTCGGGTCGGTAGGGGAGAGGTTTGTCATTCACAGCCCTTTTCGCTGTGACTTTGGATTTAATATTCATGTCGGGGAAAATTTCATCGGCAATTTCAACCTTTCGATACTCGACGAGGCAGAGGTAAGGATCGGGGACAATGTGATGATTGGTCCAAACTGTTCGTTGATAACCATCACACACGCTCTTTATGCCAATCAGCGTAACGATGGTATAATGGCTGGAGCACCAATCAAAATCTGCGACAATGTGTGGATTGCCGCCAATGTCGTAGTGCTGCCCGGAGTCACAATAGGGGAGGGGGCTATCATCGGGGCCGGAAGCGTGGTCACGCGTTCGATACCTCCACGGATGGTGGCTGTAGGCAATCCATGTCGTCCGTTACGCCAGGTTTCTGCCGCCGATCGTGTAGATCCTATCAAAGTCGCAGATTGAATGATTTTATAAGATTGACAGAAGCACGATGTGGAAACTTTAGATGTCAGAATACCATCAATGCGGTTTAAAAGTTGGTAAAACTACCATGAATTAACAAAAAATGTAGCTTTTACGACAAAAAAACGTCAAAAAATTTGCACGAATCAAAAAAAACATCTACCTTTGCATCGCTTTTGAGAGGAAAGCCTAATAATAAAGCTAACCTCCACCAATAAGCACGATTCGCTAGCTCAGCTGGTAGAGCACAACACTTTTAATGTTGGGGTCCTGGGTTCGAGCCCCAGGCGGATCACTGATAAAACCCTGAAAATCAAGCAGTTATCAAATAAAGATGACTGCTTTTTTCTTTTTGTTCACGCTGAATACGGCACGGTTGCACGCCCACTGTAAACCAAGATGTAAACCGTAAACCAAATGAGCGGAACAATTAAAGTGCTGTGTTACAAGTCAAAGACACTCAGCAATGGTGAACATCCTCTGATGTTATGCGTCTGTAAAGACAATAAACGCAAATATCAAAGCCTTGGAATCTCTATAAAAGCGGAGCAATGGGATTTCAAAAACAATCTTCCTAACGATAAATGTCCCAATCGTGAGAGAATAATCATTCTCATAAACGATAGAATAAGCGAGATTCAGAAGATAGCGTTAGATAAGAGAATCGCAGGGAGAGATTTCACGGCCTCTACCCTGATTGAATCTTCCAAGCCCTCTAACAACACAAAAAAGACCGTTGGAGAATACTATCTTGCCTATATAGAGAACTTGAAACACGAAAAACGTATCAGGTATGCAGGAATGTATGAAATCTCCTATAACTCGTTTATCAAGTTCAACAAGCATCTTGACATTCCGTTTTCAGATATTGATGTTGCTTGGCTCAAAAGGTATGAAGCATGGGGCAAAGAGCAAAATCTATCAATAAGCACGATAAGCACTCGACTACGACACCTAAGAGCCGTTTTTAACCTTGCAATGTTAGAACAAGCGATTAAAAGAGAGTGCTATCCTTTTCATGCCTATAAGGTATCTAAACTCAGTAAAAAGACTGCTAAACGAGCGTTGACTAAAGATGATATTCGCAAAGTAATGGAATATCAAGGCAATAGTCCTATGGAGTGTCTTGCCATTGATATTTTTACATTTTCGTATCTATGTGCTGGTATCAACTTTATAGATATGGCTAAACTCAAACATTCTAATATTCAGGAAAATCAGCTTATCTATAACAGAGAAAAGACAAAAAAGCTCATAATTGTGCCATTGCAGAACGAAGCTCAACAACTCATTGAGAAGTACCGCAACGGTAAATCACCGTTTATCTTCCCAATTCTATCTACATTTCATAAGACAGAAGTTCAGGTAGCTAATAGACTGCACAAGGTATTGGCTAAAATAAACAATCATCTGAAAGAAATTGGGAACAATCTCAATCTTCCATTGCCACTTACAACCTATGTGGCACGACACTCTTTCGCTACCGTCCTGAAAAGAGCGGGTGTTTCAACATCTATAATCAGTGAATCGTTGGGGCATAGCTCTGAACGAGTAACACAAATTTATCTTGACAGCTTCGATAATGAGCAGATAGATAATGCTATGAAAAACTTGCTATAATTGCAGAATCCTCACATTAACAGAATCCGTTTATCCACAGATAGGCGGATTTTTAGTAACTTTACGCTATCAAAATTATAATGGCATGGAAACTCCTATAAATGCTAACAATGAATCGCAGTTCCAATATATCTATAATATAGTAAGAGGACAAGGTGAACCCTATTATATGCCTGACGGTTCTCCTATCTATAACAGCATAATCTATCTGACTATGCCGTTTGAAGCGATGGATATTTTTGAAGAAAGGTATAATTCAGGGAAGATACCATGCCACTATAAATACGAAGACTATATAACGGATAAAGACCTGCAAGCGACTATAAACGGATTGAAGTTAGACCCTGATGCGTTTTGGTTGCTTATTATGTTCCTATTCGACTATGCTTATAGTATCTGTCTTTCAGGATTCACCATAAAGGACAGTTCTCAACGCACGATAGAGAAACTTCTGAAACTTATGTCTGATGATGAAGATTCAGAAATGAAGCTCTCTATAAACACTCTTAAAGGGAAATTGGATATTAGTGATAGCCGGACAATATCAATCCTGATGAATTGGATTCAGCAAGGATATGACCGTGATGAAGAAGCCATAAAAGGATATACCGTCGAGGACTTCAAAGATATTTTCAATCCTAAAGAAGAATCCATATCTGTACTTATATGGTATTTTGCATCATTACTCAAATATTTCTTTGAAATAAATCCACAGTTCAGTGGCAGGGCTAAAAAGGGAGCGGGAGTATCTCTGAACAAGAATCTCCTAATCTCAAAGCTCATTTATCATACACGACTATCCACCAACAGAAACTTTTTGGATGACCCTGAATCCTTAAAAGGCTTTTTCAAACAGTATCGAGGAAAGACTTTATCAGGCAAATCCTCTATATATCCCACTTGCTAAATAAATTGTAACACATACATTGTATATCCCATTTCTCATATATGAGAGGTGGGATTTTACTTTTATATATCCATACCATTTTAAGGGGGAGTAGAATCGTTGAAAAAATTACTCACTAGACACCCTCAAAAGGCATACTACCTTTGCAGTGTAATCGAAAACAAAACACGGTTACATAGAAAGAAAAACGAATAACAAATAGAACCTAATGCTGTAAAGGTAAGCGTAAACGACAATGACAACATCAGTAAACAATATTAAGAACAACGAGGGAATAAACAACGCAAATATGAACAATCAGATTAACAGAGAAATGAAACAAAAACTCAACCTGCTCTTTATAGAGGGCAATCGACAAAAGATTGATAAGGCCAACATAAAGGAGGCCTATCTCAAAATCAAGAAACACAGCTATCTCTCAACAATGCCGATGGAGTTCATTACAATGGATAAAGCCAAGGACAAGCTGAACGGCAGAACGCTGTCCAAGGCTATCATAGTCCGCAAGACTGGCGAAGGGGATGCCACACTGTCGAACTTCGACATAAAGTATCAAGCCATAAAGCCCGATGAATACGACCAATACGATGGCGTGTGCGTGGACGGTCAGCACCGCTCGTTAGCACTCCAATTTGCGGATATGCAAGACCAAAAACCTACATACGCAGAAGTTGAGATACCTGACACAATGGATATTCTCTCTTATGTAGCATTACGCAACAATGGCAAGGTGTGGAAAAATGGAGATTTTCAACACTCTGGCATATCTACCAACAGCAAGGAAATTGACTATATTCTCAAACAATGTGGTAAACGAAAGGAAGAAGATGCATTTTTCTTCTCAATCTATACCCTTTCTACAACGACACTCCAACCCAAGCAGGTAAAAGCCTTACAGCAGGGTTACAAGACCATCGAGGATTATCGAAATCTCCAACTCTCTACTGAAATTATAGAAATAGGAGATACTGTCCTGAAAGAAATTGACAGCAATCCAATACTCACTTCTGACCGATGTAATGGTAGATTCGGCGCGGCTCTTAAAAAGTTCTATATCGAAAACGGTAAGAATATTGATGCTCTGATAGGTGTGATAAATCTTCTTGATAACGAGATTTGGGAAGCCCACTTTGTGCCGAAAAAGGGTCAATCAATGGAGATACGAGCTTACACTGATGCTCTCAACTCCGTATGGGCACAATATCTGGGTGAAAATAAGGGCTGATTGATAATGACAATATTTATAGAGAACGGTAGATTTTTTGAGGATGACCATATAAAACTGATTTTCTAAAAAATCCTACCGCCTCTATAAAATTGACAGAGAACTATTAACAGATAATCCTCGGCAATGAATATAGAATATCTTGAACTATATAGAAATGAATGGCTTACAGACGCTCTTGTTCGTAGTGGCTATGGCAATACTATACCCTCAAATGTAATTCTAAACAAGACACTTACGGGTGTTGGAGCGACATATTGCGAGATTCACGCTGAACGTAACTCTATAATCATTGAGCCTAATGTGCCAGTGATTCAATGCAAGGTTGACAATGAGGAATTGCCACTGATGGGTGTATATGCCGGAGTTAGCCTTGCAGCCATACGTAACTATCTTAAACGAGAGGATATACTTTATAAGAAAATCCTTACCACTCCTGAAAGTTTCTATAAGGTCAGAAATGAAGCACAAAAAGTTGGCATTGATATATACGGTGAGGATTGGTTCTGCCTATTTGATGAGTGCGAGAAAATCACGCAAGACCATGATTACAGAATGTCAATCAGTCAGCCCATATCAGACTTTTTCAATTTCAGGAACAAGGCTATGGTGTCGGCAACACCACTCACACCATCACACCCACAGTTTTTAGAACAACTTTTTTCAATTCTTCAAATCAGACCGACATTTGATTATAAGAAAAATCTCGCTCTGATTGTGACCAACAGTTTCAAATATTCATTGCTGAAAAGGCTTGAAGAAATAGCTGATAGCGAATGTATCTGTATCTTTATGAATAAGACAGATAGCATCACGGCCATAATACAAGAATTGGATATTCAGGATTACAAGATTTTCTGTTCAGACAAGAGTGTGAAAAAACTACACGGCATAGGCATAGCCGCGCAGTCAGAAATAAGTTATCCTTTTGCCAAGTATAATTTCTTCACTTGCCGATTCTATTCAGGGCTTGATATTGAACTACTCCCCATTGAGCCGGATATAATCATGTTGACTGATTTAAGGAGTGCTTCATATACTATGATAGACCCTCTAACCGAGGCGATTCAGATTCAGGGTAGATTCCGCAAGAACGGCAATGAAGAAGTAACATACAATTCTTTTACCCACATAGCGAATGTCAATTCAAATATTGAGATAAAAAGCAATGATGAGTTAGACAGAGAGATAGCCCAATATGCAGATACATATTTCCGTCTGAAATATGAATATGATTCTGAACAAGATACAGCAAAGAGAACAGCGTTGTTGAAAGACATAAAAGGACTGAAATACAATGACCTCATAGATAACGAGGGAAACATAAACTATTTTGCCATTGATAATTTGCATAATGAGGAACGAGTAAAATCCTACTACATTTCAGGCGATTCTTTGAGATTGGCGTATGAGAGTGCCGGATATTTCAATGTCGATTATCACGAATCTATGCAAATTGTCGGCAATGATGATATTCTAAAAATCCGTTATTCTAAATTTGAGATTGAAAAGCGAAAAGAGATAGTGCGGTTGTTGGAATCATTGCGTCTTGGGGTTGCTTCCAATAAAATCAATCATGAAGTGGCAGATATGGTTCGAGGAATGTTTAGAATGATTGAAGAAGCTGACTACATAATGCCGATATTTGATAAGATTGGTATTGATGGTATTGAGCGATGCGGTTATAAGAAAGGGTTGCTAAACAAAGCCATAAAAGAATATGACCGAGCAAAAGCAGATGAATTGAGATTCTTACCCAATATCTTGACCGCTATTTTCAACGAGTTCCCTTTGAATGAATATATCCCCAAGAAAGAAATTCAGGCACGGATTAAAGCCATATATGCCAAATTCAAAATCACGGCAAAAGTAACACAGACAACCATATCTGATTACTATGAGGTCAGCGAAAGCAATTCAAAAGAGAATCCATCATACAAACTAAATCGCTTCAAATTTGACGGTGGATTTTTGAACGCACCACCATAAAATCTAAATTTTCTAAAAAATCTACCACAACTCCATATCCGCAAAATATGGAGTTTTTTCTTTTTATGATTCAGACTGTTACAAGAATACGTATATAGCACTTTACAAAATATCGCTCTTGTCAAAGTTTCCCGATACCATCAATGCCTTACACAATATTAGTTCCTGATATAGAATACATAAAACAAGAATCAGCCATAGAGCCTACGATATATAAGTAAAAGCCACCCTATGCCATAAGCAAGAGAGCCAAATCAAATTTTACAGAATATTCTGCGAGCGATACGACACGACACTTTTAGTCCCCCCACCACTATTGAGTAAAAACAAAAGTATCACAGTATTAATCGCATAAATAAAATTTGCTTATGGAAAATCTAATGATTTTACCTGCGGTTGAGCCTAAAAGATTCAGTTGGCTCAACGCTTACGCAACTGATGCGGAAGTTATCACAGAAACTCCGCAACGTGAGAAACGCAACAATCCATTCATCGAAGCCAACACAAAGGCGGTGGAACTGTCGCACCTCACAAATGAGTGCATCGTGCCAGTGTTCAGCAAAGACAATGAGCTGACAATGTCACATCCTGCATTTATCGAAACGGTAGCGGATGCGGTCAGCATATTCTATAACGGTGAAACAATCGAAGTACCTGACATTCGTGTGTCGCACATAGTCAAGGGGAGAATCCCTGAAGCTATCCACAAGCCTGCAAATCAGCTCTTGGAAAGCGACAAGACAATCTACTATGAGCGTATGATGTTCTGCATCGAAATTCCCACTATCTATGAAACGATAGACGGGAACAAACTCACGCTCACGGTGGGAGGTGTCAGAGCCTACAACACTATGAATCTCTATTCTAAAAAGACGGTGGAGAAATTCAAGGTGTTCGTTGGCTTCCGTAATCTTGTGTGTTGCAATCTCTGTGTTTCATCTGATGGGTATGTAGGACAGTTGGAAGTGTCTAACACTGCGGATTTATACCGCAATGTGTTGGATATGCTTCACAATTACAATCCTGCAAAACATATCCATCTGATGCAGACACTTGGTAACACCTACATGACAGAACACCAATTCTGTCAGATTCTTGGGAAAATGCGACTGTATCAGGCTCTGCCACAAAAGATGCAACGCACCATCCCACAGTTGCTGATTACGGACACACAGATAAATTCAGTGGCTAAAGCCTATATCAGCGACCCAAATTTTGGGTCATACGGCTCTGACATTGATATGTGGAAGTTCTACAATCTTCTCACCGGAGCAAACAAGAGCAGTTACATAGACAGCTTCCTTGACCGCTCTCTGAACGCCACGGATATGGCGTTAGGTATCAATTCCGCTCTGCATGGCGATGACCGCTATTCGTGGTTTATCAACTAACATCAACCAAAGGGGAACATTCAGCAATGGGTGTTCCCCTCTAATTCTACAACACTCTATCTTATGGCAAACAAAGACATTCAAAATTATTGTATAGGCGGTGTGTGGTTCATCTTGCTTTTTATTATAGGCATCTGCATCGCACCGCTTATAACATTCAGCATCGTTTGGCTTGTGATTATCCTGCTTTCTTATTGGAAATAAGGCGTTTCATACAATCATGCTGAAAAACATCATCTGAGATAGCCCCAACAATAACATTTTTCGTTATCTTTGCACTTGATTTACAGCACCAAAGAGTTGGTGCAAATCAACATGATAACGAAAGGTGTTATTGAAATTATCTTCTGTTCTTAAACTTGGCGGTTTATAATGCAGTGAAGATGATTGGCAGTAGCACCTGCATTGATTGGCATATACCTACTCTAACGGAGTATCTATATAGCAAATCGGTGTGGGGCTATTGCTTTATCTACTGCATGGGTACGCCAAGACCTAAGAACGAGATAAAGCAAATACAATCCTCACACCTTTTTTGTAAACTTATAGTTCCTTAGGGGATTGAGGAACTACTATGAAGAATAATGGCATCCCTGCAAACTATTTTCATTGGGATTAACTCCAAACTTTCAGGCATAATCATGTCTGCGAAACATTCTGATTCATCTAATGAAGCCGATATATTGGAATTGGATGATGTTGTAGAAGCATACTGCGGCTATATATCAGATGTCAGCCGTACAATACCATCAATCTTAAACGAAACCACTTCTAAACAAGAAAAAATGACATGGTACAACAATATTGTTGGTGCCTACAATCATTTTGTATCAAAAACCGAATGTTATGATGGTACAGAAATAGAGGATGTGTTAAGCCCTATCTTCCATCTTACAGAGAGTTTCATAGACAAGGTAACTTCGATAATTAAACCATAATTTCAATATATACAATGATAAAAAACTTATTTGTAACCCTAATGCTTTTCGTAGCATTAGCTTTAGTCACAGCTTGTAGCAATGATGAAGAACAAGAATCGGGCTTCAGATATAACCCCACGTCAGAGGCCAGTCAGGTTTCATGGATTACGCCAAATAGCGTAGCCATAAAAGCAGGAAAAAGAAGCATCGTTTTGCTTTCCTCTGAAAAATCCATCTTAGAGGATGTCGAAAAAGCATACAATATGGCAATGACCCCTGATACAAAAAATGTGGTTTGGGCAGATTTTGATGATACAGACCACATAAAAGGATGCCTATTCAGTGGGTTAACACCATCTACCACCTACTATTATGTAACGCTGGTGTACAATAATGTAGATGAATATTTCTCTTATGGCGACATGGGGTCATTTATCACAGATGAACCTATTGAGGAAATCGTAGATTTAGGACTTGCCGTAAAATGGAGAGGTTGGAATCTTGGTGCAGAAACGCCCTATGAGAGAGGTGATGGATATATGTGGGGATATACCACCATAGGTTATCTGAGTAATCCCACATATCCCAAAGAGGCAAATATTGTCAGTACGGAATATGATGCGGCAAGAGTTAAGTTAGGTGATTCTTGGAGATTGCCTACAAAACAAGAGTGTGAAGAACTAAGTGAAAAATGTACATTCCAAAAGGTTTCGTATTATGATGAAAAGAATGATATTTCTTGGTACGGAGTTTATGTTACAGGTCCATCAGGAAAACATATGTTTATTCCAATGACATGGACATTGACCGTAAATGACTATTACGAATTGGATTATTTCAATACATGTTGCTTTTGGATTGGAGAATCAGACTTATCAAATGGAGATAGATATTACTATTCAGGCTATATTGAAGGGAGCTTAGAATCTTCCTTTGGTGCAATTCGACATTGCAACAATAATTGGGATTTACCAATACGAGCGGTTAAAGACTGAAACACATCTAACAAGAACGCCTATGTATGTTTTTGCATAGGCGTTTATTTTAGGTGTATATTTCTAAAAATATTCGCTTTATAGGACGGATTCTGAAAATGTACCGGTTTATTAGGATTCATGCTCTACAATAGAATCCACAGAATATCTTACCGTTAAAACTCACCCAAAACGAAATATCTGAAATAAAGAACGTTATAACTGCAATTCCTTTGATTATACTTGCATGGCTTAATAAAAATAGCTAACTTTACATAGAGAACATAAACATTATTAACCACATCTTGAATTGCACGGCTGTAAACCGTATTGTAAACCAAACTGAACAAGTAGAGGTTTCATCAAGACGTATTCGATAACTGTAAGATTCGATAGCTCAGTTGGTAGCATTAAAAAGGAGAGCCGTAGGCGAGCCTTTTGGATGCCTTGGAGCGACAACACTTTTAATGTTGGGGTCCTGGGTTCGAGCCCCAGGCGGATCACTGAACAAATCGGCAGAAAGCCGCAAATCGCTGAAACTAAGACAGTTTCAGCGATTTTTGTAATACCCCTATCCGGCAG
>JAMPDC010000002.1 GCA_023665865.1 Staphylococcus sp.
ATCAGCACATTTTTTTTATGTTTATTATAGGTTTATGGCCGGTTCTGCCGTGAGGTGGGGCCGGCTTCGCTATTATCATCCCTTACTGAGGTAATTACCAGCCTCTTTTTCGCTATAAATTATTGGTCATTTTGGCGAAAAAACGGGCGATTTTTGGTCAAAATGTCGCCACATATTCCGCATTGGTAATCAGGTAATTACAAAAATTTGCGTAGGGCAGTGGGGGGGCGGCTTCGCCATACACGCTTGAAAAGCGTGATTTTGCGCGGCTAAAACCCTATTTGTTAAGGGTTTTAGCCGCGGATTCCCGGGATTTTTTGGAAAATCCCTGTCGGCGACTCAATCCCAGCAGCCCGATGTGCTTGGCTGTGAGCCTTTTCGTCGCCGACAATTTAAGGGGACTTCGCCCACAATGGTAGCCAACATTGGCATGTCTTTTTATCCGCGTTCCGGCGGACATATCTTTGCAATAAATATTATTGTCCACATGGCCGTTAAGCTCCTTACTCCGATAAAACCTCTGATGTTTACGTCTGCCTTTCTCGAACTTGTTTTTGAGGCTGACAGAACGGAAACTCGCTTTGTGTTGCTTAATTCCTCCGGGATTGTGGTGCTCGATACGGTATATTATCCTGCCCTCAATGGAAATGTAACGGTATATGGTCTCAATCGGCTTCTCGATGATGCGATAGGTGACGATATCTGTGGCGACTTCACTATTAAGATTGATTCTGTAGCTGTCGCTACTTTCAAAGCTTTTAGGTGCAGTGTGGCCATGGAGTCGTCAGCTGATGATTTTCTGACCTCGAGCTTCATGACCGCCGTCTCTGCCGAACGCGATACCGCTGTCGGCCGTCATGAGTGTCTGTCAGTATATAATCCTGAATCTTTGCCGATGAATGTCCTCGCTTCTTATGTCTCTTACTCTGGATCCATTGAAACGAAGACATTCTCTCTCTCGGCTGCGGACTCTTCCAATGGTGTTTACTGTTACGATGTATCTCCGATTAAGTTCAATGATTTTACTATCGGCGAGCTTGTAGCTCTCACTGTGAGTTGCGGGGCTCGCAGACAACGATATCGGGTTCTGATGGATCCTCCACAGCATGATCCGGCTATTATTTTCCGCAATATGTTCGGTTGTTGGGAGACTATCTTCCTTTGTGGCGTCAAGGAGACAGATGTGGCTTTCACTCGTTCGGCGGCGATGATTAACGGCCGCTTCCTTAATTATGATCTCGACGAGGTCATCACTTACAAGGCTTCGACTGGCCCAATGCGCTACGGCAGTGACCGCCTTGCACGTGATCTCGCTCGCTCTAAAGCAGTGTATATCCTTCGCCATGACGGAACTCCTGGAGACCGTCTGACTATCACTGACTGCGACGTCAAGACGGATAATGCCGATGATACTATCCAATCGTTTTCGTTCACATATCGCAAGGCTTCACTTATCTCTACTGACTTCCAATCTCCTGCTCCATATAGAATTTTTGATAATACTTTTGACCTCTCATATGAATAGACCATCTAAATGTATTCACTGGCGGGATGCAATCGCTCTCCTGGAGTCAGGGCAACCTGTAGATCTGAAAGTGTGGAAATTAAGTACCGGTGACATCCTCCAATATAAGGGTGCGGTTTGCATCGGTGGCCACTGGCGAGCCGGTCTGCACCGAATAATCCTTCCGGCGAGTCACCTTCCTCGCGCTTTTCGTGATATAACTCTTTTTGAAATAAACGGCTATGAAATCATCCGATAATCCTGCGAAACCAGCATTTCTCACAGGTGGCGAAATCTTTAATATCTCAGGCCCCGCCAACGATGCCATATCTGAAGTCGCAGACTCTTCATCTGTATTTGATGAAGATGGCCTCGCTATTGACGCTAAGAGGGTCCCGGGGTATGACAGTCTGTATTACATTCCATTCGGTTTGCAGGATTCGCTCCCATTCGATATCATCAGAACTGTCGGATCGGACGAAGTGCTTTCTCAAAATCTATTTTTCAATGTTCTCACTGCTTATGGCTCGGGTCTTAAATATGTTGACCCTCTGACTAAACAGCCGTCGACAGACAAGGAAATTCGCAACTTTATGTTGCATAACTCTCTGTCGGAGTTCTACCTCGAACAGTGTACGGACATGAAATATTATTTCTTCACGGTAGCTGTCATAATTCTCGACCGGGAAGGTGGCAAAATCGTTCAGGTCCGCCATAAGGATGCTTGCTACTGCCGTTTTGAAAAAGCTGACCGAAAGGGCCGTATAAATCATGTGTTTTATGCCAACTGGCGCAAAATAGGTTCTCTCAGCCGTAAGGATGTAGAGGTTATAACACTGCTAAATGAGAAGGATCCTCTCGGTCATCTTGAGGTTCTTCTTGGCCGTGCTCCGGGCGCAGATGGCGAAACGCGAGTGCGCACCAATGAACGTAAATTCGCTATTGTCATGCGCTTTCCGACACCGGGACAACGTTATTACCCGACTCCATACTACACTGCTCTCTTTAGAGGTGATTGGTATGACGTAAAACGCCTCATAGGTAAAGGTAAGAAGGCTAAAATTCGCAATCATGCTTCCGTACGCTATCAGGTGGAGATTCACCGAGACTATTGGCCGTCTCTCATCGCTGAACGTGGCCTGACTGACCCCGAAGAAATTAAGGATATGGTTGCTTCTGAAAAGAAAAAGATCCGTGACTTCGTCACCGGAGTCGAGAACAGTGGTAAAGTATGGATTACGGGTTACTATATAGACTCTTACGGTAAGGAGCAACGCATGGTCCGCATCAATGTCGTCGACTCCGGCAAGGAGGGTGGCGACTGGTCGGAAGATATTCAAGAGGCCGCAAACACTGTTTGCTATGGCACAAATATCCATCCTAACCTTGTCGGCGCTACCCCGGGTAAGTCGCAGTCGAATAACAGCGGTTCTGACAAACGCGAGCTTTTCACTCTGAAACAGAGTCTCGAGACTGCTTTCCACGACATGCTGCTGAAGGTACATGACGTAATTATCTATTTCAATGGCTGGGAGGATAAAGTCTCTCCTCAGGTCCCAATCGTGCTACTTACGACTTTAGACAAAAATACAGATGCTAAGAAGGTGACGCCTGACGGTTCATCTTCTGATCCTAATTCCTAAACTTATGATTATCACTCAAGACATTTTTGAATATTTCTGTCCGGTAGCGCTTACTCCCGGTAACGGTATCTTTTCAGCGGTTTCAGATTCGATCTCTCTTCGCTTCAATGACCTCAAACCAATCCTCGGGCTCATCCACCAGAAAGTTGCTGACTCTATATATTCTCCTCTCGACTCTCCTCTTGACGATTTTGAGCGGCTATGTCAGGCGGTAGCCCGCTTTGTCTGCGTCTCTGCTTTTAAAGATTCTTTACCGCAACTCGACCTGGTGCTCACTGGCACCGGCTTCGGCGTAGTGAGCAACGGGAATGTCGCTCCGGCGAGCTCTGATAGAGTCGAACGCCTCGCTACATCCCTCCAACAAGGTCTCGACAATGCTTTCGATGAGATACTGAGTGTCGCGCGCCTCGTCGATGACTGGGCCTCGGCTGATTGCTCGAGACAGTGGTTCCTCTCGCTGTTTTGGCGAGGGAAGGATGCACGGCTTTTCGGGAATCCAAATGCTACACGTTCCGACCTCTTGTCGATGGCTCCTGCCATTGCGACGGCGGAGGCAGCACTCAAAGAGCTTGTCTCCCCGGAATTTTTTTCTGATATGTGCGCCTATTGCCGCAAGGGTGTTTTCTCCCCGCTGATGCAACAGGTCGTAGCTTTGTCGAGATCTTTTGTCGTGGCTATTGTTAAAGACAATGGCTCCGATCAGCTGCATAAACGCGCCCTGCTCAAATTTATCGAGAGCTTCCCGGAGGTATTCACATCATATTTTTCATCATCAGCATATCGCGCTAATCATTTCCAACCATATGAAAACAAAAAAGAGGATTCGTGTTTCTTTTTCGGGTAGCGTACTGGAGGTCTCTCTGCCGGAGGTCTGGTCTGACCTCTCGCAAGTTGAATTGGAAGCGGTCTATAACCTTATGGCGAGTGTCCCGAAAACTGACCTCCATTTCAGGCTGTTCGCTTATTTTACAGGACTCCGAATACTACGTCATGATGGAGATCGTTTTATCTGTCAAATGTCTACAGAGGACGGTCAGACTGTCGGTCTTGCTATAACTCCTTGGACTCTGTCAGAACTGCTCTCTCCTCTATCATTCGTTGAGTCTCCCGGCGATGTTCCTGTCCGCCTCGATGCCCTTCATGAAGCGGAGGCCGTCGATGCGGAGCTTCACGGAGTAACATTTAAGAACTACATTGCACTCGAGAATCTTTACCAAGGATTTCTCGTATCTAAAGATGAGTCGGTGTTGCAGAAAATCGCCTCAATACTTTATCCCGGACTATCGGTCTCTATGACTGTCGCCGATACCATAAATGTGCTTAATTGGCTCGTTCAAATAAAGGCTAATTTCTCACGCTGCTTTCCTCATTTCTTCCGCCCGGTTAAGTCTGAAGACACCGAACAATCAATGTCTCCACTCGAAGTAATGAATAATGAGATTAGAATTCTGACAGGCGGAGACGTGACTAAAGAGAAAGAAATTTTAGCAACCGATTGCTGGAGAGCGCTCACAGAGCTTGATTTCAAGGCAAAAGAAGCGGCTGAAATGAAGGAACGCATGAAAAATAAATGAATATGGACGGTAAGGAGCTTTTTGATGGGGAGGCTTATTTCTCCGCACTTTGTAATGCTAATATCTTCGCTCGGGAACATGACTTCCGCTTCTGCACTTGTAGCGGTATTGAACAGCTGCAAGGTCCGCTACAGATGTTTCGCTCTACCAATGCGTTCTTTTGCTTCGATGATACAAACGACGGCTCCATGTTCCAAGGTAAGAGCGGCGGTTGGTATAAAAAACGGACTTTCACGGTATTCATCCTTCACCGCTACAACATTAAGGAGGAGGCTGAGCGCATAGCTGCCCTGCATCGCTGCCGAGAATTGTTTCGGCAGATCTGCACTCGCCTTCTCATTGATGAAGATGACCTCTCCAATGAGCTTGTCTATCTTCATACTGAAAATATTCTCTCTCGAGAACTCGGCCAATATTTTCTTAATGGTTGCACCGGCCTCTATTTTATGATTGATGTTAGCGAACCGGTCGACCTAATTTATAACGCTTCGGAATGGCAGAATTAAAGGATATCGACAAGTATATTGATGAGTGGACGTGGACGCAGCTACTTATTTGGAAAGAGAAAATCGAACGGTTGAAAATCGTTCGCTCAGGAACTCTACACCAGTCTTTCTCGGATGAGATCGCTGATGTAAGCGGCGGTAAGACGATTACGCTGAAGTTCGCTCGCTACGGTATATATCAAGCTCTCGGCGTCGGTCGAGGTTACACCAGGGGTAACAGTGGCGATCTTCAAATCCTCGATAAGTCTTACCGTGAAGCTCATGGCCTGGATAAGCCGAGACAGGCGGGCCCGATTTATCCTACCTATGATTCATATATGACTTCGGGCAAGCCTCGCAAGCGCCGCGATTGGTATTCAAAAAAGTTGTATATGTCGACTATGGCTATGGTCGAAGACCTCGCACGCATAACCGGCGAAGAGGGCGTGAGAGTTGTCTGCGAGGCTCTCTCTGATGCCAGGAGTGCGCTTTAGGGCTTGTCTTTTTATCAAGCTCGGGAAGGATGTAATTTTACACTATAATATTTCACTATGGCGGACTTTACAAACCTATTAAAACAAGCGGAAACTATCCGCGATGAGCGGAAGATAATGGCCAACACCGCTAACCGTGTCGGCGCTCTCTTCGTGGAGCTCGTCAAAGCTCTCAGCTCTGAAGGTGAGTTCTTGTCCCGCGTTAAAGATGATCAGGCTGCGGGGATTATCACTTTCCTGAAGGGACTGGTGAGCAATGAGGTCGCAAAGCTGAATAAGGGCGCGCAGATCGGCAAGTTACTTCTGGAGTATGATGAAGCGAATAATGCCGTTAAGGTTAATGGCAATCTTTATGCTACCGGTGGCCTCACGGCTCTCGGCATTGCTTCACTGTCGGGTGTGGGTGGTGGCGGTGGCGCGTCAGTGCTGTCGCAGCTGCTCGACGTGAAGCTGACGGATCCGGCGGACGGACAGATGCTTCAATATAACGGTACACATTGGGTGAATGTCAATGCTCAGTCTGGAGGCGGCCTCGACGAGACAAAGCTGGAGGCTTATCTCAAGGGGAAGGCGTATGCGACGGAGGCTTTTGTTAAAGACCGCATCACGGCGCTTATCAACGGCGCGCCGGAGGCATACGATACGCTGAAGGAGATTGCGGACGTGCTTGCAGGGAATGTCAATTCAATCGGTGACATACTTACGGCTCTCGGCACGAAGGCTGACAAGACGGTCGTCATCTCGGCCGGCGACGGTCTGTCGGGCGGTGGTGATCTGAGCGCGAACCGGACTCTGTCGTTGAAGCCGGCGACTGCCGACTCGCTCGGCGGCGTGAAGATCGGTCAGACTCTCAGTATTGCTTCGGGGATTGTGAATCTGAAGAGCGGTGTGGTGGCTGCGGGGGCTTACACGAAGGTCTCGGTAGATATTTACGGACGCGTGACCGCCGGCTCGACACTTGTGGCGGCCGACATACCTACGCTTGCAATCTCGAAGATCTTGGGCTTGCAGACGGCGCTCGATCTGAAACTTGATTCCTCGAAGTTTGATGATATGTTTGAGCTTGAGACCGTGAACGGCAAGAAGCAGATCAAGGCCAAATATGATTTCTATTCTGTCGGTGGAGTGTCGGCGCTCGGTCCGGGTGGAGTCTCCGGCTCAGGCAGCGGCACGGTAACCTCGGTGCTTGCGGATCTGCTCGACGTGAAGCTGACGGGTGTGGCAAAAGGCAATATCCTGCAATACAATGGCACGCATTGGGTCAATGCTATTCCATCCTCGAATGATGATGCTCTGAAAGATATTACTGACACATTGCAGGATAAGGCCGATAAGACTGCGCTTGAGGCATACGTCAAGACGCTCGGTGTTTCGGGCGACAATGTGACATGGGCGCTCGGCAACGGCACGGTGGGTCGTCTGACGGTGCCATACGCAGGCGTCGCTACGGCCTTGCGCGGCATGCCGATCGGCAATGTCACGACTGCTCCCGGAGACGGACACATAAGGTATTACTACGGTATCAATAAAGCCGTGGCAGGACTATTCGCTTCATCGAACAATTCAAACTCGATTCTCGCGCTGAGCCGCCATGCCGGGGATTTCTGTTCACAGGTGGGTTTCAATGCCGACGGTGACATATATTACCGCAGATTTAACGGTGATGCTATCAATGATACTACGGCTTGGGTGAAACTGCTCCATTCAGGGAACTTCTCGGCGACGCTCGACGGCAGGTATGTGAAAAAGGCCGGGGACTCGATGACGGGAGAACTATCGCTCAACAATCACTCGTCGTATATACGCTTCAATTCTGACAGAGCGTGGTATTTTCAAAGTGTGGGAAGTGGTGCGGCTACTGAGTTGCGTCTTGTAAGCACGACGGCCGGTAAGACATTCAGAATTGTAGACCAGGATTCAGGAGCGACAGTGGCCGCATTTGTCAACAACGGCAGCAGTAATAACTATATTGAAACGAATCGCATGGTCTCTACTGTGGGGACCGGCGCTCAACCATACGCCTGCAATTCGACTACACTCAATACCAATCTCAATGCGGATCTGCTTGACGGATGGCATGAGACGGCGCTCTTCAGGAGTTCTATTTCTGCCATTGCAGAGGCTAATATTTTAACCTCTCTTCCAGGCAACCGCAGCGGCAGCTATGACATCGTTCACACAGGATGGCACGGCTCGGCGTTTGTCTTCTACAACAACTGCAGCAACTCGGGATTGGCGTTTTACCGCCCGGGAGGGTCAAACTCCATGCCGAAGATCCTTGTGGCTCTTGACAGCAAGAGTACCTGGACGGACAAGGGGGTGATATTGACGGACACGACATATCAGTCGGTGCTCGACGGGCGCTATGTCAAGAAAGCCGGCGACACTATGACGGGCGCGTTGACGGTGCAGGGGCTTCTGACTGCGGCGTCGGGCGTCAATATCGGAGGTATGCTTATCGAATATGACAGCGCGAACAAAGCTCTGAAAGTCAACGGCAGTATTTATGCGACCGGTGGCGTGTCGGCTTTAGGTAATGGCACGGTTTCGGGCGGAGGAGGTTCGTCGTTATCGTCGGGTGGCGGTAGCTCATACGACCGTCTTGATGCGTGGGGAGATTACACTGCTGCGAAGAGCGGGCATGTGCTGTCGGCCGGCCTGGGTTACGGACTTTACACGGCGCTCAATACAGCCACGACCAATATCTCGGCGTTGACTTCGCGGTTGACTGCTGTGGAGGGGAATTATGTGACGCTGAACACTGTGCAGACAATCACGGGGCGGAAAAAGTTTACTCTGGATAACGCGATTATGTTTGAGGGTGGTAATGATTCGGTAAACAATCCTTACCGCAGAGTCTTTAGGTCAACAAACACATCCATCCCAACTTCGAGTTCAGATTACGCTTGGCAAATATATCATTCGATGGCTGGCAGTTGGCGCGGTCTGGCTATATGGTCGTATGACGGCGACGGTAAGATCTTCAATCGAGTCGCTACATTTACTTCGTCGCCGTCGAATGAGCTTAACGTGAATGGAGTGATAAAAGGAACATCCTTCATCAAGTCGGGCGGTACTGCCTCGCAGTTCCTCAAAGCAGACGGCTCAGTGGATGGTAACGCATATCTTGTTGTCAACGGCGTAACTTCCGATCAGGATATTGACGGAGCATGGATCAACTGCGTCAAAACTTTTGATCCGATACCTACGGGCACTCCACCCATAGAGATTGCGAACATCACAATGCTTTCGCTCGGAAATACACTCAGTCGCCGCAAACAGCTCGCATTTACATATAGTGAAGATAGTATATATTATCGCCGCTGTGTCAATGCTGGTTTCACCCCGTGGGTGAAGCTGTTGCACACGGGTAATTTCGCTTCGCTTCTCGATGGGCGCTATGTGAATAAAACGGGCGATACTATGACGGGGGATTTGCTGTTCTCGGACTGCGGCACAGGCATACGTCAGATTAGGTTCATGTGTGCGACAAACGACTATGGACGAGTCGCCGTCGGGGGAACAGCAACCAACGAGGGCTTCATCGAAATAGCCACGGGTGACGACGGCACAGAGCCGATCTATGCGCGTCAGTATGGTGGTGCTTTCACAACGCTCAGACGTACCGCCACGCTCCTTGACGGCAACGGAAACACCGCTTTTCCCGGCAAGGTCAACGCCTCATATTTCACGGCTAACACCACAACGCTGTGTACGAATCTCAACGCCGATATGCTTGACGGGTACCACAACACTTCTTTTGAAGGATATTACTATTACAACATTGATGCGTTGGCCCTTGATAACGACACTTGGTATCCAGTAACTCTCGGTATAGGCAATTCACAGCAGACGCGAATCAAGATTGAGGGCAATACTCCCGCCAACGCATCATGGAATAACCGCACGGACAAACGGATGGCCGTGATATTGGATTATACTGTAAATGGCTCGATGTGGGGATGGACTCCGAGGCGCATCGCTGTGCATCGTTTTATGTTGGGCGCAGGTACGAATGGTTCAAACTGCATCGCGGGCCTCGGACAGCTTGATCATACCTCTGTTGAGTATGTATATGTCAGGGGTGGTGCTCAATATGGCTTCCATATCAGCAGACCTATTGCTCCGACGCTTCACACCACTACATATACGCTTGGTGATCAGTCTGTGTCTCCGACAACGACGTCTCCTGCGGCTATCATGGAAGGGACAGGTATTATAGCAGAGCGGTTGCGTGATACACATACCATCTGGGGACGACCATTTGACGGCTCCGGCAATGTGGATGGTGTATTCACTCAAAATGTTGGCGCGACCACTTGGACAAATAACGCTTTCTTTGGGTGTAGTGCATTGGGCGCCAACCAATGCTGCAATATTCAATTCGGAAAGGCTAAAACGGCAAGAAATTCAGGATATATCGGTCATGTGCATGTCGCAGACGGCTCAACATCCAACTATATAACTATCGGCGGTCATTCTGCTGACAAGTTATTGAACATCCTCTACAACGGCAATGTCGGCATCGGGACAACCTCGCCATTGGCGAAGCTGCATGTCAATGGGGCCATCCGTGCCAACGGTGAGATACAGAGCACTTCGGCCAACACTTTCCGAGCAGTATATGGCAACTATGGCTTTTTTGTGCGCAATGATGGAAACAATGTACACTTCATGCTCACGAATAGCGGCGACCAATACGGTAGCTACAATTCGCTCAG
The DNA here is from genome assembly GCA_023665865.1 of Staphylococcus sp. Lineage (GTDB taxonomy): Bacteria > Bacteroidota > Bacteroidia > Bacteroidales > Muribaculaceae > Duncaniella. The sequence goes on from JAMPDC010000002.1 coordinate 10,422, forward strand.
ACCGATATATCTCAACGCAGCGACGGGCAACGTTTATATGGGTCATGCTTTAAGCGTGTCGGGGAAGGTCACTGCGGCCAGCATCAATATCGGAGGTTTGCTTATTGAATATGACAGTGCGAACAAAGCTCTGAAAGTCAACGGTAGTATTTATGCGACGGGTGGCGTCAGCGCATTGGGCAATGGAAGCGTGAGCGGCAGCGCCGGTTCGGGCAGCAGCTATCCGCGACTGGATAGTTGGGCCGCTTATGATGCCAATGCGGGTGCTGTGCTCTCGGCGACGCTCGGCTACGGGCTTTATACCGACGTGACGCGTCTTATGAGTGGCGCAGCTGTTAATGTGACCACTACCGACAGCGGCAACGCGGTCACGGACATCAGCAAGAGCGGGACAACGATCACAGTGACAAAGGGGGCTACGTTTCTGACGAGCCATCAAGCCCTCGACCATATCAACAGTCTCGGACGTGCAAACGCTATAAGTGGAGGTGATCTCCCCACTATAGCGGGCATTACGATGGTGGAGGCTTACAGCTCGGGGGCGGGCTATCCGTGCAATTATGGCAATGTCATAAGGGTGCGCGGGGCTGTGTCTAACGGTTCGGGCGAGCTTCTGCTCGGATGGAGCGGAACGAATGGCGCCGTGGAGCGAATGTATTACCGCAATCACCGCGACAATACAACGGCAGGTTGGAGTGCATGGCGGACAATCGCCTTCACTTCCGACATCCCGACAACTATGGCATGGGACAATATCACGGGGAAACCGTCGATATATTCGCGCAATTCAGTTGGCGATATAGGTTGGAGTGGCAGCCAGTCACAACTTATCAGCGGCGCGGCAATCGCGTTTTGGAACGGTGCGTATTCGGGCGTGTCGTCCAACCTCCAATATTGCGACCGCGGGCGCTTCGGCACGATGGTGACCAAGAACGCAGGAGATTATCTGCCCATCTCGGGCGGCACGCTGAATTTCGGCGCGGCAAACTCAAATCTCAATCTCAACACCACAAACGCGAGTGAAGTAGGAATGCGTTTTTCTTTGTCCGGAGCAGCCAAAGGCTGGATAGGTTATCACAAAACCTTTGGAACACACTTGTACAACTACGCAAAGTGTTGGTATTTCGGACTCAAAGATGACGGCAACCTCTATTATAGTGGAGGCACAGTGTGGCACTCGGGCAACGACGGCTCCGGCTCCGGTCTTGATGCTGATTTGCTTGACGGTGTGCATGAAACAAATCTCTTCAGGAGTTCTATTTCTGCCATTGCAGAGGCTAATATTTTAACCTCTCTTCCAGGCAACCGCAGCGGCAGCTATGACATCGTTCACACAGGATGGCACGGCTCGGCGTTTGTCTTCTACAACAACTGCAGCAACTCGGGATTGGCGTTTTACCGCCCGGGTGGGTCAAACTCCATGCCGAAGATCCTTGTGGCTCTTGACAGCAAGAACTCGTGGACTGACAAGGGTACAATATTGACCACCACTGAAGGAAACGCGGTCTCAGCCACCAAACTTGCCACCGCCCGCTCAATCAACGGCACGAACTTCGACGGGACGGGAAACATCACGACGACTAATTGGGGCATGGCAAGAAATATCTCGATAGCCGATGCTACAGCTGCGCATACGGGTGCGGCTGTCAGCGTTAACGGTTCCGCGGCAGTGACATTGAAGCTCCCGGCTACAATAACAGCTGCTCTTGTGGGCAATGCTTCCACGGCGTCCACTCTCGCTACCACAAGGACTATATGGGGGCAGAATTTCAACGGCGGCGGAAACGTCACGGGTGCATTGACAAACGTCACTGACATCACTATGGCTGGAACGCTCTATATCCGCGGAGCAAGCTCATTGCTCTATGGTGGCTCTATCAAATTTGGCGACGGCGATTATGTCTATATCTCGGAGGCTACCGATGATGCGATGAGCATCTACGCCAAGAGCGGCGTGACCATCGGCTCAGACGCGGCTCACGTTCCACTGACAGTTTCAGGCAATGCCGACATAAATGGTCGTGTGAAAGCCGCAGGCTCGTTTATGACAAGTGGTGGAGATTATGGTAATTTCCAAATATTCCGCGGCGGAGCAACGGGCGAGGCGATGCGCTTGGAACCACTTAGTTCTACAGGCGCGTGGCTGTCGAATTGCTTGACGATGGGAACGAATGGAAATATCATCATCGGAGGCGTGGGCACTACGACCTATAAACTGCAAGTCAAAGGGACGCTCGGTGTCACCGGGAATCTTTTTGCGTTGAACAATCTCACGGTTTCGAATAACCTGTCGGTCGAGGGTAATGCCTCGTTTGACAATGAAGTTGCAGTATGGGATTGTATCAATTTCCAAGATAACGCGGAGCTTTATTGGCACTCGGACAAAACTATCGGAATCAGAGGTAATCTTTACGCTACCGGTGGCCTCACCTGCCTGACGGCGGCCTCGACTTCCGACATGAGACTGAAAGAGGTGGTGCGCTTCATGGAGCTTCCGGTGAGGGATATCGCGGGGGCGCCGTCGTTCATTCACCGGTGGAAGGACAAGGCGACTTTCGGCGCAAGCGAATGGGCAGGATCATCGGCTCAGTATTGGCAAGGCATCTGCCCGCAGTTGATCTCCGGGGAGGAATGGCTCGCGCTCGACTATGGCAAGGCTGCGCTCCTTTCGGCTATAGCCATCGCCCGCAAGACGGAATCGCTTGAAGCACGCGTCAAGCGGTTGGAGAGTGAAAACAGGGAGCTGCGCCGACGTCTCGATCTTCTCGCGGCTTAAAACTTAGAAATAAACATATTAATCAACCCAATAAAATTTAATCGATATGACAACAGAAACAACTCAGAAAGTGAAAATCTCAGCACTCAACTCAGCTAACGTGCGCATTGACAACTCAGCGGACGCAGAAGCGACATTCCGCGTCGAGGCTAACGTGGATATCGCCAACGGGAACACCAACGGTTTCAGCGGCGAGGTCAGAAAAGATAATGCCATTGTGGCATCGTTCAACTGCTATAATTCCGGTTCATATCTCAACAACCTTTCGCTGAACTATCACGACGTTGATCCCTCAGAGCAGGCTGGTGTGCTTGGCGCAGTGCAGAAATTCATCACCGACACCCAGGCGTTTGTCACCGCAAGCGGCGCATCGATCATCGCTTTTTAATCGAGAGTCACAATTTTAACTCATTAATTATCTACTTAAAACAAATTGAACAATGAAAGCAACTTATAACGAAATTCTCAACCGTACACAGATCATCGCCAATATTCCTACTCAGTTTGAAGGACGCAAGCTTTCGGCTTCGGCCGTGACATCACTTCTGCTCATGCGTGTGGCTCTCGAAAAGAAGTCGCAGGAGTATGAGGAGATCTGTCGCAAGGCTCTCGAAGAGATCAAGAAGGACGAGGCTTATAAGGACTTCGACAAGAAGGCTCATGAGCAAACCGAGGCTGTCGGTGTCATCGAGCGTAAGAAGGCACACGACGAGTGGACCGGGGAGAATGAGGCCGAGCGCCCCGCAGCCCCGACCGCCGAGGAGGTTGAGAAAGCCGAGGCTGTATTGGCGACCTCTGGGGAATTTGAGGAGCTGACCGGGAAGCTTGCCGAGGCTTACAATAAAGCCCGCGTGAAGCAAGCAGCCGTCGAGACTACGGTGGAATACCGCAACTTCACCCGCACGGAGCTTGAGGAGATCGTCGGTCTCATCGGCACCGAGGGCACTATCCCCTTCCATACACCCGTTGGTGAGCACCAGGAGAGCCGCGCCGCGCTCCTCGCCGTGATCGCTGACACTTTCTTTGACGCATAGCCTATGATATCCGATGATATTATTGTCGCGTCCGTAAATCTGACTGCCGATGTCTACAGAACGTTAGGCATAGGCACGGTGAACGGTGTGTATGACACGGGGTATGCATGTGCAAATACACATGGAAAAATCAATATACTTTCGCGTTATAAGCCTGTGAGACATTCGGGGATATTCGCCTCGGTGCCGGGCTCGGCATCTTATAATCCAAACTGGTGGAGGGCAGCGGACGGCAACTGTGGCCTTGTGTTGAAGTCGCTTGGATCGAAATACAAGGATGTGGTGAATTGGTGTAATGGCAATCTGAACGGTTGGGCGTATCAAGCGCCCGACGGTTCATGGCCGAAGCGTATCACGGACTTCTGTGGCTATAATCCCAATGCTGAGCCGTTTATATATTCGTATGAGGTCAGTCAGAGCGTCGTGCCGGTTGGCACTCCAGTAATGGTGGTAGCAGCATCTCCGGACATTGCCGATGCTGACTATAAATACACAGATCTGACGAAGCCGCCATTGAGTACGGAATTGCGTATCGGTGACATAGAAACGGTTAAAAATGCCTATTTCGGGGTGTATATGACTTATCAGGGGCAATATCGCCGCGTGACGTCAAATATCCCGGTGTCAGAAACCAATGGTATGCTCGAGATAGAAATTCCAACGGCCGGCATGTCTGTCGGACTATGGAAAGTCTATCCATTCCTATCGAGCGTGAAGCTTGGTATTAACGACAGTGATTCTGTGGCCGGAACTTTCTGGACTGTGCCATACGCCACTCCGCTGTCGGTGCAGTTGATCGCAAGCGCATTGTATATGTATGTGACATTCGACAAGCCATTTACCGGCAGTGGTGGAAACTATACTGTTAATATCATCATAGACAATCAGACCGGTACGGCTGTCAGGTGTAACACAAATCTATGGCGTGTGCGTTTCTCGGACAAGGATATGGATGATGATGAAGTGGTTGGTGAGACACTCGGAACAATTCCCGATTTCTCAGTCCCGGCGAACAGCGAGATCACTGTACAGGCAACAATACAGGTAAGCGCGGCAGTTGCGGCAGCCGGCGCCCCAATGCTGTTAATCTCCCTCGGCGGAGGAACCTATAGGCTTTATCACCAGTTTGACGATGAGCGCGGAGAGGAAGGCCCGAGAATTTGATGGGATAAAACAAAAACCCCGACGCTTCACAGCGGCGAGGGTAACTAAAACTAAATTTTAAACATGAATATGCTACAAATTTAATAAAAAATCAGTCATTATGAAACATCTGAAAGAAGAATTTGACAAGCTGACTTTCAAGGAGGTACTTGTCTATACCCTCGCAGTATTGGCGAAGGTAGCAGGGGTGGTGTTGCTGTTCCTCGGCATGTATATTCCACCCGAAGGGCAGATCCACGCGTCAGTATTGTCGGCCTTCGGTATGATCTGTGTGTTCTCGGCCTCACTGCTCGGCATATCGATCCACTATGCAAATGAGCTCTCGAAGTTTAAAACGACAGTGGCGGAGCGTCTTGAATCCATGGCAAGAAAGGAGGTGGCGGGATGAAGTATTTCACAATCGCTGAGCTGTGTTACAGCGACACGGCCAAGGCGAAGAAGATTGACAACACGCCGACTCCCGGTATCACTCAGAATCTCGAGCGGCTCACTGCTAATATCCTCGACCCTATGAGGGAGGCGTGGGGCAGCCCTATCGATGTGACGAGCGGCTACCGCTGCCCGGCACTCAACAAGGCCGTCGGCGGTGTGGGCAACTCGCAGCACATGACGGGCCAGGCTGCCGACATCCGCATCTATGCGAGAGATAAGAATGGAAAGTATATCAAGGATAAGAACGGCAACAAGATCGTGGACCGTGCGGCCAACCGGAAGCTCTTCCAGAAGATCCAAGAGATGGGCCTTCCTTTCGATCAGCTTATCGACGAGAGTGATTTCTCGTGGGTGCATGTGAGCTATGACGCGTCGAGGATGAGAAAGCAGGTGTTGAAGTTATGAGGCGGATAACTATTGTGGCGCTCATCGTATTTACGATGGTCTCCTGCTCGACGCAGAAGGAGTTGCACAAGGAATCGGCCATGGAGTCCGCAGCGGTCGATACGTCTGTCATCGATAGCGGCCATGACGTCCGACATGACGGATGGTGGTGGCTATCGTGGGTCTGCGACTCGGTGGGCATCTCACTTAGGGCAGACAGTGTGGTGAGCGCGGATGGATCGAAGATCTACAATCCGGTGATCGAGACTTCGGCCGCAGCGCCGCGCATCGAGGCTGCTGCCGGGGAAAGTTCCGGAGAGGCATACAGCATCCACGCCGAAGCTTCGCACTCCATGCAGACGGAGGCTACAACTCAGACCAACGAGCAAAGGGAGACAGTTGCTGTTGCCGAGCCTCCATCGATAAAATGGTGGTGGGTGGCAGGGATAGCGGCAGCTATCATTGCGGTGGTGGCGTGGATAAGGAATAAATACTGATTCGTTTTTCATGGTTTATGTAAGGTAAGCCCCACGATCCGGGATGGATGGTGGGGCTTTTAGTGTCTTTTTAAGAAGATTCTGACCGAATTACTTTTGCGATACTACAAAACTAACTTCCTATGACTAAAGAAGAAGCAGAAGTAACACTAAAGGTCAACGATCAGGCAGCAATAGATGAGTTCAACAAGCTTGAGAAGAAAGCGGAGAGTCTTCGTGCCAAATTCGCTGAAGCCTTCAAAAAAGGCGATACAAGATCACTTGTAAAGATTAACCAGGAACTGTCCGGCGTCAATAAGCGCATGGAGAGCATGAAAATCAACGCGGCAAACATCCGTGCTGCGATGAAGCGGCTTGATGAATCTACGCCTCGTGAACTTCAGCGAACAATCAAAGCAATTAATTCCGAATTAAACTCCGGACGTGTAAAACGTGGCAGCGAACAGTGGAAGTTCTATACCAATCAACTAAAGCTGGTTCACGCCGAATTGAAGAAAGTTAAGGAAGAAATGGAGGAGACTGAAAGCTTCATGACCCGTTTCAACCGAAAGATGAATGATTGGGGTGCCACCACTGCTGCCGCGATCGCAACTTTTGCCGGTGTCACTCTGGCCGGAAAAGCGGCTGTCCAGGTTTATGCCGATATGGAAGCAGAAGAGGCTAATGTCCGCAAATATACCAGCATGACCAAGGAACAGGTGGCGGGACTAAACGAGGAATTCAAAAAGATGGATACTCGAACTGCCCGGGAAGAACTTAATCGGCTCGCGCAGGAAGCCGGACGCCTTGGAAAGACGTCTACTGAAGATGTCCTCAGCTTCGTAAAAGCCTCAGATCAGATTAATGTGGCCCTCGATGAAATCGGTAAAGGCGCAACTCTTGAGTTGTCTAAACTTACCAATATTTTCGGAGATGAAGATAGACTCGGTACTGAAAAGGCACTGCTCTCTGTCGGATCTGTAATCAATGAACTTTCCCAGAATTGTACTGCCGGCGCTGCATATTTGGTAGATTACGCTCAGAGGATGGCCGGTGTTGGAGTTCAGGCCCACATGACCATACCTCAGATCATGAGTTATGCCGCAGTGCTCGATTCTCAAGGTCAGAACGTGGAAGCTGCCGCGACTGCGATGTCTCAACTCATCATGAAAATGTATCAGGATCCGGCGAAGATCGCAAAGGCTGCAGGGATGGATGTCAAGGAGTTCTCCGATATTTTGAAGAAAGATGCGAACGAGGCTCTCATATCTTTGCTCAAAACTCTCAACTCGTATGGAGGCATAGAAAAACTCGCTACCATATTTGACGAAATGGGTACAGATGGAGCTCGTGCGACAGCGTCAATCGCGGCTCTCGCCGGGCAGGTCGATATGCTTGTTTGGGAACAGGGAGAGGCTAATAAAGCTTTCCGGGAAGCTACTTCGGTCACCAAGGAATATGAGGTTCAGAATAATACTGTCGAGGCTCAGTTAGATAAAGCTCGCAAAGGGTTCACCGAAATGGCTGTCACTCTTGGTGAAAAATTGTTGCCTGTCATGCGCTATTGCATTTCAGGGACTTCTATGCTCATGCGGGTAATGAATGTGCTGATAGCTTTCTTCGTGGAGCATAAGAAAGCTATCGGCTTACTTACCATTGCAATCGGCTCCTATTGGGTTGCGATAAAAACTGTAGCTGCATGGCAGGCGGTTCTTAACGCAAGAATCGCAGCTGGGATAGCTATCAGTAAAACATTCCTGGCGGTTGAACAGCTGTTAACGGCAGGTATGGCGCTTATGACCGGCAACACGACCAAAGCAGCAACAGCTTGGAAATTATTTAATGTCGCAGTTAAGGCAAGTCCTATCGGATTGGTTGTAAGTGCTCTCGCAACGGGCATAACAATTCTGGCTTCTTGGATCTCTAAAAACCGGGAAGCTGCTGCGGAAGAAAAGCGTATAGCATCTGAGCGGAAGAAACAGATGTCCGAATTCAAAAACAGTTTGACATCAATAGCTAAAGCTGCTTCTGAAAATGCAGCTAAGGAGACTCAGAAGCTAAAAACGCTTTATGAGGCGGCCACTAATGTATATAAGTCAGCCAAAAAGAGAGAGGAGGCGGCCAGGGAGCTTCAGCGTATATATCCCAACACTTTCAAAAATCTCTCAACTGAGAAGATTATGACCGGCGAGGCCGCAGATGAATATCTGCGCCTGGCTAAGAACATCAAGGAGGTGGCAAAGGCGGAAGCCGCACGGGATAAAATTCAAGCTAACTATAAACTACAGATCGATCTCGAGCTTGAAAATGAAGAGCTCGCTGACAAACTCAATGAGAAGGATCGTCAGATGGAAGCCGTCGAGAAAAGAATCTCAGGTTTGAGGTCTGCAGCTGCCGGCAGTTCTAAAAAAGCTGCCGAGCTGAAGCAGATGAAGGAGATCCATGGGAAACTTCTTGAAGAATCCTCAGAACTTGATAGGCTAATGGCTGAAAATTCTGACAAAATGCGTGAGGCCGAGAAAGCCAACAAGAAGCTCGAAAAGATTGTAGCTAATGCGGTCAAGCCTCTCGAGAATACTACTGAGACTAAGATCCCGGCAACATTCTCAGGCGAGACTGAAAAGGAGCGTAAGGCTCGTGAAAAGGCCGAGAAGGAGCGCAAAAAACAGGAGCGGGCATTGACAGCCGAGCAGAAGAAACAGCTCAAAGAGAGACTTGAGGCTGTCTCTGCGGCTCGTCACCAGGAGAACGCTGTCAATCTCGCCTCTTATACTTCGGGTCAAAAGAACTTCCTGGAGTACACGGAAGCCAAAACCGCTATCGAGGAGAAGTATATCGCTGACTCGCTCGCCATACTCGAGGAGTTCGGTAAAACCGACTCGGAGAAATACGCCAGGCTCGTCGAGCAGCGTGAGAAGCTCACGCAGTCGTCAGCTGAGCGTCTGCGTAAGGCTTCGCTTATGGATGTCGAGCAAACACACAAGGGTAATGAGAATGACATTGTCACAGATTACTTTGACCCGAACGGTGCGGTTTTCCAAAATCAAAAAGCCCTCAATCAGCGACTCCTTGAGGAGGATCTCCGCTATCTTCAGGAGAAAAGGGATCTCTATGCAGAGGGTTCCGACGAGTGGTTTAAAATCAACTCTGAAATTGAACAGCGCTTAGCTCAGGACAAGCTCGCCAAACAGCAGGAGCTGGCCGCGGCTCTTCTCTTTTATTCTAAGAAATATCAGAAATTAGAGAGTGAAGCTCGTGAGGAAGCCGAAATTAAAGCACTAAACAAGTTACATGAAATAGGTCTAATCTCAGAAACGGAATATCAAAGAGCATTGAACGCTATACGGGCAAGATTCCGGCAGGAAGAAAAAGAGTCACGCAAGCAAAGGACTAATGAGCGCCATGAGGAGATCGAGCAAGAGTTTGAAGATGTCAGGGAAATAATGAGTGGTAGCTCTGATCCTTTTGGGAACGCTCTGGTCGATATGAGGATCAGTTGGCGTAAACTCATGGACGATATGAAGAATGAAGGCGAAGGGATGTGGAATTCTTTTTCAGATTTTGCAAACCAAGCCTTGACTCTCACGAGTGCAATGCTATCTCAATATTCAAGTTATGCCGATGCTGAAAGAGATCTCGAACTTGCCAAGATTGAAAAGAAGTATGACAAGGAAATCGAGGCAGCAGGCAATAATACAAAGAAAATTGAGCAGCTCGAGGTGGAGAGGGAGCGCGAGACGGCAAAGGTCAAGAAAAAGTACAATGACCGGGCGATGAAAGTTGAAATCGCACAGGCTTTAGCTCAAACAGCTGTCAATGCAATTCTCGGCTATCAGGCAGGCCTTGAATTCCCTTTCCCGGCTAACACAATAATGCCTCAAATACTTGCCGGCCTTGCCATGGCACAAGGAGCGATGCAAATTGCTGTTATCAGGAAGCAGCACCAAGCAGAGGCCGCAGGTTATTACACCGGCGGTTTTACAAAACGTGATCCTGACGATCGCAAGGAGGTAGGTGTGGTCCACGCAAACGAGTTCGTCGCTAATCACCAAGCTGTGGCTAACCCGGCTCTTTCTCCAATCCTGAGCCTCATAGACCATGCGCAGCGTACTAACACTATAGGTTCACTCACGGCAGAAGATGTCAGCAATGCTCTCGGTCGTCCTTCGGGGGTGAGCGCGAGAGGGGGAGAGGCTACCGCCATGTACTCCGACAAAGCTATTGCCGAGTCAATAGCGTCACTGTCGGTGGTGTCGGCAGCCAACCGCTCCGCTATCGAGAGGTTGTCTCAGCAGATAGAAGATGGCATCAGCTCTTATGTCGTCATGGATGGATCAGAAGGATTCCATCAGAAGTATGTCAAATATCAAAAGCTTCTCAATAACCCAAAACGATGATTCAGATTTTTCTCGACGGCATGGAAGCCGCCATACCTGAAAAGACGTCTATCAAGTTCACGGAGGAAAACCCATATTTCACTAAGACGTCATCATATACCTACGAGATAGAGTTACCTCTCGACATCGAGGCCAACCGACAGATCTTCGGTTATGTGAACCGGCTCGATGTAGTTAAGGATAGCCCCGCCATGAGCGCCAGGCTTGTCGTCGATAACCGGACACTTCTTGTTGGGACGGCCCACGCTACGTCTGTCACAAATACAGCTGTAAAGGTGCAGCTCCTCGGAAGCGAAGCTTCATACAATTACGGGAACAAAATGGATGAGACCTACATTGACGAGCTTGAGATGGGCGACTGGCTCACTTCCACTTTTCCGGAGGCATACCCCTATGGTTATACTGTCAAGGGAAGTACCCAACAGTTGTTTGAGGTGATCAAGCGAGGTCAGATAATCAACGGCAATCCTAATGTCGGAGGTACTGTGACGCCCGTCTCCGGAGCGACACTTCCAAGGGGCGAACAGCCCTGGGTGGCATACCCGGTTCGCAATTCATCGGCCGATGTCATCTGTAACCGCTATGTATGCCAGGAGCAGACTCCAGGCGCTAAAGATTATAAGATGGAGGCCCGGGAGTATTACGGGACGCCAAACCGCAGAAACCCCGAGGAATCTGACTTCGTCATCAGCTTCGCCGTCCAGCCTTATGTATGGTATATCGCAGAGAAAATAGCCAAGGCTACAGGCTTCACCCTGAGCCGGGGCAACAATTATCTTTACACCAATACTCTCTACAGGAGAATCTTCATTCTTAATGCAAACAACTTTGTCGAGTGTCGAAAGTGCCTTCCGCACTGGTCTGTCAATGAGTTCTGGACGGAGGTTGAGAACACCTTCGGAGTTGTAATGACCATCGATTATGAAACCATGTCACTGCGTCTGACATCAAGAAATGATTATTACCATAATCTGCGCAAGGATGCCATGACTGTCGTTGACATGGTTCTCGATGAATACACAACCGACTTCGATGACGAGACACAGGTTGACATCTCGACTAATAATGTCGGCTTTGCTGACCACGATGGAGGGAATGAGGACATATTGTCGGAGTTTGTCCTTAACAATGCCGACATTAATGACTCTGCGGCCAATGTCGAAGGCCTTATAGCAAAGATGGATGGAATCGGCGATAGGAAAGCTCTCTATAAGAAAACTCTTTTCAAATGCAAGGATGGCCGACAATACATTTATGCACGCGATTGCGCGTCGGACTCCGGGGACCGAACGGAAGACAGCGGCACGGTCGACATTCCCGGTAGCGAGGGTGGGCGAGTCGAAGTCTCCAGGCCGGCAGGCAAAGGTGAGGGCCTTGCAGAGGTCAATATGTTCCGTCCTCGCATGGGAAACCCCGACAAGGAGGACATAGATATCAGTCTCCGGTTTGTGCCGGCGCGCTTCATCACGGCGGATGTCGATGTTTTCAGCGCTTACAAAAGGCCCGCCACAGCTCACGCTGAAGATGACCCGGTAGCAAGCTTTCCGGTAGTCATGCTTGAGCGTCCGGATGTCGGAGATATGTCATGGGCCAAATCAAGATATAAAGATGAGATTGATCTGGAGGCGATCATAACGGAGGAAGCTGACGAGCCGAGTGACAGCGACTCGGCCTGTGATGTCATCTATATCGCAATCGATAATTCAGAACTCGACACAGTGGATGCGGAGTTTAAGGTTGAAGGCGAGGATGTCAAGAAAACTTTCTCTCATCCACGCGCGCTGTTGCGAGAGAGGACTCTCGGACTGATTAATGGAGGCAAGACGGTCACAGATCCGGGCGTGAGCTTGTCACTGATACCCATTGCGGGACAGCGCAATCTTGCAAGTGAATCCTGTTCTCAGAATATCAAGGTTGATACCCTCAAGCGCTATTGCATCAAGTTCATAGCTAACGCTATGCCTGACGTCGGCGCGGTATTCAATATCCGCAACCGACTGTTTGTCTGCGAAAAAATCGAGGCCGACATCACTGTTGCCGGCCTCGGAAGGATGTTGACAGGGTATTTTTATGAAATTTCCCTATAGCTCTCCTTTGAAATGCTTTGTCTCATCGTGGACCGGAAGATCTCGGCCCTGGAGATATTTGTTGGTTGTGGATACATCGGTATGCCGCGCCTGGTCTCTGGCGATGACTATACCCATAGCATTTGCAAGGTCTCGGATTCCGGAATCTTTCAAAGAGTAGAATTGATAGTCATCGCTCCATCGCAGAGCTTTGCGCATTTTCAACCACTGACGGCGGAAGATCTCTCCGCTCGCTTTGGTGTGGCATGTGCGCATTTTCTCTCCGAAAATGTAGCAGTCGCCATCATTGGAGAAGATGTCGAGGTCTATCATCAGGCGCGCGATCTCATCGTTGAGACCGACTTTGCCATCGCGCTTGTTTTTACTTACACTCGCGGAGATGAAGACGCTTTGCTCTTTCAGGTTGATATCGCGGATCCTGACATTACTCAGCTCCTCGGGGCGGATCATGGTATAGTATTCCATCATACAAGCGAGATAGAACAGAGGATTCCGTTCACGTAGATAGGATGAAAGTTGCCTTAGCATTTGCGGAGTGAGTGGGAGGCGCTTTTTAGCATCCTCGGCAACTGACTTGATTTTTTCTACAGGATTAACAGAGATATACTCACGTTCCATGAAAAAGGTGGCCAGTGATGAACACCAACCCCTGTAATTGTTTCGGGTTCGGCCGCTAACCTCACGGTCGAAATAGAGCCAATCGAGAAACTCAGACACAAAAGAAGTAGTGAACTGGTAAACGTAGCGAGGCGGGAGAAGCTGCAAGGATATATACTCACGCATAACGTTTAGCTTGGATCCATAGCTTTGCCTGGTTTTTATCTTTGGTAGCTTCTCAAGGAAAGCTTCGTATTTCTTAAGGGCGTCCGCCAATGGAGTATAACCGCGGTTGTCATCGACATTGACCCATGGCGACCATCCACATCGCAGTTGTTTTGTCAATGCTTCGATGAGTTCGGCGGCACGTTTACGGCGGTCGGTAATCTTCTTAATGGAGTCAAGATGATACTTCTTTCGGCGCATGGTTCCGGTCGCCGGATCAAAAGAAGTAAAGTCAACATACCACGTCTTCGAGGTGTGAAGTTTAGGATAGGTGAAGCTCAGGACTTCGCTCTTTGGTGAAAAATTTTTCCGTGCAGGGCACATTTTTTTAACATTCTTTCGCAATGTAAGAATGTTGTAATGAGTAATAGGTTTGTATGAGGCTCGTAAAGTTGTCTGAATTTTGTCTGAGCCTAAATCCAAAAATCCTCATAACCGATTGATTATGAGGATTTTAACTTGATTTTGGCGGAGAGGACGAGATTCGAACTCGTGGTAGGATTGCTCCTACGTCAGTT
>JAMPDC010000003.1 GCA_023665865.1 Staphylococcus sp.
GTGATGAGCGCCGCAAGTAGTAGAAACAGCTTTTTCATACCTAATAGTTAAGTAATACGAAAATTAATATAAAATATTGATAATAATGATTGTTTTTAAAGGGGTGATAATCATTGGGTTGTGCGCATAGCAAAAACAGCTTCACAAGCGCGGAGGGCAGTTCACGGGGTCAGTTTCAGCTAAAAATCGTACCTATTTCTTCTGTGTCTGATGAATACAGGGGTGCGGAACGCATGTCTGTATCCATGAGGATTAATTTTAGGATTATTAATAGTTGACTGAATAGCCTGAAACGGGGGAAAAAGGTGAAAATTTTAAAATATATTTCCTCATTTTTTCACAATTTCAACGCTAATCAGGCGCAAAAGTAATATATTTTGAGGAATATGTTAATTATTCTTATGTGAAAAGATGTTAAATCCATTTGTTAAACCAATAGAAATGTCACTTTGATGCTTCATTCTTTTGCAAAATGCAAGCAAATTGACAAAATTCTGCACAAATTTGATGGCAGTTTGCCACAATAAAATGTTAAAATGAAAACTGACGGAAATAGCTGTCCCTGGATCTAAGATTGAAACCGAAAGCTTTGGAATCGCACTGTTTATAATAAATTTATTGTTTGCAGTGAAATTTTGCGATGATTTATTTGTTATTATCAATAAATCATTATAATTTTGCATCACAAAGACGCAATAAACGTATTATTTTATGTTTAATTTAGTTATTAATAAGAATTATTGGTGGCGCATCGGTAACAATTATCGATGGCAATGATTCGCGTACAAAAACTGAATCAGAAATAAAATTAACTATCCGATATGAGCGGCCGTCGATATGAGTATCACGGCCGCTTTCTTTTTTTCATCCACCACAAGCATATCACCTATTTATTATATGAGTAAGTTCAGATCACTCCTTCCGATCGACGAGGAAGGCTACTATGGCCGCTTCGGCGGTGCTTATATACCCGAAATCCTCCACAGCAATGTCAGGAATCTGCGCGAGGCGTTTTACCGCTATGTCGACGACCCCGATTTCAACCTCGAGTTTGATGCGCTTATGCGTGACTATGTCGGACGCCCGTCGCCGCTCTACCGCGCAGGGCGCCTAAGCGAGAAATATGGCACAAACATCTATCTCAAGCGCGAAGATCTCAACCACACGGGTGCCCATAAGATCAACAACGCCATCGGATCGGCCCTGCTCGCACGTCGCATGGGCAAACATCGCATCATCGCCGAGACCGGAGCCGGACAGCACGGTGTAGCCACGGCTACAGTCTGCGCGCTTATGGGGATGGAATGTGTGGTCTATATGGGAGCGACCGATGTGGAGCGCCAGCAATCCAACGTGGAGCGCATGAAGATGCTCGGCGCAAGCGTGGTGCCTGTCCACTCTGGCAACAAGACACTCAAGGATGCCACCAACGAGGCCATACGCGACTGGTGTTGCAACCCCGACAGCTTCTATATCATCGGCAGCACCGTCGGGCCCCACCCCTATCCCGAGATGGTGGCCCACTTCCAGTCGGTCATCAGCCGTGAGATCAAGGAGCAGCTCAAGAGTCAGACCGGCCGCGAGCTTCCGGACTATGTCATCGCCTGTGTCGGCGGGGGGAGCAATGCTGCGGGAGCCTTCTATCATTTCGTCAACCATCCGGAGGTCAGACTCATCGCGGCCGAAGCCGCCGGCAAGGGGATAACCTCGGGCGAGACGGCAGCCACTATCCATGTAGGCACGGAGGGTATCATCCACGGGGCGCGCACACTGGTCATGCAGACAGCCGACGGACAGATCGTTGAGCCCTATTCCATATCCGCAGGCCTTGACTATCCCGGCATCGGGCCGCTCCACGCCTATCTCGCAAGCTCGGGCCGTGTCGAGGTGCTTGCTGTCACCGACGCCGAGGCGCTCGACGCAGCCATGACTCTGACAAGACGCGAAGGTATCATCCCCGCGCTTGAGAGCGCCCACGCACTGGCGGTGCTCGACCGCAGGCAGTTTGCCCCCGACGACGTGGTGGTTGTCAACGTTTCCGGACGCGGCGACAAGGATCTCCATACTTATCTCAAATACAATCTCTAAACACATTATACTGACGATCATGACTGCAATCATCAATCAATACAGACGCACCATCCCTGCCGATCTTGAGACTCCGGTCGGTATCTATCTTAAAATCCGCGACCTCTATCCGCAATCGGCATTGCTTGAGAGTTCCGACTATCATGCTCAGAACAACGCCGTCTCCTTTATCGGTGTCGATCCCATCGGCTCGTTCAAGGTGCTCGACGAGAGCGTAGTGCTCACTTATCCCGGCAGAGAAGTGATTGTCAAGCCTATCGGGCCCGATGTCGATGTGGTCGAAGAGCTCCGCAACTATATCGGGAGCTACACTATCGCCGGGGCCGACAGCCATCTTCCCGATGGTCTGCTCGGATATACGGCCTATGATGCCGTGAGATATTTCGAGTCTGTCACTATCCGGCGACGCGAGGAGAAGTTCAAGGGGATTCCCGACATGTATTATGTGCTCTACCGCTTCCTCATCGAGGTAGACCACTATAAAAACGAGATGACCATTGTCGAGAACTGTCCCGAAGGGGAGACAGAGATGACCGATGAGCTGATCTCGGTGCTCCACAACAATAATATGGCCCAATATCCCTTTGTCGCCACCGACGATCTGGAGTCGACCATGAGCGATGGTGATTTCATCGCTGCTGTCGGGAAATGTGTGAGCCATGCGATGAGAGGCGATGTCTTTCAGATCGTGCCGTCGCGCAGATTCTCACGTGGATTCAAGGGTGACGAGTTCAACGTCTACCGTGCGCTCCGCTGCATCAACCCCTCGCCCTATCTGTTTTACTTCGACTTCGGAGGCTTCAAGGTGTTCGGCTCATCGCCGGAAACGCATCTCCGCATCAGCGGTCACACCGCCTATATCGACCCCATAGCCGGCACTTTCCGCCGTACAGGCGACGATGACAAGGATCGAGAGCTTGCCCGTGCGCTTCTTGAGGATGAGAAGGAAAATGCCGAGCATATCATGCTTGTCGACCTTGCGCGAAATGACCTGAGCCGCAGCGGTGGGCGCGTCGAGATAGAGTTTCTAAAGGAGATACAGTATTATTCGCATGTCATCCACATGGTGTCGCGTGTCAAAGCCGAACTCCCCGACGGAGTAAACAACTACCGCCTCTTTGCCGACACCTTCCCCGCAGGCACTCTCAGCGGTGCACCCAAGGTGAGGGCCATGCAGATCATAGATGAGGTAGAGCCCCACAGCCGACTGCTCTACGGAGGTTGCATCGGCTATCTCGGTTTCAACGGCGACATCAATCAGGCAATCACCATCCGTAGCTTCCTCAGCCACGGTCAGCGGCTCTATTCACAGGCCGGTGCCGGTATTGTGGCCCGTTCCAATCCGCAAAGCGAACTCCAGGAGACGCGCAATAAGCTCGGAGCTCTAAGCAAGGCCATCACTTACGCCGAAGAATTTGGAAAATAAACCTACCACCTTAATTATATAGCAATTCACGCCATGCGACTACTCATATTTGACAACTACGACTCGTTTACATACAATATCGCCCATGCTGTCCGTCAGCTCGGTGTCACTCCCGATGTCGTCCGTAACGACCGTCTCCCGATAGAGGATATAGCCACCTACGATAAAATCATCATCTCTCCGGGCCCCGGTATTCCCTCAGAAGCCGGAATACTTCCGCAACTACTTCAGCGCTATGCCTCGGAGAAACCGATCCTGGGAATATGTCTGGGTCATCAGGCTATTGGAGAGCGCTTTGGAGCCACACTGCGCAATCTGCCAGCGGTCTACCACGGCATACGTTCAACCATCAGCCTCACAGTCTCCGATGATTATCTTTTCGCCGGCCTGCCGGAGAGAATTGATGTGGGGCGTTATCACTCATGGGTGGTAGACAAGTCCACGCTTCCTGCAGAGCTTGAAATCACGGCCATGAGCGACGACGGCGAGATAATGGCTATGCGCCACCGCAGTCTCGACATACGCGGTGTGCAGTTTCACCCCGAGTCCATCCTCACGCCACTTGGTCTCACCATCATAGAGAACTGGCTTAGACATTGAAATCCAAAATTATAATTGCAACATACAAACAGGAAAGCGATGAAAAATTTACTGTATAAGATGTTTGAGCACAAGAATCTGAGCCGTGAAGAGGCCCGCGACGTGCTCCTCAACATAGCCGACGGCCGCTACAATGATGCACAGCTGGCAGCCTTCATGACAGTCTTCCTCATGCGCAGCATCACTCTTGACGAGCTGACAGGATTCCGCGACGCTCTTCTCGAACGCCGCCTGCCGGTGGATCTTGGTGAAACAAATGCCATAGACATAGTCGGAACCGGTGGCGACGGTAAGAATACATTCAATATCTCCACTGCCACTTGCTTTGTGGTAGCCGGTACCGGCCGGCGGGTAGTGAAACACGGCAACTATGGCGCAAGCTCAGTCTCAGGCGCAAGCAATGTGCTCGAACAGCATGGGGTAAAGTTTACCGCCGACACCGACCGCCTGCGTCGGTCACTCGACGAAAGCGGAGTCTGCTATCTCCACGCTCCATTTTTCAGCCCGGCGCTCAAAAGTGTGGCTCCGGTAAGGAAAGCGCTCGCAGTCAGAAACTTCTTCAACATGCTTGGCCCGCTCGTCAACCCGACGCTGCCTAAGCATCAGCTGCTCGGTGTCTATAATCTTAAACTGCTGCGTCTCTACAATTATATCGCTCAAAAAGAGGGAATCAACTGCACGATAGTCCATTCGCTTGACGGATATGATGAAATCTCGCTGACTGCACCTTTTAAGGTCGTCTGTGCCGGTAAAGAGCAAGTCATTACCCCTGTTGAGATCGGATTCGGCCAAACTGCAGAGCTTGATCTCTGGGGAGGCGAGACTGTGGCCGACGCAGCCGCGATTTTCGATGCCGTGCTTGCCGGGAAAGCTACCTCCGCCCAGGAGAATTGTGTCGTTGCCAATGCCGCCTTTGCCATAAGGACTCTCGAGCCCGGGATCACACTTGCCGATGCCGTCGACGAAGCGCGTGGGAGCATCAGTTCCGGCCGCGCCGCTGCATCATTCCGTAAATTTGTGGAGATTAACAGCTAATAAGCAAAACTATGTCCAATATTCTTGACAGAATCATAGCCAATAAGCGCCGCGAGGTAGAGGCCGCAGCGCGTATGTTTGGCGAAGAGGTTGCGATCACAACATCCTATAAGCCTGTGTCGCTCCGCAACTCACTTATCGAGAGCCCTACCGGCATCATCTCGGAATTCAAACGTCGTTCGCCGTCAAAAGGAGAGATTCACCCTCTCGCACTCGTTGAAGACGTAGTCCCTGCCTATGATGAAGCTGGAGCAAGTGCCTGCTCCATATTGACCGACACAGTATTTTTCGGCGGCGCCCTGACAGATCTATCCGTTGCACGTACACTCACCTCCCTGCCATTGCTGCGGAAAGATTTCATCGTCTCACGCCGTCAGATAGCAGAGGCGCGTGCAGCCGGAGCCGATGCGGTGTTGCTCATCGCAGCCGCCCTCAGCCGGAAGGAGGTCGAGGAGTTTACCACCTATGCCCATTCACTTGATCTGGAGGTGCTTTTCGAAATACACAATACCGCCGAGCTTGACCGTTACTGTCCCGAAGTTGATCTCGTTGGGATCAACAACCGTGATCTGACCACCTTCGAGACCGATCCGATGCTTTCGGAAAAGGTGGCCAAAGAACTGCCACCCGATGCGGTTAAAGTTGCTGAAAGCGGGCTGACATCTATGGCTGAAGTCATGAGGCTGCGCGAGACAGGCTTCAGAGGATTTCTAATCGGAGAGAGTTTTATGAAATATCCCCGTCCCGGCCAAGCGCTCCACGAATTTCTCAATCCTGTCAACTGACCATTATGAAGAATCTTTCAGTCAAGATATGCGGGATGGCCGATCCTGTAAACATCAGCCGCATCGCCGGACTTCACACCGAGTGGCTGGGCTTGATATTCGCCGCTGCATCGCCGCGAAATGCATTGAAACTAAACGATATTGAGCTACTACAGACAACGGCGTCCACGAAATTTGTCGGAGTCTTTGTCAATGCTACCCGCGAGGAGATTCTTGACAGGGCACTGAGATTCCGCCTCTCGGCCGTGCAGTTGCATGGCGATGAAAGTCCCGATTTCTGCCGCAGTCTGCAAGGACACGGATTTGAGGTATGGAAAGCCATCGGCATTGCCAATAGCGAGGATATAGCCGGACTCGGGAGCTACAGCAGTAGTGTCGACCGTTTCGTCTTCGACCGCAAAAGCCGGGCCGGAGGGGGGACGGGGCTCAAATTTGACTGGAAACTACTCGACTCCTACACTCTCGACATTCCCTTCATGCTCGGTGGGGGAATCGGGCCGGAGGATGCAGCAGATATAGCCGGCCTTGATCATCCCCGTCTTGCCGGACTTGATCTCAACAGCCGTTTCGAAGATAGTCCGGGGATAAAAAACTACGACAAACTTCACCAATTCCTAACGCAAATCAACAAATTATGAATAGAATAGATCAACTTTTCGCTAAGAAAACCAACGACATACTTTCCATTTACTTCACCGGTGGCTATCCCGACATAGACTCGGGTGTCGATATCATCAACGCCCTCGCTGCGCGCGGAGTCGATATGATCGAGGTCGGAGTCCCCTTTTCAGATCCAATGGCCGACGGCCCCGTGATCCAGGAGAGCTCTACAGTGGCTCTGCGCAACGGCATGACACTCGAACTTCTGCTCAACCAAGTGGCGGAAGCCCGTGTCGCAGTCCCCGACACACCTCTCGTGCTCATGGGTTACCTGAACCCCATGATGCAATTTGGCATCGAGCACCTCTTCAAGCGCTGCAAGGAGGCAGGAATAGATGCTCTCATCATTCCCGATCTGCCATTTCATGAATACATGCGTGATTTCCGTGAACTTTGCAGGGAATATGACCTCCCGATGATCATGCTCATCACACCCGAGACAAGTGACGAACGCATACATTTTATCGACGACAACTGCGATGGCTTCATCTACATGGTCTCGGCTGCCGCCACCACAGGTACCCGTGATACCTTCGGTCCGCAACAACTCGACTATTTCAAGCGCATCGATGCACTGAAATTGAAACATCGCCGTCTCATCGGCTTCGGCATTTCCAATCCATCGACACTGTCCGAGGCGTTTACCTACGCTTCCGGAGCCATCATAGGCTCGCTCTTCATCAAATGTCTTGGTTCGACAGGCAGCCCCACTGAGGCTGTTGATAAATTGCTGCTCACCATAGGCAAGTAAGTGTCCGCTATTTCATGGTGCAACGCCTCACCGTGCAGAGCCGCAGTGAGGCGTTGTGATTTATCAACCGACATGGACACCGGCACGGGTTGGTGCTCTTGGAAATAATTGCTAAATTTGCATTGTAAAACAAATCATCACGACAATGCGAAACGAATCAGAGCTTACAGGAGTTTCTCTGCTGGGCAACACCGGTGTGAAATATCCTACCCAATATGCACCGGAGGTGCTTGAGACTTTCGTCAACAAGCATCCCGACAACGAGTATCTCGTCACTTTCACCTGTCCGGAATTCACGTCACTCTGCCCGAAGACCGGCCAGCCCGATTTCGCCAAAATACTTATCTCCTACATCCCGCGCACACGCATGGTTGAAAGTAAGAGCCTGAAATTGTATCTCTTCAGTTTCCGCAACCATGGTGACTTCCATGAGGACTGTGTCAATATCATAATGAAAGATCTGATATCCCTCATGGATCCGCGCTATATCGAGGTGAAGGGCATCTTCACTCCCCGTGGCGGCATTGCAATCCATCCATTTGCCAACTATGGCGACGAGGATCATCAGGAGCTCGTGAAAGCGCGTCTCCTCGCTTCGATCCCCGACAGTTTCTAATCCTGATAATTAAAAACACTAATGGCAAAAGATACACTTCTGGTACTTTCAGGCGGCATGGACTCGACTACGATGCTCTGGGACTATGCCGACACTATAGCTGCGGCTGTCACTTTCCAATACGGATCCAATCATAACAAACGCGAAGCAGCCTGCGCGCAGTGGAACTGCGAGAAGCTTGGGATCAAGTGGTATGAGATCGATCTTTCTTTCATGGGACTCTATTTCCAAAGCTCTCTCCTGAGCGGTGCGGATGCAATCCCCGAGGGCTCTTATGACGACGACAACATGCGTTCGACAGTAGTACCGTTCCGCAACGGCATCATGCTTTCGGTTGCCGCGGGTCTCGCCGAGACTCTCGGACTGAAAAAAGTAATGCTCGCAAACCATTCCGGAGACCATGCCATCTATCCCGACTGCCGTCCGGGATTTGTCAAAGCCATGGGCTCCGCTATCTCCGAGGGTACTTATGAGCATATCGAATTAGTGGCACCCTATACTGACATATCCAAAGGTGAAATTGCCAAGCGAGGCAAAGAATTAGGGGTGGACTACTCTCACACCTATTCCTGCTATAAAGGCGGCGAGCATCATTGTGGTAAATGCGGCACCTGTGTGGAGCGCCGTGAGGCACTTGACTATGCCGGTATCGTGTTGGAAAACGATTAGCATTTATCTCCATCAACCAATAACGTCCAACACCCGCCAGCCCCTACCCATAGATGCACCATCAAACCAATCCTTCAGCCAAAAAGCGACAACGCAGGCGGTTCAGTCCACGCAAAGCCGCGCGTCTGCTGCTGCCATTGGCTCTGTTCATATCGCTCTGCATCGTGATGTGTACTCCAAACCGACATGCGGAGTCCGATGCCTCCAAAATTCAACAGCCAGTCATCATCACTTCCAAAACCACCGTACGCGATCTGGAGGTAGACACAGTGAGTCAATATCTGGCCCATCTTCCTGAAATGCCTGAACCGACCCAACGCATAAAAGTCAACTATTTCGGGAATCTGCGTCAGTATTTCAACGACAGCAACTATATCCATTGGGAAGAAGCCGCCCTTTATGGTATAGTTCCCTTGACCGACACGCGTTCGCACTGGAAACTGCGCACCCCGATAGTCAAGGTGACCACCTGTGAGGATTTTTTCCTCGACTCGCTCCGGTATTCACGACCTTATCTTGTCCCGACAGCAGCAGCACGCCTTCATGAGATAGGCCGGCGTTTCCGCGACTCGATAAATACGCGTGGCGGCGGAGACTACCGCATCAAGGTGACGAGCCTTCTGCGCACTCCCCGCACCGTGAAGCTCCTGCGTCGGCGCAACAGGAATGCGATTGACTCGTCGGTTCATCAACTCGGCACTACATTCGACATATCATACGCCTCTTTCATCGCATCAAACGCCGATCATCCCCGCAGTGTGGATGATCTCAAAGGTATCCTTGCCGAAGTCCTGAAAGCCATGCGTGAGGAGGGCAAGATATGGGTGAAATATGAACGCGGACAACCCTGTTTTCATATAACGGCACGAAAACAACAGGAGGAATAGAGCGTTTAAACTCTATAGAATCCATCTCATGCTCAACTATAAAAAAACAATCATAAATCATCAGTAAATGAGCCAACAGACACCTGACATAAAGACCGGTTCTCCGGTGCCGGACAATGAGAGTGGGGGGAAGCCCGCACAGAAACGCCGGAAGAAGCGTCCGGCATGGCTGAGAGTATTGCGTGGACTGCTGTTTACGCTCATAGCACTTGTAGTGATACTGCTGGCTGTGATTACTGTGGCGGTTTCATATCTGCAACCCAAACGACTCACACCGCTCGTCGAAAAATATGCCAACGAGTATCTTGACGCCGATGTGACAGTCGGGCGTGTGGAGATATCTTTCTGGCACACCTTCCCGCGTTTCGAACTCGACATAGACTCGCTTAATGTCCGCAGCAAAGCCCTCGACCATCTTCCGGCCGATGTCAGAAAGCAGTTGCCTGCGGGAGCTGACTCGCTGCTGTCGGTATCGCGCTTTAACGGCGCTATCAATATACCGATGCTTTTTGCCGGCAAAATCAAGGTCTATGATGTCGAGATCAACCATCCCGCGGTCACTCTTGTCCAGGCTACAGATTCTGTTTCAAACCTCGACATATTTCCTATTGGCGAGGAGGAAGAAGAGACCACATCAGCCACGATTATCCCTGAGGTCTCTATCGGCACCTTCGCTATCACCGGTGACATGCCCGTGCGCTATGTTTCCCTCCCCGATTCCACCGATATAGCCGTCATGCTCACCACGACATCGCTCAACGGGGTTGCCGCTCCTGAATATGCCCTTGACATACAAGGCGCTACTTCTGTAGAAATGCCGGCCATACATCTTGACGATCTAAGGTTTGGTCTTGGTGGGGAGATCGAATGGAAACCATCTGAGCCATATAAGGTCACGCTTAGTGACTTTAATCTCCTGGCAGGGGACGTCGAGACCCATATCTCAACAGATATTGATTTTGACAACGTTTTGCGTGTCAACACTTTTGATTTCAAACTGCCGGCGACACCTCTCGCCGATATCATAGCTCTCATTCCTGAGGATATGCGTGGCGAACTTGGCAAGGTCAAATCAACCCTCAACATAGCTGCCGGCATGCGGCTGACTGCACCGTTCACTCCATCGGCTGACAGCATGCCATCATTTCATCTGACACTTTCCGTCCCGGAAGGTACCATGTCCTATGACCGTCTGCAACTCAAGCGCTTCGCTCTTGAAGCAGTCGCGGATGTCGATGGTGAAAACCTCGACAAGTCGGAAATAGTCATAAAGAAATTGCTCGCTATCGGTCCCGGTGTCGGCTTTGAACTCAATGGTAATTTCACCTCTCTTATGAGTGACCCGGCTGTAGATGCCACTTTCAAGGGTGGACTTGAGATTGATCGTCTGCCTAAACCGCTGCTGGCGAAACTTCCATGTCAACTCAGTGGAAGTCTGCGCGCTAACAGCCGATTCACACTGCGTCAGAGCTATCTCACCAAGGAGAATTTCCATCGCATCCGTCTCACAGGTGATGCCACGCTCCGCAACTTCCACGCTTCTATGCCGGAACTTCCGGCTGAACTCTACACAGGGACTGTCGAGCTCAAACTCGGCACCAACTCATCGTTTACGCGAGGAGAGGCAAGTGTCGATTCCCTGCTGACGGCCTCTCTGAAAATCGACACCATCTCGGCCTCCGTTACCGGAATGGATCTGCATGCGGCCGGGTTGAAAATGGGAGTGGGATGCCAGAATACGGCCTCGTCTTCCGACACGACACAGATCAATCCGATAGGCGGACGCATAGTGGCCGACCGGATCATGTTCAAATCACAGGAAGATTCGCTCAGAGTCCGTATGCGCAAATCGACAGTCGGTGCGACCATCCGTCGCTTCAAAGACGACAGCAAGAAGCCTCAGTTGCATCTCGACATCGCTACCGAAGGTGCGTTTTATGCCGATAGAGTCAACCGTGCCCTTCTAAAGAAGGCTATTGTCTACGTCACAGCCCATCCGACCATGTTTGCTCCCCGGCGGTCAAGTCCATTACTTGACTCTCTCAGACGTAAATATCCCGAACTGTCCGAGGATTCAATACGCACACTCGCCGTCAACCGCCGTCAGACATTGATCCAAC
Source organism: Staphylococcus sp. (assembly GCA_023665865.1). Lineage (GTDB taxonomy): Bacteria > Bacteroidota > Bacteroidia > Bacteroidales > Muribaculaceae > Duncaniella. The sequence continues at coordinate 11,638 of JAMPDC010000003.1, forward strand.
AGGCAGCTATCGCCGACAGTATCGCCGTGGCTGACGGGGAGGCTCTTGACATCACTGTCGACAACTCTATGCGCCGGCTCATGCGCCGCTGGCAGGCTGAAGGTGTGTTGAAAGCGGAACGTATGCGTGTATTCACACCATATTTCCCGCTGCGCAACGTGCTTTCAGATCTCGACATGAAGTTCAATTCCGACTCCATGACCATCTCCGAGACTCAGATGCGCTCGGGGCGGAGCTCACTCGTGGTCAATGGCACAATCAGCAATATCACCAAAGCCCTCACCTCGCGCACCGGACGCCAACCGCTCCGGATGAAATTCACCATGCGTGGCGATACCATTGATGTGAACCAGATTGCGGCTGCAGCTTTTGCGGGTGCGACATTTGCTGAAAAGGATACCACCGGCCTTATCACCGTGACGGCTGACACTGAGGACGAGAAGGAGTTGCAAAGTGCCATACAGACTACTGATACCGACAGCATAGCCACTCTTGTCGTCCCCTCTAACATCGAGGCCAACGTGGATGTCAACGCCAAGACCATCCTCTATTCCGACCTGGCGTTCAGCGATTTCCACGGCAATCTCAATGTCTACCAGGGAGCCATCAATCTGGAGAAGATGAGTGCGCGCACGACCATCGGCAGCATCGGTCTCAATGCCCTCTACAGCGCTCCGACCAAAGAGGATGCTTCATTTGCCTTTGGTCTGAGGGTCAACGATTTCCATATCGGACAATTCCTTAATCTTGTCCCCACAATCGACAGTATCATGCCCCTGCTCTCCGACATTGACGGTATAGTGAACGCCGACATCGCAGCCACTACAGACATAGACGACGGTATGAACATCAATATCCCCTCGCTGAAGGCCGTAGTCAAACTATCGGGCGACTCGTTGGTGCTTGTCGATGAGAAGACCTTCCGCAAGGTGGGCAAATGGCTTATGTTCAAACATAAGGAGCGTAATGTCATCGACCACATGAACGTGGAGATGATGGTCGACAGCGCACGTCTCCAACTCTTCCCCTTCATATTCGACATTGACCGCTATAAGCTCGGCGTCATGGGCTCCAACGATATGGATATGAATCTCAACTATCATATCGCGGTGTTGAAGTCGCCGATACCTTTCAAATTCGGCATCAATCTCTCCGGCAATATCGACAACATGAAGATCAGACTCGGACGCGCGAAGTTCAATGAGAAAAACTTCCCTGTTTCTGTCTCGATCGCCGATACCACACGCATCAACCTCGTCCGTCAGATCGGCAACATCTTCCGTCGTGGCGTGAAGGGCGCGAAGCTGACACCTCTAAATCTCTCGGGAACCCCCGAGGTCCCCGGAGCGTCGACAGATGCCTCAGCCGATACCATATCACATGCTGACTCTCTCTATTTTATCCAACAGGGAGTTATCCCTAAACCCGACAGCATCCCTGCGGCAATGCAGCCTGCTGTCAAATCTTCCAAGAAATCAAAAAAGAAAAAATGATACCACCAGTTCCGTTTTCAACTGAAATCATCCGTTTTCTCCAGCGTCATCACTTCCTGCAGGTGACCCCACGTGCCGCTTTGATAGACATGGACGGCACCCTCTACGATTCCATGCCAAACCACACGGCCGCATGGTATCGGCTGATGACCGAAGCGGGAGTCGAGTGTACGCCCGAGGAGTTTTATCTCTACGAAGGCCGCACAGGTGCGTCGACAATCAACGAGCTATTCAAGCGTTCGTTTAACCGAGAGGCTACGGACGAGGAAAAAACACAGCTCTATCAGCGTAAGACTGAATATTTCCGGGAATTGCCCCCTGTAGGGCCGATGCCGGGTGCGATGGAGATGCTGAGTGTCCTGAAAGAAACGGGCATTGAGCGTGTGCTCGTCACCGGTTCAGGGCAGCGCTCTCTTATCGACCGTATCTCAGCCGATTTTCCCGGAATGTTTAGCGCGGACCACATCATCACTTCGCGCGATGTCACTCATGGTAAACCTCATCCTGAGCCGTTCATCAAAGCCATGCAGATAGCACGTGTCAGCCCATCGCAGTCCATAGTGATCGAAAACGCACCTCTCGGCGTAGAGGCCGGCGACCGTTCAGGCGCTTTTACTATCGGTATCACTACCGGACCGATCCCGCGCAGGGCTCTTGAGGAGGCCGGGGCAGCCATCGTGTTTGACTCGATGCCGGAATTCGCCAACAGACTTCCCTCTCTGCTACTATCGCTTCTGACAGTCCGAAATGACAGTTAATCCAATCAGTTTCACATAGTATATATAAAATCAGTTCATGCAGACCATACTGTTTACCAACAATGTCAGCGACGCTATCCGTCAACTTGTTGACGGATTCAGTCCGTCGTCCACATTCATAATCACCGATACCAACGTCTCACGCGACGTACTCCCGCTGCTCGGGCTTGACTATCCCGTCATCACTGTGGCTAACGGTGACGAGAACAAAAATCTCGATTCGCTCAGCCACATCTGGGACTCGCTCATCAAGGGTGGGGCAACCCGCAAATCGCTTGTCGTCAACATCGGTGGCGGTGTGGTCACTGACATGGGTGGCTTTGCCGCGGCCACATTCAAGCGTGGCATACGTTTCATAAATGTCCCTACTACCTTGCTCTCCGCAGTCGATGCAGCTGTCGGAGGTAAGACAGGTATCAATTTCAATGGTTTCAAAAATGAGATAGGGGCCTTTGCGCCGGCCGATGCCGTGATCATATCAACCAGGCTTTTTGCCTCGCTGCCGCCTGCCGAACTTCTTTCGGGCTATGCCGAGATGCTCAAACACGGTCTGCTTTCCTCGGCCGAGGCCTACACCCGCTTGCTGAAGTTTGACATTCTTGATGCTGATCTTGACCGCTTGCTGCCACTGCTTGAGGAAAGCGTGAAAGTCAAGGAGAAGATTGTCGAGGAGGATCCTCACGAAAAGGGAATCCGCCGTGCGCTGAACCTCGGTCACACTGCCGGTCATGCTTTTGAGTCTCATGCTATCCATCGTGGACAGCCGATACCCCACGGACATGCTGTGGCCTACGGTATGCTCGTCGAGATGATTCTCTCCCACATGCTTGAAAAGTTCCCCTCCGGAGAGCTCTATCGCTATGCCTCATATCTGAAAGCGCAGGGCTATGGACGACCCTCCATCACATGTGACGATTACGAGACACTGATCACCTACATGCGCCACGACAAGAAAAACGATACTCCTGACTCAATAAATTTCACACTTCTCTCCGCGCCGGGCAAAGTGTTGATCGACCGCACTGCCGGGCCGAAAGATATCAAGGCTGCGCTCGACATATTCCGCGACTTGCTCGGATAGGACGACGAAGATAAAAAGCATAAAAAAACAACGCGGCGCAAAACAAAGGAGGTAGTATCCCGGTTTTGTGTCGCGTTGTTGTGTGTGTGCGATTGTCTGTGCCGAGTGATCAGAAGTGGTAGCCTGCGGTGGCGAATAGTTTGATATTGTGGCAATTCGGCTTGATGATGCCGTCGCTCTGCGCCACATTCCTGAAACCGAACTGTCCACGCACGCCGATCGACACTTTTTTCATGAAGGTCAATCCGGTAGCTATGTGGAGACCGCTGTCAAAGGTGCGGAATGAATTGAGGAAAGCTTTGCTGTTGTCATAGTAGTCGGTCTTCTGCTTGGTTGTGGCTGTGGTCAGTTGGCCGAGATCGTTGACAGAAGCAGTGTAGATAGTGGCTTTCTGACTGCCGCTCGTGCCGAAGTCAAGGTACATGCCACCGTCGACATTCCACCGGATGCTTCGCGCAAGGTTGAATCCGAAGGAGATATAAATGGGAATATCTACCATCCTGTAGCTGTTTTTGAGAAACACGTTGGAGACATTCGGCTTACCGTCGGCTGTCACAGCCATATCCATCTTGCCGGAATTGCGCAGATAGTTGAATTCGGTCCCGAGACTGATGAAAGATGTCAGATTGAATTTCACTCCGAAACCAAGGCCCCATGCTGTGCCCATCGAGTTGTTAAGATCGGAAATCTCGCGGTAGGAACTGCGGTAGTTGTTAGTGACATAGCTTCCGCCAAGGAGAATGTGGGCATCCATATCAAGAAATTTCGACGGTTTTCCGTAGTCGATCAGCTGTGATTTTGCAGAAAAAGGGAGCGCGAGCAGGAGCAGCAGAAGAGTAAGTGCGAGTGATTGTCTTTTCATAAATTGAAATTTTGCCGTGTGGATTTATCAAGGTCAAAATTACATGAATTGGCCGTGAAAAGCAAATAAGCAATTATAAATAGATAATTTTAATCAAATTTTTTGCATAATTGGAGAATTGTTTCTACCTTTGCAGTGTCAAAAGAGAAAAATTGACAAAAACAACGGCTCATTAGCTCAACTGAATAGAGCATCTGACTACGGATCAGAAGGTTACAGGTTTGAATCCTGTATGAGTCACAGAAAAAGTTAATTGCAAGTTGCTGCGCGTCAGCTGCTTGCAATTCTTTTTTTATCCTCTCGCCCCCATCTGTCACCCCATTCATCGGTCTCTACTCCAGAGCCTTGACCATCTCGCGTTTCATCTCCGAATCAATCTCACGATAGCGGGCAAAGGCTTGACTTCCGGGAGCATGGCCGCTCAGCTCGCTCACAAGCCCCTGGTCCTTGAATTTCTTGAAAATATTGCCGATGAATGTACGTCGGGCCATGTGGGAACTCGCCACTTCATAGAGAGGGCGACATTCCGGCTCGCGGGTCAAAGGATTGATCACCACCACCTGTCTGCGTAGCCCGGCAATCTTCAGGATCTGCTTGATCACCATATTGTAGCCCATGCGCGAATAGACTACCGGGAACAATGCCTCACGCTTATCGTCGTCATAGCGTGCAAGTATCTCGAGCGCTGTCCGGTTGAGCGGCACCTTGATGGTCACCGGACGCCCCTCGCGGGTTTTGCGTGCCACATAGTTGAGTTCGCCATCGACAATATTGCTTCTGCGCAGAGCTGTAAGATCCGAGACCCGGCAGCCGACGCAACACTGAAACACGAAGATGTCGCGCTGCAAGGCGAGTCGCGGATTTCCCGAAAGATCACAGCGTTCCAGCGTGTGCCGCTCGTCGATAGTCAGATAGAAAGGTGTCCCGTAGACATTCTGCCTCATGCAATATGTGTCGAATGGATTGGCACGCATACGGCGAGTCTTCACAGCCCATGTCATCACAGCCTTCAGGAGTTTCATGCGGTCGTTGACCGTATTCTGTCCCTTGATCATCGTGCGTCCTCCCAACACAGGGCCCGATGCGAGCTGCGGATACTTTTTCACCCACTTATGCTCCTCGCGCATGAATGATTCGATAGATTTCAGCATCGCAGGGTCAAGATTGGCTGCTGTCAGCCGGAATGACGGAGATTTCAGCTGACGCGACATGACGAAACGCCCGACCGACCTCCTGACAATACGGTAGGCCTCATCGCGGCTTGCCGACAAGCCATCGCCACCGGTCATCGAAATAAACGCATCTATAAGAGTCAGGATCTCAGTCTGCCCCTCCTTCACTGCCGGAAGCTCCTCGGCCATGAATCGGTCGATCACCTCCGCGAGCCAGCCTCGTCCGACCCCATTGCGTCTGGCAACCATGAAACATTCCTCGATATGATCCCGCAAACAGTCGAGATACTCTCTGGCGGCACAATACTCCACTCTGACACTATGACTGACATCCACATCAAGCGGCGCAAACACCATCCGGCGACCGGGCATCCCCTTGGCCGACAGATATTCCTCCTCCATGAAAAATTCCTTTCTTACCCAATAGCCTGTCCTGGCCTGCTGATCGACTTTTCCGCAGCGGAATCGCAGGGAGAGCTCAACTTTTCCTCGAAAATTACACCTGCTGCCGAGATATATCCTGAACATCATACGCAAATAGACTTTAGACATTAGAAAAAACTTGCTTTTTTATTATGACGTAGAACCACACGATTAATTACACAATCCCACTCCCCATATTTTCACCGCTTGCCCACGTCATATCCACCTATCGCCTACCTCCGGACCGCGACACAAAGCCATACGCATTTTTTCGTAACACTCTTGTCAAGCATCGGTTATGGCTTGTTTATGCTATGCGTTATTCAGTCGCTATCGAGAGTAGTTTACTTAACTATTAGGTATGAAAAAGCTGTTTCTACTACTTGCGGCGCTCATCAC
>JAMPDC010000004.1 GCA_023665865.1 Staphylococcus sp.
TCAATCAACAAGAAGCATTTAAGGATATAGTTGTAAAACACAAGGTCGATGTAATACTCTCCCATGTCAGTCTTGATTCGCTGTTGACGAGCGACGAATGCATACCCTTTGCCCAACTCCATGATGAATTTCTGAAGATGGTCGATTATCGCCGTCTCCAAATTCGTTTCAGAGTATGCCGATTCTGCCGAGAAACCCAAAAACTCCGCGACAACAGGATTTCGCATGAACTTATGACGGTCTTTCTGATAATCGGCTGTCAGTTTCTTCATCTCATCAATGACCGCTCCCTTCTTCGATTCCGGAGTCTGAAGCAAGCGATAGTAATATTGAGAACCGATATTCCGGTCTAATGTGCGGACGCTCCAACCCTCCAAAGCTGCTTCGCGCATATACCAATCCCGTTCATCTTCATCTGCGATACGCATCAGACGTTCATAATGCGACCAAGACAAATTAGCTGGAAGAATCTGTGCCAATTCCAATTCAGCGGACGATGGCCGCTGAATGTCAGACTCAGAAAGGACAGACGGTGTCTGCCCTTTTGTCAGCAATAAATCAGACAGTGTCTGATGCTTTGACCACAATTTGTCAGACAGTGTCTGATGAATTGGTAAATATTTGAATGACAGATAAAATTTGCGAAAATTGATTATCTGTGTCTTGCTATAACCTTTACCGAACTCCTCGGTAAGAGCAAGTGATGCTATCTCAACCACGTGTTTCCCGTATTGGGCACGAGCCTCTCCATGCTGCTCTTGCTCAACGATGCGTCTGCCTACAAGCCAATTACTGGCCACGTTGTAGAGGTCAGCCGCGTGATAGGCTTTAGCCTTAGCCGTATATACGATCGCCTTGAGGTCAGATACAAACTCCACCTCGTCAGGCGGCATCTCAGTATTTTTTAGAATTTTGTCAGCCATATTGCAAAGTTACTCCAAAATGCTGACATGCACAATGGTACATTGAATAATAAAATTAGTGTCAATACATCCGGTAGTCTACTGAGAGCACTTGGAATTCGGTGCGGCGGTTAATCTGGTCGGCTATTTCCTGCTCTTCTTCGGGGAGGGTGAGGATAAACTCCTCGTCGAGCACCTGGCCTTCCTGAAACTGGGGAAACTCGCGGGCTATGCGCTTGGTGACTGTCTTGGGACGCGACTCTCCGTAGCCCTGATACTGGAGGCGGTCGGCTGGGATGCCACACTCGATGAGATAGTCGACCACACTCTTGGCCCGGCGCTCGGAGAGACGGATGTTGTATTCGTCGGAACCCTTGCGGTCGGTGTGGGAAGCCATCTCGATGGTGATGTTGGGGTTGTCGCGGAGCATTTGGACAACCTCGTTGAGCGCTTCCTTGGCTTCGGGACGCAGGTCTGATCTGTCGAAGTCATAGAAGATGTTCTCGACGATGTTTGGCTTGTTGATTGATGCGAGTATAAAGTCGATACCATATTCGGCATCCTCCTCGGCAGTATCGGAGGTGAACTCCTGCTTGGCGTTGAGATATCCCTTGGCTCCGGCGAGCATCACGTAGCTCACTCCGCGCTGTAGGGGGAAGGAGAAGGAGCCGTCATTGCGTGCGATGGCTTTCTGGTTTGAGCCGTCGTCGCCGACGATACGGATGATGGCGTTGGGGACAGGCTCCTCGTCCTTGTCGAGTACCCAGCCGGAGATGAGGATCTTCAGGTCGGGGAGTTCGAAGGAGTAGAGGTGGTCATAGCCGCGGCCATCGCCACGGTTTGAACTGAAATAGCCGGCTTCACGGGCGGGTGTGGCGAAAGTGATGCCGAAGTCATCGCCCTCCGAGTTGATGGGGCTTCCCATGTTTTCCACGAGCCATCCTCCCGAGGGTGTGAGGGTGGCTTTGAAGATGTCGAGACCGCCGAGTCCGGGATGGCCGTCGGAGGAGAAATACATGATGGAATCTGTCAGCATGTAGGGAAACATCTCGTCGCCGGGAGTGTTGATTGCGTCGCCAAGATTCTCCAGACTGCCTGCGCGCTCACGGAGATTGATGCGCCATATGTCTTTGCCTCCGTTGCCGGGCATATCGGAGGTGAAATACAGATATTGACCCGAGGGGCTTACGGCCGGGTGACCGTAGCTCGATATGGTGTCGTTGGTGATATCGAATTTGACCGGCGCGCTCCATTTGGCGTCGGAACGCGAGGAGGTGTAGATGTCGACGCCGGTATTGCGGTCGGGAGTGCGGATGGAGCGGGTGAGATACATTGTCGAGCCGTCGGGCGAGAACGACATTATGCCCTCGTCCCACTCAGTGTTCAGCTCACCCTCGACAGCCTCCGGACGCTGCCACTCGCCGCGCTCGTTCTTGCGGACCATCCAGATGTCGCTGCGCTTCATGCCGGTGATCTCGCTGCGCTTGGTGCCGTTGACCTTTTCGTTAGTAGTGGTGAAGTAGAGAATGTCGCCGTTAAACATCGGGGCGAAGTCGGAGCGGCGCGAGTTGAAGAGTTTGGCGTTTTTCACGACATGGCGCGTCTTGTTGCGCTTCAGCTCCGCGCTTTTCCGCGCACCCGAGAGGCCCTGGAGGGCGCGTTGGTCGTTCGGGAAGAGGGCGAGATACTCCTCATAGGAGGCAATGGCCTGCGTGTAGTTGCCCTGTCCGTGCTGAGCTTGGGCAAGATTGAGAAGCAGTGTTGAGTCAGGGAAGCCGTAGCGGAGAGCGTTCTGATAGGCCGCCGCGGCGCGCGCATCTTGTCCGAGCCGGGTGTAGCACTCGGCCATCTTCGCCGCCACTTCGCCTCGCTGCTTGCGTTGGTCGCGGGGGTTGAGCTTGTTGTAGATCTTGCGGTATGTCTTCTGTGCGTCGAAATATTCGCCTCTCTCAAGCTGCTCGTCGGCGACACTCATCTTCGCTCCCGAACAGGAGGCAAGGAGGGTTGCGAGGGTGAGAATGAGGAGGTAAATATGGCGGTGATATGAGCGTGTAGTCATGACAGAATGATGTATTAATATAATGTAAACGATAAAAAGTTGAGAATATTTTATTTTGGAAAAGCGGGGAAATGATTGTAACTTTGCGGATAGATTTATAACTGCTGAATATAATCGCAATATAATTGTCAACTCTTTAATTTAAATCATATACCGTTATGGGTCTTTTTGAAAAACTTACCGCAAAGGCAAAGTCAAACCGCCAGCGTATCGTCCTCCCCGAAGGCAACGAATCCCGCACACTCACAGCCGCCGACCGTATCATCAAGGATGGCATCGCCGATATCATCCTGATCGGTGACCCGAATGAAATCACAGCGATGGCCAAGGATCTCAAGCTTGAGAACATCGGCAAGGCCACTATCGTCAATCCCGCAGATGAGAAAGTCATCGACAAATATGCGCCTCTCTACTTCGAGCTCCGCAAGAAGAAAGGCATCTCAATGGAAGAAGCCCGCATGACTTCCGCCAATCCCCTCTATCTCGGCTGCCTCATGGTGAAGGCCGGTGATGCAGACGGTCAGGTCGCAGGTGCGCTCAACACCACCGGCAATGTCCTCCGCGCCGCTTTCCAGATCATCAAGACCATGCCCGGTATCGACGTCGTTTCGGGCGCTTTCGTGATGGTTCTACCCGAGGGTCTCAACTTCGGCACCAACGGCCTGCTCATCTTTGCAGACTGCGCCGTTATCCCCGAGCCCGATGCAGCCCAGCTCGCCCAGATCGCAGTGTCGGCCGGCAAGACCGCACGCGACATCGCAGGCATCGAGCCCCGCGTCGCCATCCTCAGCTTCTCGACCAAGGGTAGCGCCAAGAGCGAGCGTGTCGACAAGGTCATCGAGGCCACCCGTCTCGCCCACGAACTCGATCCCAACCTCGTGCTCGACGGAGAGCTCCAGGCCGATGCAGCCCTCGTTCCCAGCGTTGCCAACCAGAAGGCCCCCAACAGCCCGCTCTCAGGCCGCGCAAATGTCCTCGTGTTCCCCTCGCTCGAAGTCGGCAATATCGCCTACAAGCTCGTGCAGCGTCTCGGCGGTGTAGAGGCAGTCGGTCCTGTGCTTCAGGGCCTCGCAGCTCCTGTCAATGACCTTTCGCGCGGCTGCTTCCCCGAGGATATCTACAAGACTATCATCATCACCTGCAACCAGGCCATCGGTCTCAAGGAAAACTAAACCAACAAATCATTCCAAAAGAAAAACATTCAGGAAACAATGAAAATATTAGTATTGAACTGCGGCAGCAGCTCTGTGAAATATAAACTCATCGACACTTCAAACGATGCAGTGCTCGCCGAAGGCGGCGTTGAGAAAATCGGTCTTCCCGACGGTTTCCTCAAATATAAGAGAAACGATGGCTCTAAAGCTATCCTCGAGCTCGGTCTCGTGGACCACAACGGAGCTGTGCAGGCTATCCTCAATATCCTCACCGATGCCGTCGAAGGCTGCATCAAGAGCTATGACGAGATCGACGCAGTGGGTCACCGCGTGGTCCATGGCGCAGAGAAGTTCAGCGAGAGCGTTCTGATCACCGACGAGGTGAAGGACATGATCAAGCAGTGTTACGACATCGCTCCCCTCCACAATCCCGCCAACATGACCGGTATCGATGCCATCACCACCCTCATGCCCAACACTCCGCAGGTAGGTGTGTTTGACACCGCTTTCCATCAGACCATGCCGGCCAAATCATATCTCTATGCTCTTCCCTACAAGTATTATGAGGAGGACGGAGTGCGCCGCTACGGTTTCCACGGCACCAGCCACCGCTACGTGTCGCAGCGCGTGTGTGAGTTCCTCGGCGTCGATATCAAGGACCAGAAGATCATCACCTGCCATATCGGCAACGGCGGTTCGATCACAGCAGTCGACGGCGGCAAGAGCGTTGACACCTCCATGGGTCTTACCCCGACCGAGGGTCTCATGATGGGTACCCGTGTCGGCGACGTGGATCCCGGTGCGCTTGTCTACATCATGCTCAAGCACAACCTCTCGGCCACCGATCTCCAGAAGATAATCAACAAGGAGAGCGGTATGCTCGGCACAACCGGTATCTCAAGCGACATGCGCGAGATCGAGGCGGCTGTCAATGCCGGCGACGAGCGTGCGAAACTCGGTCTCGATATGTATGAGCAGCGCATCATCAAATATATCGGTGCATACGCAGCCGAGATGGGCGGCGTCGATATCATCGTCTTCACAGGCGGTGTCGGTGAAAACCAGACTTCGCTCCGCGAGACAGTCTGCGCTCCGCTTGCCTTCATGGGCGTGGAGATCGACAAGGATTTCAACGCTTCGCTCCGTGGCAAGGAGGCAGTGATCTCAACTCCTGCATCAAAAGTGAAGGTCGTGGTCATCCCCACCGACGAAGAGCTCATGATTGCCCGCGATACCGAGGCAATCGTGTCGAAAAATAAATAACGGATACAACATTCAGATGCCGGAGCCGTCGGGGAAAACGATCACGCTCCGGCATCTTTTTTAGATACTTTATTTAATTAATAATGCAAATATGAAGAAAATCAGAGCAGCGGTAGTCGGCTATGGAAACATCGGCCGTTTTACCATCGAAGCCCTTCAGGTGGCACCCGATTTTGAGATCGCAGGTGTCGTGCGTCGCAATGTCAGTGATAAACCCGCAGAACTCGCGCCCTACAAGGTCGTGACCGATATCCGTGAACTTGGTGATGTCGATGTGGCCATTCTCGCCACTCCGACACGCGAAGTCGAGAAGTATGCTCTCGAATATCTCGCTATGGGCATCAACACTGTCGACAGCTTTGACATCCACACTTCGATCCTTGATCTCCGCCGCACATTGGGCGAGGCAGCCCGTAAGGCCGGCCGCGTGGCCGTCATCTCTGCCGGTTGGGATCCGGGAAGCGACTCAATCGTCCGCACTCTCATGGAGGCAGCGGCTCCCAAGGGACTTACCTATACAAACTTCGGTCCCGGCATGAGCATGGGCCACACCGTCTGCGTGAAATCGAAAGCTGGCGTGAAAAACGCACTTTCGATGACTATGCCTAAGGGCGACGGCATGCACCGCCGCATGGTGTATGTGGAGCTTGAGCCCGGCGCACGCCTCGAAGATGTGGCCAAGGCTGTCAAGGAAGACCCTTACTTCGCTTCCGACGAGACCCACGTGATGGCTGTCGAGAGCGTCGATGCCGTAAAGGATATGGGCCACGGAGTCCACATGGTACGTAAAGGAGTCTCCGGCAAGACCCAGAACCAGCGTTTTGAGTTCAACATGTCGATCAACAATCCCGCGCTGACCGCCCAGTTGCTCGTAGGTGTTGCACGCGCAGCGATGCGCCTCGCCCCCGGAGCCTATACAATGGTCGAGATCCCAGTCATTGATCTCCTGCCGGGCGAACGTGAGGATCTCATCGGTCATCTCGTGTGATTCTCAGCTCCGATAGTGATAAAAAAATCATGTCAATCCTCCGGTGAATATATCCGGACGGGTTGACATGATTTTTTGTATATCTGTTTGGAAGAATGTTGATGTAGAAAAAACAGAGTTCGATTTCCAAATGCAGTCTCAGTGGTTTAAAGCCTGTATAATCTTATTTTCGATTTGCATAGGGGAAATGTCATAGACAGGATTTAATGCCACGAAGCTTGAATCAGCCAGAAATCTTTCGGAGCGTGTGAGCATAGCGATAAGGTTTTTGGTCTTTAGACGGTGGCCGGAGTATTTTAAAGCGATGTCCATCATCTCGTTTAAATCCTCACCGGATTCGAGTAAAGAATAGATGTCATAGTAATCTCTAAACTTACTGCGGCGCAGCATGACTTCCATTTTCATCGCGCCGATAGATGTTTTGTCGGCAAGCATGATGTTGTTGAGGAAGGGTATTTTGTATTTTAATGGCGAAAAATTGGGATTGGCATAAAATGAGATTTTTACACCATTGACTACATATTCTACATGGTTAATATCAAGTATGTCACATTTTTCAACGATTCCTACTGTCTCTAATTCGCGTTTGATCTGTGGCCAATCAACTTCACGTTTTTCATTTCTGCTTTTTCTCCATGACATGAAATCAAGGTCTTCACTTTCACGTGTGCCTAACTGGAGAGAAAGGGCTGTCCCACCGACTAACACGTAGGGTTTAATGCAGTCCAAACGAGAGATTGCTTCAAAAATTAGAGCTGTGTGCTTAGATAAACCTATCATATTAACTAAACATTGCGTTTAACCGGCGTGTCTGAATTGATTTCAGATATGAGTCCGGTTTTTTTGCTTTAAAATAGTACCAAGCAAAAAACCGGTTGAGGGTATATAGGTATTCACCTTCAGGCACCAGTAGCTTTTTCCAAGCGCCCTTGACTTTTTGTAATGAAAAAATCTGAAATAATTCTTTGATTTCAGGTAGGTCAAGGTATCGCATGGTCAACGCAATGAGCTGGTCATCATCGATTGTTTCAATAGTCACGGAGTCAGGAGTATAGGACCAAAAAGCATGCTCCTCCTTAAGTTGTTGAAGGAGGTGGCTTTTAATTTCATTGACTTTATGCTTACTTCTGATGATCATATCCGAGACGGCTATTACGTGTTGTCCTCAGTGCAAAGTTAACAATATTCTTCAGAGGTTACTAATAATAAATGTTAAGAGTCGTTGGTGGGTCAGGGGAGGAGGTTGAAGTGGCGGAAGGCGTCGATGACTCCGCCGCGGTCGACGTCGGAGGTGATGTAGTCGGCCACTTCCTTTACCTCCGGGTTAGCGTTGCCCATGGCGATGCCTGTGGCTACGTGGCGGAGCATGCCGATGTCGTTGTTTCCGTCGCCAAAGGCTATTGTCTCCGAGAGGTCGATGCCGAAGTGGGAGAGCATGCGGTCGATGCCTACGCTTTTGTCGCTACCCCTGGGGATGATGTCGCAGAAATATGGATTCCAGCTTGTTGGATCGCAGTCCTTGAGGATTCTGCCGAAGATGCCGCTTTCGGTGCGCTGCTTCTCGGTGCCGAAAGCCATGAGCTGGACCACGTCCTTGCCCGCGGCGGTGTCGAGCGGCCGTACGGGGATATTAGAGACGCGGAGGAGAGAGGCGACATAGTTGACACTCTCATCGATGCGGTTGATGAAGATGTCGCCGTCAGCGGGGACCACCACGATTGGTATTTCAGAGGTGTGGGAGTAGGAGATGATGGCTTCCATGTCGGATGGCGTGACGCATTGGCAGTGTATGCAGGTCTTCTTGTCGGAGAGTAGACACATCGAGCCGTTGACGGTGACGTAGCCGTCGAATTCTGTCGATCCGAGGTTGTCGATCCACGACAGGTGGCGTCCGGTAGCGATGAATACTTTTACTCCCGCGGCGCGGACGGTGGCTATGGCGTCGCTGACTTCGGCCGGTATGCCAGGGGAGCCAAAGGGCACGAGGGTGCCGTCAATGTCGAAAAATATAGCTTTAATCATATCTGTAATCTGCAATGTCTTTTCGGGAGTGCAAAGATAGGGATTTTCCCTGACATTGCAGTTGATGGCGTGGCAGGTGTGGAGTCAAAGGATTGCCACCTTACGGCCGTTGACGATATAGAGGCCGGGGGAGAGTGGAATCTCGGTGGATGGTGGCAGATGGGAGGCAGTCCTGACATGGCGGCCATCGAGAGTGGTGACTGTCACTTTGACGGGAATACGGCCGATGATGCGGACGAGACCTTTGCCGCACTCGAGACGGTAGTTGCTGTTGAGATTGCCGTCGGTATAGTAGACGGCGTATGTGATGCGGTTGTGGAGGCAGAGCGAGCTGAGACTTTGCGCGCGGTTGGCTATAGAACCGTCATCGGAGACATCCAGGGGAGAGTAGAGTTCGAGACTTGACTTCATGATGGCCCCACGGGTATGGTCGGCTACCTCTTCGTCGTTGAGAGCGGAGCGCCAGATGGATATTTCGGAAAGGTGGCGGACAGTGGAGAGATTATCGCAGTCGCCGAAGGAGAATTCGGTCGGGACGAGGCGTTCGGTTATTTTGCCGATTAACTTGTCGTCGACATAGAGATAGCTTGCGCCTTGGGCATGGTAGTGACTGAGGGTGACGTGGTGCCATTTGCCATCGTTCAGGATGGGACGGGCTGTGCCTATGGGGGCTTTTGAGGGGGAGGAATAGGATATTTTTCCGTCAGAGTGGATGCGTATGGTACCTGTGGAGCGGGGATTGCCGGCATTGACAAAGGATATGATCTTTCCGGCGGCTGTCCCCTTGACGCGCAATGAGACTGTGAACGGGTGCATGGTGCCCTCGGGAGTGAAGGTGATGGTCTGGCCGTTGGCAAGGATGAAATCGTGGGAAAGGTCGCGCTTCGGAAGTTCCTTCCCGTTGGTGATGGCATCGAAAAGCGAGGGTACGAAGGCGTAGGCAAATTCGCGGTGGCCGGCATCGTTTGGATGTGCTGAGTCGTCGCGGTAGTCCGCCGGCCAGCGACCTGCTCCGTCGTCGATTGCTCCGAGGGCGTTGACTGAGGGGAGATCCCATGAATGGATGAGGCGGTTCATGCGCCGGATCATGGTGTGGTCGGCTGAATTGTAGTCGCCCCGGGGGTAGTTGTTGACCACAACGGGGTATTTTCCATCAGCCCGTAGTCGGGCGATGAGGCTGAGCATGTTGTCGCGGAAACGGTTGAAGACAGTTTCCTTGTCGTCGGTATCATGTAGGCCCTCGTTGCCGAGAGATATGCCTAAGAGTACGAATTTGCCGAAATTACGGCCGACATCCTCATAGCGTCCGATGAGGTCGGTAGAGTTGTTGCCGTTGATGGAAATGACAGAGGTATGGAAAGGGTAGGGGGAACAGGCTGAGCCATAGCGGTCAGCGAGAATGGAGTCGAGAGTGGCGGCATAGCCGTGGAGGCCGGTGGCTCCCTGGCCGTTGGCGACTGACGAGCCGAAGACTGAAATCCTGCAGGGGTCGACTTCGGCATCGATCCCGAAGGTGTGGCGGCGCAGGTCGAGAGTGATACGGTATGTCCCGTGGTTGAGGCGGATGTTTTCAAGCTTGTAGCCGTGGGTTGAGAGGGCAACGGTATCGGTCGATGGGATGCGGCGGATGGCGAGGTCGGAATTACCGTTGATGGTGAACCAGATGGTACGGTTGAGGAATACAGATTCTGTCTGACGGTCGAGCGCCACCTCCTTCTGCCAGCATCCGTCGCCGATGTAGTCGAGTGTGGTGCCGGGCGGGACGATGGATCCGTTGACTTCGATGGAGCTGACAGGCATTATGGTCAGACGGGAGTTGCGGGTGTCGGCAGTTATCTGAACGATACAGGAGTCAGTTATCGTGCATGGTGAGCCTTCAGGGGTAAGGGTGTTGTCACGCAGGCCAAGTTTGACCGGAGTGTGGCCGGGAGCATCGGCAAGGAGAGTGAAGGTGCCCGGGATCAGCCTAAGGTATGCAACGAAAGTGCCTGTGCTGGTGCCGGTCGGACAGACGGGTGTCATCGGGACGTCACGGTGGTTTTCAGTGGCTGAACCGGTGATAGTGATGGCGGTATAGGGCAGAGTGGGGGCGGAGCCTGCGTCCTGGGCGCCGGCTTCGAAAAAAAGCAGGGGGATAATGGCTACGAAAAATGCGAAAATAAGAAGTTTTTTCATGGTAAGCGTCAATGGTCGATGGCCAAAACGTCGTGCGATGCAAAAATACACAAAAAACCGATTCCATTGTGTTGGATCGGCAGAAAAAATATCGTTTGGCCGAATTGTCAGACCGGAACGAATATTTAAATGATATTTTATTCTTGTGTGTGATGGCTGAATCGTGACGCTGTCACTGCGGTGCCTTCTCAGTCAGGTGTTTTCAACAGGAGAGAACGGAGGGCGTTGCGCGAGATTACGCGGATTTCGGTCGGAGTATAGTCGATGATGCCGTTGGCTTTCATGCCGTCGAGTGTGCTGATGAACGAAGAGCGCTGCACGCCGAAGAGAGCATAGAGATCGCGCTGACGGCAGGCGAGAGTGATGTCTTTGGCATCGCGTTGGGTCAGGGCGATGATCCAGAAAGCAATGCGTTCCTCGAGCGATCCTGAGGTGAGGGCGAGGACACCGTCGATGGCCTTCTGAGCATTGGTTGAGATGTAGTTGAGATAGTTGAAAAGGCAGACTTCGTCGGCACGGATGATGTTGATGAAATCATTTTTCTCAATCTGCATTATTGAAACCGTGTCGATGGCTGTCACTGTAGCGGGATAGAGCGTATTGCGTCCGAAAAGAAAGTCGGGCGACACGACAGTCGGAGCCTCAAGTGTCTGGCAAACGATGAATTTGTCAGTAGAGTTGCGCAGCGATAGCCTGACATTGCCACTGATGACAAACATCATGCGGGTGCATGGTGAGCCTGCGTCGACGATTTTCTCGCCGGGGAGATATTTGGAGAAAGCGAGACGGGTGTTGCCTACGATTTCCGAGATGCGGTTGTAGCTCACGCCATTGAAAAGAGGGAGCCCCATGAGGTTCTCATACATACTGTTAAGTGCCATAATTAAAGAACGCTTTAAAGGAGGAATCAATGAGGTTGTGGTCCGATAACCTCTAATATGTCTAATATTAACACATATTGAGAGATTTTAGTTTTTTTGTTAAACCAATAAGTGTCAATTCCGGGTATCCTTCCTGGTTTTGAAATAGAGCTGTGCGGAGTTGATGGTGTTTTGCCAGGCTACATAGGCTGCCGGAGCTACTGATGATACCGGGTTCAGATATGTCAGGGCCATCCATATCGCAAGGACAGTGTTTTTCTGTCCGAGTCCCTGTGCGCCGGCGATTTTGTCGCCGCAACGACGTCCGATCTTGCGCCCGATCCAGAACTGTGCGCAACATGCGATGCCGGAGAAGATGGCGAGCAGTATCATCTCGGGTACAGCTTCGGATGGTTCGTCCATTATGAAGCTGACGGCGCGGCCGACCACGATGAAGAGCGAGACTGCCCAGATGTAGAAAGAGATCGACTGCTTGTCAGCAACGGCGTGGTGGACTTTAGGGGCGACTTTCAGCAGGACGAGGGCGAGGATAAGGGGGAGGATGATGAGAGGAATCACTTTAATCGAGATAGTGGTCAGCGATTGAAGGAATGAGATCTGAGCTTCGGAGCCCATAAGAGTGAAGAATACCGGCGCGAGGATGGCGACGGTAATGTTGGATATGATGGAGAATGTGGCGAGGCGCGGGACACTGCCGCCAAGCATTCCGGTGATGACCGGAGCTGCGGTCGCTGTCGGGCAGAAGATGCAGATGAAGGTCCCTTGTGCGATGTCGGGGCTAAGGGGAAGGAGGCAGAGGTAGACGATGACTGCGCCGATGATCTGGACCGAAAGAAGGCCCCATGAGAGGTTTGTCACACGAAATTCCTTCGGGCTCACACGACAAAAGGTGATGAAGAGCATGACGAAGATGAGGTAGGGGGCGAGGAATTCGATGCGTCCCATGAAATCGTGGAAGATCATGCCGGCGACCATGGCTATCGGTAACATCCATGGCTTGAGGCGCTGACGCAGAAGTGACATTTTCATGATGGTTGTGGTTGATGATTTTTTTCTGAGGCGCAAAATTACAAAATTCATCTGTAGGATAGACTTTCTGTGTGTCGGTTTTGTGATAAAAACTGTAAATTTGCATTATATTTCAAGTAACAAACCTCAAAGAGAAAAGTTATGGCAGACAATTATCTGGAGAAGCGGATGGAGGAATACCGTGCCGGAAAGCTTGCCCCCAAGACCACTGTGATACGGAGTGGCACGTCGGCGCGGCGTCCGGGCGATCTGACACTTCACTTCCCGCAGCTTAATGTTGTGGTGTTTGGAGGAGCTGACACGGAGCTGACCGAGGCGGTGGCGAGAGCGTTCAGAAGTGTTGACGGCAGAGTTGCCCTTTGTCACGGCGATTCGCGCCGCTTCACTCCTTTTGCCCAGGCCACGGGGTGCCGCTATTATCCTTTTGATGCCGCAGACGGCGGGCGCCGCGAGTGGGTGGTCGACGATATAGCCGGACGCTGGGGTAGCGTCGATGCCGTGGTTGATCTGGTGGATGCCGGCAGTGGAAGCGGCAGTGTGGATGCCGGGCGTCTGGCAGAGCTGTTGGTCATCCATTCGCATCCCGGATTCGGATTCATAGAGACGACGGTGGCAGGAGGGTTTGAGGAGTGAAAAATTTTCGCTACCTTTGCAATCCTGTAAGTATTTACATAAGCCAATCAATAGAAGAAATTAAACAACTCATATAAGCAACACGATATATCATGGCACTTCAATGTGGTATCGTCGGACTTCCGAACGTCGGCAAGTCGACTCTGTTCAACTGTCTTTCCAACGCCAAGGCCCAGTCGGCCAATTTCCCTTTCTGTACAATCGAACCCAATGTCGGTGTTATCACCGTCCCTGATGCCCGTCTCAACAAGCTTGTCGAGATGTGTCAGCCGAAGAGTGTCGTCCCGGCAACGGTGGAGATTGTCGATATCGCAGGTCTCGTGCAGGGTGCGAGCAAGGGCGAGGGTCTAGGCAACAAGTTTCTCGCAAACATCCGTGAGACTGATGCCATCCTCCATGTGCTCCGCTGTTTTGATGATGACAATGTCACTCATGTCCACAATACTGTCGATCCTGTCCGTGACAAGGAGATCATCGACTATGAATTGCAGATAAAGGACCTGGAGACTGTGGAGAGCCGCATAGCCAAGACTCAGAAGCAGGCGCAGACAGGCGGCGACAAGGTGGCCAAGATGCAGTATGAGGTGCTCAAGAAGTATCAGGAGGCTCTTCAGCAGGGCAAACCGGCGCGCACGGTGGAGTTTGAGACTGTCGACGAGCAGAAATTTGCACGCGATCTGTTTCTTCTGACCAACAAGCCTGTGATGTATGTCTGCAATGTCGACGACTCTTCGGCTGTCGATGGCAACAAGTATGTCGAGGCTGTCCGTGAGGCTATCAAGGATGAGAACGCGCAGTTGCTGATCGTGGCCGCGCAGACCGAGAGCGAGATCGCTGAGCTCGATACCTTTGAGGAGCGTCAGGAGTTTCTCGCTGAGATCGGTCTCGAGGAGTCGGGCGTAGCACGTCTGATCCGTGCGGCTTACGCACTGCTCAATCTCCAGACATTCTTTACGGCCGGTGCTGATGAGGTGCGTGCATGGACTTTCCTGCGTGGCAGCAAGGCTCCGCAGTGTGCGGGTGTGATCCATACTGATTTTGAGAAAGGATTTATCCGTGCCGAGGTCATCAAGTATGACGATTATGTCAATTATGGCAGTGAGAGTGCAGTCCGCGAGGCTGGCAAGATGGCTATCGAGGGCAAAAACTATGTGGCCCAGGATGGCGACATCATGCACTTCCTGTTTAATGTCTGATAAAAAAACATGCGGGCTTCCGCCGGTGAGAGTGCCGACGGAAGCCTTTAAAAAAATAACAAACCTAATCATATCATGAAAAATATTCTCCTCGCAGGTGCCCTCGTGATCGCATTGGGCGCAAACGCAACGGAACGCAACCGGCTGAAGCTTCATTATGACAGGCCTGCCGGCTTTTTTGAAGAAGCTATAGTGATCGGCAACGGTAATCTCGGCGCTATTATCTATGGCGGTGTAGCTGAAGACCGCTTGTCGCTCAATGATATCACGCTTTGGACCGGTGAGCCGGAGCGTGGTGTGACTACGCCGGACGCATATAAGGCTATCCCGGAAATCAGAACGGCGCTCGAACGCGGCGATTATCATGCGGCGGATTCGTTGCAGAAGAAAGTACAGGGGCATTATAGCGAGAACTATCAGCCGCTCGGTTGGCTGTCGATCCGCTATGAGGGTAATCCTGACAGTGTGGAGCACTATAGACGTGGTCTCGATGTGGCTGATGCGATTGCTTTCCGCGGATTCAGACATGATGGTGCGGCGCAAGGCTCGGTCTATTTCGCTTCGGCTCCCGATTCGGTGATTGTGGTCGGTATCAAGAGCGAGACTCCGCTCAATGCCACACTTACCCTGGACTCTCAGCTCCCGCACAAGTTGACGTCGGCGCCCGACGGCACGATGCGTTCGCTCGGACATGCTGCTTATCTCTCGCTCCCGGGCTATACTTCGTTTGATGAGAAATTGAAATATGACGACGGGCGCGGCACGAGATTCTGTACGATGCTGAAGGCTGTCCCGGAGAGCGGAAGTGTGATTGCCAATCCAGACGGCACGCTGACGCTGAAAGATGTGACGGAGGCGACGCTCTACATCACAAATGTGACAAGTTTCAACGGTTTTGACCGGGATCCTGTGAAGGAAGGCCGCGACTATGTCGGACTTGCAGAAAAACGGATTGCCAATGCGAGCGCAAAAGGGTTCCGCAATCTACTTACCGATCATCTCGCAGACTACCGCAATCTGTTCAACCGCGTGGAACTCGACTTAGGTGTTACGCCGGATTCTATCGCTCAACTTCCGACAGACGTGCAGCTGAAGCGCTACACGGATCTTAAAGAGGTCAATCCTGACCTTGAGGAATTGTATTTCCAGTATGGCCGCTATCTGCTGATATCTTGTTCGCGCACCGAAGGTGTGCCGGCCAATCTTCAGGGATTGTGGAATGAATATATCCTCCCGCCGTGGAGCAGCAACTACACTACCAATATCAATGTCGAGGAGAATTATTGGCCGGCAGAGGTGACAGGTCTTGGCGAACTGCACTCGACTGCGCTCCTGCCTTGGATCAAGAATCTGTCCAAAGGTGGAGAGGTGACTGCCCGCGAGTATTATGGAGTGGATCGCGGATGGTGTCTCGGCCACAATTCCGATATCTGGGCGATGACCAATCCGGTAGGGCTCACCGGCGGTGATCCGACATGGGCCAACTGGAATATGGGTGGTGCATGGCTTGCAAGTCATATATGGGAGCACTACCTGTTTGGCCGGGACAAGGAATTGCTTGCAGAATATTATCCGGCTCTGAAGGGTGCGGCTGAGTTTTGCCTCGGATGGCTCGTCGAGAAAGATGGAAAGCTCATCACTTCGCCTTCGACCTCCCCTGAGAACAATTATGTCACTCCCGATGGATATGTTGGCGCTACGTTCTACGGCGGCTCTGCTGATCTTGCCATGATACGTCAGTGTCTGATGGATACCCGCGATGCCGCGCGTGAGCTTGGTGTTGATCCTGCGCTTCAGGCAGAGATCGATTCAGTGCTTCCGCGACTGCATCCGTATGAAGTCGGAAGCAAAGGGCAGTTGATGGAGTGGTATTATGATTGGGAAGACAGGGATCCGCAACATCGTCACCAGTCGCATCTCTATGGGCTGTTCCCCGGACGTCATCTTTCGGTTGATTCAACTCCCGACCTCGCGCGTGCGGCTGCGCGTACCTTAGATATAAAAGGGGATAACACTACGGGCTGGAGTACCGGTTGGCGTGTCAATCTGCTTGCCCGCCTTCGTGACAATGAAGGGGCATATAATATGTATCGCCGTTTGTTGAAATATGTAAGCCCCGATAATTATAAGGGCCCGGACAAACGGACCGGTGGCGGAACGTATCCTAATCTCCTGGATGCGCATGCACCTTTCCAGATCGACGGAAATTTCGGCGGTACTGCCGGAGTCGCCGAGATGTTGATGCAGTCTACACCAGAAACTATAATGATTCTCCCTTCCCTCCCTGCCGAGTGGGCCGATGGAAGTGTCAAGGGACTTAGAGCTCGTGGCGGTTTTGAGGTAGATGTTGATTGGAAAGATGGAAAAGTTTCATCTGTTAACATTTCATCCGAGAGGGGAGGGACGACAGATGTTGTGTTGCCAGACGGTAGACGCATCCCTGTCTCATTAGCGCCCGGAGAGAGCCGAAAACTGCCTTAAATGGCGGTTTTCGGGCAAAAACGGGGTGAAAGTGTTAAATTTACGTTAAATTACCGTGAAAAATTTGGAGGGAATGTGGAAAGTCACTACCTTTGCACTCGCTTTTGAGAAGCAAACCTCACAGCGGTGAGGGGCTAAGGAGAATAACAAGTCTGAAACAACATCGGTTCGCCGGTTAAATGTTAACGAAATGTTAAAATCCTGAAAAGATTTGCAAGATTCGACAAAAGGTTGTAACTTTGCAAAGTTTTCCGCTGAGCGCCGCGAGAGGTGCTTCGAAAGAGAAAGCAAGAGTACATTGAAAGAATTACAATAGACATTGAAAGT